>NZ_JBNNQV010000001.1:0-2495333 GCF_050286205.1 Cutibacterium sp. KBN10P07758 | reverse complement strand
CAGCTGCGCCCGATGGGGCGTGCGACTTCGGGCGTTACCGGCATGAAGTTCCGTGGTGATGACGAGTTGCTGTCAATGTCGATCATCCACTCCGACATGCCTGAGGATGATCGGTTCGTTTTCACAGCAACCGGTGGCGGCTACGCCAAGCGCACTGCTGTGTCGGAGTACCGTCAGCAGGGGCGTGGGGGAGTCGGCATCAAAGCGATGGCCCTCAGTGAGGAGCGCGGCTCCCTGGTTGGTGGCCTGGTGGTCAGCGAGGCTGACGAAATCATCGCGATTAAGACGTCAGGTCAGATCACCCGATCGGCCGTGTCTGAGGTGCCCGCCAAGGGACGCTCCACGATGGGGGTCAAGTTCGTCTCCGTACGAGGTGGCGACGCTGTCTCAATCATCGCTGTCAACCCCGAACATACCGTCGAGGAGGAAGTCGCTGACGAATCAGTGGAAACTGTTGAAGGCGATGCCACGCAGGCCCAATCGGGAGGTGTGGTTCGGCGAAGCGATACTGTGGACGACGACCGTGCCGTCGATACGGCGGGAAACGACATGAAGCCGGAGGACAACGGTGAGTGACGAGAAGAAGGTGACGCATCCCGGTCCCGACGACCCGGAGGCAATCCACTGGACCGCCGGTGATGCCCGCCGTACCTTCCACGAGAAGGGCGAGGAGCGCCCTGATCCGCGTCAGGAGTCTGATCGCAAACGGACGACGGCGTCTACCCCGTTGAGGCGTACTGATTCGCGTGGCGCCCAGGGGGAGAAAGCCCCGAACCAGCAGGAGCCGCATCGTTCGCCTCAGGCGCATCAGCCGGCACGCGCTCCGAGGCGCACACGTAAGGCTCGGTTGCGCTTGACTCGCGTCGATCCGTGGTCGGTCATGAAGACCTCTCTATTATTCGGTGTGGCTGGCGCGGTGATTTTCTTTATCGCGACCTGGATCATTTGGGGCATCATCGGTGCTTCGGGTGCCTTTGATTCCATGAATAAGGTCGTCAACGACCTCATCAGTTCACCGAGTTCGACGTCGAAGTTTGAGCTGTCTGACTACGTCAATACTGGGCGTGTATTGGGTTTGACTGCCCTTATCGGCGCCATTAATGCGGTGTTGTTTACGGCGATCTCGACCTTGTTTAGCTTCCTCTACAACTTGGCTGCCCAGATTATGGGTGGCTTGGAGGTCACTCTCGCCGAAGACTGAGTTCGGTGCCCGGAACTGCGCACCGAACTCGTCATCGAGGCCGACGTCACCCTGCTGTATGGGTGGGATGTAACGGGAAATGCCAGGAGTCGCGGCGCTCAGGCTGGACGCACCGACTCATAGACCTCTCGTACCGCCTTGGCCGAGACCAACAGTTTCTCTTGCTCCCACTCGTCCAAGACGATGTTGAGGTGATGTTCGACCCCGTGGCCACTGACCACCGTTGGCAGCGACAGGGATACCTCACTGTGGAATCCCAGCACCCCGTCGGCTAGCGTGCATACCGGATGGATGGACCGTTGGTCGAGCAGCATGGCCCGTGCCAAGCTCACCGCCGCCTTCGAGATACCCGAGGACGTCCAGCCCTTGCCCTCAAGGATATCGAAGGCCGACTGTACGACGCTGTTGCCCACCTGGTCGGGGGACAACGGTTGCAGCCCCAGGGCGGTCGTCGCCTCGGCGAGGGTCAGACCACCGATAGAGGCATGCGAGAGGTAGGGAAATGCTGTCGCCCCGTGCTCTCCCAACATGAAGGCTTGCACCGAGTCGGGACTGACGCCGGCCCAGTCGGCTAGGTGACGGCGCAGTCGGGCTGAGTCGAGGGCGGTTCCGGTGCCAACGACGAGGTTCGTCGGATAGTCGAACTCGGTTGCCGCGATATGGACGTTAACGTCTAGTGGGTTAGTAATGAGGATGATGGGTGCGCTGTGGGTGTATTGGCAGATGTTGCCCATCACCTCGCGGATGACCTTCGAGTTGACTTGGGCCAGCGAGTTACGTGAGTCATGGCCGCCGCCGTAGCTGTCAGGCAGGACGGAGGGACCAGCGGAGACGATGATGACGTCGGCGCTGCGACATGCGTCATAGTTGGCTGCCGTGATGGTGGTCGTCATGGCGGGGGCGACGGCGGTGGCCTGGTGGTTGTCGAGAGCTTGGCCGTCACGGACCTTTTTGTCGACATCAATGAGCGATATACGCGAGAAGAGTCCCAAGGCTGCGGCATTGGTGACGACGTCCGAGCCGACGTGGCCGATCCCGATAACGACGAGGTGCGGTGCAATTGACATGGGTGTGATCCTTCCGTTGACGTTCATCGTCTCACGTGGTACACCACCGTCTCTGACAGTGAGACGTGGTGGCGAGCTTGTCTGCTCCTGCTTAGCACGTACTGCAACGAACTGGAACAGAGTTGCAGTAGCTGGTAATGCGGCGAGTTTAGTGCTTCACGACAGTGTCTGACACGAAGCCGTGACAGTACGTTCCAGTGTGTTTGAGTGCGCATGACGTTGAGGCGGCCGAGAGCTGCGGTCTCGGTGTGGCAAATGTGTTCGTCGTTGGGTTAGTTGCCACTCCTCATGGCACGACCCTGTGTTGTGTGCAGGATTGCCACAGCTTTGATGAGGACATAGTTGATGAGGGACTGGCAGGGATAGCCGGGGACGTGGGGCGGATTCTGTAGTACCCCCTTGACACTCAATGCTGAATGTGGTTCCGTGTAAATCACACACTCATGGAAACGTTTCCATAAGGTGGACATGGGAAAACTCTTCGACACCTCACACTCGACGACGAGAGGAGGGAAAGATGACTCACAAACCGACGATCAAGGATGTCGCTCGGTTGGCAGGAGTGTCGCTGGGGACGGCATCGCGAGTTCTTAACGGCAGCTCCGCGACCTCCGAGGCGTCCCGCAGCGCGGTGCACAACGCAGCCCATGAGTTGGGATATCTGTCGAATGCTCACGCTAGGTCCTTGCGTTCATCCCACAGTGGCGTCATCGGGTTGGTCGTCCCAGATATCCGTAACCCGTATTTTGCTGAGTTGGCGTCGGTCGTTGAAAATGCGTGCCTCGCTTATGGTTGGGCAACTTTGCTGTGCAATGCCGACGAGTCTCCCGACCAGTTCAACCGGTACGTCAACACTCTGCGTCGTCAGAGAGTTGACGGGGCGATCGTGACGCCCACTGGCAGCGGCGGGCAGGCCGTCAAAGACTTAGTTGACGACGGCGTTCAGGTGGTGTGCGTGGACCGTGAAATCACGGGGTCGCCTCTGCCAGCCGTCACCTCTGATCCCTGGAATGGAATGAGACAGGCCGTCCACCACCTGGTGGATCACGGGCATCGCAGGATCGGTTTCATTACCGGACCACAACAAACTTCAACCGGTCTGGAGCGTTATCAGGCCTATCGTCAACTGTTGGCTGAACATGGACTGGAGGTTGACGAGGACCTCGTTGTCGAAGGCGACTTTCAGGAGGAGTCAGGACGCATGGGTGCCCGACGACTACTTGACGGTGGTGCAACTGCCATTTTTGCGTCCGACTCCCTCATGTCGATGGGGGCGCTGCGGACATGCATTGACCAGGGGGTTCGCATCGGTGACGAGATCGACCTGGTCGGTTTCGACGACCTGCCGGTATTCAGCCTCACCAATCCCGCCCTCACCGTCGTCGCCCAGGATATTGACGCCATGGGGAAGGTCGCCGTCGATCTACTTAACCGTGCCATGTCTGGGGAGCCCACCAGCTCCGCCCGCTTGGACACCCACCTCATCGTCAGGGCATCAACTCGAATGGTCAAGGAGAACCAGTGACAACAGTACTTCGACTCGACCACGTCACTAAGGCTTTCGGACCCGTCAAGGTCATCCAAGACGTATCGGTGGACGTCATTCCTGGCAGGGTGCGCGTCCTGCTCGGTGAAAACGGAGCCGGAAAGACCACCCTCATCAAGATGATGAGCGGCATTTATCACCCCGACTCTGGTTCGGTTGTCATTGACGACACACCCGTTGAACTGCCTACTGTTAAGGCTGCCGAAGCTCGGGGTATCGCGACGATCCACCAGGAACTTAATCTCGTTCCGCAGATGTCGGTGGCTGAGAACATCATGCTTGGACGCACCCCCAGCCGGGGCGGGCTGGTGAATTGGGGCTTGATGCGGGCTCAGGCCCGTGCTGCGCTGGAGCGGATTGGTTTAGACGTCTCCCCGGACCGCCTCGTCGGTTCGCTGAGTACTGCCCACCAACAGCTCGTGGAGATCGCGCGAGCTCTGTCGATGGATGCCAGGGTGCTCATCCTTGACGAGCCCACCGCTGCTCTGACGCGCAAGGAGTCTGGCCAGCTCTTCGAGGTGATGGATGACCTCAAGACTAAGGGCGTGGCGATGGTGTTCATCTCCCATCACCTCGACGAGATTCCCCGCGTCGGTGACGACGTTTCGGTGTTGCGCGACGGCACTCTCGTAGGGGAGGTACCGGCCCGTACCTCGGAACGTGAGCTGGTCACGATGATGGTCGGCCGCGACATTGACGACCAGTTCCCGCGCCATCGCGGTGAGGTCGGAGAGGTGTTGCTATCGGTTACGGGACTCAGCCGCGAAAGGGCATTTCAAGATGTCGGGTTCGACTTGCACGCCGGCGAAGTGTTGGGTCTGGCGGGTCTGGTGGGAGCCGGACGCACCGAGGTGCTGCGCGCCATCGCCGGAGCCGATAAATACGACTCAGGCACCGTGCGTGTGCGTGGTAAGGAGCTCCCGAAAGGAAAGATTTCGCGCGCAATCGTCGACGGTATCGGCCATGTGCCGGAGGAACGCAAATCGCAGGGATTAGTTCTCGATGCTTCGGTTAACGAGAATCTCGGTTACGCGACCATGAAATCGACCTCGCACGCGGGATTAGTTGATCGCTCTGGGCAACGTCGACGCGCTCAGAATGTTGCTGAGAAGCTGAGGGTCAGAATGGCTAGCTTGGATCAGCCGGTGCGCAATTTGTCTGGTGGTAATCAGCAGAAGGTTGTTATTGGACGCTGGATTCTCGCGGACTCGTCAATTCTGTTGCTTGATGAGCTAACCAGGGGTGTCGACGTCGGCGCCAAGGTCGAGATCTACCAGCTTATTAATGCTGTTACCGATGCCGGGGGCGCCGTCCTCATGGTTTCCAGCGAGCTTCCCGAGGTCATCGGGATGAGTGACCGGATCCTCGTCATGTCCCATGGCCGAGCGATGGGGATCCTCGACGCCAAGGCGGCCACTGAAGACGCTGTCATGGAGCTAGCGGTGGCTTCCGTCGATCCTGTTGATGAAAAAACAGGATGAATCCCGTATTCATTCTTAATGCCGAAAAGTACTGAATGTCGTCTTCTCTCGATCGGTGATGATCTGGAAAGGAAAAATCATCGTGACTACTACATCAACCGCTACTACGCAAAGACCGTCAGTTGGCAGGAAAGTTGGTTCCTGGTCCCTTAATCATGGTGCTCTCGTAGGCCTTATTATTCTCTGTATTGCTCTGTTTATTGCGACTCCAGTATTCCTCACTGTGCCGAATATCATTAATATCGGAATCCAAGCCGCGGTGGTGGCGATTATGGCCTTCGGTATGACCTTCGTCATCGTTACCTCCGGCATTGATTTGTCTGTGGGTTCGGTCGCAGCTCTTTCAGCCATGGTCTCAGCATGGATGTTCTCTAACGCTGGTCTGCCAGGCTGGCTCACCCTTATCATCGGCCTGCTAATCGGACTGCTTGCTGGAGCTGTTTCCGGTCTGGCCATCGCCTATGGCAAGTTGCCTGCCTTTATCGCCACGCTGGCCATGATGAGCGTCGCACGCGGACTAACTCTTGTTATCTCTGGCGGCACCCCCGTCGCCACCTCTGACGCAGTGAACCAGCTGGGTGCTGATGTTGGGCCAATTCCGGTGCCTGTCATCATGCTCGCCCTAGCCGGTGTGGTGTGCTGGTTCATGCTGTCGCGTACGGTGCTGGGGCGTTCTCTCTATGCCATTGGTGGTAACGAAGAGGCTGCTCGTCTCTCCGGTATTCCGGTGCGTCGCATCCTCGTCACTGTCTACGCTCTGGCCGGTGTTTTTGCTGGCCTAGCTGGTCTGGTGTTGGCTGGTCGGCTCTCCTCAGCCCAGCCTCAGGCGGGGTTCGGGTATGAGCTTGATGCCATTGCAGCTGTCGTTATTGGTGGAGCCTCATTGTCAGGAGGTTCTGGAAAGGCAAGCGGCACTTTTATTGGTGCTGTTTTACTAGCCGTTATTCGTAACGGTCTTAATATTCTTAACGTTACCTCGTTCTGGCAGCAGGTTGTTATCGGCTGCGTTATCGCGCTGGCTGTCGGATTCGATGTCTTCAGGTCTAAGAAAGAATCCTGAATAAGCGCTCATGCACGAACTATTGTGTAACAAGAGAAAGGTAGAACAATGAAGTTCAAGTCTACTAAGGTGCTCGCGACGGCAGTTGCCGTGACGATAATAGCGACTGGTGTGGCCGGTTGTAACCGTGACGGTGGAGCTGGTTCATCTGCATCGGGCACGGTGGTGTTTGCCGTCTCCACGCAAACTAACCCGTTCTTCGTTCAGCTTGTGGATGGGGCAAAGAAGGAGGCTAAGGCCAAGGGAGTTAACCTTCAGGTGCAGGACGCGTCAGACGACGCCGCCACCCAGGCCAACCAGCTTGCTAACGCGGTATCTACCTCAGCCAAAGTAGTTATCGTCAATCCGACTGATTCTGACGCCGTTGCGCCGTCTGTGAAGGCCCTCAATAAGGCGAAAATCCCGGTGATTACGGTCGACCGCAGCTCCAGCAGCGGTGATGTTGCTTCCTTCATTGCATCTGACAACATTGCTGGTGGTATCGATGCCGCCAAGAAACTCGCTGAGATCATGGGAGACAAGGGTGAAGTCATCCACCTACAGGGAACCCCGGGTGCCTCGGCTTCCCGTGACCGTGGTAAGGGATTCAGCGAGGAAATCGCCAAACATCCAGGCATCAAAGTGGTCGCCAAGCAGACTGCCAATTTTGATCGCTCTAAGGCTCTCGACGTGACGACTAATCTCATGCAGGCTCACTCCAAAGCCACGGGTATTTTCGCCGAAAACGACGAGATGGCTATTGGTGCTATTTCCGCCCTGGGCTCGAAGGCTGGCCAAAGCGCCAAGGTTGTAGGTTTCGACGGTACTGCTGACGGTATCAAGGCCGTTAAGGCTGGAACCATGGGAGCGACGATTGCTCAGCAGCCTGCCTTGCTGGGCAAGACCGCGGTGGACCAGGCGGCCGACATATTGGCTGGCAAGCAGGTTTCTAAGACCACCCCAATCAAGGTTGTGCTGGTGACCAAGGACAACGCGAAGGACTACGAATGAGCGGCGCGACAGCGAAAGTCACCGTCGTCGGATCGATCAATGCCGACATGAGGGTCGGCGTGGAGAGATTTCCGGGCCCAGGGGAGACCCTGGCCGGAGGTGAGGCGACACTGACCCCCGGCGGTAAGGGAGCTAACCAGGCTCTTGCGGCGGCGCGATGTGGCGTTCAGGTGGCGATGGTCGGAGCTGTGGGGAAGGACCCGACGGCTGAAACCGCCCTATCCCTACTATCGGAAGGCGTTGGCCTTGATGGCGTGGTCCGTCGTGACGTATTGACGGGGACGGCCGTCGTCATGGTCGCGGATTCCGGAGAGAACTCAATTATCGTCATCGCGGCCGCTAATGGGACCGTTGATGCACAGACCGTCCGGGCTCAGGCCGAGCGCATCCAGGACGCTGACGTGGTGGTGTGTCAAGGTGAGATTCCGCCTGACGGGATTGCCGAAGCTGCTCGCGGCGCCAAACGATTCGTGTTCAATCTGGCACCGGTTGTTGACGTTGATCCAGAGGTCATTCGCATGGCCGACCCGCTGGTAGTTAACGAACATGAGGCGGCCTTGGTGGCTCTTGCTTTGGGATCGACGACTTCTCGTCTTGAGGATGATCCTGACGCAGCTTTGCGCGAGCTGTTGAACCTTGGGTGCCGCAGTGTTGTCATCACCTTGGGATCGGCAGGATGCATCGTCGGCGGGCCGGAAGGGTTCGACGCCGTGGCTGCGGCGACCGTGAAGGCTGTCGATACCGTCGGTGCGGGAGATGCTTTCGTTGGTGCGTTGGCTGCAGAACTGGCTCGTGGCCGTACTCTTGTCGAGGGTTGCCGTTTTGCTACCGCGGTGGCGACTTTGACGGTGACCAAGCCGGGGGCACAAGCCTCCTACCCCAGTGCTGACGAGGTGGAGAGCATTCGTCGAGGAGAACACGCATGAAGAAGAGCGGACTGCTTAATCCCCAATTGTGTGCGGCGGTGGCCAGGTTGGGGCACACCCAGACCTTCGTCGTTGCTGATGCTGGGTTGCCGATTCCTCATGAGGTCCCGGTGATTGACCTCGCTGTGGTGCTGGGAACCCCGAGGTTCCAGGAGGTTTTCGACGCCATCCTCGACGAAGTGGTCGTGGACGGAGCCACGATTGCTCACGAGGCTCTCGGGCATGAACCGGAATCTTGGGTGAGAGAACGGATTGAAGAGGTTCGCACGGTCAGTCATGAGGACCTCAAAAAGGCGCTGCCCAACGTCTCTTTCGTCGTGCGGACGGGAGAGACGACGCCGTATTCCAACGTCATCGTGCGTTGTGGAGTACCGTTTTGATGGACGTGCGACACCTCGATCAGATCCCGATTTGGTTCTTCGGAGCGTGATCCAGTAGAGTTTTTACTCGCGGTCGGGAAGCCGGTCGAGGTTTGGGCCTATAGCTCAGTCGGTTAGAGCGCCGCCCTGATAAGGCGGAGGTCACTGGTTCAAGTCCAGTTAGGCCCACAGTGCGAACCCTCTTGGTGACAAGGGGGATTGTTACATTTAGGGGCGTCGCATCGGCAATGTGCTCCCGTTTGTGTGCCATGTCTGTCTGGGGGCCTTTGGAGTTCGGGCGTGGTTGGCAAAGGATTCGTACCGCGGTAGAGGCCGCGATGAAGGCGGACTACACCGACCAAGTGGTACGACCGGCTTTGGGAGAGTGGGTCGACGAATCGATGGCGACGACGAGGGGTTCGTCAGTGCTCTTGTTGTTCATTTTTCAGCCTTTCCAAAAACAACTTCTATGACGAAGCCGTCTTTGTAATCACCCTTGTATCTTGAAAAATCAAGACCAAGTGTTATTTATACAGCGCGACATCATAACCGGCACAAGCGCATTCTTTGCCGTAGTATGATGTCGCGCTGAGCAATCTTGAATTCAATTCAGTTCCGCTGTAGTCAGGAATCCTCTGTATCAGCGGGTATCAGCGGCCTGACGATAGAAACGACCTCTTCAGGTTTGGTAGCGCTTCTGATCGTTTGCATAAGATTGTCATCCTGAATGGATTTCACAATGTTTTGGAGCATATTCAGATGATCGTCCGCGTTCGATAAAGCCATGAGAATGACGACGGACACTGGAACCTCATCTTCTTCCGATCCTCCCATCTGACCGAAGAGGACCGGTGTATGCAGGGTTGTGACAGCCAAGGCATCCCTCGTGACATACTGCGGATCGGTATGAGGGATGGCGACACCGCAACTGATTGGCAGGCCGGTCGGATAGATCTCCTCCCGTTTCAACAAAGCATCCAGAAATCCCTCCTTGGCCACTCTGACTCCATTAAGTTTGTCAGCCATGACCGTCAGGACCTGATTGCGGTCGGGGGCCTCGATATTCACACTTATCAGATCGGTGTTCAGAAGTACGCTCATGTTGTTACTGCTTTCACGGGATCAGAAATGGCCATAAAATACTGCGCTGTTCCGGATCAGAACATCCGATGGATCGCCGAGATGATGATGTTGGGAAGGTTGTACCCGAAGAACGCATCAGTCACAGACCCGGAGACATGAACGCCGGTGGCATGCATCATCGCAGTAGCCTCCGGTGCGAAGAAGCTGGCACCCCACTCGACGAAGAACATGTAGATCGCCCCAATGATGAGAGAGCGAAACATGTTTCCGTTACAAGCCAGGCAGATCATCGGCATCATGTAGACGATCACGGTAAGCATGCCGACTGGGAAGTAGTTCATTCCGGGGATAATGAATGCGAAGGCAATGCACAGCGGGATCATGAGAACGGTGATGGTGATGGCCGCCGGGTCACCGAGTGCCAGAGCGACATCCATGCCGATGCTGAGCTCGCGTTCGCTGCCGTCCTTGTTCTTTCCGAGGTGACGCTTCATGAAGGTCTTCGCACCTTCACCGACCGTCGACAGGCCCTCCATCATGACCGAGACCATTCGAGGTAGGAGTACCAGAACGGTGGCGATTCCCATACCCATGACGAGGACACCCTGCCAAGGTTGACGGGTCATGAGTCCCAGGAAGATACCAACGATGAGGCCGATGAAGGCGGTGTCGCCGAAGAATCCGAGCCTGTCGCCGAATTTCTCCATGGAGATGTCGATCTTACGAACTCCGGGGATTTTGTCGATGACCCAGTTCAATCCGATCGCAATGGGCCATGCTGACGTGATGTAGGAAAGAGTCGAACATGTTGTCCCTGTGAGGCCGTAGTATTCTTGCCATTTTGGTGCGATATGCTGAGCGACGATGAGGTCAATGACCGAAAGCACCAAGACGACACCTAATCCGATCCATGCGTTGTTCGTTAGTGCATAGGCCAGCGTTCCTGGGACCAAGAAATGGATGAAGTTCCAGATGTCGACGTTGAGTACGTTCGTCATTTTCGCGAGGATCATGACAACATTTATGAGGACGACAAGGAGGATGGCAGGAGCGGCAAAGGGTACTCCGAATGAAGCCGCGCCGACTGCTGCCCAGCCGACATCAACAGTCGTGAATCCTCCGCCCATGTGCCGGTAGTAATCCACTGCCGACTGCACAGACGTCATCAGGAATCCGATGACGAGGGAAAGTCCGGAGAATCCGATACCGATCATCAGACCGGCCTTGAGGGACTTACCGAAAGGTATCCTGAAGATCAGGCAAAGAATCAGCATCACGATCGGCAGGATAACCACGGCGCCGACGTCAAGAATGCCTTTGATAATTGACATTATTGAGTGTTCCTAGAATATCATGACTGGTTCAAGATATCTCGACACGTGGAGATGATTTCTTCTGCCACCGCGTCTTCGTTGATGCCCGAAATGAGACCGAACACCTGGATGACGGGCTTGTTCAACGGCTTGCCGTAGCGGGTCGTCAGCATGATGACATCGACACCGTTCTGGAGAACTGGCAGCTGTCCCACAGTCCCTTTGGTGATCTTTGCGGGAATTTTGGCATCCCGCAGGATCTCCTTGACCTTTTCCTGAGCGACCGTGGATGTTGCGATTCCTGAGCCACATGCGACGAGAACCTTGACTTCACTTGCCATGGTGTTCACTTTCCTTTCCATCGGGTACGAGGACCACCCTCAGTGCCTCGCCGGTACGGGTGAATTCGATAGCGTCGTTGATCCGACTCAGTGGCAAAACTTTGCTGATGACCTGCTCGGCGGGGAACTTGTCGTTAATGACTAGTTCGAATGCCTTTTGGACCTGAACACTTGTTGCGCCATAGTGGCCGTAGATGAAGGGGTAGTCGCCCTTCCGGGAGTCCGTCGTGAGATTGCGAATGTCTGAACCACACAGTCCCACGGCATCGACCCTCAGAACGAACCTTCCGGGAGGGCACGTGGGCTTCGGCATCTGCTCGACGCGAATGTCGCCAGGTCCATACATCAGTGCAGCGTTCATCATCTCGGCCATTAAGTAGCCTCCTGTCTTCGCCGCGGTGCGATGTGTTGGTGCCGGTTTCATCGTCGGTACGGGCCAACGAGGACCCTTCGTGGAAGACAATGATGGTTGAGGTCGATGAGCATTTCATGCCCCATCGGTTCCAGGGGTGCGGATCAGATTAGTTGCCGTCCAGCGGGAAACACGCCATTGCCAGTGTCGCGGCAAAACTCGAATTTCGCCGCACAAGAATCTGTGACATGATGTGTCGCTCCAGTGATGGTACGTCGATGTCAGGTGTTCTCTATTGATTCGTTTTTCACAGCGGCAGGCCCTGTTGCTACAGCTGCTCAGCGAGGTCGATCACCCTATCAAAGGGACCGACCTCGCAAAACTCCTTGGTGTCAGCACGAGGACGCTCAGATACGATATTGCGCGGATCAATGGGATTAGCCGAGATAATATTATTGAGTCAACGACGAACGGATACTCGGTGGAGCAGTCCGTGTACACCGGGGTCGTTGCAAGGAATTCAGAATTTTCAACTCAGCT
Source organism: Cutibacterium sp. KBN10P07758 (assembly GCF_050286205.1). NCBI lineage: Bacteria > Bacillati > Actinomycetota > Actinomycetes > Propionibacteriales > Propionibacteriaceae > Cutibacterium > Cutibacterium sp. KBN10P07758. Next base: position 2,483,074 of record NZ_JBNNQV010000001.1, on the reverse strand, counting down.
CGAGCACCACGAACGGATACTTCTGTATCTGCTCGACACTCCCGACACCACGATCTATGACGTCATGCGTGATTGCTATCTCAGCGAGTCCGTCATAAAAGCGTCACTGAAACGTTTGAAGCCGCAGTTCGAAGACCATTCGTTGCACCTGTCGTTGAAGGGGTCATCGATTCATCTTGATGGAAACGAGATTTACTTCCGCAATTTCTTGAGAAGCCTCGTAAATACGGCCATGGATGCCGTTGTTGGCCAGAATGATAAAATAAATAGGTACCTGCCAGATGTCAGACTGAGTGATATCGAGAACTTGGTCGTCGAAACGCTACGTGATTACTACCTGGAAATTGACGACATACGACTCAGCAATATGGTCGTGAACATCGCAATATGCGTACAGCGGTACAGCTTTCCGATCGAGGACAACGCGGCGACAGATCTGATGATGGGCAACCAATCTGAGATGTTGTGCGATCAGTTGCTGGTTGGATTGCGGAAGTTGTACCCCGAACGCCCACTGTCATCTGCTGATGACGTCTACTTGAGGTCCATCGTTGGTGCGACCCTCGGATTTGGGCATGGCGAATTTGATCATCACTCTGATTCCTGTGACATTTACTCGACGGTGAGCAGGTGTCTGGATGACACGGTTGAACACTTCGGTTTGGTCATCGCGAAGGAAGAGCTGTACGGCAGTGTTTCGAAACACGTTGGGCGACTCATGGCCCACGCTCCTTCAATGCTCTATTTTCGCAATACTCTGCGTGAGTCATTGAGATCACGGTCACCATTCCTCTATGACGCCGCTGTATATTTGGCTGACAAGCTTTCAAGGCTGTTGGGAATTTTCTTCACGGATGACGAGATTGGGCTGTTGGCCATCTATATTGGCCTGTATTCCGAGCCTGCGCCGAATCCGAATTTGGTCACGGCAGTGGTTGTCTGTCCTCGTTACCAGGCACTCCGTGATGTTCTGCTAGCCGGACTGGTCGACCATTTCGCGGATCGAATGAGGATTGTGGACATCGTTTCATCTGTCGCGGAAGCGGATACGTGCGATGGCGACATCGTGATATCGACGACAGAAGAACCGTCGCACCGTCATACCTGTGTTCCCATCAGCGCGTTGATGTTGGATCTCGATCTGTCGGCGATCGATTCTGCGCTCCTGAGGGCCAGTGAGAAGAAGTCGCGGATTGCCACTGCCAGCGCGATGAAACGTTTTCTCGATCCCACACTGTTCTTCACCGGAAGATCCTTCGACTCGTGGCGTGAAACTCTCGACTTCATGTGTGGATCGATGGAGAGGAATGGCATTGTTCCCGACGCCTTTAGAGAAAGTGTTTTTCTGAGGGAAGGGTACTCATCCACGGTCTTCTTCCGAACGTTCGCAGTGCCACACGCAATGAATTTTTTGGCGTATGAAACAAAAATTGCTGTCCTCATACCTTCAACTCCAATCAACTGGGAAACGTCGGATGTGAGCTTGGTTCTCCTGCTTGCCATCAATGAGGGGGACTACGATGATTTCGTGAGGTTCTATCAGCCGCTTATCAGCGTTCTTTACGATCGGGAATTGTTCACAGAACTGCGGTCAATGTCATCGTATCATGAATTCATGAAATTTCTCGATAAGCAAATATCCATGTGATGCTGTCGAGTGGGTAGACAATGGTTAAGGGCGTGCCACTGAGGAAGAGCCAGCATCCGGAGTCTTGCCAGAAGGGTTGAGGAAAGGGCGTCCTGGTTATGTAACCGCTCTCATTGCCCTGGTGGCTGCTGGTCTGGCTACATTCTACAGGAACGGCGCTTCGTCCCGAAAGCGGTTCACCTTCGCACCGAGACGCAAGCCGTCCTCGATCATTGGTGCGATTCACGTAAGGCACCATTGTTTTGGTGGCCTTTTTAGTTATGGGGACGTTCGTTTCCGTTTATGACTTCCTTGGCTACCGTCTAACTACTGCTCCGTTCCATTGTTCCCAATCGGGAGTCGGTGGCATCTTCCTTCTGTACTTTTTGGGACGGTTGCTTCGGCTTGTACGGGCACGGTCGTCACGCGTTAGGGCCGCTCTCGGACGATCCTCAGCGGCGCGGTGTTCATCTCGGACTCTTTATCGCTTACTCCGTTGTCTCCGGGTGGGTGCCTCGGTGAACGCTGATCGTGCTGAAGCTTCAGGCACGTATCTGGCCTGTTATTACTTGAGATCGTCCATTGTCGGCTATCTAATAGGCTTTGTCTTCCACTATTTGTGATAGTTTATCGTGACATTGTAGATAGAGCGAAGTTCTCCTGGCGATGACTTGATCGCTATAATCGCTACACTGCTGGACCCATAGCATTTTGGCATCATGTGAGTTGTCCACTACGACCATTGACCTCTCGTCAAAAATTCGTAGAGATAGCGGCACTTTGTCTCTGCGTGTCCAATAAGTGAACACGCATTCACCCTGCGGTCATGTTTAGGCAAGGTGAGAGACCTAACAGGGGGTGAGGAGGTGTGAGCCACATAGTCTTAGACCACCTTGGGAGATAGCCTTGTCGCATTGCGGCATGAGCTCCATGGCATGTCGGAGCCTGGTCTCAAGTGCCAGCTGCAGCTGAGTTTGTGCTGGCTCCCCAAACGATGGTCGCTCGACGGTTCGATGTCTTCGACCCCGTTGTCGTCGCCTCTGGACATGCCACTGTTGCGTCGACTCTGCGTGCTTGCCCTTCACAGGGCCGTTACCGACTTCTCAAACTCCTCTCGGAGGTCGCTGTGGGAGTAGCTTGCGCCCACGGCGTCACTGCCGAGTACATCTAGGTCACGGACTGCTTTCTGTGGGGCATCATGCGTGACCTGGAACAGGGCGACTTGATCTATCGCTCCCGGGTGCTGCACCAGAGACCAGCGAGTTCTAGCTGTTTGAACGAGGAACCACCTTCTATTGCTGACAGCACAACCCCTCAGGTGATCGCTAGAGTTCTCTCCCAGAAGAAGGGAGGTCCTCTTTCCCGTCACCTTGACGGACCCGCTTTTATCAGGACACGACGGCCTCTCGTGAGCAATGCGGTCGGGGCTACTGACTCTGCTTGTCACCCACCCCACTGGTTGCATCAAAGTAGTGCGGTCAGATCGCCCGCCCGAACGCGGCCGTGTGGCGGATGCGGGGGCGCATCGCCGTGGTAGTGGTTTCGTAGGTACACAGCGCTGCATCGGGGAAGGTCCATGTGGTCGGAGCGAGTTGTTGGTGGCTCCAGGCCACGAGATCTTTGGGGTGCTCGATGGGGCCGCGGAAGTGGAGCAGGGACACGTACCAGAGATCTCGGGGGCTGAGGATGCCTTCTCGGTAGGCGTTGGGTCCGAGCTCGTGGCCGAGCGTGTAGGTGCGGAACTCATCGGCGTCCGGGCTGGTGGGATGCAGGAGCGCAAGAACGCCGCCGGGGGTTATTAGGAGGCGCTCAAGTTTCATGAACAAGGGCGCGTGGTGAGCACAAGCTCGGTCAAGCGCGCTCGCGCAACTGACCGCGAATGGATCTTGTGGTGGTACTGGTCGCCGGTTCTCTAGCGCCCGGACGGTGACATGTGCACAGCCCACAGCCCCACTGTGCAAGTGGTCTGTCCCGGCGAGGTAGATAGCTTCCTGTGTTAGGCGGCCAGAACGCTCTCTGCAGGTGGTGGAGGCATCAGGACGATACTCAGCGGCCAGCGTCCCGCCCCGTCATGGACTGGCGGTTCGATGGTGTGGGCGCTGGTGGCTACCGCTCGCTCGCCCTGAGTTTGCAAAGTTGTGACGTCCACGGTCTTCTGCTCTCTCGATCAGGCTACTTGGAACGTATCTGGACGAGTAGGCGGTGCAGGTCGACAAGGTCGTGACATACGACGTCGGCATCCCTGCGTCCTCCGACAGCCACGACTACGGTGCCGGCGCTGCGTGCTGCCGCGAGGCCGGACGCAGAGTCCTCCACGACCAACGCTCGGGTTGGCGCGACACCGCAGGAGCGGGCTCCATGGAGGTAACCGTCGGGTGCCGGCTTGCCATGCTCGACGTCCTCGAGGGTGACCAGGAGTGGTGGGTCGATGGTGGCTGCGCCGAGTCGGGCGAGCGCGAGTCGCCGCGGCGCGTTGGTGACGACGCCCCACGGGATGCGGTGGGCGTCGAGCCAGATGAGGAGTTCCCAGCCGCCGACCGCAGGCTTTACGCTGTCGAGCTGTGTGCACTCCTGGTCTAGCTGGGCACTCACCATGCTCTGGAGGGTTTCCGGGGTGATATGGGGCAGGAAATGGGTGATGGTCGCGGCCACGTTCCGGCCATGGCACCAGGCCAGGACATCAGCGGTGGGGATGCTGTTCCGTTCAGCCCAGGCCGACCAGACGGATTCGACGGCTACGGTGGAGTCCACCAGCGTCCCGTCCATGTCGAAGAGGACCGCCTGGAAGTCGGCCAGTCGTGGATCAGTGCGTGTCATTGTTATCTCCGTCCTGCCCGGCTAACTGGCGGCACACGCTTGCGGTGATGGCCAGGCCCTTGGTGCTGAGGACGGCCCAGATTCGCTGCCATATATGAGCCACGCCACTAGCGTGCATGATTAAATTATTTCGCCAGAAAATGATCATCAACTCTCTCGGGACCTCACCGACCTCGGTGGATACACTCGTGGAGCTCACCGGCGCCTCGCCGGCGACGATCCGCCGCGACCTCACCGACCTTGAAGGCCACGGACAGTTGCGCAAGGTACATGGCGGGGCAGTGGCGGTGAACCTGCGCGGCACGCCGATGCCTTACTCCCTGCGGTCGGCCGAGAATGCTGAAAGCAAGACTGCCATAGCTCAGCTGGTCTCCCGCCTCGTGACTGACGACATGTCCGTGATCATCGACAACGGCTCGACCATGGTTGCCGTGGCGCAGGCCCTTCAGGAACGCCCCATCACGGCTTTGTGTCTCTCGTTGCGCGCCGCGCTGCCCCTGGGCGGAGGCGGCGTGGCTACCGTGAGCACGCCGGATGGAACGCTTATGCCCGAGAGCCTGCGCTACGAGGCTGCTTCATGTTTGCGTGCACTGGGTGAGTTCCGGGCTGATGTCGCCATCGTCGGCACATGTTCTGCCTCTCCTGCCATGGGTCTGACGGTCACGACGCATCAAGATGCCCAGGTGAAACGCGCCATCCTCGCGTCCTCGGCCCGGGTCGTTTTGGCTGCCACGGGTGTCAAGCTCTCACGAACCTCAAGTTTTCGCTTCGGCGACATCGAGGACATCGACGATTTGGTCACCACGCGAGATGCGCCTCAGGTAACGCTTGACGCTTTCCGGGTTGCGGGAAGCAGGGTTTACGTCGCTGACTGACTAGCTCCGAGGAACGCACGACTCTCGGCTACCTAGAGAATCTCTTGCAGGATCCGGCGGCCATGTTGAGTCTTAGGTGCCCAAGACCGTCGCCTCCTATTCGGCTGCCCACTTCGGGGGGGTGAGGCTTTCATTTTGTTTGCGCGATCCTGGGCACTTCCGGATCGGTAGAGGCTCAAGAGAGGAATGTGCCACCCGAAGTAGCTATGCCTTCCTATGCTCACCATCAACGCCGAACGCAGGAGGGCAAGGATCAGTACCACTCTAGGTCCGGTCATGATCGGGATGGATCCCCACACACGCAGCATCACGATCGATGTCATGGATGGTCAGGAGACCGCAATCGCGGGCGGCCGGGTTACTACCGTCGCGCCCAGACCACCTTCGTGATTGAGGGGGTATCGATTGTTCAATCGTGTCCTGTTGGGGCGGGGAAACTTTTGTGGAGGCCGGGGGCACCTTTTCGTTCTCGAGTAGGTCATGCTGCTAGAAGGTTAATAGAGAGTATGACTCTCAAAGAGAGTGTTCCTATTCACCGTGTGAGGAGATGTGAGGTACTTGTGATCGTGCAGGTGATATTCGAGTTCCCTGATTTATATCTGTGTTTGTGATGGGTTCACCAGGGTCGGATTTTTTGTTCGTTTGGGGTGGCGTGGATGTGTTGTGGTGGTTGGCCTTGGAGGAGGGTGATGAGGTCGAATAGCCAGCCTAGCGCTGTGATGTCGTCGGGCATGTGCCAGGTGAGGGTTTCTTGGTGGGCTTGGGGTGTGTGTCCTAGCCAGGGGTATTCGAAGTCTGGTGGGAACCAGCGGTTGATGGTGTTTTGTGCTAGGTGAGGGTCGAGGTCGGGGTTGGTGGTGGCGGTGGTGTGCCAGGTGTGGGTGAGGTGAGGAGACATCCATCGGCAGACCTCGCGGCTGAGAGTACCGATCATATGTATGTGGTCCTCGGGGTCTGGGTTGAGGAGATCCCAGTCGCGGGGGTCGAAATAGACGCATTCGACGTCGATGCTTTGGGGGGTGGATAACCCTATGAGTCGGAGGGCGTCGGCGAGGACGAGCATGATTTTCATGCCGGGTCGTCCGAGGATGTGGCGTTCAGGATTGCAGTCTAGGCGTAGGGTGAGGTATTCGGGTTGGCTGGTGTCGGATACGACTACTCCGATGGGTCTTTCTATGAGGTATTCCCGGTTTTCTAGTGGGGGTGGGTCGAAGTAGCCGTGGGATTCGGCTGATTCCATGAGGATGCGTAGTTCATCGGTGTCGGTGAATGCTCCGATGTCGTTGGGTGCGAGGTGGAGCGTTGTGCTGATGGCTACGGTGCCGATGATGCATGGGCGTTGTTCTTTTACCATGGTTGACAGTTTAACTTTCTGTCTTGCGAGTTGGGTCGATTGGATGTGTCGATGGCGTCAATGATGTCTACATCAACTTGTCCGTGATACCAAGTAGGTTTGTGGCTACGACAGGATACTGATCCTGAGGCTCGTTTGCCGCCGCCTCCCCCGGCATAGACAGTCACCGGATTCTTCTTGGTAGGAATCTTGTTCACTTGGACCCACTGCGACCCTTTTTTGGCCCACAGATAAACCGTAACTCGGGCCTTCATTCCGCTGAAGTTGTTATAATTATCTAGCCACCATCCATGGACATTGACACTTCCAGCATGACTGGATGAATAGTGAGGATCGTCTATTTTAGATATGAAGGGAGCGGCTTTGGATGCGACTTTGGCGGAACCCTGTTCGGGTCTTAAGTCGCTATTGCCGCTAGCAGTGGGGGATGGAGATGTGGTTGGGGAGGCGGATGCGGTAGCAGGCACTGCTAAGGCAAGTGTCAGGGCCAGCAGGGCTACAGCGGGTTTTTGATACATAAATAACTCGTATCACCCGAGGGGGTCAGCCGAAGGATCGGAGTCAAGTACAGCGTGGCTGGTCCGTGCCAGATGTAGTAGAGCATCGCGACGACGACTGTCGGGGGAGTGTGAAAGAGTTCTAGCGAACGTTGAATGGGAGGATGACGTGAGTCAGGACCGACGCGATGTTGTTCGAGGACTACCGCTCTACAAGCAAGGGGCAAGTCACGGCGAGAACGCTGTGAAGCTGTCATCCAACGAGAACCCTTTCGAACCACTGCCGAGTGTGATTGAAGCCGTCACGCGCACCCTGCCGAGGTTCAACCGTTACCCGTCGATGAGTGCCGAGGAAGTACGCTCCAGTATCGCCGGTCACTTCGGCGTCGACGTGAGCCAGGTGGCGGTGGGGGCTGGATCGACGGAGGTAGCCAGCCAGCTCATGCATGCCTTCGCCGGCGCTGGTGACGAGATTATCTTTCCGTGGCGGTCCTTCGAGGCCTACCCAATCCTGACCCAGGTCGCCGGGGCCACCCCTGTCCCGGCGCCGTTGACGAAGGATCTGCGTCACGACCTCGACGCGATGTCCGCCGCGATCACCGACCGCACCCGACTTATCTTCCTGTGTACCCCCAACAACCCGACCGGAACAGTCCTGCACACCGACGAGGTGGTGGAGTTCTTAGCGAGGGTGCCGCAGAACGTGGTCGTCGTCATGGACGAGGCTTACTACCACTTCAACCGGGACGATGCCGCTGTGGACGGTCTCACTCTTCTCAATGATCACCCCAACGTCGTCGTGCTGCGCACCTTCTCCAAGGCCTACGGGCTGGCCGGGCTGCGTATCGGTTTCGCTATCTCCGCCCCCGAGATCAGCGACGACCTGCGACGTGTCGCCACCCCGTTCACGGTGACCACCCTGGCCCAGCAGGCCGCGATCGCCTCCTTGGCAGCCGAGGACGAGCTCAACGAGAGGGTTAACCGGATCGTCGCCGAGCGCACCCGGGTCTTTGACGAACTGACCCGCCAAGGCTGGAAGATCGTGCCGTCCCAGGCGAACTTCCTCTGGCTGGTCACGGGCGACGACACCGATCGGATCGACGAAGTGATGGTTTCCCACGGCGTTTTCGCACGCTGCTGGAGCGGGGAAGGGATTCGGCTGTCGATCGGGTTGGACGCAGAGAACGACCGAGCAATCGAGGCACTATCCCAGGCCGTCAAGGGCTGAGGCTCAGACTCCCAGGAAGTCCCGCCACTGCGGCAGCTCGGCGTTGACTTGGGCCATCCCAAGAGCGTAGGCCTGACGCAACTTTGTGACGTTCTTTTCCTTATTGGTCACGGGCATCACGCGTGGATAGAAGACGTAGGCCTTCCCGTCTGCCTCAAGGTCGCGCAGCATCTCACGGGTAGCGTTGTACTTGGCCGGTCGGGCAATGGCTGCTTCGGCGACGCTAGGGCGGCGTCGGAACAACTGTCGAAGCACCTGAGGACGTTTGATCTCATTCTTGACGTAGTCGCGGGGCTGTGTACAGACGACGAAGAACCGGTCGTAGCCGTCGAGTTGGGCGCCGTCGATGGGAATGCCACCCGAGTCGCCTAAGGCTCCGTCGACGTACTCGACACCCTCGATCGTTACCGGTGGCATGAATCCCGGCATAGTTGATGAGGCCCGTACCCGCACCATGAGGTCATTCATTGTTTTCATGTCCTCGCGAGTGAACCACTCCTGCCCGCCGTCGCTGGTACGGGTCGCGCCGATGCGGAAAGCCTGACTTGACGCGCAGAAGGTGAGGAAATCAAAGGGGAGGGCTTGATGGGGCTCGGCGGTTCGCTGGTAGATGTACTCGCCGTCAAAATATCCGCGCCCTGCCAGCCAGGTACCGAGGTTGCCGAATCGGGGGTCCGCAACGAAGTCAGTGAAGCTGAGACGGGTACGTTCGGGATCGCGGGAGATGTAGTTTGCGGTGAGGCTGGACCCAGCGGAGATACCGGAAACGTGCGGGAACTTCCAGCCTAGCCCGAGCATCTTGACGATGACGGCGCTGGTGTAGGCGGCACGCATGCCACCTCCCTCGAGGACCAGAGCTGTACCGTCTATAGAAGTCGTCATAGGTCCAGCCTGCCACGTGGTGAGTTGTCTTGGGCAGGCAATAATAGGGGCATGACTCGACCGCGCGACGTTCCCCCTTGTGACGGCCCTGCACAGGTCGGGAAGGTTGAGGTCTGTCCCCTCGTCGAGGAAGACCTGGAATGGTTGTGGCACTGGAACGTCGAGGTCGTCGACCCGCAGTGGAAACAGTGGGATGGTCCCTATTTTGGGCCCGACGACGATCGTAGTTTTGCGGAGTTTGCCGAGGAGTGGCGTTCGGGGCTGATGAGCGGTCACCGTGCCGTCGTCACTGTGGACGGGCGCCGGGCTGGGTTCGTCTCCCGGTTCGAGGAGCCGCCAGCTGGAGGAGGTTGGTGGGAGGTCGGGATTGTCGTGTTTCGGCCGACCTTATGGGGACGCGGTGTAGGGTGTCGAGCGCTGCGGCTGTGGACCGAAGCGACCTTTGCTACCACCGACGCTCAGGTGGTGACTCTGACTACGTGGAGCGGCAATGGCAGAATGATCCATTGTGCTGGTGCTGTGGGATACCGAGAATGTGGCAGAATTCCGCAGGCACGATCGTGGCAGGGGCGTCGCTGGGATTTGGTGACAATGGCTCTGCTGCGTGACGACTTGTGACGGAGGTGAGGATATGCGCCGCGGCGTGGTCACGAGTGTCTTACTGGCCTGCACCCTGGTATCGGGGTGCAGCACTCTCAAACCTCTGACTGAGCCACAGCCAACACCGACGGTTTCGGCAAGTAAAGTCCCGCAGGGCATTGACGCGCACCCGGCCTGGGCTGTTCCAGTGGCGCGATCCGGAAAGAAGCTGGGGCACTTTGGTGATGACCGTATTCGCATTGAAGTGGACCAAGCGGCAATAGCGAAGGCTCCCGAAGATTCCATCATGGTGAATCCGCAAGATGGCACTCCGGTGGTGAGCAAGGGCTCGTCAATTGTGTTGGTGCGCTACATCGTCACAAATGTGTCACAGGAACCAATCAATCTGGGTTTGGGGACGGTGACGATCACCGCACGCTACCCGGACTGGACTTGGCGTCAACCGTTGGTGTCAGTGCTGGCCCCCCGGGCTGATGCGGCTCACAAAATCGTGACGACCCCATTCGCCCCCGGGACCGCGCGGCCGCCGTACGTGCTGGGGCTGGGGGAATCCTTCATGGTCGGGGCGAACTATCCCTACGAGACCGCTGAGCAGCTCGATGTGACGGCCACCGTTGTGGTGTGTGACACTGCCGGGGCGGTGGATCCCGGGTTGGGGTGGACGATTACTGGCAAGGTTCATCTGGCGTAGCGGGGTCGAGATTCGGGCGGCCATATCGTGCGAGGAGCGATGGCCCCGAATATCATCCGCCTGATGCCTATCACGGGCGGGTCCTGAGCATGTCGAGATACCGCCATTATCCCCAGCGTTGTCCACAGGATTTGCGGGTAGCTGTGGACAGCATGCTGTGTGCGCGTGGCACCTGACACCCCGATTTCGGTGTCCACAGATCTTCTGTGCGTCTCTTGCCGCTGATTTCAGCTGACGCATAGTTTCGCGGCCATGTCCGTGACGACTACTCCGATATCTGCTCGCGCAACGACGCCATCTCCCCGGCTTCGACGCTCGCCGCGCCTCATCGTCATAGGGGTGCTATGTGCATGCCTAGGCGGCCTGGGGGGAGCTGTTGCCTGGCACCGCGCCTCTCATGCCGACCAAGTTCTTGTCATGACGCGAGCTGTAGGGCAGGGAGATATCGTCCGCAATGCCGATATTGGGCTGACTTCAGTGGCCGTCGATCGGGCCGTCGCAACGATCCCAGCTTCCCAACTCGACAAAATCGTTGGTCGTCATGCTCTGGTCGACCTATCACCAGGACAACTTCTCGGGTCTCACTCGGTGGGAGAACTACGGGTGGCACCAGGGCGCGCACGGATAGGTCTCAAACTTGCTGCTGGACGCCTACCCACCGTCTCCCTACCCGCTGGCGCCCGCGTCACCGTGATAGAAACCAGCCCCGACAAGGACACGGGGACTGTTTCTAATCTGTCAACGGCCGACGCTGTGGTCGTCGCGGCACCCAAGGCGACGAATGATCATGGAAGCTGGTTGGTCGATGTCGAGGTCGATTCCGGCAATGCTGCCCGACTAGCCGACCTCGCTTCCCTGGACCGCATCGCTCTGGTCGAAAGGGGTCAGTGATGTCGATCATCCTGTTGACCAGCCCTGGGGGAGCCCCGGGCCTGACAACTACCGCTCTCGGCCTGGCTCTTACCTGGCCGCGAGACGTCGTTCTTGTCGACGCCGACCCGTGCCCGGGACACGTGATCGAATCGGGATACCTGACGGGACGCATCCCACCGCGCCCCGGACTCATTGGCTTGGCTACAGCATTCCGTGACGGTGCTGACCCAGTTCAGACGATGTGGGAGGAGACTATCCCGCTTCCCCACGACTCCGGAGACCGGATGGTGAGGTTACTCAGCGGGTACGGGCACCTCGGACAGGCCTCTCTCATGGGAGCAGCGTGGTCGAGCCTCGCCAGCGCCATGATCGATCTTGGTCAGGCAGGGGTTGACGTCATTGTTGACGCAGGCCGGTTGGGGCCGGAAACCCTGCCTGGCAGTCTCGTCTCCCGCGCATCCCTCATCGGAATCGTGACGGGATCTCGGCTGCGTCAGCTGGCCGGACTGTCTATGAGAGCTGAGGAAGTGGAGGCAATGTCCTCGGCGACCACCGGGACCGTGGGGCTCGTCATTGTTGGTCCCGGTCGCCCTTATAACTCGCGTGAGATCGGTCATCAGTTTGGTCTCCCAGTGTTCGGTGACGTCGTTTTTAACGCCCATGCCGCTGCAGTGCTGTCTGACGGGGAACCAGCGGGAAAGCGTTGGTCGCGAGGACGTTATGTCACGAGTATGCAAAGTATGGCGGAGTCGATGCGAGAGCGGATCCGTCGAGCAGATCAAGCCATCACCGGACCTGAAATTCTCAGCACGTCGGCAATGGGAGTGGCGTCATGACGATCGACCATGCAGTAAGCCGATATGCACAGGACGCTCCGGTAGTCCCGCTCGATGATGGGAAGGACCTTGCCGGTGTGCTTTCCCGCATCTCCCCATCGCCACACGTATCGCCGGCAGCTGTGTCTCCTCGTCCCAACCCACGACGATTCGAGGCGAAGGACATTGATTGGCGTACCGTCGTTTCATTGCGTCGGAAGGCATCTGAACGTATCTCGTCGGAACGGGCGTCCCATCGGGAACGTACCGGCGTCGACCTGAGCGGCGATGATGTGCGAATGCTTGGCCGGTCGATCGTGCGGCAGGCTGTCGAGTCCCACGCGGAGAAATTGACGGCTGAGGGGCAAGCCCTGTGGAGCGCGCAGACTAAAGACGCGTACGTCCGCGCGGTCATGGATGCCATCTTTGGGTACGGGCGGCTACAGCCTCTTTTCGAAATCCAAGACGCGGAGAATATTGAAATCAATGGCTGCGACCGGGTCTTTGTGCAGTACGGGGATGGACGACGCGAACCTGGCCCCGTAGTGGCCGACGATGACGCTGAGCTCGTCGAGGCGATTCGGTTCCTCGGGGAGTCGGCTAACCCGCCTCGGCCTTTTGACGACGCTCACCCTACTATGACAGTGGCGTTGGGATCCCAATATCGACTGCACGCTATCGGGTTTGGGCTGTCCTACCGGCCCTCGGTCGTCATTCGCCACCACACCCTGACGAGGGTGACGATCGACGACCTCGTCAATACCGCGATGATGCCCCACCACGTCGGGGTGTTGCTACGTGCGGCCGTCCTGGCGCGTCGGTCCATCGTCATCGCCGGAGACCAGGGTGCGGGCAAGACGACGCTGCTACGGGCTTTGGTTGACGCTATCCCACCTACCGAGCGGTTCGGAACCCTTGAAACTGACTATGAACTGCTCACTCACCTCAATCCAGATCGCGACAATATGGTCGCCTTCCAGGCCACCGTGGGGCTAGGAGAGAAAGTGAACGGGCATTGCGTGGGCGAGCTCACCGTCGCTGACCTTGTCCCGGAGGCACTGCGTCAAAACCTCTCGCGCTTAGTGGTGGGCGAGGTTCGTGGCGCCGAGGCGGCTGCCATGTTCGAGGCGATGCAGGCCGGTGCCGGAACGATGAGCACCACCCACTCCCACTCGGCCACCTCGACCATGGATCGGTTGGCTGGACGAGTCGCCATGGGAGGGGTCATGACGATTGAGGAGGCCTATCGGCAGATCGCGCACAACATCACGTTCCTCGTGCACGTCACCCTCGTCGATGACACCTGGCGAGGAGGTACCCGAACTCGTTACATCACCGAGGTCCGCCAACTCACCGGGGCGTTAGAGAATGGACGACCGGTCACCCACCTCACCTATGCTGCGCCAACGCCAACCAGTCCAGGCGTGTTTCACCCGGATTCCGCTCTCGTCGCTGAGTTGTCCCGCTACGAGCCGGAAGTGACGAGATGGGTATGAACACCGCGATTGCCGCACTGCTCGGCGGACTTCTCGTCGGGGGAGTGGTCATGGTAGGCATCGGCATCGCCCCGATTCACCAGTTATCCACAGGGCAATCCACAAGCTTGTGGACAAGAGTGGACAATTGGTTCTCGCGGCTACCCCGCCGTAGTCGCGTTCATGGCCTCACTGGTCTGGGAATCGGTGTCGTGGGTTATGTGGTGACGGGGTGGGCGGTCTTACTGGTCATCGTGCCAGTCTTGGCGGTCGTCGTCCCCGCTTTGCTAGCTGATCCACCACGTCATGACCTCGACGTCATGCGTGCCCTGGAACGATGGGTGCGTCTCGTCAGCGGATCAGCATCGACAGGTAAGTCCGTCATCGATGCCATCCGGGCGACCCGTCGTCAAGCCCCCGAACCCCTTATAGAACCACTCACCCGGGTGGTAGCCCGCCTGGATTCGCGGTGGGACACCCGATCTGCCCTGCAAGGCCTTGCCGATGACCTTGACAGCGCCGACACTGACCAGGTCATTGCCGCGATCATGATGGCTACCGAACGCGGCGGGACGGGGGCCACCGGTACCCTTGACGCTCTCGCGGCGTCCCTCCAGGAACGCATCCGGGCAGCTCGAGAAATACGAGTTGAGCGTGCTAAGCCGCGGGTCGTTGTGCGTCAGGTCAGCATCATCATCGGCGTCGTGTTGGCAGGTGCCCTCATTCTTGGCCGGGAATACCTGGTTCCCTATCGCACCGGCGTCGGCCAGCTGCTGTTGTGCTGCTACGCAGGTCTTTACCTCGCCGGCTTGATCGCTCTATCCCGGCGTAGCAAACCGCGACGTCGTGCCCGGATCCTCCTTCGGCGTGCAGGGGAGGCCAACTATGGCTGAGTCCACCGTCATCCTCGCTGCTATCTGTGGGTCTTTGCTGGCATGCGCTCCAGTCTTTGTCGTTTCCGGACGACGCAATGCGCCTTTGAGATTGTCCGACGCCTTGGCGGGACTGTCCGATTATGGACGTCAGGACGCCGTCGTCGGTCCCGTCGCGGAGGGCGGACGGTTGGAGCGGTGGGGAACGCGAGCAGCAATCCGCTGGCCGCGGATGGTGAGCGAGCGATCTCGTCGCACCCTCATATTGCAGGGGAGAACTCCTGGTGATCTGGTGATCGAGAAGGCCGTCATGGCTATGGGAGGGATGCTCGTCCCAGCCTTGGCACGGGCTGTGGCTGCTGCCTGCGGGGACACCCTGCCGGTGACCCCAGTTGGTTTGGCGGTGGTTCTTGCTGTCGTCGGATGGTTTATTCCCGACACCCGGATCAGGTCACGGTCTAAAGCAGTGCGTCAGGATGCCGCCGAGGTCGTCTTGGTCTATGTCGATCTTGTCACCCTTGCTCGATTGGCTAACCAGTCAGCTCCGCGGGCCCTCGTCGAGGCGGCGCAGATGAGTGATCACCCTGTCTTGACACGCATTCGCATGACGCTGGAGCGCTCCCGGTTGGAGCAGCAGTCCCCATGGGCTGGTCTCGACGGGTTGTCAGATGAACTTGATCTGCCAGAACTTGCCGAACTCGTTGAGGTATTGCGACTCGACGACCAGGGAGCATCCCTCGCCGGAGCACTGCGCGCCCGAGTCCATGAGATGAGGGACGCTCACCTCAATCAGGAGAAAGCCGAGGCCCAGACGGCCTCGGAATCCTTGACGATATGGATGGTCATCCCCGTCCTTGTTTTGGGCTTGGTGCTTATCACCCCACCGCTATTGATCATGGCGGGGGTCGCCTCATGACTACGTTTCGCACCCTCGAATCCCCGACCCGTTGCGGGGTACACGACGTCACCGGAAAGGCCGGTGCGAATGACCAAGGAGGTCGCCATGAAACACGTCAATACCGTTGCTTCGGTCGTTCTGCCGATGATCGCGGGGATACCCCCTCTCGTCGAGAAACGCGACGAGAGAGGACTCAGCCAGTCAACCGAAAACGCCATCTTGTTAGTGGGGGCGGTCTCGATAGCGACGGTGGTTGTCACCGTGATCAAGGGCTATGTGTCGTCAAACTTGCCGAAATGAGTCGGGGTCGATCGGAGCATCGACGGTGCCGGGAGCGTGGAGTTTCCGAATCCCTTCAGTGGTCGCTGGTGTGGCCCGTCGTCCTGCTGGTAGTTGTTGCGGTCATTCAGACCGCGGTCGTCCTTCAGGCACGGGCTACCGTCACCGAAGCGGCTCGAGCAGCAGTTCGCGTCCAAGCTTTACGAGGTTCGCACGCTGGTGAAGCCGAGGCTACCGCGCGCGATGTCGCCCAGACCTCGAAGGTGACCGACGTCACCGTCACGGTGAGTACGACTGATTCTCTCGTCAGAGTCGATGTTGAAGGACGAGCCGCAGCGCTCTTTGGTGCTGTTGTCGCGGTGAGAGGGCATGCTGTCGCCGTCGAGGAGGGGACATGATCCGGCCTGTCCATGGGCGAGCGCTGTTGCCTCAAGACCGCATCGATCAGATACGGTGTCGACGCTGCAACGCCTGCCAGAACAGACGCCATTGGTGCTGCCGGGGAGCGGTCGCGGTCGAAGCCGCACTGATCTTGCCCGCTCTGCTCATGATTGCCGCGGTGGCCACGGGAAGCTGGCGAATTTCTGAAGTAAAGGCCGACGCTCAATCGGCTGCCCAAGTCGCTGCACGGGCTGGGTCAGTAGCCTCGTCGGTTGGCGAGGGCATTGCGGTTGGGCAGCGCGTTGGTCTGGCTGAGTTGGCTGGCACCAGGTGCAGTAACCCCGCAATTGCTGTGGATTCATCTGACCTTACGCTTCCTGTCGGGTCCGCTGGCACCACATCAGCACGAGTAAGTTGCACCATCAAGCTGTCTGACCTTCTCGTCCCGGGAATGCCGGGGTCCTTCCACATCGAGTCGGTGGCCCACTCCACCCTCGACAGCCATCGGGAGCGATACTCATGAAGATCTCACCTGTCCGTGCCCGAATACACGGCGCCCTGGCCGTGGTCGCCCTCCTCCTTCTGGTGGTGGGCTCCCCAGCCGCTCTCGTAGCATGGGGACACCTCGATGCCACCACCGTGTTGCGCCCAGCAGGATGGCTAGCCCCTGATGACGGGTCGATTTTCCTCACCGTTGTGACTGTGATCGGCTGGGCGGCTTGGACCGTATTCTGTGTCTGCGTCGTTGCCGAGGCCGTCGGAATGGCC
This sequence comes from Cutibacterium sp. KBN10P07758, assembly GCF_050286205.1. Classification (NCBI taxonomy): domain Bacteria; kingdom Bacillati; phylum Actinomycetota; class Actinomycetes; order Propionibacteriales; family Propionibacteriaceae; genus Cutibacterium; species Cutibacterium sp. KBN10P07758. The sequence goes on along the minus strand of NZ_JBNNQV010000001.1, from coordinate 2,466,142 downwards.
ACCAGCCAGCGTCATCACGTGAAGCTTCCTGGTCTGGGCGCGATCCAGGAGATTGCGGCAGGACTGCTGGTGGCAAGTCTGACCGTCCTGTCCCCGTTGACGCGATCAGCTGTCCCACCCGCTCCGGTGTCGCTAGTGGCTACTGCGGCGGCTGCCCCGCAGCCTGCGCCTGAGGCTCAGATGGACAGCGACTCCGGGCACGACGAGGACGTCATGACTGTCACAGTTGGCCCGCATGACGACCTGTGGACACTCGCCGAGACCTGGTATGGGGATGGCACTTCGTGGCGACGCATCGTCGCTGCCAACCCCGATGTCGACGTTGATCATCTCGTCGTCGGTCAGCGACTCGCTCTTCCGGGAGCCACAGTGACCGTGCCCGCTGGGCACACTGGCGCCGGTCGCCCGATCGATACTGAGCAACTCAACCAGATCGCTCCCCCGTCGGAGATGTCGAAAGTTCGGACCATCACGGTCGAGCAAGGAGACACCCTTAGCGGGATTGCTCAAACACAGTTGGGGGATGCATCGTCCTGGCCAGCAATCTGGCATCTCAACGAGGGGATCATCGCGGACCCCGACCACATCGAGCCAGGTTGGGAACTGGTCTTGCCGGACTCCCCAACTGTGGACAAGCGGGCATCTGACCAGCACACCGATGAGCAAGGCGGCAAGCGGGAAAAATCGACCCCTGCCGAGACTCCGACCACCGAGAGCACTCCGCCCGTGCTACCTGAAGGGGGTGGCGACAGCACGGCTACCGTCAATGAGACGAAAGTTGAACCTCACACGGCTGCCGGGGCGGACCAGGCAGTGAGTATGGCTGAGGTCGGGCAAAGCCCGGCCGAGATACTTCGGACCGCATTAGCTGGCCTGAGCTTGTTCCTGGCAGGTGGGGTCGCTGGAACAGTCACAACTCGACGCCGACAGCAGCTTTTCACCCGGCCTCTCGGCAGACGCATACCGCCAGTATCTGGAGAGCCCCGGCGGGCCAAGCGTGTTCTTGACGCCGCCGCAGATCAGCTCGACGAGTCCGCGTCATCGCGGGACACCGCTGCTCTTGCCATGACGCCGACCACCGTCGTGTTGGGAACATGTGACCCTCAGACGCCGGTCGTGGTGGACCTAGCCGATGTTGGCGGGGTACTAGCGGTTAATGCCGCCAGAGACCTGGCTACGGCGATGGTTGCCTCGATCAGCCTGTCCCTTGTTGCGGCGCCGTGGAGCGGCGGAATTGACATCGTAGCGGTGGGTGAGGATCTTGCCTGGCTGGCACATACCGGCAGTGACGATGTCCAACTCGCTGATGAGGACGAGGTTGTCGAGGGGTTAGCTGGTCTTTCCAACGAAGCCAGCGAGTATCCCGCGACGATTACCAGGGTTGTCCTCTCCTTAAGCCCCCTCAACCTTCCGAGCCCGGCCTCCCTTGCTGCAGCGGGCATCGTCATCGTCATGCCCGGGGTAGGCGGCCAAAAGATTACCGTCACCGACTGCGATCATGCGGAGTTCCACGGCCAGTCGTTTACCCCACAGATCGTCACCTCTCCGATGCGTCGTGCTGTTGTGGAATTGCTTGAGACTACCGCTCGGTCTGATACGGAGCCCGCTCCGTGGTGGGAGCCGCGGCGAGGCGATGAGGAGGGATCCGATCCTCCGCCGGTGATGGACAAGCCCTGCGCTGTGCTGCCACCCAGTGATGCCCATCTGACCGTCGAGGAGGAAACCGTGCTGACGTCGACTATGACGAGTGATGTTGCCCACCTGCCTGCCACCGGTGGACAGGTGCCGTCGCCCATATTGCGGCTTCTCGGCCCGGTTGACCTGTTGGGGGCTCGGGGAAATCCGCCGACGAAGGCTCGACGTCAATGCTTGGAGTACTGCGCCTGGCTGCTGTGCCATCCAGGAGCTCGCTCGGTGCAGATGGCTGACGCACTCATGGTTGCCGAGCCGACCCGGCGCTCCAATGTCTCCCGGCTACGCCGTTGGCTCGGCACCGATGACGCCGGTCGCGCCTATCTTCCGGAGGGATACGACGGTTCATTGCGCCTCGCAGACGCAGTGACAAGTGACTGGGAAAGGCTCGAGCTGTTGGTTTCTGGGGGAGTATCGACGGCTCCGCTAGCCAATCTTGTGAGCGCCCTTGACTTCGTTCGTGGGGCTCCTTTGGCCGATGCCGCTCCCGGCCAATGGCACTGGGCCGAGGAATGGCGGATCGACATGATCCAGATGGTTCGCGACATCGGGGTCGAGGTAGCCCGACGAGCTATGGAGATAAGAGACGTTGAGCTGGCATCTCGGGCCCTTGCCAGAGCCACCGTCGCCTGTCCCGAGGACGAGGTGTTGTTAGTGGCCCGCATCAAACTGGCTGACGAGCTCGACGACCGTGGCGAAGTCGAGAGGCTGGTCTACGTGCTGTCTCGTCAGGCCCGACGGCTTGGCGTGGATTTGTCAGAGGAAACCATCACCGTTTTGCAGGAGGTGATGGAAGGTCACGCTCGAGCCAGGGTGGTCTGAGGGCATCTACTAACCACTAGTCGAGGAGCGACGCCCGTACATGAATTGAGGCGTCATTCTTCGGGGTTAGCGGCGGGCAACCCACCGAGGGCACTGCCCTTGTCAAAGACATCGTTACCATGAGCCCGGGTCGCTAGCGCGAAGACCACAGCCACCACGGCGTAGGCGATGGCCAGACCGACTATGTGTGGGCCGGACAGTCCCTGGATGGGCAGCACCAATGCAGCCAAAGCTGAACCTGCCACGAACATCGCGTTGTACACCATGTCGTAAGCGATGAACACACGGCCCTTGTAACCGTCAGTGATGTGTGCCTGGCAAATGGTGTCGACACCGGCCTTGAGAGACTGGGCGAATAGCCCGACGAAAAAGCCAGCCACGAGCAGACCCCAACGGTTCGGGGTGGCGCCTGGGAAAGCCTGGATGACTGCGGTCGCGGTGAGGAGGGCCATAAGGGCACGACGCATTCCTAGCCGATGCACCAACACGGGCATGAAGCCTGCCGAGAGCACGAAGCCGGCCCCCATAGCTACGGCCCATACGGTCATGTCTGCCATGGCTCCGTTGATGTCAGACTGCACGTGGAATCGGTTACGGTACCCCAAGATCATCGCCACCGAATACACCCCGAACAGCACCCGCTGGGCGCCAATCAGCGTGAGGGAGTGCCCCACCAGTGGCACTTTCCCTAGGTAGCGGAACCCATCCACCACATCCCCAGCCACCGCTCTCATCGTCCGAGAACGATCCACCGGTGGCGGCCCAAGCTCCCGACGTGAAAACTGCAGCCCCAAGGCGACCGAAACTGCGAAGAGGGCTGCGGAAATACAGAAAATGATCGTATCGGCGTGGTGTACAGGGATATGGCGTCCGGCAATCATGCGCACTGCTGCTGCAACAACGGCACCAATCATGAGCCCGAGCGGGCCAATCGTCGGCATGATCGACGACGCCGTCAGGTAGTCGCGCTTGTCGATGGTGTACTCCAACCCAGCGACCAAGGCGGTGAGCAAGAACCGGTTCAGGCTCATCGCGATGAGTAACCCGATGAGCAAGGCCAGGTGGGAGGGTTTATCGCGCGCACCATTCCAGACCAAGATCCCCAGCCCGACCGCAATGAGGCAGCGCAGACCATCGGTATAGACGAGGATGCGCTGACGCGACCAACGGTCGAGTACAACGGAGACGAAGGGGCCAATGATGCTGAAGGGCAGCAAGGTGATAGCCAGCACCATGGCGATCGACCACGCGTCAGGCTGCTGCTCGGGGGAGAGCAAAACGTAGGAAGCCATCCCGACCTGAAGGGTGCCGTCAGCCGCCTGGGTAGCTACACGAACCCCGAGAATCTTCCGGAAGTCGCGGCGTCGCCACAGGTGGCGCAGGTTCTGCCAGAACACATGGTCTCCTTCGGGCTGGCCTCTATCGATCCTAAAGGGTGAACCGAAGAACACTCGCGGGGGATCCACCTTAGCGGCCCTGCAAGGTTGGCCTCATCAATGAGGCTGCAAGGACGACGCAGCAGGACCGGAAATACCCCTACCTGCGGGCGAAGTACCACGTGGACGGTTGCCATAGCTCGGGGCTCTCGGCGCTTTTGTTACGGAAGTTTGCTCGGCTCCTATGTCCGCGACCTCGAGGAGAAATCAGAATCTCGGTGACATGTGATGGCAGCGGAACGCTACGCTGCTGTGGCGTCAGGTGAGCGTTGGTAACGGTCCGGGCCGGCCATGATGCGCACAGGTATGCAAAGAGGTGTCCAACACGTCATGATTGGAGCTATGACAATGAAGTCGGATCTTGAAATTGCCCGCGAGGCCCACCTTGACCCCATCGAGAAGGTTGCAGCCCGGGCAGGCATTGATGAGAAATACCTGGAGCCCTATGGGCGCGGCGTCGCGAAGGTGGACCTCGATGTCGTCACACACAACAGGGATCATTCTTGCGGTAAATACGTCGTCGTCACGGCCATGACTCCCACGCCTCTTGGTGAGGGCAAAACGACCACCGCTGTTGGTCTAGCCCAGGGCCTAGAGAAGATCGGCAAACATAGCGTGCTGGCCCTACGCCAGCCGTCGATGGGCCCAACTTTCGGAATCAAGGGCGGTGCCGCTGGCGCTGGATACTCCCAGGTGCTGCCGATGGAGAAGCTCAATTTGCACCTGACTGGTGACTTCCATGCCATTGGAGCGGCCCACAACCTGCTTGCCGCCATGATCGACAACCATCTGCACCAGGGCAACGAGCTCGACATTGAACCTCACTCGATCTCGTGGCGTCGCGTCGTCGATATCAATGACCGTGCCCTGCGCAACACCATTGTTGGTCTTGGATCGAGGGTCGACGGCGTCCCCCGCGAGACCGGATTCGATATCACCGCGGCTAGCGAGGTTGGCGTCATCCTGTCCTTGGCCACCTCCTTGTCCGACCTGCGTGCTCGCCTGGGGCGTATCGTCATCGGCTATAACCGCTCCAAAGAGCCAGTCAGCGCCGAGGATCTGCACGCCGCCGGATCGATGGCCGTCATTCTTAAAGACGCCCTCAAGCCAAACCTATTACAAACTACCGAGAACAGCCCGGTGCTCGTTCACGCCGGCCCCTTTGGCAATATCGCCACCGGTAACTCCTCGGTCATCGCAGACCGCGTCGGTATCGGTTGCGGCGATTACTTGCTCACCGAGGCCGGATTCGGTGCTGACATGGGAGCTGAGCGGTTCTTCAACATCAAATGCCGCATCGGTGGGATGCGCCCCGACGCTGCCGTCCTCGTCGCCACCGTGCGTGCCCTCAAAACCCACGCCGGTCGCTACAAAGTCATCCCCGGAAAGCCCCTGCCCCCGGCAATGCTGGAGGACAACCCTGACGACGTGCTCGCTGGTGCTGCCAATCTGCGCAAACACATCGAGATTGTGCGTGAGTTCGGCGTCTCCCCGATTGTGGCTCTCAACGTTTTCCCGACCGATCACCCCGATGAGATCGATGCCGTCCGTAAAGTCGCTGAGGCCGCCGGAGCCCATTTCGCCTCTTCGACCCATGTCGTCGATGGCGGTGACGGTGCCGTCGACCTGGCTCACGCGGTCGTGGCAGCCTGTGACCACAAGGCCGACTTCCGCTACACCTACGACCTTGAGGACTCTCTAGTCGAGAAACTGACCAAGGTTGCTACCAAGGTTTATGGGGCTGACGGAATCGACATCGCCCCAGCGGCAGCCAAGGAGCTGGCCCACTTCGAGGATCTCGGCTACGGCACATTCCCGGTTGTCATCGCGAAGACCCACCTATCCCTGTCCCATGACCCATCCCTCAAGGGCGCCCCGACCGGATGGCGGTTGCCTGTGCGCGAGGTGAGGGCCGCCGTCGGAGCTGGATACATCTACGCGATCTGCGGCGACATGCGCACCATGCCGGGCTTGGGCCGTCACCCGGCCGCCGAGAGGATAGATATCGACGATAACGGCGAAACCATCGGACTGTTCTGACGTCAACGGTTCGGGGGCGCGCAGTGGTGCCGCGTCCCCAAGCTGGTTCCAACCATCGGCGTTGTGTAACGCCTCCGGACAACACAGTTCAGGCTTGTTGCGGGGATGCCGTACCCTCAACTCGTGACCAGCAAACGTGCCGAGGATGCCCGCCTCCGTATCGAGTTTGAGGAGAGAGCGCGCCGTCAGGAGGCTGTTCAGGCCCAGCGACTCATCGATGACTTCCTCGTCATGGCTCGCGCTCAGGGGATGACACCAGTGCCGCTGCGCGCTCAACTTATGGACGGCCACGAGGCGCGCACTGACAAACGAGGCTGGTACCTTAACGCCAAGCATTCCCTCGCCATCGGAGAAAACGGGGAGTACTACCACCTCGTCGTCACCGGTGGCTTCGCTGAGCGACTGCGCGGGGTCAAGCTTCACCCTTCCCTGCCCCCGATGCATATTGGCAGAGGCGGTCGCGACGGTGAGACTGGAGAACTTAAAGAGTTCCTGACGTGGCTGATTGACTCTCGTTAGGCTTCGACGGCGGCCGGGGCGTGACGCTGACCACCTAGTCGACGGCGTCTCTTGGACCTCAAGTAGTCACGTCCGAACCATGCCGTCATAATGACGGCGCTGGCGAGGAATCCCCAAGGAATGAGACGCAAGCCCAGGATGGTGTGGTCACGCACCGTCACGATGGCGTCATCCGGATGGTTCGGTGTGGCTCGGATCACTAGATCGACCTTCTGACCCACGTGGTATTTCTTGATGTCACGGTAGGGGTTCGACCAGACCGTATCCGTCGCCCCGTCGTAGGTGTACGAAATGAGCGCAACATTGCCGCCCTCGGCATGCATGAGGTACTTGGTAGCACCGGTACTGACGGAGCGGTGCGAGTAGACAGCTGTCACGGTTCCCTGGATGATCTGGCCATCATGGATGAAATTGTCGCTGCGGTCAGCTAGCACGAAGTACAAGCCTCCCACAGTCACGAGATAGATCACCCCGAGCAGAGCCATGACACGCTTGAACTTCGTCACAGCGAACAGCATACGTCGCACGCATCGCAACCTCATTCACGACGCGGCGAGCAACTCGTCACGATGCTGCCTCATGGCCCGGCTCGCCCGAGAGCATCGAGCTCGCACCGCTGTAGGGCTGGTGTTATGACGTTGTGCGGCGGTAGTGCAATCCAATGCCTCCACCCACACACTACGCAATACTGGCGCGCTTGTCGGAGTGATGATTCCGAGCTCCTCAGCTGCACTGAGCAAGTCCGACGCCACCTGCCCTGGTTCTTGCATCTCTGGTGCGCTGATGTCGATTGATTCGGCAGGGGTTTCTGGGCTGCTGTGCTGGCGTCGAGATGAAATGGCATGTAGACAGTCCAAGGCCACATTTGTGCACACCTTGTTAGTACGGGACAACGGGAAAGTGACGATAACTACCCAGGCCTCGCCGATGTAGTCATCGAGACAGGCCTGATGATCACGATTGGCGATCGTGACCAGGGTAGGAAGAATCGCCTGAATCAGCGCCATCCCGGCGAATTCGGATGTCTGACCGGCCCCGCTGCGGGCGGCGATAAGGGCGCGAAGTGCGGCAGCGTCGTCTTGACGCAGCCGTTGGGGAAGATCCTCTGGGTAGCACCCGCGGCAGATTAAGTCGGTGCGCCACGGGGCGCGGGGGTGGGAGCACAACTCTTGCCAGAGGGAACGGAGGCGGCGGGGTGTAGTGGACGTGAAGGTCATGGCAGCACCTTTCGGATGGGCGATGCCCTAAGCCCATCGAAGTGGTGTTGTCTGCGGTGTTGTCCGCATCCGTGTAGGTGTTGCCCTTTCCTACACCGGTGTTGCCTCTATCTCGTCTGGTGTTGTCCGATGAATCGCTGCGAAAACCGGCCGTGCCCCGAAGGACACGGCCGGTTCACGGCTTCCCGCACAAGGTCTCACTCGTTGGCGAGCGCCTCGGTTGGAATCGCTTTGGCGGCTCGTCTGCCCGGCAACACCGAGGCCAGGCATGCCGCCACCAGGCAGATCGCGATGAGACTGAGGGTCCATGGCCAATCGATCGAGAAGTGCACAGGGATGGTGTCCGAGGCGACGCGGAACACCGACCGAATGCCCAGCCAGGCGAAGTAGAACCCAGCAACTATTCCCACGATGACGCCGGCCATTCCGACCTGGATCGATTCGTACAGCAGCATCAACCTCAATCCACGCCGCTGCATGCCCATAGCCCGCAACAGCGCAGATTCCCGACGCCGCTCCAGCACGGACAGGCTCAAGGTATTGGCCACGCCGATGAGGGCGATGAGCACCGCCACACCGAGCAGGGCCGTCATCACCATCAGCAGGACCTTGAGGATCAGCTCGACGATTCCGCCGATGAGGGCGCCTCCACCGATGTCCATATGCTGCGAACTACTGCTCGACATGGACATCATCACCGTCAGAGTGGAGGCCAAATTGCTGCGGTCGTCCAGGTGGACCCAGATGGACTGGTCAGTCACGGAAGGCACGATCCTCTTCAAGTCCTCTTGATTGACCACGACGTCGCCTTCAGAAAGCCCGTGGACCTTCGTGACCTTGAGAGTCACTTTGCCTTTGGAAGAGGTGAAGGTCATAGTCTGCGGCGGGTTGTCTATGGAAGTTATCAGTGCGACCCCCGGCTTCATCTCCTTGGCGATGGAGGGTGCCACCTTGGCGATCTCGTCAGGGTTTCCGGACAACATATGGGCGTGAGGGGACAGATCACTCTCGGCGAACCCACCTTTGAGGACGATGGAGTCCTTGACGTTCGGCAGGTCCTGCACCGTCTTTAGGGCTGACGTGTCGAGCGTGCTCGCCGTCTCCTGGCCGGTATTTGGGTCGTAAGAGGGGCGGTTCGTGAGGGTGAGGTCGATCGGGAAGTGCTCGTTGATTTGGTCCATGACCGTCGTGCGCGTCGTCGAGATGCCCACCTGTAAGGTCACCGACAAACCGATAGCCAACATAAGGGCCACCGCAGTCAGAGAAGTGCGAGTCGGGTTGCGGTTGGCGTTTGAGGTTGATAGCCGTGCTGTGGGCCCGAGAGGTCGCAGCAGGAATCCCATGGCACGGATCAACCACGGCACGTACAGCGGGGTCGCGATGAGCAAAGTTAGAGACAGACACATTGCTGACAGAATTGCCATCGTGATGATTGATGTACCGGTTCCGACGATGGCCCCCACAGATAGCGCAATTCCAGCCACTGCAAGCAGGGAGCAGACGACGATCCTCGCAATACCGATGCGACGTTTCTGTTCCACGGTCGGTACTGGGCGCAGTGCCTCCAATGGTGCCACTCGAGTTGCCCGCAGTGCCGGCAGGAAGGCCGCCAACACAGTGATGACGATGCCGATGAGGAACTCGACGATAATGTCACCCCACGGCCAGGCTAACCCGAAGGCTAAAGCCCCGGTATAAGCCGTGCCGGCAACGGTCAACAGGATGCCAAGCACGACCCCCAGCATCGATCCAAGGACGCCGAGCACGATCGCCTCGGCGAGGACTCGTCGTCTCACTTGGCCGCTCGACGCTCCAACAGCCCTCATGAGGCCGATCTGGCGACGTCGCTGAGCCAACAGAATGAGAAAGGTCGTCGTGATAATAATCGCTCCCACTAACAGGGCGATAGCACCAAAGACCATAAGCATGTACTTGGTGACATCGAAGTCCTCAGTCAGACTATTGATGGTTTTCTTCTGGAAAGAGTCAGCCGTCGAGATCGTGGCGCCGGCGTCGTCTTTATTGAACTGCGGTGCGTCCTTAATCTTCGGCAGGGTCTTCTCGAGGTTGGTGACGAGTTGTCCCGGCGCCGTCCCATCCTTGGCCTTGACGACCCAGGTATCGGGGGTTTGGCCGGGAAGTTGGCCCACATAAGCCGGAGCAGTTTGCAGAGCCGAGGGGTCGTCGGTGATGCCGACCACCTTGAGGTCATGACCGCTGAACGCAACGGTATCGCCGATGCTGGCCTGGAGTCGCTTGGCAGCATCTTCGGACAGAGCGACCTCGTCGGCCTTCGACGGCCAGGACCCGTCCTTGACCGTCGACCAGCGGAAGGGCTCTGCCGGAACCTGGTGGAGGTCGATCATCACCGAATCATGTCCGTGGGCTGCCGGCATGGACGTCGACAGCACGGTGTCAACAGCCGCGACCCCCTGGGTTTCTTTGATAGTTCGGGTGACCTCATCGGGGTCGGCAACCGCTCCGCCGGTGTCGACGACAACGTCGGCCTTCGAGGTGGCAACGGCCTGTTCCTTGCCCAGCGCCACACCCTGGGTACGTACGAACATCGAGATACCAACGAGGAACCCAACCGACACTGCAATGGCAATGAGGGTTGCGACCAACCGACCGGGATGGTGACGCAGCTCTCTGAGAGCCTCAGTGAACATCAGCCCTCCAATCCGGCCATTGCCTCGCTCACCGATTCGGCGGTGGGGGAGGCAATGTCGTCGACGATGCGGCCGTCTAACAACATGAGGGTGCGGTCGGCATAGGATGCGGCCTTTGCGTCGTGAGTGACCATGATGATCGTCTGCCCTAGATCGTCGACGCAGTGGCGCAGATAACCCAGGAGGTTTGCGCCTGACTTTGAGTCCAACGCACCGGTAGGTTCGTCAGCAAAGACGACGTGCGGTTTGGTGATCATGGCTCGGGCGCAAGCGACACGCTGCTGCTGGCCGCCCGACAGCTCCGAGGGACGATGCTTAAGCCGGTCGCTAATGCCCAGGCCGGTGATCAACTGGTCCCACAGCGCCCTGTCAGGCTTGCGTCCGGCCAAGTCCAGAGGAAGCAGAATGTTTTCCTCAGCGGTGAGCATCGGCAGCAGGTTGAACGACTGGAAGATGAACCCGACATTGTCGCGGCGCAGAGTCGTCAGCTTGGCATCAGGAAGATTCGAAATCTCCATACCAGCCAGGAATACCTGCCCTGAGGTTATGCGATCCAAGCCAGCCAGGCAGTGCATGAGAGTTGACTTGCCAGATCCCGACGGTCCCATGATCGCGGTGAAGGTGCCGCGGGTGAAGCGAACGCTAATTGAATTCAGGGCGGTGACGCGGGTTTCCCCTTCTCCGAAGATCTTGGTGAGCTGCATGCCGGCTGCGGCGTCGGTCTCTATGGGAGTATTGAGGAGCCCAGGAGCGAGGCCACCGCGTTGGGCCGGGGTGGCGGTGTTAAAGGGGTGGGCAGGGAAAGGCTTGGCAGTGTGGGGCGGCTGAGGAGCCGGTGCCTGTAGTCCCCAGGGCTGACCTAGTTCCCGATCCTGCTCACCGATAGGTCGCAACGAGTCACCGCTCCACTCCGATGAGGTGCCATATCGGGGTGGCTCGAAAGATCCTGGCTCGCTCGGGATCGCATGGTCCAGCGAGTGCTGGGGTTCGTCAGATTCGTAAGGTCGGTCGTGGTCGCTCATGATGCCTTTCATGGTTCCCGAAGAGGGTATCGACTAGTAGCCGACACCCCCTCACGCCTTAGGTGACGTGAAAAAGACGGACGTTTATGATGCCCAGTATTGAGTACGGATTAGGTATCTCAAAGAAGGCCGACCTCATGGGCAAACAGCACGAGGCCAACCCGGTCGCGGCACTCTAATTTCGATAGTAGTCGGCCGATGTGAGTTTTCACAGTTCCTTCTGCCATGTAGAGGGTCTGCGCGATTTCGGCGTTCGTCGCTCCCTTTGCAATCTCTACCAGCACTTCCTTCTCGCGATCTGTCAAGACCGACAGTCTCTTATCTGCGGCCTTGGGATCGTTAGGCAGGGTGGGGACGACGTGGTCGAGCAAGCGGCGGGTGGCCGATGGTGCGACGACAGCGTCGCCGTCAGCAACATTGCGGATAGCGCTCAGCAGTTCCGTGGGGCGGGCATCCTTGAGCAGGAACCCCGAGGCGCCGGCCTTGAGAGCGGCGTACACATACTCGTCGAGGTCAAAGGTGGTCAGAATCAGCACCTTGGTATCCAGTGGGGACGCCGTGATGCGTCGAGTGGCCTCGACACCGTCCATCTGCGGCATCCGGATGTCCATGAGGGCGACGTCGACAGGCATTCGACGTAGCACGTCAAGGGCCTCGAGGCCGTTTGACGCCTCCGAGACGACCTCCATGTCATCCTCGGATTCGATGAGCATACGAAACCCCGAACGGACCAGGGACTGGTCGTCGACGAGGATGACGCGAATCGGATCGGGCATGGCACCTCCAGTTGCTCGTCAGTCGAAGCTTACCGATCGCGTGCCGTGCAGGAATGTGTCGATCTCTGGATTCGCTGGGTCGTAATGGTCGCCGCACCAGGTCTCGGCGAATTGCTCTAGACGCTGATCGGTCGAGTGAAGAAGGAGGAACAGCGTCGCGCCGTGGGCAATCATGGCGAGCAAGACGAATGAGCGTGGTAGGTATAGCAAGAACGCGAGAACGAACAGGATGAGCGCAGGCCAGGTCATTCCACAGAACGCCATGATCGTCTTCTTGGCGATGGCAGCCTCCATCGCGTTGGCGTCAACCTTGCCGGTTAGTTTGGTGGGAAACGGACGCAATATCAGGCCGAGGATCAATGCCACAAGCCACGATGCAGCAGGGATGCCTAATGACTTGACGAGCGGTGTGTGGGATTCCGGGAGGATTACCCACGCATCCAGTCCGAAAAACCCAAGTGCCACAGCCACGGTGAGGAGCAGGATGTCCAGTTTTCTCGTGATGCCATGAGTTAACACAGCGTAATAGTATTTCATATCTCGATCATCCAGCGTCACACCGCACATGAATCGTAGTTCTTGCTGCGAGGCTGTGAATGACCACAGGCACGTTCTGGCGAACCTCAGCAACGAGAACCCCTGGGCGCGATGCGGTTTCGATCGACAGCGCTGCCGCCGTGGTTGGCCTCTCCTCGATGCGGCTTAACTCTTGACTGCTCCCTCCGAGATACCGGCGATGAGTTGCTTGGCACCGATGACAAACACGACGAGCAGTGGGACGACAGCAATGAGCGAAGAAGCCATGAGCATGCCGTAGTCGGTGCCGTGTGCCGTCTTGAGTTGGCTCAAGGCTACCTGCAGGGTCAGTTTGCTGGGATCGTTGAGGACGATAAGGGGCCACATGAAGTCATTCCACGAGCCGATGAAGGTGAAGATCCCCAAGAATGCCATGGCAGGACGAATAATCGGTAGGCACACGTGCACGTACTGGTGCCAGAACCCGCACCCATCTAGCGTGGCAGCCTCCAGCAGTTCCTTCGGGATGGCATTCGTAGCGTACTGTCGCAGCCAAAACACCCCGAACGAGCTGGCTAGGGAGGGCACGATGACGGCCTTGAGGTCGCCTACCCACCCGATCTTGCTCATGAGGACGAACTGCGGGATCGTCGCGAGTTGGGTGGGAAGCAAGAATGTCGCCAGGACAATCACGAAGAGCACGTTCCTGCCGGGAAAATCGAACTTGGCGAAGGCGAAAGCTGCCAGCGACGAGATGAGTAACACAAGTACCGACACCGTGGTCGCCACGAGAGCCGTGTTGGCCATAGCCGCCCAAATGTTGACCTTATCGGTGATGGTATGAACGTTCTCGCCCAGACGGTTGCCGGGGGTAAGGACCGGAGGATACTTGTAGATCACTGAGGATGGCCGGCTGGCTAGCACGAACATCCAGTAGAACGGGAATAGCGAGATCAGCCCGCCCAGAATGAGGAACAGGTGTCGGAAGAACGCCCCGATGTGCACCCGCCGTCTCATCGTGCCACCTTGCGATCATGCTCGCGGGTAACGAGCCAGTTAATGATCGAGAAGAACAGCACAACGACGAATACTCCCCAGGCGATCGTCGCTCCATAGCCGTATCGGTTCTCCTGAAAGGCCACTGAGTAGAAGTAGAGCACCATCGTCAAACCGGAATTGTTCACCCCGCCTGCCGAGGCCGCCCCGGCGGACTGAGAACTCGTGAGCACCTGCGCCTCGGTGAAGCTCTGCAACGAACCGATCGTCGACATGAGGGTGATGAACAAGACGATGGCACGAAGTTGGGGCAAGGTGACATGGAAGAACGTCTGCCACCCGTTGGCCCCGTCAATGGCAGCCGCCTCATACTGCGTCTTGTCGATGGCTTGCAGACCGGCGAGGATGAGCAGTGCGTTATAGCCGACGAATGACCACACTGTCAGGGACGAGATGGCGATCTTGATGCCCCACTCGTTTTGCAACCAGGCGATATTTTCCTGACCTAGCAAGTTGCGCACGGCGTTGGCCAGGCCGAACTGGCTGGAGAAAATCGAGCTGAACAAGATTCCCATAGCCACCATGGACGTGATATTCGGGACCAAGTAAATGACCCGATAGGTCGTAGAGAACCGCATCGTCTTGTTCAGCATGAGGGCGACGATCGTGGCAATGATGAGTGTCGGGATCGTGCCCATCGCCCACAGAATAAGCGTGTTGCCCAGCGACTTGTAGAACAGGTGGTCGCTGATGAGATAGGTGAAATTCTCTAAACCGACGAAATGGCCACTCCCCAAGCCTGACCAGTCAGTGAAGGCTAGTAGCAGGGTAAAGATCATCGGTATAGCGGCGAAGACAAGGAAAAAGAAGAAATACGGACTCAAAGCGGCATAGATCGGCAAAGCCTTGCGCATTCGCCGACCCACGGACGGGTGATGCAGCTCGTCCGTGGGCGTGGCGGTGACGGTATGTGGTGAACTCATCTCGGTACAGACGCCTCACCTGACGGTGAGATGCAGTTGCCTGGCGATGCGCTTAGCCTCGGAGACGGCATCGTGCCAGGCAGTTTCCGGATTCTTTCCCGAGGATTCGACCCGCTCGAGCTGGGCCGCAAACGGGGCGGAGACGGCGCCGGAGTTCGAGTCCTCGAAGAGCGGACGTACCGACTCGGCAGCCTTGCCGAAGACCTTCGCCGCATGCTGACCGCCAAGGAAGTCCACTGGACCCGAGACTTTCGGATCGTCGTAGGCTTTCGGGGAGACGGGGAAGTTGCCATTGTGGACGTACTCGCGTATCTGGGACTTTACGCTGAGCAGCTCGCGGATCGCGGCAAAGGATGCCTTGGGATCCGAGGCGCCGGCCGGGATAGACAGGAATGAGCCTCCCTGGTTGATAGCCGGGCCAGGGTGGGCGCACACCCGCCACTTTCCTTTCGTTTGGGGGGCATCAACCATGAGGTCAGCCAGGTGCCAGGAGGCACCGAAATCGGCAGGCAAACGTCCCTCGTTGACAGCGGCTGCGGCGTCGGAGGTGTCGGACTGGATCGTAGCGATGATGCCGGCCTTGAGTGCCTTGACGGTGATGTCCCACGCGTTGCGAATGTGGTCCTGGTCACCGATGAAGGTCTTCTTCTCGTCAATGAATCCCTTGCCCGACTGCGGCCAGATCGTGCCGAACAAACCAGCGGCGTTGCGCACTAGGTAGGTCTTCTTCTTGGCGGCTAACAACTTGGTACCGAACTCGATGAAGGCATCCCAGGTGGTCATCTGGGCGGCAACCTGGTCAGGATCGCTGGGAAGTTTGGCCTGCTCGAAGATGTCAGCCCGGTAGAACAGGGCTGTGGGACCGATGTCGGAGGGGATGCCCAGCTGCTTGCCGTCAGTGGTGGTCGCCTGGGCCCACTTCCAGCCCAGGTAGTCGGACTCGATGTCTTTGGCGC
The DNA here is from genome assembly GCF_050286205.1 of Cutibacterium sp. KBN10P07758. Taxonomy (NCBI): domain Bacteria; kingdom Bacillati; phylum Actinomycetota; class Actinomycetes; order Propionibacteriales; family Propionibacteriaceae; genus Cutibacterium; species Cutibacterium sp. KBN10P07758. The sequence continues at coordinate 2,450,498 of NZ_JBNNQV010000001.1, read as the reverse complement.
CGAGAGTATTGAGGTCAACAAAGTACCCAGCGTGGTCACGGAAGAACGCGATGTCCTCACCCTTGACGCCGGTAAGGTCGGGTAGCCCGGAGCCCGCAGTGAAGGTCGTTGTGAGCTTCTGCTTGAAATCGCCGCCGATGATGTCCTGACGCACGTTATAAGACGGCTGCGCTTTGGCGACGGTAGCTAACGTCTGCTTGTCGAAGCCTTCTGGCCACATCCATAGGACGAGCTTCTTAGCGTCACCGGCGCCCGTATCGGACTTGGGCTCGGTGGAGGTGGAGCATCCGGTCAACGCCGACACTCCCAACACGCCCAGCCCGGCGAAACCGCCGGAGAGCAGATGACGACGCGACAGATTCATGAGGTCCCTCCTTGGGTTGAACGGGAATCGTCACTGACAAAATCGCTCAATAATGTTCAGATGTCGGCGGGACGTGGGCCTGTCCCTTCGTGGTGCGAACGCCTTCTCGGGGAATATTTGGGGCTTGTGTACCCGCCAAGGATTCAGGGTGTCACGACTGTGTGCAACTGAGGTTAACTGTAGGTGATCTCCAGGCAACAACCTTGTCAATGCTTGATTCGAGTATGGTCAAACCAACCGACAAAGGTTGGTTTGTGAGATCACTGTAGCGGTCGGTGGGCGATGAGTTGCTGAAAAATGATTGAAATGACGAAATTGTGTAGACGGATGGTCATGGATCGGTACCATGGGGCACATGCTCAAGGCCGCTCGTCACGACGCGATCGTCGAACTGCTCCGGGACCGGCCTGCCATGCGAACCGTCGACGTCGCTCGGAATCTGAACGTGAGTATGGCCACGGCCCGACGCGATTGCATCGCCCTGGAAAATAAGGGCATCATCGAGCGTTCCTGGGGAGGTATCCAACTCGTTACGAGCGTGGACGACCACTTCGGCGACGTCATGAACCATCACACTCAGGCCAAAGCTGCGATCGCCCGCAAGGCCACCGAGCTTATCCACGACGGCGACACGATCATCATGGACATCGGCACCACCGTCCACCACCTGTCCGGGCTGCTCACCGGGCGCTCCATCACCGTGCTTACTGCATCCCTGCCCGTCTTTGAGACTCTCAGAACCGCCCCGGACGTCACCGTTGTCGTGCTCGGGGGAGTGTGGTCGGAGCGGTACCAGTGCTTTGACGGTCAGTTCGTCGCTGACGCGCTGACCCGCCACCAAGCTGATCTGGCCTTCCTAGGCTGCTCAGGGGTGAGTGCTAACGGGCGAGTTCGAGATACGAGTCGTTCCCAGGCTTACATCAAGCAGGCGATCATCGCTGCCGCGAGTCGGAGCTACTTGCTCGTCGACTCCGAGAAATTCCCGGGCGTCGGAGCGCATTCCCCGTTCACCCTCGAGGAGGTCAGTGGCGTCATTACCACCGGGCCGCTGCCACCGGACTTCGACGCACACTGCGAATCAACAGTGGAGGTCATTACCGCATGAAGCTCACCATCCTCGGTGGCGGAGGATTCCGCGTTCCGCTGGTATTTAAGGCCCTTGCTCACGACACCTCGCCGCAACGAGTCACCGAACTGCGGCTCTACGACACCGACCCGCTCCGGCTAGGCGTCATCGAGACGGTGGTAGCCCAGCTGGCCCGCGCCCTGCCTCACGCGCCGTCAGTGGTAGCTACCACCGACCTGCCCACCGCTTTGGCGGGAACCGACTTCATCTTTTCGGCCATCCGCGTCGCCGGCACCCATGGACGTGCCCTCGATGAGTCGATGTGCCTGGCTCGCGGGGTCATCGGTCAAGAGACCGTAGGAGCTGGCGGTATTTCGTATGCTTTGCGGGGGATCCCGGTGGTACTCGACCTCGTCGAGCAGATCACGCGGTATGCCCCCGACGCCAAGGTCATCAACTTCACTAACCCGGCGGGGGTGATGACTGAGGTCATGCAGCGTCGCCTGGGAGACCAGGTAGTGGGCATCTGCGACTCTCCAGTGGGTCTGGCCCGTCGCATCCTCACCACCCTGCAGCGTGCCGGGCTGGCACCGGCCGACCTGGGGTCCCTATTCGACGGCGACGGGCGCATTCACATCGGCTACAGCGGACTCAACCACTTAGGTTGGCTTACCAGCCTAAACGTTGATGGGGTCGACGTCCTGCCGCGTCTGCTTGAGCGACCCGACCTCATTGAGAGCTTCGAGGAAGGTCGTCTCTTCGGTGCCGACCTGGTGCAAGCCTTGGGCGCCGTGCCTAACGAATACCTGCATTACTACTACTATTCCCGAGACGACCTCGCCGCCGATCGGAAGGCTGAAGCCCCGCGCGGAGCCTTCCTGGAGGCCCAGCAGAACCAGTTCTACACCCAGGCCCAACACACTGACGATGTCGCTGGCCTATGGGAAGCCACCCGTCTGGAGCGAGAGGAGACCTACATGGCCACCAATCGCGAGGTCTCGGGTGAATTCGAGCGCGATGAAGCCGACTTAGAGACCGGCGGATACGACAAGGTTGCGCTGGCGATCATGCACGCCATCGCCAACGACGTACCCGCCGAGCTCATCCTCAACGTCGCCAACCACGGGGCCCTTCCCGACCTGCCCGACGAGGCCGTCGTGGAGGTCCCGTGCCGGGTAGACGGTGCCGGGATTCACCGGCTGCCCACTCCCGCGCTGCCCGACCATGCCCGAGGACTTGTCGTTAACGCCAAGTACGTAGAACAACGCACCATCGACGCTGCTGTTAACCACAGCCGTACCGCCGCCCTGCTGGCCCTGAGCCACCACCCGCTTGTTGACTCCGTTCACGTCGCCGAACAGCTGCTTGACGACTTCGCTGACGCCTTCGACGGCCTGGAGTACCTCAAGGACGCCCATGCATGATCACACCGAACTCATCCAGGACCGGATTGGCCATCTCAAGGAACGTCTCGAACGAGAAATCACCGAGAAGATCTGTCCATTGCAGGTGACGGCCTGGCAGGTCCCCGGCGAGCCAGTGAGCTTCAAGGAGGCCGCTGCCGCCAATTACCAGCCATTTCCGCCCGGGACGTGGTGGGGTGCTCCATGGAGCACCTGGTGGCTGCACGTTACCGGCACCCTGCCTGCTAGCCACGCTGGTGAAGAGGTCGATCTCTCGATGGACCTTGGATTCGTTGGTGATTGGGCTGGTAACCAGTCCGAAGCGATGGTCTACACCGCGAACGGACGCCCTCTCAAGGCCCTCAACCCACGCAACCACCGGATCGGGCTTAACCATGGGGCGCTCGCTGCCCGATTCACCAAAGAGGGCGAGCCGCTCATTGGGGCCGACGGGGACGTCGAGTTGTGGGTAGAGGCCGCCGGCAACCCCGACATGACCCAGCACTTGGGAGGACCCACCGAGCTGGGGGATCGTCGCACTGCGGGACATGAGCCGCTGTGGCAGTTCAAAGGAGCGGAGCTTTCGGTGCGCCGCAATGAGGTGTGGGGCTTGTGGCTTGACATCGACGTTCTTGACGGGCTCATGCGCCAGCTACCAGCCGAGTCCACCCATCGCGCCAGACTTCTCCGCGGCTTGGAACAAGCTGCTGACGAGGTCGATCACCAGGGGATCGTCGCCGGTGCCGGACCGGCCCGGCAAATCCTTGCCGGGTACCTGGATTCGGGGGCAAACTCATCAGCCCAACAGATGACGGCCATCGGACATGCGCATATCGACTCGGCCTGGCTATGGCCGTTGCGTGAGACCCGCCGCAAGGTGGTGCGCACCTTCTCCAATGTTGTCGCCCTGGCGCAGGAGTACCCCGACTTCCACTTCGCTTGCACCAGTGCCCAGCACTATGCCTGGCTCCAAGAATCCTCACCAGAGCTCTTCGAACGCGTTCAGGAGGCCATCGAGCGTGGCCAGTGGCATCCGGTGGGTGGTATGTGGGTGGAGTCCGACGCTAACCTGCCCTCCGGGGAATCGCTGGTGAGACAGTTCACCAGCGGTCTGCGCTGGATGCGCGAACACCTCGGGGTGCGTCCGGACTGTTTATGGCTGCCGGATTCTTTTGGCTACACCGGTGCGCTGCCTCAGATTGCTCGACTTGCTGGCATGCGCTGGTTCTTTACTCAGAAACTCAGCTGGAACACGGCGAACACGCTTCCCCACCACACCTTCTGGTGGGAGGGCATCGACGGGACCCGGATCTGGACGCACTTCCCGCCAGTGGACTGCTACGACTGTGTTGTCAGCGCCCAAGAGGTCAAGAAAGCTGAGGCAAACTTCAAAGAGAAGGGCGTGGCCAGACGCTCAATCCTGCCATTCGGATACGGCGACGGCGGCGGTGGACCTACCGCCGAACAAGTGGAACGCGCCCGCAGGTTCGCCGACCTGGAGGACGCGCCGCAGGTGCGGCTGGGCTCTCCGGACGACTATTTCGACCAGGCGCAGGAGGACCATCCACAGGCGTCAGTGTGGCGCGGTGAGATGTACCTGGAGTTCCACCGGGGCGTCTACACCTCCGCCCACCCCCTCAAGAACGGCAACCGACGCGCCGAGGTTGGGCTCGCGGCTGCCGAGTGGCTCGCCGTTATGGCCGCCCGTACCGGCCACCCCTACCCCTACCAGCAGCTGGAACAACTGTGGCAGCGCACCCTGCTGCTGCAGTTCCACGACATCCTTCCTGGATCGTCGATCGCGTGGGTGAACCAAGAGGCCATCGCCGAGTTCACCGCCATTCGTGCCGAGTTGAATCAGCTCATGGACGACGCCTGGCAGGCACTATTGCAGGCGAGTGGCGGCGAGACTGTGGGGGTGAGCCTAGTTAATCCGTCCCAGGCGGACCGGCGCGAGGTCCTCACTGTCAGTGACCGACCCGTACTCGTGCAGGTGCCAGCAATGGCGGCGAAATCGCTGACCGATGCCGTGGTTGACCCCGAGCACCCGGTGCATGTGCAGCGAGGTCGCGACGCGATCCGGATGACGAACGGACTCGTCGACGTGTGTATTGACACTCGCGACGGGCTGGTGAACTCGATTGTTGACCTGGTATCTGACCGCGAACTCCTGCTGTCTGGACAGCGCGCCAACCGGCTCGTCCTGCACCCAGACTATCCCGACTGCTTCGATGCTTGGGAGCTGCAGCAGCAGTACCGTCACAGCGGCGATCCGGTGGACCGGGTCACTGATTTGCGCGTCACCGAAAGCCTGCTGCGCGCCCAGGTGCGCGTGGAGCGCCACGCCGATCAGTCCAGCTTCGTCCAGACCATCACCCTGGACGCCGACAGTCGGGCGGTGGAGTTCAGCGTCGACGTCGACTGGGCCGAACGGGCTCGCGTGCTCAAGGTGGACTTTCCTCTCGACGTGGCCGCCCGCTCCAGCCGTGACGAGATCCAGTTTGGCCACATCGGACGGCCAATCGAGGCCAATACCTCCTGGGACGATGCCCACTTCGAGAGCTGCGGGCAGCAGTGGATGTTGCTGGCTGAGCCAAGGTACGCGGTGGCGCTGGTTAACCAGTCCAGCTATGGTCACGACGTGAGCCCGGCCGGTGGGGACGAGCACACCCCCACTATGGGGGTCATGGCCCGACTCACCCTGTTGCGCTCACCGCAGAGCCCAGACCCTCACCCCGACCAGGGATGTCACCACCTTGTCTACAGCCTGCTTACCGACGCCCGGGTCGAGTCCGCGCACGTCGAGGCGGCACGGCTTAACCAGCCGCTCCAGGTGCGAAGCGGGACGGTGGAACTGCCCAGTACGGCCCGGATCGAGCCGGTGCACGGCACGGCTGTCATCGACGCCGTCAAGCAGGCCTTTGACGGGTCTGGGGATCTTGTCATACGCATACATGAAGCCGAGGGTGCTCGCAGTCGGGTGCGTCTACTGCTGGACCGGGACGGTTGTGTGAGCGAGGTGGATCTGCTTGAGGACCCGATTGACGAGCCGACCCAACAACTGCCGGCCAGCACCTGCAGCAGGGTGGAACTCACCCTGCGTCCCTTCCAGATTCTGACACTGAGAGTGAGCCAGCGATGAAACTTCTCCTGGTGTGCATCGACGGGTTGCGCCTCGACATCGCATTGCCTGAGGCATTGCAACGCGATCCGGGATTCACCCACCCCGATCACCCCGCCGATCCCCGATTCGTGCGGGGCGTGGGGCAGGGCGAGCCGGTCCCCGAGCATCCGGCGCCGGCCCTGGACCACACCCTGCCCGTCGATCGAGCCCCGAAGAACCTGGCTCCGACCCTCGCTCGCCTGGTGCGAGGGGATGACCGCTCCCAGGGCACGATCATCCCCATGTGGATGACCCCGCCCACCGACTCTGCCCCCGGCTGGACGACGATCCTCACCGGCGCCACCCACGAGCAGTGCAATGTGTGGTGGAACGAGTTCGTCGGCCACGATCTGGCACGTCACCCTGACATCCTCTCCCAGGTGTTCTTCGCCAACCCATCGGCGCGCACCCTCGCCGCAGCTACCTGGGACGCCTTCGTGAGCCCCTACGGGCCCGGCCCGATCATTCACCAGCGGGTGGACCAACAGCGCACCGGACAGCACCAGCTCTTCGGCCCCGACCTTTCCCAAGGCATCGACCGGGCTGATGAGCAAGTGTCGTCGTGGGCCGCCTGGCATCTGCTGCACGAGGGCCCGGACGCCGCCGTCGTCTACTTCGAGGGGGTCGACCACGCCGGACACAGTTTCGGGGCGGACTCCGAGCAGTACCAGCAGGCAGTGGGGCATGTCGACGAGCTCACCCGTCACCTTGTCAAGGCCGTCGCCGAGCGCCACGAGCAGCTCGGGGAGCAGTGGCTTGTCGCCGTCACCACCGATCACGGTCACAAACCCGAAGGGGGTCACGGGGAAGACGAGGTGGAGGTACGTCGCAGCTTCCTGGCAGCCCACCACATCGGTGGGACGCTTCCCGAGCCGTTGCTGCGTACCGCTGCCCTTCGCAGCCACGAGGTGACGCCGCTGCTACTGCAGGCAATGGGAGTGCACCCTGGCCATATGGACGCCAGCGACGTCGGCGTCTTGCGTGACGTGGAACCGATCGGCCCAAGTAGAGAGATGGATTTTGAATGGTGACGATGTACCCGCCGCAGCAAGTGGATGCCGTCCTCTTTGACATGGACGGAACCCTGCTCAACACCCTGTCGGCCTGGTGCGTGGCATCCGAGCATCTGTGGGGCACTTCTCTGGCTGACGCTGACAGCGCCAAGGTTGACGGGGGCACCGTCGACGACGTCGTTGAGCTGTATCTGCGAGACCACCCTCAGGCAGATCCCCAGGCCACCGTCGAGCGTTTCATGGACATCCTTGACGCCAACCTGGCTGGCAACACCGAGCCGATGCCCGGAGCTGACCGCCTCGTGAAGAGGCTGTCGGGTCATGTACCCATCGCTGTGGTGTCGAATTCCCCGACGCGTTTGGTGCGTGACGGATTGGCCTCACAAGGCTGGCTGGAACTGTTCGACACCGTCCTTGGGGTGGACGAGGTCGCTGCCGGCAAACCGGCCCCCGACCCCTACCTCACCGCAGCGAGGCGTCTAGGGGCCGACCCGAGCAGATGTGTCGTTATCGAGGATTCCGCTTTCGGATTGCGTGCCGGACGGGCTGCCGGAGCGTGGGTTCTCACGGTCGGACGCAGACTCAAGGGCCAGGGGGACATGTGGGTTTCCGGGCTGGACGATGAGCGGGTGACCTCCTGGGAACCCCATCGATGAGGGCGTGCGAGCTGACACCTGCCCTACGGCAGCGTCTAGACGAGATCGGTGCCAAGATCAGCCAGGGCGTAGGCAAGGGCCTTGACGAGGCGATGGGCCGGCAGGCTGCAAGCCGATTCGTGGCCTGGATGACGGACACGTGGACGCGCACTATGTCCCGCGACGAGCACGGCGTCTTCGTCGTCACTGGCGATATTCCGGCTATGTGGCTGCGCGACTCCTCGGCGCAGTTGTGGCCGTTCCTGATTATGTGCGACCTCCCCGAGGTGACTCGTCAGATCGGCGACGTTATCGCCCGCCAGTGGCACTGCATCGACGTTGACCCCTACGCCAACGCCTTCAATTCCGGCCCAACCGGGGCGCACTTCGACGCCGATGACCTCGATGTGGCCGACGAGCTATGGGAGCGCAAATACGAGGTGGACTCGCTGGCGTTCCCCGTCGACCTGGCATGGCGGTACTGGCAGGCCACCGGCAGCCCGGAGCATCTGAACGGTGCGGTCCACCAGGGGTGCATACGCATTATCGACGTCTGGAGCCTGGAGCAGGATCATGCGCGGTCTACCTACCGCCATGTGCGCCCCGCCGAGCCGTCCGACACCCTCGGCCGCGACGGTTCGGGCACTCCGGTGGGACACACCGGGATGACCTGGAGCGGGTTCCGCCCTTCCGACGACGCCTGCCGCTACGGCTACAACATTCCGGCTCAGTTCATGGCGATGCGTGCCCTGCGTCAAATTCGCGAGTTCTGTCGCGTCTGGGATGACGAGGATCTTGTCGAACGCGCCACGAAGCTGGCCGATGAGATCGATGCCGGGGTGAGGCAATTCGGCATCGTCGAGGACCACCTTGCCTACGAGGTGGACGGGCTTGGATCAGTGCTGGAAATGGACGACGCGAACATGCCTTCCCTGTTGTCTTTGCCTCTCACCAGTGACCTCGGTCGTGACGATCCGCTCTACCAGAGCACCCGCCGCTGGGTGCTCAGCGCGGCTAACCCGTACCTGTTCAGTGGCCCGGCAGCCCGGGGAATTGGTAGCCCGCACAGTCCAAAGGGCTATATCTGGCACATTGGTTTGGCGGTGCAGGGACTCACTGGGGACGATGCGGAGGCCCGCGACTGCCTGGAGACGATCCTCGCCACCGATGGTGGTACTGGCTGGACCCACGAGAGCTTCGATCCAACCGACCCTACTCGGTTCACCCGAGGGTGGTTCAGTTGGTCGAACTCGATGGCCTGCCTGCTCATGATGAACGTGGCCGGTATCGATGCCATTATCGGTGCCAATTGACCCCCATCGCGGTGAGACGGCGAGTTTGGGCCTCTAATTCCGACAGCGGTCGAGCCGGGTTGCCAGTCCACAACTGTTCGGCGATCGACGTGCCGCGCGGGAAGGCGGCATCCTCGACCTGAGCAGGGGTGCACAGATATTCGGTCCACAACTGGAACTGTCCACCCAGCAGGTGGGGTGAGTTCACCGCGGCCAGCACGTCGTGCAGCCCGGCGACATCGTTCATAGTCATCGGGGCGTCGATTGTCACCGGTGCCTGCGGGCCCGTCTCCATGCCGTGATCTAAGTAGGTATGCCGGGCGGGTGCGGCAATGACATCGTGACCTGCGGCAGCAGCGCGGGCGATGTCGTCGGCATCCCGCCACACCATCACGGTGACCTCCTCGGGCGCACCGGCTTCCAACACCTCGTCCCAGGCGATGACCTGACGCCCAGCAGCGACGACGTGGCCACAGATCTGGCGCTCGAACCACGCCTGAGCCTGGTGTGGGGTCGTGATGCCCAGCTCGGCTAGCCGGGTGCGGGTGGGCTTATGTCCAAACCACTCCTTGCCGGGGCACTCGTCGCCGCCGATGTGGATCGGCGAGTTCGGGAAGATCTCCATCACGGCATCCAGGACGTCGCGGCAAAAACCCAGCGCAGCATCGGTGAGGTTGATGTGGTGCTCCGACACCCCGAAGGCGGTGCGCGGATGGCTGATCGGTGCTCCACAGCCCAACTCGGGGTAGGCGGCCACCACCGACTCGGTGTGTCCCGGAAGATCGACTTCCGGGACGACCGTGATGCCCAACAGCTGAGCTCGCTCGTCGATGGCGCGCAGCTGGTCGACGGTGTAGGCACCACCGTGGGGTATGTGGTCGTGCTCAGCGACGTCGTCACAGCCGTTGTCGTCGGGTGGCGGTTGGTGCCCTCGTACCGTTCCTGGACGCCACGCGCCCACCGTGGTCAGCCGCGGCCAGCCCGGTACCGGCAGACGCCACCCCTGATCGTCAGTGAGATGTAGGTGCAGCCGATTGAGCTTGTGTACGGCCAGCACGTCCAAAAAGTTCATGATGAACGAGGTGGGCATGAAATGCCGCGAAACGTCTAGATGGGCCCCGCGCCAACTGTGGTGTGGCGCATCGACGATGACGCCTTTCGGAAGGCATAGGTGCTTCAGCGCTAGCGGTCCGGGCCCGTAAACCCACGGGGTGAGCAGCTGGAGCAGGGTTTGCACTGCCCAACGCGCTCCAGATGGACTGCCGACAGTGATGCGGACCTGCGCGTCGATGTCAATGCGATAGCCCTCCGCTTCTAAAGCGGGATCCACTATGACGGTGAGGGAGGCATCGTCGGTGTGTGATGTTGCTCGCACGACGTCGAGTGCTGGAGCCAGTCGCTCGGTGAGGATCGTAACGGCGTTGATGACCTCGTCGGGGCCAGTCCAGGTGAGCACCGACGGCAGGGGGAATTGTCCTTCGGTGAGTTGTACCTGGCGGGGCTGGGGGCACAAGCCCCGGATGAGGGTGTCGTTGGTGGGCATCTCTACTCCTCGGGGCATCGCCTGCCAATGGGGTGTTTCACAGGTTACCGGGGTTAGTAGCTGTCTATGCTGAAGGGCGACCAATCGCGCACAGGAGCCATGCCCATGTCCGTCAACCGTCATCCTCGGCTGCTTACCGCCGGTATCACCTTCCGCGACCTCGTCATCTCTGGAATCGACGAGTTGCCCGGTCTGGGTGAGGAGCGTTACGGCACCGACTTCGTCACCACCTGGGGTGGGGTCGCCAACACGGCACGGATCGGGGCAAGCCTGGGTGCTCGGGTCCAGTTACTGACAGGTCTAGGCGACGACCCCAACTCCGAGATGTGTCGTCGGGAATTGACCGAGTGGGGCATTGACCTGACCCCAAGCCCGATCAACCCTGGCTGGACTCTCCCGGTGACGATGAGCCAGGCGTGTGGCACCGAGCGGGCCATGACGACGGTGGAAACTGCGTTACCAGCCCCACTTCCCGCACCGAATCTTGACGGAGTTGACGTCATCGTCACCCATGTGTCGGTTCCCGCTGACGCCTGGCTACATGACGCCGCCGACGCAGGGATTCCGGTGATCGCAGACCACGGATTCGAGGAAGGATACGAACCCGGATTGCTTGACGCGGTGTCAGGATGCACCTGCTATACGCCCAACGCCGCTGAGGCGATGCACCTTACAGGCGTCGACGACCCTGTACGGGCAGCTCGAGCCCTCGCCGAGCGCGTTCCAGTGGTTGTCGTCACCTGTGGTGGTGACGGGATCGTCGGCGTGGATTCTCGTACCGGCGAGGAGGTTCACGTTCCGGCGGTGAACATAAACCCGGTCAACACCACGGGTGCCGGAGATGCCGCCTTGGCCGGTCTGGCTTGGTGCTGGGGGTGGCAGGTGCCGTTGGCCCGCAAGCTCGACGTCGCCGCCCTGGTGGGGGCTATTGTCACCTCGCGAGTGCACGGAACTGCCGGACCACTCACACCTGAGGATGTGCTCGCCTGGGTACCGCGGGCCCCGGAGCGGCTAGGGTTCCTCCCCGAACTGTTGGGGTAAGTGACGTCGGAGCCGAGGTCATCTCTGACGGGAGTCGGCTTGGACCGGCAGTTTCGCCATGACGCGGAACCCGCCCTCTTTGCGAGGCCCCGCCGACAATTGCCCACCCATTGACGTAACGCGCTCTCGCATCCCCTGGAGACCGTGTCCCCGACCGTCCCCTTGGACGGCAGCCCCGTACCCGTCGTCGAGAATCTCCACGTAGATCGCGGTAGGTGAATAGGCCAGGGTCACAGTGGCGTGGGCGCTCGGGCCAGCGTGTTTGAGGACGTTGGTGAGGGCCTCCTGAACGACTCGGTAGATCACAAGCCCAAGAGCCTGGGAGACCACCGGCTCCTCCCCAGTCACCTTGAGTTCAACTTTCACCCCGGACTTGTCCACCAGGTCGGGAATTTCAGCCAGGCTAGGGGAGGGGGAGAACTCGGCGTCGGTGTCCTGACGCAACACCCCGACGATTCGCCTCATTTCAAGGAGGGCCTCACGTCCGGTCTCGGCGATCGTCTCAAGCACCTCGGGGGCCTTCTCCGGCTTCTTCGTCGCCAGTGCTTTGCCGCCTTCGGCCTGCACAATCATGACCGACAGCGAGTGGGCGACGATGTCGTGGAGCTCTCTGGCGATCTCGTTACGGGTGCGCTCCTCGGCCACCCTGGCCTGCTGTTCACGTTCGGCGAGGATCGCCCGGTACCGCTGGGCTTTGACGATGCGTTGCTGGGAGTCGATGAGGGCGGACTCCCGCAGTCGTCGACCTACCGCGTATGGGGTGAGGACGAGGCCCGCACACACCGTCATGGCCAGCACCAGTAGCACCCAGGGCGTTCCCGATGAGGGATCGTAACCGGCGGCAATGGTGGGGATCCACCTCATCGGTCCAATGACTGACCCCACGGCTCCCACCCACAGCACCCAGCGGGATTGGTGGCCGTCGACCCACCTCGCCACCGAGTAGGAGGCGATCGGGACGACGAAGATGCTCAACACCGGGAAAGGCACGAAGAAGAACTGGATCGCAGCCCCGATAGCGACCAAGGTCATCATGAGAAGAGGATGCTCGCGACGCATCGGCAGAGAGGCCACCATGACCATCGATGACAAGAGGGCGGCGATGTACTCCGGGCGCGGCCACTCCACCAGACTGACGAGGTAGGGGGCGATCGTCACTACGGCCATGATGAGGGTCAGGGTGACGTCTCCCCACCATGCCCGTTCGGTGTCAGCCGGGCGGCCGTCATCGAGCTTGGGGTCCAGCACCTCCTCCATACCGGGGATGTTGATTTGGGGAACGTTATTGCGGCTCGGATTGAACCGATTGAGACGGGCGCGTACCCCCGCCCCGCGGGAGCCGGTGGAACGGTTCTCCGTGGGCAAGGTCTGCGATCCGGTGTCCTCCATAACAGCAATTCTAGAAACCAGCTGTGGAAGATTGGTTGGGCACGCCAGTTAGCGACGCGTGGGCTGGCAACGCGCACCGTTCGTGACCAATTCACCACACGCAGCCCGTGCCCGCCATCGAGGCTGGCGAGCCGCACCTAGACTTGACGGCGACGAGATCGACGTTACGGAAGGTTCCCATGAAGATTCTCATCACCGGCGGGGCCGGTTACATCGGATCAACGGTTGGTTCGGCATGTGAGGAGGCCGGCCATGAGGTCGTCGTGCTGGACGACCTATCCGCGGGACGCCGCGAATTCGTTCGCGACCGCACGTTCTACGAGGGCGACATCGCTGATCAGGACCTGCTCGATCGCGTCTTCTCCGAGAACCAGATCGACGCCGTCGTCCACTGCGCAGCCAAGATCATCGTCCCCGAATCGGTTGATGAGCCGCTGACCTATTACGGCAACAATGTCGGCAAGACCGTTGCTCTGCTCAAGGGAATGGAGCGCAACGGCGTACACCGCATCTTGTTTTCGTCCTCGGCGTCGATCTATGCCACTGACGAGGAGTCCAAGGTCACTGAGGAATCCGCTCTGGACCCCGGTTCCCCCTATGCCACCACCAAGTTCATGGTGGAGTTCATCTTGCGTGACGCCGCGCACGCCTCTGATCTCAAGGCATTGAGCCTGCGGTACTTTAACCCGATCGGTTCAGACCCGAAGCTGCGTACTGGTCAGCAGATTGAGCATCCCACCCACGTGCTCGGCAAGATGATTGACGCCTGGATGGAGGGTTCCACTTTCACCGTCACTGGAGTGGACTGGCCGACTCGTGATGGGTCAGGTATTCGCGACTACATCCACGTTTGGGATCTGGCTCGCGCTCATGTTGCTGCTTTGGAGCATCTCGATGAGGTTACGACCGACGACCCGTACCAGGTATTCAATATCGGTACCGGAAGCGGCGTTACCGTTAAGGAGCTCGTTAAGGCCTTCGAAGAGGGTACGGGTAAATCCCTCAATGTCGTCTACGGCCCGCCGCGTCCCGGCGATGTCGCAGGTGCCTACACGGTGTCCCGCCGGGCCAAAGACCTGCTCGGTTGGAGCGCGGAGCTGACCCAGGCGGATGGAATCCGTGACGCCATTGCATGGTTGCCCGAGCGCAAGAAGATCCTGGGTTACTGATTCTTCCCTGTTGCCACACCACCGGCCCTGCACTTGTGCGGGGCCGGTGCTATGTCGGGGCCTGTCGCGGGATCACATGGGGTGGACGAAGGTCAGCACCATCATTGTCAGCTGGTTGGTCATGCGGTCGATGTCGGCCTGGCGTCCTGACGCCATTGCCGCCAGCACCCGAAAATCGAAGACGGCTTGGGTGACCTCGACGAGGTCGGAAACCGCGATGGTGGCGGTGGCGGCGTGTTCACGCAGAGCCTGCTCGACCATGTGGCACAAGGCAGGAGTGATAGCGTCCCCGACCTGCCGGTAGGCCTGACGCAATCGTGGATTCCGTGCTGCCTCGATGGTGATCTCCAGGATCGCCATGGCCGTCAAGGGATCGGAGCCGACGGTTGAGGCGAACAGGGCGATGATGCCGTGGATGCGGTCACGCAACGCTTCGTGACCGTCGTTGGGGAAGTCCAGAGAGGACCCCAGGGTCGCAAGATTCTTCTCGGCATAACGACGTAGCACCGTGGTGCACAGGTCGTCTTTCGAGGTGAAGTTGGAGTAAAAGGCGCCGCGGGTGAACCCAGCCTCCTCGCAAATCTCCTCGACGGTCGATCCCGGGACCCCCTTGCGGGCAAAAACAGCAACGGCGGCATCGGCCAGCCGAGCTTGGGTGGCGGCGCGGCGCGCCGAGATCGGAGGGGTGTCGCTGGTTGTAGTCATGAGGATCCCGAGGCAGTGGACGTGCAACCACTCATGGGGTGGATGTATCGGATACGATGCTACCTCGGATACATAAGTGTATCGAGTGGTGTTCGTGTGATTCCAACCGAGGGGTGATGATGTCCTCCTTGCTCCACGATCTCGGGGTGTGGTGTTTCCGGCGGGCCAAGACCGTTGTAGCACTGTGGCTGGTCCTGCTGGCTCTGCTTGGTGTGGGAGTTGCCGCTCTGCACGGTGACTACGACGATTTCTTCACCATCCCCGGGGCGCCTTCGCAGGTGGCCTACGACAAACTCCAGGTGGCCTTCCCGCAGGCCTCTGCGCTCAGCGCCAACGTCGTCGTCACCGTCCCTGACGGCACCAACATCTCGTCGAAGCTCATCCGCTCCCGGATCGAAAAGGGGGTGGACGAGCTCAAAGACCTCCCCCTCGTCACCGGGGCGACATCACCGTGGAACAAGTACGTTACCGGGATGGTCAACAAGGACCACACCGCGGCCGTCATCCAGGTAGAGCTGGGGCAGAACAACGCGGTGACCTTTCCTGATTCCGGACGTCACGACCTGATCAGGGTTGGCAACGAGATTCAATCGGACCTGCCATCAGGGTCCCATGTGTACGTAGGGGGACAAGCCTTCGAGGCGACGCTACCCTCCCTGTCGATCACCGAGGTCATCGGAGTCGGGGTGGCCCTCGTTGTCCTCTCCGTCACCCTGGGATCCCTGGTAGCAGCTGGAATGCCCATCGTTACAGCCGTGCTCGGGGTCGGGGTCACCTATTCAGGCATGGCGATTCTCACCAGATTCACCACGGTCAACTCCGTCACACCGATGCTGGCGGTCATGCTTGGGCTGGCCGTCGGGATCGACTACGCCCTGTTCATCCTGTCGCGCCACCGTGACCAGCTGCGTGACGGTGCCGAGGTGCAGGAATCGGCTGCCCGAGCCGTCGCGACCTCGGGTTCGGCGGTGGTCTTTGCCGGGGCGACGGTCGTCATCGCCCTCATCGGCCTGTCCATTGCCAGGATCCCCTTCCTCACCGTCATGGGTATCTTCGCAGCCATTGGTGTGGCCCTGGCCGTCGTCATCGCCCTGACGATGCTCCCTGCCTTCATGGGGCTCATGGGGGAGAGGTTGCGTCCGAGGAGATCCCGCGCGGACACGAAGGCCAGGACTGCCGGGGAAAAGGAACGTTCCGGGGGCATCTTCGGATGGTGGGTGCGCACTGTCACGCGGGTGCCGCTGGTAACCATTCTTGTCGTCGTAGTGGGGCTGGGGGCCTTGGCTGTCCCCATGAAGGACCTGCACCTTTCCCTGCCCACCGCTGCAGAACTGCCGGCCAGCAACACCGCTCGGCAGACCTATGACGTCCTGGAGCAGAAATTCGGGCCGGGGTTCAACGGGCCGGTCATCGTCACCGCCGACGTCGTCTCCTCGCACGACCCGATGAGAATAGTCAACGGGCTGAAGGCCGACATCGAGAAGATTCCGGGGGTTGACACCGTTGCCCTGGCGGTGCCGAACCGAAATGCCGACTCCGCGATGATCCAGGTGCTGCCGACCACCGGCCCGGCCGACGAGGCCACTAATAACCTGGTGCGTACCCTGCGTGACCACGAGACTCAGTGGCGCGATACGTACGGTGTCGACACCGCCGTCACCGGCTTGACAGCCATCAAGCTCGATGTCTCGCAACGTCTAGGTGCCGCCCTGTTACCCTTCGGGATCTTCGTCGTCGGGCTGTGCCTAGTGCTGCTGACCTTGGTGTTTCGCTCCATCGCAGTGCCCATCAAAGCCACCGTCGGGTACTTGTTATCGGTGTTGGCCGCTTTCGGGGTCTCCCAACTCGTCTTCAACCGGGGTATCGGGTTGCAGGTGGTGAACCTGGATCGTCTGGTGCCCATCATCTCCTTCATGCCTATCGTCGTCATGGGCATACTGTTCGGATTGGCGATGGACTACGAGGTGTTCCTGGTCTCGCGGATGCGTGAGGAATATGTACACACCGGTGATGCCAAAGGTGCTGTGACAAGGGGATTCATCGGTTCGGGCAAGGTCGTGACGGCAGCTGCCGTCATCATGATTTCGGTGTTCGTCTTCTTCATCCCCGAGGGCATGAACGCCATCAAGGAAATCGCCCTGGCCCTGGCCGTCGGGATCCTCACGGATGCCTTCTTGGTGCGGATGACCCTCGTTCCGGCCGTGATGGCTCTGCTAGGTGACAAGGCCTGGTGGCTGCCCGGGTGGCTGGATCGACGCCTACCCCGCCTCGACATCGAGGGAGAAGGGATCGCCCACGAGGAAAAGCTGGCCGCCTGGCCCACAGCGGATCACACCGAGGCCCTGCACGCCGAGGGGATCGGGGTGGAGGGGCTCTTCGAAGGCCTCGACCTGCACGTCGAACCGCGTCAGGTGCAAGCCGTCGTCGGATCGCAGAACAGTGTCTCGGCCGTCCTGCTGGCGATCGGGGGACGGCTGCCCTTGGATCACGGCCGGATGAGGTCGGGAGGATTGCTGCTACCCGAGCGGGCTTCCAGAGTGCGTCGGGTGACGTGGTTCCTCGACGCGTCCGCTCCGGATTTCGTTGACGAGCTGCGCTCAGCGATGACGGTACTCACCCATCTGCCCCGACGACCCAGTAAACGTCCCCGGCTGTTCCTCATTGACCACGCCGACCGGATCGTCGATCCCATTACTCGGGATCTGCTGGAATCCCTGGTTCGCGAAGCCGGCGAGGCTGCGGTGATCTTGGGTGCCCAGCGTCGCGGTCGCATCGATTGGCTCTCCCCACAGATCATCCACAACCTGGCCGAACACCATTTTGAGTCGTCCTCTGGAGGTACTCGATGATGACTGAACGTTCCCATTCCACGATCAGGTTAAGGTGGCCGGCGGTGGTGGTTCTCGTCCTCGTTCCGCTGCTGGTGGTCGCCGGATTGGTCGGGACGACCTGGCATACCACCGACCGGTTGGGCCGGGTGAAAGCGGCCGTCGTCAACGAGGACAAGGCCGTCAAGGTGCGTGGACAACTGGTTCCGATGGGCCGCCAACTCACCGCCGCCTTGATGGACTCTGGCTCGCACACCACTGATGGCCACACCGTCGACTGGACTCTCACCGACGCCCAGGGGGCTGCCGAGGGGCTGCGGGACGGCACTTACTCGGTGGTGGTGACGATTCCGGAGTCCTTCTCGGCTGATGCCACCTCCTTCTCCGCCAACGACGTCAACAAGGCCAAACAGGCCCTCATCGACGTGACGGCCTCCCAGAACTCCCCGGTCACCGACACCACGATCGCTGAGCTCACCGCCCAGGTGGCGCGCCGGTCCCTCAACACCACCCTGACTTCGAAATATCTGGAGAATGTCTACGTTGGTTTCAATCGGTTTGCCGAACAGATGGCCAGGATGGCCGGCGCTGCGGCGAAACTGGACGACGGGGCCACGAAACTCGCTGACGGCACTAAACGTTCTTCCGCCGGCGCAGCCACCCTTGCCTCCGGCATGACGAAGCTCAGCGGGGGAGCTCAGCGGTTGTCAGCTAACGGCGGCAAGCTCACCGACGGTGTCTCCCAGCTCTCCGGAGGGCTCACAACCTTGTCTCACAAGGGCCAGCAGCTCAGCCAAGGGGCCGATGGGCTGGCCAGCGGGGTGGCGACCTACACCGATGGCACGGGGAAGGTCGTCGACGGCATCGGGCAGCTGTCGGCTGGTTTGACGACGATGGATGAGAAGATCGCTGCGGCTACCGGGAAAATCGATCCCTCCCAGCTCGACAAACTCGCCGGTGGGGCCGGACAGCTTGCTGATGGCATCGACCAGTTCACCGGCAATCTGGTGGGTTACCGCACTGAGATCCGCCAGTACGCGTCGGGAAAGAAAACCGCGGAACTTAGTAAGGAAGCCCTGTCCCGGGGCGAGGCTGACTTCCTGCGTCGATGCATGCGAAGCCACACCGCGCAGGAATGCCACGACCTGGTACCCATCGTCCGCGACGCGATGACCGATGGGTACGCCCTGGGCGTGCGGGCTGGGTCGGGGGTGGCCGTCAAGGCGATGGCGATCAAGGATCCGAACTCTGGCAAGAGCATCGACGACGGCATCGACGAACTTGCTGACGGTTCCTCACGACTGTCTCGAGGGGTCAATGAGTTCACCACACAACTGCGCACTGGTTTGCCGAAGATGGTCAGGCAGGTCACCCGGCTACATGAGGGTATCCACCAGGCCGCTACCGGTGCCCAGGCCTTAGCCAGCCGGTCCCAACAGCTCAAGGCCGGCGGGGTGAAGTTATCGTCAGGGGCCGCGACTCTTGCCCACGGGGTCGACGCCTACACCGCTGGGGTGAGTAAGGCTGCTGGCTCGACGCCGAAACTTCAAAACGGCGTTAACCAGTACGTCGATGGGGTAGATCGTCTCTCCGACGGCCTGGCGAAAGCCGCCACGGGGGCTGGAACCTTCGCGTCGGGGATGACCAAGCTCGACTCAGGAGCCCGGAAACTCACCAAGGGCACCGGCGTGTTCTCCAGCCAGCTGGCAGCCGGAGCCAAGAAGGTGCCGACATACTCCCAGAACGACCGCACCAAGCTTGCCGACGTCGTCTCTGCACCTGTCAACGGGGACGGACCAGCTATCGCGACCTCGGTGGCTGTCGTCGCTGTGCTGCTCGTCCTGGGCGCCTGGATCGCTGCTCTGGCGACCTGGTTGGTGGCCCGGACGGTGCCCTCGGGGGCACTCACCTCCTCACGCTCAACCCTGGGGTTATTGGCCCGGACAATGTCGGTTGGGGCAGTGGTAAGCGTTGCGGTGAGCGGTGGCCTGGCCGTCATTGGTGGTACGGCTCTGGGGCTTTCGGTGCCGAGGTCAATCGGTTTGGGTAGCTTGTTGCTGCTTGTCGGGGTGATGTTCGGGCTGGTCAACCACTCCCTGGCGGCATGGCTGCACGGGCTGGGGCGTCTTATCAGTGTCGTGCTGGTCACCGCCACAGTGGCTGCTGGATTAGCCAGCACAGTTCCCGCTCCGGTGCGCTGGGCCGACGCCGTCTCCCCCCTCAACCCGGCCCTGCGGGCGGTGCAGGCCGTGGTGGCCGGCCAGAATCCCGCGTTTGGGTCCTTAGTGGCCGTCGTGGCTTGGGCCGTGGTGGCTCTGGTGGCCAGCATGGGGGCGGTGGGGCGGCGTCGCCAGACCAGCGCGAAGGCGCTGCTGGGCTCGGGGTAGCCGTCGACCTACAGTGGTGCCGTGAACAAACCTTTCCTTGTGGGCCTTGCCGTCGTGGCCAGTACCATTGCAGTGGTCAGCCGGATCAGCTCAGTGAGGAGGGGCTGGATCGACGAGGTTTGGCGATTCGGTATGGATGGGATCGACGAGCGCCCCGACGATGAGCAGCGACGCTGACCCTTTTCCTATTCAGTCCGGGCTAGCCCATCGTCGATGACCCGGCGCAGAGTCGGGCGGGTAGCCCACAGACCCAGCCGAACCATGCCCGCTCCCGCCACAATGGTGGCGACCGTTACGAGGACCGTTGCTGGCCGGGTGATGAGAGCAATTCCGGTCGCCGGGACGAGCAGCAGCCCGGTGGCAATAATGCCGGTGACCATGGCGAACCGCATCGGTGAGATGACAGTGATGCGTCGCACCTTGTCCTGGGTTTGCAGATCCATCCCGACGACGTCCAACCCCACTTCGACAGATCGACGGTCGAGGATCGCGGAAGCTTGATTGACTCCCACCGAGCAGGCAACGGTGGCGAACGCGAAGATGATGAGGAGGATCACCCCGGTCTGTAGGTCTCCTCCGACGATGCGGGCGGATTTCGTGGCCGGGGGATCGTTGTTGATGGTTTGCATCATTGCGGCTCCGGTGCCTCCCAGCATTCCGACCACGCACACCGCTCCTAGCGAGGCTACCTGGGTCCAGGCGGCGCGCGGGTTCTCCAGCACCTGGCGGGCTGCCACGAGATCGGTGGCATCTTTGGCCCGTTGTAGACGGTGCTGGAAGTACATAGCCAGTAGCTTCGGCCCAATGATGTTGGCGAGCTCGACGACGGCAGCCAGAATGACGGCGATAAACACGTACACGCCGACCATGCCTGTTTGGTGACCGAGAAATCCCAACACGGCCTTAGAAAAGACGATGAGCAGGACTATGGCACCACCGATTGCCAGCCGAACCCACGAGACTGACCGAGGTTGGCTGCGCATTCGCACTCCAAGCGGGGAGACGTCGACCGTACGCAGGCCGATCGCAGAGCTGACAAGGGCTAGTAGCACGAGAGTGAGGATGACTCCGGCCACGGGGATAGGCCTGAGCAGGATTGAATCTGCGCCGACCTTTCCGCCGTTGAAGGAGAGCTGTCCTAGCAGAGGCAGGCACAGTACGTATCCGGTGATGCCCAGGATGGAACCTACAAGGGCTTGTAGCCCGGCCTCGGTCAGGGCCACTACCCGCAACAGGTGGGACGAAGCGCCCACAAGTCGTAGAGAGGACAACCGGTCGTCCCGGCGTCGCGCCGATAATCGTGCCGCCGAAGCTGCCAGGGTCATCAAGGGCAGCACCAGCAGGATGACGGCAATTGTCGAGGTCAGCTTGTAGAAGCCAGAGTTGTCTCCCGGTAGATGCCACATCATGACGGCACCGCCAGTGACGTCGAGGATGATGGTTGCAATGACAGCGAAAGCAACTACCGGCAGCCGCCAGGTGGAGTGGTCAGCGGCTGAGGCACGGAGGGTCATGCTGAGGATCGCAGCAGTGGTAAGACGTCCGGGCGTAGCTCCCAGTGGCTCGGGGACGGTGAGGGACGGGATCCTTTGATCGGCGGTTCCCGGTTCGATAGGTGGCGTCATAGTCATGATCACCACCTCCCATCGGAATGACGTACGTCGTCAGAGACGATCCGACCGTCGTGCAGATGAAGGATGCGCTGGCAGCGGCGGGCGACGTCCTCATCATGGGTGACGACGACGAGGGTGCGTCCCCGCCCGGTCGTCGCCGAAAGCAGAATGGCCATCACTTCGATGGCGGTGGCCGAGTCGAGGGCTCCGGTGGGTTCGTCAGCGAAGACAATCGACGGATCGATTACCTGGGACCGGGCAATAGCGACGCGTTGAGCTTGGCCCCCGGAGAGCTGACCAATCCGACGATCCTCCATGCCGCCTAACCCCATCGATTCAAGCCATTGGGTGGCATACCTGACCGCATCGGTTCGGGATACGCCGTTAAGCATGAGGGGTAGGGCGGTGTTCTCGACAGCAGTGAGCTCGGGTACGAGCATTCCTTGTTGGAAGACGAAACCAAGGGATTGACGGCGTAGCTTTGCTCGGCCTTCGTTAGAGAGGTTTTCGACGTTGACGGTGCGGTCCGGCAGAGCCAGTTCGATACTGCCAGAGTCAGGCGAGAGGATCCCCGACAAGCAGTGCAGCAGGGTGGTCTTGCCTGACCCGGACGGCCCCATGACGGCGACCGACTGGCCAGCTGGGATGGCGATGTCGATGTGATCGAGGGCACGTGTCATCCCGTAGGTTTTCGTCAGTCCGAGGGCGCGCAGGTGAGCACCACGGATGGTTGTGTCAGCGGCGCGGGGATGTGGGCGAGTTGTCGTCAACATGGCATCCACTGTGTTGCTGGAACCCCTCGTCACGCATCGTGCTGGCGAGCGAATTAGCTGGTCCTTCTGTGGTATGAGCGTGTTTGCGGCCGGTTATGCGCAAACCAGATCGGGTCCGGGCAGTCGGGCTCAGCGGGTGCTGTGTCAATCTTGTTCGTGATGAGGGTCAACACCACCCACAGTGGCAGCACCCCGGGTTACGAACGTGATTGCCATGGGTGCGGGTGGGTACATCGGTCATAGGGGCCGGTACCGTTTACGGGGCCAGGCCATGCAGGGAGGCGGGATGGAGATCATTGATTACTTCGGGCTGTGGGAGCATGACAGGAGCTGTGATCCCCAACGCAGGACTCTGGAAGAGGAACGGGAATTCTGGCGTTGTTATGCCCGGGTCTATGACCAGCACGCCGGGGAGACGGGTGGCTCGTTGGCGCAGATCGCAGCCGTAACCGAGATCGTGGAGCCGGGATCTTCGGTCCTCGACGTTGGTGGAGGAACGGGAAGGTTTGCGATTCCGCTGGCACAGCGCGGGTGCCGGGTGACCGTGCTGGATCGATCCGAGGACATGCTAAGTGTCTTGGAAAGTTCTGCCGAGGAGAAAGACGTCGAGATCGATGTCGTTCATCAGGAATGGCCAGCGGACCTCGGTTGCCAGTTTGACAGCGTTATGGCAGCGTGGTCGTTGTACTGGAACCTCGACCTACAGGCATCGCTCCAGGCCATGGTGCGGCAGACAAAGAAGCATCTCATCATCATTGACACCACTGGGTCGCCGACCGTGTGGGATCACGCGCTTGCGGTGGCTAGAGGGGGAGGAATCGTAGCGTCTCAAGCCAGGCATCTGTTGTTTGCCGGGGGTTTGGCACAACTTGGCATACCCGCGGAAATTCGGGTGCTAGAAGAGTATCGAGTTATCGGTGAGACCGAACTGGAGCGCGAGATCGATGCCCACGGTGGCAGCAAGGTAGCTGCAATGGAGTACCTGGACACTCACGCTGTGAGGATTCGAAGCGGTTGGCGTTACAAGCGGACCGTTGGTCTGATCCATGCGCAGGGAAAGAACATTCCAGCACGGAATTTGTGACATATTGCATATAGAGATGCCACTGACTGGCGCGATTGGAAGCTGAAGATGGAGTGGCACGTCCTGCCATGAGTGCACGCTGGTGATCGCGAATTCTATTAATTGGACCATTGCTATGCTTTCCCTGTTGGCGCATTCAAGCGAGCGCGAAGAAACTCTTGTTGGACGTGTGTCCTGTGGGCAAGGTCGTCGATGGGCGCGCGGTTGAAAGGATAATTTGATGGTGCGAAAACGCGTGCGAATGACCGCGCTTATTGCCGCGATGGCGATGCCTATATTCAGTCTTGTTGGTTGTGGAAGTGCTGTCACTGATCCCAGTATTTCGAAAGCATCGACTGCAACGTTGCCGGTGATGCAGGGGCACACTTCGTATCCTCTGACTGTCACCAGTTGTGGTGTCAGTCAGGTATTCGAATCTGCTCCTAAGCGTGCCGTAACCTTGACCTCCACCGCGACCGAGACGATGCTCGAACTGGGTCTCGAAAAGCGGATGGTTGGAACGGCATATCAACGTAATCGTCCTATTGGATCGCAGTACAAGAAGGCATACGATTCCATTCCGATTCTCGCCTCCGGGCAACCGTCTATGGAAAAGCTCCTCTCTGTTAACCCAGATTTCGTTTATTCGGGATATCCGGATGGATTCTCGAAGAGTAATGGACACACTAGAGAGGATCTCAAAAAGCTTGGAATTAAGACCCATCTGAGTCCGGTGGGGTGCTCTGACCAGGTGAAGACCCTTGAAGATGAAACCAAAGAGATTAGGACGATTGGTCAAATCTTCGATGTCAACGATAAGGCGGAAAAGGCTGTTCGCAGGTTCAATTCCAAGGTTAGTAGTGTCAAGAACTCTGTAAAGGGTAAGGATCGCCCCAAAGTATTCCTGTATAATTCAGGCATAGAAGCTCCGATCACTGTAGGTGGATGGGCCTACGCATCAGTGATGATCGATGCGGCAGGGGGAGAGAATATTTTTGCCCATGAGCCGCTGAGATGGGGAAAGATGTCGTGGGAGCAAGTAGCCAAAGCTGATCCAGACATGATTCTCATCTACGACTATAAGACGCCCAGTGTGGATCAGAAGATTAAGACGCTAAAGTCCATTCCTGCTCTTAAGGATACTAAGGCTGTTAAGAACAACGCCTTCCCTGTCATTAGCCTGTCTTTAGCCCAGCCAGGTCCCCGGTCCGCCGAGAGTATTGAACAACTTCTAAACAGTTCCATAGCTGATGCTAGGTGCGCACAGTGAGGGTGACGATACGTCCGTCAGGTCCGTGAGCGACCAGGGTGATCTCGTTGCTATCTTAAATCGCGTTCCGGCTCGGTCCTTGGAGGACGTGACGAGTTACCAATCCGATTTACGTCGGGGGCGTTCGGTGGTTCTCATTCTGGTCTTCGTGACGGTTCTACTTTTCGTTTTGGGTACCGCGCTGTCCATTGGATCGGTCCAGGTTCCATTCACTATGGTGTGGAAGGTTGTGGCTCACCGGGTGTTTCCAGAAGGCGTTATATCGGTCGAATGGACCCCAGCTATCGATCGAATCGTCGCTGATACGCGTCTACCACGGGTGCTCCTGGCTGCTGTGGCAGGTATGGCATTGACCACTGTTGGTACGGTTGTGCAGGCGCTTTTGCGTAATCCTCTGGCCAACCCGACTATCCTGGGTGTTTCATCGGGAGCGGCAACGGGAGCCATTGCGGTAATGCGGTTCGGGTTACTCATCGGAGGCACGGTGTCGCTGGGGTTGGCGGCATTCGGTGGCGCATTTTTGACGCTTCTTCTCGTAATCATGGTTGCACGCCAACGACAGACCATGACCGCAGGAACTTTGATACTCACTGGAACGGCTGTCTCGGCTCTGCTGTCGGCGGTTAACAACTTTATGGTGCTGACATCACCCGACCCACAATTGGCCTCACAGGTGTTGTTCTGGAGTCTAGGCGGTTTTGGGGCGGCCAAATGGGAGAATCTTTTGTTTCCTTCCGGCGTCCTGGCGATCGGGATAATTCTGTGCCTGGCGCAAGCCTCGAACCTCAATATCCTGCTCGCTGGTGAAGAAAGTGCGGGTTCCCTCGGTCTGAACGTAAATCGATTTCGAACATGGATGTTTGCCGTCGCCGCCGCTATCGTCGGCGTGACTGTTGCAGTATGCGGAGTTGTTGGTTTCATAGGGCTGGTCATGCCGCACATTACGAGGTTGTGTGTGGGGGCGGATCACCGTAGAACTCTTCCCATCGGGCTATTGCTGGGTGCGATCTTCACTGTACTAGCAGACCTTGGCGCCCGAATGGTTATCAGGCCACAGGAATTGCCGGTTGGTATAGTCACCGCCTTAGTCGGCGCCCCATTCTTTCTTTTTCTCTTGCGTCGCAACGGCGGGAGGCGGAAAGATGATTAAAGGTGCAAAGCTTGTTGTCGATAACTTGGGTGTAGACATCGATGGACATTGCATTGTCGACGGCGTCAATTTTTGTGCCCGACCAGGCGATGTTGTGGGAATTCTTGGTCCGAATGGGAGTGATAAATCGACGATATTGCGGTCGATCTTTCACTCGAGGAAACCCGCGAGGGGATCTGTAACCTTAGATGGAGTAGACGTCTGGTCACGGGACGCAAAGTGGTCGGCGCAACATATCTGTGTGGTCCTGCAGGAAACACCTGCGGAGTTTCCGCTAACCTGTGGTGAAATTGTTCGGATGGGGAGAGCTCCTCACAAAAGGTCGTGGCAGTCGCTGGGAGCTGGTGATCTCGAACTGTGCCACGCGGCGATGGAGGTTATGGAAGTCGACAATCTTGCAGGATCGTCTTTTTCGAGGATTTCTGGGGGTGAGAGACAGCGAGTGACGATCGCGAGGGCGCTTGCTCAGCAAACCGGCATGATCGTCATGGATGAGCCGACTAATCATCTCGACATCCATCATCAACTCAAGCTGATGCACCTACTCCGTCGTCTCAATGCGACGACGGTAATCGCACTCCACGACATCAACTTGGCGGGTCGCTTTTGTGACACGTTGGTTTTGATGTCAGGGGGAAGCTGCGTTGCCTGCGGTGCTCCGTCGACTGTGCTGTCTCCGAACGTCCTCGACGATGTTTACCACGTGAAGACTGATGTCGTTCGGCAGCCTAACGGAACGGTCCATGTGACCATCCTGTGAGTGATTCGATTATGGGAAGTGTTCTCCCCACGTGAACGTCGAACCCTGCCATAGCGTCGACACCCCGTCGTAGGGTTGTTTCATGATGACCAACGACCGTTCGCTCCCCTCCGATCTTCCCACCCAGTTGCTCATTGACGGAGAATGGGTGGACGCCGAGGCGTCCCGCACCTTCGACGTCATCAATCCCGCCACCGAGAAGCCCCTCGTCGCCATCGCCGATGCCTCTGTTGACCAGGGCACCGATGCCCTTGACGCTGCTGTTCGCGCCCAGCACTCTTGGGCCGACACCGCCCCGCGGGAGCGTGCCGAAATCCTGCGCAAGACTTTTAACCTCGTCACCGAGCGCAAGGATGACTTCGCCCGCCTCATGACCCTCGAGATGGGCAAGCCGCTCGCGGAGTCCTACGGCGAGGTCACGTATGGCTCCGAATTCCTGCGCTGGTTCTCGGAGGAGGCGGTACGCATCCGCGGTGACTACGGCTTGCTGCCGGAGGGCAACATCCGTCAGTTGGTCACCAAGCGTCCCGTCGGTCCGTGCCTATTCATCACCCCATGGAACTTCCCGTTGGCGATGGCTACCCGCAAGATCGCCCCGGCTCTGGCTGCTGGGTGCACTGTGGTGATTCGCCCGGCCTCGGCTACCCCGTTGACCACCTTGCTGCTTGCCAAGACGTTCCTCGAAGCTGGTCTGCCAGCCGGTGTTCTCAATGTCATCACTGGTCTGGATCACGCTGTCACTGACGCCATCCTGGAGGATCCGCGACTGCGCAAATTGTCCTTCACCGGGTCTACCGGGGTGGGTGCAAATCTGCTGGGCAAGGCTGCCAAGCACGTATTGCGCACCTCGATGGAACTTGGTGGCAACGCTCCCTTCATCGTCTTCGACGACGCCGACCTGGACCAGGCCATCATCGGGGCCAAGGGCGCCAAGATGCGCAATATGGGCGAGGTATGCATCGCTGCGAACCGCTTTATCGTCCACGAGTCGGTGGCCGAGGAATTCACCGACAAGATGATCGAGATGATGTCCGGTTTGGTCGTCGGGGACGGGTTGGACGAAAAATCCGAGGTCGGGCCCATGATCACCGAGCGTGACCGCGAAAAAGTTGACGGCCTGGTGCGTTCAGCTATCGAGGCCGGTGCCACCCTGCGTTGCGGTGGTGAGATTCCCGAGGATAAGGGCTGGTTCTATCCACCGACGGTGCTCTCTGGCGTTCCCGCTGACGCTGAGATCATGCAAACCGAGATTTTCGGGCCAGTCGCCCCGATAACGACCTTCCGCACCGAAGAGGAAGCGTTAGCCCTCGCCAACTCGGTTCCGGTGGGACTGGCCGGGTACGTGTTCACCAGTGACACAGCTCGCATCCTACGGATGGGACAGAAGCTGGAGACCGGCATGATCGGTGCGAACCTAGGGGTGTTCTCTAACGCGGCTGCCCCATTTGGTGGCGTCAAGGAATCCGGGCTGGGACGCGAGGGTTCCTACCAGGGTATTGAAGAATTCCTGGAGACGATCTACGTCGCCCTTCCAGCGTGATTCATAGGCCGTGCTCTTAAGGTTGTGGCGGTAGCGTCTGACTCGTGGTCACCTCACGGATCCGATTCGTTGCCGCCGTCGTACTGACGGGGTTGGCGTCGGGACTCATCGGTGGCCTTACAAGCGAACTGTCCCACCTCATTGAGGTCTGCGCCTTCGGTGTGCCCTTCTCCTCGTCGACGACGGGTGTTGGGGAAGTCGTTATGTGGCGACGCCTCGTCGCGCCGATTATGGGTGCTCTCATTGCGGGCTTGACGTGGCGGTGGCTGCGTCCGTTCCCATCGGGGTCGATTACCTCGGTGCGACAGGCCATCGACTCTCCGACGCGGCTACGCCCAGTCGAGACCATCGTTGACGCCCTCGCCCAGCTCGTCGTCGTCGGGTCAGGAAGCTCCCTAGGCCGAGAGGCGGCACCGCGTCAGATGGCTGCCCTGGCTGCCCAAGGGCTATCCGACACTTTCCGAGTCGACGTCGCCACCCGGCGGGTTGTGCTGGCCAGCGCCGCCGGTGCCGGCCTGGCATCGGTCTATAACGTGCCCGTCGCTGGAGCGCTGTACGCCCTAGAACTGACGGTGCGCCCTGATCTTCGCACCAAACGTGGCTGGGGACAGGTGGGAATAGCCGGCGTCATCTCCGTCCTATCAACGGTGACGGCATGGTTGTTGAACCATGACCGCCCCATCTATCGTTCACCAGCCGCCACAGTGACAGGTCCCGGCCTTGGCTGGATGGTTCTTGTCGTTGCGGTTTCCACCGTTGTAGGAGCCGGGATGGGAGTGCTCTTTGGGGAGATGAAACGGCGAGTCCCGGTTACCTCCAGGCTGTGGTGGACGGTTCCGTTGGGATCGGCCGGAGTGACCGCCATCGCTCTGGCGGCACCTCAAGTGGTCGGAAATGGCCAGGTCATCGTCAATCTGGTGCTGGCCCATCCTGTGGCTCCAGCTAGTTTGGTGATCCTGCTCGTCGGCAAGATTCTCGCCACGACGGTGGCATTACGCTCCGGTGCTGCCGGCGGTCTACTCACCCCGTCCCTATCCGCAGGCGCCCTGGTCGGAGCTCTGGTAGCCGTGGTGGCAGGGATCGACGCACCCTCCCAGATCGCCATGATGGTGATCGTCGGTGCTGGATGCGTGTTGTCTATGACCCAGCGTGCCCCGCTCTTCGCCGCCGCCTTCGCGCTAGAACTGACTCGTGCTGGAGCGCTAGGGATCCCGGTCGTTGTCGCAGCGGTGATGCTCGGTTGGACAGGGTTCGTTCTCGTTAGTAGGCGTGGTCTGGGACTCCACGGACGGATTGGTCGGGCTCCGGGCCATACGTCTGATCCGCGGTAGTGTGAACGCAATGTACCAGCCGCGGTGCGGCGCACCCATATCCAAGGAAGGCACATGACTCAGGACCTGGCTTCAGCAATCGCATTCCAGGTGCGATCGACCTCAGGACGTTCCGTTACTGCGTCGACCCCCATGGAGGTGTGGCAGGGATTATCGGCCTGTGTCGTGGGCCGTATCGCAGATGACTGGCAGGCCACCGACGCTGCGTACAAAGCCGAGCGCCAGGAGCACTACTTCTCCGCTGAATTCCTCATGGGACGAGCCCTGCTCAATAACTTGTCGAACCTCGGACTCGTCAACGAGACCCGCGAGGCCCTCGCCAGTTTCGGTATCGATCTGTCCGAGGTGCTCGAACAAGAACCCGACGCTGCTCTAGGTAACGGTGGCCTAGGTCGTCTGGCCGCCTGCTTCCTCGATTCCTGCGCCACCCTGGAACTGCCTGTTACTGGTTACGGAATCCTCTACCGTTACGGCCTGTTCAAGCAGCTCTTCGACAACGGCTTCCAGACCGAACACCCAGACCCATGGATGGAGGAGGGCTACCCCTTCGTCATCCGTCGTGAAGAGCAACAGCGTATCGTTCGCTACGCCGACATGTGGGTGCGCGCCATCCCTCACGACATGCCGATCACCGGTTATGGGACCCGCAACGTCGGGACGCTGCGGCTGTGGAAAGCCGAGCCGATGGAACAGTTCGACTACCAGGCTTTCAACTCCCAGCGCTTCACTGACGCTATCGTCGAACGGGAGCGCACCTCCGACATTTCGCGCGTGCTCTACCCCAACGACACCACCTTCGAGGGCAAGGTGCTGCGGGTCCGTCAACAGTATTTCTTCTGCTCAGCCTCCCTGCAGGAGATCGTCGACAACTACATCGAGCACCACGGCGAGGACCTTACTGGCTTCGCTAAATACAACTCGATCCAGCTCAACGACACCCATCCGGTGCTGTCCATCCCTGAGCTCATGCGCATCCTCCTCGATGAGCACGGTATGGGTTGGGACGAGGCGTGGGAGGTCGTTACCCATACCTTCGCCTACACCAATCACACCGTGCTGGCCGAAGCTCTCGAGAAGTGGGAAATGCAGATCTTCGATCGCCTGTTCCCGCGCATTTCCGAGATCGTTCGCGAGATTGACCGTCGTTTTCGCGAGGACATGAACAAGCGCGGTGTGGACGGTCAGACCATCGAGTACATGGCCCCGGTGAGCGGCAACCAGGTACGGATGGCGTGGATCGCCTGTTACGCCTCCTACTCCATCAACGGTGTCGCCGCCTTGCACACCGAGATCATTAAGCGCGAGACCCTCAAAGAGTGGCACGCAATCTGGCCGCAGCGGTTCAACAACAAGACCAACGGCGTCACTCCGCGTCGCTGGCTTAACCAGTGCAATCCGCGTCTGGCGAGTTTGCTGTCCGAGGTCACCGGCTCTGACACCTGGGTCAAGGACCTTTCAGTGCTCGCTAACTACACTGATTCCGTGGACGAGTCGGTCTACGACCGCATCAACGAGATCAAACACGCTAACAAGGTCGACTTCGCGGCTTGGGTAGCCGAGCGTGAGGGCGTCAAGATTGATCCGGACGCTATTTTTGACGTCCAAATCAAGCGACTGCACGAGTACAAGCGTCAATTGCTCAACGCCTTCTACGTGCTTGACCTCTACTTCCGCATCAAAGACGACCCGAGCCTCAACGTTCCGAAGCGGGTTTTCGTCTTTGGCGCTAAGGCCGCTCCCGGCTACATCCGTGCTAAGGCGATCATCAAATTCATCAACGAGGTGGCTCGTCTGGTCAATAACGACGAGGACATCAACGGTCGGATCAAGGTCGTCTTTATTCACAACTACAACGTCTCCCCGGCCGAGCACATCATTCCGGCCGCTGACGTCTCCGAGCAGATTTCGATGGCCGGCAAGGAGGCCTCAGGTACTTCGAATATGAAGTTCATGATGAACGGCGCTCTCACCCTGGGCACCTTGGATGGGGCCAACGTCGAGATCCTCGACGCGGTAGGTGACGACAACGCCTACATTTTTGGTGCCACTGAGGAGCAGCTGCCTTCCCTCAAGCGGGACTACGATCCGCGTTGGCATTACGAAAATGTACCGGGCCTCAAGCGGGTTATTGATACGCTGACCGACGGCACCCTCGACGACAATGGTTCTGGCTGGTTCCACGATCTGCGTCAAAGCCTCATGGAGCCCGGCTGGGAGGTTCCCGACGTCTACTATGTGTTGGGCGACTTCGCGTCCTACCGGGATGTCAAGGACAAGATGGCCGCTGATCATGCTGACGCCCGTGGTTGGGCGCGCAAGGCATGGGTGAACGTCACCAAGTCTGGTCGGTTCTCCTCTGACCGCACCATTCGCGACTACGCCGAGCAAGTGTGGAAGCTGGAGCCGGTTAGGGCTGAGTGAGCTCCGGGGGCTGATAGCGCATCGTGGGGTCCGGGCTGGTCGCGGACCGCGTGTGTAGCTGTGGTCAGCCCCACAGGGCTTTAGCTGTCACCGTGAGCAGTACCGACCATAGAGCCGATGCCATCGTTCCGATGATGAATTGCTCGATAGCTGCGCTCGACTCCTTGTTGGCTTGCGCCGCGTCCGATCCCGGAGTCGGTTGCGACTTCAGCTCGGCGTAGCGGGCCAGAGTCTTGACGCCGAGGATGACAGCGATCCCGGCTGGGTAGCTGGTGAGGATGGCGATGACGATCCCGAGTCGCTCCAGGTAGCCGATCCACAGACCTCCGCGCAGCAGACCGGTATCCCCGCCGGCCCGGACCCCGGCGGCGCGAAAGATGAGGGAGACGACGTACTTGCCGCCCCACACTGCGGCGATTACGAGGAGGGCGGCCACGATCCTCATGGTGACGGCCATTGCGCCTCCTGAGCCAGGTCGACGGCGAGTTGCCGAATCCCGACGAGGTACTCCCAGCGAGCGCGGGTAAGTCGCTGACTGACGGCCGAGGTGCTGATTCCGAGGGCCCGTGCAGTCTCGTCGCTGCTCATAGACAGATCGTAGAACTTGGCGACATCGCGGGCGGCTGGGCGCAGCCGTCGGGCGAGATCGACGACGACCTGGGCCACTTGGGAGAACCGGCGCATTCCATCGGTGCCGTCGGCAAAGACGTGGATTGCTGCGCGACGTCGTCGGCACTCGTCGATTGCTTCTCGTGCCGATATATAAGCGGGTCCTCGTGCTGCGCGCGTGGAATCGGGCAGCGGAGTGTCGACCTCGCCATGGGAGACTCCGATACGCCATGGTCCCGAACCGGATGTCCACACAGCGTGGATGAGGCTGGCGGGGTCGGTGGTGAGCGCCTGGACTTCGTCACCAGAGGTCCGCTCTGGGGGGAGGACCCATTGTGGGGTGCCGACCGTGTAACCCGTGGGGCTCACCAGCAACCCGGGGGAGGTCAGGGCAGTGAGGAGATGGGGGACCTCGTCGTTGTGGCGTCGACTGTCGACTTGGTCGGCAAGAATGACCCAGGCGAGCATGGAGCGCTCCTTCCCGTGGTGCTTTGGTCTGCCGTCGTTGGTTTAGAGAATAACCTAAATTGTGCGCCGGTAAAGGGTAGAGCCTTATGTGGCTGCCTCGGGGCGAGCGTGTGGTGGCTGTCGAACGGACTTGCCCTGTTGTTGTCCGACCGTGAGGATTCCAAGGCTAAATTGAGCCTTGGAGGGTTCAGCCTGGGATGTCCAGGGGGTGAAGTTCGAGGTCGAACCACAGGTGCCCTGCGGCTTCCATGTGCACTTCGCGGACCGTCGTAGGGGTCGACACGGTGGTGGTCACCTGGTCCAAGGAGTTGTTGATCACCAGCAGTCGGTCACTGTGCGGATAGACGGCGACTTCTGCACGCACGTCGCTGCTGGTCCACGTGGTGAAGGCGTCCTCACGGTGTCCGGCCCAGGCGAGGGCTCGGTGCAGCAACCGGGCATTCTGCGACGAGTATGGGAGTCCGGCCAGGTAAACGGCACGGCCGCAGCCGAACTGGTTGACTGCGAGGTCTACTTGCTCGTGGTGAGCTGCCAGGACAGTGGTGGTGGCGCTGGCGCAGAACACGTCGGGAGTGCCTTCTCCCACGTCCAAGCGGCTCGACAAATCGAGGGTGACGAAGTGATGATCGCTGGTGTGCATGGGGCGGTGCGTGCTCAGGCCCCACCCGAGTTCGCGGTCGACACCAAGGACATCGCTGAGCTGGTAGACCGCTCCGCGGGCGGGGTGGGCGGTGGGGTCACCGACGCCGACCAGACCGCCTCCGGCTGCGACAAATCTGCGCACTGCCGAGGTGACACGCTCGTCGGCCCATTCGGATCCACCACTGAACGCAGTGCCGGCGGCACCGACGTTGATCAGCACCTCAACTCCCTCGGGCACGCCGTTGCGGATGTCGTCGAAGCTGAGAAAGTCCACCTGTAGCGGCAGCCCACTGAGCGACTCAAGGACGCCGAGGTACGAGTAGGCCTGTCGGTAGTGCAGGGCATGGGCGACCATGTGGGTCTGCCAGCTGCGCAGCGCCCCCCAGCAGTTCACGATGGCAACCCGGGGGCCGGTAGCGATGGGTCGCTGACCGGCAGCAGCCGCATGGATAGCGCGGAACTCGTTGACGATCTCTTCCATGCGGTCTACGAATTCGGGGTGCTGGACGGCCAGGCTCAGGTATCCGCCGTAGCCGATCCGGTCCAGGGGAGAGCGCACGATGGCGCGACGTGCAGCTAGCCACGAGGCATTGGCCTCGGTCACCGGATCTCCACCTGGATAGAAGACGTCGGGGAAGAAGTATGGCAGTAGGCGTCCCTCCGTGTAGCGGACGCCGGGGATGTTGGAGATCATTCGGCAGGTAGCCCCACTGCCCACGGATCCGACTACCGCGTCTATTCCAGTGTGCGCGAAATGGGGCCCATAGGGTTCAGTGCCGATCCAGTTGTCGCCTAGGAACATCATGGCCTCGCGGCCGGCGGCATGGACCTGTTCCACCAGCTCGGCCATGCGGGATGTCACGAACTCGTGTTGGAAAGAGACCCAGTCCCGGAAGGACTTGCGGGGTACCCGGAAAGGCGAGTTGTACCAGCCCTCGTCGATGAAGTCCTCGGCCTGCAATGGGTAGCCGAAGCGTTTCTCAAAAGCTTCCATTGCAGGTACCGAGACGGAGGCGGAGTAGCCGAACCAGTCGACGAAGCGCTCGGTTCCATCGGAGCCGTAGACGAGGGTGAAGTGGTAGAAGAAGGTCGTGAAGCGTACTACGTCGACCTGGGGGTTATCGGCCAGCCACTGGTCCAAGGCGTGGCGTACGTGCTGCCAGGTCTGGGGATAGCGGATGTCGTAGGGCGATTCTTTGATCCGTTGTGGATCGTCGGCCCAACCGTTGGTGAGATAGTTATACATCTGGGTGGGGTCCCAGCGCTGCACAGCCAGGAAACCGACGGTGTAGACGTGTCCGGCCTGGGCCTGGTCCATCGTCACGCTCAAGTCGGCTGGGTCAACATGCCATGCGCCGGGGGCGATGACATCTCCGGTGGTGCGATCGATCACCTGCCACCACCGCTCGACATCGCAGTCGGTGTCGGGATACACCTGGTCAACGAACCAATTCGTCATCAGGTCGATCGATAGCTCACCGTCTGCTAGCGCTGGGGTCCGTTCGCTCATCAGGTAGATCCGGGTCAGCTCCCGGGGGTGGGTTTGGGCCCAGTCCTGGTCTCCGCGCCCTACGAAGTAGGTTTGGTAGATCTTCGTGGCGAGCTTATTAACGATCTCCGGTAGTTCGGTGCCGTCGCTGTTGCGCACAGCATCGGCTTGGAGTCGCTCGAGCAGCTCTGCGACCTGCGCATCCATGCCCTTCTCCACGGGCAGGGTCAACCGCCCGGCCCGGCTGGTGGTCTGAGACGTGCTGCTAGACATCGGGCTCCCTCAGCTTAAATGTTCATGTTCTGCCGAAAATATGACATGCGGCCGCGCGACTGTCAATGCTCTCCGGGCCGTCGGTCCCGGATTGGGTGCCTGGTGCTTGAGGAAGAGGAGGTGATGGCGTCAACATTGAGGAACTGATAAAGGGTTGACGAATACACTGTCCAGGGCCGTCAGGGCAGCCCCATGAGCGGAAGAGACCATGCCGAGTTGTGCACCGGCGAGCAGCGCACCCGCGCCTGGATCCAGTCGGCGGGCGGTCAGATCGGCCGCTATCGGCGGAATGAGGAAGTCAGTGAACCAGCTGAAGTAGCCGCCCAGGACGACCACACGGGGATTGAGCATGTCGATGACCACGCTGAGGCCCTCGGCCAGGCTGGTAGCCAGGTCATCGAGGGCATTGAGGACCTGCTGGTCCCCACGGGTTGCACGATCCTGAATTTGGGTGAGTAACCGGTCGATAGGTTGGGCGCCCAGTCGGTCCCCGGTATGCGCCAGGAACTCGGGTAGGCCGACGCGCGCCTCCCAACAGCCTGTGCGGCCACAGTGGCAGGGTAGGTTGCGGGGGTCGAGGTGCAGGTGCCCGACTTCTCCAGAAAATCCCGACCAGCCGCGCATCAGCTGGCCAGCCGCGATGATACCAGCGCCGACACCGATGTCCCCGGATAGGTAGACCAGGTCCCGCACGTCGGAGTCCTCATATCTGCGGTACTCGGCGACCGCTGCGAGTTTCGCATCGTTCTCCACCTGCAAGCTGATGTCGGCGTCCAGTCGCTGGAGCAGCTGAGAACGCAAAGGGACGTCGCGCCAACCGAGGTTCGAAGCCAGGTGGACGGTACCTGCGGGTTGCTTGATCACACCCGGGGCGGACACCATGACCTGGGCCACGTGCCGTCGTGCGCTATGGAGTTGTTCCAAGGTATCCCGCATGATCCCGGCAACTTCGTCGAGGACATCGGAGATGGGTAGCGAAGCCACGTCGAATGGCTGAGCCCGGTCGTATAGCACTGTCCCGCACAGGTCTACAACGCACACGGCGAGGTACTCGGCGTTGATCTCCAGCCCGACACCGCACACACGCGCACCTTCCAGCGTAAGCATGGTGCCGGGGCGCCCCACCGTGCCGTTGCGGTCCGGGCTTCCCTCGCGCACGAGCCCCCTCGCCGCCAGCTCGGCGGCCAGGCTGGTGATGCTGGCTTTGGATAGATGGGTCCGTCGGGATAACTCCGCGCGGGAGATCGGTCCTGATCGCAGGGCTCCAAGCAGGAGGGCAAGATTAATCGTCCTCATCGTGCCATGATCGATGCGTTCCGCACCCACTACTGCTGAATGCATGTCCCCCTCCCTCTGCCGTCCTATCTCGATAGGGTACCTGCCGGAGTGACTGACAAAACGCTTAGCTCGACTGGCGCTTCCTGTCGGACGTGGCACGTTGATAGATCGTTGAGGTGATGCCATCACTGCCACGCACAATCTTGCGGTCCGGAATGGTCTCAAAGCTTTCACCGATGGCGGCCGCGTCACCTCTCACCGGAGAGGGGGCAGCGTAAATGCCATAATCTCGGCAATCTCTGAGAACTCATGACATCGATAACATTTCGTGCCAAACTACTGATGACAGGGAGCACAGGGTCACAGCGGGGTGACCCCGAGCACTCGTTACGCCCTCTGTCCGCGCAAGAGGACTTCCCATGCAACTCACTAGACGAGCCCTTATGGTCGGCCTGGCTGCCTCCGCGGCTACTGTCCCCCTAGCCGCCTGCTCTCCGGGCTCGAGAACCACGGCGTCTACCTCGGGTGGTGCGGGGAAGGCCAGCGGGGTTATCAAGGTCGCCGCTTTCGAGAATGCTTACGGCGCAGCCATCTACAAGCAGGTCGCCGAAGCCTTCGAGAAGGCCACTGGTGCCAAAGTCGAGTTCACCGTCAGTAAGACCATCGATCAGGAGTTGACGCCGCAGGTGGCGGCAGGCAATTTCCCGGATGTCGTGTTTATGGGGGTGGGTGGCAAAACTGGTTTCACTGACAAATTTGTGCAGAACAAGTCGCTGGAACCACTCAACGACATTCTCAAGATCACTAACAAAGGCGAGACCACGACTGTCGGCGACAAACTCCTGCCGGGTATGGTAGGAAATCTCACCACCAATCCCTATGATGACGACCGGCTGATGCTGGCGCCGACGTTCATGGCCCCGGCTGGACTGGTTTACAACAAGACCCTCTTCAAAAAGAATGGTTGGACGTTACCGGCTACCTGGGACGAGTTCTTCGCTCTGGGTGACGAATTTAAGGCGAAGGGTGTATCGCTGTTCACTTACCCGACGGCCGGATATTTTGACACCTTCTTCTTTGCGCTGCTGTCGAGCATCGGCGGTGATGATTACTTCAAGAAGGTGATGAGCTACGAGAAGAACATCTGGACAGGCAGTGAGGCCACCCAAGCGCTCAACCTCGTCGGCAAGCTCCTGACGCAGTACACCCTGCCGCAGATGGTCGGTTACGCGAACAACCAGGATTACACCAAGAACCAGGCAGCCCTCATGGCGGACAAGGCTCTCTTCTGCCCTGACGGTTCCTGGGTGGCGGGGGAGATGAAAGACGCTCCGCGCAGCGCCGGCTTCGCGTGGGGGCTCACGACAGTGCCGGCCATGAAGAAGGAAGACCGGCACCTCACCAGCTTCATCGAGAGCGTGTGGATCCCCAGTGGCGCGAAGAATAAGGCCTCGGCGAAAACCTTCATCGCCTGGCTCTACTCCGACAAGGCCACTGGCTTATTCGCCAAGGCTGGTGCAGCAATGCCTACCAAGACCGGAACAAAGGGCCTGCCGGCCGAAGTGGCACCCTTCTATACCGTCTACGACGAGCCAGGCCTCAAGTCGACTATCGGTGGATTCAAGTCCGCCAAGGCCGTACCCGGCATCGACATGAAAACCGCGCTGCTCGACTCGGTGGACTCCGTGGCTAGCGGAAAACTGTCGGTCAAGGACTGGCAGGCCAAAGTCAACGAGGCCAGCAACAAGCTGGGCGGTCACTGACCCCTGATCCCTCTGTGCTGATCATGGATGAATCGAGACTGTCTTGACCCTTCCCATAGCAACTTTTCCAGCCGGCCGCCGGGCCCGCCGCCGCACGCCTATGGGTGGTGGTGGCCCCTTTGCTGCATTGTGCATTCTGCCGGCGCTGGTCCTTTATGTACTTTTCCTCGTCTATCCGACGCTCAACGTATTCCGTATGTCGTTGTTCGACTGGAATGGGCTGGGAAATGCCCCTAGCTTCATCGGGCTAGACAACTTCGCCGCCCTCATCCACGATCCCGCTTTCGTCCGGGCGTTTGAGAACACATTGTTTATCCTCGTCGTAGTGACGATTGTGACCATTTGCAGTTCCATCTTTATCGCGGCGGTCCTCACTCGGGAGACCTTGGTGGGAGCTGGCTGGTACCGGTTTGTGCTTTACCTGCCGTCGGTGCTGTCCATCGTCGTCGTGGCAGCCATCTTCTCGGCAGTTTTCGATCAAAACAACGGACTGGTGAACGGCCTCCTGCAAGCGCTGGGACTGGGACACGGGCCAGTCTGGCTCGGCGATCAGAACGTGGTTATGTACTCCGTTGCCATCGCCATGGTCTGGCAATCGCTCGGCTACTACGTGGTGCTCTACATGGCCGGCATGTCGTCGGTGCCAGTCGAGATCTACGAATCGGCCTCGCTGGATGGTGCCGGGCGGATGACTCAGTTGGGATCGATCACCATTCCCCTAATTTGGAGCAACATCCGTACCACCCTCACCTTCTTCGTGCTGAGTTCGGTGAATCTCGCCTTCGTGCTGGTTAAGGCTCTGACTGATGGTGGGCCTAATGGTAGCTCGGAGGTGCTGCTCAATTACATGTATAAGCAGGCGTTCACTAACTCAGCTTATGGTTACGGTATGGCGATTGGCGTGGTGACCTTCCTGTTCTCGTTCCTCGTCGCGATGCTGATCAGCCACGTGACTCGCAGAGAAGTTCTTCAGTACTAATGAGCGCCGTCCCGACCCCCTCGCGTGCCGACCGGCGCTACCGACTGGCCGCCCACGCCCTTCTAGTGATCATCAGCATTCTCATCATCGTCCCGGTGGCCTGGGTCGTCATGGCCGCCTTCAAGACGAAGCCCGAATTCTTCGGCAGTCCGTGGCGGCTGCCCGACGGACTGCACTGGCAGAACTTCGTCGACGCCTTCGTCACCGCCAAGATGGGCATCTACTTCACGGATTCACTATTCGTGACCGTGCTTGGTCTGGTCTTCTCACTGAGCGTCGCAATCCCTGCAGCCTATGCCATCGCTCGTGTCCCCTTCCGAGGACGGGCGCTGGTAGAGGGCTTCCTCATGGCCGGCCTGTTCATCAACGTCAACTACATCGTCGTCCCGATCTTCCTCATGTTGTTGGGCTGGGATCAGGCGCTGGCATCCTGGCTACCGAACGGTTTCTTCATCGACAACCTCGCGGTGCTGGCTCTGGTCTACGCTGCCACCAGCCTGCCGTTCACTGTTTACCTGCTAGTCTCGTTTTTCCGCACCATCCCTGCGATCTACGAGGAGGCCGCAGCACTGGATGGGTCGAGCAGACTGCGCACAATGCTGTCGATCATGGTGCCGATAGCACGCCCAGCCATCTCCACGGTGATCCTGTTCAACTTCCTGAGCTTCTGGAACGACTTCATCATCTCTCTCACCCTCATCCCCGGAGAGCATAAGACCTTGCAAGTGGGTCTGCTGAACCTGTTCCAGGCTCAGCGGGCGGCCGCCGACTATGGTCGCCTCTACGCCGGCATGGTCATCGTGATGGTTCCAGTGCTTTTGCTCTATGCCACCATCCAAAAGCGGCTAGTCACTGGCATCGGTGGCGGCGGACTCAAGTGAGAGGAATTGGTAATCCGTGTCTGACAAGATGTCTCAAGTGTTCGGGTGGCTGGCGTTTGCGCTGGTACTGGGCGCATGCGTCGTCGTCATGGTGGCGATGCGCACTACGGGATGGGTCCAGGCAGGAATCATGGCTCTTGCCCTGGGCGTCGTCATCGCCGTGCTCGGTGTCTACAACCGCCGGTACGTGTGACATGTCTGCGAGCGGCTTCTCCC
Source organism: Cutibacterium sp. KBN10P07758 (assembly GCF_050286205.1). Lineage (NCBI taxonomy): Bacteria > Bacillati > Actinomycetota > Actinomycetes > Propionibacteriales > Propionibacteriaceae > Cutibacterium > Cutibacterium sp. KBN10P07758. The sequence continues at coordinate 2,409,981 of NZ_JBNNQV010000001.1, read as the reverse complement.
CGCCTCTGACCGGTCGGGCGCCGACAATGGCTGACGTGGCCAAGAGGGCTGACGTGTCGCCCCAGACGGTGTCGCGGGTGGTCCGAGGCCAAACGAACGTATCCGAGGTAACCCGCCTCAAGGTGGAATTGGCGATCGACGAACTGGGCTACCGGCGCACTGGCATCGCTCGAGCGCTGGTGACCGGGCACACGATGACGCTAGGAGTCCTGACCCAGAGCTCGGTCGCCTACTCCCGTGCTGCCTACGTGGCCGCTATGACGTCGGCCGCCCGCCGTCACGGATATTACGTGGCTGCAGCATCGGTTACCTCGACTGTCTCCGAAGCGGTGTGTCAGAGCATCGAACACCTGCGTCAGCAGGGAGTCGACGGTATCGTCGTGGCAGTCCCGGTCTATGACGTCGAAGCTCTCGCGCAAGCGGCAAGGGGACTACCTGCTGTCGTATTTGGTGGCTCGTCGAGCGAGGCGGTGCCGGATGGCTTCTCGGACGGCACTGGGCACCACGCGGTGTGCATCGACCAGGAGCGGATAGGCGTACTGGCCACGGAGCACCTGCTGGAACTTGGGCACGACACCGTATGGCATGTTGCCGGACCCAGCACTTGGGCCGACGCGTCGGGCCGTCAGGCGGGCTGGGCGGCGACGCTGGCCAAACACGGGCGTCCCGAGCCGCCGGTGCTCATCGGTGACTGGAGTGCCGAGTCCGGCTGGAGGCTCGGGACCCTGCTGGCTCGGATGGAGGAGGTAACGGCTATCTTCGCGGCGAGCGACGACATGGCTTTCGGGATTCTGCGCGCTCTGGTTGACCGAGGCCGACGTGTACCCGAAGATGTGTCGGTGGTCGGCGCCGACGATGTGCCGCTGGCTGCCTTCGCTCCGGTTGCACTGACCACGGTGCGCCAGTCCTTCCAGGATCTCGGAACCGCCGCTATCGATCTGCTTGTCGACATGGTCGAACGACCCGACCGAGAGCACCACGGCGTGCTGATGGAGCCGGAACTGGTGCTGAGATCATCGACTGCGCCGCGTCATGCTGGCTGAGTCATGGCGCCTGCACTACCGCTCACCTGCAGCGAAGTGGGAGGCTTACGGGCTGCCGATCGGCAACGGCCGTCTCGGGGCCGTCCTACGGGGGGACATCGCACGTGACGTGGTGCAGTTCAACGAGAACAGTTTGTGGGCGGGGTCCAACAACTACGATAACGGCCTGTGCGGTGTCGCTGACGACGTTTTCGACACTTCGATGCACGGTTTCGGGCGTTACCTCGACTTCGGTCGAGTGACGATCAGCTTCGCCGATCTCGATGAGTCGACCGTTAGTGGCTACGAGCGCGCACTGGACCTGCGCCATGCCGTGGCATATGCCTGTTTCGATGCTGGTGGCGTGCGGCACCAGCGTTCGGCCTTCGCGAGTCGTGAGGCAGACGTCATCGTTTTGCGGTATTCGGCATCGGCACCTTTCGGGTGCACGGTGAGACTCGAATCGGCGCAGGGGGTGCCTTCGCGCGTAGCTGGCGACACATCCGTTGTCTTCGATGGCGTACTGGGCAACGGGCTGCGCTACTGCGCGAGCTTGGTCCTCCTGGAGTGCGATGGCCGGTCGATAGCCTATGGCGATCGAATCGTCGTCGAGGCGCGACGACATTGGCGCTCGTCCTTGACGCCGGTACCGACTACGCGTTGAGTGCCGTAGCCGGGTGGCGTGGCGTTAACCCACGGCCGGTCGTCGACGAACGAATCTGCTCGGCCACGGCCCTGGGATGGGAGCGGCTGCACGACGCTCATGTCACTAAGTTCTCAGCGGTGATGGACCGGTGTCGCCTGCGCTGGGGTCGTCCCGTCCCAGAACTCGACGCGCAGCCCACTGACGTACGGCTGCGGCGCTATCGTGACGGGGCCGCCGACGTGGGCTTGGAGCAGCTCGCTGTCGTGCTGGGTCGCTACCTGCTCGTGTCCTCGTCGCGGGCGGAGGGGTTGCCGGCCAATCTGCAAGGCCTGTGGAATGACAGCAACGATCCTGCGTGGGGCAGTGACTACCACACGAACATCAATGTTCAGATGAACTACTGGGGCGCGGAGGTAACCGGCCTGGGCGAAGAGCACATGGCCTTGCTGAACTTCGTGGGGGAGGTGGCTGTCCCTAGCCGTTCCGCTACCCGGGCGATGTGTGGCCCCGATGTCCCCGGCTGGACGGCGCGCACGTCCCAGAGCCCGCTGGGGGGCAATGGGTGGCAACCTAATACCGTGGCGAGCGCCTGGTACGCCCACCACGTCTACGAGCACTGGGCCTTTACTCGCGATGACGAGTGGCTACGCACTCGGGGTCTGCCGATGCTAGCTGAGATCTGTCGTTTCTGGGAGCACCAGTTAGTGGAACGTGACGACGGGATGATCGTCACGCCGGCAGGATGGTCGCCCGAGCACGGCCCACGCGAGGACGGGGTAGCCTACGACCAGCAGATCGTATGGGATCTGTTCACCAACCTGCTGGAGTGTTCGCGGGCCTTGGGCGTCGAGGACGACCTCTACTATCGGGTGGAGCGCCTGCGAGACCGGCTGGCGCCCAACCAGGTGGGCTGCTGGGGCCAACTGCAGGAGTGGCAGGACGACCGGGATGATCCCACCGAGCTGCATCGCCACACCTCGCATCTCTTCGCCGTCTATCCCGGGCGCCAGATAACCACAGACACACCCGAGCTGCAGGCGGCTGCGCTGGTGTCCCTGAAGGCGCGCTGTGGGGAACCTCCGCCGGTGGCGGGTGCACCTACCGTGGCACCATTTCGCGCTGAGATGGTAGTAGGCGACAGCCGACGCTCATGGACGTGGCCCTGGCGTGCCGCGCTCTTTGCCCGCCTCGGGGACGGATACCGGGCCGGTGAGATGGTGCGCGGGTTGCTGACCTACAACATGCTGCCGAACCTGTGGACCACCCATCCGCCTTTCCAAGTGGACGGCAACCTAGGGCTGGTAGGGGCCGTCGCGGAGATGCTGTTGCAGAGCCACGACGGTCGGATTCGCTTGCTTCCCGCTCTGCCACCGGCATGGGAGGCGGAGGGCGAGGCGATCGGTCTGCGGGCTCGCGGCGGCTATCGCGTCTCAATGCAGTGGTGCGACGGCCAGGTTATCTGGTTCGAGATCCTGGCAGACCGCGGCCATGCCGAAGACGTCATCGTCGTGGTCAACGGGCGCGAACACCGGATCCGCCCTGATAAACGCTGATAGAGGTGTCTATAACTGTGCGGTCGCAGCGACGGAACTATCCATCAATGGCCTATGCAGCAGGGTATGTCACGCGGGAGTGAGGCTCCCATCAGTGACCATCAGATCGAGGCCGCCACTCATGCGCTCCACCTTATCGGTACTCCGTAAGCCGACGACGAGTGGCTCCTCCACCCAGCGGGTTATCTGACCGAGGCCCCGTCTCTCCGGCGCTGTGGCAATCCTGCCGGGGAGGACGCCAGCTGCCACGACGAATGGCAGTCGTCACAGTGACGCACATGATTGCCACAGTGGACCGCAGTGTTGTCGGCGCCATCCATGGAAGGATGGGTACCACCCGACACAGATCAGGAGTCGTCATGTCCAAAAAGAAGAAGGTCGGCATCCTCACCGCAGGCGGTGATTGCCCCGGGCTCAACGCCGCTATCCGCGGATTTGGCAAGGCTGCCATCCGCCAGCACGACATGGAGCTCATCGGTATTCAGGACGGCTTTCTTGGATTGGCAGGGAACCGCACCATCTCCCTTGACCCGCGTGCCCTCTCAGGCATCTTGACGGTCGGCGGGACCATCCTGGGAACTAGCCGTGACAAGGTCAATCACATGATTATCGACGGCGAGGAACGGGATATGGTCCCCACCATCGTCGAGAATTACGAGAAGCTGGGACTTGACGCTTTGGTGACTTTGGGTGGCGGTGGCACCGCCAAGAACGCGTACAAGCTCGCTAAGGCCGGGCTGAACGTCCTGCATCTGCCCAAGACGATTGACAACGACATCGTCGGAACCGACGACTCCTTCGGGTTCTCGACAGCACTGGAGATTGCCACGGAGGCCATCGACCGGCTGCACTCCACCGCCCATTCCCACCACCGCATCATCCTCGCTGAGATCATGGGCCACCGTGCCGGCTGGCTGGCCCTCGGCTCGGGCATCGCTGGTGGCGCTGACGTCATCCTGCTGCCCGAGGTGCCCTACAAGCTGGACTCCATCGTCCAGGCGGTGGAAAACCGGCAAAAGCAGGGGTTGAATTTCTCGGTCATCGCGGTGGCTGAGGGAGCTCGCGATGAGGCTGATTCGGCCGCGATGGCTGGAGCTCAGGCCCTCGTTGACGCTTCCAAGACCTCCGAGACAAAGGCGGCTGCCAAGAAGGCCAAGAAGGACCTTGAGCATTCCATGCGTGACAACACCCTCAAATTGGCTACTCAGCTTGAGGAGGCCACCGGGCTGGAATCGCGAGTCTCGATCCTCGGCTATGTGCAGCGCGGTGGTATCCCGTGCGCCCACGACCGTCTGCTCGCGACCCGGCTGGGAACCGTGGGTGCCAAGCTCGTTGACGACGGCGAGTTCGGCATCATGGTCGCCGCTCAGGGCGGAGACGCCACGACCGTTCCGTTGAAAGACGTCGCTGGCAAGGTTAAATACGTACCTGCCGACCACCCATGGGTTAAGGCGGCCCGACAGGTCGGAACCGGTCTAGGCGACTGAGGTTCTGTCCCCTGGCCCCCTCAAGGGCATCCGTCACTCAGGTGTGCACCACACACCGGACTCCGGGGTTAGCGTCGATGGTCGCGGCCTGCCCCGTCACACCCTCGACGACTCCGCAGTGTAGGGAACACACCACCTGGGGGTGATCGCGGGCCAGGTCGAGAAAGGGACAGTGGCGCAGCACGATGCCGCCCTCTTCTGCGGCCGGGGAGAAGCCCATGTCATCGAGCACTGCGATGAGGTCGCCGCGGCGATGCCGACCCCAACGCTGACCAATGCGCATGGCCATAGCTGTCGGGTTGTTACTGATGGCGACCTCGTCGACGAGCATCTGAGCTAGCAACCGATAGGCCCGCGGCCCTTCATCGCTGACGAGGGTAAAGACGGTGTGCGGGCGCCCCCGGGTCGCCCGATGTCGACGTGTTGCCTCCACTCGTCTCTGCTCGACGAGACGGTCGAGGTGAAATCGCGCCGTCGAGGGATGAATCCCCAGGTCGGAGGCCAGTTCGGCGCTCGTCGCTGAACCGCCACGTCGTCTCAGGGCGTCGGCGACCTCGTCGATACGCTTCTGTGACCCCGGATCAACCAGGCTCGCGGTGTCATCGTGCCGAGTGCTCATGTCGTCACCTCAATGAATCCTTTAGCGCCACGCTCCATCTCCACGAAGGAATGGTTAACAAAGGTGTAGCGTCCTGGCTCCTCAAAGACCATCTCGACAAAACCGCCCTGGGCGCTGGCCAGGTCGAGGGCTTGGCAGCCGCCACCTTCCGGATTGCCACGTTTAAGGGTGTAGGCGCCCTCCTTAAAAACAGTGTCGAACTGGGTTCCGACGACGTGGAAGGAACACCCCCGGCTTGGACCAGCCGCGAGCACCCAGATGCGCACTCGCTCACCGACCCGGGCTTTGAGGGGCTCAAAGACGTACTGGTTGGCGTGACCGTTGAACATCGTCAGATCAGGGGTCTCGTTGGCAATCTTGGCAGTATTAACTTCCGCCTCATTGTGCTCACTGAGGTAAGTCTCCGACTGCACCAGGTAAAACTCCCGATCAGCCCGAGGCAGGTCGTGGGGCGGCACGATGACGGCACCGAACATGCCTGCTGCAATATGGGCCGACATTGGGGCGGTGGAGCAATGGTAGAGCCAGATCCCGGCGCGATGCAGGGTGAAGTTGTAGTCCAACTCCTGCCCCGGAGCGATGGTGCGCATGACCTTGGTGGGGGAGACAGTACCGGCGTGAAAGTCCAAAGAGTGACCCATAGTGCCCCTGTTGACCAGATGGACCCTCATCTCGTCGCCGATGCGCGCGTGGATAACCGGAGCCATGTAATGGCCGTTGTAGGTCATCGCGTCGATGGTGGTTTCGGGGGCGATCTCCTGCACCGACTCCTGGGCGATGAGCGTCATCCGGTGAACACGTCCGGTCATCAGTGGTGGTAGCACTGCATCTCGGGTCCTGAAATCCTTGCCTGGGGCCTTGGTCAAGTCGATCCTGCGACGGGGATCGGCGGAATCGACGTGGTCGTCCCGGTCGTGTACACCGGACATGCCGGCGACCTGTACGTCGAGTACCATTCCCATCGATTTGTGTCCGACGATGGTGCACCAGCCCTCGGTTGGCCCGGTGATGACCCCGACTTTGACGGTGGCGTGGTCTCCGGGGGCGAGGCGTGGTGAGTGAGCCCCGTTGGCGAATTGAAGGTCGTGGACCTGGTTGGGGTCTTTGTTGGTGATCTCGACGACGAGCTGGTCACCAGCCGGAACGGTGATGGTGCTGGGGTGGTATTTCATCCCCTTGGCAGTGATGTTGACTGTCGTGGTGTGACCGGTGGGGGCGACGTGCCCGACGACCGCTGCCGAACCGTTGGTGTCGTCGGTGGGTGTGGTCTGGTCGAGATGGTGACCGACCGCGGCCGCCGTCAGGGCAGTGGCCAGACCGGCGAAAGCCCCGACGAAGGAGCGGCGATTTGGGGGAGCGGTGGGCGCAGGCTCGGCGGGTTTGCTGGTGGCAGAGCGATCTAGGGAGGCGACGGGCGCAGCCTGGGCCGGTCCATTGTCGGGATCGGGGGCTTCGCCTATCTCCGAAGCAGCCTTTCGAGCCGCCATCTGGCATCCCTTCTCTTTGAGCATGGGCACTCCGGTGCGCACCATCGCCGCAGTCGCCGGCAGGAAGGTGGCCAATCCGACGACGGTCAGCACCATGCCGATGCGACGGGTCCAAGTGCCCATCGCGAGCACCCACAGCAACAGGCCGGCGTTGGTGATCGTGGCGCGCAGTGCTCCGTAGGCGTGCATCTTGGCGTTGGTGGCTCGGACGATCTTCGGCCCGCCGCCCATGACCATCGGCATGAGGTAGCTCATCGCGCCGATGAGGAGTTGGAGCAGGAATCCGACGATGACGGGTACCGACAGGGTGAAGATGTCGTCAGCGAGCAGCCTGGTGCCGTTGGAGGCTAACTTCCATGCCAGCCAGACGAGCCACACCAGCATCCAGCAGATAGCGGCCCCCATGGTGAACCCGGGGAAGTCGCGCGGCGGTCTGTGGACAGAGCAGGCCACCAGGTCGCCCAGCACGATACAGATTCCGACGATGTGGGCCGTCACGCCGAGGGCAGCCAGCCACCACAACCCGCACAGGGCGCCGGTGGTTGTCGCCGCCACCGCAACGAACATGACGCACAGGGAGATTTTCCCGTGGCGATCTTGGGCGGGCTGCATCTTGGTGCGCAGCACCGTCGGCCACAAAGTGATGAGGGTGCCGACGACGGTCAGACCGACGAAGCCGAGCAGGTTGAGCGCCTGGTGGGCCACCAATAGACGAGTTCGCCACGGCTCGGTGGGGGAGAAGGCCATGATCGCGCCGAGGGTCGCCCCCAGTGGCAGTAGACATGCGGCCGCGCAGTAAAACCACACCGTCGAGTCGAACCGCCCCGGCAGAGCGTGGCGGACTTGGTGGCCTAGAGCGAAGGCGTACCAGGTCAGCGTCGATCCTATGACGGCGGCGCCGGTGACGGTTATCCATGGCCAGGTCACCACCATGCCGATACAGGTGATGACGATGCCGACTGCGAGCAGTCTGATACGTAATACCTGACGACTACGGTCAGTGTCGGTGAGGTTGTTGTGCAGGATCGCCTCGGTGAAGTATTGGCCCCACACCATGATCGAGGTAGTCGCTACGCCGAGTGTGACCATGTGCACCAGCAGCCAGCGTGACTGCGGAATCCACGGGTTCGCAACCGCCACGATGAGCAGGGCTACCAGCCACCCTGATACCGGACGTGACGCTTTACGGTGCCAACTGCGCTTATTCGTGTCGGGTTTGCGACCGACGGGCGCGGATGTGATCTCAGGCATGGTCCTCTCCTGACCGGGAGCGTGGAGTAGATTTCAGGTGCGTTCTGGCCCTGGTGCGGGGCTGGATATGGGTGGCGATGACAGCTACCAGGGTCAATAGGCTGAGTACGTTGACGGTCCCGCCCGCCTGCACCGCGGCGGAACGGTCCAAACCGTCGCCGATACCGATGCGCACCAGCAGGGAGGCCTCCAACAGGAAGGCTGGGAGCCAGAACCACGTCGTCCATTCCAGCCGGACCTGCAACACGGCGGGCAGGATGATGGGGGCGTGGCCGAGGATCATCCCCATGGTGAATCCGAGGAAGAGCGAGTGGACGACGGCGTCATACCCATTTCGGGAAGTGGGTGGTCTTTGAATCGTGCAGACGATACCGGCTGTTGCGAGCCACAGGTAGCCGATCATGAGCAGGGTGCCAATGTAAGCGGCCTGGCCGCCGCGTCTCAGGCCGCCACGGGCAACGTCATGGCGGCATAACCACACCGCCAGTCCGATGAGTACCACACCGAGTACTCGCCATCCGATCGCCGGGCTGACCACCGAGACGAGTAGGGCTGCTACCACCGCCAGGCACAAAGCTGACAAGGCGCGATTACGCGCCATCGTCAGTCGTGACAACTCCAGCCTCTCCCCACAGATCGTCAGGATCATGTAACAGGCCAGCCATCCGACGATCTGGGAGACGTGTGCCCCGGTTGTCAGGAGGGCAGCGGCCCCGGCGGCGCAGAAGGCTCCAGCGCCCTGGATGACGACGGCGTCGTCGTGACTGCGCCGCCATAGGGGGACGTAGATGGTCAGCAGCCCCAATTGGGCAAGAGTGAGCAGAGCAAGCCCGGCGCGGGCGGAGTCGAAGGGCAGAGGCGCCAGCAGGACGATGACGCCAAACCCGGACATGGCCGGGACGAGGTAGGCGAGGCGATGGCCGAGGGCCACCGCACGTTCCAGACAGATGACGGTCCCAACGAACCCGAGCACCATGAGGGGTCCATGCCACTTGGATAGTCGCGTCGACATCACCGGTGACCACACTCCGAGTAGTAGCAGGGCGCCGTCGAGGCCGGCAAGTAGAGAGATACCGGCTCCGACCATGAGCCAGGCGCGGTGCGATCCGGCGGAGGAAGTAGGCACAGGAGAATCCTTTTTCGGCTATCGTATCCTCAAAATACTATGTGCGCCGAGGCCCTTTCTACCTATTCCACCTGGGATGGCAGGAGTAAGTAGGGTCCTTGGTTGATGTGGTTCAGAGTGTGCAGGCATGGGTTGATCTTGCCCGTCAGGGGTCAGGTTGTCCATCATGTAGAGGCGTGCTAGTATCCTTAGATACGTGGTGTCCATAAGGAGGTGGGCTTATCGCCATTCATTCCGTGCCAATCTTGTAGTTTACGGTTGTGCTATATTCGGAATGATGGCTATCTTCTGGTATCTATGGAGCGCCATTTATTGGCTTACATGAAACCTCTGTTTCTTCGCCTTTAATGACCCTATTGTTACGTATTTGGTCAAAGACGGGTGTGCGAGTTTAGATGACAAAACAACATATATTGGTTAGGAGTAAAGTTGACTGAGATCCGGATCGAAGAAGATCTTCTTGGGAAACGGGAAATCTCGAATGAGCACTACTATGGAATTCATACTTTGCGGGCTTTAGAGAACTTCCAAATATCACGCGGATGTATGAATGACGAGCCTGACTTCATTCGTGGAATGGTTCAGGTAAAGAAGGCAACAGCTCTGACGAATAAGCAGTTGAAGGTTCTCCCGAGTGATGTCGCTGACGCCATTGTCGCTGCATGCGATGCGATCTTGGATGATGGGCGCTGTATGGACCAATTCCCGACTGATTCCTTCCAAGGAGGAGCGGGAACCTCGATCAACATGAACACCAATGAGGTTGTCGCCAATTTGGCCCTCGAAATGTTGGGATACCCGAAAGGCACCTATGACGTCATCCACCCCAACGATGATGTCAATAAGTCCCAGTCGACTAACGACGCTTACCCCACCGGGTTCCGGCTCGGGGTGTACGCTTTGCTAGAGGGGCTGAAGCGAGCCGTCGCCGACCTCGCAGACAGTTTCGATGCCAAGGCCGAGGAATTTGCCGATGTACTGAAGATGGGGCGTACCCAATTGCAGGATGCCGTCCCCATGACTTTGGGTGAGGAGTTTGACGGGTATGCACACAACATCCGTGCTGAACTGGACCGGCTTGATATTGGAAGCGATCTTCTCGTAGAGGTCAACCTGGGCGGCACCGCCATCGGAACTCGGATCAACACCCCAGACGGATATGCTGAACTTGCTGCTGAGAAACTGGCCGAGGTGACCGGATACCCGATTCGTCCCTCCACCAACCTCATGGAATCGTCTTACGACAACGGCGCCTACATTGCTGTCCATTCTATTATCAAACGCCTAGCAGCGAAGATCTCCAAGATCTGCAACGATTTACGATTGCTTTCATCTGGACCGAGGGCTGGGCTCAAGGAAATCAACCTTCCAGAGATGCAGGCGGGATCGTCCATCATGCCGGCGAAGGTGAATCCGGTCATTCCCGAGGTCGTCAATCAGATCTGCTTCAAAGTATTTGGAAACGATGTCACCGTCTGTTTCGCTGCCGAGGCCGGTCAGCTAGAACTTAATGTGATGGAACCGGCGCTGTCGCAAGCAATGTTCGAGTCCATCCACCTGCTGACCAATGCCTGCGACACGTTGCGTGGCAAGTGCATTGACGGGATCACCGCAAATGTGGAGCGGTGCCGGGAGTATGTCACCAATTCCATCGGTATCGTGACCTACTTGAATGATGTGATTGGACACCATCAGGGTGATCTCATTGGCGAGGAAGCTGCCCGTACCGGAAAGTCAGTTCGTGAGGTCGTCCTCGAACACGACCTCATCCCGGAGGAAAGGCTGGACGAGATCATGTCGACCCAGAACTTCCTGCACCCCCGGTATTCCGGACGTACCTACGAGCCGAGTGACCGCGGTCTCCCGGAGGATCCCAGGACATTCGTGTCCGAGCGTTGCTGACACGCGATGATGCTCTTCATTCAACTGGCCGTCGTCCTACTATTCATCTTCCTGGGGGCACGCAAGGGAGGACTTGGCATCGCCTATGCAGGGGGTGCCGGCGTCATCGTCCTGGGATTACTCGGCTGCAAGGTCGACCCAGGTACTGGTATTCCGTGGGACGTCATTGGGGTCATCATCTCAGTGATTTCTTGCGTGGCGGCGATGGAAGTAGCCGGCGGCCTAGAACTGCTGGTGATGCTCAGCGAACGGATATTGCGGCACAACCCGAAGAGAATCACCTTCCTGGCGCCCACCGTGACGTTCTTCATGACCGTGTTGTGTGGTACCGGACATGTCGCATTCGCCACTCTTCCCGTCATTGCGGAAGTGGCGAAGGAACAGAAGGTGAGACCCTCACGCCCACTATCCATCGCGGCGGTGGCCTCGCAGATCGGCATATGTGCCTCTCCGATTTCGGCGGCGATGGTGGCGATGGCGGCCATTGTTGGCCCCTTGGGGGTTTCGTACCCGAAACTGGTCCTGGTCTCGATCGCTGGGGGTTACGTTGGCTCGATGATTGGTGCGGTTGTTTCCTCAAAACTCGGATGCGAGTTGGAACTCGACCCGGTCTATCTACAGCGACTGGAAAAGGACCAAATCTCGCATCGGGAGGCGGACAACTACAACATCAAGCCCTACGCAAGGCGTTCGCTGATAATCTTCGTGGTATCCCTGGTCGTGGTGATGGCTTATGCCGCTGCCATCACCGCCGTGGACAAGCCCCCGCTGCCGCGAGGCGCCGCCATCATGACGTTTATGATGACTGCCGCCCTCGTCATAGCCACCCTGTGTAAAGTCCCGCTTAACGAGATCACTTCCCAGGCAACCTATAAAAGTGGCACCTCTGCTGCCATCTGCGTGATGGGGGTCGCTTGGCTAGGCAACACCTTCGTGAGTTCAAACATCGACACCATCAAAGCTGCCGGATCGGGAGTCATCCACTCGGCACCGTGGCTGTTGTTCGTGGTGCTATTCCTGGCTGCATCGTTGCTCTACTCGCAGGCCGCAACCACGGTTACGTTCATGCCGGTTGCTGCGGCTCTTGGGCTTCCAGCGTCGGTCCTGGTCGGATGTTTCGCGGCGGCCTCGGCGCTGTTCCTGCTACCCACGTATCCCACCGTGGTGGCTGCGGTCGAGATGGACGATACCGGGACAACGAGGATCGGAAAATACATCTTCAACCATTCGTTCTTGATCCCCGGCATCGTCTCGATATCGGTTGCCTGTTTGGCTTCCTACGGGGTGATGCTCGTAGTCGGATGAATGCCGCCATTCGCACAATCCGTTGAAGTACCCAGTGTGAAAGCGCGTGGGTGGGGCTCAGCCTTGGAAAAGGCTCAGCCCCACCCACGCATTTGGGGGCTCAGATAACGTTCACCGGGTGGTCGGGGTGCTTGTCCAACCACCCTTTGATGAAGGTGCAGTCCGGACGCACCGACAAGTTCTGGCAAGCAATGTCGTCGAGGGCGAAGCGCGCCAGAGCGCTGCCGACACCTTTGCCACTGAAGGCTTCGAATGTTTCGGTATGGAGCATGACGATGACATCCCCCTCGCGTCGGAATTCGGCGAACCCGGCGAGTTCACCGCCGATATAAGCTTCGTAGCGTGACTGCTGGTCGTTTTTGGTGACGGTGGTTTCACTCATACACCCCATTGTCGGGTCATCGTCCCTGGGTTCTGCCTTTCTTGTACAGAATTTCTCCCGTGGCGTTATGAGCTTGGAGATGACCTTGTTGGGGGGCAATCTGGAAGAGAGCACTCAACTCATAAAGAGGAGTCGTCATGCCTATTGATCCCAGCAAGCCGTCAACGAACACCAACGGGTCGCCAGCGCCTAGCGACGAATACTCCCTGACCGTCGGCGCTGACGGCCCGGTAGTGCTCCACGACGCACATCTCATCGACACCCTGGCCCATTTCAACCGGGAAAACATCCCCGAACGCAAGCCTCACGCCAAGGGATCGGGGGCCTTCGGACATCTCGAGGTTACCGCTGACGTCTCGGAGTACACCAAGGCATCCTTCCTGCAGAAGGGGCGCGAAACCCCCATGCTGGCCCGATTCTCCACAGTCGCCGGTGAGCTCGGCAGCCCTGACACCTGGCGTGATGTGCGTGGATTCTCGTTGAAGTTCTACACCGACGAGGGCAACTTCGACATGGTCGGCAACAACACCCCGGTGTTCTTCATGCGTGACCCGATGAAGTTCCCGCATTTCATCCGCTCCCAGAAACGGTTACCGAATTCCGGACTGCGCAGTCCGAATATGATGTATGACTATTGGAGCCTGTCCCCCGAATCGGCCCATCAAGTGGCTTACCTCATGGGACCGCGCGGCATTCCGCTCAGCTATCGCACTATGAACGGCTACTCCTCGCACACCTACTCATGGGTTAACGCCGAAGGGAAGATCACCTGGGTGAAATACCACTTCATCAGTGACCAGGGTGTTCACAACATGACTGCTGACCGGGCCAAAGCGATCGTCGGTGATCACCCAGACATCCACCGCGAGGACCTCTTCAACCACATTGCCGACGGCGACTATCCGTCCTGGACCGTCAAGGTGCAGCTCATGCCCTATGACGAAGCCAAGGATTACCGGTTCAACCCGTTCGACATCACCAAGGTGTGGCCGCATAAGGATTACCCGCTGCACACCATCGGCAAGTTCACTCTGGACCGCAACCCGGAGAACTTCTTCGCCCAGATCGAGCAAGCGGCCTTCTCCCCGTCGAACACCGTTGAGGGCACTGGGTTGTCCCCAGACCGGATGCTGCTGGGTCGTGTCTTCGCCTACAACGATGCCGCCCGCAACCGTCTGGGGGTCAACTATGAACAACTCCCTGTGAACCGGCCCACGACACCGACAAACCAGTACACCTTCGACGGCCAGATGGCCTTCGAGCACTCCGGTTCGGCACCCACCTACGCCCCGAACTCCTACGGTCGCGACTTTGCCACCGGATACCGAACCGGTTCCGAAGCTACCTGGGAGGCTGACGGCGAACTCGTTCGTTCCGCCCAGACCCGGCACGCGGAAGATGACGACTTCGGTCAGGCCCACGCCCTGGTGCATGACGTCTTTTCCGACGCAGAGCGTGACGAGCTCGTCGATACTTTGGTGGACTTGATGGCCAATTTCGACATGGAAGAGCCGGTCATCGGCAACGCGCTGTCCTACTGGCGCAACATCGACGCCGGTATTGCCGAGGCAACCGAGGGCAGAATCTGACGTGTTGATCGTTCCCAGCGCTGGGCTGTACTGCAGCTCAGTGCTGGTTTGACCACACCCGCCACAGCGCCGCAAATGGGCCATCGCTTTGACGCAGTTGCTCTGGTGCCCCGACTTCGACGATCCGGCCGTTGTCCATGACGGCGACCTCGTCGGCCATCGTCACCTGGGACAGTCGGTGGGCCACCACGAGGGCGGTCCGCCCCCTGACAGCCTCAGCTGCGGCACGGTCAAGAGCCGTGGCACCGGAGCTGCCGGCCTCCGCCGTCGCCTCATCAAGGATGATGACGGGCGGGTCTGCCAGCAATGCGCGCGCCAGGGCGACCTGTTGCGCCTGGGCAGGTGACAGGCGGATTCCCAACCGTCCCACCACGGTGTCGACGCCGTGAGGGAGCTGCTCGACCCAATCGGCCCCGACCCGTTCCAACGCGGCGAGGACGGCGTCGCGGACGCGCTCGTCAGGCCAGTCCTCGGCCTGCCCGGCTAGCCCCAATGCGACATCGTCGAAGAGGGTGCCGGAGAAGGTGTGGATTTCCTGGCTGATAAGCACCGTCCGGGCATGGCCCGATATCATGGTGATGCTTCCCTGCCGGGGTTCCAGCAACCCCGCGACAAGGGCCGCCAAGGTCGACTTGCCTGCCCCCGACTCCCCGACGAGCACCACGGTGTGTCCGGCCGGAATGTCCAGACTCACCGTATGCAGCACATCGGGCCCGTCCTGATAGCCAAAGCTCACCTGATCCACGTGGATCGACGTCGGCCCGCGCTGGTACCGCTCGGAGACGGCCGGTTTGTCGTGGCGGGCCTGGATGACGCCCACCACTCGCTGCAGACATACCCATGCGGCCTGCAGGTTGTTGAGGAACATGAGCAGGAACCGCACAGGGGAGAACAACCTCAACAGCACCAGCACCGCTGTTGCAGCCGCGCCGACGCTCAGCCGGTCGGTGGTGACAAGCAGGTATCCCGTCCAGGCGACGCCGATAGTCGCCACCGCCTCGCCCGCTAGCAGCCGCACGACAAGGGTGTTGCCGAGGAATCGTCCGCGTAGGTTCCAGCGGATCGCCTGCCATGATCCGTTGGCCACCGCCCGGGTGCGCAGGTTTTCCAGGCCGAAGGCGCGCACGACGTCCACCCCGTGAATCGTCGAGAGAATGCGCTGGGACTGGGTCGTCGACGCGTTTCTTTCCGCCCGGTACACCGGTGGGGCCGTGCGCAGGAACTCCCGGATTGCGAGGCCGTAGAGCACCCCAGCAAGGAAGACGGGGACGAAGAAGAGCGGGTGCAAGCTGGCCAGCGCACCCACTGACACGATCACCATGATCATGGTGTTGACGAGACGGGGGAGGGCGCCATTGGCGGCGTCGCGCACAGCCGTGACATCGTCGGAGGCCCGTGAGACGAGATCGGCGGTACCGGCTTTCTCGACCCGCTGCTGGTCCAGCCCCAAGCCGACCGCGATCATGGATTCCCGCAACCGGGTGATGATGGTCGTGAAGAAGGACGGCGTGAGGGACTGTGCGGCACCGTTACAGATCCGCGACCCGATCACCGCGGCAGCCATTACCAACGCCGGGGTAAGTAGCGCCGAGGTCGGACGGTGAGCCTTGGCCGCGTCAATGATCCAGCCGGTGGCCACCGGCACCGTCAGATCAAGCAGAGACGCCGCCGTGATCACCACGATTGCCCCGATGAAGTAGCCGCGCACTCCGCGAGCTGCCCGCTGGACCTCCTGGCGAACCTGGGCGGCAGTGGCGAGTGGCAATGAACGCGGGGTACTCATGACAGCATTTCCCGGTAGTCGTCGCGGGCCAGCAGTTCGCGATGCGGGGCCCGTGCGATCTGACGGCCGTCGGCGTCGAGCAGCACCACCTCGTCCATCTGGTCCAGCAAGGCCGGGGATGTCGTAGCGATGATGGTGGTGCGTCCGGCTCGCAACTGCCGCACCTTCCTGGCGATGGTGGCGGTGGTGACGGCGTCGATGCTCGTGGTGGGGTCAATGAGAACGAGGCCGTCAGGAGAGTGCAGCAGGGCACGCGCCAGGGCTAGGCGTTGACGCTGACCCCCGGATACGTGGCGACCGCCCTCTCCGACCTCGGTCTCCAACCCCCGTGGTAACACGGCGACGACAGTGTCCAAAGCGGCTGCGTCGACGACGGCATTCAGCCTGGCGACAGTCGTCTGGCTGTCAAGCACGATGTTCGCACGGGCAGTATCGTCGAACAGTTCGGGGGAGCGGGGAGCCACCAGCACCAGACGACGCCGTTGGGCAGGGTTGAGGCGACTGGCGGGAACCCCATTCAAGACGGTCTCGGAGCCGTGGTCTATCGCCTCGGCCAAGGCGTCACAGACCGATTGAGGCGCCATGACACCCACATGGGTGCCGCCGGCGACGTCAAGCTGGAAATCCCTGACCGGGATGTGCAACTCCACCGGGCCATCACCCGGTGTGGTGCGGGCACCGTCGTCGGGGTGGATCTGCCAGGCTGCCGGGCTATCACGCAACTCACAGAATCGGTCCCCGGAGGCGTGGGCGGTGGCCAACATCGTCGCGGTGTCGACGCCCAGTGCTCGCAGCGGAGGGCCGAGGGTTTGGGCCAGCCCGACCACGGTGACGAGTTCCCCGACACTGATACGCCCGGCTAGGGTGAGCCACCCAGCTAGCACCGTCAGCGCGGTGATGAATACTCCCACCGAGGCGTTAATCGTCCCGGTGTAGACCCCCTTGACGCGTCGGGTGCGTAGGGTGGCGTCGAGGCCTTGGCGGCTGGCGGTCCGGAACCTTGCGGTGGCTCGGCGTTGCGCCGATAGCCCCTGTATTATCCGCAACCCACTGGTGAGGTCGGCGGCCGACCCGGCGACGGCGGCCTCGGCGCGGCGCTCACGCCGGGTGCTGCGCTTGACCGGGGCGACCCCCTTCACCGACAACAGGATGAGCAGCGGCACGATGCACACCGTCGCCAATGCCAACCAGCCGTTGATGAGGGTCATCGAGATCAGGGCACCGAGCAGGGTGACAACGTTGCCAGGGATCGACGTCAACGCGATGAAGGCGCGCGACACCGCCCGCACATCAGTGACGACGACCGCGAGCAGATCACCGGGAAGCCGCGAGCGCCCACCGATCCCCTCCGGGGCAGTGATCCGTTCGAGGGCCTGAATCCGCAAGTCGTGTTCGGCCAAACCGGCTCCGACATTGGTCTGCATCCGGATCGTCTGGGCTATTGCGCGCACCAGGTATGCCAGCGCGACCAGGGCCAGCCATCCGGTCAAGGCAGCGGCATCGGCAGCCACCACTCCGTCGTCAATGGCACGTCCCAGAGCCATCGGCACGCCGATGTTCACCAGGCTGACGAAGGCCGAGGAGACTGACCCGGGCAGTAGCCAGCGCCGCCCATCGCGGGCCATCCGGCGCACCACTGCCCGCCCATCGTGGGCATGGGTGACGTCGATCAGAGGGGCGTCAATGGGCGGTGGGGTTTGCCGGGGGATGTGCGGAAGCCAGCCCAGTTTCGGATGCCAGTGTCGGCGTGGGGTGCGTATCACACTGCCCTACCAACTGACTCGAGTGGTTGTCGTCTCATCCGGTGCGGCAGGACGAGCCGGGCAGCTTGAGAGAGGTCCTCTGTGGTGATCTCGGTGCAACCGTTCCAGGCTGCCAGAGTGCGCGCCGCCCGGACCATCATGATGTCGGCGCGGTGACCGTCGACGTGTGCGTTGATGCAGGTACGAGCCGCCGTCGTGAGAGTTTCGTCGGAGATGACTACCTGGGTGACGAGCTCAGTAGCACGTTGGATCCGTTCGCTGAGCTTGTGGCCATCCTGTTCCCATGTGCGTGAGAAGCCACCAGGGTCGTCCTCAAAGGCCATTCGGCGCCGGATTACCTCGGTGCGCTTGTCCGGGTCGTCCTCCCCGCTGACGGTGACGCACAGCCCGAAGCGGTCGAGCAACTGGGGGCGCAGTTCGCCCTCCTCCGGATTCATGGTGCCGACCAGGGTGAACCGGGCTGGATGGGTGACGCTGACCCCCTCTCGCTCTACGGTGTTGACGCCCATGGCGGCTGAGTCCAGCAGCAGGTCAACGACGTGGTCGTCGAGGAGGTTGACCTCGTCGACGTAGAGGATCGCCCGGTGCGCGGCTGCTAGCAGACCCGGCTCGAAACGGCGTCGCCCCTCCCGCAGGGCTGTCTCCATGTCGAGAGTGCCGGTGACGCGATCCTCAGTGGCTCCCACCGGCAGCTCGACGACCGGCACCTGCACGGTGCGAGGCTCGGGCATGACCTCAGGCAGGTTCAGTGCGACCGCGTGGGTCGGGTACTCGTCGGGGGACAGGTGGTAGGGCCCGGGAATCTCCCGGTGTTGCGGCAGTAGGGCTGCTAGTCCGCGCACCGCGGTGGACTTGGCGGTGCCTTTCTCGCCGCGGATAAGTACCCCGGACAAATCGGGGCTGATGGTAGCGAGGATGAGAGCCAGCTTCATCTCCTCCTGACCGACGATGGCGCAGAAGGGATAGACGGGGCGTTGTGCCATGTCAGCGGTCCTTTCGGGGAGATTGGTGGGAGGGGTCAAGTCGAGAGACGACGTTGACGAGGTCGTCAGCCCGCAGGTCGTCGATGCGCAGACAAGGTCCACCCAAGGCTGTGGCAATGTCGCGGGCCCGAGACAGCTGGATACCTCGTGGGTCCTCGGTGTCGATGACGACCCAGCTGAGTCGTGTGTCGACGCCGAGCTTGGTTGCCACCCGAATCGCCTCATCGGTGGCCTGGGAGTTGGGACGGCCGTCCAGACTGACGTTGCCGCGCCCGTCGGTGACGAGGATGAGTAATGGTCGCAGCCCGGGGTCCTTGAGGAGCAGGGGCCGTACCACCTCGCAGGCCTTAATCAGTCCGGCCGACAGCGGGGTGCGCCCACCGACCGGTAGCTCTGCCAAACCGTGCTGGGCTACCTCCACCGAGGAGGTCACCGGCACCAGCACCTCGGCCCGGTCGCGACGGAAACCGATAAGGCACACCCGATCACGCTTGACGTAGGCGTCCAAGAGGAGGGACAGCACGGCCCCCTTAGAGGCGGTCATTCGTCCTCGTGACCCCATCGACCCGGAAGCGTCGACTACGAAGATCACGCAGGAGGCGGCTCGTCCGGCCCGTACTTTGGCCCGCCAGTCGATCGGTTTGACGTGCACCGCCAGGTCTGGACGCTCGGTGGCCCGACGTGACTTCTGATGAACCGACGCCGCGCGAAGGGTGGCGTCCAGGGCGAGGTCGTCAGGGCGGTCGGTGGGTCGGGCTGAGACGTAGCGGCCACGTCGATCGTTACTGCGGGTGCGCAGACGTCGTCCGCAGGCGCGACGGGCGAAGCGGTCCTGACTAGGTTCCAAGGGGCGGACGGCGAACGGGTCCCCGGCGGCAACCACCTGTTCACCGCTGCCCGAGGGTTGTTTCCGCGGGTCGTGCTGGCCGTCGTCTCGCTGGTTCTGGGGACCGTCGTGGTATTCGGGTTGTTGTTCGCCTGAACTGCTGGGCGGCGTGGCAAGATTCTCGCCCGCCTGCCGTTTTTCCACGTCGGGGTCGGGTCGCTCGGGTTCCCGGGGACGTTGTTCGGGCTGGTCCGGCTGATCGTCGGGGTGCTGGTTGCGCGGCGGCGGAGACTCCGACGGGGTCTCGACGCGACGGCGGTGCCTCAGTACCATCTCGCTGATCGTTAACACGTCGTCCTCGGTGGCGACGCCGCGACCGACCAGGGCGGCATGAGCCCGCGTGGCTTCGGCCATGACGATGTCGGCGCGGTGCCCAGCAACGTGGTTCTGCCGACACAGGCAGGAGATGAGTTCGGTGACGACCTCGTCCAGTCGGACTCCGGCGACGATGTGCCGCGCTCTCTCGATGACTGCGGCCTGACGGTTCTGGTCGCTCTGCCAGCGGTGGTCGAACTCGGCCGGATCGGCGTCGTGGTCGAGGCGCCGCCGGATGATCTCAGCCCGGACGGCCGGGTCGGACTCGCCGTGCACGTCGATGCACAGTCCGAACCGGTCCAACAACTGCGGACGCAGTGCCCCCTCCTCGGGGTTCATGGTTCCCACCAGCACGAATCGGCTCGGCAGGGAGGCCGTCAATCCCTCACGCTCCACCCGCACGGTCCCGGCGCAGGCGTCGATGACGAGATCGACGAGGTGGTCGTCGAGGAGGTTGACCTCGTCGATGTAGAGCACCCCTCCGTCGACCTCGCTAAGCAGACCCGGCTGGAGGACGGGGCGTCCCGCCACCAGGGTGGCTTCCAGGTCCAACCCGCCGACAAGACGATCCTCGGTGGTTCCCAGAGCCAGGGTGCGCATGACGTGACCGGGTAACAGCTCGACGAGACCACGAACCACTGTCGATTTGGCCGTTCCCTTCTCCCCACTAAGGATGACCCCACCGATACGCGGGTTGACCGCGCACAGCAGCAGAGCGAGTCTGGCTTCGTCCTGCCCGACGACGGCGGTGAACGGATAGGTCATTAGACCAACCCCAGCTCGGACAGGTCAAGTCCACCGGCAGGGTTCTGCGGAGGCGCACCCACCCGGGTGTTCGGGGCGATCGCGGGGTCGTCGGAGACCTCTTCGATGGTGCCCTCGATGTCAGCGTAGGTGTTCTCGAGTTCCTCGACAATGCTCGGATTGGCCTCCCAGACGTGACGTTGGGCGGCGTCGAGCAGTTTGTCGACGATGTTGTGCAGGGCGTGCGGGTTGACCTGCCGGAACCATTCCTGCATCGCCGGGTCGAGGGCGTAACGACGCGCAACTCGTTCCCATAGGCCGTCATCGACGACGTCGGCGGTGGCGTCCCAGCCGATGAGGATATCGAGTACTGCGGATAGGTCGCCGGCTCCTTTATATCCGTGACGTTGCAGTCCCTCGATCCACGATGGGTTGAGGATTCGTGAGCGCAAGATGAGTCGGGTTTCCTCGGTGGTGGTGCGCGTGGCGATGCGGGTCGGATCCGAAGAGTCCCCTACCAGCGACATCGGCGCCTCGCCTCGTACCGTCGTCGCAGCAGCGATAAGCCCGCCGTAGTAGTTGTAGAAGTCGGTGCAGCTGAGCATGTCGTATTCGCGGGTGTCCTCATTCTTGACGGTGACGTCCATGCGTTTCAGGCTCGCGGTGAACCGTTCGGTTTCCACCTGTCCGAGCACTCCCTCACCGTAGGCGTGGGACGAGGCGGCAATGTAGGCCCGGCCCAGGTCGGCCTTGCCCTGCCACGCTTTGGTCTCGATGAGCTCCTCCACCCCGGCACCGTATCCGCCGGGCGGGCATCCGAAGACCCGGAGGGTCGCCTTGCGGCGGGCTTGCTCGACGTCAATCCCGCGGGCAGTCATTTCGACGACGTCGGCCTCGACGTGGGCGCGCAGCATGTTGTCGTCGTCAGGTTCGGGGAGGGCTGCGACCATCCGCACCGCCCGGTCGATCATCTCGACGAGGTTGGGGAAGGCATCACGGAACAGGCCGGAGATGCGCGGGGAGACGTCGATACGGGGACGCCCCAGCTCGCAGGGCTCGATGATCTGCAACCCGCTGACGAGCCCGGAGGACTCCCAGACCGGGCGCACCCCCATGAGGTACAGAATCTCGGCGATGTCGGCCCCTCCACTGCGCATATTCGGGGTACCCCAGACCACCACCCCGACGGTGCGCGGCCACGGTTGGTCGGGGTGGGCCTCGGCATACCCTCGGAGGAGTTGGTCGGCCAGTTCGACCCCCTCACGCCATCCCGTCGGGGTGGGCATGGTCTGGGGATCCAGGGAAAAGAAGTTTCGGCCGGAGGGCAGGATGTGGGCGTTGCCACGGCTGGGCGCTCCCGACGGCCCAGGGGCCACGAACCCGCCGTCGAGGGCCGTCATGATGGCGTCGATCTCGTTGTTGGTGGCGTCCAGCCGGGGCATGAGGTCTGTGAGGACCCAGGTGAGGGTTTCGATGACGTCCCCACGTTCGGCACCGAGTTGCTCATGACACAACTGGGCCGCCAGATCGTGCGCTTCGGTGTCGTCGGGGTGCCGGTCGCGGTGACGGACGACAACAGGGGTGAGCAGCTTCACGCAGCGACGATGAGCCTCGGACATAAGCTGGCGTCCGGTCAGACCGTCGGGCAGGTCGGCGGTGACGGGCACTGGCTCGCCGGCTTTAGCAGAGACCTCGTCAAGGCTGGTCCCCCAGGCATTCAGCACGGCTTCGCGTAGGGACGGTACCGGCCCGTTGAGCTGACGGGTGAGTTGGGCGACGTACTCCACCTTGGCGGCGATCGGGTCGTCGTGTCCGGCGACGACTTGGCCCAGCACGTGCAGACCGTCAGAGATTTCACGGTCCTGCAGGTCGAGCAGATGATGGTGGACCCTGTCGAGCACCTCGACGGGGTCGGCGTCGACGTCGGCACTCGTCAGACCCAGATCGGTGTCCAGGCCTGTTTTGGTGACGGCGTCCCATACCTGCTCGGCGACAAGTCGGGCGCGCTGGGGGCTTTGCGACTGCGCCCCGGCGTATTCGCGCAAGATGCGGTCGATCTCGGCGGTGGAGTCGTATAACTCGGCCTGACGCATCGGTAGGGTGAGGTGGTCGATGAGGGCTGCGGCACTGCGCCGCTTAGCCTGGGTGCCCTCCCCAGGGTTATTGATGATGTACGGGTAGATGTTGACCATCCGGTCCAAGGCAAGCTCCGGGTAGCACTCCTCGGACAGGCCCAGCCCTTTGCCGGGTAGCCATTCCAGGCTCCCGTGGGTGCCGACGTGGATCACAGCCTCAGCTTTGAACACGTCACGGATCCAGCGGTAGTGGGCTAGGTAGTGGTGGGGCGGGGGCAGGAGTGGGTCGTGGATGTCGGAATCAGTGACAGCTTCGAAATTTCCCCGCGGCGGCTGGATCGTCAACAACACGTTGCCGTCGAGGTGCCCGGCGAAGGAAAATTCGTCGTGGTGGACGAAGAGGGATCCCGGGTGCGGGCCCCAAGCGCGATCCATCGACTCGCGGACGGATGCGGGAAGTGCCCGGTACCAGGACCGGGAGGTGGCAAGGTCAGCATGGACCTCGGCGCGCTGATACATCTGCTCGGGGGTGAGCCAGCGCTGGTCGCAGGTCAACGATGACAACAGCACCTGAGCGAGGTCGTCGGCGCTGTCGAACTGTTCTGGGACGTCGTAGCCATCCTCGGCCATTCGGACGAGGAGCCGGCGTACCGACTCAAAGGTGTCCAGCCCGGTGGCGCAGCCGATCCGGTCATTACGCGGCGGATGGTGGTGGAAGACGATCGTCACTTTGCGTTGGTTGGCGGGGGTGCGGGCCAGCCGGGCCCACGAAAGGGCCAGTTCGGCCATCGCCTCGGGGCGGCCGGGGACTGGGACCATGTGTGGTACGACGGCTCCGGTGAGATCGTCGACCCGATCGACTTCTCGGGTGGCCAGGAATTTAGTGATGAGGGCACCGTCGAATTCCGGCTGGGCGGCCTGGGTGGCAACGTCCATCGCCCCCATACCCTGGGCCTTCCATGCCGCCAACGGGGCGTAGGAGGTCAAGGCGTGCAGCACGCTCACCCCAAGTTTCGGATAGGCGTCCGCGTTGGCAGGTACGCCGGCGGTCATGGACATGCCGTGGACGTCGATCAGGGTGTCGATGACGCGGTTGCCATCCTCGTCGCGTAGCAGAGCTTCGAGGGTTTGGGCCATGCTGGGGTTACCGCGGCGGGCGTCAGGAAGACGCAAACAGAAGAACGGCACAGTGTTGGCGTCGAGTCTCTCGATGGCCTCGATCAGGGCTTCGATGTGCGCGGTGTTGTGCTCCAGCCAGTAGCTGCGCGGGAAGGTGATCCCAACGGTGGGCAGATCGGGGTCCAGATGGTGCCGGTACTCGGCCAGGTTGGTGAACAGGCCGTGACGTGGATGCCAGATCCCCTCGGTGGGGGCGGGGATGACGTCGGGGATGGGGGCTGACCCACCCCGCACCCGGTCGACGAGGATCCGTAGCGCCGCCTCGACGTTGTCCGGGCCGCCCATCTCCAGCAGCCCGATGAGACCCCTCCAGGTGCCGTCGTCGAGCCCGCTGGCCCAGTCCTGGGCGGCCAAGAGCCCGTCATCGTCACCGGAGGTGGGTTGGATGTGGATCCACGGCAGCGGCAGACCGGATTCGCGACGGTTTTTCCACGCCTCGACCAGTGCGGGCCATGCCGGGCAGGAAGTGGTACCGCCGTGGAAACTAAGCACGATGGCGTCACTGCGGGCGGCCGCCTGGGCGAAGGCGCGGGCTAGTTCCGGGTCGGTGATCTGATCCTTGGTGCGGCCGAAGAGGGTGATCTCGAGACCACGAGTGCGTAGCCGTGACAAGGCTTGGCTGACGAGGGTGAGTTCGCCGCCGATGGCCGAGAAGAAGCTCAGGGTGGTCATGATGCACTTTCCAGACGGGCGAGAGTGCTGTCGATGAGGCAGGTGAGGGGAGTCCGGCGCTGTTCCGGGTCGGCAAGGGCATTGGCCTCTACTCGGGATGGGCAATCGCCGGGGCATCGTCCGGCCAAGGCGCAGCGGTGACAGGGTCCGCGCAGGGTGTGGCGATCTTGCGAGAAACGCCGTCGCAAGCTTTCCCAGTCGATGCTATGGACGGTTCCCGCCCGGGAAGCCATATCTCCGACAGCTTGAGAACAGGGGTAGACGCTGCCACCGGGTGCGACCGCCATTGATTCCCGGACCGCCGCATGGCAGTAGGGGTGGTTCGCCACGGGGAGCAGAGTGCGGCCCGCGGGGTCGACGGCGCTGGTCGTGGGTACAGGGCCACGGCGGAGTGCAGTCCTGACGGTCTCCAACTCCCGCCAGCGCAGGGGCGTGGCGCGCAGCGCGTTGATCTGTGCCAGCCGCCGGTAGAGCGTGGTGATCCCGTCGATGACGGCCTCGTTGCAGGGCACGAGATCGTCTCGCCCGGTTGCGCTCCCGATTGCCACAAGCGGGTCGAGCCCGAATCCGGTGACGTTGGGAAGCGTGGCGAGAGTGACGGCCAGCTCGTCTAGGTGCTCGACGTTGAGGGCTGACAGCACTGTTGTCACCCGCACCGGGATGTCTGCGTGAGCGAGGGCGAGCAGGCCCCGGAAAGTCTGCGCCGCCGAACCGCGCGTCTTTTCGTGCACTGGGGGTGGCCCGTCGACGCTCACCCCGACTCGGACGCTGTGGCGTTTCAGCATGGCGATGATGTCGCCGTCGAGGCGGGCAGCATTGGTCTGGATGCCGCAGGTGACCTTTTCCCACCGAATTTCCACAACACGCTTGGCGACGTGCTCAATGAGGGAGGGCACCAGAGTCGGCTCCCCGCCGGCCAGTTGGACGTGGGCGGGCCGCCCGGTGGTGCGTACATCCTCGGCGACGAGGTCCAAAGCGGTGTCTGCCACCTCAACGGGCATTCGGCCGCCTCGACGGTCGCGGCGGTAACAGTAGGGACAAGTGAGATCGCAGGCCGCGGTCGGCCACAAGACGAGATAACGCACGGTCATGACCGGGCACGCTCCCTGTGACGACCGATGAGATGCTCGTGGAGCTGGGAGAGGGTGGGTAGTACACAGTCGTCGACCGCCCAACCTTCATCGGTGACTCCGATCGTTAGTACCTCGTCACCCGGCTGCTCAACGACCCGGTACCCGGATCGGGTCAGAACGTGGTGAGCGAGGTCGGCGTCTACACCGTGACCGACGACCCGTGCGACCGGGCGCCCGGCATCGGATTGCCAGAAGGTGAGGGTGCGAAGGTCGAAGGTGATTCCCTCGGTACGGAAGGCTGCCTCAAGCGCACCGTTGCGGGCCAGGTCCTCCGGTGCCCCGATTACAACGTCGGTGTTGTGCCCGGCTACCCACAGAGTGTCGGCGTAACGCATCACCGGCTCGATGTCGTGGCTGCACACCACCACGGCGATGTTGCGCGCCGTGCATACCTTGCGCAGCATGCCGAGCAGGGCGATCCGTCCCGGTGGGTCGAGGAAAGAGGTCGGCTCGTCGAGCAGCAGTATGGACGGCTCCTGGGCCAGCGCCCGGGCCACCATCACCCGTTGACGCTGACCGTCCGACAGCTCACCGATGAAGGCGTCGGCCAGATCGGCAGCGCCCACCGCCGTCAGCGACTCGTCGATGACCGCATGGTCATGGGGCCGCAGCCGCCCACCGATGCCCGAATGTGGATGGCGCCCCAGCGAGACGACGTCGCGGCAGGTGAGCCGGGCCACCGACACCCGGTCGGTCAGCACGGTCGAGAGGGCCTGGGCGACCTGACGGCGCGACATCCGGGACGTCGGGGTGCCGTTGATCTGCACCTCGCCGGAAAGGCTCGGCTGCAGTCCAGCGACCGAGCGCAGCAGGGTGGACTTTCCGGCACCGTTGGGCCCCACGAGCCCAATCATCTGCCCGGCAACCACCGAACCCGTCACCCCCGACAGCACCCTCGTGACGTGGCGGCCCGAACGGTACCCGACCGTCAGGTTCGACAGTGCGAGACCGGTCATGTCGCCTCCGCCTCCCGGTACCAGCGGATGAGGATGACCATGACGACCGGCGCCCCGAAAACTGCGTTGACGGCGTTGACGGGCAGCACGTCGTCACCGGGCAGCTGTGCCAGGATGTCGGCCATCAATGCCAGGGAACTGCCGGTGAGGATGCATCCGGGCAGCAGATGACGATGATCGGCCGTCCCCAACACCCCACGCGTCAGGTGGGGAATGGCGATTCCCAGGAAGCCGATCGGCCCGCAGAACGCGGTGGCGGCACCGGCGAGAATGGCTGTGCTCGCCACCAGCAGGGTGCGCATCACCTTGAGGTTCATCCCCATCGTCTGAGCGTAACGTTCCCCCAGCAACAAGGCGTTAAGCGGCTTGGCGAGCAGCAGGCTGGCGAGGATCATGGCCACAATGATCGGCACCATGACTCGCAGGTTCTGCCACGTCACACCGTGGTAGCTGCCGAACTGCCAGCGGGTGTACTGGGCAATGAGCTCTGGGCTCGCCCGCGACAGCAGCACGGTGACCCCAGACGAGACGAAGTACCCGATCATGACGCCGAGCAGCAGCAGGATCGTCGAGGAGTGGATGAATCGTCCTGCCAGCATGACGATGAGCAGCACGACGGCTGCCCCCAGAGCGGCTGCCACCATGATCAACAGGTCCGGTCCGATGCCCAATCCGGAGGCGAAGGTCGCCGCACCCGCCGATGCCGAGGTGGACAGCACCACCAGGGCGACGCCGAGACTGGCACCCGACGAGATACCCAGTACGTACGGGTCGGCCAAGGGATTGCGGAAGAGAGTCTGCATCTCCAGCCCGGACATTCCCAGCGCCGCCCCGACGAGCAGGGCGGTGATGGTGCGAGGCTCTCGGACATCGTGGATGATCGTCAGGGAGACAGGATCGACGTTGGTACCCCCGGTAATGACCGTCATGACGTCACCTAGCGGGATGTTCACCGATCCCAACGCCAGGCCGGCCAGGGTGACGGCGACGAAGATCGCTGCGAGGATCGTGAAACGTACTGGCAACGGCAGCCCGCGCCGCCCCTGCGTCTGCCGGCTTCGTACATCCCGGTGATCCCGCACGTCCTGGCCTGGTGCCTCTCGGCTCTGCGACGTCTCCTGGTGGCTGTGTCTCACTGGTTGCCCCTGATACGTCCGCGGTGTGCCTCGGGGCGTTCGCGCCTCTCGTGACGGCACTGCATCATGTACCGAGGTGCAGTCACTTCGCGGTGGCCTTGCGGTAGAAGTGGAACTGGTGATCGCGGTCCAGCTCGGGGTGCAGGATCGCCGTCAGGTTCGCCAGGACGAGGTCGGGACGTACGACTCCGGTCTGCCAGTAGTCGTTGCCGTGCTTCGGGTCGGCTCGCGGGGTGGCGTCCCACATATTGCCGTTGTCGAGGGCCTTGAGCGACTTCAGACGTGGGTCGGCCTTGAGGATCTGCGGGATGGACGACTTCTCCGGCCCGTCGATCCAGAAGTCGGCGTCGTGGGCCTGCTTGATGACGGCCTCGGTGTCCAGCTTCCTCGAGGCCACCCCGTGGAGGTCCTTGAACACGTACTCACCACCGGCGTCACGCAGGAACTGGATGGCGTAGTTCTCGTTGGGTTTGATGTACCAGACGCCCTTGTACTGTGATCCGTGGAGCACGGTCGGTCGTGTCTTGACCTTGGCGGTGCGTTTCGCGGTCGCGTGGTACTTCTCGGCGATCTCGTCATACTTCTGGTTCGCAGTCTTCTCGGCATTGACGAACAACGAGTCGTACTTGATCCACTCGGCACGTCCCAGCGGGGTGCTCTCGAGGAAGTTCGGCTCGGCAACGACCGGGATGCCCATCTCCTTGATCTTGTCGATCTTGCTGGTGTTGTCGCTGCCGCTGACGAGGTTGAAGATGAACAGGTCCGGGCGCAATGCCGCCAATTTCTCGGTGTTGATCTCGGTGGCGTTGTCGCCTGCCGCGAAACTGGCGACCTTGTGGTCCTTGAGGGCCTGACGAGTGTCCGGATTCCCGACTCTGTCGACGTTGACCATGCCAGCCACGGAGTCCAGCTTTCCCAACATCTGAAACTTCATTGGCAGGGTCGTCGAGCCCAACGCCACCTTAGTGGTGGGAATGGTGATCCGCTGCGCCTTGGCGAGCTCACCGTCCAGATGCGGGTCGGGGACACCACACTGCACCAGGACGTACTGCACCGGTTTCGTCGCGGTGTTCGACGGGTGCTTGAGCGTCACGACCTTGTACGACTTGTGGTACGACACGGTGATGTCGCGAGCGTCGCCTAAGGTGGCCTTGTCGCCGAAGTAATCCTTCGAGGGGTCGAAGTCCTTGATGCAGCCCTGCCGGGAGGACCCGCTGGACGACGTGTTCGCCGAGGAACCCGACTGCTCGGAGTGTGAGCACCCGGTGAGGGTGGCGACGCACATGGTGGTGGCGGCCAGACCCGCCACCAGACGATTGATGGACATGTTTGCTCCAGAAAATGGTGAAGGGAGGGTGTGCGGCGAGCAACGCCGTCGAGGGATCAGCTGAGCTTGGTGTAGTAGTACGGGGTGTACCCCTTCATGAGGTCTGGGTGGAAGATGTAGGTGAGGTCAGCCAGTACGACGTCGGGCTGGACGATCCCGGACTGCCAGAAGTCGTTTCCGGTGTCTGGGGCAGTGCGTTTGCTGGGGTTCCAGACGTTGCCATGCTGAAAGGCCGACAGGTTCGCGTAGCGCGGGTTCTGCTTGAGGGCGTCATCCTTGCCGTGCCACGTCGTCATGGACATGTAGTTGCCGTTGAGCCAGAAGTCGGCCTTGGAACCGTACTTGAAGACGACCTCGGCGTCGGTTGGGGTGGCTCCGTTGCCCTTGACGGCCTGGGCCATGACGTCGGAAGCTCCGGCGTCGGTCATGAACTTGATCATGTAGGAGTCGGCCCCCGGGACGTACCACTGCCCCTTGGTCTCCTGACCGACGAGCACGCTGGGTTTGTCGGCAGCGTTCTTGGCCTTCTTCGCCACCTCGGCGTAACGCTCGGCGATGCTGTCGAAACTCTTCGTGGCGGCGCCCTCCTTGTTGAGAAGGATGCCGTAGGCCTTCATCCACTCGGCCCGAGCCAGCGGGGTGGACTCGAGGTAGTCGAGGTCTTGCAGCACCGGGATGCCGGCGGACTGCACCTGCTTGAACTCTCCCACCTCTGAGCTGGCAGCCAGCACGGCGTCGGGTTTGAGGGAGATGATCTTCTCTGTGTCGATCTGCATCCTGCTCGATCCGTAGCTTGGTATGTGGCGGGCCTCAAGGGCCTTACGTGCCGGTCCGCGATAGATCTGCTCGATCTGGTTGACGCCGACGATAGAGTCCAGGGCCCCCAAGGTGTGGAAGACCGGAATCTGGGTGGTGGAGGAGGCGACGACCCGTTTGACCGGGACGTCGATGATCGGGGCCTTGGCGAGGTCACCAGTGAGTGCCGGCTTGGGGGCACCGCACTGCAGCAGCACGAAGGTCTGTGCCGGCCTGTCCTGCTCACCGAGGGTGAGAACCTTGTAGGACTTGTGGTAGCTGACGTGGACGTTCCTGGCCCCGGTGAAGGTGGCCTTGTCGCCGAAGTAATCCTTGTCCTTGTCGAACTCCCCAGACTTGATGCACCCCGACATGTTGGCACCGGTGCCGACTGACGGGGTGGCTGTCGAGGTGTTCAGTGAGGTGGTTCTGTTGCTCGAACCCGAGCAGCCCGTCAGGGCCAGGGCGGGTGCGACGAAGAGGGTAATGAGGGCCGAGATCCTCCTCGGCATCGTTCTCGGAGTACTCACGCGGTTCTTCCTGCGGTCATGCCGCAGGTTTCGCTGAGGCGCACATAGTGTGCCCGGCAGACTCCTACGGCGAGAGTTAACAACTGCCACTCCTCAGAGAGTCGACCGGACTGAGCCTTGCAGGCATTACCGTTGCGCGACAGTGTCGGATTTGCACCGACTTCGCCCACTGCGGAGTGCCCCAAACCGAATCCGACTCGAGGCAATCGCACACTAACACCATGCATATGGGGTTCGTCGCGAGGGATGGAAAATGCTGCAGGTAGTTCCAGGTAGCGAATCGTCAGGAGCGCAGGTGCCCGATGACTGCCCACGGTCGTTCCGGATTGACCAGGGCGTGCAACTGCTCAAGATTGGTTTTGGCACAGGCCATGACGACGCATGTGGCCGGGCCGCCAGAGCGGGTTAGGTCGACGTCGGTGGGTTGGAATGCGACGCGCAGTCCCGCAGTGGAGGCCAGCTGTTTGGCCTCCCAGGCCACCCCATGAGACCCGACAGGGACGCAGTCGTGCACCTTCCCAGAAGCCATTAGTGCCTTAACCTCCGTGACGCCCACAATCTCGCGCCGACCAAGGGCGACGTCGTCGTTAGGGGCCGAGATCGGAGCGCCGACACACACCAAGACGTCTCCGTCTAGGGACTTCGGCACATCCTCGTGGTGCATGACGCCGATAATCGTCACCCCGACGCCGGTTTGGGTGGTGGCGACGTTGTCCTCCGTCGATCCGGTAACCGCATCTGGGTCGATCCCGGCGTCGAGCGCACAGCGTCGGAATTCGGCAATCATGGGCTGAGCAGATGCACTGTCCTGGCACAGTGTGTCGACGAGGACAAGCGGACGCGCACCGGCGCACAGCACCTCCAGCAGCGGCACTCGCGCTCCCAAGTGGGCGCACCACACCGGGTCGGCCGGATAGGAATCGTCGGGACGCGGCCCGATGCCGCCGATCGTGTCACAGGCGATGACCAGACGGGAGGCCGGGATATCGGCCAGCAGTAGGTCGCGTAGTCGGGTGATGGACAAGCACCGGGAGGGAACGCGGTTCGGGGCGGTCATGGTGTTATTCAACCGCCCCGAAACCGCATCGTCAGGGCGTCACGGCAGGATGTCCTCGTAGTAGGTGTTCTTCAACAGCTTCGACAACAGCCAACTACCGGGTAGGCGACCATTGTTGAGGGTTTTGGCGGAGGCTAGCAGGGAGCGGATGTCGTACTGGGTTGGCCAGATCGGCGGGATGTCACGGTCAAGGTCGAGCAGGCCGTAGACGGCTATCATTGCGGTGCGTGCCGAACCCTCGGTGGTGAAGACGCAGTCATCGGGGGTTTCGACGAACTGGCCTAGGCAAGCCAGATTGACGCAGCCGTCCGGGATGACCTCCGGGCGATCACCCTTGCCACGGGGCATGAAGAAGGCTGTGATCCACGGCATCGTCGCGATTCGCACCTTGGTGTGGGCCTTGACCTCCTCGAACTGGTCGAGCAGTCCGAAGTGGTAGCAGTACTCTTTGAGCAGCTCCTCGCCGGTGCATTCCAGCATTGTCTTGTTGACGACGTCGCCCTTCTCGAACGGGTACAGCCCGTAGGCCCATGCCACGCCCCAGTCTTCAGGCTGGCCGTGGAACTGTGGCTGGCGATTCATCGTCAGCGAGATGCACCACGACGAGTCCTCGGCGGTGATGATGCCGCCGGTGACGGTGCGCCCGGACAACGGATCGTTGCCGGTCAGCTCCTTGATCTTCTTGAGGAACGGGTGATCACGACCGATGAAGTTGAAGCTGATTGATTGCCACACCGTCTTGTCAGCGTCGCCGCAGAAGACATCGGGACGTCCGAACGCGGGGGAGCGGCGAACCAGGTTGCGCCACAGCTCCCAGCCGGCCTGCATGTCTTTGTGGTAAGGGGCGGGGGTGTCCATGTCGCCGTATCCGGTGCACTCGGTAAGTGAACCGTTGGTCACGAACACCAGGTCCTTGGCGGACATGTCGATGCGATGCTCGCCACCCTCCTTATCGCGCCACAGGATGCCGCGGGCGATCTTGCGGTGGGCGGTGATCTCTAGGTCGACGTCGTAGACGAGGGTGTCGTATTGGAAGTTCACGCCCTTTTCGGTGAGCCACTTCACCAACGGGACGACGAAAGAGTCGTGCTGGTTGTAGCGGCTGAATCGCAGACAGGACAGATTCGAGAAACCGGGAAGATACTGCAGGAAGCGGTGCATGTACCGTTTGAGCTCCGTGAGGGACTGCCACTGCTCGAAGGCGAACATCGTCTTCCACAGCAGGTAGAAGGTGGATTGCAGGAAGTCCTCGTCGAACCAGTCCTCGATCGACTTGTAGTAGGTGTCCGACTCCTTGGCCAGCAAGAGCCTCATGATGTCGAGCTGGCCCTTCTTGTTGAGCCCCATCTTTGAGGCGTCGCGCTTGTGACCGCAACTGTTGATGATACGACACGGGTTGATGTTGGGGTCGTTCTCGTTCACGATCCGGAATTCGTCCAGAACGCTGTAGGGCTCGGGCATCTCCAAGGCTGGGATGTCTTTCATGATGTCCCAGAAACACTCGAAGTGTTGTCCCATCTCACGACCACCGCGAGCGATGAAGCCTTTCTCCGTATCCCCTGCTCCGTCGAACGCGCCGCCGGGTTCTGACATTTCCTCGAGGATGGTGATGTTCTCCCCAGGCATCTGGGCGTCTCGAATCAAGTAGGCAGCAGCAAGAAGCGAGGCGATGCCAGAGCCGACGAGGTATGCCTTGCGTTCAGCGACGTCATCGGGCGGAACAGGATGGTTCTGGGTGTAGCGGCCTAGGTCGTTCTGCACGAAAGGGTTGCCATCCGGACTCACCGGGTAGCTGTGTTGATAAATGTCTTGGAAGTTCGTCATGACGTGCTCCTCATACGACTTCGTCGGAAGTTCTCCGGTGAACTTCCGACCAGTTCCCACGATAGCGCTATAACCGCTTAATGGACCCCTGGCAATGACTTTTGTAGGAGTTTTACGGGTGTTCGGTCAGTTTTCAGCGGCGGAGCGCACGTCGTGGTGGGGTGGCATACTGGCCCATGGACACGGGGTGCGCCTCGGTGGCGCTGAGATCACACCCGTGGAACCTGATCTAGTTCGTACTGGCGAAGGGATGTCCGAGATGACCATTAGTGATGCGCTTGCCGAGCGGGGAACAATTCCCCGCGTCCTGTCAATTGCGGGTACCGATCCGTCCGGGGAAGCTGGCACCGCAGCCGACACCAAATCGATCATCGCGG
Organism: Cutibacterium sp. KBN10P07758; assembly: GCF_050286205.1. Classification (NCBI taxonomy): domain Bacteria; kingdom Bacillati; phylum Actinomycetota; class Actinomycetes; order Propionibacteriales; family Propionibacteriaceae; genus Cutibacterium; species Cutibacterium sp. KBN10P07758. The sequence continues at coordinate 2,376,077 of NZ_JBNNQV010000001.1, read as the reverse complement.
CAGGTGGATATGCGATGGCTGTCGTCACCTCCTTGGTGGCCCAGAACACCGAAGGGGTGCGCGCCATCCACACCCCGCCGACCGACTTCCTGGTCCAGCAACTGGCCGCTGTCAGCGATGACGTGAGAATCGACGCCGTCAAAACCGGGATGCTCGGCACCGCTGAGATCGTTGACGCGGTTGCGACCTTCCTCGACGAGCATCGACCGCTGGTAGTCGTCGTCGATCCGGTAATGGTCGCCACCAGCGGGGACCGCCTCCTTGCCCCCGACGCAGAGGCTGCCATGCGCGAGTTTTGTCGCCGCGCGACCGTCATCACCCCGAATATTCCGGAGCTCGCGGTGCTGTGCCAGAGCGAGCCGGCGACGACCCCGGAGCAGGCCGTGGAGCAGGCTCGTCGGTGGGCGGCTGAGACGGGAGTGGCCGTCGTCGTCAAGACCGGGCATTTGAATTCGCAGCGGGTCGACAATATGTGGGTGACGACGGAAGGAGCAATGCACGTCGCCCCGGCGGCGCGGGTGGAGACGACCAACACCCACGGTACCGGGTGCTCACTGTCCTCAGCCTTGGCGACCCGGTTGGGTGCCGGTGACACCCCGGGGGATGCCCTGGCGTGGGTCACCGACTGGCTGCACGAGGCGATTCAGTACGGGTCGGCGCTGAACGTCGGTAAGGGTCACGGCCCGGTGGACCACTCCCATCGAGCACGTCGGCTGGCCGAGGACGCTTCAGCAGTGGCGTGGTTCGCGCCCATCGACCCATTGGAATCTCCACAAGGGTTGGTTGTATCGGCTGAGCCTGCACCGGACGCGGTGGTTGCTCCAGCCGGGCCATGGACGACGGCCCTGTGGCAAGCAAGTGGGGACATCGCGCGTCGCATTGAGGACTCGGATTTTGTTGCCGTTCTCGTCGACGGCACCTTGTCGAAGCCGGCCTTCGAGTTCTACCTGGGGCAAGATGCTCAGTACCTCACCTACTATTCACGAGCTTTGGCATCCTTGGCGGCTCGTGCTGTCGACCCGGAGGAGTCAGTGTGGTGGGCGCAGTCCTCTCAGGCGTGTCTTGTGGAGGAGGCAGAACTGCACCGCTCTTGGCTAGGGGATCACATCGACGTGGTTGCCGGGCCGGTGACCTTGGCCTACACGGACTTCCTGCTGGCCCGGGCATTGGGTGACGACTACGTCGTCGGTACGGCAGCGGTACTGCCTTGTTTCTGGCTTTATGCACACTTGGGTGCCAAGGTTCCGCACGTTCCCGACGACCACCCTTACGCCTCATGGTTGCAGACCTATGGGGATCCCGAGTTCGTCGAGGGGGCGTCACACACCATCGGTCTGGTGGAGAAAGCCTTCCAGAACGCCTCCGCCGTCACCAGGGCTCGCGCTGCCCACGCCTACCTGACGGCCTGCCGTCACGAATTGGAGTTCTTCGACCAAGCTTTGCGGGTCTGACCAGCTCGTCAGCACAAAGATTCACATGACCATACTTGTGTCTGTTGCGCGCCGGGCCTCGGCTGGAACGTCGATGCCCTCTGAGGGACGCGCTGCCCTGCGGGCGGGTGTCGTCGGGCCCCGATGGTCCATTGCCCTACCGCCACCGTTGCCGCGCGGCCCGAAGGAACCCCGTGGGTGCTCGACTCGACGACTATCGGGCTAGCCCCGGTACGTACCCGGATGGCTCGGGAATTCCTTGATGCTGGGCCTGACGTGGCCGGGGAGGTTGCAGCAGCGCGTGCTGGCGGACCCGGAAGTTTTCGGGCGCAGCTGCGTGACGCCCTTGACAAGGCGGCGAGAACCGCAAAATAGGAGATGAGATGACTTTAGACCTGCGGTGCTATTTGGTGACGTCGGGGATTGATCGGCACACCATCGAGACTGCGGCAGCGGCCGCTGGGGCGGGTGCCGGGATGGTGCAGGTACGGGCCAAGGAATTGTCCACTCGTGATCTGCTCAGCCTGGTTTTGCAGGTCGGCGAGGCGGTTCGTCGAGCGAACCCCGCGACGCGGGTGGTCGTGGATGACCGCGCCGATGTTGCCTGGGCGGCCATACGGGCGCGGGGGAACGTCCACGGGGTGCACGTCGGATTGACGGATTTGCCGGTGCGTGATGCGCGGGCGATGCTGGGCCCCGACGCGATCGTCGGTTACACCACGGGGACCTTGGACCTCGTGAGATCGGCCGAACCGTTCGCTGATGCGCTCGACTATGTGGGTGCCGGACCCTTCCGACCCACCCCGACCAAGGAATCGGGCCGCTCCCCGCTCGGCGTTCAGGGGTATCCGGCCTTAGTAGGGGCGAGCAGTCTGCCGGTTGTCGCTATCGGTGACGTCCAGGTGGCCGATGTCCCTGTTTTGGCGGCCACCGGTGTGGCCGGTGTCGCGATGGTGCGGGCCATCATGGCCTCCGATGACCCTGCTGCAGTGGTGCGGCAGGTTGTGCAGTCTTTCGATGAGGTTCGGGTTAGCTGATGCTCTGAGGAGGTTTGGTGGGCTGACGTTGTTTCCCCCGTTGGCGTAGGCCATTGAGGTTGCGGTCCCGTCTTCCTCCGCGGGGCTGTGACTTTATCCCGTGTTGACGCTTCTACTCTGTTCACCTCAGCTCCGTGTGGTGATACGGGTCGTGATCGTCGGGGATGCCTGGTGGGGTTGCAGACCGTGGGTTCGTAACCCTGATTTCCACAACCGGACACAATCACCTGCCGTCTAGCTAGAGAAGTCAGCAAGGTTTACGCCGGTACGGCGCTATTCATGATCTGGCGCAGGACCTGGTTGGTGAGCGTGGTCTTGGGGCGGTGGCGTTTGTGCAAGTGATTGATGATCCAGTCCAGCACGAACTTCGGATCGCGCCGCAGCATCGTCGGGGTGGTGTGCAGGATCCTCCACCCGGCCTGCTCCAGATGGGCCGAACGCACCATCATCGCCTCGTACCCTTCCGGGGTACCGTGGACCGAGCGGCCTTCCATTTCCACGCCCAGCATCTCAGCCTGGAACGCTTGATCCAGGACATAGCGATAATTCCCCTCACCAACCCAGACTTGGTGGTTCGGCTTGTGACCAGTGATCCCGGTTGCCCGTAGGATTCGTGCTAATTCCAGCTCCGGGATCGACCAAGGATTTAGGTCGATGTCGGCTAGCGCACGGTCGACTTCGGCCTTCGAATACCGGCCGGTGAGGGCTTTACGGACCGCCCGGCATGAGGCCGGGGTCACTAGGCGTTGGCGCAGAGCCTGGCACACCCAGTCCCACTGTCCCTGGATTGCCAGGATGATCACCGATACCTCCGGGATCGCGACTCGTATTCCTTCTTCTTCGATGGTGAAATGGTGGGGCACGTGCCAGCGATGCACCCAGATACGGGGTCGCCTCAGACGGCGAGTGGGCGAGAACGCCTCGATGGCCTGGATGCCGGTGTAGTCCCAGCGGCGCTGAGTGACCGGATTCTTCAATCCGAGCAACACCAAGGCGGCCATGCCGACCAGCGTCGCACCGCGGTGCCATAACTTCAGTGCTTGAATCATCGTAGTGACGCGGCGGGCAGCGCCGGTGGTGGCCACCACTCCCGGCAGGATGCGTACCGTATCGCCCCGGGTGACGGACCGGTCAGCCTGGCCTCGCAATGGGCTGTCACGGACAATGCGCGCCACCCCGCCGTTGCTACGCAGCTCCAGTTCGAAATTTTCCCTCATGTCGACAGTTATCGGTACAGGCCCGTAGATGTGCCACGTTTTTTGAACCTGTGGACAACCCGGCCCAGGTCAGCCGTACTGGCTGTGGATAAGTCGTCATCCACCCGCATCCCAACCACGTGAGATGGCATCACGGGCAGCTACCACCCCAATCACCACACTCAGGTTGGAGGAGGTGAAGGGACATCGTGGTGACGGGTCCATGGCGGGAAGAGGGTGATGTGGCGAGGAGGGTCGTAATGATGATGAGGCCAAGGAGGGGATGGTACGTGGAACCTGTGTGATGGGGGTCGCCGGGGTAACTAGCGCTCCCAGAACCGTTTGGAACTGGGAGTGTTAGGAAAACGTCAGGATCTCGCACACCCCCATATGGGATCCGTAGGGAAGCGCGACAACGGCCGGGTCGCGCGGTTTCGATGGGTGGTGGTGCCACAACCGGCACCCCGGAAACCCCGGGTCGTTGTCAAGGAGCCTGTCATGCTCGACGTCATCTGGCTGCTCGGTGTCATCGCCTTGTTCATCCTGCTCGCCCTGTGCGTGAAGGGGGTCGATGCGCTATGACCATCCTTAATCTGGTGGCCGCCATCCTCGGTATCGCCGCCGTTGTGTATCTCGTGATTGCCCTTATCCGCCCGGAGCGTTTCTAATGACGTGGATCTGTTTCCTGGCGGGTCTGGCTCTGCTCGCCATCGCGCTCGGTATCGCCCAACATCACCTGGGTACCTACATGGCCCGTGTCTTCACCTCTGACAAGGACACGAGGGTCGAGACCTGGTGCTACCGCGTCATGGGGGTCAATCCCCGTGCTGGTCAGACGTGGAAGTCTTATGCTCGCGCAGTGCTGGCTTTCAGTTTCTGCGGAGTCGTCCTCCTCTACGCTCTGCAACGTCTCCAGCCGTGGCTGCCATGGTCCCTGGGGAAGGGATCAGTCAATCCGGCGGTCTCCTTCAACACCGCGATCTCTTTCGTCACGAACACCAATTGGCAGGCCTACTCACCGGAGGCGACCCTCGGGCACTTCGTCCAGCTCGCTGGCCTGTGTGTGCAGAATTTCGTCTCCGCCGCTACCGGCATCGCGATCGCGGTTGCGCTGATTCGCGGATTCGTTGGCCGTGGTGAGCACACCATCGGGAACTTCTGGGTGGATATCACCCGCTGCACGTTGCGCATCCTGATGCCGATTGCCGCCGTAGCGGCTTTCCTGCTCATCGTTGGTGGCGCGGTCCAGAATTTCACCGGGTTCCTGCACGTGACCGGTGTAGCTGGCGGAAACCAGGTCATCCCGGGAGGCCCCGTCGCCTCTCAGGAGGCCATCAAGGAGCTTGGCACTAACGGTGGTGGTTTCTTTAACGGTAACTCGTCTCACCCCTTCGAGAATCCGCAACCGTGGACGAACATGCTCGAGATCTTCCTCATCCTGCTCATCCCGTTCTCACTGCCTCGCACCTTCGGGAAGATGGTGGAAGATGTGCGGCAGGGCAGGGCGATACTCGCTGCGATGGTCGTCCTGTTCACCGTCAACCTATTTGCCATGGCCGCTGCCGAATTTTCTGGCCACGGCACTGCCGCACGCCTCGCGGGAGCCGCGATGGAGGGCAAGGAGCAGCGTTTCGGATTGGCTCAGTCGGTCCTCTTCGCTAACTCGACGACGATGACCTCCACCGGCGCAGTCGACTCGATGCACGACTCCTTCACCGCCATTGGAGGGATGTTCACCCTGCTCAACATGATGCTCGGCGAGATTAGCCCTGGCGGTGTGGGGAGCGGTCTTTATGGCATGCTTGTTATCGCCGTCATCGCGGTCTTCATCGCCGGCTTGCTGGTCGGTCGTACGCCGGAATACCTTGGCAAGAAGATTGGCCCGCGCGAGATGAAACTGTCGGCCTTGTACATCCTCGTCATGCCGACCCTGGTGCTATGCGGCGTGGCCTTGAGCCTGGCTGTCCCGGGCCTACGCAGTAGTGTCAATACCTCGATCTCCAACCCGGGCGAGCACGGGCTGTCCGAGCTGGTATACGCCTTCACCTCAGCCGCCAACAACAATGGTTCGGCCTTCGCTGGTTTGGACGCCTCGACGAACTGGCTGTGTGCCGCCCTTGGTGTGGCCATGCTCCTCGGGCGCTTCGTACCGATCATCCTCATCCTTGCCCTGTCGGGTGCCTTGGTCGAACGTGAACCAGTGCCCGTCACCGCCGGCACCCTTCCCACGCACAATGCGTTGTTCACCACCCTGATCGTGTTCACCGCGATCCTCGTTACAGCGCTTGTCTTCTTTCCGGTCCTCACGCTCGGACCGCTGGCCGAAGGACTGATCTGATCATGACCGTTATCCCCTCGAATTCGCGTTCCCGCGGTCTCACCGGGGCTCAGGTGCGTCAGGCCCTGCCCGGAGCCATTCGTAAGCTCGATCCGCGTTCTCAGTGGCGCAACCCGGTTATGTTTTTGGTGTGGATTGGCGCAGTCCTGACAACCATCATCGCTGGCCTGGAACTGCTCACTGGTGTCACCGACGGCGGTGTTTCCGTCGGTTTTTCCACGGCCATTGCGGTGTGGCTGTGGCTGACCGTCATCTTCGCCAACCTTGCCGAGTCGATCGCCGAGGGACGCGGCAAGGCCCAGGCCGAGACATTGCGCAAGACCCGCACCGCCACGAGCGCAATTCGCGTCGACGGGTGGGACGAGCGGAACGATCCGTCCGCCGAGCACACCACGACAACCGAGGTCGTCTCCTCGGAGCTCAGGTATGGCGACGTCGTCGTCGTGGCGGCGGGCCAGACGATCCCTGGTGACGGCGACATCGTCTGGGGCATCGCTTCGGTCGACGAGTCGGCCATCACCGGTGAGTCAGCCCCCGTGGTACGGGAGTCCGGCGGCGACCGTTCTGCCGTCACCGGTGGTACGACAGTGCTTTCGGACCGCATCGTCGTCAAAATCACCTCGAAGCCCGGGCAGAGTTTCGTCGACCGCATGATCGCCCTGGTTGAGGGGTCCGGACGTCAGAAGACCCCCAACGAGATTGCCCTCAATATTTTGCTGGCGAGCCTCTCGATTGTTTTTGTCCTCGTCACCCTGACCCTCAACCCGATTGCGTCCCTGGCCGCCAGGCCGGTGAGCGTCACGGTATTGGTGGCGCTGCTGGTTTGCCTCGTCCCGACGACGATCGGTGCTCTCCTGTCGGCCATCGGCATCGCGGGTATGGACCGCCTGGTGCAGCACAACGTGTTGGCAATGTCTGGACGCGCGGTGGAGGCCGCCGGCGACGTTACGACTCTTCTGCTCGACAAGACTGGCACCATCACCTACGGAAACCGTCGTGCCAGCGAATTCATACCGATGTCGGATGTGAGCGACGAAGAGATTCGCGACGCGGCCGCCCGGTCTTCGCTGGCCGACCCGACTCCCGAGGGCACCTCCATCGTCGACCTGGCCCGCGAGCAGGGCTTCGTCCCCGATGCCTGCGGCGAGCAGGGGAAGGTCGTCCCCTTTACCGCGCAGACCAGAATGTCGGGCATCGACCTTCCCGATGGCACCAAAATCCGTAAGGGTGCCGGATCTGCTGTGCGCGCCTGGCTGACGGAGTCCCACATCAATATGGACATCGACACACGGGTCCACATGGATCGCCGGGTCGACTCGGTGTCCCAGTCTGGCGGTACCCCGCTCGTCGTGGCGGTACGCACCCCCGACCACTCGGGCAAGGTGCTCGGCGTCGTTTATCTCAAGGACATCGTCAAAGAGGGTCTGACCGACCGGTTTGCTGAGCTGCGTCGAATGGGTATCCGCACCGTCATGGTGACCGGAGACAACCCGCTGACCGCAGCCGCCATTGCCAAGGAGGCCGGCGTGGATGATTTCCTCGCCGAGGCCACCCCGGAGGACAAGCTCGCCTACATCCGCAAGGAGCAGGAGGGTGGCCGGATGGTCGCGATGACCGGTGACGGCACCAACGATGCCCCGGCTCTGGCCCAGGCGGACGTCGGCGTCGCGATGAACACCGGCACCTCGGCTGCCAAGGAAGCCGGCAACATGGTGGACCTTGACTCCGACCCGACGAAGCTCATCAGCATTGTCGGAATCGGCAAGCAACTACTCATCACGCGCGGTGCCCTGACGACCTTCTCGATCGCCAACGATATTGCCAAGTATTTTGCGATCATCCCAGCGATCTTCATGGCGACCTACCCGGGTCTGTCGGCCCTCAACATTATGGGTTTGCATTCCCCGGCGTCAGCGGTGCTCTCGGCGATCATCTTTAACGCTATCATCATCGTTATTTTGGTTCCGCTGGCCCTCAAAGGCGTGGCATACAAGCCCGCCGGAGCGTCGAAAATCCTCGCACGGAACCTGCGCATCTACGGGTTGGGCGGTGTTGTTGCGCCGTTCATCGGCATCTGGCTTATCGACCTGATTATCCGTCTCATTCCCGGCTTCTGATCGGAGTTCATCATGATCATCTCCTCTAGGACTCGCACCGCCCTCGTCGGGTTGCGCTCGATGCTGCTGTTTACTGTCATTGTCGGCGTCGTGTACACCGGCCTCATGACTGGGCTGGGTCAGTTGGTGCTCTATCACCAAGCCAACGGCTCGCAGCTGACGGTCAACGGCAAGGTGGTCGGCTCGACCCTCATCGGCCAGTCCTTCACCGACAAGGGTGGAAGGCCGTTGCCGAAGTACTTCCAGCCGCGTCCCTCGGCTGCCGGTGACGACGGTTACGATGCCAGGTCCTCGGGCGGTTCCAACATGGGCCCGGAAAACCCGGACCTGGCGAAGGCCATCAAGGAGCGTCGCAGCCAGGTGGCGGCCTTCAACCACGTCGATGCTGACCGGGTACCCGCTGATGCTGTGACGGCGTCGTCGTCGGGTCTGGACCCACATATCAGCCCCGAATACGCCGACATCCAGATCGCTCGGGTGGCGAAGGCTCGTCATCTCGACAAGGCCGTCGTACGGCGGATCGTTGACGATAACACCACGGGACGCCAACTCGGGTTCCTTGGCGAGACTAAGGTCAACGTCGTGACGCTCAATGCCGAACTGGATCGCCAGCACTGACGGTGCTGACGGTCGGGTAATCATGGCTTAGGAGGACGCGGTGGCTGTTCGGGGAAGGTCGCGGGTGCTGCTGGGCGCGGCACCGGGCGTCGGCAAGACCTACGCCATGCTTGACGAGGGCAAGCACCTGCGCGCCGGGGGGTCTGATGTCGTTATCGCCGTTGTTGAGACTCACGGCCGGGCAGCTACTGCGGCGATGACTGAGGGGATGGAGGTCGTCCCGCGGCACTATGTCGAATGCCGCGGCATTGAGCTGCCGGAGATGGATCTTGACGAGGTGCTGGCCCGGCACCCTGACGTCGCCCTCGTCGACGAACTTGCCCACACCAACGCCCCCGGGTCCCGTAATGAGAAGCGTTGGCAGGACGTTGAGGAGCTTCTGGAGGCCGGGATCGACGTCATTTCGACGGTCAACATCCAGCACATCGAGTCCCTCAACGACGTTGTTGAGCAAATCACTGGGGTACCACAGCGCGAGACTGTCCCAGACACCGTGCTGCGCAGGGCCAGCCAGGTGGAGGTCGTCGACCTCGCCCCGCAGGCCCTGCGCGACCGGTTGTCGAGCGGCAAGGTGTATCCGGCCGAGCGGATCGACGCGGCCTTGTCAAACTACTTCCGGCTCGGCAATCTCACCGCCCTGCGTGAGTTGGCCTTGTTGTGGGTGGCCGACGAGGTCGATCACGCGCTGGCCGACTACCGTAGCGAGCACGGCATCGACTCCCGTTGGGAAGCCCGTGAACGGGTAGTCGTCGCCCTGACAGGGGGTCGGGAGGGCGAAACCCTGCTGCGACGCGGTGCCCGGATCGCGGTTCGAGCCGGTGGCGGAGACTTGCTGGCGGTGCACGTCACCACTGAGGACGGGCTGCGCTCCCCGCATCCGGGGGAACTAGCCCGGCAACGAGGGTTGGTGGACAAGCTAGGAGGATCCTTCCACCAGCTCGTTGGCGATGACATCCCCGACACTCTCATCGAGTTCGCGAAGTCGGTCAACGCCACCCAGCTCGTCATCGGGGCTAGTCGGCGTGGCAAACTCTCGCGGCTGTTGACCGGACACGACGTCGAGGCAGACATCATCCGGGCTTCCGGTGCTATCGACGTTCACATCGTCAGTCATGACGCCCAGGCGAAGGCGCTGCGTTTGCCGCGAATGGGTGGGTCATTGTCGACGCGGCGTCGGATCGCTGGTTTCGCTGTGCTGGCGGTGTTCGGGCCACTCTTGACGTGGCTGTTGGTGTCGTTGCGTAGCCCGGAGGCGCTGACGACCGATGTGCTGGCTTACGAGTTGCTGGCCGTCGTGGTGGCCTTGGTAGGTGGGGCATTCCCGTCGCTCATTGCGGCTCTGGCCTCGGGTTTTGCCCTGGACTACTTTTTCACTAAACCCTTCTACACCGTCACCGTCAACGAACCGTTACACCTGGTGGCACTGTTGCTGTACCTGCTCACCGCGGCCCTGGTGAGTGTTGTTGTCGATCGCGCTGCCCGTAAGACCCGGGTGGCCCGACGCGCCGCCGCTGAGTCGGGACTGTTGCAGTCGGTGGCCGGTTTGGTGCTGCGCGGCGAGGACGCCGTTGAGTCGTTGTTGTCCAGAGCAACTGAGGCTTTCGGGCTATCTGGGGCGCGATTGATGACCGACGGAAAGGTTGTGGCAAATTGGGGTATAACAAGTGATCAAGTCACGGAGCACCGCATCGACGACCATACCGTGGTGGAATTCCACGGCCCGGAGCCGGACGCCTCGGAGCGTCGGCTGATGTCGGTCATCGCCGCCCAGTTGGGGACAGCCTTGGAGCAGCGTCAGCTGGAGGAGACGGCGAAGGCGGTGGAGCCGTTAGCGGCCACCGACCGGGTGCGCACGGCGTTGTTGTCAGCGGTCGGTCACGACCTGCGTCGCCCGCTGGCGGCTGCCACCGCCGCTGTGTCTGGGCTGCGCAGCGAGTGGTCGAAGCTTTCTGACCAGGATCGTGCCGATTTGTTGGAAACCGCTGATGAAGCGTTGTCGCAGTTGGCGAATTTGGTCACCGACCTTCTCGACGTCTCCCGGTTGCAGTCGGGGGTGCTGGGGGTCTCGGTGATGCCGGTAGACCCGGCTGAGGTCATCATGCCGGCGCTGGACGAGTTGTCCCTGGGGCCGGCCGACGTCGAGATCGACTTGGGTTCTGACGTTCCCGAGATGGTCGCCGACCCAGCCTTGCTGCAGCGAGTTGTCGTCAACCTGTTGTCGAATGCGCTGCGTTACGAGCCGGCGGGCAGCCGGGTGCGGTTGGCGGAGAGTAGCTTCGCCAACCAGGTGGAGATTCGAGTCATCGATCACGGCCCGGGGATTCCAGAGGACCGTCGCGGCGATGTGATGGTGCCTTTCCAGCGGCTGGGTGATACGGATTCCAGCGTTGGGCTGGGGCTTGGGCTGGCGCTGTCGAAGGGATTTGTCGAGGGAATGGACGGCACCCTGGCCTTGGAGGACACTCCTGGCGGGGGACTGACGATGGTGATCAGCTTGCCCCAGGTAGGGGCTGAGGAGGCAAGTGTGCAATGAGAATTCTTATCGCTGATGACGACCCGCAATTTTTGCGAGCCTTGCGGATCACCTTGGGCGCCAGGGGATACGAGGTCTTGTTGGCGCGTGATGGGCAGCACGCCTTGGAGATGGCCATCGATCACAAGCCGGACATCATTTTGCTGGATCTCGGGATGCCGCGTCTGGACGGGGTAAAGGTCATTGAGGCGGTGCGCGGCTGGTCGTCGGCGCCGATCCTGGTGATCTCGGGACGATCCGGGTCGGCCGAGAAGGTGGAAGCTCTTGACGCTGGGGCTGACGACTACGTCACCAAACCATTCTCGATGGATGAGCTGCTTGCCCGTATCCGCGTTTTGACAAGGCGTATTGGCCAGGACGAGGTAGATGAGGAACCAATCGTCGCTTTCGGGTCGGTGTGGGTAGATCTGGCTGCGCACACCGTGACCCGTGACGGGGCCAATGTCAGGCTCACGCCGACCGAGTGGCGGGTGCTGGAGCTGCTCATCCGTAATGAGGGTCGGCTGGTGACTCGTCAGACCATGCTGAGTCAGGTCTGGGGCTCCGAGCACGTCACCGACACCGGCTACCTGAGGCTCTACATTTCCCAGTTGCGCAAGAAGCTGGAGCCCGAGCCGAGTAGGCCGCGGTATCTCATCACTGATGCCGGAATGGGGTACCGGGTGGTGCTTGACCCCTGATATATGCATATAATAATGCACATGCCCACTAGAAACGTGTATGTCTCCGACGAAGACCAAAACCTGTTCCAAGAAGCAGCCGGGCTTGCAGGAGGGTTTTCACCTGCAGTGAGCGAAGCTCTGCGCGAGTACGTGAAACGTCGCAAGCTGATGAGGGGAGGGGCCGAGCAGGTTGAGGTAGATCTGCGTACTGACGGGATCGACCACCGTGTCTCGTTCATGGGGCGTCGGTTGGTCAAGGTGCAACGAGACCACGAGCAAGGCTGTCGCATTGATACCGTCTACGCAACTGCCAGGGAGCAATTTGCCGTGGTGTCGAAGGTGCGTCGTGTTCTGCCAAGCTGGGCCGAAGGCAAGGAAGATCTTTGGTCGCATCCAGAAACGTGGGACAAGGAATTCTGGACGGTTGGAGATCGTACGCTTACGGTTTTTGCGAATTTGGATGAGTTGCGAACAGCGGATGGTGAACTTGCAGAACGGGTCGACTCAGCGCTGCACGTCGCACCCTACGAGGTTCTGGACATTTGACACATAGGGGGGGCTTAAGCGGTGGCCTGAGAGGTAGTGGTCGTCCATCTGCCGGCTACCACGCTTGACTGTTTTCGCTCGTCAGAGGTGTTTCGTCACCGATCAGTGAGAGTTTGAACTTTGTCTCGGTCGCACGAACCGCGTGTTCTCGCTTGTCGCGAGGGGTTTACCGTATATCGAAGCGGCCATCAGAACCCTGTGTTGTGGACTCCCGGGGTCAGTCTGTCCGCTTACTTGAGATGGCTCAAACATTTCTGACCGACGCCGAAGTCGACGAGCTAGTCACCGTGTATGAAGGCCGGCTCCTAGCAGCGTTCGAAGGTGTTCTGAGAGCTGGTATGGTAATCGCGAATGTTAGCTTAATCACGTTAAGTTAGGCGGCTCACTTCGCGTCAAGTATTCGGGTGGGAGAAGACTCTGACCGGTCATCGCGTGAATAGGCCCGGATCATTTTCCCTGCTGCTCAGCGCAATGGCAATCATGAATCTTGGCTATTCGATCACGAATGTGGCATTCCCCATTCTCCTGGTCCAACGATACGGAGTCGGAGGGGAACTCGCCAGAACCCTCATGCTGCGGCTACTACCGATGATGATTGCCGGAGGAACTTCCGCCTGGCTACTACGCCATGCGGACGCCCGAATCGTCGCGGGCGTCTCCATGGTCCTGGGTGGTGTCCACCGTGCTCATTCCCTTCACCCAGTCCCTTGCTCAGCTGAACATGCTTTCCCTCCTGGGTGGCCTAGTCACGATCTACGCCTCCCCCGCACTGTTCGTCCTCCGATCCGGGGTCATCGACAATGAAAACGTCGTCAAGGGGGAACGCCGCAGTTCATTGGCCCCGCACTCGCTGGCCTTGCGCTCATACTGATCAGCGTCAGGACGCTGTTCTGCGTAGAAACGCTGACGACGATTCTTGGCGCGGCGCTTCTGTTGGGAATCCCCAAGGTGTCGAGGTCAGTCGCCCCAACACTTCCCGACGCGAGTCCGCCCCGCGATCGGAAACGTCTCTGGCAACAGAGCTTCTTCCGGGATCCACGTGTCGTGGCATACCTGTTCACCGGGATCGTTTACGGTGTCGGCGTAAGCGCCCTGCAAATCGTGCTGCTTCAGGTGGTCTCGGTTCGATAGCCCCGCGATCCTGGCGCCTACGGCTGGCTGCTCAGCGCACAGGCGCTGGGAGCAACAGTTGTCGGCTTGTTCGTCTCCAAGGTGCCGCGCCATCGGCTCGGGCTCGTCTACCTGATCGGCAACCTGGACGAAGCTGTGCTGGTCATAAGCCTCTTTGCTTCCAAAGGACTCGAGCTCACAGCTGCTGTGCTGCTCTCATCAGCGGACTATTCGAGGCCGCTGCGACGACTTGCTTCTTCGCCGACGTTCGGCGGCGATTGACTGCGGATGAGGTCGGAGACTTCTTCTCAGCCCTTCTGCCCGGTTTCAGCGGAGCAGAAGCAGCCGGCAGAACCACTCGGCGTGGTTTTCGTTGGAGCATTCGGACTGCTTGGCCAACTGCTGGCGGTCGCACTGCTATTCGTAATTCCAGTGATTCCCGTCGTCTACCTCTTCCTCGACCGCGAGAACCAGTCACAGCCCGCCGGCTTCGAGCAGTGAGCGGGCGATGTCGTAGGGCCAGGTTGCGGAACTTGAGGGCTGTGCCCCGGAGAAACCTCGACCCCGGGAAGCCTCGCACGCAATTCGGCCGTCAACTACTGCCTGACAGGCGATCCGACCCTGTTTCGGAAAGCTAACACCTCACCGCACGCCCCGAACAGCACGCGAAACCCCACGTTCTCCGCCAGGGCACAACAGAATCATTACTGGCAAAGAGACAAACCACCATCCACCACCAGCCTCGATCCAGTCACGTAGCCAGCGTCTTCGCCCACACCAGCATCGACGTCCCGGCGCAAGTATCGCAGAAACAAAACTGCCCCGCCATCAGGCGAGGCAAGTTTCGATTTTCTCATCTTACGTGGAGCATAGGGGACTCGAACCCCTGACCTACTGCTTGCAAAGCAGCCGCGCTACCAACTGCGCCAATGCCCCGTGGACCTCCATAGTGTAGAGGATGCGCGGTGGTTTGGGCGAGTCGAAGCCTCGCGCAATGTCGTCTGGTCCTGCCAAAAAGTCGAGATTGTGACGGTGCCATCGCGTTTTGGGGCAGTTTGTGACGCATCGGCCCCCGACTACGACAGCACCTCGGCGGGACTAACGACAACGGCCTCGAGCCCACGCTCAGCCAGTGCGGGAGCCAACTCTTCGGCTCGACCGCAGACACCGATCCGCCAACTGTCAGGGATCAGCAACTCCCGCCAGGCCCGGTTCACCGACCATTCCCCAGCACTCGCCCTCGCCGATGCCACGGCGGCAAGGTGATCGTCGACCCAGTTCGGTGCCAGTCCGGCCCCGACCAGAGCTGCCACTTGGTGGGCGACCGCACTGGCGGTGTCGTACTGCAATGGGGCGATGCCAACCGAGTGGTCGCGGGCGGCATCCACTTCGTCGGCCCGCAGATCGTCGCTGGAGGTGAGAATGCGTAATGCCTCGGCCACGGCGTCGGCTCCAACCTCAGTCCGGAAGGACCCCGCAACGGTCGCCACTCCACCATCGGGGAGTGGGCGGCTCGACATTCCGACCCCGTAAGACCATCCCTTGTCTTCCCGCAGCACCTGGTTGAGACGCGACCCGAACGTTCCGCCGAGGGCTCCGCATGCGACCTTGAGGGCTGCCCAACCCGGGTGGGAGCGCCCCACAGTGGCCTGCTGGATACGCACGTCGGCCTGCACAGCGTCGGGGCGGTCAACAAGAATCACCCGTGGTCCATCGAGGCGTGGCTGGAGTGGAGCAACCTGCGAGGGGGAACCGCTGGCCGTCCATTCCTCGAGTATTGACAAGTCGAGGTCCTCGACTCCGTCTCCGGCGACCACCAGCACGGCATCGGAGATCGTCCAGTGCGCGGCCCAGAATTCTCGTGCGGCTGCGGCGTTGAGCTTTTCCACCGACGAGAGGGTGCCGATCGTGGGCAGGGACGACCGTGACCCCACTGGCCATAGCGCACGTGCTGCTGCCATCTCGGCTAGGGCCGATCCACGCTGGCTGGTCTGGGCCAGGGAGGCTCGCGCCGCGTCGATCTGACGAGCGATGTCCTCTTCAACCAGGCTCGTGGTGTTCAACAATTCGACGAAGAGTTCAGCCGCTGCGTCGAACCTTGTCACGGGCACATCGACGCCGACGTGACTTCCGGCCAACCCGGCCGATCCGTCGTAGCTGGCTCCGATCGACTCCATGGCCTCAGCGAAAGCTGCGCCGGGATGGGGGCCGGTGGATTCGTCAGCTGTGCGGACGACGAGCCCAGCAAGGCCCTCGAGACCAGCAGGTTCGGTACACAGCGGCGCGTCCAACCCGATTTCCATAGTGACGATGCGCTGGCCAGGCATCGGAACGCGTACCACCGTGAGGCCGGTTGGCAGGGTTTCGACGAGGCACTGTGGAAAGGACCACGGCGAGCCGGGACGCACGGTGGGGCGACTGGTGAGAGGACGCTCATTACAGGTTTTCATCACGCCTCCTGGTGGACGACGGTTGACGCTTGATGGGGGGATAGCCATCGTCTTGCGGCTTCGGCAATGTGGTCTGCGGTGATAGCCCGGATGCGGTCGAGGTGCGTATTGACGAGGGCAGCGTCCCCTAGTAGCGACTCGTGCATATTGAGTAGGTCAGCCCGTTCGTCAACAACAGCCAACGACTCCAACCAACTTCGTTCCACCTGGGCGCGCGCTCGCTCTAGCTCGGCCTGGCTCGGTCCGTTGGCGGCGAGTTCGGTGATGATCTCATCCACAGCCCCGGTCAGTTCCTCCTCGGAGACCCCGGGCTTGAGGTGTGCCGACACTAGAGCTGCCGACGTTCCTCGTGCCAGCCCAAAATCGTTCATACCCACTCCATCGACGAGGTGACGTTCCCTTTCCAGGGTGCGAATGAGCCGTGAGCTCATCCCCGATCCGAGTATGTCGGTGGCCATGGCGACGGTGAGATTGTTGGGGTTGGTGATGGGCGGAGTAGCCCATGCCCGGGTCACCGCAGTTCGCGGGAGGGGGCGCGTAACGACGACCCGAGGATTGTCGTGGCGAACTCGTCCCTGAATGCGCTCGGGGAGGTCCCCGGTGGCAGCGGGAACCGCCCCGAGGTACTTATCGGCCAAGGTCAACCCTTCGTCGGCTTCAACACATCCGGAAATGACAAGAACGGCATTGTCGGGCCGGTACCAGGTGGAATGGAAGGCGGTGACGTCGTCGAGACAGGCGGCGTCGAGGTCGGGGACCGAAC
This sequence comes from Cutibacterium sp. KBN10P07758, assembly GCF_050286205.1. Taxonomy (NCBI): domain Bacteria; kingdom Bacillati; phylum Actinomycetota; class Actinomycetes; order Propionibacteriales; family Propionibacteriaceae; genus Cutibacterium; species Cutibacterium sp. KBN10P07758. The sequence continues at coordinate 2,359,277 of NZ_JBNNQV010000001.1, read as the reverse complement.
CGATGGTTGGGTGGCCGTAGGGATGCTCGCTGCCGAACCTTCCGTCAAGGAGCATATCGAGTAGGTCCCCATAGGGGGTGTTGTCGTAACGCTGCCGCTTCTCTTCCTTGACGACCTCGCGCTGGGTCGCCAGGTTTGCCTCGGTGACGGCCAAGTGCGCCAGCCGCTCAGCTTCTAACCACAGTGCGAGTTCCAGCGCCCCGGCCGGTACGGTCTCGAAATAATTGGTGCGGTCAAAGCTGGTCGACGCATTTGCTGACCCACCCACCGACTCGATCGTTGCCAGATGTTCGCTCGATATGATGCCGCTTGTCGTGCCCGAGAACATCAGGTGCTCGAAGAGGTGGGCGAACCCAAAATGGCCGGGTTCCTCGTCTGCCGACCCCACTCGATACCACATATTGACGGCAACTCCGGGAGAGGTGGTGTCGGGATTAACGACCACGCGCATCCCGTTGTCGAGTGTCGCGCGGTGTAACTGGAGGGCTTCGGACATAGGTCCGAGCATAGGGGTAGTGGCTCGGGCCCCTCCACGAGACCGGTGTGGTGAATGTGTTGGGGACGGGGTTTGATGTCAGTAGGGGTGGTAACTCTCACCTCTCCCACCCTGATTGCCACACGGGGCTCGAAGCACGTGCGGCGGATTCTTCGAGAACGCACCGTCGAACACTGGTGCTGCGAAGTCGTCTGAGCAGCGCCGTACTCTAGAGGGCATGCAGACGCAGCGAAACGTGGTTTCCCACGCTCTGCAACGCCGACACACCCTGGAGGCGTTGCGCAGCCCCCAGGTCGATCTCAGCGCCCCAACGGCGTGCGACGCCGACCCCATGCTGGTACGCGCCGCCATGCACCATGGCGAGCCCCTCAACCACGACTGTCCGGTCTGTGAGTCCCCGCGCTTAGCCCTGCTGCGCCATGCTTTCGGCCACCAGCTGGGCCAATACTCGGGTCGCATCCGTACCCTGGACGAACTAGAGGAGATGGAGCACCAGTTCGGCGAGTTTCACGTCTACGAGGTCGAGGTTTGCCCCGACTGTCTGTGGAATCACATCCTCGTCGACTACGTCCTAGGTGACGGTCGACGCCGCCGCCCACCTCGCCATCAGCCGACCGTGGAGGACATCTATGGCTGACCACAAACCCGCCAGAGCATCGAAGCGCCACGCCCCCGCGACTGGGAGCGGTGCCGGAAGGGCTCGTCGGGCCGCCGGGAGGCCCAGCCGTCATCCTAGGCTGGGCAAGTTTCTCCGGGGTTTGGTGATCGCAATCTTGTCTTTGGTGCTTATCGCCGTCGTTGGGGTCTTTGTCGCCTATGAGCGCACCGAGCTTCCCGACCCTAACCGCGACTTCCAGACGAACACCTCGTTTATATACTACCGGGACGGCAGTCGCCTCGGGTCTTTCTCGGTACAGAACCGTCAATCGATTCCTTATGAGACGATGCCGAAGACTCTGCGTGACGCCGTCGTCTCGGCGGAGAATCGCACTTTCTGGTCCGATCCGGGTATCTCGGTCAAGGGCATGACGCGCGCCGCCTGGGCGATCGCTCGCGGTGGTGAGATGCAAGGCGGCTCGACGATCACCCAGCAGTACATCAAGGTGTTGTACCTGTCCCAGGAACGCACCATGGGTCGCAAATTCAAGGAGCTCCTCCTGGCCGTGAAGACGGGCAAGGAGGTCTCTAAAAAGGACATTCTCGCTGGATATCTCAATACCATCTACTTTGGCCGGGGAGCTTATGGTGTTCAGGCTGCCGCTCGGGCTTTCTTCTACACCGATGCTTCGAAGCTCACCCTGTCTCAGTCGGCGGTGTTGGCTGCGGTGCTCAACAGCCCGTCGAATTTCGATCCCAGCGGTGGCGTAGGCGCTCGCGAGAGGTTACTCCAGCGATACCGGTACGTTCTCGACGGAATGCTGGAGGCCGGCAATATCACCCAGGCTCAGCACGACGAGGCTTATCGGCAGCTGCCGAAATTCCCGAAGGTCCCCGACTACAACCGATGGGCGGGAACCGACGGCTACCTCATGAAGTTGGTTTACGACGAGCTCATCGCCAGAGGGTTCTCCGATCAACAAATTAAGGGCGGTGGCCTCAAGGTGACGACCACCCTGGATCGTAAGGACGAGCAGGCTGCCGTGGCTGCAGGCCAGAAGTATAAGAAAATTGCCGGCCGCAACGCTGTTCCTGAGGGAGCCAAAAATCTACATCCTGCGCTTGCCTCAGTCGACGTCAGCTCCGGTGGTGTCCTGGCCCTTTACGGTGGCGATGACTATATTTCCAATACCCGCGATTGGGCGCTTACTGCGCGCCCGGCGGCATCCACCTTCAAGACCTACGCGGCCATAGCAGGGATGCGCCATGGGTTCAGCTTGCGCTCCCGGTTGGAAGGTAACGCTTTCACGCCTGACGGGGATAGCACCGAGGTTCACAACGAGAACGACCGGAACTACGGCACCGTCAGTTTGCGTCAGGCCATTGCGAAGTCGATCAACACCGCTTTCGTCGACATGGTCTCACGGATTAAGAATGGTCCGAGGGCTGTTGTTCAGGCCGCTACTGACGCCGGTTTGTCTCAGGGAACTGGGTGGGATCTGAACAACCGGATCGCTTTGGGCACTGCTGAGGTGAGTCCACTGGCTCAGGCGGGGGGCTATGCGACGATCGCCAATGACGGCAAAAGGGTTACCCCACACATTGTGGACAAGGTCGTTGACCAGTCAGGCAAGGTCCTCTATCAGGCTCCCACGCCGTCGAAGCAGACCATTGAGGCTGATATCAGCCATGACGTCAGCTACGCCCTGCAGTCAGTGGTTGAGGAAGGCACTGGACGGATTGTGGCCGGCTTTGACCATCACGTGGCCGGGAAAACGGGTACTTCGGGAGTCGGTCACGGGGTGACGTCGGCGTGGTTTGTCGCCTATACCAAGCAGATTTCGACAGCTGTCATGTTTGTGGCGGGGGATAGCGGCAACGAAAATCTTGACCGCTACGCCCGTGAAGGGGCTACCGGTTTCCACGGTGGTGATTACCCGGCTCGCACCTGGCTCGACTATATGCAGACGGCGATGAAGGGGATACCCAATAAGTCCTTCGCTGCTCCAGACTGGGTGAATCTGTCAGGCAAGCATTATGGCTCCACCAACCGTCCGCAGGTGTCGGTCGAGGATGATTCCGATCGCGACCGGTCGAACCAGGATGATCCAGAGTCGCTGGGTGGGCCGTATCCGACTCGTACGTCGGCCTCCAGCCCAGAGCCGTCATCGGCGCCTTCTCGGGAGCAATCCTCCGAGCCCTCAGCGACGAGAACGGCGTCGGCTCATACACACACCTCTAAACCCACACAAACGTCACAGCCTACGCACACCTCTAGACCGACTCATACCTCCACCCACACCTCTCGCCCGACCTCGGGCGAGACGACGCGCGGTGGGAACCAGCCGAGTGGTCGGGCACAGAATGGGTAGCCTGACCACGTGACCATCCCCGATCCGAAAGACGACGCTATGGCAGCTAGGAGGTGTGCTGTCGCACACCCAAATGATGGATCCCCGGGTTACACGGCTCGCCGTGGCCTTGACGTTCCGCGCGGGTCCCGTGTGTCTCAACTGGGACTGGACCGTCGCATCGGCGGGCGTATGGGCCGCCATGCCTGGCCGCGCGGCGTCTTCTTTGATCCGGGCCCCTGGGCCATCATGAGTGCCATCGTCATCTGGTTATTGACGATCTATCGCGTTACCCCGTGTGTGCAGCACAATGTAGCTAAGGTCGTCGATCCATATCAGCGGCAGTGCTACTCGGATATCCCGACGCTGTATCGGTCGTCAGGGATGGGTCATGGCGGGTCGTTGTTCGCGAACCCTGATATTGCCCAGACCCCCCTTGTAACCGTTCTCATGGCATTTTGTCGTCGAGTCGTGTGGGCTTTCGGTACAGAGGTCTCCCCGAAGGCCACGGATCAGCAAGTTCTGGACGCCGCCAATGCCTACTGGGGAGTGGCCCAGATCGTGCTCTTTGTCGCCTTTCTGGCCATCGCGATCTCCGTCATGCTGCTGGGGCGCGGATCGGACACCAATCTTCCGGTCGGTGATAAGGGCCGCCCGACCCAGGCACGGAGGCGATCTTGGGATGTTTTCTGGGTGGTGCTGTGCCCGGCGGTGTACCTCGCCGGTCTCATCGACTTTTCCATGGTTCCGGTTGCCTTAGCGACGACGTCCATGCTGGCCTGGGCTCGTCGTCGCCCGTGGTTGTCCGGGATCCTGATGGGCCTGGCCTGCGCGGGGAGTCTCCAGGCGGCCGTGGTGGCTTTTGCCGTCTTGGTGTGCTGTTTGCGTGCGACGCGGTTGCCGGAGTTGGGACGGTACCTCCTGGCGGGATCCCTGATGCTGGTGGTGTGCCACGTCATCGCGGCCTGTTTGGGCTTGCACACCTGGTGGGCCTATCTGCGTTCGACTTTCTGGTCGGGTACTGGCCTGGGAACGATTTGGTATGTCATTCAGGACTCTTCTGGCGGCATAATTCCGGGAATTGGCTGGATTACGGGCACCTTGACGGTTGGCGGTCTGCTTGGCTTGGCGTGGCTGTTGATGACGGTGCCGAGGCGTCCGCGCATCGCCCAGGTGGCCTGCGTGGCCCTGTTGATCTTGTTCATCACTAATAAGGTGTATTCGCCGCAGTGGATACTCTTTCTGGTCCCTCTTGCTGCTTTGGCCCGTCCTGACCTGCGGGATTGGGCTGTGCTCATGGTGGGTGAGTGCTTCTACTCCTTGGCTGTGTGGGCTCATTTGGGTGGGCTTTCTCTGCCTGGTGGTTCTGACGCTGACGTCGTGTACTGGGCGTCGATAGTGCTACGTCTGGCCTGCGAGATATGGTTCGCGTGGGGTGTCCTGGATGACATCCGACGACCTTGGAACGACGTCGTCAGGGTGGGGTATGCCGACGATCCCACCGGCGGCGTCCTCGATCACGCCCCAGATCCGGCTCCTGAACCTGTTGAGGATTCCAGCGCGGAGGTTGCCCGATGACGCGTACCGGACGCGCGACAGCTAGGCGATTTGCTCCCACAGCTGACGGACGCCTGGTGACCCAGACCTGGTTGGGGAGCCGTGCGATCTTGCTAGTCGTCGCTGTGGTTGTCATGACCGGGTATCACCGCACCTTTTCCCAGGTGACGGGGAATTGGGACGTGCAGCACTACATGTCGATCGCGCGCAATGGGTACGCCGATCCTCTCGAGATGGCGTTCTTTCCCGGACTTCCGGCATTGCTGAAAGGTGGCAGCTTCCTTGGTATTCCTATGGAAGTTACCGGGGTACTCCTCGGTCTGATCGGTTCGGCCTTAGCCGCATGGGCTCTCTTCCGGATTGGTGGGATGCTTCCCGCCTGTCTGTGGCTTATTGCCCCGGCAACCGTGTTTACCATGGTCGGATACACCGAGGCACCTTTCTGCGCTGCTGCCTTCTGGGCTTGGGAGCGTGCTCGTGCTGGGCGCTGGTGGGCGGCAGCCCTCCTCGCTGGTCTGGCATGCACGTTCCGAGTTTCTGGCCTCTTCCTGATAGGGGCGCTGGCAGTCTTGGCAGTCCTTGGCGATGGGGATGAGGGCCGTCCGATGAGCCAGGCTGCCCGACGTCGCCGCCTCATAAATGTCGTCAACCGATTGTCCACGCTGCTGGTGCCCACTGCGGTGCTGGTGGCTTTCGTGGTGTGGCTACACCGGCTGACAGGGTCGTGGACTGCGTGGTCCCAGGCCCAGACGAATGGGTGGAGACGCGGTTTTACGACCCCGGCGGAGACTTTGCGGCATACTTTGCCCGCCACTCACGCCGACACCTGGCGGTCCCTCTACGGCGCTGGAGCTAGCGGTGTGGCCATCGTATTTCGGCTTGAATTGGTTTCGGTGGCGCTGGGTGTCCTGGTGTTTGTCTACTGCCTTATCCGACGACGTTGGGCTTCGGCGTCCTGGGTGGGCATCCAGGTGGTGGCCTTTTCGATCGGTTACTGGTACATGAGCGTCAACCGCGCCACCTTGTTGTGGTTCCCGCTCTTTGTCGCCCTTGCTGAGGTCACTCGTGGTCCGTCTAAGCCGCCCGGTCTGGTGCTGCTGTGGCGGGGGATCATGGGCATCGTCATCGCCATTGATCTTGCTGTCATGGTGTGGTGGGGTTGGCGATTCTTTACCGGGGGGTGGGCTAGTTGAGTCGTACGGCCTTCATCGGGCCCGGACGCTACCAGCAGGCCATCGGTTCGCTGACATCTTGGGGGTTAGTGGCACTCGTGGTCGTTGAGACCTTCGCTGATTTTCGGCATGGACTCACCTCGCCGCCGTGGATCGTCAGTAGCTATCTCATTGTTGATGTGCTGATCATCCTGGCTTGTGGATCGGCGTTGTGGCTGCGTCGTCATGACCTTGGACGGGCCGGACGGTGGATGCTCGGCGGAGCCTTGGGTTTCATGGTCTGGGCTATCGTCTCGGCGACTTTCTGCCCGCTGCCTAATCTCGGACCGGAGCCGGTGGCCAGGCTCTTGTTAGTGATGGCTCCCGTCACTGCGGTTGCGACTCTGCTCGCCGGCCTGTCGGTGGCCGCGGGGCTGACGATCAGGTCATCTGGACGGATGGTGATCGAACGATTGTGGTGGCCTGCTGCGGCCATGACGTGCGCGTCTTATCTCCAGTGGCCTCGCGCCATGAAGGTGCACGGATCCACTCGACTCGCGACCGGTATGGGTGGTTCTGCGGTGCTCCACGTCGCCTTATTGCTGGCTTGTGGTGTGTTGGTGGCGGCTGCGGTGGCCGGTTGCCGGCGCGTCGTCAGCGGGATACTGGCTACTGGCGCGCTTGTCGCCGTCATACTGACGGGTTCGCGAGCCGGGCTGGCTTGTGCGACCCTGTTCGTGCTCGGATGCGCGATCGGTTCGGTGATGTGGCGCCGCTCCCGGGTAGTGAGACGGGCGGGTCATAGACGAATGGTCTGGGGAGGGCTCGTAGCACTGGCTGTAGTCGTCATCGGTATGGTGATTGTGGTTCCTGGGCTTCGACGCATGCTGAACCCGTCTGATCCGATGAGGTCCCGCACGCTGCGCACCGGAATACAGGTGTGGTCGAGCGACCTTAACCATGTTTTCTTCGGGCTCGGATCGGGGCGTTTGTGGCCGTGGTATTTGTACGACTGTCATGCCCGGCAGGAGCCGTGGCGCGAGTTAATGACGACGCAGTGGGGACCCACCCTCAGCAGCGCACACTCCACCGTGTTAGCGGTCCTCGTGGAGCTCGGTTTACTGGGCTTTGTTCTGCTCCTGCCCGTTCTACTAGGCCCTGTGGTGGAGTTGGTTCGCCGTCTGTTTGACGGTACTGGCTCTCCTGCGGGGGTCGTGCTGCGCTGGGCGGTCGTCGCCACGTTGCCAGCTTTCCTCGTTGATACCTACTTGGTCAAAAACTTCGGCGTGAGTATGTGGTGGTGGGTGGTCACCCTGTCGAGCGTGGCGTGGACTGATCAGCGTCCGCCCAGCACCTCGCGACAGAACTCGGGGTAGACGACAGAGGCGCGGAACTTTGCTTCCCACACCTGGCGGGAGGCCTGGCACACATGCTGGTACTCGTCCTCAGACAGACGTGCCAGCTGCACTAACGCGTCAGATGCCTGGGCGTCGGTGAACTCGGCAGGCAATAGATGCCCGTTGTCAGACGAGACGATTTCTCCTACTCCGCCGACGCCAGTCGCGATAATGGGGATACCGAGGGAAGCAACCTCCATCATTGATACAGGAAGTCCTTCCGAGGAGGAGAGGTTGACGAATACTGACGGTTTGAGATCACGCTGGGTCGCCATGACCTGGGTGTTGTCGACGTGACCGAGCAGGGTGACAGCATCCGTGACGCGGTGAACGGCGACCTCCTCGCGCAGAGTGTCCATCTGTGGGCCGTCACCCAGATGAGTCCAGTGCGCGTCGATGCCGTTGGCTCGCACCCTGGCGAGGATGGCGGCCATCCGGATCATTCTCTTGACTGGAACAAGATGGGCACAGCTGACGATGGTGAATGGGTCACGTCGGCAGTGGGCCGTCGGGCCGGGGTCGGAAGTGCCCAGGTAACGAGTGTGTATCTTCCCGGCGTACTGGGGCCACGTTGTTCGCAGTTCCCGAGTCCCCTGCTCGGAGACCGGGCAGATCCCGTCAAGAGACTGCAGGAGAAGGCGACGTTCTGGGATGTGATGGCGCGGGGAGGCACTGGGATACAGGTCGTAGCGGTGGGCTCGGGATATCACACGGTCCATGGTGACCCCCTGGGCGCGTAGCTGGTCGGCTAGCAGGGTTGCGGTGCGGGCCGTGATGTGCAGCCAGAAGGAATAGATCGTGACATGGGATTCCGGGGTCAGCCTGAGGCTCGGGAGTTTGGCAAGGATGCCGTTGAGGGCTGTTTGGGCGCGACCCTCGAAGTGAGCGTCGGAGACGAGTAGGCGGGGCTGTCGTCGTGTCGCTGCCCAGTCCACTCCGCTGGGTGGCAGCCGAACTAGTCCCTTCACGGCGACGAGGGCGCGGTCGAGGCCCCGGGGTGAAGACCGGGCAATGTGCATGACCTGAGCGTTGCTCGGGATGGCTCGTGTCTGCACATCGGCGGGGCCAGCCTGGATCGGGATGATCACCACCCGGTCGAAGGCGCGCCCCACATGGTCGATCTCATTTTCGAGGAACTCCTCCCCGCGTGACAGCGGGTAGGTGTTCGTCAGGAGGATCAACGTCGACTCTCGATGTGCCATGTGGTGATCCTAACGTGCCAGGGTCGTCATCCTCGCGGGGCGTGGGGTGGTCGCCAGGTCGACTACGTGTGGCAATACGGTTGGTGCAGGGAGCCCGTGCCATCCAAGATCTCTATGCGACGGTTCCCGAACGTGATTGCCACAGTGGTCGGGTATTGCGTGTGTGTTGCCGTCTCGACATGGTGTCTTGTGCTGTTACAGGTCTGATGCAGTCCTAGACCTCGGGTACCGTTGTGGTGAATTGTTCGGCGGATCGGAGGACAACCCATGCCACAGACCGGCGCTGATCGCGAGGTCCGACGCTGCATCTACCACGTCCCCTACCCACTGGACCCGAACACGACTTTCGGTGGGCAGAAGCGCGCTGTGGCGATGTTCAAAGCCTTAACGCAGTGGGGCGAAGTGTGGGTGGTCGCTGGTGACGCCCATCAACGGCGCCGCCTAATGCAGGTGGTCATGAACGCCATCCGTGCTGGCACCCGATTCGAGTTTTGCTATTCGGAGTCCTCGACGATGCCCACGACTCTTACCGAGTCCCATCACCTGCCTACCCACCCTTTGGAGGACTTCGCCTTCTTAACTCGCCTGCGTCGGCACGGCATTCCGGTGGGTCTGTTCTATCGGGACGTCTACTGGAAGTTCCCGCTCTACGGTGAGGGAGTCCCGAAGGCCAAACAGCTCGTGGCGCAGGCGATGTACCGCTACGACTTGCTCGCTTATCGGCAGTGCCTCGACGTCCTTTTCCTACCTTCACTGCGTATGGGGGAGTGGGTTGACGTCGGTGGTCGAGTGAACAAGGTTGCCTTGCCCCCCGGCCACGACATTGACGAGACCCCGACGGCCACCCCGTCATCGCCACTGTCGATGTTCTACGTCGGTGGACTGGGGTCCCTTTACGACCTGCGTGCCTTCTGCGAGGCAGTCGCCAGTGTCCCCGAGGCATCCCTGACGATCTGCACTCGGCCTAAGGAATGGGAACAGGCGCACAAGGACTACGAGCACCTTATAGGGAACAACACCAAGGTTGTCCATGCTAACGGCAAGAAGGAGTTGGAGCCCTACTTCGCGGCGGCCAATGTAGCCGTCCTGGCGATGGCTCCGCATGAGTACCGAGACTTTGCGGCTCCGCTTAAACTTTTCGAGTACATCGGCAACGGGAAACCGATCATTGCCACCGAGGACACCTTCGTCGGGGATGTCGTGACGCGCGACGAACTGGGGTGGACGGTGAAGGCTTCCGTGGTCGAGTTCGCGGCCCTCCTGGAACAGCTCACCCAACATCCGGAGCGGGTTGATGCAGCTCGCGACCGGGTCATGGCCGCACGGGACCAGCACACCTGGGCAGCCCGAGTGGAGGAGCTGGTTGCGGCCCTGGCTGCGGTGGATCAACGATGAGCGTCGCCGAACGAACGGCAGCACGGCCGTTAGACCGTCAGGGGATGGCGAGCCGGGCCACGTCAGGGGTGTGGCTGGGCGCGGTCGCTGCCGTGCTGGTAATGCGGCTGCCCATGGGATTCCTCCTCTTTCTGATCGTGCCGTGGGTCATCCTGGCGGTGCAGACACGGTTTGCTTCCAGCCTCAGCGTGACCCCTCTCGTTGCGGTTGAGGTGTGCTGCATGGTGGCTTCCGGGATGGCCGTGGCACTTTTCCACCCCGGACTCCTAGCTGACACCGGGAACAGCGCCTTTATCATGCTCGCGGTTATAGGTGTGACCCTCGTGGTGTTCCGGTCAGCTGAGCCAGGTAGGACGGCTCGTCAGGTCCTTAGCGGCCTGTACTGGGGTGCAATCCTCGTCTGGCTTATTGGCATGGGAGAGATCGTGACCGGTGTCAAGCTGCTGCCACTACTCTACCCGCGGGCCAACACGCTGGGTGCGGTGTCAAAGAATCGATGGGTTGTTACTGCAACCTACCCCAACTACAACGATTACGGCGTCGTGATGGCGATGCTTTTCACGGCTGTGCTCGCCCGGCTGTGGTTCAACCCGCGGAGAGGTGCGATTCGTCTCGGACGGTTGTTCGTCCTGGCGACGTGTCTGGTAATGATCCTCATTGGTGGGTCGCGAGGCGCCCTCTTTGGCTGCATCTGTGCCGTCGTGCTGTTGTTTGTCCTCAACGTTCGCCGTCTCCATACAGCCGCTATGGGGGTGCGTGCCTTCGTCTGGGGTGGAGCGCTTGTCATCGTGCTGGGTACCGGGCTGTGGATGAGTCCGTACGTCCAGGATCACTCCACAGCGGAGCGTGGCACTATCATGGCCAACGCATTGTCGATGACGTTGTCTAGCCCAGCCGCCCTGCTCCTCGGATACGGCTCGCTGTCGGAGTATCAAGCCCGGGCGTCGGCTCTGTACGGACACGTTCTCATGGACCCGCACAATCTGCTGTTGGAGATCGTCCTCCGCTACGGAGCGATCGCGATGATCCTTTTCGTTATCTGTTGGTTGTGGATTCTGGTCCGTGGGTTCTTGCCGCGTCGACCTGTGGCCGACTGGCGGGCGGCCTTCGGGCTCACCGTCGTAATGCTTTTCCCTGTGCTCGGCGTCGTTCCGTCATCAACCCTGCGGTATCACGTGACCTGGCTCTATCTTGTTGCGGCTAGCTGCATCACTGCAGAGACTGTCGCAGCAAACGGTGCCGGACGTCCGACGCTAGGTATGGTCCGGGATGCGGTGACGCAACTCGAACGTTCAGCGGGAAGTACGGGAGCGGCGTGAGGAGCGGTATTCCAGGACACCCATGACGACCAGTCCGAGGATCAGGCCGGCGGCCACTCCCACCATCGGGGAGGAGAGCTTGGTGCTGTTCTTGTTGGTTGCTGGAGCGTTCGGGTTGGGGTCCGATGGGAAGGCCGGCTGGATGATCGTCAGCTTCGGCTGCGGGAGGCCAGCGAGAGAACTAGGGACCAGGTCGTTCGCCTTTTCGGCGAATGCGCGGGCATAGGCGTTGGCACGCTCGATGGCCTGGTTTTGGTTGGTTCCCATGGCGTAGACCGCAATGACAGTGCCGCCCCCGCCCCAATACACCGAGGTGCCCGCCTTGAGGTCGTCTGCGGTTGTTCCGTCATGGAGATACTTCACGGCGGTGTTGACGATGGGGTCCGGGGTGGTGAGAGCGACGTAGTTGCTCATGATCTGGCCGACGGTAGCTGACTCGACAGTGGCCTGGGCCTCGGTGCGTGGCTCGGGCAGCGTGACCATCACATGGGCATGGGCAGCGACCGTTCCGACGGTGTTCTTGGGTGCCATGAGGAGGGAATAGCCGACGAGAAGCCCGGCGGCGACAATGAAGGTTATGAGGCCAGCGAGCCAGTGGTGCCCCAGTCCCTTAAGGAACCCGAGTAGATCGATCGGCTGTCCCGGGTCGCGCGGGCGCGGTGGCTGGTTAGAGGAATCCGTGGTGGCCTCGCGCTCAATGGCGGAGGACCCGGATTGTGCGACGGTGGGTTCAGAGGGAAGGCTGCTCACGTTAGTGCATGCTACACAGCTCAGCTAAGCAGACGGGTGATACCCGCGCGTTAAATTGGTTGGAAGGCGGGCCGCCACGCCGGATTTTCGGCGTCGCCGTGCAGGGGCGACGGGCCTGTCGGGCTAGCACGAGTAAGCTGGCCTTGATGTAACCGGCATGAAAGGCGTCCCACATGGGTGAACCACGGATCATCGACACCGCTGATTTGGACGACGGTGTGACCATCGGCGACGGTTCGTCGATCTGGCATCTTTCTCAAGTTCGCAGCGAGGCCGTCCTCGGGCAGAACGTCGTCGTGGGCCGCGGTGCCTACATCGGCGAGGGCGTCCACGTTGGCGACAACTGCAAGATCCAGAATTACGCGTTGGTTTACGAGCCCGCGAAGCTGGAAGACGGGGTATTCATCGGACCGGCAGTGGTGCTTACCAACGACCACTTCCCGCGGGCTATCAACCCCGACGGCTCCCTCAAATCTGCTGACGACTGGGAGCAGGTGGGTGTGACCTGCAAGCGTGGCTGCTCTGTTGGCGCCCGTTCGGTGTGCATTGCGCCTGTCACTATTGGTGAGTGGGCCACGGTGGCTGCCGGCTCGGTCGTCACCAAGGATGTCCCGGCATATGCCTTGGTGGCCGGCGTCCCGGCCCGTCGCATTAAGTGGGTGGGCCGGTCCGGATTCCCGCTAGATCCCGACGGTGAGAACAAGTGGATCGACTCGCGTACCGGAGACCGGTTCGTCGAGGATCCTGCCACCGATACGCTGACCCTGGTTAGCGAGGGCGAGCAGGCCTAAGGCCGTCGTCCCCCAATACCCCCTCGTGGGTGCTACGGCGCCCACAAACCGGACCTCCCGTCCGAATAGTTAGGAGCTTTCACGTGACCGCCCAGTTCATTCCTCCCGCTAAGCCGATCCTCGGCGATGACGAGCGTAAGGCCGTCGACGAGGTTATTGCCTCCGGCATGGTCGCCCAGGGCCCCCAGGTCCACGCCTTCGAGGACGAGTTCTCCTCCCAGGTCGTCGACGGGGTTCACTGCGTCGCCGTCAACTCGGGAACCTCGGCCCTCCACATTGGCCTGCTGGCCTCTGGCATCGGTGAGGGCGACGAGGTCATCGTCCCTTCCTTCACTTTCGCCGCTACCGGCAACTCGGTAGCCCTATCCGGCGCCAAGCCGGTGTTCGCTGACGTCGACCCGGTCACGTTTACCCTCGACCCGGCTTCCATCGAGGCCTCTATTACCGACAAGACCGCCGCGATCATGCCGGTGCACCTCTATGGTCTCCCGGCTAACATGGCCGAAATCGTCGCGATCGCCACAAAGCACGGTCTCAAGATCTTCGAGGATTGTGCCCAAGCCCACGCTGCCAGCATCGACGGCAAGCATGTCGGTACTTTTGGCATCTTTGGAGCTTTCTCCTTCTACCCGACGAAGAACATGACCTCGGGCGAGGGTGGCATGATCACCACCTCCGACCCGGAGATCGCCCGTAAGGCTGCCATGCTCCGCAACCAGGGCATGGAGAAGCGTTACGCCAACGAGTACGTTGGTCTCAACAACCGCATGACTGACATCCACGCTTCCATCGGACGGGTGCAGTTGACCAAGCTGGCCGGCTGGACCAAGACCCGCCAGGAGAACGCGGCGTTCCTGTCGTCCAACATCACCGAGGCCATCACCCCCGCCGTGCCGGAGGGTTATGTGCACGTGTACCACCAGTACACGATTCGTCTTGAGGGAGCTACTGGTGAGGAGCGTGACCGTTTCGTCACCGCTCTCAAAGAGGAACACCAGGTTGGCTCGGGTGTCTACTACCCGATTCCGAACCACCGGCTGCCGTCGCTGGCCCCCTACGCTCCGGGCCTGGAGCTGCCGAACACCGAGAAGGTTGCCGCCGAGTGTGTCTCACTGCCGGTCCATCCCTCGCTGTCCCAGGCTGACCGTGAGCGCATCGTTGCCGCTGTCAATACCTGCGCGAAAGCAGGTGCCTGATGGCGAATCTGCGCGCCGGCATGGTCGGCATCGGTTCGATGGGCAAGAACCACGTCCGCAACCTGCGCGCCATCGACGGCGTCGATCTGGTCGCGATCGCGGATGCCTCCGGCAAAGACCCGTTTGGAGTCGCCGGTGACCTACCCGTTCTCCCCGACGTCGATGCGGTCATCGAGACTGGTATCGACTACTGTGTCGTCGCTGCCCCGACGAAGTTCCACGAGGAGATCGGTCTCAAGCTGGCTGAGGCGGGGGTCCACGCCCTCATCGAGAAGCCGCTGGCCTACGACACTGCGGCTGCGACTCGTCTGGCTGAGGCCTTTGAGAGCAAGGGTCTGGTGGGCGCGGTCGGCCATATCGAGCGATACAACCCGGCCTTGCAGTCGTTGCGTAAGCGTCTGGAGAACGGCGACCTCGGTGACCTCTACCAGGTGGCTACCCGCCGTCAGGGGCCATTCCCGGCCCGTATCGCTGACGTCGGCGTTGTCAAGGACCTCGCTAGCCACGACATTGACCTCACCGCGTGGGTTACCCAGCGTGAGTTCGAGTTGGTCGCCGCTCGCACCATGTTCAAGGCTGGCCGCGATTACGAGGATATGGTCTCGGCGACTTGCCAGCTCTCGGGCGGGCTCATGAGTAACCACCTCGTCAACTGGCTGACCCCGACTAAGGAGCGTCGCACCTTCGTGACCGGCGAGAAGGGTATGTTCGTCGCGGACACTCTGACCGCCGACCTCACCTTCTACTCCAACGCCAAGGTTGCGACGGTATGGGACGATATCGCTAACTTCCGTGGTGTTGCCGAGGGTGACGTGACCAGATTCGCGATCCCGAAGCCCGAACCACTGCGCACCGAGCATGAGAACTTCCGTGACGCGGTGCTGGGCAAGGAATCCGACATCGTGACGATGACCCAGGGCGCCACGGTCGTCCAGGTGTGCGAGGCGATGATCACCTCCGCCGCGACCGGCGAGTTCGTCAAGATCTCCTGACGTAACAGTAGTCGGGCCGGGCCGCTAAGGTCCGGCCCGATTCTCACATCTCTGCTCGATTTTCCCTGCGCCCCGGAGCGGCCAGCTGCCCCACAGGTAGGATGACTCCCATCTTTCGTCTCCATGATTCCCCAGACGGCTCCTCGGCCGTAACATTATTGCGCTCGGTTGCCCCCATCGAATGGTTCAGCGGGGCAGCTGAGGTCATCGTCGCGTGTCTTTTCGTCACCTGCACCTTCGTAACGGTCGCCCAGCCTGTCTTTGATAATGGCGCATGCCAGTTGATGCTCCCGCTGTTTGCTGTAGCGGCACTGGTACTCGAAGCGTTGTGCATCGTGCGGGATGTTCGAGGGGTGCCGTCGCCGCGCGAGTGGTCCCGTTCCCTCATTATCGTGACGTGCAGTTTCGTGGCGCTATTGGTATGGGGTGCGGTCTCAATCCCGTTTCACGAACATCTCATCTACGACGATTCCATGGGAGTTACCCGGGATCTTCCGCTATATGCCCTAGTGATGCCTCTGGCGGAGGCGACGGTTACCCTTCTCGTGGCTATTTTCGCGTGCCGGATGATCGCGGTCGGGAACCTTGAAGGCGCGCTGTGGCGGTTGTCGATGCTGATGGCCATCGCTAACCCAATTGACCTTGTTCGTGAGTACGTCGAAGGCAATACCACCGGATGGCGGGTTGCCACCAGACTCGGTGGGGCCGCCATCTGTCACGTCCTTCTCATCCTGGCCCTGGCCGTTGCTGTGGACGCCGTGATACGACACCGCCACCGGATTCTCTCCAGCGTGGCTGCTGTCAGCCATCTTGCCTGTTTGGCAGCATCCGGGTCTCGCGCCGGAACCATTAGCCTGGCACTATTCGTCATCGGGCTGGTATTTTTCGGACGTTCTTACCGGACGCGCAGCCGGAAACAGCGGACCGTCATCGCAATGTTGGGACTCTTGGCAGCAGGGGTAGCCATATGGCTAGTGTCGACGGTCCGTTCTGGGTCTCTTGTCGATCCGGCGCGTGCGCGAACCTGGGCATTGGCGGGACGTGTTGTTGTGGATTCGCCGAGCCATTTCTTGGTGGGAACCGGATACGGAACAATCTGGCCGTGGTTCGCTGTCGAGTCCACCTTTATGCCCGAATCATCCCACGGGATGCGCCGAACTCTTTATGGTTACAGCCTCCCACACGCCCACAGCCTCATCGTCCAGGTTGTCGGTGAGCTTGGTGTGATCGGGCTGGCCCTGATTTTGGTCTGCCTGGGAACTGTTATCGCGGTGTGTGTCAAGGGAATTCGCGGAGGCTATCCGCTTTTATCCTTGGGCGTGCTCGCAACAATGCCGGCTTTCCTCATGGACACCTACCTCATCAAGAACTTCCCAGTAGCTCTGTTCTGGTGGATCTTCACCTTGGCACTCTGCCGGTTAGTGACCACCGGGGATGCGGACGTCGAGGGTGACTCAGGCTACCGCGAGGAGAAGTACGCCTGAGAATAAATAACTTTTGGTCGCGCGCGAGTAGTACTTTCGTACTAGCCTATCTTCGTCATTATTCACACTTGTGACGACGCTGTCGCGATGCGATGAACACAGGCACCACTGTCTAGGCACAGGTCGGTCATCCCCTGGGGGGAGTTCCGAACCATTGTCTTGGAGGACCTCGTGGTGCCTCATAACATCGGAAAGGAAGGGAAAATGTCCCTCGAACCGCTTGATGTCGACGCGGAAGGCGTCGCCGCCGCCACCAAAGCACGAGGTTTTCGGCCTAAGCATCTGGTGACAGGACCCTCGCGTGACGACAAGTCATTCTTGGGCCACCCCGGCGGTTTGCCGTGGATGCTCCAGGTAGAAATGTGGGAGCGGTTCTCGTGGTATGGCATGCGCGCCATCCTCGTCTACTTCATCACCGACACTTTGGCCCATGGCGGGCTGGGATTGCCGATCAACGCCGGCCAGGTTGTTATGGCTTCCTACGGCGCCGCAGTGTTGTTGATGACGATTCCTGGCGGTATCTTCGCTGACCGCATCCTCGGGCCGTGGATGTCCACCCTGTGCGGCGGTCTCATCATCATGACGGGTCACGTCATCCTGGCGATTCCGCAGGTGGTGACGTCATGGATCGGCCTCATCTGCATCGCCATTGGCACAGGTTTTATTAAGCCGAACCTCTCCACGGTGGTAGGAGGTCTCTACGATGACGGCGACCCCCGCCGCGATCAAGGTTTCCTGTACTTCTACATGTCGATCAATATTGGATCTCTCTTCGCGCCGATCGTCACCGGCCTCCTCAAGGACCATTACGGCTACCACGTAGGTTTCATTGCCGCTGCTATCGGTATGGCTCTGGGGCTGATCGCCTTCTTCCATGGTCGTTCCAAACTGCGTGAGTTCGCCTTCGACATCCCCAATCCGCTGGCCCCCGGCGAGGGTCGCCGGATGGTGCTCCGCGCGTTGGGTATTGCCGTCGTCGGTGCCGTCCTTGCCATCGGTTTCAAAGCCTTGCTGGGCGAGTGGACCTCGGCCATCGCCTACGCTCTGTTCGCCTTTGCCTCGGTGACGGCACTGAGCTACTTCTTGACGATGTTCCGCTCCCCGAAGGTCTCTGATCGTGAGCGTGGCCATTTATGGGCATTTGTGCCGTTGTGGGTTGGCCAAGTGCTGTTCACCATGATCTTCGAGCAGGCGGCCGGCAAGATGGCCACCTTTGCTAAGGACAACACCGACGGCCACATCGTCGGGTCGTGGTCGGTGGAGCCTGAGCAGTACCAAACCATTAACCCGGCTGCAGTCTTGATCCTGGCTGGCCTGCTAGGCATGTGGTTCCGGCGCAGAGAAGGGAAGTTCCCCAATACCCCGCAGAAGTTCGCCATTTCGGTGTTCATCATTGGTATAACCGCCCTCATTATGGGATTCGGTTTCCGGAGTTGGCCAGGTGGGAACAGACTCGCACCGTGGTGGCTCCTGGCGGTGGTGTTCGTCATTCAGACTGTTGCTGAGCTGTTCATGAACCCGATCGGTTTGTCGACCGCGACCAAGCTAGCCCCGAAAAAGTTCGCATCCCAGAACATGACCCTGTGGCTGCTCGCCTCAGCCTGTGGCCAGGGCCTCGCCTCGGTGACGATCGAGCGCACCAAGAACCTTGGTGACGTGGTGTTCTACTACAGCCTAGGTATCGTGACGATCCTTGTAGCGGTGGTGCTCTTCGTGATCGCCCCATGGACCCAGGCGAAGATGAAGGATGTCGACTCCGTTGCCGAGGAGGGTGACGTCTGACCTCACTCCCAACCCATTGCGAGGTCCGTCCCGTTTGGGGCGGGCCTCGTGCCTTGTCAGGGGGTTTACGCGTGGTGTGGTAATCCGGTTTCTGGTGGCGACGGCTGCCACCCCTCGTGGCAAGACATGCCGTTGCGTGCCGATATGCCATACGAAGCTTGGCCTAGTGCGAAAAGCTCGCTGGAACCCTCGAAGAGGCAGGGTCGGCAGGTTACCGTGGTCGGTGTACGCATCGTTTCGACGATGAACCCCATCCTGGGAGCAGATATGACGACGTACCAGTACCTCATTGTCGGTGGCGGGATGGCCGCTGATTCTGCCGCCCGCGGTATCCGCGACATCGACAAGAAAGGGTCGATCGCCATCCTCAGCGCTGACGTCGACGCCCCGTATCCTCGGCCAGCGCTGAGCAAGAAGCTGTGGACCGACCCTGAGTTCACCTGGGACCAGGTCGACCTTGCTACTGTCGCTGACACCGGCGCGGAATTGCGGCTCGGCACTGAGGTGCTCAGCATTGACCGTGACGACAAGACCGTCCTGACCGCTTCCGGCCAGGTATTCGGCTACCAGAAGTTGTTGCTCGTTACCGGCCTCACCCCGTCGCGCATTGACGATGACGGCGATGCCGTCCTCTACTTTCGGTCTGCTCGGGACTACCAGAAGCTGCGTGCGCTGGCCCAGCCCGGTCACCAGTTCGTGGTCGTCGGCGGCGGATATATCGGTGCCGAGCTTGCTGCGGGCCTCGTCCAGCAGGGCTGCGAGGTCACCCTCGTCACCCTCGATCCGACGCTGGGTGGTTCGCAATTCCCGGCCCAGATTGCGTCTGAGTACCAGAAGCTTTTCGCCGATGCTGGGGTGCACCTCGTCACTGGGAAGCGCGTCTGTTCGGTGCGCAAACATGAAGTGGCCGAGGTCACCCTCGATGACGGCACTATCCTCCAGGCTGACGATGTTATCGCGGGTTTGGGGGCATCCCCGGTCACCAAACTGGCCGAGGAAGCAGGCCTTACCGTTAATGATGGGGTCGTCGTTGATGAGCAGTTGCGCACCAACGATCCGGCCATCTGGGCCGCCGGAGACATCGCCAATTACCCGGACCCGGTGTTGGGCCGCACCCGCGTCGAGCATGTGGACAATGCCACCGCTATGGGCAAGGCGGCCGGCCGCATCATGGCGGGATCAAAAGACTCCTACACCCATACCCCGATGATGTACTCACAAGTCTTTGGGGTGCGCTGGGAGGCAGTCGGCACCCTCGACTCCAGCCTCGCGACCACATCAGTGGAAGCTGGGGATGGGCAGGTCGTCTATTACCTGTCCGACGGCAAGCCTGTCGGTGTGCTGCTGTGGAACCTTCCCGGACGCACCGACAAGGCCGTCACAGTGCTTGCCGATCCGCCAGAGGACCTATCGACTGCCATCAGCTAACCACGAGGAGGAATCATGGATCTTGGACTCAACGGACGCACTGCGCTCATCACTGGCGCTGATTCGGGTATTGGCTGGCACACCGCGAAACTCCTCCTTGCCGAGGGAGCCAACGTTGCCATCACCGACCTCGACTCTGACGAACTCACCCAGGCTGCGCAGGCTCTCGACGTCGCTGATGACCGTCTCGTCGCCCTCCCGGCCGACGTCACTGACGCTGACTCTCTGGCGAAGCTGCACCAGCAAGTGAAGGACGCCCTCGGTCCGATCGACATCCTCGTCCAGTCGGCCGGCGTGACCGGGGCCCAGGGTAAGTTCCACGAGATCGATGAGGAGGGCTGGCGTTCCACCCTTGACATTGACCTCATGGGTCCGGTGCGGGTGCTGCGCGAGTTCCTCGATGACTTGCGCACGGGTGGCTGGGGGCGTGTCGTGCTGCTGGCCTCTGAGGACGGCGTCCAGCCCTACGACGACGAGATCCCCTACTGCACTGCCAAGGCCGGAGTATTGGCTCTGGCTAAGGGTTTGTCGCGGACCTATGCCCGTGAGGGACTCCTCGTCAACGCCGTTTCTCCAGCCTTCATCCATACCCCGATGACTGACGCCATGATGAATAAGCGGTCCAAGGAGCTTGGCGTTAGCTTTGACGAGGCCATCGAGTCCTTTCTTGACCAGGAGCGCCCCTATATGGAGCTCAAGCGGCGCGGCGAGCCTGAGGAGGTGGCTGCCGTCATCGCTTTCCTATGTTCGGACAAGGCTTCGTTCGTTAACGGATCGAACTACCGCGTCGACTCCGGATCGGTGGCCACTTTTTGAGGTTCGACATTGGTGCCTGTGGGGCCGAGTCACGATGACAGCGGCCCCATCGTGGAGGCTGGCTCAGGCGTCGAGGTTAGAGGCAACCAGGTCGGCAATGGTGTTGACGTCGTCCTCGTTATCGCCGGCGACCGTCACTGGGTCACCTGCGCTGGCACCGAGGGTCATGATGAGCAGCACGGACTTGGCGTCAATTGGCTCGCCTCCCTCGGTAGCTAGGGTGACGGTTGAACTGAGCTTGGCAGCCTCCTGCGAGATGACGGCGGCGGGGCGGGCGTGGAGTCCGACAGAGGATCCGACCTTAACGGTTTTGCTGGCCACGATGGTGTTCCTTTCGGGGTTGTGGTGTGGAAATTTTACGCGGCAGCCGCGGCCTTGCGCCGGGCTGAGGCTTTGAGAGCGGTTACGAGCAAGGCTGCCACGAGGGTGCCGACGACGATGGCCAGGATGAAAGCCCAGACCCGATCAATGGCAAAGAAGACGAAGATTCCGCCATGGGGAGCTTTAGAAGCGGCCCCCAGAGCCATTGACAGGGCACCGGTGGTTGCACCTCCGACCATCATCGAGGGAATCACTCGTAGCGGATCCGCAGCTGCGAACGGGATGGCGCCCTCGGAGATGAAGGAGGCTCCCAGCAGCCAGGCAGCAGTGCCGTTTTCACGCTCGGCAGGCTGGTAGAGCTTCGGACGCAGGGTCGTCGATAGCGCCATGGCCAGCGGGGGAACCATCCCGGCAGCCATGACGGCGGCCATCACTTTGAGGGATCCGACGTTGGTGACCGCGAGGTTCGTTGTCGCGAAGAGGTAAGCCGCCTTGTTGATGGGGCCGCCCAGGTCAGAGCACATCATGAGTCCCAGGACGATTCCGAGGATGACGGCTGAGGCGCCGCTCATGCCGCCTAGCCAGTTGTTGAGGGCGTTCGTCAAGGCTGCCAGCGGACGTCCCAGTACGACATACATCAACCCACCGGCGACTAGGGACCCGACGAGCGGGATGATGACAACCGGCATGAGGCCACGCAGCCAGCGCGGCGGGTTGAGACGGGTGAACCAGTAGGCGACGAAACCGCCGAGCAGACCACCGATGATGGCACCGATGAATCCCGCTCCGGTCACCCCAGCGACGGCACCCGCTACGAAACCGGGGGCGATGCCGGGGCGGTCTGCCAGGCCGAAGCCGATATACCCAGCCAGGGCAGGTAGCAAGAAGCCGAAAGCCGCTTGCCCGACGGCGAAAAGGACCGCGCCGATGTAGGTCATGGTGGCTGACCCACCTAGAGCATGGGCGGTTGGCGTTGGCAAGTTGTTGAAGGTGTTGTGCAAGGCAATATCCATGCCGTCCTTGGCAATCTCATACCCGCCGAAGAGGAATCCCAGGGCGATGAGCAGACCACCCGCGGCGACGAACGGAATCATGTAGGACACGCCCGTCATGAGGGCCTGCTGGATGCGCTTGCCCCAGCCAATGTGAGATCCAGCCTGCTCGGGCTCCTGCTGTTCGCCATGGCCAGCGGGGACCCGATGGGCGTGTGGGTCTTTGGAAGCGGCGACGGCCTCCGAAACCATCTTCTCAGGCTCGTCGACGGCCCGCTTCACCCCGGACTCAATGACTGGCTTGCCTGCGAAGCGCTCCCGGCCCTTGACGCCAACGTCGGTGGCGAAAATGACAGCGTCAGCACCCTCGATGTCGGCGGTGCTGAGAGGCTCGGTGGCGGTGGATCCTTGGGGCTCGACCTTGACGTCAACACCCAGCTTCTTTCCAGCAGCCCTCAGGTAGTCGGCGGCCATGTAGGTGTGGGCGATGCCGGTGGGACAGGCCGTAATGGCGACGATGCGGGGCGTATCGGAGGCGGTATTGGTTACCGCAGCGTGCCCAGGAGCGGGGAGGGCCGTTGCAGATGAGGTCGAGGCTTCTTCCTTCGGCTCGACGACCCCACCGATAAGGTCGACGACGGTTTGCGCGTCGGGGGCCTGGCGCAACTGTTCGACGAACTCAGGATTGACGAGGGCGCGAGCCAGCTTGGTCAGAAGTTTCATATGGTCCGCGCCGCCGTCTTCGGAGGCCGCGATCATAAAGATGAGGTCGGCCGGGCCGTCAGGTCCATTGAAGTCGACAGCGGGCGACAGCCGGGCGAACCCCAGGGATACCTGAGATACCGCGGCTGAGCGGCAGTGGGGGATGGCGAACCCACCGGGCATACCAGTCGGACTTTTGGACTCGCGGTCCAGAGTGTCGTGGGCGAGGCCGTCAGCATCGGCGCGTCCAGCGGCAGCAATGAGTCCGGCGACTGAGGTGATGACCTCGGTTTTGGTCGAGCCGAGGTTGGCGTCAAGAGATACTAATTCCGGGGTAATGAGAGGAGTGCTCATCGGTTCTCCTTACAGGTGGGTGAGGCTGACGTGAATGGCGTCGGCCTGTGACGGGGTTGGCATGGTTGACCCCGGTAGAGCGGCGGCTGCTGTGCCCCACGCCACGGCGGCGCGCAGACAGTTTTCGGGCTGGTCGCCGCGGGTGCGCGCCAGCAGGAATCCGGCCAGGGAGGAGTCTCCGGCGCCAACAGTCGACTTCACCTTGACCGGCTCTGGCCGGGCGTGCCAGGCGTCGTGTTCGGTGATGAGCAGAGCGCCGGTCCCGCCCAAGGTGACGATTACCTCGGCGATGCCGTGCAGACCTCGGGCGGCCACGACAACGTCGTCGAACTGTCCCCTTGTGGCAGCGGACTCGAGGGAGCCGCCGTCAATCCCGCATAGTTGGCCGAGCTCGACGGAGTTCGGCTTGACGAGGTCAGGGGCACAGTCGGGGAGGCGGACCGCCAGTTCTTGGAGGGGTTGATCGGAGGTGTCGACGGCGACCTTGACGCCGACCTCATGGAGGCGGTCGGTCATTGTGGCATACCAATGTGTGGGTACGCCCGGGGGTAAGGATCCTGACAGTACGACCCATTGCGCGCCGGAGGACTTCTCGACGATGGCCTCCTCAACTGCGGTCAGCTCCTCAGGACTGAGGTCGGCTCCGGGCTCATTGATCTTGGTTGTAGTGCCGTCAGGTTCGGTGATGGTGAGGTTGGTTCTCACCGCTGCCGCAACGGGTACAACTTGGTGCGGGATGTCGTCGTGGTTGAGGCCGAGGGTCAGGCGGCCCTTGGCTCCGGCTGGCACCACGGCGCAGGTTTCGATTCCAGCCCCACGAAGGACTCGTGAGATGTTGACCCCCTTACCGGCGGCGACCTCGGTGGAACTGCCGAGTCGGTTCACCT
Source organism: Cutibacterium sp. KBN10P07758 (assembly GCF_050286205.1). Lineage (NCBI taxonomy): Bacteria > Bacillati > Actinomycetota > Actinomycetes > Propionibacteriales > Propionibacteriaceae > Cutibacterium > Cutibacterium sp. KBN10P07758. Next base: position 2,335,317 of record NZ_JBNNQV010000001.1, on the reverse strand, counting down.
GCCCGCGCCGCAGCGGCCCAGCTATGGGCGCTGTGCGGTCAATGCTCGGGTTGAGCGTGACGGTGACGATCACGTGGACTCCTTCGGCTTTGGCCAACGGTTCCTCGGGCCCGAGAGAACCATCAATGTTGGGATGTGTGACACTCTAGTTCGTAAACACACTAATACGGACATTTGTTGTGTAGGTTTCTCGGAGCGAGGGCTGGCATAGGTGGTCCAAACATCGATGTGGCAATCCGGGTTACGACGTGGGGTACTGCCATGGGCGATGGTTGCTGACGCGATCATCACCCAGATTTCCACACCGCGCGGTGGAGCTTATCGAAGCGGTGTTCGTGGCGTCCGGTGTGATGCTCTCCAGCAGATAAGGGGGCTGTGTCGCTGGTTACCAGAAGCCGATGTCAGGCGATAACGATTTCGACGCCAGCTTTGTGCAGCATGTCGACTTGGTGAGGAGTCACCCCAGAGTCGGTGATGATGACGTCAACGTCGCCCAGCTCTGCGAACCTCATCGTCGATTCCGCACCCATCTTCCGAGAATCGGCGAGAACCACGACGTGATGGGCGCTCGCGACCATTGCTGCCTTAGTTGCGACTTCATCGGCGTCAGGAGTGGATAAGCCGTGCGTCGGGGAAATGCCGTTGGTGCCCATGAAGGCAACGTCGACGCGGAGTCGGGAAATGGCGTCAACGTTACCGACGGTGGCCTGAGTGGTGGGGCGCAGTCGTCCTCCCAGCAGGTGGACGTCACAGTTGCTGTGGGTAGCCACCGTACTGGCGATCGGGGATGAGTTCGTAAAGACGGTGAACCGCCTTGTGGAGGGCATGATCGACGCTAACCGACCGGTTGTCGATCCGGCGTCGAGGATGATCGACCCCTTGTCACTAGGTAGATGGGATAGTGCCGCCCGGGCGATTTGTTCCTTCTGCGTCACTGCCGAGGAGTCTCGGGTGGCGAGGGGCTGGTCGCCCAGCAGGTCGAACTCGATCGGGATAGCGCCACCGTGTACCCGCCGCAGCATTTTCTGATTGCACAACTGGTCGAGGTCACGGCGAATGGTCTCGGGGACAACTCCTAGTGCAGTGGAGGCTTCAGCAACCGATACTCGACCGGTCTCGCGGGCAGTATCGATCAGCCACTTGTGTCTTTCGGCGGGATACACGGGCTCTCCTTGGGAATACCACTCGACGCAACTGCGGATTGCGAAAGGCCTTGTCGGGGCCTGGTGCGAGCGTCTTTGCGACGGCGTGAGCATAACACGGACTCGTCGAGGTGCCGTACCCGGATAGACTGACGGAGTATTCGCGAATCCCAAGGAGTTCAGGAATGAAAATTGCCGTCGTCGCCATGGGCAAGATCGGGCTTCCCCTGGCCGTGCAGTTCGCCGAGAAGGGTCACGACGTCATCGGCGTCGACGTGCAGCAGCGCGTCGTGGACGAGATCAACAAGGGCAATGAGCCTTTTCCCGGTGAGGCCTTTCTTGACGAGAAGTTGAAGAAGCTTGTCCCGGCAGGCAAGCTCACCGCCACCACCGACTACTCCCAGGCCATCCCCGGCGCCGACGCGATAGTTCTCGTCGTCCCGCTCTTCGTTAACGACGAGACCTGGGAACCGGACTTCGGCTGGATGGAAAATGCCACCAAGTCGCTGGCCGAGCACCTCACCCCCGGCACCCTCATCTCCTACGAGACCACCCTGCCGGTCGGCACCACCCGCAATCGCTGGAAGCCCATGATCGAGGAGATCTCTGGTCTGAGTGAAGGCAAAGATTTCCACCTCGTCTTTTCCCCGGAGCGCGTTCTCACTGGTCGCGTCTTCGCTGACCTGCGTCGTTACCCGAAACTCGTCGGCGGCTTGAACGACGAGGGCACTGCCAACGGCATCGACTTCTACCAGCAAGTTCTCGACTTCGACGACCGTGACGACCTTCCTCGCGCCAACGGCGTCTGGGACATGGGCACCGCTGAGGCCGCTGAGATGGCCAAACTTGCCGAGACCACCTACCGTGACGTCAACATTGGCCTGGCCAATCAGTTCGGCAAGTACGCTGCGGCCAACGGCATCGACGTCTACAAGGTCATTGACGCCTGCAACTCGCAGCCCTACTCCCACATTCACCGTCCCGGCATTGCCGTCGGAGGTCATTGCATCCCCGTCTACCCGCGCCTCTACCTATGGACCGACCCGGACGCCACCATCGTCCGCACTGCCCGCGAGGCCAACATGACGATGCCCCAGTACTGCGTCGACCAGGCCGCCTCGGTGCTCGGTGATCTGTCCGGTAAAAAGATTGTCGTCCTTGGCGCTTCCTATCGGGGCAAGGTCAAGGAAACTGCTTTCTCCGGGGTTTTCCCGACTGTTGACATCCTCGCCAAGGCTGGCGCTGACGTCAGCGTCCACGACCCGATGTTCACCGACGAGGAGCTCGGCAAGTTCGGCTTTAAGGCCTACCACATCGGCGATCCGGTTGACGGCGCTCTACTGCAGGCCGACCATCCCGAGTACGCCGAACTGACCCCGGCGGACCTGCCGGGTATCAAGGTGCTCGTCGACGGTCGTCACGTCGTCGATCCAGCCGTATGGGGAGACGTCGAGGTCATCGTCGTTGGTGACGGGGAGGCCTGAGTACTCCGGCAGCTTCCTCGACAAGATCGTCGAGGGGCTGTTGGTGCTGTTGCCTCCGGCAGCCCTCCTGGGGCCCTGGGCCGGCAGTGGAAGAGTGTTCGGCTACCGCATCTTGGTGGTGTTGCTAGTCGGGTGCGCAGTGACGGGATGGATTTATCCCATCTGGGTGCGACGATTCAGTCGCGCAGCTTGCGCCATCGTGGTCGTTGCGGTGGCGTGGGCCGTAACCGGTGTGGTAGGTGCTATGAGGCTGGGCCCGCGTCGGGACCTTTCGAGTCTGATGGGGGCCGGTCTTGCCCTGGCGGGGGCATGGTCAGTGGCGAGACTTATCTCGGATAGGCACATACGTCGTGAGCGTGCCTTACGCGATGTTGCGATCGGTTGGGCGGTCGCAGTCTGGGTGGGGGCACCGCTGGCCGTCTGGGAAATCCTTACCGCGCGACACTTGGGCACTTACGCCGACGGGGCATGGCGGAACCATCCAGGGCTTTATCGCCAGCCGGCGACGTGGCTCACCAACCCCAACCTTTACGCGGTTTTCCTGGCTGTAGGCTCCGTGTGGGTCGGTGTGGTTGGCGTGCGAAGCGCTACTCGGTGGGTGCGGATAGCTGCCATAGCCACGGCGGTGACCGGTTTAGGGCTGTTACTAGCGACGGACAGTCGCATAGTCTACGCGGCGCTGTTATTGGCCGTTATGGTGCGGTTGTGGGCGGTTCGACGGTGGCGCTGGGTGCTTCCCGGGGTGGTCATGGCCGTCGTCGTGGTAATCGTGGTGACGCACCTGCACCAAGCCGGGTTGGTATGGCACAGGTTCATCGGTGTACTGATTCACCACAACGATGAGGGCCCATCATCCTTCGCGGTGAGGACTACTTTGTTGGCTTGGGGTCTTGCGCTCGTGATGGAGTACCCCCTGCTTGGAGCGGGTCCGGGAGGATATCGGGCTAACATCCTCGCTGCGCCAAAGCGATGGTTTCCGCATGGCAAGTCCGATCCCCATAACGGGATCCTGGAGATTGCCTCCCAATACGGTTTGGTCGTTACCGCCCTAGTGGCAGTGTGTTGGTGTCTGGCCATTGGTCGATGTTGGCGGTCACGACGATGGTGGGGGGCTGCTCTCATCACTGCAATGCCGGTGCTCTCACTTGCCAACAGCACCTACTTGGTTCAGTCGGTGAACCAACTCGGGTGGCTGGTATGTGTTTTGGCGGCGAGTTCGTCCCGTCAGGAAACGCCGCAATGACGAGGTGACTGAATTCCACCGCATGTCGTGTCTGGACGTATGTAGGTCACGGTAGTGTGGGACCGCCGGTGCCTTAAAGGAGAGCGGGCATCGGCGTTGCAGTACGAGAGGGGAAGGTGTGCGGATACTTATTGTCGGTGCGGCATCGTCCATCCACACCGTTCGATGGGTCAATGGACTGGTCAAGCGAGGTCACGAGGTTCACCTGGCATCAGTCCATCCGGTGGGCCGTCACTCCATTGATTCCCGAGTCCGGATCCATCTGGCCCCACACGGTGGGAAGGCAAAATACGTCGTCAATGCCGGCTGGCTGCGATCAGTGGCGGCTGGGGTGCAACCTGACATCGTCAACGTCCACTATGCGACCGGTTATGGTCTGCTCGCTCGTCTTGCCCATATTGACGCCCCGACGCTGCTGTCGGTGTGGGGAAGTGACGTTTACGATTCCCCCCGGGCAAATCCCCTCATGCGTCACATGGTCCGATCCAACTTGGTCTCAGCTACTCGGATCGCATCGACAAGCCACTGCATGGCGCGTGTCACGCGTGACTTGGTGAACAAACCCATATCCATTACCCCCTTCGGCGTTGATACGGAAATACTCACGCCCCCTGACAGGCGGCGTGATGCGAACGACGGTGACGGGGTGGTGTGCATCGGGACTATCAAGGCTCTCCACTCCAAATATGGGATCGGTGAACTCATCCGTGCCTTCAGTCGGGTCCATGATGAGCGGCCTAATACCGTCCTTCGTATCTGGGGCGGCGGCCCAGACGAGAATCCCCTCAAGGTCTTGGCTCGCCGTCTTGTCCCGGACGGTTCGGTGGAGTTTCGCGGTGCCATTGATCATTCTGAGGTCAGAGATGCCTTGGGTAGTTTGGACATCTTTGCCGCCCTATCGACCCTGGATTCGGAGTCTTTCGGAGTGGCGATCATCGAGGCGGGAGCCTGTGGACTGCCAGCGGTCGTCAGCGATGCGGATGGTCCGGCAGAGGTCGTCGAGGATGGTGTTACCGGCTTGATCGTCCCCCGTGGTGACGTTATTGCCAGCGCTACTGCCTTGATGCAGCTGGTTGATGACGTTGAGTTGCGTCGGCGTATGGGTGGGGCTGGTCGCCACCACGTCGTCGAGACGTATTCGTGGGAGCGTAGCCTCGATCTCATGGAGCTGGCGTATCGGGACACCATCGATGATGCAGCGCGCCAACATTGTTCAGGTCGTCACGGTGGGTAGTGGAAGGTAGAGTGCCAGCATTGCGCCCAGTTCCCGATTCGGGCGCTGCCATGTGGCCTCGGGGAGAGGCTGACTATCTCATCGAGAGGATTGCGTCGTGCGCGTCGTGAGTATCGTCGGGGCTCGTCCCCAATTCGTGAAATTGGCCCCGGTGGCTAAGGCTTTCGCGGCCGAGGGGATTGACCACAAGATCATCCATACCGGGCAGCATTACGACGTCAACATGTCGGATTCCTTCTTCGCCGAGCTCGGGATCCCGAACCCGGACCTGCATCTTGGTGTAGGAGGCGGCTCTCACGGCGTCATGACCGGTCGGATGCTCGAGCAGCTTGATCCGGTGCTTGAGGACATGGACCCAGACTGGGTGCTCGTTTACGGCGACACAAATTCGACCATTGCCGGCACCCTCTCGGCGGTGAAGATGCACCTGCCGGTGGCCCACCTGGAAGCCGGGCTGCGTTCCTTCAACCGTCGCATGCCCGAGGAGCACAACCGAGTTCTCACCGACCACGCCGCAGACCTGTGCCTGGCCCCGACCGAGGTAGCCATGGGGCATCTGGCCGATGAGGGGCTGGCCTCCCGTGCAGTTCTTGTCGGGGACGTCATGACCGACGTGTGCCTGCAGGTGCGCGATTCCGTCCTCGCCAACCCGCGCCCGGTACCCGGTGTTGAGGTGGGTGAGGAGTACGTTATGGCGACGATCCACCGTGCCGACAACACTGACGACCCTAAGCGTCTGGTCCACATTCTTGACGCCCTCGGCAGCCTAGATCGCAAGGTCATCCTGCCGGTACACCCGCGCTTGCGCGCCCGCGCCGAGTCCGACGGCTTTACTGTCGCCCGCGGCAACCTCACCACCATTGACCCGTTGGCTTACCCCGACATGGTTAACGCCGTCACCAACGCCGCTGGCGTCATCACCGACTCGGGTGGTTTGCAAAAAGAAGCCTTCCTGCTTGGCACTATCTGCACGACGGTGCGCACCGAGACCGAGTGGGTGGAGACCGTCGAGAACGGTTGGAACGTGCTTGATCCCGATGCCGAGCACCTGGGCGAGTACGCCACGCGCCCGCACCCCGAGGGCGATCCGGGGTATCCCTACGGTGACGGCAAGGCGGCTCGCAATGTCGCCACCGTGTTGTTGAAAGCCGGCGAGCGAGACCGTTCCTGATGGCGAATTCTTCCCGCCTCGGCAGGGTCGTCTCCCTCTCGACAGTTCATCACGGTCACGACAACCGGGTTTTCAACAAAGAAGCCAAGGCACTTGTCGCAGCTGGGCACGACTACCACCTCGTCATTTCCGCTGACCGTGACGGGATCGACCAAGGGGTCCCCGTCGTCGCCTTACACCGCGAGGAAGGCCGGGTCCGCCGACTCGTCGTCAGTCAGCGGGAAGCATGGCGCCACCTGCAAGCCCTCCAGCCCGAGGTGCTGCATATTCACGACCCGGAGCTCATTCCGCTGGCACTGGTGTGGCGTTGGCGCCATCACTGCAAAGTAATCTACGACGCTCACGAGGATCTCATCGGCCAGGTTGACACTAAGCCGTACCTAGGCGCGGTGACGCGGCCGCTGGCCAAGATGGCCGCTCGTGGACTTGTGGGGCTAGCCGAGCGCAGCGCCGACGCCGTCGTGGCGGCTACACCGACCGTGGGGGAAAGGTTCCGCCGCGCTGCAGTGACGGTAGTGCGAAATTACCCGTGGCTGGGTAACTACACGGTGCCACCCAAGCCGGTGCCGGGGCAGCTCGTATACGTCGGGGACTTGTCGGAGGAGCGCAAGCTTTCCTTCATGATCGAGGTGACGCGCGCAGTCCGTAAGCAGGTGCCACAGGCGCATTTGGTGCTGGCCGGACGTGTGCTGCCACGCTGCCAGGAAACGGTGGAGCATGCCGTGGCAGAAGGGTTTGTGGAGCATCTCGGTCTGGTCGCCCCTACCGAGGTGCCGCAGGTGTTGGCCAGCGCGCAGGTCGGACTGGTCTTCCTCAAGCCGCTGCCGAACTATGTCGCGTCGTTGCCGACGAAACTGTTCGAGTACATGGCTTCCCGAGTGCCATTTGCGGCTTCGGACTTTCCGGCCTGGCGCGAGATGTTCGATGGTTACGGGGCTGGGATTTTTGTTGATACTGAGGATGCCGCAGCTACTGCAGATGCCCTGAGCGAGCTCTTGGCGGACCCGCAGCGGTGTCGGGAGATGGGCTGTGCTGGGCGTCGAGCGGTTGAGTCGGGGCTCAACTTCGAGTCCCAAGCCGAGGCCTTGATCGATCTGGTAGCCGGTTTGCTCGAGGGCTGATTCCCCGGTCCCGTGCCCGGCCAACAGTTGGTGGAGTCTCCGCCGCCCTTTCCAGCTTCCGTGTGGTGATTCGGGTAATGATCGGCCTCAAAGCCATCCCCGGTAGCAGGCGCTGGGGTCACGAGGCAGTTTTCCACAGGCTGCGTGAGTACCCCGGCCGAGGTTGTCCACAGAACCGAAAATGGTTGGAGGAAATCGGCTCCTCCGACGACAACTTTTAGTGTGAGGAATCTTGGAGAACGACTCGATCGACGCGGCGTTGCCCGTATTTACCGGCACAGCTATGTCCGAGGCCAGGCCGACCGGGCGGTAGCTCGAGGGGAGGCTGTCCGCATCCTGCCGGGGGTCGTCGCTGCGTCTGCTGTGGCCCGAGACCCGAGGATCATTATCCGGGCGTTGTTGTTGTGGCACCGTGACATTGTGTTGGTCGGAAAGGCTGCCCTTATCATGCTCGGGATGAAAGCCCCGGGTACAACCCGGCCCATGGACTTCTACGGCGTTAAGGATGTGGAGGCTTTCTCTACAACTCGTTGTCTCACCCGGCCGGGAATTCGAGTGCGTCGGTGGCATATACCTCACTGGTTTATAACCGAGCGAGAGCAAATTCGCATCGCTACTGCTGAAGTGTCGGTTCTCATACTGGCTATTCAGGGCGAGTGGGGATGGGTGTGTGAGGCCCTCCGGCAACGAGTCGTGACGCCCGAATCATGCCGGCAAGCTCGTAAGAGCCTGACAGGTCGGTATCCCAAGACCAAGGTTGATGCTGCTCTGGCCGACATCTGTCTGGCTGCGTGGTCGATTCCAGAACTAGAGATGGGCAGGGTACTGCGTGCTACTGGGATCACGGGGCACAAACCGAATCACAAGGTTCGTGTGGGCGACCGCTACTACTACTTGGACCGGGCCTTCGAGGCTGAGAAGGTGGCTTTGGAAATTGATGGCCGATCGGTACACGGGACGATTGACGGGTTTGAGGCGACCATGATGCGCTCAGCGCATTTAGACCGCCACGGCTGGAAGGTGCTTCACGTCACCCCAATCATGTTCCGCGAGGACCCGAGGTTTGTCCTAGACTGGCTCGCCTCCCACCTCCACCGGCGTCATCGGCCCAAAACTATGTTTACCGAGTTCGCTTTGCGACGAATTATGAGCGGCGCCGCCCCAGCTTGAGGCGCGGCTCGGTACATGGCTCACGTGCCGGAAACCAGGCCTAACCTTGCCCTATCCTTCGCGGCCCCTCGGCTCTGCTGCGCTGTGGAAATCGGGGTGATGATCAACCCAGCTGCAATCTCACGCAGCATGACCGGTGCTTAGACACCCGATTGCCACACGACGGGAGAAGGACCCCTAGGGGAAAGCTCAAGGCTAGCCAGCTCAAACCAGGAAGCTTAGAGGTCTGGCATGGGAGCCCTGGTGAGTGACTCCACCTAAATCGATGGGTAGTGCTGCTCCCGGTTCGCGTCTCACTACGACGAACGGAGGGGCGACACTCTCGCGTCACCCCACCGAATCGTCACTTGTAGGAGTAGAAGTCCGGGGCTGTTGAGACTCGTCCGGTGCCACCCATCGGGGTTGCATGACCATCAGCTCGAGGGTCGCGACGTTGGGTCACTCGCCCGCCGGAAGGCTTGCGCGTGGCGAGATTCTCGAACAAGGACGGGTCCTGGGAGCCCGTTTTCCTACCCTTAGGGCCTTTACGCATGGCTATCAGTGCGATCCCGATAACGGCGACAGCAGCCACCGCGACGGCAACGAGGGTGCCCTTGTTGATCTCTTCAGGGTTGACTTCGGGCTTACTCATCTTTTTCACTCTTTCCCATCAATGGGTTTGGCGCCCTTCTCATCATCGTCGCGAAGGGCATTCTTGTTCATGTTCTCCTTACCCTCCTCGCTGAGAACGTCACCGACGATGGCTCCGGCCTCGCGATGGAAGGCGATGTAGCGGGCGCCGAGGTTTATCATGGCTTGCAGACGGTTGCGGCCGCCCAGCAGGGTGAAGATATGCAGGGTGACCCACGTCAGCCATGCACCGATACCGGTGAACTTGAGCTTTTCGGACAGCTGCACGACGGCCGAATTGCGGCCGATCGTCGCCATCGTGCCTTTGTCGTTGTACTCGAACTTCTCCAGCGGCTCGCCGAGCTCGAGGTGAACGATCTGACGAGCAACGCACTCGCCTCCCTGGATGGCGGGTTGGGCGAGCTGGGGCTTGGGATCCTCGGTGTTGATGGCACCGTCGCCGACAGCAAAGATGCGATCCTGGCCTTCGACGAGGAGGGTGCCGTCGGTAGCAATGCGGCCACCTCGGCCCTGCTCAAATCCCCAATTCGTAACAGACTTGTGGGCACCGACGCCAGCGGCCCAAATGACCATGTCGGCCGGGAGAGTCTGGCCGTCCTTGAGGAGCACGGAATCCTCGCGCACCTCAGCGATGGCGGTATTGGTGCGCACATCCACGCCGCGCTTCTGCAGTTGGCGGCGGGTGTAGTGGCGCAGCGCTGGGTCGAAGGGCATGAGGAGGTGGTTGGCCATCTCGACGAGCGTCACGTGGACCCGGTCGGTGGACACATCCGGGAAGATCGCCGGGATGCCGATTGACTTCATCTCGGCGAGGGTGCCGGCCATTTCGACGCCGGTCGGGCCGCCGCCAACGATGATGACGTCGAAGGTCTTGTCACGTTGGGTGTCGAGATCCTCAAGGTAGGTGAAGATCGCGTCGCGAGCGCGCAGTGAGGATGCACGGGTGTAAATGGTGTACGAGTTTTCTGCGGCACCAGGGGTTCCGAAGAAGTTGGCCCCGACGCCCTGGGACAAGACGAGGTAGTCGTAGGAGATCGGGTCGCCGTTGTCGACCTCGACAATCCGGTTCTCGGTATCGATACCGGTCACACAAGCGCGACGGAAGTGGGTGTGAGGACCGTTGTTAGCGGCGAAGGAGCGAAGTCGGTAGGTGACATCGCCAGGGTTGAGACCGCCGGTTGCCACCTGATACAGCAGCGGCTGGAATGTGGTGTACGGGTTGCGGTCGATGAGGGTGACGTCGCATCCTGCCTCGGCAGTCTTTTCGGCAGCAGCCAAGCCGCCGAATCCGGCGCCGACGATGACAACTCGGGGCTTGGAGTCCGTCAGAACCGGTTTGCAGCCCAGGCCCGGCAGGCCGATGTCTGACAACAGGTTATTGATGCCCATCTAATCCTCCGAATGATGTTGCAATGAGACGATACTCCCAAAAATGTGGTGTAACTCGCAATGAGTGAGGTCTCATTGAGAGGCGCGGAAGGGGCACTTCCGCTTCCAGCGTGACAGGCTGGGACCATGCCACATCTCCATACGCAGCCGCACGGACATGACGTGACGATCAGTGCGTGGATCCTCAGACAGTTTCCGTCTGACGGCGTTCGTCGTCAGCAGTGGAAGGCGCTGGTGCACAAACACCGCAAAATGAACCTGTGGATCCAGCCTGGCGGGCACGTCGAACATACCGAGAATCCCTGGCAGGCCCTGGCACACGAGCTTCATGAGGAGACGGGCTACAGCATCGACCAATTGAGTGTTCTGCAACCCTGGGACCGGCTGCCCGACGGCATACACGACCTCATGCATCCCACCCCGGTGCTCCTCAACACCCACAGCCCCTACCCGGGCCATTTCCACTCCGACATCGTCATGGCGATGGTCGCCCATGGCGATCCGGCGGAAAAACCGCGCCCGGGGGAGTCTCAAGAGCTGCAGTGGGTCAGTCCTGACGAATTTGCCACGTTGCCGGGGGCCGAGCCTGACGCAGTCATGATCATGACGATGATCATTGAAAGGGTGGCTGATTCATGGTTGGCGATTCCCGCGACGAGCTGGTCCCTGGCTGACGCTCCCGCTGAGGCGATGACCGATCGGTCTGTTGCTGAGGCCACCGCTCCTGACCCTCTCGACGACAGGGAGACGCTGGGGTGGGGGACCGCTCAGTGACGAGGAATTGTGGTCCAGACCTGGCGAGAGTTGGGGCTGGGCTTCCGGTTGCCGCCTACCGTGACGAGATCACCACGGCTTTACATGGTGGGCGGGCCGTCATCGTGGCTCCACCGGGTACTGGTAAGACAACATTCGTCCCGCCGTTGGTGGCCTCGAGGTGTTCTGGTCGGGTTATCGTCACCCAGCCTCGCCGGGTGGCAGCGAGAGCCGCTGCTCGCCGACTTGCCGCGCTAACCGGGACCCGCCCCGGGGAGTTCGCGTCGCACACCGTGCACGGCGAGTCGACGACAACCCGCGACACCAAGGTGGAGTTCGTTACTACCGGGGTGTTGCTGCGCCGTCTACTCAGCGACCCCGACCTGACTGGGGTGGATGCTGTCGTCCTCGATGAGGTCCACGAACGGCACCTCGACGCTGACCTGGTCGTGGCAATGGTGTGCGAAGTTGCTCAATTGCGCGATGATCTGACCATTGTCGCGATGTCGGCGACCGTTGATAGTTCCGGGTGGGCGGCCTTTCTCGGTGGTGTTGAGCCGGCGCCGGTTGTCGAGGTGGCCTCCGCTCTGCATGAACTCGAGGTGGAGTGGGCACCGGCAGCTGGTGCTGCTGTGGAATCTCGGGGAGTGAGTCGCGAGTTTCTCGGTCATCTTGGCACTGTGACCGTTGACGCGCTTGATCGCCACACTGAAGGGTCGGCACTTGTTTTTGTTCCGGGCGCCCGCGAGGTCGACCACGTCGTCGCGGATTTGCGTTCCCGACTCGCCGGGATAGATGTGGTCGGGTTGTCCGGGGCGATGTCGGCACGTGAGCAGGATCACGCTCTGTCAGATCCGGGGAATGTGCGCCGCGTTATCGTCTCGACGGCTGTCGCAGAATCTTCCCTGACGGTGCCTGGTGTGAGGCTCGTTGTTGACTCCGGGTTGTCACGCGAACCGAGACTCGACCGTGGTCGAGGTATGGCGGGCTTAGTGACGGTCCGGGAATCCCGCGCCTCAGCAGTGCAGCGCGCCGGACGCGCAGCTCGTCTGGGCCCAGGGGTAGCCGTGCGCTGCCTGCGTGCCCAGGACTGGGCGGGCATGAATGCCGACCCTACCCCCGAGGTCGACCACGCCGACCTTGTGGCGTCCCTGTTGTCTTTGGCGGTGTGGGGATCTCCTCGTGGCGAAGGGATGGCACTGCCAACACCATTGCCACAGGATCGGGTAGCTGCGGCCGAAGAGGAACTGCGAGATCTGGGTGCTGTCGACGCGGAGGGGCGGATTACGGTGAGGGGGCGTCACCTTGCCACGTTTCCCCTTGACCCACGTCTGGCAAGGGCTTTGACCGACGGTGCCGCCATCGTCGGATCCCGCCGCTGTGCTGAGATCGCCGCCATGCTTGGCCTGGAAGACGGCCAGGTCGACCTCGTTGGGCAATGGCGTCAATTGCGATCGGGGCGACACCCAGAGGCTGTGATGTGGCGCCGCGAAGCTGATCGGCTGGCCCGGCTCATCAACGACGTTCCCCCTACCGACATCACCGATGACGATGCCGTCGCCACCGTCGTTTCCCTCGCTCGCCCGGGGTGGATTGCTCGCAGTCGAGGGGAGGGTTCCGCGTCGTATCTACTGGCCTGTGGCACGGGGGTTGACCTTCCTCGCAACTGCCCTCCAGGGCTGCTCGGGCAACCGTGGCTGGCGGTGGCACGTACCTCGCGCATTACTAGTGGCGCCCTCATCCGGGCCGCTGTCCCGCTCTCGGAGTCGGCTGCTTTGGAGTCCGGTGAGGCGATGCTGACGAGCGACACAACGGTGACTTGGGATGGCGGGAAAGTACGGGGCAGGCGGGTGTTGCGCCTCGGTGCGATCGAGTTGTCGTCGACCCCGGTCCGCCCAGATCCGGTACGGGCTCGCCACGTGGCGCTGGAAGCGGTGAGGTCTGGGGGACTTGACGTAGCGAGCCTGACGAAGAACGGTGAGTCTTTGCGACGCCGTCTTGCCCTTGCCCATCGGGTGTTTGGCGATCCCTGGCCCGATGTCAGCGATGAGGCTCTGCTAGCCCGCGCCGAGGAGTGGCTTGACCTTGACGCGTTGGCGGCAGGACGGGGAAGTGACGCAACTTCGGGGTTGCGGGGGCTGCTGGGCTGGCGGGAATCCGCTCGTCTTGACGAGGTCGTCCCCGAGACCATCACCGTCCCCAGCGGTTCGCGGATCCGCATCGACTACCCCGAGCCTGGCAGTGACACCTCCCCGGTTCTTGCAGTCAAACTTCAGGAGTGTTTTGGCTGGGCTGACGGCCCGACGGTGTGTGACGGCAGGGAGAGGGTGGTCCTCCACCTGCTATCCCCGGCGCGACGGCCCTTGGCCGTCACCGACGATCTGGCGAGTTTCTGGGCCAGTGTGTATCCCGCGGTGAGGGTTGAAAACCGGGGGCGCTACTCCAAACACCCGTGGCCGGAGGACCCCATGACAGCCACACCTACTAAGCGCACGAACCGCGCCCTGCGGGGGAACTGATGTGGCGTCCTCCAGGGGCAAGATACGTGTGGTGAATTGGTTTTTGATCCCGTGGGTAACCACCAGGAGTGGCTCCGGGGTGTTTCCCAACCATGATTGCCACGGATGGTTTGCGGGCGTCGAGTGGCGTCGAGCGGTGGTGATCTCACGGCGTCATAGCTATGATCGAGGGCAACGACAGGGGAGCATCGTCGGATGCTGAGAGTGGGCACTGCCCAGACCCTCGAACCTGAACCGGTTAGGACCGGCGTAGGGAGTCGGGCTCTTCGCGCTTTCGCGCCCCTTCCGAATGAGCGGAAGGACTTCTATGACCAACGACAAACTCACCGTGCGATACCGCACTATCGACATCGTGACCCCAGTGATGATTGCTGTGGCATTCGGCGTCATCTTCCTCGGTTATGGAGCGGTATATAGCCTCCTCAAGCCGGCCACGTCGGTGTATCTGCCCATTGAGGGCATCCTTTCTGGCATCTGGTTCCTGCCGGCACTTCTTGCCGGGCTCATCGTTCGTAAGCCGGGCGCAGCCTTACTCTCCGAGGTTCTGGCGGCCACCGTTGAGGCTGCTCTCGGCGGCCCGTGGGGGGCTGGCACCCTCATTTCCGGTGTCGTCCAGGCCCTGCCGATGGAACTATGTTTGCTCGTCGTCGCCTACCGTAAGGCCGGTCCGAAGCTCGTCCTGGTGGCCGGGGCTCTTACCGGTTTCGCTGAGGCCATCTACGAGCGCATCTCCTACTACCCGATGTTCCGTTTCGGCGATACGATCGTCTACTTCGTTTTCATGATCGTTTCCGGGGCTCTGCTTGGCGGTCTGGTGGCATGGGGTATCGTCCGTGGCCTCGCGGCTGCCGGTGCGCTCAGCCCCTTCGCAGTTTCTCGTGAATTGCGTGGCGGGAAGTCACCCCGGAGCACAACCTCATCGCGAAACCTGTCATGACTGACGTCTTGGCCTATGCTGACCACGTTGACGAGGTTTCTAGTCGCCGGGCGGTGCCGGTGGATGTCGAGGAGTTGACGGTCGGCGTTCCTGATCGCGACGAGCCCATTCTTGGCCCCATCGACCTCCATTTGGCGGCAGGATCCCGGATACTTGTATCTGGACCGTCGGGGGCTGGTAAGACCACTTTGCTGCACGCCGTCGGCGGCTTACTGGAGGAAGAGAGCTACGACCTCACCGGGCGGGTGAACACGTGGTCCGGCGACGTGAACGTCGGACTGTTGCAGCAGGAACCGATCCACTCCGTCGTTGCTGCTACATGCGGACGAGACATCGCTTTTGGCCCGGAGAACCATCGTGTCGCGCGTGAGGACATCTGGTCGATCGTCGAGGATTCCCAACGACGAGCCCGGTTCACCATGCCCATGGACCACTCGACTACGAAGATGTCCGGCGGCCAGATGCAGCGCCTCGCCATCGCCGGGATCCTCGCCACCAATCCCGGGCTGTTGCTGCTTGATGAGCCCATTTCCATGCTCGACGAGGAGTCGGCTACGGCGATCCGTGATGAGGTCGCCAGGATGGCCCATGACCGAACTGTGCTCGTCGTCGATCACCATCCCGACCAGTGGCGTGGCGTCCTTGACCAGGTCGTCGAATTGACCGACCACGGCACCCTCAAGAAGATCTGGGACTTTGAAGACTTCCTGGACTCGCGTGAGGCAACGTCATTGCCGCCACACACCTCCATCGCGGGCGAGGTGGTTGCTTCTACCAGCTCCCTCGATGCCCACCGTCCCCAGTCCGACGACGTGCTGCTGCGTGGTGTCACCATGTCTGCCCGGCGTGGTCACATCACCGTTCTGTCGGGCCCGAGTGGGGTTGGCAAATCCACCCTGCTGAGGCTGCTCGCTGGCCTTGACGTCCCCGCGTCTGGCGAACTCACCCTGCCTGACCAGACCGCCTGGGTGCCGCAGAACCCGGAGAATTACCTGGTGGCTCGAACGGCTGCCGACGAGTTGTTTGCCTCGCCGATGGTCCCGGAGAACGCCGATCTTAGGGACTTGGTGCGGACCTTCGGGCTCAAACCGTTCCTGGACTCCCACCCCATGACGTGCTCCGGGGGCGAGAAGCGGCGCCTTGCTATCGCGGCAGCTGTGGCCCAGCTCCCCGACCTTCTCCTCCTCGATGAGCCGACTGTCGGCCTCGACGACGACCGCGGCGTGAGCGTGCTGTCAGCGATTCGTGCTGCTGCTGACTCAGGTGTCGCCGTCGTCGTTTCCTCCCACGATCGTCAGGTCATAGCTATGGCAGACGAGGTTGTCGACGTCGCCTCTTACCGCGTCCCGGACCCCACTCCCAATGAGCGTCCGGGAGAAAAACCGGCCTTCCTGACGACGATCAACCCCCTCGTTGTTTTTCTCATTGCCATTGCTGGCATTTTCGGGTCTCTCTTTGTGCGCTCCCCCCTCGTGGGGGCTATGGGACTTATCCCGGCTGCCGTGATGGCCCCGATGTGCTCCCGCCGTGTCAAACCCTTGGTGGTGCGGACGGTGCCGGTTCTCATCGCTGCGGTGATGCTGGTCTGGACGACCCTGTTACTGCACAGCGGGTTCACTGACCCGTCCGCCTGGAGCGAGGCGACTCGTCAGGGACTGAGGATTCTCGTCTTTGTCCTGCCAGGGGCGCTGGCCTCGGCGGCCATCGACCCTACTCGGTTGGGTGACGCCTTGGCCCAGCAGACCCACCTGCCGCAGCGTCCGGTGGTGGCTTCAATGGCCGGAGTGGTGCGGATGGGTCACCTAGGTGACCAGTGGCACATTCAGTCCGATGTACGTAACTTGCGCGGGTTGGGCCCCAAGCGGTCCCTGTCCTCGCGGATCACGTACCTGTCGTCAATGACCTTCGCGATGGTGCTGTATGCCATGAGGTCCTCGGAAGTCCTTAGCCGAGCGATGGATTCCCGCGGATTCGCGACGGCGACCCGCCGGACCTATGCGCTGGAGTCGCGCTGGCATGCTCGTGATCTGTGGGGAGTGGTGCTTGCAGCGTTTGTTGTCGCGGTTCCAGCCCTGGCGGCGGTGTTGTTCGGCTGAACTGACGCGCGCTCAGCGATATAGTGCTTTCTCGAGCACCCTCGCCAGCTTGTCGACGGATGCCTGCAGGGAGTACTTGTTTGCCATGAGTTCACGGGCCCGCTCGTGCCAGCGCTTCATGGTGGCTTCGTCGGCGTCACGTACCCGCTCGATACCGGCTACCAGGTCAGTGGAGTCGACGCATGCGCCCACCTCGTCGTCGCTGATGACGTCGCGGATGGGCACCTTGGCGTTGGAGACGACGGCTAGCCCGGCAGCCATGTAGTCGTAGAGCTTGTTGGGGCTCATACCTTTGTCGAAGACCGACTGCGGGGATACCGTGTGCAGACCGACGTCGCAGGCCGACAGGATGCGCACCAATTCTGACTTCGGCACCTGGTCGTGGAAAGTGACGTTGGTTAGGCGGAGCTTGGCGACTTCGTCAATGGCCCACTGCTTACGCGCCCCGGCACCGACCAACAGAAAGTTGACGTCGGGCAGGCGACGGGCGGCATCGACGATGAGGTCCAGTCCGACGTAGTTGGCATGGGTTCCCGAGAACACCGCGGTGAACCCGGAGATGCCGTACTCCTTGCGCAACTCTTCGCGGGACTCTTTGACTTCGTATTCAGCCAGGTCGGCGCCATTAGGGACGACGGTGACCTTGTCGACGTTAATGCCGAGTTCGCGGAAGTGGTCCTCCCAGCCCTTCGTGACGACGACGATCTGGCGAGCGTGGGCGTAGATGGTTTTTTCCAACCCTTGCAGCACCTTGTGCAGGGCTGACCCCTCCTTGAGGGCGCCGCCCGATACCAAGGATTCCGGCCATAGATCGCGGACTTCGACGACGAATGGCTTGCGACGAAGAGCGGCGACGACCATCCCGACTGCGGGGGACAAAATCTGTGGGGAGGAGGCAAAAATGACGTCGGCCGGGCGGACTAGGGCGCGGGCTCCGGCGCCGGCGGCAAAGGCAACCCAGCCGAGGACCCGCTTGACTCCGTTGCCCTTGTACTCCGGGATCGGGACGAGGGTGTAGCGCGGGTCGTCAACCGTCATGCGCTCACCGGAGGTGTGGTTGATGTTGGCAGCATAAAAATGGGGCTGCCAGCCGCGCAGCCGGGAAAACATGTCAAAGTTCCGGGTGATGCCGCCCGATCCCGGTGGAAAGGCGTAGTGATTGATCACGCTGACCTTGCGTTGCGGCATCTTTCCTCCTGGGTTTGGGCGCACACTAACCCTACCGGGCATGGTCGCTGCCTATGGACAGAGCCACGACCGGAGCCGTAGCCCTGAGGGTGTTAGTCCTCGCGGGTGCCTTCCAGAGCTAGGCCCACCAGGATGGGCTGGAAGAGCAAGCGAATTGCGCGCTTGCGGTCGTCGTCAAGGCCGAATCCATCCTTGTGCTCGACGAGTTGGCCGACGTTGCCAGGGAAAATTGCGGCGAAGAAGGCAGCTGCGCTGCGTCCCCAGAACTTCTTGTGACGGCCTGACAGTAAGGCGGCGCCGAGGATGATCTCGGCGGTACCTGACAGCCAGACAACCGTGTCGTCATCGACCGGTACCCAATCGGGTACCTGAGCTTGGAACTCCTCGCGGACGAAGGTGAGGTGACCGACACCGGCGTAAGCCAGTAGCCCGCCTACTCCGAGACGGCTCAAGGTGCGTAAGGGGTGGCGCTTCGAGGGCGATGGGGCAGTGAAGTGTGATGGGCGGGACATTGATCCTCCTGACGACCGGAAGCGGTACTCAATCGATGATAACTCGTGGAAATTCTGGTTCTGTTTCGTCGTGGAGGCAGCCAAGGTAGCGCGGGGCCCTCTGCGGAACCCGTTTACCACGGCTGGCCCCAGGGTCCGCTGACCGATTCCGGCAGCGGCCGATCATGGCGCTCGGATCGGTTCCCTGAGCTTGTGGCTGGCACGTTCAAGATGACGTCGAGTCGGGGTGATCATGTGATGGCCTCGCGCACCAGCATTACAGCTCAACCGGCGGGTTCGACACCGCGCCTTTGCGGTAGCGCCCTGGCCATTGGATACCGCTATTCGCTCGAGAGGTGGTGTGGTATCTCGGTTGGTGAGTAATGACTGAGCAACCTGAGATGGCACCGGACATCATCATTACCCCGATTGCCACACGCGGGGAGAGCCGGGGAGAGGTGCGAGGTTGAGGAGAAACGTGGGCTCTCCCGGGCAGGGCGCATCGCCCGTGCACTTGTCAGCGATAGGTGTCGGACATAACGAGGGGCCGGTGACGATCGCCACCGGCCCCTCTGGACATTCGAGGGTCAGGATCCGTAGGTTGTTTTGGCCTTCTCGAGGGCCGCGACGTAACCATTGCGTTCGTACTCGGCGGTCGACGCATCATTTGGGACAGCGAGCATTCCGCGCAGCGTGTCGAGGTTGACCTCCTTGCGTGGCAGGTAGGACTCCAGTCCTTTCTGCAGCTCGGTCGCGTACCCGGTGCCGTGACGCACCAACGCTGAAGTGGTCATAACGACGTCGGCTCCAGCAAGCAGGTATTTGACAACGTCGGCGGCGCTCTCGACACCTGAGGACGCAGCCAGCGATGCGCCAATGCGGCCCGACAGTGCAGCAATCCACGTCAGTGGCAGGCGAGCGTCAGCCGGGGAAGACAGCCACACCCCGGGCTCTACTTGCATTGTCTCGACGTTGATGTCGGGCTGCAGGAACCGGTTGAACATCACTAGGGCGTCGGCACCAGCGGCATCCAGACGGGTGGCCATATTGCCCAGGGCCGAGAAGAACGGCGAGAGCTTGACAGCAACCGGTACACTCACGGCGTCTTTGACGGCCTGGACGATCTCGACGTGGCGGTCTTCGACTTCTTCGGCTGATTGTTCAAGGTCGCCGGGCACCATGTAGATGTTGCACTCGATGCCTGCCGCGCCGGCGCCCTCCATCCGCTTGGCGGTGTCGACCCAGCCGCCGTTTGTGGCCCCGTTGAGGGACGCAATGACGGGGATGTCAACGGCATTGGCGCTGGCCTCCAGATGGGCGAGGTAGCGTTCGGTAATGCCGCCTTCGTTGCTGGCCACGGTCGGGAAGAAGCTCAGCGACTCGGCGAACGAGTCCATGTACTCTAGCTCGATTTCGGCTTGCCGAGCCTCCTCGTGCCTCACCTGTTCCTCGAATAGGGAGTACATGACGATGGCTCCGACCCCGGCGTCGGCGAGGGCCTTGACCCCGTCGACTTTCTGCTGGATGGGGCCGGCGGAGGCAACTAATGGCGACTTCAGGGTTAGCCCCATGTACTTGGTGTGAAGATCACTCATGACACGTCATTCCTTCGTGGCTGTCAGGCGCGGTTGGATGAAGCGGCGAACTCGGACATACGGGCATCGACGGCGAAGTTCTCGGCGGTGCGAGATGCCATTTCGGCATACTCGGCGTAGCGACGTTCCACCTGGCGCTGGCCCAGGTCCAGCAGACGTTCGGCCTCTTCCGGATGGGCCTTTTGGAGCATCCGGTAACGCAGTTCGAGCTTGGTGTACTCCCGCCACGTCTCGTCGGGTTTGGGGGAGTCGAGCAGGAATGGGTTGCGCCCTTCGTCGGCTAGCACCGGGTTGTAACGCATCAGCGGCCAGTGTCCACAGTGGACCGCCTTGTACTGCTGGTCCAGGCCGTTGCGCAGGTCATAGCCGTGGGCGATGCAGTGGCTGTAGGCGATGATGAGGCTCGGGCCAGGGTAGGCCTCGGCCTCGCGGAAGGCCCGCAGGGTTTGCTGCGGATCGGCGCCCAGGGCCACGCGGGCGACGTACACCGACCCGTAGGCGATGGCCTGCAGGGCCATGTCTTTTTTGGCGGTGGGTTTGCCAGCCGAGGCGAATTTGGCGACCGCGCCTAGCGGGGTCGATTTCGATGCCTGACCACCGGTGTTGGAGTACACCTCGGTGTCGAGGACCAGGACGTTGACGTCGCGGCCGGAAGCGAGCACGTGGTCGACGCCACTGGAACCGATGTCGTAAGCCCAACCGTCACCGCCGATAATCCACACCGACCGGCGCAGTAAGTGGTCGGCGACGCTCATGAGGTCGCGCACTGCCGGGGTCTGTTCCATGTCGGCGAGCTTGGTTTGGAGCTCCTTGACGCGGTGCTGCTGGCTCTGCAGGTCGTGCTCGGTCAGCTGCGGGGCGTGTAGCAGATCCTCGACGAACTCCGGGTCGAGCTGACTGGACACCTCCTGGAGGCGGCGTCTGGCTAGCTCGGTTTGGACGTTGGCCGCCATCCGCATACCCAGGCCAAACTCGGCGTTGTCTTCGAATAGCGAGTTCGACCATGCCGGGCCACGTCCTGATGCGTTCTTGCCCCACGGGGTCGTTGGTAAGTTACCGCCGTAGATGGAGGAGCATCCAGTGGCGTTGGCAACCTCGGCGCGGTCACCGAAGAGCTGGGTGATGAGCTTGACGTAAGGTGTCTCGCCACATCCCGAGCAGGCCCCGGAGAACTCGAAGAGGGGCTCCAGGAACTGGGTGCCTCGTACGGTGGCGAAGTCGACACGGGAGCGATCATTAACCGGGATCGTCTCGAAGAACTTCACGTTCTCGCGCTGGACGGTCTTGTCGAGGTGCTCTTCAAGGTTGATGGCCTTGCGGTCGGGTTCCCCGACTGGGTGGGCCGGGCAGGCCTCGACGCACAGTCCGCAGCCGGTGCACTGGTCGGGGACGACCTGCAGGGTGTAGCAGGACTCCGGCAGACCGGCGGCATTGAGTTCTGCGGACTGGAAGGATTCCGGGGCACCCTCGAGCTGAGACTGCGGGTAGTACTTGGAGCGAATGACGCCGTGCGGGCAGACGAAGGCGCAGTTGCCGCACTGGATGCAGGCGTTGGGCTCCCAGGTGGCGATGACGTCCGATAGCGTCCGCTGCTCGTACTTTGTGGTGCCGGCAGGGTAGGTGCCGTCATCGGGCAGGGCCGACACGGGCAGCAGGTCGCCGAATCCCTCGATCATTCGGGCGGTAACATTCTTGACGAACTCGGGGGAATCCTCGCGCACAGCCGGGATGAGGCTGTGGTTGGCAGTCATCTGGTCGGGAACCTTGACCTGGTGTAGGTGTTCCAGGGAGGCGTCGACGGCCGCATGGTTCATCTCGACGATCTTCTGGGACTTTTTACCGTAGGTCTTTTGGATCGAATCCTTGATCTTCGCGATGGCCTCATCCTTGGGCAGCACGCCAGAGATCGCGAAGAAGCAGGTTTGCAGGATGGTGTTGGTGCGGTTACGCAGACCCACCTTGCGGGCTACGGACAGGGCGTCGATGGTCCACAAGTCGAGGTGCTTATCGAGGACCTGACGTTGCATGGTGTCGGGCAACTTGTCCCACACCTCATCGACCGCGTACGGAGAGTTGAGTAGGACGGTGGTTCCCTCGCGGGCCATTGTCAGCACATCCATCGACTTCAGGATCCCCCAGGCGTGGATACCGATGAACCCTGCCTGGCTGACCAGGTAGGGGGCCTCAATCGGCTTGGGTCCGAAACGCAGGTGGGAAGTCGTCTTGGAACCGGACTTCTTAGAGTCGTAGACGAAGTAGCCCTGGGCGTAGGTGTTGGGGTCCGATCCGAGGATCTTGATGGTGTTCTTGTTAGCACCGACGGTGCCGTCAGAACCCATGCCGTAGAACACTGCGCGGATCGTTGTGGGATCCTCGATGTCGAGGGGTTCCCATGGCAGGGATATGCCGGTGACGTCGTCGTCGATACCGATGGTGAAGCGGGGACGCGGACTCTCCAGCTCGAGCTCGGCGACGATCCCGGCCACCATACCGGGGGTGAACTCCTTTGACGAGATCCCGTAACGGCCGCCTGAGACAATCGGCATGGAATTTCGGGTGCCGCGGGAATAAGCCTCGGATAAGGCAGCCAGCACGTCGAGGAAGAGGGGCTCGCCGTTCGAGCCGGGCTCCTTGGTGCGGTCCAAGACGGCAACGGTACGAGCTGTCTCCGGGATGGCTTTGACGACCTCGGCGACCGGGAAGGGACGGAACAGGTGCAACTCGACGAGACCGAGTTTGTGCCCGCGGGCGTTGAAGTGGTCGATGGTGTGCTCGATGGTGCGGGCGCCAGAGCCCATGCAGACTATGACCTCGGTGGCTTCAGGATCACCGTGGTACTCAACGAGATGGTATTGACGTCCGACGACCTGGGCGAACTCGTCCATGAGGGACTGGACGATGCTCGGCACCTTCTCGTAGTACTTGTTTGCGGCCTCACGAGCCTGGAAGTGGGTGTCGGGGTTCTGGGCGGTGCCGCGGATGAACGGGTGAGCCGGAGAGAGGGCGCGCTCCCGATGAGCGTGGACGAGGTCATCGGTGATGAAGTGTCGGATGTCGTCGTCCGAGAGCATCTCGAGCACGTTGAGTTCGTGGGAGGTGCGGAAACCTTCAAAGAAGTGCATGAAGGGCACGCGGGAGTGCATCGTCGCTGCCTGGCTGATGAGGGCCAGGTCGTGGCATTCCTGCACGGTCGAGGAGCACAACATGGCGAAGCCGGTTTGACGGCAGGCCATGACATCCTGGTGATCGCCGAAGATGGATAGGCCCTGGGCGGCTAGCGAACGGGCGGCCACGTGGAAGACCGTGCTGGTGAGCTCACCAGCGATCTTGTACATATTCGGGATCATGAGCAGTAGGCCTTGGGAGGCCGTGAAGGTGGTGCTCAGGGCGCCACCCTGCAGAGCGCCGTGTATCGCCCCGGCGGCGCCACCTTCGGACTGCATCTCCATGACGGTGGGGATGTCTCCCCAGATGTTCTTGCGCCCGGCGGCAGACCACTCGTCGGCGGTTTCAGCCATCGGGGAGGACGGGGTGATCGGGTAGATCGAGCACAGTTCGTTGCAACGGTAGGCGACCGAGGCGGCGGCGGTGTTGCCGTCGGCAATGGTGCGGACGCGGGAGTCGGAGCTATTTGCCATGGTCAGTCCTCCTTCTCAGTTCTCGGAGTCGACGGTGAACTTCAGCGAAGCTGACCGTTGTGGATTAGGTTCAGGACGCACCGCCCAGCCGGGTGTGGGGTTGCCAGATCCCTGTACGGTGGCCGGGTCCGTGCCTTCGGGAATCATCTCAATAGCATGAACTGGGCACTGGTCGAAGCAAGTGGCGCATCCGGTGCATTTGTCGTAGTTGAATTCGTAGCGGTGGCCCTTGCCGAGCTTGATAATGGCGTCCTCAGGGCAGGAACCGTAGCAGCCGTCACATTCGAAGCAGTTACCGCAGGATAGGCATCGTCCGGCTTCGAAGTGGGCCTGATCGTCGGTGAGTCCACCGACGACCTCGTCGAATCCGACGCGCTGGGTCGGGTCGAGTTCGGGCTGGTGACGACGCAGGTGATCGCCGAAGTACCACAGGTTGAGGTCGTTGAAGCCCACCGTGGTGTTCTTGGCGGTCGGGTAACCGGACTCGCGGTTCAGCCACAGGTCGATCTGACGGGCGGCGCGTTTGCCGTGGCCAACGCCGATCGTCACGGTGCGCTCGGAGGGGACGGTGTCGCCGCCGGCGAAGATACCGGGGACGTCGGTCATGAGGGTTGAGGGGTTGACGTCGACGACGTCGTTGCGGAACCTCATACCGGGCATCTTGTGTAGGAAGCTGGTGTCGGCGTCCTGGCCGACGGCAAGGATGACGGTGTCGGCTTCGAGTTTCTCGTAGCGACCGGTGCCGTGCGGCTTGCCGTCCTCGTCGAGTTCCATGACCTCGACGGTGAGGTCGTCGCCGACGTCAGTGATGGTGCGCAGCCAGTTCATCTGGACGCCCTCGCGCTCGGCTTCTTCGCGCTCTTCGGCGTGGGCGGGCATCTGCTCTGCGGTGCGTCGGTAGACGACGATGGACTCCTCGGCGCCGAGGCGCTTGGCGACGCGCGCGGCATCCATGGCGGTGTTGCCGCCGCCGTAAACAGCTACGCGGCGTCCAATGAGTGGCTTCTCGCCGGCGGCGACGTTGTGCAAAAAGCTCACGGCGTCGACCATTCGGGAGGCATCAACGGTTGGGATGTCGACGCGTTTGGATAGATGGGCGCCGATGGCCACGAAGACGGCGTCGAAACGCCCCTTGGCCTTTTCTTCCATGAGGTCGTTGACGGGATGGTTGAGGACGATCTTGATGCCGAGGTCGGTGAGACGTGCTACTTCGGCGTCGAGGATTTCGCGCGGTAGACGGTATTCGGGGATGCCGTAGCGCATCATGCCGCCGACTTTGTCGCCCGCGTCGTGGATCTCGACGTCGTGGCCAAGCATTGCGAGGTGGTAGGCGGCAGACAGGCCGGCCGGGCCAGCGCCAATGACGAGGACGCGGTGCCCGGAGGGCTCCGTGGGCCTGGTGAACGTCCAGCCCTTTTCAATGGCAAGGTCACCGAGGTAGCGCTCCACGGAGTGAATGGACACGGCACCATCGAGGTCGGCGCGGTTACAGGCCACTTCGCAGGGGTGGTAGCAGACACGACCGTGGATGGCAGGGAAGGGGTTGTCGGCGGTCAGTTGACGCCATGCCTTCTCTTCTTCGTGGGCCTTGATGAGGCGCAGCCACTCCTGAATGTTTTCGCCGGCTGGGCAGCCAGCATTACAGGGAGGAAGCATGTCGAGGTATACGGGTCTGCGGGTACGGGTGGGAGTAACGCGGCCGGTCGTGCGGGCTAGGTCAGGACGTGCAGTGATGTCCTGGTTTTCCCTGATGACGTACCCGTTTGGGTCGGTGGTGTCACTCGTCATAGTCTCGGCGCTCATACCTGGCTCTTCCTGTTGGAAATGCGGCATTTCAGATTGCGAATGTGGGGTTCGCAAACGAACCTACAGCCGATGTTAGACCACATGTGAAAGGGCGTGCAGGTCAGGGTATAGGAGATGAAATTTGGTGCAGGAAGGTTTGCCTAAACCGCATCCGAGATTTTGGAATTACGAACCATTTTATTATCGAAATATGGTGAGGTATGAGGACTCGCAGCGGTGTGTGCCCTCGATGTCAAACTCGGTGGTTTCCTGGCCGATGGTGCAAGACTGGAACCATGATCGTTGCCTTCAGTCTTGTTCCCAGTGGTGGCCGAGCTTCACGGGAGGACGGTGGCGTTGCCGACGCCGTTGCTGCTGCTGTCAGAGTGGTTCGCGATTCTGGGTTGCCCAACCACACTTCGTCGATGTTCACTGAAATCGAGGGCTCGTGGGATGAGGTCATGGATATCGTTAAGCGGGCTACCGAAGCGGTTGCGCAGTATGGCACTCGGGTGTCGCTTGTACTCAAAGCCGATATTCGTCCCGGGCGTACCGGTGAGATGACGGCCAAACTGGAGCGACTCCAGGGGGAGCTGGATAAGCAGCACAACTGACCGCGGGTGAACCGGCGTTAATCATCTGTCGATGAGCAGGGTGTTGTAGGTATTGCGGATGTGCGCCTCGGTGACCTTGGCTGCTCGCTCGGAGTCGCCATTCTCGATCGCGGCAAGCATTTCTTGATGATCGCAGACGAGACCGTCACGCCATTGTTCCCACCCAATAAGGGAATGCTCCGCTTCCAAGATAGGTAGGTGCACCGCCTCGCGAATGGCCACCGTCAGGTCCCTCATGAGGCGGTTGTCTCCAGCTTCGGCTAAGGCGACGTGGAAGGCAGTGTCGAGGGCGTTGAAGGAGTCAGGTTGCATAGCGTCGTGCATTTGAACGAGGAGGTCTGTCGCCCGAGTTAAGGGCACAGGGGCGCGCACATTTGCCGCTGCAGCACAGGCAGCTTTTTCAAGCGCTATACGGGTTTCAGTGAGATCAGCGAACGAAACAACGTCGAGGGCTAATTGCAGCCGCAGTATGCGTCCCATGGCGTCTGAGGGGCGGGCGTCGACGCGGGTTCCATTGCTGCGTCCGGTGCCTGAGGACAGGATCCCCTGGGCCTCTAAAGCCCGAATGGCTTCTCGAACCGCTCCCCGACTGACGCTTAGAGAAGCTGCGAGCTCTCGCTCTGGGGGAAGACGAGAACCGTTGACCCACCGTCCGGCGAGGATTTCGTCGTCAATGTGGCGCATGACAACCGAGAACCCCCCCGATTTCGAGGCGGTGCTCGAATGGGTCACTGATGCCTGATGTCCAGCGTGTGGGTCTGGTCGACTGGAGCCGGCGTCGCGGGTCTGTGTCATGGCTGGGATCCTCGTCGGTGAGTTGATTCGTAGGCGCCAATAGTTCATCTTATGTCCACCTCATGAGCTTCCCGGGGCGATGTGGTGTGATCTCGGCGATTCTCATAGTGGCTTGGTGCGGTATGTGAGGTACGCCTGAGTCGAGATGTGCGCAGTCCGGTGCTGGACGTCGCCGCGCACGCTCACAACATATTTAAAGTCATTGACAGCGTAGGCAAACCTTAAATGCTGCACAAATAATTGTTAAGCTAACTACGAATTGAACGGAAGTGCTTGACGTCCATCGAAAAAGGTCCTACCGTCATATTGGTCGGACCAAATCGGTCCGACCTTGCCAGCGGTTAGCCGACCGTAGGCAGTGGTTGAACAACGGAGTTCTTCGATGGTTCTTCTCCAGACCTTCACCCCATCGGCCAACCCGCTGGGGTCGCAATGGCTGTCGGCCCTCTTGGCAGTCCTGCCGGTGCTGGCCATGCTCATTACCCTTGGTGCGCTGCGTTGGAAGGCGCACCTGGCTGGCCTCTTTTCGTGGTGTGTTGCCCTCCTTGTGGCGATCACCGCCTTCCGTATGCCGATCGGAATGGCGTTTTCCTCAAGCGTCCAAGGTTTCCTCTACGGCCTCTTCCCGATTTCATGGATCCTGCTGGGCGCCATCTGGATGTATCAGGTGACGGTCATTTCTGGTCGCTTCGACGACCTGCGCCGCACCTTCTTCCTCATCAGCGACGACCCGCGTGTGCTGGGCATCCTCATCGCCTTCTGCTTCGGTGGTCTACTAGAAGCCCTGGCCGGGTTCGGTGCCCCCGTCGCCATCGCCGCTGCGATGCTCATCGCTATCGGATTCGGCAAGCTCCGTGGTGCCATCACTGCCTTGGTCGCTAATACCGTCCCGGTGGCGTTCGGAGCCGTCGGTCTGCCGGTTCTCATGGCCGCCAAGACCGGTGGCTTGGACGTCGCGATGGTGGCCCCGGTCACCGCCCGTGTTTGCGCCGTGCTCTGCCTCGTCGTCCCCTTCCTCATGCTGGCGATCATGGACGGCCGTAAGGGTGTTCGCGAATGCTGGCCCTTTGGCCTGTTCGTCGGCGTCGTCTTCGGTGTGACGAAGGTCATCGTCGGCGGCACCCCGGTCTACAACCTCACTGAGATTTTCGCCGCCGTCGTCACCGTCGCCCTCTCCCTGCTTTTCCTTAAAGTCTGGAAACCCAAGGGCGGCCGCGAGGCCGCCGAGCGCATCGGCATCCCAATCGATCCGACCGTCGAGATCGAGTCGGTCGAGGCTCAGGAGGTCGACACCTCTGACCTCACTGGCAGCCGTATCTTTATGGCCCTCGTTCCCTACATCCTCGTCATCGTGGTCTTCGGTATCGCCGCTATCCCTGCTGTCAAGGACAGTTTCAAAGCCGCCGACGTGAAGATGGCCTGGCCTGGCCTATCCGGACTCATGACCGCCGGTGGCGAGGCCGCCGCCCACCAGGCATACACCTGGCAATGGCTGTCCCAGCCGGGCTTCTTGCTTGCCATCGTCGCAATTCTCGTGGGCTTCATCTACCGGGTGCCCCTCGCCGACGTCACTAAAGAGCTATGGATCAACGCCAAGAAGATGAAGTTTTCGATGCTGACCATCGGTTTGGTCGTCGCTTTGGCCTATGTGATGGGTGACTCCGGCCAGACCCTTGCTCTTGGCATGTTCATCGCTGGGGCAGGAGCGGTCTACCCGTTCCTCGCCCCGATCCTCGGTTGGATCGGCACGTACGTCACCGGATCCGATACCTCCGCCAACATCCTGTTCTCTGGCTTACAGAGCAGTGTGGGACAACAGGTCGGTGCTGGGTCATATCTTGGTATGGAAAGCATGCGGCATTTGCTGGTTGGTGCGGGCGCATCCGGCGGTGTCGTCGGCAAGATGATCTCCCCGCAGTCGCTGACCATCGCGGCCACCGCGATAGGTCTAGCCGGCGGCGAGTCGGTCATCCTGCGCAAGGTTTTTAAATTCTCGATCATCCTCCTCGTCCTGATGTGCATCATCGTCGGCCTCATGTCGACCCCGGTGCTCGGATGGATGGTCCCCTGAATCTGCTGACGGTTGACACCGCCTGGCATCCGTTCATTATCAATGGAGGTCACCATGACAACCACTACAAGCCCTGGCGCCAGGGCTACCTCGCCCGGCTTGCCGGGGGCGGGTATGACCGTCGGGCTGTTCATTACGTGCATCAATGACGTGATGTTCCCTCAAACGGGCGTGGCCGTCACCACCCTGTTGGAGCGCCTCGGCTGCAAAGTTGAGTTCCCACGGAAACAGACCTGTTGCGCCCAGATGACGACCAACACCGGATACTTCGACGAGGGTATTCCCACCGTCCGCCAGTACGTGCGAGCCTTCGGAGACTACGACTACATCGTCGCCCCCTCGGGGTCTTGTGTCGCCGCCGTTCGTGATCAGCACCCGATGCTCGCCGAGTATGCCGGAGATTCTGGTCTGGCCAAGGAGGTCGAGCACACCAGCCAGTGCACCTACGATCTACCCGAGTTCCTCATCGACATTCTCGGGGTCACTGACGTCGGCGCATATTTCCCGCACCGGGTGACGTATCACCCGTCTTGCCACGGCAAGCGGCTGCTGAACCTTGGTGATCGTCCCTACGATCTGCTGCGTCACGTCAGAGGCATGACCCTGGTCGACCTGCCGATGGCCGAGCAGTGCTGTGGGTTCGGCGGCACTTTCTGCATTAAGAACCCCGATATGAGTGCGGCAATGGCCAACGACAAGGCCCGCCACGTCCGCGAGACCGAGGCTGAGTACGTCGTCGCCGGCGATAACTCCTGCCTTATGAATATCGGTGGTGTGCTATCGCGCCAGAACTCGGGCGTTAAGCCGATTCACATCGCCGAAATCCTCGCCAACACTGAGGAGGACTGACCCATGGGCACCGAATTGCGTCGCGTCACGTACGGAAACCACGGCGTCGCCCGGCTGACCCCAGCTCCCGACAAGCCCGGCACGTACATGGGCATGCCGAAGTTTTCGAAGGCCGTCAAGGGTGAGTTGAACTTGTCGGTGCAGCGCAAGAATATGCGTAATGCCACCACGACGATTCGCAATAAGCGCGCCATGCGTGTCTCCGAATCCCCGGATTGGCAGGATCTGCGTGATGCTGCCGAGTCCATCAAGAATCGCGTCGGCCGCCACCTCGACCATTATCTCGTTGAGGCGGAGAAGAACCTGACTGCGAATGGCGTTCACGTCCACTGGGCCCGGGACGGTGAGGAGGCCAACCGCATCGTCGCCCAGATCGCCAAGGATAAGGGGGTTGACGAGGTCGTCAAGATCAAGTCGATCACCAGTCAGGAAACTGACCTCAACGAGTACCTCGAAGAGCAAGGCATCGCGGCGTGGGAGACAGACCTGGCTGAGCTCATTGTGCAGCTAGGCCACGACCGTCCGTCCCATATCGTCGTGCCGGCCATCCACCGTAATCGTGCCGAGGTCCGCGAGATCTTCCTGCATGAGATGAAGAATTATGGCCGTCCGGCCCCCGAGGACATCTCGGAGAACCCGCCGGAGCTGGCCAATGCGGCTCGTCTGCATTTGCGCGAAAAGTTCCTGCGTGCCGAAATGGCCGTCTCGGGTGGCAATTTCGTGCTCGCCGATACCGGGTCCCTAGTGATCGTTGAGTCTGAGGGCAATGGCCGTATGTGCCTGACTCTGCCGGACACCCTGGTGTCGATCGTCGGCATCGAGAAGGTGCTGCCGAGTTTTGACGACCTTGAGGTGTTCCTCAAGCTGTTGCCGCGTTCGGCCACCGGGGAACGGATGAACCCGTACAACTCGGTGTGGAGCGGTGTGACCGACGGTGACGGGCCACAGGAACAGCACGTCATTTTTCTTGATAACGGTCGTACCGACGTGCTTGCCGACACCCTTGGCCGCGAAGTGTTGAGGTGCATCCGGTGTGCTTCGTGTATCAACATTTGCCCGGTGTACGAGCGGGCGGGCGGTCACGCTTACGGCTCGGTGTACCCGGGGCCGATCGGTGCTGTGCTCAATCCGCAGTTGCGGGGCGTGGAGCATCCCGTCGATCGTGGTCTGCCGTATGCGTGTTCGCTGTGCGGTGCGTGTAATGAGGTATGCCCGGTGAAGATCCCCTTCACCGATATCCTCCTCAAGCTGCGTAATAAGGTGGTCAAGTCCGAGAAAGCCGACCGTATACCGCAGGACTACGAGGTGGCCGGCGAGATGGGTCTCATGAAGACGGCCTCGTGGGCGTTCAGTGATCACAAACATTTCGAGGCGATCCAGGTTGGCTCGCGTGGCGTGGGACGTGTTCTGCGGGGCAAGAAGATGGGGCCGGTTCCGGTGCCGGTGGCCGAGCGGTGGCTTAAATATCGCGACGTTGACGCACCCCCGGCTGACACTTTCCGCACCTGGTGGAAGAAGAACAGACAGGAGCAGCGATGACCACCATCAGCACTGATCCGGTGGCGCGTACCGAGATCCTCGCCCGGATTCGTCGCGCCAGCACTGACATCACCAATTCTGACCCGGTCGCAGATGTGCCGATCGAGTGGGAGTACGGCACTGGCATCGACATGGACGACGTGGTTGGCACCTTTGTCGAAAAGGTCATCGACTACAAGGCGACCGTCGTGCGGGTCAAGGGGGCTGACGTTCCCCAGGCCGTCGTTGAGGGGCTGAGGTCTACCGGTGCTGAGCACAGCGCCGTCGTTCCGGTCGGTTTGGACAAGTCCTGGGTGGAGGCGATCAAGACTGCCGGGTTTGACGCCCGCCTCGATGATCCGCAGCTATCGAAGAAGGAGCTCAATGACACCGATGCTGTCGTCACCGGCGCTGCGTGTGGTATCGCTGACACGGGCAGCATCGTGTTGACCCACGTGGAGGACCAGGGGCGTAGGGCCATCACCCTTGTCCCGGATCGCCACGTCTGCGTCGTCAAGGCTAGCCAGGTGGTTTCCGACGTCCCGGAGGCCATCCAGATCGTCAAACCGGCGGTGCATGAGGGACACCCGTTGACCTTCATTTCCGGTGGTTCGGCCACCTCTGACATTGAGTTGTCCCGGGTTGACGGAGTGCATGGGCCTCGTCGGCTTTATGTCATCGTCGTCGACGACCGGTAAAACACGACCAGAACTAGTGCCCCGGTTGAGGGACCGGGGCACTGCTGTGCCTGAGGGTGTAAGGAAGATGCGCCGTTCAATGCAGCCGGGTCTGTTTGGCTGCTTTCGTGACGTTCCAGTACGATCAGCGACGATGATCATTGACGATGTGACGTTTTCCTACCGGCGTCACCACGAGGTCCTGCACGGTGTGACCGTCGAGCTTGCTCCCGGCAGGACCGTCTTGCTGGGCCCTAACGGGGCAGGTAAGTCCACTCTGTTTTCTCTGTGCTCGGGATCCAGGGCGCCCACCTCGGGGAGGATCGGTCTGGCCGGGGTGGCTGAGGCGTCGTCGCGGACGTTGCGTCAGCGAGAGTCTGAGCTGCTACTACGTGCGGTGGCAACATGAATGACCGCTGACGCAAGGCCGATCACAGCGAAGGGGATGTAAAGCCACCAGTGCGTGCCGTGAGTGAGCGCATCGGTGATTTTGACGACGATGAAACCGGCGACAAGCCAGCCGACCAAGGCCAGGAAGGCGTTGCGCCAAGAGCGTTGAAACATGGTGATGAATCTCCTTAGCCTAGAACAGGCAGCCGCTGACAGCGTCGCCAACGCGGACCCAGCCGTGTGCGTCGGAGCGGTACCAAGCCCAGCCAGCTCCCGCAGCACAGAGCACAACGGCCCCCGGTCCGACCTTCTTCGCGAGGAACTTCCCCGCTTTGAGTCCCTTTGGGGCCATTACCTTGACGCCTGACCAAGTCTTGCCAACGACCCATCCAGCTTTTGAGCCAAGCCACTTGGCTGCGCTGGCGACCTTCGATCCGCCATGCTTGATTGCGGACCAGATTTCCGACCACGATGGGTCGGCGACGATTGGATAGGTGTAGCCACCGCTTCTGTGGTCGACGACCTGGGTGAGCTTACTACCATGGATCTCGTAATGCGTTGGCACAGGCCGGCCGATTGCGTCGCGAGCCCATGCACGTTCGACGTGGCCAACTTGAACGAGTTCGTCGTTCGAATCCGCATAAAACAGATCAGCGCCGCCATGCCCGTCGCTGCTGATCCGAGTGATGTTGTGGAAGGTGTAGGAGAACGTTTGAGGAGCGCTCTCAGTCAGGAGGATTGAGTGGACTGTTGCTTCACCTTCAGCAGGGGTGGTGATAGCTAGTGCAAAGTTGTCCGATCTGGCATCGTCGCCGAGAGTTGCGACTGTGCTATCGCTGCTCCTCGTG
This sequence comes from Cutibacterium sp. KBN10P07758, assembly GCF_050286205.1. NCBI lineage: Bacteria > Bacillati > Actinomycetota > Actinomycetes > Propionibacteriales > Propionibacteriaceae > Cutibacterium > Cutibacterium sp. KBN10P07758. Next base: position 2,301,969 of record NZ_JBNNQV010000001.1, on the reverse strand, counting down.
ACGTTGCTGGAGGACCCGGGTAGGGAAACTGAGAAAGACTCATTGTTTGAGAAGTGAGTAATTGAATTACCGCTATTAGAGGCACGAACTTCAGTACGTTCGGTGTCCTGAGCTGTTGATGCAGTCGTAGAACTATCACTAAAGAATTCTCGGTATGTTGTTGGTGCGACACTGGCGGAGGCGGCTGCACTGCGGGTGAGTGCTGCACTGTCGTCTGCACTGAGGATGGTCGTGGAATGTGCAGGGGCCGGTGTGGTTGTTGCGAGGAGGCAGACGGTAGTGAGACAGGCGAAGGGGATCTGAAGCGAGGGTCGTATGGACGCCATAGCCGAAAATGTAACAGGGTCGGTGTCACAATTAAGTAACGACTGTGTAGATTCCAGATTTAATCTCATTTGTGCTGAAGGTCGCCACTGCAGCTGATTCGTGAGGTTGAGTGACGTTCGTCGTTGGCGGTCCCTTGCGAGTTTGCTGTGTAAGTTAGCCCACTTCCCACACCCGGTCGCATCGTGCCATGACGAGAGGGTCGTGGGTGATGACCACTTTCGCGGCCCCACCGGTGGTCGCCCACAGGTCGCTCATGAGAGCCTCGGAGGTCTCGACGTCTAGGTGCTCGCTGGGCTCGTCGAGGATGAGCAGATCGTGAGTTGCAGGATCGGCTGGAGTGCCATGGTTGACGAGCACCCGCGCCAAGGCCAGGCGTTGGGCCTCACCGCCTGACAGGGAGCTGCCGTCCTCGGTGACCACTCGTCGCGGCGGAATTGCTAGGCCAGCGCGAGACAGCGCTGTGAGAACCTCGTCCTCGGTGGCCTCTTTGCAGCCGATGCGTACATTTTCGCTGATTGACGTTGCGAACACATGGGCATTCTGGGCCAAGTAACGCACCCGCCCGGTCGTCGTCACTGTCCCGGCCAATGGGGGGATGAGTCCCATGATGGTTGCCGCGAGGGTTGTCTTTCCAATTCCTGACCTGCCGACGATGGCCACCGATTCTCCAGCCGCCACCTGCAAGTTGACGTTCGAGAGCACGGGCTGGTCTCCCGGCCAACCAACCGTCAGCTCCTCGATCACCAAGGAGGGTTTTTCCTCGGAAGCGGCCGCGGTGGGGGAATCGCCCACCCCGACCTGAGGCGCGTCGAGCACCTCGGCTACCCGCTGCAGGGCCGCCATGGCACGGGTATGAGTCTGGGCAGCCCCCGTGAACGCTCCGAACACCTCGTGGAGGGCCAGTGGGGTTAGCACCAGCACAGCCAGGATTCGCCCACCGATACGCCCGTCGGCAACCGCATTGCCACCGATCCATAGGGCCGAGACGACTGCTAATCCGGCTGCCAGGATCTGACCTGCGGTGCCGAGACCTCGTCCCCATGCTGCTCGTTTCTCGGCAGTGCGCAACCGGGAATCGACCTCCAACACGTCGGCCAGGATCGCGTCCTGGGCTCCGTAAGCCACCAGATCTGGGGCGCAATGGGCCAACTCGCGAGTGCGGTCGGCCAACTGACCACGCAGCGGCACCAAGGAAGAGTCGGCAGCCCGGGACAGGCGTTGGGTGATCGCCGGCATGACGACGGCCGCCAGTAGGGCCGACAGTAGTAGGACCGCAGCCGAAGCCAATGAGAACCGGGCTAGCAGGACCGTCGTGCCAATGATGACGAGGCTTGACGCGCACGCCGGAACGATCACCCGCACGACCATGTCCAACACCGCGTCGACGTCGGCAGTAACCCGTACCAGCAGGTCACCCCGGCGACGTCCCAGCAGGGTGGTACGTGACAGCCGGTCGTAGACCCGCATCCGCAATGCCCCCTGCATCCGCAGAGCCAGGTCGTGGCCTACCAGACGTTCGGCGTAGCGGAAGACACCGCGGGAGATGCCGAAGAATCGCACCCCGACGGCTGCGGCCTCCAGGTAGAGCACCGGTGGCATCTCTGCGGCCCGAGACAGCAACCACGCTGACACACCCATGAGGGCCACCGACGCCCCGGATGCACACGCGGCGAGCAGGGTCGACAGGACGAGTAGCCAGCGACCTCGCGGGACATCCCGCAACAGAGTCTTGAGCAACTGGGTGGTTCGCGCGTTCATGCCAGCACCTCCAGGTCGACGACCACGTCAGCTGCCGCGATGATGTTGCGACGATGGGACACGACGAGCACCGATGCTCCCGAGGCACGTACCGCCTCCAACACGGTCGCCTCGGTGTCGGCGTCAAGACCTGCCGTCGGCTCGTCAAGGACCAGCAGACCGGCCTCGGCCTGCTCCACCCGCACCAGAGCGCGGGCCAAGGCCACACGACGACGTTCCCCGGCGGACAGACCTTCGGCGTCGTCGTCGATACGCTTATTCAACGGGATTGCCGCGGCTCCGCAGCGATCCAGGGCGTCGCGCAACATGGCCTCGGGCGCATCCGAGCACCCTAAACGGATGTTCTCGGCCACCGTACCGGCCATCATCGCTGGCACCTGGGGCACGTAGGCCAGCTGACGTCGCCACGACTGCCATACCGATTCGTCGGCTCCGATGAGCTCGCGATCGCCGACGAGGATAGACCCGGAATCGGGGTCGATGAATCCGAGCACACACGACAGGGCGGTCGTCTTGCCACCACCGGAGTGCCCGACGAGGGCGACGACACTCCCGGGCTCGATGCGCAGAGACAACCCGTCAGGGGCGGCACGATCCGTCCCTTCATACGTGTGCGTCAACCCGCTGATGACCACCGGGACCTCGCGAGGTGAGGCGATCTCGACGTCGCTCTTGGGTGCCGTCGGCCGCCCGGACTCAATAAGCCCGAAGGACACCTCTGCGGCGGCCATTCCGTCAGCGGCATCGTGGAAGAGCACCCCCACCTGCCGCACCGGCAGGAAAACTTCGGGGGCGAGGATGAGGATGAACAGGGAGGTGCGCAGGTCCATTCCGCCAGCGGCAACCCGGAAACCGACGGTAACGGCCACCAGGGCTACCGAAAGGGTCGCCAATAGCTCAAGGACGAAAGAGGACAGGAAGCTGATGCGCAGGGTGCGCATTGTTTCGGAGCGGTTGGCCGCCTCGGTGCGGCGCAGCCCCTCGAGTTGGGCGCGGGCTCGCCCGAAGACCTGCAGGGTCGGCAGCCCAGCGACCAGATCAGCGAAGTGGTTGGCCAGTCGGGTGGCTACCTTGAACCGTTTTGCTACGGCCGCCTCGGTCCGCCAGCCAATGAGGGCCATGAAAACGGGGATGAGCGGGATCGTCACGACGACGATGACGACGCTGGTGAGGTCGTTTAGGCCGATCGCGGTGGCTAGCACTACTGGCACGATGACGGCCAGTACAAGCTGGGGAAGGTACTTCGAATAGTAGCCGTCGAGGGCGTCCAGACCTGTTGTCATCAGGCTGATGAGGGTTCCCGATGGCATCGTTGCGTCAGTGGGACGCGACAACCTGGCTTGCAGGATGTCGCGCCGCAATTGCGACTTGACTGACGCTGAAGCTCGATGAGCCAGGGATTCTTGCAGCCAGGCGAGGCAAGCTCGACCACAGAACACCGCCGCAAGCAGCCCGCACCACATCGCCACGCCGTCGAGATGATGGGCGGCGAAGACCGACGAGACACCACGGGACAGCAACCAGGCCTGTGCGAGGATGAGCAAAGCCGTAGCCACGCCCACCACGCACAGACCTGCGAGAAAGGGAAGAGTGGCCCGCGCCCGGCGAACCAGGCGCGGATCCAGCGGAGCTGCCACGGATTAGGCAGCCACCGCGGTGTCCGGGATGGCCTCCCGAGTGAGGCGCTTGCGGAACACCCAGTAACTCCAGACCTGGTAGGCCAGCACAATCGGCACGAAGACGCAGGCGCTGATCGTCATGATCTTCAGTGTCCGGCCGGTTGCGGAGGCGATCCACATGTCGAATGCGATACCCGACGGGCGGTACCCGAGGTTACCGTACATGGCGAACATGCAGGCAACGATCATGAGGGCGATACCCAGAGCGGTGCACAGGAAAGCCAGCCCCTCGCGGCCCTTGGCGACGACCGCCGAACCAGCGGCCAGCAGCACGACGACGAGCAAGCAGATGATCCAGGTGAGCACCTGACGTCCGTCTCGGGTGACGTACATGATGTTGAACATCAAGGCCCACACCAGGGCAACGACGGTGGCGATCCAGCCCAGCTTGGCCGAGGTCTTGCGAGCGCGGTCGTGCATGTCACCCATCGTTTTGAGCGCGACGAAGTTAGCTCCGTGAGCGCAGAAGAGCACCACGAACAGAATGCCGCCGATGAGGGCGAACGGGGTGAACAAGCCCCAGAAGGAGGTCGTCACTAACGGCGCAGTGCCGCCGTCTGGGGTCGAGTGCGGGCCGACGGCCAGGCCGCGGACGAAGTTCGCGAAGCCGACGCCGAGCACCAAGGTGGGCAGGAAGGAACCAATAGTGGCCATCCAGTCGAAAGCGTTGCGCCACGAGGAGGACGGGTTCTTCGAACGATATTCGAAGGCAACGCCACGGACGATGAGACCGAGCAACACCAGTAGTAGTGGCAGGTACAGACCGGAGAACATCGTCGCGTACCAGCCGGGGAAGGCGGCGAAGGTAGCGCCACCGGCGGTCAGCAACCACACCTCGTTGCCGTCCCAGGTCGGTCCGATGGTGTTGACCATGAGACGACGATCCTTGTCGTCACGTCCCAGGAAGGGCAGCAGCATGGCGACGCCGAAGTCGAATCCTTCGAGGAAGAAGAATCCGACCCACAGAACGGTGATGAGGACGAACCAGACGATCGTCAGGGGCGAGTGGGCAGTAGTTTCAAGAACGGGAAGCATGTCGTTACCTCCTCAGTATGCGAAGGACAACGGAGTGTCCTCGCCCTCGGTAACAGGTTGATCACGGGTGGAGAGCTCAGGCAGCCCCTCCTTGAGGGCCTTCCAGAACAGCCCCACCTCGACGACCGCCAGAATTCCGTAGACGACGGTGTAGGCGATGGTCGAGAAAAGCACGCTGCCGGCCGAAACGTTGGGTGAGACGGCTGCCGTAGTTGGCAGCACACCCGCGACGATCCAAGGCTGGCGTCCCATCTCCGTGAATATCCAACCGAAGGAAATGGCGAACAGTGGCAGCAGGGGTAGGGCGATCATGAAGAAGGTCAGCCACCCGTGCGGCTTCGGGTTGCGGCCTCCGCGCATTGCGATGAGCATGACGAGGCCGATAAGGCCACCGATCATGCCGAGGGTGATCATGATGCGGAAGGTCCAGTAGGACAACGGGACGTTCGGCTCGAGTTTGATGCCGTTGGCGTCGATCTTCTGACGCAGCACATTCTGGTAAGAGGCCTGCAGGGGGGTCTGCGAGCCGTCCTTGCGATGGTAGGTGTACTCGTGGACCTGATAGCTCTTGAGCTCGTTGATGCCCTTGACCTGCGAGCCCCACTTGCCGTTACCGAGGAAGCCGAGCATGCCGGGTATCTTGAGAGCCCACACCTCCTCCGAGCCGTCCTTGTTGCCGATGGTCAGCACTGAGAAGTCCGAGGTGTTCTGGTAAGCCGCCTCGGCAGCAGCCATCTTCATGGGCTGTGCGTCGGTCATGACCTTGCCCTGGTAGTCGCCACTCAGCACAACGCCGACGCAAGCGACAATGAGCACCCATGCGCCGAACTTCGAGGCCCAGCGCCACGTGCGGACGCTCTCGACCTCTTCGGCGTCGGAGATCTGGGAGGTGGTGCGTCCCCTGGCGACTTTGGCCAAGTGCCAGAAGGCGATGGCGGCGATAAGGGCGCCAGCCACCGTGTAGGAAGATGAGATCTGGTGAACGAAAGTCGCCTTGAATACCGGATTGCTTAGCACGGCCCCGAAATCGGTCAGCTCGGCCCGGTGGGTGACTGGGTTGTAGCTGGCTCCGACAGGATTCTGCATCCAGGAGTTTGCCGCGAGGATGAATACTGCGGAGATCATGGTGCCAATGGCGGTCAGGTAGATGCACGCCAGGTGGACTCCCTTGGGGAGTTTCTCCCAGCCGAACACCCACAAGCCAACGAAGGTGGACTCCATGAAGAAGGCCACCAAGGCCTCAAGGGCCAGCGGAGCACCGAAGATGTCGCCAACGAATCGCGAGTATTCCGACCAGTTCATGCCGAACTGGAACTCCTGCACGATTCCGGTGACGACGCCGAGGGCGAAGTTGATGAGGAAGAGCTTGCCGTAGAACTTGGTCAGACGAAGATAACGGTCGTTGCGGGTCTTAAGCCACACTGTCTGCATCACCGCCACGAGCATCGATAGCGCGATCGTGATCGGGACGAAGAAGAAGTGGTAGACCGTCGTGATCCCGAATTGCCATCGGGCGATCAGTTGGGCATCCATGGCGGGTACCTTACTATCCGAGGTCACCGGTTTGGCCCGACTGAGTGGTGTTGCGCAAAAACAGACCAAAAGGCCAGGTGCGTGCCATGTTGCTGGTGACGTTCGCGCTGCATCCGCATGACCGCCGAGACCAGTTAATCGCACGTCGGTTCGCGCCTGTGAGCCCCCGTTGACGGTTGGTCACGCCTCCAGGCGCCGTTTAAGACTCAGTGGAGATACCCGCCCGGCGTAGTGGAGCCCCACGCCAGTAGCCGATGAGCGCCATGACGATGATGAACGCCAGGGTGCCGAGCGTCAGCGCCTCGAAGGAGGCATACGAGACCCCCTGGGCTTTGGAGAAGTCGTGAGGCATTCCCACAAGGGCCTCCAGGGTGCCTGGGAAGATGCTCACCCATGACCCAAAGGCGACAAATGTCGTCGTCACTACGCACATGAGGATGAAAAACCAGTTCGGGCCGGCCCGGAAGGGCCGTTCGACGTCGGGCTCGCTGAGCCGCAATTTGGCTGCGGCGGGGATGATAAGCAGGTAGCTGAACAGGTAGGTCGTTACTGCCACTCCGAGGACGACGTTAAACAGGTCAGCGCTAGAACCCGTCAACTCCATGGCGGCGAGCATGAAAAGAGTGGAGACGATCCCCGATAACAGGTTGACGTGCACCGGCGTGCCCAGCCGGGGGTGGAACTTTCCGAAAAACCCACCGAAGAAGGAACCATCAGCAGCGGCCATGGCCTGCATTCGGTCGGACATGATCATCCACGCCGCGCCCTGACCGATATTTGCCAAAGTGAACATAACGAGGGCTAACGCCATCATCGGTTCGGCAGCCGGCCCATATACCGAGAAGACGGTATTGACGGCTTTAAGCAGTCCCGAGACTCCGTCGATGTCGGAGGGGGGCAGGACGAGCAAAATCGTCGCCACTGGAAGGAGGTAAAAAATTCCAGCCATAGTGGCCGAACGGAGCACCGAGACCGAGACGTCGTGCTGGGCGTTGCGCATCTCCCCCGACGCGCTCGATCCACCCTCAAAACCAAGGAAAGCAAAGAGCAGTAAAGGCGTCAGGGTGATGAATCCGCGCAGGGTGGGAGAGAAGTTACCAAGACCGAGGGGCTGGACGCCGTGTTGGGCCGCATACACGGCTGCCGTGACTAAGAACAAGCACAGGAAGGAGATTTTGAAAAAGGCGCCGGCAGTAGGAATCCATTTGGCTTTCGCTAGGGACAAGATAGCGGCGAACACCGTTAGCCAGATGAAGGCCAGCTTAAATAGGTAGTCACCAGCTGATCCTGCGGAAAAGTGAACGAGGTGGTTGCGGGCGGCCTCCGCGTTGAGGAAAGCCATCGAGCCGCCCACCCATACCGGCTGGGTGATCCAGGTGAAGACACTGGTGACGGCGGCAGCTGGCCGCCCAAAGGCACGTCGGGTCCATAGGTACACCCCTCCCTCGCCGACGAAGGCCGAGCCGGTCTCGGCGAAGATGAGGGAATAGGGGATGAGGAAGACGATGATGAGGAATACCAGCCAGGTGAAGGTTTCGGGGCCTTCGGCTGAGACCGATCCCAGCATCTCCAGCCCGACCACCGCAGAGACGATGAGGAAGACGATGTCGAATCGGTTGAGGGTACGTTGCAGGACCTTCGTCTGGTCCTTCGCCATGTCAGTGTCGTTGTGGGCAGTCAGCTGGGAGTTTTTGACCTCGGCCATGGGTCTCTTTCGTCGATGAGAACGACCGGCTGGGGGCTGGCCGGACGCTGTGCCCCGGCGGGCACCCCATCAACTTTAGAGCCTGTTGCTAAGAATGTGGGTGCGGTGTCTCATTCGTGACTCGCCGCGGCGAACTGCGCTTGGTACAACTCGTAGTAGTGGCCCTGGTGTTCGAGCAACTCACTATGGCTTCCCTGCTCGACGATGTCGCCGTGTTCCATGACGAGGATGAGGTCAGCGTCCCGGATAGTGGAGAGGCGATGGGCGATGACGAAGCTAGTACGCCCCTTGCGCAAGTTGGCCATCGCCTCCTGAACGAGCATCTCAGTGCGGGTGTCCACCGAACTAGTGGCTTCGTCAAGGATGAGTAGGTCCGGGGCCGCTAGGAAGGCCCTAGCGATGGTGATGAGCTGCTTTTGACCCACCGAAACATTGGATCCGTCCTCATCAATGATGGTGTCATAGCCGTCGGGCAGGGTGTGGACGAAGTGGTCGACGTGGGCGGCTCGCGCCGCGTCAAGGATGTCTTCTTCGGATGCTTCAGGGCAGCCGTAGGCGATGTTGTCGTGGATAGTTCCGCTGAATAGCCAAGTGTCCTGTAGGACCATGCCAAGCCGGGAGCGCAGTTCGGCGCGAGGGACTGCGGAAATATCAACGCCGTCAAGGGTGATGGTTCCGTCATCAATCTCGTAGAACCTCATGAGCAGATTCACCAGCGTCGTCTTGCCGGCTCCCGTGGGTCCGACGACCGCAATCGTCTGTCCTGGTTCTGCGACCAGGGATAGGTCGGTGATGAGAGGCTTGTCCGGGTTGTAGGAGAAGCGAACGTGGTCGAAGACGACTCGTCCCTTCGTGGCTGGGAGGCTTCCGTGAGTATCCGTGGATAATTCGTCGGCGTCGAGAACTTGGAACACCCGCTCCGCGGAAGCCACCCCGGACTGCAGCAGATTTGCCATGGAGGCAATCTGGGTTATCGGCTGGGTGAACATTCGGGAGTATTGGATGAAGGCCTGCACGTTGCCTAGCGGCATCTGGCCCTTCGCCACCCGCAGACATCCGATGAGGACGATGATGGCGTAGTTGGCGTTACCGAGCAGGAACATCACTGGTTGGATGAGGCCGGAGACAAATTGGGCCTTGGTGGTCGCCTGACGCAGTTCCTCGTTTCGTTCGTGGAATTCCTGGGCGACAGCCCGGCTGCGCCCGAAGGTTTTGACGAGGGCATGGCCGGAGTGCGCCTCCTCCACCCACGAGTTGAGTTCGCCGGTGGCTTTCCACATCTGGGCGAACTGTCCCTGGGCCCTCTTGCCGATGAGGCCTGCGATGACCCCGGCGATCGGGATGACGACTAGGGAAATGACGGCCAACAGCGGTGAGATCCAAAACATCATGATCAACACGCCGATGATCGTCAACAGAGCGTTGAGGAGCTGCTGCAAGGTTTGTAGCAAGGTCTGGGAGACGTTGTCGATGTCGTTGGTCATCCGGCTCATGAGCTCGCCGTGGGGCTGACCATCAAAGTACGACAGTGGCAGCTTGTCTAGTTTGGCACTGACCTGGCGGCGCAAGTCGTACATGGATCGCTGAATGGCGGTGTTGAGCAGGAACCCCTGCAGGAACATTAAGAGGGCTGCGCAGGCGTACAGGCCCAACGCCCAACCTATGATGACGCCGAGCCGGTGGAAATCGATGCCGGAACCGATGACGACATGAGGATATTGCTGCAGCAGGGTGATGATCTTTCCTCGATCTCCACCGTGGCTGGCTTTTCCGAGTGTGTTGATGAATGTGTCGGCTGACATGCCCCGGGCTGCGGGAATGTGCTTGCCTATCTGTTTTCCGACGATGCCGCCAAAAATGACGTCGGTGGCGCGGCCCAGGATTTTCGGGCCGATGACGTTGAAAGCCACTGAGATCGCGGCCATGATGACGACGATCGTCAGCGTGATGCGATGGGGTTTGAGCTGGCCGAGCAGTCGCTTGAGGGAGGGCCCAAAAGAAATGGGTTTTTCGGCAACCTGACTACCACGATGGCCTTGTTGGGAGGAGGCCCGGGCGATCTCAGCCTGCTCATTCCTGGTAGGTGCCTGCTGGGCGTCCTTGCCGGTCATGCCGCCTCCTCGATCGATAGCTGGGAGTCGACAATCTCGAGGTAGGTCGGGCATGACTTGATGAGTTCGTCGTGAGTTCCCCTACCGACGATGTGTCCGGCGTCGAGGACGAGGATCTGATCGGCGTTGCGGATCGTCGAGACCCGCTGGGCGACGATGAGCATCGCGGCGTCGCCATGATTGGCCTCGAGGGCGGCTCTGAGTCGGGAGTCGGTGGCCACGTCGAGGGCGCTGGAGGCATCGTCAAAAATGTAAATGTGGGGATCTTTGACCAAGGCTCGGGCGATGGATAGGCGTTGCCGCTGACCTCCGGAGACGTTGGTGCCACCTTGGGTGATGGTGGCCTCTAACTTTCCGTCCATGTGGGAGACGAAATCGTCTGACTGTGCGACGTGCAGGGCGTTCCAGAGCTCCTTGTCAGTTGCGTCGCAGCGACCATCACGCAGGTTTGACGCTACCGTGCCACCGAAGAGGTAGGGCCGCTGGGGCACCAGTCCGATGCAGCTCCATAGGGTTTCAGGGTCGTAACGGCGCACGTCGGTTCCGTTGACGAGTACTTGTCCGTGAGTGACGTCGACGAGCCTGGGGATGAGGTTGACCAGGGTTGATTTCCCCGACCCAGTGGAACCGATGATGGCTGTCGTCGTGCCACGGGCCAAGGTGAAGGAGATGTCGTGGAGAACCGGCTCAGAAGCGCCGGGGTAGCTGAATGTAACGTCGCGAAACTCTAGCAAGGTCGGAGCGTCGGGCAGGGCCATTACAGGTTCGGGATCAATGGTGAGAGACGACGAGGTGTGCAGCACTTCCTCGATGCGGTTTGCGCATACCGAGGCTCGTGGCCACATGACGATGAGCATGACCGCCATCATGACGCTGATGAGAATCAGCATGAGGTATGTGGTGAATGAGGCCAAAATGCCGACTTCGGTCTGTCCGTCGTCAATCCGTGTGGCCGCAAACCAGAACACCGCAATCTGGGACAGGTTCATGATGAGCATGACGAGGGGGAACATCGCCGCCATAGTCCGGCCGACGTTCACCTGGATGTCGCGCAGGGAGGAGCTGGTGGCGTCGAAACGTGCCGCTTCGTGGCGCTCCCGGGCGAAAGCTCGCACTACGCGGATGCCGGTGATTTGTTCACGCACGACTCGGTTGAGGTCGTCGATGCGTTTCTGCTGACGCTTAAACAGTGGCCCCATCCGGGAGACGATCAGCCCCGCACCGATGGCTAGCAGGATGACTGCCACCATGATGATCCACGACAGGGAAACGTCGGCGCGCACGGCCATGATGATCCCGACCATCATCATGATCGGCGCCCCGATGAGCATTGCCAGGGTCATAAAGACCAGCATTTGCACCTGCTGGACGTCGTTGGTAGTCCGGGTAATGAGTGATGGTGCTCCGAATTTGTTGATCTCTCGGGCCGAGAAGTCAAGGGTGCGGGTGAAGATGGCGTCGCGAATGTCACGGCCCGTTCCCATCGCCACCTGAGCGGCGAGATAAACCGCAATGACCTGGCAGATGGTCTGCCCTAAAGCGATCGCCAGCATGAAGAGGGAGTGGGTGGTGACATATCCGGTATCCGCTGTTACGACGCCCTTGTTGATGATGTCTGCGTTGATGGTTGGCAAGGTCAGGGCCGCGATTTGGGCGCAAACCTGCATAACGATGATGACGGCAACGTGCAGCCGATAGGCCCTCAGGTGTCGGGTCACGAGTTTTGCCAGCACGAATACTCCTCGGACGGGGATGTGTGCAACCGCCGCCGGTTTGCCGGATCAATGCGAGCGGCACGACCACCTTAGTGGAGTTCACGGTTGGTCGCCCGCATGCGGTAGGTCGGTAGGCTGTGTGTCGCAGGAGGTGGGGTGTTGTGAGGGGGATGAGACGCTTGTGGTGGCGGAGTTCTTCTGGTTGATTCTGACGGGGTGTGCAAGCTCACCGACGAGCAGTAGCGGGTAAGATATTGGGATTTTCCCAATTTTCGCGTAGGATGTCTCCATGAGTGAAGATATGCGTGAGATTGGGGAACGTATCAAGTCGCGGATGCCTGAGGGTATGACCCAGCAGTCACTGGCTGAGGCAATGGAGATGACGCCTGATGCCTTGTCGCGAATGCTCAACGGAAAACGTGGTATCACCATGACCGAGTTGGGCAAGGCTGCGGAGGTGCTCGGGGCCAGTGCTCATTGGTTGGTGACGGGGCACAAGGATCCCTATGCCATGAGGTTTGCCGCTCGGCACACGTATGATTTCGATACTCATCGGCATATCAACGAAGGACGGGAGAAAGATCGCGAGGTCCTCGACCATATAGCTGAGGTGTACCGGGCCGCGCATGGAAGTCTCAGGGCTAGTTCGGTGGTTCTGCCGAAGACCGCCAAACAGATGCGTGAAGCATTGGGTGATGGATTCGTTAATGACTTCGCCGCGCGCGTGAAAGAGGTTCTCGACGTTGACGTCATGAAGCGTTCCGGATTGTCGACGGATTACTCTCTGTGCATCGTCGGGCGGCGCGTTGTTGTGCTGAACAAACAGTTCTGGGCTCGTACGACTTGGTCTCTGGCCCATGAGCTAGGGCATCTCGTTCAAGGGCACCTGGATCGTGATGGAGACATCGCGGGCGAGGCGGACGAAAAACAAGCGAACGCTTTCGCTGCGGAATTGCTGCTGCCCGAGAAATGGATGAGGAACTTCAATTGGCCCGCATTGACCCGCGCGGATGTCGCTCGGATGGTTTGGGAGGCCAAGGTCTCGGCTGCTGCGATGAGGGTCAGAATTGAGACATTGAGATTGAAAGCGTCGGATGAGGTTCGCGAAGCCTTGGAGCTGACGACTCCGAAGTTACTCACACTCGCCAGAACTAGCGCGGCGGAGCGATACCGAGATGTATTCGTCCCTGATTGGTCCCCGACTGTCATAGCTGCGTTGCTTGAGGAGACGGAGAAAGGTAACGCGGATCCGATGCTGACTTCCAGGGTTTTAGGTGTCCCCGTTGACGACATCGATTTTCCTGAGCCGCCGAGCGAGGAGGAGATGGTCGAGCGGTACGAGAGAACGATGTTGGATCGTCGTAGGCGTGACGACGGGGCTGGGGAGTCTGCATTGTGACGATTGAGGATGGGATCGGGTGGACGTAGGTCTCGAACCAGGATAAAGAAGCGTTGCGAGCACTTCAGTCGTTCCAATGCACCACAGATCGACCGAAGTCCCCCGGGGGTAGAGCGCTGCGACATCCTAAGCCGTGGGAGCTCGAGGTCCAGAGTTACTTTCGCGACAGAGGGTGCGGAAGGGCCAAGAAAAGAGGCACGCGGCGTTTACTGCTCGCGCGGAGGAGCGGGGTCATTGTGGCCGCCGCGGACACTGAAGTGAGTATTAGCAAAGATGGCGACGGCAGCTATGTCAATTTCTTCATCTGTGCAGTTGCCATAAATGTGTCCGAGCGAGGCAAAGGGGGCCGATTGGCCAGAGAACTCGTGCAGGTTCTCAAGGATTGCGCTGTGCAGAAAGCGCGTGAGGGAGGGCTGCCGAGGGCCAAAGTGTATGGGCGCATTGACGCTAATAATGAGCCGAGTGTGCATTTGGTGGATGACATGGGATTCGAGTTGGAGCAGATGGAGTCTGTGCATCTTCAGACTTGGTCCACCATGCTTGGCGTTTAGTTCGTTTTCCCCGACTGTGATGGGCGAACGGTGCCGGAAGCCGGCAGTCGATTGCTTCAAGGTGCGAGGGGTGGGGCCACTACCCGCTGACTTGACGTCCTTGCCTGCGTACACCACGTCGTCACAACCGTGCAGGTTGGTGAAGGTCTCTTTGCGTATGACCATGCGTGCACTCCAAGCACCAGGAAGGTAGCGGAGATAAGGAATTAGGTAGCTAGTTAGAGGTGATGACAACTTCGAAGGCGGGATAGCATAGGTGAAATCGTCGTCAGCTTGTTGTTTCGATAAGATTCCCTGGTGAGTTCTGACACTGCATCCAGCCAGTCCCCTGACGTCTCCGAGCAGATGCAGGTCCGCCTCGACAAGCGGGCCCGGATCATCGCTGACGGAGGCCAGGCTTATCCGGTCGATTTGCTACGCGACCACACCCTGGTCCAGGTTCGTCAGAAATACACCGACGACACCGGGGAGCTGACCTTGGCGCCTGGCGAGGAGACCACCGATGAGGTCACCGTCGGCGGACGTGTCGTCTTTGTCCGCAATACCGGCAAACTGTGTTTCGCCAGCTTGCAGGACGGGTTTACCGAGACTTCCAACGGTGAGCGGTTGCAGATCATGCTTTCCAAAGCCGAGGTGGGCGATGAGTCCTTGGCTGCGTGGAAGTCCGACGTTGACCTGGGTGACCACGTCTGGGTGCGTGGCCGAGTCGTCGTCTCTCGTCGTGGTGAGTTATCCATCATGGCTGCTGAGTGGCGGATGGCCTCCAAGGCTCTGCGTCCGCTGCCGACCCTCCATAAGGAGCTCTCGGAGGAGAGCCGGGTGCGTCGTCGCTACGCGGATCTCGTCGTTCGTGAAGAGTCTCGCCAGATGGTGCGCACCCGCGCCGTTATCACCCGCGCGGTGCGTCGCGCCCTCGACGAGCGCGGTTTCCTTGAGATCGAGACTCCGATCCTGCAGTTGGTCCACGGTGGTGCCGCAGCCCGCCCGTTTAATACCCACCTCAATGCCTTCGACATTGACATGAGTTTGCGTATCGCTCTTGAGCTCTATCTCAAGCGGACGATGGTCGGCGGCACCGATCGGGTCTACGAGATGGGTCGGGTCTTCCGCAACGAGGGTATTGATTCCAGCCACTCGGCCGAGTTCTCTATGCTCGAGGCCTACATGAGCTGGGGCAACCAATTCACTATTGCTGAGGTGATCAAGGACATCATCATGGCGGTGGCCGACGCCCTCGACGTCCATCAGATTGAGACCCCCAAGGGCACTATCGACCTCGACGGGCAGTGGCGTTGGGTCAGCGTCTACCCAGGCCTGTCGGAAAAACTAGGGCGTGAAGTCACCCTTGACACCCCGTTGGAGGAGTTGCAGTCCATCGCCGCTGAGCACGAGATTGAGATCGACCAGTCTTGGGAGGCCGGCAAGGTCGTTATGGAGCTTTTCGGTGAACTCGTCGAGCCGGGCCTTATCAACCCCACCTTCGTCTGTGATTACCCGGCTATCGCCCAGCCGCTGGCCCGTCCGCACCGCGACGATCCTCGCATGGTTGAGGCCTGGGACCTCATCATTGGCGGGATGGAGCGCGGTACTGGCTTCTCCGAGCTCGTCGACCCAGTCATCCAGCGCGAAGTGCTTACCAAGCAATCCCTCGCTGCTGCCGCGGGTGACCCTGAGGCGATGCAGCTTGACGAGGACTTCCTCGAGGCCCTGGAATTCGGCTGCCCGCCCATGGGTGGTCTGGGGCTGGGTGTCGACCGGCTGGTGATGCTCTTTACCAACGCTGGGATCCGCGAGACGATCCTCTTCCCGCTGCTCAAGCCGGAACACTGACTGAAGGCCCGCCGGGACATCCCTGGTGGGCCTCCCGCTCATTTCCACAGGGTAGCGACGCCGAATCCAGCAGCCATGAGCCCCATGCCGATGAGGATGTTCCAGTCACCCAGGTTGCTGATACCGGGGATCTGATTACCTGCGATGTAGTAGACGATCAGCCACAACACTCCGAGTAAAAAGAGGGGGACGAAGACCTTCGGGACCCATGAGCGATCAACCGGTGCAGCCTTTTTTTCGGCTCGTCGTTCGTCCATTGTGGCCCGGTTCTTGGCCTGGGCCTTCTTCTTGGCTTGCGGTCTGACCTTCGATTCGGGCACGGTGACTACTCCTGGGGTTCGAGGACACGCCCACCGAGCGTGATGGGACAAGTCTTGCTTGACTAGCCTAGAGGACGATCGCCAATTCCGGCGACACGGGTCAGCCTGCGAGGAGGGGACGATGAGCGACGACAACGACCCTGATGACGTCCGTCCCGACGACGCATCCGTCGATATCGACGAGGATAGATCGCAGGCTACGACAGACCCCTCTATTCAGGACGTCCGTTCGGATTCGCGGCACCCTCGTCTAGCTAGATCCGCCAGCGTGATTGTCATGGCCCTGGCTGGTCTCATGATGACGACGGCTGCTATCAATTCACGCGGTCACGATCTTCGGCCCGAGCGTGATACCGACATGGCCACCCTGGTGCGTAGCCAGGCCAGTCACAACGCCGCCTTGCAGAAGGAGGCAGCCGGTCTGCGGGCGCAGGTGGAAGACCTTTCCAAAGCTAATCAGACTCCGGGCGTCACGTCCTCGGTCATCTCGTCGGCGTCGGCTTTAGCGCCGTCCGTTGGTTTGGAAGCTGTCAGTGGTAAAGCCCTGCGCGTCACGCTCGACGACGCGCCCCTCAGCGAGAATCCGGACGGGGTCGACGCCAACATGCTGGTCGTCCACCAGCAGGACATCCAGATGGTTGTCAACACCTTGTGGTCTGGGGGAGCAGAGGCCATGACCATTCAGGGGCAGCGAGTCATCTCCACCACAGCCGTGAAATGCGTCGGTAATACCGTGGTCCTGCATGGCGTGGCCTACGCTCCTCCCTACGTCATCGAGGCGATCGGGGACCTCAACGCCATGCAGAAAGCTCTCGACACCTCTGAAGCGGTGCGCATTTACAAGGAATACGTGAGTGCTTACCAGCTCGGGTGGTCGGTGGAGAGAGCTGGCCAAGTCACCATGCCTGCCTACACCGGCGCCGTTGCTGTGAGTCACGCCACGCCGCGTTGAGCCGGGCAATTTAGCGGACGCTGTGGTGTGGGGACATCGAAGCCCCCGCTAGCGCCAGCCAGATGAGCCCGCCGATGAGCGCATCGGGCTTCAGCGGCCCGACGACGAACTAGTCGTGGGTACTGCAGTCGTCGGGGCCGGCGGGACCGGTGCGATTGACGACGAGGACGGTTCCTCGGAAGGAGCGGAGTTCGTCGGTGGCTCGCGAGTAGGCTCTGGGGCTGGCGGTGCCACGGCAACGAGCACCTTGATGGCCGTTGACCTGTTAGCAATAGCCCCATAATCCGGATCCTGGTCAAAGACCGTTCCTGGAGCAGCAGAGGACGTCACCTGACGCTCCACCGAGATGGAGAATCCGCTTGATCCAGCGGCCGAATTAGCCTCTTCGACGCTCATACCCTTAAGGTTCGGCACCACCGACTTGCCGGTGGCGATCGTCAAGGTGACCTGCTGATCTGGGGTCAGTGTCGTTCCGGCTCCCGGGCTGACAGCGTCAACGGCGCCAGCTTTCGCCGAATTCGGCTCAGTCTTGGGGTCGTCGTTAGTTGCCTTGATCTGGCTATCAGAGAACCCGGCATCCTTAAGGGCTTTAAGGGCGTCGTTCTTAGGCAGTCCGACGATATTGCGCGGGATCGTTAGCTGCTTCGGGCCATCGTTAACCGTGATCTTCACGTCGCTACCGGCAGGAACCTTCTCGTTAGCGGCTGGGCTTTGCGAGACGACCTGGTTGGCGGTCGCCTGGTCCTTTTGAACGTGGTCGACCTGGACCTTCAGACCGGCATTTTCCAGGGTTGAGGTTGCCCCCTGTTGGCTCAAGCCGGTGACGGCTGGAACTTTGACCATCTTCACCGTTCTGGATGGTGTAGGAGCCGGAGAGGGCTGCGAGGACGAATTAAAGATCTTATGTAATCCGAACCCGAGCAGGGCGAGCAGCACCACGACTACGATCGTGACGATGATAACCGGCCAACGTTTACGATGCGGCTCTTCAGGCTCCTGGGGACTTTCAGCGCTAGCAGGGCTGGCCTCGTCTTGCTGAGCAGCAGTGGCAGGGACGGGATCGGTTGCAGCGGCTGGAATAAGGTGAGTCTGCTCCTCGGTATCAGCCTCAGAATCGGCGTAATTCTGCATCGCAAAAGGTTCGCGTCCCGAGAGTAGGCGATCAATGTCGTCACGCATCTGCTTGGCAGTCTGGTAACGATCCGCCGGGTCCTTGGCGAGCGCCTTGAGGGTGATTGCGTCCATCTGATGGGTGATCTCAGCGTCCAGGGAGGACGGTGGGGCCGGGACCTCGCGGACGTGCTGGTAGGCCACCGAGACGGGGGAGTCACCGATAAACGGTGGGCGCCCGACCAGCAGCTCATAGAGAAGGCAGCCGGTGGCATAGATATCAGCGCGATTGTCGACGGTCTCGCCGCGGGCTTGCTCAGGGGATAGGTACTGGGCCGTGCCTATGACGGCGGCCGTTTGGGTCATGGTGGCGGAGGTGTCGGCGACCGCTCGTGCGATACCGAAGTCCATGACCTTGACGTAGCCCTCGCGGGTGAGCATGACGTTAGCTGGTTTGATGTCGCGGTGGACAATGCCGGCGGCGTGGGAGTAGCTCAGCGCATCGAGCACACCTTGAGTGAACTCCAGGGCACGCCGGGGGAGGATCTTGCGACCGTCACGTAGCACGTCGCGCAGGGTGTGACCGTCAATGAGCTCCATGACGATAAACGGCACCGGCAGGCCGGTAGCCGGGTCTTTCGTTTCACCTGTGTCGTACACGGCGGCGATATTGGGGTGATTAAGCCGCGCAGCCGACTGCGCCTCGCGCTGGAACCTCGCTTGGAAGGTGTCGTCGCTGGCGAGGTCAGTGCGCAGCTTCTTGACCGCGACGTCGCGGCCAAGGCGGTGGTCGCGGGCCTTCCAGACATCGGCCATGCCGCCACGACCGATGAGATTCTGCAGCTCGTAACGCCCGGAGAGCCAACTCTCAGCGCTCATTGAGGGATCTCCTTTGTGTTGACGTAGTGGGTTGTTTGTCTGCTTGTCATCTCATCGCCTCGATGACATCTCTAGCGATGGGAGCCGCGAGTCGGCCTCCTGAGACTTCATTGATGGCGGTGTCCGAAGATTGGATGAAGACCGCTACTGCGACGTGCGGGTTGTCCGACCATCCGACGAACCACGCATAGGGGGCCTTACCTTTTACCGTCTGGGCGGTGCCGGTCTTACCGCCGACGGTGGTCCCATTAATGCGCGCCCTCTTGCCAGTGCCATTGTTGACCACCGAGACCATCATCGCCTTCAGCTGCTCGGCCGACTCCTTTGTCATCGGTTGAGACATCTGCTTCGGGTGATGTTCGGAGACTACCTGCAGGTTTGATGCTCTCACCTGCGCGGTGAGATAAGGGGTCATGAGTTTGCCGCCATTGGCGATGCCGGCAGTCACCATGGCCATTTGCAGCGGAGAGGCTGCGACGTCGTACTGGCCGATGGAGCTCTGCGCCAACTGCGCATCGGTGAGGTTCTGCGGGAATCTTGATGCGGCTGAGGACACATCGGAGTTGACAACCTTGCCAAACCCGAATCGCTCAGCCTGATCTCGGATCTTGTCTTGGCCCAGGCTCACGCCAACTTTACCGAAGGCGGTATTGCACGAGATGTCAAGGGCGTGGGCCAAGGTGATCCTGCTGCCCCCACAGTTGGTCTCGTTCGTCAGCGGGGTGCGAGTGCCCGGCAGGATCCAATTTTCCGGTGAGTCGACCATGGAATTCGGGTGGTACCCGTTCTGGAGAGCTGCCGCGGCGGTCACCAGTTTGAATGTTGACCCCGGAGGGTAGATTTCTCGGGTCGCGCGGTTCGTCAGCGGAGACGACGGGTCCGCAACGAGGTTCTTCCATGCTCGGGTGGTGTCATTGAGGTGGTGGGAGGCAAGCTCGTTGGGATCATAGGAGGGGGACGACGCCATAGCCAGCACCGCGCCGGTGGTGTAGTCCAATGCGACGACAGCGCCCTTCTTTCCCCTGAGTCCGTCCCACGCGGCATCCTGTGCTTTGGCGTTAATCGTCGTGGTGATAGAGCCGCCTTCAGGTTTGTGGCCAGATAAGGTGCCGGTGATGCGAGAGAGCCATTGGGCATCGGAGGTTCCGGTGAGCTGGGCGTTCTGGGTCTGCTCCAGCATGGATCGCCCGTAGTAGTAGGAGTAATACCCGGTGATGGGTGCGTACTTCGGCCCCGACGGGTACACACGCTGATAGGCGAACTTGCCATTGCTTGACGTCGTGGTGGCGATCGGTCTCGAACCGACGAGGATATTGCCGCGGTTCTGGGAGAACTCCGCGTCACGCACCCGGACGTTGTGGGGATCGTTGTTGAGACTGGCCTGCCGGAACATAGCCGAACCTGTGAGGTTGACCATGAGGGCCAGGAACATCAGCCCGGCGAGCAAAGAGACTGCGCGAATTTGTCTATTCATCGCGTGCCTCCGGTGATGGCCTGTTGCGGATCAGGTGCCGGGACGGTGGCGGTGAAGTCGTCGGCAGGCTTTCGGTTCCGGTGTGAGACGATCATGATGATCGCAACGATGACCCAGTTTGCGATCAACGAAGAACCACCTTGACTCATAAATGGCGTTGTCAGACCGGTCAATGGTAGAAGGCGGGTGACGCCACCGATGATGGCGAAGACCTGCAGGGCGAGGGTGAAGGACAAGCCAGCGACCATAAGCTTGCCGAAGTCATCACGGCAACCGAGGCTGGTGCGCATTCCGCGGGCGGTAAGGATGAAGAAGAGCACGATGACGGCCATGAGGCCGGTGACGCCGAGTTCCTCACCTATGGATGTAGCGATGAAGTCACTCCACGCTAGCGGAACCATGCCGGGGCGTCCTAACCCCCAGCCGCGTCCGGCTAATCCTCCCCAGGCGAGCCCGAATTGTGCCTGGATGATTTGGTAGTTCTGGGTGTAGTTGCTGAATGGGTGCAGCCATGAGTCGAAGCGAACTCGTACGTGGCCGAAGCAGGTATACGCCAGCACAGCGCCGCCGAGGAAGCTCACCGCCCCTAGTATGGCCCATCCGACTCGTTCGGTGGTGATGTACAGCATCACGACGAACATGCCGTAGAACAGCATTCCGGTGCCCAGGTCGTTCTGGTAGACGATGACGAGCATCGTTGCTACCCACATAACGGCAATTGGCCCGAGGTCGCGGGCGCGCGGCAGAGTGATTCCAAGGATCTTGTGTCCGGCGCGGGAAAGGACGTCACGATTGTCGACGAGGTAGCCAGCAAAAGCGATAGCGAGCACGACCTTTGATACTTCGGCTGGCTGGAAGGTGTAGGAGCCAACGTGGATCCACACCCGCGACCCCAACGTCGCCATGCCCAGGCTCGGCACCAAGGGCAGCATGAGGAAAACCAGGCCCACAATGAACAGTACATACGGGTAGCGCTGCAAGTTGCGGTGGTCGCGCAGGATGAGCAGCGTCGCGACGAAGAGGACAATACCCAAAGCCGTCCACAAAGTCTGGGCATCCATGCGGTGATAGTGCGGATCAGGAATGTAGTCGATGCGATGGATCATCGCTAGCCCGAGCCCATTGAGAGTGAAGACGATAGGCAGGATTACCGGGTCAGCGTAGGGAATGACGAACCTCACGAAAATATGCGCGACGATAGCCACCGCCAGCCACACGCCGCCGACGGTTGTCCACGTATCTGGCAGCACGTGGTTGATGTTGAGCTCGGTGAGAACCCATCCGCCGAAGCCGATAGCCCAGGCGATGAGGAGCATGAAGAGTTCCGTCCAGCGCCTCTTGGCCTGGATGACGACGGTGCCGTCATCAAATTCCTGTCCGATACTCATTGGCAATCCCCCGAAGTGACGGCCGGGAGGTCGACTTCATGGCCTGCGGCGCTCGGTGAGGGCATAGCGGAAGTTGGCGTCGGCATGGCCGGGGTTGGTACAGCGGACGGCTGGGGAGTGTGATGGGCGTTCGCGGTGGGTCCGCTGGCGGAAGGTTGCGGGGGTGTTGAGGGGGGCGTCGCGGGTTTAGTAGGAGGTGGCGCAGTGGCAGCCTCCCTTATTACCTTGCACTGTTGAGCCCCAGTACGCAGTTCAGCAACTGTGGCGTGGGCTGAATCCATGGACGAGACCCTTATATTCCCCAAGACGCGGTCTCGGTAATAGCGGGGAAGATCAGCAGTTTTGATGTTGGTTTTCTCGGTGACGTGAGATAGCTGAATCCAGGCTAAATTGTCGGGTGATCCTTGGTAGATGGCTACTGTGTCGTCGTCGGTACCAACGTAGTACTGGGTGTTGAGGTAGGCGCGAGCGCCAAAAATGCCGCCGACTACCACAGCGACGAAGGCCAAGATGACGACGGGCCACAACCAATGGCGGCGGTGACGGGTCATGGAGTCAACGGGGGCGTAGCGCATCGACTCTTCAGCCTCGGAGTCGAACAATACGGTTGACTTGCCGTCATTGTTTGTCGCGGATGCCGGTTGATCGAGGGGCAGTGGGGCGGTGACCTCATGCTCGGGTACTTTGCGGGTCGTTGCTGCGCCAATGATGTGTGGTTCGGAAGCGTCCAGGTTGGGGTCGGCCTCAACGACCTCGGCGACGACGATGGTGATGTTGTCAGTGCCGCCGCCAGCATGGGCGTCTGTTGTGAGCAGATCGACGACGTCGTCGAGGTTGGTGGTGTTGAGGTGCTCGCCGATCGTATCGTCGTTAACCAGACCGCATAGTCCGTCGGAGCAGAAGAGAATGCGGTCACCCAAACGAAGATCCACGATCTGAGTGTCCGGGATGTGCTGAGGCTGACCATTAAGCACCTTGAGCAGGAGGGATCGGTGCGGGTGAACAGCGGCCTCCTCGGGAGTAATCCGCCCATCGTCAATAAGAGACTGCACCCAGGAATGATCGTGAGTCATACGCTTCATCCGGCCTTGACGCAGCAAATAGCCACGGGAGTCGCCGATGTGAACGATGCCAAGCTGGGTACCAGAGAACATCGCGCCACAGAAGGTCGTTCCCATCCCTTCAAGGGAGGAGTCCCATGCGACGAGATCCGCCAGTTCGTCGTTGGCGTCGGCTACCGCACCGGAAAGAACGGTGAGCATCTCCTCACCTTGGGGGCGAGCTGGTGAGCCCTCGCCGGAGAACCTTCGGTCGGCCTTAGCAACATGGCGTACCGCGACGGTCGAGGCAAGGTCACCCGCGGCTGCGCCTCCCATGCCGTCAGCGACGACGAGCATCCTCGGGGAGACGTATCCCGAGTCTTGATTATTGCGTCGGACCAGACCGATTTCGGAGTGGCATCGAATATCGAGGGAAAAGGCCATTGCTCATCGCCTACCGGTGACGGTCATGGTGGTCCTGCCAATTCGCACCTCGTCCCCCACCGACAGGCGCGTCGGATTCTCGATGCGCTCACCGTTGACATGGGTGCCGTTGGTCGAGGCCAGATCCTCAACGAACCATGCGCCGTCGATCCCTGGGCTGAACTCGGCATGGCGGGTGGAGGCGTAGTCGTCGTCGATCGGTAGGGTGCAGTCGTTGCCGCGCCCTACCGTGACGCCGTTGGCTAGCGGAACAAAGGTGCCAGCTCGACTCCCCGAAATGACCTGCAGGCCGGTTGGTATTGGGGCAGGCTCACGACGACGAGTTCTGCGGCCTTTACTGCGTCGTCCGGATTCCACGGCGGCTTCTCCAGCATTGCGAGGAACCCGGTGACCGTAGATATCGGTACGAATGACATTGGTGACAAACAGGATGAAGATCCACAATATCGCCAGATAAGCGATGCGTAATAGTGTGACGAGAAATTCGCTCACGATCAGATCCTCGTCGGCGAGTGGACCAGCATCCTCGTTGAGCCGATCTCGATGCGTGACCCGTCGCCAAGTTCGGTGCTGGTGACCTTGACGCCATTGACCGTCACCCCATTGGTGGAGTCGAGGTCCTCAATGGACAAACCAATGTCGTTGCCCTGGGGCCAGACGTTGATACGAGCATGGAGGCGAGAGATACCCGGATCGTTGATGCGGATGTCGGCGTCAGACCCACGGCCAATCGTCAGTCCCGGAGGGGTGAGGGGATGGCGCACCCCGTCGACTTCCAGCACGAGCGGTGCACGCCGATCTGAGACGGCCTTTGCGTGGTTTTCCCCGGTGAGGACGGTGAACTTACCCACTGGAAGGGCGTCGTCTAAGTCGTACCGAATGTGGATAGGCCCGTTGAACACGTAGTGACGTTCACTGGCGTGGTCGCGCAGGGTTGGGATGATCTCGGCGTTAAGGGTCTTGGTGTAGGGGACTAGACGCTCGTAATCACGGCTGGACAAGCGGACGACGAAATCGTTCGGGACCAGTGACTTGTCGCGGGACAGGATTTGCGCCTCGGAGTCGAGCTCGCGCTGCAGCCGACCAGCGATCTCCACCGGTTCAACCTCGCCACGGAAGGCGCGCGCGAAGACGCCGCTGACGGCACCTTCGATCGACTTCTCGACTTTGTCCAGGAATCCCACCCGGCTCCTCCTTCCGGCTACATGTCGGGTTCGGCGCCCGTTTCACACGGGCAACCCCCCATGCGAGTGTACCCAGAAGGTTTGACGGCGCCGCGTGGAGACCGTGTTCCGCGTGGCGAGTGGGTGGGCCGAACACGTTCTCGGATACGCTACGCGCCGTAGAGAACCGGCTCAGTGGTGACTCCGCCCAACATTGAACATGAGGTCGAGCCATGCCTCGCCGATCTTTGCGCCGGCGTGGTCGGCAAGGACCTCGGCGACATACTCCCGTTGGATCCGACGCAGCGGTGCGTCAGCCATGCCCTGGGCCAGGGCGCTCGACAACTCGCCGGCGGCAGGGTATCCGCACCGCGACAAGATGTCAGCTGCCGCAGGGGTGTCGGCGTAAGCGGCTGCGGGCAGGCCGGCGCCAGCGGCGTCGAGGATTCGGGAGGCCAGATCTTCCTTGCGGGTCATGACGAGGGCCAACTCGCTCTGGTTCATAACCGTGTTTTCGGATCCAGCTGGGTGAATACCGACGTCGCGGCGGGCTGCCACTGCCGAGCGGGCTCTGGATTCATCGTCAAGGCAGATCTCCAAGGACCAGCCGGGCACAACTTGGCAGGCGTGGTCGAAGGCGAGGAGAGCGTCGGCAAGCTGCTCATCGGTGCACGGGCCAAGTAGGGCAATTCGGTTGGGGCGGTCGCCAGGGGCCGGACTGCCGCCAGTCGCCGGGACGCCGATGGAATGCACCGGGACGCCGAGGTGTTCCCAAGGTTCGGTCTGGGGGTTAGGGGTGACGACAACGTCAACAATTTCCGGAAGCTTGTCAGGAGCGTTGTCAGGGTCGGTGGCGAGCAGGACGACGACGGGGCGGTTCGACTGGGCTTGAAGGCCGACGATCTCGTCAAGACGACGGGGATCAGTAACGATAAGTGCGCACTGGTGGTCGAGGCTCTCAACGAGTTCGTGGCGCGCCGTCCCCTGACGGTGACGTGACCATTTCGCTAGCACCTTGTGTGCCGGGGCAGGCATTGACGAAGCGGTGTCCTCGGATCCCTCGATCGGGAGCTGTGACACATCGATTCCCCGCCGGGAGAACTCGTTGGTGAGATCGGCGACGAGACGGCCAGGGCGGCCCTCGCCTGCGGCGGTCACCATGACGATGCGGCGGAAGCCGCGGGTGACATGGGTTGCCCGGTTGATGGTCTTGGCCAGGCCGAGATTGAGGTGCATGGTGTTTATTCTGCCGCGCGAGGGGGCTCATGAGAGGGGGCTCATGAGGGGCCGCACCGTTTCAGTTCGATAGTTACGCGAGGTGTTCGGAGGCCCACAGCCAGGCGCGTAATCGACTTGCCCGCTCGCGCTGAAACTCGCGGAATTGCGGCATTCCAGCGGGGTCGGGATTGCGGCATTCGCGTTCTGAGAGCCCCAAAATGGCGACGAGAAAGTCGACGATAGGTTCGACTGCTGGTCCGCCGTGAGTGGATGGGGAGAACTCAGCCGCGACGCGCTTAACTAGGTCATCGGCGCGATTCCATCGCGGGGCGTCAATTGGATCGGTGTGAATGATATCGACGATGAGTCCTGCAGCGTCGACCCATGCCGGGCCGATCACGGCATGGGACCAATCAACGAGAACAGTTCCGCTAGTGCGCAAAAGCACGTTGTCGGATCGAACCGCGTTATGGATAACGGTGTCACCGTAAGCGTGGCGGGCGAGCCGCTCGACGCGTCCGGCGAGGTCGGGTAGGCGCTCGATGAGCCAGGGGTCGAGGTCGGTGGGGGTGTCGGCCATGAACTGTTCCCACACCGAGGGGGTGTTTTGCAGGCGTGCCGAAAATGGTTCCCACTGCTGGTGGAAATCGGCCGTCACTTCAGTCAGCCGGGACAGCGAAGCAAGGGTGGTGTCGATGTCCTCATCTGACCAGGGCAGGTCGGGGTGGGGGCCCTCGATGTCGGAGGTGACCATGCCTACCCATCCATCGACGTCGATGCGACCAAGTAGGCGCGGGGCGGGCGCGGTGTCGGGGAGGAGCGACAGCAGGGTGGCTTCACGACGGTTGAGGCTGGGGATGGCCTCATTGATGGCTGGATGGCCTATTTTGATGAAGGCATGGGAGCCATCGGCGGTGACGACTCGCGATGCCACGCCAGGAGTGGTGCCGTGGGTCTGGACGTGATCGACGGAGACCGGGGACCCCAGAATTTCGGCGACTCGATGGTGAACCGAATCGGGCAGTTGATCCCAGCGGACTCGTGATGGTTTCATGGACGCCTCCTCGTGCCCTTAGCCCATACTTTAGTTCACGACGTGGCCGTCGTGGCGGTACCTAGGTTCGGAAGTGCAACACCTTCTAGCGTGTGAGTGTTCAAGTCGTTACGCGGAGGGGATTGCTTCCTTGCGTTTAGGGTACCGGCTTGCCAGTCCGGTCGATCGCCACCGGTAACGGACCAGCATTCGCCTACCACTATACTCTGTGTGGAGGCTCTCGGTATCCCCCAAGCTGACCTGGATAAGGTTTGTCGCGAGATCAACACTCGCTCCCGGACCTGCCTAAATGGACGCATGGTTGCTGACATGTTCGACGAACATATTGACTAACTCCGGTTATCATCAACACCACCTGCATCCGTCGTAATTCCAACGAGAACTTAAGGTGACGACGGGAGAGACCGAAATTGCCAGCGATGGGCCGCATTTTCACATCCCGGTATTCGTGGTTTTCGGGTCGATCGGGTGATTTTCGTCGAATCGGATCGTGTGGTTGTCGAGATGGCCAAACTGCGTCCATACCTTGTCTTGATCAACGCTAAGTCTCCTTGGGTGTATAGATGGGGGCGGTCTAGTTCTGGGTGGTGGTGTTAGTTGTCGTAGTGGTGTGGTGGTGGGGTGAGGGCGTTGAGGTGTGCTAGTTGTTCGGGGTGGGTGTCGTAGAAGTCGCGGTGTTCTCGATAGGCATAGGCTGCCAGGATGTTGCGCCATATTTGGGCTTCTTGGTCCCAGTTGGGGTCGGTGATGTTGGCTTGGGGGAGTTGGATGTGGCGGTGGTGGAGTTCTTCGGCGAGTCGCAGATGTACGAGGGCGTAGTCGTATCGGTGGTAGTCGATGTTGATTTTGGTTTTTCCGGCCCAGATTTTGTAGCGGTGGCCACCGATGTCGAATCGGGTGATGTCGGTGAATCGGATTTGGTGGTAGAAGAGGTGTCCGAATCGGGTCCAGATTTTGTCGTAGTCGACGCCGTATCTGCGGAGTGTGACGTCGCTGAGAATCCAGACGGGCGTTCCGAGGAAGAAAATGAAGCAAAACCATCCTCCGATGCTGTCCCTGATTCCGTCGGAATTACTCAGGAATATTGACAGCATGCCCCAGGTGATCTCTGCTGTGAGGGGTAGCCATACTGGGACTAGGCCTTTGGCTTGGGAGAATACGCGTGGGTGGTGTGGGTCCCAGCCCATGACGCGTAGTGCTTCTTGGACTCGGTAGGCTCCTTCGGCGGGTAGTTCGAGTGATGCGTCATCGTTGGGGCCGAATTCGCGTGGCCCGGCGCTGTTGTCTATAAACATGATTTGGAGTTATTTGGAGGTGTGTAGCCCAGGGAAGCTGGTGTGGGCTGCGTTTCCTAGGGTGTGGGCTGTCTTCTTGCTGAAACCATCAGCAAAATCATGGGGATCCTGGCCATTCATAGCGGTGGAGATTTCCTGGGTGGTGGCGTCGGCAATCGCGCCCCTCACTAGCTCGTGGCCAAACGTGGAAAACTGCTGCTTCACCCCCATCGTATCCGTCAGCAGCGCGGGCCCGCGCTTGAAGCAGCCATTATTGAAACTGATGTTTGGCCGCGCCATTGCGTTCCCTCGTGCTGACAAGACCACCCCGAAGATAGCGTTGCCATTGGCCTGGGCCAGACCGCTCGCACTGAAATGCTTATCATGAGACATGGCAGTATCCATGATGTATTGCGTGTTGGAGGCGGCGAAATTGGATGCTGCCGAACCCGCGAAGTGATGTATGTACATGGTTTCGAGCGCATCGAGATCCCCACTCTTGGCGGCCAGCTTCAGAGCGTTGTTGGCGGCAGTGTTGGCGTTGAGTATTCCCTTCAGCCCGGTCTGGGCGAATCTCACCTCATCGCGAACGCTGAACTTGGTGATGGCTGCTGCGGCGGTGTCGGAGTGTTTCAAAACCTGGGTGCCAACAAGGTTGGTGGTGCCTGCCCCGACACCTCCCACGACAAACCCGATGAGGGCTTCTTTGCTGACTGTTCCCCAATTTACATCCCCGGTTGCGTATTTCTGGGAGCTAGCGGAAAAGCCGCCTGAGATGAGTCCCCCGGAAATGGCCGCGGCTAGGAGGGGTCCTCCTACGCCCGTGGCCGCTACGGCGATACCGCCGATGACGAGGCCGGCACCGATCAGGAAGTCCCGGGAGAGGATCCGGTCTTTGTGGGTGGCCCACCAGTGGCTGATCGGATCGGTGATGTGATGCACGAGTGTGCCGATGGGGTGGGTGAGGAGTGCTAGTTGGTCGTCAGTGACGGGGTGGGTCCCGAGAGGATCGGTGAGGGGTGAGGGGGTTGTTGTTGGCGTAGTCGTAGGGGTTGTTGGCCCATAGTGCGCCGGCGGGCGAGGTTAACGGGTCAGGAGATAAGAAGGTGGTGGTGGTAGTTGGGTCGTAGAGGCGCGCCCCCCACCAAGGGTGACTATCAACCACTAGCGCGTTCCCGGCCATCCTGATCGTCTCGGGGACACCCTCAATAGCGACCGTAGCTGGTTGGTAGGGGTTGTCAGGGTCGGTGGGCATCACCTCACGCCATAGGTTGGTATCGCCGATGGGTGTGGCACCGAGGATGCGTCCTCCTGGTAGGGGAAGCACAGGATGACCATCAATCGAGGTGGGAGCCCCGGTTACAAGGTCCCAGTCCACTCGCACCTGCTGGTCCCCAGTGGTGATACGACTGGCGCGCCCCAATGCATCGACGTGAGTCGATACGGTCGTGGCGTCGGTGGTGATGCCAGACAGCCAACCTCGCCCATCCCAGGAGTAACGCTCCTCCTGGCCGTCTGGGCTGGTCGCACTGATACGCCGTCCCGCCGCGTCATAGCGATACTGGGTGGCAGTGGCATGCCCGTGTGCGCGCGTACACGTCTGCGCCAGGTGGCCTTCCTGGTCCCAGGTGAAGGTGGTGTCGGTTCCGGATGTGGCGTGGCTGGTGAGCCGGCCATAGGTGTCGTGAGTCCAGTTATGTTGTGTGCGGGGTCCGGTCGCGTTGATGAGCGACCCAGCCTCGTTATAGCCGTAACTCCAACACCCTGATGGTCCTTCTATTCCGGTAACCCGCCCCTGAGCATCACGGGCGACACGCGTGACGCGCCCATCATGGGCATACCCACACACCAGGCCGCCATCATGATCCCAGTGATCGTGATGGTTGGGGGTGGTGACGTCGGTGAGTCGCCCGGCACTATCCCAGGCCAGACTCGCGGCACCCAAGGCGGAGTGAGTAATCTGGGTGGGTAGCCCGTCGCCCCGGTAGGTGTATGACACGGTCGCGTGGGTGTCATTGGCGCGGGTCAGGCGGCCCTCACTATCCCAATCCCAGTGGTGGCGACTGATGACCTTACCGTCACCGTCGGTGGTGGTGTGGTCACAGACGAGACCGCGCACATCGACGCTGATGGTGTGGTGAACGGGAACCGCAGGATCGCTGTGGTCGTCAATGTGAAGCTGGCGGGCCTCAAAGTCCCACCACCTGCGGGTGGAGACCTGCCCGTCAATGGTGACTGTTTCTACTCCGTCGCGCGTGTCGTAGCTAGTCGTGGTGCCGTCAGGGCCGGTATGGCTGGTGAGACGCCCCGCTGGGTTCCAGGTGTAGCGGTGGGTTCCGCCGGCAGGATCGGTGGATTCCACAACCTGATCTAGCTGGTTGTACCGGTAGGTCGTTAGCGCGGTGGCGTCGGTAGTGGTGACCAGTCGTCCGCGTTTGTCCCAGGTGTAACGGTGGACGCCGCCGGCGGGATCGACCGCTGTGATGAGTCGGCCAGCGGTGTTGTAACGGAAATGTCGGGTTCCGGCGACCGGATCCCAGGTGCGCGTGGGTCGCCCACACCGATCGTAGCCGTACCGTGAGACGCCACCAGCCGAGTTAGTCGCTGCCACCAGTTGGCCAGCAAGGTCGTAACTGAAGTGACGCTGTCCGTACACTAGATCGCAACTGAACACGAGTCTGCCGCATGGGTCATATCGGTACTGGCTCACTCCAGCGCCAGGAACATGACTGAGCACAACACGTCCCATGGCGTCATACTCGTAGCGCGCGGTCTCGCCAGTTGGATCAGTTACTGTCGCCACCTGGAAATCTGAGGTGTAGGAATAGCGCGTCACGCGGCCTGCGGGATCGGTGACATCAACCATCCTCCCACACGCGTCATAGCTGTAACTCGTGCGCAACCCGGTGGGACTGACGAGGGCCACAATGCGGCCCGCTAGATCGCGCTCCACATGGGTCACCGCGCCAGACTCGTCCTGAAACTCAACCGGTCGGCCACACAAATCACGCGTGACGATCTGCTGGGCACCAGTGACATCGGTGACGGCAGTAGTAAGACCGTAGGGATCGGCATCGACGCGGTGGAGTTGGTGCCCGTGACTATCCGAGGCGGTGCTGGCAGTGAGACCGTCAGTAAAGACCCTGGCGAAACCGGCTGGATCAGTGACGCCGGAAAGATTGCCATCAACGTCATAGGCATACGTCCACCTGGCCTCGTCCGGTGCCACCACCTGCGTCAACCGCGATAGCGCGTCATGGATGAAGCTCCAAGCGCTGCCGTCGGGGAGCTGCATGCCCGCCAGGTTCCCCAAGTGGTCGTAGGAGTGTTCAATGACGCGCCCGAGAGGATCAATGACCCTGGAGATCTGACCGTCTGGGTGATACTCCCACTTTGTGACCCCACTATCGGGGGCAACCAACTCGATCAGATGACCGGCCACATCATAACGATGCTCCCATGTCGCGCCATCCGGTGTGACCACGGCAGCCAGGCGGCCAGCATCGTCGTAGCTGAACCGCGTCGTGGCGCCACCCGGCGAGATCGTCTCGACGATCCGTCCCGCCTCGTCACGGATGAGGCGGGAAGCCTCCCCATGGGCATCCTCGACGCGCACCAATTCTGCATGATGGTCATAGGAAAACCTCAGGCTCACCCCGACAGGATTCGTGGCGCGCAGAAGCAATCCATCCTTCCACTCCGCAACGGTGACGCCACCGCACGGATCCGTGACGCGCACTGGATCACGCTCGGTGCCGTCATACTCGAAGGTGGTCTGGGCGCCATTGGCCAGGGTTGTGCTCACAAGCCGGTCCAGACCATCCCACGAACAGTCGATCGTGGCGCCAGTGGGAAGGTCCGTGTGCGTCAGTCTCCCTCGCTGGTCATAGCGGTGTGAGGTGACGTTTCCAGCCCGATCGACACAACGCACCATATTGCCGAAGGAATCGTAGGCCATCGAAACCTGGCCACCATGGGCGTCGACCACACCTGTGGTGCGACCGTGAGCATCACATATCCAGGTATTGGCATTGGTGCCATCCGCATCGCTGGCGGCGGTGACGCCCCCAGGCAGATACCTGAAATGGATAGTACGACCGTTAGTGGCTTGTTGGGACGTGATCCGGCCCCGGTCGTCGTAGCTGTTGATGCACTCCGCGTTGCCACATGCATCCACCACGGTCGTGATGAGCGTGTCATCCCACTCGTAACGCCGTGAACCGTCGGGCCTGTCCACCTGTACGAGTCGCTCTTGGTCGTCGTAGGAGTACCGGCAGCGACGGCCATCACTGGAAACAGCCGACATCACTTTGGTGCCGTCATACGACACCGAGATCCTGTAGCCCCACGACGTTTCCATCGCGGTCACGCGATCGCCTTCCCGCACGGTATGCACGACGTCTCTTTGCGAAGATCCGCTGCACACCCATGCGCCACCTTCAGTGAAAACCCATCGACCTCCCCGGTTGTCCGAGATCACCCACACCCATTTTGATGTGGCCGGATCGCGAAGGAACTCCGGAAGTTGGGAAGCAGAGACCCGGCTGAGCCACAGATTCTCACCCTGAGCTCGCCACTGTTCGACAGGCTTTTCGTCTTCCTCTGCCGGATTGGGCAGCTGATTGGTCGTCGGCAGGACTGCTGTCGGTGCAGCCTCCACCGCGAAGGCGATATGCCTGCCATCCTCACGCACCCACTCGACGCACCCCGGCTTGACGAGCAGGCACTGGTCAAGGATGCTGACCCACCCCGGGCCGAAAACCCCACCCTGTCCCCGAACAGCCTGAATAGAGTTGTACATCCTGCTGAGGACGAGGGGGGATGACGCTGCCGCGAAGGCCAGATCGGTCTCGGGCTCGATGAAATTCCCGGTTGCCGAGTTGATGGGATCCTCAAGGTATCCAGTGCGCGGATCAATACCCGACAGCCCCGGGGATGTGATGTCGAGATCGGTACGCCACAAAGGGGTTCCAGCAGCTCTCAAGGCGGCTCGCAGGGCAGAGTTAGGCAAGGTAATAACACCAGAGCCAGCAGCTTGAAAGGCCTTGGCTACCGCGTGCAACCACTCGACGTCTCCGTCATTGAGGCCCCGCCACCGATCCAGCTGCACGAACAGATCCCCGACCTCCACGGTGCCGTACTTGCACTGGGAGGTGAAGTCGTCGAACCAGCCCGCCAGGACTGATCCCGAGGGTACCTGTGCTGCGGCTTCCCCCAACACCTGCGCGGCACTGATGAGATCCTTGGGGTCCGCCGCAGATATTCCACCCGATGAGCCTCGGATCGACCGATCTTGCTGACGCTGGCGTGTCAAAGGCAGGCGGAGCAACTGGGGCGGCGGCGGCTCGGCGGGCGTGAGATTGGGCGGGACATCCACACCTGTGAAGAAATCCCGCACATGATCGCTAAAATCGTCATGCTGCGCCGCGAAGTCGCGAACCTTTTGTCGTCGCTCGTTCTCGAGTCGAGCCTGCTCGGTAAGATAGTCCACTATGTCAGCGGCGGCAGTCAATGCCTCCGACAACGCCTCGGCATCCGCCGAGCACACCTGCATGTTCTGTGCGAAGACAGTCG
The DNA here is from genome assembly GCF_050286205.1 of Cutibacterium sp. KBN10P07758. Taxonomy (NCBI): domain Bacteria; kingdom Bacillati; phylum Actinomycetota; class Actinomycetes; order Propionibacteriales; family Propionibacteriaceae; genus Cutibacterium; species Cutibacterium sp. KBN10P07758. The sequence continues at coordinate 2,268,436 of NZ_JBNNQV010000001.1, read as the reverse complement.
CGAAGAAACCTCGGAACTCTCTTGCAGCAATGGATTCGACACGAGGTGTACGCGCGTAGAAGATGTTTATCCGCTGTGAAGTCCACCGTAGCTGGGACGAGAACCCCTCGGCGGTTGAGAAGTTGAATTCCACCGGATTTTGATAGTCGCCGAAAATACTGAAATCGACCACTGAATGCTCCCTTGCTCTTTGGGCAAAGTGCAGCGTGATGCTCCACTGCCTGGCCTGCCGGCATGTCCTGAGCGCAGTCGGCAGGCGCTAGACTTTTGAGGGCTGCTATACGTTCTGTGTCACTTCTTGGCGATTCCCAGTGCTTTGGTGGCTGACTGCAGCGTGGACTTGACTATTCCGGCGTCTCGTCCGAAGATGCGGATCGCCTGATCATTGTTGAGCCAGATGTATGCCTGATAGCCGTGATCAGAGGTTCCGGTACTCCTTTTGATGGAGACATCGAAAAGAGCGGCTTGCTTGGAGATATTTTCGTAACCCTTGATGGGTGACGCCTTGATGTTTATTTCCAGGCCGTGATTGACACCTTGCGTGGACAACGTGGTATGACCACACTTGGAAGTTTGTTCTTCTTGTGATTTGTATGCCTTCTTCTGTCGGTCGGACATGGCCGTGGTGACGATGATTCGTGTGGATGGTTTGTCACTGACGGCCACGAGAGTGTCGCTGATCTCGTTTGAAGTGAGGCCGAGGGAGGACTGCCTGAGAGCCGCATCGCATCCAGCTGGGGAGATCTTCGCTTGACTGAGCGTCTTGTCGAGATTGTCCACAACGGGCCTGAGCTGAGAGTTGTCCTGGATGACAAACGTGTGGCCATCGATCTTCTTGTGGGAGAACGCCTTGGTGAAGTCGTCCTTGCTAATTCGCTTGACCGCCTTGGTGGACGGCGAGGGGTTTGCGGGGGTATCGGATGACGAGTTTGTCTTGTCCCCGCACGCTGCAAGGCCGATCGCCATGATGCCGACCATGCCCAGCAAACAGGTTTTCGTCAATTTCTTGGTCATTCTGTGGTCACCTTTGCGCCGTTTTGATTTATGCTCAGAGAAATATACCCGCTCTTTACGGCAGGACATAACCACCGGCCTTGAGGAGTGAGCGAGTGACGCTGGCCGAAAACCCGAAGTACTATTTCGCGATGGTCCCTGACAGAATGCAGTGAACTCAAATGAAAATGTCCGCCCCCGGATAGACCGAAAGGCGGACTTGCCGCGGAGGATACGAGATTCGAACTCGTGAGGGCGTGAACCCAACCCGCTTTCCAAGCGAGCGCCATAGGCCTCTAGGCGAATCCTCCGCTAAGTAGCGTACATGGACTTGACGCGTGGCGCCAATTCGGCCGCGAGCCGTGGTGTGTTAAGCCGGGCGAAGAGCCCTCAATAGCGAGAGTCTCGGCCTCGGAGCCGATCGATCTCGCGACGATCCTTCTTGGTGGGTCGTCCAGTCCCACGGTCACGGCGAGCGAGGGGAGCCGAGAGGTAGGCGGGTCGGGGAGCTGACAGATCTTCGTAAGCCTCGACCGCGAGTTTGGCGCCGACTCTTTTCGTGATCGGGTTGACGACTTTGAGGACCCGATCCCATCCGGGGGTGTGGATGGTGACGGTATCGCCGGGTTTCACGTCGTGGGAGGGTTTGATCGGGTCTCCATTGAGGCGAATGTGTCCGCCCTTGACGGCGGCGGTAGCCAACGACCGGGACTTATAGACGCGCACCGACCACAGCCACACGTCGATCCTCGTCATGATGCCTCCCTTGCCGTGGAAAACGTGTCAGCAATGTTATGGCGAGTCACGCGTTGTTGCAGCCGATGATGATTCGCGCAGCATTGCCACGGGTTGTTCCCCGGGCAGGGCGTCGGTTAAAGTGGAACTTGGTTCCCCGTGCGGCGGCACCTGACTGAACTCCCCCAGGACCGAGAGGTAGCAAGGGTAGGTTGGCTCTACCGGGTGCGCGGGGAGCCCTTTTCATGTCCGCGGCAGCCGTGCCTTATAAGGTTTCGATCAATGCCCGGGAGGAGGGTCGCTATGGACGATCAGCGACGCATCATCACGACCGACCGTGCTGGTTCCATCTGGGCAGGTATCACCTGGTGCTCGCTGTTGCTATTTATCGTCGCCGGCATCATCGGAATGATGGCTCAAACAATGCTGCCGGCCAATCTCGGTTACCCCCAGCTTCACGACAGCGGTGTGCCGACCTGGCTGACCTGGACAGTCGTCGGCCTAGACGTTGTGGCCTTCTTCATTCCCCCGCTCGTGACCACCTCGTGCGGCCGTAAAGCTAAGCGGCTCGGCCACCCGGTGCGCTCTGCGGTTCAGATCTCGTGGGCCACCTTCACCGTTGTGACGGTGATCAGCTTCTTGCTGGTTTTCTTTGGCTGAGGATGTTCCGCGCGGAGCTGGGCGGACCGATGAGAATGTGTCGCAGCCGTCAACTAGGGTTTTCACCGTGGATGAGAGGGCGCCTGAACCGGGCATGGAGAATGAGGCCGTTGAGCCTGAGGTCTTCGAGCAAGACGGTCCGGATCTTTTCGGTGACGAGGAGTCGCCGCGCCCCGTCATGCCTCCTGACGAAGCTACCCCTGATGATGACCTTCCCTCGGATCCGCGCGATCCAGGGCTGCTGGACGGCCCCGAGACCCCTGAGGAACCCGACGGCCTCCAGACAGACGAGGACGAGGAGGATGGCGCTGACGTCATTGAGCGGGTTCGGGAATTAATCGGGGAAGCCCCTGACAGCAACCCCGATGACGATCTTCCAGAGCTTCCGCTGGCCCTCTATCGGCGTTACCGTCCGGAGACCTTCGATGAGGTTATTGGTGAGGATCACGTTATTGAGCCTCTCAAGCGCGCGATCCTTAATAACCGCGTCAACCATGCCTACTTGTTTTCAGGGCCACGTGGCTGTGGCAAGACGACGACCGCCCGCATTCTTGCCCGAGCGCTGAACTGTGAGCAGGGTCCGACGCCGACTCCCTGCGGAACGTGTCAGTCCTGTCGTGACCTGGCCTGTGGTGGACCCGGATCGATTGACGTCATCGAGATTGACGCTGCCTCCCACGGCGGGGTCGATGACGCACGTGATTTACGCGAACGCGCCTTTTTCGCCCCAGTACATTCGCGTTACAAGATCTACATCATCGATGAGGCCCACATGGTCACCCCGCAGGGCTTTAACGCCTTGCTGAAACTCGTCGAGGAGCCCCCGCCACACGTCAAGTTCATCTTCGCCACCACAGAACCGGAAAAGGTCATCGGGACGATTCGCTCCCGGACTCACCACTACCCGTTCCGCCTTGTGCCGCCGAAGGTGCTCGTCGAGTATCTGGCTGAGCTATGCGGCAAGGAGGGGATCGACGTCGACCACGCCGTCCTGCCGCTGGTGGTGCGTGCCGGTGGTGGGTCGGTGCGAGACAGCCTTTCGGTGCTCGATCAGCTTCTCGGCGGTGCTGCTGACGGCCACGTCAGCTACGAGCAGGCGGCGGCCCTACTCGGCTACACCCCAGAGGCTCTCCTGGACGAGATCGTCGACGCCTTCGCCGCCGGGGACGCCCACCAGGTTTTTGCCACGATCGACAAGGTCATCGAGGTAGGTCAGGACCCTCGCCGTTTCGCTGAGGACCTGCTGCGTCGCATGCGCGACCTCGTCATCGTCTCGGCGGTCCCTGACGCCTGCCGGAGCGGACTCATCGATGTCTCACCGGAGCAGGCCACCCGGCTTACTCATCAGGTCGCCGGTTTCGGCGCAGGCGAGCTCACGCGTGCTGCCGAAGTATTGGCCACTGGGCTGACGAATATGCGTGGCACTACCGCCCCCAGGCTTCATCTAGAGCTGATGTGCTCGCGGATTCTCCTACCCGGAGCCGACACGGATGGTCGTGGAATCCATGCACGTTTGGAGCGGTTAGAGAGGAGGATCGGCGTCTCCGGCCCCGTTGAGGAGGTCGAACGTGCTGAGCGTCCGGTCACCGCCCAGCCTCCCACTCGCTATGCGGACACACCACAGCAGGCTAGTCCTCCTCAGCACTGGCCAGCGGAGAACCTTCAAAACCCGGAGCGTCGGTCCGCACCAGAACACCACGACGCCCCGTCGCCCGGACAGCGTCCATCTGGGCGTCCACGTCCCAGCCGTAAGGATTACCGGCCCGGCAATCAGCTTGCTGAACAGCCGCCGTCCAACCAGCACGGCGATGATGGTCAGATGTCGCAGGGACCAAGGCAGCAGGGCGGTCCGTCAACCAGTCAGCGCCAGCAACCCAGACCTCAGGACCACCAGCCGTCTCAGCGGGATCGTCAGGACTCCCCACCGGCCCAACCTCAACAGCCTTCCGCCGAACAAGGCGGTCGCGCCGACGATGCCATAAACATCACCACCTTGCGTCGCGAGTGGCCGCAGGTCCTCGAAGCCGTCAAGGATGGCGGACGTGTCGCATGGATGGTCCTCAATCAGTACGCCCAGGTGCTTGAGGTTCACGGCAATCAGGCCACCTTGGGATTCTCTAATATCGGAGCCCGGGAAAATTTCGCTGCCGGTAATTACCCGAAGGTCTTGCATGACGCCGTTGTGAAGGTGCTGGGAGTGGACCTGGCCTTCACTGCGGTCGTCGGGGAGCCTCCGGCCGCCGTCCGCCCCGAGTCCCATCCTGCTGAGTTTCAGAGTGGACCGGCTGCCCAGGAACCACCGGATGACGATCCCTGGGAGCAAGGGCCACACCATCAAGACTCGACGCGGGGTGGCGAACCGTCGGACCCTACTCATCCCGGTCGGGATCCTCAGGGCCGACCGGGTGACCGTCAGGCGATTTCCGACGACGCTTCAAAGGATGCGCCACCCCCGCCGGTGACCAGCTCCCATCCCAGCGAGGCTGGGGACGACGATCCTGCCCCTGATGCCACGACCGAGGACCAGTCCGCAGATGTCCGCGATGAGGTCGTGGAATCGGGACCCGTAGCTGGCGCCCCAGACCCTGACAGCGGTGGAGCTGCCGAACCTAAACCTGATCTGGTGCCAGGCCAGGATCACGTCGAGGCTGCCGGAGGCGCTGAGTCTGCGCGGCAGATCGACCCTGGTGGCGCATCCTCGCAAGGCCGTCCCTCCGCTGCTGCGGTCAGTACCGCGCACCGTTGGAGTGAGCGCGCTAAAGGAAGTGTTCGCCCTCTTGAGGTGACTTCGCGGTCAGCCCAGGTCGAGGAGCCGCCTGATGACGGCGGGGAGTGGGACGACACCGTTGTGGAGGAGTCCAACGAGAGTCCGATTGACCTCATCATGCGCGAGCTAGGTGGGGTCGTCATAGACACCGACGGTGACTCAACCGCCAGATGAATGCGAGCGGGAATATATCAACCCAGGATCTCGTCGTTACCGACGGCTACTGTGGATGACGACACCGCCCCACCGGCGAGGACCAGGGGCCACACACACGGGAGACACTATGACCACTGGAGGATTCGACCTCGGGGGACTTGACATGGGTGCCTTGCTCGCGCAGGCTCAGTCTGTCCAGAACCAGCTTGAAGCGGCCCAGAACCAACTCGCGGAGAGCAATTTCGAGGGCACCGCTGGAGGTGGCCTTGTTCGCGCCACGGTTACTGGAACCGGTGAACTCGATGCGCTGACGATCGCGCCCGAAGCCCTCGAAGACACCGACGCCGAGACCCTTGCGGACCTCGTTGTGGCTGCCGTCAAGGACGCCACCGGCCAGGCCCGCGCCATGCAGCAGTCTCTCATGCCTCAGATGCCCAGCCTTGGGCTGTGAGCTACCCCAGCACACTAGACAGGAGAATCGATGTACGACGGTCCGCTGCAAGAACTCATTGACGCCCTTTCTCGGCTACCGGGGATCGGGCCGAAGGGTGCGCAGCGGATCGCTTTTCATATCCTCGACGCCCCTGAGGAGGAGGCCAATGAACTGGCCGACGCCTTGCGCGAGGTCAAAGAGAAGGCCAAGTTCTGCAAGATTTGTTTTAATGTCTCCTCCGACGAGGTGTGCCAGTACTGCCGTGATCCGCGTCGGGACCAGTCGATGATCTGTGTTGTTGAGGAGTCCAAAGACGTTATTGCTGTGGAGCGTACCCGACAATTCCGTGGTCTGTATCACGTTCTTGGCGGAGCGATCTCACCGTTAGACGGAAAAGGCCCAGCTGATCTCCACATCCGTGAATTGTGCCAGCGGTTGGCTGACGAAACCGTTACCGAGGTGATCCTGGCCACCAACCCGAACCTTGAGGGGGAAGCAACGGCAACGTATCTTTCCCGCCTCATCGCGCCCATGGGCGTGACGGTGTCCCGACTAGCCTCTGGTTTGCCGGTTGGCGGCGACCTGGAATACGCCGACGAGGTCACCCTGGGGCGCGCCTTCGAGGGACGTCTCCGTGTGGGAGTTGGTGCCTGATTAGCGCTGTGTCTCACTAAGTGGGCAAAGGTCGGATAAGTCCTTGACCGACGAATATTGCGTATGCGACTATTGGTCGAGATCGAAGCACGGCACCCGGAGGTTACATGTCCATCAAGTTCGCCATCCTCGCCTTACTGGCTGAGAAGCCTCGTCACGGGTATGAGATCAAAAACGAGTTCGATCGGCGCACAAATCATACCTGGCCCTTGAACATTGGACAGGTTTACACAACGTTGGACCGTCTTGAGCGTGACGGGTTGTGTTATCGCGGAGAGGAGACCCCTGATGGCAGGGTTATCGCCACCATCAGTCCGAAGGGTCGCGAGGAAGTGCGTCGATGGTTCACTACCCCGATCGCCCCAGCCAACCCGCCTCGCAATGAATTGGCCATCAAGATCGCCCTGGCGGCTACGTCGAAAGATGTTGACGTCGCCACCCTCATTCAGGATCAGCGTCACGCCACCATGCACCAGTTGCAAGAGTGTCGTCAGGCCCGCCGTAGTGTCGCAGAGGACGACCTTGCCGGTCAGCTACTCGTTGACGGAATGATTTTCGCCGCCGAGGCAGAGATCCGTTGGCTCGACCACTGCGAATCTAAGGCGGTACAGGCTTCTCACGCCCACCCCCATCAGCCTGTCGAGCCAGTGACCGACGGCTCTAAGGCCGTCCAGGAAGCCTGAACCGTATGACGTCGACCCCGTTGCACGCCGCTGACCAGATCACTCCCACGATGCAGCGCACCGTGTTGTCCCTGGATCATGTGAGTCGTTCTTTCGGCGAGGGTGAGCAGCGGGTCGACGCCATCGTCGACGTCAGCCTAGGCGTCAACCCTGGTACCTTTGCCGCTGTCATGGGGCCGTCGGGGTCCGGTAAATCCACCCTCCTCGGTCTGGCTGGTGGGTTGGACCAGCCCACATCTGGAACTGTGTCGGTATGTGGCGAGCCGCTTGGCGGCATGTCCCGCGACGACCTGGCGCGGGTGCGACGTCGTCAGCTTGGTTTCGTCTTCCAGGATTACAACCTCGTGCCCGCCCTTACTGCTGTCGAGAACGTGTCTGTGCCGCTGGAACTCGACGGGGTGTCGGCCACTCGTGCCCGCAAGGCCGCCGAGATCGCCCTCGAGCGCGTCGGCGTCCCGGGATTAGTTGATCGCCACATCGAGAAGATGTCGGGAGGGCAGCGTCAACGAGTAGCCATCGCCCGCGGCATCGTCGGGGATCGCCGCGTTTTGCTGGCCGATGAACCCACCGGTGCTCTTGATTCGGTCACCGGCGACGAAATCATGGCCCTCATCCGGACCCTCGCTGACGAGGGAGTCGCCGTCGTCCTGGTGACCCACGAGGCTCGTCACGCGGCGTGGGCTGACCGGGTGATTTTCCTGCGAGACGGAAGGCTCGTCGACGAGTCCCAGGTCGTCAGCGATCCTATGGAACTACTCAACGACAACCCGAAACGTGGCCGGTGGTGATGTCAGCCCGGACCACGCCCGAGATGCCGACTAGCGCGGTTCGCCTCTCCGGAGACGCTATTGCCCGAGGACGGCCCCACCGCCGTCTCATCAATCGCCTGGCCGTACGTGACATCGGCAGGCACAAGTTGCGCTCCCTACTTATCGTGATGCTCATAGCGTTACCGGTGGCCATCATGTCCGGATTAGGGGTACTCCTGCGCTCGGACGGCAGTATCTCCGGCAGTCAGGCCCTCAACAACTACGGTGACGCCGACATGGTCATCAGCCCGATATCAAATTGGGATGGTCACTGTTCCCAGCAAGGGCCGACTAACCCGTACTGTGACGACGGTGCCGAGCCAGATGTGCGCCAACGAACCCAGCAACAGACGGCTCTGGCTAACCTGACGCTGCCCGGCCACAAACTGCACCTTTTGAGGACTACCGAGGCTAGCGTTTCCTGGCGGCTTGCCACCTTGTCGGCAACGGTCAAGGCGATGGACCTGACGACTATGCGTCCCTACCGCATGGAGTTCCCGCGTGGCCCCATGCCTACCGGCAATAACATCTGGGTGACCACCGGTGCTGCGAAAGATTATGGCTGGTCGGTGGGGTCCCGAGTAACCGTCAACGGGCACCGGTACACCATCACTGGGGTGGTCCGGGAAGAATGGCCGGGGAATGGTCCAACGTTCTGGGTAGCCCCTCGCAGCCCGTTGGCCCGTGGTGGAGAGCTCACTTATTACGTCAACGGTGCATCGCTCACGAGGCAACAAGTCGAGAAGCTTAATGCGTCCGGGGTGGGCGTCGCCGACCGCCGTGCCGAAGAGAGTGCCAGTCAAGGAGACACCTTCGAACGGGACATGTTTGCGCTGATACTGGCCGCTGGGGTGCTCTCGGCTATTGTCGTAGCCACTATCGCAGCCGCAGCATTCGCTATTGGCGCTCGTCAACAGCGGCGGATGCTCGCTCTGCTCGGCATTACCGGGGCCGCTCGACGTGACCTCATGGGTGTGATGATTCATCAGGGACTGCTGTTGGGCCTGACGGGGGCCCTCCTCGGGGTGGGCCTCGGCGTGGGTATGGGCAATGGCGCGGTGGCCATTATTCGAATGGTGTACCCCGACTACATCACCTATGGGGTCGATTGGGGATATGCCGCCGTCGGGTCCGTGGTCGGTCTGCTTGCGGCACTGACCGCTTGTTGGTTCCCGGCTCGTGACGTTGCCCGTCAAGACGCCCTCATGGGGGTCAAACATGCCGAATCTGCGGCACGGCCTGCGCGGCGACCAACGTTAGCGATCGTCATCGCGGCGATCGGTCTGCTCGCTGGTGTCGGTGGCGTCATATATGGCCGTCGTGGAACGACCGGCGACGTGATGGTGCGCCTGAATATTGGCATTATCGTCACCATTGTCGTGCTGTACCTGGCCGCTGTGTCTGCCATGCCCTGGTTGGTGGACAAGGTGTCGGGACGCAAATCGTCGCGGTTGCCGATCCGGTTCGCGCTGCGCGATCTTAACCGTAACCGAGGACGGGCGGTACCAGGGGTTGCCGCCTCCATGGCTATCACCGTGCTGGCATGCGCCGCCGTTACTTTTTGCGACAGTCTCGCCATCCAGGACAAGGCCGAATACGTCCCGGAGTTCGGAGACCACATTGGGGTTCTCGCTGGTGAACACGATGACGGGGTCAGGACTTCGGACGATCGTGTTGCCGGGGAGATCAAACGGGTCACTGCGGTTTTCGGGCCGCACGTGAAATATCTACGACCGGAGGAGCCGGTGACGTGCGGTCAGGACGGGAAGTACTGCACTAGCAGTCTCGAAGTCACCCCCAAAGTACCTAACGGAGCGATGTCGTCGACGGTGGCCATCGACGACGGTACTCTGTATGAGCTGCTGACTGGGGAGAAGGCAGACGGCAGGGTGATGAAGGCTCTCGATGATGGAGTCGTCCTGTTCTCGCCCGATGCCACACGGATTTCGCAGGCCATAATCTCTGACCATGACGAACGTCACGGTGCCGGCACCACCGTGCTTCCAGCTATCCATGCTCCCCACCATGCCCTGGGATACGGTGTGCCCAATCTCATCAGCCGTAGAACGGCAGCCAAGGTGCTTGGGGTAAGCCCCGACAACATGAAAACCCAATCCACAACGGTGTGGTTGCGGTTGCCGCATACTCCGACCGCGAAGGAAGGGGACCGTCTGCAACATTCCCTCATGGACGTCACCGGGTCACCCTCGGAGTTCATATGGGAAAAGGGGTACTCGGATATTTCCGGGACCGTGATGCGCTGGTCGGCGGTAGTGGGCACGCTGTTGGCGGTATGCGTGGGCGCCGTGGTATTGGCCTTGACTCTGTCCGACTCGAGGGGGTCGCGCACCGCCATCGCGTCGGTAGGGGCGTCAAAGGCGACCTTGAGACGAATGGTGGCAGCACAGGCCCTCGTGACGACAGGGCTTGGTCAGATCCTTGGCTTTCTCGTGGGGTTCGTGCCGGTTGCCGTTATGACGTGCGTCGGCCCCCGCTGGCCGATGCCAATGCCACTGCCGTGGCTGGCGCTCATCGTGTTCGCCCCGCCGGTGCTGCTGGCTTTAGTGACGATGGTCGCCGTACCAGTGCCGCGACCACGGATGCAGAGACTGGACTGACGCCTACCGTGCCCAAGTTCCCGTCACAGTCGGGTCAGTCTCAGTGTTGTTGAGAGCTGGATGGTGCGGATCCGCCGGGGGCTGGGATCGCCGACGGCGCCGTTCACGCGGGACGGCTTGACCAGCACCCCAGGAAGCGAGGGTCGCCAACCGGGACCGCAGATCCTTCGGGAGAGTGAATGGACGGGCCAGCAGCGCGCCGAAGCTGCCTCCGACGGCTAGCGCCACACCGACGAGCAGGGCCTCTAGAAAGAGGGTCCACCCAGCGTTCGAGGTGCCGCCGGTTTCGTTTTGCGCATTGACGATCATGTACAGGGCTCGGTACATCATGACGCCGGGCATGAGGGGGACGATGGCGATCGTCACCAAACCTAGCTGAGGCACCTTCCAGCGCTTCGCTCCCAGGCCTGCGATAAAGCCTGCCACCATGGCTGCGAGTCCTGACGCTGCCGACACAGATCCCGTCAACTGCATGCCGAGGAGGTATCCGGCCCAGGCTGCCGCCCCCAAGGCCGCACAGATCGCCAGGGTGCGGTATCCAGCGTGAGAAGAAATGCCGAAGGTCACGGCGATGACCGCGGCAGCGACCATCTGGAGGACCGGGTTGGTGGAGAACCCCAGGGCGGGCGAGATGTACCCGGGCACTCCGAGCCTCAGTCCGATCCACATCGCCGTGATGACGCCGAGGATGACGCCACCGGTTTGTACAAACCCTTCCAGGAATCGTCCGGAACTTGTGACGACGTAGCCGTCGAGGGCGTCCTGGGAGGCCGCGACGAAAGAGCCGCCGGCCAGCAGGGAGACGATTCCGGCGGCGACGATGAGGGACGGAGACAGCGGCAGAGGGTGATTGGAAGCCGCCATGTACACCATGACGATAAGGGCGAACGTGGTCGCGATGGCGCCACCGGCTGCCTGAGCAAAGAAATTCGTGATCCGCTTGCGCGCCATCGCCTGAACGGTGGCGTCGACGATGCACGTCGAGAAGAAGCTCAGCACGCCGTCCATGACGGTACCGCCGAACAAGGTGGACAGCCCTGCCCCCATGAGACCAATGTTCATAGTGACGAACCACTGACGGTACAACCGGGGGCTACGCGTGATGGCGGCCAAGCGGTCGGCGGCCTCCTCGAGCCCGACGGTCTTGTCGCAAATGTCATCGACGAGCAACTGCAGTTCACCCAGGCGCTGGTAGTCGTTGCTGCGGGAACGAACCACCCGCAACACGGTGATGGGGTCCTCGTCCAGTCCACGATGCTGGGTGACGATGACGGAAGTGTTCGTAATGTCGATATGGACGGTCACTCCGTAAGTCGCGGTGATGCGCAGGGCTATTGCGACGGCCTCAGACGCGGAACCTCCAACCGAGATCGCCATCACCGCGACGCGGGTGACGAGGTCGACGACACGTCGAGCCTGCATGATTGCCATCTCAGCGTCGCCCAGGTTGAGAGCCAGAGTCGGCTCCACTGGTGTCTTGGCGCGAAAGAGTTTTTCCAGCGAGACGCGACGGGTCCGGTGCGCCCTTGGTGGCCTGGAATGACGGAGTTTGGCTTGGCCATTGTGGGGAGAAACCGTCCTCGAGCGGGTCAGGGGCCACGACCTCGAAAGGTTGCCTACCGGGGCCATCCTCGTCGGGTTTTCCTCATCGACCGGGGGTTCAGGAGGGGTGGCGCTCGACTGTGGTGGGGTAGCGGGCTGGGCGGAGGCCTGGCCGGGACGGAAAATACGGGCGTCAATGCCGTCAGCAGTTCGTGGGATCCGGTCGTCGCCGTGCCAGGAGCGCGGATGATTTCGGGACGCGGATCCGCTACGAGCACCCGGCCGCTTCTCCGCCATCTGACACCCTCCTCGCGCCACGCAGGAACGCCCTGCAAGACCATTGTGATGGTCTTTACCGACGGTACCCAAACGGGGACGGATTCGGGACTTGTCGATAGGGTGACGGGGTGCTCATTGCGACCGACCTCGACGGAACCTTCCTCACCCCCGACGCCACCGTGTCTCCTCGAAACCGGGCTGCCGTGAAGGCCGCCGAGGCAGCTGGTATTCACGTCATTCCGGTAACGGGACGGGCTATTGGTGGGCTGCGCGTCATCGGTCCGGTCTTTCACCGGCATGCCCTGGTGTCTAACGGTGCTGTCGGTACGGACATGTCCACTGGCGAGACTCTCTTCACCGAGACGATGTCGGCTCGCACCGTGAAGTCCTACGTCGACCAACTCACTGCCGAGTGTCCGGGGGTGGTGTTCTGTGCGGAGGTTGGGGATTCCTCAGTCTTTCTCGTTGAGGAGGGGTACGACGAGATTGTCCCTGCCTTTGAGTCTGAGAATGATCCCGCCGAGCACGTTCTCGTCAGTCGTAAGGAGCTGTGCTCTAGTGAAGCCGTCAAGCTCATGATCGTGCACCCGACAGTGCTTGCCTCAGATATCTACCAGCTGTCCAGGCGTCTGCGGGTGCCCGGAGTTCACGCTACGTGGGCCGGGTTCACGGTGGCGGAAGCTGGACCAGCTGGCGTGACGAAGGCCAGTGGTCTGGAACGCATCTGCCAGCTCCTCGGGGAGGATCGCGCCCATGTCGTCGCTCTGGGAGACGGGGCCAATGACGTTGAGATGTTGCAGTGGGCCGGTGTGTCTTATGCGATGGGCGGCGCCAAGCCGGAGGCGATTGCTGCTGCGGACAGGCGCGCTCCCTCCTGCGAGGAGGATGGTTTCGCCGTTGTTGTCGAGGAGTTGCTGGCATCTCGATAATCTCGCAGTGTGCTCATCGCAACTGACCTTGACGGAACCCTCCTGACTCCTGACGGCGCTATCAGCCCTCGCACTCGTGATGCCATTCGCGTCGCAGAGAAGGCCGGGGTGCCGGTGGTGCCAGTCACAGCACGGCAGATTTACGGTATTGAGAAGTGGCGTGACGACTTAGGCCGCTGGGCACTGTGCTCCAACGGCGCCATTTGCTGGGACCTCCAGGCTCGCACCGTACTCTTTCGCCAACTCATGCCGGGTGCCGTGGCGAACGAGTTCGCCCACCGTCTCCTCGATGCCGCTCCCGGCACCCGCTTTCTGACGATCAAGGACGACGGGCTCACTTTCGCCTCCCAGCGCGGCTATGCCGAGTTGACGACTTTCGCTGACCATTCCCGCGAGCCATCCGACATGCCCGCCCTGGATCTTGACGAGGTGCTTGACGGAGACTGCCTCAAAATGGTCGCCCGCCATCCGAACCTGCCCGTCGCGGAACTCGCTGCGCGCGCGGCGAGCGTCGGTATGGCTGGCGAGGTACACGTCACTACCTCGGGCAAGCCGATGCTAGAGATTAGTGCTAAGGGGGTGGCCAAAGACTCCGGTTTGTCCATGCTGTGCGATCACCTGGGCATCGAGCAACGCGGCACCGTGGCCTTCGGTGACGGAGCTAATGACGTCGAGATGCTCGCCTGGGCGGGAGACTCCTACGCGATGGCTCATGCGGTGCCGTTGGCGGTCGCAGCGGCCCGTCACCGGGCGCCGTCGAATGCCGAGGATGGGGTTGCGCAGGTCATCGAGAAGCTGCTGGCGATGAGAGAACGGTGACGAACGACTCAGAGCCCAAAGTGGCGGTTGACGTAGAGGTACAGCCCCTTCGCAGGCGGGGATCTTAATAGTCGTAGATGTCTTGACGGCAACCAAAGTCTGCAAATATCCTTAGCTGCCGACGGCTCTCCGAGCGGCGGCGGGCATTAGGCTACGAGGACAAGCAGCGTGAAGAATCGAACAGTTGCAGGTGTGACCCTAGCGGCCACCTGTCTCGGCGTAATTGGGTGCGCCACGGCATGGGCAGAAACTTCAGATGGGGTTAGAAATACGTACATCTCCAACTGGGCGGTGGGACATGAGTCGTCCACGTGGGATGATCCTAACAGGCATGACGGCAGGACTAGCCTCTCGCACTACACGAAGTGTTCACCCGCGCCCGATAGTGCCGGTGTGATTCCTAAAACCGTAACGTACAATCTGCGTCGGGTAAAGGACTTCAGGCCAGATGTAAACATCGGTGATAAGACGCTGTCTTGCGCGAAGACCGGTTCCGTTTACTATGGGCGCCCGCCTGCCGGAACTTACAGGTTCCGGTTAGTTGGCCTGACGGGGGGATCCCCTACGTGGTTGAAGCTTTCTGTTCGTGATTTCCGGATCCGATGGTGACCCAGACACTACAGCTCGAAGGGGTTCACTTCTCCTATCCACGATGCAAATCCCGGCTTTTCACTGAACTGAACTTAATTCTGGGTGATACCGGGCCAACGGTTCTCTTGGGTCTTAATGGTGCGGGGAAAACTACCCTGCTGCGGCTATGTGCGGGAGAACTTCAGCCCTCAGCGGGGTTAATAGCCGTGAATGGGGGTAAACATCCTCGCTCTGTTGTGTCTCTGATGCCCCAGCAGATCAGGCCAATTCCTGGCTTCCGGGTGGTTGAGCAAGTGGCATATTCAGCTTGGCTCGGCGGGTGTAGTTCGTCCCAGAGTGAGAAGCGGGCAATTATGGCGCTAGAGGCAGTCCAATTAGAAGACCGCCTGAAGGATAAGCCCAATCAGTTGTCCGGGGGACAGCTGCGTCGAGTTGGTCTGGCTCAAGCTCTGGTAGGAGAACAGCCGATTGTTTTGCTCGATGAGCCAACTGCTGGCCTTGACCCAGCGCAGAAGCACGTATTCCGGAATCTGCTCACGGAGCTCGGCGCTACTCGTAGTTTTGTGGTGTCCACTCACGATACTTCCGACGTTGACTCAATGTACAACAGGGTCGTAATACTGCATAAGGGGCGCATTGCCTATGACGGATCTACCGATGAGTTCCTGATGCATGGTGCGGGATCTTCTCACGCGGCAGAGGCGGCATTTCTCGATGTCGTGGGTGTATCGGAGCAGGCGCGATGACGTGGCGTCTTCTGCTTCGACGGTCTTATGGCGTGCGTCTTGTGCCAGTAATGCTGCTCATGTGGTGGTATGGAGCATTTGGGAATCCTCCGGCACGCTCAGCTATTGAGCGAGCTTCCAGCATACTTTACGCATTCATGATGGTTGCGGGGCCTGTCGCGCTGAGTGCTTGCTTGGAACTTCGGAGATTTACTGAAGGCCAGATTCTAAAGAGATTATCCAAGCGGTCTCGGCTGAGAATTGTGGCGCCGTGGTGGGCAATTGCTGTTCTTCCTTCTACAATAGCTGTAGGCGTTTTCGTTCTGCTTTCAGGATCTGGGGATCAAATTGTAAAAATGTCGTTGATTGGTGTTGTCTGGATGCTCGCGTGGGGTGTCGTTGGCGCTGTGATTGGAATGTCATGGCCATTGGCATTAGCGGCACCGACGGCTCTTTTGATCCCATTTATACTCGTTTTGTATGGTCCGGCCGTATCGGTACTAGAATTGAGGTATCTGGTTGGTTATTACATGGACTGCTGTAATGTGGGGGAGATGCTAGATCCGCAAGTCCTTGCGGCCGGCATGACGATGGCATGCGGTGTTCTTGTTGTGTCTATGGTGGCGCTTATTGCGAGTAGGCTGCGCTATCATTCAAGTGCCATCGTGACCGTGATCTTGATTATCGGGTTGGTCTCAACAGTGTTAATTGGATTCCGTGAGGTGGAGGGTGTGGGTGCTTTTCCTGCCGTGCCTCGAACTGGGACGCAGACGTGTTTGAAGGATCCCACGGTGTGTACTTGGGATGCGCACGACCTCCAACTGCTGGGGCCCATAGTGCAGAAGGCAGATGCTGCGTGGAGGGCCAACGGGGTTCACGTTCCAAGGGCATACCGGCAGGGCATTGAGCAATCGACTCAAACAACCGTTTGGTGGTCGGCGTCGGCAGAGGATGTGTCTGAATCGGCATTACCCGCACTATCGGCAGTCGCGGAGGGCCTGGCTGTTGCTCCGTGTCAAGTTCGTCAAGACGAAGTGGAGATCTGGGTGCAAAATGTTCAGGATCGTGTTGTCGCTTGGTTGGTGGAACATTCAGGCATCAAGGTGCGAGACACAGCATTATCCCCAGAGACTCGTGAGTGGTTGAAATCCATCGATCGACTGCCGATCGAGAAGCAGGCCAGCATTATTGAACATGATCGAGCCCGGCTTCGGACATGTTGAGCGGTAATGTGCTGCTGGGCTGGAAAGCCTGGGCTCGAAATCGATCCCTGTTATCTTTGCTTGCAGCGACTGTGGTTTGTTGTGTCCTCATCGGACTCACTTCCGAAGTCATAGTCGCGATCCCCCCGTTTTTGACAGGCAGAGGTGTTGACGTTCCTAATGCCGCCGTGGTTCCCCTGTGCGTGGTCATCGTGCAAGGTTGGTGTCTTTCGCGGCGTGACACGCGGCTGGAAGCAGGATCCGAGCGGCGGACTGCACTTGCCGATTGTCTCCTGTCAACGACGCCGGCCGTCCTTGTTGGAATTTTGGCGTATGTGGGAAATCTCCCCGTCGGAATGGTTGCCACGCGAAATACTGTCGGATTGTCTGGGGTGACCCTTCTTGCCAACGCACTTGGCGTCAAAAGACTGTCATCCCTACCTGCGACTATCTGGGTTCTCATGAGTCTATTGGCGGGGAGCACCGCAAGTTTCGAAGCTCCGTGGTCTTGGCCGGTGAAGGATCGCACAGATGTACTGTCTGCAGTGCTTTCAGTGGCTCTCTGCCTTCTAGGGATCTCTGCCTTGCTGGTTAAGCCCCGCCCGTGGCGTAATCGTGGGTGATCCTCATACGCGAGGTCAACTGACTAGTGTGGGCAGGTGGGGTCCCTCCGGCACACGAGGATGATGGTGAGGCAGGGACCGTCGGGACGGGAACAAGCAACACCTCAAGCACATTTGGGTGTTCTCCTTCATGTCGACCTAGCTCGTGTCACCTATGACGGAAGACGTCTAGGACGCCGTATACCCAAGGTGGCTATTACCGCGCACAGAGCATCTCAGTGGTCCGTTGTTGACTCTGAAACCTGATTGCCACCGGTGTTTGCGGCAAGGCCTCGATCAAGTGACTACGTGCAGGCCGGGGGAGTTCCCAGGTGTGTGGCATTTCGGTAGGTGATGGTCGTTCCTGGCGTCTGTGGTGGCAACAATGCCGTAGAGCGACATCATTGCCACCGTGCCCGGAGACCCGCCACAGTTTTCTTCAGTTGGAGTAAGATGCTTGCGACCGCAAGGCAGTGATGGGGCGATCACCCCGGAGTCGCTGGAAGAACGGGCGAGTGCATACATCGCCTTAGTAGAACCAGCAGCGATCGACTAACCGAGAGGCCGACGTCGTTGACGTCGTGCAAGGAGGGTGGTACCGCGGGTACCCGGAGAATCCGGTGTGCTCGTCCCTCGGTGACCCGAGACGAAGGACCACCCGCTGCGATGACCGATGTGAACCCAGTTCGCTCCGACAACTGCAGGCAGTACAACAACGTGCCGCCACAGATCGACCTGCCCGCGATGGACCACGAGATCATTGATCTGTGGGCTCGTCAGCACACTTTTGACAAGTCCTTGGAGGCCACCAAGGACGGCCAACCGTGGACCTTCTTTGAGGGCCCGCCGACCGCTAACGGCCAGCCAGGTACCCACCACGTTGAGGCCCGGGTGTTCAAAGACATCTTCCCGCGTTTCAAGACGATGCAGGGGTTCCGCGTCGACCGCAAGGCAGGCTGGGACTGTCACGGTCTACCCGTCGAACTGGCCGTTGAAAAGGAGCTCGGGTTCTCCGGTAAGCCTGACATCGAGAAGTACGGCGTTGAGCCGTTCAATGCCAAATGTCGCGAGTCCGTTACCCGCCACGTCGATGCCTTCAGCGAACTCACCGAGCGAATGGGCTACTGGGTCAATATGGATGAGGCGTATTGGACGATGAGCCCGTCCTACGTCGAGTCGGTGTGGTGGGGTCTTAAGCGAATCTGGGATAAGGGTTTACTCGGCGAGGACCACCGTGTGGCCCCGTACTGCCCGCGCTGCGGTACCACCCTGTCCGACCATGAGCTGGCTCAGGGTTACCAGGATGACCGCGATCCGTCGATCTATGTGCCGTTCCCGGTGACGTCGGGCCCGCTGGCTGGACGCGCCAAGCTGCTGGTGTGGACGACCACCCCCTGGACCCTCGTATCGAACACTGCTGTGGCCGTCCACCCCGAGGTGCGATACGTCGTCGCCCACCAGGATCCGGTTCCGGAGGGGTCTGATGCCGTCGCTACTGCCTCTGCAGAGGATCCGGCCTCCCAGGACCTCATCATCGCTGAGCCACTGTTCGAAAAAGTGCTGGGTGAGGGGTGGAGCCTCACCGGCGAATCCTTCTTGGGCTCGCAGATGGAATTGTGGACCTACGAGCGCCCCTACAACTTCCTGGAGTGGCCGAAGACTGAGCGGGTGACGGTTGATGGACGTCCCACTCCTGCCGACGCAAACTTCGTCGTTCTAGCCGACTACGTCACCATCGAAGATGGCACCGGACTGGTGCATCAGGCCCCAGCCTTTGGCGCCGACGATCTACAGACCTGCCGTCGCTACGGGTTGCCGCTGGTCAATCCGATTCGCCCCGACGGTACCTTCGAGGAATCCGTGCCGCTGGTGGGCGGGCAGTTCTTCAAGACCGCCGACAAGCCGTTATGCGAAGATCTTGACAGGCGCGGAGTCCTATTCCGCTTGGAGATGCACTGGCACTCCTACCCGCACTGCTGGCGCTGTGACACCCACCTCATCTACTACGCCCAGCCCTCGTGGTATATCCGCACGACGAAGGTTAAGGAACAACTGCTGGCCCAGAACGAGGGCACCACGTGGTATCCCGAGACGATTAAGCATGGCCGTTTTGGTGATTGGCTGGAGAACAACATCGACTGGGCTGTCAGCCGGTCGCGCTACTGGGGTACTCCGTTGCCGTTGTGGCGCAACGACGACGATCACTCCGACGTCATCTGTGTGGAGTCGCTGGCCGAGTTATCCCAGTACGTCGGGCATGACGTCACCGGGATGGATCCGCATCGCCCGTTCATTGACGAGGTGACCTTCACCCGAGACGGCCATACCTATCACCGGGTGCCCGAGGTGGCTGATGCCTGGCTCGATTCGGGCTCGATGCCCTTCGCCCAGTGGGGATACCCGCATGTGCCCGGTTCGAAGGAGAAGTTCGAGTCCCACTACCCGGGTGACTTCATCTGTGAGGCCATCGACCAGACCCGCGGGTGGTTTTACACCATGATGGCCGTCGGAACCCTGGTGTTTGACGAGTCCTCGTATCGTAATGTGCTGTGCCTGGGCCACATTTTGGCCGAGGACGGTCGCAAGATGAGCAAGCACCTTGGCAACATCCTGTTGCCTATCCCGCTCATGGATTCTCATGGTACCGACGCGCTGCGTTGGTTCATGGCGGCCGACGGCTCCCCATGGAGTGCACGACGCGTCGGTGACGAGACCATCCAGGAGACGGTCCGCAAGGTTCTGTTGACGTACTGGAATACCGTGAGCTTCCAGGCCCTCTACGCCCGCGCCAATGGGTGGTCTCCAGCTCAAGGCACGCAGCAGGATGCCGACCCGGCGAGGGGGTCCGGGGATTCGAGGGGGTTCGGGGGGGTTGTCCCCCCCGCTGTAACACAGCGTCACGTGCTGGATCGCTGGCTCGTCAGCGCCACCAATGTGCTGGTACGCGACGTTACTGAGGCGCTGAACAACTTCGACACCCAGCGCGTCGGCAACCTCATTGCTCAGTTCGTCGACGAGCTGTCTAACTGGTACGTGCGCCGTTCCCGCCGTCGCTTCTGGGACGGCGATGAGGGCGCCCTGTGGACTTTGCACGAGACCCTCGAAACCCTCACTAAGTTGATGGCACCGATGGTTCCGTTTATCACCGAGCGGGTCTGGCAGGACCTTTTCGTGACGACAAATCCGCACGGCCCGGAGTCGGTCCATTTGGCAAGTTGGCCGGTGGTCGACGACTCGCTCATCGACGAGTCCCTGTCCGAATCGATGGATCTGGCCCGACGCCTCGTCGAGCTGGGGCGTGGTGCCCGTGCAGAGGCCAAGGCCAAGATCCGTCAGCCTTTGTCTCGCGCCCTCATTTCTGGTGCCGCTTTGGCTAAGCTGGACGAGGATTTGCAGGCTGAGATCCGGTCCGAGCTGAACGTCATGGCTCTGGATTCCTTTACTGCGGCTGGGGACCTCGTTGATCATTGTGCGAAGGGTAATTTCCGGGCCCTAGGCAAGAAGTACGCTAAAGCCACTCCGAAGGTCGCAGCCGCTATTGCCGCTGCCGATCCCGAGTGGCTTGCCTCCGAACTGGCCATCAAGGGGTCTGTCGAGTTGGATGTACCAGAGGTCGAGGGAGGTAAGGCCGTCGTGACTGCTGACGATGTGATCGTCTCCGAGCGTCCTCGGGAAGGCTGGAGCGTCGTCAACGAGCAGGGTGAGACGGTGGCTCTCGATTTGGAGATTACCCCCGAGTTGGCTCGCGCTGGGCAAGCCCGTGAGGTCATCCGTTTCGTCCAGGACAGCCGCAAGAAGGCTGGACTCGACGTTTCCGACCGTATCACCTTGGCGTGGTCTGCTAGTGCTGATCTGGCTAAAGCTATCGAGGAGCATGCTGAGCAGATCAGTCAGGAGGTGCTGGCGGTCCAGATGTCGCGTGAGCCCCGCGCCGACGACTGGGCCGTCGAGCTGGACCTAGGACTGGCGGTCAAGGTCGTCAAGGTCTGAGGACACGGAGGGTCGCCGTGCCGGCCCGTCGCCAGGTGTGGATCGACGGAGCAATATCGCGACGCGGTACCTCGCGCATCGGCCCGGCTGAGGCTGGGCCGATGGTCCCGTGATTCAGACGGTCTGTTTCGCCATCATCAGCGACAGGATCTCCGGATCGGTCTGTTTCATTCCTTCGGTTCCCAGCCGGCCGATGCCGCGAATCGCTGCGTCGACGTCATCGTGTACCAGCCCGTTCGTCCCAGGTACGCGTCGGCCTGCCAGCGAGAGCAAGGCGGCACGCCCGGCTGAATTCACTGAGGCGGAGACCTTCAACGCACAGCTGCAGCCTGCACCATCGCAGACCATGCCGACGACGTCGCCGGTCATTGATGCGACTGCGCGTTCCACCGCGCTGTAGGAGCCGTCTAACACCAGGCAGATCCCGGCTGCCGCGCCCATCGCTGCTGTGGTCGCGGCACAGAAGGCGGAGAGCACGGGAAGCCCGGCGTGGGCGTAGAGGGCGACGGCGTGAGAGAGGGCCAGGGCGCGCACGCGCCGTTCGTGGTCGACACCTGCGTAGTCCGCCGCGACAGTGACTGGGACGGTGGCGACGATGCCTTGGTTGCCTGATCCACTGTTGGTCATTGCCGGCAAGGGGGCACCGCCCATTCGTGCGTCTGAGGCGGCTGCAGTGTATGCGGTCATGCGTGTGCACAGGTCGTCTGAGGCCATGCCGCGGTCGATCGATCCGAGTATGGCGGCACCTTCACCAATCCCGTAGGAGCCGTCTCGTCCAGCATCGACCAAGGCGCTGTTGAGGCGTTCGGCTTCGGTAATGAACTCGATGCGCTCAATATCCACGGTGGTAGCGAAATCGTAGATCTTGGCCAGACTGAGGCCTTGGAGGAGTGCGGCCGTCGGGGGGACGTGGCCTGCGGCTGGGCGTTCCTTGCTCTCAGGGACTTCGTCGTCGCGGCTGACAAGGAATACGTTTGCGTGGTCGCCTGCAATACAGGCTCGAGCGTGGTGACCATCGAGGTGAAGGACGGTTTCGGCATAGAGGTCATCGTCCACATCGGCCACAGTGAGTTCGACGGCTCCTGAATCGACTAGGTGACGCGCCTTCTCTGCCGCGTCTTCGCTGACGTCGGCCAGGACCGCTAGCCCCGCATCGGGGTTGCCTGCGAGGGCTCCCACCGCTGCGGCGATCTCGAGGTCGGGCCGTCCGGTGCCGGGGACCATGACGGCCATGCCGTTC
This sequence comes from Cutibacterium sp. KBN10P07758, assembly GCF_050286205.1. Classification (NCBI taxonomy): domain Bacteria; kingdom Bacillati; phylum Actinomycetota; class Actinomycetes; order Propionibacteriales; family Propionibacteriaceae; genus Cutibacterium; species Cutibacterium sp. KBN10P07758. The sequence goes on along the minus strand of NZ_JBNNQV010000001.1, from coordinate 2,246,009 downwards.
TTCATAATGTTGGGGGATACCCGAGCGTCAATGTGGAGAGAGTCGAGTTGTTTCGCGTCGCTTCCAAGAGCTCGTTTGGCGCGCGCTGCGGCATAGGCCAAGGCAATCGGTTCGGTGCAGCCGGTGGCTGGGGTCACGCCCTGGTGGAGGGCCTCAATGAGGTTGTTGATCTCAGAGGGAGAAAGCGGGGTTTGACATCGTGTTTTCTGCATCGAGTCGGCATTCCGGACTCCTTCGGTCGCCAAGGGTGTCATGATCAACCTTTCTGATAAGAATTAGCTGAAAGCCAGGAATGGCGAGACAACTAGAAGAATTCCTGTTGCGATAATGAGAATTAGACTCGGGCGTCGGAATTTGTGAAGTGAGGGAACTTTAAATACAAGATACGCTGGGATGAGGCAACCGATCATGCCGAAGATGGGACTGCAGATGGAGGTGAAACTCAGCACAGGGGCATTGAGGAGGATAGCACCCCACGACACTAGGATTGCAAAGACGAGGATGGACCATGAAACAATTTTCTTGTTGATTCTCTCCTCGGGGATGAGGCGGCGTAGCACGTTCATCGCAATTCCTTGGCATGCCTCACGGAAGCCGAGGAACACCCCGAAGTACGCCGTCATTACGGCGAAGATGTTGAGAATCAAGGAGAAAATCTTGACGGTCGTGCCTCCCATGCCCTGGGCCACCATCGCCAAGGTCGAGATGTTTTGATTGTAGGCTTTCACCGCTACGTCATGTCCCATGGTTAAGTTGAAGGAGATGGCATAGAAAAAGACTGTGATGAACAGTACGCTGAACGCGATGTTCATGGAGCACAAGGCCTTGTGATGTGCTACTTCGATTGACCTGTAGTGGGCCCGGTAGGAGATGACCATCGGACTGAGTGACTGGATGAAGAGTATCGAGGTCAATGTGAATGGGAGCATGATGATGGTCTGTTTCACCAGGTAGCCCAAGCTCGGGAAGGCCCCGACGTTCGCCAGGTTCCAGCTGCCGATGATCGCGAGGCCGAGGAAAGTCACGACAGACAGTTTCGTGAGTACCATCACCGTCGAGATTCGGAAAAGGATCTTTTCCGCTCGTGAGGCGATCGCCATCATGATGCAGATGACAACCAGACCATAGAACGGATTGTGCGACCACACAGTTTTGGTCACTCCGAAGGAATGGAGAAAAGAGGCGGAATCGTTGGTGAGGGCTGTCGAATAAATAAATACCCAGATCACCAACATGATGAAATAGAGGATACCGATAAAAAAGCCCCAGTTCTTTCCCAGATAACCTGAGATGACGCTTGGGTAGTCCTTGCATTCGGGTGATTCGGCCAAAGTGTTAATAAATAGCCTCTGGAACAGGTACATCGCGGGATAGGCGATCACCGATGAGACGAGGAAAACCCACAATCCGACTAAGCCGACCTTCACTGGAAGAAATACAATACCAGCACCGATAGCCATGCCGATGCTCATAATGATCCAGCCCCAGTCGGTGCTGTCAAATTTGATGGCTTTTCGCCATTCCTGCTCGGTCATACTGGCAGGTCGGTCAACAGTGACCAATGTATTCATGGGAATCAACTTCGTCGAGATTCGGATTTTTGATGATGCTAGCATACTCCTTACCCTGCATCGAACAGGTAGTCGTGGAGGTGTCCATGATTATCCAGCAGGGACGTAAGGGAAGTGGCACGTCAGTCACGGAGTTTGGACTTACTAGCGTCCGTACGATTTCCTGGAGGGGGCGAGGAGTGGGCGAGTGATCTGAGGAGTCACGGCCTGTTGTCGGGCCCAAGGTTCAGGCGTGGGACAGTTCAGTGTCGCCGTAGTTCTCCACACCGAGCTGGTCGAGGACTCGAGACATCGTCCTGGCTACCGCCAGCGTGTCGTCGAGTGGCATCGTCAGGCTCTCGGTGCGTCCGGCTCGCAGACATTGGCAGACCTCCATGAGTTCGTGAGCGTAGCCGCGGCCCAGCGCGGGGGTGTTGTGGATCTCCGGGATGACTCCGCGGCGGTGGATGAGGATACGGCTGGGGTGGTGGAACCTAGGCTCGACCTCTATCCAGCCGTCGGTGCCTTGAATAGTCATGCGTCCCGGACCGTCGGAGGTGAACGAGATGGCCAGCGTGGCGAATTTGTTCTTTGGGAAAGTCAGCAGCATCGAAGCGTCGGAATCCACCCCATTGGGGAAGTGGTTGCCACGGGCGATGACCTCGGTGGGCTCTCCAAAGAGGCGAATGGCGAAATCGAGGGCATAGACGCCGAGGTCAAGGGTTACTCCACCACCTAGAGCTGGGGAGAAGAGACGGTCGTCAGGGTCATAATCGCGCAGGGCGAACAAATCTCCCTGGATACCCGTCGGCTCGCCGATCGCGCCATTGTTGACGGCGTCGATCATCTCGGTAACGACAGGCAAAAACCGGGTCCACATCCCCTCCATGGCAAAGACCCTTTTAGCCCGAGCAGCCTCAGCTATTTCGGCAGCTGCATGGGCAGTTGCGGCGAAGGATTTCTCGACGAGAACAGCCTTCCCGGCGTCAATGGCAGCCAGGGCGATCGGTCGATGCTGAGGGTGCGGGGTTGCCACGTAAACGACGTCCACTGTGGGGTTGGTGATCATGTCGACATAGGAATCATGAGTGTCTGGGCGGGGACAACTCAGGTTCTGAGTAACCAGATCGGCAAAAGCATCGGCGCGGGCTGCCGACCTTGACGCGATAGCGCAGATGCGTGCTCCCGGGACATGTGCGAAGTCTTTAAGAATCGTGCGAGCGATACGTCCAGTGCCTGCGATTCCCCAACCGATGGTGGTCGTGGTGTCCATGGGGTAACTCTAGAGTAGGTGTATGCGATATCATGGTCCATCGTGCAGTCAGTTTGACTATTTGGTCCCTTGTCAAAAAGCATCCGTATCGCGTACCGTGAGATTCGTGGAAAGCAATGAAGCTGACGATTGGACGCTTCAGGCAAATTGCCGCGGTATGGCAGATGCCCTCTTTCCGGATGGAAAAGAGCAGCGCCGAGCTAGGCGTATCTGCACTGACTGCCGCGTCCGTCCGGAATGCCTTGCTGAAGCCCTGGATAACCGGCTTGAGTGGGGGGTCTGGGGCGGTATGACCGAGCGTGAGAGGCGACGCTTGCTGCGTGAGCGTCCAGACGTGACGAGTTGGCGCGATGTGCTGCTCGCTGACCGGGGAACTCTGACGAAGACGGCTAGGGTGAAGTCATGACCCGATGGGAGTACTTCACAGCACCGATTCTGGTGCACGCTTCGCAGCAGATCCTCAATAACTTTGGAGCCGACGGTTGGGAACTTGTTCAGATCGTCGCCGGCCCCAACCCCGATTCGCTAGTGGGCTACTTCAAACGTCCGCTGCCTGACCAGGAGGAACCCCGATGAGCGCCACAACGAGGTGTGCCGAATTGGGGATTACTCTTCCTCCAGTTGCGGCTCCGGTTGCCGATTACGTGCCGGCCATTCAGACCGGATCACAGATTCTTACCTCCGGTCAGCTACCCTTCGTTGATGGTGAGTTGACTGCCGTTGGCAAGGTGGGAGACGCCGTTTCCGCTGAGCAGGCCGCTGAGGCTGCCCGCGCCGCTGCTCTTAACGCCATCGCTGCGGCAGCTGACGTGGCCGGTGGGTTGGACGCCATTAAGCGGATTGTCCGAGTGGTCGTCTTCGTCAACTCCGCCCCGGACTTCACCGGTCAAGCTGGGGTAGCCAACGGCGCGTCGCAGCTGCTTGGCCAGGTCTTCGGCGAGCATGGCCGACACGCCCGCAGCGCCGTCGGGGTGGCCACCCTGCCACTCGGATCAGCCGTCGAGGTCGAACTGACCGTCGAAGTCTGATCGCGCCGGTTCCAGAACAACACTGTGGGGGCCAGGCGTTAACGCCTGGCCCCCACACTTGTGGATGTGAGGTGCCGCGAACTCAGTTGGCCCGCGATGCCAGCTTCTCCGGCTCCATGATGGTGACAACCTTGGGTCGCGCTGCGATCCATCCCCGAGCGGCGAAATCCGTCAGCGCCTTGTTGACGGTCTCTCGGGAGGAGCCGACGGCCTGGGCGAGCTCGTGCTGGGTGAGGTCGTGACGCACCACGATGTGCCCAGTTGACGGGTTCGCGGTACCGAAGCGTCGTGCCAGGTCGAGCAGGGTGTACGCCAATCGACTTGGGACGTCACCGGAGACAAAATGGGCGGTGTTGTCGTCGGCTCGACGCAGGCGCTCCGACAGGCGTCCCAACATAGCCAGGGCGACGTCGTGACGGCCTTTAACGAGCTCGCGCATCTGCGCACCCGGAGTCTTGAGCAGGCTGCAGCGGGTCACAGTGGTGGCCGTCGTGGAGCGGGTGCCGCCGTCAACCAGCGACAGCTCCCCAAACATGTCACTGGGGCCCATAAGCCACAACAGGGAGTCGCGGGGAGTGAGGTCATCGGCAGTTGTGGAGCGAGTGAGCTTCACCTTTCCTTCGACGACGAGGTACAGGTTGTCAGCTGAGTCTCCGGCCTTGAAGATCACGGTATTTCGCGGGCAGACTGACGCCTCACACATGGCCATGATTCGGGCGGCCGAGGCTGCGCCGAGAGTTGCGAAGAACGGTTGGGTCGCCGCTGTTGCCACCACATTTGCCATCCGAACATCTCCCCTCATGAGCACGTGCATCGTTCGACCATTCGTGGCCGGGCGTGTGCCTACATTGTGGCAGCTGTCACATTCGGTGCTGACACCGGGCCTCGATTCTCCTCCTATGCTTAGCTCCATGGCAGCATCCCCTAGCGCATCTCGACCTCAACGGGAGGACTGCCGCGCGTGCGCCAACGAGGTGCGAGCACTCCTTGCCAAGGCCTATCCAGACGCTCACTGCGAGTTGAATTACGCCGGTCCGTACCAATTGCTCGTTGCCACGGTGCTGTCGGCCCAAACGACGGATCGGCGAGTCAATACCGTCACACCCACGTTGTTCAACCGTTGGCCTGGCCCCCAGGCCCTGGCCGATGCTGACATTGGTGAAGTCGAGACAGTAGTCGCCCCGCTGGGATGTGGACCAACCCGAGCAGCGCGCCTGGTGTCGATGGGCGCGAAGCTCGTCGACAATTTTGACGGTGCCATCCCTGACGATCTTGACTCTCTTGTGACCCTGCCCGGAGTCGGTCGTAAGACCGCCAATGTTGTTTTAGGTAATGCCTTCGGCATCCCCGGAATCACCCCGGACACCCACGTCATGCGGGTATCTCGACGTCTGGGCTGGACCGATGCGACTACCCCCGCCAAGGTGGAAACCGACCTGGCTGAGCTTTTTGACCCGTCTGAATGGGTGATGTTGTGTCACCGCCTCATCTGGCACGGGCGGCGGCGCTGTCACTCGCGGCGTCCTGCCTGCGGGGTATGCCCGGTTGCCGAGTGGTGCCCGTCCTTCGGGGAAGGCCCAACGGATCCCGAGGAGGCCGCCACGTTAGTCCGGGAGCCGCGTCGATGAGGGGGATGAAGGTTTTCAGCGCGGTGATGGCCGCCTTGATGTTTGCTGGCTGCGGGGGAGATGCGGGCATGGCTCATCAGCGCGAGGATGCCGGAATACCGGGGTGCTCGCATCTGCCGTCGGGGCCGATTGCGAAAAGTTCCGGGCCGGCCACAGAGGGCCGGCCCATGCCTGATCACGGCTTGCAATGCCTTGGTGAGGGGCCGACGGTCTCCATGTCTCGGGCGACGTGGAGGGGTGTGACCGTCGTGACGATCTGGGCGTCGTGGTGTCGACCATGTCGTAGTGAGGCTCCGCTCATTGCGAACGCGTACCGCAGGTATCACGACCGGGTGCACTTCCTTGGCATCGATTACGCTGAATCTGACGCATCCGAGGCCATTTCGTTCGCGGGTGACGCGGGTCTGACCTTCCCCCACCTGCAGGATCCTGACAGCACTATCCAAGGCGCTTGGCAGATCAGTGGGGTGCCCGTCACCTTCATCGTGCGCGACGGAACTATCGTCACCCGTCACAGTGGACAGTGGCGCTCCCAGCGGGAGCTTGACTCTGCTATTGACAAGGTCATTAAGAGGACGCCATGAGTCACTTAAGTGCCCTCATCGCCAGTCTTGGCCGTGACGACCCTGATTTTTCGGTGGGACGACGACCTGGCGGCGGACGATCCTCGGCGGTGCTGGCCCTTATCAGCGAGGAAGGGAACGACATTGTCCTGACTCGACGACCACTGTCCTTGCGTCACCATGCTGGACAGGTAGCCCTACCTGGGGGTCGGGCTGAGAACACTGACGAGACGATCGTCGATACCGCCCTGCGGGAAGCCCACGAGGAGGTGGGATTGGACAGACGCCTCGTCACCGTGAGGGGAGTGCTGCCGACTGCCCACGTGGCTGCTAGCGGCTCTGATGTCACGACCGTCATCGCCACCTGGAGTGGGGCAGGGACAGTTGGGGTCGTGGATCCCGCCGAGGTGGCCATGGTGCAGCGTGTCAGACTGGCTGACCTGGCAAATCCGGCGGCTCGTGCCACCACACGTCACCCCTCGGGATATCGCGGTCCGGCCTTCGTCCTACCCGACATATTCGTGTGGGGATTCACTGCCCATGTTCTCGACGCTTTGCTCGATCGCGGCGGATGGTCCCGGCCGTGGGATCGGGAGCGCATGGTGGAGATTCCGGAAGGATATTTAGGGGCTCGACGTCTGCCGGAGGAGATGACGCCGAACGACATTCCTTGAGGTGCGGGTTCCGCGCCTTGATGGCTACATCATAGGCAACGGCCCTCCCACATAGCTGTGGGAGGGCCGTAATAGTTAACTCAGTCGCGCTCGGTCGCACCGCTAGCGCGGCGGGGAGCGGAAGTCCCGTCAGCCGCCACCGGAGCGGCAGGAGAAGGAATTTCGCTGGCGTCGATGCTGCTGCGGGCAGTGGCGTTGTACTTACCACGGGCGACGGCCGACTTGACCGCTGTGAGAGTTGATTTAGCCTCGTCAACGATGCCGGTCGGGGCTTTGACCTGAGATATTTGTCCCTTGCCGGCCAGGGCGAGGATGCCTGCCAGGATGAATAGGACGACAGCCATCGTCGCAAAACCGACAACTAGAGACAGCAGGATGTCCCAGTTGCCAATATGCTGCCACATAAGAGAAAAAGCGAAGGCGCCACACAGCCACAGCAACAGTGCGCCGACGATACCGAAGTAACCAGCGCCTCCGAACATGCCGACACCAATCCCGGCGTGCTTGGCGGCAGGCTTGATCTCCGCCGTCACCAAGGCCTTGGAGTCCTGGACCAACTTCTGGCCGTCAGTCTTAAGGTTGTCAATCGTATCGCCAACCGGGAGCTTGTCTGCCATGGGATGCCTCCGCGTGATGAATGTAATGATCTCAGCCTAACGGGAATAGGTTCGATCTGCTGTGTTCGGGTTGAGTTGTCGTCGCAGGAACTGGCTTTAGTCGTTGCAGGTACCGGCTGCAACCGGAACCTCGTGGGAATGCTTGGTCTGGCGCATGGCGTGACTTTTGCCGCGATGGTGCAGCATGGCACCACCAAGGATGGCCGCCAAGAAGGATGCCATCAGCACGGATGCCTTGGCCTCGTCCGCGAATTCGTGGTTCTTTGGGAAGGATAGATCGGTCATGAGCATTGAGACGGTAAATCCGATGCCCGCCAACACAGCTACCGCGATGATGTCGCGCCATACAACACCGCGACCCAGCTCAGCCGAGGTGAATCGGGCGGTGAGACAGGATCCGAGGGTGATGCCGATGACCTTTCCAAGAATGAGCCCGCAGACGATACCCAGCGAGATTGGGTGAGTCCATAGGGCCAGGAAGGTTTTCCCGCTGACGTGGACACCGGCGCTCATGAGAGCGAAAAAGGGGACGACGACACCGGCCGACCATGGCTCCACTTTGTGCTGCCAGCGATCAACGGGGTCGTCCAGGACGTCTTCCTCAGTGCGGGTCAGGAGGCCAAAAGCGACGCCGGCGATGGTGGCGTGGACGCCGGAGCGCAGCATGCACCACCACCCGACGATGAAGATCGGCACGTACCACCAGCCGTTATCAACGTGGAAGTGTTGCATCACTCCCCAGAGGCCGATGCAGGCGATCGCACCGGCGAGCCACCAGATGTCCAGGCCCGTGGAGAAAAAGACTGCGATCACGATGATCGAACCGAGGTCATCGGCAATGGCCAAGGTGAGCAGGAAGGCTCGTACGGCCTGTGGCAAGCCTGCTCCGACGATGGCTAGTACCGCCAAGGCGAAGGCGATGTCGGTTGCCATCGGGATGGCCCAACCTGCCGGGTGTCCGTCGCTGGCTAACACGTTGAATAGCGTGTAGATGCCAGCCGGGAACACCATTCCGCATACTGCGGCAACGATGGGGACCAATGCGTCAGCAGGTCGCGATAGCGATCCCTCAACGAATTCTCGCTTGAGTTCGAGGCCGGCGATGAAGAAGAAGACCGTTAGAAGGCCGTCAGCCGCCCACTGCTCGATTGTGAGCGGACCAAGAGCCAATTCACGGAAGAAATGGTACGAGTGATGACCAAGATTGGCCCACAAGAGGGCTGCGACCGTGGCTGCCAGCATCAGCATGCCGCCAGTGGTTTCGTTTCGGAAGATGTCAGACAGGTGAAGGGCGTTCGGGCCTGTCACCGGTCGAAGGATGCTCTTGCGAGGCCGCTTGTTCTTGCGGGAATCCGTCATAAATGCCTCTCGGGAACCCGCGGCGCGGGCTCAGCGGGATAGGGGACAGAGTCACGCCGACCAGACTTCCCGGCACACCCTGTGTAGCAGCATACCAAATTGGTGTGATGTCACCGATCGGCGCTCATAGGGTGGACGGACCGTGTTAAGGCACGGTGTGAGCGGGATCAGAGCGTGATCGTCAGGCCGTCGTCATGGGGTCGAATAGGGGTGGTGAGCTCATCGTGGTCGACCCAAGCCCGCCAGCATTCAAGTTGATAGGGCAGACGTAACCCGCTAGTCCCGGCAGAATCGTCGGCGAGTGCGGCAACCTTCGTGAGCACGTTGGAGCGGGCGTCGGAGTCGAGGGCCCGGACGGCCGGTCGGGCCGCAGCCATGGCGACGAGAGAGTCACGGTTGACCGGCACCCACAGGCGCTTGGTGGTGTGCTCGTCCTCCGGAAAGTACTTGCTGGAGATGAGTTCATGTACTGACTCGGTGCCGTAGTCGCCGCTCATAGCATTCTCATCGACGGTGCGCAGTAGCGCCGCAAGCCGCTTGACCCACGGAACAGTGTCATCGCGTACCAGCCAGGAGACGCCGAGGACACTGCCTGGGCGCAGGACGCGGGCGATTTCAGGTAAGGCGAGGCCGGGGGCCAATTCGTGAAAGCCCTGGTGCACCAAGACAGCATCGAAACTGGATGAATTAAGAGGTAACGATTCGGGCGACCCGCAGACGGCCATGACGCCAGGAATGCGGTTGAGTTTTTCCGCGGTATCGGGATCGCGGTGAACGGCCAGGACATCGGCCCCATGGGAGGCAACGGCTCGGCAATGGGCGACGGTCGGGCACAGCACGACGACTCGACTACCTGGGTCCACACGTCCGGCAGTCAGCCATTCGAATGAGCCGCTGGGAAGATGCGGTGCCGAAGAGACTGCCATGGCCCCGATTGTAGAGGGAATCGTGGTGGCCAGGGTTGTCCACAGGGGCTCGTCGGCGAGTTGGCACGGTTTTCCACAGATCTGACATTGGGTGACGAATTCTGCGGTTTCCGACGACAACTGAAGGTATGAAGATTCTTGGACAAGGACGGGGCGCTGCGGTGCATCGGCCTGCGCATAGTGCTGCCCCGGAGGAGACAGCGGTCGTCTTGGTGACCCGGGATAGTCGATTGGCGGAGGTCGTCGGGTCAGTGGCAGCCAGCGGTGGGGTTGGTGTGGAAGTCTTAGGGGGCCGCGAAGCCGTGTCACGGGCTTGGTCGAGGAATGGTCCATTGCTGGTAGGAGCGGACATGGCTGGGTCGGTGATGGCGTGGGGGCTGTCTCCACGGTCGGGCACCTATGTCGTCGGTTTCGACGCTGAGGAGGCGGCACGCTGGTCGGCGGGACTATCGGCCAGCGTCATCGTCGTGCCGCGAGCCAATCAGGTGCTTACTGAGATTCTCCATGACGAACTGGCGACGACATCGAGGGCCACAGTGGTGCAGGTGAATTCGAGTGGAGGCGGTACTGGGGTCAGCACCTTGGCATCAGGTCTGGCATGGGCCGCTGCGAGGTCGGGGATAAAAGTTGGGCTGGTTGAACTTAATCCCAGTGCCGGCGGGATCGACCTGCTGCTAGGCATCGAGAGAAAAGACGGGTGGCGGTGGCCTGAGTTGGCGTCGGCCCGCGGGGTGACGACTGATTTGGGGTCTCACGTGCCTTCCCTCGACGGTGTTGAGGTGGTGAGTGCAGGCAGGGTGGGTGTTCACGTGCCTCCAGCAGCTCGTAGAGCTGTGGTTGATTCCCTGGCTGGCGATCACGATCTTGTCGTCGTGGATCCGGGAGGTCTTGATACTCCGGAGGTCACGGTGAACGTCAAGGTCGGGGTGGTGGCGGCTGACCTCAGATCTGTGATGACGGCCAGAGGGCAGAACCTTCCGGACCTCCTCGTAGCGCGGCGAGGGCCGGGACGATCCATGCCTGACGAGGATATCGAGTCGGTGTTGGGGGTACGGCCCGATATGACGATCAAGGATGACCGCCGACTGGCTCGTGGCCAGGGGGACGGGGAAGCGCCATGGGTGGTGGCCTCCCGACGATGGCGTAGCGGGTGCGCTGAGCTCGTTGATCAGGTGATGGGCTCATGAGCGGAGAAGAACCGGATCTCAAGCTCGTCGAGCAGGTGCGACGCCGACTGGCTGGCCTTGCGCGGGACTGGACACCGATGGACGTCGCCCACGCCATTCTCGACTGTGGCCGGGTGGCTTCAGACAAAACCGTACTGGCGGTCGTCGAAGAGCTACGCCGCACCAGCACTGGGGCCGGGCGATTAGATCCTTTGCTGGCAATGGACGGGGTCACTGACGTCCTCGTCAACGGTCCCAACCAGGTGTTTATCGACCGCGGACAAGGCCTGGAACTGACCGACGTCACCTTCAGCGGACCTGAGGAAGTAAGGGCTTTAGCAGTGCGGCTGGCTGCAGCGGTGGGGCGTCGGCTCGATGACGGCAATCCGTGGGTGGATGCCAGGCTGCCAGACGGCATCCGGGTTCACGCTGTCTTGGATGTGCTGGCGAGGCCAGGGACCTGTCTTAGTTTGCGAGTGCCGTCCCGACGCTGCCTCTCCCTCGACGATTGGGTAACCGGAGGATCGATGGCACCGGGGTGCCGACGGATGATCGACACAATTTTGAGCCGGAAGTTGGCCTTCTTGGTAACTGGGGGTACCGGGACCGGAAAGACGACCCTGCTTTCCGCGATGCTGACGAGCTTGCCGTCGGACCAAAGGCTGGTCATTGTGGAGGACTCCCGGGAGATCTGGATCGACCATCCGCACTGGGTGTCAATGGAGGCCCGCGCAGCCAACTCTGAGGGTAAAGGATCGGTGACTCTGACCGACTTGGTCCGTCAGTGCTTGCGAATGAGGCCCGACCGGATCGTCCTTGGAGAGGTGCGAGGGGCGGAACTGCGAGATCTCCTCATGGCCCTCAATACCGGTCATGAGGGTGGTTGCGGGACGGTGCACGCCAACGGGGTGGCTGAGGTGCCGGCTCGTCTGGAGGCTTTGGCTGCTTTGGGTGGGTTATCTCGGGAGGCGGCATCGGCTCAGATCACCGCAGCCCTTCACACCGTCATTCATGTGGAGAGGGGAGAGAGGGGACGACGGGTGGCGGAGATTGGGGTTTTCGTCGATGTCGAGGGTCGAGCTGTGGTCCTACCCGCCGTGCGGTGGGATGCCGACGGCGTGATGACTCTTGGCGACGGTGCGGGGAGGTTGTCACAGTTGCTCGGAATGGAGGTGGCGCGATGACGGTCATCGGAGCCTCCTTGCTTATGGGGTTGGCAGTATGGATAGCGATGCCATCCGCCACAAGGAAGCAGGAGGGGCGGCATCTACCAGCGTGGTCGGGGATACCGGTGGGGTTCGTGGTGGCCTGGTTGCTTTTTGGCGCGAGCGGTGTGGTGTGGGCCGTTATGACAGTAGTCGTGGGCGAAACGGTGCTCGTCGTTGTGCGCCGTCAGCGTCGGAGAGCCCAGATTCTTAAAGGCGGTCGCGAGGTTGCCCGGGCGACAAGGGCTTTGGCTGGACGGGTGTCGGTGGGAGAGATCCCCTCAGTTGCGCTAGAGCACGTGGCTGATGACGTGGAGGTATTGGCCCAGGCTAGGCGGGCTCAGGCAGTGGGCGGAAGCGTTTCCGACGCCCTCATTGCCACCTCCCGGCAACCAGGGATGGCTGGTCTGGTGCCACTAGCCCACGCGTGGCATTTGGCGGCGACAACAGGTGCGCCCCTCGCCCCAGCGGCGAAATCCGTGGCTGAAGGAACAGCTCGGCGAGCCCGCCTAGAAGCCACCCTCGACTCCGAACTCGCGGCGGCTCGGGCGTCGGGGCGGATCATGGGTCTACTACCTCTGGTCGGATTGCTTATGGGCCATGTCGTCGGAGCGCATCCGACGGTGTTCCTTACCACCACATGGTTAGGGAGGGCTTGCTTGTTGGGATCGACCTTGCTGGCATGCGTTGGGGTGCTGTGGAGTGAGTCTCTGGCTGATCGGGTAGCGAAGGAGGCACTGCCATGAGCGACATCGATGTGACGGGAACCCTCCTTCCGGCGATGATCATGGCCGCGATCGCAGCGTGGCTGGTCGTTCCGGCGACAGCACGAACACGTACTCAGGCTCGGAAACCGCCTCCCGCTTGGCTGGCTCCTCGCCCCGGAGCCCCAGCATCGCACATACGGGTGCTAGCGGGGCTAGTTGCGGCCTGCGCGGTCCTCATCGGCGTGCCGTGGCCGTTTCCAGCAGCGGCGGGTTTATCCGTTCTTGTGGGAACGGTGATGTGGTGGGGGTCTGGCCGGCTTTAGTCATCGGGGCATAGACGAATGGAACAGCATCGGGCGGCTCAGCTTCCTGAGGCCCTCCTGATGCTCTCGAGCGCGATGGAGGCTGGGCTGCCATTGCGGTCGGCAGTAACAACGGTAGCCGAATCGTTGGAAGGACCATGCGCTGAGGATTTGCGTCGGTTGGCGTCGTCTCTGGCGGCAGGAGTGCCGGACTCGAGGGCTTGGAACGATCTCGCGTCGGTAGAAGTGTGGCGTGATCCTGCTCAGGACGTCTCACGAGCCGTGGACTCTGGTGAAGGGATCAGCGAACTGTTGTCGGCCCATGCTGCGCAACTTCAGGTTGCAGCCGCAGAAAAGACCGAGAAAAAGGCACGTAAGGCGGGAGTTGACGCCATCGGTCCGCTGGTGTGCTGCCACCTTCCAGCCTTTTTGTTGGTTGGCGTGGTGCCGATTATCGCCGGAATGGTGTTGGGGGCGCTGTGACGACACGGGCTGTGTCGTGAGGGCACGGGCATGTCGTCCTGCCTGCCATCGGTTGTCCACAGGGGGTTTGGGTGACCGTAGGCGGGTTATCCACAGAAATGAAACTGACTGGCGGATTTTGGGAGCTCAGACGACAACTGGAGGTGTGAGGCACACGCCTCACAGAGGTCGGGAGTGGCCCGGCCTGATAAACAGACAGGAGACGACAGTGTCTGAGAACACCGATCCAACGACGGAACCCGTCATCTCTGCTAGGTCTCTCGACCTGGTTGGCGCTACTGATGTGGTAGAGCCCCGACATCGAGGGCGTTACCGAGCAGCGCGCAACAAGATCATTGATCGTGGCATGGCTACCGCGGAGTACGCCGTCGGCATGCTTGCCGCCGTCGCGCTCGCGCTGGTCTTGCTCAAGGTCGTCACCCACCAGGAGGTCTTCACGAAGCTGCTCAAACTGGTTGTCAGCATCATTGGCAAGGCAGGAGGCATGCTGCCGTGACCGGTCTGGCTCGTCGTGGCGGACGCTCGCGGGTGTCCGCCACGCCGGGTCGCTCCCCGCAGCGATCCCGGCAGCGTATAGCACGGGGGATGGTGACAGTCGAGATGGCTGTCAGTCTCATCGCAGCCACCCTGGTAGTGGCAACAAGTTGTTGGGTGGTGGGGCTGGTAGTCGTCGAGGATGCCTGCCGTACGACGGCCGCCCAGGTGGCCCGTCAGGTGGCTTGCGGGGATACCGCGTCGGCTCGGCAGGCCGAGAGTAACGCGCCCACCGGAGCCAAGGTATCTACAACCACATCCGGCGGCTGGGTGAACGTGACCGTTCAGGTCGACAGGTCGTTGGGGAGGATCGGGCCGGTACACCTGCGAGGGCAGGCCCGTTCTCCGATGGAACCGGGGCAGACATGATGAATTTGGCCTTGTCGAGAATCCGGACTCGTGGCACCAAAGCGGGTGGAGAACGAGGCTCGGGAACCCTGTTGTTGGCGGCTGTCGGGGTGGGGTTCATCGCGGCAGTGTGGATGTCACTTTTAATCACGGGATGGTGGTCAGCTACTCATCGTGCGGAAGAGACGTCTGACATGGCCGCATTGGCCGCTGGGGGAGCCCAGGCCATCGGGGAGCCTGGCTGCCCCGTGGCCGAGCGAACCGTCAAAGCCAATGGGGCTGAACTGGTTTCATGCGTTGTGCATAACACGGAGAACGGGTCGTCTGTGACCGTCGAGGTAGGGGTACAGCTTCACCGCGGATGGGAGTTGCCGGGAATGCCTACCAGGGTGGTGAAATCGTCTCGGGCCGGCCCGATGGAGTGAGAATTTCGCCCAGAAATGCCAGGGGAACCATAGGCGGCCCTAGGGGGCGTCGGTGATCCGTCCTAGCGCATGAGTTCCAGGTGTCGCTGCACGGATGCTGTGTCGAGATCTCGATATGGAATTGGGACGGATCACCGTCATTCCTGATGCTCATAGGACCGGGAAATTATACCTCTATCGAGAGTTGCGGATGGTTCCAGGAATGGCACCGAGCGAGGTCATTTCAGCCCAGGCAGCCGAAGACGACCTGGGTCAGTTGTCTGTCACGAGCTTGTCCGTAAACAGATGCGAATCACCAACCTGGGGTGCTGAGCTGCCCAGAGTAGTGCTGGGGATGTTGCAGGGGCGGTAACACAAACATCCGCGAGGAGGGGATACCGAAGCCGCACCATAAACTATGTCGAATGACCGATTAGGCCAGCGGATCCATCGCTGCCGTCAGTGCGGCAGCAGCGGCCTTATCGAGCATTTGGTTGGCATTCCCGCATTTGGGCGAGACGACGCAGGCGGGGCATCCAGACTCACATCCACATTGGGCTAGGCGCATGATGGTGGCATGCCACCATTCCTCGGCCTTCTCGAAACCGGCCTCGGCGAATCCAGCCCCACCGGCCTGACCGTCGTGGACGACGATGGTGCACGCTCCAGTGTCAGGCAACATCACCGTCGACACCCCACCCACATCCCATCGGTCGCACGGTGAGTACATTGGCAGTAGTCCAATCGCGGTGTGCTCAGCGCCATGGGCGGCCCCTGCCAGATGGACGGCATCGAACTTCAGGTCGTCCACAACTTTGTCGGGAATAACCCACCAGCAGGCCTGGGTGATCATGGTGTGGGTGGGCATCTCGAGGGCCACCGAGTCCCACACATCATTGGTGATTTCGTCGCGACGCAGATACCCAACAACTTGCTCTGTCAGTTCCACCTGCCCGCACGCCACATATCCGGGACCACAAGCGCGACGTCTCTCCTCCCGAAGGATTCTCACCGTCGACGCTGACTGCGGTTGAGTCCAATATCCCGGCAGGTCCTGGTGCACCAGGGCGTGGTGCTCGACCGGGTTGTATTCGTCGACCAGCCATTGATCCCCCTGATGCAGGTACACCGCGCCTGGATGCACGGTACGGTCTGCGGCGGCTTCGTCGACTCCCCCGATGACCCTCCCCGTGGACACGTCGATAATGTCAATCCCTTTGCCTGCCGCCGATCGCAGGTCGATGGCGTCGACAGCCCGTTCTGGACGGGTCCAGAACAGCCGATTTCCGCGACGTCGCAGTACGTTCTGGCCTGTCAGCGTTTTGCATATCCCGGCAAAGGCCGACCCGTAAAACTCTTCGTCCGCAGGGGAGAGGTATGCCTCCTGGGCGGCCGCGGCCACGTGCGGGCCGAGCACATACGGGTTATCCGGGTGCAACACAGTCGATTCCACCGAGGACGAGAACAATAATTCGGGGTGCTCAAAGAGGTATTGATCCAGCGGATTTTCCCGGGCCATGAGCACCACCAACGCGTCACGGCCCGACCGTCCGGCTCGACCAGCCTGCTGCCACAAGGCCGACAGTCGTCCCGGATACCCGGCGATAACGACAGCGTCCATCCCCGAAATGTCTACACCCAGCTCCAGGGCATTCGTTGCGACGACCGCTCGCACCGAGCCGTCCTGCAGTCTGGCCTCGATACGTCGTCGGTCCTCGGGAAGGTACCCAGCCCGATACGCGGTAACCCGAGCGCCGCTAGTTACCCGGTCCTGGGCATGGGCAGAAATGACCTCTGCCAGCGAACGCGAGGCGACGAAACAGATCGTCTGTAATCCGGCGTCGGCCAGGTCAGCTACAAGCCCCGTCGCATCGGTTGAGATGGACTCGGCTGGCTGCCACAAGACGACGTCACGGCCCGGGTGTGGGGAGCAATCCTCATCAACGACCTCGACCTTCTCTACCCCGAGCAGGCGGGTCCCGGCTTCGGCTGCGTTCGTCGAGGTCGCGCTAGAAAGCAGGAATACCGGATCTGCGCCATGCATCCGACAAAGCCTGCGCAGCCGGCGAATAACCTGGGCCACGTGTGCCCCGAAGACCCCGCGATATCGGTGGGCTTCATCAATGACGACATATCGCAGGCTTCCGAGCAACCCAGCCCACCGTGCATGAGACGGCAGCACCGTGTGGTGCAACATGTCCGGGTTCGTGAGGACGTATCGGGCCTGCTCCCGGGCGAAACGACGCTCAGCCTCATCGGAATCGCCGTCAAGGGTCGAAACCAGCCAATCCCTCGGCCCAACCTCGCGGCAAACGCGTTCTTGGTCGTGAGCCAGGGCCTTCGTGGGAGCCAGGTACAGGGCACTGTTGCGGTGTAGGGAATCCCGCAAAGATGCCGGCAGGCCAGGAGTTGGCGACTCCGGCACCACCGGGGTGGCCGATGCCGTCGCAGCCATGATCGGCAACAAATAGGCCAAGGTTTTTCCCGACGCCGTTGCGGTACAGATCGCTGCATGACGGCCTGCTCTTGCCAGCTCGGCGAATCGCGCCTGGTGTTGCCATGGCCGATGAATCCCAGCCGCTTCGACGGCTTGACGACAATCCTCGGGGAACCACGAAGGCCACTCGCAGGTGTGTCCTGCTGCGGCCTCGCGATGATCAAGATAGACCACCTGGGGGCTGGTCAACAGCCGCGACACAGCGTCACGGGTTGACGAGACAGATGGAACGATCACGCGCCAAGATTGCCACCATGGGCAGACACCTCACCGTCGACGAGATCGAACAGCTGCGGCACATCTTCACCGATATCGGGTACGTGACTGATCCTGTCATGGCCGCCATCGGCGACTCTGGGCAGCTCGGGTTGACCAGAAATAGCACCACACCAGCTTTGCGGGCGTTAGCAGGGCGCACGGATGCCTTGGCCGGAGCTATTCGTCTATGGCTGTTGCAGCAGCCCGTTCCCGTTGAACAGTTGGCACCGTTGCCGCTGCAAGCCCTCACTGAGGCCGGCATCGTCAGCATTGCGGGATCAACAGCTCGCGCCCTGGTCGATGTGCGTCCCTACGGGTCCCCCGACGACGGCGCTTCGGGGTGGACAGTTTCCGACCTCACCCCGGGCTTGGATAAGACCATCACTAAAATCCGCCCTGACTACGTATTAGGCGTTTCACCAGCATCAGTTTCACTGACCCAGATGGCTGTACCAACTCACGTGGGGAGCGCCCTCGACATGGGGTGCGGGTGCGGCGTCCAGTCCCTGCACTTGTCGCGTCATGCCGATCATGTCGTCGCCACTGACGTCAACCCTAGAGCCCTCGAGATGGCCCAGCTCACTTGCCGTCTTTCTCACGCCGACGTAGACATCCGGGACGGATCCCTCTACGACCCCTGCGGCCACGACACCTTCGACCTCATCGTCACTAATCCGCCCTACGTCATGGCTCCGCCTAGCCGTGATGGCCAACGGCTGATCTACCGGGAGGGAGGGTTCTGTGGGGACGGCTTGGTGGAGGCCGTGGTTCGTGGTGCCCCTGCCCGTCTCAATGACGGCGGGATGCTCCAGGTTCTTGCTAACTGGGCCCACATCGGTGATCAACCGTGGTCCGAAAGGCTCGCCACCTGGGTCGAGGAGACTGGCTGCGATCTGTGGGTGGTCGAGCGCGAGCACCTCGACGTTTGCGAGTACATCGAGACCTGGCTTACCGATGCCGGATTGGACGGGTCTGCCCAGTGGCGGTCTCGCTACGACGAGTGGTTGTCCTACTTCGACAATCTCGACGTCACCGGTGTGTCTCTGGGGTGGATCACTTTGACCAAGGCGGGCCGGGACGATCCCGATCTCTGCTTCGAAGAATGGCCCTGGCAGGTGGCACAACCGATTGGTGGAACGATGGCTCGACGCGCCCAGGCTGTCATCTGGGCGCATCTCAGTGACGAGGACCTGCTTGCTCGACGTTGGCGCATCGCCCCCAACGTTGACAGCGAAACTACCGGACGTCCCGGTGCCACCGACCCTGAGCACGTCGTGTTGCGTCAGCGTCGCGGGCTATGCCGGGCTGTCGAGATGACGACGGCCTCTGGCGGAGTGTTGGGTGCTTGCGACGGCGAACTCACATTGGCTCAGATCACCGATGCCGTCTCTGCGATTCTTGAGGTTGACCATGACGCCTTGCTCATCGAGGTGCTGCCTCTGGTTCGCGAATGCCTGCGCTACGGCATCCTCGAGACTGCATGACCGGGTGCACGCTGAGCGCTGTAACCCGTAATGCCACACTTCGATCCCGGGTGCGCTATTTTTGGCGAAGCAATCATTAAAAAGGAGGACTGATGACTGACCACCAGGAGATCCCGCTTACCGAGACCCATCACTGCAGCTGCGGTGAAAGCGACACCGAGTTGCCTGAGCTCGATGTGCGCACTATTCCGCACGCTATCCGTCATGGTGCCGTCATTGGTGCCTTTGCGCAGCTGCAGCCGGGTGCCTCGATGGTCCTTATTGCCCCGCACAACCCGCTGCCCCTGCTGAGCCAGCTTGAGCAGATCGGCAGTGTTGGCGTCGAGTACCTCGTCGAGGGTCCCGACGAATGGCACCTTAAGCTCACCAAACAGGCCTGATGCTCTGAGGATCCGGATGCGCTCCCGGCCTCCGGTACCTCATGTGTAGCCGGTCCGTCGGGGGCGAAGTGTTTACGTTTCTGGCATACCCGAGGTGCCGGATGCGACGGCTGTTGTTACGGTTGACGCGCGACCACCGGTGACGGTGCCGCTACATTGGGCCGCGGGCCGTCCACTTTGGGCAGCCCAGCAGCTCACATCACGTCAACGGAGAAGGCAGGAATGTCACCGACCAAGAGCCTCGTCATCGTCGAGTCCCCCCATAAGGCCACGATGATCGCCGGGTACCTGGGGCCCAAGTACACCGTGCGAGCCAGTCAGGGTCACGTGCGCGACCTGCCCACCAGCGCATCCGAGGTTCCCGCCAAGTACAAAGGGGAGCCATGGGCGCGTACCGGAGTCAACGTCGATAACGAGTTCACCCCGGTCTACGTCGTTTCCCCAGAAAAGCGGTCGACGATCCGCGAACTCAAGAGCCTGCTCAAGGACTCTGACGAGCTCCTGCTCGCTACCGATGGTGACCGCGAGGGGGAGGCCATCGCCTGGCATTTGCTTGACGAGCTCAAGCCGAAGGTGCCGGTGCGTCGCATGGTGTTCAACGAGATCACCGAGAAGGCCATCAACGAGGCCGTCGCCCATACCCGAAAGCTTGATACAGACCTCGTCGACGCCCAAGAGACCCGACGCATCCTTGACCGTCTCTACGGTTACGAGGTCTCCCCGGTGTTGTGGAAGAAGGTACTGCCGCGGCTGTCGGCAGGTCGCGTGCAGTCAGTAGCTACCCGACTAGTCGTCGACCGTGAGCGCGAGCGGATGGCGTTCACCAGCGCGAACTACTGGGACATGGAAGCCACCTTAACCGCCGACCTGGATGAGTTTCAGGCCCGCTTGGTTTCCCTCGATGACACCAAGATCGCCACCGGCCGCGACTTCGACTCCCACGGCAACCTCATTTCCAGCGTGCGCCGCCTTGACGAAGTTGCCGCGACCGCTATCGCGAAGGCCCTTGAAAAGGCTCCGTTCACCGTCACCAAGGTGGAGTCCAAGCCGTACACCCGCCGCCCTTACGCCCCCTTCCGTACCACGACCTTGCAGCAGGAAGCAGGTCGCAAGCTCGGCTTCACCTCCCAGCGCACCATGTCGGTCGCCCAAAATCTCTACGAAGGCGGCTACATCACCTACATGCGTACCGACTCGGTGGCCCTGTCTCAGGAGGCCATTCACGCGGCTCGCAACCAGGCTGCCGAGCTCTATGGTTCCGACCACATTCCGGACAAGCCGCGCATCTACGCCTCTAAGGTGAAAAACGCTCAGGAAGCTCATGAGGCCATCCGGCCTGCTGGCGAACACTTCCGCACCCCAGCTGAAACTGGCCTGACCGGGGACGAGTTTAGGCTTTACGAGCTGGTCTGGATGCGTACCCTGGCCTCTCAAATGGCCGACGCCAAGGGCGAAACCCTTTCGGTGACTATTGACGCTACCCCGGTCTCGCCGGTAAACCTGCCCGACGGCGATGTCACCACCGCTACCTTCACCGCGTCTGGGCGCACCATCACTTTCCATGGCTTCCTGCGCGCTTACGTCGAGTCCGTCGACGAAGGAGCTTCCGATGACGCGCAGAAACGTCTGCCTCAGTTGTCGAAGGGACAGGATCTAGACCCACGCGAGGTGACCGCTAAGGGGCACGACACCCGCCCGCCGGCCCGCTACACCGAGCCCAGCCTGGTGGCAAAGCTCGAGGAACTAGAGATCGGTCGCCCATCGACGTACGCATCAATCATCCGCACTATCACCAGCCGTGACTACGTTTTCAAGAAGGGCTCGGCCCTGGTGCCGACCTGGCTAGCGTTCGCCGTCACTAGGCTGTTGGAGGAACACTTTTCCAACCTCGTCGATTACCAGTTCACCGCCGACATGGAGGAGACCCTCGACCAGATCGCCCGTGGTAATGCCGATCGGGTGGCGGTGCTCTCAGCCTTCTACTTTGGCCAGACCAAGACTGGCGACGGCGACGTCCCGACGCCCACCGAGGGCCATGAGGGGCTGCATCAGCTTGTCACTGAGCTTGGTGACATCGACGCACGCACGATCTGCACCTTCCCGCTCGACGACTCTGACGTCGTTGTCCGGGTGGGCCGCTACGGCACCTACGTTGAGGATCCGGAGGGCAATCGAGCTAATGTCGACGACGCTCTGCCTCCTGACGAGCTCACCGTCGAGGCCGCCAAGGAGCTGCTGGTAAGCCCGAACGGTCAGGACCGCGAGCTCGGTCTGGATCCGCACAGCCATCGTCCGATTGTGGCCCGCAACGGGCGTTTCGGCCCTTATGTCACCGAGGTCCTTGACGATGACGAGGCCACTGAGATCGTTGAGACGACAACCAAGGATGGCAAGAAGCGTCGCACCAAGCGCAAGGTGAAGCCGCGCACTGCCAGCTTTTTCAGATCGATGAGCCTTGAGACCGTCACCCTTGACGAGGCTCTCAAGCTGCTTTCACTACCCCGAGTGGTCGGAACGGCCGCCGACGGCACCGAGATCACTGCGCAGAACGGGCGCTACGGCCCCTATCTCAAGAAGGGAACGGACTCGCGTTCCTTAGGCAGCGAGGACGAGATCTTCTCCATCACTTTGGAGCAGGCCGAGGCTATTTACGCCCAGCCTAAGCAGCGCGGTCGTGCTGCGGCTAAACCGCCGTTGCGCGAGCTTGGCGAGGATCCGGCCTCGGGACGCCCGATCGTCGTCAAGGATGGCCGTTTCGGCCCTTACGTTACTGACGGCCAGACCAACGCGACCCTCCGCAAGGACGATTCGGTCGAGGACATCACCCCGGAGCGGGCCCAGGAATTGCTGGCCGAGAAGCGGGCTAAAGGGCCAGCCAAGAAGAGCCCAACTAAGAAGAAGACGACCAGGAAGACAACCACTCGCACAACCACCACGAAGAAGACGACCAAGGCCACCTCGAAGTCCGTCAAGGTGACCAAGGCGAACGCGAAAACGTCGTCAGGAAGCTGAGATGACGACGGGTTGTCGTTCGGGCAGCACCGAACCGTTGTACTTCGAGTTGGCATGGACGGCTGCTCGACCGGTTCCAGCCGACCTGCGCACAACCGTCGCCGCCGGCGGGGCCCGTCGGACCATTGAGTGCAAGGTCACCTTGCTGGACTCCCCGGACCACCGGCTGCTGAGGTCGGGGATTGTCGTCGCTCACCGCGTCGTGGATGGACTGGGGGAGTGGTACATGGATGCTCCCGAGTGGTCCCCGTGGTTACCGGTTGCTCGGTCAGTAGCCCTCGATGCCGCCGGTGAACTGCCTCAAGATTTCACTTGTCTGGTCCGTCCCTTCCTGCGCGGGGCGACCCTCTGCCCGGTCGCGGCCCTGTCCTGGGAGCGTAACGAGACGATCCTGGAGGCGCTCGATTGCACCAAACTGGCCCTCATCCGCGACGACCGCATTGCCGTCGTCCAGTCAGGAGTGACGACATCGCGGGTTCGCGAGCTGACGATTACCCCACAACGGGGTCTCGCTGAGGGGCAGCGGGAGTGGCTCACCAACCGCATCCTGGCTCTGGATGGTGTGCCAGTCTCTCGGCACCCTTCAGTTTTGCGACGTCTTGGCCCAGGGGCTGGCGCGCTCACCGACTACCCGCGTCCGCACCTTCATCATGGTGCTGGATTACAGACCTGGGTATCGGCTCAGCTGGCCGGACAGTTGCGGGACGTTATCGAGGCTGATCTGGCGGTTCGTTGCCAGGGGATGGATTTAGGCCCCACCGAGACCACACGGACGGAGCCGCGCGTTCTTCCAGAGTCCCCAGATCGCACTGATCTTGTGGGGATGGGATACGACCCGGTAACGATGTCGACCCCCAGTATCCACGACGGGAACCACGGGTCGATTCGGCCGCTTCAGAAGGCGATTCGGGCGCTGTCGGAGACTCTGGACGCAATGTCGGGTCTGCTCGATCAGGCTTGGGTCGAACGTGCCCAGAACTTGTGTTTGCGGGTGATGGGTCTGGATCCCGGTCACATCAGTATCCATAACCTTTCTCGAGAGTATTACCAGTTGCTCGAGGAGATCACAGCGGCGGCGCGGTCCCCGCGTCTCACTGTTGATCCTGACCAGCCCGCCCGTCCCACCATGAAGCGCGTGCTTCGGAAGTCGGTTGCTGACGCAGTGGCCAAATGCGATGACGTTGAGGATGTGCAGGGGTGGTCAACAGCCGAGGTCGCGGTTCGCCACGCAGCAGCGGTCGCCGGAATTCTCGACACGGGTCGCGCCGGAAAGGTGGCTAAGCGGCTGCGCCCCGTCGTCAAGGAGATAGCGCAGACCAAACGCAGCGTGACCGAGGCTGTTGACGTCTCCAAGATGTCTCCTCAGGAAGCTTTTGAGGCCGGACGCGAGGTAGAGCGGGCGTCGGCATCGTTGTTTGCGGCCCGACAATCGTTTAGGGATGACTGGCAACAGCATCGCCGCAAGATCCTTAAGGCTATCCATGACTGATCAGACGGTGACTGGCCGCGATCTGGGCGGTGTATTCGTTGTCTTCGAGGGTGGGGACGGTGCCGGTAAGACGACCCAGGCCCGACTACTTGACCAGTGGCTGACGACCGAGGGAATCCCTCACCTCATGACTCGCGAGCCCGGGGATTCCTGGCTTGGGCAGCGGATCCGCGAGCTGGTGCTCTCTCCTGGCTCCGGGCCGATCTCCTCGCGCGCTGAGGCTTTGCTGTACAACGCCGACAAGGCTCAACACGTCGACGAGGTTGTCATTCCGGCTTTGCGAGAGGGCAAGGTCGTCGTTTGCGACCGTTACGTTGACTCGACTATCGCCTATCAGGGGGCTGGCAGGGCCCTCGACCCTGGCGAGGTCGGCCAGCTCGCGTGCTGGGCGACGACCGGCCTGGTACCTGATGTGACGGTTCTGCTCGACGTCGATCCCTGCGAAGGGGCCGGTAAGATCGCCGCCAAGGATCGTCTGGAAGCTGCTGGTGACGAGTTCCACCTTCGGGTGCGTCAACATTTTCTTGACCTCGCTGCGGCCCATCCGCAGCGATACCTCGTGCTGAACGCGCGGAAGAGTCGCAAGGAGATCAGTGAGGCCATCCGTCAGCGCGTGACTGGATTGCTCAACCGGTGAGGAATCGAGCGGTTACGATGTCGGGCCGATCTGCAACGATGATCTTGTGAGCGATGTGTTGACCGGCGTGTGGGCCGATCTTGTGGGTCAGGAGAAGGCTGTCGGGGTACTGCGTCGTGCCGCCGAATCGCAGCCGGGGCGCTCGTCCCATGCGATGAGTCACGCATGGCTCATTACGGGTCCGCCTGGATCAGGTCGGTCGAATGCTGCGAAGGCCTTTGCAGCGGCGCTACAGTGCGTCGACCATGGATGCGGGCAGTGCAATGCCTGTCGAACCACCTTGTCAGGCGCCCATCCTGACGTCACCCTAGTGCGTACTGAGGCACTGTCTATCGGCGTTGATGAAGTGCGTGAACTGGTTCGTCGAGCGGCGATGAATCCGGTCCACGGGTGTCACCAAGTTGTCGTCGTCGAAGATGCCGATCGCATCACTGAACGCGGAGCTGACGCCTTGCTTAAAGCTATCGAGGAGCCTGCGCCGAAAACCGTCTGGTTGCTGTGTGCCCCTACTCCAGAGGACGTCATCGTCACAATCAGGTCGAGATGTCGGCGCCTTCACCTAGCTACGCCGCGCGATGAGGCTGTGGCAGATCTGCTCACCCGACGTGACGGCATTGCCCCGGAGGTGGCTGCTGAGGCTGCCCGCGCTGGCCAAGGGCATATCGGGCGGGCGCGGCGTCTGGCCTGGGACGAGGAGGCTCGTGCGCGACGCAACGCCATTGGTGAGCTCCCTACCCGGTTGCGGAGCTTGGGGGACTGTCTGCAAGCAGCCGAGGACCTCGTTAATCAGGCCAGCGAGGAGGCCGCAGCCGCTACCGCAGAGGTTAATGCGGCCGAGCGGGCCGAGCTGAAGAAAGCCCTGGGATTTGGCTCCTCTGGTGCTCGACCGCGCAATGCTCAAGCTGCTTTACGGGACCTTGAAAAGCAGCAATCCGCTCGGTTGAAGCGGTTACAGCGCGACGCCTTGGATCGTGTGTTAACAGAGTTGACTGCTTACCACCGTGATGTATTGGCTATCCAAACTGGCGCTGTGCGTCCTGAGGAGGAGAACGCTTTACGAGGAGCCCGCCTTGTTAATGCTGGCTGGTCGGCCTCCCTTCATCGGATCGCAGATTCGCAGAGTCCTGAGCACACTGTTGCCACGATCGATGCGATCCTTGCGGCGCGCAAGAGCCTGGAACATGGCGTCACCCCCCTGCTTGTGATGGAAACTCTCCTTATCGCCATGACGGGAGTAGACCGCGCCCGCTGGTGAATCCCCCTGTCATGGCATGATGAAGTGAATAACAACGGTGTGTTGCGCCGCTGTGGCAGCGAGTTTCGTGGCACAGTGTGAGTGTGCCGTGCCGTATCCTCGGTGCGGTTCCCAAGTCGTGAGGATTGAGCGTGAGCAAGGCGATCAAGAGGACTGCAGCGGACTCCACCGACGCCGAGACCACCCGGGTCATCCGGACGGGGGCCTCCCGCGTGGATGCCGATGTCAACCCCACTGAGGTGATCAAGCCCAGTGATTCAGCGGATTCGGAGCGCACCAGCGTCATCGACGACAATGTTTTCCGTCCTGCCTCCGAGACGACTCGTGTTGTGGACGATCGCGAGTTCGAGGAGGAGCGTCGCCGTCGCGAATTGGCCGAGCAGCGCGCCCGCGAGCGCGCCGACCGTCAGGCTATCGAGGCCGAGCGTCAGCGTCGTGCCGCCCATGCCGAGCCCGAGCCGGAGCAGGTTGCTGAACCGGCCCCCAAGCGCACCACCGACAAGGTCATGGCATCCCTGGGCCTGTTCTTGTTCCGCCTCATCGTAGGCGGGATTCTTGGGGTTCACGGATTCCAGCACCTCGCCCAGCGAGACCTCACATTGCGCGCGGTACAGGCTCTCCCACTACCCAGCGGATACGCCCAGTCCGGTGTGTGGGTGCTGGGCATCTGCGAGTGCATTGCCGCGGTGTGCATCATCCTTGGCCTGTTTACCCGCGTCGCGGGAGCCGGCATCATTGCGATTATGGTGTTGTCCTTGACTTTCATCTTCTGGGGCAGTTTTGCCATCTTCAAAACGATGGGCTTCAAGGGCGAGCTGGAGCTGCTGCTGGCTGCATGCGGCGTGCTGTTGTTGTTCCTGGGTGCCGGTGGCTGGTCCATTGACGCCGCCTACCGGCGTAGCCGCGCTGCTGCGAAGGCAGAGGAGGTCGGCGACTGAGCCGAATCGTAGCGGTAGCCTTCCGCGAATACGGTCAACTTTTTCACCTCGACGTCGGGACCCTCGACGTCGAGGTGGGTTCGTGGCTGCTATATCCCACCCCAGAAGGGCCACTGGTATGCCGGTGCGTATGGGGTCCTGAAGAGGTCGATCTCGACGGGAAGTTGCCGACGTGCCCTGGTAAGGCCGGCGATGCCGCTGTCGCCGCTGCAGCGCGCGATCGACGCACCCGAGCCGAGATCTTGCAGACCGTTCGGCGCACCATCGAGGATGTGGGAGTCGACATGGAAGTGTTGGCGATCGACCTCGTCGAATCCGGCGATGATCGTGCTATCGCGGTGTATTTCCGCGCCCCACACCGAGTGGAGTTTGCCACCATCGTTGGTCCCCTCGCTCGGCGGCTACGCGCCAGAATCGATTTGCGCCAGCTTCGTGGCCGCGATACCGCTAGGGTCGTTGGTGGTGTCGGGGTGTGCGGTCGTTCGCTGTGCTGTTCGACCTTCCTGCCTGAGCCGTCGTCGGTGCCGAATCGCCTTGTCAGCGAGCAGGGGATGGCCTCTAACCCCTTGGCGGTGACTGGGGCATGCGGCAAACTTATGTGCTGCCTGCGTTACGAGTCACCTTATTACGCTGACTTTGAGGCTGCCCTCGGAGAGGTCAGGGTCCCGGATGCTCCGAGATGTCCGCTAATGTCGACGTGTTCTCGCAGGCGGGACCAGGAGCGCAAGGACGCCTGACTCCAGGAGGGACTCAATGACACCACGCGTTTCGCGACGACGCATGTTTGTCTCGGCTTTGATGGCCAGTTCCCTATTCGCTGTCACCGCATGTACCTCTGCGGGGTCTAGGCCGCCCCAGTCGGCCTCGGTGAGTCGACAGTCTGCGTCGCATAAGCCGAGCGCCTCGCCTTCGGTGACTGCCTCGGTCGTACCAGCTCAGGATAAGGTTGACACCAATCCGCCGGTAGCCTCCTTTGACCCGAAGGCGCACGCTCTCATGGAAGGTCCGCAGAGCCCCGATCGGCAGGCGATGCACCCAGCTAGAGACAACAAACCCTTCAGTAAGGCTCCTGCTGGTAAGGGAACGAATCGGTACCTATCTCGCAAGATTTCGTGGCATGACTGCGGGACGTTCCAGTGTGCGGACATCCCGGTGCCGTTGGATTGGGATAACCCGGACGGTCCAGCAATTACCTTGGCGCTCAAGCGCAAACCGGCTGAGGGTGCCGCCAAGGCGACTCTTTTCATCAATCCCGGCGGTCCAGGTGGTTCCGGCCAGGACATGGTCAGCTCCTTCCAGTCGTCGGCCTTCCCCGACCATGACGTCATTGGGTGGGATCCGCGCGGTACGGGGGCGTCGACTCACGTCAATTGTGGCCCTGCGAAGACGATGGATGGCCTGTTCAGTCTGGACGCCTCCCCTGATGACGAGGCCGAATGGAATGAGCTTATCCGCGGTACCAGGGACTTTGCGCGCAGTTGTCGCGCGTACTCGGGGCAGCTGCTGGACCACGTTTCGACGATAGACACCGCTCGGGACCTCGACTATTTGAGGTATCTGGTGGGAAATAAGAAGCTTGATTATCTCGGTGTTTCATATGGCACTTTCCTCGGTGCCACCTATGCCGAGCTGTACCCAGGCCGCGTCGGACATATGGTGCTGGACTCGACGGTGAACATCACGAACCATGACACCGTCAGTCAGGCTGTTGGATTCGATCGAGCTTTCGGTGATTTCGCACAGTGGTGTGCCAATCGGGGAAACCGCTGCGCTTTGGGAACGAGCGAGGCTGAAGTTCGCAAGGCGACATTGAACTTTTTAGACCGTCTCGATGCTCATCCCATGAAGGTTGCGGGGCGAGAATTGACGCAGAGCCTGGCGGCCACCGGCATCGCCTTGTTCCTGTATTCGGGTAAGCAGGCCTACTCGTATCTGATCGCTGCCCTCGTCGGAGCCATGAAGGATGGCAATGGCGGCTATCTATTGACGGCTTCCGATTACCTCAACGGCCGTGGAAAAGACGGTCAATGGGAGACGATCGCTTCGGCTTTCCCCGCGATCTCGTGTCTCGACCAGGCCGATTTTGGCTTGAAGCACGCGCGTCAAGAGTGGCCTCAAGAGGTCGCCAAGGCCCCAACATTAGGTAAAGCTCTGGGGGTGGCACCGATCTGTGAGGTATGGACGGCTCGCCCGGCTCCCCAGCTGTACCTGACCGCTCGGGGAGCGGCGCCGATCCTCGTGCTGGGTGCCACCGGCGATCCTGCGACCCCTTACGAGCAGGCCACATGGATGGCTGGCCAGCTCAAGTCTGGCGTGCTGCTGACGTGGCGAGGTTCCGGCCACTCCGCGTGGGAATTGGGTAACCAATGCGTCAAGAAGGCTGTCGAGGGATATGTCAATGACGGAAAGATGCCCAAGGACAACACGGTGTGCTAGCCGTTACCTGCTGCGAGGGTAAACGTGCGCGGTTGTCGGGAGGTTTGGGAGACGCCGCTACCCTTGTTTTCGTGAGGAGGGATTGCTCATGACCTTGGGCCAGCGCCATGTCACCGGCATCGTGGTGCGTGCCGTGGGCCTTGCCCTGCTCGCGGGTATTTTGCTTGCGCTGGAGTGGGCATGGCGCACACATGCGTGGAACGATCTCAAGGCCGTGGACGGACGGTGTGTCCTCGTGGGTGCGAGAGTTGACGACGGGCGTGTCCCGACGGTGGGGTGCCATGAGAATGGCGCCCGGTACGTCAAAGATGTTGTTAAGCCTTCATCACAGTGTCCCGAGGGACTGACCCGGGTGTCGGTACGCCACGAGTTGAGCCACGACGCCGGGTATGTCGGGGCCTTGTGCGTGCGTAATCCTTGATCACACACGCCCCCGCAAAACTCAGGAGCCCAGCTAGGACAGCATCGCTCGACGCAGCACATCCAGTGGCAGAGCTCCCATCCGCAGCGCTGTGGTGTGAAACTCCTTAAGGTCGAAGTTCGGATCCTTGGCCTTCGCAGCCTCCCTCAGCTCCAGCCAGGTGCGCTCGCCGAGCTTGTAGGAGGGGGCTTGTCCGGGCCACCCGAAGTAGCGGTTGACCTCATAGCGGGCCGAGCCCTCGTCCATCGAGACGTGGTTGTTGAAGAAGGCCCAGGCTTTGTCCCAATTCCATTCGCCGCCGCCCATTTCCTCGGGGGCCTCGAACTGGCAGTGCAGGCCGATGTCGAGTACGACGCGGGCGGCGCGCATGGACTGCCCGTCGAGCAAGCCCATGAAGTGGCCGGGATCGTCCATGTACCCCAAATCGGCCATCAGCCACTCGGCATAGAGGGCCCAGCCTTCCCCATAACCCGACGTCCAGTAGTTGCGGCGCCAGGAATTGAGTTCCTCGCGGGCCGCGATGGCCGACGAAGTCTGCAGGTGATGGCCGGGAGCGCCTTCGTGGTAGACGGTGGTGAGTTCTCGCCACGTGGTGAAGGTGTTGACGCCGTCGGGCACCGACCACCACATGCGGCCGGGACGGGAGGAGTCATCGGATGGAGGGGTGTAGTAGACGCCGCCGTCGTGGGTGGAAGCGATCATGCCCTCGATGTGCCTAGCCTGCTCGGGTACCTCGAAGTGAGTGCCGTCCAGGGAGGAGATCGCCTCGTCGGCGCGCTCCTGTATCCAGACTTTGAGGGCCGCAGTGCCGGTGATCTGGTAGGCGGGGTCGGCGTCGAGGACGGCCATGGCCTCCTTGATGCTCGCTCCCGGGCGGATGCGCTCAGCTGTCTCGCGCTGCATCTGTTCGATGCGGGCGAGCTCCTGCTTTCCCCATTCGTAAGTTTCAGTGAGGTCGACGGTGGTGCCGACGAATTGGCGGGAGGCCAGTCGATAGCGGTCGATGCCGACGGCGTCGGTTTCGGTGGCCAGTGGGGCAATCTCGGACGAGAGGGCCTCGGCGGTGCGACGGAAATTCCTCTTGGCCGCGTCGATACCTTCGGCGAGTGCCGTTGTCACAGCGTCGGGTAGGTCACGGGAGGCGGTTCGCTTGAGGTAGTCGTCGAAGAACCCGCCGTCGGAGGTCCATGCGGTGATCTGTTCGACGAGGAGGCTGACTTGGCGAATGGCCGGCGGGATTCCGGCGTCGATCGAGGCGCGTTGGGTTGCCAGCCAGCCGTCCAGGGCAGGGCCGGTGGCATGAAGACGACGCGCGACCGTCGACACCTGGTCGGGGGTCTCGGTGGGCATGGCGTCGTAGACTTCGCGGATCTCGTGGACTCCCGACGCGATGCCATTGAGAGAAAGGAGGTCGTACCCCCTGTCGTGACTTTCCGCCTCTAAACCCAGGCTGGAACGCATCGCGGCGGCCGTGATCCGGTCGGTATCGTCGGCGGGCATAGCCTGATCGAGCCGGTCGAGGGTGTCCATGGCGAGGCGGTATTGGGCGTCCAGGCCGGCGGGGGACAGGTCGTCGTATTCGTCCTGGTTAAGATCCAAACCGAGCGCCGTGGCGAGCGTAGGGCTGGACTGGACGAGGGCAGCCCAATAGTGGTCGGCAACCTCGTCGACCTCTGATCCCATCTGGTGGGTGGTGTGTGCATTGTCCGTGGTCACAGCGATGACGCTATACCGAGCCGCCGACGGGCGCGTGGCATGCGGTGTTCCAGCAAAAAGCGTGTTGGTTTCGTGAAGAGGTCATCGTGCCGGTATAGTTTTCGAGGCCTGCCGCAGCAGGCGTGCCAACTTAGCTCAGTCGGTAGAGCGACGCTCTCGTAAAGCGTAGGTCACGGGTTCGATTCCCGTAGTTGGCTCCACGTTCCCAGAGCATTGCTGACAAGGTACCGCAGTGGTCCGCTCAATCCCGATTTGCGACCGCTCGTCCCACGAGGTCAAACTTCGGATCGAACAGGGGCGACGCTCAGCTCGTCAGAGGCGCCAGGTACGATCAACTCACCACGATTCATCGATCACGGTCCGGCCATGAGTTCGGTCCGTCCAGCGGAATTGCAAGGGGACGCATGTACGACAGCATCATCATTGGCGCGGGTCTAGCCGGACTCACGGCTGCTGAAGAGCTCGCCTCCGCAGGACACTCGGTGGTGGTCCTGGAGGCCCGAGCCCGGGTAGGCGGCCGCTTAGAAAACGCTGAGTTATCCAACGGACAGGTCGTTGAACTGGGTGGCCAGTGGGTGGGAGAAGGGCATGAGGAACTTCGCTCCCTCCTCTCCTCACAAGGGTTAGAACTGGTTGATTCGACCGACGGCGACGTCGTTGTCAAGGCCAGGGGCAGGGTCTCTCACGTCACAAGTTTGTCCGAGCCGTCCGCTCATTCCCTCAGCCCCTTCGAATTGGCTGACCTCGGCCAGGGCCTGCTGAGGTTCCGTCGTCTGGCCGATCGTGTTGCTAATAACAAGGGCTGGGCGGCGGCTAATGCCACCTGGTTGAACCAGTCGTTGAGCCAATGGACAGCCTCGAATGTTCGTACCGAGGCCGGTCGTGGCTACATCACGAACCTCTTCCGTCAAGCCTTCGGTGTGTCTGCCAATGACACTCCTCTCTTCAACGGTCTGGCTAAGGCCAACGCCGGTGTGGACTTGGAATCCCTCGTCGCCGTCAACGGTGGCCTTAAGCAGCAGCGCGTTAAGGGCGGGGTTGCTCAGGTTACCCGCAACCTCGCTGAGCCTCTCGGTGACGATCTTAAACTCTCCAGCCCGGTCCGATCCGTTCATAGTGACGACGACGGCGTTACCGTCACCACTACTGATGGCACGCAGTATCAGGGACGTAGCGTCATCGTCACCGTGCCGCCGCGGCTACTTAAGGACATGACATTCGAGCCAGCGCTGCCTGCTGAGCGTCTCGAGATGGCCGACAAGGTGCCAGCTGGCAATGTCATCAAGGCCTACCTCGTTTACGACAGCCCATGGTGGCGCACCTCTGGTGCTTCCGGCCAGATGGGTGCTGACGAGGGCGCTGTCCGCGTCATTTTTGATACCTCTGACGACGAGACCGGCAAGGGAATCCTCATGGGCTTCTTCGAGGGCGCCGAGGCTTCCGGCTACGGGAAACTTTCGATCGGTCTGCGTCAACGTGCCTTTGAAGAGGTCGTCGAGTCGGCCTTCGGCAAGGCCCCCAGCTCGCCGATCGAGTACCTTGATCGCGACTGGCTCGCTGAGCCTTACACCGGCGGATGCCACGGAGCCCACTTCGCTCCCAGTTTGTGGACGACTACGGGGCCGATCCTTGCCGAGCCGCTGGGCCGGGTGCTCTTCGCGGGGGCTGAGTACGCCTCTTCTTTCAACGGTTATATGGAGGGCGCACTGCGCGCTGCTGCTCGCGCTGCTCAGGAGGTCCTCGACCTGCTCTGAGCCAAGACGATCAGCCACTGACTTCTGCGGCGAACCGTGCCACGAGGCCAGCGTCAGAGGGTTGTCATCGCGGCGACTCCCATCGCTGACTTCAGTCTGGGGGCGACGTCACCGGGAGGAGCCACAGAGATGCCTGAAGGTCGCGCCGAGGGGCTGTTGCGGAAGCGCTTGGTCGACGTTACTGATATGTGAAAAAGCAGGCCGCGGAGTGACGGTGGCGTTACGTCGATAGCGCCAAAGTGACGGGAGCTAGTGAGAGGATGCCATATTCTTGAGCAGCCACTCGTGGATGGAGATGAGAATGTTTTGTGCGCGATGCGGCACCCAGGTGGGTGCACACGATGCAGTCTGCCCACAATGCGGGCTGAATTTGCGTTTGCCTGGTGCCGTGCGCATGACTGACCCGGGTTCCTGTGACGAGACGCGGGTCCAGAGCCCGGTGAGTGAAGGGGCGACACCGACGCGGGAGATCCCACGGGTGCAAACGCCGTCGGAGCCAGTGGAGTGGCAGGATTCCATGCCGACCCAGCAGTGGCAGGTCCAGGACTCGACGCCAACTCAGCAGTGGACCACCAATAGTCAGTCGGGGCCGCAGCAACCTTCTCAAGGGCAATACCGAGATCTTGGGGCTTCCCAGATGCCCGACGATTGGTTCCGTGACCCGGAGGCTGAGCGCACCCGGGTGATGGCCGCGGTTCCTGAGAATCCCGTGTTCACCCCTCCGCCTCCGCCGTCGACGCCAGCTATGGCATATCCGCCGCCACCTTCGGGTGACTCTTCACGTCATCGCAAAGTATTGATTGGCTTAGTGGTGGGTTTGTTGGTGCTGGTTGTCCTGGGAGCTGTGCTGCTTTTTGCCGGCGGTCTCAAAGGGCGTTCGGGTAGTGAGCCTGCTGTGGTCGCGACCCCGTCGGCCAGCTCACAGCCCAAGCAGTCAGCCTCGGAGGATCCGCAGGCTACATCGATTGACACCACCCCGAGCTTCCTAATGTCCTCGCCTGCCTCGCCGAGTCCCGTTCCGTCGAGTCCAGCCTCGTCGAGTCCAGCCTTGTCAACCCCAACTCCGTTGAGCCCGCAGTCTCCTACATTGAGCGCTCGTCAGGTGGCTGACAAACTGCCCGATGGAGACACCCTTTGTTCCTCGTCGGTTGGTGCCGTCGGTACGACATCGTGCCCATTCGCTCTTGAGGTGGCTAATGCCATACCGGCGGGTGCCCAGGGCGACTATGAGGTGCAGGCGTATAGCCCGGTGACGGGTAAGACATACACCATGAAGTGCGAGACGCAGGAGAGCTACACCACCTGTACGGGTGGCATCGCCGCGAAAGTTCATATTCTGCGCTGAGGGCTCGGACCCTGAAATCACATCGGTCGCTGAACCCCGACGAGCCTCACCTTGTCGAAATATTCATCCTTGAGATCAGCCCACGTGCCGTCGACCTCTACCTCGGTGAGGGTCGCGGGCGGGTACCAACAGCCGACCTCGTTCTCGGCTCCACTCATGGCGGCAAGTTGCGCTGCCAGTCCGGGGATTGTCGGGGCATGGGCGATGATGAGCAGGTTATCTACATCGTCGTCGATTTCTCCGATGCGCTGACGCACGGTATCAGTGCCGCAGTAATAGAGGGCTCGCATGAATTCGACCGGACAATCCAGTTGGAGGCAGTCCCAGGTCTGGCGGGTGCGTAGGGCATCGGAGACCAGAGCATGTCCAACATTGCGCAGTCCTAAACGCGTGCCGACCTCACGGGCCTGACGGCGCCCCACGTCGGTGAGCGGACGCTCCCGATCCCCGCCCGGAGCATGGGATGCGGGCTGTGCATGTCTCATGAGGAACAGAGTGTGCATGGATCCATCGTTGCACTTCGCGGTCGCCGCGGTTCTACGATGTTGGCATGCCGTTGACGGATTTGGGCATTGATGAGGCGCGTACCTACCGCCCGAACGTCCCTGAACCCGATGGTTTCGACTCTTTTTGGGCCGAGACCCTCGATGAGTATTCCGGCGTTCCCCAAGATCTGACGGCGGTGCCTTTCGATAACCGTCAGGCTCTGATAGATACCTGGGATTTGTCGTGGGCGGGGTATCACAACTCTCGGGTGAGCGGGTGGTTACATGCCCCAGCCGCTGTGAACGGTCCATTACCCCTTGTCATCGAGTATCTCGGGTACTCGAGTTCGCGTGGTGTGCCGATTGGATCAGTCTTCGCTGCTGCTGGCTATGCACATATCGTCGTCGATCCACGTGGTCAGGGGTGGGGCCACCCAACCTTGACGGAAAACTGTCCGGATGTCCACGACGGGTCAGGCGCCCCCGGGTTTATGACCCAGTCTCTTTCCGACCCCCACGGTCACTATTACCGTCGGCTCTTCACTGACGCTTTCCGTTGCCTCCAGGCTGCCCGAGAGATGGAGCTGGTCGATCCCACCAGAATCGCCGTTCTCGGTCATTCCCAGGGTGGTGGTCAGGCCATTGCGGTGTGCGCGCTGGCGGCGATGCGCGGTATCAAGCTGGCTGGGGCCTTCGTCGACGTGCCGTTCCTGTGCCATATCAGGCGCAGTTGCGATATTGCCACGGATGGTCCATACCTGGAAGTCGTTCGTTACCTGGCTGCCCACCCGTCACTGTGCGGCCGTGCTTTCCAGACTCTCGGGTATTTCGACGGCCTGCATTTCGCCCGTCGGGCCCGAACTTCTACCTGGTTTTCAGTCGCGATGATGGACCAAGCGGTACCACCGTCGTCAGTGTGGGCGGCATACAACGCTTGGGGCGACGGCATGGTTGCTGATAAGCACATTGCCGTCTACCCCTTTGCCGGTCACGCGGCTGGGGAGGACGTCCAGCGCTGGAATCAGCTCGGAGTGCTGGCCCAGCTGTTTTCGTGACGAGCCAAGGTCAGTTCACGGTTTGACGGCGACGATGAGGTCGCGGTGTATCGAGGAATCGACGCGGTGGCTGAACTGATGCCACAGGTCGTCGTCAAGGGGCGTGAGACCAGCGGCAGACAGAATCGTCACGAGGTGTTCTCGAGACAAACCCAGGGTGTTCCACGACATACCTAGCGCGCCGCCGTGACGCAGCTGACCGGCCCATACCGGGATGGCCTCGCGCAACAGGTCAGTAGGGGAACGACGTCGAGATGCTCCGCTGTGGGAGCCATGCACTACACCGTAGGGGGCGTCGGTGACGACAGCATCGAAGGTCTTGCGTCCCCACAGCACTGCCGAATCAGCGGCGTCACCAGTGAAAACGCCCATGGCCAAAGGTTCGGTTTTTGGCAGGCGTACCTCAGCGTCAAACCGCTTGCCAAGCGAGCGGCCGTCACGTCGCACTGGATGGGTGCCGCAGCTGTGCTTGAGGTGTTTGCGACGCAGCCATGTCGTGACGTGAGCAGCGAGCGCCTCGACGGCCTTGGCATCCTGCTCGACACCGAAGCCGTTATGCCCGGCCCTCCAGGCGCATTCCAGAGTGGTGCCGCGCCCGGCCAGCGGGTCGAGGATAGCTAGCCGCTGGCCCTCATCACGACAGGTTGCGCAGCGGCCCTCCAGACTGGCGAGAGTGAGGTTGAGCAGTAGACGGGTGAACTGTTCGTTGGTCTTGCCTCGGTACTTCGGGATGGTGACAAGGTCCTCGTCTACGACGTCAACTTGCGGCAACTCGAGGGGAGCCAGCAGATCGCCACGGTATTCGAAACAGGCCAGAGCCGCCGAGGATCGCGCCACCGCCGCCAGATCTGCTGGCGGGAGGGGATCCTCGCTGTGAATCGACAGGTACTCGACCCCGGCCACGGTCACCGGGGCAACTGACGTGGCGTTGGGACAGGTGAGAGACAACTCGGCGGCGCACAGTCGTCCCGCCTGCCCGGCGTAGACGTGGTTTGCTGCAGGGGCGAGCAGAACGAGGGATTCGGACATGGGTGACATTGTGTCATGAACAGCATTCGGCATCCGCGGTGATGCGGGTGTCGAATGCTGACGTCATGACTCGCGGCCTGGAATTGGGGCGGTGCCGGGGTGCGAGTGGATCAGGCGGTGTGCAGGTTCTCGTAGGAGGTGCCCTTGGCGCGCTCGAAGGAAGCCTTGATCTCGGCCTCAGCCTCGTCGCGATCGGTCCAAGTGGCTCCTTCGACCGACTTTCCGGGCTCCAGGTCTTTGTAGACAGTAAAGAAGTGCTCGATTTCCATGAGGGTCATGCTGCCGACATCGTCAAGGTCGATGAGGCCGGCGCGGCGGGGGTCATCGGCAGGCACGCACAGCACCTTGTCGTCGCCACCCATCTCGTCTTGCATCTGGAACATAGCCAGTGCGCGGCACTCGATGAGGCAGCCGGGGAATGTGGGCTCAGTCAGCAGGACAAGGGCGTCAAGCGGGTCGCCGTCCTCGCCGAGGGTGCCCTCGATGTATCCGTAGTCATACGGGTACTGCGTAGAGGTGAACAAGGTGCGGTCGAGACGGATGCGACCGGTCTCATGGTCCATCTCGTACTTATTCTTGTTGCCACGTGGAATCTCGATCGTCACATCGAAGTGCAAGCTCTCAGGCTGTTCTCCCTGGAATGGATTGGTGAAATCGTCGGTCACGAGGGGCCCCTCTTCTTGTATTGGACACGGTGATGATCGACACTGTATCCGTTTGCAGGAGGGATTTTCGTGCCACACTCAGATCAACCTACGTCGAAGCGAGTTATGTCGGCGCCACGACGGCGCATGCCGGGATGGGTACCCGTTACTGTCGGCATCGCAGTGGTCGTCATTGTTGTTGTTGCGGTTATCGTCAGTTCGCTGCGGAGCGGGTCACCTGCGCGCTGGACCGGAGGAGGAATCCTTCCTCATCGCCACGACAACACCGCCCAAGCGGTGCAGCCGGGACGAGGGGTTGTCGCGGCAGTGGCACCGACGACGCCGTCGGCCAAGCCAGTCGCTGCCACGATCGCCAATCGCGTCAAGTCTGCAGGCGCAGCCCCTGGCGTACTGGGCGCTGACATTATGGATGCAGCGATCGGCGAGACCCTCTACCAGTCGGGTCAGAATTCCCTCCTGACTCCAGCTTCCAATCTCAAAGTGCTTACTGCGATTGCGCTGTTGGATTGCACCGACGCCGGGCATCGTTACACGACGAAGGTTGTCGCCAATGGGTCCGCACTGACTTTGGTCGGTGGTGGAGACCCCTACCTGCGTTCGAAGTCTTCGGCCCAGCACCCCGAGTATCCGTCGATGGAAGAACTTGCCAAGCGTACGGCGGCGGCTCTCAAGAAGGCGGGGACGACGAAGGTCACCGTCAACTTCGACGACACCCTGTTTACTGGACCGGATTGGAACGGGGCCTGGCCGGTCGACAACTACTCCGACGAGGTCACTCCAATTACGTCATTGTGGGTCGACGAGGGAATGATCAACAACAGCCCATGGAATCGCAGTAAGACGCCAGCCGTACTTGCTACCAACGCTTTCATCGGCTCGCTTCGTAGCGCCGGGATAACGGTAAATGGTTCGGTTTCTCGTCACAAGGCTGACAGGTCTGCCAGGGAGATTGCGGCGGTGCAGTCGGTCCCGGTGGAGGACCTTGTTACCCGCACCCTGGACGAGTCAGACAACTCTGCCGCTGAGGTCTTGAGCCGGCAGATGGCTCTTGCTAGTGGCAAGCCGGGATCCTTTGCTGGTGGTACCCAAGCCCTCGAGGAGCACCTCAAGAACATAGGTGCCTGGCAGGACGGTGCGGTGATCCAGGACGGATCGGGATTGTCCCAGGGCAATCGGATCACCGCGTCGATGCTTTCGCGTGCCTGGCGCAAAGTATTGACGACCCCGAAGCTGCAGCCGGTGGCGAATGCGGTACCAGTGGGTCGGGTCTCTGGGACCCTTCATAAACGATTTTCCGATCCGAGCACGGCAGCCGGACGCGGTGTCGTTCACGCCAAAACGGGCAGTCTGCAAGGAGTCATCTCAATGTCGGGGTGGCTGCGTGACGCTGACGGGCGAATTTTGGTGGCTTCCTTCATCATCAATCAGACTGACGGCAGTGCCCGGTCGTGGCTCGACGTCGTTTACGGCAACCTGGCCGGGTGCGGCTGCACCCGCTGATGGCACGACGGGAATTAGGGCCAGCGGCCCTGGCAGTCGCCCAGGCCGTCGAGCGGATGGTGCGAGGGGTTGATCGGTTCGTCGTCGGGTGCTCGGGCGGTCCGGACTCGCTGGCCTTGGCTTTGGCCTCAAAGTGGGCCTCGCGGCGGTGCGAATCTGGCGTGAGGGTCGTCATTGTCGACCATCAATTGCAGCAGGGGTCCGACGAAGTGGCCGAGCGGACCCGGGACTTGCTGGTGCGACGCGGCATGGATGCATGTGTGCGTCGCGTCGACGTTGACGCTGATGACCCCGATGGCCCCGAGGCGGCGGCGCGGACTGCTCGTCGGGCAGCACTGCTCGACGTCGCTGGGGATGAGCCGGTGTTGCTCGGGCACACCCGGGACGATCAGGCCGAGCAGGTGTTGCTTTCTCTGGCCAGGGGCTCCGGGGCGACGTCGCTGGCAGGTATTCGGCCGCGTTCCGGTCAGTTTTGGCATCCGCTGCTAGAGGTGCGACGGGCTCAGACGGTGCAGGCGTGCCGGGAGTGGGAGGTTGAGCCGTGGCAGGACCCTCACAATGGTGATCCACGGTTCCTGCGCTCTCGGGTGCGCACTGAGCTCATGCCGGTTATGGAGGAGGTGCTGGGCCCAGAGGTGGCGGCATCCCTGGCTCGCAGCGCGACCTTGCTGGCAGGGGAAGATGAGGTCGTCGCCCGGGTTGCGCGGATGTGGGCGGATGAGCACGGGGTGAAGGCCAATGAATTGCCCGGTTTGCGTGGGGTTGAGGTCGGCCTGGCGCGCCGCGTCGTCAAGGAGTGGCTGCCGCAGGCGAGGATGGTGCACGTCGATGCCGTTTTGGGCTTGCTCGACGGGCCTGGTGGTGCAGGGGTGGACGTCCCGGGCGGACGCGTCGAGATGAGACAGGGGACTCTGTATCTAGCCCGGCGCCTGTGATGGGACATAAGTCGGTAGGCTGATGGTGTGCGAGCTTCTGACATTCCTGGAGATTTCGACCACGTTCTGTACACCGAGGAGCAGGTGGCCTCCCGTATTCGCGAGGTTGCTGCCCAAATTGACGCTGACTACGCCGGGCGAGAGATCCTTATGGTTGGCGTGCTCAATGGGGCCGTGATGACGATGGCGGATCTATGTCGCGCGATGACCTCCCATATGTCCATGGACTGGATGGCTGTGTCGTCCTATGGGGCTGGGACAAAGTCCAGCGGCGTGGTGCGCATCCTCAAGGACCTCACCAAGGACATCGATGGTCGTGACATTCTCATTGTTGAGGACATCATTGACACCGGGTTGACGCTGAGCTATTTGGTGCAGAACTTGCGTAGCCGCAACCCAAACTCGATTGAGATCATGGCGATGTTCCGCAAGCCCGAGGTTGTTACCTGCCCGCTGGATGTCAAATATGTCGGTTTCGACATCCCAAACGAGTTTGTCGTCGGATATGGCCTTGACTACGCCGATAAGTACCGCAACCTCACGGATGTGGCGACGCTGGCACCGCACGTCTACAAATCCTGAGGATGCGATCCCAAGTCGTGACGCCGTGCCAGTGAACTATTTCTGTTCTGAGCTGTCCGCGGAACGTAGCAAGGGCCGGTTGTTGTCATGCGCTGGTATCGTGACGCTCTGAGTTCCACCCATCATGCCTCTAGGTAGTCTATGAAAAACGCGTCCCGCATCTTCAAAGGTCCTCTGATCTGGATCCTGTTGTGCATCGGCTTGATCATTGTGTTCTTACAGTTCGCCGGATCGGGGAACGGGTATAAGGACATCCCGACTTCTGAGGCTGTCAGCATCATCAACAGCTCCAAGAAGCTGGATAGCGTCACGCTGACTGACGGCGACCAGGTCATCAAGATCACTGAGAACGAGAACAAGAAGTATCGCTCGTACTGGGTTGGCAACCAGTCCGATCAGCTCGTTGACAGGCTCAACGACCGAGTTAAAGCGAAGACGCTGAAGTCGTGGCAGGGTGAGAACCCCGGGCAGAGCATCTGGAAGGCTCTGCTCATCAACTTCTTGCCCTTTGTCATCATCCTGCTGTTTTTCTTGTGGGCCATGAACGCGGCACAGGGCATGGGTGGCCGCGGTGGCGTCATGGGATTTGGTAAGTCCAAGGCCAAGGTGGGTAGCAAAGACACCCCCAAATCGACCTTTGCCGACGTCGCTGGCTGCCAGGAGGCGATCGACGAGCTGCAGGAGATCCGCGAATTCCTCGCCGAGCCGGCGAAGTTCCAGCGGGTGGGTGCGAAGATTCCTAAGGGCGTGCTGCTGTATGGCCCGCCTGGTACTGGTAAAACCCTCCTGGCTCGTGCGGTAGCCGGTGAGGCTGGGGTGCCGTTCTTCTCTATCTCAGGTTCGGATTTCGTCGAGATGTTCGTCGGCGTCGGTGCCTCCCGAGTGCGCGACCTCTTTGAGCAGGCCAAGGAGGCCGCCCCGGCCATCATCTTCATTGATGAGATTGACGCTGTTGGTCGTCATCGTGGTGCCGGTATGGGCGGTGGCCACGACGAGCGTGAGCAGACCTTGAACCAGTTGCTCGTTGAGATGGACGGCTTCGACGTCCATGGCGGCGTCATTCTGATCGCGGCGACGAACCGCCCCGACGTTCTTGACCCGGCTCTGCTACGTCCTGGGCGTTTCGACCGTCAGATCGCAGTGGAGGCTCCGGATCTCGATGGCCGTCTCAAGATTCTCAAGGTTCACGCTCACGGTAAGCCCATGGCCGACGATGTCGACTTGGCGTCGATTGCCCGTCGTACCCCTGGCATGACGGGTGCTGACCTGGCTAACGTCCTCAACGAGGCCGCTTTGCTGACGGCTCGTGCCAACCTGCCGGTGATTGGTAACTCTGAGCTGGACGAAGCTATCGATCGCGTTATTGCTGGACCGCAGAAGAAGACTCGGCTCATGAACGAGCATGAGCGTTTGGTGACCGCTTACCATGAAGGTGGTCACGCTCTGGTGGCCGCGGCCATGCCGGGTACTGACCCGGTGCAGAAGATCACGATCTTGCCGCGTGGTCGGGCGCTGGGCTACACGATGGTCATGCCTGACTCCGACAAGTACTCCCAGACGCGCAGTGAGCTGCTGGACTCGATGGCGTACATGATGGGTGGTCGTGCGGCCGAGGAACTCATCTTTCACGATCCGTCGACGGGTGCCTCCAATGACATTGAGAAGGCCACCAAGGTGGCTCGCGCTCTTGTTACCCAGTATGGCCTGTCGGCTCGCGTCGGCACCGTTCAGCTGGGGTCCGGGGACACTGAGCCTTTCCTCGGCATGACTGCCGGACAGCAGCGTGACTACTCTGACGAGACTGCCAAGATTATTGACGACGAGGTGCGGGAACTTCTCGAGAATGCCCACCAGGAAGCCTTCGATTGCTTGGACGCTAACCGCGAGGTGCTTGACGAGTTGGTGCGTCAGCTTTTCGCACGGGAGACGCTGAGCAAGGCTGAGGTAGCCGATATTTTCAAGCCGCTCAAGCGTTGGCCTGAGCGCGGTGCCTTCACTGGTTCGGACAAGCGTGTCCCCTCGTCTATCCCGCCGGTCAAACCGCCGCAGATCGCTGGCGTGGACGAGAATGCTCCGGAGGTTGGTGCTCCTCGTCGTGGCGTCATCGCCCCGCCGACTCCTGAACCGGGTGGGGATCTACCGGGCGATAATCCTGGTGAGTGGGAACCCCCCTCCGATTGGCAGCCGCCAAGTGTTGGGGGAGGTAAGTCACCCGAGCCGCCAAGCCCGACGCATCCGGGGGAGGGCCCGCAACCTCCGTCAAACGGTAACCCTTGGGGTCCGCCAAGGTCCTGATTATCAACGGCCTGCCGCACATATCGCGGCAGGCCGTCGTTCTAGGCTGTCCGCTGTGAGTTCCATGAAATTGTCCGTTGATCGCGAGCGAGCCGCGGCAGCTATCCGCGAGTTTCTTCTGGCGGTCGGCGAGGATCCCGATCGGGAAGGCCTGCGCGATACTCCAATGCGAGTGGCCCAGGCGGCCGAGGAGCTATTTGGCGGATTGAGCCAAGATCCGGGGGAGTTGCTGGCAACGACCTTCGACATCTCCCACGACGAGATGGTGTTGGTGCGTGATATTGAGTTGCAGTCGATGTGTGAGCACCATCTGCTGCCCTTCATCGGGGTAGCGCACGTCGGTTATATTCCGGCTAGGGACGGCCGGGTGACGGGGTTGAGTAAGATCGCGAGGTTGGTGGAGGTCTATGCGCGTCGACCCCAGGTACAGGAGAGGTTGACGACCCAGGTGGCCGACGCCTTGGTAGAACATTTGGACGCTCGTGGCGTGATCGTGGTTGTTGAGGCCGAGCACATGTGCATGACGACGAGGGGGGTCCGCAAGCCGGGGGCCCGGACGGTGACCTCCGCGGTGCGCGGGATTCTGCGCAACCCAGCGACGCGGGCCGAGGCGATGGGGCTGATCACGGCTGGACGTTGACCATTTCAATGGGCCCTTACCTGGGCCCTGGGGCCTAACGTTTGAAGCTTTGACTTCCCTAGCATGGTAACAGTGTTCAGTGCTGTGGGCGGACCGGCTGCCGCGACGGTGGGTGTGATGACCGGGTTGGCTGAAGGGACACTTATCCTGGCTTTCGTCACACCGAGGCGTTATCGGCGCGGCGACGAGGCCGACCTTCCGGTGCGCAGCCGGTGGTGGG
Organism: Cutibacterium sp. KBN10P07758; assembly: GCF_050286205.1. Lineage (NCBI taxonomy): Bacteria > Bacillati > Actinomycetota > Actinomycetes > Propionibacteriales > Propionibacteriaceae > Cutibacterium > Cutibacterium sp. KBN10P07758. The sequence goes on along the minus strand of NZ_JBNNQV010000001.1, from coordinate 2,202,214 downwards.
TACCCGTCTGGACGGTTTTCGGACGTTCGCCGGGTGCGGGCTTTCTCGTCTTCGTTGTGTTTTTCGCGCTGGCCCTCATCAGTGGAGGCGGCGGCATCGGCATGGGCGATGTCAAGCGGGCGGTGTTTATCGGCCTCATGGGCTGACGCCGACGCCGTTGTCGGGTCCGGTTGTGAGTACTACGTCGACTCCTGGTGATGCCGGTGATCCGGCTCCTGTGCCCATCGAGCCGACTTCTGGTCACATGCGGTGCGGTGATGTATTCGTGTTCCGTTAGGGTTTTGGCTGCAGCTTTGCGCTTAGTTATTAGTGTTCTCTAGTCAGGTGAGCCCTGGTTGTGGCTCGTGGGGCTTTGTTTGTGTGTGGGATTGGGTAGGTGTTGTGGGAATGTGGAATTGGAAGATGAGGGCGGCAGGTTTTATTGGTGGGCTTGCTGTGGTGTTTGGTTTTGTGGCGTTACCGGCGCACTCTGATGAGAGTGTCACTGTGCCGGTGCCTCTGGTTGATGCGGTGGCGGTGAGCCATTATGAGTCGGCCAAGCGGCAGAAGGAGAAGCCGGGGTCGGTGATTTTAGCGCTGCACGCCGTGCGGCGTCTTCCGTATGCCACGGTGGTGTACTACTCGGTGTCGGTGGACGCTTCGGTGTCTGGCCCGCTTGAGGACTACGGGTACCTCGTCGGACGTGGCGGTGCTCAGGCACACTACAGCGGAACCCTCAGTGCCGATGGTGCCGTTATCGATGTGGGGAATCATAAGCTGTATCGCACGATTGGTGACTTCCAGGGTTGCAAGATGTGCGCTAGCGAGTGGTGGAATGGTGCACCGATATGGGAAATGGCTCCTGGGCATTCCCGGCTTGGTTGGTTTAGTACTCCGCCGTTGCCTGCTGATGTGTCGCGGGTTGATGTCACGGTTGCTAATCGTATTTTTCATGATGTGCCGGTGGGTGATGGGTTGTTGGGTCCCACTATTGATAAAGAGGCGGCGACGGGTCGCTGGAATAAGGGTATGCCGTTGGGTGTGGCTTGGCCGGCACTGGATCCGAAGGATCTGGCTGGTGTCGATGTGTCGAAGTTCGTGAATGCGTTGGTGACTACGACTGGTGATGCTTCCGATGCTAGTCGTGAGCGGGTGACTAAGGAATCCATGAAGATTGATTTGGATGCCAGTGTGCTTTTTGATCTGGACTCTGATGTGGTTAAGCCGGCTGGTCGTCAGATCATTGACCGGACCGCTAAGCAACTTGTTGCTCGCAAGGTGTCGGGGAAGATTGAGGTGACTGGCTATACCGATAGTAGCGGTTCTGCTTCTCATAATCTGGATCTTTCGCGTCGGCGGGCTGCGTCGGTGGCCAAGGTCCTCGGATCGCAGCTATCCAAAGGGATCACCTTGGTTACAGCGGGTAAGGGGGAGGCTGATCCAGTGACCAGTAATGATTCGGAGGCTGGGCGCCGTTTGAACCGTCGGGTCACGATTACTGTCAAGGAGGGATGATGAAGGGTCGTCCGGTTTTCGTTGGCTGTGTGGCTGTGTTGGTTTTGACGGCTTGTGGTGGTGCTGGTGTGTCTGCTGGGTCGCATCCTCATACTGCTGTTGCTTCTTCAAGTGTGTCTGTGGTGGGCATGTCGGCGCCGCCGAGTGCGTCGGTGAGTGTGATGGGTTCGGAGCAGGCTGCGGCTGTGGAGTCGGCGGCGGGTAAGGCGATTCGGGATAAGGTGAAAGAGGATGGTGGCCCAATTCCCAAAGAGGTGGCTAACGTCTCTTTCCATCCGAACCTCGACGATAATGTCGACGTCACAGCGCATGTCGTCTCGATTAAGGCGGGCCCTACGGGCACTGTCCTGACTTTCTGGCTTACCTCGAACACAATTGATCATGCCATGGGTCCGGTCTTTCCCGAGGATTTCCCATCTCTCGTTGACACTGTTGGCGGTGTCAAATACGGGGTGAATTACTTTTCCAAGGCCGGTGATACGTCAAAGTTCGTGGTTGGTAGCGAGGAACCGGAGATTGATGCCAAGAGCGTCTATGTTATGCAGGCGTCGTATCCGCCTTTGCCGAAGTCGGTGACGAAGGTGAAGATCGCGATCGGGTCGGCCAAAACGTCGCCTGATATCCCGGTGACTCGTTGAGGGGACGATGTTGAGGCCTGGGCCCAAGCTAGGCCCAGACTTAGAGCCACGGGCTCAGGTGCGCTTGACAGCTTCGTCGCTATGATCAGCGCGGCATTGTGGAGACTATCGGGATGAGGCCCATGTTGGCCAAGTATTTCGAGAGCACCAGAACGCACCGCGTTTCGTTGAAGCGGTGGCTTCGGGCTGTAAGTGAGTGAGGGATGATGGCCAACAACTATGGCGTGTCGCGTAGGACGTTGCTCGGTGTGGGCGGGTTGATGCTTGGCGTTGGGCTGGTGGGTTGCTCTGATTCGGAGGAGGGTTGGGAATCAGTAACCGTTGATCGCATCACGGTGAGCCATCCCACGGAGTGGGTGGAGAAGCCACCGGAGAATGAAAATTTCACCAAGAATTTCACTGACGGCCCCCATGGCATGCAGATTGCGGGTCATTACAGTGACGACACCGAACCTACGTTGGCATGGTCCGTGCTTGAATTCATGATCCGCGGGACGTTCCAGGGCTACGACCCCAAGGGGTACCAGGAGATCACCGTCAAGGGCGCTGCCAGGGCGATCAAGTGCCCGTTTGACTTCACTTATAAGGGGAAATCTGCGCGAGGGTATTGGCTTGTTGCTTCGGGTGTGTTGCCCACAGAGGGTTCCGCGATCGTGCTTCTCCGTCTTCCCCGCGATGACACGAATCTGGTTGACAAAATTATTGCGTCGATGTCGTTCAAGGCGTGATCTTGCGCCCTGCTTGAGGTGGTAGAGATATGAGGCAAGATACTCGGTCGGCATGGGCGGACCCTACTTTGACGTCGCCGGCACCGAAGCGACGGTCTCGGACGTTTAACGTTGTTTTGGGGGTGTTGCTCACCATCGTTGCAGCAGGCATTGCCGATGTTGTCGTCGTGTGGTCGTGTGCTCTCGTCTATGACACGCGGCTAGGGGCAGCGCTTCTGGGGTGCCTGGGTGCGTTGGTGCTTTCGCATGTATGGGCATCGCGCCGGGCGTTGGCGACGGTGTGGTGGTCATGCGGATTGGTCCTGCTGTGTGTGGTGGGGATGGCCGTGTACGCGTGGGTGCGTGCGGGTCTGAGCCCGGTGGATCCCGTGGTTGTAGAAACGCTTGCTCCGATTCTTCCGGTGGCGGCTTGTACCGCGGTCGGTACGGGGTATGTGTGGCGGTTGTGCGCGCGACTCGTGGCAGACCATCGCAGCTTGTGAACCGGGACTAGGCAGCTGTCTAGCGCGGTGGAGGAGCGGTTCGGTTCCGACGCGTGATGTACGGACATCCGGTTGATCCCATGGTTTGGGCCCGGCTTGGGCCCCGGTTTGGGGCCATGGGCTCAGGTGCGGCTATGGGTTTCTTTTTATGCTCTCCCCTGTATTGGGTAGGTAGTGGAGGGGAGACCCATGCGGACAAGGGACGATCGGGGTGCCGCCGCGCCGGAATACATCGCAATTCTCCTTATTGCGGCTATGTTCACCAGTGCGGTGGCGGTCGGCGTCAAGCCGGAATGGGTGCAGCAGAAGGTGTGCCAGGCCTTGGCGGTTATCTTCGGGAAGGGTTCGTGTGCTCCGGCGAGCCAGCCGAAGCCGCCGGCCCAGCAGCTGCCTAAGCGCTGCTTGATTCACTCCGACGAGAATGCCACGTCAATCTATGCCGAGGGAAAGATCACCTGGGTCACGATCGGTGGGGAAGGTGGATACGGCTACCATTTGGTTGAGTACAGCGATGGTAAAGCTGACGTTGAATTGTTCTATAACGTCGGGGCAAGTGCCGGCGCCGCAGCGCCTGGCTGGAGTAAAGGCCCCGCCAGCCTCGACGCGTCCATCACCGGGTCGGCAAAGTACACGAAGGGTGAGACTGTCCATTACGACAGCGTCGCCGCTGCTCGCGCAGATCGGGACAGCTTGAACAAGTACGCTCGAGAACGTGCGCTGGCGGTCATGCATCTTGGCAGTGCCCCCGATGTCCCCAACTCCCGGCTTTCTTCGACTTCGAGGACAGTAGAAGTCGATGTCAAAGGTAAGGCGACTCTCAAGGTTAAGGCTAAAGTCGGTGGTCACGGTTCAGCCGATGCTGGTGCCAGCGGCAGTGTTAACGGCATTGTTCAGTACATAACTAAGCGTGATTCGAAGACCGGTGCGGTAACGCACACGGTTGAAGCTTTGGGATCGGCTAATGGTGATGCCCATGCGAACGCGGGCGCGACGATGGGTAACCACGGCGTCAAAACACCAACTGTCGGCGGTCATGCCGGGCTTGATGACGATACCTCGGTGTCGGTAACCAAAGACAATTCTGGGAAGATTACAGAGCTTGTCATCACCAAGAGCGGTGCCGAAGGCGCCGATTTCGGCGTGGATGGTGACTTCAAAATTTGAGCTGGGTAAGCCGAGGCTTGTTCCTGGTCCGGGTAAGCCGAGGCTTGTTTCTGGTCCGGGTAAGCCGAGGCTTGTTTCTGGTCCGGGTAAGCCGAGGCCTGTTCCTGGTCCAGTTAGGTGGAAGCCTGAGCCCAATAAGACTCGCGATGCCGGTAACAACGAGGGCCGCCACGGCAAGCAGGGCAAGGGGAGTACTTTGTCTAAGAAGCCGGGTCGCGAGGAGGAGTCCGACGGTGACCACAAGAGTCGTGAGACGACCACCATCCGGGTAGCCGTCAACGACCAGAACCGGAGTCAGGTCGAAAAGTGGCTCGGGGATAACGATGTCGGCCCCTCCAACGCAGTGCCACTGCTGGTCAAGGCGCGGTTTATGAACCCGCTGGACGCTGACGCCACTAACGACTTCGCTAAGTTTCTTTACCAGTCTGAGGACACCCAGATCGACACGCAGACGAGCAGTGAGACTTCCGATTTGAAGGACGATTCATATGACATTTTGGTCGCGAAGGTCGGAGAAAAAGATGCTAGGGAATCCAGCTCGTCCACCGGTCAGATGGGTTATCTCTTGGAGAACGGCAAACGTGTCCCCAAGATTAGTGAGGGGTGCAAGTAAGTGACTCCCCGCAGACCTCGATGAGTGCCTGCGAGGCAGTCCTAGACTCCACTGCATGATCAATGTCGGCTCGGCTACCAACTCGCATCCCGCCCGCACCCTCGTCATGGGGGTCGTCAACGTCACTCCTAACTCGTTCTCTGACGGAGGCATGTGGGCCGATCCTGAGGTGGCCATCCGCCACGCTCGCGACCTCGTTGTCGAAGGAGCTGACATCATCGACGTCGGTGGTGAATCGACCCGTCCGGGCACCGAACGCACCCCCGAGCACGAAGAATTGCGCCGCGTCCTGCCCGTCGTCAAAGCTTTGGTGGCCGACGGGGTAGCCGTCTCCGTCGACACTATGCGCGCCTCAGTGGCCAAGGCTGTTGTCGAGGCAGGAGCCACCATCGTCAACGACGTCTCTGGGGGCAAGGCTGAACCGGAAATCCTTGATGTCGTTGCCGACGCTGGCGTCGATTACGTTCTCATGCACTGGCGCGGTCAATCCGCCACTATGCAGAACCTTGTCGACTATGACGACGTGGTAGCCGACGTCATTTCTGAGACCTCCCAGCAGGTCGACGCAGCTATTGCCGCTGGAATCGACCGTAGGCGCATCATCGTCGACCCGGGCATTGGTTTCTCCAAGACTTCCGAGCACAACTGGCAGCTCATGAACGCCGTTGACGCCTTCCAAGAAGGATTTGCCGACCTTCGTGTCCTGTGGGGAGTTAGTCGCAAGCGCTTCCTTGGTGAACTTCTCGCCCAGAACGGGGAGGACCGTCCGGCCCTCGAACGCGATGCGAGCACCATGGCCCTGTCGACTTATTTCGCCCTTCATCACGCCTGGTGTGTGCGCACCCACGAAGTTCGGGCCAACCGCGACGCCGTGGAGACCGTTGCCCGCCTTCTCGCCTGACGCGGTAATCTGCGCACTTGTCGGTAAAGTCCGATTGTGGCGAACAGGTAACCTTCCGCCATGACCTACGGACAGATCACCCTGACGGGCATCCGTGCCCACGCGAACCACGGCGTGCTTGCCAGCGAGCGTGAACTCGGTCAGCCTTTCAGCGTCGACGTGAGCCTTGACGTCGACATGGATACCGTCTCTGACGACCTCACCCAGGCCGTCAACTATGCGACGGTCGCACAGCGGGTGCTCAACATTCTCACCAGAGAGCCGGTGAGTCTCATCGAAACCCTGGCTGGCAAGATTGCTGACACCGTTCTTGCGATCAGTCCGCGTGTCCATTCTGTCCAGGTAACCGTTCACAAGCCACATGCCCCCGTAGGGGTTGCCCTCGACGACGTAGCCGTCACGTACCGAAAGGATGCCGAGTGAAAACCGTATTCAGCCTGGGTTCCAATATGGGAGACCCTTTTGCCCATCTGCGAGACGCCGTCCGCCTGATCGCCGAAACTCCCGGTATTCACGACGTCGTCGTTTCGCCCGTCTATGTCACCGCTCCGATCGGGGGAGTGGAGCAGGATGACTTCCTCAACCTCATCGTCGTTGCGACTAGCGACCTTCCTCCGTCAGTCCTGTTGGAGCGCGCCCATGTCATCGAGGCAGCCCACGGGCGCGATCACACCATCCCGAATGGTCCTCGCACCCTCGACGTTGATCTCATTCGCGTTGGCGACGAGACCGTCACCACCGACGAGTTGACCCTTCCACACCCCCGTGCACATAAGCGCGCCTTCGTTCTGGTGCCGTGGCGCGACGCCGACCCTGAGGCTGAATTGCCCGGGTACGGTCGGATCGCCGATCTGGTCGCCTCCTTCGATGCTGACGAGCTGGCTGACGCCGTTAAGCCTTATTCGCGTCAGATTGACGTAGCTGGGGTCACCGTTGCAGGAGAATGGGACGAGAGGCACGACGAGGAGGATGTATGACACGGAGCTTGCCACCCGAGTGGGATGACGACCGGCGACCTGGCGGCGGTAACCCTCAAGGCAACATCGCTCCGACCGATTGGAAGGTCATCATCGTGGCGGCCCTGTGCGGGGCCGCCCTGGGATGGTTTGCGCTGAGTATTTATAAGATCAATGACGTTACCGTGCCGATCTTGCCGTGGTCTTTGCCGGTGGTCATCCTTGTTGCCGCCATCGCAACCTGGGGGTACGCGCGGGCTTTCCGTACCAAGGTTGTTGATCCACAACGTGAGGTCGAGGCGAACCAAGGGCTCGTCTCGCTGGCATTGGGTAAAGCGATCGCCCTATCTGGCGCTGCGCTTGTCGGCGCTTGTATCGTGTACGTGCTGACCTTCGTGTGGCATCTCAACATTCCCTATCCGCGCCAGCGCGCCATCGTCGGAGGAGTGACGGCCATCACCTGCGCCGCCATGGCTTGGGCTGGATGGTTCCTGGAAAACGCCTGTAAGGTTCCTAAAGGGCCTGATGATTCTGAAAAGCATCCCAAGGGGTGACGGCGGACAAGATCACGACTCGCCGGGATCCAGTGCTTGACCAGAGGCTAAACGGGCTGTACTTGTGGCCTCCTCGCACGATATGATGATGCCCGTGAGCGGTGAGCATGATCCCAAACGGGTTGAAAAGGACACTGGCGAGCGCAGAGGTGTGCTCGCCCTTCTCATTGTGGCAACGATTGTTGCCGCTGTGTGTGGGGTAGTTCCCTCTATTTGGGCGGTCCGGGCTGGTGTGCTCGTTGCCCTCGTGGGGGCTTGGATTTCTGTCTTTATGGCGTGGCGCCAAGTTGATGCCATTCGCCGGATGCATTTCGACACCCTCAAGGAGCTTCGTCACGCCGCCTCGGAGCAGGAGAAGCGTCATCATGCCGAGTCCATGGAGATGATTGACACCTTCTCGCGTCGGGTTGGCTCTATCTCGAAAACCCTTGCTGATACCCGTGCCAAGCTCGATCGTGCAGAGAGCGAGCTGTCGACCCTACGCGGCGACAAGGCGGCTCTGCAGTACAAGGTCACCGCTGGCAACAAGAAGGTTGCTTCCCTTGAGATGCGTATTACCGAGCTGGAGACAGAGCTTGATGCTCTGCTGGCTGACGGTCGGTCCGGGCGCCTGACCACCCTGCGTACCGTCACTGATGCAGGTGTCCCCACCGCCGAGGAGATCTGGGAGCGCGGTAACGACGCGACTATCGCTGATCTGTCCCGAGTCGCTTTCCCGCGCTTATCTGAGGGGACTCGCGAGACTCGTCGCCAGGCCTGACGCTTAGCTTGCCAAATGTGACGCGGGGTCTAGCTTCCGGCTGGGCCCCGCGTTGTTGCGTCACCCCGATACCAGCTCACTTATCGAGGTCTCCTAGCGTCCATCCCAAGGAGGCAATGGTGGCCTCAACGTCGTCAACTCGAGTGCCGGGAAGCACCGCCTCCAAGACTTGAACGTTGGCGAAGGTCGGGGTGCGCAAGGCCATCCGCCACGGTGTCGTGCTGCCGCGGGACTCTAGCAGGTATCCGGCACGTCCCCAGGGGGCCTCTATAGTCGTCCAGGTGCGTCCCCGAGGGGCCTTGATGGCGGTTGGTAGACGAGTCTCCAGAGGCCCGTCCAAGCTCGGCAGCCGGTCGAGGATCTGACGGCATAGGCTCGACGACACCGCCGCATCGTTACATAACGTTGCCAGTCGTGAGTAGGCGTCACCACGGGGCTCTATGACGACCTCAGGCCACTTCAGCTCGTCGTATACCGCGGTGCGCCGTCGAGTATCTAGGTCGACCCCGCTAGCCCGGGAGACGGGCCCTGATAAACCATAGCGATCGATCATATTCGTGGGTATGACGGCCACGCCGCGCACGCCGACGGTGGCGTCGAGAGCGGTACGCAGTTGCGTCACAAGCGCATTAGCGTCGTCAAGCCACTCACCCAATGCGGGCTGCCATTCACTCTCTGGATGGATCCGAAGTCCCCCGATACGGGTGATCATAGGATGGATTCGATTTCCAGAGCACCTCTGCCAGATCCTTCGGGCGTTTTCAATTGCTGTAGCGATCGCATTTTCAAGGCCAGCATCATCACAGTGATGGCCTACCCATGACAAAAATGTGAAGTGTGAGGTGATTCTGCTGAACTCAGCGAGCAGGGTTCGTATCCATGCTACGCGAGTTGGGATGGTGATGCCCATCGCGTCCTCGATAGCATGGGCTGCGCCGGTCTCACCGATGAATGGAGCTGTCCAGTCATGACGTGATGCAAGCATCGGAATCTGGCGGTAATCGCGAACTTCGAAAAGTTTTTCATCACCGCGGTGAAGGGTGCCGACATTTACCTGGGAAGAGATGATGACGTCGTCATCGACAGTTGTGGCGATAGTGACGAGTCCCGACCGAGTGGGGTGAAGGTGCCCGAGATCTAGCCGAGTCACCTCGTATTTTTTGCCGGGGTTACCATCGGCGGATTGACTAGGATGCGTTAACGGCATCGATCCGATGACGAACATGATCTTTCGCATGGAACTGAACACACGTTGAGGATGCCGCATTGCACGCCTAGATGCATCTTCACGACAACGATTCGTCAACAAAAAACTGGATCCGCCTTGTGATTTTCGTGGTCATGAATATAAGCTGTAGTGTAAAGGTCGAAGTTGTATCTACGGCGCAAGTCTGAAAGGAATGCCATGGCACAGCGTGTGCGTGTTGATCTTGTCGATGATGTGGACGGAAGCCCAGCTGAGGAATCCGTCAATTTCGCTCTTGATGGTGTCAACTATGTGATTGACCTGTCCGCCGAGAACGCCTCCAAACTGCGCGATGCTCTGTCCTTGTGGGTTGATCATGCTCGTCGCACTGGTGGCCGCCGTACTCGTGGTCGTCGCCCAACCGGGGGCCCGACCGCTAACGAGGTTCGTCAGTGGGCCAAGAGCCAAGGCTACGAGGTCTCGGAGCGTGGCCGCGTCTCTAACGAGATCCGTGAGGCCTACCAGCGCACTCACTGATTCCAGTTTATGTGACCGTCTGACAAGGCGAGTCGGTTGCGACGCCGGAGCGGGATAGCTCCGGCGTCGCGCTGTTCTACTTGGGTTGTGCCAGCGGCGTAAACAGGTTTCGCAGATCTGTCGGCAGCGGTTATTAGACTGAGCACACAGGCTGACGGTCCAGTGCCGTCGGTTGGTTGCATGAAAGTTTCACGCGACCGCGGGTAGATCGGTCATCCGGTATTTCCGGGGATTGGTCTGCCCCACATACAAGGAGAGTTCATGTTCGAACGGTTCACCGATCGGGCCCGCCGGGTCGTCGTCCTGGCCCAGGATGAGGCCAAGGCCCTGAACCACAATTACATTGGCACTGAGCACCTGCTGCTCGGGCTCATTAGCGAGGGCGAGGGAGTCGCTGCCAAGGCTCTCGAGTCCCTTGACATTTCACTGGAGGCTGTTCGCGCCCAGGTGGAGGAGATTATTGGTCACGGCACTTCGACGCCGACGGGCCATATTCCCTTTACCCCGCGTGCCAAGAAGGTTCTTGAGCTGAGCCTGCGCGAAGCCCTCCAGATGAATCATTCGTACATTGGCACCGAGCACATTCTGCTTGGCCTTATCCGGGAGGGAGAAGGCGTCGCTGCTCAGGTACTGATCCGGCTGGGTGCTGACCTCAACACGGTGCGCAATAGCGTCTTGCAACTGTTGCAGGGATATCAGGGCGACGAGCGTCAGGCCGCCACTTCCGGTGCCCCCGAGGCCGGACCGCAGCAGTCCTCGGCGACGATTCTTGACCAATTCGGTCGCAACCTTACCGAGGCCGCCCGCGACGGCGAGCTCGACCCGGTTATCGGGCGTGAGAGGGAAATCGAACGAGTCATGGTGGTGCTGAGCCGGCGCACCAAGAATAACCCGGTTCTTATTGGTGAGCCTGGCGTCGGTAAGTCTGCTTGTGTCGAGGGCCTGGCTCAGGCCATCGTGCGTGGAGACGTTCCCGAGACTCTGCGTGACAAGAAGATTTACTCCCTGGACCTTGGCTCCATGGTTGCGGGATCGCGTTACCGCGGTGATTTCGAGGAGAGGATGAAGAAGGTCCTCAAGGAGATAAAAAATCGCGGGGACATCATCCTGTTCATCGACGAGATCCACACCCTTGTCGGCGCCGGTGCCGCTGAAGGGGCAATCGACGCTGCCAGCATGCTCAAGCCGATGCTGGCTCGCGGCGAGCTGCAGACTATCGGTGCGACGACCCTTGATGAGTACCGTAAGTACATCGAGAAGGACGCCGCCCTGGAGCGTCGCTTCCAGCCGATCCAGGTAGACGAGCCCTCGATCCCCCTGGCCATCGAGATCCTTAAGGGTCTGCGCGACCGGTACGAGGCCCACCACAAGATCACCATCACCGACGAGGCAATCACCTCCGCAGCGAATCTTGCGTCCCGTTACATCCAAGACCGCTTCCTGCCAGACAAGGCCATCGATCTCATTGACGAGGCCGGTGCCCGGATGAACATCCGCCGCATGACGGCCCCGCCGGATCTGCGCGAGTTCGACGAGCGGATTGCTCGTGTGCGAGTGGAGAAAGAGGCCGCCATCGACGCCCAGGATTTCGAGCGTGCTGCTGGGCTGCGCGACGACGAAAAGAAACTTCTCGCCGAGCGTGAGGCCAAGGAGGAGGAGTGGAAGCAGGGTGACGAGTCGGTGCCAGCCGTGGTCGGCCCTGATGAGATCGCCGAGGTGCTCTCTGGAGCTACCGGAATTCCGGTCTTCAAGCTCACGGAGGAGGAATCCCAGCGTCTGCTCCACATGGAGGACGAGATCGGCAAGCGTTACGTCGGCCAGGAGGACGCCGTTAAGGCCCTGTGCCGCTCTATCCGACGTACCCGTGCCGGCCTCAAGGACCCGAAGCGTCCGGCAGGTTCGTTCATTTTTGCTGGCCCGTCGGGTGTTGGTAAGACCGAGCTCACCAAGGCGCTCACCGAGTTCCTCTTTGGCGACGAGGACGCCCTCATCACCCTCGACATGAGCGAGTACTCCGAGAAACACACCGCTTCGCGGATGTTTGGGTCCCCGCCTGGATTCGTCGGGTACGAGGAGGGCGGCCAGCTCACCGAGAAGGTGCGCCGCAAGCCGTTCAGCGTCATTCTCTTTGACGAGATTGAAAAGGCCCACCCCGATATCTTCAACTCTCTGTTGCAGATTCTTGACGAGGGACGTCTTACTGACGCCCAGGGCCGTGTAGTGGACTTTAAGAACACCGTCATTGTGCTGACGACCAACCTTGGCACCCGCGACATTTCCAAATCAGTCAATCTCGGCTTTTCCAAGGCCGACGACGTCGAGTCTAGCTACGAGAAGATGAAGGCCAAGGTTACCGAGGAGCTCAAGGGACACTTCCGTCCCGAGTTCCTCAACCGCCTTGACGAGATCATCGTCTTCCATCAGCTCACCCAGCCCGACATCCTACGGATTGTCGACCTCATGGTGGGGCAACTGGAGGATCGTCTGGCCGACAAGGACATGGGTATCGAGGTCACTCCGGCTGCCAAGGAACTGCTGTCCACGCGTGGTTTCGACCCGCTGCTCGGTGCTCGTCCGCTGCGCCGGACGATCCAGCGCGACATCGAGGACGTCCTAGCCGAGAAGATCCTCTTCGGGGAGGTCAAACCTGGTCAGATCGTGGTGGTCGATGCTGCCCCGGAGGGTTCCGAGGAGCCGTTCGTCTTCACCGGCACGGAGCGCTCAGAGCTGCCTGACGAGGTTCCTCCTGAGCTCACCTCTTCGGCAGGGGAAAATAACAGGGGGCAGCAGGGCTGATTCCCTGATAACGATGGCCGTGGCCCGGTGCATTATGCGCCGGGCCCGTTCCTCACACCAGCACCGCCTGCAGGGCGAAGGACACCAACCAGTGAGTAGCCATGAAATCGCCATGGGTGATTTGGTGGGAGACTTCGTTGATCTGGCGGGCAGTGGCTTTCTCGATACGATGGCGGGAGCCTTCGGCAAGCCACGTGGCCAGTGCGCGCAGCTGCCAGGCTCGTGACAAGCTCAGCCCATATAGGTGAGCAAGCTTGCCGTCCGTGCCGTCTGTCACCCTGGGCACGTTCAGGAGATTATCGTCAGACTGTCCCAGACGCGGCAGGAATGTGTGTAGCCACGTCCCGAACTCATTGGTTCGACCCTCGACGTCATACACCCGAGCCATGAGGTGGGCCTCGCTCAACGCCGCCGACAAAAAGTCATTGCCACTCGGCTCCCACGAAGACGGGTAGTCAACGTCGGCGTCGAACAAGCGATGAGAGTGTTCCACAATGGCTTCGATGACCTCAGGGCGTTGCAGCGACCGGGCAGCGTCCAGACACAGACCGATGCCGAAGGCGGTGTTGTCGTGGGTGCCAGTGCGTACCGGGAAGGTGAGGGTCGGCAGCCACGCGAGCAGATTCTCGAAAACTTGAAGGCTGATAATGCGGGTGGCCGACGCCCACGTCGTGCCCGTGAGGGGAGCACACTGGGCAGCGAGCAGGGTTGCCCATCCCCAGCCGTAGGGACGCTCGTACCCGCGATGAATACGCAGATACTCGGCCTCCACGCGAGCGTTCTCGTCGGTCAGACGGTCATTGAGAACGCCGTTCAAGGCGTCGATTGTTGTGTGGTCGATCACCTGATTCGCGCAACGGAGCAGGGTGACCGCCGACCACTGCATGTGGACCGACGAGTGCCAGTCCAAGCAACCGTGGAAGGCCGGGTGGAGGCGCCATGGAGTGACGTCGACATCGTCTGGTCCCGAGGATTGGTGGGCTGACCCCCACGGGAAGGGACGATTGAGTCCGCCAATGATGGTTTTCGCCCAGATTGGGGCGTCATCGTCGAGAGTCATAGCAAACCTCCTGGGAAGCAGCACAGGTACATAATGAGGATGGTGCAGACCAGTAGCGGAACTGCAGTGGGTATCTGCGCCTTAATCGGACCATAGCTATCGTCGAGCTCAAGTAGAGCGGCCGGAACAAGATTGAAGTTCGCAGCCATCGGCGTGCACAGGGTGCCGCAGAACCCCGCCAGCATACCCATGGCGAAGACGGCGGCCATATTGCCGTGGAAGTGTTGGATGAGCAGCGGCCAACCGACGGCAGCAGTCATCACTGGGAAAGCCGCGAAAGCGTTACCCATAATGAGGGTGAACAAGGCCATCCCAAGGCAGTAGACGCACACCGCTGCGAAGAGACTTTCTGAAGGAAGGATCCACGAGGTGATACGCCCCACCGCATCGCCGACACCGGCGTTGTTGAATAAGGTGCCAAGGGTCGCCAGGAACTGCGGCAAGATAGCTGCCCATCCGATATGACCGAGCAGTCGGTCTCCCTCTTTGAAAGCCACCACTGGTGAACGCACCTTGAACATAATCATGGCTGTGACAAGGGCAATAACGGACGCCGCTCCTAGACCAATGATCGTTGCCATGCCGGTTTCTAGTAGCGGCGACCCGTCAAACGACACGTTGCGCATCCCAGCCACTGCGAAAATGGCAGCCACGAACGGGATGATGAGGGCAAGCATAAAGAGCTTGTTGCCGAATTTCTTTGCTGACTTTTCTCGCTCGGCCTCGGTGGTCGTCTCGGTAGAGCCGCGACCCGGAAAGCGACAAGCGGCCAGCACAACCAGGAGGAGCACCGCGATACCCTCGACGAGAGTAGGTGCAGTCTTGTTGATGACAAAGCTGCCGTAGCCAAATGAGAAGGCCAGGATTGCCCAAAAAGCGGCCGACCCGAAGCGCTTGTTGTCCTCGCGGTCCCGCAGCCGGACGACCGCGGTGACGAGGAAAAGGAATCCACACAACCAGTAGAACCATTCCACCTTAATCATTCGTGGACCCCCTGCTCCGGGTTGCCTCCGGAGGGCAGGCTGACGGTGTGGCCAGGCTCAGGGACCTCATCGGTGTCGACGTTGTCGCCTCCCTCGGCAGCCATCTTGGCGAGTTTGCGGTCCAACAACCACAGTCGGGGTGCATGGATGAGGAAGGCACAAATGGCCGTCGGAATGGCCCACAAAGCGATTTGGAGAGCTTCGAGTTTGAGGTTGTAGGTGGCATCAACGAATCCAGTGATGAGCAGAATCGACCCGATGGCAATGAACACGTCCTCGCCGAAGAACAGTCCGATGGTGTCTGCTGAGGACGCGTAGGAGCGCAGTTTCTCGCGCATCTTGCGGGTGTATCGCGGGTGGGTGCGTCGAGCCGCAGCCTCAGCCATCGGTACGACGAGGGGACGCACCGCCTGGGCTGGCCCACCAATGGACGACAGCCCTACAGCTGCGGTGATCTGACGCACAGCAAGGTAGACGGCAAGGAGCTTTCCGGCCGTCATGGACTTCATCTTCGACATCAAGCGGCCGGCCTGCTGCATGAGACCGTGGCGTTCGAGCAACCCGATAACGGGTAACACGACGATGAAGACCGTCACGGAACGCGAACTGGCGAATCCAGTTCCGAAGGTCTCGATGAGCTTGACCGGTGACATTCCGGCGATGAGGCCGGCAGCGATTCCTGCGACGGCTACCACGAGCATGGCATTGAGCCGCAAGGCAAAGCCGATGACGACGATCGCCACGGCGAGTAAAACCCACATGGTGCGCTCCTCTCGTGTTCTGGGGTGTTGTGGCGTCACTTTAGAAGCGATCGGACCGCCTGAAGGTGTCTCTACCCAGAAAACGTGTTGACCGGGAGGGATCTCGGCGCCACCCTTATGTCATGGCAACTGTTGATCTCAACGCGGACATGGGGGAATCTTTCGGATCGTGGAAGACAGGTGACGATGAGTCCCTGCTGGGAATTGTCACCTCCGCAAATGTGGCCTGCGGATTCCATGCTGGTGACGCCGTCGTCATGGGCCAGACTTGTAAGGCTGCTGCGGAACACGGGGTGTGCATCGGCGCCCACGTGTCTTACCGGGACCTCGCCGGGTTTGGTCGCAACTTCATCGACGTTGACCCTGGACGGTTGCGCGATGAGGTCATTTACCAGTTGTCGGCACTGCGTGGAATTGCTGCAGTCCATGGCGCCTCGGTGCGCTACGTCAAGCCTCACGGCGCCCTGTACAACACGATCGTTCACCACCAGGCTCAGGCCAAGGCAGTCGTCGAGGCGATTGACGCTGTCAACTCCGCCACGGGTGCCGATATGGCCATTTTAGGCTTGCCGGGAGCTCTTGTCCTTGACCTCGCTGAGCAGCAGGGCGTCCGTACTCTGAGTGAGGCGTTCGCCGATCGGGCTTACAACCCCGATGGCACCTTGGTATCACGTCGCCAGGAGGGGTCAGTGTTGCATGATCCGGGCGAGGTCGCTGAGCGCGTTGTGACGCTGGTGACTCAGGGATCGGTAACGGCTATCGACGGCACCAAGGTACCGATTAAGGTAGATTCGGTGTGTGTTCATGGTGACACCCCGGGAGCTGTTGCGATGGCTACGGCAGTGCGTGATCGCCTTGCCTCCACCGGGATCGAACTGCGGGCTGCCGCATGAGGTTGTTGCCGGCTGGACGGACGGCAGTGCTCGTCGAATTGGATGATGCCGGTCAGCGTCGTCGCCTGCATCGGACTTTGAGTGAGCATCCGGCGGTGGGAACGGTCGATCTCGTCCCGGCCCAGACGACGGTGCTCATCGACGTCGAGTCGCCCGATCAGTTACCGGCAGCTGTCGCTCACGTCCAGGAGTTTATCGCCGCAGGATTGGACTGCGTTGAACAAGGAGCGCGGGAAATCGTCGAGGTGCCAGTTCGCTATGACGGGCTGGACCTATCTGACGTGGCGGAATTGCTCAGTATGACCACGGACGAGTTGGTGAAGCGCCACAGCGATCAGCAATGGACGGTGGAATTTGCCGGGTTCATGCCTGGATTTGGGTATATGTCCGGAGCTGATTGGCCGTACCGGATCCCGCGTCGGGATAGCCCTCGAACCAGGATTCCGCCGGGCAGTATCGCCTTGGCTGATGGATTCACCGGCGTCTACCCGCAAGCCTCCCCGGGCGGCTGGCAGATTATTGGCACGACTGACGCAATCTTGTGGGATGAGACGGCTGACCCGCCAGCTCTACTACTCCCGGGAGCCGTCATCAGATTCGAGGTGGTGGACTCATGACCCACTTCGTAGTGGAGACAGCCGGGCCGAGAACCCTCATTGAGGACGCTGGCCGTCGAGGCTGGGCGGATCTAGGAATCAGTGGCTGCGGAGCATGGGATCGCCGGGCCTATCTGGACGGTGCTCGGCTCGTCGGTAATGGTGCTGGATTGGGGTGTCTGGAGATTCTGCTCGGACCGGTGCGGCTGAGATGTGTCGGGGGTCCTGTCCTCGTTGCGGTGACAGGGGCGGATGCCCAGATCGATTTGGATGGAGCGCCGCGCCCTAGCGGCTGGGGATTTCTCGTTACAGATGGTCAGACGGTGAGCATCGCCATGCCAGCAACCGGTTTGCGGAGCTACTTTTCTGTGACCGGAGGAATTAACGCGTCGCCCACCTTTGCCAGCGTCTCGGCTGATCCGACCCGTGGGATGGGCCCGGCCCCGCTGAAGGCAGGCGACCGTGTGAGCGTCGGTGATGGCCCAGCTGGTCTCATCTCGACGACTCCTGTCGACATTCAGCAGGCACCAACGGAACTCGTCCTTCATGGGGTATGGGGACCTCGCGACGATTGGTTTACCGATGCTGGGCGGCGTTCCCTCGAGCAGACACCGTGGCGAGTCGCACAGGCGAGCGACCGAGTGGGCACGCGGTTGGAAGGACCTTCGCTGGAAAGAGCGGTGACCGGGGAGTTAACGAGTGAGCCGGTGATGCGAGGCGCGATCCAGGTACCTACCTCGGGAGTGCCTCTGGTCTTTGGGCCGGACCATCCGACGACTGGAGGTTATCCAGTTATTGGGGTTGTCGATCCAGAGGATGCTGACCGTCTTGCTCAGGCTCGGGCAGGGGTCGTCGTGAGGTTCGCGATGACCGCTCATGACTGGTGACGAGCATGACGTTGAAGTGTTAGCTATAAGCATAATGCCTAGTCCAAGGCTTGTTTATGACGTAATCGTGCAGGTTTCAGTGACGATGCGGTACGTGTCCCCGTCGACCTGCGGGAGGTACGATCGTCTCTTGGCCTAACTTCTTCTTTCTCTAGGAGACCCCTTGTCGCCTGAGCAGTCGTCCGTTGCCCATGTCGAACACCTTGCCCGGGACAGAGACGGGCACGTCGTCACTGAGGAGCAGGCCTGGAGCGCCCTGTGGGCCCTTCTTATCGGCTTCTTTATGATCCTCGTAGATACGTCGATCGTCACGACCGCTCTGCCGGCGACCATCCGCGCGCTCAACGCCAACCTCAACCAAGGCGTGTGGATCACGAGTGCATACCTACTCACTTATGCCGTCCCGCTGCTGATTACCGGACGTATGGGTGATCGCTGGGGACCGCATCGTATGTACATCATCGGCATGCTCGTCTTCGGAGTTTCTTCACTGGCATGTGGTCTGTCCCCGACGATTGGCGTCCTTATCGCTGCTCGGGCGGTTCAGGGCATCGGAGCTGCCCTTATGACCCCACAGTCTCTGTCGATGATTACCCGACTTTTCCCACCGGAGAAGCGCGGTGCTGCCATGGGCCTGTGGGGAGCCACTGCCGGTGTCGCGAGTTTCGTCGGTCCTGTGCTCGGCGGCATCCTTGTTGACACCCTGGGCTGGGAGTGGATCTTCTTCGTCAACGTCCCGGTTACCGTCATCGGGTTGTGGCTGGCTATCCGTAATGTGCCTGCTCTCGAAACCCACGGCCATGCCTTCGATTGGTGTGGCGTCGTCTTGTCGGGTATCGGCATGACCCTGCTGGTTTTCGGTATTCAGGAGGGAGAACAGTACAACTGGGGGACGATCACCGACATCATTTCCGTGCCGCTGCTCATCGTCCTCGGTGTGGTCTTTATGGTGCTCTTCGTCGTCTCACAGACGCAGTGGGCGCAATCCCGCTTGCATGCTCGTTCGACCAACTTTGAACCACTGGTTCCGCTGCGACTGTTTACCAAGCGCAATTTTACTCTCGCCAATATCGCGATTTTCCTCGTCGGCATGCTTGTAACTTCCTATTTTCTGCCGACGGCCATCTATCTGCAGAACGTGCGTGGCAAGTCCCCGACGGTGGCCGCCCTGTTGTTGATTCCAACCGCTGTCGTCTCCGGCGTGCTGTCTCCGGTTGTTGGACGGGTCCTCCAGCACCGTCGGTCTGGCCGGATGGCTGCGATTGGCGTCTCGCTATATGTGATTTCCTCCATCGGATGGTGGCTGTTCACAGTGCCGTCCACCGGTCTGTGGGTGTTCCCGCTGCTATCTGTCATCACCGGCGTTGGTGCGGCTCTTACCTGGAGTCCGATTTCCCTGGTTGGTACCGATGACCTCGGTCAGGCCGACGCTGGAGCCGGTTCAGGTGTTTATAACGCCACCCGTCAGGTCGGGTCAGCGCTGGGGTCGGCTTTTATCGCGATGATGATGGATGCCCGAATCATGGCTCGTCACGATCTGGGGCGAGGTCTCGGTGAGTCGATGTTTATCACGATTACTGCTGGAACGATCTGCGTAATCGTCTGTGCATTCTTTGCGAACTTTCAGCGTTCGCGCCAGCGCAATTCTTGAGTGTACTCATCTGTGAGGCCGGTGGACCGCGCAGAGACGCCCTTCGCTGGACCCGTAGGATGATCATATGAGGATTGCCATCGGAGGGTTCGCCGGTCTTATCGGCACAGCGCTGGTGCAACGTCTGCGCAAAGAAGGCCATGACGTCGTCACGTTGACTCGTCATAAACCCATCCAGCCCTCTGATCGACGCTGGGATCTTGACACTCTCTCCATCGCGCCGCCTTTCCTCGACGACGTTGACGCTGTGGTCAACTTGGCTGGAGCACCGATCGCTGATGGACGCTGGACTGATGAACGCAAGACTCGCATCCTCGCCTCCCGCATCGACTCGACACGCGTTGTCGTCCGCGCCTTAGCATCCTCGCCGCGCTGCCGGATCTTCCTCAATGGTTCAGCGGTCGGCTACTACGGTCCGCACGGCGATGAATGGCTTGACGAGAACGATCCCGCCGGTGCGGGATTCCTGGCCGAGGTGTGCCAACGCTGGGAGACAGCCGCAAACTCTGCCCCTGACGGGGTGCGGGTAGCGACCCTGCGAACCGGTCATGTCGTGAGTTCCTTTGGCGGCATGTTGGGCAAGGAGCGACCGTTCTTCCAATTCGGCCTGGGCGGCAAGATCCGCGACGGAAGTCAATACATGTCGTGGATTAGCCTGCACGATCACGTATCAGCAATGATGAAAGTTCTGACTGACGACGCTATGAGCGGGCCGGTGAACCTCGTGAGTCCGAACCCGTGCACCAATGCCGAGTTCACCACGGCGTTGGCTCAGGCGATGCACCGTCCGTCTGTAATCCCATTCCCGGTTCCGGCAGCAAAGATGATCTTCGGGTCTCAACTCGTCGACGAAGCGCTGTGTTCGGGGCAGCGGGTTAAGCCAGCCAAACTCCTTGAGCACGAATTCGAGTTTCGTGACACCTCCATTACCGAGTCAATAACTTCAGCACTTGCAGGACGCCGATGAGTCAGAATAACCAACGTCCCGACGGTTTCTCTCGCCCCGATGAGTGGGGATCGTGGCAGGACGAACCACAGCAGAACCACGGCGATGCGTCAGGGGCGGCTTCACACGCTAGACCGGCGCAACGAGACGAGTCGACGGCATCTCAGCCTGAGCCTTACCGCTCGGTTGACGTAGACCCCTCATGGGCGCCTCCCTCGGCGTCGTACCAGCAGGCGACTCCCCGACCGGTTGCCCGAGTGAAGCGTCACAGTGATGTTCCGGTCGTCACGTGGACCCTCATTGGTATCTGTTTCCTGGTGTGGGTGGGGGAGTGGTTAAGCCCTCAGGTGGGTGAGGCCGTTGTGTTGGCCCCACGAGTCGGATTCACCGAGCCGTGGCGATTCGTCACTTCGATGTTCGGGCACGCGCTGAGTATCTTCCATATTGGCTTCAATATGTACGCGTTGTGGGCCCTTGGCCGATCTCTAGAGCCCTTCCTCGGACGCGCCAGGTTCCTCGCTGCTTACCTCATGTCTGGCCTGGGTGGTGGGGCGCTGTTCTGCCTGATGGCCACTGCGGATGGGGGCAGGGCGATCTTGCCGAACGTTGATGACGGTGTCGTCGGGGCCTCGGGTGCGATTTTTGGTCTCTTCGGTGTGCTGCTCATCGTGCAGCGACGCCTCGGGGCCTCGACGCGGGAATTATGGGTCGTATTGGCTATTAACGCCGCCCTGTTGCTTTTCATCTCTGGGATCGCATGGCAGGCCCACCTTGGGGGTTTTCTCGTCGGAATGATGTGCGGGGTTATTTTCTTCGAGGACCCCAAACGTATTCAGGCAGGCAAGTCCGCGCAGACATGGCCTCGAATGGCTTTGTTACTGTTTGCCATGGTGGCCGCGCTGGTGGTCAAATACCTGGTGATCTGATATGCGTTTGGTGGCGGTCAGGAAATGGTGAGATCGGCGAGATCAGCTGGTCGGTGACGTGCGATGTGTAGCCCCTCCTGAACGGCCCACATGGCCCACTGGTCGCGAAATTCTGGGTCCCGGGCTAGGGCCCGGTGGCGCCTGAGCGGTGCGGAGACTTCGCACCACACTCGCAAGGATGCCAAAGGTGCATTCGTCGGCGTCAGTACCCCGCAGCCCTCGATAACGAGGGGACGATTCGCATTCAGGATGACTTCGTCGTCGAAGCGGTTTTGATACCAGTCCCATCGCCGGTACCGGCGTCTAGCGACGAGATCACGCAGATCCCACACTGCTGACAATCCGGACCAGCCGGGGTACAGGTCGTCAGCGTGGACGAGCTGCCAGTCGGCATGGTGACAGATGAGGGTATTGGCTAAGGTAGTTTTGCCTGCTCCAGAGCGCCCATCGATGAGGACAACCGGCTGCCCGTGTCGTAAAGGTTCGGCAAGGATGAGTTCTTCCAGAAGGTCAAAGCGGTTGGCGTCAATGAGCACCTCACCAGTCTCGTCGCCTTGGGCCAGGGAAAGCAACGATGGAGGCGGTCAGCCCGTCATCAGGTAAGTAGTTCCACGCAGTAGCCCCAAGCTATCAGCGCCGTTGCGCTTATGCAGCAAGATACCCAGCCCGCTCAACGAGTACCGCGATGCGGACTCGACTGTCGACGTCGAGCTTGGTCTGAATCGTCGACAGATGCGCCTTGACGGTGCTTGCCGAAACGTTTAACCGCGCGGCGATGGCGTCATTGGTTAGTCCCTCGGCCACCGCTATTGCAACCTCTCGCTCCCGGTCAGTGAGGGCGGAAAGGGTCTTGCGGGCAGCCCCGCGGACCCGTCTACCAGCGTCGCCCCGCAACTGTTCCAGAAGTTGGCGGGTCGACGTCGGGGACATGAAGGCATCCCCAGCGTGGACCGCACGCACGGCATTGACGATGTCATCAGGTGAGGAGGCTTTCAGTAGGAACCCCGATGCCCCGGCGTGAACCGCGTCGGTGATGGCCGCGTCGGCGGTGACGGTAGTGAGGACGACGACCTTGGGTGAACTCGGGGAATGGGTGATTCGCGATGTTGCTTCCACACCACTCATTCCGGGCATTCGCAGGTCCATGAGGACCACATCGGCCTGGGGAGCCTGCCTCACGGCTCCGTCGCCGTCACTGGCCTCACCGACCACCTCAAGGTCATCAGCGGCCTCAAGGATCTGGCGCACAGCCCTGCGTACGAGCGTGTCGTCGTCGACGAGTAAGACGCGAACGGGCAGCATGGCCACATCCTATGATGTCTATCGTTTGCGATCCGTCGCGGCACCACTGTGGTCTATTGGAAACGGGCGGGGATGATTATCACTGCCACGGGATGTCCACATGGACGTGGAACAGATTGTCATCAAGACCGTAGTGAAGGCTGCCCCCAAGTAGCTCGACACGCTCGGTGATCCCCTTAAGCCCGCGGGAATGGGCACTCGGCCCACCAGCCCATCCACCGATGTAGCCGTTCGTCGCGTCGATGCTGATTCCGTCTCGGGGATTTCCGCGTGTGCGCAGGGTCGTCGTCTGCCCGGGTGCGTGCTTGGCCGCGTTAGTGAGCAGCTCCTGAACGATGCGGTAGACGGCCCTCGACACAGCGGGATCGACGCGATCGGCGTCCTCAATGAAGACGCTCGAATTGAGAGGCTGACCGGCGCCGAAGGACTCGTCAATGACCTCGGCCAGTTTCGACAGGGGCAAGTCCGGTGTCACGCGGGACTCGGTAAGCACCGACAGCAGGGAATGCAGGTCATTGACGGCTGCAGCTGCCCCAGCCTGTACCTCGTGGGCGGCCTTGACGACGTCCGGATTGTCCCGAAGTTGAGTCTCTAGCGCCCCGGACTGCAGGCTGAGAAGGGACAATCTATGGCCGAGTTGATCGTGGATTTCCTGAGCGATGCGCTCGCGTTCTTCACGGCGTGACAGTTCGTCGCCGAGTTTGGCGTTGGTGGCCTGCGCGACGTCGCGCTCCCGGGTAAGTGAGGTCGTCGCGCGTTGGGTGCGGCGCCACAGCCCCGAACCAATGGAGATGATGAGCCCGGCGGCGATGAAGGCCGCAACGGTGAACCAAGAGACTGTCAGGTCAGCAGCGTCAGGGGTGTTTGCTGGGGACAAGAGAGTTTTGATCGTCGACGCGGCTTTCGGAGACCTGGCGGCGTCCACAATTCCCACGATGGTGGTCGTGATCGTCACGGCTGCGGTGGCCCACCATGATGCCGCGCCACGTCGTCGTCCCAGCAAACATGCCAGGGCGATGAGAGGAACAGTGTTACCGATCGGTAGGACCAGGCTGATTGCCGCTGTGACGAGGGTGATTGTGAATGGTTGACGATGTCGCCATAGCAGCCCGACCGGCAAAACCATATCTGCGACGAGGGCGGCGACTCCGTGCAGCACGGTGAGACCGGAGGGATTCTGCGCCGTCATGCGGAGGGCCAGTGGACAGAACGCGGTCGAGGTGAAGCATCCGAGTATTCCGATGGCGATGAGGACGATGGACAGCCAAACAGCGGGCCTGCGATCGTCGCCCACGACTTCGTACTCGATCATGCCCTCATCCTAAGGGCGGTTTCGGTAGGGCTGCCTCGACCGGATGGGCGAAAACACCTGCCCAATCGGCCACCTGCGGTCTGTCCGTTCGGCCGATGCGGGAGGGCCCGATCCCGGGATGCACTGGTGTGGAGCCGAAAGGAGACACCAATGTCCAATGACCAGCAACCACCCCACTACCCACAACCGCAATACCCGGGAGAAGGTCCGCAAAGTCAGTCCAACCCCCAATATGCCCTGAACTCAGGCGGAATGCCGCCGTCGAAGCCAAAAAAGCCGATCTACAAGCGGGTGTGGTTCTGGATTGTTATCGCCGTCGTCATTCTGGGGATTTTCGCAGCTCTGGGAGGAGGGTCGAAAGGAGGTGACGAGCAGAAATCCGGTAGCGACAAGGCCGCGTCGGCCCCAGCTACGAGCCAGGCCAAGGAGGCTGACAAGTCTGCGGGAAAGCCCGCTGAGAAGCCTGCCGCGAAGACCACCGACGAGGATCAAGTCAAAGGTGATCTTGCCCTGCTCAAGGGTTGGAAGTTGAAAAAGGACGAGTTCTCTGCCCATGTGACGGGGTACGTGCGCAACAACTCTGACGAGTCGATCAACAACTACATCCAGATCGAATTCAACGCCTATGACGCGTCCGGCAGCAACACGGACACCTGTCTGGCCAACACCAACACCATCGATGCCCACGGCAAGTGGAAGTTCGATGCGATTTGTTCCCAAAACCCTAGTGAGATCAAGACCGTGTAATTGAAGGACCTCACCGGAGCCTGATCAGCCCGAGGTTCAGCCACTGTCATGGATCACAGTGGCTGAACCTCGTTATGTCGGGGTGGGAGTTAGGCACGCATCTGGATTTTGATCTGGGTGACTTTGGTGCTGGCTTTCCGGCAAGAAGGTCATCGCAATTTTGTGTATTGACCGCTAGCGATGAGCCTTAACAGGTGCGCGATCGTCAGCCATCCATCCCCATCACCTCGTTGTAGAGCCGGGTGGTGTGTAAGGCGATGTAGTTGATTTCGGCTTTCGTCAGGTCGTTGCCGATCACTTTCGACATGTGCTCGGCCACTTGGCTAGCTGCCAATGTGGCTTCTGCGTAGCGATCTGACATGAGCCCCACAATGTCCAGGTCAACGTGAGAGAGCTGCTTGTTGTCCGAGGCCCGAGCGAACAGATAGCGAAGGTGGGTGACGAAGCGGGATGCGCTCATGGACGAACGGTCGATCTCAACGTGCCACAGGTCCTCCAGCTCGGTGAAAACGTCGCAGATCGTCTGGGTCATCGACATGGTCCGCGAAACGTCTTTACTGTCCCACCGCTGATTGATGAAGTGCAGGGAGAATGCCACCCATTCCTCGGGTTGCAGATGGATTCCGAGAGCACCGTCGACGATTTCGACAGCGCGTCGGCCCAGTTCCGCCTCATCGGGATAGAGCTGACGGACTTCCCATTCCAAGGGAAAGTCGATGACGGCCCCCTGCTTAGCTCGGTGCACAGCTGCGACGAGGTGATCGAGGATGGGCAGCATCATCCGTCGGGCATGGGGAGTGCCCAGCTCTTCGCGCGCCAATTCGACGATTGCCTGTGCCACTCGCACCTCGGTGTGAGTGGCGTTCGTTAGCAGTGATGCGATGGCGGTCGTGCGATAGGCACCCTCTGCGACATATCGCTGGGCCGACGAGGCATCGACGATCTCCCCGCGGTGTCGTCCGTAGGCGATACCGCGAGCATTGACGACCATTTCGGTCCCCGAACCGTTGACGCCGAGAAGGACATTGTTGTTGTAAATCTTCTTGACGATGACGTGCCCGGGTCTGAGCGATCCCTGCTTCGTCGTTGCGTACCGTGAGCGATCCGGGCGTTGCACCGGGTCATCCTGCGGTGACTGAGAGCACTGACGCCGGATCATTGCTGCGTTCCGAGATGGTGAACCCGGCCGCGTTGGTCACGACCACGGGGGAGATCAGCGACGGTACGCGTGGCCGTATGCTGTCCAGGTCGACGCTCAGGAGCGGATCGCCGGTCCTGACCCTGTCGCCCTCGTTGACGTGGGCAGTGAAACCTTCGCCCTTCAGCTCAACGGTGTCGACGCCGACGTGGACCAGAACCTCCGCCCCATTGTCTGCGCGCAGGCTGACGGCGTGGAGGGTCGGCGCGACAAGCATGACGAGGCCGTCGATGGGCGAGGTGAAGTCGCCCGAGACCGGGGCGACCGCAAAGCCTGGGCCCATGTGCTTGCCTGCGAATACCGGGTCCGGTACGTCAGCAATATCGATGATCTCGCCCGAGACCGGTGCTGCGATGGTCAGGGGTGTGGCCTTGCGGCGCTTGCGGAAAATGGACATGTCGACACCTTTCAGTCGTCGATTCCGAGTTGGGCGTTGATGGCGTTCTTGTAGAGGATGGCTTTGGCTCCGTAGACGGCCTGGACTCCGCCGCCGACCTCGAAGACCTCGGTCGCTCCGAGATTCTTGAGGCTGGCTTTGCTGACCTGATCAGGCGCTTTTACTGACACACGCAGACGCGTGATGCACGCGTCGACGTCCTCGATGTTCTCGGCACCGCCCAAGGCAGTGATGATTTCCGCCGCTGTCTCGTCGATCCCGTCGTTCCTCCGCTCGGACTTTTCCTGGGACCTTCTATCGGTGGGTGTGGCGGCAGTCATGGTGTCCTCGAGATGGCCCGGGGTGGCGATCCGGAATTTCTTGATGAAAAAGGTGAAGGAGAAATAGTAGATGACGAACCAGAGCGCGCCGACAGGCAACACATACAGCCAGTGGGTCTTGGCCTCACCTTGCAGCACACCGAACAGGAGGTAGTCGATAGCACCACCCGAGAAGGTATTGCCAATACGAATGTTGATGAGGTCCGCCACCAGGAAGGAGACGCCATCGAGGACCGAATGGAACACGTAGAGCAGCGGGGCCACGAAGAGGAACATGTATTCGATGGGTTCGGTGATTCCGGTCAGGAAGGACGTGAAGGCGACGGAGGCGAACAATCCGGTGTACTTGGCGCGACGCCCCTTGGGAACGCAGCGCCACATCGCCAGACAGGCCCCAGGCAGTCCAAACATCATGGTGGCGAAGCGACCGGCAAAGTACTTGGTGGAATGGGTGAACAGTCCGACATGGTTGGGATCAGCCAGCTGGGCGAAGAAAATCTTCTGTGCGCCTACAACCGTTTTGCCGGCGACTGCCTCGGTACCGCCGAGGGGTGTGTACCAGAACATCGGATAGATCATGTGGTGAAGGCCGACGGCGCCGGCTAGCCGCATGAGGAAGCCATAGAAGAACGTACCAATGACACCCCAGTCTGCGATCGCAGTGCCGGCTGACACCATCCCGGCCTGGATTGGTGGCCAGACGACAAAGAAGAATGCGCCAATGATGATTCCCGCGAAAGCCGTAACAATGGGAACGAAGCGTGAGCCTCCGAAGAACCCGAGGAAAGCGGGGAGCTCGATGTTGTGATAGCGGTTGTGAAGCCATACGGCGACGGCACCGATGACGAGCGAACCGACGACACCGGTGTCAATTGTCCGATCGGGGTGACGGGAGAGAACGACAAGCGCCTTCGTGGTGGCTGTCATGACCAGGAAACCGGTGATGCCGGCGAGTGCCGCGGTTCCCTTGTCACGTTTTGCCAGGCCGATGCACAAGCCGATGGACAGTAGCAGGGCAAGGTTTTCGAAGATGACATTTCCAGCTGCGCTCATTACCTGGAAGATGTCTTGGAGGATGGGATTGTCGAGAACTGGGTAGCTCTTGACGGTGGTGGGGTTGGACAGCGCACCACCGATCCCTAGCAGCAGACCTGCGGCAGGGAGGATGGCGATCGGTAGCATGAACGCCTTACCGATCTTCTGCAGAGTCTTGAACATGTCAGTTCTCCAACGACGTGTGGGGGATGCGGGCGCGAATCGCGTCGATGAATTGGGTGCAGATTTGGGCGGGACGGGTGATTGTGCCACCAACGGCAACGATGTCGGCTCCGGTGGACAGGATTGTCTTGATGTCGCGAACCGAGTTGGCACGGATATCGACGGCCCCGGACTGCGCAGCTGCCGTCGTGAATAGGGGCGTGACACCACCGCTCTTGGAATATATGGGTTCATCAGGCAATGTCTGGCACGGCACGATGAGTCCCTTCGCTAGGGACTGAACGACTGAATTCATGCGAACCTCCGGCAACGTGGGGTATACCGGCCTGAACACGCTCGTGCCCGCCGGTGGATCAGGTATTGCCGAAAGTTACAAGCCTGAGATCCATGAACTGCTATTGAGACGCTAGCACAGCCTCTGTCGGTGACGTTTGGGTGGGGGAGTCGCAGTACGAGTGTGGTCAGATTTACAGCCGTGTTTACCAGTGAGCTGGGATGATGACGTAGCTTGTGTAACCTCTTCGGTACCGTCTTTAAGCTAGTAACCAATAAAGGATTCGTCACGAACCGGTGTTGATCGTAAGGGGTACTACGAGGTCTCGGGCCACGTGACGGGATTTGTGCCACAGATCCTAGTGAGGTCAAGACCGTGAAATCCAAGGACTTGACTGAAATCTGAGGTTTCTATGTGGAGTTCAGTCAATTTGACCGTGAGTACTCGTCCAAATTGACGGAAATTCCGGGTATGGGTCACATTGAGCCCGTCCAGGAAAGGGTCGACGCGAATAACAGGGCGGGTCCTGGGGCAGATGCGAGTGGAGTTTCGACGGAACCTTACGGTGCTGTCCGAGTGATCTTCGGCTTGATGACGACCCATGCGAGGGCTGCGCCGACGACGAGCGCGACGGCACTGATGGCGAGCGGGACATGAGTCCCTTGACCACGGGGGGGAAGCCACAGGGTGTAACCATAGAAACCGCCCATGAAACACACGTAGATGGCAATGAGTTGCCACACGTGTGCGCTGCGGGCGGCGGCTAGGTACCCACCGTCGCCATCGATGATGGGTTTGTTGGCCTCGTCGGCAGCCAGTTCGGCCTCGATGTATTCGCGTTCGGCGCCGGATGCCCATTTCGCATCATGAGGGTGGTCGGTCCAAGAATATCTCGGGTCACAGGCTAATGAGGCTACCTCGTCGGTGCACTAGACCGTCATCGAGTAAGGATTCCAGGCACCTCGATGCCTGATCGGGCTCGGGCCAGGCGGAAAGAGCCATCTGGACCTTCACCCCGCGAGGGCTGTTGCGCACCACGTCCATAATCACGCCGCGGCACTGGCGGTCCGTGCCCTTCCATGGCTGTCCTCGACGGGCCGGGGCATTGTCCGGCTTGCCGTCGATCACCCACCTGCAGCTATCCCGGATCGGGCAGACCTCACACTGCGGAGACCGCGCCGTGCATACCAGTGCCCCCAATTCCATCGACGCCACCGCCCACTTGGCCGCTCGGACGTCTTCGTCGGGAACCAACGCGTCGGCGACTACCCGCTCAGCCCTCGTCACCGAGGTTGGACAGTTTGCGATCCCAGACTCTGCTCTAGCGATGAGGCGACGTACATTGGTGTCAAGCACTGTGGCGCGGCCGCCAAACGCAAAGGAGACGACTGCGCTAGCGGTGTAGTCGCCAATACCCGGGAGGGCGACGAGCTCGTCGTAACTGTTGGGCACAACCCCGTCGTGCTCGGTGGCGATCGCGACGGCACAGGAATGCAGGCGTAAGGCCCGGCGCGGGTAACCCAGGCGCCCCCACGCGGCAACCGCTTCCCCAGAGTCCTCCTCCGCCAAATCATCAGGGGTGGGCCAGCGGTTCATCCACTCGTGCCACGGCCCGATCACCCGGGACATCGGGGTCTGTTGGCTCATGACCTCGCTAACAAGCACGCCCCACGCGGAGGTGCCGGGTCGGCGCCACGGCAGATCGCGTCCGTTGGCGTCGAACCAGGCACAGATTGCCTCGATGACCTGCGAAGTCAGCCCGGTGTCAGGCACTGATCACCTGGGAAGCCGCCTGGGCAGCCTTCGGCAGGGCGGCGCGGAAAACCTCGAAAGCTTCGTCGTCGTGAGCGTCAGAGAGGAACCAGGCCTCAAAGCACGATGGCGGCAGGTTGACCCCGGCATCTAGCATCGCGTGGAAGAACGCGGTGTAAGCCTCGGCATTCTGAGACTTGGCGTTGTCGTAATTGCGCACCGGAGAGTCGACGCCGAGGAATACGCTGAAGAGATTTCCGGCGTTCTGCAGGCGGTACGTGACGCCGGCTGCGTCAAGCGCGGATACGAGCTCACTGCGCCATTTCTCAGAGCGCGCATCGAGGCGCTGGTACGCCCCGGCGTCGGCCAGCTGCAGGGTTTTGACACCCGCGACGGTGGCCAGCGGGTTACCGGACAAAGTGCCGGCCTGGTAGACGGGGCCGGTAGGAGCCAGCAAATCCATGACCTCGGCGCGCCCACCTAGGGCAGCCAGCGGCATACCACCGCCGACGACCTTGCCGAACGTGAAAATATCGGGAGCGAAGTCCTCGCCGGCCTGCTGTTGCAAACCCCAGAATCCCGACGGGCTGCACCGGAATCCGGTGAGTACTTCGTCGGTGATCATGAGGGCACCGTGCTCGGTTGTGAGGCGACGAATCGCGGCATTGAAGCCGGGTTCGGGGGGAACAACTCCCATATTGGCCGGGCAGGACTCCACGATCACTGCAGCAATCTGGTCGCCACGCTCGGAGAACACCGCGTCGAGGGCGGCGACGTCGTTGTAATCCACCACAATAGTGTCGGCCGTCGAGGCGGCTGGCACACCGGCCGAACCGGGCAGGCCAGCCGTCGCCACGCCGGAACCGGCGGCGGCGAGCAGGACGTCAGAATGGCCGTGGTAGTTACCGGCAAACTTGACGATGACGTCACGCCCAGTGGCGCCACGGGCTAAACGGACCGCAGTCATTGTCGCCTCAGTGCCTGTTGAGACGAAACGCACCTTCTCGACCGGAGCCATCCGCTCGATGATGGCATCCGCTAGTTCGGTTTCGGTGCGGGTCGGGGCGCCAAAGGACAGCCCTTTCGACGCGGCCACCTGAACCGCAGAGACGACCTCGGGACGGGCGTGCCCAAGCAAAGCCGGACCCCAGGTGCACACCAGATCGACGTAGCGCGTGCCCTCGGCGTCCCAGATCCACGGGCCTTGGGCCTTCTCAATGAAGCGAGGAACCCCGCCCACCGAGCCGTAAGCCCGCACCGGGGAATCAACCCCGCCGGGAATGACGGCCTGGGCGGCGGAGAACAGTTCGGCGTTGGAGGTCATTTCTTCCTTCCGGTGTGGGGGTTTGTGGTGAGCATGATCACGACGGGTCAGAGGTCCTCGCGAAACATCTGCGCCGCCTCGATTGCCCAGTAGGTCAAGACAAGATCGGCACCGGCACGCACGATCGAGGTCAGGGACTCTCCGATGCAACGTCGGCGATCGATCCAACCGTTTGCGGCAGCGGCCTCGAGCATGGCGTATTCTCCAGAGACCTGGTAAGCGGCAACCGGTACCTGCGACACCTCGGCGACATCGGACAACACGTCGAGGTAGTGGGAGGCGGGCTTCACCATGACCAGGTCGGCTCCCTCGGCGAGGTCGAGAAGGGTTTCGCGCAGGCCTTCCCGGCGGTTCGGTGGATCCTGCTGGTAAGTCTTGCGATCACCCTTAAGGGAACAGTTGACGGCGTCGCGGAAGGGGCCAAAGAAGGCTGAAGCGTACTTAGCTGAATAGGCCATGATGGACACATCGGTGAATCCCTCGCGATCCAGAGCATCGCGAATGACAGCGATCTGACCGTCCATCATCCCCGACGGGGAGACCATGTGGGCTCCGGCGCGCGCTTGGGAGACCGCCATCGCGGCATATAGCGGCACAGTGGAGTCATTATCGACGCGACCATCAGGGGTCAGAGCTCCGCAGTGTCCATGATCGGTGAACTCGTCTAGACAGGTGTCGGCACAGATCACCAGATCGTCGCCGACGGCCTCGCGCACCGCGGAGATGCCGGCGTTGAGGATGCCTTTCAGGTCCCAGGCCTGAGAACCGATCTCGTCTTTGTGCTCCGGGATACCAAACAGGTCAATACCACCAATACCGGCCTCGGCAGCTTGGGTGGCGAGCTCCTTGATCGACTCGGTGGAGTGCTGGAATTGGCCGGGCAGGCTGGTGATCTCGACGGGGGAATCGATCCCCTCTTTGACGAACGCCGGCAGCATTAACTGGGCGGGGGCGACGCGGGTTTCGGCGACCATCCGGCGCATCGCAGGAGTGGTGCGTAGTCGACGCGGACGAGAAACAGGACGCAGCCCCTCGGGCAATGGCTTGACCCCAGCCATGCGGGGATCACTGGCATCAGGCAGGTACGGGTTCATGATCAACTTCCTTCGCGAACGGCCGTCGGTCAGGCGACCAAGGACTCAACCGCCTCAAGGACGGCTTCAGGAGTGGGGGAGGAGGCCACCGCATGCGCTGGGTGACCGAGTACTTCGAGTGTTCTTGCAGTGGGCTTACCGAGGGCGACGAGCTTCTGACGACGCCATCCCAGCGGCTCTACCAGCTCGACGAGGGCACGTCCCACCGAGGAGGCAGTGACGACGACGACCCCGACAGACGGCCACGACTGGGCGATGACCTCAGGCAGTTTCTCGACGGCAGCGGTGGTATAGATCTCCAATCGGTTTACCGTGCAGCCGACCTTCGTCAGCCCCAGCGGTACGGTATCGGCGGTTAACTGGGACGCTGGTAGGAGGATACTGGCGACTCCACCTGGCCACTCGGCGACCAGACCAGCGCCGCTGTGATTCTCGGGGACGAAGTCGACGTCAATCCCACGTGTGCGCAGCGCAGCAGAGGTAGCGGCGCCGACCGCAGCTACTTTGATGTTGGGATTCGGCAACGGGGTAGGGAGCAGTCCGACGGTGGTCTTCGAGGTGACGACCAGCCAGTCGGCCTGCCACAGGTCAGGGGCAGTAAGCCTCTCCGCATCCGGCAAGGTGACGGTGCGCGTCAGCGCTGTGTGGATCACTCCATAACCGGCCTGCTTCAAAGTCGTCACGAATTTGTCGTGGGAGTCGTCACGGGGAACAACAACTGGGGGCTTGACGAGATCGGCAGGATTTGTGGTCATCGAGTGCTTCCTGAAGCTTTGAGATCTGCAACGTCGGCGGCACCATCGTCCAGTAACTCTTCGGCAGCCGTCACCCCCAGCGTATGCGCCGCCGCCAGCGCTGGTTCGACCTCCGCGGGTAATTCGACGCTGACCTGTTCCCGAACGGTGCGGGAACCGTCGACAGCAGCCACTACAACATCCAGGGTTAACACTTGTAGGGATTTTCCCGAAACAGGCTTGAGTTGAGCTAATGCTCCGATGGGGGCAGCGCACCCCGCCTCTAGATGGGAGAGCACCGCACGTTCGGCGGTGGCGGCCAGCCTGGTTCTGCGGTCGTCAATCCGTGCCAGCGCTTTGGCGAGCTTGCCATGACGTGAATCAGCGGTCCGGCATTCGACGGCTAGCGCTCCCTGAGCAGGGGCAGGCAGTACTACCGACGGGTCGAGGAACTCAGTGACGGCGCCGCTATGACCTAGTCGAGCTAGTCCGGAGGCTGCGAGCACGACGGCGTCGAGGTCCTCCTTGCCACCGTTTTTGGCGTAGCGGCCGAGTCCTTTGACGCGACCCAGCCGGGTGTCGACATTTCCACGGATATCGACGATCGTCAGGTCCGGTCTAACCGCCAACAACTGTGCGGCCCGACGTGGCGAGCCCGTCCCGACGCTAGCTTCTTGCGGGAGGTCGTGAAGGGTGAGCCCATCGCGGGCCACCAAAGCGTCACGCGGGTCCGCTCGAGCTGGAACGGCACCGATCGCCAGTCCTAACGGACGTCCTGTCGGTAGATCTTTGAAGGAGTGGACGGCAATGTCGGCTTCTCCCTCGAGGAGGGCCGCACGGATCGCCGAGGCGAACACCCCGATTCCTCCCATGGCCGCTAACGAGGCCGTCGAGGTGTCCCCGTGAGTAGTGATCGTCGTCAGATTGACGTCCAGCCCCTCCGACCTGAGCAGCCCCGCAACCATCTCTGATTGAGTAGTGGCCAGAGTGCTGGCACGGGTTCCCAGACGGATCGCAGACATATTGCCTATTGTGGCACTCAGTACCGACGCCGATTCCAGCCTGCAATCAGACAAGTTGACGGACAGTTCGGCGGGCCTGCGGCACCAGAGCGGCAATGCCCGAACCCGATGCCCACGACCCCACTAAGCCGATCCGTCCCTGTCCAGACTGGTTCAATACCTCTAGCTGGCGGTGCAGACCATCGCGCCATGCTCGGGCCTGTGGAGTCGTCGGTGCGAGGGAACCTGTCCAGTGAATGATCTGGGAGTCTACGACCTGCTCCGCCGAGAGGTCCACGCCGAGTAGGACGGAAGCGTCCGTTAGAGCCTGATCGACGCTCAAAGCGACATTCGCTTCACCAGATCGACCATAGGAAACCCGTAGCAAGTGGAGACCTTCGGGACACGATT
This sequence comes from Cutibacterium sp. KBN10P07758, assembly GCF_050286205.1. Lineage (NCBI taxonomy): Bacteria > Bacillati > Actinomycetota > Actinomycetes > Propionibacteriales > Propionibacteriaceae > Cutibacterium > Cutibacterium sp. KBN10P07758. The sequence continues at coordinate 2,167,618 of NZ_JBNNQV010000001.1, read as the reverse complement.
CTCTCAAGCTGGGCCACTTCGCCGACATGTGAGTAAGTGCCTTGGCAGTAACGGTGGTCGTTCCGGGGGCCACCAGCATGCCGTTTCCGCGTGGGCTCGAGTCCAGCGCGGGTGCCTGCAAGGCGAGATTGACGTGGCCGATCGGCGCGCCCGGTGCCAACTCGGGCCCAACGGTGTCGATGACATTGCTGAGCAGTTTTGTGGCAGGTCCAGCCGAACAGGCCACGACGACCCGAGGGGTCAGGAAGGAACGAATCTCGCCGTCGGTGACGGGGGGCAAAGATGGATCCGGATTGCGGGAGGTACCAGCGGTCTCCACTAGCCACTGATCTCCGTGGCGGGTTAGCCCGCGAGCTCCTACTCGGGTCATGGTCGTCGCGCCGGCCTGTTCTGCCTGACGACGCAGCTCGGCCGGCATGATGAACATGCCACCGGCTACCGACGCGACTGCAGGCCCCGCTGGCATCCGTGAGCGGCACAGCGCAACTCCCGCTGCTAGCGATCCGGTGGCCTGGGTGGCGGCCCTCAGACCGGGGGAGACGACGTCGACTGACAGTAGATGTGGGTCGGCGGCGTGGATTCCCCCGGCGATCGGGGTGACGAGACGCCGCAATACCTCTGACCCCATCCGGGAGGCAACGAGCGTACCCAGGTCGCGAGGGAGATCCTCAGGCATGGGTGCGCGATCAAGTTCGGCGGCGCGGGCAGCCTCTTCCGCTCCCAGGGCGATGATGACGGCTGGGTCCGACAAGTTCGCCGGGATGCCAAGAATGGCATTATCGGGCATCGCGAAGCAGGCGTCATCGAAGTACACCCAAGACGGGGCGATGGTCGGCTTCTCAACCGTCAATCCCAACTCGGTGGCCAGTTCAGCGGTGTCTGGTAGACGGACCGCCCACCCCTCGGCCCCGATGTCGTAGCTGATTCCGGCCAGCGTCGACCTGGCAATCAGCCCGCCGGTGTACCCGCGGGATTCGACAAGTACCGGGTGCAGACCTTCCTGGGTGAACTGCCAGGCGGCCACGAGGCCAGCCATGCCCCCGCCAATGACGACGGCGTCGACGTGCTGCGGATCAGAAATGTTCATCGTCGCTACTCGGCTCACAGGGAGTGCACCAGCTCCACCAGCCGTGTCAAGACGTTGGGGTCGGTGTTGGAGGGCACACCGTGACCCAGATTGACGACGTGTCCAGGGGCCTGACGTCCTGCCGCGACGATATCGCGGGTGGCGGACTCCAGCGGTTCCCATCCGGCGAAGAGCAAGGCGGGATCGATGTTGCCCTGAACCGGCATCTCCATCCCGGAGACCATAAGAGTGGCGCAGGCCTCATCAAGGCTAGTCCGGTGGTCGACACCAAGTACTGGGTACCGTGACGCAGTAGCTGCCACCTGCGCAAACTCAGATAGCAGATGGGTGGCATTGATGCCAAAGTGAACCACCGGGATGTTCGGATCGACGGTAGCCAGAGCCCGCTGAGAGAAAGGTGCGACGCTGGCTCTATAATCGCTTGCGCTCAGCGACCCAGCCCAGGAATCAAAGAGCTGGAAGGCACGCGCCCCGCCGCGCAGCTGAGCAGCCAGGAAGGCAGCATCCAAGTCGGCAACCCACTCCATCAGCCTTGCCCAGGTCTGTGGGTCTGAGTGCATCATCGCTCGGGCAGACAGATGGTCGCGGGAAGGGCCGCCCTCGACGAGGTAGGCGGCGATAGTAAACGGGGCACCCGCGAAACCGATGAGCGGTGTGGCGTCGCCTAACTCGGTGATCGCCAGGCGTGCAGCCTCCTCGATAACCGAGGGGTCCTCGACATGACGTCGAGTAATGCGGTCAACGTCGGAGGCAGTGCGGACGGGTTCGTCGAGAACGGGCCCGACTCCTGGCTCAATGCGCACCTCTGCCCCCGCCAGAGCTAGCGGCACCATGATGTCGGAGTAGAGAACGGCCCCGTCGACGTGGTGGCGGCGCACAGGTTGGCAGGTAATCTCGGCGGCGAGCTCAGGGTTGAGGCAAGACTCGAGCATCGTGGTGCCCTCTCGGGCTTCGCGGTACTCCGGTAGCGAACGGCCTGCCTGGCGCATAAACCACACCGGGGTGACGGTAGGGCGGTGCCCAGTCATGGCTTGCAGAAGCGGTGAATCTGCCATGAAGGTAGTGGTCTCAGTCATCACCCCGATTGTGCCCCACCACGTGCAGATGCCGCCCACAGGACGGTTATTGGGCGAGTTATGAGCTTAGTATGTACTGGGGTTCGTCGTTACAGCATGGTTGAATAACGCTTCGTGGGATTGTGTGTCTTGACCGTGGATCATGCCGAGCAGGGGCTTGGCGTCGTTTCCGAGGCGGCCGCGCAGGTTGACGGACTTGGCCTGGCATTGACCGATCATCCCCAGATCCGGAGCGCCCTTGTGCTGTCAACGTGCAACCGGGTGTGCCTGATCGTTGAAACCTCCCCTGAAGCCGTCGCGCAAGGGTTCGACGAGGCCGCGTTACGCAGGTGCATTGCCGATCACGGAGCAAACGTGTTAGCTGAATCTGCCCAGCTCGTCTGTGAGAACGACGCCGTTTGGCGTTTGTTCCGTGTGGCTGCGGGCATGGAGTCGATGGTTTTTGGGGAACGTGAGGTCGCCGGACAGATGAAGCGTGCTCTCAGTGAGGCGCGCCGTGAACAGACCGTCTCCTACACCATTGGTCACGTCGTTGAGGAAGCTCTCAAGACGTCACGTCATGTCGCTACCGAGACTGCGTTGGCTGCTGAGGGACGCACCGTTGTCGCGGTCGGGCTTGACCTCGTTGCCCAGCGGATGGACTTGGATGGCGCTCGGGTGCTCGTTATGGGGACTGGCTCCTATGCCGGTGCGTCGTGCGCCCAGCTGAGTTCTCGGGGAGTCGCCGAGATTCAAGTCCATTCAGCTTCCGGACGTGCCGCCGGATTCGCTCGACGCCACCGGGTCAGTGAGGCTCTCGACATCGACGCCGCGCTGGCACAAGCTGATCTTGTCGTCACCTGCCGTGGGTCGGGAGTTCCTGCGTTGTCTGCTGAGGCTGCTCGGCGCGCGGTCGACGCTCGAAGGGGCCGCGATCTCATGGTGCTCGATTTAGCAATCAGCGGGGACGTTGAGGAGCCTGTCCCCGCTGGGGTAGAGGTCATCGACCTTGAGACGATCCGGCAGGCTGTTCCCGCCTCTGCGGAAGCTGAGCGGGCCGCCGCCGAACACATCATCGCTACGGGAGTCCGTCACTTTGCCGTAGACCTCGAACGTCGTCGGATGGCCCCGGCTGTCGTCGCTCTGCGCGACGTCATTTCAGATCTCGTTACTGCTGAACTGGAGCGTCTGCCCGAAGAAGGCTCGGTCCCTGTCTATGAGGTAGCGGCGTCTCTTCGACGACTCGCTGCATCTATGGCGCACATCCCGTCGGCTCGAGCCAGGATGGCCTCTGAGCAGGGCTTGGGCGATCGCTGGCTTAACTCATTGTCGGATGTATTGGGGATTGACGTGGATATCGCGGCACCCGTCATCGACATGTCCAGCTTCGCCAATGCTGACTGCATGACGTGTCCGGTTACCGGCCTGCGGGTGGAGGACCTTGCCACAGATGCGGCCCCCGAGGTGAGGAGAGGACATCGTGACCGCTAATCCCTACGCTGCTCCCACGGACCCGTTGGCCCCTTATAGCGCCGTGCTTGTCGTTTCTTTTGGCGGTCCGCGTTCCCCTGAAGAGGTCATGCCTTTTCTGAGAAGGGTCTCCCACGGTCGCATCCCTGAAGAACGCTTGGCTGATGTCGCCCGACACTATGACCGTTTCGGCGGTGTCAGCCCGATTAACGATGCGACGGACGTTTTCGTCAACGCGATTGGGAATGAACTGCGCCGTCACGGAGTACGAGTTCCAGTGCTGTTAGGGAACCGCAACGGCACCCCCTTCCTTGAGGAAGCGCTGACTGACATGCACGCGCACGGGGTGCGTCGGGTGTTAGCGGTTGTCACCTCTGCCTACGCCAGTTACTCCGGGTGCCGTCAGTATCGCGAGGAGATCGCGACTGCCCTGGCTCACGCCAGTATCACCGATATGCAGGTCGACAAGGTACCTCCCTTTAACGAGGCGCCGGGATTCATTCGCGCTAACGCGGAAGCTCTGATGCAGGCGTTTATGCGGATCCCGCCTACTCCTCTTGAGGCTACCCGCGTCGTTTTCGTCACTCACTCCATCCCTGACTCTATGCAGGACGCATCTGGCGCTGGGCAGCCGGGGACGGATTACATTTCTCAGCACAAGGCGGTTTGTGAGAGGGTCGCTGGTCAGGTGCGCCAGGTCTTCGGGAATATGCCGCAGTGGGACTTGGCCTATTGCTCGAGGTCGGGGCGACCCAGCGACCCGTGGCTTGAACCGGACATTATCGATCACCTCCGCAGTCTTCCCGAACAGGGCGTGCAATCTGTTGTCGTCGCTCCAATTGGCTTCGTTGCTGACCACATGGAGGTCGTTAATGACCTTGATTACGAGGCCGCCGAGGCAGCTAAGGAGTCCGGGCTCGCCTTCACGCGGGCGGCGACCGCTGGCACCCATCCCGCCTTTATCGCTGATCTCGCCGGGCTCATCTTGTCCCAGGCCGCGGCGGCTCGTGGTGAGGGTGGCAATCTAACGTCGTGGCCGGCTCCTTGCGTCGCCGGTTGTTGCCGACGCTACCCGGACGCTCAGGACATTCCAGCCGTCTCCGGTGGTGATGTCGAGTCCGTAGCTGCCGGTGCCGATGTAGTCGATGCTGAACCAGGAGGTGTGGATTTTGTGCCAAGCGGCTCAGCGAGTGCAGTCGATCGCCCGGGGCCAGAGGCGGTCGAACTGGAGACTCCTCCTTCCCCCTACAACCCGTTGACTAAGGAGACCCCCATGTCTGATCATTCGAGTGCTGATTCGGTGATTGAGGGACCACGCGACGACGAAGTTCCCGCCGGCTCCTACACCGCACCGACCGATCCCCGCGATACCCCGGTCATTCCCGAGGAGGTCAACGCCTCCAGCAAGTGGGCGATGTACTCGGTATTCCGCGTCGCGACCGCGCTTCCTGCCGAGGATGACGAGCGTCGCCGCCTTGTTGAGGGCTCCGACGAGTGGGCGGGACAGTCCGGTGTCGACACCCGAGGATGGTACGACCTGTCGGGCCTGCGCGCTAACGCCGACCTGCTGGTGTGGTGGGTTAGCGACGATCCGGCGGTGCTGCAGGATTCCTACCATCGTTTCCGCGCATCTGGGCTGGGGCGCCACCTGGAACCGGTGTGGTCGAACGTAGGAGTTCATCGTCCTGCGGAGTTCAACAAGTCTCACCTGCCCTCATGCTTTGCCGGCATCGCCCCGAGGCGTTGGGCTGCGTTCTACCCCTTCATTCGCTCCAAGGAGTGGTACCTCCTTCCGGCGGCTGATCGTTCCCGCATGCTGCGCGAACACGGCATCGTCGGCGCGGCCAGCTCCGACGTCAAAGCGTCGACGTTGGCGGCATTCGCGCTCGGGGACTACGAGTGGATTCTCGCGTTGGAGGGTGACGACCTCGCCCGTATTGTCGATGTCATGAAGGACCTTCGTTACGTTGAAGCCCGTCGTTATGTCGACGTGGATACCCCCCTTCTTCACCGGCGAGCGCGTTTCTCCGGTGGTGTGGGCCGACCGTCAGATGAGAGCCTGATGACGTCATTGCGTGGTCTGACTGACCCAGTGGGGCCAGAATCTCCGCAAACATATTGGGTGCGCCGACTGATGTTGTTGGTTGTCGTGGTCGTCGTCGTGGCGTTGGTAATTGCCGGAATTGCCAAGCTGGCAGGGGGGTCGAAAGAGTCGGCTGCTCCAGCGGCTTCGTCGTTCACACCGGACCCGTCGTGGACGGACACTGCGTGGGCGTCGGCGACTCCTTCAGCAAGTTCATCCGCAGTGAGCCCAAGTAGGTCTGCGCCCCGGACGGAATCCCCATCGCCGTCGGCCTTGGCATCGACTCCGTCGGCGTCGTCAACGATGTGTGAGGGTTCGCAGCTGTCGGTGAAGGTGACCGGAGATACCAAAAAGCCCCATGTGGGTGACACCGAGACTTTCACCGTAGAGGTGAGTAGCTCAACTAGTTGCCACTGGGACACCCAGAAGGTGAAACAGACCCTCACCGTCACGTCTGGGTCGGATCGCATCTGGTCGACCGATGATTGCGGTTCCTGGGGGCCGAAGGGTGTGCACGAGATCAAGTCCAAGAACCCTTGGACCTACAAGATCTCATGGCCGACGAAGCGTTCTACGGGTAAGTGCAAGCTGTCTCAGGAGTCCCTAGGTGCGGGGTACTATGTCGCCACTGTAAATCTCGGTGGCGGCCCTAGCGGCCGCTTCGTTATGCGGATGGGTACCTGAACCCTGTCGACACACGTGTCAATGCATATGCGGATCTAATGATGATGGGTGCGCTGATCGCCTTCAAAGATCGACTCTAACCCTTGGCGAATTTCACGGGCCCGTCTGAGGCCGACCCCCTTAATATCGCCGAGCTCGGAGGTGGATGCTGACACCAGGCTTTGCAGATCGCTGAAGTGGTCAATAATCCGCTGGATTGTGCGTGACGACAGGTCCGTCATGAGTGTCAGCTGTCGATGACCGCGTGCCCGAATGGGGGAATCCAGCGGGTGTTCAGCAGGACCGAGGTTGATGGTCTCGGCCACCATGGTCACATTGAGCAGATCTTCCCAGGACAGTTTCTGTAATCCTGACAGGGAAAACCCGCCAGGAGCGACGGAATTGGGACGATAGTCATCAGTGAGCAACCGGCCTAGGTCTTCTACGCCTAGGGACAGTTCGTTGCGTTGTAATTGGACAAGGCGTCCCTCCACACCCAGAGCAGAGACATATCCACGGACCTCGGCATCGATACGACGCCACATTTCGACCCGCTGGGCGACAGCGGCGACGTCACGCACCTGGACTTGGTCGCGAATCTCTAAGGTGGTGAGGTTCTCGGCCTCGTCGATCAGACGCCCGCGGTAGCTTGCCAGGGTGGCAAGGGCCTGATTGGCTCGAGCGAGCAACTGTTCAGGCCTCTCGATCAGGTACCGACGGCCGTTAAGGAAGAGCGACATCACTGACATCGACGCCGAGACGACTACCACCGGCACACCGGTTTGTTGGGAGAGCCGATCTGCCGTGCGGTGACGGGTACCAGTCTCCAACGTGGGCAGGCTACCGTCGGGGACGAAGTGGACCGCAGCTGCTTTGATGCGCTCGTGATCACTCGAGACCACTAGCCCACCGTCCATCTTGGATAGCTCGCGCAGAGCCTGCGGGGTGAGTCTGACGTCAAGGGGGAATCCGCCGGAACAAACCCCGTTGATCTCTGGCCCATCACCGAGCACGATGAGACCACCAGTGCGTCCGTTAACGATGCGATCTAGTCCTTCCCGGATGGGCGTGCCAGGGGCCAAGAGGGCCATTAGATGGCGCACCTGTTCCGCCTGCATCTCCCGGGACGTCTCGGGATCGGGCTGGACGTCGTTCATGAGTCGACTCTAGTTCGCTGTGCCGCGGTTCTCACCTCAGATGTCCTTACTATCACTGGTTTACTTTCCGCTGTCGGCGCAGGTTAAGCACCGAAAGAGCTTCGGCCACACTCCCGACTTCGATGACGTGCAACCCGTGCATCGTCGGGATCTTGGTATGTGCCTCCCGAGAGTTGCGTGGCACCACTGCCAGGTCGAACCCCAACCGTGCCGCCTCACCCACTCGTCTCTCTAGTCCTGGAACGCGGCGCAAATCTCCCGCCAGACCGACTTCTCCCAGAGCAACGACTCGGGTCGGGAAATTGGTATCAAGAACTGCGGAGGCGACCGAGACCGCGATCGCTAGGTCAGCTGACGGGTCGGACACCCGGGCGCCACCCACCGTCGAGACGTAGACGTCTCGGTTGCTCAACGGCAAACCTGCTTTACGTTCCAGCACGGCCAGAATCATGGCCACCCGACCGCCCTCGACCCCATGGGTGATGCGACGCGGGTATTTCTCGGAAGCTGACGGAGCTACCAACGCCTGCACCTCTGAGAGTAGGGGACGGCGTCCCTCTATCGTCACCGTCACACAGGTGCCCGGCTGAGGATCGGCGTTGTCTGAGGTGAATAGGCCAGACGGGTCCGGAACCTCCATGATTCCGGCGTCGGTCATCTCGAAGCAGCCCACCTCGTCGGCTGGGCCGTAGCGGTTTTTCGTGGCGCGGACCATACGGAATCCGGAATGGCGGTCACCCTCGAAGTTGAGGACGACGTCAACGAGATGTTCCATGGTGCGCGGGCCAGCGATCGACCCTTCTTTGGTGACATGGCCGACGATGATGACTGCCATCCCGCGTCTCTTCGCCACCCGCACCAGGGCCCCGGTGACCTCCCTAACCTGTGAAACGCCGCCGGGGGAGCCGTCAGCCTGGCTGGTGCCAACCGTTTGTACGGAGTCCAACACCATGAGGGAGGGCTCGGTTTGCTCGATATGTCCAAGCACCGTACCCAGATCGGTCTCAGAAGCTAGGTAGAGTTCGTCGGCTAGCGACTTCGTGCGACCAGCCCGCAGCCTTACCTGGGCAGCCGACTCCTCCCCAGTGACGTAAAGGGTGCGCCTGCCCGCTTTAGCCCATTTGGCCGCAACGTCGAGCAACAGGGTCGATTTTCCGACTCCTGGCTCTCCGGCGAGCAAAACCACGACTCCAGGCACTAGACCACCACCCAGTACCCGGTCGAGTTCGCTGATCCCGGTGAGATGACGATTAGCGGCTTGTTCACTGACTTGACCGATGGGCACAGCCTTCGACGTGGGCGTCGATGAGGTGACCTCAGTGAGCTTCGGTGCCCCCTTTTCAACTACCGAACCCCAGGTTTGACACTCGCCGCATCGGCCAACCCATTTGGTCGTCGTCCAGCCGCACTCGGTGCATACCCACGTCGGAGTTTGCGTCTTCCTCGCCATGGCGTTTACCCTGCCAGCAGGAACCGACAGGTTCGACTACGACGGTGTTCCACGCTGTGTCCCGGTCAGCCCACCGGCGGGTAATGCGGCCACCACATGGCATCTTGCACTGCCTGGACGACGTTGCTGGGCTTTTTGGTGGCAAGGCCCTCCTCGATGGCAGCTTGCACGACCGCCACTGCAACGGTGGCCGAGGAGGCACGTAGGTTCTCCACCGCCGGTAGCAGGGATGACCCAGCCGGACGCGGGTCAACTTGGGAGGCCACCGCTTCGGCGGCGGCACGGATCATGCGGGCGCTCACCCGTTCGGCTCCCGAGACGATAACTCCTAGTCCTAGGCCCGGGTAGAGGAGGGCGTTATTGCCCTGCCCAATCTCGTAACGGGTGCCTTCATAATGGAAGGGCGCTACCGGAATTCCAACGGAAACCAGAGCTTTCCCCTTTGACCACGCAATAACGTCGGCAGGCATCGCCTCGATCTTCTCAGTCGGATTCGACAGCGGCATGATGATGGGGCGCTCGACTTCTCGGCACATTTCCTCGACGACCTGCTGGGTAAAAGCGTCGTGGTCAGTGGAGGTCCCGATGAGGATCGTCGGGTGAATTCGTCGGATCGTCTCGGTAAGACCAATGTGTCGATTCGTGTGAGCCCAATGACGAGTTTTCTCAACTGGCTTAGCGTAGGGCTCTTGGTAGTCGGGTAGGCCCTTCATATCGTCAGTGACCAGGCCATTGCGGTCGACGAGCCAAATCCGATCGACTGCCTCCTGCTGGCTTAACCCGTCACTGATCATGGCTGCGCGGATTTGGTCAGCAATTCCGGTGCCAGCGGTACCTGCCCCGTATACGATCAGGCGCTGATCAGCGAAGGATTGCCGGGTCACCTTAAGCCCGGAGATGACGGCTGCCAACACGATGGCTGCTGTGCCTTGCATGTCGTCATTAAAGATGCGGTGGTTTGCGGCATTCTGTACCAGAATGCGGCGAGCATTAGAAGCACCGAAGTCCTCGAAATGTAACAGTGCGTGTGGGTACAGCTCGCTTGCAACTTCGAGGTACTCGTGGATCAACTCGTCGTAGCGTTCCCCGCGCACCCTGGCGTGACGATTGCCAAGATAAGACGGGTCGTTGAGCAAATATGCGTTGTCGGTGCCGACGTCCAGATTGACGGCGATAGTGCGTTCCGGCCGAATACCGGCGGCCGCAGTGTAGACGGCGAGCTTGCCGATGGAGATATCGGTTCCGTTGACGCCCCAGTCTCCAATTCCCAGGATTTGTTCGGAATCGGAAACGACGAGCAAGTCGACGTCATCAGGCCCCAGCTCGAGAGTCTCGAAGGAGGGGCGGACGTCCTCGATATGGTCTACTGACAAATAGACCGCCCGGGAGCGTCGGTAGGCGTGGCTCCACTTCTTAATAGCCTCACCGACGGTGGGATCATAGATTACCGGCAACAGCTCGACGAGGTGATCGACGAGGAGTTTGTAGTAGAGGGTCTCGTTACGGTTTTGGAGCTCCTCCAGGAAGACGTAGCGATCAATATTGCAGCCCAATCCCTGAAGCTGGCGGTAACAGCGTTGGGCCTGTTGCTCCAAGGTTTCGACGGCCGCCGGAAGGCGTCCGATCATGCCGTGCTCCAACCGTTCAGCTCGGGTAAAGGCCGTCCCCCGATTCGTGATCGGGTTGGTCATGGGCTCAGGTTTTCGTGACACGGCTATCTCCCGGTGGTGGCTTCTCTTCTCACACTACCGGGAGGATCTGTCAGTGCTGAAACGTCAGATGCGAACACATCCGCGTGAGGGGGTGTCGAAGGTTACAGCGTCAATGCCAGGGTGGCCGTTCGGACTGGCGAAATTGAAGGTGATTCCCTCGACCTCGTCCGGGATCGTCTCCCCCAGCCAATCCTCTACACGCTGACGCGATCCGGACATCTCGACGGAGGTCAGGGTGACGTTGCCGCTCAGGCTGGAAGGCAACAGTTCGGTCGGAGAAGTCCACTTGATGAAGAAGGGTAACTGCGGGTCTGCCATCAGGCCCTTAATCCCGATTTGACGCCATTCGAGGTGACGACCGTCGGGGAAAGTACGCTTACCGGGCACCGACTGGCGCTCAAGGCGCTTCTCATAAGGAGCGAGATCGTCGACGGAGACGGCCCACCCCATCCAGCCGCCGCCCTGCTCTTGGCGTGCACGCACTGCCTGTCCGAAGACCGCTTTTTCTGCGGCTGGGTGATCGAGGACCTCCACAATCTCGATGTAACGCGGGCCGGACAGCGGCAAGATGCGATTGCGGGTGCCGAAGCTGGGATGGATTCCGCCGTTGATGAAGGAGGTTCCCAAGATTTCGCCGAGGCGAGCGGCGTCCTCATCGAGACCTGCGGGGCCAGCGGCGAACATGAGATGGTCGACATGCATGGCAATATTGTCCCCTTTGTGCTTCCCATGATGAAATCGGCCCTCGGCTGGCTGTCGTAATGGGGTCTAGCATCACGATTCATTGTGACGTGAGCGCAGCGCATCCGGTGCCTCCGTCACGGTATCGGTTTGGGCACGGTAGGTTGAGCATGTGCCTGACTGTTTCGGACTTTCTGAAACGACGACCACGTCTGCCTCAGTCGCCCCCCGTGTGACGTTGTCGACGACCTCGGTCTACCCTGAGTCGACCGCCGACGCTTTCGCTCGCGCTAAGGCTATCGGTTATGACGGAGTCGAGTTGATGGTCGGTATCGATCCAGTCGCCGCAGACGTTGACCGGATCGTCGATTTGTCGGCTGAGTATGGCGTCACAGTGTCGTCGATCCATGCGCCGTGTCTGCTCGTTACGCCAAATGTGTGGGGTAGTGACCCGTGGGGCAAGTTGGATAACGCCGCCGAAGCTGCTGGACGGCTCGGCTCCAAGCTCATTGTCGTTCACCCTCCCTTCCGCTGGCAGCGTGACTATGCGGGTAGATTTGAAGAAGGTATTGCCAAATTCAACGAGAAGTACTTCCCGCTCGTCTTTGCCGTAGAAAACATGTATCCGTGGCGTACTCCAGCGGGTCGCTTTGCTGCTTATTCGCCGGGGTTTGACCCCACAAACCTCAGTTACGACCACCTCGTCTTGGACCTCTCTCACGCCGCAACCGCCCAGATGAACTCTCGTACCCTGGTTGATCTGTGGGGTTCACGATTGCGTCACATCCACCTGACGGACGGCTCTGGTACCTTTAAGGACGAGCATCTTTTACCCGGCCAGGGAAACCAGCATGCCTGGGAGGTCATCGAGCGAGCGGTAACGGGTGGATTTGACGGGGACATTGTGTTAGAGGTCAACACTCGTAAGTTCTCTGGCGAGGGTGCGGGCCAAGGTGCTCGCTTCGAAGCATTGTCTGAAACTCTGACGCAGACCAGGTTGGCGATTGATCGTGGCATCTTTGCTCGCCGATCTGGCCAGGCGTGGGAAGGGGCCCGGTAGTGACGGAGAGTCGACATGATTTCCGGGGCAGAGCTCTGCTGGCATCGGGTCGACGTCTTGCGATGCGATTGGCGATGGACCCCACGATCGCTCACAAGGTGTCCCGATCTCGAATCGCTCGTGAGATTGCTGTGACGTACGTTGCGGGGGAAGACGTCGCATCGGCGGTCGATAAGGCTGCTGATCAGGTGTCTAAGGGCCTAGACGTCAGCCTGCACCCCCTTGATCCCGATCCCGCTGACCTAGCCCAGGCCCGACGAGCAATGGTCAGGCTGTGCGGGGTTATCGAGAGACTCGGCGCTGATCCGTCCTTTAATGGTCATGCTGAAGTGTCGATTAGCTTGGCGGCTCTGGGGCTGAAAGTCAGCGACGATCTGGCCCGGGACCACGCCCGACAGGTCTGCCAGGTTGCTCGCGACAACCACGTTGCTGTGACCGTTGACGACGAAGGCCCCGACATCCATGACCGCTCGCATCGCATTGTGATGGATCTGCTGAGCGAATACGAAAACACCGGCATCGTCATCCAGGCTGCACGCCACGATTCCCTCATGCAGGTTCGAGAACTGGCTGCTCCGGGACGCCGCATCAGGCTGTGCAAAGGCTCGTACACCGGCCCTCGTTCCGTTACTTTGATCCGTCCACACGACGTCGATCTGAGAATGGCGGCTTGTCTGCGCGCTCTCATGACCGGTCCTTCGACGGTGATGTTAGCCAGCCATGATCCCGTCTTTGTGGCGCTCGGTGAGCAACTTATGGCAAGTCTGGATCGTCAGCTGGAGTTCCAAATGCTGCAAGGAATCCGTCCCTTAGAGCAGCGGAGACTGGTGGACATTGGCCATCGGATGAGGGTTTATCTGCCCTATGGCCATGACTGGTACCGGTACTGCACTCGACGAATCGTCGAGAGGCCGGGCAATATTTGGCTGTTTGGGCGATCGCTGGTGGAGAGGCGTTGATGATGCGGAATAACACGAGCACCCTCGGCCCCCGCCGGTGCCTGGATGAGAGGCCTCGTCGGGGGATGATGAGGGATCGCGCGGCGGATCGGCGCCTGCTCTGGGAGACGATGTTCGTGCTGGCTGTCAGCTTGGGGCAGTCAGCGTGGTACTCAATTCTGCGGATGATCGAGCGCCTCACTCGAGGTGTGCCGATGAACCAGCAGACCTCCACGCTCAACTCCTCCGTGACTCCGGGGCGTCCATGGCTCGATCTGCTGTATCAACTGTCTGACATCGCTTTCGGAGTCGTGCCAGCCTTGCTGGCGGTCCTCCTGCTTGCCCAGGTCAAGCCGCCGCGACAGGGCGTCCGTCGCGCTTTGGGGCTGGAAGCGCCAGGATGGGGACGTGACGTCGGAGCTGGGGCGATGCTGGCTGCCATTATTGGTATCCCCGGGCTTGGTTTCTACTGGGCGGCGCATGCTCTCGGCTTCAACACCACTGTTCGGGCCGCTGACCTGCAGCATGTGTGGTGGACGGCCCCGGTTCTCATCGGGCTGGCAGGGATGAACGCAGTCCTTGAGGAAACTGTCATGATCGGCTACCTCTTTACGAGGTGGGGTCAGATCGGATGGTCGACGACGATGGTTATCTTCACCTCGGCCATCATCCGCGCCACCTACCACCTCTACCAGGGCTGGGACGACTTCATCGGCAACATCGTCATGGGCCTATTCCTGGGCTGGGTTTTCTCTCGTCGCTGTCGGCTCTTACCCCTCATCGTGGCGCACGCCTTCCTCGACATTGTCTCCTTCCTGGGATACGCCTATCTGGCTGGTCGCGTCAGCTGGTTATAAGGCAATTCGGACACTCAGCGAACCTGTCGTCCCCTGCCCGTACCATGGGGATCATGAAGCTTGGAGTCTTCGGAGCCACTGGACAGGTTGGCCGGGTGATGCGCACCCTGCTAGCCGAGCGTCATTTTCCCGCCGATGAAGTGCGGTTCTTCGCTTCCGCCCGTTCGGCTGGTCAGAAGTTGTCGTGGAATAACGGTTCGGGTGACAGCGAAGTCGTCGTTGAGGACACCGCGACGGCTGACTTTGCTGGACTTGATATTGCGATCTTTTCTGCGGGTGGCGGAACCTCCCGCGAGTTTGCCCCTCGCGTGGCGGCTGCCGGGGCTGTCGTTATCGACAACTCCTCCGCCTGGCGACGCGATCCTGACGTCCCGCTGGTTGTCAGCGAGGTCAATCCCGAAGATGTCGCTAAGCGTCCCAAAGGGATCATTGCTAACCCCAACTGCACGACGATGGCCGCAATGCCGGTGCTCAAACCGCTACATGACGCTGCCGGTCTGACTCGCCTTGTCGTCGCTACGTACCAGGCTGTTTCGGGGTCTGGGGTGGCCGGAGTACGAGCCCTCACCGACCAAACCACGGCTATTGACGATCCGGCAGGCCTGGCGCTGGACGGCCGTGGTGTGCCGGTGGCGGACCTTGGGCCTTACGTCGCACCGATCGCGTTCAACGCTCTTCCGGTGGCGGGAAACTTTGTTGACGATGGCAGCGGCGAGACTGACGAGGAACAGAAACTTCGCAATGAGTCTCGCAAGATCCTTCATATTCCTGATTTGCTGGTTGCGGGGACCTGCGTGCGGATTCCGGTGTATAGCGGTCATGGGCTTGTCGTCCATGCTGAGTTCCGTGAGAGCCTCAGCCCTGAGAAGGCCACTGAGCTATTGACGCAGGCACCTGGAGTCAGGGTCGTCGACGTCCCGGATCCCCGGTCGGCAGCCGGAATTGACCCCTCGTTGGTTGGTCGTATTCGTGCTGACCAGTCCGCACCGGCTGGCAAAGGTCTGGTGTTCTTCTGCGCTGCGGACAATTTGCGCAAGGGCGCGGCCCTCAACGCGGTGCAGCTCGCTGAGCTGGTGGCTGCCGAATGAGCGGGAAGATTGCCGTCCTGGGCTGTGGAACGATGGCTGGGGCGCTTGTTGGTGGACTCATTGACGCTGGACAAATGAAGGCCGAGGACGTCGTGGCAACCGCGCGATCGGCGTCCCATCGCGACGAAATCGCCAACACTTTGGGTGTAACTACGAGCGGTGACAACACCACAGCTGTGCGGGACGCCGACCTCGTCATCCTCGGCGTCAAGCCTTACGCGGCCGTTGACGTGCTGGAAGAAGTCTCGGGTGCTCTGAAAGCTGATGCGGTGGTTGTCTCCATTGCTGCCGGTGTCACTACTGAGAAGTTGCTCATGGCATGGCAGGGAAAGATCGTCCGTGTAATGCCAAACACCCCAGTTCGGGTGGGCAAAGGGGCGTTCATTGTGAGTTCCGCTCCCGGCTCCGAGGATGCGGCTAAGAAGGTGGGTGACCTACTCGAATCGGTGGGAGTCGTCGTCACTGTGCCTGAGGAGCTGCATAATGCTGCCACAGCCGTGTCGGGATCGGGTCCGGCGTACGTTTTCTTGGTAGCAGAGGCCATGATCGATGCTGCCGTCGCGCTGGGTGTGCCGCGCGACCAGGCTAGCCAACTTACTGTAGCGACGTTAGCCGGTTCGGCTGAGTTGTTGGCAGGAGGCGAGCACCCTGCGGTCCTGCGATCCAAGGTGACGAGCCCGGGTGGTACCACTGCGGCTGCCGTAGCCGCATTGGAGGCCGGAGGTGTGCGCTCCGTTTTCGCCGATGCGATGACGGCATGTCGGGACCGCGCCGCTGGCCTGTCCTGATGAGTTGGTGCGGCGATTTTGGATCCCATGGTCGACACAGCGTAGAGTACCCCTCTGTCCGCCTTGTCGGTGGGCCAAGAACTTCGCACCTACCTGGGTGCACCAAGCTTTCAGTTTCAACGAAAGAGGTTGACCGTGGGATCCGTGATCAAAAAGCGTCGCAAGCGCATGGCGAAGAAGAAGCACCGCAAGTTGCTCAAGAAGACGCGCATCCAGCGTCGTCGCGCCGGCAAGTGACACTTCGGGCGGTTGTGACATGTGGCGGCATCAACATGGCATGGCTGCCCTCCGCAGCGGTGAATTACGGCCCCTCGACCCGCTGGTCGAGGGGCGCGTCATTATTGTCACCCGACAGGGCTGTCATTTGTGCGATGAGGTCATCGGCCTCGTTGCACGTTTGAGACAGGAACATCGCGATCTCGTGCCTGAACCGATGATCGTTGACGTCGATGCCAATGAGGACTTTCGCTCCCGCTGGGGCGATCATGTCCCGGTAATTTTCGTTGATGGCACGCTTATCTCCTATTGGACCCTTGACGCTGACACCTTCCTGTCAGCCTTACGTGATGGCCCCTCGCTCCCGGCAGTGTTGCCCTGATAGCCGGGACGTCCAGTTGACGGGCAGGTTTGCGCCTTTCCTCACAGACCAGCACTATTGACCTCGATGCCCGATGCCGGAGCACACCGCCTGGCATGACGACAGACACCGGAAGGACTCCAGATGACTGACGAGGCTCACCAGCCGACGCCGCAGCCGGCCGGTGATCTGGGCACTGCGTCGTCTCAGGCCAGGGTGCAGTTTGTGGGTACCGGTCCAGGAGATCCGAATCTGTTGACCCTTGGAGCTGTTGACGCCATCAATCGCGCTCAGGTCATCGTCATTTCGTGCGCTGAGCACCGCATGCTGCTGGGCAGTGATTTTCTTGGACTTCGCCCCGACGTCAGAATCGTGTTGGCGGGTGGTGTTGATGAAGAAGCCGCCGTCCTACCCAGTCAGCCAGGGACTGGCGCTCCGACTCCCGTCGACGTGGACGAACACTGCGCTGACGTTACTGCCACCGTTATTGATGCCGCCTCCCAAGGCCTTGAAGTCGTTCGTCTCGTTTCTGGGGATCCTTTCCTTGATGGCGATATTGGCGCGGAGGCTGCCGCTGTGGCTCGCGCTGATTATGACGTCGACGTTGTTCCCGGTGTCACTGGCATGACCGCTGTCCCGGAGTACGCCGGACTGACCTTGCATGGCCATGACGTCCAGCTCATCGGGGACGCTGCATGTCAGCGCGATATTGCTGGACATGGTTCGAACTGGTCAGATCAGGGGCTTGTCGTCGTCAATACCGAGGCAGGCAAGCTTAAAGAAGTCGTCAAACACGCGATTGAATCTGGACGCGGTGAGGATGAGCCCGCGGCCCTTATCTGCCATGGCGCGACGACCCAGCAGACCACTCATACCGTCACCCTCGGTGAGTTACCACAGACCGCTAAGACAGCGCGCCTGGGTGACGCTGAGCCGGTTCACGTCGCCATCGGCAAAGTTGTCGAAGCCCCCGAACGTGAGCAGCTCGATTGGTACGAGTCCAAGCCGTTATTTGGCTGGAACATTCTCATCCCGCGCACCCGTGACCACTCCGCGACCCTGCCCTCGCGACTACAGAGTTACGGTGCTCATTCCCTTGATGTTCCCACGATTTCGATGGAGCCTCCGCGTACTCCTCAGCAGATGGATAAAGCTATTCGCGGTCTTGTTGAGGGACGTTACGAGTGGGTCGTCTTTACTTCTGCCAACGCGGTACGTGCCGTTTCGGAGAAGCTAGAGCAGATCGGTCTGGACGCTCGCGCGTACTCAGGCTTGCGGATTGCCGCGATCTTCGACTCGACTATCAACGCTTTGGCTGAATGGGGTGTTCGACCCGATTTCGTGCCATCGGGCGAGCAGTCCACCCGAGCTCTGGCCGCGGTATTCCCGGCCTTTGACGAGGCCCTCGACCCCATTAACCGCGTTTTCGTGCCGCGTGCCGACATCGCCACTGAGTCCCTGTCGGCCGACCTATCTGAACTGGGATGGGAGGTCGAAGACGTCGTCGGGTATCGCACCGTGCGAGCTGCCCCGCCGCCAGCTGAGACCCGTGAAGCCATTAAGACCGGCAAATTCGACGCCGTCGTGTTTACCTCCTCGACGACTGTGCGCAACCTCGTCGGTATTGCCGGAAAACCACATAAGCACACCGTGGTCGCCGCCGTTGGTATGCGCACCGCTGAAACCTGCCGTGAGCACGGCCTGACCGTCGATGTCATAGCCCCCGAGCCGACTGCGTTGAGCTTGGCTGACGCCTTGGCGGATTTCGCTGCGAAGCGCCGTGACGACATGGTTGCCAAGGGCCTGCCGGTAGTTCGGCCCTCCCAGCGCAAGCGTCGTGGCCGTCATCCGTCACGCTGACACAGCCCCATGACGTAAGGTCATGGGCAGGGCGGGGTTCGCCGCCCGCGAGGTATCGGAAAGGGAGACGATGGGCGCCACGACGACTGTCCACCTGCTGCGCCACGGTGAAGTCGATAACCCGACTGGGGTTTTGTACGGCTGTATGCCTGGGTACCACCTATCTCCGTTGGGGCGAAGGATGGCTGCCCGTGCAGCTGAGCACTTTGCCGGTGCCGAGCTATCGGCCTTGGTGAGTTCCCCTTTGGAGCGCGCCAGGGAGACGATGGCCCCCATCGCCGCGCTGCATCCTGGACTTGAGGTGCGCATCGATTCTGACGTCATTGAAGCGGCCAACGTCTTCGAAGGCCAGGTCTTTGGCAAAGGCAACAAGGCCCTGCGCAGTCCTCGTAATTGGCGCTATCTGTCGAATCCCTTGACTCCTAGCTGGGGTGAGCCTTACGTTGAGATCGCCGAGCGAATGACCCGGGCTATCATGCGAGCGGCGGAAGAGGTCCCCGCAGGCGGTCAGGCTCTCATCGTCTCCCACCAACTGCCGATCTGGATTGCGCGCTGCGCAGCCGAGGGACGACGCCTTCCTCACGATCCGCGCTTTCGTAAGTGCACCCTAGCCTCGGTCACGAGTTTTGGGGTGCTACATGGTCGCATCGTCCGCGTTGACTATTGCGAGCCGGCACGTGACCTCATTCCGGCGAAGGATCGTCGGGCCAATATCTCTGCAGGTGGTGCCCAGGGGTGAAGACTCGGCTCATCGCCACCCTTGCTGCGGCGACTCTTGTGGTGACCGGAGTTTCAGCATGTTCGTCAACCTCGGCCAGTGATGACAAGGGATTCGCAGCCGGAGACGGATCCTGGTCAAAACTTCCAGCCGATAAGCGGGAGCCTGCCGCGGTCCTCACCGGGACCGATCTGAACGGTAAGAAGATCAGCACCGCTGACGCCAAGGGCAAGGTCATCGTCGTCAATGTGTGGGGATCATGGTGCGCGCCGTGCCGTCATGAGGCTCCTGCCTTGGTGAAAGCGGCTGATAGCACCAAGAACGTCGCAGCCTTTTATGGGATCAATACGCGCGATCTTGACCCTGGACCGCCGCAGGCCTTCTCCCGAACGTTCCATATCTCCTATCCGAGTTTCTATGACCCCGATGGGGCATTGCTGCTCAAGTTCACCGAATTGCCTCCCAAAGCGATTCCGTCCACCCTCGTCATCGATCGCAAGGGCCGCTCGGCCGCCCGATTCGTGGGAGAGGTGAGCACCGCCACCCTGGTCCAGGCGATTAATGATGTTGCCAAGGAGAGCCAGTGACGCCACTCGACCTGGGATCGTGGGCAGCCGGGGCACTGACTGGATCGATGGCCGGAGCGATCCCGGTGGCGGTATTTGCCGGTTTGTTGTCCTTCTTTTCCCCTTGCGTCTTGCCTCTCATCCCTGGCTATCTCAGCTATGTGACAGGCCTGGGGGCCGCAGACGTCATTGAAGGACAGCGTCGGGCACGTACTGTGGTGGGCACAGTCCTTTTCGTGGTGGGTTTCACCGTCGTCTTCGTCGCTACTGGGACGATTATTGGCACCCTCGGCAAGGTACTCGTGGGCCATCGTCGCGCCATCGAGATCATCGTTGGAGCGCTGACCGTCGTACTCGGGGCGATGTTTGCTGGGCTTGTTCCGCTAGGTCGGCGCGAACTGCGGATCCATCGTCTGCCCCGAGCAGGGTTGGCCGCCGCACCGATTTTAGGAATCGTCTTCGGGCTGGGCTGGACCCCATGCATTGGGCCGGCGCTGTCGGTGGTTTATGGGCTGTCCTTGACCCAGGGATCAGCGGTACGAGGTGCGGTACTGGCCATTTGCTACTCGTTGGGTTTGGGAATTCCGTTTATTGCGGCGGCTGCTGCTGTGGTGTGGATGGGTCGCACGATTGACGCGATGCGGACCCACCAGCACGGTGTACAGCGCTTCGGGGGAATACTCCTGATGACTGTTGGTGTGCTGTTGGTCACCGGATGGTGGGAATCGATTATGGCGATGCTACGAGCCTGGGCAGCTAAGTTCGGGGCGGTGATCTGATGGGCGATTCCGTGACGGATTCGAAAGTGACGACGGCCTCACCGTCTGGGAACAGCGGGCTGGGTTTTCGCCCATTCATGCGTTGGGTGTGGGGCCAGTTGACGAGCATGAGGACGGCCCTCATTTTGCTCTTTTTGCTTGCGCTAGCTGCCATCCCAGGCTCGGTGGTGCCGCAGAGCGCTCAGAGCGCGATGAAGGTTTCTGACTTCGCCGCCAACCATCCGACTCTGGACCGCATATGTCGTCCGCTGGGGATGTACCACGTCTACACCTCGGTGTGGTTCTCGGCGATCTACCTCCTGTTGTTGATAAGCCTTATCGGCTGCATTGTTCCGCGCATCGTCAGCCACGCGAAGGCCCTGCGCCGTCAACCTCCCCGCGTTCCGGCCAGGCTGGACCGGCTAGCAGCCCACGCCTCGATGATCACCTCCGCTTCCGCAGCGGAGGTTAGTCAACGCGCTCAGCAGTGGTTGACATCACACCGGTATCGGTTCGTTGTTGACGACGACGGCTCCCTTCGCGCCGAGGCCGGACGTCATCGCGAGACGGGCAACCTCGTATTCCATATTTTCTTGGTCTTTGTCCTTGTTGGCGTCGGCTGGAACACTTTATGGGGGTTCAAGGGAACTTCTGTCGTTGTGGAGGGTCAGGGTTTTTCTAACAGCATCACTCAGTACGACGAATTCAAGGCTGGGGCGATGGTCGATACCGATAATCTCACCCCGTTTTCCATGAAGCTGCGCAAATTCGTGGTCTCTTTTGAGACTGGTACGGTGCAGCGCGGCGCCGCCCGTTCCTTCGACGCCACTGTCGACCTCACCATGGGCGGCAAGACGCAGACCCGAGATTTGCAGGTCAACCACCCACTGCGGATTGGATCAACAAAGGTACACCTGCTTGGGCACGGATACGCCGCGGATGTCGTCGTCCGTGACGGTGATGGCAAGGTGGCTTATTCCGGACCGGTTGTCTTTTTGCCACAGGACGCCAACTTCAAGTCTGTCGGCGTCATCAAAGTTCCCGACGCCCGTCCGGATCGTCTGGCCTTTCAAGGGTTCTTTCTACCGACTGGCGCCATCACGGCCGGTGGTCCGACGTCCCTTTTCCCCGACGCCCTTAACCCGCAGCTGTATCTGACCGCCTGGTATGGCAAACCGACTGTGGAGACGGGGGTGCCGTCAAATATTTACACCCTCGACACCACGGGACTGACCCAGGTGACGAACGGTAAGGACAAGGCCCGCTTTGTGCTATCCCCAGGTCAGAGGTACAAACTGCCCGACGGCAAGGGGTCGATCCAGTTCAATGGCTGGCAGAGGTGGGCCAAGATCCAGGTGTCCCAGAACCCGGGGCTCCCGTTGACGTTCTTGTCGGTGGTGCTGTCAGTGGCAGGGCTATGTGTGAGCTTGTTTTCGCGGTCCCGGCGGGTGTGGGTGAGGACTATTCCTGGTGATGACGGCTTGAGAGTAGAGATTGGTGGCCTAGATCGCAGTGACTCCCGATCCGGGGCTGTGGACGACGTAAACTCTCTGCTGGCTGCACTACATGGGGATAGCATGTCTGGCGATGTCGGGGAGGAGCACTCGTGAGTGTGGAGAATCTGTCTGCCGTTGGGATCGTCACCGCGGCGGTGCTCTATATGCTTGCCTTCCTCGCCCACGCCGTGGAGTGGGCCAGTGTGCGGGGGACCGAACATCCCAGCCACGAGGAGCGTCTGCGCTCGGAAACGTGGGGTCGTATGGGGCTCAACCTCACCGTGCTGGGTGCGGCTTGCGCAGCAATCGGTGTCGTCTGCCGTGGTATTGCTGCTCATCGGTTGCCCTGGGGCAACATGTACGAATTCGTTACCTCGGCGCTGTTCTTCGTCGTCATCGCCTACCTTGTGCTCGTCGCCATCCACCACGTCAGATGGATGGGTATCGCCGTCACCCTGCTGCTAGCAGTTGGTAACGGGCTGGCAGCAACGGTGTTCTACGTGGCCGTAGCGCCGCTCGTGCCGGCTCTGCATTCCGTGTGGTTCGTTATTCACATCGTTGCCGCTTGTATCGCTGCAGCCGCCCTCAACGTCGGGGCTATCGCCTCAATCATGTACCTCATCGCCACGAACGCCCAGGCAAAGGCCCAACGGACCGGAGTTCCCGTCAAGGGTTTGGTGGCAAAATTGCCTCCCCTGGAATCCATGGACGCTCTGGCATATCGCGCCCACGCGATCGGCTTCCCGATCTGGACCTTCACTATCGCTGCTGGTTCAGTGTGGGCTGACTACGCCTGGGGACGCTTCTGGGGATGGGATCCCAAGGAGACGTGGTCTTTGGTGACCTGGGTGGTCTACGCGGCTTATCTCCACGCCCGGTCCACTGCCGGATGGCGCGGTCGCCGGGCCGCCCTGATAGCGATCGTTGGTGCGGCCTGTTTCTGGTTTAATTTCGTCGGTGTCAATTTGATCTTTAACGGTCTTCACTCGTATGCCGGAATCTGACATGACAGGTTCCTTTTCTGAATCCCGCGACGATTGGCTTCCCCAGCTCTACCAAGAGAGGTGGGACGCCTTCGTGCGGTTGGCCACCTTGCTGTTGGCGGACCAGCAAGTAGCTGAGGATGCGGTGATCGCGGCCTTCGCCACAAGTTACTTGCGTGATCCGAAACTACATTCGTATGAGCATGCCGTGTCGTATGTGCGCACTGCTGTCGTGAACAAGGCGAGGAGCCGTCAGCCAGCTGAGCGGGATGCCACCCCACCCGAAACTCCTGAAGACCTGGCCTATTGGTGCCTGAGGGGTCTGCTGGCTCGTCAGCGCGAGGTGCTCGTTCTTAAGTTGGCTACGCCGGACCTCTCCGACGATGACATCGCTGAGACCCTTGGCATGAGCGTCAGCGCAGTGCGCAATAACGAGACCAAGGGCCTTATTGCCATTGGAGAGAGGCTGCGTCCGGGATCGCAAACGAATCCGGGCCACGCCGACCCCCGAGTCGAAGCAGTCGTGCGTTCTGCGTTAGAAACCTTCGCGGAGTCGATCCATCCGATGTCGCGTTATGACGCCATCATATCCCAGATCGCGTGCCGCCCCCATCGTGGCAGGCCTACCACCTGGGTGATTGTGCTCGCCTGTGGGCTAGCCTTCCTGGTCGGTGTGCTTTTGCCGTTGCTGGGGTCGGGCAACGGCTCGACGATGGGGGATCCGGAGGCTTTACCGTCTATCCGGACCCCAGAGTCCAGTAGTCAGTCACTGTCGACTCTGCAGACTGGTCTCGACGTGTTTTACCTGGGTCGCGACGACGGCCTCATCCACCGTGAGCTGCGTGATCTTCCCACCTCTGGTGACCGGCTAGGAACGGCCGTCGGCGCCGTCCTCAATGTTGCACCTCTAGACCCGAATTACACCTCGGGTTGGGCAGCTGGGCAGGTGAAACGGGCTACGGTGAAGGGTAACCGGATCACTCTCGACCTCTCCGCCTCAGCCTTCAGTCAATTCAAGAACGGTGAGCAGGTGCAACGCGCTATTCAGCAGCTCGTCGCCACGGCTACGGCTGCCGTCGGTGACCGTACCGGCGACAAATCAGTGCGCATCCTTGTTGACGGCTCTCCGAATCTGCCCATTATCGGCAAGCCGGCGACGGACTTCGTCGACGAGGGGTTTGCTCGGTGCGCCCGGGTGTGGGTGGACTCGCCTCAAGCTGGTGCCGACATGTCGGCTGGCACGATCACCATTAGTGGTGTGGCACAGCCGACGGTATCCGTCATGAGCTATGAAGTAAGGCCCCCTCAGAGTAGCCGGATCATCACGAGCGGACAGATCAATCTATCGGCTAACGATGGTGACAAGTGGCGGCCGTGGCACGCCACCTTCACCATGCCGAAAGGGGAATACGACTTAATCATCCGCGAGGGAACCCACATCGCCGACGAGAAGGTCATCACGGCCAAGTAGGTGCGTTGGCTTCAGACCTGGAGGTATTTCTCGGCTTGAGTCATCACCAGCCGCGCCGGTAGATGTGGCGCCAGCCGCGCGACGGTGCGGTTAACGAAACCGTCAACGGCGTAGGGGCGATGACGGGCTAGAGCGTCGAAGGCGGTACGGACCACGTCGTCTGGGTCACGCCGAGCACCGGCCGCCATACGCGGTACCCCGGCGACGTCGAAGAACCCGGTTTCGGTGGGACCAGGGCAGATCGCGGTGGCGCGCACCCCGGTGCCATTGGTCTCAGCCCATAGGGCACGGGTGAAGGACAGCACGAAGGACTTCGATGCCGCGTAGGTGGCGAACTGTGGAATGGGCTGGAAAGCCGCAGTAGAGGCGACATTGATAATCGACCCACGTTTGGCTGTGATCATGCCAGGCAGCAGTAACCCACACAGGTGCACGACAGCCTCGCAGTTGACCTCTACCTGGGAGGTTTGACGCTCCGGGTCGGTCTCAGCGATGCGGCCAGCAGCACCGAATCCAGCATTGTTGACGAGGGTGTCGATGATGATCCCGCGTCCCGCAATCTCGTTGACAAGGGCTAACCGCTCTGATGCCGAGGAGATGTCGCAGGGATGAACGATAGTTTGGATTCCGTACCTGGTGGTGAGCTGGTCGGCGAGGTCGTCGAGGACGTCATGCCGCCGTCCGGTCACAACGAGGTTGACGCCGCAGCTGGCCAGATGGCGGCTAAATGCCTGCCCTAGACCACCACTGGCCCCGCTCACCAGTGCCCACGGGCGTTCGTCGCGAGTCGCCTCCATGTCATTCATGTTTCAAGTCTTCCACGCTGTCACCGGAGTGCATGCTGCGCAGGTGAGTTCGGGGTGCCCAATCGTCTGTAGTGCGCGTGGGTCTTGGTAGGGCTGTCTGGGGGATTGGCAGTCAAACTGGTTGTACGCGGGCATGCCAGCCTGGGAACGAGTTGGCAGCCAGCTTTGCGTCTAAATGTCTGGATCTGTGGGGTGGCTGGTCGGTTCCTGAGACCGTTAGAAACGTGGACGTTGAAATGGATTAATGACCATTCCCAGGAGTCGGAGGCGGGACGATTCCTTCGGGGCATGTCCAACTGTGTCTGGCTCTACTATTTGTTGCGGCTCCGACATTCTCAACGTCTGAAGCTGATCTTGCAGGTCGCGGATATGATCTTGCTGAGAGACGACTTCATTGGCCTTATTATGAGTGATAAGCCACATAATAAAAATGGCAACAATGAGCCAAATATCTACCATCAGATATGGCGTCGATGCTGATGTCATTTTTGAAGCTTGGAACTGATATACTATCAGGAATGAAAATACTGAAAACAGAACCTCAAGGAATTTGGTTGACAACTTGTTGACTCTAAGCCATTGGGTTGTCACTGGGAGAAAAATAAAAACGAAGTCTGCGGTAAATAGTGCAGTGGCAATGATAAACCCTATGCTTTCTATAATTGATAGAGATTTTATGACGCGTGGCAGATCGCAGACTAAGCACATGAGGGTTATAAAAATTACTGAAAGTAGAAGCCGGATCCAATAGTTTGGCTTTGTGTAGTCGAGGCTATTCCTTACGGCTCTAAGACTGTGGGACATGTATTGTTCCGCTGCTGCCCAGACGGCATGCGGGGTGGCATTGCATCTAGCTGCGGTGTCGCACAGGCATGAGCGGAGCTCGGTGACGCTTGTTGTTGGCCTGGCGTTTTGCTTGTAGGTTGAGCATATATCGTAGAATATCTTTTGATCTACTGTCTTGGCTCTATTGTAGTAATATGAGTTAAATCTATCGCAGAGGTCTCCTATTTGGAGACGAAATCTATTAAAAAGATTATAGTTCTGTCGCTCTATCGTTCTTTGTTCTATTTTCTTTTCGTGTAGCATCTCGCACACATCAAAAATACTTTTGTTGTATTTTACGGCTACTCTCCCCAATGCTACTGCTTGTTCGGCGACATTTTACCCGGCCTGCCTGTTCTATGGGGTGATTTTGGCTTGGTGATGTCACTGTATAGATCGAATATTTCTGTTTTTATTGCTTGAGCGTCTTTGGATTCTGTTGTGCTTTGGTTGCTGGTGCTCATGTGATGATATTCTAGAAGTTAGATGATGTGATAGTTAGCCCTGCAATGGTGGAACGTCGGCCATGGGGTTCGTGTCGATGGGTTAACCGTCGCTGCCGACCGATCTGTTTCGGTCGACTCTGCTTGTCCGGTGATGTGCCCGCGTATGGACCTGATGGTCTGGGGGCTTTGCTGCTTGCCAGTATCGACCGGTGGCCTCCACGTCACAGGTCAGGGGTGGAGGTGTGCCGTGAAAGGCATGACAGGGGATAACAGTCCGGTGCTCATCCACGCCATGCCGAAGGCCATGGCGAAGTCAGCGAGTCCGGAGAGCCGGATTGCGAGGGGCTCGGTAGCGACTACGTGGCAGGTGGGCGCCTTGCCTGGGTTTTCCGCGCGGCCGCTGATGGCCCGCCATAGCCCGGCGACGGCCATGGCTAGCAGGGCGACCATAAGCGGAACACCGACCACGGCGTAGTCGTGCATGGCAGCATTCATAGCCGTCTGCATGCCGGGACCATGCATGCCACTGTGCGTGTGATTCATCTGGCCCATGCCAGAATCCCGGGGGGCAGTCATGAGCGAGGACATCTTGCGCATCGCGGCCAGGTGCCAGACCATCGCTGCGAACATCGCGGCGTGACCCCATGACGACCACGAGGATCGCCACGCGGCCATGAACACCATCCATGCGGTGCATATAGCGAAGATGATGACAGGGGTAATGGGGCCGCCGATGGCAGGGACAATGGGTTTCCACCATGACTTCGGCACCATGAGGATCATGGTCACGGCCATGACGACGTGGACCCAGGTGGAAATTCGTGTCACGACAGTGGGGGCTTTGATGGCATCTCGTACTGACCATACGAGTGACCAGGCAAAGAGGATCAATAGCCCGATGAAGGTGACGGGCGTTGAGGTGAGGGTGAACATTCCGCTCCTGTGAAACCGGCTGGGGCTGGCGATCACCCTACATGGCATTGCTCGACATCACTGGATCCGCGCCTGCAGCAGGTTGACGGGATCCGCGTGGGCCCGGGATGACACACTGGTGACATGGAGCATTACGACATCGTCGTCATCGGTTCGGGGTCGGGAAACACGATCCTGGATGAAGACTTCGCAGATCGACGCGCCGCGATCATCGATTCTGGTGCGTTTGGGGGCACCTGCCTCAACGTCGGCTGCATACCTACGAAGATGTTCGTGCTCCCGGCGGACTTTGCGTCCTCGCCGTCCGAGGCTGTCCGAGTGGGAGTCGACCTGCAGTTCCGCGGAGCATCCTTTGCCTCGATCCGTGACCGGATCTTTGGCCGAATCGACTCCATATCTAAGGCCGGGCTTTCGTACCGACAGGGACTAGACAATATTGACGTTTATACCGGCGAGGCGGCATTTATCGATGCACACACCCTTGAGGTGGGAGGCAGGTGTATTACTGCTGACCAGATTGTCCTGGCGGCTGGATCGCGTCCGCGAGTGCCTGATGTGCCTGGTCTCGACGATCCCAGCATGGCTGGGTTGATTCACACTTCCGACACCATCATGAGGCTAGCGGAGCTTCCGCAGCGTCTGGTGATCCTTGGTGGCGGGCTTATCGCGGCGGAGTTCGCTCACATCTTCTCTGGGCTCGGGTCCCAGGTGACCGTTATCAACCGTTCTGGCCGGATGCTGCGTCACGAGGATCGCGAGATCTCGCAGCGCTTCACTGAACAGATGGGACGTCGGGTGCGTCTGCGGATGGCGGAGGGGCTGGTGGGTGTTGACCGTGACCCCGGCGGTCACCTGGTGGTGCTGACCGTCGACGGTGATGGGGTCGACTACGACTATCCGGCAGATGTCGTTCTCAATGCCACCGGTCGGGTCTCCAACGGGGATCGCCTTAACCTGCCGGCGGCCGGTGTTGACGTTGACGACGACGGGTTCGTGGTGGTCGATAAGCACCAGCGCACCAACGTTGAGCATATCTGGGCCCTAGGCGACGTGTGCTCCCCCTGGGAGCTCAAACACGTGGCCAATCATGAGGCGCGTGTGGTCCGTCACAACCTGTTGCATCCTGACGATCTGGCTAGTTCTAATCATTGCTTCGTGCCGCACGCGGTGTTTTCGAATCCGCAGGTGGCGTCGGTTGGTGCCACGGAGCAGGGACTGTTGCAATCCGACACTCCTTACGCGGCGTACCTTCAGGAGTACGCGGACGTCGCCTATGGGTGGGCCATGGAGGACGAGGGGCACTGCGTCAAGCTGCTGGGAGATCCGCAGACGAGGACTTTGCTGGGGGCGCACATCATTGGGCCCCAAGCGTCCACCCTCATTCAGACCTGTATTCAGGGGATGAGCGTTGGGCAGACGGTCGACGAAATGGCGCGTGGGCAGTACTGGATCCATCCTGCCCTCTCTGAAGTCGTCGAAAGTGCCCTGCTGGGGCTTGGCAAGGAAATGGATACCACGAGGTGACGGGTCGCCGCCCGCATCCCCGAATGCTCCGCTGCGGGCACTCGGGGATGAGAGACGGTGCGCCCTCATGAACTCATCGTGGTCACTTCTTGTCCTTGATGAGATCGTGCAGCTTCTCGGTGCCGGTGATCGTCAGCGGGGTCGGGGGATCGGTCAGCGAAAAGGACATCGTCACCACGTGACCTTTCTTGACGGCCTTAAGCTCCTTGGCTCCTTTGAAGGATAGGAAGGTCGGTTCCACCTTCGACATCGCGCCATCACCGGCCAACAGCACAATCCACTCCGGGTTCTTATGCAGGAGGTCCTCCATGTCGGCGTCGAAGACCCGCGTGGTGTTTGAGTGGTACATATTGCGCAGACCGTTGGCGGCAAACATCGGTTCAATCATGCTCGAAGAACCGTAGGTGTAAAACTCGGTGCTACCCGGGGTGATGTACAGGGCGACGGCATTGGCTTTGGCCCCAGAAGCGGTCTGCTTCTGGATTGTGGAGATCTTGGCGTCGAGCTCTTTGTTGACCTGTTTTGCCTTATCCGGAACGTCAAAAATCTGTCCGACCTTGGTCACCTCGTCCTTGACCTGGGAGAAGGTGGCGGGAGCCGGCGGTTTCTTGTCGGTGCACATGGCGTCGGTGCTGTACATCTTGACGCCGGACTTGCGCAGGGCGTCGCGGTCGACCCCGGTGTCGTAACCGATGACGAGGTCAGCGTGTTGGTCCAGGATCGTCTCGGTGGACACTTTGACACCGCCGGTGTTCAGCTCCTGCGAGGCGATTGTTGGGATGGCCTTGAGCTTGGCAAGGGTCTTGGCGTCGTAGGCCCCCTCCTTGATCCGACCGGCCCGTGCGACAACATGATCGAGCACCCCGAGAGCATTCATGGTGGAGGCGTCGGTGTCGCCGAGCATGATGACTCGTTTGGGAACACTGGTGAAGGTGAGCTTCTCGTTGCAGCTCATGACGGTGCGGGCTGGCCCCGAGCTGGACGAGGACGACTTCTCGGTCGATGATCCGGCGCAGGCGCTCATAGATATCGCGCACAGGCCGGTGAGGACTGCTGCCGTGACACGAGTCGCGCGACGGCGAGTGTGAGGGGTGGACATGATGTTCTCCTTCATCGTGGTGGGTTAAACAAAAGATGGATGTGGCCGTTGTGGGTGATCCGTTCGACGTTCACCTCATAGACCTTCGAAAGCAGATCGGGCTGCAGGACGTCTTCGCAGGAGCCGGTGGCGACCAGATGCTTCTCGGCGAGGAGCACCAGCTGGTCGCATACCCGGGCAGCCAGATTGAGGTCATGTAGCACGATGACGGTGGTTGCCTTGATGGTTCGGACGAGGTCGAGCAGGGCGAACTGATGGCCGATGTCAAGGTGATTGGTGGGTTCGTCAAGAAGGAGATGGCCGGCTTGTTGGGCAATGGCCCGAGCGACGAGCACCCGCTGACGCTCCCCGCCAGACAGTTGGGTGACGAGTCGGTCAGCCAGGTCGGTGAGGTCGGTACGGGTTAGGGCCTCTTCGACGATGTTGCGATCTGCAGCGTCCCCGTATCCCATGAGGGACCGGTGCGGCAGTCGACCGAGGGCAACGGTGTCTCGAACTGTCAGTGGCAAGGATGGATCGGGGGTCTGGGAGACGACGGCCACCTCGCGGGCGATCTCCCGTCGACTCATCGAGGCTAGATCGTGGTCACTGACCGTGACCTGCCCCGAGGCGATCGAGACGTTGCGATAGAGGGCCGACAGCAACGTGGACTTTCCGGCACCGTTGGGGCCGACGACCCCCACCGTCACCCCTTGGCCTGCGGAAAAATCGATGTTCTCTAAAACGATTCGTTGCCCGCGTCGGACTACCAGCTGAGAGGCATTGATCATGCCAACGTCTCCCTCTTTACGAGTACGAGCAGGAAGGGTGCGCCGAGTAGACCGGTGATGACGCCGATCGGCAGCTCCGCCGGGCTGAAGACTGTGCGGGAAAACGTGTCCGCCCACACCAGGAAGGTCGCTGCTGCAATTGCTGAGGAGACGACCAGACGGCGGTGGCCGTGTCCGATGAAGGAACGCATGAGGTGGGGGATCACCAACCCGACGAAACCGATCCCGCCCGAAATCGCGACGGCGATCGCGACCCCGGCCGAAACGGGGACGAGGAGCAGGACGCGGATCATCGCCGGGTCGATTCCCACTGCAGTGGCTGTGGAATCACCGGAGGCCAGGGCGTCGAGCCACGGAGCACAGATCCACAAGAGTATAGAGAGCACGACCGCCACGACGATGCTCGTCCACCCTTGGGCCCAGCTGGCCCGGGACAGATCGCCGAGGGTCCAGAACATTACCGCCCGGGCGGTCTCGGGAGAGTCGGACGAGAAGATAATGAAGTTGGTGAGAGCTTGGAACACGAATCCCACTGCGAGTCCGGCCAGGATGAGGCGAAGGGTCGACGAGTTGCGCCCGCCGCCCATGAACAACACGATGGCGGTTGAGGCAAGAGCTCCCAGAAACGCCATGCCGGCCACTCCGAAAGTTGAGGAGATACCGACGAGGATGATTGCTGTGGCAGCCCCCGACGACGCTCCGGCGCTGACTCCCAACACATACGGCTCAGCGAGCGGATTGCGTACCACCGCTTGCAGGGTCACCCCGGCCGCTCCCAGGATCGCTCCTACCCCCAGCCCAGTGACTATCCGTGGCATTCGGTTCTGCCAGACGATGGCATCGGTGATGGAGTCCCAGGAGAGGTGGACTGGTAGTCCGCAGTGATCGGCTAAGACCCCGAGCACCTGGCCTATGGGCACTGGGGCGGCGCCGAAGGCGATAGACAGCACTGGGGTGAGGACGAGCAACGCCACCAGCAGAATGAATCGCACTGGTGTGCGGCGATGCAGGGATCGAACCAAGAAAGCCATCCTCGTTGGGGCCGAGTCGCGTGGCCGTCGGGTAAGTGTGGTCCGGGAGGTTTTCGGACTTGGCATCATCCGAACGAGCGCCTTCCCGGGTTGTTCCCAGTGGCTTGCTACTCGCCCGTCTGCGTTACCGCTGCGCGTCAGTCCCCGATTCTCACGGGGTTCCCTGCGTCGGACGGCGGTACTTTAGCACAACCTTTAGTACTACCTCATCTGGCTGAACCGGCGCACTCACATCCCCGCGCTGCCGTGTCTCCAATAGCCCATGAAGGCGATGTGACGACGATCGACGCCGTGATCGTTGACGAGGATCCGTCGCAGGCGTCGCACCATTGTGGACTCGCCGGCAATCCACGAGTAAAACTCTTGCGGCGGGCTAGCAGGGGTGTCCCACAACAGATCGTCGGGTCCCTCCTCAGGAGAGTCCTGTTGGCAGCGCGGCAATGGGAACCGATGCAGGTGGTCCTCGATGGCCTCGGCCAGACGGTCCCCTCGCTCGCTTAACCGCTCCTGCCACCTAATGTTGATCCGATTGCCGCGCGAGTCGGTCCAGTGGCCGTCCGGGCCGGCTTCGATCTTCCGGGCCAGCTGTGGTACCTCCACCACGGCCTCGACCTCTGCCGCATGGGTGGGCAGTTGCTCCAGGATCGAGCACACTGCGGGTGCAGCAGCGTCGTCACCCAGGATCAGCAGCCGTTTAGCATCCCCGGGGTGGAAATCGATACCGGTCTGCTCTGCTCCTGGGGCGGTGGCGTCCAACCCGATGACGAGTACCTGACTGCCCAACGGAGCACTGGTGGCAAACCTGTGCCCCGGGCCGTCCCCGTCGTGGCAGGCGACATCAATGACGATGCCGTTCTCTATCACCCGGCGCACGGTGTACGTGCGCATCTCGGGCCGGGCGGGATCGTCGAGCCAGAGCTGGTACCAGCCGTCTCCGACCTTGGGATCGGTGAGCGCCGGGTTTGGATGCTCCCCGATGAACAGCAGTTTGATCCGCCGATCAAGGCACGGCTGGGGGAATCGCACCTCGTCGCCGGTGAGAATGAGTCGGATGAAATTGGGCTCGACGAGGCTTCGCGACGACAACCTCATGAGGTAGGGACGGTACTCAGCCATGGTGGGTCTCCAGGATTTCGAGGGGAATGACGATCGGTGAGGCGGTCTCCGGATCGTTAATGATCCTGGGGCAGCGGTGTTCAGCGAGCAGCTCCGGTGAGTGCTGGCGCTGTTAGTCAACCCTAAGATTAGGAATCGAGCAAGGGGAAGCCGGTCAGGTCAGCGCGGAGACATTCGTTGCCATGCTGGTTGAAACGCAGCGGTGTGATGGAGCTGTCGAGGTCTCTCAGCCGAAGCGGCCCGAGATGTAATCCTCAGTGGCTTTTTCCTTTGGGTTGGAGAAAATTCGCTCGGTGGTGTCGATCTCGACGAGACGACCGGGCTCTCCCTGAGCTTTCAGGTTAAAGAAGGCGGTCTGATCAGAAACCCGGGCAGCCTGCTGCATGTTGTGGGTTACGATCACCACGGTGAAGCGCTCCTTGAGCTCACTGACAAGATCCTCGATGGCTAGGGTTGAGATCGGGTCCAGGGCCGAGCAGGGCTCGTCCATGAGTAGGACCTCGGGCTCGACGGCAATGGCTCGGGCGATGCACAGTCGTTGCTGCTGGCCACCCGAAAGGGAAGCGCCGGAGCGCTCCAGGCGGTCCTTGACCTCGTCCCACAGGTTGGCGCCGCGTAGCGACTTCTCACAAGCCTCATCGAGTAATTTGTTGTCACGTACGCCGTTGAGCTTCAGCCCTGCTACGACGTTATCTCGGATGGACATTGCCGGGAAGGGGTTGGCTCGCTGGAAGACCATGCCAACATTGCGTCGCACGGCCACCGGGTCGACGCCTTTGCCGTACAGGTCAACCCCGTCGAGCTCCACCTTGCCGGTGCAGTAGGCACCTGGAATGACCTCGTGCATGCGATTGAGGGTCCGCAGCACCGTCGACTTGCCACACCCGGACGGGCCAATGAAGGCCGTCACAGTGCGAGGCTCGACGATCAGGTTTACCGACTCGACGGCGTGGAAGGACCCGTAGTAAATGTCGAGGTCTTTGGTCTCGATGCGCTTTGCCATATGCAGCTCACTTTCATGTCACTTGCCCATGCGGCGCATGTAGCGGCGGGAGATCCGACGGGCAATGAGGTTGAGTCCCATGACCAGGATGATGAGGGTAATAGCGGCTCCCCACACCACCGGGGTATCGACGCCGCCCTGGGTGTAAGCGTTAGTGATGACGGTCGGCAGCGTCGCGAAGTTTGGTGTTGACGGATTAAAGGTCAACTCGGTGTTGAACTGCAGCAACACGATCAGCGGAGCCGTTTCGCCCATAACTCGAGCTAAGCCCAGCACGATACCGGTGAGGATGCCAGTCATGGAGGTTGGCAAGACGACCTTCATGATCGTCTTCCATTGAGAGACGCCCAGGGCGAAGGAGGCCTCACGCAAAGAGTCTGGCACGAGCTTGAGCATTTCCTCGGTTGATCGCAGCACCGTCGGAACCATGAGGATCATGAGGGCCAACGAGGAGGCCCACGCGGATTGGGTGCCACCGAAGGTGGTAACGACTACGGCGAAGACGAAGAGGGCCGCGACGATTGAAGGTACACCGGTTAGCACGTCGACGGCGAAGCTAATGACCTTGGCGATCTTAGTTCCGCGGGCGTACTCGACTAGGAAGATCGCGGTCATCAGAGCGATCGGTACCGAGATAATCGATGTAATAAGGCCAATTTCAAGGGTTCCGACGATAGCGTGGATGGCGCCCTGCTCGGCCAAGTCGAAGGAGGGATCCATCGAGTGGGTCCACCACGACGCGTGGAATAGTGATCCGATGCCGCGCCGGACGGCCGCGAAGAGCAGCCAGGCCAGTGGGATAACAGCCAGTACGGTGGCCACGATCATGAATGCTGAGGCGCAGCCGCTCTTGATAGTCCGTTTACCAGACGGGCGGGAGAGATCTAGCTGTCCGGGCGTGTTGTCGCCATGGTGGGTGATGTGGTCAGGGGTGGTGGCGCTCATCGCTTAACCCCCTTCGCCGCAATCAACCGGGCAGTCGCGTTGACCACGAAGGTAATGACGAACAGGGCCAGGGCCGACGCCACGAGGGCACCCAGCGAGGTGGGATCGCTAATGGCCTCGGAGAAGTTACCGGCAATCTTCGACGCGAATGTCTCACCACCGACGAAGATCGACAGGTTGAGGTTCTGTTTGAGCGCCATGGTGCTCATCGTCTGCAGGATGAGGGTGACAGCCAGGGTCTCGCCGAGGGCGCGTCCTAGACCCAACATGGATCCGGAAATGATGCCGGACCGCGAGTGGGGGAGCACTGCAAGCTTGATGACCTCCCAGCGCGTCGATCCGAGGGCGAGCGCGGCCTCGACTTGATCATGGGGCGTCTGGGCCATGACGTCGCGGCTAACAGCAGTGATAATTGGCAGGATCATGATGGCCAGGACGAGACTGGCAAGGTAGACCGTGCCAGTAGCCGAGGACCACGACGGATCCTCGGAAAAGATCGGAATCCAGCCGAGCGCTTTGATTATGGCCCCGCGTAAACCGTTGATGATTCCCGACGATCCGAAGACGATGCCGCCCCACAGACCGAAGACGATCGAGGGGACTGCCGCCAGCAAATCGACGACGAACGCGACCGGGCTAGCGAGCTTCCTGGGTGCGAGTTGGGTGATAAACAGAGCGATGCCCACCGAGAGTGGCACTGCGATGAGCAGGGCAAGCAGGGATGAGATGACTGTCGTCCATAGCAGGGCCTGGATACCAAAGGCCGGCGGGTTCTGATCCGTTGTCCAAGCCCGGGACGTGAAAAAGTTATCGGTGTTAGCCAACAATGTTGGGGCTGCCGTCTTCATGAGGAAGACGAACATCAGGATGACGATGATGGCCAGGGCTATGGCAATAACCGACGAGGCGCCAGCGAAAATCGTGTCCCCGACCCGCGACACCGGCTTCATGCGGGATGCCGCCGTGAGTTTCCGCTGTGCCGGCGATGTGGTTTCAGCCATGGGCTTCCTTCGTCGCGATCATGGTCGTGTTGTGGTGAGGGGCGGGAAGACGACTGGCGTCCTCCCGCCCCGGCGCGCCGGGGCGCTTGTCCCCGGGCAGAGAGTCAATCAGGAGAGGGCCTGGGCGGAACCCAGAACCTTCGAAGCAACGTCGGAGGGTAGCGGAGCGTAACCAAGGTCCTGGATCTTCTTCTGCTCCCTCTCAGAAGCGTAGAAGGACAGGAAGTCCTTCAAGAGCGCGGCCTTGCCGGAGTCCTGGCCCTTGGAACAAGCGATCTCGTAGGTTACGAGAACGGCCGGATACACGCCCGCCGGGGTGTTCTTGTACTGGAGCTCGAGCTGCAGGTCATGGCCCTGTCCGACGACCTTAGCGGCCGAGACGGCCTTACCGGCAGACTCACCGGTCAGCTTGACCGGACCGTTTCCGTTATCGATGGCGGCCATGTCGAGGCTGTTCTTTGTAGCGTAGGACCACTCGTCGTACGAGATCGAGTTCTTGGTGCTCTTGACAGCCTGGGCGATGCCGGCCGACTTATCGGCGCCCTTGCCCGCACCTTTCCATGTCTTGGAGTGCTTCTCAGTCCAGATGTCACCGGCCGCCTTGTTGAGGAACTTGGTGAAGTTGTCGGTGGTGCCCGACTCGTCCTTGCGGTAAAACACCTCGATCTGGGCCGACGGCAACGCGGCTTTCGGGTTCTCCTTCTTGATGGCGTCGTCGTTCCAGTTTGTGATGGCGCCGGAGAAAATCTTGGCGAGGGTCGCGGTGGAGAGGGTTAGATCTTTGACGCCGTCGACGTTGTAGACCACGGCAATCGGGCCAGCAGCCATCGGGAGGTGCCATGGGTCGGCGTTGCAGCGCTGCTTGGCCTTATCAGGCTCCCCCTTGTCAGCGTTGAGGACGGAGTCAGAACCGGCCCAGTCGGTTTGCCTACCGATGAAGGACTTCACGCCAGCGCCGGAGCCGGTGGGGGAGTAGTTGACGGTTGCTGAGGAACAGGCAGCCTTGTAGTCGGAAATAACTTGGTTGATGGCGTTCAGCTGAGCCGAGGAACCAGCACCGGAGATGCTGCCACCAGGGCAGGCGGGCTTGAACGAGACAGCGTCAGCCGAGGAATCGCTGGGCTGGGCGGCGGAGCTGGCAGTCGAGGTGGTCTTGGAGGACGAGGCAGAACTGGAACCCTTGTCACCATTGGCACCACAAGCGGTGAGGGAGATGGCGCTGATAGCAGCCAGGGCAGTGATTTTGGCGAAACGATTCACGGCACATCCTTCTTCGAGTGATGTACTGGGGCCGCCGTTGCGGTCCTTGGTACAGGGATGACGTTAGGGTTTGGAAATGTCGCAGGGATCGCGTCAAGGTGAACGCAACGTGAACACCGTCGCCACTTTGACCGAAGGAAATCGCCTAAGACGCAGTTTGTGACCTGCTGGTTTAGTACCGTGATGAGTGCCACTCTTGGCGGATTGTGCGTCCCGTTTCATCGAGGTGAACAATCAGGCACTCCGCAGTTGACATAGGGCGATTCGCCCCGCCAAGGGCGTCTCGCATCGTCGGCAGTACCGGACGATGGCCACAAATGGCAATTGGTTGGTTGGGGTCTGCCAACGCGCGGCCAATAATTTTTCTCATAGCTGACGTCGCCTTGTGGGGGTCGGCTTCGTGTGTCTCCTCGCTCAGAGCATCAAGCCCGGTGATCTGCGCTCCAATGGTGTCGGCATATGGCTGAAGAGTTTGCATACATCGCGTCGATGATGAGCTTGCAAGGCGGGCCACCCCAAAGGCGCTCAGCAAGTCGGCCAAGGCCTTGGCCTGACGGCGACCGCGCCTTTCCAACGGGCGTGTGGCGTCTTTACCGTGTCTCTTACGGGAGTTCCACTCTTTGCGTGAGACAGCTTTGCCATGTCGTACCAGGATGATTGTTGACGTCGACGGCAAGTCGAGGGCCTCCTCGAGCACCTGGACGTCGGTGGGATAGGTGAGGCGCTCAAGAGCCTGGTCGGTTGGCATCCAGAAGGCGCCATCGATCTCCTCAGGACTGGCTGTCGCATTCTCAATGGACCCTCCGATGGCGACCCCTAGCCACCAGGAGACGACTTTGGCGCGCGACTTTGGCTTGCCGTCACGTGTGGAGTATTTGACGGTGTACTCGATGGGTTGCAGAGGCATCGTCAACCGGATATTAATGCCGGTTTCCTCGGCCACTTCGCGCACTGCAGTGGTGGGAAGATCCTCGCCAGGTTCGAGTTTTCCCTTAGGTAGGGAAAGGTCGTCGTAACTGGGACGATGGACGACGAGTACTTCACGAGCCCCGTCATCAATGTCGCGTAGTACGACGGCGCCAGCTGCCTGGATAGGCCCCTTGTGTCCCCCCATCTCGGTTTCACCGCCTCCTGTCGCGGGTGCGTCGGATGAGTTCTTCTTGTAAGTCAGTTAGGGGGATGTCGTCCGGTCCGCGTGACACCTCGGTCCAAGTGCGATCCTGCAGGTGCCACGACACCGTACCTGGGTCGAAGGCCATGTCGAACATCTCTTCAACCTCCGCCACGTGCTGCTTGTTGGACAAGCCGACAAGGGCTTCTACCCGGCGGTCCAGGTTGCGGTGCATGAGATCGGCTGAGCCGATTGCCACCATCGGGCGACCACCGTTGGCGAACCAGAAGATGCGGGAGTGTTCTAGGAACCGGCCCAGGATAGAGATGACCCGGATGTTCTCACTGAGCCCGGGAACCCCCGGTCTGATAGAGCAAATACCACGTACCCACAGGTCTACTGGAACACCGGCGCGGGAGGCGCGGTAAAGGGCGTCGATGACGCGCTCATCGACGATGGAGTTGACCTTGATCCTCACTCCGGCAGGCAACCCAGCCTTCTTATTGTCGATCTCGCGCTCAATCGCGTCGATGATGCCGCTCCGGATGCTTTCAGGGGCTACCAGGAGACGGCGGTAACGTTTCTCAGCCGTCATCCCGGATAGGTGATTAAACAGCCTCGCGACGTCTTCGGTAATGATCGGGTTGGAGGTTAGTAGACCGAGGTCCTCGTACTGGCGAGCCGTCTTGGGATTGTAGTTTCCGGTGCCGATGTGGGCGTAGCGGCGCAACCCTTCGCCCTCGTCGCGGATTACCATGGCCAACTTGCAGTGGGTCTTGAGGCCCACCATGCCGTAAACGACGTGGACTCCGGCCCGTTCCAGCAGTCGGGCCCAGGTGATGTTGGCCTGTTCGTCGAACCTCGCCTTAATCTCCACGACCGCCAGCACCTGCTTGCCAGCCTCGGCGGCATCGACGAGGGCGTCAATGATGGGGGAGTCGCCGGAAGTGCGGTACAGGGTTTGTTTGATGGCCAGCACCTGGGGGTCTTGAGCAGCTTGCTCGATGAACCGCTGCACGCTGGTGGCGAAGGAGTCGTAGGGGTGATGGACGAGCACGTCGCGACGACGGATCGCGGCAAACATGTCGGCTGGGCGAGCCGTCTCCACCTCGGCCAAGTGCGGATGCGTGATGGGCAGGAAGTTCGGGTAGGACAGATCGTCGCGGTCGACGTCGGCCAGCGAGAACAGGCCGGTCAGGTCCAGTGGGGCCGGCAGCCGGAAGACCTCCTTGTCTCTGATGTCAAGTTCACGGGTGAGTAGCTCGAGCATCTCCGCGGAAATGTCGTCCTGGACCTCCAATCGCACCGGAGGGCGGCCCACCTTGCGGCGCAGCAGCTCCTTCTCGAGAGCGAACAGCAGGTTCTCGGCGTCATCCTCCTCGACCTCGAGGTCTTCGTTTCGAGTGACGCGGAAGGTGGTGTGTTGCAGCACGTGCATGCCGGTGAACAGTTGGTCGAGGTGACGACTGATGATTTCCTCTAGCGGAAGGAATCGTCCCTCGCCCAGGTTGACCAGCCGAGGCAGCACCGACGGCACTTTGACCCGAGCGAACTGCTCTGCGCCAGTAATGGGATTTGCCAGCATGACGGCCAGGTTGATCGATAGGCCGCGAATGTACGGGAAGGGGTGGGATGGGTCGACGGCTAAGGGGGTAAGAATGGGGAAAATCCGTTCCGAGAACAAGGTGCGCATGCGGCCCTTTTCATCATCGGACAGCTCGGCCCAACGCAGGATCTCAATGCCTTCATCTACCAGCCCGGGGCGCACCTCCTCAGCGAATACCCGAGATTGTTCAGAAACTAGGTCATGGGTGCGGGCCAGAATGGCATCGTGGAGCTCACGGGGTAGCATCCCAGCGACGGAAGGCACGGCGACTCCAGCGTCGATACGGCGTTTGAGACCGGCGACTCGCACCATGAAAAATTCGTCGAGGTTGGACGAGAAAATGGCCAGAAACTTCGCTCTCTCGAGCAGAGGGATGCGTTCGGTATCGCGCGCAAGATCCAGCACCCGTTCGTTGAAGGCGAGCCACGATAGCTCACGATCGCTGTAGCGACCCTCCGGCAGCTCGTCGGGAGAAGACGGGGAAGTCCCGGGGGTGGGCTTCTTGGCCATGGACACACTCCTTGGAGATTCGTCCGCTCACCATCGGGTGAGCGCAGCTGCATTCAATCTATCGGACGGAGCCCGCTTGCAGGGCGTGCAACTTTCAGTTGGCCCTACCGTCCGAGCGAATTTAACGTTCCGCCTGGAATCGGTAGCCCACCGACCGCACCGTTTGGATGTGGCCTTCGTACTCTGGGCCGACTTTGGCGCGCAGACGACGGATATGGACGTCTACGGTCCGGGTACCACCGTAGTAGTCGTAACCCCACACGTCTGACAACAGGAGGTCTCGGGTAAGTACTCTACCGGGGTGTCCGACGAGGTACTTCAGCAGCTCGAACTCGGTGTAGGTGAGATCAAGGTCCTTGTCCCCGACACTTGCTGTGTACCCGTCCTCGTCGACGGTGAACGGTCCGGCCACGAGCTGGTTGGTGACCTGGATCGTAAACAGACAGCGAAGCCGGGTCTCGGCTTCCGATGGGGTTGCCGAATCGCACAGAAAGTCGTCCATTCCCCAGTCGGGGCTGATGACCGAGAGAGTGTCGGAGCCGACCAACAGCAGGACCGGCACTCGTCTCTCGTGACAGGACAGCCGCAGACAAGCCTCGCGCGCCTTGGCCGGTTCGTCGTGGCAGTCGACGAGCACGACGTCGACCCCTTCCAGATGAGACATGCATTCCTTCAGGTCGTCGTAGCGAGAGATGCTGTGCGGTAACAGTTCCAAGGCCTGAGGTAGCGGGGCATCTAACGGACCCAGCAAGGACAGTCGTGCCATCCGGATGCCCTCCCATGCTGAAATCGCGTTGTTCGAGATCATGTCGTCAACGATGTCGCATCCCATCATCCCACGGGGGACCGAGCCGTCTCACAATATCGGCACTACGATTTGTGTCGTGACGAGGATGCCTGACGAGTGGTTCCGTCCGGATGAGGAGGAGTCCGGGCCGGGCGAACCCTGTCCGGCGGAGAGCGTTGAGGGGCCTCAAGAAAACGAAAATCCGCCTTCTCGTCATGCGGACTCCGAGGAGACTCCGATCTCCTCAACGACTAGCGGCACAATTCGCGTCCTGACCGATGACACCGGGCCGAGTGTGGTGGTTGGTCACGCCCGTGCTACTGGCGCCTCGGCGTCCTCACATCACCGGCATTTCCCGATCTGGATCCTGGGGGTGGCGGCTGCGCTAGTCGTCGGATTGGTGCTAGGTACCTTCATCACCCAGTCCCGTGACAGCACCGGCGCGGCGCAAATCGCCCCTAGGGCCTTGGTGCCTGCGTCGACCTCCACAGCAGACATGCCATACCAAGGGAAGGTCAAGGCGATTGGCGGTGTGAAAGCCACGGCATCGTGCGTGTCCGACCCTGCGGTTGGCTCTCGGCATGAATTGGTTCGCTATGACGCTAAGTACGTGGTCGACGACAAGCCGGAGACGGCGTGGCGGTGCAACGGTTCGGGCGAGGGTCAGCAGATCACCCTCACTCTGCCCCACCCCTCCCGGATTGTTGGTGTGGGGATGATCAACGGCTATGCGAAGGTGTTCGGAAACGTCGACCTCTATCCGCAATACCGCCGCGTGCGCACGGTGCGTTGGACGATGCCTGACGGGACGTGGTTCAACCAGGATTTCACCGATGACGATCAAGATCTGCAGAAGGTCATGATCGCCCCACGTACTGTCAAGGGGGACATCACCCTCACCATCATCGCGTCGACCCAACCCGGTTCGCTCGGCGAGCCCACCCGGGACTCGGTGCTCATCTCATCGGTGCAGTTGTACGAGGAATCTTGAGTTGTACGGATTGTTCAGTGCCAATCATCGGTGTCGATGAGAATCGTCATCGGGCCGTCGTTGACTAGACCCACCTTCATATCGGCACCGAAGATTCCGGTCTCGACGTGGGCTCCCAAGCTGCGCAGGTGGGTTACGAAGTGGTCCACCAGCGGCTCGGACACCGGCCCGGGTGCCGCAGCACTCCACGACGGGCGGCGCCCCTTACGGGTACTGGCGTAGAGGGTGAACTGGCTGACGACGAGCAGCGGGGCATTAAGGTCGCTGGCAGATTTCTCCTCGGACAGGATGCGCAGCCCCCACACTTTCTCGGCCAGTTTTTCGGCCGTGGTGGCGGTGTCGGTACCGGTGACCCCGACGAGCACCACCAGCCCGGGAGTCGTCAGTGACCCGACCGTCCGGCCCTCGACGACGACCTCGGCACTGGTTGCTCTCTGTATGACGACCCGCATGGAATCGAGTCTACGCAGCTGACCTCGTAGAATCGTGACGTGGCTGAAGCTGATCTTGTGGTTCTGGTGACCGTTGCGGTGGTGGGTGCCGTGTTACCGCTGGTTGCTGTGACCAGGGCTCTGATCGCAGCTTGGCGAGGCTGAGCACGGCCATCGCTCCGTCTTTCCCGAAAATCTACGACGACACGAGGACCCATGCCTTTCCAGATTCCTGACGACCTGAATCGTGATCTCATGCCCTTGGCCTGGATGATCGGCCACTGGGAGGGGGAGGGACACGGAAACACTCCAGACGACGGTGAGTTCAGTTTCGGGTGCCAGGTCGACTTCACTGACAATGGTGGGGACTACTTGCACTACATCTGCCAAACGTTCACCATGAATCCCGACGGCACCCCGGCCGCACCGTTGCGTATGGAGACCGGTTTCTGGCGTCCCAACGTCGACACTCGCAAGGTCGATGTCCTGATGGCTGCCCCGGAGGGCTGGGCCGAGGTGTGGACCGGGAACATCGACGGCGCCAAGATCGAGCTGGTCACCGACGCGGTGGCTCGTACTGAGGAGGCCCTGGTGCCCTACACCGGCGGGCAGCGTCTCTATGGTCAGGTCGAAGGCGATCTGTTATGGACCTTCGACCGGGCCACCGTCGATGCCCCCCTGCAGCCCTACATGTGGGCTCGCCTCAAGAGGTCTTGAGATGTCTGATCCGGTATTGCTGACCGACGGTCCGGACACCGGTCTGGTCTCCCACATGAGGAACCCGATCGCTGAGCAGCGCCTGATGGTCGACGGAGGTGGGAGCGTCGAGCTATCCAATCGCGAGGTGCTGGCAATCTCCGGTGTCGACCGGCTGGGCTGGCTGCACTCTTTGACGTCACAGTTTCTTGACGGCATGGAACCGGGGCGCACTACGACGAGCCTCGTATTATCGCCGACCGGCCATGTTGAGCACGTCTTGCACGGCGTTGATGATGGCCAGACCTTTTGGGCCTGGACGGAGCCGGGTCGCGGGGCTGATCTGGCGGCGTGGCTGGACTCCATGTGCTTCATGATGAGGGTCGAAGTTGCGTTGCGCCCGGACATGACCGTCCGATGGTTCGGCCATGACTTCGCCGTTTCCGATGGCGTGGTCCTCGACTCGGAGGTGGCCGGTGGACACGAGGTGATCCTGCCCGTTGACGCCGAGATCCCTGGGGATGCCGATCCGGTCGGGGTGCTGGCCTGGGAGGCGTTACGGATTGCTGCCGG
Organism: Cutibacterium sp. KBN10P07758; assembly: GCF_050286205.1. Classification (NCBI taxonomy): domain Bacteria; kingdom Bacillati; phylum Actinomycetota; class Actinomycetes; order Propionibacteriales; family Propionibacteriaceae; genus Cutibacterium; species Cutibacterium sp. KBN10P07758. Next base: position 2,123,636 of record NZ_JBNNQV010000001.1, on the reverse strand, counting down.
CATTCCGCGGATTGGGCTGGATACCGACGATCGAACCATCCCTAATGAGATTGGTCTCTACGGCACTCATATGGATAAAGGGTGTTACCGCGGCCAGGAGACGGTTGCCCGGGTGTACAACCTGGGGCGCCCGCCGCGTCGGTTGACTCTGCTGCAGCTCGACGGCTCGCGCGCCGAACTTCCCGAGGTCGGTGCCGACATCCACGCTGGTGGGCGTCGGGTCGGGGCCATGGGGTCGTCCGCCAACCATGGCGTCGACGGTCCGATCGGTTTGGCCCTAGTGCGTCGTGGTGTCGATGTCGGTCTGGAGCTGGAAGTCGACGGGATCGCGGCGGGTCAGCAGCCCCTCGTCGATCCTGAAGTTGGCTTGCACGTCTGCCCGGTAGTGTGAGTCTGTGCCCCTGTGCCCACCAGGGTCGAGGAGGAAGTACGTGAAGAAGGATTATTTCAACCGCACCCAGAAATTGGTGACGGTCCTCATTGACGCCATCGTCTTTGCGGTCGGCATCTTTTTGTCATTCTGGATGCGTTTCGGAATGGTCATTCCGCAGCGAAATCTAGATGACGGAAAAGCCGCGCTCATGGCGTCGGTTATTGCGTTCCTTATTATCAATGTCTTGTCTGGTGTTTACGTCCTGTATAACAAGACATTGTTAGATATAGGAATTATCGCGGTTGTCGACCAGGTCATGGTGACTATCGTGATTATGGCGTTGACCTTCTTTGGGCGATGGTTTGCCTTCCCGCGGTCGGTCCTTCTCATCAACTTGGTGGTCGGCATCGTCTTGCTCCTTGTGTGGCGCAGTGTCGAGGTCGTAGCCTATCGCCATCTACGAGGGGCTAAGCGGGTGATGTTGCTCGGTCCTCCTGAGATGCTTAACCGGGCCGTCATGAACTACATGGCGAATAAGGCGACCCGTCATCGCCTTACTCATGTGGTGCGTGGCCACTACTTGGAGCAGATTCGATCTCATATCAACGAGTTTGATACTGCCCACGTTTCTGACGATATTCCTTCCTCTGAGCGAGTCGCTATTTATGATCTGCTGCTGAGTGAGGATAAGGAAATCTTCATGTCCACCTCGTTTGAGCATATGATGCTCATCAATCCGACAATAATGTCGATTGAAGATGAGACGATCATTGCTGCGAGCCCATTTAAGATTCCGGCAGAAATGGATATTGTCAAGAGGTTCTTTGACATTTTACTGTCGCTAATCGCCCTGGTTGTCGCGTCGCCAATTATGTTCGTCACCGCGATCCTGGTGAAAGCCAGCTCTCCCGGTCCGGTTTTCTACCGTCAGACCCGCATCACTAAGGACGGGCGCGAGTTCAAGATCCTCAAATTCCGTTCTATGGGTGTGATGGCCGAAAAAGAGTCCGGCCCCATGTTGGCCACTACCAACGACCCGCGCGTGACCACGGTGGGCAAATACTTGCGTAGCTTGCGCATCGACGAGATCCCGCAGCTCATTAACGTGCTCATCGGCGACATGTCGATCGTCGGTCCTCGCCCCGAACGACCCTTCTTCGTCGACCAGTTCCAAGAGCAGAACGCCCACTACACATTGCGGCACAACGTGCGCGCTGGCATCACCGGGTACGCGCAGGTCTACGGTAAATACGCTTCAGACTTCGCCGCCAAACTCAACTTCGATCTTATTTACATCAAGCAGTACTCACTTGTTCTGGACGTCAAGATCATGATCCAGACCATCAAGATCCTCTTCGACAAGGTCTCTTCGCGAGGTGTTGACGAGACAGCTGAGCCCGACGAGAACATCCACCTGCCCGCGGAGGTCCAGCAGCTGAACTGACGGGCAGGGGAGTCCTCCTGAATCAGGATTCGCGTGCCACCTTGTACTGGGCGGCCTGGGCGCGAGGACGGACGATCATTCGATCAATGTTGACGTGGCTGGGCAGCCCAGAGATCCAACGTACGCATTCGGCAATGTCAGCGGCGACCAGGGGAGAGTCGACCCCCTGGTAAACCTTGTCAGCTTTGGCCTGGTCGCCGTGGAAACGCACCAGGGAGAACTCCTCGGTGTGCACCATGCCGGGGCTCACCTCGCACACCCGCACCGGATGGCCACATAGTTCTAGGCGCAGGGCTTCGACAACAGCTCTCTCGCCAGATTTAGCAGCACAGTATCCGGCACCGCCCTCGTAGCCCCATTCAGCGGCGGTGGAGGTGATGGTGATGATGGTGCCTTCAGCAATTTCGAGCGCGGGCAGGAGAGCCTTGGTGACCTGCCCCATGCCTAGCACGTTGGTTTGGTACATCGTCGTCCAGGCATTGAGGTCAGCCTCAGTGACGGGTTCTTGACCGACGGCGCCACCAGCATTGTTGACGAGGAGATCGACCTTGCCGCCGACAGTCTTGACGAGGTTGGTGACAGACTCGTCGCTCGTCACGTCGCATACTACGGCTTGCCCACCGATCTCGGCGGAGAGTGGCTCGATGCGCTCGACTCGGCGGGCTGCACAGATGACGTGCCAGCTATCGCCCGCTAGAGCGCGGGCCGTGGCCGCGCCGATTCCCGAACTCGCTCCTGTGACCACTGCAGTTTTAGTCATGGCCCTATTGTCCTCCCCCTGCGGAGCATGCTAAAGCCCCCTCTGCGGGGGCTTTAGCGGATTGAGGATCGTGTATCAGCTGACAAGAACCTCGACACTCGGGTCAGCTAGCTTCAGGGCGGCCGTGCGGGCCTCTTCTGGGCTGCAAGCGGCCAGAGCGGCGTCGGCAATTCGGCGGCACTGCTCTAGGTTATGACGAGATAGGGCCGCCTTGACGGCGGTGATCTTGCCGGCGGCCATCGAGAGCGAACGAATTCCGACGCCCACGAGGACCAAGGCCAGCAGAGGATCACCAGCAGCCTCTCCGCACACGCCAATAAGCCGCTCGCCGGCTCCATCACAAGTGGCTTTAACCAGCTGAATGACGGCGGGCTGCCACGGCGTCAAAAGTTCGGCCAACTCGCCTTGCAGGCGGTCAGCGGCCATTGCGTACTGGGTGAGGTCGTTAGTGCCAATGGAGGCAAAATCTACCGGTTCCAGTACCTGGGACGACCGTAGAGCCGTCGAGGGCACCTCGACCATGATGCCTACGGTCTTGATACCTGCGGCACGGGCACGGGAGGAGAACCACTCGGCTTCTGCCTTCGTGGCGACCATCGGGGCCATCACGTACGGGTCACGACCTGTCTGCTCAGCAGCCTTGGCGAGTGCCTCCAGCTGGGCGTCGATGAGGTCGGTGCGCACCTGGGACAGACGCAGCCCACGACGTCCTAGGGCCGGGTTTTCCTCAGCGCCCAGGTTGGCAAACGCCAACGGCTTGTCGGCTCCGGCGTCTAGAGTGCGAAAGACAACCTTGGCGCCCTCATCAAAGGTCTTAAGTACGGTGGCGTACGCCTCAGTTTGCTCGTCAATAGTGGGGGCGTCTTGCCGGTCCAAGAAGAGGAACTCGGTGCGGAACAGGCCGACTCCCTCGGCACCTTTCTTCTTCGCCGTGGGGGCGTCGGAAGGATTGCCGATGTTGGCGAGTACGAGGATGCGTTCACCGTCAGTCAGTGTGGCGTCGCCGTCAGGGGCTGATGCCAACACCTCGGCGCGGCGATTGGCACGCTCGGTGAGCTCGGAGACGGATGCCTCGTCGGGCTCGACAAGGACCGTGCCGGTGACACCGTCAAGGGCTAGCGGAGTGCCATCTTCAATGTCACGAGCCTCGCTACACCTCACCACAGCGGGAATACCGATCTGGGAGGCCAGGATCGCGGTATGGCTTGTCGGGCCGCCAGCCGCAGTGATGAGACCACGGACCAGCTCTGGGTTGAGGGTCGCAGTGTCAGCCGGGGCGAGATCTTCCGCGACGAGAATCACTGGTGAATCAAAGGAGGGAACACCAGGCTCAGGCAGTCCTTGCATGACGGCGACCGCGCGATCGCGGACGTTGCGCAAGTCAGTGACGCGTTCGGCGAGATAGCCGCCAGCTGCGCTGAGCTGAGCGCAGAAATCGTCGAAGGCTGCCCACAACGCGTGGGCCGGACCATGCCCGTCGGATAGGTGGGACTTGACGCTGGTAAGCAGCCCGGGATCGCGAGCCATCATGGCAGTGGCCTGCAGTACTGCAAGGGCCGACGGATCGGCGTGAAGGGAGCGCTCATCGAGACGATCAGCAACCTTGCCGAGGGCGGCCTCAACCTTGGCCAGGTCTGCCTCTGCGCCTCGGCTGGGATCTGAAGCGGGCAGTCCGGGGGCGGGGGAGACGACAAGCGCGTGGGCCTGTCCGACTCCTGCCGAGACCCCGAGCCCCGAGAGGGTCCGCATGGGATCAGGCCTCCGGGTCGGTTTGCAGGTTCGCAACGAGGGCATCAAGCACCTCGTCGGCGTTATCACCCTCCGCGGTCAATTCGACGGTCTCGCCGTGCTTGGCGCCAAGCCCCATCACCGACAAAATCGAGCGGGCATCCACCGGCTCTTCGCCAGGGCGTCCGATTTTGACGGCCAGGCCGGACTTCGACGCCGCCTGAACGAACATAGCTGCGGGACGGGCGTGCAGGCCGCTCTCGGCTGCAATAGTGGTGGTGCGGCTCGGCATGATTGCCTCCTTGGTGGGCTGAAAATGTCAGGGACGACGATAGCCGACTGCGCGATGATACGACGTGGTGGGTCGGGGCCGATAGAGTGCCAACCATGGTTGATGAGCACACCCCGCCGGTCGTCGCGGTTGTCGTCGCAGCCGGTATGGGGACACGGTTCGGCGGTTCCGTTCCCAAGCAAGTTACCTCGCTGACCGGAAAGGCCGTCGTCGCTGTTGCCGTGGAATCCCTAGCCGCAGGCGGTTGTGATGAGGCCGTCGTCGTCGTGAAGGAGGGTATGCACAACCACTTACAGCTAGCCCTAGCTGCATCTCCGATACCGGTTCACTTCGTTACTGGGGGCAATACGCGCCAGGAATCGGTACGCAACGGGCTGAGGTTTATCGCTCAACATCATCGGTTGAGCGACGCTACAACGGTGCTCATTCACGATGCAGTGCGTCCGCTGGTTCCGGCATACGTCGTCGAGAATGTTATCGCGGCCGTGGAGAATGGTGCTGTTGCCGTGACTCCGGTGGTCGATGTGGTCGACACCATACGTCAGGTTGACGGAGACACGTCATCGGTCGTTGACCGCTCGACCCTGCGTGCTGTTCAGACCCCCCAGGGATTTAAACGGGCCATCATCACTGAATGTCATGAGCAGCTATCTATCGAGGGCGGTTCGGTGACTGACGACATTTCGTGTTGTGAGCGATACGGCCACCATGCCACCCTCGTCGAAGGCTCCAGGATGTCCCTCAAGATCACTGAGCCGGTCGATCTCGACATCGCAGAGGTGTTTGCGAAAGCGGCTGCCGGTGCCGGGCATCATTCGGGACGTCGTATTGGCAGGATGCTGCGTGCTGCTAAGCCGTCTACCGTTGTTAGAAAATTGGGTCACGGGAGTCGGCGGTGATGGAAATTCGGACGGGGATCGGGACGGATGTCCACCAGTTAAGCGCGGGCGTGCCGATGCATGTTGCCGGGCTTTCTTTCCCTGACGAGAGGGTTGGGCTGGTCGGTCATTCTGACGGTGACGTTGCCTGCCACGCCATATGCGACGCGCTGTTATCGGCGACCGGACTGGGCGATATCGGCTCAGTATTTGGCACCGCAGATCCGCAGTGGGCTGGGGCGGCTGGTGCCGACTTAGTTGGTCATGTGGTAGCTCTCATCGCCGGGAAAGGATGGACAGTCCAGAACGTCGCGGTGCAGGTTATTGGTCAGAGACCGCGTATGGCCGCTCGCAGGGCCGAGGCGGAGACCGCCCTGGCACAAACCGTCGGGGCTCCGGTTTCCGTGTCGGCGACGACGACCGATCACTTGGGGTTTACCGGACGTGGTGAGGGAGTAGCAGCGGTTGCGTCAGCCCTTGTCACTCGAGGGCTCAAAAGTGAGGATAACTCCCTGATCCGGTAGCTGTGGTGGTGGCCCGGACACCTTGATAGCTCCAGCAAGTAGAGATTGGTCGGGGGAATTGAAATACAACGCGACGTGGCCGAGATCGCTGAGATTTGAGGTTGCGGCTTCTCCGACCTCATCGATGGTGTAGCGAGTGCCAGCGAAGTTGAGGACATCTCCGGGTAGTAGTTCGCGCTGAGGAGTCAGCGGGGAACGACCACCGCGATTGTGAACTACGCAAATATCAGACAAGGCATCGGGCACGGGCTCTCCGAACAGCACGATGACTCCGGTATCCAACATGTCCTGGGCGCCTTTGCCGATGCGGAGCACTACGGCGTTCCACAATGTGCTAGACGTAGTCGCCATGGCTGACCCCCTTGAGTATGGACTCTGTGCCCTTCACGGCACGGTATCATTACCATCAGTCTTCTAAGGTGTCATGATCGTAGCGGACTAACTCCCTAAAAGGGGCGCGTTTAACATCGTGAAAGAAGCCCTTGGTAGACCACATCCAAGGGACGATGAGGTTTCCCAGAGGAGGAGTGGTCACCATGATCGAGAAGAAGATTCTTTGTTTGCTGTGGCACTGGTACTGCGACGTCAGTGCAGGTTGCCAACAAACTTCAGCGGTTGCTGCGTGAGCGCGGGATCAACGCCCGGATGGAGCACTGCCATGTCGCGGAAGTTCCGCGGGTGGCTGAGAGGTTTAGCCCTGATGTGATTGTCTCAACGACCGCAGTGAAGCAGCCCACCGAGAACGTCAAAATGTTCCGCGGCGTTGCATTCCTTACCGGTGTTGATGAAGGGCAGTTGGCAGACGAGATTGCGAACGCATTGAAATCGTGACGATCCCGTGACAGGCGACAAGGCATGAGAAACGGGGATTCACCCGAAGTGTGGTGAATCCCCGTTTTCGCAATGAGAATGAATCAGGAGGCGAGAACCTCGTCGAGCATCTCCTCAGCCCGGTCATCAGCTACCTTTTTGGCGAGGGCTAACTCAGACACCAGGATTTGACGAGCTTTCGAGAGCATCCGCTTCTCGCCGGCGGACAGACCGCGGTCACGTTCGCGGCGCCACAGGTCACGGACGACCTCGGCAACTTTGAGAACGTTGCCAGAGTGGAGCTTTTCAAGGTTAGCCTTGTAACGGCGAGACCAGTTGGATGGCTCCTCAACATTGGTCTTACGAAGGACCTCGAAAACATTCTCGAGACCCTCGTCATCAACGACGTCACGAACGCCGACAAGGTCAAGATTGCTGGCTGGCACTCGCACAACCAAATCGTTTTGTCCGAGAATCCTCAGAACGAGGTAGAGCTTTTCCTCGCCTTTAATAGTGCGAGTCTCGATATCCTCGATCACGGCAGCGCCATGATTCGGGTAGACAACGGTTTCACCAACGTTGAAAGTCATTTGTGTGGCCCCTTTCGGGGGTTAAGTATATCACATAATAATAGTTGCGGTCAATATTAATTTTGTACGAATGTCCTCAATAGCGTCACGGCGCGCCGGCCTCATTGGTTGAAGGCCTTACACATGAACCCGGGGTTCCTTGGCGCTGCCGACGGGTCGCCTTGCTCTAGCGGATGAGGCCCTCATGGACGCCGACTCGGCTAAACTCAACGACGATATGCGCCCCGGAAGAGGAGATTCCACGATGATCGACCGTCGCCGGACGACTGCTGTCCTTGCTGCCGTCGGGGTTCTTGGTGTGGTGGCTTGTGGCGCCGATCCTAAGGTCCTTACCAGTTACACCCCGGCGGCTGGTGTCAATGGCAAGTCCGACACCGTCAAAGTGCAGAACCTGGTGCTCATCAATGGCGGCGGTCAGGCCCGTGTATCCGCCGCAGTTGTTTCTCGCAAGGATGACAAAATTGTCGGGATTACGGGGGAGCCGCTCACGTCGAACAACTCTCTATCCGGGCGGTCCTTCACCATGAGGACGGTGAACGTCAAACTTCCGGCCCAAACGTCGGTGAACCTTACTCAGTCCAAACTTCAGGTCCCCGTTGAGGGGCTGTCGAACGGGCTATTGGCCAAGGTGACGATCAAGTTCGCGAACTCAGCGCCAGTTACTCTGGATGCTCCAGTTGTGTCGTCCACCCATCCGGACTTCGCGGAGTACGCTCCTTCAGGAATTCCGTCAGCTCGGTCCTGATCAGCCGAATACACCATTCCTGCGTGGTGCTGCTTTCCTGCGTGGTGTTGCTTTAGGCCTGAAACTTGTAGCCCAGTCCGCGTACGGTGATGATGCGCACCGGACGGGATGGGTCATCTTCAATCTTTGCGCGCAGCCTTTTGATGTGCACGTCAAGAGTTTTAGTGTCGCCAACATAGTCGGCTCCCCACACTCGGTCGATGAGGGAGGCTCGGGTCATGACACGTCCTGCATTGCGCAGCAGCACCTCAAGTAGGTCGAACTCTTTGAGGGCAAGTCGCACTGCCGTCCCGCCGACGCTGACCTCATGCCGCTCAACGTCCATCCTTACCCCGCTCTCCTCGAGCACATCGGGGGAAACCTCTATCTCAGGGCCGCCGCGACGAGTCACAGCGCGGATGCGCGCGACCAATTCTCGGTGGCTAAACGGTTTGGTGACGTAGTCGTCGGCTCCGAGCTCCAGCCCGACAACCTTGTCGATCTCCGAATCCCTAGCCGTCACCATGATGATCCCGACATTGCCGCGCTGGCGTAGCTGACGGCAGACTTCGGTCCCTGGAAGCCCTGGCATCATGAGGTCGAGCAGTACGATGTCGGCACCGTTGTGCGAGTAGATTTCGAGACCATCAGCGCCATTGGCGGCAGTATTGACCTCAAATCCCTCTTTGCGCAGCATGAAGGCGGTGGCCTCGCGATAGGACTCTTCGTCCTCGATGATGAGTACACGGGTCATGACTCCTCCTGATTGGATTCGTTGTGGTGATCAACGTCGAGGGTTGGAAGTCGAAGGGTGAACGTGGACCCCTGGCCCAATTTGCTCCACACATCGACAGATCCCCCGTGTGCCTGGCAGGTGTGCTTAACCAGCGACAATCCCAGGCCGGTTCCACCGTTTTCCCTGGAACGGGAGTAGTCCACCCGATAGAACCGTTCGAAAATACGCTTTTGGTCAGCCTCGCTAATACCGATTCCGTTGTCGGCGACGGCGATTGCGATGACGTCGGTGTCGACGTCACGGACTCGCCGGGCGGAGACCACTACCCGGGCCTTTGGTTCGGAATAGACAATGGCGTTGTGAACAAGATTGGCGACTGCTTCGGTGAGCTGGCTTTGATCCCCGAGGACCCACAGGTCGTCGTCGCAGCGCACTACCAAGGACACCTCTCGATTGGCAGCTTGTTCGCGGTGGCGTGAGACGGCCTCGTCAATGGCGTCTGCGACAGCCACTGGTTCAGCGCGCAGTAGTGGTTCGTCGGCTTGTAGCCGGGACAAGTCGATGATCTGGGTGACGAGGGCAGACAGTCGTGAGGACTCTGCTGTTAGCCGCTGGGAGAAATGTCGGACGGCCTCTGGGTCGTCAGCTGCACCTTCGATGGCTTCGGCGAGGATGGAGACAGCACCGATGGGGGTCTTCAACTCGTGAGAGACATTGGCGACGAAGTCTCGGCGGGTCTCGGCCAGCCTGACATGTCGCGAGCTGTCACTGGCAGAGATAACGGCGTTGCCGTGATCATCGAGAGGACCGACTCGCACGGTGAGAATGAGGTCGGCCCCCGTGGAGGCCCGTTTCATCTCCATGGTGTCGACGATGTCGCGCCCCTCGCGCCGGGCAGTACGCACCAGTTTGAGCAGAGCCTCGTCAGCGATACGTGAGCCGCGTACGAGTTCCATCGATCGCGCACCCAGTGTGGTGTGGAGGACCTCGTCATGCGGTCCGACGATGACGGCTGCCTCGGTGGTTAAGTCGAGAGCTCGGGCGAGGGCCGAATCGACTTCGATAGCCTCGATGTCGGTGGCGAGGGTGTCCACGGGATGACGAGACGACTCCACCACGCGGCTCACGAGGACCGTCAATCCAGCGCCGACGACGGCACCAATGATCGCTGACAGAATCATGCCCACAGTTCGCATAATAGGGGGATGGTCGTCATGCTTGTCACCCGCGTGTCACGGAGGGCTGACGAGGTTACTGGTCGTTCACTTAAGGTTCATGGTGGCGCTACACGGGAGAAATGTCTGAGTCGACAAGGCCGATAGGCTTGGCTGCACCCCACTATGGAAGGACACCGGCATGCGTGAGAGCTATCACGACGAGCTCAATGCCACCAGCGGCAGAATTCTGACGATGGCGGAGCTGGTTCGGGTCGCCGTCAAAGATGCCACGGCGGCTCTCATCGGTGCGGACCTGACTACCGCTGAGCGTGTCATCTCTGACGACTCGAAGGTCGACTCGTTGAACGAGGAGATCGAACGTCGTTGTTTTGATCTGCTGGCCCGTCAAGCCCCAGTGGCCGGCGAGTTGCGCACCATTGTCGCGATGCTACGGATGTGTTACGAGCTTGCACGTATGGGCGATCTTGCTGCCCACGTCGCTAAGATTGCCCGCCTTCGTTTCCCTGAGGTTGCGGTGCCTCCGCAGGTCGCTGACCAGTTCGTCGAGATGTCGAAGATTGCCGACTCCATGATTGGCAAGGCTGAGAAGACTCTTGCCGATCGCGACGCGGAGGCCGCCGAATCTCTGGCGTCTGAGGACTCCAAGATGGATGATCTGCGACGCGATCAGTTCCGTCTGTTACTGGGCGACGACTGGACTTACGGGGTGGAGAGCGCCGTCGACACCGCTTTGTTGGGCCGCTACTACGAGCGTATCGCCGATCACGCCGTGGCCGTCGGTTCCCGTGTCATCTACATCGTCACTGGTGAGGGCCCCGCTGGTGAAGACTGGCCGAGCGCGTACTGATCAATCTGCCCCTCACGTCGGCGTTTCCCGTCGGTGTGAGGGGTTTGCTGTGTCGCAGTGACAATGCCTTGTACTGAGTACGTACAATTGAGGTGATTAATGTGTCGTGGTACACGGCTGATAATTCTCAGTGAGGTCTTGTCATATGGCTTTTGCCTTCCGTAGCAAAACGATAGCTGGCGCTGTCGTTGTCGTCACTACCGTTTCGATGGCCATCGCCGGGTGCGCGAGTAGTGACCCAGAGTCTGCTAGCTCCTCGTCGAAATCGGGTGTGAGCTCTGCCCAGTCATCTTCGCAGCCGTCGCCATCGAAGAGTCCCATCGCGAAGCCCAGCATTTCCAGCGGCGCTAGTGCCCCGGCGGGGTTGCCGAGCGGTCCGGTGCCCGCCGGCGTATTCGGTGTTGGCGCGGCCGTCACCAAGCCCGCCTGCGCTGAGCCGCCGTCGAATTACTCCCCGCTTAAGGTTCCGGGCACTGTCGTCAAGGACATCGACGGTCTGGAAGCGGGGACGAACCACGGCAGGGCTGCCGACAAGTATGTCTACTCGGCTTCGGTGGTGAATCAATGGTTGGAGAAGCCTTCCACCCAGCCCAAGAACAAGAAGATCGTTTTCGTCACTTTTGACGACGGTCCAACGACCAAATTCACCGGCGAGCAGCTGGATAATCTGGAGAAGGCAGGTGCTCGTGCCACCTTCTTCATGATCCCCCCGCAGATGCGTGACGTGGGCAAGAACATGCTCAGCCGCTCGCTCAAGATGGGCAATGCGCTGGCCATCCACTCGTACTCCCACGACTACAAATACCTGTACCACGGCAGCGCTGCGAACAAGGCCAAGCACATCAGTTGTGACTGGGACTGGGCAATGGCTCAGAGTCGTGCCATCCTCGGGTCGAATTACTTCTCTTCGGCCTTCCGCTACCCGGGCGGCCACATGTCCTGGACTAATCTGTCTCAGGCTGACGCTACGCTGGCTAAGCGCGGGGTCGGCTGGATCGATTGGAACGCGATGAGTGGAGATGCTGACGCCCAGCGTCCCACGACTGTTCCTGGATATCTCCAGATGGTTAAGAAGAGCATTAAGGAGTCCAATAACCCGAACGTCGTGGTCATCCTCAATCACGACACCTACGGCAAACAGATGACGGCTAAAGCCATGCCTTCCATCCTCGCGTGGCTCAAGAGCCAGGGCTACGAGTTCGGCGTTATTGCCTAAAGCTCTAGCTTCATGCAACTCGACGGTGCCCCGATATTTCTGGCGGCACCGTCGAGTTGCATCAAGCAGCTTCAGCAGCCTGCGGGCAGGCTTACTTGTTTCCCTGGTTAGCGACTGCCTTGGCGCCGGCGGCAGCGGCCTCAGGGTCGAGGTAGCGGCCCCCCCTAGTCACGGGCTTGAGGTTGTCGTCAAGCTCGTAGAACAGCGGGATACCGGTCGGGATGTTGAGGCCGGCGATGTCCTCGTCACTGATCTCGTCGAGGTGCTTGACGAGGGCGCGCAGGGAGTTACCGTGAGCAGCCACGAGCACCGTCTTGCCGTCCTTAAGGTCGGCAGCAATATCAGAGGTGAAGTACGGCACCATGCGGGCCACGACGTCTTTGAGACACTCGGCGACCGGACGCTCGGACGCCGGGATGTCGGCGTACCGCGGGTCATGGAACTGGCTGAATTCGCTGTCGCGGTCAAGGTCCGGTGGACGAACATCGTAGGAGCGACGCCAAGCCATGAACTGGTCGTTGCCGTACTTCTCCTTGGTCTCAGCCTTGTTGAGACCCTGCAGCGCACCGTAGTGACGCTCGTTGAGGCGCCAGGAGCGATGCACCGGGATCCAATGGCGGTCGCAGCCGTCAAGGGCTAGGTAGGCGGTATGGATAGCACGACGTAGCAGCGAGGTGTGGACGATATCGGGCAGGAGGTTTTCCTGCTTGAGCAGGTCGGCGGCGTGACGAGCCTCGCCCTCGCCCTTCTCGTTGAGATCGACGTCCACCCAGCCGGTGAAGAGGTTCTTGGAGTTCCATTCGCTCTCGCCATGGCGGAGCAGGATGAGCTTTGCAGTCATGGTTCCACCATAGTGTGTCTGGGGAATAGCATTCGCGTCCCCTACCCCATCTGCGGGATTGCAGTCGTTATGTCCCTCGGTAGTTAGATCCGGTGATCTCGGTGTTCGCCCTGACACAACACCGTCAGTCTTCTACCGTTGCGAGGATGTCCGGGAGTGTATTCGCGACCTCCGCGTGGCTGCCGTGCAGCAGAATGCGGTACGACGACTCGTCTTGGATGAGTGTGATGACAGCTTCGAGCATGTCGATTTGATTGCCGGGGTCAGTGACTAGGGGCCAGATGCTGAGCTGGACGTCGAGGTTGCGCTCGGGATCGTCCATGGCGTGGAAGGTTGTCGATGCACTATTGCGGCATACCAGTAGCCCCGGGGAGATGACGTGTTCGGGATCGATGTGCGGAATAGCGATGGACACGTAGCCGAAGTCAAGCCCGGTGGGGAATTTCTTCTCTCGTGCACTCACCGCGTTAAGGAATGTGGATTTCACCATGTTGTCAGCGGTGAGACGATCATTGACCTGGGCGTAAAGGTCATTCTGGCTGGTGGCCGTCACGTCGGCCACGATAAGACGGGGCGTCGGCATTGTTTTACTTTCCTATGGGGGCTTCGACCGGTGACTTGTGTCCTTCGACACGGCCAGCGGACCCGGACACCTTTGCGCGTCTGATCGGGGTGAGGTGGTCGGCTCATACGTTCGGTTCTGCCCGACAGTTCGGGGGACTAACCAAGTTAGTTACGCACTTATGTGTATTTACGCCCATGAGGTAGGCGACGGGCAATGAGACGTTTTGCCTATTCCACCTGCAGCAATGACAGCTAGTGACCTGTCAGGCTTTGAGGTCGCTAGCGATCTGGTCTGCGAGTTCCTCGGCGTCAACACCGGTGAGCAGCGGCGTGCCTCGGTAGACCTTGATCTCCTCATCTGGAGGGGTGATAGCGGTGGTGACGACGATGGCGTCAGGCTGGAATGTCGTCATTTGGGCGGGGACGTTGGCCGTTTTGCATTCCTTCATCGTCGCGGTGATGCCCCGATCACGCAGCATCCGCTGCAACTTGTTCGCCACTTGGACGGAGGTTGCGATGCCAGTGCCGCAGCAGACCAGAACCTTTTTGTTGACCATCAATGCCTCTCCTCACGTGGATGTCGAACCCACCTCGTCGGCCACTTCGGGGTGCGGCACGAAGGGGGCGGCGATGCCCTCATATTTACCCACCATGCCTCCATGATTGTCCACGGACAGGCCGTTAGCTAGTGCTAGCGGAAAATCTCACACTTTTTGCGACGAACGTGCATCAAAACTGGGCCCTTGGTGGGAAAGTGTGATAATTAGACGCTGATCTCACCAGCGATGTCGGTCTCGATCCATCGCTTGAGCTCTTTGCCGTGCAGCCCTTGAGAGAGCAGAAAGACTAGCTTGGCATAGAGAGCCTCGAGAGTCATGTCATGGGCGCTGACAGCTCCGCCCTCCGTGAGGGCATGACTTGACTGGTATTGACCCAGTTGGACATCAGCTTGCATGCATTGGGAAGCGACGACGACGGGGGTGCCGGCGGAGATGACATCGAGGATGGCGTCGACGACGCCGGGTTCATCACTGGGGATATTTCCGACCCCGAATGCGCGCAAAATGACGGCTTCGGGCAAAGGGTCGAGGACGGCGCGGAGGCGTCGAGCGCTGATGCCCGGAGATAGATCAACGACGAGGACGTCGTGACGCTGGTATGGGCCGGGGTTGAGCCAACCGCAACCCGTCGATTCATTCTCGACCCATTGCCACGGTGCTCCGGTGCGCGCTAATTGTGGGACGGCGGGCGAATCGAACCCGTTATAGGCCCACGAGGAGAGTTTCGTGACGCGATTGCCACGCAGCAGTTTGTGGCCAAAGAAGACCGCGACCCCGTTGAGGCGCCCGCTCGTGGCGGCTCGCAGCGCTCCCGTGACGTTTGGCGCAGCATCTGTTCCGACGACTCCCAATGAGTACTGTGCTCCGGTGACGACGACCGGCTTACCGAACTCGGTAAGGGCGTAGGACAGCGCGGCTGAGGTGTAGGCCAAGGTGTCGGTTCCATGAAGAACAACGAATGAGTCGGCATCGTCGCGATGCTCCCACAGATCGTCGACAATTCGGCGCCAGTCATCGGGAGTGGCGTTGGCCGAGTCAATGAGATGCTCGAAACTCAGGGTCTCAAAGGTTCCGGCGAGTTCGGTGCCAGATAGTAATTGGTTAAGCCAACCCGTCAGATCAGCACCTGGAGCTAAGCCGTTAGGAGTGGACACCATTCCTAACGTTCCGCCGGTGTAGAGAACGTGGGTTTGCATCATTCACATCCCCTCATCGCTTGGAACCACGTTGTCGAGCAGGTCGGGTTTGATGCTGTTACGGACTGCGTACCACCCGGCGACCATGGCAATTGCGACCAGGGCGAAGAGGGCTAGTGTCCAGCGCCCCGATTCCGAAGTGACGTTCGACAGTACGACGATCAGCAGGAAGGCCAATGAGATGTAGTTCGTGACCGGGGCACCAGGCATGCGGTATTCCGGTCGGTTGTCCTTGCCCCGCCTCACTGCGCTCACGAAACGGGTGTGGGCGAGCAGGACCATCGCCCACGTGCCGGCGATACCGATGCCGGCGAGGTTCATGACGATCTCGAAGGCGCTATCCGGGAGGAAGGCGTTGAGGGCAACGCCCAGCAGACCGAGGGCGGCGGTCATGGCGATGCCGCCAGAAGGCACGTGGTGACGGTTGAGTTTAGCAGCGGCTTTTGGTGCTTCGCCGGCAACCGCCAATGACCTCAGGGTGCGTCCGGTCGAGTACAGGCCAGCATTGAGCGAGCTGAGGGCAGCCGTCAGGACGATTACCTGGATGATGTCACCAGCGTAGGGAATTCCGATTCCGGTGAAGAAGGTGACGAACGGGGATTCATTGCTTGAATAGGCAGTGTACGGCAGTACCAGCGCCATCAAGATGATCGAACCGACGTAGAAGACGAAGATACGCAGGATCATCGAGTTGATGGCCTTGGGCAAGATCTTGCTCGCATCCTTGGTCTCGCCTGCTGCTACGCCGACCATCTCGGTGCCGCCGAAGGCGAAGATCACTCCCAGAGTGAGTGCAAAGACCGGCGCCAGCCCAGCGGGGAAGAATCCGCCATGCTGGGCGATGTTGTGAAGGCCTGCGGTGTAGTTGCCAACCCGCGCACCCGTGACGATGGCCCAGATGGCCGCGATCATGAACAGGATGATCGCGGCTACCTTGATAGCAGCGAACCAAAATTCGGCCTCGCCGAACATCTTCACGCTCAACATGTTGAGGGTAAACACCACGCCGAGGGCGATGAGCGCTAACACCCATTGTGGGATGGCACGCAAGGGCGTCCAATAATGCAGGTACAGCGCCACTGCGGTGATGTCAGCCATCACCGTGACCGACCAGTCAAGGAAGAAGAACCATCCGGTGGCGTAGGCGCCCTTCTCACCCATGAATTCACGCGCGTAGGACACGAAGGCGCCTGAGGACGGACGACGAATAGCCATCTCACCGAGGGCCCTCACCATGAGGAAGGCGAAGATGCCACAGACGGCGTAGCTTATCGCCAATCCGGGGCCACCTTGGGCAAGGCGTCCGCCAGTACCCAGAAACAAGCCGGTGCCGATTGAGCCGCCGATGGCGATCATCTGCAGGTGCCTGTTCTTTAAGGCCTTGTCGTAGCCGGCATCCCCCTTATCAACGGTGGTGCTGGTGTGCGGGGTGACAGAATCACCTTCCTGCATGGGAACCTCCTCGTGACGGAACCACCCGGTCTAGCACGGGAATGCTAGCCCCGAAGGGGCCACTCTGCACCGAAAATAAGTATCTTTACAAACGGATCAGAAACGAGTGGGCCGGTTGAATTATCGGCGTGGGCGTGTGATAAGGCTCCGTCTGATGAGATGGACGATTGGGGCGTCTCGTCCCCAGGCTGTCGAGGTCGCAGGATCAGGGTCAGGGAGCCACAGGAGCGAAGAAAAAGGGCAGCGACGAGAAATCGACGGCCCATGTTCTGTTCTTTGCAGAACGTGGACCGCCGATCGAAACGGTGCGGAAATTTCGTGAGTAGATACTTGGTGAGAATCCCCGAACTAGGAATCAAGGGGGATTGAGCCCCGTCAGGCCAAATCCAGCCCTGGGTAGAGGGGGAAGTTGCCCAGCAGCTCGTCGGCGGCGTCATGGACCTTCTGCGCCACACCGTCGGCAATTTGGTATTTGGCCTTGCCGGGCTTGCCGGTGGAGGCCGTCATCGGGGTGGTGGCCTCCAAGGTAGTGACGATGAGCTCGGCGACCTGATCGAATTCGTCGGGTCCGAATCCGCGGGAGGTCAGTGCCGGGGTGCCGATGCGTATGCCAGAGGTGTACCAGGCGCCGTTCGGGTCAGTCGGAATGGAGTTGCGGTTGGTGACCACACCGGCGTCCAGCAGCGCGGCCTCGGCCTGACGACCGGTCAGCCCGAAGCTCGTCGTGACGTCGAGCAGGTTGATGTGGTTGTCAGTCCCATCGGTGACGAGCTTGACGCCACGTTTCATGAGTCCTTCGGCTAGGGCCTTCGCGTTATTGGCGACGCGCTGAGCGTAGTCGCGGAAGGTCTGGGTGCGCGCTTCTGCCAGAGCGACGGCCTTGGCAGCCATGACGTGGGACAGCGGGCCGCCGAGCACCATTGGGCAGCCGCGGTCGACGTCGTCGGCGTAGTCCTTAGTCGTCAGCACCATGCCGCCGCGCGGTCCGCGTAGCGACTTGTGGGTCGTCGTCGTCACGACCTGGGCGTGGGGGATGGGGTTCTCGTCACCAGTGAAGACTTTGCCAGCTACCAGGCCAGCGAAGTGGGCCATATCGACCATGAGCACAGCACCGACTTCGTCGGCAATCTCGCGCATCTTTGCGAAATTAACGCGGCGCGGGTAGGCGGAGTATCCGGCGACGATGACAAGCGGCTTAAACTCGCGGGCCAGCTCAGCGACCTTGTCGTAGTCGAGCAGGCCCGTTTGCGGATCGGTGCCGTAGGAGCGCTGGTCGAACATCTTTCCGGAGATATTGGGGCGGAAACCGTGGGTAAGGTGGCCACCAGCATCGAGGCTCATGCCGATCGCCCGCTGGTCATTGAAACGATGACGCAGGGTGTCCCAGTCAACTTGAGTGAGGTCATTGACAGTGCGGGCGCCAAATTCTGACAGGGCTGGGGTCTCGATATGGTGGGCCAGAATCGTCCAGTAGGCGGTGAGGTTGGCGTCAATGCCGGAGTGGGGCTGTACGTAAGCGTGCTCAGCGCCGAACAGAGCGCAGGCATGCTCGGCGGCGATCGTCTCGACGGTGTCAACGTTTTGGCAACCGGCGTAGAAGCGGTGGCCGGCAGTACCTTCGGCGTACTTATCAGAGAACCAGGTACCCATGGTCGCCAGAACTGGCAAGGATGCGTAGTTTTCGGAAGCAATAAGTTTGAGGGAATGACGCTGGTCGGTGAGTTCAGCACGGGTTGCCTCCGCGATCCGCGGCTCGACCTGTGCGATCGCGTCGAGCATGGTGCGGTAGGCCGGGGCTAGCTTCTCGGCAATGTCACGGGCAGTGGGATCGACGGCACGGGGATCACTCACGGATGGCTCCTGTCATGACGGGACGGTAAGCACAAATCTACTCGTCCCGGGAGCCACTTGGGGCTATAGCCTGAAAGGACGGCGAACGGCTCGCCGTCCTGCCACGGATCGGATCAGCGTTTCACTCGTGCAGATCCGCCTGCTGCCAACGATTCCACCTCGCAGCGGGTGACCATCGAGGTATCGCCGGGCGTCGTCATGGCCAGAGCGCCGTGGGCGGCTCCCAACTCGACGGCTTTCTGCAGGTCTCCAGTCTCCATAAGACCAGCCACGAGACCAGCTGCGAAGGAGTCACCACCGCCAACGCGGTCGAGGATTTCCAGGTTGGGGCGTTCGACCGAGCGGACCAAACCAGTGTCCTTCGACCACGCAATAGCTGACCAGTCGTTACGGCTAGCAGTACGCACCTGACGCAGGGTCGTGGCGACGACGGAGATATTCGGGAATTTCTCGATGACCTTGTCAATCATGGTGGCATACGAGTTGACGTCGAGATGGGAGAGGTTCTCGTCGTTGCCCTCCACCTCGAATCCCAGACACGCCGTGAAGTCCTCCTCGTTACCGATCATGACGTCGACCAACCTCGCCAATTCGCGGTTGACACGGTGTGCCTCCTCTTGACCGCCGATCGACTTCCACAAGCTCGGGCGGTAGTTGAGGTCGTAGGAGATAACGGTGCCGTTAGCGTGGGCAGCTGCCATGACAGCCTTCGCGGTCTGAGCGCTGCTCTGTGACAAGGCGGCGTAGATGCCTCCGGTGTGTAGCCATCGCACTCCCAGTTGTCCAAAGAGACGGTCGACGTCGATGTCTTCGGCACGCAGCTGGCTGGCAGCACTATGGCCACGGTCGGAGACCCCGACGGCGCCGCGGACACCGAAGCCACGCTCGGTGAAGTTGAGTCCAGTGCGCACTGTGCGGCCGACTCCGTCAGAGGGCACCCAGGTGATGAACTGGTCGTCGACTCCACCAGCAGTGATGAGGTCACCGACAAGATGTCCAACCGGATCGTCGACGAGGCTGGTAATGACGGCGGCGTGTTTGCCGAAGACGCGGGACAAGCCGCGGCTGACGTTGTACTCGCCGCCGCCCTCCCAGGCGTCGAAGGACCTAGCGGTACGGATGCGACGCTCACCTGGGTCGAGTCGCAGCATTACTTCGCCGAGGGAGACGATGTCGTAACAGCACTGATCTGCGGGGCGAAGGGTGACGGGGTTAGTCATGACTGCTCCTTGACGATGTGGTGGGCGCTATCGACGGCTTCGCGGACTAGGTTGGCGATGGTGTGGCAGTCCCGGGCGGCGACGGCATCAGCCGGGGTGAGCCAGGTACCTCCGACGGCAGGAATATTGGCGCGGGAGAGGAAATCTGCGAGGTTGTGCGGCTTGACCCCACCGGTGGGGACGAAACGTAGGTGCGGGAAAGGGCCTTCCAGCGACGCGATGGTGGCTGCACCGCCGAAGGTGCCGGCTGGGAAGAACTTGAAGGTGTCGAGTCCCATGTCGATGCCAGCCATAATTTCGGTCGGGGTGATGGCCCCCGGCAGAACCGGGATGGCATGGTGCCGACATCGATCGACGACCTCGCGGGAGAGGCCGGGGGAGACGACGAAGCTCGCCCCGGCGCTCACCGCCTCATCGACTTGGCGGGCATTGATGACGGTTCCGGCGCCGACGGTGATCCGGCCGTCACCGGCCATGGACTCGATGGCGGCTGGGGCGGCATCGGTACGGAAGGTCACCTCGGCGACCGGAAGGCCACCGACGACCAGCCCGTCGGTGACGGCTGGGGTAGTGGCGGCGTCATGGATGACGACTACTGGGATGACCAGATGTGACAACACAGTGTTGAGTGCTTCATTGCTCATGTTCGATCTCCGACATTGGGTATTGTCCAAGGTTGTCTAGCGGTCGGCGGCCACGGCGACGAGTTGCCACGATTTCCCGTAGCTGCGGGCGGACCACCCGATGCGCCGATCCGTGAGGACTCGAGACGCTGTGGCCAAGGACACTCCTGTTCGATGACGGGGGGAGACTCTATCGGTTCTAACAGGCTACGGGCGGCATATCGACGAGGGGACCGTCGTCCTAACGAGTCGGATCGAGCCTAGCAATGTTCCCCTGATGATGGTGTCAATTTTGGTGTTCGAAGCGGTCCTCTAGTGGGGCGGTGAAAGCGATTTCTCACGTTCGTTTAAGACGGGTCCGGGTTCCTTGTAAAGAGTAAGATGGCGAATGATCCGAAGTTGACGATGGTGGACCGAAAGGATGAAACCAGCAATGACAAGACCCTGTGTGGTGCTGTCCGTTCTGGACCGGTACAAGCCGATGTCTTTCACTGTTGAGGCCATGGAGCGTCTTGGTGAGTTGGCGGAATTGCAGATAGACCCCGACCCGCAGTTCCATGCATCTGCGTAGAGCCGCCAAATGCTCAAGGATGCAGAGGTTGTTGTCACCGCATGGGAGACTGGCGAGCTCACTGATCTGCTGGATTACACGCCACGGTTGCAGATGGTGATTCACTCGGGGGCTCGGTCAAGGATGTTATTGGAATGCAGAACTACGAGCGAGGGGTGAGAGTCTCTTCCCAGAGATCCAGCTCAATGCCGAACCCGTTGCTGAATGCTCTTTAGCTATGATCATCCTGGCTGCCAGAAGGGGTCTTCCCATCACGGCGTCGGTACATAGAGAACCGAGCCAAGGAGGAGACGTTTTGGGGAACTTCACGGAAGTCGGGCTGTATGGTGCGCAGATCGACTCATTGGGTGTCGCGAATTTCGCGTTGGGTCATTGACATGCTGGCCCCCTTGCACGATGACATTAAGGTGTCCTCCCACCATCTCAACAAGGCACAGGCCCGTAACTCGGCGTCACTGCCGCAAACATCGAGGACATCATGCGTACCTGCGACGTAGTCTCTTTGCACTCGGCGTCGACCACGCGGACCTACCACATGCTGGGAGCCGAAGACTTTGCTACCATGGAAGATGGGGCCGCCTTCATTAATACCGCGCGGGGCGCCATCTGTGGCCAAGATGCTCTCATCGCCGAGCTCCAGCGTGACAGAATCAATGCCATCATGTGATGTCACAGATCCTGAGGCCAACGTTCCCGATTCGCCGTTGTGGACGTTACCCAACATTATGCTCACTCCATACGCGGCCGGTTCTGTCGGCAAGGAGCTTCGTCGTCTTGGTGACGGGGCCGTAACGACTTGGCCCGCTACATCGTAGGTAGCAAGGTGGTCGGGGAAATCCTGGTCGATCAGTACCGCAGGGCGAGCTTGACCGACCAGGGGCCTACTTTTATTGCTCAGGAGCTAGTGTGCGGCAGCCCGAGGGGGTAGGACGAGGCACGGAGGCTTGGCTTTGTCGGTTTGGGCAGCGCAGGGGACAGTGTGACTCTGATGGACTGGCCGCCTAGGTCTGCGGTGTTGATGCGTAACGTCGTGGTCTTGTCACTTCGGCTGACGCTGATGCGGTCGCTGGAGTTCTCAACTGTCCAAACGCCCTCGATGGCGACGGTGAGTGAGGGCCTCTTCTGGGTGGGTTCGGACATGATGACCTCGACCCGGCTTCCCTGGGCCTGCGTCTGTATTATGGCGGGTGCGTCCGCCGTCATCCCGGCACATGTGGCGGGCTTCCAGAAGGCATAGGTGGTAACCACAGTGGGGTCTTTTGTGAGCAAGCAGCCGGTTGAGCGTACAGCCTGCACCATACGGTCGTTCGATAGCACGATGAACAGATTGTCGACAGGTCGCTGAGCCAGCGCCATCGTTTGGGATCGGCTGGCGGTGGGCAACACGGCCCAGGCCACCGGACGATTGTGGTGGGTGACGTGGAGAGAGGCGTAGTTGCGCTCAATGGCTTCGTTGAAGCCCTTGACCGTGCGTGCCGGGTTGACGTCGATCCATGAGCCTTTCCTTTTCTCCAACTGAGCGGTGAGATCGACGTCAGTGGCGAAGACGTATCCACCGACTCCGCGCAGGTGTGCCCAGTGGGGGTTGTCGAAAGACGTCTTCGATGTGATGGTAATGCCGTCGACTAGCAGTTCCGGCGGTGTCTTACCGACCTTGCGGTGTTCGACCACTGTGGTGGCCTTGGAAGCGTCGGTGGAGACATCGGTCGTCAGCTCCAACAAGGCATCTTTGAGCCCCACCCACAGCCGCCGGGCTTTCAAGGTGGAGTCCTGAGAGGTGATTTGTGAGGCGGCGGCAGACCACTCTCCTGACGCCAGCCCACCGGACCATTCATTGTCGGGGGTTCTCTCTGCCCACGCGGTACCGACGGCGCGTTTCAACGGAGTGGAGTCCACGGTCGTGCCCGTCGGTGCGGAGTAGTCGACGGTAGCCCAGAACCCGTCCTCGTACTGGCCCATGTCCTCAGGCAACATAAGATAGCGCATTCCTTGGCTGGTCCTTGACGCCCACTCATTTTCCGAGTTGCCATACTCGTACCACGAGATGCGGTTCGAGCAGTTAGAGACGGCGATGAGCCAATTTGGTGTTCGGTGCACCAGCCGGTCGATAGAGGCAAAATAGGTTGGAGTGGACGATTCTGGTATCGGTCGGACATTGGCGGCGGTGTCGAAGAGATCGATATCCCTCAGCGAGGCAGGTTCACTCAGGTGGTCGAAGGTGTTGCGGGTCATCCATCCGTGTACGGTTCCCCGCCACAGTTCGGCACGGTGAGCGGGGATGGCATTGGCCATGAGCAACATGGATCGTGCGATGGACATGCCGTGCATGGCTGCGGGTTCATCGATGCGCGAGATGGAGCGGCCGCGCACACAGTCGAGGATCTGGCCGCCATACATCACGGGCACGATGCCGCGCTCCACTTGTGAGAGGAGATTTGCTTGTGCCGAGTCGGTGATGTCGAAGCGTGTCCCCGCCACCAATGGGAGCAGCATTGCCAAGCCGCTCAGCAATACGTCGCCGTAGGAGCCGGTGTAAGGGACGTGAGAGTGCTGGATGAAGCCGCCGTCGGCACGAAAGCCGTCGCCTTCGGCGACCGTGCGCCAAGAATCGGGGAGCCCCTGGACCGCATGGCGGAGCTTGGACTCGTCGCCAGTGGCAATTGAGCGACATATCACAGCCCGGGTGAGGTCCATTCGGTTCGCTCCGGTCGAGATGACCGGTTGTGTGGGATGGGCGGTCGGTTTCACCGATTCTGGTTGCTGATACCAAGGATCGGGGACGAAGTGGTCGATGCCGGCTGCTGCTGCAGCCATGACGTCTGTGGGCAGGGCGTCGTGCAGGATACACATGACATCGCCGATGGCACGGGATGCGCCATCCTCCCAGTCCCACCAGTTGCCGTACTCGTCCTGTGAGGGGTGGTAGCGAAGACGACAGAAGTCCTTCAGAGCGTCGATGCAGGCAGAGAGGACATGAGGTTCGGCATGGTAAGCGGAACCAGGAGTGGCCCAGGCGCACGCGATGGAACTAATGGCACGGGCGGTTGTGGTAATGAAGGAGGATTCTTCCTTCTGCAGGTTTGCGGAGAGTAGGACAGTGGTCCTACTGCTGCTAGATGCGAGGTCGGTGAGGATTGTGGCCACCCTTTTGTCGGTCTTAGCGATGATCGCACGAGCTCGTGGATCAGCGGTTTTGGCCGCGTTGCGTCCAGTGATGATGTCGGTCCATTTTTCGCACAGTGCCGACCAAATATCGGGATCTGGTGAGGCGAAGGCATCGGGCATCTCAGGGGAAGCGGCAATCGCGATGGCTGATAGTGCGGACAAGGATAGGAAGGTCCGTCGCGAAGGGACTTGATACGGGATGTCGAACATTAATCGCGCTCCTAGAGCAAGTGTGACAACGGTGCCACGCGGATGGGTATGGGTTCCTAGCAGATTACGGGAAAGCGGTTACCGATAGTGTCGATTTGACGATACAGGCATTTTGCAACTTTATCTAACAGTGGTTCGAAGATGACCGTTGGGGAGCGCTCGCATGATCGAAACGAGTTTAGGAACGCGAGTACTGGTGCAAACTGGCTGATCGACTCCTGGATGCCGCGATCGCGCAGGCGACCCTGGGACATGCACGGATTGTTATGCCGGGTGCACCTGGGGGGTTGGGAACCGACGTCGACGGACTGGAGGGATTCGCCCGGGTCGGACCGTTGGCGGGGGCACGATTCGTGGGGGAGCAGGGGAAAGCCCTTCATGAGCTGGCGTCGTGGTGGGCCAACGGCGTCGATCCCAAATCCA
This sequence comes from Cutibacterium sp. KBN10P07758, assembly GCF_050286205.1. NCBI lineage: Bacteria > Bacillati > Actinomycetota > Actinomycetes > Propionibacteriales > Propionibacteriaceae > Cutibacterium > Cutibacterium sp. KBN10P07758. Next base: position 2,098,860 of record NZ_JBNNQV010000001.1, on the reverse strand, counting down.
GCGAGCGTTGGTTACGCCGGTCTGAGCATCGGCAGGCAGTGGTCGAGGCATGTTCACTTGCTTTGTTGCTTCACTTCGCCAAACCTTGGATTTGGGAACACTTGTCCCCCGCAGACGCTGGAACAGCCGGTCGAATGGTTTCAGGACGTACGAAGTCCTCAGATTCCCGACAACAATTGGATCTGGTTCCAGATTATCGTCGAGACTTTCCTGCGCGGAGTGGGATGAGGATCTAGTTCGACGGCACCGCGCCCGTCATGAACAGTGGTATCGCCGCGACGGATGGATAAGCGACGGACCGAGACGATGCTTCGATCGCTATGTCGGATGGGCGATGGAGACGTTGCCCGCACTGTGGACCCTCCTGGCCCCGGACTGGGACGTGGCCAGGAAATTTGCGGACATCCATGGGCCCCGGCTGGCACGCTATCTCGAGGGCGCCCCTTACCTCGTCGGGGCCGACGTGGGAGGCAGTCGGGGAGTTGCCCCGCTTATCCAAGGCGTAGTCTCATATATCGGTGGTGCACGTGCGCGCCCCTATGGGCAGGGGTATTCATGAAGGTTTCGCCCCTATCGCCGGGATTGACCAGGCGAATCTGCTCGGGGACAGTGCGCCATTTCCTCGATCACGGGGTCACCAGCGCTGACATCCTCACAATGGTATGGTTTCACGAGTTCCGACCGATGGCCCAATCTTATTCCGGAGTGGGATCCCCCTACTGGGCGGCAAAGGGAATGTTGGGACTGGCGTTACCGCCAGATCACCCGGTGTGGACCGAGCCCGAGGAGCCCATTCCGGTCGAGGCGAGTGATATTTATCGCATCATCGCTGTTCCCGGATGGATGGTCAGCGAAACTTGTCAGGACGGGATCGTGAGGGTTCTCAACATCGGTACCGATGGGCAGGACGAGGGAGAACTCGTTGGTGAGGCCCCGCTATACACGTCCCTAGGATTCTCGACCGCCACGGCACCTCCTCAGGCGGGGGAGTGGAAGCTCCGGTCGGTAGCCAATGTAGTAGGGCTCAGGGACGGACAAGGGCAGGTTTCTGCCCGTTCTGACCAGAGGGTTGAGCGGTGCGAATATATTGGTGAGGTGGTCGTCGGTCAGTCGTCGTGGCTGGCTCACTGGGTTCACGATGACGTTGATGAAGGGGCCGGTTATGGTGCTCGCGGCATTGTGGAGATCGGACCGAAGATTGTGTGCGCCCATGCTTGTCACCGTGGTGTCGAGGTGCGTTGCGTATGGGTGGAGGGAGCATTGTGTTCGGGGGTGGTCTTGATGGCGGGATGGCCGACTGATCCTTGCGATGGACCGGAGTCCTACCTTGAGCCGGTCACGTCCTGGAGCCATCGTGAGCGTTTGGCGGGTCATCGGGTTACTGGTCTGTCGAAGCTAACGACCGTTGAGACCTTGAAGACTTCGCTTGCGGGGGGAGGGGCCTTATATCGCATTGGTCGGGTTAGACCAATGCGAGCCTCGCCCACAGGTGAATGTAAACGGCGGTGACGTAGTGGTGTCTTTCCGCGGGCAACCTACAGTCGTGCTGAAATCCGAGTACTTTCACCGTTGAGAATCGCGATGCGTAGTTGGTTGGTTAGATGGTCTTAAGGCTGGATACAGAGTATAGTCCACGCCGTGCAGCTGGCCAGAGAAACGGAGCTGACCATGACGAGTTTCGTGCGACACGTAAACGTGGGATTTGGAGTTGTACCTGACGATCTTGGATCGTGCTCACCGCGGCGGCATTTCCGGATGCGGCGATGCTCCATGCGCTCCGTTTCACTGTCTGGCGTGTCGTGCAAGGTAACGCGGTGACGATGGCCGTTGGTCCCGGCCAAGGCTGGAGCTCTAGTCGAAATCGGTGTCATTGAATAGCCCGGCGCGATTACTATTGCCTACGCCATGGCCGGCCTAAGTATCTGAGGATCATTCCCCCTTTGGAACTCTCATGGCTCGCGCAGACGAATTCGCGAATGCGAACCTACCCCATAGTCCACAGAGCTGCGGCTCTCACTCGGATGTCACAATTTCGCTCCCCGCATCCTTGCCGCCTCATACAGCGCAATGGACGCTGCGACTGAAGCATTGAGGGATTCAACGTCGCTGCTGATGGGGATCGACGCCAGCACGTCGCACGACTGACGGGTAAGTCGGGCCAGACCGTCTCCCTCTGAACCGACAACAATCACCAGGGGGCCGTCGAATCCAGGAGCTGAAGCGAAGTCCGAGTCGGCCTCGCCAGCTAGCCCGACGATCATCCAGCCAGCCGCAGCGAACTTGCCGAGAGCCTGGTTGAGGTTCGTTGCCATCGCCACCGGGATGCGCGCCGCGGCCCCGGCTGAAGTCTTCCACGCCGCAGCCGTCATCGATGCTGACCGCCTCGACGGGATGAGCACACCCTGGGCGCCAAAGGCCGCAGCAGAGCGGATAATCGCTCCCAGATTACGCGGATCGGTGACCTTATCGAGGGCCACCACGAGCCCACCGCGGTAGGTCTGGGTACCGGCTGCGATGAGGTCACCGACGGTGGCGTACTCGTATTCAGGCAGGCGCAAGGCCACTCCCTGATGGTTAGACCCACCTGTCATGCGGTCGAGTTCGCCGCGAGTGGCCTGCATCAACGCGATGCCATGATCAGCGCAGAAGGTGAGAATCGCCCTCAGCCGAGAGTCATGCTCAGCTCCCTCGGCAACGTAAGCAGTGCGTACTGGAAGACCAGCATGTAGGGCCTCGAGCACAGGATTACGACCGATAACCCACTCCGGGCCCGCCCCCGTCGACTGTCTATTCGCCGGTTTGCGGGCTGCAGCGCGGGCTAATTTCTCCTGCTTGGCCTTGTACGCCTTGTGGTAAACGCGGTCTTCTGCCTTGGGAGTGGGGCCTCGGCCTTTGAGTGCTTTGCGGCCTCGCCCACCGGAGCCGACAGCGGAACTCTTGCTCTTGTGCCCCCCGCCGCGGCGCTGGGAATTTCCTGCCATGTCAGTCTCCTTGTCAGCTCAGCGACCAATGGGCGCCGGTGGGGGTGTCTTCGATCGTCAATCCAAGGTTTGTCAGGGTGTCGCGGATGGCGTCAGCCGTGGTCCAGTCTTTGCGGGCGCGAGCCTCGGCACGCTGGTCCAGCATGGCCTGCACCAAGCCGTCAACGACCGGTTCTAGACGGGCGTCGCCTGTTGCGGTGTCGGCCCACTCGGGGGCCTGAGGATCGAGTCCGAATACCGCGAGCATGGCTTTAACCTGGGACAGGTGATGACGGGTGGCCTCAGCATCGCCGATCGACACGGACTTATTACCTTCGGTGATTTGGCTGAACAGGGCCGCCACCGCCTGGGGAGTACCAAGGTCATCGTCCATCGCAATGACGAACGCCTCCGACAATTCATGCGAAGCCGTCACCTGCTCGCCAACGAGGTTGCTGGCGCGGTCCAGGAAGGAATCGATGCGCTCGATGGCTTTGGTGGCCTCATCCAGGGAGCCCTTGGTGCCCTCGTCGGAGGGGCTGAACTCGATCATGGAGCGATAATGCGGGGCCAGCAGGAAGTACCTGACGGCTCGCGGGCTGTAGGTCTTGGTGACCTCAGACACTTGGGCGGTATTACCCAGGGACTTGCTCATCTTCTCCCCAGACATCGTCACCCAAGCGTTGTGCATCCAATAGTGGGCGAAAGGACGCCCAGCTGCTGCTGACTGAGCCAACTCGTTTTCATGGTGAGGGAACCGCAAGTCGATACCGCCACCGTGAATATCGAAGGCCTCGCCCAAATACTTCCCGGACATCGCCGAGCACTCCAGGTGCCACCCAGGTCGACCGCGTCCCCACGGAGACACCCACGACGCTGTTTCGGGCTCGTCCTCTTTATGGCCCTTCCACAGTGCAAAGTCACGTGGGTCGCGTTTACCACGCGGGTCTGAATCCTCGGCCGGGCTCATTTCGTCGACACGCATCCCGGACAATTCCCCGTAGCGCGGCCAGGATCGAACATCGAAGTAGACGTCACCGGAGCCATCGGGGGCAGGATAAGCGTGACCTTTTTCGATGAGGGTCTTCACCAACTCGATCATCTCCGGGATGTGACCGGTGGCTCGAGGCTCATAGGTCGGCGGACGGCATCCCAATGCTTTATACGCCGCATGAAGCTCATTTTCGTAGTGGTACGCATGGGCCCACCACGGGGTGCCGGCAGCAGCGGACTTAGCGAGGATCTTGTCGTCGATATCGGTGACGTTGGCGACAACGGTCACCCGGTAGCCAGAACACTCCAACCAGCGCCGCAGGACGTCGAAGACGACCTCCTTGCGGATATGGCCCAGATGTGGACTGGACTGCACCGTCATTCCACAGTGGTAAATCGACACCTGGCCCTCACGAAGGGGCTTAAAGGTCTCGATGCCATGGGTAGCGGTGTTGTAGAGCTTAAACGTCACATGACTTAGGTTACCGGTGTACCCTGACACATCACTTACCATGAGGGTATGGCCGAGATTCGCAAGCACAAGCCGTCGTCCAGCCCCATAGCCCGGGCCTTGGAGGCCGCAATGGGTGAATCCATCAAGCCGGTTGTCCCCGGATCGCGCCCCGACAAGGGCGTTGAGGAGCCGGAGACGAAGCTCGAGTCCTCCCCATCGGTCGCCGCAAGTCCCGCCCAGTGGGGGTCCTTCACTGTGGCGATGCCGCCGAAGTCCTCAGATTGATCAGGCTGTCCTAGCGTTTCATTCGGGCTCGTAAGGCGTCGATGTCGAGACGTGACGCAGACTCCACGTCGATAGCTTCGGCATGGGCCTCCCACGGGTCGTAGGGAGCGTCCTCCTCTTCGTCCTCAACGTATCCGAGCGACGGGTCGTAGACGTTGACCAGTTCATGTCCGCTGTGCGCCGGTGAACCGTCCACCGGTACTACGGATTCTGTGCTTATGGCCTCGTCGGGCAACTTGGCGAGAATGTCACGGACGTAGCCCTGGGCTGCTTCAACGTGGGGGACTTCCCGTTGCTGACGCTGAGACTCGTACCACCGATAGTCGAGGACCTCGTGGTAAAACTGCGCGAGCTCGCGTTTCCGGGACAGTTCCGGCGGAATTTGCTGGACGACTGGCTCGAAACACTCGGTGAGCCAGCGGTGAGCCGCGACTGCCTCGTCAACCCCCTGAAGCCCATTGCGCGCCCGGAAAGTGTCGAGATCGTTGAGCAGACGCCGTGCCTGGAATTCTTCGGTGTCTAAGCCAGTTAGGCGCAGCAAGCGACGCTGGTGGTGCCCGGCGTCAACGACCTTGGGCTGGATGCGTAGTCGCTGGCCGTCCGGCGAGGTTTGGATGTCCAATTCGGCGACGTCGAAGCCAAGAGCATTGAGGCGACGTACCCGCGACTCGACCTGGGAGTAATCGCCTCCGTCGAATTCCTCGGCCGCAGTGAGTTCATTCCACAGGTCGTGATAGCGGTCCTCGATAGTCGTGACCAAGCCCAGGGGGTCCAGGGCATCGTCGAGCATGTCGCCCTCTTCAAGGTCGAGGAACTCGCCATAGAGATTCGTCCGGGCGATTTGTAGGTCGTGTTCCCGCTGGCCGGTGGTCAGGTGATCGTGCAGCTCACCGGTCTCGGCATCGACTAGATAGGCCGCGAAGGCCTCGGCATCTCGTCGGAACAGTACGTTCGACAGCGAGATGTCACCCCATAAGAAGCCCACCAGATGAAGTCGCACAAGAAGAACGACGAGGGCGTCAAGGAGCCGCATGACGGTTCCTTGACGCACACCAGAATGGAAAAGGGACCTGTAGGGCAAAGAGAACCGTAGGTGGCGGGTGAGGATGATCGGCTCCAGCGGTTCACCGTTGGACGCAACGCGGTCAGTAATGACGCCGATGGGCTCGACCGACGGGGTATCGAGCCTCATGAGGTCGTGCAGCAAGCGGTATTCGTGAATTGCGAGGTGCTCGACGACCTCCTTGGCGGCGTAGACATCGTCGTCGACAGTGATGAACCGCACCACGTGACGAGAGATGCCCCGAGGCAGCGCGACGAGCCGCTCCTGCGGCCACTGTGCCAACGGTGTGCTCCACGGCAACGGAAGCAGGCGGGAGTCGGGCTTCGCGCTGAGGAATCGGGTCACGAGGAACAGTTTGCCACCCACACTCGGGTTAGGTGGTGTGCCACCTAGTCAGAGGGGGAATTCAGACAGTCGCGGCGCCACCTTCGAGGACCGTCAGTCCCTGCATGGTGGTGGACATCGTCATGGTCCCTCCTGTCATCGGGTGTTTCTGGAGGTAGCTAAGCCAGGGCGTCGGAAATTTTCGACCAATTTTCGGATCCGCCGTGACGAATGTTCCCCCTAGACATCTACACATATGAAAGTCCCCACACATCGAATGGAGATGAGCCGATATGACTGACAACAAGACCGCTTCCGCTAAATCCGATGCCACGAAAACCGAGAACCTGCCAGAGACAACGACCAAAGAGACCCTGCCTCCCTCGCCGCTGCACACCGATCACGGCTCCACCCTCATCGCTGAGCAGGTAGTCCAGAAGATTGCCGGTATTGCCTGCCGTGAAGTCCCCGGTGTGCACGCCATGGGATCCACTGGTCGCCGGATGCTCAGCTCTATCACCGATCGCATCCCCGGATCGACTACCAACGTGTCGAACGGCGTCCAGGTTGAAAAGGGCGAGCGTCAGTGCGCTATCGATCTGTCCGTGGTTATTGAGTACGGCTACTCAGTTGTTGAGGTCGCCAATAAGCTCCGCGAAACCATTATTGACGCCGTTGAGTACGGCACCGGCCTTGAGGTCGTTGAAGTGAATGTCCAGGTCACCGATGTCTACATTCAGGGTGAGGACGATCACGACGACGACCAGTCTGATCAGGTTGCCGGCCAGCGCAAGAACACCGAACTTTCCTGAAAGGCCACACTATGAATGCATCGCGCATCGGAGCACTCGTTGGACTGCTGTTGGGTGTGATTGCAGTCTGTGTTGGTGTGTGGCAGGCGATTGTCGTGCTGGTGCTGGGGCTGCTCGGTCTCATCATTGGCCGGATCATTGACGGTCAGCTCGACGTGCACGACATTTTCGGCAAACCAAGTCAACGGAACCGTTGATGTCCGCCGGCACCACACGCGTACGTTCGGTGCCCTCGCTGGCGGTCCACAATCGTGAGAAGGCTAGTCGTGGAACCCTAACGGTCACAACAGCGGTCGTCGAGAAAGTCGCTGCTCGCGTGGCGGCTCAAAGCGAGGGTTTCGGGGCTCCCACCTCGTCCTTCTTCGGATCAGGCTCGCGCGCCGACTTCGACCGAGGCCCGAAGGTTAGTGCGGTCCTTACCGGCCGTACGGCTGATCTTGAGGTGGAGGTTGCCATTGGCTACCCCGCCCCCGTTCAAGCTCAGTGTGATGATCTGCGAGCCCGATTGACCGAGCAGGTACCGAAGATGTCCGGAGTGGATATTCGCACGATTGACATCCTGGTGAGCCGGGTCGTCAGCAAAGCCCCGACGATGAAGGAGTTGACCTGAGATGAGCAAGCAGTACGTGTCTCCTCCTCTCATTCGTCGACCCTCCCGGACGCTTCCGGTGACGATCCTGGCTGTCGTGCTCCTGGCAGCCGGGGTGGTGGCCATCATCGCTGCTATCCAACGACTCCAGCACGGATCCTTGCCGCAGTGGGTGGCCTGGGGGCGTGGTCACATGACCACCGCGTCATGGCTCAACGACACTGCCCTGACAGTGGCCATTGTTATCGGTGTCGTCGCGCTGCTGTTTCTGATATGGGCCTTCAAGCCGGGACGGACATCTGGGGTGTTTCTTCAACCGAGCGAGGGTGCTCCTGACAATCGGGAGATCGTCATGGACAACTCGGACCTGACAGGGTGGCTGTCTCGCTGGCTTGACGAGGAGGACGGCGTCGCATCATCAGTAGTAAAACGTCGTGGCAAAACTCTCAAGGTCCACGCCGAGACTGACGTCAAGGACCCAGAGGTGATGCGGGAGCAGCTCACGACGAGAATCGCTGCCCGCGTTGATTCGCTGGGGTTGGAACAACCCCTGAAGGTGGAAGTGAGGTTGCGATGAAGGGCCGCGCAAATAGAACACGACTCGCCGTCGTCGGGATCATCGGTCTGGTAGTGGTTGCGTGGTTCATGCTGGTGCGGTTCAACGTCGTCTCGTCGTGGGGATGGCGGCAGCCCAAACCCGACGCCCCTATCGTCGACGTGCCGAAGGCATGGCGAACTGACTACGCATCATGGGCTCTGCTCATTGTCGGGATCTTAGTCGCGGTGATTGGGTTGGTCTGGCTGCTTCGTCAGTTCTCGTCGAGCAATCGGGCCCACACCTACGGCATGAGCCACGAGGCGGACCACGGCTCAACAGTGCTGTCCACAGACGCTCTGGGAAGGGCCGTTGAGGAGCAGATCGAGGAGTTCCCCGGAGTCAGTAGCGCTAGCGTGAGATTCTTTGGAGCCCGTGTGGCTCCCGAGATGATGGTTCAGATCGACATCGATGACCGCGCCGACGTGCGAAAGCTCGTCGACCGGTTGGAGTCCGAAGTGGCTCGCGACGTCGAGGCGACCCTGGACGCGAAGCTGGTGCGGTTTGGGACGAAACTGCGGACCGGAGCACACGTCACTGGAATGGGCGTGAGCCACGTCGGTGTGACCGAAGTGCCCAACATTGACGATTCGGGAGACAGTCTTCCTGCCAATCCGATGCCGAAATCGACATTTCTTCAAGAAAAGTCCGACCGGGCCAAGCCGAGGACTCGCGAGGGGAAGGTGCTCGCCTAAGGTGCGCTGGCGGTCGAGGACACAGAAGTGCCCTCGACCGCTGCTAGCGTCTAATCATGGTCAGCAGAGTCGATGGTCACGGTGGCGACGAGGTCATCCTGGCAGACATTCGCGCTGCTCAGGACGGAGATGCCGGCGCTTATGCTCGCATCGTCAAATCGTGGGGCGGGCGGCTTTTGAGATTCTGCCGTAACAACCTTCCGGCTACGATAGACGCCGAAGATGTCGTTCAGGACGTTTTGCTCACTGCCTGGCAGAAATTGCCTGGCCTCGACGACCGGTCCAGATTCAGGGCGTGGATGTACACCATCGCTCGTAACCGGTGCCGGGAGGTTATTCGGACCGCAGGGAGGCGCGCTACCGATCCGGTGTCTCCGGAGGAGGTTGCGGTAAAGATCGATTCCAGGCAGGACCCAGCGAGGGCTCATGCCAGAGACGCAGCAATGATGGCGCTGCGAAAGAGTGTTGCTGGGTTACCGGATACCCAGAGAAGTATTTGGGTAATGGCCCAGATAGACGGTCTCGGATATGCCGAGATCGCCGATATTGAGGGATTACCATTGTCCACCGTCCGGGGTCGTTTAGCTCGGGCGAGGGCCACCATTGCGAAGGAGATGGAGTCATGGAGGTGAAGCTCGCTTGTGGCGCGGATATGAACCGCGTTTGGGAGGGAGCGACACAGCCTCTCACAGAACATGAGGCCGAGTGCCCAGCTTGCCAAGCTGTGCGCATTGAGGCTCTTCGTGCTGATCAGCTGCGTGACGACACGGTTGCTGAGGATGCGCAGACCAAGGTAGTCGTCGATCCACTGAAGCTAAGCTCAGTGTGGAGGTCATACGCTGCTGACCTCTCGCCGCGCCACTGTGTTTTCGATGATGACGGCGGTCAAGTGGAAGTCCGAGAAACCGTGCTTGCCGCGATTGTGCGTAACAGCCTTGCCGACTGCGAGGACGGGAGACTTAATCGGATTCGGTTCTCGGTGCCCCACACCCCATTGAGACTTCGCATTGATTTATCTGTCGCGCGAGGGGTGCGGATACCTGATTGTGCCGAGCGGGTGCGTCACCGCATTTCGACGGCGATGACCCGTGAGCTTGGTGGCCGTCCGGAAGCGATCGACATCATCGTGGAGGATATCCATGTCTGAGCTTAAGAACGACGACGTCGTCTCTGGAACGCTGCTGACGGGCGAACACATCATCGATGACCTAGCGGGGATCATTGTCACTACCGTCCGTAACACCCCGGGAGTGACGCGACTCGTGAAGCCGTGGTGGCGTCGAATTGGTAATGATGACCGCTCAGCGATACGGATCAGCGAGGAGGATGGGCTTAGCGAGGTCAAGGTGGAGGTTACTGTCGACCTGACGGTGCCTATCGTGCAGTTGACACAGGACCTTCGTCACCGGGTTTCTACCGCCATTACCCAGTCGGGACGCACTCCAGGCAAGGTAGACATTGTCGTATCCAAAGTTGAGCCCAATAACGAGTGATCTGAACCCATGAAACACGACGAGGCCCCCAGTCATACCGGGGGCCTCGTGGCGTTCATCGAGGGTCAGGAGATGCGCTCGGTGGTCTCCTGGCTGAAGACGTGGACAGAGGCAGGGTCTACGCCCAGACGTACCTGCTCGCCACGCTGCGGAGGACGACGCGAAGAAATACGGGCGACAACCTGGTGAGCCTCGCCATCCTCGATGGAGGCCTGCTTGCCGGATCCGACGAGGGAGCCGTACAGGTAGGCGTCAGCTCCGAGCTCCTCGACAACAGCAACGTCGAGTCCGATGCCCTCGCTGGCGAGGGTGAATGCCTCCGGGCGGATACCGAGGGTGAGCTTGGTCTCGTTCGGGACCTTAGCTAGGACGTCGCGAGAAACCGGGACAACGTAGTCACCGAGCTCGACGCCGCCGTCAACGACATCACCTTCCATGAGGTTCATAGCGGGGGAGCCGATGAAGCCAGCGACGAAGAGGTTCTTCGGAGTGTCGTAAAGAGCGAGAGGAGAATCGACCTGTTGTAGAACGCCGTCCCTCATAACAGCAACGCGGTCGCCCATCGTCATGGCCTCAACCTGATCGTGGGTCACGTAGACGGTGGTCACGCCAAGGCGTTGCTGCAGGGCGGCGATCTGGGTACGGGTCTGGACGCGCAGCTTGGCATCGAGGTTCGACAATGGCTCGTCCATGAGGAAGACCTGTGGGTTACGAACAATCGCACGACCCATGGCGACGCGCTGACGCTGACCACCGGAGAGTGCCTTCGGCTTACGGTTAAGGAAGTCCTCCAGGCCGAGAAGCTTGGCGGCTTCCAGGACGCGCTGCTGGCGTTCAGCCTTCGGCACGTTCTGCATCTTGAGGGCAAAGCCCATGTTGTCGGCCACGGTCATGTGGGGGTACAGGGCGTAGTTCTGGAAGACCATGGCGATGTCACGGTCCTTCGGGGGAAGATCAGTGACATCGCGGTCCCCGATCCAGATGGAGCCGGCATTGACCTCTTCGAGGCCGGCTAGCATTCGCAGAGAGGTCGACTTACCGCAGCCAGACGGTCCCACGAGGACCATGAACTCCCCGTCGCCAATGTCGAGGTCGAGCTTGCTGACGGCTGCGCGATCGGTGCCCGGATAAACCCGAGTCGCCTCCTTATATTGCACGGTTGCCATGACCGTTGTTCCTTTCCACGGGCAGGTACGTGCCCGACGATCCGTTGTGGAAAATCGGTGACGGATGTCACCGGGTCCCTCCGAGGTTTCGAGGAGCCAAAATTGATCATAATGGACACAACCCACAAAGGTGGGCCGGGGGGTGAAGATGCAGCGATTCTCCTTGTCAAGTGGCGAATTTTCCGCGTGAGGGGAACTATGAATGAGGTCTTGCCGCAATCTGGCACAGGATGGTCGTCCCGGGACGTGCGCAGAGGACCACCCCTCATGTTCTTCTACATCGCGGCCCACTGGACTGTGGATTCACGGTTGTTCCCATGCGAGGCTGGTTCAGCTTAATCGCCGTCAAGGTCGAGAAAAAGTTTGTCGGTTGTTCCCATGCGAGGCTGGTTCAGCTTGGTTCGCTTTTCCGTTTCTTTAACCACCGGTCGCTCCCTTGCGGCAGTGACGGTATGTGGGGTGATTAACCACGGATTTGTGTAATAGATTCCCTAGGATTTTTGCTTGATCCTCCCGCGGTTTATCCCGCCTTTTATGGTGGAAAGTGTGGGCGGCGTTCGGGGCCAGAGGGTGTGGGCTCGTCCGTGCCAGGGTTGTCAGAGGATTCCACTGTGGTGCCCGTTCCTGCCAAAAATGCAATGGACAATTGTCAGATCAGCGGTGAAAAAACAGGGGACAACGTGTTGAACCGCCAATCCCGGCCCCTCGATGCGCCGAGCTGCTAGCACTCGACGATATTCACGGCCAACCCACCGCGCGCCGTCTCCTTGTATTTGACCTTCATGTCGCGTCCGGTCTCCATCATCGTCTTCATGACCTGATCCAGACTGACGATCTGGGAGCCGTCCCCAGCCATGGCTAGGCGGGCAGCTGTGACGGCCTTGATAGCACCAAGGGCGTTGCGTTCAATGCACGGGATCTGTACTAGGCCCCCGACGGGGTCGCAGGTGAGCCCGAGGTGGTGCTCTAGGCCAATCTCGGCGGCGTTGCAGACCTGGGTCGGCGTCCCGCCCATGACCTGAGCTAGACCAGCCGCAGCCATTGAGCAGGCCACGCCGACCTCGCCCTGGCAGCCGACCTCGGCCCCAGAGATCGATGCGGACTGTTGGTAGATCTCCCCGACGGCGCCGGCCGCTAGCAGATAATTGACGATGAGGTCGTCATCACCGGTGTCGACGCCAGGAGTGCCCGAATCGATGTCCGAACCGGGGGAGAGGAACTTCACCGCAAAGTGCAGGCAGGACGGGATGATGCCGGCCGCGCCGTTGGTAGGGGCGGTAACAATACGTCCACCCGCGGCGTTCTCCTCATTGACTGCCAACGCCCACACTGTTAGCCAGTCAACCGAGCCGAATGGTTCCGGCTTGCCCGGGGTGATCCGCTCCCGGGTGACAAGATCGTGGTGCATCTTCATGGCGCGGCGGCGCACATGCAGACCGCCCGGAAGAACGCCGGCGCGCGAGCAGCCGCGCTCGACGCAGGCGTGCATGACTGCCCAGATGTCGAGGAGCTGGCCGCGTATTTCCTCCTCTGCACGGAGGGTCATCTCATTGGCCATTGCGACTTCGGGGATGCTCATCCGATAGTCCGAGCACTGCTCGAGAAGTTCCTTGCCGGTCTTGAAAGGGTAAGGGACCGGTGCCGAGTCGCGCACGATGGCGGGGTGCTCGTCCTCTCCGTGCTCAACGACAAAACCGCCGCCGATGGAGTAGAAAGTGCGCTCGACCACGACTTCCTGGCCAGACCAGGCGGTGAACGTCATGCCGTTGGGATGAAAAGGGAGGGACCGGTTGCGGTGAAGGACAAGGTCGGTCGTGACGTCAAAGGAAATCTCCCGACCGCCATGGACAGCATCCAGAGTGATACGGCCATCATTGGCGATAGACGCGGCTCGAGCCGGAGTCTGATCCGTGTCGACGGTGGCCGGATCTTCGCCTTCCAGACCCAGCAAGACGGCGGCCTCAGACCCGTGTCCGTGCCCGGTCGCTCCCAACGAGCCGAAGAGCTCCGCACGCACGCGGGTGACCTCAGGCCATACCGGTGACTGAGCCAGATCAGTCACGAAAATCCGGGCGGCTCGCATGGGGCCGACGGTATGAGAACTAGACGGACCGATGCCGACCTTGAAGATATCGAAAACGCTGACTGCCACAGACATGATTCTGCCAAACCCGGGGCTGGAATGTTGTCCAAAGAGGTTGTGTCGGTTCACGGTGAAGCATGGTTCGCGAACCGAATAGACCAAGGCTCTCGAACCTGTCCCTGGGCCCTATGCACCATCGATGATCTTCTGGGGCGGCTAACCGGCCGGGGGCGGCCCTGCTCGACCTATAACCACTCGTCCCGGATGCGCGATGCCAACCAGATTTGCTCGAAGACCTTGACGAGCGTGCTTGCCGGGTTCAATATGTAACCACCTTTTGAAATACGCTTTCGAAACGGTTTTCCATGAGTCTCCGAGAGCGGGCACGAGATAAGCCCGGACAGGAGTGGCTGACGATGACCTCACAGGAGAGGCCGGCCGGTCGGGGCCAGCGCAAGGACGATGTGCTGCGCGAACTGCGTGCTGACGGTGCTCTGACTGCCGCTGAGCTGGTCGAACGCACCAGTCTGTCGCGGCCTACCATCATTTCGCTGCTGCGTGAGCTGGAGGAGGATGGATGGGTTTCCAGTGAAGTAGGTGGTCACGGTGCTCCTGGACGGCCTGCGACCGCGTGGGCTCCGGCTAGCCGTGCGGGGATCGTCATCGGCGCTGACGTGCTGGTCGACTCGATGCTGACTGTGGTGTCCACGTTTCACGGGAGAGTTCTCGAGGTCAGGACCGACCAACTCGTCGACCGGTGTCGTGAAGCGCGGCTCGATGTTGTTGCCGGTGTGATCGGGGAGGCGCGGGATCGTTGGTCGGAAGGGTTCGGCCTGCTCCGACAGGTCGCGGTGTCCACCACCGGAGTCGTCGACGGTCACGGCACCGTGCTGCGCAGCGATCTCGTCCCCCAGTGGGAGGGCCTTGATCTGGCTGCAGCGTTGGTGCAACGGCTCGGTGTGTCTGTTAGCGTCGAGAACGACATCAACATGGCAGCCTGGGGCGAATTTTGCTGCCGGCGTGGCCAGAGCCTCAGTTCCGACGGCGACATGCTGTTGGTGCAGATGACCAAAGGGCTGCACACCGGTCTGGTCCTAAGCGGGCGAATCCACCGTGGTCGGCAGTGGAATGCTGGCGAGATTAGCGACGTCCTCGACCTGCGTCTGGAGGACGGGCAGCACCCCGACGACGAGTGGATCGATCGGGCCGCCTTGACCATCGGGTCGGTGGCCGGGGTGGTGAATCCCGATCTCATTGTCGTAGCGGGGCCGACCAGCCGATCTTTGGACGTCATTCGACAGGTCATTGCGCGTCTGCATCAACGTCGGGTACCCGGTTCCGTCCCGGTACCGGCCGAGGTCGCTGCCCTGGGCCGTGCTGCCTCCGTCGTCGGAGCCGTCGACGTCGCACTAGGTCATGCGTCCGCGGCGTTCCTTGGTGTCGAGCGACCGCACCCGGTGGCTTTACAGGGTGTCGAGCGAATCCACCAAGAGGTCGAGAAAGGTCATCACAGCGTTATGGAGACAACAAGAGACAAGCGAACTATAGAGGTCCTGAGAGTAGGCGTGGTGGGAGTAGGGGCGCGTTCTCGACTCGCCCTGAATGCCGAGCTGGAGGGTAATGGCGGTGCCATCGTGGCCGTCTGCGAGCCTCACCACCTGGCCCGCCGACGGGTGGCGGATCGTCTCGGCAAGGACCCCGACTCCATCGTCATCACCAGCGACGTCGCGGGGCTCATCAGGGCAGGGATTGACGTCGCCTTCGTCACCTTCCCTGACGACACCCACGTCGAGGTGACTTGCGCCTTATTGGAGGCCGGTGTCCCCGTCTACTTGGAGAAACCATTGGCGATCACCCTGGAGTCGGCAACCAAGGTGCTGGTGACAGCCCATCGGACCGGGACGAAGCTGTACGTCGGCCACAACATGCGCCACATGAACGTCGTGAGGTCGATGCGTGACCTCATCCGTACTGGACGGATCGGTGAGGTCAAGGCGATTTGGTGCCGTCACTTCGTTGGCGCCGGAGGTGACTTCTACTTCAAGGATTGGCATGCTACGCGCGAGCATGGCACCGGGCTGCTGTTGCAGAAAGCAGCCCACGACATCGATGTCATGCACTGGTTCGCCGGCTCCCACACTACTGACGTCGTGGGTATGGAGGGACTGACTCTCTACGATCAGATTACCGATCGTTGTGACCACTCCGATGAACTCATGGGGGACTGGTACTCGTTGGACAACTGGCCGCCGTTGTCCCAGAAGGGGCTCAACCCGGTCATCGACGTCGAGGACCTGTCGATGGTGCTCATGCGCATGGAATCGGGGGTGTACGCCTCTTACCAGCAGTGCCACTATACGCCGGACTACTGGCGCAACTACACCGTCATCGGGACCGAGGGGCGCATCGAGAACTTCGGTGACGGTGAAGGCGGCGTCATTCGGCTGTGGAACACGCGCACCCACTACAACGCCGAGGGGGACGAGACCTTCCCGATCATTGGGGACGCCAATGGCCACGGAGACGCGGACGTGCTCACCGTCACTGAGTTCCTCAACTTCGTGCGCAACGGAACCCGTACCGACACGTCCCCATTGGGAGCCTGGTATGCGGTCGCGGCAGGAATCGAAGCCACCGAGTCCCTGCGGAGCGGGTCGACGCCGAGGATGGTGCCGTCCCTGGATGCGGAACTCGTGGAGTACTTCAACAACAACCAGGTCAAGTAAGGACCACGACCGAAGGACGATCATGGATCGAAGAGGATTCATCGCAGGTGCGGCGCTCGCCACTCTGGCTGTCGCAGGTTGCTCGTCGAGCAAGAAGGAGGCTGGCAGTGGGACCGCCAGCATCGCCCCTGACACCTCGGCGGAACTTGTTCTCGCCTACTGGGACAAGAACCAGACCAGGACCATTAAGGAGAATATCAAGTCGTTCAACAAGAAATATCCGAATGTCAAGGTCACCACGAATCTGGCTGGATATGAGGACTACTGGAAGAAATTGCGCACCCAGGCGCAGGGAAATGAATTGCCCGATGTTTTCTGGATGAACGGTCCCAATATTCAGCTCTATGCCGGCAACGGGATGCTGGCGCCGATCGACAAGGTCACCGATGCCGGTGTCAAGTGGTCGGACTACCCCGAAGCCCTCGTCAAGCTGTACACCTACGACGGCAAGCACTACGGCGTCCCCAAGGACTTCGACACCATTGGTGTCTTTTACAACAAGAAAATCTTCAAGGATGCTGGTGTTGAACTGCCGACCGCTGACTGGACATGGGATGACTTCCATGACAAGGCGAAGAAGATCTCCGACTGGGGCAAGTCGAAGGGGATATACGGCTGTGCGACGACCATCAACGGTGATGGCCAAGGAACGTACTACAACACCATCTTCCAAGCTGGTGGATTCGTCATCAAGGATGACAAGTCAGGATTTGACGATCCGAAGAGCATCGAGGGATTGCAGTGTTGGGCGGATTGGGTCAAGGACGGTTCGGTGGCGTCCCCGAAGGTCATCACCGACACCAAACCCTCTCAGATGTTCAAGAGCGGGAAATCGGCGATGTACTGGTCCGGTGACTGGACCGCCTCGGAACTTGCTGAGGAGTTTAAGGGACACGAGAACGACTATGACGTTATTGTCCTGCCCAAAAAAGACAGGAAGGCCACTGTCATTCACGGCCTGGGATGGGTGGTTTCAGCCAGGTCGGCCAACCAAGCCGCCGCACTGGCCCTCGTCGCCCACATGGGCTCCAAGCAGGCACAGGAGACGGAAGCTCGGAACGGTACCGCCATCCCGGCTTTCCACGGGACCCAGGATCCCTGGGTCAAGGCGTTCCCGCAGTGGAACTGCAAGATGTTCGTTGACGCTGCCACGACGTACGCAGTCACGTACCCGGTTAGCAGAAATACCAGCGTGTGGGCTGATAAAGAGGCTGACTACGTCAACCCGGCATTCTCCGGTGAGATGCCTGTCCCGGAGACGGCGAGGAAGCTCGCGACGTTCATGAATGATGCGCTGGCGAAGGAGAAGGGATGATTCACCCCGGCACGCGGGGCGACACCGCCGTCGCCCCACTCTCGAGCCGGTCAGGACACCGCAAGAAGAAGGACCCGACCAGCGTCGGAGCGTGGCCGGCCCTGTTCATCGGCCCGCTCATGCTCGGCATCGCAGTGTTCTACTACTGGCCGATTTTCGAGAACGTTGTTGCGTCGCTGAAGCAGACGAACGCTTTCGGTGGGAACCCACAGTTCGTCGGATTCGAGAACTATCGGGAACTGTTTGCTAGTCCGGACCTCAGGTCAGCGATCGGCAACACCTTGCTCTACACGGTCATCGTCCTGCTCGGCATTCCACTGTCGGTGGCTGTAGCGGCCATGATCGAGCTGCCCGGCCTGAGGTTCAAGGGGCTGTACCGGATCCTCTACTTCATGCCGTACCTTGCCATGCCGATGGCCGTCGCTCAGGTGCGGAAGATCGTCTACAACGGTCAGTTTGGTCTGCTTAACCAGATTCTTCGGAGCGTGGGGGTCTCCGATCCGCCCTACTGGCTGGTGTCACCTGGATGGGCGTTGTTCGCTGTTGCCCTGTTTGGGTTGTGGGCGTCGATCGGGTTCAACGTGATCATCCTGTCTGCGGGGCTGAAGTCGATCCCGCGGGAGCTGTACGAGGCCGCGTCCATTGACGGTGCCTCTGCCTGGCGACAGTTCCGGATGGTCACGGTGCCGTTGCTGTCCCCGTCGATCTTCTTCCTGACGATCATGACGACGATCGGTGGGTTCCAGTTGTTCGACGCGCTGTACGCGATGATCGGAACGGGGAACCCGGCTGAGCCGAGGACTCGCTCGTTGGTGTCGCTGTTTTACCGACAAGCCTTCGTCAACCATGACCAGGGGCTCGGTGCCGCCGTGGCGATCGTTATCTTTGCTCTCGTCGCCATCGTGACTCTCGCCCAGTTCCTGGGGCAGAAGAGATGGGTGAACTATGTCTGAGGTGAGTACGGGGTCCGAACTCTCCGCTGTAGAGGTGGCGGCCCTTG
This sequence comes from Cutibacterium sp. KBN10P07758, assembly GCF_050286205.1. NCBI lineage: Bacteria > Bacillati > Actinomycetota > Actinomycetes > Propionibacteriales > Propionibacteriaceae > Cutibacterium > Cutibacterium sp. KBN10P07758. The sequence continues at coordinate 2,080,307 of NZ_JBNNQV010000001.1, read as the reverse complement.
CCAAGCGGGGCGACACCGTCTCGCAGCGGCGCTTCGTCGGGGTGCACATCCTTCTGCTGCTCGGCGGAGTGCTCATGGTGTTCCCATTCGTGTACCAGATCCTCATGTCCTTGTCGACGAACATGGAGATCCAGTCCGTCCCGCCGAAGCTCATTCCCGACCGCTGGCAGTTCCACAATTACACCGAGGTGTTTACCCGTCTTCCTTTCCTCAAACAGTTTGGGGTGTCGGTGACGATCACGGTGTTGAGAACCGTCGTCCAACTGATTCTGTGCTCGATGGGGGGATATGCCTTCGCGCGAATGAAGTTCGGTGGCAAGTCGGTTCTCTTCGGGTTCGTCCTTGCAATCCTCATGGTGCCCGGGCAGTCGTATCTCATCGGCCAGTACGAGATCATTCGCGAACTGGGATTGTTGGAGACGCCATGGGGCATCGTCCTTCCTGGCTTCTTCTCGGCTTTCGGAGTGTTTCTCATGCGGCAGTCCTTCATGAGCCTGCCGGCCGAGCTGGAGGAGGCCGCAAGGCTCGATGGCTGCAATCCGTGGCAGACGTTTTGGCGAGTCATGGTGCCCGTCGTCAAACCAGGCTTGTTCGCGGTCATGATCACGACCGTGTTGTGGTCCTGGAATGACTTGCTGTGGCCATTGATTGTCACGGCGCGGGAGGAGCCGATGCCGTTGAGCGTTGGCATCGCGACCCTTGCAGGGCAGCACTCGAGCGAGTTCGCGCTCATGATGGCGGCCTCCGTGATGGCCATGGCGCCGATCTTCCTCCTCTTCTTCTCGATGCAACGCAAGGTCATCGAGGGGCTCGCCAGTTCGGGGCTCAAGGGTTGAGCGCGGGTCGCTGGTTGTCGGGGGCTTCTGCCGGCATTGCCAAGACGTTTCCGGGGAAGTGGTTCGAGCGAGCCGATGTGGCTCATGTGGCGACGGATGGCCATGTCCTGACGGTGCCCAGGCGAGGCCTCTTTTTCGTAACGTTCTGCACGTGAGATATGGAGGAGTTGCAGACTAATTGGCGTGAGGACGTACCCGTCCGTCGAATGTCTGGCACATCTCAACGATGCCCCGTTTGCGGCTACGGGAAACGCTCACGGGAGATATCATAACCGCTGTGCTGCTGTGACGATGGTGGCACAGTGGTGTCAACACGAGGAAGTGTGGGGCGCTGCCCCGGAAAGTGAGGCTCGATGAAGGCCTTGGTCAAGACCCGCCCGGAGCCGGGTCTGGAGCTGGTGGAGGTCCCCGACCCGGTCGCTGGCCCCAACGACGTCATCGTCAAGGTGATGCGGACAGGAATCTGTGGCACCGACGTTCACATCGATAAATGGGACGGGTGGGCCGCCAAGACGGTGCACACCCCGCTGGTCCTCGGCCACGAGTTCTGCGGTGAGATTGTTGAACTCGGTTCGGAGGTCAATGATCTGGAGGTCGGACAGTTCGTCTCCGGCGAGGGGCACTATGTCTGCGGACGCTGCCGGGCCTGCCTAGCGGGCAAACGTCACCTGTGCCGCAACACCCAAGGTATTGGATATGCGGTCAACGGTGCCTACTGCCAGTACTTCGTCATGCCGGCTGGCAACGTCTGGGTACATCACATCCCGGACCTTGACCCCGACGTCGCGGCGATCTTTGACCCGTTCGGCAATGCCGTACACACCGCCTTGCAGTTCCCCTGCCTGGCCGAGGATGTCCTCGTTTCAGGTGCTGGGCCGATCGGCATCATGGCGGCCCTGGTCGCTCAGTTCCAAGGGGCGCGCAATGTCGTCGTTACCGACCTGTCCGACGAGAGGCTGGAGCTGGCTCAGCAACTGGGCCTGAAGAACGCCGTCAATGTTTCCCGCGAAGGTTTGGAGACGGTCTGGGACCGATTCGACATGAAGGAGGGGTTTGACATCGGCCTGGAGATGTCCGGGTCGGGGACAGCTTTAACATCCATGATTGACAATATGACTCATGGTGGACGGATTGCGTTGCTGGGAACCCCGAGCACTGACATCACCCTCGACTTTTCCAAGATCATCTTTAACATGATCACAATTCAGGGAGTGACCGGGCGTCAGATCTTCGAAACGTGGTACACCATGGCCTCCCTCATCCGTTCCGGTCTGGACATCTCCGGAATCATCACCGACCGATACCCCATCACGGAATTCCGGGAAGCCTTTGACGTCGCAGGCTCGGGCCACGGCGGCAAGGTTGTCATGAACTGGGAATGCCTCGACTGATAAGCGACTTAGAGGAAGGACAACTATGTACGGACCTATGAAAGACGAACTCAGCGCCAAGATCGCAGCCCTTAAGGAGGAGGGGCTGTATAAAGCTGAAGCCCCGTTGACCAGCCCCCAGTCGGGCAAGATCACCGTCGATGATGGGCGCGAGGTCATTAACCTGTGCGCGAATAATTACCTCGGTTTGGCTGATTCCCCGGTGCTCATTGAGGCTGCCAAGAAGGCTCTCGATGAATGGGGATTTGGGATGGCCTCGGTGCGGTTTATTTGTGGCACCCAGACCCTCCACCAGAAGCTCGAGCGAGCCATCACCGAATTCCTTCACCCCGATGACCCCGACAACTGGGACACCATTCTTTACTCATCCTGCTTTGACGCCAACGGCGGTCTTTTCGAGGTCCTTCTCGGCCCTGACGACGCGATCATTTCCGACGAGCTTAACCATGCCTCGATCATCGATGGGGTCCGGTTGTGCAAGGCCCAGCGCTTCCGTTACCGTAACCTGGACATGGCCGATCTTGAGGCCCAGCTGCAGGCTGCGAAGGACTGCAGGCACATCATGATCGCCACCGACGGCGTTTTCTCGATGGACGGGTTTGTTGCCCCGCTGCCGCAGATCTGTGACCTCGCCGAAAAGTATGGTGCCATGGTTATGGTCGACGACTCCCACGCTGTCGGGTTCGTCGGTGAACACGGCGCCGGGACCCCCGAGCAGTGGGGCGTTCGCGACCGCGTTGACGTCCTTACAGGCACCCTTGGCAAGGCATTGGGCGGTGCCTCAGGCGGCTACACCTGCTCCCATCGGGAAGTCGTCGAGATGCTGCGACAGAATTCGCGGCCCTATCTGTTTTCTAACTCGCTTGCCCCATCGATCGCCGGAGCATCGCTTGCTACCCTTGACTTGCTCAAATCCTCCGGCGACCTGCTCACCAAACTGCGCGAGAATACCGAGTACTTCCGCTCCGAGATGACTCGTCGCGGTTTCGAGATCCCCGAGTCAGATCACCCGATCGTGCCCGTCATGGTGGGTGACGCGGTCAAGGCCGCGAAGATGGCCGACGCCATGCTCGCCAAGGGCATTTATGTTCGCGCCTTCAGCTACCCGGTGGTTCCTAAGGGGAAGGCTCGCATCCGTACCCAGATGTCTGCCGGGCTCACCCGGGAACAGCTCGACAAGGCTATTAAGGCCTTCGAGGAGGCACGCGCGGAAATAGGCTAAACCATTGGCTGGCCGATTATGAGGCCAGCCCCCTTTGTGCTAACCAATCCTTGGCGATGGTGGCTGCGGATGCTTTTTCGTCTCCCTGAAAGCGCTGGTTCATCCCGATGAGATCGTCGGTGGTCAGCGCTTTCGACACCCTGGCCAGTTGGGCACGTGCCTTGTCATCAACCTTCTTACTTAAAAGTGGGACGACGTTTTGCGGCACGATGAGATGCCTGGGGTCGGAGAGGACGACGAGGTGCTGTTCCTTAATCGCTGGGGTCGTTGTGTAGAGGTCAACGAGATCAACCGTCCCCGAGGTCAGTGCCTTAACGGTGAGCGGGCCCGAGGAATCTGATAGGGCGGTGAACTTGACTATGGAGGATGGTACGCCGTACGCCTTCGTCAACCCCTTCGGGCCGTAGGGTCGTTCTTTGAGTTCGGGGTTGCCGCCCACTTTGAGGGAATCTAACGTGGCTAGATCGGTGAGGGAAGTCACCTTGTGGGTGTGTGAGAATTCGGTGGTGACGCACCAGGAATCGGCATCCTGAGCTGCCGAGGGTTCTCCCACCGACATACCGGCGGGCACGGCTTTGCGCAGGGAGGCCATGACGGACTTCTCGTCGGAGGCGGACGATGCCCCCTGGAAGAACTGCAGCAGATTTCCTGAGTACTCCGGGACGAGGTTGACCGAACCGTCTTGAAGGGCCTTGACGTAGACGTCTCGGGCACCGATCTGCATGCGACGTTTGATCGTGATCCCGACCGTCTCGAGACTCTGAGCGTAGACCTCGGCGATGATCTCAGATTCGGTAAAATTCGCCGAACCGACGATCAGGTCTGCGCTACCGGATCCCGAGCCATCCGAATTGAGGGGGTCGTTTGAGGAACATGCTGCCAGACCGGTCAGCAACGCTGTTCCGAGCAGGGTTCGGCGGGTCATGGGCGTTGTGATCATCGGGTGCTCCATTCGATGGGATCACTGCGGGGTGAGGGCCAAGGCGTGTCTGACACCCGGGCCAGTGAGTAAGCGGGTAACGAGGCAGAGCAGCCCGTCAACAACCAGAGCCAGCACGATGATGACGATGGATCCGGCGAGCATCTGTGGGTAGTCGGAGACCGCCAGCCCGTCAAGGATGAAACGGCCAAGACCCCCCATGCCCAAATATGAACATATTGTCGTCGTCGCGATCACCTGCAAGGCCGCCGACCTCAACCCGCCCAAGAGGAGGGGAGTGGCTAGCGGCAACTCGACGCGGCCCAGTACCTGCATCTCTGTCATGCCGCAGGCTCGAGCGCCGTCAGCTACCTCGTCGTCAATGGCGTCTACGCCGGAATAGCTACCGGCCAGCAGGGGTGGAATCGCCAGGATAGCTAGCACGATGGTGGAAGGTACGACGGGATTCTCGATTCCGATCGTTGTCGAGATCGCTAGCAGAGTGAGCAAGCCGAGAGAGGGGAGAGCACGCAAAGCTCCAGAACAAGCCACTGCGATAGTCTTTCCACGACCGGTATGACCGATAGCTAGCCCAGCAGGAATGGCGGTGATGGCGGCGATGGTGAGTGCCAGCAAGGTGTACCAAAGGTGCTCGCCGATGCGGACCCCGATAGATCCGGAACCGGCCCAGTGGGAGGAAGTCGTCAACCAAGTGAGAGCTGCTGCGATGTGGTTCATATCGTCGCTGCCCTCCGCCACGGAGTCAGGAGGCGACCGACGCAGACGATGACGAGATCGAAGATGATCGCCAGTACCAGGGTCCCGATAATTCCTACCCAGATCTCGGTGGGGAAGGAGCGCTGGTAGCCATCGGTGAAGAAGTAACCCAAAGAGGGCACACCGACTAGGGCTCCAACGCTGACTAAGGACAGGGTGGACGCCGAGACCACCCGCATTCCGGCAACGAGCGCGGGAACGGCGAGCGGCAAGGCGACCCGCCAGAACACCTGGGAATCCGAGTGGCCTATGGCGACGGCATCACGGCGTACCGATCGTCCCACCGAATCGAAGGCATCAGTGGCGGTGCGCACCAGCAGGGCAATGCCGTACAGGGTCAGCGCGACGACGACGTTGATCGGATCAAGGATCTTCGTTCCGAGGATGAGCGGCAAAAGGACGAACAGTGGCAGAGAAGGGAGGGCGTAGAGGACTGACGCGCCCGGCACAAGAATGCGCCTGGCGGTTCGCGCGCGGTGCGCCCACCATCCCAACGGGACCGACAGTAATAGGCTCAGTAGCACGGGAGTGACGCCTAGCACCGCGTGGTGGCTTGTGAGCTGCCAAATCTGATCCCAGTTCTCGCTAATCCATCGGGTGTTCACGAATTCTCCCGGACGGTTGTCGATGGCTGGTTGGCGAAACGCCCCACGAGTCGACCACCGGCATCAACGATGGTGGGGTGGTCATCATGTCGCTCCATGTGAAGGTTCCGGCGATCGCCACCAATGAAGGAGGAGACGAAGTCGTCAATCGGATGGAGGAGGACGTCGTCGGGTCGCCCTCGTTGCGCGACCTGGGCTTCCCGCCGCAAGACAAGCACCTCGTCGCCGAGCAGGAATGCCTCGTCAACGTCATGGGTGACGAAGACGATCGTCTTTGCTAGATCCGCCTGGATTTGCAGCAGACCCTGCTGTAACTCGGTCCGCACCACCGGGTCGACAGCACCGAAAGGCTCGTCCATGAGGAGGATGTCGGGGTTGGCGGCCAGGGCGCGTGCCACCCCGACTCGTTGTCGCTGCCCGCCTGATAGTTGGGTGGGGTATCGACGCGCCAAGGAAGAATCGAGGCCGACTCTTTCGAGTAAGTCCATCGCTCGGGTACGGGCAGCAGTCCGCGAAACCCCCGAGAGAAGGGGCACAGCGGCGATGTTGTCAACAACAGTGCGGTGGGGGAGCAATCCGCCCGATTGCATGACGTATCCGATCTGGCGGCGCAGCTTGACCGGATTGACGGTGGCGACATCAGTGTCGTCGATGAGTATTCGTCCTTCAGATGGATCAACCATCCGATTGACCATCCGCAGCAGGGTCGTCTTGCCACACCCCGAAGACCCCAGGAGGACCACCAGGTGGTGTGATTCCACTGTCAGTTCGAAGTTGTCGACGGCGACTGTTCCGTCATCGAAACGTTTGCTGACGTGGTCGAAACGGATCATGTGGTCCTTCCTCGCCCGGCGGGGTTAGGGTGTGCTCGGTGAAGCGAGATACCACGCTACCGCTGAGATAGGGCTGTGAGTAGGGCGTTCCCCTCTCGGCAGATATTGCCGATGCAGGGTTGTCACCGGTTCTGGGTATCCTCAACGGCGTGCAGAATGAGATGAGCACTGCGGCGGCAGGTGAGAAGGATTCCTTTGCCGTTGCCGCCACCTCCCTGGCTGTGGCTGAAGACGAACTGGCGCGATCCTCCACCGGAACCGAGTCCTCAGCAGAGGAGGAGTGGTGGAAGGCCGAGGGCATGCCGTGGAACCACAAGCCGGGTCGCTCCGACTACTGGTGCATGGGGTGGATCGGTTTCCTTGGCATCTTCTCCTTGGCGATGCTCCCATTGCGCGGTTGGCTGCTCGGTCTTGATCCGCCCATCCTCATGGGGTTGACCGGGTCTCGTACCGGTGCGGCTGCGACCGGGGCGCTGGCATCAGTGGGGCAGGCTCCGTACTGGCTTTGGTGGCTGTTGTTGGGCTCGATTATGTCGATCAAACTCGACTGGGTCTACTGGTGGGCCGGCAAGCTGTGGGGCCGGGGCATGATCGAGGTCTGGGCTGGACGATCCGAGCGGGCGCATCGCAGGTATGACCAGGCGGAGAAATGGGCTCGCAAGCTTGGCTGGCTGGGAGTGCTTGTCGCCTATGTGCCGATCCCGCTTCCGATCATGCCGGTTGTGTTCGTCTTAACGGGGGCATCTGGGATGAAGGTGAGGTGGTTTATTGCTCTGGACTTCGTCGCCGCGACCATCTGGAATCTAGGATATCTGGGACTGGGCTGGGGAGTGGGCGATCCCATCGTTGACGCCCTCAAGTACTACGCCAAGATTGCTAATTGGGTGGCTATCGCTCTCATCATCGTCATCTTGGCACCCATCTTCGTCAAAAAGAAGCAGAAGGCTTAACCCTCGCGTGACACAGTGGAAGACATGACGATTTTCCGCGCAGTGAACATTCGTGATGACCTCAAGAAGGGCCCTGCCGAGGGGTACCGGGTATTGGTTGATCGGATGTGGCCGCGAGGGGTCAAGAAGGATGACGCTCGACTCGACGAGCGGCGCACCGATCTTGCCCCGTCCTCCCAGCTGCGTACGTGGTGGAACCACGATCCTGAGCGTTTCGACGAGTTCGCAGGCCGCTATGAAGTCGAGCTTGACGAGTCCGGTGCCGCGAAGACATTCCTGGAGGAATGTGCCGGGCGCGATGAGGTGATTTTGCTCTATGGTGCTGGTGATCGCGAGGTCAATCACGCTGTTGTGCTGGAACGCATCCTTACCGAGCTAGCTAACTAAATTGTCGGCGTCCTCGCCCGAATACCCGGATCACTCCTCTCCGAGGGCAGCTCGATAACCGGCCTCGGCCTCGGCATTGAACGCAACGAGGTAAATCGTGTCTACCTTGGTGACGGTCTGTCGGCAGGTCTCGACGGCGATCCGAGTCGCCTCGTCCATCGGGTAGCCGTAGACCCCGGCAGAGATGGTCGGAAAAGCAATGGTTCGCGCGTCGATCTCGTCGGCCACGTGCAGAGAGGTGCGATAGCAGGAGGCGAGCTGGTCAGACTTGTCGATGGTCTTAGCCCATACCGGGCCGACGGTGTGGATGACCCACTTCGCGGGCATCTTTCCGGCAGTGGTGGCTACCGACTGACCGGTGGGCAGACCATCGGTCAGGGTGGTTTCGCGTAGCTTCCGGCATGCCTGTGACAGTTCTGGTCCAGCGGCCCGGTGGATGGCTCCATCAACCCCGCCGCCGCCAGCCAACTGACGGTTTGCCGCGTTGACGACAGCATCGACGTCGAGGGTGGTGATGTCTGCTCGAAGGATCGTGATGTCAGCCATGGCCCCTATTGTGCATGACCCGCGATCACCCTCCGCGGAATCGTCTGGTGTGACCGCGATGCTCGCGCGAGAGTTGGCAAGTAATGCTGTAGCGGTGTCGAGAAGAGGAGTACCCCCATGAGCACCACACGTCCCACGACCACCCGTGCCGTCCACCTGGCCTCGCGCCCGCACGGCGCACCGACCGAGGACAACTTTCGCATTGAGGAGATCAGCCTCCCCGAGCTATCCGACGGTCAAATCCTGGTTGCCAATGACGTCATGTCGGTCGATCCGTACATGCGTGGTCGGATGAACGACGTCAAGTCCTATGTGCCGCCTTTCCACATTGACCGGCCCCTTGACGGGGGTGCCGTCGGTACCGTCATCGAGTCGCGCAGCGAGGATATTCCGGAAGGTAGCCACGTCAGTCACCAGCTCGGGTGGAGAGAGCATGCCGTCCTTAACGCCGGTGATGCACACATCATTGACACCGACATCGCCCCTGCGTCGGCATATCTGAGTGTGCTGGGAATGACTGGGCTCACCGCCTACGCTGGCCTGACTCGTGCCGCCGAGATGAAGGCTGGTGACGCCGTCTTCGTTTCTGGAGCTGCCGGAGCCGTCGGATCGATGGTTGGTCAGCTAGCACGGCTGCTCGGTGCCTCTCGGGTCATTGGTTCGGCTGGCACTGACGCTAAGGTTGCCCGGTTGCGTGAGCTCGGCTTCGACGCCGCTTTCAACTATCACGACGGTCCGAGTACCGAGTTGCTTGGGCAGGCAGCCCCCGATGGCATTGACGTCTACTACGACAACGTTGGTGGCGATCATCTGGAGGCCGCCATTGATCATCTCAACATCGACGGTCGGGTAGCGATGTGTGGGGCGATATCCCAGTACAACTCCGTCGAACCGCCTTGTGCCCCCCGAAATCTCGCATTGGCCATCGGGAAACGCCTCACCCTACGTGGCTTCGTCATCGCTAAGTATGCCGAGGAGGTCCGTCCGGAGTTCCAACAGCGGATGGCCGAGTGGCTGCCGGCCGACGAAATCCACTGGGACGAGACTTTTCGTGACGGCCTCGACGCGGCTCCACAAGCGTTCATCGACATGCTCGACGGCGCCAACACCGGGAAGATGCTAGTCCGGTTGTGAGTTGCGGGGGCCAGCCAACTCGTTAGCACGTTCTGATTGTCAGCCCACGCTGATGGCCGTGACGAATGTCATGGCCAAGTTGTGACATTGAAGGATGGTGGCTCCAGTCTTGTCGATTCGAGACTGGAGCCATGGACAAACCAGCGATAGAGATACGCGATCTCGTCAAGTCGTTCCCCCAAACCGGCAGCCGCGAACGCCTCATTGCCGTCGACCACTTGTCAATGACGATCAACCGCGGAGAGGTCATGGCCTTCCTCGGGCCTAACGGAGCCGGCAAATCCACGACCGTCGACATGCTTCTTGGCATGACCAGACCCGACAGTGGGAAGGTCAGTGTCCTGGGCTCCGATCCGAGAACAGCCGCACGTACTGGTTGCATCAGCGCCGTCTTTCAAACCGGCGGGCTGCTACCCGACTTCACCGTCGCAGAGACCATGAAGGCCATCGCTGCCGCACACGGGCAGCGTTCGAGGGTCAAGCCCCTCATCGAAAGGTGGGAGTTGGCCCCATTCGCCGGAACCAAGGTCGGCAAATGCTCGGGGGGTCAGCGGCAGCGACTTCGTTTCGCCCTCGCGATGCTGCCTAAACCCGATGTGCTTATCCTCGACGAGCCGACAACCGGCCTGGACGTTGAGGCTCGTCGCCATTTCTGGCAGGTCATGGGTGAGGAGGCCGACGCCGGGCGTACGGTCATTTTCGCCACCCACTACATCGAGGAGGCCGATTCCTTCGCCCGTCGCGTCGTCCTCGTCAGTGGTGGACAGCTCGTCGCGGACGGTCCCATCAATGAGGTTCGCGCCTCGGTGTCCGGATCCATTGTCAGGGCGACCCTCACCGATCCCTCCGGACTGGCCGAGGGTCTGCACACCTTCCCTGGGATTAACGACGTCACCGTCCGGGGCCAGCAACTCATCGTGCACACTAGTCAGCCTGACGACCTGGCTCGTTACCTTCTGGCCCACACCGACGCTCACGGACTGCTCATCTCGACGACGACCCTTGAGGACGCCTTCGTCCGGCTCACAGGCTCCAATGATTCCCGTGACGATGCTGACGACTGGGAGGCAGCAGCATGATCACCTACGCGCTTCTCGACATCCGCAGGTTGCTTCGCAACACCGGCGGCACCATCTTCACCGTACTCATGCCTGCCGGTTTCTACCTCATCTTCGGAGCCACCCAGTCGTACACCGACGCCGCCGTTGCCCACGGAAACGTCAAGGCAACGATCATGGTCTCCATGGCCGTTTACGGGGCCGTCCTGGCCGTCACCACATGGGGATCCCACGCCGCTCTCGAACAGCAGCGCGGATGGGGTCGTCAGCTGGCGCTCACCCCGATGACACCGTTGAAATACGTCTTTTCAAAGGTGCTGGCGATCGAAACTGTGGCTTTGGTTCCGCTGGCGGTCGTGTTCGCCACGGGTGCCATCACCAATGCCCGCGTCGATGGGTTGCGCTGGTTGTGGTCCTTCCTGCTGTGCTGGGTGTGCTCGATGCCCTTCACTTTGTTCGGTCTGGCCGTCGCCTTGCTGGTGCGTGGCGAGGCTGCGACTGGGATCACCTCCTTCTGTACCGTTGCCGTGGCCTTTCTAGGCAATATGTTCATCCCGCTGAATGGATTCATGCTCAAGCTGTCACGATTCACCCCAATGTATGGGCCCGGCCAGCTGACGCGGATGCCGCTCATCGGGCAGCAGATGGTGACGATGCGTGGCGTGATCGACGAGCCGGTGTGCGTCCTGTCGTCAGTATCATCGCTTGGACGATAATCATGGGGATCGTGGCAGTGCTGGCGGGTAGACGTCGTCAGAACCGCTGAGAGGATCGGAGCAGACGAGAAATCCACATCGGGGACGAAATCGATCAGGACAACACCCCTGGAATGCACGAGGCTAGCAGGAAGGACTCCGCCATGGTAGTAATCGTAGGGGCATCGCATCCGATTCCCTTGCGGCGTCGCAACCGCAACGCCCTCGCTGCTGGTATCTGGCTCGTCTTCCTCGCCTATACCGTAGTGTCCCTTCAGAGCTCGCATTTACCGCCATGGCGCATCGCTTTGGGCTGGGTGGGGCTGACCATCTTCGCGCTGTTCTATCTGACGCTGTTCTGGTGGCATGTTGACGGGCTGGAACTGTGGTACACGAAACGTCAGGTTCGTAGAAGCGCCATCGTGGGTCAGGTTGTGCTCGTGGTCTTGTGCGCCCTGTTGGCCCTTGTCAGCCCCAAGATGGTGGCAAGTGCGCTGGTATACCCGATAGCCTTCGCTGTCTTCCAGATGCCTGAGGTAGCCCTAGAGATCACGCTCGCCATCGAGGTCGTCGGGATAGCTGTGCTGGTGTGGACCGTGCCGGACCTGATGCCGTGGGCGATCAGTTGGGCCATCTCGGTTGCTCTAGTGACGGTGGTGGGGGTCTTGGAGCGGACGGCCTGCCGGGGGCAGTTGGCTTGTCAAGCAGAGCAGGACGTCCTGGCACGTCTGGAGGAACGCGAGCAGGTCGCCTCTGATGTCCACGACCTGCTCGGCCAGACGCTCACGGTTATGGCCATGAAGGCTCAGTTGGCGGAACGCCTCATTGGCACCGACCCGGACGCTGCGCGTGCCCAGGCGGTCGAACTGCACGGATTGACGCGCCGTGCTCTGGCGCAGGTGCGAGAACTGGTCAGTGACATGGCCCACATGGGAGTCGATGCTCAACTTGCCGCAGCTCGTACCGCACTCGAGGCTGCCGGTGTTGAGTGTGTGGTCTCCGACACGCGTACCGATGTCCAAGGCGGGTGCCATGGCGAGGGCTCGGAGTTCGACACGGTGCGCGGATGGGTGCTGCGCGAGGCGGTAACGAATGTGGTGCGTCACGCGCAGGCCCATACCTGCTGCGTCGAGATCGATGACGAGATTCTGGTCATCAGCGATAATGGTCGCGGTCGAGGAGGCGCTCCCGAGGGCAACGGTTTAACGGGTATGCGTCGACGGGTTGAGGCAGCCGGGGGAGAGTTGTGGATCGGGCCGGGGGAGCGTGGCCACGGTACCCGGATTGTCGTGACAGGCTGAGGCCATGATCGACAAGACCCCGATCAGACTCGTGCTAGCCGACGACCAGACCCTTGTACGCGGAGCTCTGGCAGCCCTGCTCGGCATGGAGGACGACCTGGAGATCGTCGGCACGTGCGGGCGAGGTGACGAGGTGGTTGGCCTGGTGCAGGATACTTACGCTGACGTGTGTTTGCTCGACATCGAGATGCCTGGTCTTGACGGGATCACGGTCGCCGCCGAGCTGAGGGACCAGGCGCCGTGGTGTCGAATTCTCATCGTGACGACCTTCGGGCGACCGGGATATCTGCGGCGAGCCATGGACGCCGGTGTGGCTGGATTCCTTGTTAAAGACACCCCTGCCGAGGATCTGGCCCAGGTGGTGCGCAAGGTCCACGCCGGAGGTAGGGCCATCGACCCGGCCTTGGCCGCTGAATCCCTCATCGAGGGTCACAATCCCTTGTCAGGCCGGGAACGGGAGATCCTGCGGCTGGCCGAGTCGGGAGCATCGATCTCCCTCATCGCTTCCGAGCTGTGCCTGTCAGTGGGTACGGTGCGTAACCACGTGTCCTCGGCTATTGGCAAGACGGGCGCGGCGAATCGCACTGAGGCGGCTGTCACGGCTCGACGTCGGGGGTGGCTGTGAGGGTCGTCGTTCGTGATGTGGCCCAGATCATTGCTCGTCGGCAGGGATGCAGCCAGCCAACAGTCTGACATCGCCAAGGCTGAGAGTATGACGCAGATTGCCCGCAGCGTTCGAGTCGGTCGCGAATCCCGCTACACGTCTCCCAGTGCTACGGGAAACATCTTTTCGGACGATCGTCGAGTACGCGCTCGATGACGTGGAAAGTACGGTCTTGCGGGCTTCGGGGGTGGGGGATGGAGCGTCCGGTTGACTGGTTACGACCGCAAAGGCCGTCAATGTAATTCGCCCAGGTCCACATTTCGTACCATGACGCTTCCGTTCGTCAACGAGAGATCCCAGTCGAGGTCCCGGTGACTACGACCATCGAGAATCCCCAGTAGGATCCGCATAGTGTCACCGTGCGTGACGAGCACGATTGCCGACAGATGACGAGCTGCTAAGTCGTCCAGCAGGCTGTGACACCGCTCAGCCACATCTGCGAGCGACTCCCCGCCGGCCCATCGCACGTCGGCCGGATGTACCCCCGTTGGCTGGGGGAGAGGTTCGAGCTCATCGGCGGTGTGCCCCTCCATGGCCCCCAGCCCCTGCTCTCGCAGCCGCGGATCCGTCATCACCTGCACTCCCAAAACTCGTGCGATGGGACGGGCCGTTTGCACTGCTCGCTTCTGGTCCGAGGCGATGGTCGGGGTGCCGTGGGGCACCAGATCTGCCACCGTGCGAGCGGCCTGGCGAGCCTGACTTCGTCCGCGCATCGTTAGCCGAACACCCATGGTCTGTCCTTGGATGCGTCCTTGACGATTCCATGTTGACTGTCCGTGCCTGACGATGACGATGCGGCTCACCTTAGGAAGGCTACCGGGGCCGCTCGATAACTCGATCTCGATAAGGTGTGAGGCATGTCGATCACGCCACGCCGCCACGTTGCCGTCGGTCTGCTCTGCCGGGCTGCTGGTCTGGGGCTGGGCATTATCGCCGACCACATCGTGCCTGACCCGCAAACCCACCATCCGGTGGCCGTCTTCGGTGCGGCGGTCGCCCGGCTAGAAAAGACCATGTACGCGGATTCGACGCGACGCGGGACCCTCTTTACTGTCACCTGCTTGACGCCGCTTGCGGTGATCGGAGGCGCCGTTGATCGCCTCACCCGAAACCGACCGGCGCTCCGTATCGCCACCACCGCCTTGGCCACGTGGGCCGTCGTCGGGTCCGCATCTCTGGCTCGCGAAGGCCGGGCGATGGCCGGCCATTTGGCCAATGGCGACCTGGTTGCCGCGCGGAAGCGTCTACCGCACCTGTGTGGGCGTGACCCTGACGCCCTCGACGCCGCCGAGATAGCCCGGGGCGCCGTCGAGTCGATGGCCGAGAACGCCTCCGACGCCGCAGTCGCATCGCTCTGGTGGGGCGCGGTCGCCGGGTTGCCTGGGCTGCTCGTCCACCGCGGGGCCAACACCCTTGACGCCATGATCGGCCACCATAACGACCGCTACGAGCACTTCGGCAAGGTGGCCGCTTACCTCGACGACGTTGTCAACTGGGTGCCAGCTCGGTTCACCGGAGCCTTGGCCGCTGGGTGTGCCTCAACGGTCGGAGGCGATCGGAAAACTACATGGCGAGTGGTGCGGGCCGAGCATGGCCACCATCCCAGTCCCAACGGTGGCTGGTGCGAGTCGGCCTGGGCAGCGGCCCTCGGTGTTCAACTCGGCGGACGTAACGTCTACTACGGCAACCGGGTGGAGTTCCGCCCCTTACTGGGGTCCGGGACCCGTCCCGATGCTGACAAGACGGCCGACGCGGCGCGCCTGGTCACCACGGTCACCACGGCAGCCACCTGGTGTGCTGTCGCAGGGCTGGCCAGTGTGGCCCATGTGCTGTTCTACGGCGGCCTGATTCCGCGCGGTCTTCTGCCGCACAGCACAAGGCGTTGATGACAAGGAGACTCACCATGACCGGAATCCTCGTTGCCGGAACATCGTCGGACGCGGGTAAATCCCTCGTCGTTACCGCCTTGTGCCGGGTCGCCCGACGTCGCGGCGTCGACGTGGTGCCTTTCAAAGCCCAGAACATGTCAAACAACTCGATGGTGTGCGCAGACGGTTCCGAAATCGGCCGAGCCCAGTACCTCCAGGCCACTGCAGCCGGGGTCACACCAACATCTGCCATGAATCCGGTGTTGCTTAAACCGGGCACTGATCGGCGCTCCTTCGTCGTGTTGCGGGGAAAGCCCGGTGGAGTGTTGGAGGCGGGGGAATACACCACCGGACGGCGATACCTGGCCGAGGCCGCATGGGCTGCCTATGACGAGCTTGCCGCGTCCCACGACATGGTGATCTGTGAGGGAGCTGGGTCTCCGGCCGAGATCAACCTGCGCCGAGGCGACTACACGAATATGGGGTTGGCTCGGGCCAAGAACCTGCCGGTCGTGCTTGTCGGTGACATTGACCGCGGCGGGGTTCTGGCAAGTCTCTTTGGCACCTGGGCACTTCTCGACGATGACGACCGGGCTCTGTTGGCCGGTTACATCGTCAACAAGTTCCGTGGTGACGATGCCATCCTCGCTCCCGGGCTTGAGGAGATCACCGATCGTACCGGGATGCCGAGTTTCGGGGTGTTGCCCTGGGTCCCGGGGGTGTGGCTCGATGGCGAGGACGCCTTGGAAGTGGGGCGGTGGCGTCACGAGGGAGACGCCGTCGGCCCGTCATCCTTACGGGTTGCGGTGGTGCGGTTCCCGCGCATCTCCAACGCCACCGACGTCGACGCCATGGCTGGCGAGACGGGGGTGGACGTCCAGGTGACGACAAACCCGGATACGTGTCAGGCCGCTGACGTTCTCGTTCTGCCGGGGTCGCGGTCCACAGTGTCCGACTTGGAATGGTTGCGACGCTCGGGCATCGCTGACGTCGTGGCTCGCCGTGCCGAGCAGGGGCGCACCGTGGTGGGCATTTGTGGCGGGTACCAGATGCTGTGCCGGACTATCCTCGACCCCGATGGTCAGGAGACGACTCCAGGAAGTGTCGTCGAAGGGCTTGGACTGCTGCCGGTCGAGGTGGACTTCGCCGCCACGAAGACCCTTGCCTTGTCGCACGGGACATGGCGGGGGATCGAGGTTGGTGGCTATGAAATCCATCACGGCGTCTGTCGTTCGCTTGAGGACGCTGAAGCCTTCCTCGACGGCGTACACGTCGGTCCGGTATGGGGGACGATGTGGCACGGGGCATTCGAGCACGACGAATTCCGTCGCACGTGGCTGGCTGACGCGGCCCGTCACGCTGGTTCATCCTGGCGTCCGCACTCTGACGAGCTGGGTTATCAGGCTCGACGCGAGGCGATGATCGAAACCCTTGCCGACGCGTTAGAGGCTCACGTCGATGTCGATCGGATACTGCACCTGGTGCGTTGATCTGGCGGTTGAGGATTTTCCTACTCGGCGATGAACTCGGCCACCTTGTTCTCAGATGACCTGGTTCAGGCTGTGAGTGTGCAAGAACACCACGGCGGCGACAGAGAACCCGTTATGCGGTGCGGTGATGTGTTCCTCGCTACCGCAGCATTAGGTGTGTGTGGTGTCTCGTCTCGGCTATGCTCGATATGCGATCGAGCGATGAGCAATCCGGTGAGATTCCGGAGCGGTCCCGCCACTGTGAGACACCCCATGCGGTGCAGCCAGACGCTCTGCCCGGTTCCTGCCGAACAAACCGTCAGGCGAGGGTACCTGAGGAGAACCACATGAACGATGCCACGTCACGCACGCTTTTCGGAGTGGGAGTCGGCCCGGGCGACCCGGAACTGGTCACCGTGAAAACCGTACGCATCTTGCGCGAGGCAGACGTGATCCTCGTTCCCTACACCGAGGCCACCACTGATGGTCCGGGGCGTGCCGAGAGCATCATCACAGCTGTCGCCCCCGAGATCGCCGGGCGTATCAGACGCATCCCCTTCTCAATGCGGGAGAGGTCCGGTGTCGGTGAAAAGCGCAAGGCCTCCTGGCAGGTCTCCTCCGACGCCGTGGTTACAGCTTTTGATGAGGGAGCCCGTACCGTCGCCCTTGCCACCGTCGGTGATCCGACTGTTTTCTCTACCTTCACCTATCTGCGTGCCAACGTTGAGGAGAGGCTGCCCGACGTCACCGTCGAGTTGAGCCCTGGCATTACCGCCATGCAGGCCCTGTCGGCTGCATCCGGGCGTCCACTCGTCGAGGGCAAGGAGATCCTGGCCCTCGTCCCGGCTACCGTCGGCATCAGCAAACTTGGGCAGGTCCTCGACCTCGTTGACTCGGTTGCGATCTACAAGGGCGGACGTAAACTCCCCGACGTCGTCGAGCAGTTGCGCAGCCGGGACCGTCAGGCTGTCATCGGCACCGACGTCACCTTGGAATCCGAGCAGATCATCACCCTTGACGAAGTGGCTGACGCGCAGACTCTGCCGTATTTCTCGACCGTCTTGACCACTCCGGAGCGCACCACCACAGGAGGGAAACTGTGAGCGAACCTCAGGCCGCACGGCCCACCCAGCATGTGTCTGAGAAGGCTCTGGAGGATTTAGACCACAACGTCATCGAGCCGCCGCCGGTGCCCCGTCGTGACATCCCCGAAGGAGCCGGCAAGGTCGTTTTCGTTGGAGCCGGACCGGGTGCCCCAGACTTGGTGAGTGTGCGCGGCGCTCGGGTCATTGAAACCGCCGACATCATCATCTGGGCCTCCAGCCTGGTACATCCCGACATGGTTGCCCGTCACAAGGAGGGCGCTGAGCTCATCGACTCCGCCTCTATCCCCTTGGAGGACCTTGAACCTCTCTACACCCGCGCCCGCGACGAGGGCCTGATGGTGGCCAGGGTCCACACCGGTGACCCGTCCATCTACGGGGCTACCGCAGAACAGCGTGACCTGTGTCGTCGTATTGGTATTGACTTCGAGACCATTCCTGGCATCTCTGCTTTCTCGGCTGCCGCTGCACGGATGGACGTCGAGATCACTGTCCCGGAAGTCTCTCAGTCACTCATCCTCACCCGGCTCGAGGGCGGGCGCACACCCATGCCCGACGGTGAGACCGTTGCCTCCTTCGCCCGTCATGGGGCGACTATGGCAATCTACCTGTCAGCGGCCCGTAACAAGGCGCTTCAGGAGGCCTTACTGGAGGGCGGATATCTGCCGGAGACCCCCTGCATCATCGGGTATGCGGTGACCTGGCCCGAGGAGATGATGTTCCGCTGCGACCTGGCTCACCTGTCGGAGACGATGCGTAACCACAAGCTGTGGAAGCATGCGGTCGTCCTCGTGGGCCCGGCGCTGGCAGAGGGGCCGATCTCCACCCGCAGCCACCTCTATCATCCCGGTTTTCGTCACGAGTATCGCGCAGCCGACGCTCAGGCCCACGCTGACCTCAAGGCTCACGGTACCTGCGGCGTCTACCACCGGAACTCCACGAACCCCGACACGAAGGGCAATTCATGATTCGCGTCCACGGATATCTCGGCACTATTAGCGACGCCCTGCGCGAGGAAGTTACCCAGGCTGATCTCGTCGTCGGTGGTCAGCGTCACCTTGATGCCCTCGCTGTCCCCGACGATAAGCGTCAGAAACTTGGACTTATCGGGCCTGCCATTGAGCGGATCCAGTCGCTGCCTGACGACGCCAACGTCGTTGTTATCGCCTCCGGTGACCCGCTGTTTTTCGGTGTGGTTCGCCGGATCCGACAGGCCGGTTTGCGTGTCGAGGTGGTGACGGCTCCGACCTCTTTGCAGGCAGCGTTCGCCGCGGTCGCCCTGCCGTGGGATGACGCCCAGTTTGTCTCCTCCCACTCCAAGGACATCGAAACGGCCGTTCGGCTTGCGAAGATCCATCCCAAGGTTGGCGTGCTGACGGCGCCCAATCGAGGTCTCGCTGAGCTGGTTGATGGGCTTGCAGGTCGCGGCAAGACCTTCGTGCTGGCCGAGAAGATCGGTGAAGAGGGTCAGCGAGTACGCGTTCTGGACGAGGACGCTGCCAAAGCCGTTATCGCCGATGAGGACATCCTTAGCCCCAACGTCGTGCTGGTGCTTGAGCACCATCCGGATTCTCCGGAGGCCCTCGGCGTCAACCCCGAGCTCGCTGGTGATGTCAACGTCAACGGTCCCGACGCCCCGCAGCCAGGTTCCGACACCAACCCCGACGGTTCCGATCGTGACCCGATCATCGGACAGATCATCAACTCCGACGCTGCCGTAGCCCACGCCGAGGCCATTGACCACGCTCTCAAGCGTGAGACGAAGAAGTATGTCGGGCCATCGCGCACCGGTCTGGCCGCAGCATGGGGGGAGTGCGATCTCATCATTTCCCACTTGGCCCTGGGCGCTACTACGCGGATCATTGCCCCACTACTGGAGTCCAAGAAGACCGACCCGGGAGTGGTCGTCGTTGACGAGGCTGGACGCTTTGCCATCCCGTTGGTGGGTGGTCACGTCGGTGGAGCCAACGAACTCTCCCGCACCGTTGCCGAGGCCCTCAGCGGTACCGCGGTTGTCTCCACCGCTACCGACTCCCTCGGTGTACCGGCCCTCGACCAGCTTGGCTGGGCCTACGAGGGCGATGTCGCGGGTGTAACCGGATCGATCATCGCCGGACATCCGGTGCTCGTCGTCCGCGAGCAGCCTTGGCCGTTGCCCCCGCTACCCAAGAACGTCACCGAGGACGCCGAGACCCCGGCTGCTCGGGTTATCGTTTCCGAGCGGGTTGCAGAGCGCGTCTTCGCCGATCATGGTGACGACCTGCCTACCGTTGTCTTGCATCCGAGCTGTCTAGTCGTCGGGATGGGATGCAACAAGGGCACCGAGGTCGAGTCACTGCGTCAACTCCTCGTTAAGACTTTGGAGGATAACGGCCTGGCTCTCGGTTCGGTGACCCGCTTGGTGTCCCACGAGGTTAAGGCCGGCGAGCTTGGTTTGGTGAAGCTGGCTAACCAACTCGGTGTGGAATATCGCACTGAGTCCGCCGAGGCTCTGGCCGCCCACGATGTCCCGACACCTTCCGACGTCGTCGCCCGGGAGGTCGGGACACCGAGCGTCAGTGAGGCCGCGGTGTTGTGTCAGGGGGCCGAGTTGCTGGTACATAAGACCAAAACCTCGGACGCTACCTGCGCCATCGGCCGCATCCCGGCACATGGCCATCTGTCGGTGGTTGGGCTCGGACCGGGCTCCCGTGATCTGCTGACTCCGCGCGCCGTCGAGGCCATCCGCAATGCTACGTTCGTCGCTGGTTACGCCCCTTATGTCCGCCAGATACGGGATCTGGTGCGCCCAGGGGCCACAATCCTGGCCACCAAGATGGGCACCGAAGAGGAGCGCACTCAGGCCGCTATCGAGGCCACCCGGGACGGCCGCAATGTGGCCTTCGTGTGTGGTGGCGACCCGGCCATCTACGCGATGGCCTCCCCTACTCTGGAGATGGGCACCGACGGTATCGACGTCGAGATCGTCCCTGGAGTCACCGCAGAGCTCGCCATCTCGGCGATCCTCGGTGCCCCGCTGGGCCATGACCACGCCACTATCTCCCTGTCGGACCTGCATACCGATTGGGACCTCATCCTTAAGCGCGTAAAGGCGGCTGCTGAGGGAGACCTCGTCACCACCTTCTATAATCCGCGTTCGCGCACTCGTACCCACCAGCTCCCTGATGCTCTGGCGATCATGGCCGAGCACCGTCCGCCCTCCACCCCGGTGGCCCTGGTCTCGCATGCTGAGCGCCGTCAACAGCAAGTGATCATGTCTACCCTCGAAGAGTTCAAGCCCGAGTGGTGTGGCATGACAACCTTGGTTGTCGTCGGCTCGACGACGACCAAGTACGTCAGCTCCGGTGATGGACGACGTCTCATGGTCACCCCGCGTGACTACCACTGGATGGACGGGCACGTGTGTAGTGAGGCTCGCAAAAACTACACCCACAAGGACCTGCCCAGGGCCGACGAAGAGACGTATCTCTCCAAGCCTCCGGTTCACTCCACTCGCATGTCTAAGCCCATAAACGACACAAAGGATTAGAAATGACCGATCCCCTCGCCAGCGGAACTCCGCTGGTCATCGCTGCCCACGGCACCCGCGACGAGGCAGGTGTGGCCGAGTGCCGTGCTTTGGCTGAGCGCGTTGCTCGCAAGCTGCCTGGTATCCCGGTGGAACTAGGGTTCGTCGAGCTCGCTGAACCCGGCATCCCCGAGGCCGTCCGTGCCGCCGTCGCCCAGGCCCCAGACAATCCCGAGGGAGCCGACGGCGACGAGGAGGCAGCCGCTGTCGTCGTGCCACTGATGTTCAACACCGGCGGTCACGTCCGCGAGGATATTCCGGAGGCAATTGACGAGGGCCGCGGGGACGCCCGGGTGATGTATTCCGCCCCGCTGTTGCCGGACGTTCGGATGCGCAAGGCCCTCAACCATCGTCTCACCGAGACCCTTGCCGCCGGTGAAGGACGCGAGGAGTGGAGGCCCCGGGACACGTCGGCAGTGCTCGTGGGGCGTGGCGCCCTAGTGCCTGACGCCAACGCCTCTCACTACACCCTGACGCGAATGTTCTGGGAGGAAAACGACCTGTCGCGGGTCGAGCCTGCTTTCATTCAGGTGACTCGTCCGTCAGTCCCGGAAGCTTTGTCTGCCTTAGCCGCGCAGGGGGCCGACCAGATCGTCGTACAGGGCAATTTCTTGTTCCCAGGCCTGCTACATGTGTGGATGACCGAACAGGTGGAGGCCTGGCAAGCTAGCCACCCCGGAGTCGAGATCCGTATTGCTCCGGTGATTGGTGACTTTGACGAGGTCGCAGATGTCGTCGTCGATCGTTACCGCGAGCCTCTCGACGAGGTCGGTCTGGGGGAAGGGGCCCCCGTTTATATGTCGGGCCTGAGGTTGCAGGGGCGCAAGGTGCTGGTCGTCGGTGCTGGGCACGTAGCGGAGCGTCGCGTGGTGCGGTTGTTGGAGGCGGGCGCCGACGTGCATGTCGTGGCCCCAAACTCTGGCATCCAGCTCACCCGCATGTTCCGTAAAGGATTGGTGAACCTAGAACGTCGGGCTTTCCAGACTAAGGATCTTGACGGAGTGTGGTTCGTCCAGGCACTCACGAACGATCCAGAAGTCAATGCTCTGGTGGCCGAAGAGGCCGACAGGCGAGGCATCTTCTGCGTGCGTGGCGATAACAGCCGCAAGGGCAGTGCTTTCACCCCGGCCACCCAGCAGGCTGGCGGCATGACAGTCAGCGTCGTCGGTGACCGCACCCCACGTCGTTCTGCCAGGCTGCGGGATGAGGTGCTGCGAGCCCTGCAAGGCTGATCAATAGGGTCATTCATGACACGGCGTGGGATCGCTCGACCATGACGGGCGCGTCTGGTGGTGCATATCATCGTCGGGTGATTTCCCACGACCTGCATGCCCTGGGCTTCGATGCTCCCGATCTTGACGCTCTTGTCAACTCTGCGGCTGAGGCTGGTGCCGTCGGTGTGGAAGATGTCGGCGGATTTGACTTGCTGGCCGCTTATACTGATCCGTCTGGAGCTCGGCTAGCTCTCATGAAGCAAAAGGGTCACGACGAGATGGAGACGATGGCCTCCCTTGTCGCCCCGACGACGCATCCGGCGGATCTCGTGCGATTCAGCCCAGCGGTGGCGTTAGTCGACATCTATTCCCATGCGGGTTTTGCCTCGATGCTCACCGGGGAGTCTGTCCTCACATTGCCGACGACGAATCGCAGGCACGTGGCGCGGTTCCTGGCCAACGTCGACGATCCGGTCGAGGTGCCGTTGTGTGCCGAGCCTGGCGACGACACCCCTCGTTTTGTTGAGCATCTCCGTGTGGGCACGGTCGCCAACCAGATGTTGCGGGTTTTTGAATCCGAGGAGGAGTACGGGCGTTCCCACGAGGGATCCTTGGGCAGCGAGCTACAGTTCGCCGCCGGAACCCTGATCAGTCCTTGGCTTATGGAGATTAACGCCGGGCGAGCTACCCGTGGTGAGGCCAGTGCTGTCGCTGAGATGACGATGGTGTGCAAGAAAGTTGAGAAACGCACGAACGTGCTTACCGGGGTGGACTGGTACCGGATCGTGGGTGACACTTCGATTCCCATGACTCTGGCCGTGTCTGCGAACCTTCCTCGTGTGCCGCATGTGGGGTCAGTCGTCACTGGGCAGGTCGTCCCGGTGGTGTCGACGGGAACCTGGGAGGGTGACGCCCTCTGGGGGTGAGCAATGAGAGGGCCTTGTGTTGCGACGCCCCACACCTCATCGTCATGACGGGCTGGTCATGTTTGCAGTGTGGAAACGTCACACTACAACTCACACTTCAAATTTTGCAGTGTCAGTTGCACTGTGAGTTGAAGTGTAGCTTTCTGGGTTGCGGCGTGGGGTTTTTCGATGTGGATCGTGGCGGACGGTTTCCTGTGGCAGGCAGCGGGACCCCTTCGCGGGCGTCCATGTTTCACGTCGAGTGTCGACAGTTGTAGCTGCCTGTTGCATTGACGCCGGAGGTGCGACTTTCGGGCCGGATCCGATCACAGTCGAGATTTAAGCAGCACTGGAGCACCTCGATGAGGGTCTTAGGATGGGGAACACAAGCGCGTTGACGTCACGGGGGGACGCCGGCTGAGGGGGAAAGACGGCGAATTGCTGCCCGAACGCGCTGTTTGCGAGGCTTTCGTCAACGAGCATGGCGGATCGTGGATTCTACTATCTGTGCGGTGACAACGCGTCCTGACGCTTTCGCGTCCAGCGGCATGCTCTCACGCAAAGTTTGCATCACGGTAGAGCTTGGCTCGGACGCGATCGGAAGTGGGCACCTCGCGGTTACTGTGTAGCTTTTCGCCCCACAAACTCGTGGTCCGAGCCGATTCTGTGGCCCGGTACGTTGACGGGGCTGTGCGGCATGGAATGAAGGTCCCTGATATCCTCCATGAGTCTGTATGGTGCGGCCCTGATGAGGTCGCAGGAACCCGGTGTGAATCCGGGACTGTTGCGCAGCGGTGACGGTGACGACGTCGGCGAAACCACTGGGAGTGATCCTGGGAAGGGCCGACCGAGGGTGATCCGAAATCCGAAGACCCCCATGCACGGCGCTGTGTCGTTCGGATCTCGCATCAAGGTCCTCGCACCAAGAAGGAACTGTCATGCCCTCATCGAGGCGATCGGTTGAGCGTGACCGCAGGTTACCGGTGGCGCCGTTGCTGCTGGTCCTCGTGGTGCTCATCGTCGTAAGTGCCGTCATCTCGTTGGCCATCGGATCCGAACCACTGCCGTTGCGTGGAGTCCTTGACACCGTGGGCGCTCGGGTGACCGGTCAACCGGGACCCGATCCGACAATCGACGTCATCGTCTGGGACCTGCGTGCCCCGAGGGCTCTGCTGGCGGTCATCGTTGGCGCCGGTCTTGCCCTGGCTGGAAGTGGCATGCAGACCTTGGTGCGGAACCCGCTGGCTGACCCCTACCTGCTAGGTGTATCGGCTGGCGCAAGTGTGGGAGCAACCGCAGTCATCGCTTTGGGGATGTTCACTTCGTGGGGAACTCACCGACTCACTCTTGGTGCCCTTGTAGGGGCTTTGGCGGCAGCTGCATTGGTCTATCTCATCTCCATGGCGCAAGGAGGCATGACGCCGCTTCGGTTGGTGCTGTCGGGCGTGGTGTTGTCCTCGGCGTTCTCGGCGTTGGCGAGTTTCCTCGTCTTCCGAAGTCCCGACCCGCGTGCAGCACAGTCGGTGCTGTTTTGGATGCTGGGGTCAGTTGCGGGTGCCACCTGGGACAGCCTGTGGGTGGCGGCCCTTGTCACTGTTGTTATCGCCGTGCTCATGATCGCGTTCTCCGGGTGGTTAGATGCTTTGGCGGCCGGCACCGACGTCGCCCGTTCCCTGGGCATACCTGACACGCGCGTCCGCAAGGCGCTGTTCGTCGGTAATTCAGTGCTCGTAGGAGTGCTCGTGGCCGTTTCCGGCGGCATCGGGTTCGTGGGGCTTGTCATCCCCCACATGGCTCGATTGCTCGTGGGAGCCAGTCATAGGTCGATGCTCCCAATCGCTGCCGCTGTGGGCAGCCTGTTCCTGTTGTGGGTGGACGTCGGTGCGCGAGTTATTGCGGCTCCGCAAGAAGTGCCCCTCGGCGTCGTAACCGGATTCATTGGTGCGCCCATCTTCCTGTACCTCATGGGTCGCAGCCAATACCGATTCTCGAGTGAATCATGACGTGTCTTGACGTTCGCAATGTGCAGTGCCGGATCGGTGATCGCGTCATCGTCGACGACGTGAGCTTCACGGCGGAAGCGGGACAACTCACTGCCATCGTTGGGGTCAATGGTGTGGGTAAGTCCACGCTGTTGCGATCCATCGCCGGCGTCAGAAAGGTCAATGCCGGGGATGTCCTGCTCGACGGGAAATCCGTGAACCAGTACACCCCCATGCAGCGGGCTCGGCTCATGGCGTTCGTTGGGCAGGAGGAGTCTCCCTCCCCGGATCTCCTGCTGGGAGAGATGGTGGCGCTGGGACGCACGCCGCACCGCAAGCCGTGGCAGGTGGGGCAGCGTTCCGAGCGCGCGATCATTCGTGACGCTTTGGCTTTGGTCGGGTTGGATCATTTGATCGATCGTCGGTGTGACCATTTGTCGGGCGGTGAACGGCAACGCGCCGTCATCGCGCGTGGGCTGGCCCAAGGGGCCGATCTCATCTTGTTGGATGAACCGACCAACCACCTCGACGTTCGGCACCAGTTGCAGTTGTTGGAGACGCTGCGTGCCAGTGGGCGGACGGTCGTGGCCACCATCCACGATCTAAGCATGGCCGCTTCGCACTTCGATCGCGTGGTCGTCCTGGCCGACGGTGGGGTTCTTGCCACGGGACCCGCCGAGGAGGCGCTCAGCCCGTCTAACGTGGCGACGGCTTTCCATGTCATTGCGCATCATGTCACCACTCCTGAAGGCAGCCGGGAACTCGTCTGTACCGCAGCGCTGCCCGAGCCCTCTAGAAAGGAAATCTGAAATGTCTATTCCTCGCTTGCCCATCGCCGTGGTCGCGTGCCTAGCCATGGCTCTTGCCGGATGCAGCAGTGGATCCACCTCCAAGGGTGACGACGCCAAGAGCTCATCCGAAGTTACCTTGACCAACTGTGGAAACAAGGTGACGTATCCCAAGGTCGCCCAGCGTCTCTATGTCAATGACGGCAACATCATCGCCATGGCTCTCAGCGCGGGGGCCGCTAAGCAGATCGCTGCTGTAAGTTCACTGGGTGACGACAAAACGATTCTTGCTGCCAAGTACGGTTCGCATGTCATTGACAACCTGCATGAGGCTGTCAAGGGGTATCCGACGCTGGAATCGATCATCGCCAACAAGCCCGATGTCGTCGTCGCGGGCTGGAATTATGGATTCTCCGAAGAGGGCAATCTGACTCCGGACAAGCTCCATGAGCGGGGCATTGACAGTTATCTGCTCAGCGAATCCTGTCGACAGAAGGGCAGTGAGAAGGCCCGTGGTGTCATGCAGCCGTGGGACGCCGTTCGCACAGATCTGAGTAACCTGGCTAAGCTCACCGGCAATGAACCGACCGGGAAAAAGGCGGTCAAGGACCTCGACGACCGGCTTGACGCTCTTAACAAGGCTCCGAAGGCTGCGAAAACCCCTGTGGTTTTGCTGTTCGACTCAGCCAAGGACACCGTCCTCACTAGCGGAAATAAGGGCGGACCGCAGGCCATCATCAATGCTGCGGGTGGACAGAATGCAGCCCACGATGTCAACGATACGTGGGTAAGGATCAGCTGGGAGAAAGTGGCGACACTTAAGCCCGACGCCATCGCCTTCGTTGATTACGATGCCCAGCCCTACTCCGAGAAGGTAAAGATCCTGCAATCCAACCCGGCGACCAAAAATCTTGCTGCAGTGCAGAAGAAGCGCTTCCTGAACCTTCCCTACGCCATGTGGACCTCTGGCCCTCTCAACATTGATGCTGCTGAGCACCTGCGGGTCAGCTTGGAGAAGTGGGGGTTGGAACCTAAGTCGTCAATCAAGCCGCAGCTCACCATCCCTGCATCCGTGCCGGGGCACGAGGGCTGAGGAATCGGGGCCGTCCTGCTGCTATAACCCCCGGGATGGCGCTTCGGTTGGTCCTGTGCGGCGATCGGTCTATGTGACCGAGTCCCGTCTCACCTTGACCACAGTGAGGAGATGGGAAGCGATTCGAGCCGATCGCCGGCTTTTTGTCCCGTGCCGGTCGTCAAGACGATACCGGCAAGGAATTCGTCACCAAGCCGATCTCGAAGAGCCTTGAAGTGCTGGAAGTGCCGGGCGGTGGCCGCAACAGCAGACTTCACTTCTACCGCGATAATGCCTGTCGGAGTCTCCACGATGATGTCTACTTCGGCACCTTGGCGATCCCGATAATGGAAAAGTTTAAAGGGTGTTGCCGACCATCCTTGTTGCCGCAGCAACTCACAAACCACGAACTGTTCGAGTAGAGGACCAAGGTGGTCGGCACCCTGCATCGAGCTCAGGTGGGCGGCGTCCATATTTGACAGTGCGGCGTTGAGCCCCGTGTCGGTGAGGAACACTTTGGGACGCTGGATCTGTCGTTTCGTGAGATTGAGGGACCACGCCGGCAAACGGTGGATAAGGAACAAGGATTCCAAGAGATCTGAATAGCGAACCACGGTCCCGCGTGTCACCTTGAGCTTCTGCGCAAGCCTGTCCTGGACCAGCTCGGCCCCGGGGGCAGCCGCCAGCAGTTGGAGTAACTGGCCAAGGATGGGGATTCGGGTCTGTGCCATGTCGGAGGCATCTCGCTGGACCAGTCTGTTGGCGTAGTCCTTGAGCCATGCGGTTCGTACGCGAGGTGACATGGACTGAACGAGTGGGTATCCCCCGACTGTGAGGCGCGTGATGACGTTTGAACGGTCGGCTTCTTGGGCCTTTCTTCGGTCCGGGCTGAGTAACCAACTGACCCAATCCTCCTTATGCCCTTCTAACTCTCCTTGGCTAAATGGATGTAGCCGGGCGGTCATGGCGCGTCCGGCCAAAGAATCCTGGGCGCCGGGAAGTCTCAGCAGGTTTGCTGAGCCAGTGAGTACGAAGCGACCGGGGCGACGGTCGTTATCCACGACGGCCTTGAGCGGAAGGATGAGCTCTGGGCAACGTTGGATCTCGTCAATCACGAGACGCCCCTCTTTGGCCGAGCTAAGGAAGCCCGCCGGATCGTCATGGGCGAACGTGCGGGTTAGGTCATCGTCCATGGTGGTGAATGTGGTGTTGGCGTTGTCGATCATGCCTGTCAATGTCGATTTGCCGACCTGTCGAGCGCCTTCGATGACCACGATTGGTGAGATGTCCAGTAACTCTTGCACCCAAGCTGTGATGTTGCGCTGTAACAGCTGCATGCTAAGACAGTAGCAGTTTGCTACCGCTGAATCAGCAAAACGCCGTGCCTAGAATGACGATTCGCTGTCCTGGAAAGAGCGGTTTGCTGCCGTCAGCGATGACTATTGGTCAACTCGTCGGTCGATGCGATGGCGTTAACGGCGGCCACTGCGATCGCTGATCCACCGCGGCGTCCCAGCAAGGTGAGGTACTCCAAGCCCAGTTTTGAGTCGACGAGGGCCTGCTTGGACTCTGCTGCACCGACGAACCCGACCGGGATACCAACGACGGCTGCTGGGCGAGCGCCGGTCTCTTCGCACACCTCAAGCACTCGAAACAGCGCGGTGGGGGCATTGCCGATAGCGACAATGGCTCCGTCGAGTTTGCCTTCCTCGGTCCACAAGTCCACCGCGGCGCAGGTCTTCGTCATATCTTTCGCCTGAGCGATATCGGCCAAGCGAGGGTCTTTGATGTAGCAGATCGTTTCGTTGTCGCGAGGCAGTCGGGATCGGATAATGCCGGTGGCCGTCATGGAGGAATCACACAGAATTGGTGCACCGTCACCTAAAGCCCTGCGAGCTGCCGTCACTACTGCCGGGGTAAAAGCGATGTCATCGGCGATGGCCGGATCGGCAGCGGCGTGGATCATGCGGACGACAACCCCCTCAACGTCGGTGGGGAAGCGATCCAGGTTCGCCTCAGAGCGAATGATACGGAAGGACTCGCGGTAAATGTCGGATCCGTTGTTGACGTATTCGTGGGCCACGATGCTGCTCCTGACGACGGCGAACACTTGTGGTGGTGATTGTTTGGAAGCGTAACACCGGACCATTGTGCTGTAACGGGTGCGCAACCAAGCTTAGGCAACCCTCGGATACAACTTTAGGAGCGGCTGTGTTTAACTGGTTAACGTACAACTCGAGAATGTCCTGATGACGTGGTTGAAGCCGGGAGGTGCCGGCACGGACGCGCCACTGTGAACGACCCTATGCGGTTCGAAAGTCAGATCTGCCATGCACGTCAGGCCTTTCCAGGACGGGACGCGAATCCCGAGAAAGGAGATGACACCCCATGCATATCGCTGAGGGGGTTCTCTCGCCGGCTCAATGTGCGGTTTGGTATGCCGCAGCTGCACCGTTCGTCGTTCATGGCGGATACCGGGTCGTTAAAGAGGTCAAGGAGCACCCTGAAAACAAGCTTCTGCTAGCTACCGCGGGCGCTTTCACCTTTGTGCTCTCGGCTATCAAACTGCCCAGCGTTACGGGATCGTCCTCGCACCCCACCGGAACAGGAGTTGGGGCGGCACTGTTCAAACCGCCTGTCATGGCCTTCCTGGGGATGATCGTGCTCATCTTCCAGGCCCTGCTCCTGGCCCACGGGGGAATTTCCACCCTGGGAGCCAATACTTTCTCGATGGCTATCGCGGGACCGTGGGCTGGGTACGCCTTTTACAAGCTCACCAAGAAACTTCGCGGGCCTGACGCGTTAGCGATCTTCCTGTGTATGGTCTTCTCCGACTTCATCACCTACGTCGTGACTAGCTTCCAGCTGGCTTTTGCCTTCCCGGATGCAACCGGTGGCTTCTGGGGAGCTGTCGGTAAGTTCCTCGGCATCTTCGCCATAACCCAAGTTCCGCTGGCTCTCATAGAGGGTCTCGTCGGCATCCTGTTGTTCCGTTTCCTTGCCAAGGTCGCCGCCCCGCAGCTCAAACAGCTCGGCGTCCTCGATGACAACCCGGAGGTGGCTCATGCCTGAGAATACTGTTGCTAAGGCCCATCGGGACAGCTCCCTGACTAGCAAGAGTAAGTGGGTAACCCCCGTCATCATCGTCCTCGTGGTTGGCCTTTTCATCATCAGCATGGTCCTGGGTGCCAAGAAGACTAGCGGCGGCGAGGAAGGCTTCGGGGGAACTGACGACGCTGCCGCCGAGGCCGCTGAGAAGGCCGGCGCCAAGAAGTGGATCAAACCGATCTTCGAGCCGAATTCCTCTGAAGTCGAGTCCGGTCTCTTCGCTCTCCAGGCAGCTTTGGGTGCTGGCATAGTTGGATATGCCTTGGGTCGCATGAGTGGCCGTACGAAGGGTCGTGAGGAGGCTGAGCGCGCCTCCGACCTCAACAGTGTCGACGACGTGCCGCAGGCCGCCGTCACCTCTTCGGAGGACACGTCGACTTCGAAGTCATGACAATTACCTCTCTCGACGACGCCGCCTGGGATTCCCCCTGGCGGCGTCGCCCGGTCGGGGAAAAAGTCGCCCTATCGACGGCCCTGCTCCTGACTGCCCTGTGCACTCCGTCAATGGAGGCCTCGCGGTGGGTGAGGTCGGTGGTAGGTTCTGGTATTTGGCCCGGGGCGCTGTTGGCTGGGATCGTCAGTGTGATCGTCGTCCTGGGGCCAGCCCGCATTGCTGGACGGGTACTGTGGCAGGCAGTTGTCGCCCCGCTCGTCTTTCTCGTCATCGGCGGCATCTCCGTTCTCGTCAGCCTTGGATCCACCCCGGTTGGAACGGTTTGGTGGCATGCCGGGGCGTTTAGCATCGGACCTGTTTCCAGCGCCCAGGCGATGTCCCTGATCGAACACGGCGTATGCGGCACCCTCGCCCTCATGGTGCTGGCGGTCACCACGCCGATGGTTGATCTCCTAACCTGGCTTCGGAAATTCCACATCCCTGATCCGTTGTTGGAAATCGCCTCTTTGACCTACCGACTCATCTTCGTGCTACTCGATACCGTTGTCACAGCCAGCGAGGCCCAGCACGCCCGCCTTGGCGATACCCCGGCCGGACGATTCGGCGGGTTCAATAGGCGCATGAACAACACGGCCGCTCTGCTGGGATCAGTCGGAATCCGGGCATGGGCGAGGGCTAACCGTCTCAACGATGGACTCGTTAATCGCGGCTTCGAGGCCGCGCTGGCCACCTTGCCCATCAAACGCACCGGTTCGGTGCGATACAAGATCATCGTCGTCATCGTCATCGCTGTCCTGTGGGTGATCAGTTGGACGACGACCGGAAGGATTTTCAGATGAGTGCCAAGGTCCTGCTGTCGACCGAGCACCTGTACGCCACCCACCCGGGCCGTCCTATGGTACTGACCGACGTTAATGTCTCCTTTCGCGCCGGGGTTCGCGTAGCGATCCTGGGAGCTAATGGATCCGGTAAGACGACCCTCATGCGCTGCCTGTCCGGTTCCCTCAAACCCGCCAAGGGTCACGTCAAGAGGGGCGACATCGTTGTCAGCTACGGGCGCGCTCAACTTCGTGAGCACCGTCGAGCCGTCCAGCTTGTGCTGCAAGACCCTGACGACCAGCTCTTTAGCGCCGATGTCAGCCAGGATGTCTCCTTCGGCCCCATGAATATGGGCCTCAAAGTTGACGAGGTGCGTGACCGGGTCTCCGAGTCCCTAGAACTGCTCGGGGCCAGTCATCTGGCTGAGCGTGCCACGTATCAACTGTCCTATGGTGAGCGCAAGAGGGTCGCGGTTGCCGGTGCCGTGGCCATGCGCCCGGATCTGCTGCTCCTTGATGAGCCCACCGCCGGACTTGACCCGGTTGGAGTCACCCAGATGTTGGAGGCCCTGGATCGGCTGCGCGATCATGGAACAACGGTGGCGATGACTACCCACGACGTCGACCTGGCTCTGGCGTGGGCGCAGGAGGCCCTTGTCGTTGTCGACGGTCAGGTGCACCAAGGACCGATCGGCGAGTTACTTGCCGATGCCGACACCGTGGGACGGGCACACCTGCACCTTCCGTGGCCCCTCGAGCTCGCCCGGCGCCTCGGTGTTCGGGACCTTCCCAGGACGATGGACGACGTCGTGGCGATGCTGTCCGACAATCCCTCGCCAGCTCCCTCGAATTGATGGTTAAAGTGCTGCGCAGCGATCTTGGCAGTCCGGGCGCAGCGGTGGTTCGATGGACCCCATGAACAGGTCATCGTCGAGTGCTGCGCTGCTTGTCGGCGCCGTCGCCGTGCCGATCGCCGTGTGTGCGGTGTTGAGCGCCCTCATTGACGTCTTCGTCCCTCCGGCAGCGGCCCTCGTGCTCGTCCTCGTCATTGTCATCGTTTGTCTGAGAGGGTCGTGGTTGGTCGACGCCCTCGTTATCGTCGTTAGTGCCATCGGCTTCGATTTCTTCCTCACCTACCCCTACCGGAGCATGAAGATCGCCTCGCGTCCCGACATCGAGGTGACGATTGTGCTCTTCGTCGTTGGTGCCGCGATCGCAGGCATTTCGCGGTGGGCACTGACGGCCTCAGATTTGGCTGAGCGACGACAGGGATATGTCACCTACGCTCTGGACGCGAGGTCGGGAGACATGAGTCGTGACGAGGTTGCTCAGCGTCTGGCCGGTCTGGTCGGGGCTGAGGCCGGAGCTTGGGTGGACGGAGCTCCACCTTCCGGGGAAGCTGTCATTCAGGACGCCACCGCCATGCGCACCGACGTCGGTCTGGAGGATCCCTCTCGGGTGGGATTCCCAACCGATCGCTTCATCTGTTTCCCCGCGGCCGGTGGTTACATCCGTATCTCGGCGGCATCGCGCCACGTGCGTCCCACCGCCGAGCAGATGCGGGCTGCCTGCTTACTCGCTTCCCAGATCAGCTGAGTCCGCAGTGGGGGTAGCCGGGCATGTCACTCAGTGCGTTGCCAGGTCCACGCCACGACGGTGCGGGCTGGCTTCCAGCCGTGTAACCGACCGATGACATCGGCGGTTTCGACTCCGAACCTGATGAGATCACCGCCTAGGTCACAGTGCAGGGTCTCCACTAGCATTTCGGCCTCCATAGTGACACCGTGAACGACGAGCCGACCGCCGATGGGAAGTCGTGGCCGGCACTGATTCACCAGGGCCTTGGTGGCTCCACCGCCGATGAACACTGCGTCGGGGTCAGGAAGCCCCTCGGGCAGTCCCTTTGCCAGATCGGCGTCGATCACGTCGAACTGGCCCGGAAGGGTGAGTTCGGACGCGTTAGTACGTGCGTTGGCGGCCCGCTCAGCCTTGCGTTCCAGCCCGATCGCCCGACAGGTTGGGTCAGTGCGGCACCATTCCACCGCGATTGACCCGGCTCCGGTACCGAGGTCCCATAACAGTTGACCAGGCATGGGCCGCAGGGCTGCCAGCGCAACGGCTCGTACCGCGTGCTTGGTGATGAGCCCGTCGTGGGCGAAGTGCTCCTCGGCCAGGCCGGGGGTACGTCCGAGGAGAGAGGTATCAGGATCGTGGGTCATGGGTGAAGCCTAGGCCAGTGCGCAAGCTGGCCCCGGATCCGGGCCAACGCGGGGTGGGGGAGCCGAAGCCCGTGTGACACAATCAAGGGGACTCGCGGGGAGGAATTCGGTGCGAATCCGGAGCGGTCCCGCCACTGTGAGCGTCCCAGCGCAAGCCAGGTCTATCCCGTAAGTCAAGTCGCGGAAACGCCGCGGTACCAAGGGCGCGGACCCGAAGGAGGTCATCCATGCCGCACGCGCGCACTAGTGCCGAACCCGACGACGGACTGTCCACGAGGCAGCGGCGATTACGCCCGGTGCTGGTGGTTAACACCGGTGAGGGTAAGGGGAAAACGACGGCGGCTATGGGAACCGCCCTGCGTGCCTGGCATCAGGGATGGCGAGTTGGGGTCTTTCAGTTCGTGAAATCCGGGCGCTGGCACGTCGGTGAGGAAGATGCTCTTCGGGCGCTCGGACAGCTGCATGAGGAGATCGGCGTCGGAGGGCCGGTCACCTGGGAGGTGATGGGTACCGGGTGGTCTTGGACACGATCCTTTGATGCTGCGGAGAACCCTGAGGCGGCCGCCCGGGAAGGATGGCGCCACGTGTCTGATCTGTTGGCGCACGAGGCCCTCGACTTCTACCTCCTTGACGAATTCACCTACCCAATGGACTGGGGATGGCTCGACGTCGATGAGGTCGTCGAGACTTTGGTCAATCGCCCGGGAACTCAGCACGTCGTCATTACCGGACGTCGAGCACCGGATGCGCTTGTCGAGGTGGCCGATATCGTCACCGAGATGACGAAGATCAAACACCCGTTTGACGTTGGCCAGCGCGGCCAGGCGGGAATCGAGTGGTGATGCGCCTTCCACGAATTCTTATTGCCGCCCCGGCATCGGGTGGTGGCAAAACAACTGTTGCTACCGGTCTCATGGCAGCTCTTCGCGCCAGTGGCCGGACGGTGGCGCCTTTCAAGGTCGGACCGGACTACATCGACCCCGGATACCACTCGATGGCGAGTGGACGTCCCGGTCGCAACCTCGACTCCGTGATGTGCGGTGACGAGCTCATGGCCCCTCTGCTAGCCCACGGTTTCGTCACCCCTGATCCGGCCGATATTGCGGTTATTGAGGGGGTTATGGGGCTGTTCGACGGCCAGCTTGGGACTGGCCGTGGCTCCAGCGCCGAGATCGCCACGACGACCCGAACTCCGGTTGTCGTGGTCGTTGACACCGCGCATGCTTCGCTCACCCATGCCGCCGTCGTGGCTGGTTTGGCGACGTTCGATCCTGACGTCACCGTTGCGGGGGCGATTCTTAACCGGGTGGCCTCACCCCGTCACGGTGCCGAAGTCGCTCGGGGCTTGGCCCAACTGGGTATCCCGGTGCTCGGTCAGATCCCGCGTACCGAGTCGATCTTTGTGCCGTCGCGCCACCTCGGTCTGGTGCCAGCGGGGGAATGGGAAGACTCCGCGACCAAGGTTGCCGGGCTGGGGGGCCTCATTGCCGAATACGTCGATCTTGACGCCGTTATGGATATGGCTGCTACTGCCCCCGACCTCGACGTCGAGCCGTGGGACCCCGCCGCTGCCCTGGAATCCGCCGGCTGGCAAGGTCATCCATTCGGTGAGTCGCCGCTTGTGGGTATGTTCGCCGGACGGGCCTTCACCTTCCGGTACCCCGAGACCACCGAGATGCTGATAGCGGCAGGGTTCCGGGTCGTCGACGTTGATCCCCTTACGGATCGGCGCCTTCCTGACGGCATCCAAGGACTGTATTTGGGAGGCGGCTTTCCTCAGATGCATGCCACCGATTTGGAAACCAACTCGGAGCTGGCGGACGACGTACGGTCCCACGCTGAGGCCGGGATGCCGATTGTCGCCGAGTGCGCCGGGTTGTTGTATCTGTGCCGTCACCTTGACGGGCACGAGATGGCTGGCGTGCTACCGATGGATGCGGCCATGGCAAAGCGGCTCACGATGGGGTACCGCGTCGCTACACGTGACTCCATCAGTGTCGTTGGTCACGAATTTCACCGCACCACGACGACTCCGCTGGCCGACCTCGACCCGGCGTGGCACATCACGATGCCCGACGGCACCGACCGCGCCGAGGGGGCTTTGGGAGATCCGGCGGGGCTGGGCCGGCCCACGATTCAGGCGTCCTACCTGCACCTGCACTGGGCCGGTCAGCCCACCCAAGCAGCGTGGTTTGCCAGCGAGGTGACGAAGTTCCACGAGGGCCGAGGTGATCAAGTCGTTGAGCCCGATCTCAACCATCACGGGGATCGTGACATCGCCGACGGTTTGGTCGACCTGGCCGTCAACGTGCGCGTGAATGAGCCGCCGCAGTGGCTTCGCGACGCCATCATCTCCACCGAGCATGACTGGGCCCGTTACCCCGATGCCACGCCGGGTCGCGAGGCCCTGGCGGCCATGCACGGGGTGCCTACCGACATGGTGCTGCCCACCGCAGGTGCTGCAGAGGCTTTCCCGCTGGTCGCCACCCTCGAACCTCGTCACGCAATCGTCGTCCACCCCCAGTTCACCGAGCCCGAAGCTGCTCTGAGAGCGGCCGGGATTAGCGTCGGTCGGCACATCCTTAACGTGTCCGATGGGTTCGCCCTCGACCCGGACCTCGTCCCCGACGATGCCGACCTCGTCGTCGTCGGGAACCCGACGAATCCCACTGGCAGACTGCACCCGGCTACTGACCTGCTGGCTCTGCGCCGCCCCGGAAGGGTCCTCGTTGTGGACGAGGCCTTCATGGACGCCACCGATGAGTCCCAGTCCCTTATTGGAAGCGATATGGACGACCTCCTCGTCCTGCGCTCCCTGACAAAAACCTACGGTCTGGCTGGAATCCGGGCCGGATATGTCGTCGGTGATTCACAGCTCGTCGCACAGTTGGCAGCTCACCAGACCCCATGGTCGGTGTCGACTCCAGCAATTGCAGCCATGATCGCGTGCACCTGCGAAGAGGCTAGACGTTTTCGGACCCAGTTACGCGATGACATCCCAGCCGCCCGCGCCGACCTCGTCGACAAGCTTAAAGGCCTCGGGCTGAGCGTTGTTGACTCCGAGGCTCCCTTTGTTTTGGTCAACACATCGTCTCTCAGCGGGGATTCGATACGCCAGCCCCTTGCCGAGCGTGGTTTCGCTGTGAGGCGGGGGGAGACGTTCCCCGGGCTCGGGCCTACCTGGATCAGACTCGCAGTCCGTGACTCGAATATTCATGCCGAGCTCGCTCGAGCTATCTCCGATCTGACAGCACACCGCAACTAAGGAATATCAATGATCTACTCCGCAGACCTCGTTCCCGGCACCGTCACTCTCGTCGGAGGTGGCCCTGGTGATCCCGGATTGCTGACCGTCGCGGGATTTGAGGCGGTTCGCCAGGCCGACGTCATACTTTACGACCGGCTCGCTCCAACCGCCATCATGGATGAGAATCCCCAGGCCGAGAGGATCCCGGTCGGTAAGGTGCCGCGCGGGCCTTACGTCCCCCAGGAGCGCACCAACGAACTGCTTATCGAGCACGCCAAAGCTGGGCGTAAGGTGGTGCGCCTCAAAGGCGGCGATTCCTTCGTTTTTGGTCGCGGTGGCGAGGAGTGGCAGGCCTGCGCTGCTGCTGGCGTTCCGGTGCGCATCATCCCCGGCGTCACTTCATGCGTAGCCGGTCCCGAGCTCATGGGGGTTCCGCTGACACATCGTCATATGGTGCAGGGATTTACCGTCGTTTCGGGTCACGTCGCCCCTGGCGATACTCGGTCCGAATTGGACTGGGCCCAGATCGCCAAGACAGGCACTACCCTGGTGATTCTCATGGGAGTGGCCCACATTGGCGACATCGCTACCCGCCTCATGGACGGCGGGTTGGCCGGCGACACACCGGTCGCCATTATTGCTGATGCCTCACTGCCCACCCAGCGTTCTCTGACGACGACCCTCGAGAAGGCAGCCGAAGACATGGCGGAAGCCGAGATCAACCCGCCGGCCATCACCGTCGTCGGCGATGTCGCCGGGCTTGACCTCGACGGGACCCAGGCCCACGTCCCGTCTGATCACTGAAATAGTGCTCCGTGAGGGATTACTGCTCAATCACGGTGGCGATGTGGTTTCCTGTCCACTGCACTGCGTCGTCAACGGTACTGAGCTCATCCCCCCAGCCGGGCGCCGGACCACGTGAGACCATGACGACCTGGACGTCGGTTTCGGCCGCCAACCTGAGTTTAGGGTCGAGACCGGTGCCTCCGGAATCCTTGGAGACGAGGGTAGCCACACCCTGCGAGAAAATCTCTCGCTCGCGGTCGAGGGTGAACGGACCACGCTCCCGCAGTACCTTCCAGCCTGCGGGAAGCTCCTCCTCGGGGGCATCGACGCAGCGCACGATCACCCGACGTGGGCCGAGTCTCAGGTAGTGGCTGACGGGTTGGCGTCCCACTGTCAGCAGGATGACGTCGGGTAAGTCAGCTAAGACTTGAGTAGCACCGTCGTGGTCGTCAACCCAGTGCCAGGTCGCTGCCTCAGGTTGGGTACGCCAGCTTGGTGGTGCCAGCCGTGTCAGCGGAAGGTTGAGGTCGCGGCATGCTTGAGCGGCGTGGCCGTGCATAGCTGCTGCGAAGGGGTGGGAGGCATCCACCATGACCTTGACTTCGTTGTCAGTCAGGAATTCTTTGAGACCGTCGATGCCGCCGAAACCACCCACCCGAGTCGGGCCAGGAACTGGCCGGGGGGACTTCGTGCGCCCCGCTAACGAGCTGCACAGGTCTACCCCCTCATCGATCAATCGGGTGGCTAACTGCCGGGCCTTCGTCGTACCGCCGAGAATGAGGACGTCCATGAGTCCATCAAACCAGCCTGTGGAACAATGAGCCTCAATCGCGGTGGAACACCGGTGTGAATCCGGGACGGTCCCGCCACTGTGACGCCTCTTGGGCGAAGTCAGACCAGAACCGCGCTCACTCACCCCGACCGGGGTGGGACCACTGCGGCGCACGCGCGCGGCGCCCAGGCCTGCGAGGACACAGGCCCGGGGGATGCGGCGGCGTCCCCGACGATGGAGCATGATGGCCCGCCTGCCCGAATCCCTATCCGCCGAAAGCTTGCTTGCACGCACGGTGCGAGGCATCCGAGGAGCTGATGCGAAAGCCTTGGAGGCGGCCCGAGCCCGTCAGCAGTTACTTACCAAACCCGAGGGGTCGCTAGGGCTGTTGGAGGATCTGTCGATTCGATTGGCCGGAATGTACGGGCAGGTGCCAGTGACGGTGCCGAGCCATCCGGTTGTCGGGCTGTTTGCCGGTGATCACGGGGTATGGGCGCAAGGTGTTTCCCCTGATCCTCAGGAGATCACCACCCAGCAGATGATCAATATGGCGGCTGGTGGGGCGGCGATCAGCGTGTTGTCGCGCCAGATGGGTGCACAGCTGTGGATCACTGACGTCGG
This sequence comes from Cutibacterium sp. KBN10P07758, assembly GCF_050286205.1. Lineage (NCBI taxonomy): Bacteria > Bacillati > Actinomycetota > Actinomycetes > Propionibacteriales > Propionibacteriaceae > Cutibacterium > Cutibacterium sp. KBN10P07758. The sequence goes on along the minus strand of NZ_JBNNQV010000001.1, from coordinate 2,041,055 downwards.
AGCCCGCCACGAGGTCGACGCCCCGATTCGGCAGCGGTGTGTGCGTCGTGGCACTGACGACATCTCTCAAGGCCCGGCGATGAGCCTTGACGAGGCTGTCGAGGCCCTTGAGGTCGGTATTGAGACTGGGGTGGCGGCCGTCGAGCAGGGGGCTGACATCCTTATCACCGGAGAGATGGGAATCGCTAACACCACCCCGGCGTCGGCCCTCATCAGCGTCTTCACCGGGTTGCCGCCCGCTGAGGTGACCGGGAGGGGAGCTGGGTCGGATGATCGTCGTCACCAGCACAAGATCGGAGTCGTCGCTCGCGCCTTGCAGGTTAATCGACCCGAGGCCAAACATCCGATTGAGGCCTTGGCGAAGGTGGGAGGTTTTGAGCACGCCGCCATGGCCGGTTTTATTCTGGCTGCAGCGTCGTCACGGATCCCCGTGCTCATTGACGGTGTTATCGCTTGTTCTGCCGCCCTGACGGCCACCGCGATCTGTCCTGAAGCGCGAGATTTCATCATCACGAGTCACGCCGGTGCCGAGCCAGGAATCACGGCGTCGACCTCTGCCCTGGGCCTGCCCGCTCTGTTGGACCTTGGTATGAGGCTAGGAGAGGGGTCCGGGGCTATCCTGACCCTACCGATCGTGCAGGCAAGCGCTCACATCCTTAACGAGATGGCCACCTTTGAGGACGCTGAGGTCATCGACATCAAAGTGAGCGGGGAAACCGAGATTCCCGATACCGTCCAGACGAGTGTTCCTCCTTGTCGGATGCTTGTCATTGGGGGTGCCCGCTCGGGAAAATCGACCTTTGCCGAGTCGAGGCTGCCTCGCGATTCCCGTGTCACCTATGTTGCGACCTCCCAGCGCAACCCTGGCGACGCGGAGTGGGAGGAGCGAATCCGCCTGCACCAAGCTCGGCGCCCGGCCACGTGGCAGACTGTCGAGACCACCGACATCGCTTCAGTGCTGCTGGCCGACGACGACTCCCCGGTGCTGGTGGAGTGCCTTGGGGTGTGGATCACTCGGATTCTTGACGAGGTTGGCGCCTGGGCTGCCGCTCCTGGTGACGAAGCCTGGCAGAACGATCTAAGACGCCACGTTAATGACTTGGCCAGCGCCATCCGTGGTACCCGACGTGACGTCATTTTTGTCTCTAACGAGGTGGGGATGGGGGTCGTGCCCGACACCCCGGCTGGACGGCTCTTCCGCGACGAGTTGGGGCGACTCAACGCCGCCGTCGGGGAAGCATGCGACGAGGTGTGGATGTGTGTGGCCGGAATCCCCAAGAGGTGGGCATGACGGACGAGCAGCATCCGGATCTTGGGAGACTCGGGCCACTGCGTGGAGTTGCTGAGGCTTTGTCTCTCTTTACGATCTTGCCCGGGCCATATCTGAACGACATTGACCGTCCACTAGCCCGTCGTGCCATTACCGCCTTCCCGTGGCTGGGTCTGTGTCTGGGCGTGGTGGCGGGAGGGATCGTCGCCCTGGTCCTGGGACTGGGGGCCGGGCCGTGGCTTGCCGGAGTGCTAGCGCTGGGCTGGCTTGCCGGCGCAACGGGCGGCTTCCATCTCGACGGGGTCGCTGACACCGCAGATGGTTTGGGATCCCGGGCGGCGCCGGAGAAGGCTCTCATGATCATGAAGAAGTCCGATATCGGGCCGATGGGTGTCATGAGTATCGTGCTGCTGCTACTTGTTGACGCGGCCGCTGTGGTGAGTCTGGCTGGGACAGCTGGCTCGGGGGCATGGTGGCGCGTGGCGATTCTGGTGGGACTTGGCCCTGCGCTGGCTCGTGCGGCGATCCTTCTCGCGACGATGACCGAAGTGCCGTGTGCCCGTCCGGGCGGGTTCGGGTCTTTAGTTGCGGGAGTGACGACGCCGAGGTCTGCGGCGATCAACCTCACGGTGTTGGGATGCGTGTGTGCCTTAGCCGGATTGGTGGCTGGAGGCTGGATGTGGTGCTTGGTAACGGTCAGCTGTGCCGCGCTGACCTTGCTTATCGCGCGAGGATGGATTCATCACCTAGTGCGACGCCTATCCGGGATGACGGGTGACACATTTGGAAGCATTAATGAGGTGACGCAGATGACGTTTTGGGTCCTGACGGCGTTGACCGTGGCGGTGGTGTCATGATCGATGATCTTGGTGTGAAGGCTTCGGTAGCGAGACCTGTCCAGCGGGTGGTGAGCTTAGTGCCGTCGATTACCGAAGCTATCGCGATGACTTGTCCACATGTCTTGGTGGGTTGTACCGATTACTGCATCCGTCCGACCCATCTCGAAGAAATCGTCGGGCACGAAGTGGTTAGGGTGAGGGGCACCAAGAACCCGGATCGCAAGGCGATCATCGACCTTCGACCGGACCTCGTGGTGGCCAACCAGGAGGAGAACCGCGAGCACGACGTCACCTTGTTACGCGAGGCTGGGGTGGCAGTGTGGGTGACGCGCATCGACACCGTTGAGGAGGCCATCTCCAGCTTGACGAGGTTGTTCGAGGAAGGCTTTGGCGTCAGGTGCCCACAGTGGCTGGAGGAAGCCGGTCGGGAATGGCGCGAACCGTGCCGCGGTGAGGTACTTTCGGCTGTGACGGCGGTCTGGCGGGATCCCTGGATCTGCGTGGGGAAGGACACCTACATCTCTGATGTGCTCAGGCGGGTCGGGATAGAGTTGGTCGACCTGCCGGGGGAGTCCCGGTATCCCCACGTCGAGCTGACTGACATCGCTGCGGCCCATCCGGATCGCGTTATTCTTCCTGACGAGCCATACCACTTCGGTCCTGACGATGTATCCGCCTTTCCTGGCCTCGACGTGCGTCTTGTCGATGGCCAGAAGCTCGCGTGGTACGGGCCGTCCATGGTGGGTGCGCGTCGCTACCTCGCCTCGGCATTGAGGTGATTGACGCCGCATCGGCGATATGTGCCACAATGTTCCACGTCGCCGCGAGGTGACATGCCTCTGTAGCTCAGTTGGTAGAGCGCCGCTCTTGTAAAGCGATGGTCGCGGGTTCGATTCCTGTCAGAGGCTCCATACTCCTTAGCTAGAGTCGTGATGACGTTAGGTCATCATGGCGGTGCCGACGCCCGAGCATCAGCGCCGCCATGATGAGTCTCGGTGTGTTACTTCGCCCGGTCAAGGGTGGAAACGTTTCGTCCGTTACGTAGCGCGATTTCGGGGTGTCTGTCGTTGATCACCTTGAATGAATCCTTCGTCACCTCCAGGTAAAGCTCATGGACTTTCTCTCCTTTGAGGTATCCCTTCATGAAAGGCGAAAAATCCGGGTCTTTGAGATAGGAGTCAGGAACCTCGATGGCTGCGTCGTAGTACCGTGGGGTGCTCGTGAGCCCACGTTCCCGGTGGCTCAGCATTGACAAGGTCGTCTTGAGGCGGCCGTCAATCGAGTGGAGCTTTACCGGATATTTTTTCTCACCCACCGTGAGCTCGATCGTTCGGGTCGTCGATTGGTAGGCGAAGTCTTTGATGTTGATGTTCGCCTTGCCCTGCAGATTTCCCGAGTAGTTGAGCCCGCTGGCAGATCCGAGATCCACTTTCGACGTATCGCGCTGTGGGTTGTCAAGGGGCTTGCCCTTGAGATTCTGACCGGTGGGAACGAACTTCCAGGCTTTCGCGTCAATCATCTTGGACCAGTAACCGGTATGACCCTCACGACGTCCCTCGACACGAAGTTCCCGGTTCTGGGATCCGGGAGCGGTTGACACCACGGTAAGCCTGTCGGTGATCTCGCCGGGGATCTTCGGCTGATGCTTCCACCCGGCCGGTGGAAGTTTGATGGCAGCGTAGCGAGGATCGACCTTGCCCTGCAGCCACGTGGAAGGACTGGGAAGATTACTCTGGTCCTGCCAGGTGTAGCGGAACTGGGCGGGATCGGTCCCGGCGATGTCGTAGTCCCAGAGCCTCGTGAACATGTCGCCGTGATCATTCGTGATCAGCGCCACTGACCCCGACGCGGACATGGAATGCACACGGAACCTCGAGTTGTACGGGGTTGAAGCCTCGAAGGAGTAGTCGTTCGGCAGCCAGGGATCGTGCTGGTAAATGTGAGCTCCGTCTTTGGAGACCATCATGATTTCGGTGCACATCGCCAACGAGATTGGGTGATCATGACCGTCGACACCGCGATAGGTGCGGTCGGTCTGGTTGTCGATGAGGGACAGGGCCCACCAACCTTGGTCGTGGTTGTCGAGCTTGAGCCCACGGCCAAACCAGAATGGGCTGCCCCATGCTCGGAACCAGCCCCAGTCCTTAGGAGAGGAGAGCAAATTATTAAGGCTATACACCCAACCGTTGGAATCGACAGCGGCCAGCATGGCGTCATTGACGGAGATGGCTGAGATATGTCCGTCGAGGCAGGATGGCGTGTCGATGTGACGCCACTGATTCTCGGATTGGAAACGTCCGTACACTTTGCCGTCACGCAGGGCGAAATCCATGCGCTGGTTGAAACCCTCGGTGTTGTCACGCATCACAATCTTGCTGGGCAGATCGGAGCGGCTGGTGGAATCCATTCGTTGCCAACCGTCAGTTCCCCAGTTTGGTGGGATGACTCCGAGGGGGAGTTGTCCCGAGCTACCGGGGCGCCCGGAGAAGGGCACACACGTCATGGGACCAACGTGTTGGCTCTGTGCCCCCTGCGATGGTCCAGACGCGAGAGCGGACTGAGTAGGAATCATGGTGCTGAGGCCGGAGGTAGCCATGATTGCAGCCACCGCAAACGTGAGTAGTTTGTGTGATTTCATACGAACCGTGTCCTTGGTGAGTAGCTACGTTCTAACTTTGATCGTTTTGGTCATTCGCTGAATGGCAACGGCGTGCACTGGATGGTGTGTGCGTGAGTCGGGTTGAGTTCGTTATCGACCATGTGGGTGACGTTCGGGTCGTCAGTGATATTGCCGTGTTCGGGATAAGAATTACTGGATACTGACCCGCCTTGGGTCGGCAATGGATATTGATGTCGCCACGGCAGACGGGGCTGGCATGGCGGTGGCGATGAGCGGCACGAGGGTCGCAGCGAGCATTAGGGGTCGCTTTGTGATGAGCATTGCTGGTGTCTCCCTTGTCACCAAACAGACGAAGTGCGTGCAACCATTTTGTTGTAGGTTGTGTCAACGATTGGCTCTTAATAGGACATCATTCGACGTCAGTTAATCGTGGATATACGGTGAACCTATGGTGGATGCTGCGATTGACGACTCATGGTGCCTCAAAATGTCTGTTTTGATCACGGTACCATCCTTAGACAAGGGTTTTGGTTGCCGCTGGTTATTGGCCGAGACGCTACCACGCAAGTGGCTCATCTATAGGGTTCCACATGGGTTCACCGGTGACCCGCGGAGGATGGCCTTATCGCTTGAATGATTTCTGACGTTTCCTGCGACACCGACCGCGGAGGCTATTACAACCCCAACTCATCCCGGGACGGAGGTGTTGGTGCCCCCACAGGAGGGGCGATGCGGCGGTGGCTAATCGTGGATGCCGTTGCCGTTCGCGTGGCCTCGTCTGGGTCATCGCTCACCTCCTCTGCGGTGACAACGGCCGTCACACCGTCGGACGACGATCCTCGTGCCGGAGCCGGGTCCCAACCGCCAGCGCGGCGCTGTATCAGGATGGCGCTACCAAGGATGGTGGCACCGATGAGGGCGAGAATGATGGATCCTGAGACGGTGCCGGTTCGGGCCCCGTATCCGATGAGTATCCCGAACCACCCGAAATCGGCATCGCCAAAGGTTGTATTGGCTGAACTGAATGGCCCAAGAACTTTGAGGAGGAAAGCTGGCAGGAAGGTCACGAGTAGACCATTGACGAAAGCTCCCGCGACCGCGCCGCGTCGTCCGCCAGTTGCATTTCCGTAGACCCCGGCAGCCCCACCGGTAAAGAAGTGGGGTACAAGCCCGGGCAGGATCAGAGCGAGCCCCCATGCCGGCCCGAGCACGGTCGCGAGGATTGTTAGCCCGACCAGCCCTCCGATGAACGACGACATAAATCCGATGAGGACAGCATTCTGAGCGTAGGGAAAGACGATGGGACAGTCGAGTGCTGGGATGGCGCCGGGGACCACCTTGCTGGCGATTCCCTGGAAGGCAGGGATGAGCTCACCGAGGATGGTGCGGACGCCAAAGAGAATGACGGCCACCGCGATGCCGAACTCGAGCCCTTGAGTAACCGACGCCATGATGTAGTTTCCAGTGCCGGTTGCTGGCTTTGAGAACGTCTGGAATGCGGCCTTCTCGCCACGGCGAGCCAGGAAAACGATGGCAACGACGACGTACATAAGAACCATTGATAGTGCCGTGGCCACCATGGAGTCTCGGAGGAACCGCAGACCCTCGGGAACTTTTATGTTCTCGGTTGACTGGCTTTTCCCGTGCGGATCGACCAAGCGGCCGGTGGCGGCAGCGGCGATATAGGCCGAGGTGCCAAAGTGCCCGATGGCGATGTCCTCCCCGCCGGTGATCTTTCGTGTGAAGGGGTGAGCCAAGGCAGGAAGGCTCACCATAAGCACCCCCAGCAGCAATGAGCCAAGCCCGATGACGATGGAAGTGGGCATCGATGTCGATGCCATGACGATGGTGATGAGGGTCGCCATGAACAGCATGTGATGCCCGGTGAGGAACACGTAGTGAAGTGGGGTGATGCGGGCCAGTACCAACGAGATGAGAAACCCCGCGAGCATGATCCATGCGACCTGGGATCCAAATTGTTGTTGGGCGATGCCAGCGATCGCCTCATTGGTGGGTACGACGCCCTGAGCCCCCAGCGCTCCCTCGATCATCTTTCCCAGCGGCCCGAGAGAGTTGACAACTAGCCCTGCTCCGGCCCCAATGAGGAGGAAACCGAGGGTGGCTTTAATAGCAGCACCGGCGATCTGGCCGATGGATTTGCGCATAGCTGCCAGTCCGACGGCCGTAATGATGCCGATGAGGAAGGCGGGCACGCTGAGGATCTCGTTTACGAGGAATTGGACGATGGCCAGGGCGATGTTCATGAGGTTAGTCTCCGGGGATGATGTAGGCGTGGCGACTGATGGTCAGCGATTAGACGTCGTAAATGCGGCGTAACGCAGCATCGACCTGCGACACTGATGTGAAATCGTCGATGACTTCGACGGGAATGGATAGCTCACCGAGAGTTTGAGCAATGGCTCCCGACGTCAAAATGGCGTCTGCTTCGCTGCAGCGCCCTCTTGCAGAGATGGTGTCGGTTGCCTCAACTGACAGGTAAGGGGTCCACGCCCAAGCATCAAGGACTTGCTCAGTGGTGTTTTTGAGAAACAGACTGGTGCCTAGTCCGTTGCCGCAGACCGTGAGCAAGAGATTCTGGGATGTCGATGCCTCAGCTGAACGGTGTCCGGCCTCGTTGGAGAGGATCGACACGACCTCCTGGGGAGTCGTCGCAGTGTCGAGGGCGTTGCGTCTGTTTGGATCGGCCAGTGCGCTCGCCAACGCGGCCAGAACATTTTGGTGGGCAGAGGCGTCTGTGGCTGCGAGTCCTGCTACTAGCGTTACAGGATCGTTCGTCTCATGGCCGAATGCCACCGGTTCGTCAAGACGTATCCACGACATGCCTGTCCGCAGCACTGAGGAGTCCGGTCTGGCATGGGCCAGTGCAAATCCAGGGGCGACGACGATGTAAGGACCATTTTTCTCGAGATTATCGATCATGGCCTGCGTGTATCTGGGGGTAGCGATGTCGGTGGCCACCAGCAGATGCCCGACGGCCTGGAGAGCTTCTCGCCAATCTTTGACGTGTGCGTCCAGACGAATGGCGGCTGGAGGCAGGAGGTCTGTCAGGTCAATCACCGTGGGGCCTTTCCATCGCTGTGGGAGCCATAGCGTACGCCCTCGTGAGGGTAGAAGGCCACGGCTTTCAGGCCACTACCTGTTTCCAGTGGTCGCGGTGGTTCAGCATTGTGTGGGCGGCTTCTTGGGCGGCCTTGATGGAATGGTTGGCTCCCCATCCGCACTGTACTTCGTTAGCGGCGGGGCTGGTGTTGAGCTTGAGGATGTCGCGCAGGGTGGCCACGACGAGTCCCTAGTGCCCTGATACTTGAATACGTTTCAGATATCTGGCGATGGGTTCGAGGATGTCTTCGACGGTCTTAGCTCAGATAAAGGGCTTGGAGTTTTCGGTTCATGCTTTGGCCCAGTTTGCAGAAATCTCTTTCTAGGGATTGGACGGTGTGGTGATCGGGGCGTTGGAGGAGACCGCGGATGATGTCGGCGATGAGTCGCTCGATCTGGTTTATCTGCGATGAGTATGTCGGAGTGAAGTGAATATGGGATCAGGATGCTTGGCTAGTTGCGTCTTTACTGAAGAGTGTTTGTGGGTGGCGTAATTATCGCATGCTACGTACACGTCCACATGCTTGGAGGTGGTCTTGTCGATCTTCTGGAGGAATTTCTTAGGCTCTTCTGCTCGGTGGTGCCAGTGGATCGAGGGGATCACCGTTCCGTCGTAAACATTCAGTGCGGCGAACAAGCTCACTGCCTGGCGGTGTGGTCAATCGTTTCGACGAGCTGACGAAGAGCCTGGCTGGGCGCGGATCGGCTGGTGGTTGGCTAATGATCCGGGCTTGGTGTGAGTGTGACCCGGGTATCGGTGAGCGTGATCTCACCCTTGGCATGCAGCAGCGGAATCAGCGCTGACATGAATGGTGCCAGAATTATGTTTTCCGGTGCTCGCGTCAACTCCATACTCGATCATGTCTAGTCGGAGATTCTTACGCGAGGCAACGTGCCCTGCCCAGGCAGAGGGCTGAGACTGCGTCAACTCGGGGTATAAAACCTTTAGACAGGGGTAGAATAATGCTTGGCTTATCTTTAAGAAGCGCAGTATAGCCCGCAAAAGGAGCATCGATATGAGGATAAGGAAGTCCGTCTCGGCTGTGGTGGCGACGGTTATCGTTGCGGCCCTTTTCAGTGGCGCTGCTGGCTCGATGACTGTAGTTGCACATGCGGAGTCGATATCTAACACGGGCCAAACAGTTACTTCAGCGATGCAGGCCTTGTCGGATCGCAACGATCTGGCCCATGGCGGCGATGGTCGTATCGCTGTTGGTGATCGTGAAGTTGTGCGATGGCATGGTGGAATTCCAGTAGCGGAAGTGGCCAATTCTCACCAAGTATCCACGTATAGTTGGACATCATGGGGGGCGCAGAGTCGCCCTTTTTGTGCTGCGCCATTCCGTGCACAAACTACCAGCCAAAATCAGGCCTTGGGCCAACAAAATCGCAGATGTTCTTGAGCAAACAGAGATATGAGAAAAGGCTCCTATTATTTTCACCTTGGGTAAAGCCGGGATCCCGTACGACGTTGCCAAGGCGGCTGCAGATTGGATCATTTTCTTCCTAGGCTGAGGTTCGACGTGGTAGTATCTAAGAAATTCGATGATTTGCTGGGGATGTTAGGCGCAATTGTCTTTTTTCTCGTCATCGTTATTCTTGTTATGGCCCCCTTCATTATGATTCCAGCGTTGTTCGCCTTGGTGTTTCAGGAGTGCTATCTAGATTCGCCGTGGACATGGGAGACTGTTGTCCTGGGCGGATTAGTGCTGTTTGCACTGGGGATGGGTGTTTCCCTGCTCATGGGGGTGTTGGCGAGGGTCGTCGCCCCCTTGACTCATCCTGTGGTCAACAGGGTCTTTAAAGAGATTCTTGAGTTCCTTGTGCTTTGGTGGTTTTATTCCACTCTCATGCACCCGGCTAGCTATGCTTTTTGGGCGAGCATTGTGGTGATGATTATGACCACTGTTACCGAACCCATTCTCGATAGGGCCATCGAACGACAGAAGCACGCCCCCAACCAACCTTGACCCGGTAGGGCGCTGAGTGCTTTCTACGCGCCAAGAAACCCATGCTGGGTTTCTACTGTTGTGGCGAACACAACCCGATATCTTCGTAGTTGAGGGCGGTAGACGATGCAAGCGGTGTGTCTTGACGAGCTCGGTGTGGTAGCCGAATCCTCAGGCCATTACCTGTTCCCATTCGTCGCGGTGGTTCAGCATCGTGTGCGCGGCTTCTTGGGCGGCCTTGATGGAATGGTTGGCTCCCCATCCGCACTGCACTTCGTTAGCAGCGGGGGTGGCGTCGAGCTTGAGGATGTCGCGCAGGGTGGTCTCGACAAGTTCGCATGTGCCTGGGACATCCGGTTCTCCGATCATGATGAGGTAGAACCCGGTCTGGCATCCCATCGGCCCGAAGTCGATGACGGCGTCGGAATGGTTTCGCACGCACTCGGCGAAGGAGTGCTCCAGGGAGTGCACCGCAGGCATGTCCAGATGTTCCTTGTTGGGCTGGCAGAACCTCACGTCGTACTTGGTGAGGGTGTCGCCAGCGGGTAGGTGCTTGACGTCGGCCACACGCACGAATGGTGCTGCCACCTTGGTGTGGTCCAGGTTGAAACTTTCGACGTTCATTTTGTGTGCCATGAACCCATCCTCTCGCATCGACACGAATCCCACACGGGCAACCAGCCAGCTGTGGTTAAAGCCCGGCGGCAGCAATAAATCCGTCGCAGTCTCCGTCAATTTGTACCCGTTCACCAGCCGGAATCCAGACGGCCTGACCGCGTACGATCTCGTCAGTTCCATGAGAGCCTGAACAGACCGCATACCCATCCGTAATGAGGAGTATTCGAGCTAGCTCGCTTGCCGGCATCATGGCGGGGCAGGTGGTGTCGAGGTCGAGCTGCCAGAGTCGGAACTGGTCGTCAATGCCCGGGAATACGCGCATTCCCGGGTCTACCTCCTCCGCCGCAATGATCCGTGGCTCCTGTGTCTGGAACGAGACGATTTGGATGAGGGAATCGATGTCAATGTGCTTGTTGGTGAGTCCGCCCCGCACGACATTGTTGGAATCGGCCATGATCTCAATGCCCGTGCCCGATAGGTATGAGTGCATGAGTCCCGGGGGTACAGACAGCGCCTGGCCCGGTTTCAGGTGAACTCGATTGAGCATGAGCGCTGCCAGGATCGAGGGGTCCCCGGGAAAATACTCGTCGAGCTCGACGGCGGTGCGAGCGAACTCTCCCAGGGGTGTGTCCTCTCCTACGTGGTTGACGGCTCCTGAGACCACCTCGGTGACGATCTGACGCCGTACGTCGTCCCCCGCGAGGCAGTTGAGGAAGGTTTCGGCAAGGGCGGCCGAACCGGAACGTTCGGTCAGCGATCCCAACACCGGGTCAGTCGGGGTGAGGACCTCTAGCTCATCGAACAGCTGACGGGTCTCGTGCGGATCGCGGAATCCGCACAACCCCTCAAAATCGCTGAGGGCGACGAGAATCTCGGGCTTGGGCCAATCGTCGACGAAGGTGCGGTGGGGGTCGTCAACGCCAATGCCGTCCTGGTTCTCTCGAGCGAATCCAGCCCGTGCCATCGCGGCGTCAGGATGAGCTTGCAGACTTAACGGGTGGTAGGCCGAGAGGATTTTGAGGAGAAAGGGTAAGCGGGCACCGAAGACTTTTCGGCTGCGATCACCGAGTTCGTCAGGGTGAGCGTGGATGTAGTCGGTGAGCGGTATCCCATCGAGGGTCGACGGCGAGGTCTCATGGGCCCCGAGCCAGTATTCGGCCCACGGCTTTCCGTCAGCCTCTTTTCCGAGGATGTCTGGGATCGCATCGTAGGAGCCCCAGGAGTACGTCCGAACCGTTCCGGTCAGGCGTTTCATAATGTGCCTCTCGTCATGTGCATCGTTGCCGACGTCGTAGGTGTCATCTGAGCAGTTGTGCGCTACGGGAGCGGCGTTGCTGGCTGCGAACCCGCTGAAGTCGTCCCACCAGGGACGGCGCGTACTGGGCGGCCTTTTCGTCGTCGATGAGCTCGTTGAGTCGCAGGTGGTATCGGGGGGACGATAGGCCGAGGCTGTCGCGAATGGCGGTCTCCTTGTCAACGCTCAGACTCCCGGCTTGCCAGGACTCCTCAAGATCCAAAATCGCGCGATCCGAGGCGCACAACTCGGCGGACTCTGCGGATTCGGGGGTGATGGAATCTGACACAGTGCCAGTTTAGGGGCCATCCCGGCATAAACGGGTGGGTGACGTTGCGGGCCCCGTCGTCATCGTTGGTAGTACGACTGGACATGTTCCGCTCACGAACTCTTTGCACTCGCTGGGTGTGAGTGCTAAACATGTCATTGGCACTCGACAAGCGAGAGTGCTACCGCCCGGATTGGTGTTGCGAGCGCCGGTACGAGTGGTCCTCCCGGTGATGAGATCACCAGATCGTCCGTCGCGGGCATCACGGGGAATCACAATGCGGGGTCGCTCCCGCCGCATCAATCTGACGTCCACGGGCTACCAGGCCCACCGGAGCGGAGGAATCCCCTAAACATGGCAAAGCTCATCGAATTCAACATCGAGGCCCGCCGCGGGCTCGAGGCGGGCATGAATACCCTCGCCGACGCGGTCAAGGTCACCCTCGGCCCCAAGGGCCGCAACGTCGTTCTCGAAAAGTCGTGGGGCGCTCCCACCATTACCAACGACGGTGTCTCCATCGCCAAGGAGATCGAGCTCGACGATCCCTATGAGAAAATCGGCGCCGAGCTCGTCAAGGAGGTCGCCAAGAAGACTGACGACGTCGCTGGCGACGGCACCACTACCGCCACCGTTCTGGCGCAGGCCATGGTTCGTGAAGGCCTGCGCAATGTCACCGCTGGCGCTAACCCGATGGGCCTGAAGAAGGGCATCGAGGCCGCCGTCCAGGCTGTTAGCGCTCGTCTGTCCGACATGGCCATCGACATCGAGACCAAAGACCAGATCGCCTCTACCGCCTCCATCTCGGCCGCCGACCCCACCGTCGGCGAGATTATCGCCGAGGCCATGGACAAGGTTGGTAAGGAAGGCGTCATCACCGTCGAGGAGTCCAACACCTTCGGCCTGGAGCTTGAGCTCACCGAGGGCATGCGTTTCGACAAGGGCTACATCTCGCCCTACTTCGTGACTGACACCGAGCGCATGGAGGCTGTCCTCGAGGATCCCTATATCCTTATCGTCAACTCCAAGATTTCATCGCTGAAGGATCTCCTGCCGGTCCTTGAGAAGGTTATGCAGTCGGGCAAGCCGCTGTTTGTCATTGCCGAGGACGTCGAGGGTGAGGCCCTGGCTGGCCTCATCGTCAACAAGATCCGCGGAACCTTCAAGTCTGTCGCCGTCAAGGCTCCAGGCTTTGGCGATCGTCGCAAGGCTATGCTCAATGACATCGCCATCCTGACTGGTGGCCAGGTTATCTCCGAAGAAGTTGGCCTGTCCCTCGACGCGGTGACCCTGGACTTGCTGGGTCGCGCTCGTCAGGTTGTCGTCACCAAGGACGAGGCCACCATTGTCGACGGTGCCGGGGATTCCGAGCAGATCGCCGGCCGTGTTTCTCAGATCCGTAAGGAGATCGAGAACTCCGACTCCGACTACGACCGCGAGAAGCTGCAGGAGCGCCTCGCCAAGCTCGCTGGCGGCGTTGCCGTCATCAAGGTGGGCGCTGCTACCGAGGTTGAACTCAAGGAGCGCAAGCACCGCATTGAGGACGCCGTGCGTAACGCTAAAGCCGCCGTTGAGGAAGGCATCATCCCTGGTGGTGGTGTCGCCCTGCTGCAGGCCTCCAAGGCCGCTGAAATCGAGGGCCTGGAGGGCGACGAGCTCACCGGTGCACAGATCGTTCTGGCCGCGTGCACTGCCCCGCTCAAGCAAATCGCTATCAACGCTGGTCTTGAGGGCGGCGTCGTGGCTGAGAAGGTCGCTGGTCTGCCCGCAGGACAGGGCCTCAACGCGGCCAATGACGAGTATGTCGACATGGTAGAGGCCGGCATCATTGACCCGGCCAAGGTGACCCGTTCGGCTCTGCAGAACGCCGCGTCCATCGCGGCCCTGTTCCTCACCACTGAAGCCGTCATCGCTGACAAGCCCGAGCCTGTTAAGGCTCCCGCTGGCGGCGGTGATATGGACGGTATGGGTGGCATGGGCGGCATGATGTGATCGTGCATTGCCTTCGCTGATTTGAGGTGGGGCGGTCCTAGTGGCCGCCCCACCTCGCTGTCTTGTTACAAACGTGGTAGTTGTTCGTGCGGTGCGCATGCGTACATGAGAGAGTCAGCTCACTCCGGGAAGGATCAGATGGCTGGGGTGATGATGTCACGCACCAAGGTGTCGAGATCGGCATCGGCCTGGAGGAACTGGCGAAGAGTTCTGCGGGTGGCACCAAACGTGTCGAACTCCTTGATCGTCATTCCATCAGGATCGTAGGCGCGCATGAACTCCGGGATCTTCTTGAGAGCATCGAGATGCTCGGCAGCAACCGGTTCATCTATGCGTGGGACAACGTGGTAGTCAGAGTCGTTAATGCGCTTTTGCCACTTGAACGGCGGGGAGACCACGAGGTCGCCACCGATAAGTTCGGACCACTGCAAGACGTTGCGGAATGCGGCGCACAGCACCCGGGAGTGGAATCCGCGCTCGACGAAGATCTGGTTGGCGCGCTTGATCGCGGCAATGCCGGCCCACTCCAGGTGTCCGGGGTCGATAAAGAGGCGGTCGCGCTCGGCCACGATTTTGAGCCAGTCGTCAAGGCGACCGGCCATAATTGTCACTACAGGTCCCATTTCGTCAATGGGCTTGCCTTCGGCTACACGACGCTGCAGCCCTCGCTCGATGGCCTCAGCCGATTTCACTGCCTGAGGTACGGTGAAGGACACCGTCACGTTGACCGAAACGCCACGGTAGGTGGCCTCCTCGATCGCCTCTATGCCCACAGAGGTGCAGGGGATCTTGACGATGATGTTTGGCGCAAGATTACTGAACTCTTCGGCCTGGTCTGCCAGAGCCTTGGCGTCGCGATGCAGCCGCGGATCGGTCTGGATGGAGAGACGACCGTTTCGGCCCTTGTGCTCGACGAAGATCGGCTCGAGGAGCTTTGCGGCTTCGACTGACATGTCCTTGATGGCCTGCCATCCGATTTGGGACTCTCCCCACGTGGGATTGTTCTCGGCGATAGCGCGAATACGGTCTTCCCAGATGTCTGGATGCTTCTTGATGGTCGTGTAACCGATAACCGGGTTGCACGTGGCACCGACGCCGCCGAATGCAATGGACTGACGAAGTTCGTCTAGATCGGCCGAGTCATTCCACAGCGCCGTCGGGGTCGTGCGGGACGCGTCAAGGAGCGGACCTGGGGTGTAGTTGATCTTCATGGCAACTCCTGTGCGAGGTGTTCACCGGCTCGTCGTCGCCGCCGGTACAAGATCTAGCCAACACCGCAAAGTTTGTCCTGTCAAATAATCTCGCCGCGGCGTCAGGCGTACACCGTGTTCTCATAGGCATAAATGGAGGCGCGGTACACGTGCTGTCCAAACTCGATGACGCGGTTGGACTCGTCACATGCCGTGCGTTGCATCGTGAGTAGGGCGGCGCCGGGTGGTTCGTTGAGCAGACGTGCCTCGTCAGGGAGGGCGAGACGGGCGCTGAATCGCTGATGGCCTACCGCGACGACGACATCCCTGCTGCGCAGATAGTCGTAGAAACCAGTGGTTCTCAGCTCTTCTGCACTGGGCGCGAGGTCCACGGGTACCCAGTTCGTCATGATGGCCAGCGGTTCGTCCTGGGACATTCGTAGTCGGCGGAAATGGGCCACTTCGGAGTTGCTGGGCAGGCCAAGCGCTGCGGCTACTGCTGGCGGGGCGGTTTCCACTGTCCAGTCGAGCACGCTGGTGCGCGGCCTTTGGCCAGATGCCTGGAGGTCGTCATAAAGACTCGTGAGGTTCATGGAGCGGTGCACTCGGGTGGGGGTCACCTGGGTGCCGATGCCGCGTCGGCGGATGACGAGTCCACGTTGGGTCAGGGTTTCAAAAGCTCGCCGCGCGGTGGGACGCGATACATGCAGGCGTGCCGCCATGGACATTTCGTCTTCGATGCGCGTTCCGGGAGGAAGCTCGCCGGATTCGATGAGTTGCGCCAGGGGTTCGGCGATCTGGGTGTGGAGTGGTTCTGGGCGCGATCGGTCGATGGTGATGTCAGCGATGTAGGGCTCGTTCTCCACTGTCGTTCCTCATTTGTGGGTATGTACTGACGCACAGTCTATTGGTGGGCAGTGCAAGGGGCGGACCGATCGTACGGGCTGCGTCAGGATATAAGCGGGCGGCGATTTCTGTATTCGGAGTAGGGTGGCTGGCAACATTATCAATTGTATTGACATATGTCTCTTGGTTGGTAGTATCTGAGGCGTTAGACATCCTCGATGAAGTGGAGTCGTCATGGTATCCAGCCGCCGCCGTGACCTTGATGTGCTCACGATGGGACGAATCGGTGTAGACATCTATCCGCTGCAGTACGGGGTGGGGCTTGAGGATGTCACGTCGTTCGGAAAGTTCCTTGGCGGTAGTCCGACCAATGTGGCCGTCGCGGCTGCCAGGCTGCGTCATTCTGCCGCAGTCGTCACGGCAGTAGGCGATGATCCCTTCGGGCGGTTCTGTCGCCGCGAGATGGCCAGACTCGGTGTCTATGACAACTATGTGCTCGTCAATTCCGAATTGCCCACTCCGGTGACGTTTTGCGAGATCTTTCCTCCCGACGACTTCCCGCTCTACTTCTACCGGCGTCCTACCGCTCCAGATCTGAGGATCACTCCGGACGACGTGCCTGAGGATGCTGTGAGGAATGCGCAAATCCTGTGGCTTTCGGTGACTGGCTTGTGTCAACAGCCTTCCTACGACGCACATTGCCGAGCCCTTGAGGTGCGCGGTAAGGCAGAACACACCGTCCTCGACCTCGACTACCGTTCGATGTTCTGGCAGTCCGCGGCGAAGGCTCATGAAGCAGTCTCAGCGGTGTTGCCGCACGTGACGGTGGCGATCGGAAATCGCGAGGAGTGTGAGATGGCGGTCGGGGAGTCCGACCCCGACCGAGCTGCTCACGCACTGCTTGATGCAGGCGTTCAGCTTGCCGTCGTCAAGCAGGGGCCCAAAGGTACCTTGGCCATGACCCGTGAGGAGCGCGTGGAGGTCGCCCCCACCCCAATCGACGTTACCAATGGCCTCGGAGCCGGAGATTCCTTCGGCGGAAGCCTATGTCACGGGTTGCTAGAGGGATGGAGCCTCGCCGAGACGATTCAAGCAGCGTCGGCCGCAGGAGCCCTCGTCGCGACGCGGTTGGAGTGTTCCACCGCGATGCCCTCGGAACCGGAACTGTTCGCGATGATGGCGAAACATCCGGACATTGCCATCAAAGAGGAGCATCTGTCATGACGCGCACCCCGCTTATTGACAAGCTGTTAGATCGGCGACTTGCCGATCCGGTGCGTTTTGCCGATCGCGTCCGGCAGCGTCCCCGAGCGACGTGGAGCCCCACTGAACCGCTGATGGTCGTCGCGGCTGATCATCCTGCTCGCGGTGCACTCGCAGCGGGAGGTCGTGCCGATGCCATGGCTGACCGGGAACACCTCCTCGAGCGCTGCGTGACCGCATTAGGACGTCCCGGGGTCAATGGGTTTCTGGGAACTGCCGACATGGTTGCCGACCTGGCGAACCTCGACGCTCTAGATGGCAAGGTTGTATTCGGTTCGATGAACCGAGGAGGGTTCGCTGGAGCTTCCTTCGAGCTCGACGACCGAATGACGGGCTACGACGTGCAAGGAATCCTTGACGAGGATCTGACCGGTGGCAAGATGCTGCTGAGGTTCGATCTATCCGACCCAGGTACGGCTACCACGGCACAGGCCTGTGCTGAGGCTGTGACGACTCTGGCCAGGGCGAGGCGAATTGCCATGGTGGAACCGTTCATCTCCTACCGTGCTGACGATGGCAAGGTCGTCAACGATCTTTCCGCTGACGCGGTTGTGAAATCGGTGGTCATGGCTTCGGGTCTTGGCGCCGATACCTCGTGGACCTGGCTCAAATTGCCCGCGGTTGACGATATGGAGCGGGTGGTACGAGCCACCTCGCTGCCCATTCTCCTGCTTGGGGGAGAGGTGAGCACGGATCCTGAGGAGACCCGGCGTCGTTGGGCCACGGCACTGGCCGCACGCCATGTCCGTGGACTCGTCTTGGGACGATCGGTCCTCTATCCGCCGGACTCGGACGTGGCAACTGCCATTGACAACGCTGTTCAATTGTTGGGAGTACAAGCATGACGGAACTAGTTCTTCGATCTGGGAGCACTGCCTCGGGCTGTCGCGACGTTGTTGTTGACCCTAAGTGCGCTGGCTGGACGTACTCCGGTCTAACTATTGCGAGTTTGACGAAAGATGAGACCCTTGAGCTGACCACCGACGACCACGAGTACCTCGTTCTACCTCTGGAAGGGTCGTTCACAGTGCAGGGTGATGGGTTCCGAGCCGATCTCGCCGGGCGCAGCACTATCTGGGGTGAGGTCACCGACTATGCCTTCGTGCCCCGTCACAGGACAATCACCGTCACTGCTGTCAGTGGCGGACGGGTGGCGCTGCCCAACGCCCTCGCTAGTGAGGACCTTGAGCCCAGGTATTGCCCGCCCACGGAGGTGCGTGTCGAGCTGCGTGGGGCGGGTAATTGCTCGCGCCAGGTGGTGAACTACGCCGTTGCTAACCCGGTGCATACCTCCAGGTTGCTGGCCTGCGAAGTTCTCACCCCGGGGGGTAACTGGTCCTCTTACCCTCCTCACAAGCACGACGAGGAGTCGCAGGTCGAGCACGAACTCGAGGAGATCTACTATTTCGAGATTCGCGGTGACGAGCACGGCCCAGGGATGGCATTCCACGGGACCTATGGCACGCCGGACCGTCCCATCCACGTGGCAGAGATGATTTCGAACGGTGACGTAGCTCTGGTGCCGCATGGCTGGCATGGGCCGTGTGCAGCCGCCCCCGGCTACGACTTGTACTACCTCAATGTGATGGCGGGGCCAGGCGCCGCTGAGTGGAAATCAGTCGACGATCCGCATTACGGGTGGATTCGTCAAACTTGGCAGGACCAAGATATCGACCCGCGCCTGCCGCTAGCGGTGGACGACTCAAAGGAGTGATTATGACTGAGCAGACTGTGAGGCTCAGCGTCGGACAGGCCATCGTGCGCTATCTGACTCATCAGTACACCGAGCGGGACGGGGTTGAACGCCGCTTCATACGCGGAGTCTTTGGGATCTTCGGCCATGGAAATGCTACTGGTTTGGGCCAGGCGCTTTTGCAGAATGAGGCGGCCCCCGACGATGAGGAAGGCCGACTTGAGTACTGGATGGGCCGGAACGAGCAAGGTATGGTTCACGCCTGTTCCGCCTACGCCCGCGCTACGAACCGGTTGCAGGCGTTAGCTGCCACCGCGTCCATTGGGCCGGGTTCGCTCAACATGGTCACCGGTGCGGCTCTCGCCACCACCAATCGGGTACCGGTGTTGCTCTTCCCATCCGACATCTTCGCCAATCGGGCACCTGATCCTGTCCTTCAGCAGCTGGAGGACCCCACCAACCCCGATGTATCGTGCAACGACGCGTTCCGTCCGGTCTCGAAGTTCTGGGATCGAGTGAATCGTCCCGAACAGCTCATGGTTTCGCTGCCTCGTGCGATGCGGGTGCTTACTGATCCTGTGGACACGGGAGCTGCCGTCATCTGTCTACCGGAAGACGTACAGACCGAGGTGTACGACTGGCCGGTGTCTTTCTTCGCCAAGAAGGTGTGGTACATCGATCGCCGCCTCCCCGATAGGGCCGCTGTGGTGCGTGCAGCGCAAGCCATCCGTGCCGCACGCTGTCCACTCATCATTTCTGGTGGAGGCACGATCTATTCCGAGGCCAGCCAGGAGCTGCGGGACTTCGCATCTGCTACCGGCATCCCGGTCGCCGACACCCAGGCGGGGAAAGGTGCAATCAATTGGGATCATCCGTGCGCCGTTGGTGGCGTTGGTGCGACTGGTTCCGACTCAGCGAATGCGCTGGCGGCCCAGGCCGACCTCATCATCGGCATCGGCACGCGGTACTCCGATTTCACCACCGGTTCGCAGACGGCCTTTAAAAATCCGGACGTGACGTTCGTCAACGTCAATGTGGGGGCCTTTGATGCCGCCAAGCAGGGTGCGCAGATGTTGGTGGCCGATGCGCGTGAGGCTCTCACGGCCCTGTCGAAGGAGCTTGACGGCTACCGCGTTCCTCAAGAATGGAGCGACCTCGCTAGTGCGAAGGCCAAAGCGTGGGCAGAGGTAACCGATCGTTGCTACCACCTGGGGCACGGTCCGCTCCCGGCTCAGACCGAAGTGTTTGGAGCGCTCAACGAGCTCATGGGTGACGACGACGTGGTCATTAATGCTGCCGGTTCGATGCCTGGCGACTTGCAGTGTCTGTGGCGTGCCAGCACTCCCGTGCAGTACCACGTGGAGTATGCATTCTCGTGCATGGGCTACGAGATTCCGGCGTCATTGGGCGTGAAGATGGCGTTGCCGGATTCCGAGGTCGTTGCGATTGTCGGTGATGGCACCTACCAAATGCTGCCGATGGAGTTGGCAACGATCGTCCAGGAGGGTGCGAAGGTCATTCTCGTATTGCTTCAGAACTACGGATTTGCCTCCATCGGGGCGCTGTCGGAGTCTCACGGTTCTCAGCGGTTCGGGACGAAGTACCGCCAGCACGATGACGGTCAAGGTCATGTGGTCGGGGACGACGCCCTGCTACCCCTTGACATTGCCGCTAACGCGCGGTCGTGGGGTATTGATGTCCTCGAGGTTCGTACCATCAAGGAGTTCAGGGAGGCTTACCGCAAGGCCGAGGCGTCTGATCATGCCACGATGATCCATATTGAGACTGACCTGTACGGGCCCAACCCACCTGCATCGGGATGGTGGGATGTACCGGTCACGTCGCAATCGCGCCTGAAGTCGACGCAGAAAGCCTATGCCGAGTACACCGGACAGGTTGCCGCACAGCGCAGGTTTTTCTGACCGCATCCCCGATTCCCGGTTGGAAATTAGGCGACGTGTCGTAGTGACGGTACGAGGAGATCCAGTTTTGGCTGGATCCCCTCGTGAGTCCGGTTATCTTGTTGTTCCCGTGGGGCGTGATCGTCGTGATGCGGAGCTGAGTGCTCAGGCGTTGTCGAAGAAGTGCATCATGCTCAACGTGATCGTCAGGGCGACGGTCATGAGACCGGAGACGATCGTAAGGATCGGAGCTTGGTTGATGACGCCGGCAATAGCTAGGGCGAACAGAACCAGTGCTGCCGGGACGAAGCGAAGCAGTGTGACTGCCTGACTGTGCATAACCGACCCCATACCGGCAGGGGTACGCAGAATGATTCCAGAGTCAACGTAGCTCAAGGACATGTGTGATGTCTCAACTCCCTTTCGGATGCCGAAACATGACCGTACGGCCGTGCTCGGCACGGCCGTGTGCGCGCTCAAGATTCCTCGAACGGTTGGGAACTGCCCCAACGACAAACATGTTAGCACAATTGCCAGGGAATCTACACAACGGTTGCGGGGGTGGTGTTACTTCATTAGCGGCATGTTGGTGGGCACCGAGATGTTCTGGCGGCGTTGCGAGCGCTTGGATAGACGGGGTGGGTCTGCGGTCTGGAACCGGGATTTCTATTTGTTAGTACAAATTACGTCAAATAGGCTATTATGAGCTGCGTTGGCCACGGAGCTGGTCGCCCCCGACGTCCATCGACAACGAAGGAGTTCTCGAGCATGAAGACCATTAGACAATGGGTCGGTGGTGAGTACTACGAGGGATCTCCGCTGGGAGTGATTCCCGTTGAGAACCCCGCAACCGGTGAGGTAACTGCAGAGCTGTTGCAGGCGTCCAAGGAAGATTTGGACCACACCGTAGAGGTGGCCCGTGATGCGCAGAAAGAGTGGGCAAACTACTCGCTGTCAAAACGAGTGGCGATCATGTTCAAGATGCGCCAGCTCGTGCTAGACCACCAGGACGAGATGGCGCGGCTCATTGTCGAGGAGCACGGCAAGAACTACTCCGACGCGATTGGCGAAATCCAGCGTGGTCGGGAGACCTTTGACTTCGCGACAGCGATCAACGTTGCCCTTAAAGGCGAATACTCTCATGACGTGTCCACCGGAGTCGACATCCACACCACCCGTCAGCCGGTCGGTGTCGTCGCGGGTATCTGCCCGTTCAACTTCCCAGCCATGGTCCCGATGTGGATGCACCCGCTGGCCGTTGCTACTGGAAATGCCTTCATTCTTAAGCCAGCATCGCCTACGCCGTCCGCTTCGCTCCTCACCGCGGAGCTCTACAAAGAGGCCGGGCTTCCCGACGGCGTCTTTAACGTGCTTTCGGGGGACCGCCGCAGTGTTCAGGACATCCTGGTTCACCCGGGTATCGACGCTATTTCGTTTGTTGGTTCGACGCCAGTGGCTCACATTGTCCAAGACACCGGCGTAAGCCATGGCAAGCGC
The DNA here is from genome assembly GCF_050286205.1 of Cutibacterium sp. KBN10P07758. NCBI lineage: Bacteria > Bacillati > Actinomycetota > Actinomycetes > Propionibacteriales > Propionibacteriaceae > Cutibacterium > Cutibacterium sp. KBN10P07758. The sequence continues at coordinate 2,018,698 of NZ_JBNNQV010000001.1, read as the reverse complement.
GTCCAGGCCCTCGGCGGTGCGAACAACCACGCCATTGTCATGCCCGACAGCGATCTGGACTTTGCTGCCCAGCACATCTCCGCATCCGCTTTCGGAGCTGCTGGTGAGCGTTGCATGGCCCTTCCTGTGGTCGTCGCCGTCGGGGGCTGCGGTCCGCAAGTAGCCGAGAAAGTTAAGAAGCATGCCGAGGCCATCAAGGTCGGAGAGGGCATGGGCGAGGGTGTCGAGATGGGACCCGTCATCTCCGCCAAGGCCAAAGATCGTATCGTCGGCCTCATCGATGATGCGGAGAAGCGTGGTTCGAAGGTCGTCCTTGACGGGCGCGGCCTTACAGTCCCGGGCTACGAGAACGGGCACTTTCTCGGCCCGACAGTCCTTGACGACGTGCCCCTGGATGCCCCGGTCTACACCGAGGAGGTTTTTGGTCCGGTACTCGCCATCGTGCATGCCGACACCTACGAGGAGGCGCTGAAGATCGTCAACGCTCAGCCATTTGGTAACGGTTCTGCCATATTTACCAACGATGGCGGTGTGGCCCGTCGCTTCACCCTTGATGTGGAGGCGGGCATGGTTGGTGTCAACGTGCCGATTCCGACCCCGGTCGCGTTCTATTCGTTCGGTGGCTGGAAGGAGTCGCTGCTGGGCGATACCCACATTCACGGTCCAGAAGGCGTTACCTTCTACACCCGTGCTAAGGCAATCACCGAGCGCTGGCCAACGGAGAAGACCTACGCCGCGACGATGTCGTTCCAGCGCGAGGAGTGACACGGCGTATGTAGATCGAGGCGGTCAGGACCTGTTCCTGGCCGCCTCGTTACCCTTGTGCCGATGTCACCATGCCGACGGGAAGGGGCACGTCGATGCGCAACCCAACTCAGACCGATGTTGCACGCATGGATGGGGTCTCTCGTGGTCTGGTATCCCTGGCCCTGGCGGGACGCCCCGGAGTCTCGTCAGCCACTCGTCGGCGCCTCCAAGACGCAGCCGATAGGCTTGGTTACAGCCGGGATCTGTCAGCCGCCAGCTTGGCGACAGGGAGCTCTCCGGTATTGGGAATAATCCTTCCCAACTTGCGTAATCCCTTTTTCGAGACGGTCGTCTCGTATCTTTCCGTCGCGGCGGAGCGTGTTGGGTGGTTACCGCTCGTGGGCACCGCCTCGGACGACACTCGCCATGAAGAGGCGGTGCTGCGCCGGTTTCGCGAGTTCCGAGCTGTTGGAGTCATTGTCGTTTCGCCAGTGGGGGACCTCGAGTCGCTTGCCGCACTCAGCGGCCCCACATCACCCCTGGTTCTGCTGGGAGCCGAGAACCAATCTGGCGTCGTCCCCTGTGTCCACGTCGACGAGGACACCGCGGCACAACTCATCGTTGAGCACCTGGGCTCACAGGGAGTGCGTCGCGTTGTCTCTCTGGCTGAGGAATGCGGATCGGGGATGGTGTGGGTGCTACGGCGACGCGCAGCCCTTATTGCAGCATGTCAGTCTGCTGGAATCGAGTGTGTACCCGCAATAGTGGAACGAGGTGAGGCGGTCGCTCCCATTCTGGCGCGCTTCATTGACGACGCGCAGACCGATGTCGGTGTCGTGGCGCACAATGATGTCGTCGCGCTCGATGCCCTGTCGGTACTGCGCTCCGTGGGGCTGGAGTCTCGGCGGTGGATTCCCGTTGTGGGTTTCGACGACACTCATCTGGCCTCGCGCCCGGAGTTTGATCTGACGTCGGTGAACCAGCAACCCGGCGCGTTAGTAGACGTCGCGCTCGACATGGTGGCAGGTGCGGTCCGAGGTCTCGATCACACCGTTGAGCCTCGCCTGGTCGTCAGATCCTCCTCGAAGCGCTGATGACCGGTGGGCCTGCAATGATGCAGCTCCGCATATTCCTTGACAGGACAAACTGCCCATGAGATCCTGGAACCAGGATTTAACGCGCGTTAAATCATGCTGTGAAACCTACTGACATCGTCGTCGAGGAGAGCACATGTCGGCATTATCACAACCAGCCACGTCGCAGCGGCATCCCTTGTCGGTGGCCGTCATCGGAGCCGGTATGGCTGGTCGAACGCACGCCAACGCCTGGCGCCAGGTCGGGACCGTGTTCGGATCCGAGGGGATACCCCCTATACGGCTCGCTGCCATCTGTGACTCTTACGAGCCCTTCGCCCGTAGTGCCCGCGACAGTTATGGCTACGAAAGAGCAGTAACTGACTGGCATGACATCGTGGACGCTGACGATATAGACGTCGTGTCGGTCGTCGTGTCGAACGCACTGCATCGTCAGGTCGCCGAGGACCTGGTCCGGGCTGGCAAACATGTCCTGTGTGAGAAGCCACTGTCTGACAGCTTGGAGAATGCCAGGGCGATGGCTGAGCTGGAAGCTCGTCACCGGCGTCGGCTTCAGTTACCGACGCCACCCCTCAGTCGCTGCAATAGCCGAACTGGTGCGACAAGGCCGTCTAGGTGATGTTACGACGTTTTCTGGGCGGTATTGGTGTGGGTACGGCGTCGATCCCACCGTGCCGATGGCATGGCGCTATCGAGGCCCTCAGGGCTCGGGCGCCCTGGGGGACCTTGGTTCGCACATCATCGATGTGGCCGAGTTCGTCTGTGGTCCGATACGAAGCGTCCGTGGTGGGGCTTTTGCCACGATTATCGATAAGCGTCCGCCCGCGCTGGAGGGAGTTGCAGGAGGACGTGGGATGACGGTGTCGGCGCAGGCCATCGAAACCGTGGAAAATGACGACATTGCAGTATTCAATATGACCTTCGAGTCCGGGGCCATTGGTACGATTGTCGTTTCCCGTGTTGCATTTGGCCTGCCCAATTCGATGGAGTTCGACGTCTTCGGTACCCAGGGGCGGGCCTCATTCGATCTGGCCCGCTCCGGTGAGATCATTGTGGACGACACATCAACCCCAGAAGGATTCAGCGGGCCTCGTCAAGTATTGTCCAATCCAACTTTCCCCTATTACAAGGGTGGATCATCCATGGATTTTGCTGGTGTTGGCAGCACTCAGATCGAACAATTTACCTATCAAGCGAGGGCTTTCCTCGACCAGGTCTTGGGGTTGGACGAAGAGTTTCCTCTGGTGCCGTCCTTCGCGCACGGGTACCGAACAATGTGTATCGCCGATGCCGTCGCTCGATCTGCGGCGGCCGGTGGGAAAACCATTGATCTCACCTGACACCACCGTGATCACATATCCGTTACAGAAACTAGGAGTCCGACATGTCCATGAATATCGGGGCCTACACCGCCTGTCTCCATAACTACGATCTCGCCGAGGCGCTTGACATCCTTAAAACCAACGGATTGACCGGCGTTGAGGTCAATGTCGGCGGATTCATTCCCTCGCCTCATTGTCCAGTCGATACGCTCATGACCTCCCAGACCGCCCGCGCGGACTACATGGGTATATTCGAGGATAAAGAAATGCGGCTGGCGGGCCTGAACACGTCTGGCAATCCGCTCAGTCCGTTGCCTGATGTCGGTCCGCGGCACGCATACGACTTGCGACGGGCGATCGAGTTGGCTGGAAAGCTGGGTATCACGGATCTCGTCTGTATGTCAGGCACGCCAGGATCAGATCGCCATGCTAAGTATCCATCGTGGGTAGTTAATCCGTGGAATGGTGTCGAACTTGAAGTGCTCGAGTATCAGAAAAGTGTTGTCGACCCGTTCTGGCGCGAGATGGACCTGCGCGCCCAAGATGCTGGGGTCAAACTCGCCTTAGAGCTCCATCCTCACAACCTTGTTTTCACGCCGGTGAACTTCCTGGAGTTTGCCGAGCGTATTGACGCGAGGAACATTGGCGTCAATATGGACCCATCACACCTGATGTGGCAGGGCATGGATATCATCGCCGCTATCGAGCTATTGGGCGACCATATCTTCCATGTCCATGCCAAGGACACCGTCATCTTGCCCGGGATAGCAACTAGGGGGGTGCTTGACTCGAGTTTTGGTCCGGTACCAGATGATCCGGACGTTCGCGTTCAGACAGGAATGGAGCACTACTGCTCCTCGTGGCCTTCTGATCCGGCATGGAGATTCGTGGCAATCGGCAATGGCCACGATGTCACGTGGTGGACCAATTTCCTTCGCGCTATCCGAGACGTAAACCCAGGGATGAACATCAATATCGAGCACGAGGACCAATCTCTGGCGCAGCTTGATGGTATCGCTGTTTCAGCTCGAAACCTCTTGGCCGCAGAACAGGCCGTATGAGAACGTCTGCGGTCGCGGTGTTCTGGTGAAACGGTAGACCGTTACCGCACCTTACCGACAGGATGATGATCATGGTGGATATTGCTCTAGACCCTAATATGTACTACTGCTCGATGTCGACGGCGGACACGTTACGCAAAGCGGCAGATCTGGGCTTCCGATACGTGGAGTTGTCTCCGAATGAGGAGTTTCACTTTTGGCATCGGTATCCCAAAGCTGATGACGCCTTTGTTACCGAGATGCGCAAGGCAGTCAGAGAAACGGGGGTTACCATACGGACACTGAATCCGGTGTTTAACTGGTCGAGCCCCGATGAGGCCGAGCGACGCAACCAGATGCGCAACTGGCGACGTCTGTTGGAGCTGGCCGACCAGTTAGATGTGCATGAGATCACCTCCGAGTTCTCGGGTGATCCCAATAGTCCCAGGGAATGCGAGGCCGCGTGGTATCGCTCCATCGAGGAGCTTGCCCCCAGTTTCGAGAGGTACGGAATCAGGCTCAACATGGAAGCGCACCCATATGACTTCATCGAACTCCATGACGACGCCTGTCGGACCGTTCGTGGGACTAATCTCGACTGGATAGGTTACGAGTACTGCTGCCCGCACACTTTCCATCTGTCGAACGGGGCCGGTGATGTCCGCCGTATGATTCACGGCTGCGCCGACCGGTTGCGGGAGGTTCACGTCGCAGATGCGTTTAACCATGCTGCACACGACGGGAATAGGTACATCATTAATCCACCAGGTGCCGATGTGCGAGTGCATCAACACAATGAAATCGGTCTCGGTGATGTGCCCTTTGACGACGTGTTCGAAGCCCTACGTGACGTCGGTTTTGATGGTGTTATGTCGGTGTGTGTCTTTGGTTGGCACGAGAGAGCCGATGAGATAAACAAGTCGATGCTTGCTCGTCTCAATCGCGAGTTCGTGGCTTGATCCATGCCAGATGCGACGTGGTGGTTTCCCTCGGACGGCCCCCGGGGACCGGTGATGCCGGCCGATGATTGACTATGACGGTTGGTGTCCTAGCTGGAAGGGTGCCCGGCTAAGAGGGTGGACAAGGGCACTCGGTGTGCTATCTTTTTGACAGGACAAATGCACAGGGTTGTGCGTAGGTTCGTCGGCTATGGGAGCTGGCGCGATTCATGGGGGTAGTGATGGAGAAGAGACGAACCATTGGTGTCGGCGTGGTTTCGCTGGGATGGATGGGGAGGCTGCACACTCGTGCGTACAAAGCACTTGCCGAAAAGTTTCCAGAGATTGACGTAAATATCCGACTGGTTTCGTGTTGCGATGTGGTAGCGGAAAACCGAAGGCAAGCAGTGGACCGGCTGGGATTCTGCACTGCGGTTGAGGACTACCACGATCTCATCGGCAATCCCGAAGTAGATGTCGTCTCCATCTGCGCGCCAAATTTCCTGCATCGCGATATCGCTCTTGCCGCTGCGGAGGTGGGAAAGCCGTTCTGGATTGAGAAGCCGATGGGGACTAACGCGAAGCAGTCCCGCCAAATCGCTGAAGCAGCAGAGGCCAAGGGGCTCGTTACCTCGGTGGGATTCAACTATCGGCACACTCCCTCTATCGAGTTCGCACGCCAGCTGATAGCTGATGGTCGCCTGGGGACGGTGACCAATGCCAGGGCATGGCTCATCGCGGACTACGCGTCTGATCCGCACGGGCCACTGACGTGGCGTTATGACAGGGAGCGGGCCGGTGCCGGCGTCATCCTCGATCTCATGGGTCACGGAGAGGATCTCGTCCAGTATCTACTCAAAGGGAGATTCACTGAGGTGTCCGCTGTGTCCGAGACGTTCATCCGTCAGCGTCCCAAGCCACTCAAGGAGGGCATCGGCCACACAGGTTGGGTCGTCTCGGACGAGCTCGGGCCGGTGGGCAACGAGGATTATTGCGCTGTCATCGCCCGTATGGAAAACGGAGTGATGTGCACCCTGGAGTCCAGTCGGGTCAGTGTTGGGCCGCGCGCGGAGTACATCGTCGAGATCTATGGAACCGACGGATCAATCCGGTGGAACTTCGAGGATCTCAACCATTTGCAGGTCTGTCTGGGGCGAAACAATCGTGCCCTGCAGGGATATGTCAACTGCATGGCCGGACCAGACTTCCCGGAGTTCATGCGTTTCCAACCGGGAGCCGGAACATCCATGGGCTTCGACGACATGAAGGTCGTTGAGGCTGCGAAATTCGTCCGAGGGGTCTTGGATGGGCAGCAATATGGCCCATCTGTCGCCGATGGTTGGGCCTCAGCGGAGGTCAATGACGCGATCGTTGCCTCCTGTGGGGACCATGCCTGGCATGACGTGAAGCCGGTTTCGGGGAGAACCACGTTCGATAAGTGACCGCGTCATCGCGTGTCTGTGACCAGGCCTGGCGGCACAACCAGGTCGCCGGTGGGAACTTCCGCCGGATGGACTGGGGCGGGAGCGGCCCCTGACTTGAAAGGGTGACATGAGTACACCTCCACGCATTAGAGAAGACATCAGCCGGATGGTTGATGAGACTCCGCCGTCCGGCAAACACCGGGGCATCGGGGCGCTTGCTGCCGTGGCGACCCTGGGATCCCTACTCTTTGGATATGACACAGGTGTCATATCGGGGGCGCTTCCCTACCTGTACATGCCCCACCTGGCTGGCGGTCTCGCCTTAACACCGATGCAGGAGGGCGCCATCGGCGGCACACTCCTCATCGGCGCTGCAATTGGCGCCGTGACCGGCGGCATCATGTCCGATCGGTGGGGGCGGCACCATAACATCACGATACTCGCGGTCATCTTCTTGCTGGGGGCCCTAGGCACGACGTTCTCGCCGAACGTGTTCGTGATGTACGTCTTCCGCTTCGTGCTGGGATTCGCTGTCGGCGCAGCGTCAGCCACTGTTCCGGTGTACCTTGCTGAAAACGCGCCAAAGCGCATCAGGGGGTCGATCGTGGCTATCGACCAACTCATGATCGTCACCGGTCAGCTGTTGGCGTTCTCCATGAACGCCATCATTAACGCCGCTCATGGCGGTCCGCAGTTGATCATCAAGGCCAACAACAATCCGGACAGCCTCGGGATCACCAAGGGCACCTATTCGTGGGACCAGATTCTGGCTCTCCAGGCTTCGAAGGGCGGGCCGCTGGAGGGGGACCAGTACCGCGCGTTCGTGGAGAATCTCGTCATCCAGTCTGGTAACGGTGCGGCCTGGCGGTGGATGCTGGTGCTGTGCTCAATCCCGGCCATCGCGCTGTGGATAGGTATTCGCCTCATGCCTGAGTCGGCTCGTTGGTACTTGGCCAAAGGTCGGGTGGCTGATGCTGTCGGAGCTCTCAAACGAGTGCGCGATCCCCAGAAGGATGGTCCTCTGGATGCTGAGGTCGAGGAGATGCATGTCACCCAGCAGCGCGAGTTGGAGAACAAGTATCAGGGCAACGCCTTTGCCCATGTGTGGCGAACGCCGTGGCTACGCAAACTCATGCTAGTAGGTATCTTCCTTGCAATCGTCAACCAGACGACAGGCGTTAATACCGTGATGTATTACGCGCCGAAAGTACTGGAGTATGCCGGTATGACGACCTCTGCCTCGATCACCGCGCAGGTGGCCAATGGTGTCATGTCCGTCATTGGTTCTGTTGGTGGTTTGTGGCTTATCCTCAAGTTCAGCCGGCGTAGTTTACTCATTTTCGACGTCTCCGCCGTGGGCATTACTTTGCTTGTCATTGCGGGAACCTTCCAGTTCACAATCGCCCCGCACATTGCTGACAAGACCACGCCGCCGACGTGGGCACCGTACCTCATCCTTGGTCTTATGGCGGTGTTTATGCTTATCGTGCAATCTACCAATGGCACGGTGGTGTGGACCATGCTCGGTGAGATGTTCCCGGCAAACGTCCGCGGCATCATGAATGGCACGGCCATCTTCTTCATGTGGGTTATTAACGCTGTCATCACCTTCACCTTCCCGTCCATGATGGCAAGTCTGGGAGGTGGGTTGACGTACACCATCTACGGCATGATGAATCTCGTCATCGCAGTAGTCCTCTTCAAGATCATGCCTGAGACCCGAAATAAGTCCTTGGAGCAGATCGAAACGTACATGGAAGAGCGCTACTCCTGAGCTCGTCTGGTGTGCTGAAGGGGTGTGTGGTTGTGGCCGTACACCCCTCACCGCCGTACTGCGGTGCTACGGAAGTTCGGTGAGCCGTTCTTCGAGATGAGTCGGCTGAACGGCACTGTTTATGACGGGTGTGCCCTATGAGGCACAGTACTGTGCCTCATCGGTGCGCTGCCATGACCGCATATCGAGCGGTCCGGCGGGGCGCAGATCTGAGATACGGCGAGTCTGAGGCAGTTGTTGCCACAGGGGCGGGCTCGAACATCCTGCACTTCGCCAGGGCTATGGGGTCAGACCCCATCATTGCCATCGACGTCAAAGACGGAAGATAGGGGCCTGGCGTCACTCATACCGTCAACTCCGTCATGCAAGACGCTAGGCAGAAAGTATTCGAGATTACGGATAGCCGTGGCGTCGAGATCGCCTTTGAGGCGTTGGGTATTCCCGTGACATGGATGTCCTTTGCGGACGGGGTGGGCACATGGTGCCAGTAAGGCCGGGAGCAGGAGTGTCAACCGCCAGTGTGGAGATTAACGGAACCGCATGGTGGCCCGTCCTCCGCGGAGGACGGCCACCATCGTGATCCAACTTGGCTCAGCGGCGTGCAGGGCTCATCGTCCCAGCGATGCCAGGGCCTCGTAAGATTTCTTGGCGTTGATAATCGGGCCGTCGTCGGCGGGTGGTTCCTCGTCGATCATGATGTCCTGCTCTAGGACGTAATAACCATCGAACCCGGCTTCATCAAGGAGCCTCACGATGGCTGCAAAGTCGATATCACCGTCGCCGATGGGTGCGAACATCCCGGCGCGAATGCCTTCGGACCAGGTGATCTCGCCAGGCAAAAGCTTGTCGGCCATCTCCTTATGGACATCTTTGGCGTGGACAATGTCGACGCGGTTGGCGTACTTACGCACCAGCTCAACGACATCGGTACCACCACAGGCCAGATGGCCAGTGTCCAGGCACAGCCCGATCGAGGAGTTCTCGAGCACGCGGATCACTTCGTCACGGTTCTGGACCATCGTTCCCCAATGGGGGTGTAGACAGGCGGTGACGTTGCGGCTGGCGCAGACTTCGCGGATCTGGTCCAGGTTGGTGAATAGCGTTTTCCAGCCGGCCTCGTCGAGGACAGGGCGGTCGTCGTATCCATCGCGTCCGGAATCCGTGGCGAGGATGAGATAGTCACCCCCGGCAGCTTCGAAGGCGTCAAGCTCCTTGTTCACCATGGGGATCGGATCGAAGTCCGGATCGTGCATGACGGACAGGAAGAACGCTCCCACGGGCTTGAGACCGTACTTTTTCACTTCTGTGGCGCGGGCTTCTGCCTCAATAGGTAACCAGCCCTGGGGGCCAAACTCGGTGGCGGTGAGGCCGATCTGCTTCATCTCGGTGAGGACTCGCTCCGGCGTCATCTGGTAGCCCCAGTTCGGGACCTCGCAGACGCCCCAGCTGATGGGCGCTCCGGCAATCTTCATCGATGTGCTCCTCGTGTCTTGGAGGCCTGAGCTCCTGTGCATCAGGCCGCTCTCGGTAGTATATGTCCTGTCAAATAGTGGGGCAATAGCTGTCGCTGGCGTGGGAATCGGTATTGATGACGGGCTTTGTGCTAACATTAGGGAGTCTTGCCGTTACTGGTGAGAATCCAGCTTTGTCGAACACAGGGGTTCACAGCATGATCAGGATCGCCATCATTGGAGCCGGACGCATCGGTCACGTCCATGCCCGAGCCATTCAAGGACGCAACGATGTCACGTTGGCGCTCGTTTGTGACCCATTCGAGCAGAACGCGCGTGCTCTCGCTGGTGAGTATGACGTGCGCTATTGCTTGGATCCGGACGAGGTTTTCGACGACTCCACAATCGACGCTGTTGTCATTGGGTCTCCAACCCAGTTCCATGTCGACCATATCCTCAAGGCCGTCAATGGTGGCAAACGAGTGATGTGTGAGAAGCCGATCGCACTGGACGTCGAGTCCGCCAAGAGGTGCATCAACGAACTGGGTGATCGCGCCGATCAGGTGATGATGGGGTTCAACCGCCGTTTCGACCCGACGTTCAGCGCGTTGAAGAGCCGCCTCGACGATGGGGAGATCGGTAGCCTGCAGCAGCTCACCGTGATCTCCCGAGACCCGGCAGCCCCGTCGGCGTCCTACATCGCGGGGTCCGGGGGCATCTTCAAAGATATGACGATCCATGATTTCGACATGGTGCGGCATTTCCTTGGTGACATTGCAGAGGTTAACGCCGTGGGCACCAATGTCTCCCCGGAGATCGCTGAGCAGGGCGACTTCGATCAAGTAATTGTCACCCTGAAATCACGTGACGGCAAGCTCGCCACCATCATCAACTCGCGGACCTGCGCCTTCGGATACGATCAGCGTTTAGAGGCATTTGGGGCCGACGGCATGCTTAGCGCCGACAACCTCACCGACGCCGCAGTGCGCATGGCCACTAGTACCCAAACCGACGCGAAGACCGCAATCATGGACTTTTTCCTTGAGCGTTACGAAGACGCCTACCGCATCGAGTTGGAAACCTTCCTTGACTCGATCGCCATCGGCGGTGCGGTTTCTCCGTCGGTGCGTGACGGCTATGAGGCCCTTGTCCTGGCCGATGCAGCTACGCGTAGCGCCCAGGAGCATCGCGTCGTCGCCCTGTGATGCCACTCGGTACGATCACGGGGTGAGCACCGATAACCAATGCTCGACGGGTTCGTTGTCCGGGGACGCTGAACCCGTCGAAGTGCCGCCACAACACGGCGTTACTGGCCTGCCCCCTGGCCCCTCTCGTACCTGCAAACGCCCTGTTGTCCAATTCCTCGCCGGAGCCGGAACATTTCATCCGCTGTTGTCATTGTTAGCAGCAATGGTCATCCTCGGCGTGGGACAGGCTGGTTTTGACTTGGTACTCACCGCTCTGGTTGGCGGTCATCCAGACGCTCAGACCTCGACGATCTTGTTACTGGCATCCTTCGCTGGTGTCTGGCTGGTGTTGTGGGCGTGGATGCGGTTCGTCGAGCAGCGGCCCATGAGCTGTCTTGGTTTTCGCGGGCCCGGCAGTGACGTCTGGATTGGGGTAGCCATCGCGATCGCAATCCTCGCTATCGACGTTGTGGTGATGACGGTCAGCGGCCAGGTGACGATGTCGTGGGCCAGGCCGAGCATCATGGCTGCGGTGTCCATTGTCGCTGCGATCTTGCTGTTTCTGGTGCAGGGATGCGCTGAGGAGGCCGTGCTGCGCGGCTATCTTATGCAGTCCGTGGCAGCGAAATGGGGGATTCCTGCCGGACTGGCTATTCAAGCCGTCGTTTTTGCTGCGCTTCATGGGGCTAACCCAGGCACAACATGGGTGGCATTAGTCAACGTCACAGGGTTCGGCCTCATGCAGGGTCTGCTGGTGGTGTGGCGAGGCAACCTGCTCGCGGCGATGGGTTTCCACACAGTCTGGAATTGGTTGCAGGGGATGGTGTTAGGATTCGATGTCTCGGGTCTGGAGCTTCACCACAGCGTCATGACGACTGCTAGGACAACTGGCTCACACTCCTGGCTAACTGGGGGAACCTTCGGGGCGGAGGGATCCGTCATTAACACGATTGTCTTGGCTATCCTTATTACTTGCCTTCTCGTGACGATGAGGCACGATTGGCGCGACAATGAAGCCTATGGCATTGCTTGAGGTCATCTGTCTGCACGAACACGACGCTAAGCGGGCAGCGGCGGGAGGCGCCGATCGCATCGAGTTGGTCGGCACGATGGATGACGGTGGCTTGGCGCCCAGCCCCGAATTATTGGCACGTACCCTCAGTGCTGTCCACATCCCGGTGCGTCCCATGCTGCGTCTGGACGGTGGGTTTCGGGCTGATCCGCGTCGTCGTGACGAGATACTGCGTTTGGCCAGTGCGTACCGCGATCTGGGAGCTGACGGTCCGGTGCTGGGGTTTCTTGACGAAGCCACCGGAGTCGACGTCGAGACTGTCATCGAGTTGACGGAGGGGTGTCAGCGTTGGACTTTCCACCGCGCTATTGATAACTGCCTGGAGCCGGACAAAGCATGGGCGCAATTGCTTGGCTTGCATGGGCTTGACCAGGTGCTGACAGCGGGATCGCCGCGAGGAGTTGAGCACGGCCTGGACGATCTCATTGCCCGAGCTTCAGCGGATCTTCGGGTAGCCGACCTCATTATGGCTGGTGGCGGGTTGCGCGCTGAACACGTCCCGTGGCTGTATCGGGCCGGCGTCCGGGCCTTCCACATCGGTAGCCCTGCACGGCCCCAAGGGTCATGGAAAGCGTGGGTGGATGCTGACTTGGTGAGGTCCTGGCGAGATCTCCTCGACCGCTTGGCCGGATGAGGTCAGGATCGCGTCAGAACGCTTGGATCCAGATATCCCGGGTGCCCGGTGCTCGAAAGGAAACGTGCCCGTGATCATCTTCGACGCCCTGAGGCTTCGGGGCGGTGGTCTGGGTCGGCGCCGTTGATGAGGAAGGAGTTGTGACGCTACGAGGCTGATGGCGGGCAATGATCCGCGCCATTCCCTCGATGGTTTCTACGAGATCGTCCATGGACGCTGTAGCGGAATGGGTCAGACCGACGACGGTATATCCCGCAGTCCCGGTGGAGGCCACTGAATTCACGTGCCAACCATCGTCGAGCGACAGCCAACCGTTCTTGACGAAAGGGGATTTCATGCCCGCCGTCATGCCCCAGTTTTGGTCGTCTTCGACGTTGGACATGAGTTCACGGGCGTACGCACGCATGGACTCGGGAATAATGGTGTTGGGGCAGAAAATGTGGTCAGTAAGTGCGACCTGATCGGCGGCAGTCGTCGATGTCAGACCCCAACGGCCCTCAGGATCGAAGGTAGTGTGGGTGGCTCCCATACGACGCATCGCCGTGCGGACCCCATCAGCTTTGCCAACCTTTTTCCACAGCGCAGTCGCAGCGTCGTTACTCGAATTCTCGATCATGGGAACTAGAAGGTTCTTCTCGCCCTCGGTGAGCTGACGCTTCTCGCCAACAGCCTGGATCATCACGGTTTCCATAATCGCCAGCTTGATGATGGAGGCGGTGATGTAGGTGGTCGCACCGTGATTGAAAACCTGGATTTCGCGCTGACCGTGCACCCGCATCGCCACGGACTGCTCCCCGTCACGGGTATTGAGGTATGTGCTCAGCTCATCCTGGTAGGGAAAGGGCACGTATGGGCCGGGAGCCGCAGGGCTCGTCACTGTGGTCGGGACAGGTTTGCGCGGCGCCTTCTTCTGTGGCCTGTTGGTGGCCCGCACTACTGGTACACCAATAGCAGCTCCGGTAGCGACGAGCAAGCCCCCTAACGCTGTACGTCTGGCGATTAGCGCCTTCCCAGACAAGCATGTCCTCCTGTTCGTGGACCCGGTGCGTTCACGTCCATTCTCACGCCGTTCGGTCCAATGCGTCCAGATCGTCTGCATCAATGATGCGGTACGAGTATCCCTGCTCGGCCAGGAATCGCTGACGATGGCTGGCAAAGTCTGTATCAACGGTATCGCGCGAGACGACCGCATAGAAACGGGCCACCAGGCCCTCTTTGGGACGCAGTAGACGGCCCAAACGCTGGGCCTCTTCTTGACGCGATCCAAATGCTCCCGAGACCTGGATGGCGACCTCCGCGCTTGGTAGGTCAATGGAGAAGTTGGCGACCTTAGAGACTACGAGCAGGTCGATCTGCCCCTCCCGGAAGTCCTGGTAGATCTCCTGACGGCGAGTCGGCGTCGTTGAACCGGTGATAATCGGGCACTTCAATTCCGCGGCCAGCTCCTCCAACTGGTCAACGTATTGGCCGATGACAAGGGTGGGCTGTCCACGATGACGCTCGACCAGGTCTCTCACGACCTTGTTTTTAATGGGGAGGGTTGCGGCCATCCGGTAGCGGACGTCAGGCTCGGCCATCGCGCAGGCCATCCGGTCAGACTCCGACAAGCTCACCCGCACCTCGACGCAATCAGCAGGTGCGATCCATCCTTGGGCTTCGATTTCCTTCCACGGAGCGTCGTAGCGTTTCGGGCCGATGAGGGTGAAGACATCGTCCTCGTGTCCGTCCTCACGCACTAGGGTGGCTGTCAGGCCGAGACGACGACGCGCTTGCAGGTCAGCCGTCATTCGGAAGACCGGGGCCGGCAGCAGGTGTACCTCGTCATATATCACTAGGCCCCAGTCGCGGGCTTCGAAGAGTTCTAGGTGTGGGTGCACTCCGTGACGTTTGGTGGTGATGACCTGATAGGTGGCGATTGTTACCGGGCGCACTTGTTTGCGCGACCCGGAGTATTCACCGATGTCGTCGGGGGCGAGGGAGGTGCGACGAACGAGTTCCTCTTTCCACTGCCGTGCTGAAACGGTGTTGGTAACGAGGATCAGAGTGGTGCAGCGGGCGAGGCTCATAGCGGTGGCCCCGACGACCGTTTTGCCAGCGCCGCAGGGCAGTACAACGACTCCAGATCCGCCGTCCCAGAAAGACTGCGCCGCTACTTTCTGGTAGGGGCGCAGGCTCCAACCATCCTCGTCAAGGTCGATGTCGTGGTGCTCGCCGTCGACGTAACCGGCGAGGTCTTCAGCCGGCCACCCCAGCTTGAGCAGCGCCTGTTTGAGGGTGCCGCGCTGCGAAGGATGGACCACAGCCGTCTCATCATCGATTTGATTACCGACAAGACCGCGCACTGACTTGGAACGCAACACCTCGGTGAGTATGGCTCGTTCAGTCGACACCAATACCAGCCCATGGGTGGGGTGCTTCTCAATGCGCAACCTGCCATACCTTGACATCGTCTCGGTGACATCGATGAGCAGGCCGGAGGCTACCGGGTAGCGCGAATACCTCATGAGGATGTCGACGACTTGCTCTGCGTCGTGGCCGGCAGCCATGGCATTCCACAGTCCCAGCGGGGTGAGCCGGTAGGTGTGGATGTGTTCAGGGGCGCGTTCTAGTTCCGCGAATGGGGCTATAGCGTGGCGACACTCGTCTGCCTGGGGGTGGTCTACCTCCAGCAGGAGAGTGTGGTCGGACTGGACAATGAGTGGGCCGGGTACAGAAGTCATCACTCCAAGTATCGCCCCACAGCGTGCGTTTGTTCCCGGCGAGGTTCGGGTTGAGTGCGTCGGTGTCGCAGCCCGCGGGCGGTTGTGGCAATGATGCGCGGCGAGGATCCTGTTGCCACCGCAGATGGCAGAGGGAACGCTTGCGAGCCGCATAGCCACAGCTAGGCGGGGGAACCAGCAGCTCCACGTCAGCCGCGTTCCGAGATGCGATGGTCTGGCTGCGCTGGGGCCATGATGACAGCGCAGAAAGCCCTCTCGCGCCGCAGGGAGATCGCCGCAGTGTGCGTGGACGGGTTGTGTGCTCAGTAGCCGGTCGGGTGATTGGTTGTTGAGCGCATACTGTCTGAGCTTGTGGGTATGGCCGTGGGCATGCGCACTATCATGAATACGTGGACGTCGACCCGCGAAAGGTGGATGCGGGAGCATGAGTGCTCATGCATACTGGGAATATATCCAATTTCAAGGACGTCCCGTAACCGTGTTCACCACGGTGACCGGCGCGGCCTCTTCGGGAAGCGTCGCCACTATCGTGAGGGTTGATCTGGCGTCTCATGACATTGGCTGGGTTCACCGACGCTGACAATTGGCGGTGGGTGGGGGACGGGGACGTTCCTGGCCCTGGCAACCCGCCTCAGATAGGCTGGCAGGACGTGATTCGCGAGACCGGCACGATGGTCACCCCGCCACCGCCCCGGATGACACAGCGCACCGCACCGGCGGTCGCGGCCATAATCCGCACTGTTTGACGCACTGACGTGCCGTCATCAACGACCCGTTCGATGTACATCCAGGTGCCATCTTGCTGAGCTTGGTGGAGCTGGGCGATCAGTTGCCGCCGATCGGAAAATCCGCGTCCCCTCTTGTCCAACAATGAAGCAGCCAGCTCCTCGGGGTCGGCCTGGGGGGCGGATGATGCCGGTACGTCCACCTTGGCTCGCGGGGGCGGGGGCGCAGAGAACACGTCACCGTGGGCGTCGCGAGCTACCGGGGACATTCCCAACTGACGCAGACCTGCCAGCACTTGGTCGGGTTCGGCTTGGGCAACCAACACTTGGGGTCCGACGCGGCGCAGTCCAACATCGGTGGTTAGTGAGCTACGCAGAATCGCCTCGACGGTGGCTGGATCGTCGACTTCTAGGAGCGCTCCAGCGGCCGCTACCGACACCCGACCGTGGTCACGCACGACGTCATTGAGGAGTACTAGGAGGCTTTGCGGAACATCCCCGAGGGAGTGTTCGGCCCACCATTGGCGCACTCGCTCACCGGTCCACCCGGCATCGAGGGCACGACGCAGGCTAGAGCGGTTGAATCGCCTGACACCGGCGATCCCGGTGGACTCACGGTCGGCAAGTAGGGCGAGGTCGGCAGCGGTGTCGGGGGTAAGTGGGCCGGGAGCGACCGCGGTGAGGTCAGATTGCAGAATCACCTCGTCGGTGCGTTCCGGCATGTCGGCACAGGTGCGTGCATCGACGAGGTCAGTGCGCGCGTCTAGTGCGACCATCCCGAGCACTCTGCACTCATCCAGGACAGCCTCCACCAAAGAGTCGTCGACGGTGGTGCCCGGCTGACGCCACCGGATCCGATTCGCGATGACTTTGGTCTCGATCGGAGTGCCCGGCTCGGCACTGTGTAGTTCCCGGTGTATCAGGCGACGCCATGCTTGAGCGGTTGCGGGTGCTGAGGCGTCGAGAGCGTTGCCGAGGTTACCGGGCAACTGCGGAATGTGTCGCCACGCTTCTCTCAGGCTCACCCATTGCCCCCACAGCGAGTCGGTACGCCATCGGTCGGCCAGGGGAGTAGGGAGCCAGCTGCGTCCTTCAGCCCCGATGAGACCGCCTGCGGCAGCCAGGGCGAGGTAAACCCATCCGTCGTCTCCGGGTGCCACCCGAGACAGCACGATGCGTGCATCCCGCTTGGCAATGCCACCGCTGGCCAGCAAAGCGCAGTTGTGACGCTCCATTGCCTCCAACAAAGCAGACATTGCGCTGACGGCTTCGAGGGCAGTTCCGAGTCCGGCCCGGTTCACCAAGTTG
This sequence comes from Cutibacterium sp. KBN10P07758, assembly GCF_050286205.1. NCBI lineage: Bacteria > Bacillati > Actinomycetota > Actinomycetes > Propionibacteriales > Propionibacteriaceae > Cutibacterium > Cutibacterium sp. KBN10P07758. Next base: position 2,001,262 of record NZ_JBNNQV010000001.1, on the reverse strand, counting down.
GTCTGATGTGGTTCGGACCATGGCGGTGGGGTAGGGCTGGGCTGTTCGGCGAAGAGGCGGTTCCCGCGCAGCATGAGAGACACCTCTCGGGGCAAGATGACGGTGTCGTCGCTAAGGGGACGCAATAGCCGATGGGCTAGAGCGGTCTCGACGGGGGTGGTGGCTGTGGCGGGAGTAACGGCGCGACGAGCATTGGGGACGTGCCCAGTGGGGGACCACACCAGACGTTCGAGTACGGATCGAGCTTTGGAGCCAGCCGCCGCCAACTTTTCGGCGACCTCGTTGGGATTCATGGGCAGGACGGACGCTGGTGCAAGTCCGGCGGGATATCCGGACAGATGAGCGGTGACGATCTGGATGACGTGCAGCTGTCCGGAATCTTCCAGGACTAGGGCCATATTAAGTAGGTCAGAGATGCCGTCGGCGACGTCGGCCTGGATGGCTTCAGGTTTAATCGGCCACCCCTGACACAACGCCTCAGCAAGCTCGGTGAAGCGGAGATCCCCTAGGGCAGCTAGTGCGGTCAGAAGACTCAACCGCCAACGATCGAGGCTGGAGATCGCCGCAATGATGGATGCGTGGGTGCTCGCGCGCGAAGACACCTCAGTCAAATCCCTCGGGGTGGGATTGGCTAAGTCGGGACGCAGGGTTAACAGCCGCGACAGACTCTGCGCATCGAGATTTCGGATAGTGGAGGCAAGGGTTGTTGGCTCCTCGGACGGGCTCATCGGGAGGACCCCGGGTCATCGGGAGTGAGCTGACGGTCAATGAGGATGAACCCCAAACCCAGCATGATGACGCAACCGAGACGAGACATCCATGCGAACTGTGCCAATACGGTGCGTACCGGCGACTCGATGGCCCCGCCAATAATGACGGCGACCGTCACCGCAGTAAGAGCCTTAGTGAGGCGTCCAGCAGCAAAAGGGTGACGCCATGCCAGCCACCATGTGATGAAGAGGGCTGGAATAGACAATGGAGACCACGCGCATCCCAGGACGAGAACGACGATCCACGGCCATCCTAACCCCTGGCACAGGTCGAGGAAGGACCGGCTGCCAGCTTTGGAAGGGGTACGCGGATCGAGACGCGAAGGCATGCGAACCGATTTGATGCGAGGTGGCGGTGTTGTCGATACCGGCGCTTCTGTCGGTGCCGACCACGTGGAATAACCGCTAGTGAGCCGGCTGGTGCGGATCGGTTCATGCGGATCGTGGTGCTCGATACGTGGCCCTGTGAGCCCAGCCTGGGTGGAGAACGGTTCCAGGGGCTGACGGCTACTGCGTCGACGGGGGATCAGCTCGGTGAGCGGGCGGTGATCGCCTCCTTGGTAGTGGTGTGGGGCGCTACAAGGCTTTCCAGCAGCAGGATTGACGGGTTGGGTCGGGGTTTCCAGCGGATCGGCCCGAGGTGCTTGGAAGGCGCGCGGAGCAGGCCGGGAGTCGACGACGTCGACGGGTGCGGTGATGCTGCGTGCCATATCTCCATGGTACGGGGTAAGACCGACGATCCGGCACGCTCACCTGTGCCGGATCAACGCTCATAGGCGATGAGTGTGATCGCTCAAGAACGCTTACATGGCCCTAGTCTCACTTCAGGCACGTCCCAGCTAGGACGTGGCGCACGCTGTGATCGCGTCAAGGAAGGTTCGACATGGAGGTCATCATCTGCTCGGATGAGCAGGCCGTCGGGCGGATCGCCGCCGACCGGATTGCAAAGGTTTTGGGCCGGGCCAAGGCTCCGGTGTTGGGAGTCGCGACTGGATCGACCCCGCTGACGACCTACTCTTCCCTGGCTGCTCTGGCAGCCGAGGGTAAGGCTGACTTTACTGATCTGCGCGCCTTTGCCCTTGACGAATACATTGGGCTTCCTGCAGACGATGAGCGCTCCTACGCAGCTACCATCCGCCACACCGTCACCGAACAGCTGGGACTCGATCCGGCCAACGTCCACACCCCCGACGGCATGGCCGATGACCTCAATGCTGCCTGCGCCGCATACGAGACAGCCATCCAGGAGGCTGATGGCGTCGATGTTCAGATCCTTGGCATTGGGGCAAATGGACATATTGGTTTCAATGAGCCCACCAGTTCGCTGTCTTCGCGCACTCGCGTCAAGACCCTTGCGGAGCGCACAAAGGCTGACAATGCCCGCTTCTTTGAGGAGGGGGAGAAGGTCCCGAGTCACTGCGTCACCCAGGGGCTCGGTACCATCATGGACGCTCGCAATGTTGTGCTGTTGGCCATCGGAGCCAACAAGGCTGACGCGCTGGCAGGGGCTGTCGAGGGGCCTGTTTCGGCGATGTGCCCGGCGTCGGTGCTGCAGTTCCACCCCCATGTTTTGGTGATTGCGGACGATGCTGCAGCCTCGAAGCTCACCATGGCTGAGTACTTCCGATGGACAGATTCCCAGCGAGGTGACCTCTCCGGAGCGATGTGAGATTTCGGTGATACTCCTGGCCTGGTAGGTGTCTTCGCGCCGGGCTATCGAAGTATCGGATAATGGTGAGTGGTGGACCGTCGTCAAGGCTTGTAGCCTGGTATGGCGGTCCATCGACCGTCATGACCAGAAGGAGTGAGCCAGAGATGCCAACCGGAAAGGTGCGTTTCTACGACGCCACCAAGGGGTTCGGTTTCCTGACGAAGGACGGCGGCGGCGACGTGTACGTCAACGCTTCTGCCCTGCCCGCAGGGGTGAATACCCTGAAGCCCGGTCAGAAGGTTGATTTCGGGATTGTTGAGGGACGTCGAGGAGAGCAGGCCTTGTCCCTGCAGATCATCGAGACCCCTGCCTCGTTGTCCAAGGCGAGTCGCAAGAAGCCGCAGGACATGGCGGTGATCTGTGAGGACCTCATTAAGATGCTCGACAAGATGGGCAATGGTTACCGGCACGGGCGTCACTCTGATTCGCGCACTGCCGGCGCCGTGGCCAAGATGCTTCGTGCAGTCGCTGACGAGTTGGAGCTGTGATGACACAGGTGACGTCGAAGCCGCGCACTGCGACCCGAACTATCAAAGCCGATGCGACCATTGCGAAGGCTGTTGATCAGGCCCGGGAAGCTGCCGAGTACCGAGCTGGTGATTTCGGTGTGGGCGAGCACGTCGGGACTATCGCTGAAGGTGAGCGAGTCCTGACCCATCTCTTCGAGTGCCCGCATCCCGGTTACCGAGGATGGCGTTGGGCCGTGACAATGTCGCGTGCTCTACGTGGCCGTAACGTCACTGTCAATGAGGTTGTCCTCGTCCCTGGCGAGGATTCCTTACTCGCCCCCCCATGGGTGCCGTGGCGTGATCGGGTGCGTGCTGGTGACATCGCCGCAGGCACTCTCATGCCGACTGCTGACAACGACCCGCGTTTGGAACCTGGTTACACCGGCGGTGAACTGGCCGCAGATGAGGACCCGGCTGAATGGGCTGCTACTCGCGCTGTTGCTTCTGAGTTGGGTTTGGGACGGGAGCGACTGCTGTCGCGGGAGGGCCGTGACTCCACCGCCGAGCGCTGGCTCGCTGGTGAGGGCGGCCCGGACAACGCGACGAGCCATCATGCGCCAGCCAGCTGCGTGACCTGCGGGTATTTCGTGCGCCTACAGCATTCTCTGGGACGGGTTTTTGGGGTGTGCTCGAACGAGTACTCTCCCTCCGACGGTTCGGTGGTCCACGTCGACCATGGTTGCGGAGGCCACTCCGACGTCGTTGAGAAGCGTCGGGGGATTGAGCTCCCAGAGCCCGTTTTCGACACCATCTCGGTTGACGAGTCGTTGTTCGACTGAGTCGTCTTCTTCGCAGAAGCCCGGGTCTGCGATGAACTCAATGACGGGAACGCTGCCAGCAATATGCGGTGCCGACAACACCTAGGCCGGTACCCGTCAGGCAGATCCACAGCCAGTCGCGGTAACCAGTCTCGGTGAGACGGTCGAGCATGATCCAGCAGATGAGGGATGCTACTGCGAAGGCGATAGTTCCCACGATGCCGACCGTCACCCCGTTTTCGTCAACGGGTGCGACGTTCGCCTGGGTAAGCAGGTGATGGTTGGACACCGCTCCATCGTAATGCCCTGCAACATTGTTGTGACACGTCATCCCTAGAATGCCTCCGTGCCTAGCAACACCGCATCAGCAAGATTTGATCAGTGGTTCCATCTGACAGAACGTGGTTCGACGACGTCGCGCGAAGTTCGCGGCGGCATCGTCACCTTCTTCACGATGGCATACATCCTGGCTCTCAATCCTCTCATCATCGGTACCGCAGCGGATAAGAATGGCAAACTCCTCAATGGAGCTCCGAAATTCCTCGACGCTGCTGGCACCAGCCTTAATACTGCTGGCATTGATGACAACAAAATCATGGTGATGGCAGTGACTGCCTTCGTGGCTGCCATCATGACGATTGCTATGGGTGTCTGGGGACGATTCCCGATGGGTATCGCAACAGGCCTGGGCATTAACTCCCTGCTTGCCTACGTCGTCGCCCCGACGATGACGTGGTCTCAGGCGATGGGTTTGGTTGTCTGGGAGGGCATCTTCATTCTGGTGTTCGTCCTTACTGGTGTCCGGGAAATGATTTTCCGGGCTGTCCCTAATTCCTTGCGGTCGGCGATCAGTGTTGGAATTGGCCTGTTCATCGCTTTTGTGGGATTTGTGGATTCTGGCGTGATTCGCCCCGGCTCGGGTACCCCTGTCACCCTCGGAGTTGGTGGCAGCTTGGAGGGGTGGCCAATCTTGCTGTGCCTGTTCGGTTTCCTGTTGCTGGTGGTGTTGCATCAGCGTCACATCAAAGGGTCTATGCTCATCGCGATCATTGGCACCTCACTGGTGGGTGTGGCCATCGAGGCCGTGGGGAACATCGGTGCGCAAAGTGACAAGAACCCCACTGGCTGGGCCCTCAACGTGCCCCGTCTGCCCGGCGCCTCGGATTTCCGCTGGCCCGATCTGGGCTTGCTCGGTCATGTTGACCTCTTTGGTGGGTTCCTTGCCAACGGGCACTTTCGTATTGGTGTCTTCTTGGGCACCCTGCTGGTGGTGTTCTCCCTGATGCTTGCCGACTTCTTCGACACCATGGGGACGGTTGTTGCGATCGGTGACCACGCCGGGCTTCTTGACGAGACCGGCAATCCTGAGCACCTCAAGGGAATCCTGGTCGTTGACGCCTTGGCCGCGGTGGCTGGCGGTCTTGGCTCGGCGTCGTCGGCAACGGGTTACGTCGAGTCGGCTGCTGGCGTGGGAGAGGGAGCCCGCACAGGTATCGCCTCCATCGTCACCGGTCTGGGATTCCTGCTGGCGATGTTCCTGTCGCCAATCGTTTCGATCATCCCGTCCGAAGCAGCCGCACCGGTGCTTGTTTTCGTCGGGTTCCTCATGATGGCTCAGGTCACGCGCATTGACTGGAAGCACGTTGAGGAAGGCCTACCGGCCTTCCTAGGCATGGTGCTTATGCCGTTCGCCTACTCGATCACTACAGGTATCGGAGCTGGACTCATCATGTTCTGCATCACGAAGGTCATCGCTGGTAAAGCTCGCAGCGTGCATCCTCTGCTGTGGGTCGTTGCCCTCCTCTTTGTGGTGTATTTCAGCCAGACCCTCCTCATGAAGCTGTTCGGCCAGCTCTGAGACCAGTGGGGTGGGCGTCTTCGACGGTGTCCGGCTGCCAGACCACTAAGAGGCCTGGCGCCGGGCGGCCCAGATCGACTGCGAGATGATTCCACCCCGGATATGAGCTGAGGAACTTCAGCACGGCGTTAACCTCACCTCGTCGTGCAATCGGCACTGTGCCGATGACCTCGGACAGCTCAACCCAGGTGGCCAGTATCTGCCTGGTGCCGGCATAGCCGATCTTCATGCCAGGTGCTGGTCGCAGTGGAATCTGTGGGTCCTCGTCCATAAGCCGTTTGAGCGAGTAGGTGCTAGGTAGTCCAGCGGCTGCCAGATCGCGATCGAGCTCCTCGAAACGTGCCACCGACATGGGGATCTCGGTCCACCCCCATGACAGGTGGGTGAGCCATTCATTGACAAGCCGCCAGCACCGTGCCGACCGATCGGATTCGATGTAGCGTCCGCAGACGAGGTCTTCGACGTCATGAGGGGTCGGCCATCCGGTTGGCAGCATCGAACATTCAACATTGGGCTTGTAGAGCGGGTGGAACGGGCTGCGCCACCTCGGTCGACGATGATGATGAACGGGCACGCTGAAACGAGCCTCAGCCCACCTACGCAGTTTCATGGCGAGACCCTCGTCGGCCCCGAATATGTCGCGAACTTCGTCGATCGCGATGGCGTTGAATCTCAACCCACCCATAGTGACAGGTTATAAGATAGCGGGGTTGACATAAGGTGTCGTCCATGAATCCACGCTCCAGGCAGCACATCATCAGCGGGGTTCTCATCGTCCTCTTACTCCTCGTCGTGCTGGGATCCCTGCTGTGATAGGTCGGTCCGGCATGGCAGGATGTAACATTGTGACCCAACGATCCCGCACCCGACGTCGCGCCTCCCGAGCCGCAAGCGCGTTGCTGGCGCTCGGATGCGCTTGGGGGTTGTCGGTTAGTCCTGCCGCAGCTGCCGACTTCACCGTCAGAACGGATAAAAAGCTCGGCAAACCTGTCGGTATGGCTGCTGACCTTCATCATGACTGGTACTGGATCACCGACGGTTCTTCGTCGACAGTCCACTCTCTGCTTGCTGTCGACAAGACGGGCAAAGAGGTTCACCGGGTGGTATGGGAGCCAGCCTTCCATGATGTCGAGGCGATGTCGTGGGCTCGTGGGGTACTGTACGTCGCTGACATCGGTGACAAGAAAGCTCAGCGTCGTGGGATTCGGGTGATGTCTCCCACCTCAACGGCAGCCAAGCAGTCCACCTATTACGAGTGGATGTTCACTTATCCGGACGGCGCTCACGACGCCAAAGCCTTGACCGTCAGCCCCAAGGGGAGTTTTTACATCATCACCGACGGTCCACATCCTGCGATTTATCGGGGCGGCCCCCAGGTGAGCCGCACCGAATCGAACCCACTAGAAAAGGTGGCAGATGCCCCTGCTGGGGTCAAAGACGCCACATTCCTGCCAGATGGGTCACGAATGGCCCTCCTCACTGATCATGAGGTGCGCATCGTTGACGCCTACTCCTGGAAGACAGTCGCCAATGCGGCCTTCTCCGGCGGTCAGGCCATCGCGACCGACACCACTCAAAAAACTCTGGAGATTGCGACCTCAGGTAACAAAGTGAGGGGGATCAAATTCCCGACAACCTTGACCTCGATTACGCCGACCCCGTCACACTCTCCGAAAGCCAAGGTGGTTACCCCGGCCAATGGCAAACCGACGTCCAAGGCGCGATCAGGAACTTTTATCGCGGTGATGGGGGCGGTCGTAGTGGCGCTGTGCGCTGGCGTCGTTACGTTCTTCTACGGCCGCTCCCGGGACACCACCTGGCGGCATCGTTAGTCGCGGTTCTCTAGTAGCCAGTCCAGGCATGCCGTCAGAGCCTCGACGTCGCTCGGCTCAATTGAGCTGAAGGTTGCGATTCGGATCTGATTGCGCCCTAGCTTGCGGTAAGGCTCGATGTCGAGGATGCCGTTGTCGCGGGCGCGGGCACACAGTCGTGCGGCGTCGACGGACTCGTCGATGTCGATCGTCACGACAACTGGGCTGCGCAGCGCCGGGTCAGCGACGAACGGGGTCGTTAGGGGGTTGTCCTCGGCCCAGCGGTAGAGGATTCCTGACGTTGACGCTGTGCGTGATGCAGCCCACGCCATACCGCCCTGATCGAGTAGCCAACGGCATTGCGCCTCGAGCATGACGAGGGTGGCCAGAGCCGGGGTATTCAGGGTCTGATCAGCTCGCGAGTTCGTCACGGCGAGACTCAGATCGAGCATCTGGGGTACCCAGCGGGCCGAGGAGGTCACTCTGTTCGAGCGTTCGATCGCTGCAGGTGACAGGATCGCAAGCCACAATCCACCATCTGAAGACAGATTTTTCTGCGGTGAAAAGTAGTAGGCGTCAATGGTTGACATATCCGCCGCGACGCCGCCGGCGGCCGAGGTGGCGTCAACGAGAACGAGGGAGTTGTCGTCAATGTCGTTAGGTCGTCGGACTGGGGCAACGACGCCGGTGGAGGTCTCGTTATGGGCCCATGCGTAGGTGTCAACGTCGCTGACGGCCTTCGGGAGGGCGAGCTTGCCGGGTTCGGCTTGAAATACTGCGGGGTCAGCAAGGAAGGGGGCACGCTGCAGAGCTGAGGAGAACTTTCGCGTGAATTCCCCGTAGACGCCGGTGGCGGCTCGTTTTTCCACGAGGGAGACGGTTGCCATATCCCAGAAAAGGGTGGCTCCACCGTTGCCGAGTGCCACCTCATAATCGGTCGGCAGGTTATACAGTTCAGTCAACTCTTCACGGATTGCCGCGACTACGTGACGGACCGGTGGCTGGCGATGGGAGGTACCCATCACGGATCCCGGTTCGGACAGACTGGCCACCACCTCCCGTCGGATCCGAGATGGGCCACACCCGAATCGGGGGTCGGAGGGCAAAAGGTCACGAGGAATCATTGGCTGAGCCATAATCCGATCCTTGCAGATCATGTCGTCTATAACGGCGGAGTTCATGCTGTGATCGTGTGGCAAGATGAGGGAAACCCGGTTAGGAGGCATCGATGATCACCCGCATTGCTTCTCACCACGTCGTCGATCGCGATGGTAGTGATTCACCAGCGACGATCACCGTCGAGGCTGGACGCATTAGTGACGTCAGCGAGGGTATTGATCCCAAGGCCGAACTCGTTGATGAGTGGATTTTGCCCGGATATGTCGACACTCACTGTCACGGTGGCGCCGGTGCTGACTTCACCGACCCTGACCGCGAGGCCGCTTTGCGCGCCGTCCATTACCACCGCAGCCAGGGGTCGACGACTCTTTTCGCATCGACGGTGACCGCAGCGATTGACGACGTCGTCGCGCAGATTGGGCGACTCCGCCAGCTTGTCGACCTTGACGAGATCGCCGGCATCCATTTAGAGGGGCCGTTCTTGGCTGAATCGCGGAAGGGGGCCCACGCCGTCGAGCTGCTGTGTGACCCAGATCCGGTGTCCGTGGGTCGTCTCATCGAAGCTGGCGGTTCGGCTCTCAAGATGGTGACTATTGCGCCAGAACGTGCGCACGGCTTGGAAGCGGTGACCACCTTCACCACAGCCGGAGTGCACGCTGCTATCGGCCATACTGAGTGTGACAACACCACGGCTAGTGCCGCAGTCGACGCGGGAGCAGACGTCATCACCCATCTGTTCAACGCGATGCCGTCGATCCATCATCGAAAGCCCGGTCCGGTGCCGCCAATGCTCACTGATTCGCGAGTGGTCTGCGAACTCATTTGCGACGGCGTCCACTTGGCCCCGGACGTCATTCGGATGGCGATGTCGAGCGCCGGCCCGAAGCGCATCGCCCTGGTGACCGATGCCATGAGCGCGACCGGTCAGCCTGACGGCGACTACATTCTGGGCAGCCTGCCAGTGAAAGTTGTGGATGGAAGAGCCCGTTTGTTGGCCGCTGACGGTTCGCTGGGAGCGATAGCAGGATCGACTCTGACGATGGGTCGAGCGGTCGAATTCGTCACGTCCGTTGTGGGTATCCCGCTGGGACAGGTCGCCGTCATGGCGGCCACAACACCGGCCAAGCTCCATGGTTTGAACGAGGTTGGCGTCATCGAAGAGGGCCACTGGGCTGACTTGTGTCTTACTGACGCGAAGGGTCATCTGGTGCGCGTCATTCACCGGGGTGAGGCCGTCTGACGGCCACAGCGGGTGATTGGGCACTAAACTTTTCATGGAGAGGGTCGCTCGGGCGTAAGCAATGGCGCCCGAAAGATTGTTGACAGTTAGCTTGTCCAGTGGGCAAGCGGCTAGCGTCGTCCCTCGGCTGTGAGGGCGGGGAAGAGGTGCACCGTGAGTAGTGAACTCGTTGACACGACGGAGATGTATCTGCGGACTTTCTACGAGCTACTCGAGGAGGGTGTCGAACTGCGTCGAGCCCGTATCGTTGAGCGGCTGCACCAGTCTGGCCCGACCGTCTCCCAGACCGTGGCTCGTATGGAGCGTGACGGCCTTGTGGTCGTCGAGTCTGATCGCTCGATCTCGCTGACCCAGGAAGGCCACGACGTGGCTCAGACTGTTATGCGCAAGCATCGCCTGGCCGAGTGCCTGCTTACCCAAATCATTGGTCTTCGTCCCGACTTGGTGCACGATGAAGCCTGCCGCTGGGAGCACGTCATTTCCGGCGAAGTTGAGAAGCGCCTCACGGGGCTCCTCGAGAACCCTGATGTTTCTCCATACGGGTGCCCACTGCCGCCTGAGCAGGCAGGGTGTCGTCCGGATGGTTCCGCCCGCTTTCGTGACGACTCCAAGCCCCTAGATGAGGTTATCGCCGAGACTGGCTGCCCGGTCAGCGTGACCGTCACCCGGTTGTCGGAGTTCTTCCAAGCTACCGAGGGTAATCTCGCGGACGTCTACGCTGCCGGCTTATTGCCGGGTAAGAGCGTCGAGGTCGATGATGACGCCGATGGTATTCGTTTGACGGGCCCCAGTGGTTCTATCGTCGTCGATCCGGAGATTCTCTCGGGTCTGTTCGTCGCTCAGAATTCGTGAGTTGCGCTGACTACGCCGTGATGGGTGTGCCTCAAGTCGTGTGTCCCAGCCAGTTGCCGGACCTGGACCAGATTGCCGCCCTCTGCGAGTCAGGCTGGTACGACACCGCCGATTCCATGTTGAGGATGGCGCACGCATCTGAGTCTGCCAATCCTCATGTGGTGCAGGCTGCTGGCGTGATGGCGGTGGCCCGCCGAGTCTTGGCTCTAGATGCCGAGGATTTTGAGGACATCGGTGAGGCCTTGCCCGCGGATCTGCGATCTCGCCTTGTCGACTCTGGTTTTCCACACCACCCGCGTGCCGCAAAGAGGGGAGCTCTTGGGGATCTCATCCCCTTGTATGAGCTCATGCTCGAGGTCCTCGACATCCGGATGCGTCGTGAGGAGCCCCAACAAGTCGTTGTGACCTGCCACATCCTGGGGGAGTACTTGGCGCAGTTGGCCTGGCAACCAGTCTTAGGCGATGGTGGGGATCCGCTCACCTTGCCTGGCAAGGTTGGCCAGAAATGGGGCGGTGATGGTCAAGGCTGTGCCCACACCTCCGCGATGAATGCCACCGCGCGACGCAGCATGCATGCTGCCCAGGGAGACGAGGAGGGGTATACCTCGTACCTCGACAAGTTCCACTCCCGGTTGGGGGAGGCCCTCGGAGTGTGCGCGATGAATCATGCCACTATTGATGCCGGTGAGCGTCCCGACGTTGGTATCACTTGCCCTGACCCATGTCGGTGGGTCTTAGCCGGAACCTGGGAGGAGCGCAGAGCCCTTGACGCGCGGGTGCGCCTGGCACGGATTTTTCAAGAGTCCGGTCTAGTGGCTCTGCGCCATCACGCTCCGGTAGGCCATTTTTTCGGGGTGCCATCGGGCAGCGAGATCGGAAATGCTTGGGTGATGACGTGGAATAAGCTCAACGAACAGTGGGCTGATGGTTCCAACCCGATGCTAGACCCGTCGGCCCCCGGGTATGACGTTGACGCCTCTGATGGGGCCCTGCCTGGCCTTGCCCGGATGGTGTCGGTCATCGCTGCGCGGCCGATTCGAGCTGGCCATTTGCTGCGGGATCTGGGAGTCACCGCGATTGCCGAATTGAAGGCGGTTTGACGTTGCCCGCGTGTTGGTGCATCGGGAATAGCCTGGCGCCTGATGCTGTTTGACGACATACGGGCCGAGGCGCCACGGCGTTGCGGTCGACCGAACCCAAGCAATTACCGGGAGGTACAACGTGGCTACCGTCGCATTGACTAAAGACAACTTCTCCTCGACCATCGATTCCAATGATGTCGTTCTCATTGACTTCTGGGCCTCCTGGTGTGGACCATGCCAGCGGTTTTCACCAATCTATGAGGACGCCAGTGGACGTCACTCTGACGTGACCTTCGCCAAGGTCGACACCGAGGACCAGCAGGAACTGTCTGCCGGTCTGGAGATCACCTCCATCCCGACGATCATGGCCTTCCGTGCCGGATACCTTGTTTTCCGCCAGTCAGGCCTGCTGCAAGGTCGCCAGCTTGATGAGCTTATTGAGAAGGTCAAGGAGATCGACGTCGAGGATCTCAAGAAGCAGGCCGCGGCCCAAAACCAGGGCTGACACCGGGCTTTCCATACCCAGCTGAAACGCGGAGCTCAGGGCCGGCGGCAGGTGGTAGCGTCCTGCTGTCGGCCTGTGCTTCGTCATATCTCATGAGACGACGATAGGGCGGGTCGTGGTGCCCGAGCGCTGTGGTGTGCAGGTCGACCAGGCCGTTCCTAGGAGTTGTCCGTGACATCGAGAATCGAGGTGGCCGAGCTCGTTGAGACAACGCAGCCGGCTGGCCCGAAGCGCCGTATGGGTGTAGTGGCCGCAGTCGCTACCCTGGGTTCACTTCTTTTCGGCTACGACACCGGAGTCATTTCTGGCGCCTTGCCGTTCATGTATCTGCCTCATGGCGCTGGCGGTCTGGCCCTGACGGTGGGACATGAAGGTGCCATCGGTGGCACCTTAACCCTTGGCGCTGCTTTCGGCGGCCTTATAGGCGGGATGATGAGCGACCGCTGGGGTCGGCGTCATAACCTCCTGATTTTGGCTGTCCTCTTTGTTGTGGGAGCTTTGGGAACTGCCGGTGCCCCCAGCGTGTGGGTGATGTACCCCTTCCGAGTGGTGCTCGGATCCGCCGTGGGAGCGGCCTCAGCAACAGTGCCAGTCTACTTGTCGGAGACCTCACCCAAACGGATGCGTGGGCGGATCGTGGCGCTTGACCAATTTATGATCGTCTTTGGTCAGCTGCTGGCTTTCTCCGTCAATGCCGCCATCTCAGCGGCTCATGGGGGACCCAGTTTGATGGTGACTGCGGATCCGACGGGACGACTGTCTCCGGGAACTTATTCCTGGGACACTTTGCAGGCCATGACGACCTCCCACGGGGGAGCGATGACCGACCAGGCTTTTCATGCCTTCCTTACTCAGCTGTCGGTATCAGCCGGGTCCGGTGGAGCATGGCGCTGGATGCTCGTGGTATGCACTCTGCCCGCCATCGCGCTGTGGATCGGTATGAGGAAGATGCCCGAGTCGGCTCGTTGGCATCTAAGCCATGGTCAGCTTCGGGAGACCGTCGCATGCCTCAAACAGGTGCGCGTCGAAGGGGTTGATGAACCCATCGTCGATGAGGTCACTGAGATGGTTGAACTCAACGGCGAGGGCGGCAGGCTCAGTCACCGTCAGCAGTGGGCGGTCGTCATGGAGTCTCGCTGGACGCGTCGCCTCCTGCTGGTCGGGATTTTCCTTGCTGTAGTTAACCAAACCACCGGCGTCAATACCGTCATGTATTACGCGCCCAAGGTGTTGGAGTTCGCAGGAATGAGCACCCAGGCGTCGATTATTTCTCAGGTGGCTAATGGAGTCATGTCTGTTATTGGTGCCGCTGCAGGCTTGTGGCTCATCGAACGGTTTGATCGTCGTCACCTGCTTATCTTCGATGTCACGGCGGTCGGTGTGTGTCTCCTTGGTATTGCGGCTACTTTCGGGCTGGCAATTGCTCCTCATGTGGGTCAAGGGGTACCGAAGTGGGCGCCTATTCTCGTGCTCGTCCTGATGAGTATCTTCATGCTTATCGTGCAGTCCACTAACGGCACAGTGGTGTGGACCATGCTTGGTGAGATGTTCCCGACCCGGATGCGCGGGGCGATGAACGGTGCTGCGGTGTTTTGTGGGTGGCTGGCTAATGCGACGATCACCTGGACCTTCCCGGCCATGCTGGCGGGGCTCGGCGGTGCGGGAACCTACCTGACCTATGGCCTGGTAAACCTCATGATCGCGTTGGTCCTCGTCAAGGTCATGCCGGAGACCAAGGGACGCTCACTGGAGGAGATCGAGGTCGAGATGAAGCAGCGCTACGCCTAAGGGGCGGTCCAATACAACTCGATCCGCCCCGGAAACCGCGATTGAGGAGGGTTGCCCCTGTCGGAAGCGGTTTGTACTGCGGCCCCGATAGGATTCGAACCTACGACACATGGTTTAGGAAACCACTGCTCTATCCCCTGAGCTACGGGGCCCTGCCCATAAAGGGCCTTACTAGAGTAGTCCGGCAGGGCCGCCTGGACCAACCTCAGACCCCATAGTGTCGTAAAACCAGGTTGTCGACGGTCCCGTCGTACCTGCCGCCAACTCAGCTGATTCGCCGCAATCTATCGAGCAAAGCATGGCGGGTTATCCGGAGTAGCCCGTCTTGACCCGCGTCGGGCTGGGCAGGTTATCTCGATCAGCCGACGAGCTCGTGGTCCTGGCAACCTGGCGCACCGACGACGTAGTGGCGTGCTCTGGCCTGTCAGTGGGCTCTTCTCGGTACATCTTCTCGGTACAATGACGGCGTTCGTTAACACGCAAGGGGGCCAGGATGAGTGAAGAAGGACTTGCGGCTGCACGCCAGAAGATGACCGAGGCAGGTGTCGATCCTGTCGCCATCGAGGTCTTCACTTCCTACTACCACCAGCTCGAGACCGGCGATACCGGACTCATCCGCGAGGACACCATCTCACCGCTCACGAATCCGCCAATGCTCGACGACGTTGAGGTCAGCGAGGAGCAGGCTGCTGAGGCCCTCGACAAGACCGTCATCATCAAGCTCAATGGCGGGCTCGGAACCTCGATGGGCCTCGACCGAGCTAAGTCGCTGCTCGAGGTTCGTGACGGCAAGTCCTTCCTCGACATCATCGCTACCCAGGTGCTCTCGGCTCGCAAGACTTTCGGCGCTCGATTGCCGCTGATGTTCATGAATTCCTTCAATACCCGCGAGGACACCCTCAAGGCCCTCGAGAAATATCCAGAGTTGGCTGTCGACGGCCTAGAGCTCGACTTCCTGCAGGATCAGGAGCCTAAGCTCGACGCTGAGACCCTCGCCCCGGTTGAGTGGCCGAAGGACTCCTCCCTCGAGTGGTGTCCTCCGGGTCACGGCGACCTCTACACCGCTCTGCTTGGATCCGGCGTCCTCGACCATCTGCTCGAGGCTGGATACCAATACGCCTCGGTATCCAACGGTGACAATCTTGGTGCCGTTCCGGACGGTCGTCTCGCCGGCTGGTTTGCGGCGTCGGGTGCTCCCTACGCTGCCGAGTTGTGCCGCCGCACTATTAACGACAAGAAGGGTGGCCACCTGGCCATTCGTAAGTCTGATGATCAGCTCATCCTGCGCGATACGGCACAGACAGCAGAAGAGGAAATGGATTACTTCACCGACGAGCATCGTCACCCCTTCTTCCACACCAACAATCTGTGGTTTGACCTTGAAGCCCTCAAGAAGGTGCTGGACGAGCGACACGGCGTGATGGGCCTGCAAATTATTCGCAACGAGAAGACGGTCGACCCGAAGGATTCCTCGTCGACTCCTGTCATCCAGATTGAGTCCGCTATGGGGGGCGCTATCGAGGTCTTTGAAGGCGCTACCTGTATCTGTGTTCATCGGTCCCGGTTCTTGCCGGTCAAAACGACCAACGAGCTGCTGCTGCTTCGGTCTGATGTTTATGACCTCGACGATTCGGACCACCTCGTCAAGACCACCGACATGACCTGCGCAGTCGATCTTGACAAGGATTTTTATAAAAAGATTGGTGATTTCGACGATCGCATCCCTGAACCGCCATCGCTGCGCCGCGCCACCTCGCTGAAGGTCAAAGGAGACTGGACCTTTGGTTCGGAGGTTGTCGTTGCGGGGGATGTTTCGCTGGATACTGAGAAGCCTCAGACGATTCCGGACGGGACCGTGCTCACTGGCGAAGTCCTTGGCGCGAAAAAGTGACACCGGATCGACAATGCTGGGAGGCGGTGGCCGCGGTCTTGACCGGACAGCGACTTACCGCTCCTGACAACCCAGGATGGCAGGCCGTCGACGTCGTGGAGTGGCTGGCCGAGGAAGGGTGGCCGGCGAACCGGCTGGCGAACAGGCGCGCCGAATTCCAGCAAGCCGGGCGATCTTGGCCCGGCCCGATTCCCGACGATTTGTCCCCAGGCCTGGAGTTCGCTCGCTACGGAGCGGTACTAGCCCAGGCGCGTCGGATCGCTGGGCTAGATGGCTTAACTGCTACGGTCCACCGGGGCGCGGTGGTCATTGGGCCAGACGAAGCTCGTCTGTTAGCCGAGCGTCCACCGCACAGCTTATTGCACTGAGTCTGGCAGCTCTGGCGTGTCCTCACTTGACCGGACGGGAACGCAGTTCGTCGCGAATCTCGATGAGTAGGTCGGCGGTGGTGGGGGCAGCCACTGGTTCGTCTTTAGTGCGCTTGAGCTTCTCCGTAGCCAGCTCGATGGGCTTAATGAGCCCGAAATAAATGACGAAGGACATGACGAAGAAGGAGATGACGTCGGTGATGAAGGCACCGACGTGGACCCCGCCTGGAACCCAGCCAGAGAAGTTCGGGGTGCCGCCCAGCTTGCCGATCAAGTCCATGATGATTGTCGTAAACGATTTGACGACGGTGGAAAATGCGCCGCCAAGGATGAATGCGACGGCTAGTTCAATGAGATTACCGCGCATCAGAAAATCTTTGAATCCCTTCATAGGGCTCCCTTCGGGTTGGTGTGCTGCCCGCAAACTAAAACCGTAACGGTACTGGGAAGGCGTCGCTAATACTCTTCGCTGTGTCTGGTGAGCTGCACATTCACTCCACCACCAATCCTAAAGGCTGTCCCTGGCCAGCTACCGCGATTGCTGCGGCATCGGCCGACCCGGTGGACACAACGACGAGCTCCGTTGACGGAGAGCCTTGGATGAGTCCGCCCCCGCTGGTAGGCAGGCTCCGAATGATGGCGCCGCGCGTCAGGACGTGCGGAGTTCCGTCCTCGCTAGGAGAGACAACGGATACCCGCTGGCCTACCTGCAACATTCCGACCATTGATGAGTCGGCCAAGTGAATGCCGACGAGTGCTTTTCCAGACCCTACGGCGGACCCGGAGAGGACCGCTGAGGACGTCAAAATCGTTCCCTCGGTGATCCGTATCGATGCTTGGCGGCCTTCCACTTGCGCAAGAGTGGCCGTTTCGTGGGGGAGAACACCAGGATCGATCCGGACGGTGTGAAGGTCAGAGCGTTGGATGACGCGACCGCCCTCAATGGCGTGCGCGGCGACGATGACCTCACGTCCAGATGACGAGGTTGCCATTCCTGGGGATGCTACTAGAAGCACTGCGAGGGCCGCGAGAAGCGCGGCTAACCCGCGTCGGTGACGGGCCACCATGACGTGCACACGTCGCCGCGCAGGTTTATGGGTACGGCTTAGGCGTCGGGGATCCTGGGAGTACTTCGCTGTCAGTCTCACACCCACAGTTATCGGCAGGGGAGAGCAGATTTTTCAGTTATCCACAGGGCAATTTTGACGTGTTTGAGCCAAGCTCATGTCAGGATGCGCTCTCGGAGGCTTTCGCCGTCGAGGAAGATGAGGACGAGGCCGGTTCAGACTTCGTCGAGGGCTCTGAGGCCGTTGGCGAAGAGCTATCCCCGGTGGCTGCCTTTGATGCGCCCTTGGTGTGATTGTCGGTGGAGTAGAACCCTGAACCTTTGAAAACCACCCCGACCGCGCTGAAGACCTTGCGCAGATCACCCTCGCAGGACGGGCAGATAGTCAACGACGGGTCGCTGAACCTTTGCACAACCTCGAGGTCACGGCCGCAGTCATTGCATTGGTATTGGTAGGTGGGCATGGTCTCCTCGTTCTGGCGGTATCGGGCGCCTGTCGAATGATAGGCGTGTTACGGGGTACCAGGAAATCTCGGACCACTTACTGGCCCAGCATGTGCAGTCCACTGGGGGTAAGAGCCGCCGTGACAGACTCGTCCCATGGGTCGTGGGGTACCTCGTCAAGGATCTCGTCGTCATTGACGACCGCCCACACTGGAACGTCATCGGCCCGGTGGGCAAGGACGCGGTCGTACCAGCCACCGCCCACTCCGACGCGGTATCCGGATCGATCGACGAAGAGTGCCGAGCACAGCACCACCTCGACCTGGTCGATCGCCGAGGCAGGGAGAATAGGGGCTATCGGCTCGGGGATCTGCCACAGACCAGTCCGTACGTTCTTGCTGTCGTACCACGCCCACGCCGGTTCATGGAGGGAGCGACCATGACCGTCAGTCAGAACGGGTGCCAGTACCTTCTTGCCCATCATGATGAGAGTGTCGGCGAGATCCACGGTGTCGGGTTCATCACCACGAGAGAGGTAAAGGGCGACCTTGTGAGCCCATAGCAACCGGCTCATAGCATGTTCGGTGCGCCGATCGTCGCGGCTCATCCGCGTTCGGTGATCCAATGCGGCACGATGAGCCAGGCAGCGACGTCGTAACTCCTCCTTGCCGCTTCGAGGATCCACTCCGGCGGGTCTCCTATCTGACGGAACATGGTCTGTCGTCACTGACTCATGCTACGCCCTAGCCGAGTCGCTGCCAGGCAGACGGCAGAACGCCCTCTAGGGTGATGCTATGGCGTTGTTCCACAGGAAGAAGCAGGTCGAGGCCCCCGAACCCGAAGCGGAGCCCCTCGGCCTGCCAGGAGCGCCGGAGACAGATATGTCAGGTCGTCGGTCTGTCGACGATCATCGTGACTACCTATGCAGCTTGGTGCAGGCCGTCCCACCAGTAGCCGTGGAGGTGCCGAGAGCTGTCGGTCTGGCTGTTTGTGAGGACGTTCATGCGCCCCATGACGTTCCAGTCGTGACGACGGCGGTCATTGATGGCTACGCCCTCGACTCGGCGTCGACTCGAATGGCCGGACGTCCCGATGCCGTTGAGATCCAGGTGGATCGACGCCCACCTAGCCCGGTAATCCCTGGTACTGCTGTGCGGGTCATGGCTGGATCGCTGCTTCCTGAGGGGACCGACTGCGTCTTACCACCGGATCTGCTCAATGTCGACGGCGACATTGTGTTGTTTTCTCCGGTGAAGAGATGGGCCGGTGCCCGACTCGCGGGCTCGGATTACGGCCGCGGCGAGGTTCTGGTACGTAACGGGACGATCCTGCACCCAGGTATCATCTCGGTGCTCGCTTCGGCCGGAATCGACGAGGTGTTCGTCCGTCCGCGCCCCAAGGTCGTCATTGTTGCGGTGCGCGCTGATGAGGACCAACGTGCGGAGATTGAGCGGAAGGCGCGGGCCAATGGTGCCGAGGACATTGCCTCTCTTGATGCCACTGCTGCTGCCATCGAGTCTGCTACCCGAGCACTCGATGTGAATGTCACTGTCGTCTCCACCAACACCTCCAGTGACAGTGAGTTGACGCGATTGCTGGCGAATGCTGGACGTGGGGCTGACCTCGTGATCGCCACGAGCGACCGGATAGTTGTGGGTCAGCAGG
Source organism: Cutibacterium sp. KBN10P07758 (assembly GCF_050286205.1). NCBI lineage: Bacteria > Bacillati > Actinomycetota > Actinomycetes > Propionibacteriales > Propionibacteriaceae > Cutibacterium > Cutibacterium sp. KBN10P07758. The sequence continues at coordinate 1,981,825 of NZ_JBNNQV010000001.1, read as the reverse complement.
ACCCCGTGCCATCGGTGTTGCCACCGATGGGAGGTACTGACTTCGCCAGGGTGGCGATGGAGCCGGGCGCAAATCAAGTGTTCGCCCTGATAGATCCCGGTTTGGTCCCTCTCATCGTCTTGCCGGTCGGGCCTGGGCCAGCTCTGGTCTCCTTCATGGCCTTTGTGCAGCCTCTGCTGCGCAAATTGTCCGGGCTTCCGCCGGTCGAGGAGCTCAAGGCTGAGACAGATCGACCGATTGCGCGGCATCCGGAATCCACCACGTTCGTTCCAGTACGTCTAGCACGGGTGGGTGGCCGCCCGGTGCTATCGCGAGCAGGAATGGGCGACGTCACCCACGTTGTCGATTTGTCGATGGCCGATGCCATCGCTGTTGTCGGGGCGGGGGATGAGCCAGTTCCTACCGGCATGCCGCTGACCTGTTGGCGATTGGGGTGATGTCGTGGCCTCGCCTCGTATGCCGTGGGGAGTGTCGATGCCGCGGCATCACCACTGGCCAGTGACTATGCAGGCTGGCGGGGTTGTGCTGCGCCCGATGCGGCGTGCTGACGAGGCGAGGTGGACGACGACACGGGAGCTCGATTGCGACTGGCTAGGCCCGTGGGAGGCCACCAAGCCTCCTGGCTCTCATGAGCGGGTTGGCGGCTACCGCATGATGATTACCCGAAATCGCCGGCGTGCCAAAGAAGGCACATTTTTGCCGTGGGCGATTGGGTGGGATGATGGTTGGCCCGATCGTCCTGCCCTGAACCGAGACACTACGCCCCTTATCGGGCAATTGACGGTGTCGTCGATTTCGTTGGGATCTGCGATGTCGTGCTCAATGGGCTATTGGGTGGCTTCCGCCTACGCCGGTAGGGGGGTTGCACCGACCGCGGTGGCGTTGGCGTGCGATTACGTCTTTCAGGTTATGGGATTGCACCGCGTCGAGATCTGCGTGCGGCCAGAGAACACGAAGAGTTTGCGCGTCGTTGAAAAACTTGGCCTGGCAGAGGAGGGGATGCGGCCGGCATACTTGCATATCGATGGTCAGTGGCGCGACCATCGTGTGTTCCGCTTATTAACTGACGATTATCCCGACGGAGTGCTGCGCAACTACCTGGTCAACCACCTTCTTCCCGGGTTTGCGCTGGAGGAGGACGAGGGCTGAACCACATCGTTGTGATTCGTTTCCCGACACTCCGGTTGTGGTCCCCGCGACACACCGAAGCATCCCCGTAGCGTGTCATTTGTGCAAGCCCTCCAAGCTGTCCTCATCGCTATCGTTCTCGTAGGATGGATCGCCTACCTTGTCCCTATGGTTGTCAATCGACGACGGTCTCAAGAGGTTACTGACGACAAGCACGAGGACTTTCCGGACACTATGAGCGTGGTGTCTCGGGGCTCTTGCACAGTCACTCCTAACGACACCGACGAGAATCCTCGGGTGGAGCTGTCCACCCCATACACAAGGTCTTATGCACGTTGGGATCTGAGGCGTTCATGGGCGGTAGCTGCCCGACGGCGGATGACGACAATGTTGGTGTTATTGGGGCTGACGGCGCTGGCGATGGTGCTTGCTATTACTGACGTGACGCCGTGGTGGCTGGTCGCCATCTTCGTACTGTTGTTGGTGGGCTTCTTTGCCCTTGCCCGCTGGTCTGTGGTGGCCATGGCCAAGCGTTTCGATCGCAGGTACGCGCTCATCGATAAGGGATGGGACGAGGACACGGTGGAATTGGAGGTGGGTACGGAACCCTTTCGCGCCGAGGACGAGCCCACCTCCTGGACGATCGACCTCGACCGCCCAGTGACAGCTCCGGAAGGTTCACTGTGGGACGACGTCGTCGTCACTGCTCCGACCTATGTTTCGACGCCGCTGGGTGCTCGGACGGTCCGCACTATTGACCTGTCCGCGCCCGGACCAGTTCCCGGTCAGGTCGACACTCCTGTCGTTGCCGAGAAGCCGGTCGAGCGGTCCGACGGTGAGCATGTTGCGGAGGCTCACGAAGGTCCCTCGGGGATCGTCGGAGTTGCGTCGGCCTGAACCGAGTTCTGGCGACATGGGATTGACACAATGACACTTGTGTTGCCCATGTCGTCCTGGGCAGAGCCCGTGCGGTGCCCAGGTGGTGGCCGGCGGGGTTATCGGCACTGTTGTGTGGAGGCTGATCGTCAGGGCTTCGAAGTTAACGTGGCCTACGCCGAATGATTCGTAGCATGGCGCGGGTTGCCCAGGTGTGGTAGCGTAGCCGCGTTGTTGGGGCATTGGCGCAGTTGGTAGCGCGTCTCGTTCGCAATGAGAAGGTCAGGGGTTCGAATCCCCTATGCTCCACTGTTCGGTGGTGAAACGCCGCTGACAAGCGTAAACAGTCGGGCGTGGTAGCCGGAAGTGGTAGAAATAGCCGCTACAAGGTCGGTAGGGGTATAGCTTTCCAGCGTGGTCGTCGCGTGGCGTGCGAAGTATAAGGGTTCTTGTTATCAGACGAGGACACCTAGCGGCGAGGCGAATGAGTATATGAGTCATCGTGGCGTATTTGTGGGCAACGGCGGTTGGTCAGAGGTGGTGTTACTCGGCAGCAGGCGCGAAGTCGTCACAGCGCTAATTTGACAAGGCTTTTGCTGTGGGGAGCTAGCACGCAGTAGTACTCGGGGGTGGACGCTGGGGATCACCAACTGCGCTACGTAGCGTGGCCCGGCTTAAGGCAGGCAGGCGTGTTGTGCGTCTAAGAACAGCCAGTCTCCGACCCCGTCAATACCTCGGTGTCGATCTGCTATTGATGAGCTACGTCACACTGTCTAAACATCGGTCGAACTCGTCAAGTGTAGCGATAGTGAGTAGGGCGACCCCTTTCATGAAGGAGGTTTGGGCTTGCTCACTGACACGTGACAGGAACGATGGTGCCCAGGCGAGCACGTGGGTGCGTAAGAAATTGGCGACTATCGCGAGCGTCTGGTGACTCTCGTCAGCGTGACCGTCTTCTCGGGCATCCAAAACGCGTAAACATCCCTGGGCCAAGAACTCCAATTCCAGACCGATGTGATCGTCAGGTTCGCGGTGGAGATGAGGTGCGGCAAGCCCGAGACGGGCGTAGGCGGCACGCACTTGCAGGGTGTGTTCGTCGAAGACCAGCCCCTCCCGGTTGCGATGCGCTGACTCGTAAGGTGGCACCAGGGCGACTGCGGAGTCACCGTAGAGGCGGTCGTGGTCGGCGACCACGACCTGTCGAGACTCTGCCTCTTCGCGTGAAAGCCGCCACATCTGCAGGCCTTCTTCCATCCGGCTGGGTGACCGGGGGCGGCTCAGTGGCCACTCGTCGATCATCTGCAGCAACTCATGGAGGTGATCAGCGTCAGGGACTTGATAGTGCAAAGAACCTAGGATGGTGAACACTGCCGCGAACTGGTCCAGCTCGTCGTCGAGAGAACCGGTGACGGGTTCTGTCACCTGCTCGGGGCTCATTGGTCGTCGCTCCTGGTCCACTCGCCGCTGCGTCCACCGGCTTTGTGAGTGATCACCGCGTGCTCGATGGCGAAGCCGCGATCGACTCCCTTGACCATGTCGGCGACGGTGAGGGCAGCCACCGTCACAGCGGTGAGCGCTTCCATCTCCACTCCGGTGAGATCGGTGGTACGGGTTGTGGCACGGATCCTCACCCGGTCAGGCTCCAGCCACAGGTCCACTTCTGCCCCGTGCACACCGATGCGGTGCGCCAGGGGGATGAGGTCTGGAGTGTGCTTGGTGGCCTGGATACCTGCGATGCGGGCCACGGCGAGGACGTCCCCTTTGGGGACCGATTCGTCGCGCAGGGCAGTCATGATCGGCTCGGAGCACACCACGCAGCATTCCGCCGTCGCCACGCGCACCGTGGGTGTCTTTGTCGTGACGTCGACCATGTGAGCCGATCCGTTACCACGCAGGTGGGTGAATGGGTTTGAGGTCATGTGTAACTCCTCCCGTCAGTAGGATGCTCAACTCGTCGCCGGAGTCCACGTGATCGATTCCGGGACCCGCCACCGCCAGGCCCTCTACCAGAGGCAGACTTGTCACTAAGTGGGATTTTGACCCCAGCGCGTGCACCGGCTCGACATTCTCGCCGTTCCAACACACTGGCATGAACTGAGTCTTGGCTGCTGGGGAGCGCCACGGAGCACCGGCTCGGGCACGTACCAGGCGACGTCCCAGCAGCGGGTCTATGGGTGCTGTCACTCCGGCGGGTGTCGCGTCAATGAGATCGGGTGACAGGCCGCGTAACCGTGCCAGCAGTGGGGCGACGTATACGTGGAAACTCACGTAGGCCCCGACCGGGTTGCCCGGTAGGGCGAGCACGGGCGTCTCGGCCACCATTCCAGCCCCTTGGGGGCCTCCGGGTTGCTGGGCCACATGGTGGAAGGTGAGTTCGGGCAGCCCCTGCCGCACGACCTCGTAGGCCCCCATGGAGATGCCTCCAGCTGTGACAATCAGGTCCACCCGCCAGGAGCGGACGAGTTCGCGCAGGCGTTCCGGGTCGTCGGGTACGCGGGTTTGCTCGACGACTCCTCCGTGTGTGCGCACCAGACCACCCAACATGATGCCGTTGGAATCGGGGATTTTGCCACGATGTAGCGGTTCACCAGCCCCGCCAAGCTCCGAACCTGTCGCAAGAACACCGACCCGAGGGGCCGGGTGAACTCGCAGACTGCCATGACCTACTGCGGCTGCAGCGGCCAGTGCCTCGGGGGTCAGTCTTCTCCCGGCAGGCAGCACCGTGGCGCCGGTGGCCAGAGCCTCACCACGGCGTCGCACATTGGCACCGGTTGAGGGGGTGCGAAAAATCGTCACCGTCGCGGGGGCGTCGACAGTTCCGGGAGCATGATCGGTGTCCTCCACCTTGATGACGGTGTCGGCGTTCTCGGGCATGCGGGCACCGGTCATGATGCGCTGGGCGGTTCCGGGGTCGAGAGGCCGGTGGGCGGGAGATCCGGCGGGTACGTCATTGGTGACCGGGAGCGTGACAGGGGTGTGCACAGTGGCCTCGGACACGTCGGCGTGACGCACCGCGAACCCGTCCATCGCAGAGTTGGTGAACGGCGGTACCGTCAGTCGGGCGGTAACTGGTTCGGCGCTGACTAGCCCCAGACACTCGGCCAGCGGTAGTTCGACTGTCTTGGGTGCGGTAGCCAGTGAGGAGACCAGTTGCAGGTGCCGTGCGATGCTCACTGGCTTTGGCGTCGTGGCGGGCACGCTGGAACGAGAGCTGCTCACGGCTCCTCCCCGGGCAGCCCGGCCCATTCGTGGGAGCCGTCAGTGAGCCATTGGCACTTCCACACCGGCAGGCTTTCCTTAACGGCGTCGACGAATTCACAGGCCGCCTCAAATGCTTGCCCGCGGTGGTCTGCCGACACGGCCACGACCATCGCTGTCCCGCCGACCTCCACGTGGCCGATTCGGTGCTCGGCAGCTACGCCGTGGACGCCATCGCGCGTGGCGCACTGTTCGACTAGGTCTGCCAAGATCTGCGTGGCATGGGGGTGGGCACTATAGTCGATGGCTGTAATGGACTGGCCGCCATCGTGGTTGCGAACCACTCCGGTGAAAGTCACGACAGCGCCACTGCGGTCGTCACTCACCAAGCTGACGACCTTGGCGACGTTCAGCGGCTCGCCACTGATCTTGGCGTGCATTCACCCTCCTGCAAATGGTGGAAGGACCTCAACCTGGGCTCTCGCGGGCACGATCTGTTCACCGCGGACAGCAGATCCGTCGACGAACAGGGTGCACACTCCCAGCAGTCGTCCCAAGCCCGGGTGCAGGTTACGAAGGTGGTCGAGTAACTGATTGACGGACAGGCCGGTTGGCGTCTCCACCGTCTCCTCACTGGTTCCGGCAGCCTCAGCTGTGCCGCCGTAGTAGTGCACTTGCATATTCACCCTCCAATGGCAGACATGCGACGCCGGGAGTTGGCAAAACTCCCGTTGTCAACCCCGTGGTGGGCGCTTTTGCACCACATTTCACCTTGCCATACGGCGATGATCTCGTCATCGCTGGCTCCTGAGCGTAGCAGGGAACGCAGATCGGCCTCTTGGTCAGCGAACAAGCAGTTGCGGATCTGGCCGTCGGCGGTGAGCCGGGTGCGCGAGCAGTTTGCGCAGAACGGTCGAGTCACTGAGGCGATGATCCCCAGCCATCCGGGGCGTGTGTGCCGCGAGCTCACCGACCAGCGTTGCGCGGGTGAGGAGCCGCGCGCAGCCTGGTCAGCGGTGATGCTGAAACCTGCATCTCGGACCACGGTGAGGATGTCGTCGGCACTGACGGTTGCCTCCCGTTTCCAGCCATTCGCCCCGATCGGCATGAACTCGATGAATCGTAGTTCTAGACCGCGGTCCAGGCAGAAAACGAGCAACTCGGGAATGTCACGGCGGTAGGAGTCGATCTGGGGGACGGCATTGATCTTGACTAATAGTCGTGCGGCGAGGGCTGCGTCGATCCCTGTCACGACGTCTGCGAGCCGGTCTCGTCGGGAGATGGTGGCAAACCGTTCGCGGTCCACGGTGTCCAGGGAGATGTTGACCCGATCTAGGCCGGCCTCGACGAGACCGTCGACACGCCGGTCCAGGCCGATCCCGTTGGTCGTTAGCGCGGTGATCGGTGGGGTACCGTTCGTGCGGCGCAGCGTCGACGTTGCGGCCACCAGGTTTTCCAGACTAGGGCGCAACAGGGGCTCCCCGCCGGTGAATCTCACCTTGGTGATGCCGAGTCGCTCGATCCCGATGCCAATGACACGGATGATCTCGTCGTCGGTGAGCAGGTCACGGTTGGCCAACCAGTCCATGCCTTCGGCGGGCATGCAATAGGTGCACCTCAGGTTGCAATGGTCGGTTACCGAGACCCGCAGGTCGGTAGCCAGCCGTCCGAAACGGTCCGGCAGACCATGGTGGGCGGCACTCTGGCCCGTCGCGGCGCTCATGACCTCACCGTCCTCCCGGTCTGCCTGTGGTGTGGTCATGTCATCGCTAACGTGGCCGAACTTCTGTCGACTCGAGGATATACGTCGGCACTGTACAGATGAAGTGAGCCAGAGCTCGTGAGCCCGACGCTAAGAGATTTTGCGGGTAAATGAGATAACCTATGTTCCAGATATTCGGATGAAGGCATCAAATTCTTCCGCGAATACGGAAATTATGGGCCACTTTTACGGAGTTTACCGATATGAGCATAATGAGTCCGCATCCTCCCTCCCATCGGGTTTCCGACGTGGCGGCCCTGCTAGGGGTCTCTGACGACACAGTGCGTCGCTGGATCGATCAGAGGCACGTTCGCGCCGCTAAAGACACCACAGGTCGACTTCGTGTGGACGGTGCCAGTCTTGCTGCGTTCCTCGTCACCCAGCAGCAGGAGCGTCAAGACCTCGCTGATGGCGCGCAGACCCAGTCGATGCGCAACCACATCCGGGGTATCGTTGCCAAGGTTATCAGCGACAAAGTGATGAGCCAGGTCGAACTGGTCACCGGCAACCTGAGCATTGTTTCACTGGTCTCCACCGAGGCCGTGCGTGAGCTCGGTCTGCAGGTCGGCTCGATCGCTGTAGCTCAGGTCAAGGCGACCAATGTGTCCCTTCAGCTACCCGTTACCAGGTGATCGAGATGTCAAGAGTCTCGCTGCGGACCTGCGCCATTGCAGCAGTAGCAGCGGTGTTGCTTGCGGCGTGCGGCAGTGGGCCGTCTTCTACCCAGCCCTCGGCAGCCCCGACGAGGTTGACCGTCTTTGCCGCTGCGTCCCTCACAAGGTCCTACGAGCAGATCGGCGAGCAATTTGAGCGCAAGTATCCCCGGGTCGACGTGCAGTTTTCCTTTGAAGGGTCCCAGAACCTGGTCGCCCAGATGGCCCAGGGGGCCCCGGCTGATGTCCTGGCCACCGCTGATCAAAGGAGCATGAACAAAGCGGTTGAGCAGAACTTAGTGAATGTCCCACGTCAGTTCGCCAGCAACGTGCTCACCCTTGTTACCCCTGCACATAATCCGGCGAGGGTGACCGGATTGAACTCTTCGCTGCGTGGCGCCAAGCTTGTCATATGCGCCCCAGAGGTGCCCTGCGGCAACGCGACGAGGAAACTCGCCAACAAGCTGGGCGTCACGTTGAAGCCGGTGAGCGAGGAACAGAAGGTCACTGATGTTCGGGGCAAAGTTGAGTCTGGGGAAGCCGATGTGGGGATCGTCTATCGCACGGACGCGCTCGCGGCTGGCAACAAAGTGGACGTGATACCGATCGGTCGAGCCAATGAGGTCGTCAATCATTACCCGATAGCGACCGCGGTCGGCGCCACCCACCAGGGCCTGGCTAAAAGGTTCGTCGAGTACGTGATGTCGGCTGATGCCCAGAAGATCCTCTCGGATGATGGGTTTTCCGGGCCGTGATAGGTGTGAAGCGACAGCCCGGTACCGGTTCCAATCGCCCTGCGAAGCGGACATGGGCGGTTACCGGGGAGACATCGCGGTGCGATGAACGAGTGTAGTGGTGCTGTGCATGGGACCATCAGTGTGAAAACCCGGCGCCGACTGTTCGATCCAGCCCCAATGCCGATGTGGATCGTTATCCTCGCCGTGGTGGGCATTTGCGTGCTCGTCCTGCCTTTGGTGGGGATGGGTAATGAAGTGCCTTGGGCTCGGATTCCGGCAATCATGGCCTCACCGGAGGCTCAGGATGCGCTGTGGTTGAGCGTGCGCACCTGTGTGATTGCCACGGTCATCGACGTGTTTCTGGGAGTACCTATTGCCCTGTTACTGGCCCGTGACTGGAACGGTGTAGCAGCGGTACGAGTACTTGTGCTGTTGCCGCTGTCGCTACCGCCGGTGGTCGCCGGTTTGGCCTTATTGGCGACATTTGGTAGACGCGGCATGATAGGGGCGTCGTTACACGCTGCAGGCATCTCCATCGCGTTCTCCACGGCGGCCGTCGTCATGGCACAGGTCTACGTCTCGTTACCCTTCCTTGTCACCGCACTTGAGTCGTCTATCCGAACCCGGTCGTGGAAGTTAGAGCAGACAGCCGCAGCCTTGGGAGCGGGGCCGTGGCGGGTACTCAGGACTATCACTATGCCCACTGTGGCCTCGGCTCTGGGACGTGGGACGGCGCTGGCTGCGGCTCGATGTTTGGGCGAGTTTGGGGCGACGATCACTTTCGCGGGATCGCTGCAGAGCGTCACCCGGACAATGCCGCTTCAAGTGTATTTGGCTCGTGAGACCGATTCGGATACTGCCATGGCGTTAGGGCTCGTCTTGGTGGTAGTCGGAGCGATAGTTGCGGGGCTCACCCAGTGGCAACCGAGTCAGCGATCGTGGCGACGAAACGAGCCACCGCTTGTGGAGGAAGGCCTGACGGGACAAGGAAATTATGAGCTGGCTGGCACTAGGGGGACTCCGTATGAGCAGCATGTCTGCGAGCAGAGTGATCCTGGGAAGGACCTGCCTGAACAATCGTCGATCACTACTAACTTGGGTACGAGTGCGGTGACTGTCTGGTCTCCCCAGGCTCATGACGATTCAGTGTCTCGAGTCAGGGGTGCGTCGGCCGGACATGAGCCGATCGGTTCAGCCGCAGCCGCGATCCACGTCGACGGGCAGGTGAGCGCTCGTTCATGGGACGTGAGGCTGGATGTCGAGCCCGGCGAGGTTGTCGCCGTCATGGGGCCTAACGGGGCGGGGAAGTCGACCCTTGCGAGTGTCGTGACTGGACTGCTTGCCTTGGATCGTGGTCGGGTGTGCATCGGCCGGCAGCTTGTTGACGCCGGGGATGGTCGCATCGTACTGCCTGGACGCCGCGGAGTTGGTTTGCTCACCCAGGACGCGCTCATCTTCGAGCACATGTCGGTGCTCGACAACGTCGCCTACGGTCCACGCTGTCATGGCTTAAGTCGAGCACAGGCGCAGAAGGTGGCCTATGCCCAACTCGCTGCGGTGGGATGCGCTCACCTTGCTGCACGTCGCGGTGGAGAACTCTCAGGTGGCCAGGCGGCGCTAGTAGGTCTGGCTCGGGCATTCGCCGTAGAACCGGCCGTTCTGGTACTCGACGAGCCCACTGCCGCACTTGACATTGACGCTCAGATACGAGTGCGCGACTTGCTGAAGTCTCAGTTGGATCGCACCAATATGACGGCTCTGATCATCACCCATGATGTCGCCGACACGATGACGGTGGCCGGACGATTGGTTGTTCTGGAGCACGGCCGGATCATCGAGGATGGCGTTGTGTCCCAGCTACTTGAGAACCCGAAAAAGGCTTTTACGGCTCAGCTTGCTGCGTTAGTGAAGTTCGGGGTCAGGACTAACTCACAGGGCGCGGAGTCTTCCTCGTGATGGAGCGTGACGTGCACGGAGTTACCCCCGGTGCGCTCGATCACCCGGTACAGCATGCCTTGCTGGATTGCCATGGCAACTGGATCGGTGTCATTGGGATGGACGAACGGACAAGCTCGAAGTATCAAAGCGGTTGGATTCGTCGGATGGGGCTCGGCGGAGAAACCGAAAGCCGTGAGGAACACGCGGATTTTCGTCATATGATCGGCCACGCTGAATTTGTCACTGGGGGAGTGCTCCGTGTGATCCGGGACGTTGGCCATCGCTAAAGCGTCGTCGCCCAGGTGCTCTCCCAGGCTTCTCGCGGCGGCGACGGGATCGTCGCTGGTGTCGCGAATCCACCGGATTGTCGACCGGCTCAGGTGGCGTAACAGATCGGCCGGTGAATTTGGTCCGGACAAGGTCCGGCTCGTGTATCCCCAGTATGGACGGCCCCGGCCTGCTGCTGGGAGTTTCTCGCGTTCCACCAACCCCAAGGACACCAGTACGTTGAGGGGCTCCCGAATCGTGTTGACGTGTAACTTGGATTCTCTGGCTAAGTCGGTAATCGTCACTGGTCCCGCGTGGAGCGATACTTTTTTGAGGACTGACTGCTGGGCAGGGGTGAGCGATGCAATGGTGGTGAGAATTTCGCCTATTCCTTGCCCGCTCATATCACCATCCGTAGTGTCGCGATGAAGATCCCAGATGGCCGTTCTTGGACCTGTATATGACGTATGGCCTTGTCGGGTAGCTTACTGGTGCAGAAACGACGTGCACCAGCCGAGTGAATGGCCATACGCTGAACAGGACCATCCCAGCCATAACATGTAGCTTATAATCTAATGGTACCGTGGCCATTAGTTCTGGTCGAGGCTGAAACAGCGCGATGGAGCGGAACCATGGACCGATAGTATCGCGGTAATTGTAGCCGCCGACAATCATCTGCTGGTGTACGGTGGCCCAGCACCCCAGCGTGACTGTCAGAGTGAGCAGCACATAGGTGACGATGTCCATGGTGGTTGTCGTGAGGCGCACCGACTTTGTCATGAACCTGCGGTACAACAGCCCGAGGAGTCCGACGAGGGCCGCCAGCCCGGCTGCACTCCCCAGAACGGTCGCCATGACGTGATACGTGTCCTCGGTGATTCCGATGGTGGAAGTCCATGACTGGGGGATGACAAGTCCCAAGACGTGTCCCAGAAAGACGAAGAGGATCCCGAAGTGGAACAGTGGTGACGACCAGCGCAGGATGGACGGCTCGTTCCACTGGCTTGATCGGCTCGTCCATCCGAACTGATCAGTGCGGTACCGCCAGATCATCCCTCCGATGAGGAGGATGATCGACAGATAAGGCAGTACCAGCCATACCAATAGATTTGTGTTCACAACTGCCTCCCGAGGGTTGATACGGGATCCGTGGCGGCGAGACCTACCATCTCAACGGGCGGCCCCTGGCTGATGAGTTTCTGATAGCGGGCGAGGGTCTTCTTATCTAGAGGTGACAGGATGAGACACAAACCCTCTAGAAGGTGTGCGTAGGGACTAGACGCCGTGACCAGTGCTGATCTAATAACTTCCAACGCCTCTCGATTGGCGCGCAACAACGTGTCGCCCTCGCTGGCGCGTGCCGAGAACTCCAATACGACGGGCAGATAATCGGGCAACTCGTTGGCATGGTCCAACTCGAACCCGGCACTGCGCATGACTTCCCGGAATCCCAGGATTGCAGCCCCCCGTTCTCTGGTGTCGCCGGCTGAGTAATAGCTGAGGTACAGCGCACAACGTCGATGCTGGTCGAAGGTCTCGACGTAGTGCTCCTGTAGGGCACGCAGCCCCCAGCTCTCTGCCACACCGCAGAAGGCGGTAATTTCATCGGCTACCACGGCGGGCATGAGGTCGCGATCGTGGCGCACCGCCGTAATGATTTGGGTGAGTTGCTCGTCCGGGTAATCCAGTAGCAGACTCGTCGCCATGTGAACCACGCGGCGCTGGGCAAGAGAGGCATCCACGTGGGTCGACACTGGTATGCGTGGTGCGCCTAAGAAGACACCCACCTCAGATCACCTCCAGCGGCAAGGTGGGTGTGCCCTCTGGGGCGCTGACCGGGGAGGAGATGCTGTGGAAGGCTTCGAGGCTTCCACTCACGGGGCAGCGACCCAGGTCGGCGATTCCGTCGGGTAGGCCGCTGCAGGTGGTGGGAATGACGTAGCGGTCGTCGTACTTGGCGATGGACAGCAGTCGGTACATACTCTGTATGTCCTCGCCGGTCATGTCCACTGCCTCGGGGATCGTTTCGTCTGCTTCATTCCCCAAAAAGATGTCTCGCATGTAGGAGCGCATTGCAGCCAGACGACGAAGTGAGAGCTCAACTGGAGCCGTGGCTCCAGCAGTGAATAGGCCGGCGAGATACTCAAGCGGAATGCGCATCTGGGAAATCGCGGCCAACAGCACTCTGTGATCTTCCCCGTCGTTGCCCGAAGCGCTGACAGCGTCGACGACTGGTGACAGAGGTGGTACATACCAGACCATCGGCAGTGTTCGGTACTCAGGGTGCAGGGGTAGGGCAATCTGATAGCGGCTGATGAGCTGCCATACCGGTGACGCCTGGGCTGCTTTGATCCAAGAGTGTGGGACGCCGTTGGCCTTGGCTTGTGTGATGATTTCGGGGTCGTTGGGGTTGAGGAGGATGTCTCTCTGGGCGGCGTACAGGGTACGTGGGTCGGGCTGAGATGCGGCCCAGGTGACGTGGTCGGCGTCGTAGAGGAGCACCCCCAGGTAGCGCAGTCGTCCAACGCAAGTTTCCGAGCACACTGTTGGCTGTCCGACTTCCAGCCGTGGATAGCACAGTGTGCATTTCTCGGCTTTGCCGCTGTGATGGTTGAAGAACACCTTCTTATACGGGCAGCCGGACACACACATGCGCCAGCCGCGACAATGGTCCTGGTCGACAAGGACGATTCCATCCTCGGCACGCTTGTAGATCGCCCCAGATGGGCAGGCAGAAACACATGTCGGGTTGAGGCAGTGTTCGCAGATGCGCGGCAGATAGAACATGAATGAATCCTCAATGGACTTGCGTACCGTGAGGTTCATTTGGTGTAGGACTGGGTCCTGATCGAGGGTTTCCATGGAGCCACCAAGATCGTCATCCCAGTTGGGGCCCCAGTCGATGGTGTCCTTGTGCTCACCCGTGAGGGCTGATTTTGCTCGGGCAGTGGGAATGTGCTGAGTCGATGGGGACGCCAGTAGTTGGTCGTATTCGTAAGTCCACGGCTCGTAGTAGTCCTTCTTGGCGGGCAGGTTCGGATTGGCGAAAATCTTGCCTAAGGTGGCCAAACGCCCTCCCTGATAGGGGACCAGTTTCCCGGAACGGGTGCGCTTCCAGCCTCCCCTCCAGCGTTCCTGATCTTCCCAGCCGCGCGGGTAGCCAACGCCGGGCCGAGTCTCGACGTTGTTAAACCACATGTATTCCGTGCCCTCACGGTTTGTCCAGGCCTGTTTGCATGTCACTGAGCAGGTGTGGCAGCCGATGCACTTGTCAAGGTTCATCACCATCGCGATCTGTGCCATGACTTTCATCAGAACGTCACCTCCTGGCCGCGACGCCTAATGAGCGTCACTTCGTCACGTTGGTTGCCGGTGGGGCCGTAGTAGTTGAAGGCGTAACTGAGCTGGGCGTATCCGCCGATGAAATGGCTGGGTTTCAGCAAGATACGAGTCAGGGAATTGTGGGTGCCGCCACGCTTTCCTGAACGTTCGGTCAGCGGGGTGTTCACAGTGCGTTCCTGGCCGTGGTACATGAACACCGTCCCTTCCGGGATCCGATGACTGACGATGGCCCGGGCGTCAACCGTGCCGTTGCGGTTGTACGCCTCCACCCAGTCGTTGTCGGACACCCCGATCTTCGCGGCGTCGGCGGGAGACATCCAGATCGTCTGGCCTCCTCGGGCCAGCGTGAGCATGTGCAAGTTGTCGTAGTACTGCGAGTGGATGCCCCACTTGTTGTGTGGGGTCATGTACCGCACCGATACGACTGCCGCGCCATCGGCATCAGTGCCTGTGTATCCGGCAGGTGGCTCATCGTAGATATGTGCGACGTCGAGTGGAGGGCGGAAGATTGGAAGGCTCTCACCCATGTCACGCATCCAGTCGTGATCCAAGTAATAGTGCATTCGTCCGGTGAGGGTATGCCACGGCTTGTGCCGCTCCATGTTAATGACGAAGGCTGAGTAGCGACGCCCCCCATGCTCCGAACCCGACCACTCGGGTGAGGTGATGACGGGTTGAGGCTGAATGACCGTGTCGGTGAATGTCACTCTGCGATCCTGTGACCCCACCGATAGGTCGGTCAGCTTCGTACCTGTGCGGGCTTCTAATTGTTCAAATCCGGCAGTGGCTAGGCGGCCGTTGGTGGTACCCGAGGTGGCCAAAATTGTGTCGCAAGCTTTGATCGCGGTGTCGAGGAGCGGGCGCCCTGCACCAGGGCCAGAAGTGGCGACGCCGTGGCGTTGTGCTAGGTCGGCGACTTCCGGATCAGGATGGAACGGCACCCCCTTAGTCACCATGCCGAGGCTTTCGGTGAGTGGACCGAGGGTGTCGAACTTCGCGCCGATTTGGGTGTAATCACGCTCCACGGTGACAAGCTTTGGCATCGTCACTCCGGGTATCCAGGCTTCTTGCTCACGGCTGACGGAACCGGCGGGCGTCGTCATTTCGTCGGGGGTGTCGTGCATCAACGGTGCGGCGACGATGTCGGTGCGGGTCCCCAGATGTTTTACGGCCATCTGGGAGACGGAATATGCCAAGGTCCGGAACACCTCAAAGTCGGTACGTGCCTCCCATGGTGGATCCACAGCCGGGTTGAAGGAATGAACGTA
The DNA here is from genome assembly GCF_050286205.1 of Cutibacterium sp. KBN10P07758. Lineage (NCBI taxonomy): Bacteria > Bacillati > Actinomycetota > Actinomycetes > Propionibacteriales > Propionibacteriaceae > Cutibacterium > Cutibacterium sp. KBN10P07758. The sequence continues at coordinate 1,966,656 of NZ_JBNNQV010000001.1, read as the reverse complement.
GGGATGCATGTCGGTGCTCGACAAGTCGTGTTTTTCATACCATGTCGCGGCTGGCAGGACGACGTCCGAATGCAGTGTGGTGGACGTGTTGCGGAAATCCGCGGTCCACATGAGGTCGAGTTTGCCGGGAGGGGTGTCGTCGCGCCAACGGATGTCGGTAGGACGCTTGCCCTCAGTTAGCTCGGTGGCGTTGACGTCATTCTCGCAGCCAAGCATGTGCTTCATGAAGAACTCGGTGCCTTTGGCACTGGAGCCCAGCAGGTTGGTGCGCCAGTTGGCCAGCAGTCGTGGATAGTTTTGGGTGGCGTCGGGGTCTTCGCAGGCGAAGCCCAAGGAACCGTCAGTCAGTTTCTGGGCGATGTACTCGGCTGGTTCCATCCCGGCAGCGGCGGCCTCGTCGGCAAGATCTAGCGGGTTGCGGGTGAAGGTCGGGTAGCTCGGCGTCCATCCGCGGCGGGCCGAGTACACCATGCAGTCTGCAGTGGTTCGGCCGGCGAACGAGCCGCTGCCCAGGGGGGAAGCTATGCTCTCGGCACGGGCACCGTCATAACGCCACTGGTCGGTGGTGAGGTAGTACCAGGCAGTAGCGATCATTTGACGTGCCGGACGTGCCCAGTCCAGCGCGAACGAGTAGTTGGCCCAGCCAGTGAACGGGCGCACCTTCTCCTGGCCGACATAGTGGGCCCATCCGCCACCGTTGACGCCCTGGGTAGCACACATGTTCGTCAATGCCAGGAATGTCCGGTAGATCTCGTCGGCATGGTAGAAGTGGTTGACCCCTGCTCCCATAACGATCATGGACCGTCCACCGGTCTCCAGCGAGTTCAGCGCGAACTCGCGACCGATGCGTTCGGCTGCAGCTGCTGGCACGCCGGTGAGCTCGGCCTGCCAGGCGGGAGTGCCCGGCACCGTGGGATCGTCGTAACCGCTAGGCCATTGGCCGGGCAGACCTTCACGGCTAACGGCGTATTGGGCAAGCAGGAGGTCGTAGACTGTGGTGACTAGCCGGTCACCGATGCGACGGGCTGGTACTCCGCGGTGCACGATGCCGGCACCTAGGCTCGTCTGGTCCGGGCTGGAGGGCAGGTCGAAGCGGGGCAGGGCGATCTCTACGGCTTCCCAGGAATTGACGTCCATCATGCTCATGACGGGGTTGACGCCATCGAGATCAAGATTCCAGTGTCCGACGCCCGACTCGGAGAATCGATCGGCCAAGGTTCCACCGGGATCCTTAAGCGACCCGTCAGCCTCCATCACCAGGGGACGGAACTCGGGGTGATCCGGGCGCGTCTGGAGATTGACCTTGTCGGCGGTGAGAAACTTTCCGGGTACATATGCCGCGCCGTCGGCCTGTGGGCCGTCGAAACGGTCTAGTTCGACGAGGAAGGGAGAGTCGGTGTAGCGACGCATGTAGTCAAGGAACATTGGTTCGCGACGTGTGACATGGAATTCCGAGAGGATGACATGACCCATGGCCATGGCAAGAGCTCCGTCGGTTCCCGAAGCGACGCGCAGCCATTCGTCGGCGAACTTCGTGTTGTCGGCATAATCCGGGCTCACGACGACGACCTTCTGGCCGTGGTAGCGCGCCTCGGTCATGAAGTGCGCGTCTGGGGTACGTGTCACGGGGACGTTGGATCCCCACATGATGAGGTATTGGGAGTTGAACCAGTCACCGGCCTCTGGCACGTCGGTTTGGTCGCCGAATACCTGAGGGCTGGCTGGGGGAAGATCGGCATACCAGTCGTAGAAGCTCAACATAGTGCCACCGAGTAGTTCAGTGAACCGGGAGCCGGCTCCGTAGGACACCATTGACATGGCCGGGATGACAGAGAACCCGGCGATGCGGTCGGGACCGTAGGCCTTGATGGTGTGCACGTAGGCTGCCGCGATGATCTGGGTGGCTTCCTCCCATGAGACACGCACCATGCCTCCGTGCCCGCGGGCGCACTTGTATGCCTGGGAGAGCTCTGGGTCGTTGGTGATGGATGCCCAAGCGTCCACTGGATCGCCGAATTCGGCGAGTTTGTCTCGCCACGCGTCAAGCAGGACTGAGCGCACATAGGGGTGACGTATTCGTGTGGGGGAGTACTCGTACCAGCTGAATGACGCGCCACGCGGGCATCCTCGCGGCTCGTAGTCGGGCATGTCCGGGCCGGTGGAGGGGTAGTCAGTCTGCTGGGACTCCCAGGTGATGATCCCTTCCTTGACGTAGATCTTCCATGAGCACGAGCCGGTGCAGTTCACTCCGTGGGTGGAGCGCACGACCTTGTCATGGGACCAACACTTGCGGTAGAAGACGTCGGCGTCGCGTCCGCCCTCCAGAAATAGCTGGCGTGTGTCGGGCGACGTCGTACCGCGGCGTAGCCACGTCCCCATTTTCAGCAGGGCTGAGCCGCTGGGGGACTCGGCGTCAGATGTTTCGTCGTACTCCGTCATCGGGTCTCCTTTGTAAAAACCGAACCAGGTGGAGTGTGTCGAAACTGGGGTCGCTGGTCAGCCAGGGCATGGAGCACCTGGGCGGGCATAACGGATCCAGCAGATGATCGAGCACACAATGCAGAAGACGGTGCAGATCCAGAACCAGGCAACGGCTGACATCGATGACAGGGCGACACCGACGACGAATGGGCCGAAACAGCCGATGGCGGCGGTGAACCCGATGGCTCCACCGGCTTGTCTGGCAGGCATGATCATGGGCATCTGCTTGAACGTCCCGGCGTTGCCGATACCGGAGAAGAAGAACATGGTGAGCATTCCCCACAGGAAGTAGCCGAACTGGCTTGGACTTGTGGGGTTGAGGAAGAAGGCGCAGAACCCGAACGTCAGTGCCATCCCGATTCCTGAGACAAGGGTCCAGATCGCCCCACCGAATCGGTCGCAGAGCGGCCCCCAGACGACACGCACCAACGAGCCGATCAGTGGGCCGAGGAAGGCGTAGGATGCGCCGGCGGGCAAGTTAGAAAATCCGTGGGCCAAGTTGCTCGAGTTGCCATACGTATTCTCGATGAGTAGCCCGAACTGGGCGCTGAAGCCGCTGAACAGGCCGAACGTCATGACGTACATGAGCGTCATGATCCAAGTGTCGGGGTTGGTGAAGATGTCGATCTGCCGACGGAAGTTCGCCTTTACCGGAACGTCTTTGAGCATGGTAAATGCCAAAATCGTGGCCAGGATGGTCCACGGGACGAAGACGATGGCGATATTGTGCACCCACAAGGGGCTCCCGGCGGTGTGCTGCGGGGCGATCCACGTGAGGCCGAGGAGCCCGAAGCCCATGAGCCATGGGCCGAGCAACTGAACGATGGACATCCCCAGGTTGCCGATGCCAGCCTGTACTCCCAAAGCGGTGCCCTGCTTGCTTTTAGGGAAGAAGTAGCCCGTTGATGGCATGTAACCGGAGAAAGAACCGCCCCCAACGCCGCATAGGAAGGCGAGGAGGAGAAGGGTGCCGTACCCGGTCGACGTGTTCTGGACGGCGAAAAACCAGCCCAGCATAGGGATGAGGTAGAGCAGGGAGCTGTATCCCACGAGCCTGCGAGTGCCGATCACCGGCGGTAGGAACATGTAGACCAGGCGGATGAATCCTCCCGACAGCCCTGGCATGGCGGTGAGCCAGTACAGCTGTGACTTCGTCAGGTGGAATCCGATGGCGTTGAGTTTGGGTGCGATCGCACTCACCAAGAACCATACGCAAAATGCGATGATCATGGAGAACGTCGAAATGGTCAAAGTTCGCCATGCGATACCGGAATCCCAGTTTTCCTCGGGATCCCAGTTCTCGATGAGATGGTGGGAAGGGCTTGTGCTCACAATGTCTCCGCGTGGGATCGTGCAATTAACACGGATATTATCAGAAAAAATCATCGGCGTGAAGGCCGCCCCGCCCTGTGCCCCAACGCCGGCGTGGCGACATCGCGTGGTTTGCTGTTTCTGGCGGGGCGTATCGTCGGCACGCTTCGAAGATGTGTTGGATGGTCATATTGGTCGGAAACTTTGGTGAAGTCTGTGGCGGGTGGCTTGTTACGGATCGGTATGCGGCATGATCATGACATGACCAATCGTCGTTTGGACGCTGTCATCCTCGCTGGTGGATGTGCTCATCGATTGGGTGGGGTGGCGAAGGCGAATCTGCGTGTGGGGACACGTCGTCTACTTGATGTCGTGTTGGACGCGGTGGATGGTGCCCGCGAAGGGCTGGAAGGTAGCAACGTGGTCGTTGCTCGCGAATCAGTGGAGGTGCCATGGTCAGTGATACGTACAATGGAGGACCCGCCTGGGTCTGGGCCGTTGGCTGGAATCAGAGCCGGGCTGCAGGCTTTGCCTCCCGCTCAACCGGATGATTTGGTGCTCGTTTGCGCGGTGGACTCTCCGGGGATTGGCAGGTCAATTCGTCAGTTGCGCGAAGCGCTAGAGGATGATCCGTTGAACCATTTCGCTGGGGCCGTCACATTTGGGGGAGTACCGAAGCCTCATCGTCAGCTCCTGCAAGGGTTGTATCGGCGAGTACCCTTAGAAGCCTCGATTGCCGCTGCTGACACGGTCGTGAACCGCTCGGTACACAGCGTGCTCGGTGGCTTATGCTTGCTCGACCTTCCAGTGGAGCCAGAGGCTTGTCGTGATCTTGACACTCCGGGCGATGTGGAGTGGTGGTTGCGTCACATCGGCGATTGATTCTCCGAAGCGTACGTGTTTTTCGGAAACCCTGCGCCCATGATGAGACATCCTCTCCACGCAGTTACCGTGGTCATTACTATGACAGCGAGACACTCCGTGTCGCAGGAGCACAGAGTTAGTCGAGGCGCTGCTTTAATAAAGCGCGTTGAGGAGCATGTGTGGTCCCGCATCGCTCGGTTTCCGTAAGTCTTGCGAGGGGGGGACTCCTGCCCCTCTAGAGGCGCACTCTTAGTGGCTTATGCCGAGCACGGGTCGGCGAGAGCGCTGATCGGATCTCGATAAGATCGATTGTGTGGATGAGATCAGGGCACGCGTCATCACTGTCTCAGATCGTTGTGCCGCTGGCGCGGCCCTGGACCGGTCTGGGCCCTTGGCTGCTTCATTGCTTGCTGAGCTGGGATGCAGCTGGCTCAAGGTCGATCCGGTGACTGTCGTACCTGACGGGATCGACTCGGTGGGCGGCGCTTTGAGGGATGCACTAGAGAATGGATGCCGGCTTGTCGTCACTACCGGTGGAACGGGGATCTCGCCGCGTGACCTTACCCCGGAAGCCACCCAGCCGTTGTTAGTGGCCCGTCTAGATGGGCTGGCCGAGCAGGTCCGAGCCCTCGGTGCGCATGGCTCCGCCCTGGCAGGACTATCGCGTGGTCTCGTAGGTGTGACCTCACGGGGTGACCAAGCGGCTCTCATCATCAATGCGCCCGGCTCCACTGGCGGAGTGCGCGACACCCTCACTGTGATCGGGCCGATGCTCGAACACATCTTCAGGCAGCTTGCCGGAGGAGGTCACTGACGTTCATGACTAGCGAGTTAGCACACACTGCATTTACTGAGTGCGGCGGACCGCACGTGCAGGCGTCCCTTCGGTTCGCTGGATCGTAGGGTGTTTTTAAACGTGGGTGTTGTGACGACCAACAGGTGGTCAGCAGCCTATGACAACCCTGAGAAGCGAGGAGGTAGCCATGTCGCATCATGACGACAACCCTGAGAAGATGGCCCGGATGCGTGATTGGTTGGAGATCGCCGCAAGAGAGGTGGACGTCGATCCATCCGTTCTGACCGATGTTGAGCAGCCTTTGCTTGACATGGTCTCAGTTATCTCGCACGGACCGTCCCGTCCGGGAGCCCCGCTGACGGCATTCCTGGTCGGTATTGCCACGGCACAGGGTGGCGATACCCTGCAGTTGGTAAAGAAATTGATGCAGGCCGCCGAGCAGCGGGGCCAAACACGGGACTAAACCTTCATGGGGAAGCGGAGCTGCTTGCAATCATTTGTAGCAGTGGCCTTAGTTGATTGGCGTTCATATGCCGATTCGCACCAGACTCCAGTAGTGCAGCGCTCGTCCGACGATCTCGCCCGCGAAAGTAATAATCAGCGTGGTGATAAGTAACCAGCCAAGGCTATGAGGGTGCTCGCGCGGTGTGTGTAAAGCTCCGCGGTAGACGAAACTTCCGAGCATGAGCGCGATGGCACCAAGCAGAATGAGTCGGGTAGCGTAGATACCTCCGGAGAACGTGTTACTGGCCTGGTGGGCGACAGGCCCGCCGGAGGCCAGCTGGGATGTGTAGAGCGGATAACCCACCATGAGGGCAACCGAGACCACGGCGGCGCCGATGGAGCACCATTTGGTTACCGTCAACGACAGGTCCCATTCCTGATCATCGGTTGGAGCGTTGATGGCACGGATCTCCTCGGTGACGTGCCGGGACCACCAGCCCGTGGTTTTCGGATGCTTTTCCCTGGCTGAGGGGACAGCTGTTTCGTGACGATGACGCACCATCGCGGTGATCATGAGTGCACAGGCCACTGAGAGAGTTCCCAAGATGATGGTCGTCGCTGCAAAGGAGAAAGGCACCCACCAGCTGTGCCAAGCCGGGACCGTCACCAAGGAGTAATAGATCATCGACTCGCACACCAACAGTCCGATGCCAACGATAGCGGTGACAACCGCGAGAACCCGCTGAATAGCGAAAGCAGGTCGCTTAAACCAACTCAGCATGGCAAAGACAAAGCCAAGTAGGGCGAAGCCGGAGCCAAACATGATTTCACGCGATAGCCAGGAAGTCTGCGGGTGACGCAAGACGTTGAGGGTATGAGCCGGGTAACCCATATGAAACATGGAGACGAAGAGGCCGAATACCATGGCCGGGCCGATGGCATAGAGCACTGGGCGACTGGTCCGCTCCACGACGCTGTTTTCGCGTCCCCTGATGGCTGCCCCCACGTGGGCGGTCCCAAGGACCAAAAAGGCACCAACGCACATCTGTGTGACGACGGTGAACAGGATCATCGGAACGTCGTGGGTGTTCATCAGATCTCCTTGGTATTAGCGATCTCGCCGGTGCCCTCGTCCCACCTCTGGGCGTCACGATGCGCAGTGATCACTAGGTGCGGTTTGGTTACCGAAGGATCAGGCAGTGGAGCGATGGCGTCCTCATTGCCGTATGTGCTGCGCAGCTCATCGATAGGTCCCCAATCCAGAGCTCGCGACGGGCAAGCGGCTACACAGGCTGGCTCTTTACCCTTACTGCGATAGTCGTAGCACAGATCGCATTTGCTCATTCGGCCAGTGTCCTTGCGGTACTGCGGTGCGCTATACGGGCACGCCCACTCACAGTATCGACATCCCACGCACTTGTCTTGGTCGACGTAGACGGTGCCGTCATCGCGGCGGGACATTGCCGTGGTAGGGCAGGCTTTCATGCAGATCGGGTCCTCGCAGTGGTTGCATGAGACTGACGTGTAGTAGGTGAAGACTGAGGGGTTGAAAGTGTCCCCCGAGATCTGCCAAGTTCCTCCGCTGTACTCGACGACTCGGCGCCACCGCACCCCCGTGGGCAGGTCGTGTTTGTCGATGCAGGCGATTTGGCAGGCTTTGCACCCGGTGCACAGTGTCTGGTCAAAGAAGAAGCCGTACTTGGCTCCTTTTGCCGTATAGTTCTTCTCTCCCATCCTCTGACTCCTTAGATTTTCCGGATGTTCATCAGGTCGGTGTAAACCCGATTTGAGATTTTGCCTATGGTTGCCGATGCTAGTTCGTCATATGCTGATGTATTCTTCTGCCTCAATGTTGGCGCGTTTATGCGCGGTTGACTGGTTTCCCGTGGGGGCGGGGTATTCATGCTTTCTCCACATTGGCGATCGTTGTGTGCACCGCATTACCCTTCGCTAGCGGCGAGGGGTGCAGCGAGGTGAGAGTATTCATGGCTCCATTGATGTCGACCGGTTGCTTGGGATTGGCCTTGCTTGGCGGGGCGACCTTTGTGTTGCTCAAGGGGCGGTACCAAGCGCCCTGCGGCACTGAGAGAACGCCGGGTGCAATACGATCGGTGACACGGGCCGGTAGCCGGATGGTACCGCGGTCGTTGTAAACAAAGACTTGATCGCCATTGGTGATACCTTTAGCTCGGGCATCTCGAGTGTTGATCCAGACAGTCTGGGGATGAGCGTCCAGTAGCCAGTCAACATTGCCATAGCTGGAGTGGGTTCGTCCTTTGAAATGGTGTCCTATCACCTGGAACGGATATTTCTTGGAGGCTTTGGCCTCCTCGGGGCCTTCCCAGGTGACGACGTATTCCGGCAGTGCAGTGAGTTTGTCACCAGCCAGCTTCTTGCGGAAGGTGCCGAACGTCCACGCTTCGGACATCGCAGCTAGCCGCTCAGAATAAATCTCGATCTTGCCTGAGGGGGTCTCTAGTGGATTGGCAACCGGGTCTTTACGGAATTCATCAAGTTCTACATAGGGGCCCATGTCTTTGCGGAAGATACCTATTTTCTTCCACTCGCGGTAGGTGGGCAGGCCGGGGTCTTTCTTTCGAGTCTCTTCGATCGTGCGTTCCAGCCATTGGCTACGGGTCAATCCGCCGGTAAATTCCTTCTCGGTGCCTAGGCGCTTGGCTAGTCCGGCGCAGATGTCGAAGATGTTGCGGCACTCGTACAAAGGCTTGATTGCCTGAGATGAAACGATTCCATAGGCCATCGGCCCCCCGTTCTCGCCTGGATGGATGTCTTCTTCCTCGGCGGTGGAGGTGCCAGGCAGGACGTAGTCGGCGTAGCGGGCCGAGGTCGTGTACTGGATGTCACAAACGACGATGAGCTCGCATTTGGAATCGTCACGCAGGATCTCCACTGAGCGGTTGTTGTTGCCGGTCTGTCCCACTAGCGAGTTGCCCGCGTACTGCCACACCATCTTGATGGGGGCGCTGAGCTTGACATTCGTCGGCTTGCCGTGCTCGTCGATGGGAACCTTGTTGGCACGTACTCCGGGGGCTGGCTTTTCACACACCCCAGAGTTGAAGGTGTCCATCTGCTCACCATGGTCGATGGCGTCCAGCCAAGAGAACACTGGGATGATCTTGTTGGATTTGGTATTGGTGATCTCAGTGTTGAAGGGCAAGGTGAACTGGAAGGCTTGGGCGCCTTCGCGAGCACCGGTTCCGCCGCCGGGGATGCCAATGTTGCCGGTGACGGCTGCGAGCAGGAAGATCGCCCGAGCACTATTTTCTCCGTTGGCATGACGCTGGGGCCCCCAGCCTTGGGTGATGGCGCAGGGATTGGCTGCTGCGATCTCACGTGCTAAGCGGCGGATCCGCTCTGCCGGGACTCCGGTGATGTGGGAGGCCCATTGGGCGTTCTTGATGGTATGGTCGGGTCCCTTCCCCTCCAGATAGGCTCGGTAAGATGAACCGGCTGATGTTCCTTCGGGTAGATGTTTGTCATCGAAACCGACGCAGTAGCGATCAAGGAAAGCTTGGTTGTGCAGGTCCTCGGTGATCATGGTATGGATGAGACCTGCGACCAAGGCGGCATCGGTGCCGGGCCGAATCGGAATCCATTCGTCAGCCATAGTAATGGCCGTTTCAGAGTAGCGCGGGTCGATGACTATCGTGCGTACACCCGAGGCCTTGCGTGTCTGCTGGGAAACGAACACTTGGCCGCCGCCTGACATGCGTGTTTCCGCAGGGTTGTTGCCAAACATGACCTGAAGTTTGGAGTTTTTCACGTCATCAAATGAGTTGCTTCCGACCCATGATCCGTAGAAATACGGGTAGGCCTGAGTTATCTCGGTGGTCGAGTAGTCACTGTAATGGTCGAGGTAACCTCCCCACGTGTTCATGAGCTGGGCGAAGGCGCTCTGATCCGGCGGCCATGACTTGGCCATCACTGAGCCTAAAGTGCCAGTGCCGTAGTTAATGTAAAAGGCTTCGTTGCCGTACCTGGCTTTGATCTTTTTCATTTTTTCGGCGATCTCGTCGAGGGCTTGATCCCAACTGATCGTTACCCATTGTTCATCTCCCCGCTTGGTGCCGGGCTTGCGTTTCATTGGCTTCTTTAATCGGTCGGGATTGTAAATGCGGTGGCGAATCGAACGTCCTCGCACGCAGGCACGTACTTGTTGGGAGCCCACTTTGTTGTTTGCGGTATCGTCGGGTAGCACGCGTACGATGGTGCCGTCCTTGACTTCCAGGCGCAGCGGACAGCGTGAGCCGCAATTGACGGTGCAAGCAGACCACACGAAGGTCGAAGCGTCGTTGGTTGGCTTGTTGGCTAGTGCATCTTTCGTCTCGTGTAATACTGGGGCGAGGGCGGCAGTCCCGCCGACCACGGCGGACCATTTCATGAATTCACGGCGACTTGCCTTGGTCTTTAGCCCAGGTATATTCGTCGAATAGGATTCCACGTTGAGACCTCCCGACATACGATACGTCATTCACAACTTACCGTATCGTGTGAAAAGTCGTAGCGATTTTCAGCCTATGCTTATTGCAGCTTACGGGACACTGTGCACTGGCGCTGAGACCCCTCACCGACCGGTAGTCCTAAACCCTGTAGAGGGTCCTCTCCCATGATGTGCATGCCAAGGTCGACGTGACGTGGGCGGTGTATTAATAGATCGTCGCTACTGACCGCTGCTCACGATGGCCAGCAGACAAACAGAATCCTGTACCAAGATCACCCTGCTCGCTAGCAGCATCCTGGCCATCTTGATGAAGCTGAAACGACCTCAATAGGCACGACAGCTACTTCCTAACGGCCCCACCGAGGTCACCAACAGACGCCTCAAACCTCTCCGAGGCGACGCCCTCGGATTCAAAAAATCAATCAGCTACATCACCCGAGAATTCCTCCACCTTCACTCAGCTTCGGGCAGCTGCGTCACTGAAGCACGGTCCGGGTCTGCGGCGAAGCTGAGGGTGCGGGCACCGACGCCGAGAGCGTCGACGACGACAAGTTTTCCCACGGCCGGCGTCCCGATCCCAGTAAGCACCTTCACGGCTTCGGTGGCCATCATCGATCCCACCTGACCGACGACCGGGCCGAATGTGCCTCCAACAACGGCCGACGGCACTGAATCAGCGGCGGGAACCTCGGGGAACAGATCGCGTAGCATGGGCCCGCGATCGGGCCAGAAAACTGATAGCTGACCTTGGTACTGCAGAATCGTTCCCCAAACCAGCGGGGTTCCGGTGATCTCGGCAGCGTCGGAGGCTAAGTAACGGGTGGTGAAGTTGTCCGTGCAGTCGAGGATGAGGTCATGATCCTTGACTAGGTCGAGCGCATTGTCAGTTCCCAGCCGGGCGACGACGGCCTCTGCCACCAGATGCGGATTGAGTCGCTGCACCGCATCTTTGGCGCTGAGGGCCTTGGGCCGTCCCACGTCGGCCTGACGGTGGATCACTTGCCGCTGCAAGTTGGACTCGTCAACGACGTCGTCATCAAGGATCGTGAGGTAGCCAACCCCGGCGGCGGACAGGTATAGCAGTACCGGGGAGCCGAGGCCCCCAGCCCCGACGACAAGCACCCGACTATCTCGTAGTCGGCGTTGAGCCTCCTGACCGAATCCGGGCAAGACGATGTGGCGGGCGTATCGGATCAGGTCACGGTTGATTAGCGACGTCGTGGAACCCATGTCTTCTACGGCATCGTGGCCGTTGGTAGCACGAGATACCGCGTCGTCCATCGGGTTTAGAGCGCTCACAGACTGTCGTTCTCCCTCGGACCACGGACTCGCCCAGTGATGATCCCGTCGAACGGCGAGCTGGCTCGCGCCAGACGTCGACGCGGGATGCGTCCCGATGTACGAGCCATCCGTCCAGCCACCACAGCCATCTTCATCGCCTGGGCCATGCCCACCGGATTGTGAGCGCGGGTCACGGCGGACGCCAGGAGTACCGCGTCGCACCCCAGTTCCATGGCCAAGGTGGCCTCCGAGGCCGTGCCGATCCCGGCGTCCAGGATGACGGGGACGTTCGCCCGGTCGACAATCAACTCGATATTGTGCGGGTTAAGGATTCCTAGCCCGGTACCGATCGGGGCTCCGGCCGGCATCACCGCAGCGCAACCGAGATCTTCCAGACGCTTAGCTATTGCTGGATCGTCATTGGTATAGGCCAACACGACGAAATCATTGGCCACGAGTTGTTCGGCGGCGTTCACGAGCTCAACGGGGTCGGGCAGCAGGGTGTCCTCATCAGCGATGACCTCGAGTTTGACGAGGTTGGTATCCAGGGCTTCCCTGGCCAGATTCGCGGTGAGAATAGCGTCTCGTGCCGTGTAGCAGCCGGCCGTGTTCGGTAGGGCGGTGATCCGGTGCCGTTGCAGGATCTCGAACACCGATTGACGAGGCCCGGCGGCGAATCGACGCATAGCCACGGTCGTAAGTTGAGTCCCCGAGGCAACCAGTGCTCGCTCGAGGGTGTCCATGCTCGTGCTACCACCGGTGCCCATGATGAGTCGTGATGTGAGCCTTAGACCACCTATGCGCAGCGGTTCGTCGGAAGACGTCGCCGCCTTTTCGTCACAGCTCACTATCGTCTCCTTCACGTTCGCCACGTCTGTTTCTTCCGTCATCATCCGCCTTGTACCGCCGTCACGACGTCGATGACTCCTCGCACCGGGGTTGCCGCCCACTGTGCGCGACGTATCACGGCCCCATTTATGGCCACCGCAATCCCCAGGGGCGAGCCATCGACGGTTCTCCCGTCGGCTCTCAACGTCTTGCCGATACGGGCACTAACGAGGTCGAGAATCGTCTCATTATCGCTGGGATCGTACGGCTCCCCGTTGACCGTCGTCGTGGGGTAGTGGCCAGTCGTCTCACCATTGTTCGCTGTCATCATGGCTTTTTACCGGTTGCCGAATCGGAATGGATTGACGGCCGCTAGCAATGCCGGATTGTTGTCCTTTTCGGTGCCGCAGACGATATCTGCGCCAATCCTCGAGCCGATCGCAGCCAGGAGAATGCCGTGCCGGAAGTACCCCATTGAGACAGTGAGCCCATCGCCTACCCGTCCAACCATGGGTACGTCGTCGGGGGAACCGGGACGGGCCTTGGCAGTCATCTCGTAGATTTCGCAGTCGAGGATTCCGGGTACCAAACGGTGGGCGTCGCGCAGCAACTGGTGAACACCCTCCGCACGCACTCCGACCATGTCGTCTTCTCGAGTTGTTGCGCCTAGGACGATGGTGCCGTCGGCGCGCGGGACGATGTAAACGGCATTTCCCTGAACGACGCCGCGGATGGTTCTTGTTACCAATGGCCGCAGGGCTTCGGGGACGCGGAGTCGCAACACCTCACCTCGTACCGGGCGCAGTAGATCAGTGAGGGCCTGCGGAATGCCGGTGATCGCACCGGTGTCCACCCCAGCGGCGAGTACGACGTGATCGGCACGGTAGCTTTTGCCGTTGGCACCACGCAGGCCGATCGCGCGATGATCCTCATTGAAGAGAACCTCACTGGCTCGGGTGGGTACGACTCGGTCGCCAAGGAATTCGAGAATAGCGCCGCACAGCCGTCGGGGATCAACTTGATGGTCGCCGGGGATGTCGACGACCCCGACGCATCCTGGGCCCAGCGCGGGTTCCGCCGCCCGTGCCTGGGACACACTGATTCGGTTGACTGTCATGCCCATCCGGTGCTGCAGTTCGAGCAGTTCATTGAGGGTCTGGCGGTCGGCGGAATCTCCAGCGCAGACGAAGGTGGAGCTTTCCAGATACCCGATGTCGTGGCCAACGTCGTGGGCTATGGCGGCAGCGAAGTCGCGATAGATCCGGCCCGATTCCACCATGAGGGGGTAGAGGGTCGGCTGATCCCAGATGACCTCGGAGACCGGGGCGAGCATCCCGGCAGCAGCGAAACTGGCCCCGGAAACTGGGGCGTCATCCAAGACGGTGACCTCTATCCCGCGACGACGCAGTCGCCAGGCCGTCGTCAGACCGATAATTCCGGCTCCGGCGATGACGACAGAGGAGGGACGACCACGCTCCGACGGTGGAATAGTCGAAGTCTCGGCGGCGTGATTGTGGCTCTTCGTATCGACGTGACCCACGACAGTGGATCCAGCGAACTCTCGTCGTGTGGCAGCAGTGCCCACAGCATGTCCTCCCTCCGGCGGCATGACCCGCATCAGGTGAAAGCGGTCGGCGAATATGCCCTCTCAGCCGCATCCTGTTCTGTGCGGCTCCCGCGGAAACCTTTCCCATCATAGGTCGTTGTCGTAGAGGCTGGGCTGGTGACTCCGACATCCAGCCCTGCGGCCTGTGTTTTGCCGAACCCGGTGAAGAAAACGCGACATTTCCTGATGGCTGGGTGGTCTTAGCGTATTCCGTGTCAGGGTATGCCATTCTTCCGAGAACAGGACGATACCGTGAACCGGTACCGGAGCGTGTTATAACCAATTGTTTTTGCGGAATATGACGTAGAGAATCCCGCTGCTGGCCACCATAGAAAGTATGCAGTAGAGGTAGCCGAACCTTCAGTGTAGCTCTGGCATGTTGTCGAAGTTCATGCTATAAATCGACCCTATGAGGGTGGGGACGACGCAATTGCGCTGCTTAATGACTTCGGCCTCAACAAAGGCGACGTCCTCGATCGAATCGATGTAGAACGGCGGATGTAGCACCAGGAACAGGGCCTCGCCATGGCGCTCCAGCTCGGGTCGTTGATGGCCTTCGGCGAGGTCTTCAGCCAGCAGCGGGTCGAGGTTCATCGGATCAACTAACCGCTTGATCTGGGTGCGGTTGGGGCTCTGTTCGACGATGATTCCTAGACGTTCCGGATGGCCGTCCAATCATGTTAAAGTGGTTTCGATGTCAGGTCGATGTTCCGGATTAGCTGGGACCCCCTGCTCGAACCACTTAATGTCGATAAGGCCTGGTCTGGTGTCGGCGATCGGTCCGGTCGCTACTGGTGAAGTTCCGCCATGGGTTCTCGCGCTCGTTGACGCGGTGTTTTTGGGCTGGAATGTTCCTGACATTGATCGCCTCCTCCGAACACTTGCGCGGCAAGCCTACTGCGTATGGCATCGGTCGCCCCCGTCGTGATCGCGATTACTGGGGGGTGTCGTCATCGACATACATTCCTGGGGCGTCAAGAATGATGTTGGTGCCACCCGCCGCGTCAGATAGTTCATGTGGGGCTAGCCACCTAGCTAGATGATAGACACCGACGGTGACGATGGTGCCTAGAGCGATGCCACCCAAAGTGAAGGACTTGCTGAATTTCAGTGACACATCGCCGACACCGATGATGATCCCAGCGGCCACCGGGACGAGGTTCACCGGGTTGCCGAAATCGACTTCATTCTCCTTCCAAATCTTCGCCCCGAGCAGACCGATCATCCCGTAGAGGACCACGGTGATGCCACCCAGGACTCCGCCGGGGGTCGCCGAGATAACGGCGCCAAACTTAGGGGAGAAACCGAACAGGATCGCCACGACTGCGGCTACCACATAGGCAGCCGTCGAGTACACCCTCGTGGCGGCCATGACGCCGATGTTCTCCGAGTAGGTGGTCGTCGGGCCGGCACCCAGGAAGGTCGCCAGCATTGAGGTCGCACCATCGGCAGCCACCGCCCGTCCGACCTGGTGGTCAAGGTTCTTACCGGTCATTTCAGCGACCGCTTTGACGTGGCCGGTGTTCTCAGCGATGAGGGCGATAACCACCGGCAAAGCTAGCAAGATGAAGGCCAAGTGGAAGGCCGGCAGGTGAAATCCGACGACATTGGTTGATGCGTAGTGGGATCCGTTGTGAACCTGGGGCAGGTATTGCCAGTTGTTTAGGTTCGTCGCCGGAGGTAGGCCGATCCACGCGGAGTTGTGTACCGCCGACCAGTCCACTCGCGGGGCGGTGCTGCCATCGGAGTGGTGCAGCGGGCCAAATACGAGATCTTCGGTCCACGACAGCAGATAGCCGATAACCAGAGCCAGGAAGATAGCGATCCGGGACACGAAGCCACGCGGTCCTACCGACAACGCAATGACGAGCAACATGACGATGAGCGCCGTCCACTGATCGGTAGGCCAGTACGTTTTGGCGACGACCGGGGCGAGGTTGAACCCGATGAGCATAACGACCGCGCCGGTCACCGTCGGTGGCAAAACCTTATGGACTACCCGAGATCCGGCGGCCTGGATGATGATGCCGCAAATAAGTAGGGTCAGGCCGACACACAGTAGGGCGCCTGAGACGTCATTGGGTTTACCGCCCGAGGCGTAGATCGCGGTCGCTACTCCAGGAAACGCGGCCGACGAGCCGAGATAAGACGGCACTTCATGCTGAGTGACGAAGATAAACACCAGGGTTGCCACACCCGACATCATGACCGCTAACTGCGGGTTGAGACCCATGAGAACGGGGAAGACGAAAGTCGCCCCAAACATGGCTACCACGTGCTGGGCTCCTAGCCCAATGGTGCGGCCCCACCCGAGTCTCTCGTCGGGAGCCACCACCTCACCCGGTTCTAGTACACCGCGATTGTGCAGTTTCCAAATCATGCGTGTCCTTCCGGGGTTGGCTCCCTTCCGGAGTCTCAGCGTATCGGTCGGGCGGGCACGTCCGCCCAGGCCCCGACGGAGCTTAGATCCAGGAGTGGAACCACATTCTTGCCAGCCATGCCTTTCGGGTCATGAGACCGTCGGTGAGGATCGGATAGATGAAAGCAAAGTCGGCGGCGACCAGAGCCATAACCGTCCCGACGACGATCGCACCGATGCGTCGTCGGCTGCTGGCTTTAGCGGGTCCGAGGATCTGACCGAGCCAGATAGCCAGGATCGTCACGGTGAACGGGATGATGCAGATCGCGTAGAAGAAGAACAAGGGGCGGTCGTCGTAACGGAACCACGGGATCCACGTCGACATCATGGCGACAATGGGCAAGGTGAATCGCCAGTCACGGGCGAAGATCCACCAGATCACCGCAGCCACCAGGGCGATGGCCGCGAACCACCACAGTACCGGGGTCCCGGTGGCAGAGATGACGCGCAAGCAAGTATCGCCGACGGCCTTGCAACCTTGCTGGCCGGGCTTGATGCCGTTGACGGCGTCGACGCCCAGTGGACGCTGGATCACCAGCCATCCCGACGGATTCGAGGCATAGACGTGAGTTTGCGTCATCATGTACGAACCGGTGTGAAAGTCGTAAATCTGTCGGTGGTACTCCCACAGCGCGGCCAATGGTTTCCCAACTACCTTCGACAGGCCTGGGCTGGGGGCGGGGCCAGCCCACGACTTACCGAAAACCATGTGCGGGTAGGTGACCAACCACTTCGCCCAGGTGGCGAGGTATGTCAACAGCGCAACGACGACGAGGTACACAAAAGCCGGCACCCCGTCGCGAAGGAAGGACCACCACGCTTTCGTCCCGGCGCCGGCTAGACGACGCGCCGACCAGTCCCAGATGACAGAGACGATACCCATGGTTGCTAGCACGAACATGGAGTTCCACTTCGTGCCACAAGCCAGCCCGAACATGATGCCTGCGACCAGACGCCAGGGTCGCCACCCCAGAGCGGGGCCGAAATCCCCATTGAGATGTGGGTTACCTATGGTGCGCAAATGATCAGCTAGTCGGTGACGGAACCAGTCTCGGTCGGCCGCTACCGCGGATACACCTGCCACCAAGAAGAAGGCCTGGAAAATGTCGAGCAGTCCAATCCGACTCATGACGAAGGCCAAGCCGTCGAGCGTGAGCAAGATACCGGCAATGGCGCCCACCATGGTTGAACGGGAGAGACGTCGAGCCAGCCGGATCGTCATGAGGACGAGGAGTGATCCAAAGACCACCGAGCTGAACCGCCATCCAAAGGAGTTAAATCCGAACAACTGCTCCCCGGTCGCGATGAGCCATTTGCCGACTGGTGGATGGACGACGAACTCGGCGTCTGGAGTCCAGGTATTCGTGATCCCACGGACGATATCGGCATTGGCCTTGGCGGCGTCGGGCCAAGTGGCCTCGTACCCTTGATGGAGCATCGTCCAGGCGTCCTTGGGGTAGTAGGTCTCATCGAAGACGAGACTGTTGGGGAATCCGACGTTCCATACGCGCAGCACGAATGCCACGGTGGTGATAAGGGCCGTGATGATCCAGCTCGTGTACTCGTCGGTCATCCGACCGTCGTCGAGGCGTTCGATGGTCGACAAGGATCTTCTCGTTGCTGGCACAGTGCCATAGTAAAGGGTTGGTCCGACGTCATCGTCGGTTCGGCGTGGGACGATAGCTCGGTGAGTAAGACACAGCCGGGACGAGTTATCCTGGCGGGCACCCCGATTGGCGACCGTCGTAGCGCCTCGCCCGCCCTTATCGAGACCTTGCGGGATGCCCGCGTCATTGCCGCTGAGGATACCCGTCGGCTGCGTGACCTGCTGCGCCGCCTCGGCGTCGAGAGCTCCGCCCGCGTTGTGTCTTACTTTGAAGGCAACGAGTCTGCCCGCACACCCGAACTCATCAACTGCCTCCGTGATGGCGACGACGTCGTGGTGGTTACTGATGCCGGGATGCCTTCGGTTTCAGACCCGGGGTACCGACTTGTCACCGCGGCCATTGAGCACGGCATTGTCGTCACCTCAGTGCCTGGGCCCACCGCCGTCACGACGGCCCTAGCCATCTCCGGGCTACCCACTGACCGGTTCTGCTTCGAGGGATTTCTGCCGCGCAAACCGGGAGAGAGGCGTCGTCGTCTGGCCGAACTGGCTCAGGAGCCACGCACCACCGTCCTGTATGAGGCCCCCCACCGACTCGCTGATCTTCTTGATGACGCCGCTGATGCCCTCGGCACCGACCGACGGGCCGCGGTGTGCCGGGAGCTGACGAAGACCTACGAGGAGGTTCGCCGCGGCGGTTTGGGCGAGTTGGCCGAGTGGGCCCGCGAGCACGCCCGTGGGGAGATCACGATTGTCATCGAGGGGGCCCCGGGCACCGTCGTCGGCATTGACGAGGCCGCTGAGATGGTTGCAGAGCTCACCGCCGACGGCATCAAGCGCTCTAAAGCTGTCGCCCAGGTGGCCCGCGCCACCGGAGTCGACCGCCACGATCTCTACGACGCCGCGCAGAACGCCTTGACCACTGACAAGGAGGAATCGTGAACGAAGCCATTCGTGAGGTGCTGGGCGAGGCCGGAGCACCACCCCTGCCCGAGCCGCTGGCGGGCTCCATTGTGGACTCTCACACTCACTTGGACACCGTGCAGGACGTTGTCGGCATCGAACCCGCTATTAGTTTGGCGGCCGCCCGTGAGGTCGGGGTGACCCGCATCGCTCAAATTGGGTGTGACGTCGCGGGGTCCGAGTTCGCCGAGGAGTTGGCGCGGACGCACAAGAACGTCATCGCTGCGGTCGCCATCCATCCCAACGACGCTGCCCGTCTCGGCAGGGAAAAGATTGGTGATGCCTTGAAACGGATTGACGAGCTCGCCAGCGTCGGCAACCACGTCCGTGCTATCGGTGAGACCGGTATTGACCATTTCGGCACTACCGATGCCGACGGACAGGCTTTGCAGCGCGAGGTCTTTGCCGCCCATATCGCTATGGCCCACGCCCATGATCTCACCTTGGCAATCCACATGCGCGACGCCCGTAATGGCGGTGAGGGTGACGAGCCGCCCTCTGGTCGTCAGGCTCACGATGACGTTGTTGACGTCCTTAACTCAGAAGGTTGGCCCGATCGGATTATCATGCACTGCTACTCCGGTGATGCTGACCTGGCCCGGATCTGCTTGGACCATGGGGCCTACCTGTCGTTTTCAGGGACCATCACCTTCAACTCAGCCGGTCCGCAACGCGACGCACTGGCGATCGCGCCAGACAATCGCATCCTCGTAGAGACTGACGCGCCCTTCCTAACTCCCGCCCCGCGCCGGGGCAAGCGCAACGGGCCATACTTGTTGCCTCACACTGCACGCTTCATCGCGAAACAGCGGGGGTGGGATGAACTCCGTGTCTGTCAACAACTAACCGAGAACGCCTTTGCCGCGTATGGAGGTGCCTGGTGAGTGAAACCGGCCTGCTCAACCCGGCGTCGATCCGGCGCATTGCTGACCAGATCGGTCTGCGACCGACAAAGACTCGCGGGCAAAATTTCGTCCACGACGCTAACACGGTGCGCCGGATAGTTTCCCTGGCGCAGGTGGGCGCCGCAGACCGAGTTATCGAAGTCGGCCCCGGGCTGGGTTCGCTCACCTTGGGGCTGTTGGAGACCGGCGCGGAGGTCGTTGCCATCGAGATTGACGAGGTGTTGGCCAACCAGCTTCCCGGTACCGTCGCTGAACGAATGCCGGGTGCTGCCGAGAGGTTGGAAGTCGTCCTGTCCGACGCCCTTGACGTCAAGGTCATCCCCGGTGCGGAACCCACCGCCTTGGTGGCGAACTTGCCGTATAATGTTGCGGTTCCGGTGCTGTTGCACATGCTGGCAATATGTCCGCAGTGGAGCACCGGCGTCGTCATGGTGCAGTCGGAGGTGGCCGACCGACTGGTAGCCGCTCCCGGCTCTAAGATCTATGGGGTTCCAAGCGCCAAACTGGCATGGTATGCCGAGGCGATTCGGGTCGGTAACGTTCCCCCGACGGTCTTCTGGCCAGTGCCCAATGTGGATTCCGGGTTGGTCCGGATTACGAGACGGCGTCCTCCCCACGTCGACGGGCGGGACCCGCGCGTCACCCGTTCCCAAGTCTTCCGCGTTGTCGACGCCGCTTTCGCCTCTCGCCGCAAAATGCTGCGCTCGGCCCTGGCCGGGTTATGCGGTGGTTCAATGGCGGCTTCCGAGCTCATTACCGCTGCTGGAATTGACCCGACGGCGCGTGGCGAAGCCCTCGATATTGGCGATCTGGCCCGCGTTGTAGAGGCCCTAGCCCAAGCTGGTGCTCTCAGCGATTCGGGTCAGGTGTGAACTTCTGCCGGTACGGTTAGCACATGGTGATGATGGACGATCCGTTTGACTTGCTCCGGCCGATGACCGTGACGGTGCGGGTCAGCGCCAAGGTCAATCTGGCGCTCGGGGTTGGTGGCCTTGCGCCCGACGGCTTTCACCCGTTGGCGACTGTCTTCGAAGCTATCTGCATTTACGATGAGGTGGCGGTGACTCGTCGCGACGATTCGCGCATCACCCTCACCGTCTCAGGAGAGGACGCCGATCAGGTCCCTACCGACGAGACGAATTTGGCCTGGCGAGCTGTAGAACTCGTTCGCGAGGAATTCGCTTCAGAATGGGGGAAACGTGGCCATGGCGCCGACATTCACATCGATAAATCGATCCCGGTCGCTGGTGGGATGGCTGGAGGATCAGCTGACGCAGCGGGCGCCCTCATGGCAGCGGCCGCGCTGTGTCGGCTCCCTTACTCCCCCGAGGAATTACAACCGTTGGCTGCTCAGCTTGGCTCCGACGTGCCCTTCTGTCTCACCGGTGGAGTGGCGTTAGGGCGAGGTCGAGGAGACCGTCTTGCGCCAGTGATCTGCCGAGGACGTCATCGCTGGGTGTTCGCGACATCGAATCAGGGACTGTCCACCCCGGCTGTCTACCGACGTTTCGACGAGTTGGGCGGCACCCCTGGGGGAGAAACGGTGCCCAATGACCTCATCTCGGCCTTGACCCGCGGCGATCTTGATGCTGTCGCTGCCAGTTTGAGCAATGACTTACAGGCCGCTGCCATCGACCTTCGGCCCGAACTCGAAGAGGTGTTGACGGTTGGGCGAGAGGTGGGTGCGTTGACCGCTTTGGTTTCTGGATCGGGGCCGACCTGCGCCTTCCTCGTCCGGGACACCGCTGGCGCCAAAAAGGTGAGCGCTGCTGTGTCCAATCTGCCTCAGGTTCATCGCACCCGAACTGCCCGCGGTCCAGCTGCGGGAGCGCAGCTCCTGCCTGGCCCGGTGGGGAGCTTTGCATGACGAGGCCGCTACATCAGAACGCTGTGCACCAGAATTCGCCACGGAAGGACGCGGTCGACGGCATCATTGCGGCGTGGGCTAGGGAGCGTCCTGACTTGCCCGTCGAGGTAATGGAGGTGTGGTCGCGCGTCACGAGGCTCGCCCGCCGCTTGGATCGTGACCGCGCCAAAGCGTTCTCCCAATGGGACCTTGAGGGCTGGGAATTCGACGTGCTAGCAGCGCTACGACGCTCTGGTGAGCCCTATCAACTCAGCCCGGGTCAGCTCCTTAACGAGCTCGAGGTGGCATCGGGGACGATGACTAACCGCATTACAAGGCTGTCAAATCGCGGTCTGGTGCGTCGTCTTCCCCATCCCAAGGACGGGCGCGGGGTCATCGTCGAACTTACCGATGAGGGGCGCGATCGGGTCGATGGAGCCCTGGCAGCCCTGTTGGAGTCCGAGGGACGTTTGTTCGACTCGATGGATGCCCAGGTCGTCGAACAGGTGGGTCAAGGTTTACGTGCCGTGCTGGCCCGTCAAGAGGAACTGGACTGAAGGCTTTCTCTTTCGGCGTGACGGCTGAGATGTGGGCTGCCCGACAGATGAGCAAGCCCGTTGAAAGTCAGATCAACCAGATGGGCGGCAACGACCTCTTTGGCCGGTTCACGGGTGTCGAGCCAGGCCTGCCCGGTCATGCCAACCATGCCGGTGAGGGCCTGGGCGTACAGGTAGGAGTACGAGACATCGAACCCGTGACGGTCAAAGTTGGCGGCGAGAATCCCCTCAGCCCACGACGCGACGTCGGAGAGAATTGACGCGTACGAACCGGTGGCTGAACCGACCGAGGAGTCTCGCGAGATGATCCGAAAACCGTCTGGACGGTCGTCGATGTAGTCCAGCAGGGCCAGTACCGCTGACTCCAGG
Source organism: Cutibacterium sp. KBN10P07758 (assembly GCF_050286205.1). Lineage (NCBI taxonomy): Bacteria > Bacillati > Actinomycetota > Actinomycetes > Propionibacteriales > Propionibacteriaceae > Cutibacterium > Cutibacterium sp. KBN10P07758. The sequence goes on along the minus strand of NZ_JBNNQV010000001.1, from coordinate 1,943,918 downwards.
GTGCGTTTCGGGCCTTGCTTTGGGCGGGTCATGGCGGCGTTGAGGGAATCTTGTAGGTGGCGTACCTCGCGGTCTACGACGACGGCGTACAGCCCATCCTTGGACCCGAAATGCTCGTAGATGACGGGTTTGGAGACTCCCGCGGTAGCGGCGATCTCCTCGACGGAGGTCCCTGCCATGCCATTGTCTGCGAAGAGGCGACGGGCCACGCTGATGAGCTGTTCACGGCGCTGGCCGCTGGTCATCCGCGCCCGGCGCTGCGGGGGTGACGGCTGGGATGAGAAATCCGACATCATGATATTGAGCTTACTGAGCGTCGCTGCGTGGCCGAATTGCGATGCATGCTCTAAGGTTATGGGGACTCGGTTCGCCGAGCGTTCCCCGGTTGGTCTGTCGGCAGGGCCCGCCTGACTTTGAATCAGGATGAGCGACGCAGGTTCGACTCCTGCCCGGGGAGCTCGTTGATCCCGCTCCCGCAGTGCGGTGTAACCGAGTGGCGGCTAGAGTAAACCTTGCATGCCACATCCGAACCTGGGGGGAGCACCGTGACGCCGAGCCCGTCCACTGACCGAGCCGAGATCGACGGAGTGGCTGCCGTCATCGTGTTAGCCGCCGGCGGCGGCACTCGCATGAAGTCGACGAAGTCTAAGCTGCTGCACGAGGTTGCTGGTCGGCCAATGTTGTCGTGGGCGATCGGAGCGGCTCGCGGACTTAACCCGGAACATCTCGTCGTGGTCGTGGGTCACCGTCGCGAGCAGGTAGAGGCCCATCTCGCTGAGGACGCCCCCGACGTCACCACCGCGGTCCAGGCAGAGCAAAAAGGCACTGGGCACGCCGTCGCATGCGGGCTCGAGGGATTGGACGAGCTTCACGGTGAGGTCGTCGTCACCTACGGCGACGTCCCTATGCTTACCGGTGAGACCCTTCAGCGGATGGTTGAGGTGCACCGCGAGCGCCGCAATCTTGTTACCGTTCTTACGGCCGAGGTAGAGGACCCCACGGGTTACGGACGAATCCTGCGAGGGGGAGAGGCTGTTGTAGGAATCGTCGAGCATAAAGACGCCGATGAGGCCCAGCGAGCCGTTCGCGAGATCAATTCCGGTATTTATGTTTTCGATGCCGAAGCTTTGCGCGAGGGCGTCTCCAAGCTTTCTAACGACAACGTTCAGGGTGAGTATTACCTCACCGACGTCGTCACCATGGCTGCTGACGGCACTGTCGAGGTTCCTGGCCGCGGTCGCGTGGGCGCCTTCCGTATCGACGACGTGTGGCAAACCGAGGGGGTTAACGACCGGGTCCAGCTGGCCCGCATGAACGCCGAGGTTAATCGCCGTATCGTCACTGGATGGATGCGTGCTGGGGTTACCATCATTGATCCCACTTCGACATGGATCCAGCCGGATGTTGACCTCGCTAATGACGTCACTTTATATCCCGGGGTATTCCTCAACGGGGCTACCACCATTGGAGCTGGGGCCACGGTTGGCCCGGACGTTACTGTCACCGACTCCGAGATTCGTGAGGAAGCCACCGTCACCCGTTCCGAGGTCACCCTCGCGGTCGTCGGTGAGGGGGTGCGGGTTGGCCCGTTCTCCAACATCCGTCCTGGTTCCGTACTCGACCGTGACGCCAAAGTCGGAGCCTTTGTTGAAACCAAGAACACCCACATCGGAACCGAAGCGGCCATCCCCCACATGGCCTACGTTGGCGATTCCGAGGTGACTGCAGGATCCTCCATTGTTGCCGGATCCGTCCTTTCCCGGGAGTGCGCCGCTCCCGCCACCGTCTCGGACATCACGTCCGACAGCCAAGACGACACCCTGAACCCGGAGGCTGACCAGTGAGTGGAACCACCCGTCCGAACAACAAGCACCTCATGATTTGCTCAGGACGGGCCTATCCCGAACTTGCTGAGCAGATCGCTGCCGAACTCGGCGTCGAGCTTGTCCCGTCGCGTCAAGTTACGTACGCGAACTCGGAGATCTACGTGCAGTTCCAGGAGTCTGTGCGCGGCTGCGACGCTTTCGTTATCCAATCCCACAGTGCGCCGGTAAACGAGGCCATGATGGAGCAGCTCATCATGATCGACGCGCTCAAGAGGGCTTCGGCTAAGCGCATCACCGTGGTTTCTCCGTTCTATCCCTACGCTCGTCAGGACAAGAAGCATCTGGGTCGCGAGCCCATTTCCGCCCGCCTTATGGCCGATCTTTATCAGGCTGCTGGAGCCGACCGCATCATGTCAGTCGATCTGCACGCCGCCCAGATCCAAGGATTCTTCGACGGCCCTGTCGACCACTTGTGGGCCCTTCCGGTGCTCGCCGACTACGTCACCTCCAAATATGACAATTCTGACATGGTTGTCGTCTCCCCGGACGCCGGCCGGGTGCGCCTGGCTGACATGTGGACCGACAAGATTGGCTGCCAGCTGGCGATCATTCATAAGCGTCGTGATCCGAACAAGGCCAACGAGACAACCACCCATGAGGTTGTCGGTGAGGTTGAGGGTAAGACTTGTTTGCTTGTCGACGACATGGTCGACACTGCGGGCACGATGTGCCAGGCTGCCCTAGCTCTTAAAAAGCATGGCGCCAAGCGGGTTATTGCCGCTGCCACTCACCCGATCCTGTCGGACCCGGCCGCTGAACGGATCAATAACTCGCCCATCGAAGAACTCATCGTCACCAACACTCTCAAGATTCGCGACGATATTGACATTCCTGCCATGACGCTTCTGTCCATCGCCCCGCTTATTGCTAAGGCGATCCAGGAGGTTTTCGAGGACGGGTCTGTGACGAGTCTGTTCCGCTGACGTTGTTTGGGGGTACAGCGTTGTGCCCCTTCGTGCCGGTCCGAATGGCCCTCTCGGTTGATACCGTCTATCTGTCAAGGTCAGATCTTGGCCGGGAGCGTGCCCTTGCTGTCGGGTGCACCTCCGACCTGCCTCGATTGGAGGGAATATGTGGCCCATCAGGACGGTGCGGGCCTATTGCGCGGGGACCGTGGCGACGGCCGTCGCCCTAGCTGCTTTTGTTACGAGCGGGGCCCACGCCGCAGGGGCTAGGGAAACGAGCAAGCCGCAGGCATATCCAGTTCCTGGTCTTTTCCATCCGTGCGGTGGTTCCGTGACTCCTGACTGGCACTACGGCGAGACAAGCCGCCACTACCAGTCCGACGGAACTCTGCAGTTCACGAACCAAACCGACCATGCTGTCGACTACACCGCCAGTGTAAAGACATCGACAAACCACAAGATCGATTCCAACTCGGCATCCAAGCTTCCCCCGAACTGGAACACCACCCTCAAGACGGAATTAGGGATCGTTGCCTCCAACGGGTGGCAGGATAAGGAGACTTTCGGTCCCGTCAAACTTGGCCCTGGAGAGTCTTTCCGGGTTGAGTACGGTGTCACCGTCAAGAACTTCGTGGGCATGTTCTTGGGGTGCCGGGACGGATATTTAGAGCCCAGCGGTGGCGCTAACGTCATCCAGGGCACCGCGCCAGCCGAGCGTTACGCCTACGCTCTCGTCATCCACAAGGATGGTTCCATCTCGGATCGAGCCCTGGCCATCCCCTCGCGAGGGTCAGGCAAGAACAGCCGGATCGTTGATGACCACGACATTGTCATGGCCGGACCTAATCTGGAGAAACTTGCCGATCCCAGCAAGGATGTCCCGGTCGAACCGACTAGCCCATTGCAGCGCGATCCCTCCTGGCCTAAGCAGGGGGAGCGATGCCCGGCGAGGGGTTGGTACCCGTTGGACATCTCCGGTATTGATCCGCTCATCCGTCAACCCGGGTATTCTCAGGACTTCCTCAATTGGTCCAAGGGCCAGTACCACTTCACTCCTGTCACTGACACCGTCGTGGGAGCTCAATTCGCTGGATACGTGAACTGGAATCCCGCCGCCGACGGGCCACCACGCGGATGGCTGGAGTCCGTTGGGGCGATTTACCGCGCCTACCTACCCGTCAGGACCGAGCTTAAGGGCGTTGATCTCGCACCTGGGGAGAAGGTTCACGTCGAATATGGCACCCTGCTACGCCGAGTGAACTACCGCGAGGTCGGTTGCAAAAACGGTGTCGCATCTATCGTGTCGCATTACGGACTGGCTTCCGCGCCTGCCGGGTTCTGGGCTGAGGCCACTATTACCGGCACTGATGGGACCAAACGCACCGTCGACGTAACGCCTGACGCGTGGAAGCATCTTCCCGTACCCACCCAGACGACCCGCTGATACCCATTCCCATTCGCGTCTTGGAAGGAACCACAATGATTCGCTCACTCGTTGCTACTCTCGCTGTCGGGGCAATCGTCACCGCTGGTGCCCAGATGCCCGCCCAGGCCCTGCCGGTACAGCACCAAAACCCCGCGAACCCAACCACCATCGGCGCTCCCTGCTCGAATCCGGGTGACACCGGACAGACCGTTCATGTGGTGCGCAGCTACTTCGATGGCTCTGCTGGGACGTGGACGATCTCCAACTACAACGACACTCCGCTGCCGGTCACGCGATCCATCACAGAAACTAAGACGAAGAACTGGTCGGTTTCGGCAGGCATTGACTTCCCACTGCTCGATGTGATCCACATCTCTATTTCCAGCAGCTATAGCACTTCTTCTACCTATGAGGTTGGAGAAACCGTCGGACCCTACAACGTTGCCCCGGGCAAGACCGCAGTCTTGCAGGCCGGTTGGATTGTCTCCGACTTCGAGGGGCAGCATACGGTCTGCGGTCCCGACAAGAAGTGGCAGGGCCGTGGTGATCACTTCACCGCCACCCTCCCGCGGGAGCATCACGTGAGGATCAGCACCCGCGACAATGTGCAGTACGACGTCTGAGATGCCAAGGGGGATCAGTGTGTTGCGTCGCGCAGTAGTGGGTGCGGTAACTGCGGCAGTAACGTCGACCACCGTGCTCTCAGTAGTTCCGGCTGGTGCTGTTCAGGAATCGCCGAACAACGGGATCAATTTCGAACTGCCCCAGCGGTGGAACGACAACTACAAGCCCGGCACTCGTTGTACGCCGCAGGGGACGCGGGGCGTGTACGTCACGGCCTCTCGTCGGTGGTTCAAGCAGACTGACGGGGCCAGCGTCGAGAACACTACCGATACCGCCATGCCCGTGACCCATACCGTCACGGTCAAACGCAGTGAGACTACCGAAGTCAAGGGTGAGATTAAGGCTGATGGCACGTTGACCACATACCTCAATCAGTCCTATGGCTTCGACTACATCAACACGGTGTCGTGGGAGTTGTCGCAGAAGGTGGGACCTTACGACCTTGCTCCGCACACCCAGGGTCGTCTGGTCTGGGGATTCATCATGCTGGATGTTGACGCCCAGAATGTTAGCTGCGGAGCTGATCTCACCTGGCACGCGGTCGGGAAGCCGTTCTCTGGAACTAACCCTGAGTCCCGGTACGCCGAGTTGAGATCTGAGGGTTCGATCGGCTGAGTAGCCTGAATGTGTTCGGCGGGGGCCACGACCTGAGCTTGCCAGGTTGTGGCCCCCGCATCGCACGAGTAGACTGCCTTGAGCTTGGCGAGGGACCGCAAGGTCCGTGATCGACTGGCCGCCTACTTGGGCTTCCGCTCGTCGAGCCGTTCTACGTCAACGAGAAGGAGACGCCGCCATGGCAGACATCATTCACCTCAAGGCAGAGCAGCGTACCGAGTTCGGTAAGGGCGCCGCGCGTCGTATCCGGCGTGATGACAAGGTTCCCGCCGTGATGTACGGCCACGATCACGATCCGATCCACGTGACCCTTGACGGCCACGCCACGTTGCTGGCTCTGCGTACCGAGAATCCGCTGCTCTCGATTGAGATCGAGGGCCAGAAACCTATGCTCGCTCTGCCGAAGGACGTTCAGCGCGACGTCCTTAAGGGATTTGTCCGCCACGTCGACCTGCTGACTGTGCGTCGTGGCGAGAAGGTTGACGTGAATGTCGCCCTGCGCATCACCGGTGAGTCTGCCCCCGGCACCATCGCTATGACCGAGTTCAATGAGATCGAGGTCCAGGCTGACCTCCTCAATATCCCCGAGGTTATTGAGATCGACGTCACCGGTCTTGAGGCCGGCACGACTATTTACCTTGGCGACCTCAAGCTCCCCGAGGGCACTAGCCTGCTAGGCGATGCAGAGGATGTTGCTGCCACTGTCGCCTTCCCGGAGACTGAGCCCGTTGAAGATGAAGAGTCCGCGGGGGAGGACGCTCAGGGCGAGTCCGAGGAGAAGGCTGCGAAAGAGTGAGCCCATCGTGGCTCGTGATTGGGCTCGGCAATCCGGGCCCACGTTATGACGGCACCCGACACAATGTCGGGGCAGACGTCATAGCCGAGTTATGCCGTCGGGCTGGCGAGAAGCTCTCGCCGGCCCGCGGCCAACGGGCGGAACTCGTTCGCACCCGCTTGAGTTCGGCCGGTCTGGGCGTACCGGCTGTGGATGCCCAGACCGTTATCCTGATGCGCAGCCGCACGTATATGAACGAGTCGGGGATCGCCGTCAGCAAGGTCGCGAGCTTTGCCGGAATCACCCCTGATCATCTCATCGTCGTTCATGACGAAATTGATCTTGATCCGGGTCGGCTACGCCTCAAAAAGGGAGGCGGAGATAATGGCCATAATGGACTGAAATCCATTCGAGCCCACTTACGCACCGGTGATTTCATTCGGGTGAGATTAGGCGTTGGGCGTCCCCCAGGTCATCAAGATCCGGCTGACTGGGTGCTGGCCCGGGTGCCTGCCAGGCAGCGCGCTGAGATGGGTGTTCAGGTGGCCTTGGCCGCCGACGCCGTCGAGTCGATCATTATCCAAGGGCTGGCTGCGGCCCAGAACCGTTTCAATTCCTGACTGTTTTCCCGGCTGCGTGCAACGGGTGGTAGGCAAGGATCAGTCAGGATGTACTTCCATTAGGGGCTCACCGGTCTGTGAAAAATCACGCAGGTATTCCATCGCACAATGCACCATTTCCGCTGTGACGTTGTCTGAGTAGAAGGCGATGTGCGGGGTAACGACGACGTTCGGGAAGGAACGTAGCAACGTAAGGTCGTGGTTATTCAGAACGTCAAGACGGTGATCTTGGTGAAAATACCTGTGGTCGTTCTCGATGACGTCAATAGTTTCCGGATTCATGGCATCTATCAGTGCTCGGGTGTTTATGAGTTCACCACGGACGCAGTTGACGAGAAAAACGCCCTAGCGCATCATGGCGAATTGCTCTGCGTCGATCGTGTGGTGGTTCATCGGCATAGCGGGCACATGCAGGGTGATGGCGTCGCTGTTGTGGAGCAGTGTCTCCAAGTCGACGAACTCGACGATGTCGTTTTGTTGTGGGTTCGGCAGGAGGTCGCAGGCTAGGACATTGCAGCCAAGGGGTTGCAATAGACGTGCGACCGTCGAGCCAATTCAGCCTGCACCAATGATGCCAACGGTCATTTCTGAGAGCTGTCGGCCATCGGATCCTTCTAATGAATAATCCTGTATCTCGCCACGGTCGAGGATAAGTTTCATGCGCCTTACTACCATCAGAAGCATCATGAGGGCGTCCCCGCGGCACTCGTCCAGGTTATAAAGTGTCAGTGATTCTTCGTGAAGACCGATGCTGACGGAAAGGTCGCGTTGGAAGGCCTCAAAAATGTGTCACTTCATCGGATCGAACATCGAATGCTTCAATCCGGGTCATGAGGCTTTCCTTTCGTTGAAAAGTTGCGAGATGTGGTCAACCCAAAGTCCAGGGAATGTGGTTGCATGTCGTAATACTCTAGGACTGGGTGATATGGCGCATTAGCATTAGCCGTGCAACAGTCATACGCCGTCCCATTCCACGCTGTGTAGCGACACAAACGTGGTTGGGCGCGCAGTTTGCACCCAACCACGAAGGTCTGCCTCAGCGTGTGAAGTCGGTAATGACGGTGGTTCCCACCGTGTTGTAGGTGGACATGGCGGTGAGAGCGTCGTTCACCTCACTCAGTGCGATGGTTTTGGTGACGAGCTGGCCTGGTTTCATCTTGCCCGCAGCAACCTGATTGAGCAGGTAACGGAACTCGACGGCAGGCATTCCGAAGGACCCCCGGAAATCAATCTCCTTGGCAATGAGGTCGTTGATCGTCAACGCCACGTCGCCGACTGGCCCCTCTGCAGTCATGCCGATCTGAATATGGGTTCCTCGGGAACGCAATGAGTTGACCGCGTTGTGCAGAGTTTCGGAAATGCCCAGGGCGTCGACGCTCTTGTCCGCGCCTCCGTCGGTCAGCTCACGAACTGCCTCCACTGGGTCGGTTTCGCGCGAATTGATGGTCGCGATAGCCCCGACCTTGCGAGCCAAGGCAAGTTTGTCATCTGCGATGTCGACGGCAATGACGTTTGCCCCTGCGCTGGTAGCGACGAGGGTGGCCGACAGACCCACGCCGCCTGCACCATAGACGACAAGCCAGTCACCGGGGTGGATCTGTCCCACCTCGACGATGCCGTGGTAGGCGGTCATGAGGCGGCAGCCCATACCCGCAGCATCGGTGAAATCGACGGCGTCGGGGAGCTTCACGAGGTTGGCATCTGCGTCGGGGACGGTGACATATTGCGCGAATCCGCCGTCATAGCTGAAACCGGGCATGGACACGGTAGGGCAGACGTTTGAATGACCGCTCCGGCAGTACTCGCAGTGACCGCAACCCAATGTGAAGGGGACAATCACCCGGTCTCCCACGCGGTATCGGCTCACGTTGTTGCCGATGTCACTGACCAGCCCGACGAACTCGTGTCCGAAGATGTGAGGCAAGGAGCCGCCGGTAAATCCTGGCCACTCGCCCTGCCAGCCGTGCCAGTCGCTTCGACAGACGCCGCAGGCTTTCACCTCGACGACCACACCGTCCGAATCATGAGCTGGCTCAGGAATATCCCTGATGGCTAATGGTTCGTGGTACTGCTCAACTAGTGCTGCCTTCATTGCTAGTGCCGCTTTCTGTTGATCCCGTTATGGTCTACGTCACAACCGGTGCGCCGTAGAAATTCGATACACCCGGGCTGTCCGACGCCCTGCTGGCACTGCCCTGGGTGAATCTTCCTTATGAAGATAAAGCGGCACGGGTTCGTTTCTGCTGGGTCACGGACACCTTAGTTGTGTGAATTATTACGCATATCTAGGGCGGCTCTTTATGCGGCAGGGTAGCTGTGTGAGCGCCATATTCGCGGCGTCGAGTGATCCTGTACAGGATTGGGCCTAGGGGTTGACTGTCGAGATTATTCATTATCAGAAAACGGAATCGCGGCGCTACAAGGATTATCACTGTAAGGATCGTCGGAGCCCACTACCGTCGGGGCTTACCATGTTGCCGGTGGTTGTATCGGCGGGAATTGCGGCATCAACGGTAGTTGTCCTAGCTTGTCGGGTCGCGATCGCAGCCATTCAGAAAGCTGGTCGCGACGCTTGATGAGCTCAGGACCGCCTTCTCCAGCGGCAATACGGTGTTGTGCCAGCGCAGCCTCAGTCGCGGCAGTAATCGTGCGTTTCTGGTTCCGTTTCGCGACTCGACCATACTTACCCGAATCAGCGAGGATGGCGCGCCGCTTACGCGGATCTGCAATCATGTCAGCCTCAGCCGGAGTCACCAGGCCAGCTTCTACCATGAGGGGTAGCTGGGATCGCACTGCCTCGTATTCGTTGCGTCGATTGCGAGTCGTCATGATGATGGTTCCAATGAACACTGGTACGAAGAGCACAATGTAGACCAGGATCATCGCAGCTAACTGGCCGGTGTCGTCAAGGCCAAGGCTGCCCGCCAACAATGTGGGGCCGCCATTCCACAGACCATGAAGCAGGCATGCAGCGATGTAGCCAACAGCGGCTTTCCAGAGACCACCTTTAGTGCGCCACGCCCAGATACCGACTGCGGTCGCCGTGGTGTAAAGCGGGTGTCCGAAGACCCCAAAACCTGTGCGCACAAGTGCCATGACGACAAATTCCCCGGCACTCGACGAGAGAGCGAAATAACCCAGGTTCTCCACGAACGCGAAGCCTAGGGCGCAGATCCCGGCATAGAAGATGTGATCGGTTAGCGAGGTGAGCTCAAGCTTGCGGGCTCCAGTGGCAACGAGAATAAATACTGAGGCTTTGGCTAACTCCTCAGCAAGCGGTGCGACGATGGCCATCGTCACGAACTCACTGGCGGGAATCGCCATCTCGACAAGGAACGAGAAGATGACGCCTGCTGACCCTCCCCAGATCAGCGCCATCACTGTGAGACGGGTAGGTTCGGGCTCCCATCTGTCGAGCCAGCGGTAGCACAGCAGACACACGATAAGGGCCGCGGTCGATGGGATTGCACCGACGATGAAGGTAACGGGTGAGCCTGCGCTGATGAGCGCGACGATGAGGAGGATGGCGATCGCTCCCAATACGGTGATGACTATCGGCAGGGCTCCGCTGCGTCGAACCGGTTTGGGAGTGAGTGGGTACTGCATAGGTGTGGTGCTCACCTCGACATGCTATGGGGAGGGGAGTCCTCGAGAACAACTTCACGAGTGATGGTGAGTGTCGGTACCACCACGTACCCTATGTTGGTGACTTTTGGCGGACTGACCTCCCTTCTTTCCCGCGAACCGGTGCTCTCCCATGTTGTGGAGGACGCCCTTACCCGGCGCACTCCCACCCTTGACCTTCAGGTGGCAGCTTCGGCCCGCCCGGCGGTGGCAGCCGTACTGGGCCGGTCTCTCGACGGTTCCGGACGTCTGCCAGTATTACTCGTGACGAGCACGTTCCGAGAGGCCGAGGAATCAGTTGCTACCTTGAAGACGTGGCTCGGCGCCGACGCTGTCTGTTACTACCCATCGTGGGAGACCTTGCCTCATGAGCGTCTGAGCCCGCGTACGGACACCGTCGGTCGACGCATGGAGGTGCTGCGTCGGCTGTGTGGTACCGAGGGTGAGGTACCACAGGTGGTGGTCGCCCCGGTGCGCTCCTTGCTGCAGCCTCAGGTTGCCGGTCTGGGACGCGTCGCCCCGGTGCGCCTGGCAGTGGGAGAAGAGCATGACCTTACCGAGCTCGCGACTGAACTCGTCAACGCCGCCTATAGCCGGGTTGACATGGTGGAACGCCGTGGCGAATTCGCAGTACGTGGCGGCATCGTCGACGTCTTCCCACCGGTGCTAGAACACCCGGTCCGTATCGATTTTTTTGGTGACGAGATCGAGGAAATGACCTCCTTCGCGGTAGCCGACCAGCGATCCACCGACGAGACTCACCAAGAACTGATCTGCGCTCCTTGCCGTGAGCTCATCCTCACCGACGAGGTACGTTCCCGAGCCAAGGCTTTGCTGACCGACCATCCCGAATTAGCTGACATGTTGGAGCGGATCGGCAACGGTCAAGCTGTCGAGGGGATGGAGGCTCTTATGCCGGCCCTCGTTGATGAGATGGAACTACTCGTCGACGTCTTGCCTGAGCATGCCATGGTCGTCCTGTCAGATCCAGAGATGGTGCGCTCTCGTGCTGCGGATCTGGTTCGCACCTCCGAAGAGTTCCTCGGTGCTGGATGGGCAGCTGCCGCCGGCGGCGGACAAGCTCCTATTGACCTGGCTGCTTCGGGTTATCGCAGCTTGGCCCAGGTAAGATCGCACTGTCTAGAGCGCGGCATGGCCTGGTGGTCGATGTCCTCTTTTTCTCTGGATTCTTCGGCAACTGATGTCCTCGTCGACGACGACATCACCAGTGCTCCGCAAACGGTTAATCCCCAGCTCGTGGCCGTTGAGCCGTGGCATGGCGACGTCGAGGCAGCTGTTAAGGATCTGACGGCTCGCCTTGACGACGGCTGGACGGTCCTGTTGTGCGCCGAGGGTGAGGGCATGGCCAAACGCATGTCCGAGCTGTTGGGGGAGCACAACGTCGCGGCCAGACTGGTTGACGATGTCGACCCGGATGCCACCGAGCCATGCGTTCAGGTCATCCGACTTCACCAGCGTCATGGGTTCGCGGCCGAGTCTGTCAAACTGCTCGTTGCTTCCACCGGTGACCTCGCCGAGTCCCAGGATCCCGGTGGCACTGGCGAACGTCGCATGCCTCGACGACGTCGAAATCAGATCCAACCCCTGGAGCTCAAGCCGGGCGATCTCATCGTCCACGAGCAGCACGGTGTGGGGCGGTACGTGGAGATGGTGCAGCGCACTGTCGGCGGCGCTACCCGCGAGTACCTCGTTATCGAGTACGCGCCCTCCAAAAAAGGTCAGCCTGGTGATCGCCTCTTCGTGCCGGTGAACTCGCTGGATCAGGTGACCCGATATGTCGGTGGGGATGCCCCCAGCCTCGACCGTATGGGTGGGGGAGACTGGCGCAAGCGCAAGGCGCGTGCCCGCAAGGCGGTCCGTGAAATCGCCGCCGAGCTCATCAAGCTCTATGCTGCTCGCCAGGCCACTAAGGGGCATGCTTTCGGCCCTGACACTGCGTGGCAGCGGGAGTTGGAGGGCGCCTTCGCTTACGTCGAGACACCTGACCAGCTCACCACCATTGCCGACGTTAAGCGTGACATGGAGCAGGTCGTTCCGATGGACCGGCTGGTCTGTGGTGATGTCGGCTACGGTAAAACCGAGATCGCGGTACGTGCTGCGTTTAAGGCGGTTCAGGACGGCAAGCAGGTGGCGGTGCTGGTGCCCACTACTTTGCTGGTGCAGCAGCATTTCCAGACCTTCACTGAGCGTTACGCAGGTTTCCCCGTCAAGGTGGCGGCCCTGTCTCGTTTCCAGACTGACACCGAAGCCCGCGAAACCCTCGAGGGACTTCAACGCGGTACCGTCGACGTCGTCGTCGGTACCCATCGCTTGCTGGCCAAGGAGGTTGAGTTCAAGGATCTCGGCTTGGTCATCGTCGACGAGGAACAGCGTTTTGGCGTCGAGCACAAAGAAGCGCTTAAACGCATGAGGGTCAACGTCGATGTGCTTGCTATGAGCGCTACGCCGATCCCGCGCACCTTGGAGATGGCGGTGACAGGCATCCGCGAGATGAGTACGATCGCCACCCCACCAGAGGAGCGTCACCCGGTGCTCACTTTCGCCGGACCCTATGACGAGGGGCAGGTTGTTGCGGCGATCCGGCGTGAACTTGCTCGTGAAGGTCAGGTCTTTTACATCCACAACCGCGTGCAGTCCATTGAAAAGACAGCTGCCAAGCTGCGTGAACTTGTTCCAGAAGCGCGGATTGTCACTGCGCACGGCCAGATGAACGAGAAACAGCTGGAACAGATCATGGTGGACTTCTGGGAGCGTCGTGCCGACGTCCTGGTATGCACGACGATCGTTGAGTCGGGTATCGACATTTCTACCGCCAATACTCTGCTCATCGATCGAGCTGACCTTATGGGGCTGTCTCAACTGCACCAGTTGCGTGGTCGTGTGGGGCGGTCTCGGGAGCGTGGCTATGCCTACTTCTTGTACCCGGCGGACAAGCCACTCTCCCAAACGGCTCACGACCGCTTGGCGACGATGGCCGCTCACACCGACCTGGGTTCTGGCATGGCCATCGCCATGAAGGATCTGGAGATTCGCGGCGCCGGGAATCTGCTTGGTGGTGAGCAGTCCGGGCACATTGCTGACGTTGGCTTCGATCTTTACATTCGTCTGGTAGGTGACGCCGTCGCTGAGTTCCGTGGGGACAGCACCACTGCCGATGAACCGGAGATGCGTATTGAGCTGCCCGTTGACGCCAACCTTCCGGTTGAGTACGTCGAAACTGAACGCTTACGCCTTGAGATGTACAAGCGATTGGCTGAAGTGCGCAGTGACGAGGAGGTTGACGCCATCGGGGCCGAGTTGGTCGACCGTTATGGACCGATGCCCGAGCCCGTCCAAGCTCTGCTTGGGGTGGCGCGATTCCGCCTGCTATGTCGACAGGCGGGAATTCATGAGGTCGTTCCGGCTGGACGCAACATCAGGTTTTCGCCGGTGAATCTGCCGGAATCCCGGGTGATGCGCCTCAAGAGGTTGTATCCCGGATCGGTGGTCAAGCAAACAGCGGGTTTGGTGCTGGTGCCTAAACCCATGACTGCAACGATTGGGGGCCAGCCATTGGGCGGTGCCGACTTGTTGAAGTGGAGTGCCGACCTCGTGACGAACGTCCTGGCTGTTGACACCCCGATCGGCGCGGGCCGGCCCACTGAGCCATAGAATTGTGCCGTTGGCGGCATAAGATGACCAGCTGTACCCTTTTTTCGTGGCAGGAGATGTGATGACGATGCGACGACGACTCGGTGCCGCTGCGGTGGCTGTTGCTCTGGTGAGTGTGGCTTCCGGGTGTGCGAGTTCCCCGAGCAACGCGGCCACGGTGGGAAATACGACGGTGACCATGAAGTCCGTTGACGATGCCGTCGAGCATTGCTCGAAGTTCATCAACCCGTCCTCGGAACTCACCCCGCGCCAGATCATCGCCTCGACGGTTATTCGTGGAGCCGTTGCGCAAGAGGTCCTGGACAAACGCGGAGCGAAGCTCTCTGACGCCGAACGTGACCAGATTGTCGCTCGAAATGGTATGGCTGCCTTAGATTCCGATCAGGTCTGTCACACGATGGTTCGTAGCTTCGCGGGTGTGTTCCATCTTTTCGACCTCGAGGGTGACAGGAAGGCGAAGGCTGACCTGTCCGCCGTCGATGTGAAGGCCAACCCACGCCTAGGGTCCTGGGACGCTAACAACCTGGTCGTTCAGGGCAGCTCGTCGCTGTCCCAGCCCTTCACTAAGACTTCCTGATCCCGTTGATGGCGGCTGAGTACGCACGACCCAGGGCCGAATTCAGCGAGCTCGTCGAGGTGATGGCAAGGTTGCGCGACGAGTGTCCGTGGGATCGCAGTCAGACCCATCGATCCCTGGTGACCTATCTAGTCGAGGAGACTGGCGAGGTCATTGACGCGATTGAGGCCGGTACCGATGACGATCTCGTTGAGGAGCTGGGGGATCTGCTACTCCAAGTCGTCTTCCATTCCCGGATCGGTGAGCAGGGGGGACGTTTCGACATCAACGAGGTCGTCGGTGGAATCGTCGCCAAGCTTGTGGCCCGTCACCCCTATGTGTTCTCCGATGAGGAGGTTCCTGAGGACCTCGACGCCGCATGGGAGGCTCGTAAGGCAGCGGCCAAAGGACGTACGTCCAGCCTGGACGGGATCGCCTACTCCCTTTCCAGCGTGGCCCGCAGCGCTAAGGTCATCTCACGGGCACGCACTCGTGGGGTGGGCGTCAAGCTGGCCGACGAGCCGATCACCGCGGCGGAGACTGGTGACCAGCTTGTGACTCTCATTGCTCGCGCCCAGGCAAGCGGTGTTGACGCGGATCAGGCGCTACGAGACCGTTTGCGCGATCTCGAAGACGAGATCAGGAAGGCTGAGTGCCGAACTGACTGACCGATGCGGTTTAACACCGCTTATTACTGCGGCATCCCTTGTTGTTGAGGCGGTGGTCTGGCCGACTAGGCGACAAAGACCAGTACGGTAGTCGGAGGCACGGAGGAGGTGTGTGATGCGACGAGCCCTGGCAGCGCTGTTTGCCGCCGTCGTCGCCTTGGGGGCGCTGTCTGGCTGCAAGGGCAGCGCGAACGACCCGGCTGGCGTCACTGAGGTTTCGGATGCGCCTACAGCTTCCGTGCCGTCGGTGAGTCAATCCTCCGGACCTAAACCGACCCCGCAGGATGTGAATCCGAACACCAAGTTGACGGCAACCCCGCAGCGAGGTGGGCTGAAGGACTTTCTTCCCGGCGTCACTGGGATAATTAGTGATCGTGTCGTCACGGGCTCCACGTCCCAGACCGTCGTCGTCAAGGCTGGCACCGTCACCGACTACTACTTTCTGTGTGATACCACCGATGCGCTGATGAGCGTCACCGAAAATGACGAGTCGACGGCATCGACCCCGTGCCATGAGGGATTCGCCCATCTGAGCGTTGGTAAGCGGGCACAGAGCGGGCAGATCGAGCTACATATCGACGCACCTGAGAACGTCACGTACGAATTCGTCATCACTGAAAACCCAGCGGAGGATCAACGGCAGTGAGTGACGGTCAGCCCTGAGATACCTCTAGTTGGACGGCTCCGATACGCTTTGGGGTGGACGCAAAGATCCTCTTTGAAAGGTTGGTCCATGGCAACCATCGAATTCATCGAAGCCCGTGAGATCCTCGATTCCCGCGGCAACCCGACCGTTGAGGTCGAGATGATCCTCGACGACGGCACCCAGGCCCGCGCTGCGGTTCCTTCGGGCGCTTCGACCGGTCAGTTCGAGGCCGTTGAGCTGCGTGACGGCGATAAGAAGCGTTACTCCGGTAAGGGTGTTCTCAAGGCTGTTGAGAACGTCAACGAGAAGATCGCCGAGGAGGTGCTCGGCTGTGACGCGAGTGAGCAGCGCATTATCGACCAGATCATGATCGAGCTCGACGGATCCGACAACAAGGGCAAGTTGGGTGCTAACGCCATCCTTGGTGTCTCCCTGGCTGCTGCTCATGCTGCTGCTGACTGTGCGGAGCTCCCGCTGTACCAGTACCTCGGCGGACCGAACTCCCACGTGCTGCCCGTTCCAATGATGAACATCCTCAACGGTGGTGCCCACGCCGATTCCGACGTTGACATCCAGGAGTTCATGATTGCCCCGATCGGCGCGGAATCCTTTAAGCAGGCCTACGAGTGGGGCGCTGCCGTTTACCACTCCCTCAAGAAGGTTCTCAAGGACAAGGGCTTGGCTACCGGTCTGGGTGACGAGGGCGGTTTCGCCCCCAACCTTCCCAGCAACGCCGCCGCTTTGGACCTCATCCTTGACGCCATCAAGGCCGCCGGCTTCGAGCCGGGTAAGGACGTCGCCCTCGCCCTTGATGTCGCTGCTTCCGAATTCTTCGAGGACGGCAAGTACACGTTCGAGGGCCAGGCTAAGACCTCGGCTGAGATGATCGCGTACTACGAAGGCCTCATCGCCAAGTATCCGCTGGTCTCTATTGAGGATCCGTTGGACGAGGAGGATTGGGACGGTTGGGCCGAGTTCACGAAGAAGCTTGGTGAGAAGATCCAGATCGTTGGCGACGACTTGTTCGTCACTAACCCGAAGCGCCTTGCCAAGGGAATCGAGACCAAGGCTGCCAACGCCCTGCTCGTCAAGGTGAACCAGATTGGCTCCCTCTCGGAGACTATCGACGCCGTCGAGCTGGCCCATCGCAACGGCTACCGCTGCATGATGTCGCACCGTTCTGGTGAGACCGAGGACACCACTATCGCCGATCTCGCCGTCGCGCTATCGACTGGTCAGATTAAATCCGGTGCCCCGGCCCGCGGCGAGCGCATCGCCAAGTACAACCAGTTGCTGCGTATTGAGGAGGAACTGGGCGACTCGGCCGAGTACGCCGGTGCTTCCGCTTTCCCGCGCTTCCAGGCCTGACTGACGCTATGAGGTGCTGACCGCAGCACCTGACATGACACGACCGTCCCGGTACTGCCGGGGCGGTCGTGTCATGATGGACCACGATGGCCACTACACCAAGCAATCGACACCGTCCGTCCGGAAGGTCCCAGCGACCGGCCGGGGGACGGACACACGCGTCCTCGCCGAACCGCTCAGGTCCGAGGAACCGCGGAAATTACCAGCGCACTACGCGCACAGAGCCTCCTCGTAATCGAGCTACTCAGGAGGAGGGGGGTCAGCCTCGCCGGTTCGGGCTCACCCTCAGAGCAGTCGTTATGGGTGCGGCTGTTCTGCTGGTACTTGTCATGATTACGCCTAGTTTGGGTATCTACTTCTCTCAGCGTTCCCAGATCTCCCGGACCCAAGACGACGAGGCTCGGACACGCGCTTCTATCTCGACCCTTCAAGACGAGGTCAAGAGGTGGCACGATCCCGACTACGTCCGTGCTCAGGCGCGCTCCCAGCTCGGCTGGGTGATGCCGGGCGAAACTGGGTATCAGGTCATTGGAGAAAACGGTAAGGTCATTGGATCGACGACTTCTTTGGACGAAAAAGATCCGGCGAATGAAGCCAGCGCTGACGCTCGCTGGTGGCGAAAGGCTGCGGGATCAGTCCAGGACGCTGACCATCCCGCCCCGCCCCATCCCTCCCCGGGGGCGATGATCACGCCTACACCTTCAGCGAAGTTGTCTTCGCCCAGCCCTTCTCGTCGATGAGGTGACCATGCTAGAAGAATTTACTGAGAACGACCGTCAGGACGTCCGGGACCAGCTTGGCCGCGAACCACGAGGAGTCGCCGGTGTGGCCTGGCGCTGTGGTTGCGGTAAACCAGGTGTCATTGCTACCGAGCCTCGGCTGCCGAACGGCACCCCGTTTCCGACGACTTATTACCTTACCTGTCCGCGTGCTGCATCCCTCATTGGGACCCTGGAGTCTTCGGGGCTGATGGCTCGGATGACCGAACGACTCGGTGAGGATGAGGAGCTTGCCGACCAGTACCGGCGCGCCCATGAGTCCTATATTGCTGATCGCGTTCAGATCGGCGAGGACGCCGGTCTTGACCCGGTTCCTGAGATCGATGGGATTTCCGCTGGCGGTATGCCGACGCGCGTGAAATGTCTGCATGCTCTGGCAGGGCACGCCTTAGCTGTCGGGCCTGGGGTCAACCCGTTTGGGGATGAGGTCGTTGCAGAGCTGGGAGAGTTCTGGTGCGACCCATGCGCCCCTGAGCATCGCGAGCCCGAGTCGGACAGGAGGATTGTATGAGCGGCAGCCACACCGTTGCAGCTATCGACTGCGGGACGAATTCGATTCGCCTCCTCATCGCATCAGCCGATTCGGACGGGCGTTTGGTCGAGCAGGCACGAGAACTGGAAATGGTGAGGCTCGGTCAGGGGGTTGACGCCACCGGTTCCTTCCGTCCCGACGCCCTTGAGCGCACTTTCTCAGCCTGTCGCACCTTCGCCCAGGCTATCGCGGACCACCACTGCGACCGGGTGGGTTTTGTTGCCACCTCGGCTGCTCGTGACGTCTCCAACCGCGATGCCTTTTTCGCGGGAGTCCGTCAAGCTCTGGGGGTGGACGCGGAGGTCATAGACGGCATGGAAGAGGCGAGTTTGTCTTTTGCTGGAGCGATTTCTGGGATCCAGGTAATCGATGAGCCGGTTCTTGTTATTGATTGTGGAGGTGGCTCGACGGAGCTGGTGCTGGGCCGTGGGTCTAGCATCGACTCTCGGGTGAGCCTCAATATTGGCTCGGTACGGCTGCGTGAGCGTTTCCTCCATGACGACCCGCCCACCGTCGAGCAGATCGACGACGCTCGCAAGTACGTTCGTGAAGCCTTGGATTCCTGCCCGGTTGACGTTGCCGCCGCCCGTACCGTCATCGGCGTTGCGGGTACGGTCACGAGCTTGTCCGCAATTGGCCAGAATCTCACAGATTATGACCGCGCCAAGGTGCATCGTTCGGTACTGACGGTCGGCCAGATTTCCGACCTGGCGGGCAAGTTGCTCTCGTCTACTGTTGATGAAGTCGAGCAGATGGGACCGCTGAAGCGACGCCGTGCAGAAGTGTTGTGTGGAGGTGCCGTTATTATTGACGAGGTATGCCGTCGTGCGACGGCAGGTAAACTTGTCGTCTCGGAGACCGATATCCTTGACGGCATGGCGCTGGCAATGCTGGCGCAGGGGAGCTGAAGTGCTCCTGGCCCCCGTAGCCCAACCGGCAGAGGCAGACGGCTTAAACCCGTCCCAGTGCGGGTTCGAATCCCGTCGGGGGTACACAGCTTCACCAGGAGCAGCTACGCAGTGTGTACGACCTCAGTCGTCGCTAGTGTGAAAAGCTCGTTCCGCGGTACGGGGAAGGTTTCGTGTCGTCGCTGCGTTGTTTAGAGTAGACGTCACCACACGTCTTCACAGGAGGATCACATGGCTAACCCGGTCTTTAGCCGAGCCGAGGCCTTCCAGCCGCGCGGTAACCCGTACGGGCAGCCGGCGTACGCAGGTCAGGGGTATCGGGCGCAGTACGGCGTATCAGGGCAGCCTGGCGGCGAGTCGGGCTCTCTATTAGACGGCCCGCAAGGACAGAGTGCCGAGCGCGCGATGACTTTTGATGACGTCCTCGGCCGTACTGGCCTGGTTCTGCTCATCATTGCTGCCATTGGTGCTGTGAGCTTCGCGCTGATTGGGCCGAACGTGGTGGCAAGTGGCCCTGCCTTGGTGGTCGGATCGATTGCAGCATTCATTACTGCGATGGTCGTCAGCACTCGCCGTACGGTGCCGGTCGGTGGCGTCATCTTCTACTGCATCTGCGAAGGGCTGGTCCTTGGCTCTATGTCAGCCATGTTTGAGACCGCTTACCCCGGTATCGTGGTGCAGGCCGTCTTGGGTACTTTCGCCGCTGCCGGCGTGACCTTGGCGGCATACAAGTTCTTTAATATCCGGGTGACGCCGCGATTTCGTCAGATCGTCATCATTTCCACCTTCGGCTTTGCCCTTGCGATGCTCGTCAACCTCGTGTTGATGCTATTCAGGATCAACATTGGCGTTGCTAGTTTTGGCCCTATCGGCATCTTGTGCTCAGCGCTGGGTGTGGTGCTGGCCGCCATGAACCTTGTCGTAGATTTTGACTACGCCGAGCAGGGTGTGCGCAACCAAGCCCCAGCATCTGAGTCTTGGCGTGCGGCCTTCGGCATCGCTGTGACGATGGTGTGGCTCTACACAGAGATCTTGCGGATTCTCAGTTACTTCCGGGCTGATTGACATTGACGCCAGAGGGGGCTTGGTCATCGTGACCAAGCCCCCTTCGTCATGCCTGTGGTAACTGTGGCTGATCAGGTGCTGGGGACGTCGCGCAGATGGGTCTCAAGACACATGCGTGTCGCGGCTCCCCAGGACAGCCGACGCCAACGCCACAGCGGTATCCACTGGGCTGACTGGGTGGTGCCACCGACGTCGATGACGTAGGGGTCGGTGGGGTTTTCGCTGGTGGCTGAGTAGATGATCCGCAGGGCATGGAAGTCCTCTAGCACCCCGGTGGGGGAACGGCCGATCCAATGATCGGACTGCAGATCGATGATGCGGTTAAGGCGGACACGCTGTCCGGACTCTTCCATGACCTCACGGGTGACCGCTTGCGCGGGGGATTCACCGGGTTCTAAACCACCTCCAGGTAGCGCCCACAGGCCAGGGACTGCGGTGCGTGGCGAGCACTCGGTACCCAGTAATCCCCGCCGTGACCGTACAACGGCGTAGGCCGCAATGCGTTGGTACGGACGAACTGGTTCGTCGGCTTGTCTGTCCTCGGAGAGATCCGGCACGCTCTTTCGGGTGCGGGGAGGCTGAGAGCTAGACGTTCGAGGCGCGACGTGGGCGGTGACGACGATCTCGTCGTCGACCCGATCGGCAGATAAGTACTCTCTGACGACGAGCCCGTGACGCCACAATTCGACGTGTGGATTCATCCCATGGCGGACGCGGAAGGCATGGGTCTGCCCACTGCCTGGCGTTCCGACTGCGGTGATGAGCACACTTTCATTCAACCACCTTGATCCGAGGCTAGCGGTCTAGCTCCTTGATGGGCTGAATTATTCGAGGACCTGGAAGCTACTTGATCTTGTCGGTGACGTCGGTGCCGTCGGTATTAAAAGCCCTAGTCAGGCCGTTAATGTCAACGCGAAGGACGGGCGTGTCAAGCTTCGTGTCCTGAGAAATGGTCCATTCCATGTCGGATGGCTTCTGGTGGGCTTGCGCAGCCGCGAGATTCATGATGCGGACGATGACGTGTGGATTCAGGAGGCCAGGCGAGAAGGTTGCGGACGCGTCGCTCCTGCGTTGTACCGCCCATGCGGGCATATCGGCAGACCGGGTCCGCCTCATGACGATGCCAGGTGTCGTTGTCGGCGTATCGACGATGATGGCCTTACCGGGCTGGTAGCTGATCTGGTCGACTTGCTTAGCGCTCGCGACAGCATCACTTAATGCCTCAGTCATGCCAGAAGTCGATGCGAAGTCAATGTGGTTGATGGCAGATCCATTGGGTCGGAAGAAGACGGTCTGGGTTTCTGGCTTGGTCGAGACTGTCATGAGGACAGTACCTTGGTTGTACTCGACGATCTGCAAGTTCTGGTTCATATGGGATCCGGAGATATCGGCGGCCCTGCTTAATATCACGGGCAACTTCTCTACGGCGAAGTCGCCAGGATTGAAGGGGCGTGACGCTGTTTGAGTGCTCTGAGTTGCTGACGAGTCGATCTTGCCGTTCTGCCAGGTCCAGATTGTTGGGGAGTTACCGATCTGAACGGTGATGCTGAGCGCACCCTTAGTGATGTCTACCTTGGTGATAGGTCCATTGCCCGACGCTGCAACAAGTTCATTGATGATCGCGCGGGTATGGATGCCATCGAGCGGGGATACCGAGGCCGTGACCTTGGACGACGGGACCAAAGCAGTTCGGCTCGGCTCGTCTGAAGGCGTCGTGGGAGTTGTTGAAGTACATGACGCACACACGCATAGCGCGGCCGCACTGAGGATCACGCTTGCGGTTTGACGGAACCTTATTCGATACGTCATGGGGTGAGTCTATGAGGAGTTCAGCGACTGGATAGGTCTCGAGAGGGGCAACGACGGGGTAGGTAGGCCCGGGGTGAAGATGCGGCTGTTTTGTGGGTTTGTGTTGGTGGTGGGGGTGTGTGTAGTGTGTGTCGGGCCGTTGGGGGCTGCGTGTGTGGTTCTTGGTGGTGGCTGTGTTTGGATGTTTTCTTGTCGGGTTTGACGGCGGGGGAGTGTTCGGGTATGGTTTTCCGGGCTGCTGCTTTGGTGGTGGTGTGGTTGGCTGGTTCTGCTGGCTGGTTCTGCTGGCTGGTTCTGCTGGCTGGTTCTGCTGGCTGGTTCTGCTGGCTGGTTCTGCTGGCTGGTTCTGCTGGCTGGTTCTGCTGGCTGGTTCTGGGATCGTGGTTTTGTGGTTTCGGGGTTGGTGTGGTAGGGTTGGTCGGGTCGCCTTGTGATGGTTTCTGCATGGTTTGTGTGGGGATTGTTGTGGTGGGTGTGATGTTTGAGAACTCAACAGTGTGTCTTTGATAGTCAATAGTTTTGATGCATCTGTTTGTTGTGGATGTGTCGGATTTGTTTATGATTCCTTTGTGATTCTGGACATGTGACTGAATTTTTTTGGTCAGTGTTTGGGGTTAGTGTATTGGATTCTTCGTGGTGTCACTGTTGCCTGTGTGCGTGCTGTGTGCGCGTGTGTGGGTGGGTGATATTTTTTCATTGGAGAGTTTGATCCTGGCTCAGGACGAACGCTGGCGGCGTGCTTAACACATGCAAGTCGAACGGAAAGGCCCTGCTTTTGTGGGGTGCTCGAGTGGCGAACGGGTGAGTAACACGTGAGTAACCTGCCCTTGACTTTGGGATAACTTCAGGAAACTGGGGCTAATACCGGATAGGAGCTCCTGCTGCATGGTGGGGGTTGGAAAGTTTCGGCGGTTGGGGATGGACTCGCGGCTTATCAGCTTGTTGGTGGGGTAGTGGCTTACCAAGGCTTTGACGGGTAGCCGGCCTGAGAGGGTGACCGGCCACATTGGGACTGAGATACGGCCCAGACTCCTACGGGAGGCAGCAGTGGGGAATATTGCACAATGGGCGGAAGCCTGATGCAGCAACGCCGCGTGCGGGATGACGGCCTTCGGGTTGTAAACCGCTTTCGCCTGTGACGAAGCGTGAGTGACGGTAATGGGTAAAGAAGCACCGGCTAACTACGTGCCAGCAGCCGCGGTGATACGTAGGGTGCGAGCGTTGTCCGGATTTATTGGGCGTAAAGGGCTCGTAGGTGGTTGATCGCGTCGGAAGTGTAATCTTGGGGCTTAACCCTGAGCGTGCTTTCGATACGGGTTGACTTGAGGAAGGTAGGGGAGAATGGAATTCCTGGTGGAGCGGTGGAATGCGCAGATATCAGGAGGAACACCAGTGGCGAAGGCGGTTCTCTGGGCCTTTCCTGACGCTGAGGAGCGAAAGCGTGGGGAGCGAACAGGCTTAGATACCCTGGTAGTCCACGCTGTAAACGGTGGGTACTAGGTGTGGGGTCCATTCCACGGGTTCCGTGCCGTAGCTAACGCTTTAAGTACCCCGCCTGGGGAGTACGGCCGCAAGGCTAAAACTCAAAGGAATTGACGGGGCCCCGCACAAGCGGCGGAGCATGCGGATTAATTCGATGCAACGCGTAGAACCTTACCTGGGTTTGACATGGATCGGGAGCGCTCAGAGATGGGTGTGCCTCTTTTGGGGTCGGTTCACAGGTGGTGCATGGCTGTCGTCAGCTCGTGTCGTGAGATGTTGGGTTAAGTCCCGCAACGAGCGCAACCCTTGTTCACTGTTGCCAGCACGTTATGGTGGGGACTCAGTGGAGACCGCCGGGGTCAACTCGGAGGAAGGTGGGGATGACGTCAAGTCATCATGCCCCTTATGTCCAGGGCTTCACGCATGCTACAATGGCTGGTACAGAGAGTGGCGAGCCTGTGAGGGTGAGCGAATCTCGGAAAGCCGGTCTCAGTTCGGATTGGGGTCTGCAACTCGACCTCATGAAGTCGGAGTCGCTAGTAATCGCAGATCAGCAACGCTGCGGTGAATACGTTCCCGGGGCTTGTACACACCGCCCGTCAAGTCATGAAAGTTGGTAACACCCGAAGCCGGTGGCCTAACCGTTGTGGGGGAGCCGTCGAAGGTGGGACTGGTGATTAGGACTAAGTCGTAACAAGGTAGCCGTACCGGAAGGTGCGGCTGGATCACCTCCTTTCTAAGGAGTTTTTGTGAGTGGAATGTTGGCGTCCTGCCTGTGATGGGTGGGGTTGGGGGCATGCTGTTGGGTTGTGGGGTATCACATGTGTGGTGGCCTGTGCGGTGCTGTGTTGCGTGCGTGTGTGCGTGATGTGGTGTTCGTGTGGTGGTTGAGAACTGTATAGTGGATGCGAGTATCTTTATTGTTGTATGTGTTTGTGCGACGTGGTGTTGTGCAAAGTTGTGTAGTGCGATCGGTGGATGCCTTGGCACCAAGAGCCGATGAAGGACGTTGTGACCTGCGATAAGCCCTGGGGAGTTGGTGAGCGAGCTGTGATCCGGGGATGTCCGAATGGGGAAACCTGGAATGTCCGGAGTAGTGTCCGGTGGCCCTGCCCTGAATGTATAGGGGTGTGGGTGGTAACGCGGGGAAGTGAAACATCTTAGTACCCGTAGGAAGAGAAAACAAGTGTGATTCCGTGAGTAGTGGCGAGCGAAAGCGGAGGAGGCTAAACCGTGTGTGTGTTCAAGCCGGCAGGTGTTGCATGTGCGGGGTTGTGGGGGCCTTGTGGTTCTGCTGCCGCAGGATTGGCCAGTGAGAAATGTTGCGTGAAGGTGAAGCGTCTGGGAAGGCGTACCGGAGTGGGTGAGAGTCCTGTAACTGTAAGCGTGGCACTGGTGTGGGGTTGCCCCGAGTAGCGTGGAACTCGTGGAATTTCGCGTGAATCTGGCGGGACCACCCGTCAAGCCTAAATACTCCTTGGTGACCGATAGTGGATGAGTACCGTGAGGGAAGGGTGAAAAGTACCCCGGGAGGGGAGTGAAAGAGTTCCTGAAACCGGTCGCATGCAAGCCGTCAGAGCCTGTGTGGTGATGGCGTGCCTTTTGAAGAATGAGCCTGCGAGTTAGTGATGCGTGGCGAGGTTAACCCGTGGTGGGGGAGTCGTAGCGAAAGCGAGTCCGATAAGGGCGTGAGTCGCGTGTTCTAGACCCGAAGCGGTGTGATCTATCCATGGCCAGGATGAAGCGTCGGTAAGACGTCGTGGAGGTCCGAACCCACTTCAGTTGAAAATGGAGGGGATGAGTTGTGGATAGGGGTGAAAGGCCAATCAAACACCGTGATAGCTGGTTCTCCCCGAAATGCATTTAGGTGCAGCGTTGCGTGGTTCTTGTTGGAGGTAGAGCACTGGATGGTCTAGGGGGCTTATCGGCTTACCGAAATCAGCCAAACTCCGAATGCTGGCAAGTGTAGCGTGGCAGTGAGACGGCGGGGGATAAGCTTCGTCGTCGAGAGGGAAACAGCCCAGATCATCAGCTAAGGCCCCTAAGTGGTGACTCAGTGGGAAAGGATGTGGAGTTGCGTAGACAACCAGGAGGTTGGCTTGGAAGCAGCCATCCTTGAAAGAGTGCGTAATAGCTCACTGGTCAAGTGATTCCGCGCCGATAATGTAGCGGGGCTTAAGTTATCCGCCGAAGCTGTGGCAACCTGTGTGGTTGGGTAGGGGAGCGTCGTGTCAGTGGTGAAGCTGCCGGGTGACTGTGTGGTGGAGTTGATGCGAGTGAGAATGCAGGCATGAGTAGCGTGTGACGGGTGGGAATCCCGTCCGCCGATTATCCAAGGGTTCCAGGGTCAAGTTTGTCTGCCCTGGGTGAGTCGGGTCCTAAGGCGAGGCCGACAGGCGTAGTCGATGGGTAACCAGTTGATATTCTGGTACCGGCTTGTCACCGTCCGTGTCGAGGTGTGTGATGCTAAGCATGTGAGCTTGTCTTGGGAGTGTTTTTGATGCTTCTGGGGTGGGTGAGTGTGTGAACCGATCATGTAGTAGGCAAGCTGCGGAGGGACGCAGTGAGGTAGCTCATCCCCGGTGATGGTTGTCCGGGGCTAAGTGTGTGGACTGTCTGGTAGGTAAATCCGCTGGGCGTGAAGGTTGAGGCATGATGGGGAGCCCACGGTTGTGGGTGAGTGAGTGATCCTGTACTGTCGAGAAAAGCTTCGTGAGCGAGGTGGCGGGTCCGCCCGTACCCTAAACCGACACTGGTGGATAGGTAGAGTATACCGAGGCGATCGAGTGAATCGTGGTGAAGGAACTCGGCAAAATGCCCCCGTAACTTTGGGATAAGGGGGACCTGAGCTGTCGTGCACCCGTGCGGTGTGGTGGCGGTGAGGGGCGCAGAGTCCAGGGGGAAACGACTGTTTACCAAAAACACAGGTCCGTGCGAAGTCGTAAGACGATGTATACGGACTGACTCCTGCCCGGTGCTGGAAGGTTAAGGGGAACTGTGAGTGTATGCGTAGCGGTGAACTTAAGCCCCAGTAAACGGCGGTGGTAACTATAACCATCCTAAGGTAGCGAAATTCCTTGTCGGGTAAGTTCCGACCTGCACGAATGGAGTAACGATTTCCCTACTGTCTCCACCATGAACTCGGTGAAATTGCATTACGAGTAAAGATGCTCGTTACGCGCAGCAGGACGGAAAGACCCCGGGACCTTTACTATAGTTTGGTATTGGTGATTGGGACGGTTTGTGTAGGATAGGTGGGAGACGTTGATGCGGCCACGCTAGTGGTGGTGGAGTCGTTGGTGAAATACCACTCTGATTGTTCTGGTTATCTCACTGTGGACCGTGATCCGGTTCAAGGACAGTGCCTGATGGGTAGTTTGACTGGGGCGGTCGCCTCCTAAAGGGTAACGGAGGCGCCCAAAGGTTCCCTCAGCCTGGTTGGTAATCAGGTGGTGAGTGTAAGTGCACAAGGGGGCTTGACTGTGAGACTGACAGGTCGAGCAGGGACGAAAGTCGGGACTAGTGATCTGACGGTGGCTTGTGGATGCGCCGTCACTCAACGGATAAAAGGTACCCCGGGGATAACAGGCTGATCTTGCCCGAGCGCTCATAGCGACGGCATGGTTTGGCACCTCGATGTCGGCTCGTCGCATCCTGGGGCTGGAGTCGGTCCCAAGGGTTGGGCTGTTCGCCCATTAAAGCGGCACGCGAGCTGGGTTCAGAACGTCGTGAGACAGTTCGGTCCCTATCCGCTGCGCGCGGAGGAATCTTGAGAAGGGCTGTCTTTAGTACGAGAGGACCGAGACGGACTGACCTCTGGTGTGCCAGTTGTTCTGCCAAGAGCATGGCTGGTTGGCTACGTCGGGTTGTGATAACCGCTGAAAGCATCTAAGCGGGAAGCACGCTTCAAGATAAGGGTTCCCACAGGAGTGTTCCTGGTAAGGTCCCCGAGAGATGATCGGGTTGATAGGCCAGACGTGGACGCATCGTAAGGTGTGGAGCTGACTGGTACTAATAGACCGAGGACTTTCATTAACACCATACGCGTGTGTGCGCGTGACTCGTATCCACTATACGGCTCCCAGCCCCTTCACGGGCGGCGCCGTTCATACATTAATGATATGGTTTTATCAGGTTTTCCGGTGGCCATAGTGGAAGGGAAACACCCGGTCCCATTCCGAACCCGGTCGTTAAGCCTTCCAACGCTGATGGTACTGCACGAGGGATCGTGTGGGAGAGTAAGACGCTGCCGGAATACTTATACTGTTCCTTCCCCCCAAGGGGGAAGGAGTATGCGTGTGTGGGTGTATCACCCCTCCAGCCAGACTGGCTGGAGGGGTGATACACCCACACACGCATACCCACACGCCCAGGCCCCAGCCAGACTATAGGTCGCATTATTGCTAGACATAACCAGGCCCGGGTGTAGGGGAATACGAGTGTGGCCTGACACCACACCACCAGATTATGTAGCCATGCCACGTGGGAGGCATGGCTAGCGTGTCCTAACACTCACTGAAACCACCACACCAACACTAACTGCTCGGCGCGCTAGCACTACGACCAGAAACCATCACAATCAAAGTATGTGGACCAACCATGCACACCAGGGCCGGCTAGCCACAACAACCTAGAGTCTGGTCGACACGCAACATAACCACACGCCTACCACGATACGACACCACCACAAACCCCACCCGACGACACACCCGCACCAACCACCCAACACTGAGTTCGTGACCTTGTCCGTGACGCATGTATGTTGTGATGCCTGCAGAGTTCATAGGATCTCATAAGCAATGACGTGGCTTCCTCTCAACAGGAAGCCACGTCATTGCTTGAATCTGGTTATCAACACGTTGTTGGGCTGAAGTCAGAATTCCTAATCATGTAGGCGACAACCTTGCCACCGTTAAAGAGGTAATCGATTTCTTTGCCGTGATACGAATATGCGAGGGCCTTCTGAAAGCCCAGCTTGATTCCTGAGAACTCCGTGCTGACGTCGATCAGTTTGAGTTTAGAATAGTCAGACCGCAGTTGTGCCTCTGTAATTCCAATGCGTGCTCCATTTGAGGTGGCGTTGTTGCCCCCGGTAAAGAGGTATGCTTGTGCCTTACCGCCCTGGGTCCAGACACCACCGAGGAGATCGCCGTATCGGCTATATGCCGTTGGGTTTCGCGTGCAACCGTCACCGACGCCGTCCGGAATAACGTGGATTGTACTGGCAAGTTCGGAGGTGCTCTTGTCTAAGTTAAGAGGTCCAACACCTGCCATTTCGCCAAGACGGATGGGGCTCGCCTTAGCCAAGTCGTACACGATGGCGGCATCGCACTGTTTATTGTTCATGACCTGGCTGGCTGCAACAGCTGCCTTATCTCCCAGGGTCTTGAGCATTGCATCGCAGTCATTATCATCGACAATGACACCGCCCTGGGAGAGAGGCTCCCAATGACTTCCATTTTTCCTCATTACCAGGTGTCCGCCATTGGGACCGGCGGATTTACCGTTAATATTAAATGTAGACGCATAGGCAACAGCAGCGTTTTGTCCATCGGCAGCCAGGCTGACCCACTGCACTTGCGCGTCCGGGGCATTAAATAGCTGACGGACGAGGTCAGGAGACGGGGTAGTCGAGGCATCGTTGGGAACGCTCGGCATCGGTGTGGCGGAAGCAGGAGCGACACTTGTAGCGCCGGCAGTGGCCGTCGATGTCGAGGTGACCGTGACCTCAGGGGTAGGGGACTTTGAGGCCGAGGCGGCCGGCTTCGATGCTGTTGCAGGAACAGCTTTCGTCGCACCCGACTTGGACCTCAGATAAAAGAATATTCCGGCACCGATGGCAACGACGAGAATTGCTGCAACGGCAATAATCCAGTATTGACTTTTGCGTGTAGGTTGGGGAGCATCGCTGAATGGGATCCCGCCGACCGGTTCGCTGATGTGCTCATGGTCGGTGCCGGTTGTACCTGCGGGTGTTCCCTCAGCCATGTAGCTGAGATCTGGCTGTGCGTTAGGCTCATATGCCTGCGTGGCAGGGAAGAACGCTCCAGATGGGCCGTACCAGCCAGGCCCACGTTCACCATTGCTGTCGAAGTAATAGTTTGGGTCGTTTTGGAGATTATCGACGTCACCCTGGCCGATAGCAGCCGCGGGAGTGCTTTGGACGTCATCGATCTGTGCTCCGGGCTGGCCGTCCCAGCCCTGAAGGTTGGGGTCCCAGCCCTGGTGGCTATCCCATCCTTGCGGGTTCTGGCCGGTTTGCCACCCTTGTTGTGGATACTGGGTGGGGTCCCACCCCTGCTGGGGGTTTTGTCCGTCCCAGCCTTGCTGGGGATACTGGCCATTCCAGCCTTCATACTGGCCTGCTGGCTGGCTCCATCCGGGGGGCAGTACTCTCGCTTCCCCAACCATCGCCGCTCTGGGGGTATTGGTTCCAGTCTTGTGGGTACTGGGCGTTCTGATAATCGCTTTGCTGCGGATACTGCTGATTGTCGTAATCGTCAGGATTCGTCGAGAATTGCTGCGTAGCCTCGCGATCCTGCGAGAGTTCCTGGGCTGGCTCGTCATCTCGCGCCTGACCACTATTCGAATCGGGCTGCTCGGGGGTCAATTCGGCGTCATTGTAGCCAGAGTGTGAATCGTCTGGGTACTTCTCTTTGCTGGATCCATCGTCAGTCATGATTCGTTCTCCCCTCACTTCGTCAATGAATGCGCCAATTTGACATTGATGACATGGCTAGCAGCGTCAACAAGACGCTTCTTACCGGACGCGGACGTCGCGGTCGACGTCAACGCGCGAATCATGGGGCCTGCCAGAAGGGGGTCAGCTGTGATAGCTAGATCGCCGCCGGCAGAGACGAATTTGCTTGCCCGATGACCACCATCGACTGAGAATACTGAGACTGAACTCCCCAGGTCGTCGGACACGATGAGTCCCTGATAACCGAAGTCTCCGCGCAGCATATCTGTCATAATCTTTGATGAAAATAACCCGAGGGTGCCGGGATCGATCTTTGAGTAGTACGCGGATGCGATCATGACGGCTTCAGATCCAGCGTCAAAGGCCATCCGGAAAGACTCAAGATATCGGTCGTGGCGGGTGGTCTTGTCGTCAGTAATCCCGGCGGATTTGAAGTCAGTATCCTCCGTGATCCGTCCGATGCCAGGAAAATGCTTAGTGGTCGAAATGATCCCCGCTTTGCGGTGTCCCGCAACGACGGCTGCCGAGTATTGCCCGCAGAGGTGCGGATCGGTTCCGAAACCACGATGATGCTTGGCAATTGGCTTATTACGTACCCCAAGGCGAGGGTCGATGACGCCAGCCACGGGGGAGAAGACCATATGGACGCCGAGTTTGGCGAGTTGACGAGCACCGGTCGTTACGACTGCTTGCACCTTGGCCGGGGACATCCGGGCCAGAGCTTCCTGACTCGGCAGGTGATCGACTCCTGGCACCCGGATGTTCTGGATTTCGCCACCTTCGTGGTCAGTTGCGACAATAGGTTTGATGCCCTGCGGGCTGACGTGATTAACAGCGCTGAGCATGGCCTCAAGCTTGGACCTGCTCGTCCAGTGTCCTAGCAGGAAGATTCCGGCTAAGCACTGGGTGTCAATGAGGTTGGTGATGTATTCGGGGGAGTCTGATGGCACTACGCCGACAAGAATGCATTGGCCGGCGCGTTGCTCGGGAGACAATTTCTTGGCGATTTCGACAGCTCGCGGATTCATGCGGATTGGGGTCGGCCTGGAGGTAGCCGTTGAGGCGTGAGATGGAGCCGACGTCGGGCTTGCCGAGGATGACGTCGAGGTGCCAGAAGGAGTCGGTGATGCCGTAACCGTGGTGGACGGTGGCTCCTTGGGCTGGGAATCTTGAGAGACGCATCCAGTAAGCGGCATGCTCAAACCGGCTGCGATGATTGTTCGCCGTCTCATAGGCAGAAGTATTTCACAGTAGGCCAGCTATCATCACTATGCCAGTGACCTATCATCCGGGTATGACGAGATAGACCTCGAGATCCTGGCTGCCACAGTCGACGTATTGCCCGACGGTATTGCAGGAAAAGTGTCGTGATTTTCCTGTTCTTGGATCCTGCGCGTCAATGGCGAAGCTTGCCGGATGGTTTGCTGGCACAGACCGCACCACTTCCAATGCCAGAGGACAGGTGGTGCGAGGATTTGCGATCCAGGCCCCTTGTCCACACTCCACCGCCCCGCCAGGAAGCTGGATCTGTATGGGAGAACTCATCGTTGTCACCGTGGCATGAGCCGTCACAGTTCGCGTTGGCCTGACCTCTGGCGTAGAGGTAGAGATTGGTGCCTGGGTTGGTTGAGGAGCGGCATCCGAATGAGATCCGGGCATCCCCTTGACGTAGAAGAACACCCCGGCTCCAACCAGTACCAGCACAGCTAACAGAGCAATAACCCACCCACTGCCGCGCTGTTGTGTAGCGACAGATGTCGCCGACGGTGCCGGGGGAGTAGCTCCGCTTATCGCTGACGGTGCCGACCGTACCAGTCGTGGCCTGGGCATAGGTTGTGGAGTGGGTCGGACAGGCTGGGACCGTCGACTGACGAGTCGTACCGGTTGCTCACCGTTGCGCCACGAACGCAGCTCAGAGGCCAGCACTTCAGCACTGTCGGGACGCTGAGAAGGATCGGGAGCCAGGCACGTCAGTATGGTGTTCCACAGCCGTGGATCGACGCCGGGGATGGCTGGTGGAGGCTGATTGCGGAGAAGATTTCCGGTTGAATTAGCCTGAAACGGCATGTGGCCAGCGAGTATCTCGTATAAGGTCACACCAAATGAGTACAGATCGCTGGCGGCCGTCGGCGTCCAACCAGCTGCAACTTCAGGAGCCTGGTAATAAGGGGTACCAACGACTTCGCGCGGGCCATGAAAGGCGACCACTTCGGAGACGCCGAAATCGGTAATCCGCGCCCCGCTGACATTCTCAGGATCCTCAATGAGGATATTCGCTGGTTTGATGTCGAGATGCCGAATACCGACGCGGTGAATTGCGGCGAGAGCCTGGCAAACCTCGATTCCCAGGGAGACCGCCGTGCCCTGGTCCAGGCGATGATCCGGAAGGGATTTCAGGACTTGCGCGAGATCCGGGCCGTCAACCAATTCCATGACGATGGCAAACGTTGAGGACTCGACGACCATGTCAGTGACCCGGACGACGGCGTCATCGTCGACGGACATGAAGATGTCACGCTCATCGATGAAGCGTCGGGTTGCGCCCTTATCCGTCGTCAGGGTTGGGTTGAGAATCTTGATGGCACAGGGGGATCCGTCATTGAGGTCATGGCCGCGCCACACCGTGCCCATGGAACCGCGTCCAAGCACATCGTCGAGAACGTAGTGGCTACCGACGCGCTTCGTCGTCGATTTGCCCATGACGCCCTCGTCGGACATGATTTACCCCCGCAATGACCGGATTCGACCGTACTTACTGTAGCGGCTGGAGTTGGGGGTCTAGTCGGCTGGCAGGTCGGTCTCGAGGTCGTCATGGTGGGAGCGGCGCCGAACGATTGCCCACACGATCCCCAACACGACGAACCAGATAGGAGCAGCAAGCAAGGCTTGAAGTGTGTCGTCAGCTCCAGTGAGAAGGACAATGACAAAGACGAAGAAAGCGAGTACGACCCACGGCATGAAACTGGCGCCGGGCATCGGATAGATCGACTTGGCATGAGCTTGAGGGTTGCGTCGTACGTGGACGATATGGCTGATGAGGATCATGCTCCATACGAAGACGAACAGCACCGCCGACACCGTCGTAACGAGTGTGAATGCTCCCATGACCGAGTCTTTCGCGGCGAGGATGAGGGCCGATCCGATGAGGATGATGGTGCAGAACAGTCCCCAGCCGGGGACACCGTGGCGGGATAGCTTGCCGAACGCGCGGGGCGCCATGCCCTTGTGGGCTAGGCCGTAGAGCATGCGAGACGTTGAGTAGACGCCTGAGTTGGCGCTCGAGGCCGCTGAGGTGAGGACGACGAAGTTCATGATGCCAGCGGCTGCGGTAAATCCAATGAGCCCGAACATTTGCACGAAGGGGGAGGAATCGGTCTGGATGAGATTCCATGGGGTAACGCACATCATGGCGAGTAGAGCTGCCACATAGAACACGAGAACACGGACCGGCACAGCGTTGATGGCCTTAGGCATCGTCTTTGGGGGATTGGCGGTCTCAGCAGAGGTGGTGCCGACCAGCTCAATACCGACGTAGGCAAAGACTGCGATCTGGAAGCCGCCGAAGAATCCGCTCCAGCCACGTGGAGCGAAGCCACCGTAGGACCACAGATTCGACACCGACGCCTTATATCCGCTGGCTGAGGTAAATCCCATGACGATGAGCACAATTGCCACCGCAATGAGGGTGAGGATCGCGACGATCTTGATAAGGGCAAACCAGAACTCCAGCTCGCCGAAAAGTTTTACCGTTAAGAGGTTGAGGGCGAGGAGCAGGAGAAGCGTCGTCGCGGTGAGGATGAAGGCCCAAGCGCGGTCGTGAGTCCAGAAACTCCAATACGAGGTGATGGCGATGACGTCGGCCATGCCTGTGACGACCCAGCACAACCAATACGTCCATCCCAGAAAGAATCCTGCCCACGGGCCGAGGAGGTCAGCGGCAAAATCCTGAAAAGACTTCCATTGCAGGTTGTGCAGCAACAACTCGCCCATGGCACGCATGACGAAGAAGAGCATTGCGCCGATAACGAGGTAGGCCACCACGATGCTCGGACCGGCAGTGCTGATGGATTTGCCGGAGCCCATAAACAGGCCGGTACCTATGGCGCCGCTAATGGCAATAAGTTGGATGTGCCTATTGCTGAGGCTTCGCCGGAGGTGTTGCTCTTCAGCGGCGGAATGCTGATTCTTCACGGTCATGGGGAGCATTGTGTCCCGCCGAAGGGGTTGAGAATGGTCAACAATCTCATGTTCCACATCGTGGACGCCCTCTGGCCATTTTTGGACGATGTTGGGTAAAGCGTCGTGCTACGAGGAGACGATGATTGCGGCACGTGCCCTCACTGACGTCAAGGTCGTGGGTGGGGTCGGGCGAGCTGAGGAGTAAGCCAGAAATAAACGAGCCGGGACCTGGGTACTTGACCCGCTCGAGGGGGTTAAGGGGGAGTCGCCTCCCCCTTCTCAAAGAATGGGGTGGCTAACGGGACTTGAACCCGCGACCCCCTGGACCACAACCAGGTGCTCTACCGACTGAGCTATAGCCACCACGTGCCTCTCTCAGGCAACCCGTGAAGGGTATCTGTTTCTGAAACAGAAATGCAACTTTGACTTTCTCGCCCGCCGGCGTCAGTCTCTCCCAGCCCCGGTGAGGAAGCCCTGATACTTGGCCGCGATCTCATCACAACGCGTGGTTTCCGGCCCAGGGGAAGGAACCATAAGGACCTCGCGCCAGTACATGAGCTCCTCAATGGACTCCTGGATGTCAGCGAGCGCTCGGTGGTTGCCCTGCTTCTCCGGGGAGTGTCCGAATGCGCGCGGGTACCAGCGTCGTGCCAGTTCCTTGATGGAGGAGACGTCGACGTTGCGGTAGTGCACGTAGGACTCGAGTTTAGGCATGTCCTTGGCCAGGAAGGAGCGGTCGGTGCCTATGGTGTTGCCAGCTAACGGCGCCTTACCAGCCTGTGGGACGTAGGTACGGATGTAGTCGAGCACCTGATCCTGGGCCTGCGCCATCGTCAGTCCCTTGTCGAGCTCCGCAAGAAGGCCGGATGTGGTGTGCATGTTGCGCACGAAATCATTCATGTGATCGAGCCACTGGGGCTCGGGCTTGATGATGACGTCCACCCCCTCACCTTGAACGTTGAGCTGTCCATCGGTGACCAGTGCGGCCACCTCGATGAGCCCGTCGTGGGCCAGGTCGAGCCCGGTCATCTCGCAATCGATCCACACCAGCATGTCTTTCACGGCATCACAGCCTAGTCGGTAGTTAGGACAGCGGGTGGGCGAGGACGGCGTCAATTAGCGTTTGCCGTGCGGCACCCAGCGCCCCATCCAGTAGCTGCCGACCAGGCCGATGATCGACATCACGATGCTGGCGGCCGACAATGGCCAGGCTAGGGTGACAAGGGTGACCACGATTGGTCCCATTGCTGAGCCAGTATCGGAGAGGAGTCGCCACGCTGCCAAGAACTGTGGGCGTCCGATATTGGGAGAGGCATCGGATCCCAGCGTCATGACGATGCCGGAACTCGCGCCGTTGCCAATACCGATGGCGAGGGCGACGATGCCGATAGTCGTCGCTGTATGGGCTAGCGGCAAGGTGAGGAGTGCAAGGGCCTGGATGAAGATTGACGGCACTGCCACCCACCAGCGTCCGAATCTGTCCATGAGGGCTCCGCCGGGCAGGAAGAGTAGGACGTCAGCAGCCATCGACCAGGCATAGATAAGGTCCGTGGTGGCTGGGGAAAGACCGTTGGCGTGGCACCACAACGGGAGTAGGGAGCGTCGCGCGGACCGAACGACCATGAGAGCTGTCACTCCCAACCCCGTCGTCCACAGGACCTTGGAGTTCTGTTTGGCTATCGTCCACGTCGAGATCTTGGTGGGGGCATCGTCAACGGCAGTTTGTGGGACATCGACTGGGGGAAGGTCGGGCATGACAGTGGTCACGGCAGCGGCGAGAACACTGGCAACGGATGCAAATCCGTATGCCCATGACATGGAGGCTTCGCGGAGAATCCACGATCCCGCCATGGGGCCGACAAACCAACCCACCCGGAACACTCCGCCGAGGGTGGACAGCGCGCGAGCTCGGTATCGGTATGGGATCGCTACCGTCAGGTAATTCTGTCGGGCAATGCCGTACACGGCGCCGGCCATGCCGTTGACAAAGACCGCGACAGCTAGCAAACCAAGGTGGTGCACCAGCCCCATGGACACAAGCGCAACCGCGTCAATGAGCATGGCTATCACTAGAGACCATTTCTCACCGATCTTTGTTACGAGCCATCCGGCAGGCACATCTCCGATGATTTGGCCGATACCGACAAGCGCGGCAATTGCGGCAGCGAGGGCTGCCGATGCTCCGATATGTACTGCTGTGAGTGGGATGAGCGGAATCACTGCGCCGTAGCCCAGGGAGGACATCAGCGTCGGTAGGTAGGCCGAAACGATGATCGACGACCACTTCACCGGTGGGGTGGCGGGATCTGCGTGCGTCGAATCAGTCACGGGGACAGGCTAGGATGCCGAACAAATGCATGCAGGCATGTTCGCTACTGGTTGGGGCCGGCTGGGCCATCAAGGCCGAACCCCGATAGTATGTCGAATATGGCCCGGTAGCTCAGCGGATAGAGCAGCAGCCTTCTAATCTGTCGCGCGTGGGTTCGATTCCCACCCGGGCCGCCACCGTGTCTTCCCGTGTTTCGCCGGGCGAGGACTTGGCGCATCGGAAAGTGTCCCGGGCGGCCGGTAGTCTTTCAACTATGTCGTACGTTGCCCCCACGCCCATTGCGCGTCGTCCCTGGTGGCAGCGTGCGTTGCGTAATCCGTGGTTCTGGGTGTTGCTTGCGTTAGTGCTGATCTCAGCGGCCTGCATGGTCCACACCTACGTCATCGTGCATGCCGATACTGAGGTCGAGCAGCAAGGTCAGAAGGGTGTCATCCCGGGGATCACCAACCAGTCCTTGAAGCTGGCCTTCCACTACGCGTGGCCGACGGCTGCTGTGTGGTCAGCGATCTTTATTTTTCTTGATCGATTCAGAACCCGGCACCTGCACGTGTGGTTTCTCTGCTTTTGTTGGGGAGCGTGCGTCGCGACCTGGATTAGCATGCACGTGAACACGTGGATGGCCGGGATGCTCTCGGTGACAGGTGGGGTTGATCCAGCATCGGGCGCCGGTCCGGCAGTGTATTCGGCTCCCTTTGTTGAGGAATCATGCAAGGCGCTTGTGCTTTTCGCGCTGGCCATCGGCATGGGGCGACGGATGACCTCGGTAGTTCAGACGGTGAGCATGGCCGGGCTCTCGGCAATTGGTTTCGCCTTTGTCGAGAACATTATGTACTACGCCCGTGCAGATAACTACGCCCGTGTGACGGCTTCGGCTGGGGACCCGAAGCAGGCCGTGATGGAGCTGGTGCTGTTGCGGGGAGTGTATGCCTCGTTTGGGCATCCGCTGTTCACCAGCATGACGGGTATCGGTCTGGCCCTTGGGCTGAGGTCACGAAGTCGACTTGTGAGGATTTTCGCTCCGACGACGGGGTTCGTTATGGCTGTAGTGGGCCACATGCTTTTTAATGGGTTCTCCTCGGTTTTGCCGATGGCGATCCTTAAGAAATTGTGGTTTGTCGCCCTCGGTATCGTCGCTTCCGTTGTGGTTTTCTTGGTCGTCCGCACGGTGCGCGAGGGCAGGATGATCCGATATCGACTCGAGGATTATGTCAAGGGCGGATGGCTGCCAAACTCTGACGCGGATACTCTTTCGGCCCTGAGGCGTCGCCAATGGGCGGCGTTGGTGGCTCTCAGCCAGGGGCCGCGCCGGTGGTGGCACACGTTAGAGTTCCTGCGCGTTGGGACAGATCTCGCTTATCTTCGTGACGCCATTGTGCGTGGGTTGGACGATGATCCTGGTCCGCGTCAGATCGAGCTCATCAACCGCATGAATGTGCTGCGCCCGGCGGCTATCACCGTCGCCCGAGGCGCCAAATTGTCGAAACCGAGACTGCCCGCATTCCTCAAGCGACGTCGCAACCAGCCGGTCAACAACGAGTTGCAGTGGGCGCCGCCACAGGCCTGACGAGTGACCAGGAAGGATCACCATGAACACTGAGCAGATACTGCTGTCGTTGACCGATCTGCGGCACAACCTGCGTCAGGCCCAGTTCCCCTTGGATTTGCCGGAGGCTATTACTCAGGCCGGGCTGGCACGACGCATCGCTAACCAGCTTAACGACTATATTTTGCCGCGCTTAGAGACTATTGATGCGCCGCTTCTGGCGGTGGTAGGAGGGTCGACCGGGGCTGGTAAATCAACCCTGGTGAACTCTTTAGTGGGCCGTATGGTGACGCAACCGGGGGTTATCCGTCCCACCACAACATCGCCCGTTCTCGTTCACCACCCCGATGACGCTTTCTGGTTCGACGGAGACCGAGTGCTGCCTACCCTGGTGCGCTCGCAGGTGGCCAGTAACGACGCGTCGAGTTTGCAACTCGTAGCGGAGCCAGACATTCCGCGAGGTTTGGCCATCCTCGATGCCCCGGACATCGACTCTGTGGTGACCCGCAATCGTGATCTGGCGGCTCAGTTGCTCCAGGCCGCGGATTTGTGGGTCTTTGTCACCTCAGCAGCCCGCTACGCTGACGCTGTGCCGTGGGATTTCCTCAACGAGGCTCAAGAGAGGCACGCGTCGATCGCGGTGGTGTGTGACCGCGTTCCTGTGGAAGCCATGAGAGAGGTACCGGCGGACCTCGGCCGACTCATGACGGAGCGTGGCCTGGCTGATTCCCCGCTTTTTGCTGTCCCGGAGACCAAGACGAACGCTGAAGGTGCGCTCCCTGACCAGGCCGTCGCCCCTCTGCGGTTCTTCTTGTCGAGCTTGGCCCAGAATCAGCAGAAGCGACGCGAGGTTATCGCTTCCACGTTGTCTGGAGCGATCGGTTCAGTGTGTGAGAGGGCCTCTTACGTCGCTGCAGGCTTGGAAGCGCAGGCGGTTGCGGCATCGCGACTATACGAGGATGCCCAGTCGATCATGGCTGAGTCCTACAGGTCGATTGCTGCCCAATCCGCTGACGGCACTCTGTTGCGTGGCGAAGTATTGGCACGGTGGCACGAATTCGTTGGAACTGGCGAGTTCATGCGCGCTATGGAGGCGAAGGTTTCCTGGTTCCGAGACCGGGTGGTGCAGGCGTTCAAAGGAGCGCCGCCGGAGGTCGAGAAGGTCAGCGTCGCAGTGGAATCTGGCTTGGAGAGTCTCATTCTTGCGCAGGCCCAGGGCGGGTGTGAGCGGATTGAGTCCGTGTGGCACACCGATCCGGCAGGGCGTAGCGTCCTGGAGGGGGCTGATGAGGATCTGTCCCGCCCGTCGCAAGGGTTTGACGA
Organism: Cutibacterium sp. KBN10P07758; assembly: GCF_050286205.1. NCBI lineage: Bacteria > Bacillati > Actinomycetota > Actinomycetes > Propionibacteriales > Propionibacteriaceae > Cutibacterium > Cutibacterium sp. KBN10P07758. The sequence continues at coordinate 1,903,884 of NZ_JBNNQV010000001.1, read as the reverse complement.
GGCCGTCTCTCGGATGGTGAGAGACTGGCAGACCGACGTCATGGAACTCGTGGCTGGGGAGGGCATGAACAAACGCTCTAAGGCGCGATTCATGGCTTTCGGCGTCAATGGTGTTTCAGTTGCACTGATGCTCGTCGTCTTCGCTCACACCGGCGGATTATCGGGGGCCGAAGCTGGGATCGCCGGGGGATCAGCTATCGTCGCCCAGCGTCTGTTAGAGGCGCTCTTTGGTGACGACGCGGTACGGCGCCTGGCGAAAGCTGCTAAGAACCAGCTTGACGCACGGGTCGAGGGCTTGCTGGCCAATGAGGTGACGCGGTACCGGGCTGTTCTTGACTCCTCGGGAGTCGATACCGAGGTTCCGAGCCGAATTCGCGCCTCGATCGAGGAGATCCGACAGGCTCAAGATGCGCCAGAGCCTCTCAGCGACCAGGTGACGATTCGAACACGTCGTGAGGATCCCGAGGTTGAGGCATCCCAGGCTCGCGAAATAGGGCAGGTACAAGCGGACATGCCGGTCCTTGACGCTGAGATCGTTAAACCGGCGGCCGTTCTGGATCCTGAGCCTTGCCAGGAGGAACGATGAGGCGACGTCGCGTCGACCTTGCCGAACGCATTGATCTGCTGTCCCGAGCGGTGGACCTGTCTGAAGGACGCATCCCTGACGACGTCGTGGTTCAGGCTCGCGCCGTTGTGGAACGGGCCGACCAGCGCTGCCGAATTGGCGGAGATCACACCGTCATTGCTCTTGCTGGCGCGACGGGGTCAGGGAAGTCCTCGACGTTCAATGCCTTGGCAAGTGCAGAACTAACCGATCCTGGGGTACGGCGTCCGACGACGTCTAAAGCCACCGCTGCGGTATGGGGAACGGAATCGGCGGAGGCCCTGTTGGATTGGCTCAACGTTCCTCGTCGTCACCACATGGGTAGCGGGGATACTCTCGATGGCTTGGTGCTACTTGACCTGCCAGACCACGACTCGGTGTGCATTGAACACCGCCTTGAGGTCGACCGGCTCGTCGAGATGGTCGACATGATCGTGTGGGTAGTCGACCCGCAAAAATACGCCGATGCCGCCTTGCACACCCGCTACCTGACGCCGTTGGCTAGCCACTCTGAGATCATGACGGTGGTTCTCAACCAGGTTGACCACCTCGACAAAGAGCAGCGTAAAAACTGTCTGCGTGATCTTCGTCGCCTACTGGATTCTGAAGGGTTAGGAAAAGCCAAGATGATGGCGATTTCCGCAACTACCGGTGAGGGCGTAGATGACATGCGCGTGGCACTGGCTCGCGCTGTGCGCGCTAAGAAGGCCCAAGTGGCCCGACTGCACGCCGACCTCGATAATGTCTCGCAACGCCTGGCGGAGGCAACTGGAGACGCGGCAGGCCAGGTGAGTCAGGATTCGGTCGATCAGTTGATTGCGGCTTTGTGCACCGCCGGCGGTGTTGAACCCGTCGTCGAAGCGACTCGGGAGGCCTATCGCAGGAGGGGACATCGGGCTACCGGCTGGCCGGTGACAGCGTGGGTATCGAGGCTTCGCCCGGACCCGCTGCATCGGTTGCATCTGGACTTGGGCTCCACACGGAAGAAGGGGCGGGCACGTAGCACTGAACCCACTGATGTACAGCGCAGCGCTTTGACGGCGCGAGTCGGGGTAGCTGGAGCCAAGATTGATACAGCAGTGCGGTCGTTGGCATCGGAAGCATCCGAGGGACTTCCGCGCTCCTGGGCCGATGTGGTGCGTGCGGCATCGCTGTCTCATCGCACAGACCTTCCCGACGACATCGACCGGGCCGTCGCTTCCACCGATCTGGGAGTACACCACGGTACTGGCTGGTGGAAACTCGTAACTGTGGTGCAGTGGATCCTCATGATCATCGTGGTAGCCGGGCTGGCATGGCTCGCCGTCGATGCCCTGAGCGCCTACTTCCAGTTCCGACTTCCGCCAGTGAGATGGCATCACTTCCCAGTGCCGACCCTTATGGTTGTGGGCGGGGTTATTGCGGGGGTCGTGGTTTCCCTGTTGTGTCAGGCCGGTGTGCAGGCTGGTGCTCGAGCTGCCGCACGTTATGCCAGGTCTGAATTGCGAGCTAATCTCACCGACGTCGCATGGCAGTCGGTTGTTGGTCCAGTGAATGCCGAGTTGGATCACCACGATGAGGTCGTGAAGATCGTGGCGAAAGCGTCTTGACCGTCGTTATCCACAGTTGCTGAACGGTGTCGCCTGGAGGTTATCCACAGTTGGGATATTGTTTGGCGGATTTCGGGAGTTGCGCCGATAACCGTATGTGAGTGAAAGGAGCTCACAGATGGACGCAAACGTGTCATTTACCGGGAACCTCGGAACCGACGTCGAGATGAAAATCGGAGAGGGTTGGCGGGGAGCCAGATTCCGGGTTGCCCACACCCCTCGCGTCATGAGGCAGGGGGAGTGGGTCGATGGGACGACGACCTGGATGTCGGTGCACGTCTATGGCCGACTCGCTGACAATTGTCACGTTTCCCTGCGTAAGGGGGACCCGGTGATGGTAACCGGGCGACTTCGTACCCGCAGCTGGATCGACGATGAGGGCTCCCACGAGCAACTCATTGTCGTTGCACATAATGTTGGACCGGACCTATCCCGGTTGCCTGCCACGTGTCGTCGACCCGAGAAACGCGCCGAAGCTCCCCTGGGCGATGATCGGGTAGTGCGTTACCACGATTCTCCGGATGGGGTCGATGAGGATGCCGAGGTGGTTGACGACGATGTCGAGATGGTTGGCTCCTGAGGTCGATCAGGGCCGATGTGGGAATGAGTTGGTGACGGGAGTCGTTACAACGACTGGCATACTGTGCAGCGGTCGGTGAAGTGCCGGCCGCCCCGTTCCCGCAGATTCTGGAGGAGTGCCGATGACCGAGTTCATCTACACCATGCACAACGTCCGAAAGGCGGTAGGTGACAAAGTTATCCTTGATAATGTCACGCTGTCGTTCTTCCCGGGCGCCAAGATTGGTGTTGTCGGACCGAATGGCGCTGGTAAATCGACGATGCTCAAGCTCATGGCTGGTCTCGATAAGCCCAATAACGGCGATGCCAACTTGGCTAAAGGTGCCACCGTCGGAATCTTGCTTCAGGAGCCCCCGCTCACCGAGGACAAAACTGTTCGCGAGAACGTCGAAGAGGCCGTCGGCGACATTAAAGCCAAGCTGGCACGGTTCGAGGAAGTCTCCGCCGAGATGGCCAACCCCGACGCCGACTTTGACGCCCTGATGGCCGAGATGGGTGAGCTGCAGACCGAGCTCGATAACGCCAACGCGTGGGATATCGATACCCGTCTTGAGCAGGCCATGGACGCCTTGCAGTGCCCCCCAGGCGACACCCCTGTTGACGTCTTGTCAGGCGGTGAGCGGCGTCGTGTCGCGCTATGCAAGCTGTTGATCGAGCAGCCTGACCTGCTGCTTCTCGATGAGCCCACCAACCACCTGGATGCTGAGTCTGTCAACTGGTTGGAGGGACACCTCAAGTCCTATCCGGGAGCTGTGCTAGCCGTCACTCACGACCGCTATTTCCTTGATCACGTCGCCGAGTGGATCTGTGAGGTCGATCGCGGCCAGTTGCACCCCTACGAGGGCAACTACTCGACGTACCTGGACACCAAGCGCAAGCGTCTCCAGATCGAAGGCAAGAAAGACGCTAAACGCGCCAAGATCCTCGAGAAAGAGCTGGAATGGGTGCGCTCCTCGCCCAAGGCCCGTCAGGCCAAGAACAAGGCCCGCCTGGCCCGCTATGAGGAGATGGCTGCCGAGGCCGAGCGCAACCGCAAGATCGACACCGCCGAAATCAATATCCCGCCGGGCCCGCGTCTCGGCAACGTCGTGTTGGAGGCCGAGCATCTCTCCAAGGGATTCGGCGATCGCATCCTCATCAAGGACCTCTCGTTTACCCTGCCGCGAGCCGGCATCGTCGGTGTTATCGGCCCAAACGGCGTCGGTAAGACGACCCTGTTTAAAACCATCGTCGGGCTCGAGAAAGCTGATTCTGGATCCCTCAAAGTTGGCGAGACGGTCAGCTTCTCCTACGTCGACCAGAACCGCACCGGTATCGACCCAGAGAAAAACGTCTGGGAGGTCGTCTCCGACGGGCTGGACTACATCAAGGTCGCGAACTTTGAGGAGCCATCGCGCGCGTACGTCGCTAGTTTCGGGTTCAAGGGACCGGATCAACAGAAGCCGGCAGGGGTACTCTCCGGTGGTGAGCGCAACCGTCTGAATCTCGCCCTCACCCTCAAGCAGGGCGGCAACGTGTTGCTCCTCGACGAGCCAACCAACGACCTCGACGTTGAAACCCTCTCAAGCCTCGAGGACGCCCTACTGGAATTCCCCGGCTGCGCCGTGGTGGTCTCCCACGATCGTTGGTTCCTGGACCGCATTGCTACCCACATCCTGGCCTGGGAGGGGGAGGACGAGGATGGTATCCCGCGCTGGTTCTGGTTCGAGGGTAACTTCGCTGACTACGAGGCCAACAAGATTGAGCGACTTGGTCCGGAGGCTGCGCGTCCACACGCCTCGAAGCATCGTCGGCTCACCCGCGACTGAGCGAAGTGCATGAACCGGTCCCGGACTGTCATTCAGCCCGGGACCGAGACTAATTGTGTCCCGTTGCATCCCGAGCCATTCAGACGTGGTTCATGGGGCGCGGGTCCGGTCAGGCCAGTGTCGTGAGCACCACGGTGAAGGCTGGCAGGATCCAGACGGCTACGACGGCCCATGCCGGAGGCTGGCTGACGACCCGCGTTAGCACGAGTGGTGGGACGACAAGTGCGCCGAACCAGAGGGCAGTGACGAACATAACCCGCTGCATGGACTTGGTGTGAGTTACGGCGCGCAGCAGGGGTGCGCACGGGCAGGATCATCCATGGGATCAGGACGAGCGCTGCTGCGATAATTATCCCCGTCGTGATATCAACCCGATGGTGGTGGCGCAGTGCCATGATTCCTATCGGAATCAGGATCGCTCCGATGGTCTGTGCCGCAGGAGCTGTGACGACGCCCACCGTCGACGTGGGGTGCATGGGCGCGTTCGAATGCGTAGTTCATGATAGTGATCCTTCGTCGAGCAGTCGGGTGACGGTGGTGGAGTAGCGCTGCCAGCTTGCGGTGAGCGCCATTAGGCGTTGTCTTCCGGCAGTGTTGATGAGGTAAAACTTTCGGCCCGGCCCGGCCTCGCCGGGTCGCCACTCGACGTCAACTAGACCGGCACCTTCCAGACGTTTAAGCAGGGGGTACAGGGTGCCGCCCTTGACGTCGGCGAAGCCGGCATCGGTGAGCCGGGCCGCGATGCTGTAACCGTAGGTGGGGCCGTCGGCCAGGATGTGTAGCACGCAGAGGTCGAGAACGCCTCGCTGCCATTCGGACGGCCAGTGGTTATCATCCATGACTACATCATGGCTGTTGCTAGTATGTCTGTCTATCTAGTTGGGTATGGCAGATAGAACGCGAGGGCGGAGAATGAGTTGTTACTTCACGTGCGAGGCGAAGACCTCAGAGAGGGTCAGTGCACGTCGTCCGATCAGGTCTGAGACCTGGCGTCGGCACGAGAATCCGTCGGCCAGGATGATGGCTTGGGGTCCGGCCTCTTCAATAGCTGGTAACAGGTCGTTGTGAGCAACCTTCACCGAGAAGTCATAGTGGCCCTTCTCGACGCCGAAGTTCCCGGCGTAACCGCAGCATCCGCTAACCACCGTGACGGTGGCACCGGCGGCCTCGAGAAGTCGCTTGTCCGGGCCGAACCCGAGAATTGAGGCGTGGTGGCAGTGCGGTTGGGCGACGATAGTGTGGCCGGCCAGAGATGGCGGGGTCCAGTTCGCTGCCTCCAACATCTCGGCGACGGTGTGCATGTTCCGGGCGACCCGCCGAACACGTGGGTCGTCTGAGAGGAGGCGGAGTGCGTCATCACGCCAGACGGTAGTGCAGGACGGTTCTAACCCAACGGCGGGGACATTGGCATCGGATAGGGGAGTCAGTACGTCGAGACCAGCGCGCAGCCGACGCCGAGCGCCGTCGAGTTGACCGGTGGTGATCCACGTTAACCCGCAGCAGATGTCGTTGGTGAGCACCCTAGGGTGATAGCCGGCGTCAGCAAGCACTGTGACTACCGCTGAGAGATCCGACCCCTCGAGCATGTCGGAGAAGGAATCTACCCAGATCACGACGTCGCCCTTGTCATGGTCGCAGCGGGTCTGGAAACGTGAAGTCGAGGCAGATGAAGGCGATGTTTCCGGATCCGCCACAATCTCCTTAGCCGGGGCGGCCTGCGGACTGGCCAATCTGGCCGAGGGCTGGAATCGGGGGAGGGGACGACGCTGATCCACCCCGGCTGTCCATCTAGCAAGACGTGCGAAGACCGGTATCGAAAGCACTGCGTTAGCTAGCGACGGCGCTCCTGGGATCCGATTGAGCAAACGTTCCCACATGGGCAGCAGCCCCATCGTCAGGTGGGAGCGAGGGCGGAGACGGTGACGGTATTTTTCGTCAAGAACCGTGCTGCGGTAGCTGGCCATGTCGATTCCGGTGGGGCAATCTCGGGCGCACCCTTTGCACGCCATGCACAGGTCCAGTGCCCGTTCCACCTCGGGAGAGTCCCAGCCGTTAATAAGAGTGCCGTTGACCATTTCCTTGAGCACGCTGGCTCGGCCACGCGTGGAATCAACCTCGAGCCCGGACGCCTGGTACGAGGGACACATCACCCCGCCAGGGGCGGTAGGGGCGATGCACTTGCCCACCCCGGTACAGCGATGAACGTCGGCGGCGAATTCAGGGTGGGAAATGGTCATGGGGGAAAGAGCCGATTCGTGGGTCCTTATATTGGCCTCCACCGGCGCAGGATTCACCAAAATACCTGGGTTAAACAGGTTATCCGGGTCGAGAATGGCCTTGACCTTGGAGAACAACGTCAGGGCGTCGGGGGAATACATCAAGTCCAACAAGGCCGAGCGGGCCCGGCCGTCACCATGCTCCCCGGAGACCGAACCTCCATGCCGAGCGACCAACCGGGCGGCTTCGGTGACGAAGGAGCGGTAGCGCCGGGGGCCGTCTGGCTGATCTAAGGGGAAATCGATACGGCAGTGCAGACACCCTTCGCCGAAATGACCGTAGGGCAGGCCATGCAGGCCGTGGTCGTCCAACAAGGCTTCGAAATCGCGCAGGTATGCCCCGAGGTCGTTGGCTGGAACGGCCGAATCCTCCCATCCTGCCCAAGCTGGCTTGTTAAGGCTGACTCCGGCGAGCCCCGCACCATCCGCGCGGATTTTCCACAGAGCCGCAGCCTGGCCAGGATCGGAGACGACCCATCCGTCCAGGCATCCGCTGGCGGCAACCAGCTTTCGGGCTCGCGAAGCTACCTCGGTCTCGTCGTCCCCTCGCAGCTCGACGAACATCCAGCCGTCGCCGCGCGGCAAGTCCGGCACCGGGCGTCCGGCACGCGAAACCACGTCGACGATTCGGCGTCCGAACCCCTCGCAGGCGACCGGGGAGAAAGGCAATAGGGCAGTCACGGCATCGGCGGCCTCGGGCATAGACGGATATCCCAGCGCGACCGTCATTCCATAGGCAGCCTCGCGCACTAGTTGCACGGTAGCCCGCGTCACGATGCCCAATGTGGCCTCGGTGCCCGCGATGAAGGCGGGGAAGTTGCGGCCACGTTCCGGTAATAGCCATTCCATGGAGTATCCGGAAACTTGTCGGGAGAAAGTCGCGAACTCGGTCCGGATCGTCGCAAGGCTTGCGTCTGTCAGATCCACCAGGCGTTGGGTGAACGGCACAGCGAAGTCTCCACGACGCAGGGTCGTCACATGACCGTCGGCGGTGAGGAGGTCAACATCAACAAGGTTGTCCCCGGTGCGGCCATATCCCAGCGCGCGCGGCCCGCAGGCGTTATTGCCGATCATCCCGCCGATAGTGCAACGTGTTGAGGTGGACGGGTCCGGGCCGAACCGCAACCGGTGCCGGACTCCGGCGTGCTGCAACCAGTCCTGAACGACACCAGGCTCGACGACGGCGGTACGGGCCTGAGGATCGAGGGAGAGAATGCGGTTGAGGTGGGCCGAAGTATCGATAACCAGCCCTGCCCCAACTGCATTGCCAGCGCACGTCGTACCGGCCCCGCGGGCGGTGATGGGCAGGCCTACCTGGCTTGCGGCTGTGACGAGGGCAGACAGTTCGTCAGTGCTGCGGGGATGGGCGATCGCGGTAGGAACAACGCGGTAGATCGAGGCGTCAGAAGAGTAAAGGGCGCGCGCCAGCAGGGAATCGTCGAGGATCTCCAGGGCGGAGGCATCAAGACCTCTTAGAGTTGATCGGAAGTCCTGGAGAATGTCCGTGGTGGCTGTCATGGCCTCAGTCTGGCACGGAGAGAACCGCTCTCATGGCTCGTCCCATGGCAGCGAAATCCTCGGGATCGACCGGGTCAACGACAATGTGGCGAACCGTACGAACATAGTTCGGGGCGGCTTGACGCAGCAGATCCATTCCGGTGGGGCTTAACCGAGCTACCACCCCGCGACGATCCCGGACGTCGGGTTCTCGCGTGACGAGTCCGCGAGCTTCCAGTCGCTCAACGGCGTGGGTGAGCCGGGACCTCGACTGATGCACCTCAGTGGCAAGTACAGACATCCGCATCGCGTAGTCGTCAGCCTCCGAGAGACTGGCCAGGATCTCGTATTCGCACAGTTCCAGGTCGTGGCGACGCAACTCCTGCGAAAGACGAGAGGTGATACGCGCGGACCCGAGAAGCCACGCTCGCCAAACCCGCTGCTGTTCGATGCTCAACCAGGCAGTCGCAGCTGACTTCTCCATCTGGGACCCGACATCATCACATGTCTTAGTGGCGCCTTCGTTAGTGCTGCGCCCAGAGCCGCCCTGTGACATGATCATCATCGTACCCGTGGCGTGGAGAATGCTTTCCGGCCTACTTCTGTCAACAACCGCCCATTGTTGATATCGGGAGTTGTGGGGACTGGCCAATGAAACATGCAATAGCGTGGCAGAAGTTACTTTTGATCGAGGTGAGGGTGAGCTGATGAGCGGTACCAGTGACGACGAGTCTCATGCTGTGCAGAGGAAGCTCCTCGCAGCCTCGGCAAAAAACTTTGCGGCGATGCTTGATCGTCAGGCAGATGCTCATCCCAACCGCATTGCATTCTTGACACCCTCGGGTCCCGACGATGAGCCCAATACCTGGCTTCCGATGACCTTTGCTGAGTTCCGTCGCCAGGCCCACGAGGTTGCTGCAGGGCTGATGGAATTCGGTCTTCCTCGTGAGGGGCGCGTCGCTCTGCTCTCCGGAACTCGTACTGAGTGGATCATCGCCGATATGGCCATTTCCTGCGCAGGTGGTGCGACTACGACGATCTACCCGAATTCAGGGCCAGAAGAGGCCAGCTTTATCCTGGTCGACTCACACTCGTCCATCCTTTTCGTCGACTCGACGGCCCAAGTCGCCAAGATCCAAGGACGCCCCGAAGTCGACGCGGTGGTACGTCACATCATTAGCTTTGTCGACGACTCCGAGCAGACCGGGGTCAGCGATGACCGCCTCACCACTATGGCTGACGTCATTGCTCACGGACGGCGTCGTCTGGCTGCTGAGCCAGAACTTGTCCGCCGCATGATCGACTCGATTGAGCCTGACGACCTGTGCACCCTCATTTACACCTCGGGCACTACTGGCACTCCCAAGGGAGTTGAACTCACTCACCAGGCCTGGACCTATATGGGACAGGCGTGGAAGAGCCTCGACATGTTCCGAGGCGGGGATATTCATCTGTTGTGGTTGCCGCTTTCTCATGCTTTCGGCAAGTGCCTTATCGCGATTTGCGTGGAGATTGGCATCACCCAGGCTATTGAGCCGCGCATTCCGAGGTTGGCCCGTAGCCTTGGCGAGGTTAAACCCCGAGTCATGTGTGGTGTGCCCCGTATTTTTGAGAAAATCCGCGCTGGAGTCATGACAGCCTACCCGCAGGGACGCTTGGCGAGCCGAGTCTCGCGGTGGGCGTTTGCTACTGGCCGGGACGTCCAGCAGTACCGTCGTGCCGGTGATCGGCTGCCAGTCACCGTAGCCGCTAAACTCAAGATCGCTGATGCACTGGTGTTCTCTACCTTGCGCCGCAAGCTCGGTGGGATCGAGTTCATGATTTGCGGTGGTGCCAAGCTTTCTGAGCAGGTGCAGCAATGGTTTTTCTCGGCTGGAATTCCTATTGTCGAGGGGTACGGGGCCACCGAGATTGGAGCGGTTGCTTTCTTTAGTGGCCCTACCGCTATTCGCTCGGGAACTGTTGGACCGGTCGCGCCGGGATGTCTGGCGCGGATCGCAGAAGACGGCGAGGTCTTGGTTTCTGGGCCAATCGTCGCTCGCGGTTACCACAACCTGCCCGAGAAGACCGCCAAAGCGTTCACCGATGGCTGGTTCCACACCGGTGATATTGGTGAATTCGATGAAAAGAACTACCTGCGCATTACTGATCGCAAGCGGGATCTTTTCAAAACTTCTGGTGGTAAATACGTCGCCCCACAGAAGGTCGAGGCCACTCTGATGGCCAACTGCCCGTACCTGTCTAACGCTGTCGTGCTTGGCGAAGGACATAAATACGCCGTCGCTCTACTCACCCTCGATCGGGACGCGCTCATGACCTGGGGCAAAAGACATGGCAAAGCTGATGCCAGCTATGCCGAGCTCACCGCAGATCCACGCGTGCGTCGCAGTATTCAGTGGTACGTCGATCGGGCTAATTCGCGGCTTGAACGCTGGGAGACCGTCAAGAAATTTGCCATTCTTGACCATGACCTGACCGAGGATTCACACTCAGTGACGACCAGTCTCAAGGTGCGTCGTGGAGTGGTGGCTGAAAAATACGCTTACCTCCTTGACGAGATGTTCGCTGACGAAAACGATCAACCGGGCGCCGCAAAGGGAAGCGACGCTTCATGACTGGAGCTGTCGTCGTCGATATTCCACTGCGTTGGTCCGATATGGATGCGCAGGGACACGTCAATAATGTTCGTATTAGCGAGCTTGTACAGGAGTCACGAAACCAGGCGTTCTACACCAATGGCGCCCAGGAGATGCTTGACACGGGGATCGTCGTCGTCAGTCAGGATGTGGAGTTTTTGGCCCCCTTCGTAGTTGATGGTAGCCCGTTGCGCGTGGCCGTGGGGTGCTCCCAGCTCGGCGCGGCCCGGACCGTCCTTGATTATCGGGCCTGGCACCACGACGTTGAGGTCGCTCGTGCCCGGGGAACTATCTGCCCTTTCGACTTCGCGACTGGTCGACCCCGTCGCCTCACCGATGGTGAGCGTGGCGCGTTTGAGTCGATGAAAGTCGAGTCACAGCAGTGGAAGCCCATCAAGGTGGTGGATGTGTCCGAGGCTGGTGATTTCATCGAGGTGCCGATCCGCTGGTCCGATGTCGACCGTCAAGGCCACGTCAATAACGTGAGTCTGGCTGGATACCTGCAAGAGGCGAGAATCCTGGCGACGACGTCGTGGTCGCCGGGAATGAGACGAGCTGGGAACTATCTGTGGGTCGTCGTGCGTCAAGATATTCGGTATCGCCGTCAGGTTCTGCCGACCCAGCGGTCATGCCGAGTTCATACCGCCCTGACGCGGTTGGGGACGTCGTCAATGACGCTGGCCGGATCCATCGCGACTGAGGAAGGGTCGGCCCTCGACGCCGCCACTGTGCTGGTTTGTGTCGATCCGAAGACGGGCGCTTCGGTGCCCATCGACGACCAGACGAGGCAGGCCTTATCGGCCTACCTCGTCACGGTGTGATCGACGTTCAGACTCGCAACCAGACAGCCTGATCGCGTCCGACTGACACCGTCTTACCTTGGGTGTCCAACGGAATCGACGATGCGATAACCGCGTCAGCGTCCACGGTCACCTTTTCGGCGCCGAAGTTGACGATGCACTGGAAACCGGGCTCGCGGGAAAAGTCGAGGACCTCGTCGCTGGACTCGTTCCAAGTCATCGTTCCGGCGCCCAGTGCTGGGTTGGCATGGCGCTCGGCCAGTAGGGTGCGGTAGAGGATAAAGAAGGATGACGAATCGTTCTGCTCAGATTCGACGGTCCACTCGGCCCAATTACTCGGCATGGGGAGCCAGGTGTTCGCGTTTGTCGACCACCCATAGGGTGCGTTGGAACCGCTCCACGGCATGGGAACGCGACATCCGTCACGACCGCGATCTGTGTGTCCAGAACGTTTCCAGGTGGGGTCTTGGAGGGTTTCTTCGGGAAGATCTTCGACCTCTGGGAGGCCAAGTTCTTCGCCTTGGTAAATGTAGGCACCGCCCGGTAGAGCCAGCTCCAGCATGGCGGCGGCGCGAGCCCGACACCGTCCCAGAGCCACATCGGTAGGGGTGCCATGAAACTGGGCGTGCGGAGCCGACGGATCCGAGAAGTCCAGCCCGGAGATCTCCTTGCCGTAGCGGGAGACCGGGCGGACATTGTCGTGGTTACCAAGTACCCAGGTGGCACTAGCGCCCACCGACTCGTGAGCTGCTAGCGATTCGGTGATCGTGGTGCGAAGCGAGTTGGCCTTCTACGCCGAGATGAGGAACTCGAAGTTAAAGGACGTATGCAGCCGATCTGACTCGAGGTAGCGGACCAGGCGGTCGTGGGGGAGGTAAGCCTCGGCGACAAACATCCTGGGTCCCTCGGGAGTATGGCGTATTCGTCGGCGATAGCACGCCAGCGTCGCTGAATTGATGCAAGTTCAGGCTGATCCCACATCGGACTATCCCCGACGAGCTCGCCGAACTTTTCGTTCTCGGGGAGATCTGGAAGACCGGATTCCTTAACCAGCGAGTTGGCGACGTCGATGCGGAAACCGTCGATCCCGCGGTCGAACCAGAACCTCAGCACCCGGTCAAACTCTTCGAGGACGTCGGAGTTCTCCCAGTTCCAGTCGGGCTGGGAAACGTCAAAAAAGTGTAGGTACCACTGACCGGGAGTGCCGTCCGGCTCGGTGATGCGCTCCCATGCGCCGCTGCCGAAAACTGACGGCCAGTTGTTCGGGGGAAGTTCACCGTTCTCGCCCCGGCCATCACGAAAGATGTAGCGGTCGCGTTCTGGGGAGCCGGGAGCTGCGGCTAACGCCTTTTTGAACCATGGATGCTCTTGAGAGGAGTGGTTCGGGACGAGATCGATGATGACCCGCAGACCCAGCTCGTGCGCCTGTGCCACGAGGGCGTCCGCATCGGCGAGGGTGCCAAAGTCCGGGTTGATGTCGCAGTAGTCGCTGACGTCGTATCCGCCGTCAGCCATGGGGGAGGGGTACCACGGTGAGATCCACAGGGCGTCGACACCCAAGGTGACGAGGTGGTCGAGGTGGTCGATGATGCCACGCACGTCGCCAATGCCGTCTCCGTTCGAGTCGGCGAAGCTGCGTGGGTAGACCTGATAGACGACAGCGGACTTCCACCAGTCGTTGATCGTAGGGGAGGTGGTCATGGGGCTCCTTATGGGGTTGCGTGGGGTAGGAACAGACACGACGGCCAGGGCTGGCCACTCTCGTGGAGGGAAGACTCAGTTGGCGCGGACTTCGCGACCGTCGCCTGACCAGTTGAGGTGCCAAGAACCTTCGTCGTCAACGCGCCGGTACGTGTGGGCACCGAAAAGGTCGCGCAGACCCTGGGTGAGAGCGGCGTTAAGACGAGGGGCTCGGACTTGGTCGTAGTAGCCCAGGGCTGAAGAGAATCCCGGAACTGGAACACCGGCCTCGACAGCACAGGCGACGACCCGGCGCCACGCTTGCTGGCAGCGTGCGAGCTCGGCCTTCACGGACGGGGCCTCAAGGAGGGATACGAGGTCACCGGCGGCGTATTCATCCCTGATGCGTTGGAGCAGACGCGCGCGAATGATGCAGCCATCGCGCCAGATTGACGCGATTTGGCCCATATCGACCTCCCAGTTGTACTCGGCGGCCGCCGTACGAATCTCGTCGAGACCTTGTGCGTAGGCCACCACCTTCGCCGACCATAGGGCATCACGAACATCGGTAAGGAAGGTTTGCCGGTCCTCAACAGTGATGGTGTGCTCCGGCCCCGCAAGGACATGCTGACCGACCGTGCGCAGCGGCATGGCGCTGGAAACGGATCGGGCGAAGACCGCCTCGCTGATAGTGGAGACATCCACTCCAAGCTCGAGAGCAGTCTGGACGGTCCAGGTGCCCGTTCCCTTCATTCCCGCCTCGTCGCGGATGACGTCGAGGAGGTCTGTGTCGGGGTTACGAGGATCCTTGGCACGCAGTACCCGAGAAGTGATTTCGACGAGGTAGGAATTGAGGTCGCCATGGTTCCACGACTCGAAGGCATCGGCGGCCTCAGCATTGGTCAAACCGGCGGCACGCAAAAGGGAGTGCGCCTCGCCAATGAACTGCATATCGGCGTACTCGATGCCATTATGGACCATCTTGACGAAGTGTCCGGCGCCGTCAGTACCCATCCATGCGCAGCAGGGTTCACCGTCGACGTGGGCGGAGATTTTTTCTAAGACCGGTCCGATGATTTCGTAAGATTCCTTAGACCCGCCAGGCATAATTGATGGACCCTCAAGGGCCCCGACTTCCCCACCGGAGATGCCAGTACCAACATAGTGAATGCCGGTGGGACGTATTTCCTCCTCACGGCGGCGGGTATCACCAAAATAAGCATTACCACCGTCGACGAGGACATCACCAGGTTGGAGGAGAGGGGTGATCTCTTTAATGACGGCATCGGTGCCGCACCCCGCCTTAACCATCATGACGACGCGACGCGGGCGCTCGAGGCTGGCTACGAAATTGGCCAGGTCATGGAAGGGCAGGAACGTCCCTTCGTTGCCATGCCCGGCTATCACCTCGTCGGTACGTGATGCGGTGCGGTTATAGATGGCGACACGGAAGCCCTTACGGGCCATATTTCGGGCCAGATTAGAGCCCATGACGGCCATTCCGATGACGCCGACCTCGGCGGTCTGTGGCGCAGTGTCACTCATGCGTTTCCTCCTCGGTGTCTCGTCCCCATCTTTCCAGTGATTCACTCTTGATGCAGTTGAGGGCGGATCTGGTGAGGTTATGAGATGCCGCGCGCGTGTGAACACCGATGAGTGCAATCGGCAAACACATTGGAGCTTAGCCCTTTCACAATGGCTCCTCCCACATTTAAGCTCGATGAAGATTAAGTTCTATGAAGTCCGGTTACTCGCGTGCGCATAGACGCTACGCTGAGGCCATGATCGATGCGCTGGCCTTCGTGCCCATGAAAACCTTGCCTGGCTGGCCCGAAGCTCACTACAGCTCTGTTCACCTGCTCATGCTGTGCGTCGTGTGGCCGATCGCCACTGCCGTTCTCTTCATCTTCGTTGGGTGGGGAATCCATCGTGCGAAGGGACGCAATAGCAACGATCCTGACTGATTCTCAACCAGCTGCCTGATACGAAGACGATAGTGGCCTCGAACAAACGGTTCGAGGCCACTATCGTCGTTCACGTCACCCGCGGCTTGCCTCCTGGCAGCGCAGGATACGGCGGGCGTTATCAGCACGTTCGGCAAGGACGCGACGGACCGTGCTGCCGGGGTCATTGTCGGAAACCCAGCCCTCTAGTTTGTTGAGCCAGGCGGCGTCTATGACCTCGGTACTCGGGAATAGCCACATTAAGGCGTTCTGCACCTGGGCGTGACCGGCCTTGGCCCACTGACCCTCGTGGGAGTCGATGGCTTTGCATAGCTCGAGGTATGGATCGACGTACGGGGAGAGAACCTCGGTCTGATCAGGCTGAATGAACTGCATGACCAACTGACGGTAAGTCTCGTTGGGTACCGAATCGTCGGTGGTGGCGCGCTGCCAGGCGGCCTGTTTAGCCTGGGCGGTCGGCATTGCGGCGCGGGCCCCGGCAGCTTGCTCGGAACCAGAGATGGTGTTGTCTCGTTGCAGCTCGGCGGCGATCTCGTCTTCCCCAACTCTTCCCACTCTGGCAAGCGCGGTGACGAGGCGCCACCTCATGCCCTGATCGATACTGAGTCCCTCGGGGACTTCCTCACCGGACAGCCACCCCTTGAGCAGGTCTGCGGCGTCGGTGGTGGCTGCGGTAGCCAGACCGTTGGCATAGGCAACCTGGTGGTCAGAGCCGGGCATGGCATCTCGAAGGCCAGTCGCGAGGATGGCGACGAGACGGTCACGCACTTCCTGGCGATCTTCGGCGTTGCTGTACGAGATCGCGGCGGTTGTCGCCTGGCGGATGAGTGCGGTCACGGCTGTGAGGTCGGTTTCGCTGGGCAAGCCTTTGCCAACCAAGGTGACATAGTCCTGGGCGCGCATCTCGGCATCGCGGCACATGTCCCATGCCGAGCTCCAACACAGTGCACGGGCCAGCGGGTCAGATAGGGCGTCAATGCGGTCAATGAGGGTGGCCATCGAATGATCGTCGAGACGTACCTTGGCGTAGGTCAGGTCGCTATCGTTGAGTAGCACCAGATCGCCGCGGGAGTGCCCGACGAGGGCCGCGATCGGGGTACGCTCGTCGTGGATGTCCACGTCGAGAAGCTCGGTACGGGTCAGGTGGTCGTCGGTAAGGGTGTAGATGCCGACTCCCAGACGATGGGTACGCAGAGTCGGATACTTCTCGGTAGCGGTCTGGACGATGTCGAAGCGTGTGAAGTTGCCCTTCTCGTCGACGTCGTAGTCCGGGCGGACGGTGTTGACACCGGGGGTACGCAGCCACTGCTCGGTGAAGGAGGACAGGTCCCGCCCCGACGCCACCTGGAGTTGGTGGAGAAGGTCTTTGAGTTCGGTGTTTGAGAAGGCGTTTTGGGCGAAATACGTCCGCACGCCAGCGAGGAACTTATCTTCACCCACAAAGGCGACCAGTTGCTTGAGGGTTGATGCGCCCTTGGCGTAGGTGATCCCGTCGAAGTTCTGTTCGACGGTGTCAAGATCGATCATGTCGGCTGCAATGGGGTGGATGGTCGGCAGCTGGTCCTGGGTGTAACCCCAGGTCTTGCGCTGGTTGGCGAAAGAAACCCACGGGTCGATGCCGCCATGCTTCTCGACGATCTTTTCCTGGCAGTAGTGTGAGGCCCACTCGGCGAAGGACTCGTTGAGCCACAGATCATCCCACCATTTCATTGTTACGAGATCGCCAAACCACATGTGGGCAAGCTCGTGAAGGATGGTGTTATCACGGTTTTCGTATGCAGCCGACGTGACCCGGGAGCGAAAGAGCAGGTCGTCGCGATGGGTTATGCAAGCGGCGTTTTCCATGGCGCCCGCATTGAACTCCGGGACGAAAGACTGGGTGTACTTACCGAACGGATAAGGATATCCGAACTCGGCCTCGTAGACCTCGAACCCGCGCTGGGTGGTGGTCCGAATACGGTCGGCGTCGAGGTATTCCGTTATTGACTGACGGCACAGAATGTCGGCATCAATTTCTCCTGAAGCCGTATGGATTGTCCCGTGATCGACATGGTATTCACCGGCGACGAGAGCCGTGAGGTAGGTCGAAATCGGGAGGGTGGGTTCAAAAGACCACCGCGACATCCCCTCCCACGGGCCTTCGGTCGGTTCCGGAGCGGGGGAGTTAGAGACGATGGTCCAACCGGTAGGTGCGATGACTTGCAGCTCGAAGGTCATCTTTTGGTCGGGCTGCTCAAAGTCCGCGTACATGCGCCTGGCGTCAGCTATTTCGAACTGGGTGTATAGGTAGACCTTGCCGTCGGCAGGGTCGACAAAACGGTGCAGACCCTCCCCGGAATGGGAGTAGCGGCACAGCGCGGTGACGGTGATCTCGTGAGTTCCCGGCTCAGTCGTGAATGGGAAACGATTATGTGAGAATGCGGCGGGATCCAATGGAGTGCCGTCGAGGTCTGCGGCGTAGACGCCGTCAGCAATAAGGTCGAGATGGCTCTGCCCACCAGTCGATGAGAACTGAATTGTTGAGGAGGAAACGAAGGTTTCGGTCGGCTCGCCGAGCGGGTCGCCGTTGGGGTCGCGTCCAGAAAGATCAACGAGCACCTTGGAGCTATGTGCCGTGATGACCTGGGAGCGCTGCTGCGCCTCCTCGCGAGTGATGTTGACCGAGCTCATCATGCCTCCGTGGAACATGCGTTAGTTATGAGCGCACATAATGCACCCAACAATTCTTATAAGACTCTATCGGTTCCCTCTTTGGCTGTCTTGTCAATTGTGAACTGTGTTCCATGCTTATGCGCCATACGCGAACAATGCAGGGGTTCGTCTTTGCCAGGGTTAAGCGCGTGCGGCCCGGTTGGGGCCATGAGGACAACAGTTGATTTGGGTGCAACCTGACCCGGGCGACGTCACGTTGGATATTTGTGGTAAAAAGGTTGACGACGTATCGTCTTTCGCGACATGAGTTTGGCCGTTCTCAATGAAGGACGCGATCTCTCCGGCGACTACTGTGCTGAGACGGAAAAGACATGGCCCCGGTCGGGCAGGACGTCGGTACGCCGGTCACTATGTCTTTGGTGCCCATGGACGAGGAAGCCAAGGTTGACCTCGCCAAGTGCATCCCGGTGGCCAGGCAATTCTCTTTGCAACGGACCTGGACGAAAGCTCGTCGGTGAATGCACAACTATGTGAACTGCGCAAAGATGGGACTATGGTTGACGATTCCACCCAAGGTGGCGAGCTGGAGGCGAGCGAGGCTGGGGCCGAAGCGCGCCACCACTGGACTGAGTTGGCCCAGCGCATCCTTGACGCCCAGGACGCTTACTATGCCCGCGACGCTCCCACGATCTCTGATGCCGAATACGACCGGCTTATGGTTGAACTCAAGAAGGTGGAGGACGACCATCCGGAGTTGCGCACTCCCGACTCGCCCACTCAGCGGGTTGGAGCTCCACAACGGATAACAGATTTCGCCCCGGTCAAACACCTCGAACGGCTACTGAGCCTGGACAACGTCTTTACCCGCGACGAACTGTCAGAATGGATGAACAGGGTCGCTACTGCCGTCGGAAAGATCCCGAATTTCCTCTGCGAGCTGAAGATTGACGGGTTGGCGGTCGACCTCGTCTACCGAGACGGGCAGCTTGTATCCGGGGCGACACGCGGTGATGGCCGTATCGGTGAGGACGTCACCGCGAACGTGCGTACGATCGCGGCTATACCCCGGAAACTGACTGGCGACGACGTCCCTCGTCTGCTTGAAGTTCGGGGCGAGGTATTTTTCCCGGTCGCTGATTTCACCGACCTCAACGCTGCCCTCATCGAGGCAGGTAAGAACCCCTTTGCTAACCCGCGCAATGCGGCTGCCGGTTCGCTGCGGCAGAAGGACTCTCGGGTGACGGCGTCCCGGCCTCTGTCGATGATCGTCCACGGTATTGGGGTGCTGGAAGGTCACGATTTCCCTAGCCAGGGGCATGCCTACGACAAGCTTGCGCAGTGGGGGTTACCCGTCTCGCCGTACTTCAAGATCGTGGAGCATGTCGATGAGGTACATGAGTTCGTGACCCGCTGGGGCGAGTCCCGCGACGAGGTCTCCCACCAGATTGACGGCGTGGTGGTCAAGGTTGATGATGTCTCTTTGCAGCGCAAGCTGGGTGCCACCTCGCGAGCTCCCCGGTGGGCCATCGCATATAAATACCCGCCTGAAGAAGTCAACACCGAGCTCCTTGATATCCGCGTCAATGTTGGAAGGACCGGTCGTGTCACCCCGTACGGGGTCATGAGACCGGTAACAGTTGCCGGGTCCACCGTCGAGATGGCTACCCTCCACAACGCTTTCGAGGTCAAGCGCAAAGGAGTGCTCATTGGCGACACCGTGGTGCTGCGCAAGGCTGGTGACGTTATTCCGGAAATCCTTGGCCCGGTGGTGGAGCTGCGTAACGGCACTGAGCGGGAGTTTCTTATGCCCGACCACTGCCCGAGCTGTGGGGCAGAGCTGGCCTACGAAAAGAACGGTGACAAGGATCTTCGCTGCCCTAATGCTCAAGGTTGTCCCTCCCAGCTACACGAGCGGGTCTTCGGATTAGCGTCACGTGGCGCCCTCGACATCGAAGCTCTTGGTTGGGAGGCCGCCATCGCTCTGACTGATCCGGAAAACCAGCGCCCGGGTGATGACGAGGTCGCTGAGGAACTTCCGAAACGACAAACGGCAGTGCTGAGCTCCGAGGCTGGTCTGTTCGACCTGCAGCTCGACGATCTCGCCGAGGTCAAAGTATGGCGTCGTAGGAAAGTTAACGGCGGCCCAGGCCCCTGGCAGCTTGAACCCTATTTCTTCACGAAGGCGACAGCGAAAAAGCCGTCGACTCCGACTGCCACGACCAAGAAAATGTTCGACGAGTTAGCGAAGGCCAAGTCTCAGCCGTTGTGGAGAGTGCTGGTCGCCCTGTCTATCCGTCATGTCGGACCAACGGCGGCCCGGGCTCTGGCCACCCACTTCGGGTCAGTTGAGGCCATCCGGGAAGCGTCCGTCGAGGAACTTGCTGGAGTCGATGGGGTGGGTGAGATTATCGCCGAATCGGTCAAGCGATGGTTCGAAGTCGACTGGCATCAGGAGATTATTAGTCGATGGGCCGCAGCGGGAGTGCGGATGGCCGACGATCGTGACGAGGCCCCTGAGCAGACCCTCGAGGGGTTGACTGTGGTCGTCACGGGAAGTCTGGAGGGATTCAGCCGTGACGAGGCGAAGGAGGCCATCGTCTCGCGCGGAGGAAAAGCGGCTGGATCCGTCTCCCGAAAGACTGACTACGTCGTCGTGGGGGAGAATGCCGGATCCAAGGAAACCAAGGCGCGAGACCTGGGCCGTCCCATCCTTGACGAGGCCGGGTTCCGGTATTTGCTTGAAAACGGTCCGCAGGGGATCACAACCATCGGGTGAGGGTCGATTCTCTGGGGTCTGTCACTCCGATAAGGCAACGTGGACCGGGTAAAGATGCCTGGTCCACGTTGCGTAAGGGTGCCTCAGAACTCCGAAATGTTATGGGCGACGTCGACGGTGGAAAACATCCGGTCCACCGCTGCGATCTGCTCGTCAGTGCCAGTAATGCGGTGGGCAGCGGCCAGCGAGAATCCCCGGCCCATTCCGAAATACAGCGATCCAAGTGCAGCCACGTCAAGGGTCGCGGCGTCGGTGGAGTCGTCGACCTTCGTGACGGTCGCAGGCGCTCCCGGAGCCTCGACGTCGACCTGCCAGGTGCCCTCGGCATAACCCATCGGGTCAACGACGTGGAAGGTGACTGAGCCTTGATGGTCCCAACCGCGTACGGCCATCGCCTTCTTGACGTCAAGGATGCGCAGCCAGCCGAGATCGATATGGCGGGTGAACTTCACAACTCGGGGGTCTTCTACCGCCCATGGCAGTGGGGTGGCGGGATCGACCTTTGGTGCCTTGATCATCTCGATGAGGTCAACCGAGGCGAGGAACTCCCACAACGCGACTTCAGCGTCCGGGGTGGTGGCGACCATGTCGAGGATGGTGATCTGTGAGCCGAAATCCTTGTCGATCTGGTAGGAAACGACGCCGTCGGGTTCGCCATCGTCGTTGTGATGGACGATTGAACGGACGCGACGGTTTGGGCCGCCCTTCTGAGGGTCCCAGCGTCCGGAAGCGTAATCGACGTGCCACGGCTGGCGATTGTGGGACCCGCGACGGGCCCGGTGGAACTCGGAGAACACTTTGAGACGAAGATCATCAATGGCCAGTGGATCAGCCATCGAGACTGTTCCGCTTGGGGCGTGGTTGAGCTTAAACCGGCCGTCAACGACGATCTCGACGCTTTGATCGCGGGTTGAGATGCCGTATCCGAACCGTCCGTAGATGCTGCCCTCGGTGGCAGTCAGGGCGGCGAATGCTAGACCCTCCTCCTTGGAACGGGTCAGGGTATTCGTCATGAGGGTACGTAGCAGACCGCGTCTGCGGTGGCTGGCGCGCACAGTGACGTCGGTAATGAACGTGGCCGGCTCGAGATGACCATGGCCGGTGTTAATGGTGCTCGGGTATGTGTCCATTGTCGCGACCGGAAGGTTGGGAAACTCCGGGTCTGGGTCAGGTTGGCGGATTGTCCACAACTGTTCGCCCTCGACACAAGCGGCGTAGTGCTCGAGCTCGGCGTCGGAGGGTTGGGACAGGTGAAACCCCAGTGCTACCGCGCGTAGCACATTGTCGACCGCCTCGCTGCGGGAACCGTCGCTGGTGACCAGTTCCAGACGGTAGGGGTCGGGGACCTGAACAGATGAGGTGCTTTCAGCCATAGCCTTCACGCTATCGAAGATGATCTACGACACTGACTGGCCGGGTCTAGGTGCCATGATGGAGGCATGACCTTTAAGCCTTCACATGTTCATATCGGCACCGACCATGCGGCCTTTGAGCTTAAGGAGTACCTCGTTGGCAAGTTGACCGAAGCTGGATACCAGGTCGTCGATCATGGTGCGGCTAGCTATGACTCTCAGGATGACTATCCCGACTACTGCATCCCGTGTGCTCAGGCCGTGATGGCCGACCCGGGGTCGCTTGGCATCGTGCTGGGTGGTTCCGGCAACGGAGAGCAGATCGCTGCGAACAAGGTCAAGGGGATTCGCGCCGCACTGGCGTACACCGTCGAGATCGCGGAACTGGCACGTCTCCACAACAATGCGAACGTTGTCTCTTTGGGTGGCCGGATGCAGACTCAGGAGGAAGCCTGGCAGATCGTCGAAACTTTCCTGACGACCGATTTCTCCCACGAGGACCGCCACCAGCGTCGTATTGACAAGCTCATTCGCTGGGAGGACAAGGGCTCACTGGGGTGAGTTCTCCTGCCCTGAATTATTGACGTGACTGGCGGTGGCTCGACGTTGAAGATCCGCCAGTATCGTCTTCCACTCCTGACCCGGCTCGGGCATCTGGGACTCACCGGAGGGTTCGGGCTGCTCCACAAGTTCGCGCGTCCTCATAGCGCGATCTCCTTTAAGGATTGACCCATGACCACGCCGGTGGTCATGGTTTCGGTGCTGTTTGCCGTGGTCAGAGGCATTCATGAAGCTATCCTGCCTCAACTCGTTGCGCCTGTTCGACTTCCATGACGCTATGACTACTTATCCGAGAGGACAACCAACCGTGCCTGAAGGCCACGTCATCCATCGTCTTGCCAATGCCATCGACTTGGCCTTCGCCGGTTCACGGGTTGAGGTCACTTCTCCGCAGGGACGATTCGCCGAATCCGCAGCCATGCTGGATGGGACAGTGCTGGCCTCAGCTCAGGCATGGGGCAAACATCTCGTCGTGGACTTCGATAATCATCGTCCTGACCACCTGTTACACATCCACTTGGGATTGATTGGCAAGCTGGCAGTCGAGCCGACAGTTCCTGTGGTCGGTCAGGTGCGGTTACGCATCACCGACGGCGTTACTGCAGCTGATCTACGCGGTCCGCAAACGTGCGAGCTCATCAACGACGACGAGTGGGGGACGGTCGCAGCCACTATTGGCCCCGACCCCATCCGCGACGATGCAGATCCGGACGTTGCATGGGACAAGGTACGACGGTCGTCACGGCGAATCAGCGATGTGTTGTTAGACCAAAGGGTTGCGGCCGGAGTTGGCAATATTTACCGAGCTGAGGTGTTATTTCGCCACCGCGTTGATCCAGCCACCCCTGGCAAGCAGATTTCCCACTCAACGTGGTTGGCGATGTGGGATGATCTGGTCATGCTCATGCGCGCCGGAGTTGAGTCAGGGCGCATCGACACCGTGCAGCCAGAGCACACTCCAGAGGCGATGGGTCGGCCCCCTCGGGTAGATCATCATGGCGGTGAGGTGTACGTCTACCGGCGCGAGGACCAGCCCTGTTTGGTGTGTAATACGCCGGTGCGGATGGTCGCACAGGGAGGGCGTCACCTGTTTTGGTGCCCACGGTGTCAGCGTCGGCGTCACTGACGGTTGTTGGTTTTGGAGGTCAGAATGAACCGCGTCACCGTTAGTCCACCGTGGACACTGGTGTCATGCCAGGAGTCCGATCACGAGTCCTCGTGGATGTGGACACACCCATGCGGAGCGGTCCTTTCGGTCCAGTCGCGTGAAGGAGACGTGGCGGAACTCGTCGCCGGGATCACCATGCCTCCCGGTGTTGATGACACTGATGTGACGGTTCCCGGTCCGACGTGGACTCTCGATCAACCGATCCCAGCCATCGTTTGGGCTGCTGGGGCTAGCGGAATTGTCGTCACCAGAGGCGCCTGTGACGATGCAGCATTGACGGTCTGGCGTCAAGATATGGGAGATTGCCACCCTGTTGATGAGGGGGTCAGTCTGCTGGGTGCTGAGGTCGCACTGTCTCCAGGCAGCGCCCGAATGGCTTTGTGGCGTGGTCATCCGGCGGGCGCCGTCGTGGAAGCGCTGGAATGTCTTCCCTCGTGGTTGCCGTGTGAAACGATCGTTGACCCGCCGGAAGAAATGATGTGTCGTACCCCAGATGCTGGCATTCTTGTCGATGGAATCGACCAGACCAGTGAAACGATTGGCCCGCTACCGATGGGGGCTCATGACCTTGTCATCTATGAGTCCCGGGGAGCTACCCGGGTGATGATTGGGTGGTCTCCCCACGTTGCGTCGGCGGTTGGTGCTCGTGTCGATGAGATCGTATCGAGTTTTGATCCACGCACCGTTTCAGGTCCTCAGACGTGGTTGCTTATGAGTGCGGTCGGCATGAGGGTCGCACCATTTGATGCTCTCGAGATGGCTGCTGAGGGCCTGGAAAATGTTTTGTCACGGCCCTTTGGGAAAGGCGACGATCACGTCGCCAAGCTCCTCACCTGTTGCGCTGCGTTCCGGCTGGGTCACCGCGTGGGTAATCCCGAGCTTCGTGACGAGGGGCTGCGTCGGTTGTGGGAGCTTCCAATAGATGAGCCGGGTACTTTTATGTCCCGGTGTATAGCCTCAGCTGAGTTGGCTGAGCTAGTCCCGGGGGGCGTCTGGGTCAACGTTGCTGTACATGATGGGGAGGATCCGCTAGTACGCGCGGAACGAGCCATATGGACGGGGCGTTTTGGTGGCCGGGATGCTGACAAGGCGGTTTGGGAATTGGGAGCCTTTCTTCCTGCGGTGTCCGGAGGGCCGCTCTATGTCGACGGGCACCGGGTGCCCCGACGCCGTGCCGCCCTTGCCTACGCGATGACGACGGTCTGGCCAGAGGACTTGACGAGCGCATTTGGTCCGATGCGGGTGGGGGAGTTGCGACAGCGCACGGCACGGCGCTTGCTCATCAGCGAGCATCTCGACGATGAGGATCTGGCGCTGCTCACCTGGTGACAAACTGGTGCGTCGTTGGGGCGGCAGGATTACTGCATCGTGTTGGAAATGTCTCATTTTCGCCTCCAATTCACCATGTGCAGTAGGCGGGTGGGACTGTTCCGGCAGTGGGGTTCTGGTTGTGTCGTGTGCACGTGGCACAGTTAGGGCGTGACATCGTCCGACCCCGTACCTGAGACACGAGCGGCATCCGCTGCTCGGCCACGCACCGGTTCTCGATCGACCTCGAATCCAAGGTCCACTCCGGTTGTCGTCATCCCGCGGCTTATGAACATCGCCGCCCTACTCATCGTGTTACGCCTGGTGTTTAGCCGCACCACGTGGGTGGCTATCGCCAACAACGTGTTCTCGTTGTTCATTTTCCCGGTTGACGGTTTCGGTTGGGCCGGTGTCGTGGTCCTGTTGGTGCTGTCGGACGCGCTGTCGCGACGTAAAAGGTTCGCCTGGTGGGTGAGCCTCGTCGTGTTTGGGTTGATGTGGCTGGTGGCGGCCGCGTTCTTTATCATCGTGGTCACCGAGGTTTTCATAGGTTGGCCGACAGACACCCTTAACGACGTTGATCTGGCGGGGTATCTGTTCAACGTGTTTTCGGTTGGCTGGATCTTGGTGGCATTGTTGACTCATCGTCGCGACTTTGCTGCGCACACGGTTCGCGCCAATCTCGGACGAGCGGTCGTCGTACTCGTTGGCGGTCTGTTGGCTACCGGATTTATTGGGTGGCTATTGGTGTCCCTGACCGGTGGTGTTGGACGGCCACGGAACCGCCTGGTGCACATCATTACTCGCATCCTTCAAGGTAGTGGAGCAGGTATCGCCCAGGAGCCGACGTCGCCGCACTGGGTGCAAGGTGTGGTCTCATTCCTGCTGGCCGTCGTGCTGGTGGCTGCGCTCGTCGTCATTTTGCGTTCCCAACGCAATATCGCGATGATGAGCCTGTCTGACGAGCTGAGATTACGCCGCCTTCTTGACGAAAATCCGGCTGATTCGCTGGGATATTTTGCCCTGCGCCGTGACAAGGCTGTCGTCTTTTCTCGCAACGGTCATGCCGCCGTCTGTTATCGCACGGAGGCTGGGGTGGCGTTGGCGTCGGGTGACCCAGTTGGCCCGGTTGACCAGTGGCCCGGAGCCATTGACGCATTTCTTGAGGTCGCCCACACCTATGGATGGGTTCCTGCCGTCGTTGGCACCTCAGAGGAAGGTGCGACGACATGGAACCAGGCCGGTTTGAGGGCGATGCGCATCGGCGACGAAGCCATCATCTCCCCGGCTACGTTTAATCTCGATGATCCTGATCTCAAGCCGGTGCGCCATACGGTCACGAAACTGCGCGCGATGGGATACACGACTCGGGTTCGACACCATGAGGACATCAATCCGCAGGAGTTGCACAGCCTGATTGACCTGACTGATAAATGGCGTCAAAACGGCGACGAGCGCGGCTTCTCAATGGCGTTGTCTCGGTTGGGGGACCCTCTAGATGGTCGATGTGTCATGGTGGAGGCGATCTACCCCGACGACGGCCCTCGCGCTGGTCAGACGGCCGGTATTCTGTCCTTTACACCATGGGGTAATGACGGCTTGTCCCTCGACGTCATGAGGCGAGATCTCGACGGAGCAGATAACGGTGTGACTGAACTTATGGTCGCCGGACTCATGGCGGCCGGGCCAGAAATTGGCATTCGGCGGGTGTCCATGAATTTCGCGGTGTTCCGCGAGGCTATTGAGGAAGGCGCTCGAGTGGGTGCTTCCCCGGTGCGTCGGCTTAACCGCTGGTTGGTACTGGTGGCATCGAAGTGGTTTCAGATTGAGCAGTTGTACCGTTCCAACGTCAAGTACAAGCCGAGCTGGCAGACCCGCTACCTTAATTTCACTGACACCTCTGATCTGGCTCAGGTTGGTCTAGCAATGGGTATTGCTGAGGGTCAGCTCGATATTCCTAATTGGCTTTACCCGGTGGAACCGCCGCCCCAGCCGATATATTCAATTAGCGGGCATCCAGAGATTGCCGAATTCCTGGCTGAAGAACGCGCGCCAATTCTTCCGCAGCGTCGTCTTCCCGAACAGGTTCGTACTCGAATGGCGACCCGTGAGCGTCTTATTGAGTCGGGGGTGGAGGCCTATCCGCCTGACTGTAAGCCTGACCACCGGCTGGGTGACGTCGCCGTCGAGCTGACTGGCCAGGAGATGACCGTTTCCGGACGGGTGGATGCCTGCCGTGACCACGGCGGGGTCATCTTCGTTGACCTCTTCGACTGGACAGGTGCCTGCCAGCTAGTCATGGAACGTGACACCATGGGCGTCGACAGTCTGCGCGACTTCCGTCATGCGGTGTCTTTGGGAGATCACCTCGTTGCGACTGGAACAGTTGGGGCATCCCGTAACGGGACGCTAAGTCTGGAGATGACGTCGTGGCGGCTAGCAGCGAAGTCGTTGCGACCGCTGCCATCGAGAAGATCGGGATTCAATGACCCAGAGGCCAAGGTTCGTCAGCGTTATCTCGACCTCATCGTCAACCCCAGTGCGCGCGATCAGCTGCGTGCTCGCTCGAATGCCATCCGCGCGGTGCGAGAAACCCTGCTAAGTCACGACTACATCGAGGTTGAGACGCCGATTCTGCAGACGATCCACGGCGGGGCGAATGCGCGTCCATTCCACACCCACATCAACGCCTACGACCTGGACCTTTATCTGCGCATTGCCCCAGAGCTGTACCTCAAGAGGCTTATGGTCGGCGGGGCGGGACGAGTTTTCGAGATTGGTAGGAACTTCCGCAACGAGGGTGCCGACGCTACCCATAATCCCGAATTCACGATGCTCGAGGCCTACCAGGCC
Source organism: Cutibacterium sp. KBN10P07758 (assembly GCF_050286205.1). NCBI lineage: Bacteria > Bacillati > Actinomycetota > Actinomycetes > Propionibacteriales > Propionibacteriaceae > Cutibacterium > Cutibacterium sp. KBN10P07758. Next base: position 1,875,781 of record NZ_JBNNQV010000001.1, on the reverse strand, counting down.
TATGGCGATTACGTCCAGATGCGTCACCTCACGAGGGAGATGATCCTGTCCGCAGCCCGCAACGCCACCGGTGGGACGGTCGTGCGCGGACGTGACCGCAAGGGTGTTGAGCATGAGATCGATTTGGCTAACGAATGGCATGTCATCACTGTCAACGAGGGAATCTCGCGCGGTTTGGGGGAGGAAGTTACTGCCGATACCCCCAAAGAGACGCTCATCGGGTACGCCAATAAGCTCGGGATTGCGACTTTGCCGAAGTGGAGTCGAGGCGATGTCGTCCTGGAGTTGCACGAGCACTTGAGTGAGCATGTCACCGTCGAACCGACCTTCTTCTGCGACTTCCCGACCGACGTCTCCCCGCTGACACGACAGCACCGCGATGACCCGCGACTGGCCGAGAAATGGGATCTCATCATCTTCGGCTCCGAGGTGGGTACTGCCTATACGGAACTCGTCGATCCGGTGATCCAACGGGAGCGGTTTACAGCCCAGTCCTTGCTCGCTGCGGGTGGCGATCCGGAGGCGATGGAGCTTGATGAGGACTTCCTGGAGGCTCTCGAGTACGCGATGCCGCCTTCTGGCGGTATGGGCATGGGGCTGGATCGTCTGGTCATGATGCTGACGAATGCGTCAATTCGCGAGACGATTAGCTTCCCGCTGGTGCGTCCGCGCACCTTGTGAGGGCGCGAGGGTTTGAATCCTGGAGTGAGATAGGGGAGTGTCATGGGTGGCGATGACGAGATCGGCTGTTCTGACATGCACGGCCACAAAATGCTTGATTCGTCTCACGACGCCGTGACGTCGGTTCGCGAGTTAGGCAGACGGCCGTTCCGTGTCGCATACGACGATGGGGAAGGGCCGGACTACCACGTCAAGGATCCCGTCGTACTGCTCATGGCAGGAGCTGCGGCGTCGAGCGACTTCTGGAAACCCGTCGTGGATCGCCTCCAGCACGTCGACGTCATCACCTACGACCGTCCAGGTATCGGTGGGACTATCTGGCCGGGGCGCTATCCCGAGCTGGATGAAGAAGTCGCGAGCCTGACCGACCTCGTTGGTCTGGTTCAGGGGCATTGGGACATTGGGCAGCCACGGAAGGTTATTCTTGTTGCCCATTCCATGGCGGCCTTCCATGCCGAGGCGTTTGCTCGGATGCATCCCGAGGTTGTGGCAGGGGTCGTCTTCGTTGATCCCTCTGTAGAGTGGCCAACTCATCCACCGCGTCGTCGCAGCGTGGCGTTGCCGCGTGCGGTTTATAAGGTTATGGACTCGGTGGCTGGCTCGTTAGGTCGTCACGCTTTCGCCGTCGGCGTCATGGCGCAAACGGCGAGGTCAGGTTCGGTGGTGTGGCATCAATTCCAGGAGCACCGGCTCCACCGGGTTTATGGCAGCCCCGACGCTATGGCGATGGCAGTAGCCGAATGGATTGGGTACGACCAGCAAGCGTGGGACCTCATGGCTGTACGTTCACAGCATGCCTGGCCTGACGTGCCGACGGTGTTGCTGTCGGCGGTGTACTCAGGCCAGGAGCAAGAGCTGAAACTTCATGAACGCCTGGCTCCGATGCTCAACGCAAGATTGGTCGTGGTGGAAAACTCCCACCACCTCATGATGCTGGATAGGCCGGAGGCTATCGCTGATGCCATCTGCTCACTGGTGAGGTGACGCGAATCCCCGTCCTTGTGATGGCTCATTGGCCGAGCGGCGGGGTTTCCACTAAGCTATCGGTGTTCTCGTTGCGGTGAGCGTAGCGGAACGGGGCGTAGCGTAGTGGCTAGCGCGCCTGCTTTGGGAGCAGGAGATCGCAGGTTCGAGTCCTGTCGCCCCGACCAGCTTGTCAGGTCTAACGTGGTGGCGTTTTTGCTAGTCAGGCGGGCTTTTGAATAGCTTCCAAGCATCGCTGCCGAGGAAAGCACGATGCAGAGCTTGTTGTAATCGCTGTGTGATTCCGGGTCTAAGGACTGCGAAGCGTCTGTAGAGCGCCTTATATGAGGGGCTTTCGTGTAGTTTGTAGTCAGTAGTGTTTACAAGGGACCTGTTGCCATTGTGGCCGAGGGCGAGAATCGGAGTCATGAGCGATCTGTCATATTTCTTGAGTGAGGCCAGTCCTCTACCCATGACAGTCCGGGCAGCGGTCAGAGTCAGGGTCGGTAGAGGTGAGTGGCCTTCACCGCCAGAGATGGTGTGCCTTCGGCAGGACGCTTTAGCAAGAACCGTCGTGTCACTGGTTTTGGGAAGGAGCAGTGACACCCCGCAAACTGGAGCTCAGAAGAATTCACGGCGGGTGGGTGTGGCTTCGATCCGTTCTGCTTCCGTTGGGGCTGAAGGTACGCGGGCTGTACGGATGATCACATGTCACAAGAGTGTTCATTGTGGGCAGCGAGGCGATGCAGGTACAGACAGCCAGGACACCGGTGGATGGGTTGAAGCATGAGCAAACGCGTGAACGCAATGAGGGATTTCATTGTTTCCCACCCGTGGTGGTGTGTGCTCATCGTCGCGGCTATGTTCTGGATCCCACGTGCGGGAATATGGATGACCGTAGGATCTTGGCTGGCGATTATCGCTGTCTGCGCTAAGCACAGGTCGCTACCTGCCGCGAAGGTTAGTGCAAGAGTAGTGTCTTCGGGGTCCTCAATGGAGCTTAACGTTGGGGATAGGGTCACCCGTTACGACGTTTTTGGAATGTGCTATTACGAGGTTCCGAAATCCGTTGTTGGGTCTACGGTGCTATGCGTTGAACGCGAGCCACAGAATAGCTACGATAAGAACGCACTCAAAGTTAGCGTGGATGGAAGCCATATCGGTTATGTGTCTGTATGGGCTGCTGCCGATATTGCCCCAGAGTGGGACTCTCTAGGCGTGACATCGATGGATGTTCACGGATGTGTTATCAGTGCTCTTGATGCATACGTTGAGATCCCGACTAATGACGCCCTCCGCGGGGCACTTACTCGACCACGTACGAGTAAGACCATGCCTTCGATACGCCCGTTAGCTCACCCGCGGCTCTTGTCGTCAGCGCCCTCTACCAAGCGTATGCAGATGCCAGTTAAACCGTGGGGGCCTTGCGTGCGTAACTACAAACTTGTCGCGACTAAGAAGTTCAAGGCTGGTATCACTCGGGTCTGTGTCTCTTGCGGCGAGGATGGTAAACGCGAAAAGGTGCGGCTTGATGACCTCGATGCGCAGGTGAGGCTTACCCCCAACCACAAACTAGCCGTCTTCATTGATGATGTGCAGGTCGGAATGGTTCCGGATGAGGCGAGAGAATCATACCGTCATGTGGTCGAGGAGCTTCACTCGTCGCATCAATGTTTGTTGGTTCCGGCCTCGATTTGGATGACCCGCCAGAACGGGTTTAAAGCCGGTGTGAGTGTTAAGTTTCCGCTGCCCGATGAGGTGAAGGTTCCTGTCGGAATGCCCAGTGGACCGGTAGCCATCCTGCCCCAGGGCCGTAAGGTGCAAGTCACGGGTGAGGAGAACCACACTGAGGCTTTGTTGGGTCTGCTTGCCGGCGAGCACTCTGTACCAGTGGTAGCTGAGCTGGAGTCGTTTATCAAGAAGCTCAAGACGACAGAGAGGACGGTCGTAGGCGTCAAGGTAGGCGGCGTGATGGTGGGCCTGTTGTCGACCCAAATGAGTCAGCACTTTCTTCCCGTCGTCGAAGCGTGCGAGGAAGCGGGAATTACGTTGGTGTGCTCCGGCAGAATCACCGGTAATCAGCTCAAGGTCGACATGGTGCTTGAGGCGGTTAAGGGCAGCGAATTACCGCCGGAATGGATCAATGACAACGTGTATAGGTACGCCAAGAGGCTTGCCGGTCAAGCAGGAGCCCCAGAATCTTCGCTTCACCAGGGTGAATCTAGCTACGATGATCGGGTCGCAGAGTGACGCCGATCAAGGGCTGGTGCGCCTCGCCGAGACGCGCGCCAGTGTGATCGGCTACGTCAGCCCATGACAATGGGAGGACGTTACTTTCTCACGTCACCGAGGTGGTGATTCCGAACAGCCGTTAGCCGACATTCAAGGCCTCGGGTGTCGCCCTCAAGATGTGCTGGCTGCCACGGACGATACAGAAGCGCTCAACAATGGGCTGGGCTGGTCGGTCCAACTTACGACAAGCTCATCGCGGGCCCGCGATGCCGCCACGTACAGCAGCGATCGCTCCCGGAGCAGGGCCTGATCCCCTTCGTCTTTATCGAAGTCGTAATCTTTGATGCCCATGGGGATAGACCGCGAGGAGACCCCGAAGAGGAACACTTTGCTGAACTCGATGCCCTTGGCGCGGTGCATGGTCATAACCACTGGCGCCCCGGGCGGTATCGAGCCATGACCGACGGCTCGGGTTTGTACTCCTCGCTCGTGGAGCGCATCCACTACTCGCTCGCGCTGCGACCTGTCCCTCACGAGCACCGCCGTGGTCTCGGACTGACGGTCCTTCGCCCATTGCCCGACAACCTTGGCCAAGTAGTCGAACTCTTCGGTGATCGTCGTGCACGGGTGGGCGATGACGTCGGGGCCGCGACGGGCCGACCGGTACCCCGACAGCTTGTCATCGTCATCGCCGTCGAGGTCGACGTAAAATCCGCCCTCTAGCACGTGGGTCGACCACCTGAGGATCTGCGCAGTGGTGCGGTAGTTGAGGGTGAGCCGCCGCGAACGGCCCCTCGTCATGATGCCGTACCGAGATAGGACCAACCGGTGACCGTAGATGCGCTGGTGTGAGTCCTCGGCGATGAAAATGTCGTTTGGTCCCTCGGGGACCAGCGACCGAATGAGCCTCCAGTGGGCCGGCGTGAGGTCTTGGCCCTCGTCCACGAGAACATGGTCGGCGAGGGGACTGTGGCGGGTGAGGTATTGCGCGGCGATGGCGGCTGCCTCGGGGAACGAGATCGTGCCGCTGATGCGAGAGTCGTCTCGGTACTTTTTGACAAGCGTCCACACGGCATCACGATCGCGGCGATTGAGCCGGAACCCTCGCCCTGGGCGGCGTGCTCGCAGATACTCCTCTCGCGTCGTGATGTTTTGCGGCAGGATGACTTGCTCGTACTCGGTTTCGAGTAGGCGGTGGTGAGCTAGCCGCTCGGGTACCTCTGGTCCGGCGTGGTCGAGGACATCGCGCCAAAGCCACTGGGAGGTGCGCCGGGACAAATCGGTGCGTGGGGCTCCCAGGACGCCTTCGGCGGCTTCGGCGACATCGGCTCCGGCCTCCCGGACAACAGCGTTGGCCAAGGCATCAATACCGATGACGTACACACCTGGCTGTCCCAGCGCGGACGCCCGTGGTAGGGCGGGGTCGAGCGACTCCAGACTCGCGGACAGCTCATGGGCGAGGTTCTTTGTGAACGTCGTGATAATGATCCGGGCTCCCGGATTCTCCCGTGCCAGAGACACCGCCCGGTGAAGGATGACGACGGTCTTTCCGGTTCCGGCTCCTCCGCCCAGACAGAACGGCCCGTTCCACCTACCGTTGACGAAGCGGCGCTGCGTCGGGTGCAGGAACACCCGCCAGGCGCCGAAGTTTCCATCCTCGATGACTCTTCGCAGCTCGTCGACCCCTTCGATTGTGGCGAACTCCATGGCTGCTGCGGGGCTGCGTAGGCTCTCGAGTAGCTCGACGTCGGGTTCGCGAGGGCTCGCAGCGTGGCCATGCTGCTTCTTGGATGGTTCGGGCAACTCCTCGGGGGATTCGAGCAGTTCTTGGCGCACCTGCTCTGGCGTCATCCCGGAGGCCAGGCCGACAAGTGCTGCCTCCTGCCACCCGCTGAGCGACGCTGCCATGTTGAGTACGGCGTCTTCACTGGTCAGGGCGAGCGCGGTATCGACGAGGTTGGCGTCAAGGCCGAGAGACAGCATGTCTGCTCGGTCGGCGGTGATGACTGGAGTGGCGGTCTCCTGCACGGGGGCGGCCGGTTTGCGCGCGGTAGGGGCGCTGGCGGTCGGGTTGGGGGTGTCGATGGACGGTTCGGCTCGCTTGATCTCGGGAATTCCGTTGAAAGGGTTGATGGCGAGTTCAACGCGTGGGGCGACGTCGTAAGCCTCGTCGTGGTTGTAAAAGCCTTCGAGGACGTAGCGGCGGTTGCCGTCCTCGCCGGTGAGCTTGAACAATACGGCGCGATATTGCTGGTCGACACGACCGGTCCGCACCCTGCTGTCGCGGCACTTCTTTACCGGTTCGATGTGCAAGCCGGGCGCCGTGTCATCAGTGGTGAGTTTCTCGAGGAAGGTAAACGCCTTGGGCTTGAGGGATCCGTCGAGCTTGAGCGCCTGCTTCGACATGATGATCGTCGACTCAGCCATGGTGTCCTTCCCCCTCGGTCGTGTTGGCTAACGCCATCGTGATGTCGTGTGCTGTCGGCGGCACCAGTGTCCATCCGTCCTCGGCCAGCAAGTCTTCGTGGTCGGGCTCTGGTGCAAAGATTACTGCTATGCGCGACTCAGGCCATGCCAAGTCAACCATGATGCCCTCCGAACCGATCTCCTCGCCGGCCGTTGGCTCAGATACCCCCTGTGCAGCGAGGTCCTCCAGCAGCCCGGGAAGCTCGGGTGTGGCCAGCGAGGAGCCAAGGTTTTCGATGACGGTGGGCCATGGGGTCTGGGTGATGTCGATCGTACCCACGCTGTGTGTTGGCTCAGCTGGGCTCTCCTCGAGGGGCTGCGTGCCGCGGATCACCGTCTGGTCCGGCGGGCGTCGAAGTATGAGAGCATTGCTCAGCGCTAGCCACTGGTGCCATGCATGCGAGAAGTCGGGACTGCTGACGGCGTCGTCGTCAAGGACAACGCAGACGTCGGTAGCTGGACGGGGGCTGCTCGCTCGTAGTCGGGTCCGAATGCTCAAGGGGCCGTTCTGACTCCACCAGACGGGTGCTGTCCTGTCCTTGGGTAAACCCCTCTGTTGCAGGTTATCTGCAGGAATGGATGGATCGACGTGGTCGTCTGGCTCGCCAGTTGAGAAGAAGAACGGAATAGCCGAGGCGAATCCTTCCAAAGCGTCCAGCGATTTCCCGCTCATCCAGTATTCCAAGAGCGCAAACGGGCCACCGGTGACAGCCCGCACGGCATCGGACGTGTAGTTGTACGTGCCGATTAGCATCGACGATGCTGAGGAGTTGAACCATCTGGGCGGGACCGGGATTTGTCTGGAGTCGAAGGCCTTGACGTCGGTCAGAGTGACTGCCAGTACCTCAATTCCGGCGCTTCGGAGCGCAGCGCGTTTCTTGGCGTCGTCGCGCACTCGGTTGTGCGCCGGGGTCGCGTGGAAGGTCTCCCCGTCGGTGAAGATCGCCAAATCTGGGCGGTCGCCACCGCGCAGGACGAAATCGGGCTTGCAACCGTGCATGGGGAGCTGAGGTTGGAGGGTGTACTTCGCCTTTCCGATGCTCACGTTGATGACGTTGCCGCCGGGGCCATAGCTCTGGGATATCCGAGCGTGAAGGTTGTGCGCGAGGGTTATGAAGGACTCCCGGAAACGCGACTCCAAATAGGACTCATCACTGGGATTGGTGCTGGGGGCCTTGGTGGTGACTTTCCAGGTCATCTGGGCTTCAGGCTCGTCATCGTCGACCAGACCCATGAGAACCTTGAGGCAGTCTTCGGCTTTGGCGCGTGACACGTGTTGCACTTCGTGGGCGGGGGCCAGCGGCAGCAGGCAGCGGTGGCAGGCGAGTCGTTCTTCGTCCTTGCAGGGGCAGTCGCGCACAATCTGGAAGGCGTGCCGTAGAGCGTCCCACACCTTCTGGGGGTCGTTGAACTCTGCTAGGTAGCCGGTCCCGCCCGGGACGAGGTCGTGCAGCAGCAGCGCATCGCGGGTTCCACCGCCAACAGGCTCTTTAATAGGCATGACGCCCAGATGGTTGGGGGTTCCGCCAAACTGTTCGCGCAGTCCGAGAAGGAGGGCTGCGCGTAGGCTCGGCAATGCGAACACGTCACCCGCGACCATCCAGCGCGGCAACGGCAGGACGACGGCCTGAGTGGTGAGCGATCTGGTGAGCGCGACTGTGCGCACGTGCTCGTCGAGTTTGTTACGGTAGCGGCACCATGGCCGGTGCTCGGAAGGGTCGTTGGTCCCGGTGGTGCGGTCGAGGTGTCCGCAGCCTTCGCAGATGCGGAAGAGGGGAGCGTGGTATCGGACGCCGGCCACATGTTGGCTTGGGGCGCTGGGAGTCTCTTTACCCAAATTAATCCAGCGCAGGTCCATTCGGTCGAGATATTGAGCGCCAAACTCGGTGTGCTGCACGTACCACTCGTTGCGGATATGTGAGGGGGTCGATGTCGGCTGCCGGTGCGACAGCGAAGCTCGCCTGGGTGCGTTCTTCATGGATGTCGTCGATGCGTGACTCGTCGCGCTTGATGGCTGCCGAGGCGCGTGTCAGTTCGACGACTTTGAGGTGCTGCCCGATGTCGCTAATACCTTGGCGATGGCATCGCGGGCACTGCGCCGGGGCGTTCCCTGCGAGCTCTAGATCGACGATGTATCCGCAGGTGGGGCAGACCGCCCAGGTGCGGATGGAGTCACCATCACGACCGAAATCGATTGCGTCAATAGTAATGGCGTGGCCCATGGCATAGAAGGTGGCTCCGGGAGCGAAATCTCGCAGGGCTGCGGCACTTCCACGCGAGAAGGAGGACGCCTTGCTCCGGTATTTCTCTTTGTCTGGGTCGTACCAACTCAGATTCACGTGGAGTTTCACGGAGTCGTCGACGAGGGTGTAGTTGGGGAAGAGTCCGTACTCTTCGAGGGTCGCGATCCAGTACGCCTGGTTTGCCTTGCCAAGGAGCTTTCCGATCCACTCGATCGTCGTCTCGGCCTCCTTGGCCGCTTGGATGTCGTCGTTTCCAGCGTTGGGGATGTTCGCTTTCTGAAGGAGTTCGGGCAGGCTCGCCTTAATGGTCTCGCGTCGATGCCTCAGTTCCTCTAGGGTGCGCGACCATCGGCCGGCAGCGGCGAACACCTGCTGGGCGAGCCCGCTGGTGCGAGGGCCATTGGCCGGGCAGGCCCAGGTACGAATGTTCTCGATGGAGTCGGTGCGCAGGGACGCAAAAGTGGACAAGAAGCGGTCCAGGTGCTCGTCGGCGTGGGCCTCGGCATAGTCGACGAGGCAGGCCAGGAAGCCACCGTTCCCCCCGTTCATGGCGGCACTTGAGGTAAGCGGATGGGCAGCGTCGGGATCGCGAGCCAGCTCGTCGCCCAAGTGCGCCAAGTATTGTCGCCGCAGTATCTCCACGGCGCTGAGGTAAGTGGCCGGAGGACGAACCTGGCCGTTGATCATCGACGCGGGGTCGCCCAGCCGGGGGAGGTGCTCGCCACGACCCCTGACCATGGTGACGTCGAGGGCGCTCCCCGTCGCTCGGCCAGCTCGGCCAACCCGCTGAACGTAGTTGGCGACGCTATGCGGCAGCGACGACAAAAACACCGTTGATAGGTCACCGATGTCGATACCCATCTCAAGGGTGGGCGTGGCGACGAGGACGTTTGGAGCCGAGGGGTCCTCTGAGCCGTCCTTGAATCCATTCTCGTACTTCAGCCGTCGCTTGTCCGTGAGCATCGAGGTATGCTCGCGGGCGACGATGCGGCGCGGGTCCCCAGCACTGTAGAAGGTGCGATAAAAGTTGTCCGGCGCCATCGGCGCGGGGGTCAAGTGCCCGCTGCAATTCCCGTTGAGACACGGCGCGTCTGTGAGCTGACGCACGGTGGCGGGGCTGCCCGGATGTACCGCCTGACACAGGTCGCAGCGCAGTAAGATGGTGGAGTCGCGCAATTCTTCGTCGCGGGTCGCCCGCACCATGATCCTCTCGTTGGGTATCGCGTAGACGGTCGCCTGCGCCTTGGTCGCTGTCCCTTCCAGGACGCTGCCGCGGTGCAGGCACTCCAGCAGCGACCTCACCAACCGGGCCCCATGACCAGCAGACACGCCAAGAACCCGTCCAGTCCACCGGGCGTACCAACTCTGGCCGTCGGTGACATTGTCGAGCTGCTGGTGCTGGACGTGCTGGCCACCGACGCGTGGGAAAGCTGGGGCGGAACGGGTGTACGGGAAGGCGGGCATCCCGGGTTCTTTGCGGCCTCCCCACAGGTGCCACCGCGCACCGTCGTCTTCCAGGTAGGTGTGCAGCCACGGATGGTTGATACCACCCTGGATGCGGATGCGCTCGAGAATCCCACGGACCCAGGACACCACCTGGTCGTCGGTGAGGCTTGCCAGGGTAGCGACTAAGTCGTCCTCGCTGTGTCCCAGGGCGCTGCGACCGATGGCAGCCATTTGGGCGGGGGTTCCGGCGTTCACCTCGACGCAGATCGAACCGGTCTGTTCCAGGGTACGCCCGTACCGGCTCTGCAGGCCAAGCTCGAGGATAGCGTCGAAGGCGACGCGGTTACGGACTTGGCTGAGAGTCTTCTTCGGAACCTTCCGGTAGCGGGCTGAGCGCCAGAAGTCCCTGAAATTCTTCTGTTCGGCGAGTTCGGTGGGCAACAGCCGGTAGCGCTTGAACTGATCGTCGCCAGCTTGGTCCAGCACGCCCTGGATCAGCTGGGGAATTGTGGCGTACTCTTCACCGATGGCACCGCGGAGAATGGTGCGCAGGGTCAGGGCGTGGGAGCGCGACGAGATGAATCCAGCGCGGTGGGCGGCGTCCTGGACCGAGTCGGTAAAGACGAGTGCCTTCTTCTCATCAAAGTCATCGCTGCCGAACAGGGTAGACAGGCATACCGACAACAGGGTTGCGATGGCCGCTCCTTGGAAGCGGATGGCGTCCTTGGCGCCGCAGCTCGGGCAGACGTCGTCTTTGGCGTCTTCGTCGGCGTCGTTGCCCACCTGGGTGAGGACGGGTAGTAGGACGCCGTTGCGGTACTTGGGGCTGTCGGCGTCGGGGATGTGGTGATCTAGACACCTGTTGACGGTGTCGAACCAGCGTAAGGAAGCTGTCGCCTCGCCGGTGTCGACCGCGCTGGCTCCCTCTCGAGGGGCCGAAAGCAAGGCTCGGAAGCGACCGTCGTGTGCCGCGTGGGTCCGTCGGATGCTGTCGTTGTTCTCGCTGAGGTTATTGCCGGTGCTGGCGAGCTGGACTCCCCATCCGCTGCGGCCGCAACGACGGCAGTAGACCGCTGGCAGGGCAACAACCTCAGGCTCGGTGCCATCGTCGGTCGTCTGACCTAGCACGGTGCCGTCGTCGCTCCAACGAAAGTGGGTGGCAGTCGACACGTCGCGGTCGATGCGGCTCAGCTCGCGAATCCACAGGTGGGTTTCGGTGCTCGGCATGTCACGGTCGGGCAATGCACGCAGGTGTCCGAGGGCTCCCAGTAGCTCCAGCAGGAAGGTGACGCGTGGGTCGTTTTCGTGTGAGGTTCCCGGGAGCAGCCGGTCAGCGAGGTCGCGGACATGGATGGCCTCGGTGGTGGCTTCCAAGAATTGCCGGATGAAGGGGTGGCCTTTGGCGAGTAGGACGAGGTCATCGCGGTCGGTCAAGCCCTCGGCTCCCTCGTACAGACTGGTGAGCAGGGTCGCGCACACCTCATCGGAGGGGCGGTGGGTGACGGCGTTGACGAGGTCGTTAACGATGAGGGCGTTGATGGTGCGTGGTTCGATTTCTCGATCCCAGTAGGCGCTTCTGTGCGTCACCGGCCCACTCGTCGATGGTTTTGCGGAACTCGGTGACGACGCAGCTGGTATCAAAGGGTTCACCGAAGACCGTAGTGGCGAAGGCGGCCATATCGCCGGAACGCTCCCCGGAGGAGCTCTGGTTCGCGGTTTTAGAGATGTCAGGAGTGGTGCCCAGGGTCGCTGAGGTGCCGACGGGGGTGATCTTGCCAAGTGGACGGTCCCACTCCTCGGTGGTGTGCGTGTCAGCCTTGCTACCGCGCTCTGGCCAGTACGACTTTAGGGCTAGGCCGAGCCGACGCAGCAACATGGCGACGTCGGTACCCTGGGCGCCGTCGTAGGTGTGGAACTCGTCCAGGACGAGGTATTGCAGTGACTCGGCCGACTGCTGCCAGATGTGCTGGTCCTCGTGACGCAGCAGGAGCTGGTCGAGCATTTTATAGTTGGTGAGCAGGATGTCGGGGGCGTCGTCGCGGATGACGGTGCGATCGGTGATGAGACCGTCCTTGCTGACGATGGTGCGGGTTGCTCCGTTCTCACCGGTGTAGATCGCGGCGGTGACCTCGGCCAGCTGCTTGTCAGTCGAGATGAGGTGGGCGAGACGCTGAGCCTGGTCGTTGGCCAAGGCATTCATAGGGTAGAGGATGAGCCCTTTAACGCCGGTGACTCCGTTGCGGCGGGCTCGGATAACGTGGTCGAGGACCGGCAGCAGGAAGGCTTCGGTTTTGCCTGAACCGGTGCCGGTGGTGACGAGAGTCGGTCGCGGGCGTCCTAGCGCGGAGTTGAGGCGGGTGAAGGCTCTGGCCTGGTGTCCGTACGGGGTGAAGTTTTCGGGCATCCACTCGAGTTCGTCGGCGGAGTACCTTGGGGCCGGTGCGAAGGGCATCCGGGTACGCAGGTAAGGCCCTTTAAAGATGCCCTCATCAGGGTCGCGCAAGAACTCATCGAGGGCGCGTTGGGCATCGGCGTCGGACAGGGCAAAGGTTGTCGTGAGGTAGTCCAGTAGGGCGTTCTGGAGCTTGGCCGCCTGCTTCGGGGGGACGAGTTCACTCATGAATCGGTTCCTCGGGTCTCCAGTCGACGCTCGAACTCAACGTAGGCGATGTGCATATCGAGTTCGCGGTCATAGGTGTGGAAGGGTAGGTCGTAGCGGTAGGTGGTGGCAGTGCGCTCGGCCTCGGTGATGGCCTCGCCTTTTTTCCGCCGCACCTTGAGCACCTGGTTCGGGACGAGGCGCCCGTGGGCGTCGTAGAAGTACTGGTCATGGTCGTAGCCGTACAGGACTGCGAACTGGGTGCGGTACACGGTGCACAACTGGTCGGCGGTGATGCCAAGCATGAGAGCCACGAGGGCGTCGATCTCGACGAGGGCCTGACGCCGGTCGACAGCCCTACGCAGCGGGGTCTGCGACGTCCATGTGGGGCCGACATCCCCCAAGGGAGTCGTGGCACGGTCGGGGATGGTCCATGAGTCCGACGTGAAGCTGGGGTCGAAGCACTCGGCCCACAAATCGGCGTAGGCGTCGGTAAGGCAGTTGAGGCGGAGGGTGCGCAGGAGAAGTGCTGGCAGCAGTGGATGGCGTTGGCAAGGTGCAGGAAGCCGGTCGAACACAGCTTGGTAGATGCCGCTCTTGGGGGCGGCACGAACAGAGAAGTCGAGGAGAAGACTTGATGCGAACCCTGCGCAAGCGGTGAGAATCCGATTGTCAGCACCTCCCACGCAGAACACTCCATTAGGGTGTGCTGTGCCAGGCGGAATGATGGCTGGGATGAGGGTGCGCTCACCAGTGTTGGCTGCCATCGCGCGCCACGCCAGACGGTAGTGGTCACGGGCCGGGTCGCCGTCCCAATGGGTGTAGTCGGCGTCATACCAGGCACGGTCTCCCGCCGGTTTGTACGAGGTGACAGGAATGGCGTCGGGAGGAAGCGTCTCCAGGTCGACCACAGACCAGTCCTGGTTGTGCTTCATGGTCGGGTTTGGCGACTTGTAGAAGGGCGTCGCCACGTGAAGGTGCGGGCCTTGGAGGATGACGTCGTTCCAGGAATCGGGGGTTCCCCACTGCTGGATGAAGTAGCCCTTGGTGCGGTCGTTCTTTTCGTGCCATCCGGGAGAGAACCGGAGGCTGAGGGACCCAAGCCGGGGTGCTTTGGACAATTGTTGGAGGGTCTCCGCCACGTCCCGGTTGACCGTGTAGAGCATCCGCGTCCGCCGCGGCGCCTCAAGGTTGGGATCGAGGATGTCTCGCCACGTCGCGAGGGTCTCGTCGGTGACCGTCTCGATGCGCTGTGCGTGCGGACGCTGATCCCAGTGCCCGTCGACCTTGAATCCGGGTGCCCCACCCGACCCGTCGTGGCGCAGCGAGCCCACGACCGTGTCGGGATGGTAGAGGGCGCTTGCCTGAAGGAAGTGCGGTTGCGCGGGCGAGCCGTAGACGTGGACCCCGTAGGTGACCAGATCATGCACCTCGTCGAAGAGCTTGAGTTCATTGACGAACTGCCAGTGCCGACGCAGCCGCGGGTAGGTCTCTTCGCGCAGGTGCCCGGCCTTCTCGTCGGTGAAGTGGGTCTCGGGGTGTACGAGCCCGATGGTGCCCCGTGAAGATGTGTGCGCCCATGTCTGGCACATGAAGCACCGGTAGAGGTCGGGTTGCAGGCCCTGGAGCATGGGATAGTTCGTGGCGTGCCCGACGAATGAGCCTGTCCCGGATACATCGGTGATACCTCGGCACACCGAGTCGGCGAGACCGGGCAGGGCGAGGGTGACCGTGCGGCGCTGTTCGCGAACGTCCTCGGGAGTCTTCCCTGCTAACTGCCACCACGGATCGCCCTCGGCGAGTAGGGCATCCATGTCGAGGATGGACCGCACCCACGGCGGATTCCCGACCTGCAGGTCGAAGCCGCCCCGGGCGAAGACCGGTGCAAAGTCGAGTTGCCAGTGGAAAAACCCCTGCTCCCGGGCGACCTGGCGGCACACTTGCAGCCACGGGTGCTTGTCGAGGGTCTGCGCGACGGTCGCGGCGCCGGCACTGGCGAGGGCTAGGTCCTCCTGGGCGGCCAGCGCCTCCCAGATCTGGGCGGAGCCGAGCATGGGGGCGTCGCGGCGTCGATCGGCCCGGCTAAGACGCCCGCCCAGCAGCATTGTGCAGGCGTCGATCCACTCGGCCCAGCTCGGCGGGGCCACCTGGGTGGTCAGTGGCCAGAACCATAGGGCGCACCAGGCGTCCATGACGAGCCGCAGCCGCTGGTAGGCGCCGTCGGGGTCGGCCAGGGACTGTTCCACCTGTTCCCGGGTGACGACCTGTCGATGCGAGGGAGCTTCGTTGCGACCCCACAGGGCGATGTCGCGGCTCGTCTGCTGCTCGGCCACGGTGAGCCGACGCAGTGCCATCGTCCACAGGTCCTCGACCTGGTGGCCGAGTTCCACGAGGGTGGTGACGTCGTGGCGGCTGGGGCGACGTCGGAACTGCTTGCGCCAGTCCTTGACGTCTTTGACGCGCTGCGGCACCAGCGTCTTGGCCTCCTTGGAGTCGGCGCTCGACCCCCAGCCGGCGGCGGGCACGAGGAAGTGCGGGATGCTGCCGTCGGCCTGCGTCGGGTCCACTGCGTCGTCGTCCAGTCGGGCGGCCAGGTCGGTGAGAGGAACATCAGTCGGCGGGGTGGTCAGCCAGGCCTTCGAGGTGAGCTGGTCACGGGTATACACGGCGTGGCGTGCCCCAATGAGGGAGTTTCCGCGGCGCAGGTGCAGGCCGAACCAGGGGGCGTCGAGGCCGCTGGCCATGGTGTCGAGCCACAGGGTGATTTCGGCGAACTCCACCGCGGTCGCGTTAAGGTCGACCCCATAAACGTTGTGTAGGGCGATGTACGCCTTGGTGCGCTGAAGCTGGGCAGGGTAGTCCTCCGGGTCGATGCGTCGGCCCAATTCGGCCTGTCGACGGGTGAGGTACTGCTCGGCGAGCTGGCGGGTAGCCTCGATGGCGAACGCCCCTGAGCCCAGGGCCGGCTCACACACCGACAGGTGGAGGATTTCCTCGGCGGTGGTGGTGTCGTCAAGTAGCTCCTCCAACGCCTGACCGACGGTGAACCTCGTCAGCACCTCGGGGGTGTAATAGGAGGCCGACTGCTGGCGGGCCCGGCCCGAGAGGCGGAAGACGAACTCGCCGCGCCGGTGGATGCGCGGGTGTCGTGCGCCATGGTCGTCGACGACGGTGACGAAGTCCTCCTGAGCAATGTCGTGGGCCCGGCTCAGTGGCACCACCCACGACCCTTTCTGCGGGTTACCGTCGTGGGCCACCTCGTAAAGATCCTCGGTGGCGAAGAACCCCGAATAGCTCATGAGACCCTCATAGACGGCGCCGAGCTGGTTGATGCCGAGCTCGGCGTAGCTGATATACCCGCGCTCCCGGCCCTTCCTGCCGTGCTGCTCTTTACTCAGTAGCAGCCGCTCCAGCACCTGCTGCAGCGCCTGGTTGCCCAAACCCACCTCGTCGATGAGGGCAGTCGCTTGGGGACGGAACAGATCGGCGCGCAGGCTGTGGAAGCTCAGGCCGGTCGTCGCGTCGCGACATCCTCCAGGTTGCCCCGGTCGACGAGCCGGAAGAGCGTGCCCAGGCTTTCGTACAGGTGGGTGCCGGCCATCGACCGCTGGGTCACGAGGGGAACCTGCACGAGTTCGCGCAACCTGTCGAGCGAGTAGCCGGAATCGTACTGTGGGGCTCCCACCGGCAGCACCCCGAGCTCGGGGGAGGCCTCGGCATACAACAGGAAGAGGATCCGGTAGAGGAACCGCAGCGACTGCATGGCCAGCGGCTGCGCCTGGTCCTGGCTTAACGGCTCCAGGCCGCGGTCGCGGCGCCGTGAGACGACCTCGTTGGCGATGATCTCGATGGACTCGCGGACCCCCTCGCGCAGGTCCTGGCTCACCCCAACGGTGTGCTTGATCGACTCGTCGAGGGCTTCGGACCACCACACGTGGCCGTCGGCGTCGGGAGCCAGGGAGGCCGCCTCCAAGCAGGTGAGAGCCCGGTCAACCTCGCCGCCCTTCTTCAGATCAGCCCGCTCGGCGACGGTCTGCACGTCGACGGCCAGGTACCGCCCTTCGGGCCACCGTCCCTTTTCGGCAACCACGAGCCAGCGGCCGGCCATGATGAGCGCAAAGCTTGGCCCCTCCTTGGGAGCGAACAGGGTGCTCACCAGCCGACTTGTCGAGTGCACCTCCTCGCTGTCCGGAGCATCTTCCGACGGCCGCCACGGTGTGGGGAGAGTTCGAGCGTCCTTAACCATGAGCTGGTCGGGCGTCTCCACCGGCCGGGCTGTGACAACGGCCAGCGCCGACTGCTCGATGCCCGCCGTCGAGAACCATCGCACTGGCCCATCGCGGCGGATGCGGAACTCACCGGTCGAGTACCCGAGCACGCGCAGCAACTCCTCGTGGGCCTGCTCGGCGGCCTCGGCTCTAGCTGCTTCGTCGAGATCCTCGGAGTACAACGCGGCCAGCATCGTCGCGAGTTTGCTGGCCCGCTCGGTAAATCTCGTCCGCGTCGTCGGGACGTCCTCGCCGTCCCACTGCTTGCGGCGGTCCAGCACGAGCTTCTGGAAGGATTCTTTACGCGCGTCGGTGGTGAAGAAGTGCTCGCTGATCCAATCTTCGACGACGATCAGGGCGTCACTGCTTGGCATGGGCACACTCCTCATGAGCGGTCGGGTAGTTTTCCGGCACGACGACGAGCAGGGGCCGCGCCAACTTCTGCTGCGGCTCCATATCGGCGATGAGCTGCTTCTCCTCCTCAACGGAGGTTCGCCGGATGCGCAGGGCATGGTTAGGGATGAGGGTCTGCGAGTCCTCCTGCCATGCGACGGTCTTGTGGTTCCATGCGGCGATCCGATCTTGTGTACCCTCCTTGGCAGCGTCGAACGTGGACTTGAGTTCCTCGTCCGCGGCATTCATGGCGAGCTCCACCAAGGGCTTAAGATCATCAGGCCGTGCGACGGGCCCTGGATTGGACATATCAGCGCCGACGCCGACGTCCGCGAGCATATCGGCCGACGACGTATGCATGGTGATCCAAGGGGAGGTTAGGTTTTCCGGATCGAGGAACCTAATACACATCCAGCTCGCTGCCACCACTAGTCCGCGACGATCTGTGAGCGTGCCAACGGCTAAGACGGCGGGCAAGTCGACCTTGCCTCGCACCACATAGACAGCATTGCGCGACAACTTCGACAGCGCGCGATCAGCGGCCCAGTCCAGCACTGGATGCAGGGGGCTCAGGTAATGGGCCTCGGGCCAGGAACTGTCGGAATCGTCGGTGAGGGCCCGGACAAGCTGCGCCTGAGCGACTGTCTCGTCAGTGGCCAACGAGAACCGCTCAAGCACGTGGCGGTCCTGCAGATAGCTCTGCGGTAGTACCTCCAAGCGTTGCCGCAAGTCCGCAGGCGGAATGAACTCGACGACGCCGTCACCGTGGTCCCGCCACGAGACGCCGCCACCGCGACCGGTATCCGTCGGGGCTGCCGACGGCGTGGTGTAGTAGGCCTCCAATGCTTCACGCAGGAAGTCGACGGGCCGGGGGTACAGCGGGCTCGGCTCGGTGAACTTGGCCGACGGAGGCTTGTCGTCGGTCGGCGCGTTGAGGGAGGCCAGCAGACAGGCCAGGGAGTCCTCGGGTGACAACTCGTCGACACTCCTGACAACGTCGTTGAAATCTCGACGGCCTGCCAGAACCAGCTTGATGTCCTCCTCCTCGGCACTGGCGCTGTAACGGCCCATGAGACTGCCGGCGTCGCCGAGTGCCTCGTGAGCCTCCTGCTCGCGCTTGAGCAGACGTGACAGCACCCGAAGGTCGCCGCGAAAGACCGGGTTCGACGGTTCCAACAGCAGGGTGGTGATTTGCGGGGAATGACGTTGCCCGTATCGGTCGATGCGGCCATTGCGCTGCTCGATCCGGATGAGACTCCAAGGGATGTCGAAGTGAATGAGTTCGTGGCATTGCTGGTGCAGGTTGACTCCCTCGCTGGCGACGTCACCGGTGACCAGTACGCGGATGGGAGAGTTCGACTGCTTGAAGGATTCGACGATCTGCTGTTGTTCGGTGTCGCTCAGGCCACCGTGTAGCACCGCGATCTGGTCCTCGGCGAGGCAGAGATCGCCCCTGAGGCGGTCACGCAGCCAGCAGAGAGTGGCGACCCGTTCGGCGAAGACAACCACTCGCTCCGAGCTGCGTCGATCAATGCCGATACTGCGTAGGTAACGCACTAATTCATCGTATTTGGCTGACGAGTCGAAAACGGCGTCGTTTAATTCGTTCAATCGATCCAGCGCTTCAATTTCGACCTGCTGATCCGGTGTCGTCGGGTGTGCGGTGATGCGTCGACGGCGCTCGCTAATAGTTTGACGCAGGGCAGCCGGGGAGGACAAAAAGGCCTTAGCGATGGTCCATGGGAAGAGGGCGGAGGCTGCGCCGCTGTACGGGGACGATCCGGTGGGATGCAGCCAGACCTGCTCCAATTCGTCGGCGACGGCGTCCTCGGCCGCAGTGGCCTTGACCAGGAGGTTCTGCGGTGGTTTGCGCTTAGCCCAGTCGGCCCCGGCGACGCTGGACACCTCGGGGTCGTTGCGGCGGCGTCGCTTCACCAGACGCTAAGGTCGCCCTTGTCGAGCTCACCATGGGGGTTGACACCGGTGGGCTCCAGCAGCCTGATGAGCTCGGCGAAGGATTTCCGGTTGCCATTGTGCGGGGTCGCGGAGGCCAGGATGAGGGCATCGGTATTGGGCGCCAGGGTCCGGGTCAGACGGTTGTTCTGAGTGGTGTCACCAGTGACGTTGTGGGACTCGTCAATGACGACGGCGTTCCATTCGTGACGGTGAAGGTCGTGGGTGAAGCGGTCCTGCTTGAGGGTGTCCATCGAAATGATGACGCGCTTGTACCAGCTGAAGGGGTTGCGGTTGGCGGGGATTTTCTGTTTGACGCGCTGCAGACCTACGGAGTCGAGACGGACGAATGGGATAGCGAAACGGCTCCACATCTCGTTCTGCATCTGTTCCAACACATGACGAGGACAGACGATGAGGATGCGTTCGCCACGGCCCCGGCGGATGAGTTCGGAGAGGATCATCCCGATCTCGATCGTCTTTCCTAGACCCACCGCGTCCGCTAGGAGGATGCGCGGTCGCAGGTTTTCCGGATCGAGGGCCTGCTGTACAGCCGAGTACTGGTACTGCAGGCGCTTGGCCAAGGCGTACTTGCTGGCGGCCAGGGTGGGTTCGCCGAGTGGGATCGGAGTCTTGCGAAGCGTTGCTTCCAACCAGAGTCGCGCGTCCCGATAGTGCGGGGACGCGTCGGCTACCGGGGTCGCGTCATGCGGATCCAGCGGGATGATGTTGTCTAGGTGTTCGTAGAACTTCGCCGTGGTGCCACGGACGAGGTCTGACAAGCCCTGCACCGTCAGGAGTTGTCCATCGTCGGTCTGCTCGACAGTGCTGACGAGCCACTCCTCATCACGTACCTGCACCACGGAACCTGGCGCGACGGTGATTGGCATAGTCAACTCCCTTGTGGTTGCTACCGCGTGTCTCGGCACTTACCACAACATAACTGTCGTCGGTCAGGTAGCGGGCGTAATCCGCCACCCGTTATACCCGTGGCTGCCGTCGTGATGGTGTCCGCTTATGTATGCTATATGACGAGTGGTTGCCGCTTGTTTAAGGGTCAAAGATTGGTCGTGAGCTGTTCCTAATTTGCCCGTTGGAAGTGATGTGAACAGGGCCACCATGAGGCCGACGAGACCGACGGACAGGCCGATGTGGCCTAGACCCGCAATACCGGAGATCACAGGGGAGGCGTCGGGATGTCCGTTGACCTGCATCATGCCGTGCACGACGAGCATTGCGATCGTCAGCAGGAGGCCAAGGTTGAATCCCCAGAAAAGCGAAGGCGCCACGGTGGTGAGAAAGAGCGAAAGCTCGCTCCACTAGGAGCACGATGAGGGTGAGCATGAAGCCCAGCGCCAGGCTATGGGTGTGCACCACCTTGAGCTGGGTCCAGGCGGTGACGTCGTGGGCCTTCGTGAACTCGCGGGAGAACACTCCGCCGAGCAGGCCGATGACTAGCCAGGTGGTTGCGCAGATTGCAAGCTTCTTCAACGATCTCATGGTGTCATGACACCACGGGGTCCAGATGTGAACATGGTCCGAAAGGTTGATATTTCACGGGCTGGAGGATGGGCTGGGACGGTCGTGGCACACCCTGTCACTGTGAATGTGACGCCGACGGTCAATCCATGTATGCTATCGAGGTCCCTTCGGGGATGCGCGGATGTAGCTCAATGGTAGAGCCCCAGTCTTCCAAACTGGCTACGCGGGTTCGATTCCCGTCATCCGCTCCATTTGTCAGCAGTCGCGTCATTGTTGACATTTTCGTCATTCCGTCTTTCCAGCGGTAAGTCAGCAGGACCATGGTGCGGCCCGCTGGAAGGGGTCTCCTGACACCAAAATCATTGGCCGAGACCGTGGAGTTGGGCGGGTGCTGTTGCCGGGTGGGAACCTTCCGGTGGCTCAGGAACTACTGCGTCGCTAGAATTAGATGGAATGTGTACTCCCCTCAACGGGGATGACAGAATCGGAACCACAGGAGAAACTTCGTGCCCAGCAGCCTTGAGAAGCTCAGCACTAACCGTGTGAAGCTCACGATCGAGATGCCCTTCGATGAACTGAAGCCCAGCCTTGACAAGGCCTACAAGGACATCGCCAACCAGGTGAACGTTCCCGGCTTCCGCAAGGGAAAGGTGCCCGCTCCGGTTATCGACCAGCGTTTCGGTCGCGGGGTCGTCCTTCAAGAGGCCATCAACGACGCCCTCCCGGCTGCTTATGGCAAGGCCATCGAGGAGAACACGGTCGTTCCCTTGGGCCAGCCCGAGATCGAGGTGACCAAGCTGGAGGATGGCGAGGTCGTCGAGTTCACCGCCGAGGTGGACGTTCGTCCTGACTTCGATCTTCCCGACGTCTCCGCCATCTCCGTTGAGGTGCCTGCCGTTGAGGTGCCGGACGAGGACGTCGACGAGCGCGTCGAGACCCTGCGCCAGCGTTTTGCCACTAATACGGAGGTCGAGCGCGCTGCTGCCAAGGACGACCTCGTCACTATTGACCTTGCTGGAACCCGTGACGGCGAGGCTCTCGAAGACGCCACCGCATCCGGTGTCACCTACAAGGTCGGTTCCGAGGGCATGCTGGAAGGCCTTGATGAGGCTGTTACCGGTCTCAAGGCGGGTGAGTCCGCAGAGTTCCACTCCACCCTCGTTGGCGGCCCGCTGCGCGGCCAGGATGCCGACATTAAAGTCACCGTTACTAAAGTCTGCGAGCAGGAGCTCCCGGCCGTTGACGACGACTTCGCCCAGTTGGTCAGTCAGTTCGACACTGTCGACGAGATGCGTGCCGACTTGCGCACCGCTTTGGAGAATATGGCTCGCCTCGACCAGGCTGCAGACGCCCGCGACAAGGTGCTGGAGGAGGTTATCTCCAAGATCGACATTGAGCTGCCGACCAGCCTCATCGACTCTGAGCTCGAAGCCCGCCGTCAGCAGGTCAACCAGCAGTTGGCCCAGGCTGGTATGACCGTCGAGGAGTATCTCGAAGACTCCGAAGAGGAGGTGGATAACGCCGACGACTTCTGGGCTGAGATCGAGAAGCGTTCCCTGGACGCCCTCAAAGCCCAAATTGTCCTCGACAAGATGGCCGATGACGACGAGATCGGTGTTGAGCAGAACGAGTTGACTGAGTTGCTGTTCCGCAAGGCTCAGCAGAACGGCACCTCCCCCGAGGAGGAGGCTCAGCACATGATGCAGCACAACCACCTGCCTGATTGGATGCAGGAGATCCGTCGTGGCAAGGCTCTGGCCTCCATGGTGGGTGCTGCTACCGTCACCGACTCGAAGGGTAATGCTCTCGAGCTTGACCGCATCCAGCCTGACGGCACCATTGCCGACAAGCAGGCCGAAGAGGACGCTCCTGCTGAAGATTCTGCTGAGAAGGCTGACGGCAAGGCCACAGAGGAGCCCAAGGCTGAGGAGAAGGCTCCCGCTAAGAAGGCGACCACCAAGAAGATTTCCGCTAAGAAGTCTGCTGGTGCCAAGGCGACCACCAAGAAGGTCGTAGACGCCAAGTCTGACGACAAGCCCGCTGCTAAGAAGCCTGCTCCTAAGAAGAAGACGGCTGCCAAGGACGATAAGTCCAAGTGATGATCAGGGGCCACGTGTCCCGTAGGATCGACATGATCCGTGATGACCGGCGTCGTGCGGGTTTCCGCACGACGCCGGTCCCACGTCAACCCTGAGGAAGCTCGATGAACAAACGCCCCGCGCGCCCCACACGATCTCGACGTCGGATCTCTGTTGCCCCTGCCACTCGTCAGTTGCGCAATGCGCGTCAGATGATGGCTGATGACATCGCGGTGGCCCGTGCGGTCGAGCGTGGCGAATTGGAGACTGAGGAACATCCCACCCACGGCGCAACGAACGCGGAGAAGGCGGCCGAATCTGGGCTGCAACCTCAGCCGAGTGACCACGAAAAAGCTGAGGTAGCCACCAGCAAACACGGCTTGCCTAAACTCACCATTGTTCTGCTGACGGTGGCTGCTGCGTGGTTAGGACTGAGCTTCCTGCATGAGCTGTCGAGCGTCGTCGCCCCGTTGTTTTTCGGTTTGAACCTCCTCATCACGGCCTATCCGATTCACACCTGGCTCGTGAAACACAAATGTCCGCGGTGGATCTCTGCCACGACAGCCGGCACCGCCGTCATCGTTGTGCTGGCGGCTGGCGTCGTAGGCATGGTGTGGTCGGTGGCAGCCATGATTAACCAGTTGCAGAGCTACATCCCGCAGATGGAGAAGATCTATACGCAACTGCTGCACTGGTCGACCCAACTTGGGTATTCCCAGGACGTCATTGCCGATAAGCTCAAAAAGATCGATCCGCAGCAAGTGATGTCGGTCGTGACATCGGTTGCCTCGGATACCACCAGCGTCGTGACGATGATTATCGTCATCCTCACTGGCATGATCTTTATGGTCATGGATACCCCGCAGATGCATGATCGGCTAAGGATGGCCGGAAGTCGTAAGCCGGATGTTGTCTTGGCTTTGGAGTCCTTCGCTTCCGGTATTCGTAAGTACTGGTTGGTGACGACGGTATTCGGCCTTATTGTCGCCCTCTTTGACTGGGCAGCGTTGCTCATCATCGGCGTTCCGCTTGCCGGGGTCTGGGCGTTGTTCAGCTTCCTGACGAACTACATTCCAAATATTGGCTTCATCATCGGTGTTATCCCGCCAGCCCTCTTGGCTCTCTTCAAAGACGGCTGGGTGGCGGCGGTGGCTGTTGTCGTCTCCTACTCGGTGCTGAACTTCGTCATCCAGTCGATTATCCAGCCAAAGTTTGCTGGCGATGCCGTGGGTCTGACGCCGACGATGTCCTTTGTTTCTTTGCTTTTGTGGGGTTGGGTTTTTGGGGCGTTGGGAACTCTGATCGCTTTGCCGTGCTCCTTGCTCGTCAAGGCCACTCTTATTGACCACGACCCAGGTGCTCGATGGGTTAATGCGCTGATCTCGTCTCGACCCACAGAAGGGCTTGAGGACAACCCCGATGAGTAGCATGCCGGTGGTGTTCGGACGCGCTGACCGCGAAAGGCTCTGGAACTGTCGTGCCCACAGGGTAGATTCAGGACCGTGAGTCACAATACTTCGATCGCTTCCCAGGGCATGCCCGCCATGGCCGGCCCCGAGACCGGCGGTGCCGGGATGACCGACAACGTCTACCAGTCGCTGCTGCGCAACCGCATTGTCTTCCTTGGTTCCGAGGTTAAAGACGAGAATGCGAATGCGTTATGCGCCCAGATGTTGCTACTCAACGCCGAGGATCCCGAGGCCGATATTTACCTCTACATCAACTCTCCAGGTGGCTCGGTCACCGGGGGAATGGCGATCTATGACACTATGCAGTGGATCTCTAATGATGTTGCGACCGTGACGATGGGCATGGCAGCGTCCATGGGCCAGTTCTTGCTGACCGCTGGCACACCCGGTAAGAGGTACGCCCTGCCGCACGCCAAGATCCTCATGCACCAGCCGCTCGGCGGAGTTGGTGGTACTGCTACTGAGATCGCCATTAACGCCAAGATGCTCAAGGACACCAAACGTGAGTTGTCTCAGCTCAACGCCGACCACTCTGGCCACACCCTTGAGCAGATCCTTGAGGACTCCGACCGGGACCACTGGTTTACCGCTCAGGAGGCTCTCGAATATGGGCTCATTGACCACGTCTACAGCAATGCGTCGCAGCTTCGCGGCGACGCCCCCAATCAGTGAGGTGACCATGGGATTCAACGCCTTTGACAAGAATCGGTTGGCCGCCTTGAACGCTGAGCAGGCCGAACAGGCTGCTCCCGGCGGGCTAGCCCCGGCAGGTCCGCGCAACGACTACTACATCCCGCAGTGGGAGGAGCGCACCTCTTACGGTGTGCGTCGCGTCGATCCGTACACCAAGTTGTTCGAGGATCGCATCATCTTCCTTGGCACTCCGGTGACTGACGACATCGCCAACGCCGTGATGGCCCAGCTGCTGTGTCTGCAGTCGATGGATGCCGATCGTCAGATCAGCATGTACATCAACTCGCCTGGTGGCTCGTTCACAGCTATGACGGCGATCTACGACACCATGAATTATGTGCGCCCCGACATCCAGACGATTTGTCTGGGTATGGCGGCATCGGCTGCGGCCGTGTTGCTGGCCGCCGGCGCGAAGGGGCAGCGTTTGTCTTTGCCGAACTCGACCGTCCTCATCCATCAGCCGGCTATGGGCCAGGCCACGTATGGTCAGGCCACCGATATTGAGATCTTGGACGACGAGATTCAGCGCATCCGCAAGCTCATGGAGAACATGCTCGCTACTGCGACTGGTCAGAGCGTCGAGCAGATTTCCAAGGACATCGATCGCGACAAGTATCTAACTGCCCAGGGGGCGAAGGAGTATGGCCTTATCGACGACATTTTGACCTCGCTGTGAGGTTCGACGCGGTCGTCTGGTGACCCTCGAGGGTTACTGCAGGGTTGGTCGTCGTCACTCGACACGGGTGACGACGACATCCGAAATGGATACTGTCCATAACTAAGGTGTACGGCGCACATCTCGGGAGGATGATCGTCCCGGAGAAGACGGATTGACACGAACCTGCCGACTAGGAGGGAAGCCGGATGGCGCGAATTGGTGAGAGCGGAGACCTGTTCAAATGTTCCTTTTGCGGTAAGAGCCAAAAGCAGGTCAAGAAGCTCATCGCTGGCCCCGGGGTCTACATCTGTGACGAATGTATTGAGCTGTGCAACGAGATCATCGAGGAGGAGTTTTCGTCCTCCGACGAGGCCGGTGGGGTCGAGGACCTTCCCCGTCCGCGCGAGTTGTGCGAATTCCTTGACGCTTGGGTGATCGGCCAGGAAGAGGCCAAGCGGACCCTCTCGGTGGCTGTCTACAACCATTACAAGCGCATCCAGTCCGAGGCCAACGTGCCGCGTGCCCGTCGCGCCGAGGACGACGGGGTGGAGCTCGGTAAGTCGAATATCCTCATGCTTGGGCCGACGGGCTGCGGCAAAACTTACCTAGCTCAGACGATGGCTCGTCAGCTTAACGTCCCCTTCGCAATGGCTGACGCCACCGCTCTTACCGAAGCTGGTTACGTCGGTGAAGACGTCGAGAATATCCTGCTCAAGCTGCTGCAGGCTGCTGACTTCGACGTCAAGCGGGCTGAGCGGGGAATCGTCTACATTGACGAGATCGACAAAGTGGCTCGTAAAGCGGAGAACCCGTCAATCACTCGTGACGTCTCCGGTGAGGGCGTCCAGCAGGCTCTGCTCAAGATTCTTGAGGGGACAGTGGCCTCAGTGCCTCCCCAAGGTGGACGCAAACATCCTCAACAGGACTTCATCCAGATCGATACCACCAACGTCCTGTTCATCGTGGGGGGCGCCTTCGCCGGTCTGGAAGACATCATCGCCAAGCGGATCGGTACTCGTCCGTTGGGATTCAACAATGATCCGGGTGCGAGCGAGGTCATTGAGGGGCCCGAAGCCCTCAGCCTGGTGCGCCCAGAGGATCTTCACCAGTTTGGGCTTATTCCAGAGTTCATCGGACGTCTGCCAATGGTTACGGCCGTGCACCCGCTCGACCGCAAAGCCCTGGTTCGTATTCTGACCGAGCCTCGCAATGCTCTGACCCGCCAATTTGAGAAACTTTTCGAGTTGGACGGGGTGGAATTGACCTTTACCGAGGGAGCTCTGGAGGCGATCGCCGACAAGGCTGTTGCACGAGGGACCGGTGCACGCGGACTGCGGGCCATTATTGAGGAGACCCTCATGGACGTCATGTTCGACGTCCCCTCCCGCGATGATGTCTCCCGAGTCGTGGTAACCCAGGAAGCCATCACCGGTGAAGGGAAGTGTCAGTACCTCTCCACGCCGGTCTTTCATGGTCGAGGCAGGCTATCTGCCTGAGGTCAGTGCTCGTCAAGGACTTCGGCGAGCAGTTTGTCAGCTCGCTTCTGCAAGATCGCCATGGACTTGCGGGCCTTCGCATATCTGCCTTCGCGCCTCCCCTTTGTTTCCGTAACAGACGGTACCCTGACACCCATGGCAACTGGATACTTGCGATACCCCGATGTCCACGGCGACCTCGTGGTGTTCACCGCTGACGACGATGTGTGGTTGGTTCCCGTCACCGGAGGACGGGCGAGTCGTCTCACCAACGATCACGTTATGGTCCGTAATCCTCGCTTCAGCCCCAATGGCACCAAGATTGCATGGACGTCCTACCTGGGTCAGCGGCCCGAAGTATTCGTCATCGACCTGGCTACCGGAGATCAGCGCCGGCTGACATGGCTAGGGGCGGCGCGCAGCTTCGTCGTCGGCTGGCAGGACGACGAGCATGTGGTGTTCTCATCCCCGCACCAGACCAACGACGTCGGCCTGGCATGGTTATACACCGTCTCCCTCGATGGCCATGTCGAGCGACTTGGATACGGACCGGGAATGGATCTGGCCGTCAGTTCCGACGGTGCCGTCGCGGTCGTCACTCCTAATTCCGGCGACTGCTCGCGGTGGAAGAGGTACCGCGGGGGAACAGCCGCTCAGATCTGGCTGCGGCCCGCTAGGGCTGAGAAATTCTTGCGTTTGCTGCGTGAGGGTAACGACAACCACGACGGCTACGCAGCTGCTGGGCGTTACAGCGTGGGTTGGAACGACGGTCGTCTCATCTTCAGTTCCGATATGAGTGACGATGACTGCCCGCAGGCCCAGGCCCAGATCTGGTCAGTTGACGGCCAGGGACACGATCTGCGTCAGCACACCCATCACGGCGAAGCGGAGGGCTATGTGCGTGACCCACGCACCGACGGTACGACGATCGTCTACCACACCCACGGTGCGCTGTGGAGGATGACTGGCCTTGACGCAGAACCGGAGCGTCTGGAGATTGATCTCGGTATCGGAGCCCCTCCACGCATGCCGCTGGATCCTACGGATCGTCTGGAAGCGATCGTTTCGGATCACGGTGGCGACGGATCTTTGCTTGAGTGGCGAGGAGCCGCCTACTTCCTTACCCACCGCTCCGGCCCCGCGCGAGCGCTCTCGGCAGCCGACGGCGTTCGCATCCGTGAGCCGCGCGTTCTTGGCCAGACTGGCCAAGGGGTGTGGGCCAGTGACGTCGACGGAGAGGATTGCCTCGAGGTCGCCAATCTTGATGGCACTGGTGAGATTCGACGTATCGCCCAGGGCCAGATTGGTCGTGTGTTGCATATCGCACCGGCTCCTGACGGCACGAAGGTTGCCCTCATTAGCCATGACGGCCGCATCCTGATCGTCACCATTGCCGACGGAGCGATCCGTGAGATTGGAAAGTCTTTAGAAGGTGAGGCGAATGGGCTGGCATGGTCCCCCGATTCCCGCTATGTAGTGTGGCGATCCCCGATGGCTACCGGCGAGGCGATGATCGGTCAGATACGATGCTGGGACGAGCAGGGGATGGGTGAGCCCTTTGAGCTCACCCGTGGCGCCTTTGATGACTCCTGCCCGGTCTTTACTGCCGATGGCAAATACCTCGCCATGCTTTCAGCGCGCACTTTTGACCCGAATTATGACGGTCAGACCTTCGACCTATCCTTCGGCCACACGCAGCGTCCTTGGCTGGTTCCGCTCAGTGCAACCGAGGCATCCCCATTCGGCCCGTCTTCCCAGGGATGGCGGATCAGTGAGGTGCAGGACGCTAAAGCCAAGGCCAACGCAGAGACTAGTAACGGCGAAGCCGACGAGACGGTTATCTGCCACGTTGCTGCTGACGGATTCGAGGAGAGGATGGTGCCGTTCCCAGTTCCGTCAGGTTCTTATCGCGATCTGGCAGTCGTCAAGGATGGTGTGGTGTGGATCGAGGTGGCTGATCGCGGCGGCGAGCTGGGCGCTACCCGTGCCGGTGTGACCGGGGAAGCACCCAGTGACGTCTTGTGGCACTACAACCTGTCCGCTCGTCACCTCGATAAGCTGTGTGAACGCGTCGACACTTTCTCTGTGTCGGGCGATGGCGAGCGTCTCGTGGTGCGCCATCGCGACGACACCATCGTCGTTCCTTCATCTCACAAGGTTGATGACGACGATCCGGCTTACATCCGCGTCGACCTGACGCGGCTGCGTCGTACTGTCAATCCGCGTGCTGAATGGCGTCAAATGTTTGATGAAAACGGGCGCCTGATGGCGAGCCACTATTGGCGTGAGGATATGAACGGGGTCGACTGGGACAGCGTCCTCAACCGCTACCGTCCCCTCGTTGATCTGTGTCACGTCGTTGACGACCTCCACGACATCCTCTGGGAGACGGTTGCCGAGCTCAACACCTCGCACTCCTACGTGTCGGCCTCCGGAGCTGCCGGGGATTCGGACATGCGCGCTGGCCTCCTGGGAGCCGACGTCAGCAGCGGGAATGACGGGGCTAAGGTCGTCCGGGTTATTCCCGGCGAGTCGTCGGATCCTCGCGCGTGGTCACCACTACGGGCAGCTGGAGTCGCGGTGACCGAGGGGGACGTCATTGTTGCGGTGGATGGTCGGAAGGTCGGCGCCGATGGCAACCTCGGTGAGCTCCTGGAAGGATCGGCGGGACGGGTCGTCGAGTTGACGGTACGTCGAGGCGAGAACGAGCGCCAGGTGGCCGTCGTGCCCATGGCTGATGAGGCTCCGCTGCGCTACCACGACTGGGTGGCCTCGCGTCGTCGCTATGTTGAGGAGCATTCGGGCGGACGACTCGGCTACTTACATGTACCGGATATGGTCTCCGACGGTTGGGCCGAGCTGCACCGCCAAATCGGTGAGGCCACTCGCCACGAGGGTGTTATCGCTGATGTGAGGTTCAATCATGGTGGTCATACCTCGCAGCTGGTTGTCGAGAGGTTGGCCCGCAGGGTCGTCGGGTGGGACTACAGCCGGTGGTATGCCACAGCAGATACCTATCCGCAGAACGCCGTGCGTGGGCCGATCGTCATGGTTACTAACCAGTGGGCCGGGTCCGATGGCGACATCGTCGCGGCTGCCACCCAGGCGATGGGGTACGCCAAGGTCATTGGCGAGAGGTCGTGGGGTGGGGTCGTTGGGATCGACGGCAGGTTCGATCTCGTTGATGGCACCTCAGTGACTCAACCGCGCTACGCCGGTTGGTACGGCAGCTACGGCTGGGGTGTGGAGAACCACGGCGTTGATCCTGACATCGTTGTGACGGTGTCTCCGGAGGATTGGGAAGCCGATTGCGACGTTCAGCTCGACGCGGCGATCGCCGAGTGCCTGCGCCAGCTCGACGACAAGCCAGCAGCCACCGCACCGGAACTGCCCGGTCCGGCATTTGATCGGTGCTGAGCTTGGTTCGTCACGACCACCCGGCCACGGCCGATAAGGATCAGCCCCTGCATCACGCAGGGGCTGATCCTTTCTAGAGGCGGGGATCACGGCATGGCGTGAACCCTCAACCGGTCATCATCGGCCTTGACGGGAGACACCCACAGCAGCTGTTGCCGATGCCGCCTCGGAACTGCTGAAGCCGAGCCCGGCGCCGTCTGCTCCGGTACGGGGCAAGGCATAACGGTTGGGGCGGTTACCGGTTCCAGGGGCTTGGGGGGAGCCGGATGTCGCCGGAGCGGAAGCCGAGGGTTGCGCCGGTTGGATCGGTTCGGGGGTCGGCTTGCAGGCATCCGGGAACACCGCTGCCTGCGTGGAGGTGACGGAGACCGGTCGTGGATCGAGCTTTTCGATGCGCAGGTTGTCGATGGACATATCCCCTTCACCCTGGTGGGTGAATCCGATCCAGGCAGGTTGGTCCTTCACAACGATGTCGGTGGAGAAATGAGTCGTCGAGGTGGCGACTCCCATGGCATGGGACTCGGTGATGACTTCCTTGACGGACTTTCCGCTGACCTTGTCGTGACCTGTGACGAACGAGTACCCGGGTTTGTCAGCCGGGTAGTCGAAGGAGATGCGGTACCGGGTTCCGCCCCCGGTCAGAGGGGCGGACGCGGTGGTCGTGCGCAGCACGATCCCGTTGCGTTCTTCGTGCATCTTCAAGGACCAGTCACCGCTGAGAACCGAGTCCATGGCCCGACCGTTCCAACCTTTCTGGGTGTAAGGCTCATGGCGACGGGATAACTGGGTCCGGGCATCTCCCTCCATGCCTGCGCTTCCCGTGACGAAGGGCCAGTAACCGGTGTCGACGTCCTCGAAGTTCTGGAAAAGAACGGTCGCAGGCGTGACGTGAGGGTCGCTGGGCACAGCAGCGTCAACGACTCGGAAGTCATCGGCGCTGACGATAACATTCCCGGCGAGCGCCTTCAAGGTAACGGTGACTGGTCTGCCGTCAGAGTGGAAAGCAACTCGCAGCCGCTGGTGGTAGGTGCCGAAATACTCGTCGGAAGCGGTGGCGTTGATGGCTGTCGTGGACGTGATGACGGATTCCGCGTGGCCCCCGCATCCCTTCTGATGGTCGATGGGAGTGACCCCGGTGCCGTCGACGGCAAGTCCCACTGGACGGGTCTTAGTCGGATCTATCTGGACCCACGCCCACAGGGAGTGGTCACCAGCAGGCAGATTGAGGACTTGGGAGATCTGCGACTGTGCCTTGCCGAACTCGAGGTGGAAGTTGCCACGGTCGTTGTGCTTGACCGAGACGTTTCCCCGGGCATTCCAACCAGCGGTGTCACCGGAGTAGAAGCCCGGATTGGCGAAGTGACTTCCCTCTCCCCAGTTCGGGGTTTTTGCAGCAGGCACCTTAGACGTCGGGTAGAGGACGTAGGCAGTCTTGGCCTTGGTTGCGGGAATCCTGATGGACCCGTTGGTGACGGGGATTTCGGCAACCTTGACACGGCCGGTGTCGGTGAGCATGAACAGAGATACCGATTTCTGTGCCGCCCAGGAATTCGTGAGTTTCCAAGTTGCTGAGCCATTGCCCGGATTCCAGTAGTACAGGCGATCGCTGCCACCGTTAGACCATGGGAGCAGGTAGGACCCGCCTTCCTTGAAGACCGTGGCACCGTCAAAGGTGATGGTTCTTGCGGTGGGAATCTCATGACCCGAGATGGACTTCTTCGACGAAGTTGCCACGGCTCCGTTAGCGAAAGCGATACGGCCGTCTTGCCAAGACATGATGTCCGAACG
The DNA here is from genome assembly GCF_050286205.1 of Cutibacterium sp. KBN10P07758. Classification (NCBI taxonomy): domain Bacteria; kingdom Bacillati; phylum Actinomycetota; class Actinomycetes; order Propionibacteriales; family Propionibacteriaceae; genus Cutibacterium; species Cutibacterium sp. KBN10P07758. The sequence continues at coordinate 1,843,477 of NZ_JBNNQV010000001.1, read as the reverse complement.
CTGTAAGAACTTGGTAGGCAGGTTGCGCTGCCACACATTCGCGATGAACGCGTTGTAGTCGTTGTGGCTCGTCCAACCCTCATACTCAACGACATTGGAGTTGCCGAGGATCGGATCAGGATTCCAAGTGTCGCGGCGGGAGTTGTCGATGAACCGAATGATCCGGGAACTGTATCCCTTGTTTCCGGTTCCGTAGTTCTCGTCATTGGCCCAGTGCGACCACTGGTTATAGCGCGGATAGGTTGACGACCATTCGGAACCGATCCTCCAGCCTTCGGCGTTCAGAGCGTTGGCGATCCGGTCGTTCTGCCAACCAGCAGGGTAGTTGGTGTCGAAGTACAACCAGTCGAGGTTGGACTTGGCTCCCAACTCCTTCCTCAGCTGGTTGAGTCGAGCGAAGAGCTGACCAGACCCAAGGTCCTTGGCGTAGTCCATCCGGTAGGACTGCTCCATCCAGTCCCACGCCTTCTGGTACGGCTTAACGAGGATGTTGTCGCCGAAGTGATTCGCCTCAGGGTAAGACTCCACCAGGTTGACGTGAATGCCGAAATCGGTGTTCCACTGCCTGCCCGACTCGGTGAGCTTCTCGAGATCCTTCATCCCGCCGGCACGGTGGGAGATGTTGCCGCCGTAGTCGGGGTGTGCGGAGTCGTGGCCCTCGGCCTGGTAGCCCTTGAGCAGGGCCTGCTGGCCGAGCCCGTCGGTCGCCAAAGAGATGCGCTTGACATCGTCCAAGGTACGAAGGAACGGATGAGTCGCCTGGGAGACGATGTTAAACGGAATATGGGTGATGACCTTGTTCGCCACGTCCCCCGAGCCGGTCGGCTTCATGGTGACGTCCCGGGTGGCGACGGCTGCGTCCTGCCAGTCGACCTTGCCGTCGGCATTGGCGTCAGCGACGATCTTCACCCGGACGTACGGGGTGTCGGGGTCTGGGCCGATGCCGTCCTTGACAGTGGCACCACCGGGCAGCTGGCATACGGCCTTGTTGCCGAGCGAGTCGGTGGGGCAGGGGGTGGCGGACCCCTTGCCACGATGGACCCAGGTTGCCGGTTCGATGGCTCCGACCTTAGTCCCCCCAACCTGGGAGATGGAGTGGACGAAACGGGCAACCGTGGCGGCGGAGCCGACCAGGCCGTCCTGGGTTGCGTTGTCCTCGAACCCGGCTGCCAGCGTGGAATCGTTCGCCATGGCGACCCAGGAGGTGTCCTGCGAGACGTCAGCGGTGGCGAGGGGCTGGAAGAAGGTCGCCGGTCTTGTTGCGATCGACGACAATGTTTGCGCTGCTCAGCTGGGCTTTCGGATCAGTCGAGGTGACCGAGGCGAGAGTGAGGCCGGGCACTGACACGATGTTGACACGGCGGTCAGGGGTGTCGACGATGTGTGAGATCGACCATGTCATGACACCATCGGAGACCTTGATGTTTGCAGTGAGCTCGACGCCGGGCAGGTCGCGGAAGGTGAGCTTCCAGGACGCGGAGGAGCCCGTCGTCGTGGGCGCAGATACAGTGGCGACGTGGTCGGTGCCGTTGATCCTGACCTTCGTCAATGGGGAGCCGATACGTCCTGCCATGTGTGCGTGGCCGACGGTGTAGTCGATCACTTGCGGGAAGTCACGACGGGCTCTCACCGTCACAGTGCCGTCGGACAGGCTGATGGCGTCTTTCGGAACCTCTGGGGTCGGGGGTTCCGATGGTGTGGGGTCCGGGGAGGGGTCTGATCCGTCGACGGTGAAGGCATTGAACTCCGCCATCGAGGAAACTTCCTCGTCCGATCCGTCGCCTCCCCAAGAGGAATTCACCTTCACCTTGACGCAGGTGGCCTTGGTAGCAGCGAAGGTGATCTTGCGTATCGACGTGTTGGAGACACCGTAAGAACCCGCTGCAACCGGCTTCGCCGAGGAGAATGCGGCGTTGTTACAGGTCTTGGTGTCAGCCGTGTACAGCTCGTAGTCGTGCATGCGACCCGAGCCGTTCGAGCTGGATCTGGGCGTGATTTCCACCTTGCCCAGGTCCACGGCCTCGTCACCCAGTTTGAATACGATCCAGTGAGGTAGTGGGTCCTTTCCGTTCTGCCACTTGGTGTGCCAGATCGTGTCGGGATTGCCGTCCAGGGTGTTGGAGATCGGATCGGTGGCGGTAGCCGAATCAGCGGCAACTGCGGTGATTGCCGCCTGGTTGATCTGGCGGTACCGGGTCTCGGCATGTGCAGGGGTCATCGGCGCGATCAGTGCCAGCATCGTGCCAGCTGACACGGCGAGCGCACCGATGGACCTGCCCCTTGGTGTTCGCGACATCGTTGTCCTTCCTCGGGACTCCTCCTGACTGGAGTCCGTTGTGTACAGGTTGAAGAGAGGCTATTGAGTGTTGCCGGGGCGCTGCAAGGGGATGCGCAGACCTTGTGAACGCTTGATGTAATCGTGTACAGGATGACTCACCACGAGAAAAGGGCCGACCGTCGCTGCGGTCGACCCCTTTTCCCTGGTTCCGGGATGTGGAACGGATCAGGAGGTTGTGATCCCCTTACTTCTTGCGTTTGGCTGGAGGCTCGCCCAACTCGGCCTCCAAGATCAACTCGTCTCCCTCGGCGAGGAACGTCAAGGACTCGGTTTTGGAGACCTTGGCCAAGTCGGATTCCACGGCCTTGAGGTTCGCGATGACTGAAGCTGGGGCGCTGATACGGGCCGAAAGGATCGGGGTGCGCATCGGAACCTTGTGAGTCGACTTCACCCCACGCAACTCGACCAAGGCAGCCGAGACGTCGCTCATGAGGTCGACGTCGCCGGTGACGGGAATCTCGTCGGTGGTCGGCCAGGAGGAGGTGTGCACTGAGCCGTCCTTCCACCAACTCCAGACCTCCTCGGTGACGAAGGGCAGGAACGGGGCAAATAGCCGGAGCATGACGTCAAGGGCTAGACGCAGTGCAGTCCGGGCGCTCAGCGCACCTGCGTTGTCGGCCCCCTCGGAGTCGTAGGCGCGTTCTTTGATGAGCTCGAGGTAATCGTCGCAGAAGGTCCAGAAGAATTGCTCACAGACCTCCAGGGCAGCGGTGTAGTTGAATTTGTCGAATGCTTCGGTCGCTTCAGCGATGAGCTGGCGCAGCCCGGCTAGCATCGACAGATCAGCCGGGTTGGTGATGTCGCAGACTTGACCGCCCTCGCCAAATCCGAGAACGAACTTTGAGGCGTTGAGGATCTTCATGGCCAGACGGCGTCCGACCTTCATCTGAGCCTTGTCGAAAGGGGAATCCATGCCCGGACGGGCCATAGCGGCACGCCAGCGCACCGCGTCGGCACCGAACTGATCAATGATTTCGGTCGGGACGACGGTATTGCCCTTCGACTTTGACATCTTTTTGCGGTCAGGGTCGGTGACGAACCCGGAGATCGCGGCGCGCTTCCACGGCAGCACACCGTTCTCTAGATGCGCCCGCACCACACGGGAGAACACCCAGGTGCGGATGATGTCGTGGGCTTCGGGGGCGAAGTCCATGGGGAAGGTCTTAGCGAACAGATCGGCGTCGCGCTCCCAACCGGTGACGATCTGGGGAGTCAGTGAGGACGTGGCCCAGGTGTCCATGACGTCGGGGTCACCAATGAATCCGCCGGCGACACCGCGCTGAGATTCTTGGTATCCGGATGGTGGCTGGGAAGCTGGATCCACTGGGAGGGCAGATTCGTCAGGCAATAGCGGGTGCTCATAGTCGGGCTCGCCGTCGGTGCCCAGCGGATACCACACTGGGAAGGGGACGCCGAAGAACCGCTGACGGCTAATGAGCCAGTCGCCATTGAGCCCCTCGACCCAGTTCTCATAACGGTGACGCATGTGCTCAGGGACCCACTCAAGTTCCCGGCCGCGCTCCAGCAAGGCGTTGCGCAGATCGTCATCACGCCCACCGTTGCGGATGTACCACTGCCGGGTGCCGATGATCTCCAGCGGCTTGTCGCCCTTCTCGTAGAAGTTGGCTTTGCGCTGGGTAGGCTTGGGCTCACCGTCCATCTCGCCGGACTCCACGAGGGCTTCAACGACGAGCTTACGGGCGGTGAAGGTGGTCTTGCCCGCGATTGTCTCGTATTTTTCGGCGGATCCGGCGTCGATGATCCACTGCGGGGTCTCGGAGAGGATCCGTCCGTCACGACCGATGATGGTGCGGGTGGGCAGTTGCAATTCCCGCCACCAAGCAACGTCGGTGAGGTCACCGAAGGTACAGCACATGGCGATGCCGGCGCCCTTGTCCATCTCAGCAGCCGAGTGAGCCAACACCGGCACCTCGACCCCGTACAGCGGAGTGGTGACGGTGGTGCCGAAGAGGTGCTGATAGCGCTCGTCGTCGGGGTGAGCGATGAGGGCGCAGCAGGCGGCCAGCAACTCGGGCCGGGTGGTTTCGATGAAGACGTCCTCACCGTTGGGACGGTGGAAGCCAAGGCGGTGGTAAGCACCGGGGTAGTCGCGAGCCTCGAGCTCAGCCTGGGCGACGGCGGTGGAGAAGGTGACGTCCCACAGAGTGGGGGCGTCAGACAAGTACGCCTCGCCACGGGCGTGGTTACGGAGGAAGGCCAGCTGGGCGATCCGCTGCGACTCTGGCGAGATCGTCGTGTAGAGCTGGTTCCAGTCCACAGACAAGCCGACAGCCCGCCACAGGTCCTGGAAAGTTTTTTCATCGACGGCGGTCAACTCGACGCACAGCTCGACGAAGTTGCGACGGCTAATTGGCACCTGACGCTTGGGGTCGGGTTTGCTCGGCGGGGTGAAGTCGGGGTCGTACGGCAGCGAGGGATCACAGCGCACGCCGTAGTAGTTCTGCACGCGACGCTCAGTCGGAAGACCGTTGTCGTCCCAACCCATCGGGTAAAAAACCTTCTTGCCACGCATCCGCTGATAGCGGGCAACAGTGTCGGTGTGGGTGTAGGAGAAGACGTGACCGGGATGCAGGTGGCCTGAGACAGTGGGAGGCGGGGTATCGATGGAAAACACCTGCTCGCGCGAGTCAACTGCAGTGGCGTCGAAGGCGTAGAGCTGCTCGTCTTCCCAAATTTTGCCCCACTTTACCTCCAGACCTTCGAGGGCCGGTTTATCGGGTACGACACCGCGCGTCGGAGGCGTGGCAGATGAGGTGGTAAAGGTTTGTGAGGTCATATTCCAAACTCTAGTGTTCGACTCGGACAGGTCGCTAGACGAGTGGTATTCGCCAGTCGCCCAGGGTAATAGTGACGAGGAGCCTCGGGCCTGCCTCGGCCCCTTGTCACGATGGATTGTGGAAAATCAATGCCCCTATGTCAGTGGGCCTTCTTAATGGCTTGGAGCAGTTCGTCGGCGGAAGGAACGGATTGCATGAAATCCGCCCAACCGTCCCACGACTTTCCGTTGATGAGGAAGGCGGGAGTACCGGTATTACCGGACTTTTGCAATTCCTGCAGCCCCTTGTCGTTGCCGTTCTTGACGAACTGTTCAGTCTGCTTGTTGTCGTAGATGCGCTGGAACTTGGTGAGATTACTTCCGGTAATGCCGGCTTCGGCGGCGAATTCTTTGCGCAGTTGCTCATCGGTGTAGCCCGCGCCCTCGTCCTTAGACTGGTGGCGGTAGACGACGTCGTGGTAGGCCTCGAACTTACCTACGACGTCGGCGGCAGCAGCGGCCATCGCGGCGCGAGTGGAGGAGTCGTTATGCAGATTGCTATCCAAGAAGGTGAGGGTGTGGTATTCCAGCTTGATCTTTCCCTCGGCCGATAGCTCATTGAGAGGCTTGCCGAGCGCATCTTCCGCACCCTTACATGCGGGGCACTGGTAGTCCTGGAACACCGTGACTGTAGGGGCTCCGGCCTTCACCTTGTCAGGATTGAGGGTGTAGACGCCGTCCTTGGTAGCCGAAGGCGGAGTGATCTGGCCAGTGGTCGGCACATCGTCGGACTTGTGGTTCAGCCCGAAGACGACTGCGACGACTACCATCGCGATGATGACAACGCCTGCGGTGACGCCGATGATCCGGCGGCGCTTCTTGGCCGATTCCTGAGCTTCCCGTTGGGCGCGCAGGGCGGCCCGTTTAGAGGTGGTCGCAGTTGCCTTTTTATCAGCCATTGGTTGAAATCCCCTCGTGCCATCGATGATGTGTCGCACATGATGGTAGCCGGTCGGGTAACCGAACCGGTTGATCACTCATGCTCAGCTAGTAATCCAGTGATCCACGGACAGTGCCGAGCGGGGTCGGATAACTAGCCATACTCCGCACAAGGTGAGGCCGAGATCACGCAGGATGTCCAGGACATAAGTGCGCTGGGTGAGGTCCCAATTTCGGTCGACAGGCCCGCCATTGCCGAAGCACCCGCAGCCCAACGAGATGTGGCGCGCCCACACCGAGGAGATCCCGACGATGAAGACGACCATAGCCAGGGTGCCGAGAAGACCAGACCAGCGTGTTGCGATACCAAAGATGAGCATGAGTCCGACGATGATCTCGAGGATCGGCATCGTCCAGCCGATGACGGGGGCGAGGTCCCACGGCACGATCTGGTAGGTACGCACCGACCAGATCGTGGAGTCTATATCGGTGGCCTTGATAATGCCCGCAACGAGAAGAGTGGCACCGAGGATGATCCGGGCCGCCAGGCCCGCCCAGTCGCGCACTGTGGAAGAGCGCAACGATGGTTGAGAGTCCATATCTAACATCTTAGTCGGGTTCACCACAGTAATTGATATGTCATCTACAATGTGGATGACCCGTCGCCGATGGCTGTGCCGATCAGTTGCCCGGTCGTCCGGTCTGTGAGCCGCTGGACCACGCAACGGGGCTACGGCCATGGTGACGCCGTAGTTACCGCGGCATCACAGCGAGCAGTTGTACCTTGGTAGACCGATCGAGGCGTCATGGTCGACCATCCAACTCGTCTCGATAGTGCCGTTGGCCCAGGTAGCCGGCAAGGACTCGTCTCCAGCAAAAACCTTCTCGACAGCCTCAGCTTTTTCGGGCCCACTGACAAGGAACCAGACTCGTTTCGACCTGTTGATGACGGGCATCGTAACTGAGAGACGATCCGGCGGAGGTTTGGGAGCATCCGTGACACCAACAGCCAGCGCGGCCGTTGTGGGATTGAAGGAGGGATGGCCTGGAAACAGGGAAGCAACATGGCCGTCGGTACCCATCCCCAGCAAACAAATATCGAAGACGACGCCACCGAGCTCCTGGGCGTAGGAATAGGCGGCCTCGTCGGGATCGGCTTTGCCGTCGGCGGCGGGCATAACGTGGGTCTTTGAAGGGTCCAGACGGATAGCTGACGACAATAGGGACAGAGCTTGTAGGGAATTGCGGTCGGGATGACCGGTGGGGACGAATCGGTCGTCACCCCACCAGACGTGTAACTGGTCCGGACGAATCTTGGCGCATTCGGGAACGTCTTCCATAGCGGCATAGACGATATTGGCGATCCTCCCGCCGGTGAGACACAGGTCGATACGTTCCTGCGCGGCCTGAATCCTGACGATCGTCTGTACTAGCCGGTGGGCAACCCCCTCGGCCAGCCCCTGGGTGGATTGGTACCGCATGAGGCGTCGGCTTGTCATGACTCATCCCTATCATTTGTCAATGAGATTCGGCCCGCCCCATCGTGAATTTCAGCCATGACAGCGGTGAACACCTTGTCGGGGCCGAGCCGACGAAGCTCCTCACCGATGAGCATCTGTACCTCACGACGGTCCAGGGCTACTCCGCGCGCTGGTTCTCCCGGGATCCGGTAGACGGCGTATCTGCCGCTGCGACGGCGTATCTCGATGTCACCACCTGAGGTCGACATGACGATCGCGGAGATGCCGGGCGCGTCGGTTGTCACCCGCTCGACCGGGACGCCGAGACGCAATCCTAGCCAGGCTGCCAGCAGCATCGCCGGCGCATTACCGGCGGCTGACTCTACTCGAGCGGACTCGACGGTCGCTGGATGTTGATCCAAAGCTGCTGCGGCTAGGGCTCTCCAGCTGGTGGTGCGAGCCCAACACAGGTCGGAGTCACCCTCGGTCAGGTGAGCCGCACGGCGTATGAGGGCTTTGCACGGATCTTTGTCAGCTGCCGAATCGGTGATGCGGCGGTCTGCAAGGGCTCCGATGGGGTCCGAGGCGAGGTCATCAGGGCCGGAGAAGGGCCACCACGCAATGACGGGGGAGTCCGAGAGTAGCAGCGGAAGGATAACTGAGGCAGGACGCTTCGCCATGGCTCCGGAAAACCGCAGCACGATGACATCCCCGGGGGTGCCTTCACCGGCATGCACCTCGGCGTCAAGCTTGTCCTTACGAGAACGCGTCGTCACGACCATGAGGAGGCGTGACGGGTGCTGACGGGCGGCATCCCTGGCCGCCTCGAAGGCGGCATCGAAGTGGGAAGAGTCGCAGATGCAAATGAGGGTGTGAACCAACCCAGATCCAGAACCAACGGTACGACGGGCCTCCACGATGGCCCCACCAATCTTCGAGGCGGTGGTGTCGTTGAGCGTGACGATCATGTCTCCTCCTCAAGGCCTGCGCCAGACGAACCCGTCGCGGGCGATCATCTCGTCAGCCTCCGACGGTCCCCAACTACCGGCCGGATATTTGCACGGGGGAGTGTTGGACTCGGCCCAGAAATCCAGTACCGGGTCAAGGATCTTCCAAGCCAATTCGACCTCCTCATGTTGGGGGAACAGTGGCGGGTCGCCCAAGAGAACATCAAGAATGAGTCTCTCGTAAGCTTCCGGGCTGGCCTCGGTGAAGGAAGATCCATACGCGAAGTCCATGGTGACATCGCGAAGTTCCATCTGGGTGCCGGGCACTTTGGCGCCGAATCTCAGAGTAACTCCCTCATCAGGCTGAATACGCAGTACGACGGCGTTGGTGCCGAGAGCTGCGGTATCTGAGAAGGGTAGATGCGGGGCGCGCTGCAGATTCAAGGCGACCTCAGTGACTCGTCGAGGCATTCGCTTGGCAGTGCGTAGATAGAACGGAACTCCAGCCCAGCGTCGATTGTCGATGGTCAGCCGCACAGCGGCATAGGTTTCGGTGCGGGAGCGAGGACCGACTCCGTCTTCCTCAAGGTAGCCGCGCACCCTTTCGCCTCCTTGACGACCAGCCACGTATTGGCCGCGGCAGGTTTGGGCGAACATGTCGTCAGGCGGTTGAATCGCAGCTAAAACCTTGGTTTTTTCCGCGCACAATTGCTTGGCGTCGAAACTCGTCGGCTCCTCCATGGCGGTCAGTGCCATAAGTTGCAGTAAGTGGTTCTGGATGACATCACGGGCGGCTCCGATGCCGTCGTAATAACCAGCCCGACCAGCGATGCCAATATCCTCTGCCATGGTGATCTGGACGTGCGAAACGTAATGGTTATTCCAAATCGGCTCGAAGATCTGGTTGGCGAACCGGAACGCCATGATGTTCTGGACGGTCTCTTTGCCCAAGTAGTGGTCAATGCGGAATACCGATTCTGGGCTGAAGGCGCTGCTGATGATCTCGTCGAGATCGCGGGCACTTTCCAGATCGTGTCCGAAGGGTTTCTCAATGACGACTCTGCTCCAGTGAGAGGAGTCGTGGCCGGTCATGCCATGACGTTTGAGCTGGCTTATGACCGTTTCAAAAGACCTCGGCGGGATCGACAGGTAGAAGGCGTGATTACCACCAGTGCCTCGTTTCTCATCAAGTTCGCGGATGGTGTTAGCTAATCTCTCGAAGGCGTCGTTATCGTCGAATTCGCCGCGGACAAACCGAATGCCTTCGAGTAGTTGCTCCCACACCTCCTCGCGGAAAGGGGTACGGGCACGCTCGGCCACGGCGTCGTGTACGACCTTGGCGAAGTCCTCGTCCTCCCAATCTCGACGGGCGAAACCCACCAGGCCAAAACCTGGTGGGAGTAGGCCACGGTTCGCCAGATCGTAGACAGCTGGCATGAGTTTCTTGCGTGAAAGGTCACCGGTAACCCCAAACATGACTAGAACGCACGGCCCGGCGACGCGTGGCAGTCTGCGGTCTGAGGGGTCCCGCAATGGGTTGACGCGGTCGCCACGCAGTCCGCTAATCGCTCTGGTGGTGCTTCCTGGTGCGTCTCGACCTGCCACCTCACCCGTCCTTCCTGGTGATGTTGTGCGGAACCGTTATTCCACCTGCTCAACGGTAGCTGGTCGAACCACTGGTGATTGTGTTCAGCGACGGGCTGACACCGAGAACTCCATTCGGAAGGTTGGTGATGAGGACATCGGCGGTCAGAAAGCCTAAAATCGTCAAGACGGCTATTCGTGGCACTTCTCACTTCACGGATGTGCCGTGCCCAGCAGCGGCCGCAATGCCTTTCTCGATTTCGAAGGACACCGTGAGCAACCAGACGACGCACGTGGCGACGGCGCCAGCCTCTCAGCGTCCCGATCCTGTCGAGACTAAGCTGGAGCAGGAGCAAGGTCGTCCCCGGCTGTCGAGTCGTGATGTAGTGCATGCCTATGTGGCTCTGACAAAGCCACGCATCATCGAGTTGCTCTTGATAACAACCCTACCGGTGATGTTTCTGGCCTCCCATGGTTTGCCGAAGCTCGGTTTGGCGATCGCGACGATGGTTGGTGGACTTTTCGCTGCTGCCAGTGCCAACGTGTTCAACTGTGTCATTGACGTCGATATTGACCAGAAAATGCGTCGGACTCGGCGCCGTCCTCTCCCGCGTCATCAAGTGCCGCGTCGCAGTGCCCTTATTTATGGAATCATACTGGAGATAATTGCCACTATCATCCTGGGATTCGGCACGAACTGGTTATCAGCTGGGCTGGCGTTGATTGCCAACCTGTTTTACGTTTTCGTGTATTCGATGCTGCTCAAGCGTCGTACCTGGCAAAACACTATTTGGGGCGGTATTGCCGGATGCTTCCCGCCCCTTATCGGTTGGACCGCTGTCACCGGAAGCGTGAGATGGGAGCCGTTGGTGCTCTTCTTCATCGTTTTCTGGTGGACCCCACCGCATACTTGGGCGCTGTCCTTCCGGTATCGCGAAGACTATGAAGCCGCTGGCGTGCCCATGCTCCCGGTGGTCAGGGATGCCCCCGAAGTGACCATCCAGATCCTCATCTACACCGTGATGACGGTGGCGACCTCCTTGGTGTTGTGGCCGGTGGCCCATATGGGGTGGATCTACGTCGTCGTCGCAGTGGCGTCAGGCGCGGTATTCATCGTCGAGGCGGCCCAGTTGCTGCGCCGTGCCAATGCTGGCCTGCGTGATGCCTTACTCAAACCGATGGGTCTATTCCATTGGTCGAATACTTATCTGTCATTGCTCTTTTTGGCTATCGCGGTTGATCCGCTCATTCATCTGTGATGACCGTAATGCGGGTGTTATTGGCGGGTTTCCCCGCAGCCCCGTAACGTACCTTTTGGCCTTACCGTAACGGCTAGTAAGGCACGTCAACACCACATGCAAAGGAGCATGGCATGACTCTGACCACGAAACTGAGCGCGTTGACCATTGCCGGAATCATGGTCGTCATCGGGGTTCCCATGGTGACGCAGTCGGCTATGGCATCAGGCAGGGCTCCGGCCCCAGTTGCGGCCACCACCCAGCCGAAACTCGTCACGGGTGATATCACCAGCACCGATCAGTCGGGCACTAATCTCTTCTTCGGTAAGAAGATCGTCCGCAACGCCAGGGGAGCCATTATGAAAGTCGACCGGACATGGCCCGCAGCAGTGCCGGCACCTCTGCCGGATGTTCGTGCTGATTCGAGCACACGGATGCTCCTTGGCCCCGTCGTGGATTTGGCTGTCAATGAGCATCCGGCAGGCGTTTTTTACCGAATCCCAGCCCTTGCGACCGCTTCGAACGGCGATTTGCTGGCCTCCTACGATCTGCGTCCAGGGAGCGCCGGCGATGCGCCTAACCCCAATTCCATCGTGCAGCGCCGCTCTCGCGACAATGGTAGGACGTGGGGTCCGCAAACCGTCATCCATGCCGGGACCCCGGGTCGCAGGAAGGTGGGATACTCCGATCCTTCCTATCTCGTCGATCCAGCCACGGGCCGCATCCTCAATTTTCACGTGAAGTCCTACGACAGAGGATTCGCCACATCGGAGGTGGGCACGGACCCGGATGATCGTCATGTTCTGCACGCCGAGGTCTCTACCTCGACCGACAATGGACACACCTGGACCCATCGGGACATCACGCGCGAGATCACCCCGGATCCCACCACTCGAACACGATTCGTGGCATCAGGGCAGGGCATAGCGTTGCTCCACGGCCCCCACGCTGGACGTCTCATTGCCCAGATGACGGTGCGTAACAGCGTCGGCCAACAGGCCCAGTCGATCTATTCCGATGATCACGGCATCACCTGGCATGCTGGCAACCCGGTGGGCCGAATGATGGACGAGAACAAGGTGGTGGAACTGTCCGACGGTACCCTCATGCTCAATTCCAGGGACGCAGCCCGTTCCGGTCGGCGCAAAGTGGCCTATTCCCAAGACGGTGGCTTGACCTGGGGGCCGGTGAAGCTGGTCGATGACCTCATCGACCCCACCAACAACGCCCAGATCATTCGGGCCTACCCCAATGCCCGGGCCGGGTCGGCGAAAGCCAGGATCCTGTTATTCACGAATGTCCGCAATGCCACGGAACGGGTAAACGGTACTCTCTCGGTCTCCTGCGATGACGGACGGACATGGGTCAGTCACCAGACCTACATGCCCGGGGAAGTCGGATACACCACGGCAGCGGTGCAGTCCGACGGGGCGTTGGGCGTTCTGTGGGAGCGCGACGGTATTCGGTACTCCACCATTCCGATGGGGTGGTTGAATTCCGTGTGCCCGTTGGCTCCTTCCGGGAGGCCGACTTCTGGAAAACCAACTTCCGGCACATCTCTCCCGCCCACTGCAACTCCCTCCGGTTCTCTTCACGGAGGTGCCTCGTCGCGTCCCACTAGTTTGCCGCACACAGGAGACTGAGCGCTGACCAGGGCCGGAGGGCGGCGGGTCCCTGACGGGTCATCTGCACCGGCTACGACCTACGTAGCCGGTTAGGGGGTTGTCAATCTTCCAGTTCACGCTTAGGACTGCCGGTTGAGTACCGGCGAGGGCATAGGACGCACACTGCACCACAGGGCCCCGACTGCCGCTGCTGCTAAGGACACGCCAACCATGTGCCAGATAACTAGCCACGGGTTGAGGTGGGCGAAGTACTGCGAATATCCGACGATCGCCTGATAGATCTCCACCGACACCAAAATAATGCTCCAGCGACGCATCATGGCTAGATGACGGGTTGTGGCGATGACCAGGCAGGCGATCGTCAGTGCCACCGTGATCCACACCGAGATGCCGTGCAGCCGCGCGACGGTTTCGATGTTGAACCCGGTGCGCGCTGAGCCCGAATCACCGGCATTGGGCCCTGACCCCGTCACTACCGTTCCTAGCCACATGACAACGCACATCATTGCCACCGTGGCTCGCACTAGGCCCATCGTGAGTCCGTCAACGGCCTCACTGGAATGGGGGCCGACCAGCCAGATCATCTTGACGTTGACAAGGATGATCGCCACCGACATCAGCAGGTGCAGGGCCACCACAAAGGGATTAAGGCCCACCCGCACTGAAACTCCACCGATGACAGCTTGTAGAGCGATTGACACCAGGTTGATCCAGCAAAGGGCCATGAGTTGAGCTGTGATCTTGATCCGGTAACAGCGCACGAGAGCCCCGATAGCGACCGCGACAAGTACAAAGGTGAGGAGCCGGTTGCCGAACTCGACGAAGGAATGAATTCCCATCGCCTCATGTGGGGTGAACGATCCGGCGGTGCAGTGGGGCCAGGTGTTGCAGCCCAGGCCCGATCCGGTCAGACGTACCACTGCACCCGTGACGACGATGCCCATATTGGTAACGAGAGCTGCGATACACCAGCCGTACAGACGACGATCCCGGGCAGTCATGAGATCCACGTGAACACCTTTCGGGCCAACAGTCCGAGCAGAATCGCCCAGCCTGCCAGGCTTGCTAGTGGCCACCACAGAGTGTATCCAACTCCCCAGGCACGCAGTGACTCTCCGAGGGCAGTAGTAGGCAGGGCAGCGATGACGGGGCGAATGGCCTTTGGGTAATCCACCAGCGGCCACACTACGGCTCCTGCAACCAGACCGACGATGTATACCAAGTTGGCCAGTCCGAGAGTGACTTCGGCTTTGAGAGAGCCGGCCATTGCCAGTGCGGCGAGCCCGAATGTCATCATGGCGAGCGCAACGCTCACCAGGGTTGGGAGCCAGGCCAGGCCGGAACCGTGGGGGTGCCAGCCCAGCGCTAAAGAGACGATGACAAGCAGTATCACCTGAGCGAGACTGATAACGGAATAAGCCATCGCCTTGCCAGCTAGCAGACCCGACCGACCTAACGGGGTTGCGGACAATCGTTCGAGCACCCCGTAACGACGTTCAAAACCGGTCATGATCGCTTGGGAAGTGAAACATGTCGACCAGATGGCGAGCGCCAGCACTGAGGGTGCTAAGACGTCCATCGTCAGTCCGACCCGGCCGCCCAGGAAGCGCCCGGCGACGATGATCCCGATGGGAATGACGAGAGCCAGTAGCAGCTGCTCACCGTTGCGCATCACCAGACGCACCTCGGTGAGAGCGTGGTTACGCACGCGTGCAGCAGCCGGTGCGGCCTGAGGTGCGGGGTGGAGATCGAGTGTCGTCATGTCAATTCCTCCCTGCTGCGCGGTCACTAGTGTGAGTGAGGAACACATCTTCCAAACTCGACTCAGCGGTGAGCTCTAGCACAGTTCCATGAGTTGCGACCCTGCCGCGATCGACGATCCAGACGTGATCAGCCAGCCGTTGAGCCTCATCCATGTTGTGGGTAGTGAGCACGACGGAGACCCCGTCATGACGCATTTGCTCAACGATGTCCCACGTATGATGGCGGGCGTGAGGATCCATCCCTGAGGTCGGTTCATCGAGGAATACCAGCTTGGGGCGGCCAACCAGGGCGGCGGCAAGGTTGACGGCCTGCTGTTGGCCGCCGGAGAGGCGTCGATAGGTGGTGCGCGCAAAAGGGGTAATCGCTAGCGCTTCGATGAGGAGGTCCGGGTCGATGGGATTGGCGTGCAGACCCGCCATGTAGTGCAATAGCTCGCCAGCTCGGATGCCGCTCCAGGCACCGGCGCTCTGAGGCATAAGTCCGGTGGCAGCGGCGGCCTCGGGGCTGCCTGGGGCATGGCCAAGTACGTCGATGCGTCCAGAGTCGGGAGAGATGAGAGATGTGCAGCAGCGCATCATCGTCGTCTTACCCGCACCATTGGGGCCTAGCACAGCGGTGATAGCGCCGGTGGTAGCGGTCAAACTCAGACCATCAAGGGCAATAACATGACCGAACGTGACCCTCACGTCCTCGAGAAGCAGGACTTCTGTTGGAGCGTGAGGGTCCAGAGTCAAAGGGGTTTCCGGCACGACGGCCAGTGTAGAACCCTTCTGCCAATTACGACCCGCTGCCAGCCTCCTTAGCGACGACGCCGAACTCGTCAGGATCCTTCGTCGAGTCAATTCTCATGCCGTAGAAGGAACGGTAGACGAAGACGCAAGCGACGAGGATGAACACCGCGGCAAGAATGTAGGTCAGCAGACCGGCACCAATTGACACTGCCAACTCCACGGCTAGCAGGCCGAAAAGAGTTGTGAACTTAATGACCGGGTTAAGGGCCACCGATGAGGTGTCCTTGAACGGGTCGCCAACGGTATCACCAACCACCGAAGCGTCATGCAGCTCAGTGCCTTTGACATCCAGGTCCACCTCAACAATCTTCTTTGCGTTGTCCCAAGCGCCACCGGCGTTGGCCATGAAGATGGCTTGGTAAAGGCCGAAGATGGCAATCGAGATCAGGTACCCGATGAAGAAGTACGGATCGACGAAAGCGAACCCGAGGGCTGCGAAGAACACACCCAGGAAGATGTTGAGTATGCCCTTCTGGGCATACTCGGTGCAGATCTGGACGACCTTCTTGGAGTCTTTACTGGAGGCCTTGGTGGCGTTCTGATCGAGCTGCATATTGTTCTTGATGAACTCGACGGCCCGGTAAGCGCCGGTCGTGACAGCCTGCATCGAGGCTCCGGAGAACCAGTAGATGACGGCGCCGCCGGTGATGAGGCCGAGCAGGAATGGGGCGTGGGTCAGGCCTAGTTTGTTGACCTCAGCAGCATTCGATAGGCCCTCGGTGAGCATCATGATGATCGAGAAGATCATCGTGGTCGCGCCAACGACAGCAGTACCGATGAGCACCGGCTTGGCCGTGGCCTTGAAGGTGTTACCAGCGCCATCCTGAGCTTCCAAGATGTGCTTGGCGATGTCCCACCTGGGGGCGAATCCGTAGTGCTTCTTGAGCTCGTCGGAGACGTTCGGGATATCTTCGATAGTCGACAGCTCGTAGACGCTCTGGGCGTTATCGGTCACCGGACCATAAGAGTCGACAGCGATCGTCACCGCACCCATGCCGAGGAAGCCAAAGGCGACGAGACCGAAAGCGAAGACTGCCCACTTGACTTCGCTCATAGCTCCCATGTCGCCCAGGCCCGAGCCGGCGCCCGAGACGAGGAAGGATGCGCCCATTAGGGCGACGATGATGATGCCCAACCAGAATCCGGAGAAGTTACCGGCAACCAGGCCAGATAAAATGTCCAAGGAAGCGCCTCCCTCTCGGGCGCTCGTAACGACCTCACGCACGTGACGAGAATTCGTTGAGGTGAAAGCCTTGACGAGCTCCGGAATGAGGGCACCGGCCAGGGTGCCACAGGAGATGATGATGGACAGCTTCCACCACATCGTTCCGTCTCCCATTGAACCGAGCATCCACCGGGTAGTCAGGACGGTCAGCAGGATTGACATCACCGAGGTAATCCACACCAGGGAACTCAGCGGCTTCTCGAAGTCCATCTCCGAGACCGTGCCGTAGCGGGCTTTCGCGACGGCGTTGTTGATGAGGTAGGACACGAAAGATGCGATGAGCATGACAACGCGGACGACGAAGATCCACACCAGTAATTGGACCTGTTCCGTCTGATCCGGAACGGCTCCCAGTACGAAGGTGATGAGGGCCACACCGGTGACGCCGTAGGTCTCAAATCCATCAGCGGACGGTCCGACTGAGTCGCCGGCATTGTCACCGGTGCAGTCAGCGATGACACCCGGGTTACGGGCGTCATCTTCCTTGATGTGGAAGGCGATCTTCATGAGGTCAGCGCCAACGTCAGCGATCTTGGTGAAGATACCGCCAGCGATACGTAAGCAGGCCGCGCCGAGGGACTCGCCGATGGCGAATCCGATGAAGCACGGGCCAGCGAGATCGCCGGGTAGTACCAGCATGATGAAGAGCATGAGGGTCAACTCGACGCTGATGAGGACCATGCCGATGCTCATGCCAGAACGCATGGGAATGTCGAAGGTCTCCCATGGGGAACCGCGCAGTGACGCATGGGCGGTACGGGAGTTCGCGAAAGTGTTGACGCGAATGCCATACCAGGCGACTCCGAAAGATCCCGCCATCCCGACAAGGCTAAACAGCAAGATGATGAGTACCTTGGCGCCCATGTGTTCGAGGAGCAGGAAGTACACGACGATAACCGCAGCGATGAAAGCCCACAGCAGCATGAGGAACTTGGCCTGCTGCTTAAGGTAGGTCTTACAGGTTTCGTAGATGAGTTCGGAAACCTCATGCATCGCCTCATGGACGGGTAACTTTTGCAGCTTGGCATACGTCACCAGACCGAACCCTAAACCGAACAGGCAGATCACCAGTCCGATCCACAGCAGGGCAGTCCCGGAGATGTTTCCGACGTGCTCATTGAGAGGAGGCAGCTTTAGATTGGCCTCACCGCCACCTCCTCCCTTGGTCTGCCCGCCGGAACCACATCCAGCTAGAGCGAGGGTGGTAAGAAGTATGGGCAGTGCGCAGCTACGTAGGCGCTTCATGGGGAAACCCCCTTGTCAACCTTGTTCACGATGCTGTCTCTCCTGAGAGCTCTCGTGTACCTGCATCCGTGCAGGCCTACTTCTAACCGTATGACGTGATGGTCCCCTTGTCAGCAGTCAGAGTCGTGATGTGCAGAATGTCACCGGGCGAAGCGGGTATCGCTCATAGGCACAGCGCGGCTGAGTGTTGGCGGCTCACCGAGGGATTCATGGTCGACGCTCGGGCCGATGCCGTCGTACCCCGGATGACGAGCTCGGGTCGCACCAGGCGCTCACCGAAGAAGGCGGTGTCGCCGCGAATTGACCCCATGAGGGATTGGACCGCCATCGTGGAAATAAGCTCGACGTCTTGACGAAGACTCGTTAGTGGAGGATCGGTGTACCTCATGAGGTCCGAGTCATCGCACCCAATCACTGATACATCATCGGGAACCGATAATCCTTGCGCCCTTGCGGCGCGAATCGCTCCCAAGGCCATCAGGTCGGAGCCGCAGATGATGGCGTTGACCCCTTGGCCGAGCAAATCAACAGCAGCACGAGCCCCGCCGTCAACAGAAAAGACCGTATTGCTGACGGTGACCCTGCCCCGTCCCTCGAGATGACGATCCATGGCAGCCCGCAAACCCTGTTCCTTACGTTGCACCGGAACGTATCGTCGCGGACCGACGGCTAGACCTAGGTGCTTGTGACCTAACCCAACCAAGTGCGCAACGGCCTGATCCATGGCAGATATGTCGTCGTCACTGATCTGGGGAACCGCAATGCTGGGGGAGTAACCGTTGACAAGAACCAACGGAAGTCCGACGTCAACCAGTTCGTGGTAGGTAGACATGTCTGCCGTGGTGTCGGCGTGAGACCCCGACATGACGATGATCCCGGCGACCTGACGCGACTGCAGAACCCGGATGTAGTCATCCTCACGCATGCCACCGGGGGCTTGGGTACACACCGCAGTGGCGTACCCCTCCCTAGAGAGCAAGGTCTCAATGGCTTGGGCGTGGCTCGCGAAGACCGGATTGGTGAGTTCAGGAACGATGAGCCCCACCAGGCCGGTAGTGACGGGTTTGAGATGGGTGGGGCGTTGATACCCCAGTACGTCGAGGGCGGTGAGGACACACTGCCGGGTGGGGCTAGATACTCCAGGCTTGTCGTTGAGGACTCGCGAGACGGTCGCCTGGCTTACGCCCGCTTGATAGGCAATATCAGCCAAAGTTGGTCCGCTCATATTTCCTCCCGGCAACGTGTCAGCATCATTTGACGGCTCCGCCGGTCAGACCGGAGACGATGTACTTTTGGAGCCACAGGAACAACACCATCGGGGGCAGGGCGGCGAGGACAGCGCCGGCCGCGAAGACACCCCAGTTAGAGCTGTTTTCGGTGGACACGTACTGGTACAAGCCGATGGCCAGGGTGGAGGTGTGCGGGTCAGCGCCGAGGATCACTGAGGCCACGACATACTCGGTAAAGGAGCCAATAAAGCTCAGTAGACCCACGACCGCCAGAATGGGGGCTGCTAACGGCAGGATGAGGGTAAAGAATATACGGGCGTGGCCGGCACCGTCCACTCGTGCTGCCTCGTCAAGGGATTGTGGCACGGTGTTGAAGAATCCGTACATGAGGTAGGTATTCGCTCCCAGAGCGCCGCCCAAATAGACCATGATGAGAGCCAATCTTGACCCAATGCCCAACACCGGGTAGACGTCACCGAGCCAGGTAAGCAGTAGGAAGATGGCGACAACCGTCAGCAGCTGCGGGAACATCTGCACCAGCATGAGGGCCAACAGCCCGCCACGGCGTCCTTTGAAGCGCATCCGAGAGAAGCTGTAGGCGGCCAGCGCTCCCAGGAAGACGGTTAGCACTGCGGTGACAGCGGCGATGATGAGGGTGTTGAGGTACCACTGCGCATAAGGACGCACCGGGTCACTCACGAGTTTGGAGTAATTCGAGAAGTCGGTCTGGGAGAACAGTTTGTTCGAACCAGTCAGGGTGCCACCCGGTGCGAGGGAGGCCGAGAGGACATAGACCAGGGGGAAGGCCGCGAAGACTACGGCGATGATGCCAAGGAGGTGACGCCACCACTGCGACTTGAACCGCTTAGAAAACGGGGTGTTGCGGTTGGCATCTTTGATTGCAGAAGACACCGTTGCGGTGCTCATCAGTTGACCTCCTCAAGGGATTTGGTCTGGCGGAACCCGAGCCAGGAGATCACGCCAACAATGATGAAGATGATGACAGAGAAAGCGCTCGCCAGGCCATAGTCGCGTTGAGCTCCAGAGAAGGCAACCTTGTACACCATCGAGATAAGGATGTCGGTAGCGCCGACGTCGAGGCTGGTGTCGGTGAACCGGGGGCCACCGAGAGTCAGCATGTAGATGAGGACAAAGTTATTAAAGTTGAAGGCGAAAGAACTGATGAGCAGCGGGGCTAGTGGCACCATGAGCAGCGGAAGCTTGATCTTGGTAAAGATTCGCCAAGTGCTTGCGCCGTCGAGCCGAGAAGCCTCCAGAATGTCGGATGGGATGGACTGCAGGGCACCCGTCGAGACGATGAACATGTAGGGGAAGCCCAGCCACAAGTTGACGATGAGAACGGCTGCCTTAGCAATCCAAGGATTAGTCAGCCATGGGATCGATACTCCGCCCAACAATACTTGGTTGATAAAGCCGAACTCTTGGTTGAACATGCCTGACCACACCAGGGCCGACAAGAAGCACGGGAAGGCGTAGGGCAGCAGCATGAGTATCCGGTAGGTCTTCTGCCCCTTCATAGATGCGTCATTGAATAACAGGGCCAGGGCGAGACCGAGGGCGAAGGTGGTGAGTACCGACAGCACCGCGAAGGCGAACGTCCACGCTGTTACTCGTAGGAATGGCCCACGTACGCCATGGTCGGTGAGAGCCTTCTTGAAGTTGAAGAACCCGACGGTAACTTTCCAGCCTGGCTCTAGCGATTTACCAGAAGCTGAAACGAAATTGCCACGCCCATTGTCCCTATAGACGGTGCCCTTTTTATCGGTCATCGTCCCGGCTTTCTTATCGTAGGTCATCGTCGAGATGAACTCGAAGGCTTGCGAGCCGGTGGTGGTGCGGATGAATCCAGCCGAAGAGTCCTTGGAGACGGGAACCCGCAACTGGGAGATCTCGTTACTGCGCTGGGACACCTCGGAGAAAGGGAGGACGCGGTAACCCGGAAGATTCTTGATCTTGCCTAAAGAGTTAAGCTCAGCTCCCTCGACCGGTTCTAGAGGTTGGTTGGGAGTGCCAGCGTGTACCTTTTTGGTGCCGGGGTCAATGACGATCAGGGCCAGCTTGCCGTCCTTTTCGGCGACGCTAGAGTTGTACGCCGGAGCGTTGGGGACGCGTTCCTGGTGGTTGCGTTGGATGGCGGCGACGGCGTCGTCACGGCTGCCGTTGTGGCCGTCACCATAATTCGTGAAACCCACATAGATCGTATAGGCCATTACGCCTACCGAGAAGATAACCATGAAGATGATGCCCGGTGCCAGATACTTGGCAGGCAACATCCGGTTGGGCGGCAAGTATATGACGGTAACGATGATGGCGACAGCAGCGATGACGATGGCCATCAGGGGTGAACTGTGAGCAATAGCGGTCATAACGCCGTAGACGGCGATGGCGTCGAGGATGCCGAGCAAGGCGATCTTGGTGATCCAGGCCCACAGCGACCCGGAGTACTTGCCGCTCGCTGCGGCGACACGTTTTTCTCGGGCCTTGCGATTGATGGTTAACGATGACGACATGATGTGGGGATTCTCCGATTCCACGGGTCATAGGAAACGCCGTCATTGGCGTTGCGAGGGTGGGGCATACTATGCGGTATGCCCCACCAGATAGCGGCGATCAGACTTTCTTGATCTTGTCGTCGATGGCCTTGACCATTGCGTCCCAGGTGGCCTTCGGGTTAGAGGCCTTGCCGCTGATAATTTCGGCCTGAGCAACGCCCCAGTCGGCCCACACTGAGCCCATGGCCGGGATGTTTGGCATCGGGACGGCCTTTTGACCGACGGCACCGAATGCGGCGACGTCTTTATCAGTTTTGGCTTTCTCAAAAGCCTGCTTGCTGGCCGGCGGACGGTGTCCAACTTTGAACAGTTCGGTTTGGACGTTGGGGTTTCCTATGTACTCGACGAGGAATTTTTGAGTGGCGACGGCGTCTTTAGTCTTGGCGCTCATCCAGAACCCCTGGACGCCGACGAACGGTGTGGCGGGCCGATCACCTGCTGAGGGGACCTCACTGATCTCATACTTGATGCCGGCCTTTGTGAAACTGTCGAGGCTCCAGGGGCCGGTGAGGATAAATGCTGCCTGGCCCTTAGCAAACAGATCCTTCGATATGTCTTGAGACACGTTTAGGTTGAAGTTCTTGGTCTTGCCTTGATCGGCTAGCCAGGAGGCAAATTTCTCGCCGTTGGTACCT
The DNA here is from genome assembly GCF_050286205.1 of Cutibacterium sp. KBN10P07758. Lineage (NCBI taxonomy): Bacteria > Bacillati > Actinomycetota > Actinomycetes > Propionibacteriales > Propionibacteriaceae > Cutibacterium > Cutibacterium sp. KBN10P07758. Next base: position 1,821,108 of record NZ_JBNNQV010000001.1, on the reverse strand, counting down.
CCCATGGCGACCTTGCTGGAATCGAATCCTTTGTCCTTGAGCTCAAAGACCGGAGCCCCGAAGGAGGCCTGGAATGGGTACAGGTGGTACGGATCTGACTGCTTGGGATCCAAACCGACGAGGAAGGGGTACTTGGCCCCGGACTTCTTGCCCATCTCGATCATGTCGTCGAAGGTCTTCGGGGCGTCCTTGACGAATGTGGTGTTGCGAACTAGGGCGATGTTCTCGGTGGCGTAGGGGACGCCGTAGATCTTGCCGTTGACGGTAAACGCCTGGATGGCGACGTCCTGATAGGCGGAGATTTCACCGAGCTCCAAGGGGGCGATAACGCCATTTTGGACCATGCGCCCGGTGGCGTCGTGGGCGGCGATGGCGGCGTCGGGGCCCTTGCCGGTGGGCGCCTGGGTGATGAAGTCGTCGGGAATCTTGGCGAAGTCTTTGACGGCTAGTTTGACGGTGACGCCGGTGTCGGATTTGAACTGCTCGGCAACTTTGCGCAAGACGGGTTCACGGTTGGAGTCGGTCCACACCAAGATTGAGCCGGCGGCTCCAGCTGCGGAGGAGTTCTTACCTGATGACGAGGACGCGGATGTGGAGGGGGAGTCGTTGCCACCACATGCGGACAGGACGCCGATGGCAGCAACACCGAGGCTTCCAAGGAGCATTGAGCGACGGGTGATGTCGGACATGGGGTCACACCTTTCGAGGCAGCTCGACGCTCATCGTCGAGCGAGGGTTCTTACATTAGGAGGACATTTCGTTGTCACTGCCTTGCAAGCTGACGCAATTCTTGCAAAATCTTTCATGGGTGTCCAGGGTGTTTGATGTGAGTTTTCTCTCAGCGTGTGTATGCATGTGAGATGCGGTTGGGGCTGTCGTTCCTGTTCTGTATGTCGGTGCGATGACGGCAGTAATTATTGGGTTTTCGAAGAGTAGGCTGCTCGCAGCTTCGTCTTAGGGCTGACTTACTTGCACCAGTCCTCTTTTAGGCAACAATGGAGTTGTGAAAAATTCGACCGACACCGAGGTGGCCGTCGCAGGTCGCGACATCGTCGGCGAGCACGAGCAGGAGACTGCGGACAGCCCCACGAGAGATCGTGTGATGTCGTCCATCCTGCACAATGGTCCGTCGACGGCCAGTGAACTGGCCGATCGTCTTGGTCTGACAGCGGCGGCGGTACGTCGCCATCTCAGTGCTCTTGTGAGTCGGGGTCTCGTCGATTCCCGTGAGAAGAAGGTCTTTGGAGCTCGCGGAAGGGGCCGACCTTCCCGCGTGTTCTTCCTGACCGATCACGGGCGTGCCGACTATTACACCGCCTACGACGACCTGGCGATATCGGCCCTTCGGCAACTTGCCGATGCAGCGGGCCCCTCTGCTCTTGACGCGGTGGCTAAGGCTCGAGTCGATGACATCGAGTCGCGTTACCGAGCGCTGCGTCAGGCGCGCCCCGACGAAGTCCCGGCTCAGCTGCTGGCTGAGGTACTGTCGGCCGACGGCTATGTGGCCACCATTCAACCAGCTGGTGCGGGGCAACAGATCTGTCAACATAATTGCCCCGTAGCGGAGGTGGCCAAGGTCTTCCCGCAGCTGTGCAATGTCGAGACTCAGCTGTTTTCGGAACTCCTTGGGTCTCACGTTCAGCGGTTGGCGACGATCGCGCACGGTGACGGGGTATGCACTACCCACGTTCCCGTCGATGTTGAGATTACTCGTCGGGCACTAGCCGAGCCGTCCAAGAGTCCATCCATCCGAAAGGACCATTCATGACCCAGGTTGACACTCCCGCAAGCCTCCCGGGCGCCGGTGCCAGTCAAGACGAACACCTGGCTGCCCTGAGTGGCTACAAATATGGTTGGCACGACTCTGACGCTTACGCCGCGGCTTCCCGGCGCGGACTGTCCGAGGATGTCGTGCGTGGCATATCGGCTATGAAACATGAGCCACAGTGGATGCTCGATATGCGGCTCAAGGCTCTCAAGCTTTTCCAGCGCAAGCCGATGCCGACCTGGGGTGTCGATATCAGCACGATTGACTTTGACCAGATCAAGTACTTCGTGCGTGCCCAGGAGCGTCAGGCAGCGTCCTGGGAGGACCTTCCCGCCGATATTAAGAACACCTACGACCGTCTGGGTATCCCGGAGGCTGAGAAGGATCGGCTGGTTGCCGGCGTTGCCGCCCAGTACGAGTCTGAAGTGGTTTACCACAAGATTAACGAGGAGCTCGGCAAGCAGGGTGTCGTCTTCCTCGACACTGACACTGCGCTCAAGGAGGAGCCTGAGCTCTTCCGCGAGCATTTTGCCAGCGCTGTCCCGCTCGGTGACAACAAGTTCTCCGCCCTCAACTCTGCGGTGTGGTCGGGTGGCTCCTTCATCTACGTGCCGAAGGGTGTCCACTGCACCATCCCGCTGCAGGCCTACTTCCGTATGAATACCGAGAATCTCGGACAGTTCGAGCGGACCCTGATTATCGTCGACGAGGGCGCGTACGTTCACTACGTCGAGGGCTGCACTGCCCCGATCTACAAGTCGGATTCCCTGCACGCCGCGGTCGTCGAGATCATCGTCAAAAAGAACGCTCGCTGCCGTTATACGACCATCCAGAACTGGTCGAACAACGTGTACAACCTCGTCACCCAGCGCGCTTACGTCGAAGAAGGCGGCACGATGGAGTGGATCGACGGCAATATCGGTTCCAAAGCCAATATGAAATACCCGGCTTGCTACCTCATGGGCCCCCATGCAAAGGGTGAGGCACTGTCGGTTGCTTTTGCTGCTGAAAGCCAGCACCAAGACACCGGCGCCAAAATGGTCCATAAGGCCCCCTACACCTCGTCGACAATCGTCTCCAAGTCGATCTCCCAGGGTGGGGGGCGCTCCGCGTACCGCGGCCTGGTCTCCGTCGGTAAGGATGCCCATCACTCGTCTTCAGCTGTGCGTTGTGACGCTCTGCTCGTTGACGACATCTCGCGCTCGGACACCTATCCCTACAACGACATCCGTACTGACGAGGTGTCGATGGCTCACGAGGCTACTGTCTCCAAGGTGAGCGAGGACCAGCTGTTCTACCTCATGCAGCGTGGTCTTACTGAGGAAGAGGCGATGGCCATGATCGTGCGCGGATTTATCGAGCCCATCGCCAAAGAGTTGCCGATGGAGTACGCCCTGGAGCTCAACCGACTCATCGAACTGCAGATGGAGGGTGCGGTCGGCTGATCCGACCCCGGCCCCAACGAACCCCACTTTTTCGAGAAAGAGAGACACCGCGTTGAGCGCACCAGTTGCCGCGCCCGGCAAGGGCCACAACGTCACTATCGAAAACGACGTCGAATCCCATCTGCACCCCACCCCATCATGGGAGATCGCTGACCACCCCATGCCCACCGGGCGTGAGGAGATTTGGCGGTTCACCCCGATTAAGACCTTCATACCGGTTCTGTCCGAGGTCGCCCTCGAGCCACGTCAGGAGGCCGGCATCATCGACGTCGACGTCAAGAGGGCTGACGGCATCACCGTCACCGACCTGGCCACGAGTGAGCTGAAGAAATTGGCCGAGACTCCGCAGGATCGTCTGTCGGCCTTGGCCGCAGCTGACCCGCACGCCGTCAATCGCCGCGTCGTCATCCCAGCCGAGACCTCCCTCAAGGCCCCGGTCGAAGTCACCGTCGCCGGTCACAACGATGAAATCGCCTGCCACCACAACGTAGTCGTCGAGATCGGTAACCATGCCGAAGTTACCGTCATCGTGCGTCACCGTGGCGTGGCTCACCTCGGTGAGAACTGGACATTCCGCATTGGCGACGGTGCACAGGCTACGGTGCTTTTCGTCCAGGAGTGGGATGATGCTGCTATCCACGGGGCTCAGGTTTCCTTTGAAATTGGTCGCGACGCCACCGTCCGCACCGCCCAGGCCAGTTTCGGCGGCAAAGCCGTACGCATCTGTCAGACGGCCTCCTACAACGGCCCCGGCGGCAATCTGACCCAGCTCGGCGCTTACTTCGCCGATGCCGGTCAGCACATCGAGCACCGTCTGTTTGTCGATCACAACGCCCCCAGCACCGAGTCTCACGTGGACTTCCGCGGCTGTTTACAGGGCAAGGATGCGCACTCAGTGTGGATCGGTGACGTGCTTATCCGCCCGGTGGCAGAGGACATTGACACCTACGAGTCAAACAAGAATCTCGTCCTCACCGAGGGCTGTCGTGCCGACGCGGTACCAAACTTGGAGATCCAGACCGGCAATATTCGCGGCGCCGGACACTCGGCCTCCACTGGCCGTTTCGACGCCGAGCAGCTGTTCTACCTGCAATCGCGGGGTGTCGAGGAGGCTGAGGCCCGCCGCCTTGTCGTGCATGGTTTCTTCACCGACATCGTCCGTAAGATCGGCGTGCCCGAGATCTCTGAGGAGCTTGTGGCCCGCATTGAGGCCGAACTTGTCGAGAGCCTCGGATCCTCCCCCTCGGTGGAGGAGGGCTGATGTCCGTCGTCACTACCCTTTCGGCCCTGAAAGAGAACTCCCCGCAGGAGTTCGAGGTCGACGGCATCGACGTCGTTCTGGTGCGCACCGACGGCGAGGTCTTTGCCGTTGGAGCTACTTGTACTCACGCCGAGGTGCCAATGGTCGATGGAGAGGTCGTCGATTGCGGCTTGGAGTGTTACATGCACGGCTCCTTCTTCGACCTGCGTACAGGGGAGCCACGTAGCCTCCCCGCCACCGAACCACTTTCCGTTTACCCCGTGACTATCGACGGCGACAACGTTCTCGTCGACGTCGCCAATCCCATCACCAAGGAGTCCTGAACCACCATGGCAACCCTGCAGATCAATGACCTTCACGTCGACGTTGAGACCGAGGCCGGTCCCAAGCAGATCCTCAAGGGAGTCGACCTGACTATCAATTCCGGAGAAGTCCACGCCATCATGGGGCCGAACGGTTCGGGCAAGTCGACCCTGGCATATACCCTGGCCGGGCATCCCAAGTACACGGTCACCGGTGGTTCCGTGACTCTCGACGGTGAGGACCTGCTGGCCATGACCGTTGACGAGCGTGCTCGTGCCGGCCTGTTTCTGTCGATGCAGTACCCGGTCGAGGTTCCTGGTGTCTCCGTCGCCAACTTCCTACGCACTGCCCGCACCGCTATTGAAGGCCGGGCCCCGAAGCTGCGCACCTGGGTCAAGGAGGTCAACGAGACCCTGACCCGTCAGGAGCTTGATCCGGACTTCGCTGAGCGTTCCGTCAATGAGGGATTCTCTGGTGGCGAGAAGAAACGCTCCGAGATGGCTCAGTTGGAATTGCTGCACCCGAGGTTCGCCATCCTTGACGAGACCGACTCCGGTCTGGACATCGACGCTCTCAAAGTCGTCGCCAACACGGTCAACCGCTACATGACTGATCCGGAGCATGGTCTGATGCTCATCACCCACTACACCCGCATCCTGCGTTACGTAAAACCCACACAGGTTCACGTCTACGTCGACGGTCGGGTTGCCGCTACTGGCGGTCCGGAGCTGGGCGAAGAGCTCGAGGCTGAAGGCTACGAGAAGTACCTGTCCGCTGCCAAGGCCAACGCCTCATTATGAGCTACGACGTCGAGAAGATCAGGAAAGACTTCCCCATCCTGTCCACCAGGGTGGGGGATTACCCGTTGACGTACCTCGACTCGGCTAACACTTCCCAAAAACCCCAGGTTGTTATTGACACTCTGAGCGACCACTACGCGCGTCACAACGCCAATGTTGCACGGGCCATGCACCAGCTCGGGTTGGAGTCTACCCAGGCTTATGAGGGTGGGCGGGAACGCCTTGCGCGGTTTATCGGGGCGGCGCGCCCCGAGGAAGTGGTGGCTCTGTCGAACGCGTCTGAAGCCCTTAATTTGTGCGCGTACACCCTGGGTGAGCGTCTCGGACCTGGTGACGAGATCGTCATTTCGGTGATGGAGCACCACTCCAACTTGGTTCCATGGCAGATCATCTGTCAGCGCACCGGTGCCACCCTGAGGTGGTTCGACATCACTGATGACGGCCGGCTCGACCTCGAGAAGGCTGAGGCGGAGGGGCTCATTAATGGGCGCACCAAGGTCGTCTCGTTGACGTTGGCCTCGAACGTGCTGGGGACGATCAACCCCATCGGGATGATCGCCGAGCAGGCCCACTCCGTCGGTGCCGTCATGGTCGTCGATGCATCTCAGGCTGTGCCTCAGATGCCTGTCGATATGACGACCTTGGGTGCTGATTTGGTGGCCTTCACCGGTCACAAGATGTGCGGTCCGACGGGTATCGGCATTCTCTGGGGACGCTATGACCTCCTCGCTGAGCTACCGCCCTTCCTCGGAGGCGGCGAGATGATCGAGGTCGTGCGCATGGAGGGATCGACCTACGCCGAGCCTCCGCATCGTTTTGAGGCAGGCACCCCGCCGATCGCACAGCTGGCTGCCCTCGGGGTGGCCGCCGACTACCTAGATGGCATCGGGATGCAGGCCATCGCCGAGCACGAACATGAGCTGGCTGCTCGGATGCTCGAAGAGCTCCAGACCGTCAAGGGAGTGCACATCCTCGGACCAAGCGACGCCACCGCTCGTATCGGAACGGTGTCCTTCACCATCGAGGGGGTGCATCCGCATGATGCGATGAGCATCATGGATGGTCATGGCGTTGCGGTGCGAGGCGGTCACCACTGCGCCAGGCCGTTGCATGAGAGATTGGGAATACAGTCCTCCCTCCGTGCGTCGTCATACTTGTACTCCACCACCGACGAGGTGGATCGCCTCGTCGAATCTGTCGAGTACGCTCGGAACTTTTTCGCCGGAGGTGCGGCATGAACGTCGAAGAGATGTACCAGCAGATCATCCTGGACCACTACCGGGAGAAGCATCACAGCGGTCTGCGTGAGGGCTATGACGCCGAGGTAACCCAGGTCAACCCGTCTTGTGGGGACGAGTTGTTGCTGCGGGTGCATGTAGATGGCGACGTCATTACTGACGTGTCTTATGATGCTGTGGGTTGTTCGATTTCGCAGGCATCGACGTCTGTTATGACGGATCTTGTTATTGGTAAGACTATTGGTGAGGCTCAGGACCTTTATCGGGGCTTTCAGGAAATGATGCGCTCGCGTGGCACCGTCGAGCTTGACGAGGATATCTACGAGGATGCCGTGGCTTTCGAGGGAGTTGCCAAGCTCATGGCCCGGGTGAAGTGCGCGATGCTCGGTTGGTCAGCTCTGGAAGACAGTCTGCTAAAGGTGACCGAGGGCTCCCCGGACAAGGTCGGTTCTGTTTCAGGAACTGACAGCAACGAGACGAAGGAGGAGAGCCGATGAGCGAGGAGAACGCACTTCCCGGCCAAGAGGTGACGCTGACGGCGATGCCGACTGTTGATGACGTCATCGAGGCAATGAAGGATGTCATTGACCCTGAACTCATGGTTAATGTTGTTGACCTCGGTCTCGTCTACGGGGTCAATATCGATGGCGAGGGCAATGTCACTATTGATATGACGCTGACGAGCCCTACGTGTCCGTTGACTGATCGTCTGGAATACGACACCCAGACCGTGTTGGAGGGGATTGTGAAGTCCGTGACGATCAACTGGGTATGGTTGCCGCCGTGGGGCCTGGAGCGCATCACCGACGATGGTCGGGCGCAGCTTCAGGCAATTGGCTTCAACGTGTGAACCGACGAATAGCCCGGGTGGTCAGGAAGACCCCCGGGCTCTGACTGCCACCAACAGACACAGTCTGGATTGGTCAGATTACGGCTGCGACCTCGTAGGCGTCCCAGATTGCGTACATGATGTTGGCCGGCTTGCGAGCGTCACCGATGACGTTGAACGGTAGCCCAGTCGCCTCGACGGCACCACGAAGATCCTGCTCGGGTAGGTATCCGATAGCGGTGACCACGGTGTCGGCTGGTATTTCTTGCTCGTGGCCGTTGACTTCGGTCATCAATCCCTTTGGCGTGGTGTGCAGAGCCTTGGCGTCTGCCATCACCGTGATGCCGCGGAATGGCACTAAGCGACGCAGCATATCCTCGTTGGCAACACACAGCGGGGCATTATGGGTGAGGATATTGGCCTCGGCTTCGATGATTGTCACCTCGGCGTCGACTTCTCTCATCGCGAGGGCCAGCTCACAGCCCGTCAATCCGCCACCGATGATGACAATTTTGCTACCCAAGGCGTTGCGGTTGAGTAGGGCGTCGGTGGCGTCAATGACCTTGGTATCATCACCCAGGTTGAGTCGACGCGGCGTCGATCCGGTCGCCAAAATGATGTGATCGGCCCCGAAAGAGGCGATAAGGTCAGCCGTCGCGGGAGTGTTGAGCCGAATCTCCACACCCAGCTCTTCCAAGGTGGTGCGGTACCACTCGAGTAGAGCTAGGTCGTCCTCCTTGAAGGAGGGTTGACCACCTGCGAGGACGACTCCGCCAATGTGGTTGCTGGCCTCGACGATGACGACCTCGTGTCCGCGCTCACTGAGAACTCGTGCGGCCTCCATGCCGGCCAGCTCAGCTCCGATGACGAGCACCCGCTTGGCATCGTGCGGTAGCACCGGGTGCAGGTGGGTGTCGGCCTCGCGTCCGGCTTCGGGGTTCACCGAGCAGTTGAGGACGGTGTACGTGCCGATACGACCAAGGCAGCCCTCCTGACAAGAGATGCAGGGACGCACCCGCTCGGCGTGGTCGGTCTGCAGTTTGACGACGATGTCCGGGTCCGCCAGTGTCGGACGGGCGAGGGACACCATGTCGACGATCCCGTCAGAAACAGCATTAGCGGCAAGATCGGGATCGTCCATCCTGCCTGCGACGATGAGCGGAATATCGGGTAAGGCTTCCTTGAGTTCGGAGGCATAAGGCAGGTACAACCCCTTGGCCTGGTACATCGGCGGATGATTCCAGAACCAGGCGTCATAGCATCCAACATCAATATCAAGCGCCTCGTAGCCGTAAGAGTGCAGCAGGCGGGCCGCTTCAATGCCCTCGGGCATGTCGCGGCCGACCTCCTCAAAGTCCTCGTCGGGGAGGGCGCCGACATTCCAATCCTTCATCATGGACTTTGGCGAGAACCTGATTTGTACTGGGAAGTCGTCTCCGACTGTTTCGTGGATGGCTTCGACGATCTCGCGCGGGAATCTCAGCCGGTTTTCGAGGGAACCGCCGTACTCGTCGGTGCGATGGTTGAACTTCTCGGTGGCGAATTGGTCCAGAAGGTAGCCCTCGTGGCATGCATGCACTTGGATCCCGTCAAACCCGGCCTCATAGGCCACTTTTGCAGCGATGCGGAACTGGGCGACGATCTGGTGGATCTCGTCGGTGGTGATCTCGCGACAAGTGATGTGTGGATTCCACTTATAGGGGATTTCTGACGGTGCTGCTGGACGTTCTCCCTGACGCAGTACGACCGGCATAATGACGCGGCCAGACCCGGCGCCGACTTGCAGGACAATGCGGGAATCATGGGCATGGACGCGCTCGGTCATTTCCCGCGATGTCCGCAGGAAAGACGCCGGAGACAGAGTCGGATTCGGTAAGGTGCCGCTTGGCAGATGCTCGATGGGGTTCGTCACCTGGCAGACACCGGTGATGATGAGACCAATACCGCCGGCAGCGCGCCGGACGTAGTAGTCAATTCCTCGTTGGTTCCAGCCGCCCTCGGCGGTGGACATGCCTAGCGGCCCCATGGGACCCATGGCATAGCGGTTCTTGACGTGGATGGAACCGATAGTCGTCGGTTCGAACAGAATTCGATGGATCTCGCTCACAACAACCTCCCCCGGCCGGCGTCGTCGATGGCGCACTGAAACAGATGCCGTGTGCGTTCTTAGTCTATTCGCTCGACGTGAACGCGGCTCCTGAAATCGTGGAGATATCGCGCGAGAAGGTCGTAGGTCAGGTCCCCATCAGCTGAGATTGTTCGTGGCGAAGGTTTCGCACGTGGGAGGATCGCCAGTAGTGGTCGATACTAGTGGTGTGGGCCGTCTATCGAGAATGGGATTTGATGTCTGCGCCGGTGTGAGGGGTTGTGAGTGAACTGTCTGGCGGTAGCCGAGTAGATCGCTGGGATTGTTTCCCAGCAGCACAACAACGATGCGAACGACGAGTCCTGTATCGCTTGATAGCGATACGTTGACCACGGCTGCTAGGAGCCGATAAAACGGAGATCAATACCTGTGTCGTTTGTGGAATCTGTGACGCCCCTTCTTAGACGGCGAGCCAGAAAAAGATACCGGCGACGATGAAAACAGCCGGGATGACGATGGCAAGCATGTGCCACCAGCGCTTCTCCAGCCAGATCTGCGTCAAGACCCCGATAATGAGTCCGAGAATGGCCAGAGAGACCACCGAACACCAGTACATAACGGGTTCACCACGCTGACAGACCCCGGCAGCTTGATCGCACAATGACCACCACGCAAGATACCCGAAAATGCCTAGTCCGAGGACAGCGACGATAACGCCACAAATGACGAGGATGAGGTATCTGCGCCATGAACGGGCGGCGTCCGCCAGATCGGTGTCGTCCTCTGGTGCTGCTCGGCGTGGCATACTCATGTCAGACATTCTGTCAAGATATGGGGCATGATGTCTTGTCCGACGCGGGGAAATGGTGCCGACGCTAGTGGTGCAGGCCTTCACCAGGGCGATGTAGACCTTCATTACGCTCACACCATCGACATGGATGTGACCACTCTCTACGCGTGTTTATGGTTGCGCAGCGTCGTGTTCAATGGGGAGCAACAGTGCACTGAGCCGGACCTAGACGGCCGCGAACTTGAACCCACGACGATCATAGTGTGGGCGTCGGTCGACGGTCGCCCGGTCGGTACGCTGCGCGTTCTTGATGACAAAGACCACCTCGTCATCGGACGAGTGGCTGTTGATGCTGCCTATCGGGGTTTGCACATTGGCCGCCGGATGATGGATCTCGCCCTCGAGATTGCAGCTGCCGACGGCAGGGAGGTTGCCCTGCACGCCCAGTCATACCTCGAGGACTGGTACCGCGATTGTGGATTCGTCGTTACCGGTCCGCATTGTGAGGAGGCTGGGATCGATCACGTCCCGATGGCTCTGCGTCGCTAAGGCTGCTTGAACCGGTGGCCATTTGTCCCTGGCCGCTGCAACGGGGGAAGATGGCCCGGTGCTGCAGGTCAAGGATGTGGAGGTGCGAGTCGGAGCTAGGCTCCTGCTCAACCCGGTGAGTTTCCAGGTAGCTACTGGGGACAAGGTCGGTCTAGTGGGTCGCAACGGCGCCGGCAAGACGACTCTAACGCGTGTCTTGGCCGGTGAAGCCCTTCCCGCAGCAGGATCAGTACGTCGTACCGGCGAACTCGGCTACTTGCCGCAAGATCCCCGCGATCCAGACATGGAAACGATCGCGAGGGCAAGGATTCTGTCAGCGCGCGGCCTCGACCACATGTTGGAGCGGATGCGCACCCTGGAACACCAGATGGCCAACGGTTCTGAGGAGGACCGAGCCGTCGCGATGGACAAATACGCCAAAACCGAGGACCGCCTCATCGCGGCTGGTGGGTATGGCGCCTCCGCGGAAGCTGCCAGAATTGCGTCGAACTTGGGGCTTGACGACCGCGTTCTTTCTCAGCCGTTGAAGAACCTCTCGGGGGGTCAGCGCCGTCGCGTCGAACTGGCGCGCATCCTCTTTTCCGGAGCGGACACCCTGCTCCTTGATGAGCCCACTAACCACCTAGACGCTGACTCCATCATCTGGTTGCGTAGCTTCCTGCAGTCCTACTCGGGTGGGGTCCTGATGATCTCCCACGACACTGAGCTAGTGGAGGCCACCGTCAACAAGGTCTTCCACCTCGACGCCAATCGGGCCACTCTCGACATCTATTCCATGGGTTGGAAGCTCTACCTTGAGCAGCGAGCCGCTGATGAGAAGCGCCGTCACAAGGAGAGAATCAACGCTGAACGTAAGGCTGCCGCCCTCCAGGCTCAGGCCGACAAACTCCACGCAAAGGCGACCAAGGCCGTCGCGGCACAGCAGATGGCTCGGCGCGCCGAGAAACTACTCGCGGGAGTTGAGGGAGAAAGGGCCGTCGATAAGGTAGCCGCCATCCGCTTCCCCGATCCGGCCCCATGCGGTAAAACCCCGCTCACAGCACGCAACCTCACCAAAACTTACGGCTCGTTGGAGGTGTTTGCCGGGGTAGACCTCAATATCGACCGTGGATCCCAGGTGGTCGTCCTCGGGCTTAATGGTGCTGGCAAAACGACTCTGCTGCGGATCCTGGCGGGTAAGGAGACCCCAGACACCGGAGAGGTGATCGCCGGGCACGGGCTCAAACTCGGGTACTTTGCCCAGGAGCACGATCTACTCGACATGGACCGCACCGTGCTGGAGAACATGGCCAGCTCTGCGACCGACCTCAATGAGACCGAGATGCGCAAAATACTCGGTTCCTTCCTGTTCACCGGTGACGATGTGCATAAGCCGGCCGGGGTGCTTTCGGGTGGCGAGAAGACACGTCTGGCTCTGGCGACTCTGGTCGTTTCTTCGGCCAACGTGCTGCTCCTTGATGAACCAACAAATAACCTCGATCCGGCTAGCCGAGCACAGGTTCTCGACGCTATCGGAAACTTCGGTGGCGCTATTGTCCTCGTCACCCACGACGAGGGAGCGGTCCATGCGCTGGACCCCGACCGTGTGCTCGTCCTGCCCGATGGCACCGAAGATATGTGGAGTGCTGACTACGCCGAACTCATCAGTCTGGCCTGATACCGCGTCGTGCGCAGCCTCGCCATGCCGTAGCATGAGAATGCGGGGGGTTGGTGTCGAGGAGGGTTGATGGTCGCACGTGCGCCTAGGCTGGTCGGTGAGGCCAGACAAGCGGTGGCCGAGGAATTGGCGGGTCGCTACCACGATGGCGCGTCCATCCGATCCCTGGCACGCGAATCCGGTCGGTCCTACGGGCTAGTGCAAAAATTGCTGCGAGAGGCCGGCGTTGAATTTCGGCGCCGCGGAGGCGCTGATCCGGCATCTCCGGAGACGAAGGCTGAACGCGAGACCGTTGAGAAATCGCAGGAGATCGACCAACAAGACTCGGTTGATTCGAACACCAATGGTGGTGGGACCTCGCCGAGCCCTGAAGACATTGACGCTTTGAAATTGGCTGTTGAGGCCGCCGTCGCCCGGGCCGAAAAAGCCGATCGCAAAGCACACAAGGCTGAGAAAGCCCTGCGCAAATTGCGTCGCGCCGGGGCAGGAAAGTCTCGTCGCAAGAAGGCCAAGGCGACCCTCAACAAGCGTCGGGCTAAGGCCGAAAAGGCTGATCGCAAGGTACGCAAGGCGCGTCGTCGGCTAGACAAGGCCGAGCACAGCATCGATAACCGCCAGTTTTGAGGGTGGTTCTTTCCGGCAGGAACCCCGCTCACCGGGGAGACAGAACCGTCACTTCCACAGCTGACGTGATGGACATGGCATCGACATGAACGTTGTGGATGTGGTGGGCGCTAGGCCCCATTGCCACAGCGTCAGAGGCCGTCTGTTTGTCCAGAGGAATGTCCGCTCGCACCTCTTCATGGCCGATAACGGTAAACCGTGATGCCAAAGCTGCCATGAGCTCGTCGTGCTTGTGGGGCTGGATGCCGATCATCCCGGTGCGTTCACGCAGCTGTTGCAAATGGTCCGGTAGCGGGGTGACGACGACGAAGATCCCGTCAGGTTTCATGATGCGCGCGAACTCGTCACGGTTGCGAGGCGCAAAGACGCACAGCCCAGCATCTATACAGCCAGTGCGGATAGGCAGCCCAGCCCAGGTATCGGCAACCACTGCCGCCATCCTAGGATGAGCTTTCGCCGCCCGCCGGATAGCTGCTTTCGAGACGTCAGATGCCAGACCGTGGGAATCGGGGTGGGCCTCGAGAACCTGGGCCAGATGGTGACCGGTTCCAGCTCCTACTTCCACAATGCGATCTCGGCCGATGAGAATCTCGGCCAGCCGAGCATCAAGGTCACCGAACAGCCCGGCGTCCAACACCCTTTGGCGGGCAGCGATCATCTCGACGGTGTCCGCATTAGCACCGGCCGGGGTGCTTGTCATGGTGACGTAGCCCTGCTTGGCGATATCGAGACAGTGGTGCTCGGGGCATCGCAGAGACCTCCCATCACGGGCCAACGGGTTTTCACAGCCGCGCCGCTGACAGGTGGGACAGATCAGCCACGGCAGGACTACGGAAAGTGTCGGCGTCACGTGTGGGCCCCTGGTGTCTTCGCGCCGCGGTTGTGTGACGCGTCATGGCGATTCGGTTCCGGGCCGCTGACAGCTCGCTGAGCGGCTGAACGAGCCGCTTTGGCCCGGCGTTTGCGTCGGTCCTTAATATCCCCTCGGATCAGGACGAACAGTCCAATGACCGCGATAGCCGTGAAACAGAACCACTGGATGGCATAGGACAGATGGGGGCCATCGTCGAGTTTCGGAAGCTCGTGGGGAACCAGATCACGTTGTGCTGGTGCCATCGACGTTGTTGAGATGTATCCGCTGACGTATGTGATCCCCTGCGCCTTACCGATGGCGTCGGAGTTAATGAGACGAACCTTGCCCTCCACGGGGTCGGTGGCGGTTGGTTTTCCGTGCTCATTACCTTTGACGAGGCCAGTTACTGTCACGACTCCGTTGGGGGCTGGAGGTAGGGTCTGCGCGTCGCCCTCATGTGAGGAGCGCTTGAGGAAACCACGATCAATGAGGACGTGGCGGCTGTCCTTCGTGACGATGGGGGTAACGATTTCTGACCCATTATCATCGTCGTTGCTCCGGTAGCGCACTTGGAGTTCGTGTGCGGTATCGAAAGTGCCAGTGATGGTGACGGGCCGCCACTGTTGCTGTGGCGTCACCTCGTGGTCGCCCATGAGAGTTGACCATTCGACCGGCGGTTTGCTGTGGTTGGTGCGGATGATGTTGTTGGCCTCGCGACGCCCTGACAACCGGTGCAGCTGCCACTGTCCCAGCCGGATCATGACCAGGCTCAGGACAATGACGAGCAGTGTCAGCGCCACCCATCTCACCCACAGCTTCTTCACGCTGCCGAGCCTAGTTGGTCGATTCCCAGTAATGCCCCACGACTGGGCTTTGCTATTTGCTGCGTCTGCGCGACCGGATCAGTTTTCGTCGACTTCGCCGTGAATGGTCATGGCCGAGCCGAGCTCGCCTTGAGATTCTGTGCTTTGCTGAGACGGCAGAGTGTCAGTGGTGCGTCGGTCGGCGGCATTGCCGAGCACCACGGCCATGGCAGGGATGACGGCTGCCCCCACCAGGAAGCTCCACCGCCATGGACTCGGGGTGATGACGAGTCCGATAAAGCATACTGTTCGCACGAGCATCGACCATAAGTAGCGTCGCTGACGCATCTCGAGGTCTTCACTGGCTGATCTCTTGGCAGACGTGATCGAATGCCGGGCGTTGCGGTGCCCTCGACGCCACCGAACCCGTGCTGCGTCACTCACCTGTCCAGCCTAGGTGCGTCGCGTTGATCAGGTCGAGCCTTCCCAACTCTTGGTCGTAGCGTGCGATAGGTTCATTCTATGAGTCTAGACACCCCGGGGCGCGTCGCCCTCGTCACCGGCGGATCGCGCGGTATCGGTGCTGCGATCGCCGCAGATCTGCACGCACAGGGATACCGAGTGGCCGCAACGAGTCGCTCGGCTACCGCGCCCGAAGGGGTGCTGCCGATCGCCTGCGACGTCACTGACGCCGACTCGGTTGACGTGGCGTTCAGCCAGGTCGAGCAGGAGCTTGGCCCAGTCGAGGTGCTGGTTGCTAATGCCGGAATTACCCGGGACGGACTGCTCGCCCGCATGAAGGAGGAGGACTTCACCGAGGTCATCGACACTAATCTCACCGGCGCTTACCGCGTTATCCGCCGCGCTGCCAGGGCGATGACCCGGGCCCGTTTTGGCCGCATCGTTTTGACTTCGTCAGTGGTAGGTCTGCTCGGTTCCCCCGGGCAAGTCAACTATGCGGCGTCGAAGGCTGGGATGCTGGGCATGGCCCGCTCTGTGACCCGTGAACTAGGGTCTCGCGGCGTTACCTGCAACCTTGTCGCTCCCGGTTTCATCTCCACGGACATGACCGAGGGACTGCCGGAGAAGCTTGTTTCCGGGTACCTCGAGCGCATCCCGGCCAAGCGGCTGGGATCGGTCGACGATGTCGTTGCGGTCGTCCGATTTCTCGTCTCCGATGCCGCCAGCTACGTCTCTGGGGCTGTGATCCCTGTCGACGGAGGACTCGGCATGGGCCACTGACACCATCACATCCATCCACATCGACCGGAAGGACATCACTATGGGACTTCTTGAAGGACGTACCGTCCTCGTCACAGGCGTGACGATGCACACCTCTATCGCTTTTAAGGCGGCCCAGATTGCCCAGGATGAGGGCGCCCGGGTTATTGTTTCGAACCTGCCGCGTGCCGTCGGCGTCACCCGTCGAGCTGTTCGCAAACTCGATCCGGTGCCGGAGGTACTCGAACTCGATGTCACCGACGCCGACCAGCTGGCTGCCCTGCCTCAGCAACTGCGCGACCTCGGAGTGGAAAAGCTTGATGGTGTCGTTCACGCCATCGCCTTCGCTAACCCCAAGACAGCCCTGGGGGGCAAGTTTCTCGAAACGGAATGGGATGACGTCTCGGTCGCTGTCCACACCTCCACGTATTCTTATGTCTCCTTGATGACCGCCCTTGTCGACATCCTCGCCGAGCATGCTTCGGTCGTCGGTCTGACCTTTGACGCCACCGTCTCCTGGCCCTTCTACGACTGGATGGGAGTGGCCAAGGCGGGACTGGAATCGGCCAATCGCTACCTGGCTCGATACCTGGGCCCCAAAGGTGTGCGCTGCAACCTAGTGTCCGCTGGTCCGCTGGACACCATGGCTAAAACAGCTATTCCGGGCGCTGATGCCTTTAATGATGTGTGGGGGGAGCGTGCCCCGCTTGGCTGGGACACCAAGGACACCACGCCCGCGGCCAAGGGAATTGTTGCCCTCTTGTCTGACTGGTTCCCAGCCACTACCGGCGAGATAATCCACGTCGATGGCGGTATGGGTTCGACCGGAGCTTGATCCACTTAGGTCAGTGGCCACGACGTGGCTGCGGTAACAGCTTGGGAGGCGGCGTTGCGCAGTTGGCGCAGCGCCGTTTCTCGTGTCTGTGCTCCGTAGGCGGTAATCATGGTTGATTCACGCCCGGCATCGCAGGCCATCATCACGGTCCATGCCGAGTCCAGGAGACGCTGATCGGCTGGACGATGACCGGTGAGGTACGGGGGCACGACGTCGGGACGACGTCCTCCCATCATGCTCAGCTCGTTGAGCTGAGCAGCCGTCGCGCAGATGGCCGATCTCAGCAACGGAGCGGCGTCGGCGGGGGTAGGGGGTGGTAGAGGAGCGACAGCCCGGACGACCGTCCACTGCATCGCCGAACCCACCGGATGAGGGATCCACGCGGTCCCGGCGGGCATGGTCGTAGAGCCTTGATGACAAACGACGACTGCACCGGCGTCGAGAGCGGCTCGGTTGACCTGAGCCGGACCGCGCAGACCAGCAAGCTGACCGGGGGCAGGCAGCAGCAGACCCCACAGCACGGGAGTGTCGTGGGGGACGTGGGAGATCCGGGCTAGGGCCATCCGGATGGGGACTGACGACAACGGATCATGTTCGGATAGGCCGAGCGTTTCGTCGGGATCGTGAACGTGGTGGGCCGCTGCCATTCTCAGTAGCTCCGCCTCAGCGTGGGGAGCGGTGGTGCGACCGGCACACAGGTCGTTGAGCAGGAAGGTGAGACGGCAGCAGATCTCGAGCATTCGCCCAAGACTAGACGCCTTTTTCTCGTGCCAGGGTAAGCGTTCTTGGCACTGCCTAGTCGTCTTCTGCACGACAGCCCGGGTATGTCGTCGCCACAAGGTAAGTTCTTACCCATGAGTGCAGCGGCGCAGTTGGCAGGCGTGGGAGTTCGACGCGGGGACCGTTGGATCCTCGACAATGTCAACCTCGACGTCTTGGACGATCAGCGTTGGGTGCTGGTCGGGCCTAACGGAGCGGGTAAGACGACCCTTCTGCAGGTCCTGGGAGCTCAACTTCATCCCACTGTGGGGCTGGTGGAGATTCTCGACGAGATACTCGGTGCGGTTGATGTATTCGAACTGCGACCGCGGATCGGAATGGCCTGTTCGGTCTTAGCTCACCGCATTCCGGAATCGGAAAAGGTCGGCAATATGGTGGTTTCGGCGGCCTGGGCTGTCGTGGGCCGTTGGCGCGAAGCCTACGATGAGCAGGATCTGGCCCGTGCCGACGCTCTGCTGGAGCGGATGGGACTCGGCGGAATGGGCGATCGTATGTGGGGCACCCTGAGCGAGGGGGAGCGCAAACGGGTCGAAATCGCCCGTGCTCTCATGACCGATCCGGAACTGTTGCTGTTGGACGAACCGGCTGCTGGTCTTGACCTAGCTGGTCGCGAGCAGCTTATTGAAGTGCTGTCGGCTATTTTTACTGATCCCGATGCTCCGGCATCGGTTCTTGTCACTCACCATCTAGAGGAGATTCCGGCTGGAATCACCCATGCGTTAGTGATGGCGGAGGGTCGCATCGTGGCTGCCGGTCCAGTGGAGACGACGTTGACCTCGGAAGTCCTCTCTGGTGCTTTCGGTATGCCTTTGATGGTCAGTCACATTGACGGGCGCTGGAACGCTCGTGCTGCCCGCTGACACCGCACCGACGACGGGAGTGTGCCGTGTTGGAATCTTTCGGGGAACATCGCTGGTTGCTGTGGGCGGTGGCGTCCGCTGTGCTGGCGTGCACGGAGATGCTAAGCGGAGAATTTACCCTGCTCATGCTCGCTGCCGGTGCGGGAGCAGGAGCAATCACCGCAGCGATCGTTCCAGGAATGTGGTTACTGCAGGTCATCGTCGCTGCTGTGGTGGCAGCTTTATTGCTTACCGTGCTGCGCCCAACGTTGTTGCGCCGGGTGCGTGAGGCTCCGGGATATCGGTCAGCTTTGGATAAACTAGTCGGTTCTGACGGCGTTGCTACGAGCGACATCACAGATGGCCACGGTCAGGTCAAGGTGGACGGTGAAGAGTGGTCGGCACGTGCCCTGGAACCCGGGTCGACTATCGCTGCCGGGGAGAAAATTGAGGTGTACGAGATCGATGGTGCGACGCTCGTGGTATATCCAGTTTTCAGGAGTCTGAGTTCCTGATCTAGGCGTGTGGCCTTGATCTGGCATGATGAGGGGGATGCCGGAGCCTGACCGGCACCTCAAGTATCGCAGGAGTATTCATGCCCCAGTTCATCCCCAGTCTGGTGATTATTGTCCTGCTCGTCGTCGTGTTGTCGTCGAGCATCAAAATCATTCACCAGCAGAAGATCGGTCTCGTTGAGCGGCTCGGAAAGTTCAATCGGCGTCTTAACCCTGGCCCCCATCTGCTTATTCCGATCATCGATCGAGTGCAGCATAACCTCGACATGCGTGAGCAGGTTGTCCCTTTCCCACCGCAGGGGGTCATCACCGAGGACAACCTCATGGTCAAGATTGACTCGGTGATCTATTTCCAGATCGTCGATCCGGAGCGCGCCGCCTACGAGGCGCAGTCTTACAAGACCGCTATCGAGCAACTGACGATGACGACCTTGCGTAACATCATCGGTGGTATGGACATGGAGGCGGCCCTCACCAGCCGAGAAGAGATCAACCAGAAGCTACGGTCAGTCCTTGACGAGGCCACTGGCAAATGGGGTATCAAAGTCAACCGGGTTGAGTTGCGGGCCATTGAGCCGCCGCCCACGATTCGTGATGCGATGGAGAAGGGTGCCCGGGCCGAGCGCGACAAGCGAGCCGCGATTCTGTTGGCAGAAGGTCAGCGTCAGTCCCAGGTCCTGTCGGCCGGCGGCGACCGCGAGTCGGCTATCCTGCGTGCCCAAGGCGACCGTGAGGCTGCCGTCTTGCGTGCCCAGGCCGATCGTCAGGCCCAGATGCTGCGCGCCGAGGGTGAGGCCCAGGCAATCACGACGGTGTTCAATGCCATCCATGCCGGTCAGCCCGACCAGGGTCTGCTGGCCTACCAGTACATGCAGATGCTGCCGACCCTTGCTCGTGGCGACTCCAACAAGGTGTGGGTGGTCCCCTCTGAGCTGAACGACGCCTTGAAGGGTATTGGCTCCTTAGCGGGCAAGGACGAACACGAGCCGGGTAAGGGCGGTTTTGCGGCGGCTGATCCGTCGCAGTTTGCCGCACCGGAGAAGATTGATGTTTTTGCCGAGATCGAGGCTCAGAAGGCGGAGGAAAAGGAGGCCTCTGAGGCGACCGTCCAGCAGGCGATCCAAGAGGCTGCCAAGTTGGAGAATCCCGGTCTGTCAGGCAAACGCAGTATGGGCGGTGGCCAGATCACCCCGGCTCCGGCGGAGCAGCAGACCATCTCGGAACAGGGGAGCGGCCAAGTCGAGTGACCGGCGGCTGCCGAGGCACCCATGCGGGACTCGGAACGGGACATCTCGTATCGTTGGCACCGTGCATGATTTCTTGCATGATGATCGTGCAAGAAATCATGCACGTTCGGGGTCTCGAGAGCCGTTGTTCAGCTGGTGGCCGATGAGGCCTCATGGCATAGACCTTCGGTTGCAGCGTCGAGATCACGAACGGTCAGTCACTGCTCGACCTCCCATTGCCGCGCATAGCGGCCAGCCAGCATTCCGCAGGCGATGAGTTGGGCTAGATGGAAGATCATGAGGGGTAGCACGATGAGGCCGACCGGCTGGCCAGCGAAGAGCACTGTTGCCATAGGCAGACCGGTCGCCAGCGATTTTTTGGTGCCGCAGAACTGGATGGCGATACGGTCGTTGCGGTTAAAGTTGAGCCATCCGGACCCTTCCAGGTCAACCACAGCATGAAGAACAACAGAGCCAGACAGATGAGGGTCAGGACGACCATCGAGGCCGGTGACACGAGGGACCACATGTGCTCTCGCATACCCTCTGAAAATGCCGAATAGACGACGAGGATGATCGATCCCTGGTCGACATATTTGAGTGATTTGCGATGTTCAGTGACGAAATCTGCGGTCCACCGACGTGACAGCTGGCCTAGCACGAAAGGCAACAGCAACTGGACGATCACATCAAGGAAGCTGGACGGTTGAATCGTGAGCCCGCCGCTAGTCGACATCAAGAGGAGGGCTAGGAGGGGCGTGAGGAAGGTCCCTAAGAGATTCGACGTAGTGGCTGCGACGATAGCTCCGGCGACGTTGCCGTGGGCAATTGAGGTGAAATTGATCGACGACTGTACCGTCGACGGTACGAGGCAAATCCACAACATCCCAACGTAAAGGGTGCTGGGCAGCGCCCAAGGCACCAGAGCGCGCATCGCCAACCCGATGAGCGGAAAGACGACGAAGGTAGAGGCCAGAATCGCTCCCTGCAATTTCCAGTTCTTGAGGCCGTCGAGGGTTTCGCGGGGCTCCAGTCGGGCACCGTAGAGGAAGAACAGGATGAAGATGAGGACGGTGACACCATGCTTGACGACGGGTACTGCAGACCCAGTGGCAGGAAGCATCGATCCAATGATCGCCGTCACCACAATGGCGAGGACGAACCCGTCAATAGGTAGCGTGCGGCGTGGGTTGGCGGAACTCATCTGTCCACGATAGTCACCGGTAGGTTGGAGCGGTGGCAACGTTCATCGATATCGACGATCCCGCCGACCCACGACTGGCTGACTACGTGAACCTGCGTGACGTCAACCTGCGCAAGTCTTTGGAGGCTGAGCATGGGCTGTTTATCGCAGAGGGCGCCAAGGTCATCCGGCGCGCTTGTGAAGCTGGCTACCCACCGCGGTCCTTCTTACTGGCTCCTCGCTGGATTGACGGTTTACGGGATCTCTTCGACGGCCTCGACGTCGAGGTATTCGTCGTCTCCGAGACCCTGGCCGAGCAGGTGACCGGGTTCCACGTCCACCGCGGCGCCCTGGCTTCTATGTGCCGTCAGACTCGTTGGAGCGCCGCTGATCTTATGGCGGCGCGACGTCTGGTGGTGTGCGAGGACATTGTCGATCACACCAACGTCGGAGCCATCATCCGGTGTGCGGCCGGAATCGGGTGGGATGGCGTCTTACTGGCCCCTCGCGCGGCTGACCCGCTCTATCGTCGGGCTATCAAGACCTCGATGGGGACGGTTTTTCAGTTGCCCTGGGCTCGTCTCGAGGACTGGGCGGGAGGTCTTGGTGAGTTGCGCGACCACGGTTTCACTGTGGCAGCGATGGCACTGAGCGGTGACTCAGTCACCCTCGATGAGTTCTCCGCCGATTTGAGACAGAACCCGCGCAAGGTTGCTCTGCTTATGGGTACCGAGGGGGCGGGCCTGTCGGCCCACTGGATCAGTCAGGCCGACGTCGTGGTGCGTATCCCGATGGCAGGCGGCGTGGACTCTCTCAACGTTGCGGCGGCAGCTGCGGTCGCCTGCTACGAGTTGCGGGGGTAACCCGGGTCAGCCCTTTGGAGTGAGGGGCCAGTCGTCGGGGTACAGGTGCGCCACGCTGTCGTGTTGCTCGTCGAGTTTGCGGCGGGCACGCTTGGAGAGTCGGTCCCCGAAGACGATGCCGTTGCAGTGGTCGGTTTCGTGTTGCAGACACCGGGCGAAGAACCCGGTTCCGGTGACGGTGATGTCGTTGCCCCACGGATCCTGACCAGTGCAGGTGGCCAGATCGGGGCGAGCCATGGACTGGAAACCGCCGGGCCATGACAAGCAGCCCTCATCGGCGGCTTCCAAGTGGCGATCGTGTCCTTCCGGCAGGGTGACAACTGGGTTGCAGAATGCTCCGTGGTGGACGATGTTGTTAGCGTCAGGGCAGGCGTAGACGAACAAGGACAAATCAACCCCGACTTGAGTTGCGGCCAGCCCGACACCGTCGGCGGCGTTCATCGTGGCGAACATGTCGCGGATGAGGGTCGTCAGGTCCTCATCGAACTCTGTGACTGGACGGGTCTGCGCGTGCAGGACGGATTCTCCCCATCGTGTCACCCGACGCAGAGACCCACCTTTGAACAGATCCTCCCAAAGGGGGTTGTCATTGGGGGTGTGCTTGCGCATGGCTGATCTCCTGGGGTTGATAAATGTTTGTAGCTGATTGTGTCACGAGTAGACGACGGCCCGTGATCATCCGGTAGTCGGGCCCACGATGACCCGCATGGCGCCGGGCTGGTCGATAGTTGTCTCGACCTGCCAGCCGCCGGTGTCCTCGTCGCGTAGATGGATTGCGATCTGACCTTCCTCCGGTAATGCGACCCACACGCGGGTGCCATTCTGAGTGGTAACGGTGATGTCGCGCGGGTTCGCTCCGGTGGTATCAAATTCGTCAATCAGATTGATCCGTCCAAACCGCCCTCCCAGTATCCCAATGCTGCCGACCGACCTATTGGCGACGAAATGCCGGCCGTCAGGGGTAGTGACGATTGCTGACGGGGAAGCTGGCGCACAAGCGGAGCGACGCTCTTGCGAGCCGGTATGTGACCAGCGCGACGACGCCGTTTCTTGGACGAAACGCCACTCGCGAGCCCACATGTCATGACCGGTAGGACGAGACCACGTGCTCACGGTGCCTGACAACGCTCCGCCGACAGTCAAGATCTGCTTGCGCCCATCTTCGGTGAGGGTGAGGTGACGCGGGCCACATCCCGCAGGGGTCTTGAGGGATCCGATGATCTCGGGGCCGGCCTCGCTCCAGCGCACGACGTTGATGCGGTCAGCTCCGAGATCCGTGACCGCAAGATGCGCGCGATCCAACCACGTCACCTGGTGAGCATGGGGACCCTCTTGACGATCTGCCACCGGTCTAGGGAAAACACAGCCCTGACCGAGATCGAGGACGTTTCGGACAGTTGGTCGGGTGGGATCTGATAGGTCGACGAATTCGACCTGGCCCGAGGCGTAATCCGCGACGGCCATGAGACGCCCAGTGGGATCGACGGCACCGTGGCAAGGCCATTGGCCTTTGAGCTGAACGGTCCCGACGACCTGGAACTCGCGTCCGGGGTGGACAACGACAAGGGTGCCATCACGCTCGCACAGCACGACGACAAGGTGGTATAGCGGGGTGACCCAGGACGCATCGCCTAAGGGGCAACTGCCCACAACGTTGGTGCGAGGCCCGTCAGGTCCTGTCGTCACCTGCCACGCGGTAATGCCTCCGATTGCGGCATCGCAAGTGCGGTAACAGGCAAGAACTGGGGTGACAGCCATGGATGGGAGCCTACTCGGGAGCGAGGGCTCACCAGGCTAAAGAAGGTCAGGCGATTGTCCACAGGGGGCGAGGTCCGATGTTGTCGGGTTATCCACAGTTGGAAAATAAGTTGGCGAAGATCGCGATCTGTCACGATAACTGAAGACATGAGGAGATCTGTCTGCATCAGCCTACTAATCATCACGGTGGGGATTTGCTTGCTGGCCTTACCAGCTCCCAGCCACAGCGTTGCTGCCGTTCCCGCGCGAAGTGTGGCGAATCGTCCGACTCCGCCGGTGCTAGGCCCCGTCATCAAAGGGTTTGCGCCACCTGCCGAAAAATGGCTGCCGGGTAGTAGGGGAGTGGAATTTGCGGCCTCCGTGGGAGAACCAGTGACGACCGTGACGGCTGGGGTGGTCGTTTTTGCTGGCCAGGTCGCGGGGGCTGGGGTGGTGAGCATCCTGCTTGCTGACGGTCGTCGGACAACCCACATGCCGGTTGTGCCTAGCGTTGCTGTCGGCCAGGTAGTGGTTCCTGGCCAGCAGATCGGAGTTGTCGGGATGGGGCCACCATGCACCCGCACTTGTTTGCACTGGGGGTTGAAGAAGGGAGATGTTTATCAAAACCCCATGACATTGTTGCAACTTCAGGTGCGGTTGCTGCCCTTGGACAGTCGGCCTCATTCAGCGTCGGGGCACGGATGGCCTGTGCGGCCCCTGAGCCTGCCAGGGGGCAGCAGGAGGAAAGCTGCCTCAAGCGGTGCCCTCATGCCTCCGTGGCGTGGAGCTGGGCGGGACGCCGCGTTAGGCATTGATACGACGGTGACCGAAGCCACCCGAGGTGGCTCAGGCGCGGGGATGAGCCTGGCGAAACGCAGTGCGCAATCTTTCGGTGGAAACGTGGGTGTAGATCTGCGTGGTGGCTAGGGATTCGTGGCCCAATATGTCCTGGACGGTGCGCAGATCTGCTCCGCCTTCCAAAAGATGGGTCGCCATCGCGTGACGTAACCCGTGAGGCCCAAGGTCGGGGGAGTCTGGTTCGGCACGCAAGTCGGTGTGAACGACTCGCCGAACGACGCGCTGATCGATGCGACGACCACGCGCTCCCAAAAAGAGGGCCTGCCCGGAGTGCGGCCCAACCCATTCCTCACGACGAGGTAACCACGTATCGATGGCACGCAGCGCAGGCGCCCCCATAGGCACGGTGCGTTCTTTGTCGCCCTTGCCCGTAACTTTCACAGTGCGGCGAGATCGATCGACGTCACCCAGATCAAGACCGCACAGCTCGCCGACACGCAGCCCTCCACCGTAAAGGACCTCAAGGATGGCGGCGTCGCGTGCGCCGTGGGGAGATTCATCGTGACGAGCCTGTGCTACGGCTTCGTCGAGGATGTGACGAGCCTGATCGACGCCCAGAGTGGCCGGCAGGCGTTTCGGTACTTTGGCCGAATTCAGAGCGGTCGTCGGATCGGCGGAAATGAGCCCTTCGTTAGCCGCCCAGCGGAAAAATACTCGCGCAGCCGACCAGCGGCGCTGCATGGTAGCGGCCGAGGCGCCAGCCACACGGGTATCAGCTAGCCATGCTCGCACTTGCGATGTGCCGATCCTGCCCAAGGTGTCGTCGCCGTGGGAGTGAGCGTGGCCCATGAGATCGATGAGGTCAGCTCGGTAACCGCGGATTGTGTTGGGCGAGCGTCGGAGAGCCGAGAGGTGGCCACAGAAGTCCTCGACGGGCACCGTCAGGGACATAGGCAGCTGTCCGGCGCCAACGCGCGTCGGGGATGGCTTCTTCATCACATCCACTGTGGCCTGTGATTGCCGCCATGGTAGGCAGACACGCGGAAGTGGCCGGGGTCAAGGGGAAGGTTAGCTTGATTGCCTCTTGGTGTCGTAAACTAATCGCGCAGTCCGGATCATTTCGGACTGACTTCGCATGCATCGACGTCACCGACGACCGGACGTCCACGGTCCTGCCACGGCAGGCGGACGAACGGTGATGCATCAGGAGGTGACGCAATCCCGCGTCACCGTTCAACCGTTGGCATATCTGTGTGATGTGCCCAGAGAGGGAAGGACACGGCATGGCCGTCGTCACCACTCGCCAGCTCCTCGAGAGCGGCGTCCACTTCGGACATCAGACGCGTCGCTGGAACCCGAAGATGAAGCGCTTCATCTTCACCGAGCGCAACGGCATCTACATCATTGACCTGCACCAGTCGCTGACCTACATTGATAAGGCGTACGCCTTCGTCAAGGAGACTGTCGCCAAGGGCGGCCAGATTCTTTTCGTCGGCACGAAGAAGCAGGCCCAGGAGTCCATCGTTGAGCAGGCCACTCGCGTTGGCATGCCCTATGTCAACCATCGTTGGCTTGGGGGAATGCTCACTAATTTCCAGACCATCTCGAAGCGCATTGCCCGGCTCAAGGAGCTCGAGGCCATGGACTTTGACAAGGTTTCCGGCTCCGGTCTCACCAAGAAGGAGCTGCTTATGCTCTCTCGTGAGAAGGACAAGCTGGAGAAGGACCTCGGCGGTATCCGCGATATGCCGAAGGTTCCGCAAGCGGTCTGGGTCGTTGATACGAAGAAGGAGCACCTCGCCATCGACGAGGCTCGCAAGCTCAAGATTCCGGTCGTCGCCATCCTCGACACCAACTGTGACCCCGACGAGGTGGATTACGCCATCCCGGGTAACGATGACGCCATTCGTTCGGTGTCCTTACTGACCCGCATCATCGCCGACGCCGCCGCTGAGGGCCTCATGGCTCGCTCAGCTGGTAAGTCTGGTGAGCAGCCTGCTGAGGCCGAGCCCATGCCCGACTGGGAGCGCGAGCTCCTCGAAGGGGACGGCGCTAAGACCGAGGCCAAGGCTGAAGAGCCGAAGGCCGAGGCCAAGAAGGCTGACGAGGCCCCCGAGGCCGAGAAGTCCAACTGAAGTTCGCCCACGTCTAGACAGGACTGAGATATCTATGGCTATCACTGCTGCTGAGGTCAAGAAACTGCGCGACGCTACTGGCGCCGGCATGATGGACGCCAAGAAGGCCCTCACTGAGGCCGATGGCGACTTCGATAAGGCCGTTGACATCTTGCGTGTTTCCGGCGCTGCTAAGGCTGCGAAGCGTTCCGACCGTGAGGCCAGCAACGGCCTGGTTGCTGCCGCTGGCTCTTCCCTGGTGCATATCGGCTCTGAGACCGACTTCGTCGCCAAGAATGAGGAGTTCATCGCCGCCGCTCACGAGATCGCCGAGGCTGCTGATAAGGCCGGGGCTGACTCTAAGGATGCTGCTAATGCCGCAGCTTTGGCTGATGGCACCACTGTTGGTGACAAGCTTGGTGAGCTCGCCGCCAAAATCGGTGAGAAGATTGAGCTCGCTAACGCCGCTCACTTCGATGGCAACGCGCACGTGTACCTCCACCGTCGTTCCCAGGACTTGCCCCCGCAGGTCGGCGTCATGGTTGAGTACGAGGGCGACAACATCGAGGCTGTCCACGGCGTTTGCCTGCAGATCGCGGCTATGAGCCCGCGCTGGCTGTCCCGTGACGAGGTCCCTGCCGACGTCGTCGAGCACGAGCGCACCGTTGCCGCTGATATTGCCCGCGAGGAGGGTAAGCCTGAAAAGATCATCGACCGCATCGTCGAGGGTCGCCTAGGCGGCTTCTTCAAGGAGAACTGCCTGCTCGATCAGCCTGCCATTTCCGATGACAAGAAAACCGTCGCCCAGACCCTTGAGGCCGCTGGTGTCACCCTCAAGCGTTTCGTTCGCTTTTCTGCCGGAGAGTGATCTCGTCCCCACGTGGGGATGATAACGAGATTGTGACGACGAACGGTCCCACCGTACGAGGTGGGGCCGTTCGTCGTTTCCCAGCGAATGACGGTCGCGGCTAGGGCGAACTGCGATGGTAGCCGTCATCGGGCTAAGCTGGGGTGACGCATCCCGCGTCAATGTCCGCTGACCAGGAGAGATGATGCCAGAGCGCTACAACCGAGTCCTTCTCAAGCTGTCCGGAGAGGTTTTCGGAGGAGGAGGAATCGGCGTCGACGCCGATGTCGTGTCCGCCAAGGCCCGCGAGATCGCTGAGATCGCTAATAGCGGCGTTCAGGTGGCCGTCGTCGTCGGTGGGGGGAACTTCTTCCGCGGGGCTGAACTTCAGCAGCACGGCATGCAACGTGATCGCGCCGACTATATGGGAATGCTCGGCACCGTCATGAATTGCCTTGCCTTGCAGGATTTCTGTGAGAAGGCTGGTGTCGATACCCGCGTTCAGACAGCCATCACGATGGGCCAGGTTGCTGAGCCTTACATCCCGCGCAAGGCCGAGCGCCATATGGAGAAGGGACGAGTCGTCATTTTTGGTGCCGGGTCCGGAATGCCGTATTTCTCGACCGACACCGTCGCTGCTCAGCGAGCCTTAGAGATCGGAGCCGATGCGCTCCTCATGGGTAAGCAGGGGGTTGACGGCGTCTACGACAGTGATCCCAAGACGAACCCGAACGCCCACAAGTTTGACGAACTGACCTACGATGAGTTTCTGTCGCGTGGTCTTAAGGTCGCCGACGCAACTGCCGTCGCCATGGCCAGGGATAATGACCTGACGATGGTCTTCTTCAACCTCGAGATGCCAGGCAATATTAGCCGCGTCATCAATGGTGAGGACATCGGCACCACCGTCCATCGCTGAACCATCGAGACATACCAAGGAAGGACAACACAGTGAGCGACATCATTAAGGACGCCGAGAAAAAGATGGGGTCAGCGGTCGACCATGCCCGCGAGGAGTTCGCGGCTATTCGCACCGGGCGTGCTAACCCCGCCATGTTTAACAAACTCATGGTCGAGTACTACGGTACCCCTACCCCGCTGCAGCAGCTCGCCAGTTTCCAGGTGCCGGAGGCTCGCACTGTCCTTATCGCGCCATTCGATAAGAGTTGTGTCAATGACGTCGAGAAGGCTATTCGGGATTCCGACCTAGGAGTCAACCCCTCCAACGATGGCAACGTGGTGCGTTGCGTCCTTCCAGCTCTGACTGAGGAGCGCCGCAAGGAGTACATCAAGATGGCCAAGACTAAGGCTGAGGAGGGGCGTATCGCGGTCCGCAACGTCCGTCGCGCCAGCAACGATGTTGTCAAAAAGCAGGAGAAGGACAAGGAGATCTCTGAGGACGAGATGACTCGTCTGGAGAAGGAGCTTGACCAGGTCACCCGCAAGTACGTTGAGCAGATTGACGAATTGCTGAAATCCAAGGAGAGCGAACTCCTCGAGATCTGATCAGATTCGAGGTGGGCGAGCCTGAGAAGAAGACCACGGCCGCACGGACTCCACGTGCCGGCCGTGATCTTCCTGCTGCCATCACTACGGGCGTAGTGCTGTGCGGTGCCGTCATCGGCACCGTTGGATGGTGGCATTGGGGTTTCGTGTTGTTGATGACCTTGGCCCTTATGGCCGGGGCCATTGAGCTTCATCGAGCGATGGTTCGTTTGGGAATGGACTCCGCGGTAGTTCCGATATGCGTCGGCACCGCAGTTATGGTCATTGGGGCATATGCGGCCTCGACCCTGAAGCTTCACATCCTGCCCAATACCTTCCTGGTGGTGACGTTAGGTGCGACGACAGTTGCCGCAATGGCGTGGCGACTGCCACGCGGGTCGCATGGCTTCGTCAAGGACGCTGCTGCCAGCCTTTTCACTATCGCCTACTTGCCATTGCTTGGCTGCTTCGTTCCCCTCATGATGGGCGATGACGGTGGTAGCCGCCGCATCGCTACCTGGATCCTCAGCGTCGTGGCTTCTGACACCGGCGGTTATGCCGTAGGGGTGCTATGTGGCAAACACAAGTTGGCCCCGCGTATTAGCCCGAAAAAGAGCTGGGAGGGTTTTGCCGGGTCCGTCATAACCGCAGCTTTCGTTGGATGGGCCTGTTTGGGAGGATTGCTGTCGGCGCCATGGTGGGCTGGGATTGTTCTTGGCGTTGTTCTAGCCTTGACCGGCACTGCGGGAGACCTTGTCGAGTCGATGATTAAGCGTGACGCTGGTATCAAGG
Organism: Cutibacterium sp. KBN10P07758; assembly: GCF_050286205.1. Lineage (NCBI taxonomy): Bacteria > Bacillati > Actinomycetota > Actinomycetes > Propionibacteriales > Propionibacteriaceae > Cutibacterium > Cutibacterium sp. KBN10P07758. The sequence goes on along the minus strand of NZ_JBNNQV010000001.1, from coordinate 1,790,867 downwards.
ACATGTCGAACTTCTTGCCCGGTCATGGCGGGGTCATGGACCGGCTCGACTCAGTGCTGTTTTCGGCGCCCTTCGCCTGGCTCGTCATGTCCCTTGTGCTGTGACTGTAGTCGCGGGGCCACTCCACTATGAGCTTGGCCAAGCTCCGATGATATACTATCTCCTAAGTAATAGCTATTAGGTATAGATGGGGGCGAAGATGGACATTATTATCATGGTCCTCATCGCCGCGTTGGTGTTGACGATGATACTGCGCGGCGTCAGGAAGTCGATATTCATTGTATCCGTCATGGTTATCGCAGCGCTTTGCGTGATTCTGTTGTCGCTACATGCGACGAGTGATCTGGGGCTGTCATGGTGAGGAACTACGACATCGAAGTCGAAAGTCTGTCAGATGCGGAACGAACCCCGTCTAGAGCAGGACGGGTGTTTCCTATCGTGGGCTTCTGGGGAGCGAACCTCTTCGTGCTGGCCTACATTGGGGTTCTAGCGGGTGGATTCATCGTGCAATTCGGGTTGCATGAATTCCCATGTCCACTGTGCATGCTTCAGAGGTACTCGATGATGCTTGCCTCTTTGGGGCCTCTTTACATCATTGTTCGTACCCGGCGCGGGTCCGTGACGATGGCGGATTTTTGCCTGGGCTATGGCGTATCGATCCTCTCGGCGGTCCTTGGCGCAGCGGAATCGGCACGTCACATCCTGTTGCATATTCAACCTGGGGACCCCGGATATGGTTCTAAGGCTTTCGGGTTGAGCACCTACACCTGGGCCTTCATCACCTTTACCATCGTCATAGCATTCTGTGGCGTCATGATGACCTTTGCTCCGTGGCTTACCCCCCGTGGTGTTAAGGCCCACGCCATATCCACTGTCATCATGTGGCTATTTGCCCTCATCGTCGTGGCGAATCTCGTCATGATCGTGTTTCTTGAGGGATTGCATTTCCTCCTGCCCGGTGATCCAGCCTGTTACGAGCTAGTGCAGAACTGTTCGCCGAGGTGACGTCGCGACCCGTACTTAGCAGGCACCGACTCGTGTGGTCGGGTGGTGGGAGTTGGGGATAATGGGGGCGTGATGTCATCGACTGGAAGTTCCGTCAGCACGTCAGGTCTTGTTCTGCCCTCCACGCCGCTCGCCGAGCCGGGCAAGGAAGTGCCACTCGTGGTGAATACCCCGAATCGTGCCAAGCCTCCTCGTCACTGGATCGATCTGAGCATCGAAGAAAGGGTGCAGGCCGTCAAGGATTTCGGTGTGCCAGCTTTCCGTGCTCGGCAGATTTCCGCTCACGTCTTTGAGCGGTGGGAGGTCGACCCGACTCAGTGGACTGACTTGCCTAAGGCGGCCCGTCAGGAGATCGCCGACGCCTGGTTTCCGGTCCTGTTGACCAAGGTCTCTCAGCAGTCGTGCGATCGCGGCACAACCGTCAAGACCCTGTGGCGGCTGCATGGTGGAGCTCTGGTTGAGTCGGTACTCATGTACTATCCAGCCACCCGTCACTCTGCGGCTCGCGCCACCTTGTGCCTGTCTTCGCAGGCCGGTTGCGGTATGGCCTGTCCGTTTTGTGCCACCGGTCAGGGTGGTATTCAGCGCAATATGTCCACCGCCGAAATCGTCAGCCAGGTTTTGGCGGCGAATCGTCTCATAGCGGCAGGCGAGGTTCCTGGGGCGTCCGGACGCGTCCACAACATTGTCTTTATGGGTATGGGTGAGCCGATGGCCAATTACCGTTCGGTGCTTACTGCCATCCGGACCCTGACCGCCGACGGTCCCGACGGGGTCGGGATGAGCGCCCGGGCCCTCACCCTCTCGACAGTCGGCCTGGTACCACGTATCAAGGCCTTGACGCAGGAGGGGATCCCGGTAACCCTCGCCGTCTCATTACACGCCCCTGACGACGAGCTGCGTGATGAGCTCATCCCGGTTAACCGTCGTTGGAAAGTCGACGAGTTGCTCGACGCCGCCTGGCACTACGCCGAAAAGACGAAGCGTCGCGTCTCCATCGAGTACGCCCTCATGAAGGACATCAACGACCAGGCCGACCGTGCCGCGGTGCTGGCCCGTCAGATCCGTCGTCGGGGCGATTGGACCTGGGCTCACGTCAACCTCATCCCTCTCAATCCGACGCCCGGTTCCCGCTGGACGGCTTCGCGCCCCGAGGACCAGGATGCCTTCGTCGAGACACTTGAGCGCTGGAAGATCCCGGTGACAGTGCGCGATACCCGAGGCTCTGAGATCGACGGTGCTTGTGGCCAGTTGGCAGCTGTGGGACGGTCGGAAGGACTAGGCAGCTAACGGTTTGCGGCGGCCCCGGTGACAGTGCGCGATACCCGAGGCTCTGAGATCGACGGTGCTTGTGGCCAGTTGGCAGCTGTGGGACGGTCGGAAGGACTAGGCAGCTAACGGTTTGCGGCGGCCCCGGTGACAGTCCCGGTGTGCCCCGAGCGTCACAATCGTCCACACAGAAATACAGAAGGGATTCACCGTATGGATAGGCAACTCGAAAACGCGTACGAATCGGTGTTGCGTCGCAACCCAGGGGAGGCCGAGTTCCACCAGGCTGTGCGGGAGATCTTTGAATCTCTCGGCCCGGTGCTCGACACGAATCCGCAGTACGTGGAGGCAGCCGTGTTGTCGCGCATCTGCGAACCGGAACGCCAGATCATTTTCCGGGTGCCGTGGGTTGACGACGAGGGCAAGATCCGTATCAACCGTGGCTTCCGCGTTGAATATTCGTCGGTGCTGGGGCCGTATAAGGGTGGATTGCGATTCCACCCCTCGGTGTACTTAGGAACGATTAAGTTCCTTGGTTTTGAGCAGATCTTCAAAAATGCTCTGACTGGCATGCCGATCGGTGGCGCGAAGGGTGGGTCGGACTTTGATCCCCATGACGCGTCGAGGCTGAGGTCATGCGATTCTGCCAGTCCTTCATGACCGAGCTCTACCGTCACCTTGGTGAACACACCGACGTGCCAGCTGGTGATATCGGCGTTGGCAGTCGTGAGATCGGATTCCTCTTCGGCCAATACAAGCGCATTACTAACCGTCATGAGTCCGGTGTGCTCACCGGTAAAGGACTCACCTGGGGTGGATCCTTGGTGCGCACTGAAGCTACCGGATATGGCACAGTCTTCTTCGTCCAACGAATGCTGGCGACCAACGGCAAGTCTTTAGACGGCCTGCGAGTTACCGTCTCCGGGTCGGGCAACGTCGCGATCTACGCCATCGAGAAGGCTCAGGATCTCGGAGCCACCGTGGTTGCGTGCTCAGATTCCAGCGGTTATGTCGTTGACGAGAAAGGTATCGACGTCGCCCTGCTTAAGCAGATCAAGGAGGTGGAACGGGCCCGCATCTGCGAGTATGCCGCTCGACGCGACTCGGCTACTTTCCACTCCGACGGATCGATCTGGGATGTGCCGGTCGACGTCGCCTTGCCCTGTGCCACTCAGAACGAGCTCAATGGTCAGGCTGCCGCCACCCTCATCCGCAACGGTGTGGTCGCTGTCGCTGAAGGTGCCAACATGCCCTGCACTCCTGAGGCGGTGCATTCCTTCCAGGACGCCGGCGTCATTTTCGCCCCGGGTAAGGCATCTAATGCGGGTGGCGTCGCTACTTCGGCCCTCGAGATGCAACAGAATGCCGCGCGCGACTCCTGGGATTTCGACGCGACCGAAGCTAGACTGCAGCAGATTATGGCCGACATCCACGATCGTTGCATCGAGACCGCCGACGAGTATGGCCACCCGGGGGATTACGTTATGGGTGCCAACATCGCCGGGTTCACCAAGGTGGCTGACGCCGTTATCGCGATGGGTGTCGTCTGAGTGCCGCTACTGCCTCGTCGACGGTGTCGACGAGGCGAATGCGGTGAGGGTGGTCCCGTGACATGCTGTGCAGCAGCGGCCAGGCCGGTAGGGTCTGGCTCCAGTAGCGGTTGCCAAGCATGATGAGCGGGGTCATCTCGTCTTCGCTGGTGGCGTAGTAGTTACCAGTGAGAGCTTGGAAGATTTCCTGGACGGTGCCCGCTTGGCCAGGTAGGTAAATGATCCCGCCTCGGCAACGGTTGAGGAGGATATCTTCGCGCAGCGCATTCGAGAAGTACTTGATGATGCTGGTCGCAAAGACATTGGGTGGTTCGTGACCGTAGAACCACGTCGGGATGCCGATAGTGCGGTGGGCGGCGCCTTGCGGCCAGGAAGAAACGACGTCAAGGCCCGCCTGCACCCATGTGGTGACGTCGGCAGTCCCGGCGACCTTCCTCAACCGGTCCAGGGACTCGTCGAGCAGGTCGGGTGGGCAGGCAGCTCCCAGGTTGGTCGCCTCCATCGCTCCCGGGCCGCCCCAGGTTGTGACGAGATGGCCGGTACCAGCCAGGGCGGCACCGAGGTCGGCTGCCAGCCGATAGTCGTCGGAATCGCGGGTGACAGAGTGGCCACCCATGACACCCACTGTCATGGACGGATCGGTTCCTGCCAGCAGGTCATCCAGAGCGTCGGTCATCGCGTCGTCATGCAGAGCAGTGGCGAGGGTGTCGCGCAGTCGTGGCGGAGTGGCCAGGCCGCGGCGCCATCTGTCGATGGCAGCGTCCAGGGTGACGTGGTACCCCTCGCCGATGTCGTTGTACAGTTCCTCCGCTGTGTAGGCGCCCGGGTGGTAGGGATCGAATGGGACCCCCGGGATAGCCGGGAAGATGAGGGCGCCCCGGGCGCGCAACCAGGCTGCGAGCCGGGCGGAGGTCGAGCAGCCAAGGAAGATCGTCGTGGAGACGTCGCAGTGACGAAGGAGGTTGCTGCACCCGGTGAGGTCGACTCCCTGGACCACCTGACCGGCGAGATTGGGAGCAGCTGCGCGCAATTGGTCGACCGTCTCGATCTCGATATGGGTGGTGCTCATCGTCGTAGCTCCGGGTGCACCAGGCCCAGCAAACCACCAGGGTTGAGTGGTTCATTGTCCCACTCGGTCGTCGTTGCCTCCGGGGTCATTCGCAAGGTGAGGGTGTGAGGGGTTGAGATGACGCACAGTCTTGCCACGAAGGTTTCGCCCTGCCACCCGCCGCTGGTCGCGATATCGATGGCATCGTCACCGACCCGGCAGTGGGAGGTCTGCCATTCCTCGTAGCCCACGGCGATGTCGAGGGTTTCGTCGGTGGGATGGCTGAAGGTGCCCGGACAGCGCCACGACATCGCCCAGGTTCTGCTCTCCTTGTGCGGGGAGACGACGATGTATGAGCCATCAGGGGCGATTCCCTGCACCGACCTTGCCGAGTCGAATTCTCCAGTCACGGTGGGCACAGTGCGCACGATTTCCTCAGGCTGTGGCTGGAATCCATCCGCTAAGGCAGGCAGGAGGTGGTCCCAGACAGCTTGGAGAATGGCTTGCTTGTCACCAGGGCCTTCACTGGCCTCGTTGGTCATAGTGATGACGGCGTCAACCTCGGGGACGATGAGGACATACTGGCCGAAGGCTCCGTCCAGACGGTACCCATGGCTTGACATCCATGTCTGCCAGCCATACCCCATTCCCCATTCCGGATCGGTCTCGCTGTCGCAATTGACTTGACGGACACGGTGCTGCCTGATCCACTCCTCGGGTAGTAGACGGGCGCCCTCATGCACCCCATCGTCGAGGAGAAGCTGGCCGAACAGAGAGAGGTCTTCAGCGTCAATATGCAGTCCTGAGAACCCCATCGGGATGCCGTCGGCGTCACGGACCCAGGTGTGTGGTCCCGCCCCGATCGGGTCGAGAACCTCCTTGGTGATGATGGTGTCGACATCCTCGCCGGTGTGTTGAGCAACGAGCCGAGAAAGCATCCAGGTGGCCAGATTGTTGTAGGCGAAGTCGATACCGGGACGGCCTTCCGGCTCGGTCGCCAGCAGGATCCGGGCGGTGTTGAGATCGGGCAGACGGCGGGACATCAATGTTGGTTCGAGGAGCTGCTCCGGGGAGTGACCGGTCGACATGGACAGGGCATTGCGAACGGTCATGGATTTCGCTACTGGCCCGGTGTTGGCGGTGCAGGCCTGCGGCCACAGATCGGCCAAAGTGTCGTCGTATCCGAAAGCTCCCCGATTCACGGCGATGCCGACGGCAGCTGAGGTGAATGTTTTCGAGCAGGAGTAGACCAAACTCGGGACGTCGGGGCTCCATGGAGCCCACCGTCGTCGACCAACGACCTGACCGTGCTGGCGGACGACGAGCCGGTGGGGGTGAGCCCCGGCCTGCTCGAGCGCGTCTGCAGTGACGTCGAGAACGCTGTCAGTCATGGTTTCCACTCTAGGGCCGTTGATGAGTGCTGTGGGCACCGAAGAACAGGACTGTGGATTGTGGGAACGCCGTGACACACTGGCAGGGTGAAGAAGGTCATCATTCTCGGCTCCACCGGATCGATCGGAACCCAAACTCTAGAGGTCATTTCGTCACGTCGTGACCAGTTTGAGGTCGCTGGCATATCGGCAGGTGGCTCGGATGTTGGCTCACTAGCTCAGCAGATAATCGACTTCTCTATCCCCGTCGTAGCTGTCGCTCGTGAGGATGCCGCTGAGGAGCTTCAGCGGGCTTTGGCCGTGCAGGCTGGATCACGGGGCCGTATCGTGCCCAATCCTCGGATCCTTACTGGCCCGGATGCGTCGACAGAGCTGGCAGCTATGCCCGCTGATGTTGTCTGTAATGCCATTACCGGCGCGGCTGGTTTGCGACCGACCCTCGCCACCTTGGCCGCAGGGACCACTTTGGCCTTAGCGAACAAGGAGTCGTTGGTCATTGGTGGCAGGCTCGTTACTCAGGCGGCCGCCTCAGGACAGATTGTCCCCGTGGATTCTGAGCACTCCGCCTTCGCCCAGTGCCTACGAGGGGGCGGGCGCAACGAGGTGCGTCGCCTTGTTCTGACCGCATCCGGCGGACCTTTCCGCGGTCGCGACCGTGCCTCCCTGGCCGATGTCAGCGCTGCCGAGGCCATGAAGCATCCCACCTGGAATATGGGCCGGGTCATCACCATTAACTCGTCGACTCTGGTGAATAAGGGTTTGGAGCTGCTCGAGGCGGCCCTACTTTATGATGTTGATCTCGACGACATCACCGTCGTCGTCCATCCTCAATCCATCGTCCACTCGATGGTGGAGTTCTGGGATGGCGCCACTATTGCTCAGGCTTCGCCTCCCGACATGAGATTGCCGATTGCCTTGGGACTGTCTTGGCCGGATCGCCTTCCTGACGCAGCTGCCGGCTGCGACTGGTCGACGGCTACTCAGTGGACCTTCGAACCCCTTGACAACGACACTTTCGGGGCCGTCGAACTAGCCCGACGCGCTGGTCATGCTGCGGGTACTGCGCCGGCCGTGTTCAATGCCGCTAACGAGTCCTGTGTCGACGCCTTCTGTGCCGGAAGTATCGGTTTCCTCGACATTACCGACACCATTGCCGCGGTCCTTGACGAGCACCTATCCGGTGACGAGAACGACACCCTTGGTGCTCGACATGTCGGTGACGAGGCCCTCACCCTCGATGCCGTGTTGGCCGCCGACGCCTGGGGTCGTCGTCGCGCCGCCGAGGTGTGTGCCCGGGGGATTCGCCGGTGATAGTTGTAGTCGAAGTGCTGGCTGGAATCGTCTTCTTCGGCCTCATCATCCTCTCGGTGCTACTTCATGAGTGCGGTCACTTCATCCCGGCGAAGATCTTCGGGGTCAAGGTCACCGAGTTCTTTGCCGGGTTCGGACCGAAGATCTGGTCGTTCACGCGCGGTGAGACGGAGTACGGGTTCAAATGGATCCCGCTGGGTGGCTATGTGCGCCTCATCGGGATGTACCCCGCCAAGGTCCACCATCGTCACAGCAATCGGCTTACCAGATTTGCTGATGAGGCGCGTGTTGCTGAGGTCGAGGGCATCACAGACGCCGATCAAGGTCGGCTTTTCAGTGACAAGCCGGTGTGGCAGCGCCTCATCATCATGAGCGGTGGTATTCTTACCAATCTGCTGCTGGCCTTCCTGCTGTTCTGGGCGGTTTTCGGCATTCACGGACGAGCCGACCAGACGACGACAGTCGCTGCAGTCATCCCCTGCGCCCATTCCGCCCAGACCAGCGGCCCATGCTCCAAGGAAGACCGTCGTGCACCGGCTGCCGAGGCCGGTGTGCGAGCGGGGGATCGCATCGTCTCTTTTAACGGTCGACAGGTGGATTCCTGGTCGCAACTTCAGGAGTTCATCCGTGGTAATGGTGGCGGCGAAGTGCGTCTCGGAGTGGAACGCGATGGCGCTTTCGTCAGCCTTACGCCCACGCACACCCTCCTCACCAAGGTGCCTGACCTCAGCACTCCCGGTCGTACAGTCGAGGCGGGTTACTTGGGCGTGAGCCCGACGATGGTCATTGTTCATTCTGGGCCGGGCGATACCGTCTCCCAGATGTGGACGATGTCGAAACAGTCGTTGAGCGCATTGGCCAGACTTCCAGTTCTGACGTGGAACGTCGCCTCCGATCTGGTGACCGGTCAGGCTCGCGACGCCAACAGCCCAATGAGCATCGTTGGAGCCTCTCGGGTGGCCGGGGATGTTGCCGGCGATTCCCAGCTGACCTTGGGCGACAAGATCGCCACCGGTGCAAGCTTGCTGGGTGGCCTCAATCTCTTTTTGTTTTGGTTCAACGTCGTGCCATTGCCGCCCATGGACGGTGGACATATCGCTGGAGCCATCTATGAGGCAGGTAAGCGGGGGCTATTTAAACTTGCCAGAAAGCCTGATCCTGGCCCGGCGGACACCGCGATGATGCTGCCGGTGGCATGGACAATCGGGGCGCTTATGCTCATGATGGGACTCGTCCTCGTTGTCGCAGATGTCGTATCGCCGGTAAAAATTTTCTAATTATGGCTTCGTATCGGTGAATGAGCTGTAAATTATCGCTCGCAGTGCGGGAATGTTTGGTGAATTGTCAATGATGAGCATTCCTGTCCTCGTGCCGACCGTGGCAAGGTAACGCGCGTATGTTTCCTGCCTCACGAGGGGATTGCCATGACCACAATGTCTAGACGCGTCCTGATAGGTCTGGCTGCGGTGTCATGTAGTACGGCCATGATCGTCGCGGGGCAGCCTGCACATGCCGCGTCGCCCAGGCTAAGGCACTGACGGGTTGGGTCAACAAGACCTTCGCTGATGACCCGGTTTTTATGCTTGGTGATTTCAATGCTTATGCCATGGAGGATCCGATCCGCGCTAGGAAGGCCGCCGGGTTTAGCGAGGTCGTCGAGGAATATGATCCAGATGCCGCGAGCTGCGAGTTCTCCGGTCGCGTCGGGTCTCTGGACCACATTTTCGCCAATGCTAAGGCGCATGAGCTGGTTTCTGGCGCCGGTATCTGGGATACCAACGGGTCTGAGTCGGTGGCCATGCAGTACTCGCGTCGCGACGACATCGTGGCCGATTTACACCACCAGCCAGTTCGGTGCATCGGGACACTCGCCAGCCCTGGTGGGCTTCTCTATGCAGACTCCGGCCCCCAGCCCAGTATCGACGGCGTCCTCGACTCCGGCGGTGACCTTGGTAGTCGGTTCGGTCGGCCCGAGCACGGCTGTCGTGGCCCCGACTTCCGGACAAGGGTCCGCATTTCAGCCACGCCTGCCACGTACCGGAGTCTGATACGCCTTCTGCTCGCTTCGCTACCCGGCTGAGAGGTTTGCCTGGCGCATCGGGCTATGGGGGCGGCGAGATCGACCGACAGGGTTGAGTTTCACCCGCCCCCGTAGATGGTTGGCATGTACCGCGTCAGTGCCATGATGGAGATATGAACGCTTTCACGCCATCTTTGCCTGCCCCGCTTACCACTGCAGGCATTGCTGTGGCCCCGAGCGGACGTGTTGCCGCGCTATCTGCCGGACGCTCTGAGGCCTGGACCGCAGCGATCAACCACCGATTCGTCAATGAACTGTTCTCGGGTGAACTTGATGATGCGCAGCTATCTTACTACATCATTCAGGATAACCAGTTTTTCGTTCCTTTCTTGGAATTGTTGGGCGAGGCCCTCGTCCGTGCGGACACTGTGGAGGCGAAGCTGGTTTTCGGACGTCAGTTGGGCATGATATGCAGTGAGGAATCAGGCTGGTTTGAGGCTACCTTCGATGAACTTGGAGTCTCCCAGGCTGATCGTGCCCATCCGCACCTGTCGGAACCCACCCGCTCCTTTGAGAACCTCATGCATAAGGCTGTTAATACCCACCACTATCCCACGGTGTTGGTGCTGTTGGTGGTGGCTGAAGGTCTCTACCTTGACTGGGCCTCTCGCACCGATGCCCCGGAGCCCGGAGCTAATCTTCCTAATAAATTCTTGGGATGGGTGGATCTGCACCGAGGCGATGAGTTCCGTACCTGGGTGCAATTCCTGGTTGATGAACTCGAACGCGCTTCGGGACAGGTAGATCTTGAGGAACTTACTCGGTTTTGGAACGTGGCAGTGGACTTGGAATTGGCCTTCTTCAACGATGTGCCGTTCCCGCTCGAGGGCTGAAGAAACTCGTCAAAGGAAAATGTTCAAGGGTGCCCGGCGTGGTATGGAGAGCCTTCGGTACCCAGCCCAGCGCCGTACTGATGGGTCCGACGACGAGGACTGAGTGCTCGCTGTCAGCGTCACTACAGCGGCGACGGTGGTGACACAATGGAGACGACAACCCGCGATTTCAGGAGTGACACGTCAATGACCGTGAACCTGGGTATGCCTACCCCTCCCGTTCCGACCCTGGCGCCACGTCGTAAGACGCACCAGATCAAGGTGGGAGATGTGCTCGTCGGTGGTGACGCACCCATTTCAGTGCAGTCCATGACAACCACCAAGACTCACGACGTTGGTGCCACCCTGCAGCAGATCGCCGCCTTGACCGCTGCAGGTTGTGACATCGTACGCGTCGCATGCCCAACCGATAAGGACGCCGAGGTGCTACCGATCATCGCCAAACGGTCCCAGATCCCGGTGATTGCCGATATCCACTTCCAGCCGAAGTACGTCTTCCAAGCGATCGAGGCTGGCTGTGGCGCGGTGCGCGTCAACCCCGGAAATATCCGCAAGTTCGACGACCAGATCGAATCGATTTGTCAGGCTGCCACCGAGCACGGTACGAGCATCCGAATCGGCGTGAATGCTGGGTCTCTCGACAAACGTCTGCTTGACAAATACGGAGCCCCGACCGCCGAGGCCATGGTGGAGTCGGCGCTGTGGGAGGCTAGCCTCTTTGAGCAATACGGATTCCGGGATTTCAAAATATCGGTGAAACACCACGACCCGGTTGTCATGATCCGTGCCTATGAACAGCTCGCCGCCAAATGCGATTATCCCCTTCATCTGGGCGTTACTGAGGCTGGTCCGGCCTTCCAAGGCACCATCAAGTCGGCGGTGGCCTTCGGGCACCTCCTTGCCGAGGGTATCGGCGACACCATACGCGTCTCCTTGTCGGCTGATCCGGTCGAGGAAGTCAAGGTGGGTATCAAGATCCTGGAGTCGCTCAACCTACGTCCTCGAGGTCTAGAGATCGTCTCCTGCCCCTCTTGCGGACGTTGCCAGGTCGATGTTCTAACGCTGGCCAATGACGTTACTGATGCCCTTGAAGGGATTGATGCTCCGCTGCGCGTCGCTGTCATGGGTTGCGTCGTCAATGGGCTCGGAGAAGGCCGCGAAGCTGACCTGGGTGTTGCCGCCGGCAATGGCAAGGGCAAGATCTTCAAGCATGGCGAGGTCATCCGTACCGTTCCGGAAGGCGAGATCGTTCAGTTCCTCGTTCAGGAGGCCAACCGGATGGCCGACGAGATGGACACCACCGGGGCCGTTGAGGTCACGGTCTCCTGAGGTGAGGACCCGCGTCAGGCAGCTCGACGACGCCGACCTGAGCCAGACCATCGAGTTCCTCTCGCGTGCCCCGGTCGCCAACGTCTTCCTGCTGTCGAGGATCCGTCAGGGCGGGCTGGACAGTGCCCGGCTAGGATGCCCGGTCCACGGCGTCTTCCGAGGCGGTGAACTCGTCGGGCTCGTCCACATCGGGGCCAATCTCGTGCCGGTGATCGACGATGGCCGGGACAGCGCCGTCGTTGACGCCTTGGCGTCGAAGATCGGACGTTGGCGGCGGTCCTCGTCGATCATGGGCGCGGACGTGGCGGTCCTTCCGTTGTACGAACGGCTGGCCCAGATCGGTCCGGACACCTGGGGAAGGCCGCGTGAGGTGCGCTCCTGCCAACCTCTGCTGGCCATGTCGGATCGGCCCCGAGTGGTCCCGGATGCTCGGGTGGTTCGGATCAATGAGCGACACTTCGAACCGTACTTCCGGGCCGCCGTTGCCATGTACACCGAGGAGGTCGGCGTCAGCCCGTTAGACCCCGGGGATGGGTACCGACGTCACATGCTCGAGCTCGTGCGGCAGGGGCGTGGTCTTGGCATCGTTGACGACGGTGACGTGCGCTGGAAGTCCGACGTCGCCGTCACGTGGGGGAATGTTTGCCAGATCCAGGGGGTGTGGATGGACCCGGCATGGCGTGGTCGTGGCCTGGCCGCCCCGGCGATGGCTGCCGTCGTCGAGCTGGCCCGGCGCGACCACGACACCGTCTCGCTGTACGTCAACGACTTCAACACCCGTGCCTTACGCACCTACCGGAGGGTCGGGTTCGAGCGGATCGGGACAATGGCGACACTTCTCTACTGAGGGTCTGTGACGTGCAAGCCGACCTCGAGATGGGCGCGATGAGTATCGTCTGCAACCCTGGCATGCCGATGATGTGGGGCTGTGCAATCCAGACGGAGCGCGAGTAGCCCGCGCGGGGCGACTAGCCAGCATGCCAAGAACACTGCGGTGGCCACGAGGACGATCGTCCCACCGGCCGGAAGGTCGATCGACCACGACAGGTACAAGCCCACCAGGGCGCTGAATCCGCCGATGACCGGTGCCAGGACCATCATCTGCCCCAGCCGGTCGGTGAGCAGCCGGGCGGTGGCGGCCGGCGTCACCAGCAGGGCCAGCACGAGGACGTTGCCGATGACCTGCACGAGATGACGACGGTCATCGTCACCAGCACGTAGAGCAACAGATCCAGGGCGAACACGGGCAAGTCCGAGGCCCGCGCCGTCTCACGGTCGAGTCCGACGGTGACAAGCTCCTTATGGACGGCCCATTCCAGGGCTAGCACAAGCGCCCCGGCGACGCACACCATGACGATGTCGTCGTCGGTAATACCGGTAATTGACCCGAAGAGGAACTGTTGCAGCGACCCGGAATACCCCGGCGCCCGCGAGATGATGACGATGCCCAGCGCGAAGGCCCCGACGAAGAGGATGCCGATCACCGAGTCCTCCTTGAGACGCCGGTTCTGCGAGACGACCGCCACGAGGATCGCGGTAGTCAGCCCGGCGATGGAGCCGCCCAGCAGCAGCGACCCCTGCATGAGGAAGGCCACGGCCAGCCCGGGAAACACCGAGTGGGCAACGGCGTCACCGATGAACGCCATCCCGCGCAGAACGACGTGCGAACCGATGACCCCGGCGACTACCGAGCACACCAGGGCGACGAGCAGCGCCTTAGGCAGAAAACTCAGCAGGGGATTGGTGAGGTCGGACAAGAAGTCGAGAGGGGAGAGCATGATCACCTTCGTTCAGGCGGCATCTGCGCCGACGATTCTCAGCAGAGGCGACGAGCCAGAGATCCCGAAGGTCTGCATTCACATGGCCGGGTCGCGCAGCTGCTGGGGGGTCGAGTCGGCGATGACAGTCCGATTGACCAGGCACACTCGGTCGGCCGTGGCCATCGCCTGGGCCAGGTCGTGGGTCGTCATGACGAGGGTCGTCCCGGCCCCTGACAGCTCGATGAACAGCTCGGTGAGCTGCTCCTGGGTGGGCATATCGACACCGGTGAAAGGCTCGTCAAGCAGTAGCACTGACGGGCGCGTGGCCAGGGCGCGAGCAATGAGCACGCGCTGACGCTGGCCTCCCGATAATTCCCCGACGGTACGGTTGGCCAGTTCAGCCATTCCGGCAGTTCGCAAAGCGTCACGTACTGCGATGTGGTCGTCCTTGCAAGGCCGACGAAGCCACCCGATGTGGCGGGTACGTCCACTCATGACGACGCCGGCGACGCTGATCGGAAAATCCCACGCAAACTCGTGGCGCTGCGGAACATAACCAATATGGCGCCATCCCTTTCCAGGAGACGCGCCGGCGACTTTCACAGTGCCCTTAGCCGGCTTCACCAGGCCGAGCATGGTGCGCAGGATAGTTGTCTTGCCAGCACCGTTTGGGCCGAGCAGAGCCAGTAGGTCCCCCTTGCTGGCCGATATGTTCACGTCATGGAGCACCTGGAGCCCGCCCACATTGACGGCTACGTCTGTGATCTTGATGGATCCGAGGTCATTCATCTGGACTCGTTTCCGACATCTTTATGAGCTTCGCTTGCGCCAGTGTGTTCCTCGTTCCACACTTCGTCGCGTAATGTCTTCGATCTGGAGCGTCCCACCAAAGCGGCGATGATGATGCCAATGATGAGGGCTCCGGCCATGATCCCAGGCCCCCATAGGGTGCCAGCTCCGGAATCGTCAAAGGAGTTCTCAGTTGTGGCCGGAGCCGAGACGTTAGTAGCAGCGGCTGTTGACGAAGAAGATGCAGCGACCGATGGCGAAGGTCCTACGGCGCGGGCTTCGTTAGCGGGCCCTTTGTCACCGACAGCGAACCTCAACTTCGTCGAGTAAGAATGTTTAACCCCTGTGTCGTCGGTACCGCGAGCGTCGACGGAAATGGTCTGCGCTCCAGGATCAGAGAACACCCAGTTGGCATGAACGTGCGTATTGGCCTCCATATGAACCAGCTGCTCGCCAGGCTTGGTGGAGTTATACAGCGGCATGGGTGAGTCGAAACCGGTTTCAATGAACATGTGAGCTTGTCCCGGGCCTTCATGTCCTGTGAAGACGAGATCGGCTCCACGCGGGAAATTTTTGACGATCTCGGGGGCTTGGGTGTTCCAGCCCAGCCAGACGACTTTTTGGTCTTGGGTCTGAGGAATGACGTAGGCCTTTTCCCCGCGCATGTCCCCCAGGAAGGAATAGGTGTCATCGTTGGGCACGTCGATACGCGAAGCGTCCGCGACGCGCAGCACAGTGTCGTCAGTGTTGCGCCAGACTGGCGGGTTCGCGGAGTCGTCACGGGCCATGAGGGAGAACTTTCCGTCAACAATGCGAGGACCGATGTCGACGTGGCCGCGCTTGATCTCAGCCGGACCTTTCGCCACCTTCTCGTTATCTGAAATGGTCTGTTTGAGAGCGGGATCGGGCGGAATGGTGGGCGAGGCTTGGGCCGGCTGGGACAGGGTGGCGCCGGTGGCGAGCGCGATGAACATGGCAGACAAGGCTGCCAGCGGACGGTTGATCATGGATGCCTCCACAGTGGGCCTCATCCCAAGCACTTGGCTAGGGAGTCGGCATCGAATCTCATGAGGTCGATGTAGTTGGTGACGTGGTCATCGAAGGTGTCGCCATAGATGGGGCACACCGTGACGCTGTTTTCAGCAGCGATCGCAGCTAGCACCGAGGAACCGCGCAGCACGTTGGGTTCCAGAAACACCGCCGGCACTTTGAGGTCAGCGATAGTCTGATTGAGCTTGCGTCGCTGAGCCATGGACGGTTCCACACCGGGGTTGGCAGTGACGAATCCAGCGATGTGCATACCGTGAGCCTGGGCAAGGTAACCGTAAGCGTCGTGGCTTGTAATAAGCTGACGCCGTCCCCTCGGGATGCTCGCAATCTTGCGATCGACATAGTGCGATGTCTCTTCCAGTCTGGTTAGGTACCTTTTCGCGTTCTCGCGATAGGTCTGCGCCTCGTGAGGATCAGCCTTGATGAGAGAGTCACGGATGACCTGCACATAGGCTTTGGTGTTCTTAATGCTCATCCACAGGTGAGGGTCAATCTCACCGTGAACATGGGCGCCGAGAACAGCCTGAGGCAGCTGGTGGATCGGGGATCCGGGATGTCCCAGAAAGCGGAAAGCCGGCGATGGGGGTATCTCGGTGAGGGCTTTTGGGGGCACCCACACGACTGTTTTGTCGGGGTCCAGACGCTTCTGGGTACGTACGCCGCCACCTGTCGGGTCGGACAGGATTGTCATTGTGCCCTCGTCGATGTCGGCAGACAGGTCTGCATGTCCCTGATCGACAACAGTTCGATCGGCAAGTTCAGGGATCGTTCGCGGATCGGCCCCGACAGCGATCGTCAAGGTTTGGGCGCCGAACGAAGCGTTGCCCTGGGGAGTCGATAGGGTGGCCGCGAACACCGCTTTATACACCCCAGGTTTGCTAAAGGCCCACGACATGTGGGTGTGGGCGTCGGTGGGAAGCTCGACGTCGTCACGCTCGTCGACGCCGTCAGCCGTCGAGTAGTAGATCTGAGGTCGACCAAAGGTCCCAGTGATATAGGCGGTGAGGTCCCCAGGCCCCTCCACGGACGTCAGCTGGAGGTGGACCGAGGAAGAGCGGTCGGATCCCCGCCTGGCGCCCTTGCCAATGACGCGCAACCCCAGCCACACGGTGTCTAGGTTGGCATTTTCAACCAGCGGGATCACTTGTGCGCCGTACTTTTGGGCTTCCTCAGCCAGGGAGACATTGATAGATCCCGTAGGTAGGGAAGAGTCGATGGTCTTGATGACCGAATGAGGTTCGAGCATGAGGTAGTTCGATAGCGCGACTCTCGAATACACGACGGTCCGAACGTCACGCAGCGACGGCTCATAGGTGTGGGGGTCTGCTCCTGAAGGCACCATGGAGGTGACGGTGGCACGATCACCGGCAACCTGACGCGTCAAGTCGGCGAGGATAGGCGTGGTCGTTACTATGGAAAGCTTGTCACGGGACGTGGGAGCGTGGCCGAACCCAGCCAGCAGGCTCAGCGCGGCCACGAGGCATAACAGGCGTTTCTTCACCCGCGTCGTCTCCTCGCCAGAAGGAGAGCGCCAGCTACGCCGAGAACCACGAAGGTCCCGGACACCAGACCCTGGTTCGTATGAGAAACGATGCCGGTGTCACCGAACTCGCCGTTTTCACCGGAACCAGGCAGGCCGGCCGCCTTGAGATCACACGGCTTGCCATCGGGGGTACGTCCCACGATGGTGTAACCCGGGTCGGCGTTCTGGTCGGTCTTGGGCGAGGCAGACAACTTGCCCAAGGAAGCCGCAACCGGCGACGCATTAATACCTACCGCGAAGTGGAGGGTGCCAGTGGCGCTGAGCTTCTTTCCACTCTTGGTCGTGGCCGATTGAGTGACAGTTACGGTGTAGTGGCCCGGGGCGGTGAACACCCAATTCGGATGGGCATGGGTGTTCGCCGGGACGGTGTAACCGGTTGGTCCACCGACGTTGTCGAAAGCTCGCTGGCCCACGCCGCCACCGAAGGTGCCGGACATAAACACCGCCATCTTGCCAGGGCCGCTGACCTTGTCCAGGTGCATGTGGACCGGGCCGGTGGTCCCGTTAATGATGGACTCGTGCATCGTATTGACGCCTAGCCACGGCACGCCAGGTACCTGGGTGGCGCCGATGAGCCACACCTTGGTGCCGCCCTTGGCGATGAACTCCATGCCGGCAGGCGCGGTGGTATTGGCTTTGTCCCCAACTGCCATCACGATGCTCGAGGGATCGACCCACGTCGCCGGGGCAGAGCGATCATCTTTGAGGGCCGAGATGAGCTTGCCAGGCTGTAGTTGGACGCCCCAGTCGAAGTGGCCCTCGGTAGCGATGGCTGCCGACTGGCCAGCAGACCGAGCGACGGTCTTCTTCACGGCGGCCGCTTTGTTCGGGATCTTTACCGGGTGGCAGATCTCCTTCTTGATAGAGGAGCCGCTGCGTGTCACTCTCGTCGACCCATTCGAGCTGGCACTGTCATTTTCTAAGGTGTTATGGATCACGCCAAGGTCATCGAATGGCTTGTCGGAGCTACCCCTGTTGCTGTCTTTCTCGGGGGCCGGGGTGCCAGTGTTACTGCGAGCCGGGGAGCCGGCGACGCGGTCGGTTGAGCAGCTATTGGCGGCGATGGCCATGGAACCAACAGCCCAGGTGTAGGTGTGGGCTCCAGTGCTGACGGTCGTGCCGTTGCGAACGGCGGTGGCGTCAACCGTCATCTGGTAGAGACCGGGCTGGGTGAACACCCAGTTGGCATGTACGTGGGACGGCTGCTCGACGGTGATTGTGCCAGGCATGGTGTGTGAACCACCGTCGAGCAGAGTCTGAACGTTGCCGAAGGAGCTCTGCGAGAACAGGTGTACCTTGCCGGGTCCTTTGACGTTACGGACGTTGATCTTGACGTCGCTAAAACCATTGCGTTTGACGTCAAAGGTCTCCCATCCCGGCCATAGCAGATTCTGGTTCTGCGTCATGGGCAGCAGATAACCCTTGGGAGCACCGGGGTATCCCCTTGGGATGGTCGTCAAGGCAGAGTCCTTCACGGCCAGCAGCACGCTCTCCGGAGCATGGAGTACTCCTTCGCCGGTCACGTCCTCCTTGACCTTGAGATCAAGGCCGTTCTTGGCGGCCGATCCAACGCGGAAAACGTCGGAGTGACCATGGTCAAGGACCAACCTCTGGGTGCAGGGCGTCTTATTGGCTTTTGGCTTCAGAACTGGCTTACGGGTTTGTTCCCGGGGCTGGGATCGCTTCTGGGGTCGGGCGGGGGTTGGTTTCGGTGCGACCGAGGTCTTGGGCGGGGTGATGCTTGGAGTTGGGGACGGAGTGGGCGTCGGCGGCGGAGTTAGTTTTCCCCACGGTTCAGGGAGGGGAGTCGTGTCGCCGACCACCCAGGTGTAGGTGTGCGGCGTGGTCTGGAACTTCTTGCCGGACCTGTGCGCTGTGGCCTGAACGGTCATGGTGTACACGCCTGTCTTGCCAAACACCCAGTTAGCGTGCACGTGGGACGGCTGAGCGACAGTGATAGTGCCAGGTAGCTCGGTCGCGTTGCCGTCAAGCAGGGGCTGGACGGCACCGAAGGAACCTTGGGAGAACAGGTGTACTTTGCCGGGGCCCTTGACGTTGCTGACCGTGATCTTGACCGAATCGAAACCGTTACGCTTGACGTCGAAGGTCTCCCACCCTGGCCACAGCAGATCTTGGTTCTGCGTCAGCGGCAGGACATATCCCTGAGGGGCGCCAGGAAGGGTGGCCGGGATATCGGTGAGAGCGGAATCTTTGATTTTGAGAAGGACGTTCTCAGGGGCGTGGAGTGCCCCGTCACCGGTGACATCCTCTTTGAGCTTGAGGTCGATACCGCCGTCGGGGGCCGATCCCACCCGGAAGATATCGGCGTGTCCGTGGTCGAGCACGGTGCTGTCGTCGGCATCCGGTGAAGGAGAAATGTCGGTGGAATAGCGATCGTTGAGGTCATTGCTATCCCCGAGTACTTGAGTGGTGGGCCTGTCGGTTGCCTGATCCCCCTCGGTGAGGGCGGCGTCGACATGGCCGTTGTGCAGGAGCTCCTGGTCCGGCGCTGCCGCGTTCGCCGATGACGGGTTGATCATCAGGAACGTCAGTAGGGCGGCAAGGAGCGATGCGAACCGTTTCACGGTGGCCTCCATTGTCTTCCTGTGATGTTCGGCTAACTTATAATGAGAACGGTTATCGATTCTACTTGGGGTCGGCGATCCCGTACGAGACGGTGGTGCCTGCCGCTAGGATTCGACATGGCCGTGGCCGGTCACGCCGAAGGGCGGCGGAGGGTCGAGCGCGGTCGGAAAGGTACACGTCGTGTTGACGCGCATGTCACAGCTGTTCGTCCGAACCCTGCGAGAAGACCCGGCCGATGCCGAGGTCCCTAGCCACCGCTGGCTCGTCCGGGCTGGATATATCCGCCGGGTCGCTCCCGGCGTCTACTCGTGGCTCCCGCTCGGGCTCCGAGTGATGCGCAGGATCGAGGCCATCTGCCGCGAAGAGATGGCTAGCATCGGGGCTCAGGAGGTGAGTTTCCCCGCGCTACTCGCTTCTGACCCTTACAAGGAGACCGGACGCTGGGTCGAGTACGGCGATAACCTCTTCCGTCTCAAAGACCGTAAGGGGGTGGACATGCTGCTAGGACCGACCCATGAGGAGATGTTCACCCTCATGGTCAAGGACTTGTACTCCTCGTACAAGGACCTGCCACTGTGCCTCTATCAGATTCAGAACAAGTATCGCGACGAGGCTCGTCCGCGTGCCGGCATCCTGCGCGGTCGTGAGTTCGTCATGATGGATGCCTATTCCTTTGATGTCGCTCAGGAAGGGCTCGACGAGGCCTACCAGGCTCAACGCGACGCCTACATTCGCATTTTCAACCGACTTGGATTCGACTACGCCATTGTCAAGGCCATGTCCGGCCCAATGGGTGGATCTCGATCCGAGGAGTTCCTAGCCGTTGCAGCCAACGGTGAGGACACTTTCGTTCGTTCTTCCGGCGGTTACGCTGCCAATGTGGAGGCCGTCCGGATGGCCGTTCCTGATCCGCTGCCCATCGACGGGTTGCCGGAGGCTGAGGTTGTTGATACCCCTGACTCCCGGACCATCGAGTCGCTTGTCCGGATCGCCAATGAGGTGCGTCCGCGAGCGGACCGTCCGTGGACTGGGGCCGATACCCTGAAAAACGTTGTATTCATGGTGGCCCATCCTGACGGCACCCGCGAGCCATTAGCCATCGGGCTTCCTGGAGATCGTGACGTTGATGAGAAGCGACTGGAAGCGGTTCTGGAGCCCGCGGTGGTTGAACCCTTCACAGAAGAGGACTTTGCTGCCAATCCGCAGTTGGTAAAGGGCTACATCGGGCCGGGAGCCCTCGGCGAGGATAACTCCTCAAAGGTGCGGTACCTCGTTGATCCCCGCGTCGTGACCGGGACGTCATGGATTACCGGAGCTGACCAGAAGGATCGACATGTCTTCAATCTTGTAGCCGGTCGCGATTTCACCCCCGATGGCGTTATTGACGTCGCCGAGATTCGCGAAGGTGATCCGGCTCCTGACGGCAGTGGTGAACTCCACCTAGCCCGCGGCATCGAAATCGGCCACATCTTCCAGCTTGGTAAGAAATACGCTGATGCCCTTGGGCTCAAGGTGCTCGATCACAACGGCAAGCTGGTGACGGTCACCATGGGTTCTTATGGTCTGGGCGTCTCCCGCGCCGTGGCCGCTATCGCTGAGGGTACCTGTGACGAGAAGGGGTTGTGTTGGCCACGTGAGGTTGCCCCCTACGATGTCCAGGTGCTCGCCACCGGCAAGGGAACGGAGATCCTTGACGAGGCCACGCGCATTGCCAGTGAACTGGCCGAGGCTGGTCTCGAAGTCCTCCTAGACGACCGCAAGGCGTCCCCTGGAGTGAAGTTTGCTGATAGCGAGATTCTCGGCATGCCAACCTCTGTGGTCGTCGGCCGGGGGCTCAAGGATGGCCTAGTCGAAGTTCGCGACCGTAGTACGGGTGAGAACCGTCAGGTTAGCGTAGCCGAGGCTGTGTGCGCCGTCCTCAAGGAGGTGCGCGGGTGAAAGCTGAAGTGGCGTTGATCGTTTAACTGACCGACATCTGCACGTTGCTGTATGATCGCCAACTGTTCTCGAAAACTGGCGCGGAAGTGACCCAATAAACCCTGACAATGGTGCTCGTAAGTCAGGCTGAACGGCCCCTCGACCTTGCGAAAGGTGAATGATGCCCGAGAACGAAGACGAGTTGACCAGAAGTGTCGACAAAGCGGCCAGAAATACGCTGGGACGGCGGACGTTTCTTGGTGGTGTGACCCTGGTCGCCGCTGCGGCGGTGACCGGCACCACCCCAGCGTTGGCCCATGCGTCGAAGCGTCTCCATTCCACGTCCGGCACCACCCTTGAACAGGTGGGTCTGCTAGATCCGGGCAGCGGCTACCGCAGGATCAAGGCACAGCGCGGTTACCCGCTCGTCGTCCGTGAGGAACTCGCTAGGGGCAAGAGCGGACGCGACGACCGCCGCGATGGCTTGGCGTCCTTCGTCCAGGTGACCGACCTGCACGTGACTGACGTGCAGTCACCGATGAGGGTCGAGTTCCTGCATCCGCTGGCTGGCCCGGCCTTCCGCCCGCAGGAGGCGTTGGGGCCACTCGCTACGGCCTCTTTGGTGCGCCGAGTCAATTCGCTTCAGGGCGGTCCGGCTACTGGCCGGGCCTTTGACGCTCTCGTCAGCACTGGTGACAACACCGATAATCACGAACACGTGGAACTCGACTGGTATCTCACGTTGTTGGCCGGTGGCACGATCGTTCCCAATACCGGTGCCCGCGATCGCTGGGAAAGTGTGCAAACTTTCGGGAATCCGCTGTTCTACAATCCCGAATCGCATAGCAGTGACATATACAAGCGTGCCGGTTTTCCCCAGGTAGACGGCTATTTCCGTCGCGTTATGGCCCCCGTGACCTCTTCTGGCGTGAAGATTCCGTGGTATGCGGTATTCGGGAACCACGACGATTCGATCCAGGGCACCCTGCCTTCTGACTGGGGACTGCTGAAGACGATGTACACCAGTGATCGCAAAATCACCGGTTTCGCCAGTGACAACGACACCAAGGCCTACCTCCAGGCGGCTCAGGGAAACGGACCAGTCGCCCTGTCCAACGATACTGTGTCGCTGACTCGACAGATTACCGCGGACGAACGTCGCGTGCCCTTCACCCCCTTCGAATTCATCAAGGCTCATTTGCGTGACGGCGTCAATGGTTCGGGCCCGCACGGTCATGGTTTCAGCGAGGATGACCTCAATGCCGTGCGCGGTTACTACACCTTCTCGATTGCCAACGGCGTGACCGGAATCAGCCTGGACTCGACGAACCGGGCCGGGTACACCGATGGTTCTATCGACGACCGTCAGTGGAAGTGGCTTAAATCCGTGCTGCGCGCTGGCAGTAGCGTGTACTACGACGATCTCGGCGTGCGTCATCATCACGATGTGAGCGACACAATGTTCGTCCTCTTCAGTCACCACGACTCGATGACGATGAACAACCCCGTCCTCCCCGGCGACGGTACGGGCATCCGTCATCTCGGCCCGGAATTGGTCTCCCTGCTATCGCATTACCCGAACGTGCTTGCCTGGGTCAATGGACACGTGCATGCGAACAACATCACCGCACACCACCATGCTCTCGATGCCCGTCGCAGCTGGTGGGAGATCAACACGGCTTCCCACGTCGACTTTCCCCAGATGGCCCGCATCATCGAGCTCGCCGACAATCACGACGGCACCGTGAGCATCTTTACCACGCTCATCGAGTCGAATGCTCCGTACCAGGCCGATTACGACACCACCGACCCAGATGGTCTGGCCAGTTTGTACCGAGAGTTTGGTGCGAACGACATCCATACGAGAATGGGTAGGCTCGGTACATCGGTCGATCACAACACGGAGTTGCTACTGGCGCATCCTTGGGCCTGAGGCATTTCCGGACCGAGAACACATATTGGGTCCCGCCCCGTCGGGGTGGGACCCTTACTGCTGGTGTCACAGGGAAGGTTGACACGTGACGTCTTGGGTCTTTGCTGGACTTGTCCTTGCCGCCTTTATGGCGGGTTGGGTCAACGCCGTGGTGGGCGGAGGTGGACTCATCATGTTGCCATCCTTGCTGGTCGGTCTACCGACCGAGACACCGGTGGCGACGATCGTCGGCACGAACAAGGTAGCTCAGGTCGTAGGGAACCTCACGGCTGGAGTGGGGTATCTGCGTAAACAGCGTCCAGATTGGCGAATGTTCCTGTGGACGGCCGTTCTGGCTGGTCTAGGTGCCGTGCTGGGTGCGCGCATCGTCACTTACATGTCGCGGGCTGTCTACACGCCCATCCTTCTGGTGGTGCTGGTCATCATCGGCATCTATACCTGGAGGAGGCCGTCACTGGGGGCGGGCCACAATGGCGAGGGTGGCAAACACCCCATCCTGGTTCCGATCATCGGGTTGTTCCTCGGGTGCTACGACGGCGCTATCGGGCCGGGGGTCGGAACCTTCTGGGTACTTACGTACGTCGCTGTTGGCGGGTATTCTTTCCTTAAAGCTTCCGGAATGGCGAAGATTTGCAACGCGGTAACAAATCTCGTCACTATCACCACGTTGGCGATCCACGGCCACGTCTGGTGGCATATCGCTTGGCCGCTGGTTATCTCAAATGTTCTCGGGGGATTAATCGGTGCCCGAGCAGCTATGAAACATGGCAACGGCTTCGTACGGACGATGTTTCTTATCGTTACCAGTGTTCTGGCGGTGCGAATGCTCGTTCAGCTGATCTGGAGAGTCTAACCAGAGAGGATTCGTGGTCCTAGGTGTGGCTTAGACCCAACCTGGCCAGGTCGTCACGCCAGTACCCAAATGGGCGAGAACTTGGGTTTGACTCACCATTGAAGCGACTGCATGGGGACGTGCAGCCGACCCGCTGGCAGCTGTAACGCGGCCCCAACCAGAAAGCACGTTCGCCTCCAATCCAGACCACAACGACCGGGTTGCTGCATCGTTGACGGGGGCAGGCGACATCGGGTACCCGGGCACGTCGGGGGTTGGGGTTGTTGATGCATCCCGAATGCTTTGACGCACCTCTGCGCGCTGGGCAAGAACTTGTTCTCGTCGGTCCCATCCCCAGGTGCGCAGCGGGTCGTTCTCCCCAAGGCGTCCAATACCCCACTCCAAGCCTGCGACGAGGGCGTTGAGGTGGGTCAGTAGCGCCTGCTGAGCATTGGTGAGAGGTTCCTGCCCGATTGTCACCGGAACGACCTTCGGGGTCGGCTGGGGAGCTGGAGCAGAAGGATTGAAGGCCGAACAGAACACCGACAGGCTGGCCCACAACAGAGTTTCAGAGGAATCCTGAGCCGTCTGACAGATCTCCAGATACTGGGTAGCTGCAGCCTTTTCGTGGTGTTGTAACAGAGCAAGCGGCGATCCCTGGCCAGCGGTGCGTGGGGTGGGGGAAATAGCCGCCGATGGTGTGGCGGTACTGCCGGAGAATGGGTTGGACTGGCTCAGCACTTCGAGGTGGCGGCGGTGAGCTGCGGCAACCTGGTTGAGCACCGTCAGTTGGCCGTCAGTGACGCTGCGAGCGGCTTTGGTAGCGAGGTCCGCTAGCAGTGCTTCCGTCGATACCGCGTCGCTTCGGTGTGGTGCAGATGCCGTAGTTGTTGCACGAACCGGCGTCGTCTTCTTCTCAGTCGCCTTCTTCTCAGGAGAATTGTGGCCACAGCCCGTCAATCCGATAGTGACGAAGGCAGCTCCGCTGGCAAGAATGGTTCTCCTGGCGATCATGGCTTCAGCTTATCGATCCTGAGCTGCATTATCGCTATAGCCGTCGGTGAGGCGGCCGAGTCCGGCTGGTTGTGGGAGTGGCTAAACTCAGTGCGGACAATTTACAACGACAACAGGATGAGACACAGATGAATGCAGAGAGGCTCACACGCCTACTGGAACCGGTCGTGTCCCAGGTCGGGCTCGAACTTGATCGCGTCGACGTTGTGCCTGCCGGACGTCGTCGCCTCGTGCGCGTGACGATCGACGGTGACGGCCCCGACGGTCACGGACCTAGCCTTGACGAGATCTCTGAGGCCACCGCCGAGATCTCGCATTGCCTTGACGATTCCGGCGCTATGGGGGAGTCCCCGTATACCCTCGAGGTCTCCTCGCGCGGTGTCTCTACCCCCCTCACCCAGCCGCGCCATTATCGACGCAACATCGGGCACCTGGTGCGGTTCACCCTCAATCCGGCCGAGGAGCAGAAGTCTGGAGAGACCTTTGACGGTCGTATCGCTGAGGCTGGCGAGGAGGTCGTGACCCTCGAGGTCGAGGCCGAGAATTCCAAACCGCATAAGCCCGTGTACACCACTCGTGAGGTCCAGCTTGCTGACGTGGCGAAGGCCGTCGTCCAGGTGGAGCTCAATCGTCGCGACGCGCAGGCGTCAAAGGAGGAGAACTGAGATGGACATCGACCTGTCAACTCTGCGCATGATCGAGCGGGACAAGGACATCCCGCTTGACTATCTGCTGACGACCCTAGAGGACGCCCTCCTCAACGCATATGACAAGACTGAGGCTCCGGTTAACGGTGCCAAGGTTCAGCTGGACCGCAAGACTGGGAATGTCGCTGTCATGCTCCCGGAGAAGGACGAGGAGGGGCAGGTCGTCGGCTGGTATGACGGCACTCCCGAGGACTTCGGACGCGTAGCTGCATCAACTGCCCGGCAGGTCATTTTCCAACGGCTGCGCGAGGCCGAGGACGAGCAGAAATACGGTCATTTTTCCGCCGTTGAGGGTGACGTCATCACCGGAGTCGTCCAGCAGTCTTACCGCGATACCCGGACCGTTCGCGTCGACCTGGGCTCATTGGAGGGCATTATGCCTCCGGCGGAACAGGTTCCCGGGGAGAAATATTCCCATGGGCGTCGTATCCGTGTGTACGTCGTGGCCGTGCGCAAGGAAGCCCGTGGCCCGCAGGTCATTGTCTCGCGCACTCACCCGAACTTGGTGCGCAAGCTTTTTGCTATGGAGGTACCCGAGATCGAGCAGGGGGTCGTCGAGATCAAGGCGCTGGCTCGTGAGGCCGGTCACCGCTCGAAGATTGCTGTCGTCTCGCATAATCCTGACGTTTCTGCCAAGGGAGCTTGCATTGGTCCGATGGGTCAGCGGGTACGTGCTGTGATGCACGAGTTGGATGAGGAAAAGATCGACATTATTGATTGGTCAGAGGATCCGGCCGAATTTGTGGGCGCTGCCCTGTCTCCGTCCAAGGTGTCCTCGGTGACGGTCATTGACCCGAAAGCTAAGACCGCTCGGGCGATTGTTCCGGATTATCAGCTGTCGCTAGCAATTGGCCGCGAGGGGCAGAACGCCCGACTGGCTGCTCGCCTGACGGGGTGGCGGATCGATATTCGTCCAGATAACAAGGTCTGAGACTGCCTGCTAGAGACACGACGACGCCCGGCCGTAGGGTCGGGCGTCATGCGTCTGTGGGTTGGTTTAAGGTGGGGCAGTGACCACACGACCTCAGCGCACCTGCGTCGGCTGCCGACACGTCGATGATCCGGCGAACATGGCTCGGTATGTACTAGTCGACGGAGTTGTGGTCGCCGATCCAACGGGACACGCTCAGGGCAGGGGCGCCCACGTCCATGTGGATGACGAATGCTGGAAACGCGCGGTATCCGGTGGATTCGCGAGGTCATTCCGTGCCCGCGTGGTGGTGCGTTCGGCTTGCCAAGAGCGGTTGTCAGCGCGGTGAGTTGGGTTCATAAGGCCATTTTCGGTAAAGTTGGTTACGCATGTCGCCGGGAGGTCCGGCGGTCTCACCGAATCGTGTCCCCCCGGTGGGTCGGTTCGTCCGACTCAAGGGGACTGAATAGGAAGTGGGCAGATGCTCATGAACACTCGATGAGTTCGCACCAATGAGGATTCACAACAACTAGGCCCAGGTCCATCGCGGCCGGGCCCGAAGGAGAGTAGTGGCCAAGGTCCGCGTCTATGAGCTCGCGAAGGAGCTCGGACTGTCAAGCAAGCAGCTTTTGGGGAAGCTCAACGATATGGGCGAGTTTGTCCGCTCGGCTTCCTCAACTATTGAGGCACCAGTTGTGCGACGACTACGTGATCAGATCGGTTCTGCTGAACCGGCCGATGACGCCAAAGCCGCGAAGCCGGCGGCGCGTAAGTCGCAGACGTCTTCTAAGAAGACTTCCAAGGAGACCACGACGGCCAAGCCGGCTCCCGGTCCCAAACCGGGGCCCGGGCCGAAGCCCACGCCTGGTCCTCGCCCCGGTTCTAGCAGTGGCCCCAAGCCTGGTCGCAGCTCTGCAGCACGTACCAGTGCGACTCCACGTCCGGGTCTCATCAAATCCTCCGGCGCTTCATCCCAGCAGGAGCCCCCCGCAGCGAAGCCGGAGTCCAAGCCGACTCCGAAGCCGGGTCAGAATGTTCCCAAGCCCCACGCTCCGGCCCCGAAGCCGAAGCCTGGCGCGCCATCGAAGTCTCCGAAGCCGGGTGCCCGTCCGGGGCCGCGGCCGGGTGGATCCGCTGGATTGCCTTCGGCTGCTCGTCCCGGTCCGCGTCCGGGCGCCGGTCGTCGTACCGGAGCTCCGCGTCCCGGAAATAACCCGTTCGCCTCCAGTCAGGGCATGGGGCAAAGTCGTCATCGTTCTGAGGGCGGACAACGTTCCGGTGGATCCCGGTCCGGTCAGGGTGAGCGTATGCCCCGTCCGGGTGGCAGCCAGGGATCGCGCGGCGGTTCCGGTATGCCGCGCCCGAACCCGGCCATGATGCCGAAACACCAGTCCTCGCAGATCGGTCAGGCTACTACCGGACGTGGTGGACGTGGTGGTGGCCGTGGTCGCGGTGGATCCCGCGGTAGCGGTTTTGGCGGCGGCTTCGGCGGTGGGCCTCGTGGTCCTATCGGAGGTGGTCGTGGTGGCCGCGGTGGTCGTGGTACCCAGGGTGCCTTCGGACGCGGTGGCGGCGGCCGTCGGGGTCGTAAGTCCCGTAAGCAGCGCAGGCAAGAGTTTGATGAGATGCAAGCACCGCTGGTCGGCGGTGTGCGCGTCCGTAAGGGCAATGGCGAGACCGTCCGACTGCGCCGTGGTGCTTCGCTAACCGATTTGGCCGAGAAGATTAATGCCGAGCCGGCACAGCTGGTGCAGGTGTTGTTCAATCTGGGCGAGATGGTCACGGCTACCCAGTCGGTATCTGACGACACCCTGGAGATCCTGGGCGGCGAGCTCAACTACCAGATCCAGGTCGTGTCCCCAGAGGACGAGGACCGCGAGCTGCTGGAGTCCTTCGATCTCGAGTTTGGTGAGGACGAGGGCGACGACTCTGACCTCGTTGCACGTCCCCCCGTTGTTACCGTCATGGGTCACGTTGACCACGGCAAGACGAAGCTGTTGGACGCCCTGCGCCATACCGACGTGGTGAAAGGCGAGGCCGGTGGTATCACTCAGGCCATTGGCGCTTATCAGGTTCAGACCGAGGTCGACGACGCCGAGAGGGCTATCACCTTCATCGATACTCCTGGCCACGAGGCGTTCACAGCTATGCGTGCTCGCGGTGCCCAGTCCACCGATATCGCGGTGCTCGTCGTGGCTGCTGATGACGGCGTGATGCCTCAGACCGTTGAGGCTTTGAACCACGCGAAGGCTGCTGATGTACCGATTGTGGTAGCCGTCAATAAGATCGATAAGCCTGAGGCTGATCCGGATAAAGTCCGTGGACAGCTCACCGAGTACGGCTTAGTGCCGGAGGAGTACGGCGGCGACACGATGTTCGTCAATGTCTCTGCTCGTACCCATGAGGGTCTCGATGATCTTCTCGAGGCGATCGTGCTGACTGCCGACGCAGCCCTTGATCTGCGTGCCAATCCCGATATGGCCGCTCAGGGCGTTGCCATTGAGGCTCACCTCGATAAGGGGCGTGGTCCGGTGGCCACCGCCCTGATCCAGCGTGGCACCCTGCATATTGGCGATTCCATCGTTGCCGGGTCCTCCTATGGACGTGTGCGCGCCATGATCAATGATCAAGGTGAGAGCGTCGACGAGGCTGCTCCGGCTACCCCGGTGCAGGTTCTTGGGTTGACCTCCGTACCCGGCGCTGGCGACAACTTCCTGGTTGTCGACGACGACCGCAAGGCGCGCCAGATTGCTGAAAAGCGTGAGGCCCGCATGCGTGCTGCCCAGCAGGCCAGGTCGTCGCGTCGCAAGACCCTTGACCAGCTGTTTGAGCAGTTGGAGAAGGGCGAGACCGAGGAGTTGCTGCTCATTCTCAAGGGTGACGGTGCTGGTTCGGTTGAGGCGCTCGAGGATGCCCTGGCCAAGATCGATGTGGGCGACGAGGTTGACCTGCGCGTTATTGACCGCGGCGTCGGTGCCATTACCGAGACCAATGTCTCGCTGGCTGCCGCTTCCAACGCCGTCATCGTGGGCTTCAACGTTCGCCCGACCGCCCATGCCCAGCGTATGGCTGACGAGGAGAACGTTGACATTCGGTACTACTCGGTCATCTACGACGCCATCGATGAGATCGAGGCCGCCCTGCGAGGCATGCTCAAGCCGATCTACGAGGAGAAGGCAATGGGCACCGCGGAGATCCGCCAGATCTTCCGCTCCTCGAAGGTTGGAACGATCGCGGGCTGCATGATCACCGACGGCACCATCCGTCGTCATGCCAAGGCCCGCCTGGTGCGCGACGGCGTGGTGGTCCAGGAAACCGAGATCAACACGCTGCAGCGCGAGAAGGACGCCGTTACCGAGGTGCGCGAGGGTTACGAGTGTGGCCTGACCTTGACCAACTACTCCGATATTCACGTTGGTGACGAGGTTCAGTGCTACGAGATGGTTGAGAAGCCTCGCGACTGAGCTTGGTCACTGTCCTGAACGGGGCGTCCACGTGGAAGCGTGGTCGCCCCGTTCGTGTTTTGCCGCCGATTTGGCCCATTGCGACCCGAAGGATATTATCATTCACAATTCGGTAGCAATAGGGCGGTGTTGCCCCGTTGCGCGATGTACTGGAAAGATGGCTGACGAATGTATAAGAAGAGTCGCATTGTAGTTATGTTTGCATTTGCCGAGTCTGTCTTTGGCTTGTGTTCTGCTGCGCCGGGACTTGCTGATACTATCAGAGCGACTCCTGTGACATCGTGGAAGAGTCTTTCTGTCACAGGAGGATCGGCGAAAGCATCAGGAAAAACCCAAGGACATAAGAAAGCCTACATGTCATCAGATGGTGTCTGGCATTCTCAGGCTAATTACATTTTCACTGTCGCGGGTCACAAGAAAACTGACAGGGGCGGTTACGGCAAGATCGACGCTTCCGTTTTTTATTATACCTGTCAGCCCATGCCGGGTGGAAACTGTATACCGAAAGTCTTAAGAACCGGGGCATCAGGCAGCACTGGGCGTTTGGTTGGTGGAAAGGCGTACAGATGGGATGCTGACGCCAAGATCCGCGTTGGTCGTAATCAAAGAGGCGGTTGGCAACGTTCTTCTAAGATTTGTATCGACCTAGTGGCTCGACGTGATAAGTGCAGCGATGGGTTGAATTGGTGAGTTCTGACACGATTGAACTTGACGAGGTGGTCGTTCGATACCGGTCGGGTTGGCAACTGGGGCCGGTATCGGCCACCTTTCCGGTGGGGGTGAGTGCCCTTGTCGGCCCCAATGGTGCGGGCAAGACGACGATGCTTGCTGTGCTCACCGGAATCAAACGACCGAGGGCCGGGACGCTACGTCGTGACGGGCAACCCGTGAGGAGACGACGGGAGGGCTCTGGGTACCGGGCCCACATCGGGTACGTTCCGCAGGAATGCACCTGGTCACCGTCGTGGCCGGTCGAAGACTTTCTCGCCTTCTGTGCGCGCATGTATCGAGTACCGTCCACGCAGGTCAGGCACAGGTGCCAAGGCGTCATGTCCGATCTGAACGTCGGTCAATTCGCCCACCAGCCCATCGGTACTCTGTCGGGCGGTCAAAAGCGTCGGGTCTTCCTCGCGGCGGCACTGGTTCACGACCCCGAGGTGCTCATTCTTGATGAGCCGACCGTGGGCCTGGATCCGGGGGAGCGGATCTCGTTTCGCCGCCACGTCGTCGAGCAGGCGGCCTCACGGGTCGTCGTGCTGTCCACCCATCTCATGGATGACGTCGCCTTGTCCGCAGACCAGGTGCATCTGGTCGATGGGGGACACATTACCTGGAGCGGCACGCTGCCCGAATTGATGGCTGCAGCAGGAGAATCTGATTCACAGGACCACGTGTCAGTGGCTGAGCAAGGTTACCTGCACCTGATGCAAGGTCGCGCAGAATCCGAGCTCCTTGAGGGGGACCGATGAAAGCCTGTCTTCGGCAGGCCGTCTGGTCTGGGCTGGGGCTTGCCGTGTTGTGGGTCGCCACGAGCGTTGGCCTGATGCACATGTATCCCCGCGTGTGGAAGTCCTTCGCCTTGACGACGGGGAGTGTCTCGGTGGACACGGTCATCCTGTCTCCAGTGTGCTGCGGAGTCGGGGTGGCGTACGGCGCCCGTCTTCGCCGCGCCGGGGTCACGCGTACATCCCGAGCCTGGCCGCGCAGCGCCACCGCCGCCATCGTCACCACCTGGCTGATGGGTGTCGGAGCCGTTCTGCTTCTGGCTGTGGGGGTAACGACCGCAATCCTCGCATTGGTGGCTTCCGGTGACGCCGATCCGCGACTCGTGATGGGTTCGGTCCTCACCGCCATGGCCGCCACGGCATTCCTGGCCCTGGGGGCCGTCCTTGGAGTGGCGGCTGGTTCCTATCTGCTCGCCGCTGTCGCTGCCATCGCGGTCTACTTGGTGGCGGGGGCCGTTCCTGAGGCCTATGACCTGCTCATCGGATGGTCTGGTCCTGCGGCCATCGACGGCGCCCCTTCGCATCTCACCTGGCACGCCATCGCGTTGTGGGCTGGACTCGATTGTGCCGCCATCGTCGTCTCCTTGGTGCTCGTGGCCGTGATCACGACACCCGGTGGTGGGCCTTGGTGGCGGTGGCTCACGGCGACGATTCTGGTGGCAGCGGTCATCGTTGACGCCGCAGCGACGATTCGGTTGGAGGAGGTGTGGGAATCCACGGATGATTGGCGGTGTCGTGAGGTCGGCAAGCACGGATCCATGGCATGCGTCTCCGGTGACCTGTCCTGGCGGCTGGAGGAGTACGCGACGGCGATGGGCCGCGTCGATGACCTGTTGATGGCCAGCGGGGTCCAGAGACGCATTGTCTACGCCCCCGAGGGAGGGCCAGGGAAGGCCGGTTACCTGCCGGTGCGGACGCACGTGTCGACCTCCTCCACAGCGAGAGAATGGGCCGGGGATCTCAACGCACCCCTGCTGGGTGACAACCTGTTGGGAGTCGAGGATTCCACGTCCTCACAGTGTGACGGGACGGTCGAAATCCTTGACGACGCACTGGTGTCGGTCATGGACGGTCAACCCCTCGCCCCGGACTCGCTGCGATCCATGGTGGCACAGGTGAGGGCTTGTCCATGACGGGTCGGCTCTCCTGCTTCGGATGGTTCCTGCGCAGTCGCGGTCTGGTGGCCGTAGTGGCCTATCTGACGGTGGGAATGGTCTGTGCCCATCACCTTGGCGGCGACCTCGTCACCGTCCCGTTTGCCGGCAGCAGGTCGGTTGATGTGGGGCTGGGGCCTTCGAGCCTGAGTGGCATCCTCGCCTCCGTACTGTTCTCCTCCCCGGACCCACAACGGGAGCAGGCCTTCCCCGACCGTCCCATTCGCACCATGAGGGTGGTGTGGGCCGTCATCGTTCTGGTGTGGCCAGTGGCATGGGCCGTCCTGTTCAACGGTGACCAACCCATTTCTCAGTGGTGGGTGCTGTGGTTTGCGCGCAACCATGTCCTGCTGGTGGGACTGGCGATGGTCGCCAGCGTCGTACTGTCGGTGGCCTGGGCGTGGCTGCCGGGAACCATCTTCGTCCTGTCGTGCTGGATCCTGGGTACCAAGGATTCCGCGGCGACTCCCTACTGGTGGGCGCTGTTGAACCAGAGCCCTCTCGCCCCCCTGAGCCTGGCCGTTTCGGCCGCGTTGGTCGTCGTCGGGATGGTGCTGCAGTGGAGTACCCCCGGACCCCCGCGTTGACACTGGCTGCCGCGTGCGTCGGTGGGGACGGTGTGCAAAAATGGTTGATCCGCTCAGGACACCGATGGCGAGGAGAGATCATGAACACACCGAATCCGCGTGTCGCCAAGTTAGCCGATCAGATCCGAGTCGTGGTGGCCGAGACCCTTGAGCGTCGTGTTAAGGATCCCCGCCTGGGCTTCGTGACGATCACCGATGTGCGTCTGACCGGGGACTCCCGTGACGCCACTTTGTTCTGGACCGCGATGGGTACCGACAAGGAGATCGCCGGAACGGAAGCGGCACTTGAGTCGGCGAAGGGGATGCTGCGTTCCACCGTCGGCAAGAGACTCAAGCTGCGCTACGCCCCGACCCTGACCTTCGTGCGTGATGCCACTCCTGAGACCGCCAAGTCGATCGAGGACGCCTTGGCACGAGCTGCCGCTTCTGATGCCGAGATCGCTCGACGCTCCCAAGGTGCTATGCCTGCCGGTGAGGCTGATCCCTACCGTCATAGCGACGAGGAGGAGTGATAACTCCTGACGACATGGCGTGGCCCCGGACATGAGTCCGAGGTCAGCGTTGTGCCGGAGCAATTAGGTCCACAGTCCGTCCGGGGCGAACACCTCCTCGACGAGTTCCTCGTACCACCCCGCCTCACGTGCCAGGTCCAGGACGGTGTAGCGGGAGCGGTAGTACATAGCCTTGGGGAAGGTTGCCCGCACGTCGGCGGCGGTCAGTCCAATGTC
This sequence comes from Cutibacterium sp. KBN10P07758, assembly GCF_050286205.1. Lineage (NCBI taxonomy): Bacteria > Bacillati > Actinomycetota > Actinomycetes > Propionibacteriales > Propionibacteriaceae > Cutibacterium > Cutibacterium sp. KBN10P07758. The sequence goes on along the minus strand of NZ_JBNNQV010000001.1, from coordinate 1,756,572 downwards.
CTCGGGACGGGACGGGGCCCCGGCCCGACGGAGCTGGTCGGCGAACACGCGGGCCCTCACTAGCTGTTTCTCAAGGGCTGCTCGGGTCTCGTGCCATCGGTCAACGACCCGATTGAGACGGGCTCGCAGCCCGTCGGCGTCAACGTATTTGACCTTTGTCTCCTTGACGGCGTGGTCGGCCAGTGCACCCTCAAAGGTTGAGCGGATGTCGGACTCCACCGTCCGCCAGTCGGGCCATGCTGCGACTGCCGCGTCGATGTCGAGCCTGGAGAGGTCTCGGTCGAGGAACTTCTCGTAGAAGGCGAGCATGGCGAGGGTCCCGATGGCGACCTTGTGCCCGTGGGACAGTGGTGGGTTGCGGTCGGCACCCACGTGGGCCAGCTCCCAGATGTGGCTGAAGTAGTGTTCGGCCCCGGATGCTGGACGAGTGCCGTCATAAACCTGCATTGCCAGGCCTGACAGGATGAGACCTTCCACGAGTCCGGAGAATGCTTCCGGATCGCCGCGACGCAGGTCGTCGGGACGTGATAGGGCATCCCGGACGCCGCTCTGGACGAGGGCCCACACATGCTGGTCGAGTGGCTCTATCCCGGCGGCGTCAGCGATGATCCAGTCTGCACCACCGGGAATCTTGGCAGCCAAATCGCCATATCCGGATGCTGTCATGACCTGCGGTGCGGCGGCGGTGATGTCCAAGTCGAAAATGACAACTTGCGGTGCTACGCACTGCATCGTCACTTTGACCCCGTTGTCGCTGATGGGCGCCCCGGCCCCCGTATAGCCGTCCATGGAGGCTGCAGTTCCGACGACGGCGTAACGCCGTCCCACGTCCTTGGCGGCCAGTTTCGTCAGGTCGTTGATAGTTCCTGACCCGACCGCGATCGGGACGACTGCCGAACCGGTCTCGGCGTCCAGGGTGCGTAGCCGGTCGGCGATGGTGTGGGCGTTGTCTAAGGAGGCGTACAGGCAAGGCTCGGCAGGGAAGACCAGCGGGTCGCAGGCGACCACTCCGGCCGAGCGTAAGCCGGCGTCGACGGCCTTCCCTGCCACTGCCCAGGTGCGTTCGTCGGCAACGACAAGGGCGGGCAGGTTGTGGCCCCTGGCGCGGCACATGTGCTCAGCCAGGACGTTTCCGGCACGATCGAGGACTCCCCGTCCCATTTCGACGACGTCGGTGTCCCCGGCGCCCGCGACGGCTGCCGCGATGATCTCGTCACTCATGGTCAATCGTTCCCTTCGTCTGATGCAGTATGTGGTGCGGGGTCGTTTGTGGAGGACGTGAGGAATGTCGCGACTTCGTGCAGTGCTTCGACCTCGTCAGGGCCATCGGCCAGGATCTCGACGACGGCGTCCTCGCGGACGTCCAATCTCAGCAGGTCCGCTAGCCGGGTAAGACTGGCCGTCCCGCGTGAGGATCGCAGGAAAACACTGGCCGAGTGGCCGGAGGCCAGTAGTACGGCGTGTGCGGCCACCCTGGCATGGATCCCGGCAGGGTGGCCTATTGTCACCTCGGTGCGGATCATGCTGACTCGATGAGGATTGTGCTGCCGGCCTGCGGTCTGGGCAGCTCACCGCCACAGCGTACGTGGAGGGCCCCCTCGAGCCGTGGCTCGTCGGCGCCGTCGAAGACGAGGGTGACGTGTCCTAAGGAGTCGAGGTTGCGCTGTGCGAGGGCACCAATTGCTGTGATGGGGAAGCGGTGCTCGCCGATGGCGAGGACGTCGCCGACACCGATGGTGCCGCTCGAGGTCGCCTCAGGTAGGGCGTAACAGAAGTCGCGAAGTTCGTCAGGTGCCTTACCCCCGAATGTGACAAGCATTTTCTCGCTGAGAAAGGACTCGGCCTGCGAGCCGACGGCGCAGATCTGATTGCGATAGATGACAGACATTGATGTTCTCCGGATCAGGTTTGAGTGTCAGGATGCGTACAGGCCGATGCTGCACAGCCAGGCGATGGCGACTCGTGGGACGCCGTTAAGGAATCGCGAGTACAAGACGCTGGGGACGCCAACCTCGACTGTTTCCGGGGCAGCCTCAGCTAGTCCTAGGCCGACCGGGATGAAGTCGCAGGCGTTCTGGGTGTTAATGGCGAACAGCGCTGGAAGGGCCAAGCTGGGATGGATGTTGTGCTTGCCGATCTCCACGCCGATGAGAGTTCCGATGATCTGACCGATGACGGCTCCTGGGCCGAGCAGGGGCGACAGGAAGGGCAGCGAGCAGATGAGGCCAAGGACGATGAGCCCGATGCCGTTGCCGGCTAGCGGGATGAGAAGTTTGGTGAACCAGGTACCGAATCCGGAGGCGTTGATGATGCCGATAAGCATGGCTACGAACCCCATGAAGGGGATGATGGTGGTCAGCATGGCCTGCACCGCGTCTCGAGCGGCTTGGTAGAACACCGAGATGACCTTGCCGGCGCCCAGGCCGATCTTGTCCATGACGGTCTTGTTCTTCTTCTCGGCGACGACTTCGGAAATCTTCTTGTCAGTGCTCCATTCCCCCTGGACGGTGCCTGCTGTTCCGGCTTTTGACCGTGGCGCGGCAGCGGCGGCTATAGCGGGGGAGGTGACAGTGGCGGAGGATGTAGGTGAGTCGGCCAACCGGACCTGGTCGACGTCGACGGCGGAGACGTAGATCGACTCGTTGATGTATTGGGCCAGCGGACCGCTCTTACCGGTTGGCATGACGTTGATAGTCGGGATTCCCTTGCGAGGGTAGATTCCGCACCTTAGGGTCCCCCCGCAGTCGATGATGACGGCCATCATCTCCTCGTCGGGGATGGAGGTGTTAAACCCATTGACCGGTTCGGCACCAGACAGCTCGGCGATGCGATCAACGACCGGGGGCCGGACGCCTCCGCCGACGATGTAGACGAGCTTGTGTTTAGCCTCGGTAGGGGTGATGGTGAGGGGGCCGCCGTAGCCGCCGGAGCCATGGGAAACGGTGACGGAGCGGTACTCGGTCATCTCAGGCCTCCACAAGGGTGTCGACGTGGACGATCTTCCCGTCCATGGTGTCGGGGAGGATGACCTTCTGCTGCCTGCTCACGTATCTGGTAGTTAAGTCGGTCACCCAGCCACCGACGAAGTTGAGGACGAGGCCAACGAGCAGGTAGCGGATCGCCAGCGGTCCGGTCGGTAGTCCAGCCTTCGTGATGCCCTGGGCGATGCCGAGCCAGATAAATAGTTCGGCAGGATTGATGTGTGGGAAGATCCCGTTGCTGGTGTGGCAGAACTGGGCCGCCGAAGCGAAGTAGCTCGGCTTGTAGCGCTCCGGGAGGAATCGGCCCAGGGAGTGCACCATCGGGTTGCACAGCATGAATGAGCCGATGAAGGGGAGCAGAAGATAGCGGCTGACGGGATTGTTTCCGGCTTTTTGGGCGAGGCGGTTGATTCGGTCCTCACCAATGAGGCGGATGAGCGAGTTCATGGCGATGAGGAGCATAAGCACCAGGGGCACGATGCTTCCCATCCAGCTCACGAATGTCTTCGCACCTTCTTGGAACAGGCCGACGAACCATTCAGCGGCCTTCACCAGGTAGTGCATGGTCAACTCCTTCGTGTGTGGTGGCGTTCGGGATGGCCCCGGCTGCGGAAGCACCGGGGGAGAATTGTGTTGAGCGGAGCCGTTCAGTCGACGGCGGTGAGCCCACGTCTGCGGACGACGTGCCGGGTGTCAGCCGCAGGTCGTTCACGGGTGTGTCCTACCTTGGCGTCGACTCGGTTGATGACCTTCATAAGCGGGGTCGGGGGCTCGACCGGGATCTCGCCGGCCCGGGCTGTGAGGAAGTTGTCACGGGCGTTGGCGATGGCGCGTCGCGTTCCTCGATCAGTTCGCACATATGCAGGGTCGATCTCTTCGAGAGGCAACCCGTCGAAGACCGGGAAGTCCCTGAACCTGGCCAGAACGGTGATGCCGTTCATACGACGGCCCGCGACGACACGGTCCCTATCGTCGAGCAGGAACATAACGATGGCGCCCCGACTCAGCGCGTTCTTCTGTTTGCCGATGGCGACTTTCCCGCGTTTGCGCAGCAGTGTGTAGGTCGTGGAGAAATTCCTCATCTGGCGCATGGCTAGGGTGGCATTGCACACATAGATGATTGCGACGGTGGCAAGAACGGGCCAGAACATCATCTCTCCTCGGGGCAGACGGGATTGCAGGGGCGGGAGGCCATGAGCCAGAAGACGTCTTCATAACTGGTGAGCTGGCTTAGCCGGTTGAGCAGGTCTGGGTCGTTGGTCAGGCGGATGATCTCGTCGTAGACGGTGACGAGGATGGTGTCGTCGTAGTCGGCTTTGTCGGGAACACCCATAAGGAAAACGACTCGGGCACCGGGCTGCTCTGGGCGGCGCGGAATGGTCGCCATCGCCAGCACGATGCGTTCGGCCCCTGGGATGGTGGCGTGGGGAAATCCGACGAGACCGTCGAGTAGCATGGTCGCTTCGTTCTCTCGAGCCCGCAGTGTGGCCAGGAAGGACTCGTCGACCAGACCCTGGTCGATTAAGTAGGCTACGAGGGCCTCGGTCGCCGACCAGTAATCGGTTCCCGCTGGCATGGCCATGAAACGGTCGGGGGAGAGCATCGACATCAGTAATGACGAATTGGCCCCGGTGAGCTGAAGGTCGACGTGACCACGCAGGTTTAGCCTTGACATCCGGCTGATGAGTTCGGCGGGATCGAAGACCTGGCCGAGTTGAATGACTGGAACGTCGCCGACGGCAAGGGTCGTGATGTCGACATCGGGGGTGGCGACGACGAGATCCGTTCTGGCCAGCGTCGACTCGTCTGCCTCGTCGCCGGTCAGCATGAGGTACTTGGTGCCGTGGGGGAGCACTTTGTCGAGCTGGATCCGCATGAGGTGGGCTGAGACCCGTCCGGTCGCTGTGACGATCGCCAGCCTGAGGTAGGGGCAGGCACGGTGGGAGTCGAGGAATACTTGGTGATAGCCCGTCAGTAGTCCGGTTTCGGAGTCACTGATCCGCATACCGGTGCGTTCCTCGATGACGTCGCGGCTGATCTCGGCCATCCGATGGGCCACCGGGTACTGATAGCGAATGCTGCGCACCGACTCCTCGTCGATCGTGACGCGAAAACGTATCCGGTTGAGCATGAACGTGAGGTGGTGGGCGAACTCGTCAGCAAGCTCGTCGGCGTCCAGATGGATCTGCATGATCTCGGCGATACGTTCAAAGATGGCGTCGACGAGGCCGGGAACCTCCTCGTCAGCGGGGAAGAGCTGACGACCCTGCGCACTGTCGGGGGTGCGCATTCCGGCGACTGACATGGCGAGGAAGAGCTCCTCCTCGATTGGGAAGGTGGTCGAAACGAGATCTTCAGCTTCGGTGAGAAGTTTGGAAGCAATGCGGTGAGCGGGGGTGTTGCGAAGACGTTGGTACTCCTCGGACATCGCGTCTAGTGGGTGGCCGGTGAGGGTCCGATCGAGTAGAACGGTGAGCCAGCGACGCACATAATGACGTGATGGCTTGGACAGGTGAGCCTGCCCGGTGATCCGGGAAACGACGGCGACGATATCGTCGTCGATAGGGTACTCGTCGACGAGTTCGGCGGGGTAGAGGGTTAGTTCGGCCAGACGCAGATCGAGTTCCTCGGCGGCGAGGCTGAAACCCTGGTTGGAACGCCCCTCGATGCGTACTCCGAGGGGTTTCAGGGCTTCACGCAATCGGGCGATGTCGGCCAGGACGGTTGTTCGGGAGGTGCAGACGATGTCGGCCAGGTCGTCCGAGGTCACCGGGTGTTTGGCAGACAGCAGGACTCCGAACTCCTGTGCGCGGCGATGACGTGGGTCGTTGAGGGAGTCCGTGGCGCGGACCAGACGACTGCGGATTTGGCTGTATTCCTGTGGGTCGAGAATGTAGAGGCGGTAACGGCCGCCGGTGGGACGTACGGACGCCGCAGGGGCCAGCATCCGGTTGAGCGTGTTGATGGCGTTGGTGATGGTACGGGGGCTGACCTGCAGACGTTCTGCCAGCGCTTCGGCGGAGGCTGTCAGCGATGTCTCCAGTTGCCTGAGGATCCACATTTCTCGGTCCATGAGATCACCTCCTTGTGCTCGACCTCGTTGGTTGGCATGAAGTTAACACCGCACCTGCGCCCTGGTCTTGCGGCATTGTGCGTGCTTCTTTCCGATTTTTGGAAAGGCGGTGGTGCGATGAGCCGCTCTATACGGTTGCGGTACACACTCGCGTACCGTTCGTCAGGTAGAGGAGGACCTACCACCCTAATACCGGTCTTGATCCTTCCAGTACGACGTTGCAGCATGCCTGTGGTCATCGATTTCTTTGAGGTTGGTTGGTCGAGTCGACGCACCATAGAAGCCGTGCGGCTGTCGATAGTTATCAGGCCCAGGATTGTGCATTACGACGCCCGATTCAGACTATTCTTCTTGGGTATTCTGATTACGCTACATCTCTGATTATTGCTTTTATTAGCAGACTTTTCTTCGTTGGGTTTGGTTCAATAGCTATGTGCAATCGGTTGCACAGGGTGAGGGCTTACATACGGTGCTGGTCCCATACAACCGGATGGCAAGGCTCGTACATGATCCCTGTGTAATCTCGTGCATGGACGCTGTGCATTGAGGTGCGATCGTGCCCAGAAGGTCAGGACTCAGATTGCGAGACGGATAGGTGATTGATGCGAGAGCAGATCTTGTAAGTATTTCCGCTGGGTGTTTGTTCGGTTGCACCCCTCTGAGGTAACGATCAAATTAGCATCGAATCGACCAACAACCACTTGGGGTACCGTTGCGACATCTACGCCGCTATGACGCCTCTACCGGATTGGCCTCGCTCCACCGACTGCTCGCTGCGCTAGGTGGATTGATGCTGTTACCGGAGTAGTCCTTCCGTGTTCGACGCCCGTTGCGCAGTTGGTGAGTCGAATCGAAACGCATTGTTGACGTCAGTGAGAAGCCCCCTCGTCGATTATCGTTCTACATGGTGGTGGATAACGTGCCTCGGCTTCGCTGGTTTCGACGACGGTGCCGATCACGAAGGTAAGGCGATCCTGATATGGTGCGTGAGTGTCTTGACGATGCGGGGCTTCTTCGCCCGCAACCATCGTGCCGGGACCGTGCTCGCTGCGGGTGGATCATAATGATCACTCCGCCACAGCAATGACCATGAAGGGATACCCCATGACGGAAACGAACAACCTCGGGTTCATCGAAAACCTCGCCGCCCAGATTGATTACTCTGACGGGTCAACTGTTTCCAAAACTGTCATGCGAGCCGAGGGGGTGAACATCGTCCTGTTCTCCTTTGCTGCCGGAGAGGAGCTGTCGGAGCACACTGCCGCGATGCCCGTCATCGTCGAGGCTCTTGAAGGTCAGCTCGAAATCACTGCCGAGGGGCGCACCGTGACTCTGAACCCTGGGGGCATAGTGCACTTCACAACACGCCTGCCCCACGCGGTCAGGGCAGTTGAGGCCTCGAAAATGGCCCTGTACATGATCACCGCGTGACTTTGGGCAGACCAGCTTGTTGAAGCCCTCCTGAGTCGGGATACTGGCTCCGATGAATACTCTCCAGTCTGGCGTCCTCGTTGTTGACAAACCTGCCGGCGTCACGTCTCACCAGGTGGTTGGGCGGGTGCGGCGCCTCATGGGTACTCGCAAGGTCGGCCACGCTGGAACTCTTGACCCGATGGCCAGCGGCGTCCTCGTCGTTGGGGTCAATCGCGCGACTCGCCTGTTGGGTCACTTGTCTCTGCATGATAAGGACTACACCGCCACCGTGAGGCTAGGGGTGGGCACTGTCACCGATGACGCCGAGGGGGACGTCACTGTGACCACCGACGCTTCCGCAATCGACGACAGGGCCATTCACGCCGCTATGGTGCGTCAGACAGGAGAGATCCAACAGGTTCCCGCTGCCGTCAGCGCGATCAAGGTTAACGGCCGTCGGGCCTACGCCAAGGTGCGTGCTGGTGAGGACGTCGTCCTACGGCCGCGCGCTGTCACCGTTTCTCGGTTTGAGGCTATTGCTATTCGACGTCACGGTCAGGTAATTGACGTCGACGTCGAGGCTACGTGCTCCTCGGGAACCTACGTGCGGGCGCTGGCTCGTGACGTCGGTGCGGATCTTGGAGTCGGGGGACATCTCACCGCCCTGCGTCGTACTCGCGTCGGCCCGTTCGATCTCACCGCTGCCTGTGTAGATATTTTCGCGCAGGACGCCGTCACACCCACCCCGATGACAATGGCTGAGGCCGCTGCACTCAGTTTCCCCGTTGTTCACGTCACTGCGGACCAAGCAGCTGCTATCCGGGTGGGTCGACGTCTAAGTTTCACGGTGCCGGCGGAAGTGACCGCAATAATTGCGGAAACTGGTGAATTGTTGGCCCTATATCGTCCGGATGACGAGAAAGATGGCCAGAGTCGCGCAATATGTGTGCTGGTGTGACGACGCCGTCACACCACTTTGGATAGAGCGCGCCATGATACGCTCAACTGCATAGTCATGGTCGAAGTAATCTTTGGCGCGCCGGGCGATATTACTCACACATAGACGCGTATTTCTAGCATTGTTGTAAACATTTCATAACAATTCGTATTGTTATGAATAAGAATATTCGAATTTGCATACATAGATATAGCGTGATACCATCAAATGGTTGATTTGCGCCGATGTCGGCCCGCCATTTCGGTGATCGATGTCGCCGTGACGTGAGGCCGTGGCGTTTTGTGTCGCCTGGGTTATTTCCAAATCGTCCATACGAAAGGTGCCGTACGACGTGGATTTAGTTCGAGCATCCCACCTGTACAAGGTTTTCGGTAAAAATGAGCGACAAGTAATCGAAAGACTCAAGGCAGGGGAGTCTCGAGAAGAACTCGCCTCTCTCGGCACCGCGGCTGTCATCGACGTGAGCTTTGAGGTCGCTAAGGGGGAGACCTTCGTCGTCATGGGACTGTCGGGATCCGGAAAGTCCACCCTCATTAGGATGATTAATGGGCTGTGGTCCCCATCTGAGGGTACCGTTGAGGTTGCCGGCAAGGTCGTTTCTGACATGAATGACGCTCAGTTACGGGCGCTGCGTCGCGACCACGTCTCGATGGTTTTTCAGCACTTCGCACTACTTCCTCATCTTACTGTGCGTGAAAATGCGGCCTACGGGCTGAAGTTGCAAGGCAAGCTCAAGCAGAAGGAACGCCTTGAGAAGGCCAACGAGTGGCTGAACACTGTCGGTCTTAATGGGTGGGGAGACAAGTATCCTCATCAGCTTTCCGGTGGCATGCAGCAGCGAGTTGGTCTGGCTCGTGCACTCGCAGCCGAGACCGACATCCTGCTCATGGATGAGGCTTTTTCGGCCCTTGATCCGCTTATTCGTCGCGAAATGCAGGATCAGCTTCTCGAGCTGCAGGGCGCTCTCAGTAAGACCATCATCTTCATTACCCACGACCTCAATGAGGCCATGTACCTGGGCGATCACATCGCCGTGATGCGCAATGGTCGTGTCGCCCAGATCGGTACTTCCGATGAGATCCTTACTCAACCCGCTGACGACTACGTTGCGGACTTTGTTCAGGACGTCGACCGCAGCCGAGTGCTCACCGCGTCAGCCGTCATGCGTCCCACTGAGGCTGTTGTCTCTCGGTCGGCAGAACCTCGACGAGTTCAGCGGATCCTGGACCAGCGCGAGTGGGCTGGCGTCTTCGTTGTCGATGAGCATCGTCGTTTGCTTGGCACGGTCGGCGATCAAGAGGTCATCGAGGCTGCTCGCCGCGGAGATCGCAGTATTGCTGACGCGGTGGAAACTAGCGGCATCCTCACGGCGCGGACCGACACTCCGTTGTCCGAGCTCTTCGCTCCGACCAGCAACGCCAGGGTGCCGTTGGCCGTTGTCGACGAGGACTTCCACCTCATGGGTGTCATCTCTCGGGTGACCCTGCTCGACGCGATGTCACGAGCTCGCGACGAGGCAGGAGAGGGATCTGTCATGTCCTTGGAGAACACCGGAAAGCTTCCCATTATCAGGGATACCGGTAACCCGGTCGGTCTTCCGCCGGCTGACCAAATTGCGACGATCGAGAAGGAGGCCTGATCGCCATGGGCTTCAATTTCGCTAACCCTCGAATTCCGCTCGGTAGCTGGATCGAGACCTTCTTTGACTGGTTCCAGAACGCCTTTGACTGGCTCATCACGTTCACAAACGTTGTCATCGGTGGCATGTACCACGGTCTCAATCTGGTGCTGTCCAAACCGTTATACCTAGTCATGATGGTGGTCTTTGCCGCTATCGGTTGGGCCTGCGCCAACTGGAGAGTGGGCTTGTTTGCCCTCATCGGTTTCTATCTGGTGAGATCCATGGACCAGTGGAACAACACCATGCAAACCCTCGCTTTAGTGGTGGTTGCGGTCATCCTGGCCCTTATCCTGGCAATCCCATTGGGTATCTGGGCGGCCAAGTCGAAGCGATTCTCGGCCATCATCAAACCGATCCTCGACTTTATGCAAACGATGCCTTCTTTGGCATACCTGGTTCCGGTCATCGTGCTCTTCGGTATTGGACAGGTGCCCGGTGCCATCGCGACCATCATCTTCGCGCTGCCGCCGGGAGTGCGGTTCACCGAGCTGGGCATCCGTGGAGTCGACACTGAGACCGTTGAGGCCGGCGCCGCATTCGGTGCTAGCCCCCGTCACATCCTGTGGCGTATTCAGATGCCGCTAGCTATGCCGACGGTGATGGCCGGTGTTAACCAGGTCATCATGCTGGCCCTGTCCATGGTTGTGCTCTCGGGCATGGTCGGTGCTGGTGGCCTCGGCGGTGACGTCGTCGCAGCCCTGTCTCAAGTTGATATTGGTCTAGGCATGGAGGCTGGCTTGGCGGTGGTTATCGTCGCTGTATACCTAGACCGCATCACCAACGGACTAGCCAATCGCACTCCGCTCGCCCGGGCGCAGCGGGCGAGCTGAGTCAATGCACATGAACACGAGGAAGTACCGATGAGCAGAAGCATGGTTCAACGCAAGGTCATCGCCGTGGCATCCGCCCTGACGGTCGGGGCCCTGGCTCTATCTGGGTGTGGTGCCACTAACAGTGGAAACGGGGAATCCGGTGGCTCCGACGTCGGTTCTGACAACGTCAACACGAAGTGGGCCGATTGCACCCCTGGTCATGGGTCGAAGGACACCACTTCCATGAAGGCCGACGGCAAGAAGGACATCACCATTGGTGCCTTCAACGGTTGGGATGAGTCCTTCGCGACTGCCGGGATTATGAAGAACGTCCTGGAGAAGGACGGATACAAGGTGACGATCAAGGGCTTCGACGCTGGCCCAGGCTATGCCGGACTTGTCGCCGGGGATATCGACCTCCTTACTGACGGCTGGCTGCCGGTGACTCATGCCGATTACGTAAAGCGGTATGGCGACAAGATGGAGAACCTTGGCTGTTGGTACGACAACGCCAAATTGACTATTGCGGTCAATAAGGATTCCAAGGCCCGTACTATCGGGGACCTCAAAACCATGGGCGATGAGTACGACAATACTTTGTATGGGATTGAGGCTGGTGCTGGTTTGACCAAGGCGACCAAGGACTCGGCCATCCCGAAATATGGGTTGAAGAATCTCAACTTCAAGATTTCATCAACCCCGGCCATGCTGGCCCAACTTAAGAAATCCACCAGCGCTGGTCAGGACATCGCAGTGACCCTGTGGCGCCCGCACTGGGCCTACGGTGCCTTCCCGGTCCGCGACTTGAAGGATCCCAAGAAGGCTATGGGCAATGCTGAGGTGATCTACAGTTTCGGCCGTCCGGGCTTTGAGCAGGACTTTCCGAAGGTGGCCCAGTTGGTGCGCAATATGGCCTTTGACGACAACAAACTTTCCGATCTCGAGGACACTATGTTCTCTGCGGACAAGTACGGTGGCAAGAACCAGGAAAAGGCCGTCGAAGAATGGATCTCACGTAACAACGACTGGGTTGACAAGCTCAAGACTGGCCAACTCGCCGAGAAGTAAGTCAGACATCGATACGGGCCGCCCGTGTGGCAGCCCGTTGCCGACCACGGTATTCAGTCTCCTGGCTGTCGCTGCCCTTTACGGATTGGGTGAGGGAAGCACGCTCGGTCGGATTCGGGTTCAACCGGATTCGCACCATAGACTGCTCAACGTGTCTGTTCCCGAGGAATCGTCGACTGTAGTCATCGGAAACTTCGATGGTGTGCATCGAGGCCACCAGGCCCTGGTTCAAGAGGCTAAGAGGCTGGATCCGGACGGCTACGTCGTCGTTGTCACTTTCTGGCCCCATCCGCTGACCGTTGTGGCTCCTGATCAGGCCCCGGCCTTGCTGTGCTCGCTGGAGCGACGGATCGAGTGGCTCAAGGATGCCGGCGCCAGCGAAGTGCGCGTAGTCAATTTTACTACCGAGATTGCCAGTTGGGCTCCTGCGGCGTTTGTTGAGCGGGTGCTCGGACCCTTACAGCCCAGGCATGTGCTGGTGGGTCAGAATTTCCGCTTTGGACGTCACGCGGTAGGTACGCCGGATGCTTTGGCCGAACACGGCTGCTTCCAGGTGCACGCCATGGACCTCGTGGCTATCTCGGGGGTGACGGTATCGTCAACCCGGGTACGCGAGGTCGTCGCTGCAGGCAAGGTCACCGAGGCAGCAGAACTGCTGGGCAGGCCCTTCGAGGTTGGTGGGGTTGTCGTCATGGGTGACCAGCGTGGACGTGAACTCGGATTCCCGACGGCCAACCTCGTGGTGCCCCAGGACCGCGCTGTTCCCGCCGACGGTGTGTACGCCGGATGGTTGGAGCCCACCAGCGGTCCGGACGCTGGCCGTCGACTTCCATCGGCAATTTCGGTGGGCACCAATCCGACTTTCGATGGGGTCGAGCGTCGCGTCGAGACCTACGTCATTGATCGTGATGACCTGGAGCTGTACGGGGTGGACATCACGGTGACCTTCGCTGAGAGGCTGCGCGGCCAGATCAAGTTCGATGGGATTGAGCCATTGATCTCTCAGATGGCCGACGATGTCGAGACAGCCAAGCGAGTTTTGTCCTGAGGGGTGCGGCCTGGGCGGGTCCGGTTCTCTTGGGGCGTCAGTTGAGCCCGCTGAGCGTGGAATTTCTTTGGGGGCTTCTCCTCGGTCGGCAATATCTCATCTCGCATCAGGATTCGCGCCTAATGGGCAGAGTTGATATTCTCTCCCAGTTGCCGTCAGAACGGCCGCGGCCTTGGAAGAGTCTCCTGCAGTAAGAGCGTCGGGGACGCCGCGCAACGGACAGAAAGGGACCTACTGAGATGGATGCTGCCGAGAAAAAGAAGATCATTGAAGAGTACGCGACCCATCCTGGAGACACGGGTTCCCCCGATGTTCAGGTTGCCATCCTCACCAAGCGCATTGCCGAGCTCACTGAGCATCTTAAGGTTCATAAGGGCGATCACCATTCTCGTCGTGGCCTGATGCTTATGGTTGGTCAGCGTCGTCGGTTGCTCAATTACATCGCGAAGAATGATATTGAGCACTACCGTGAGTTGATCGCTCGTCTGGGTCTGCGCCGCTGAGCGCTCTAGATCATATGTGACGGGGTGTCCCTACGGGCGCCCCGTTCGCTATGTTCGCACGATGCGCGGGTCTCGTCTGAACCCGCGATGGTCACCGCGTGCATCGCGGCAATTCGTGGGATTGGTCGCTGATGCCGTAGACTCATAACCACACTAAGAATCACTGTAACCGTCGACTGCCTCCCCATGACACATGGGTCCTCGGTAGTGGCCACCGGGGCGCGATCCCGGCGGCTTCGATCGAAGACCGGTGTGGTCTCTAAAGGGGCGCCTTGTGGAGCGCCTGCGGGCGGTGGTCGGCCCTGCGAAAGGATATCCCTGTGGAGGGACCTGGACTCGAGTTCACCGAGGCCATTATCGATAACGGCAAGCTTGGTAAGCATGTCGTCCGTTTTGAGGCGGGACTGCTGGCTCAGCAGGCGGATGGATCCGCCGCCGTCTACCTTGATGGTGACACTATGCTGCTGTCGGCCACTACGGCCGCTAAAACTCCTCGCGATTCCATCGACTTTTTCCCGCTGACGGTCGACGTCGAGGAGCGCATGTATGCCGCCGGGCGTATCCCCGGCTCCTTTTTCCGCCGTGAGGGACGCCCGTCCGAGGGTGCCATCCTCGCCTGCCGCCTCATTGACCGCCCGCTGCGTCCGTCCTTCGTTAAGGGACTGCGCAACGAGGTCCAGGTCGTCGTCACTGTCATGGCTCTCAACCCGGCCGTTTACTACGACGTCGTCGCCATCAATGCCGCCTCGATGTCCACCCAGCTTGCTGGTCTGCCCTTCTCCGGGCCGATTGGTGGCGTCCGGATGGCTCTCATCGACGACCAGTGGGTGTGCTTCCCTTCCGTCGATCAGCGTAAGGAGTCGACCTTCGATATGGTCGTCGCTGGTCGTGTGCTAGCCGACGGCGACGTTGCCATCATGATGGTTGAGGCAGAGTCGACCCCGGCTACTTGGGGCCTCGTGCGCGGCGGGCGCACCGCTCCGACGGAGGAAGTCGTCGCTACCGGTCTGGAGGCCGCCAAGCCTTTCATCAAGGTGCTGTGTGACGCTCAGGTCGCTCTGGCTGCCAAGCTGCCTAAGGAGACCTACGACTTCCCGGTTTTCAAGGACTACGAGGATGACGTCTACGCTGCCGTCGAGGAGAAGGCTGCTGACGAGCTCTCCCGCATCGAGCAGATTGCTGCGAAGTTGGAGCGTCAGGAGGCTGAGTCCGAGCTCAAGGCCCGCATCAAGGCCGAGCTCGCTGAGACGTTCCCGGAACGCGAGGCTGAGATTTCCGGAGCGTTCAAGGCCGTCATGAAAAAGATCGTCCGCAAGCGCGTCCTTGACGAGGGCGTGCGAATCGACGGTCGTGGACCGCGTGATATCCGCTCCCTGTCGGCTGAGGTCGGCATTATTCCGCGGGTCCACGGTTCAGCCCTGTTCCAGCGCGGCGAGACCCAGATTCTGGGCGTGTCGACTCTCAACATGCTCGATATGGAGCAAAAGCTTGACACCCTCTCCCCGGAAAACACCCGGCGGTACATGCACAACTACAACATGCCGCCGTACTCCACCGGTGAAACCGGCCGTGTTGGTTCCCCGAAGCGTCGCGAGATTGGTCACGGTAACCTCGCCGAGCGGGCCCTCATTCCGGTGTTGCCGACCCGCGAGGAGTTCCCCTACGCCATCCGCGAGGTTTCCGAGGCTATTGGCTCTAATGGTTCGACCTCGATGGGGTCGGTTTGCGCCTCCACCCTCGCCTTGCTCAATGCCGGTGTGCCGCTGCGCGCCTCGGTCGCTGGAATCGCCATGGGCCTCATGAGCGAGACTGACGAGGACGGCAAGACCAAGTACCTGGCTCTCACCGACATCCTCGGTGCTGAGGACGCCCTCGGCGACATGGACTTTAAGGTGGCCGGTACTAGCGAGTTCGTCACTGCACTGCAGCTGGACACCAAGCTCGACGGGATCCCTGCCGACGTGCTCGCCGGTGCTCTCAAGCAGGCTAAGGAGGCTCGCACCGCGATCCTTGAGGTGATGAACGAGGCCATCGATTCTCCCGATGAAATGGCCCCGACTGCTCCGCGCATCATTACCGTTCACATCCCAGTGGACAAGATCGGTGAGGTCATCGGCCCCAAGGGCAAGATGATTAACCAGATTCAGGACGACACTGGCGCCAATATCTCTATTGAGGACGATGGCACGATTTTCATCGGGGCTGATAACGGAGATTCGGCCGAGTCTGCCCGTTCGATGATTAACGCGATCGCTAACCCACAGATGCCCGAGGTCGGTGAGCGTTACCTCGGCACCGTCGTCAAGACGACGAGCTTTGGCGCTTTCGTCTCTTTGCTGCCCGGCAAGGATGGTCTGTTGCACATCTCCAAGATGCGTGACCTTAACGACGGTAAACGCGTCGAGGCCGTCGAAGACGTGCTGTCGGTCGGTCAGAAGATCCAGGTGGAGATCGCCGAGGTCGATGACCGTGGCAAGCTCTCCTTGGTGCTGGCTTCCGACGAAGACGACGCTGATGAGTGAGTCGTAACTCTCACTGAGGGAGTTGACGTTTGCGGGCTGCCCCGGCATTGTGCTGGGGCAGCCCGTTCGTTGCGCATGGATTGAACATGGCCCAGGAACGTCAGCTTTGCTAGGTAGTCTGGTTCGGGCGCCAGGAGAGGTGCCGTCGTCAGGAAGGAAGGTCCAGATGATTAAGGTCGCTGTGTTCGGAGCCAAGGGACGTATGGGAACTGCGGTGTGCCAGGCCGTCGAGGAAGCTGAGGACACCGAGCTTGTTGCGGCTGTTGATAGCGGTGGCGACCGTTCCGACGCTTCGGGAGCCGACGTCATCGTCGACTTCACCACTCCGGACGCCGTTATGGATAACCTGTCATGGGCGATTTCCCATGACATTAACACTGTCGTCGGCACGACTGGGTTTGACGATGAGCGGTATCAGGTTCTGCGCGACCAGCTCGCCGACCATCCGAATATCGGCTGCTTGGTGGCCCCGAACTTTTCTATCGGCGCTGTCCTCATGATGCACTTCGCCGAGCAGGCCGCAAGGTTCTACGAGTCTGCGGAGATCGTCGAGCTGCATCACCCCAATAAGGTTGACGCGCCTTCCGGTACTGCCCGCACAACCGCGACCAAGATTGCCGCAGCGCGTCAAGAGGCCGGTTTGGGAGAGGTCCCGGACGCAACGAAGAGTCAGCTCAACGGAGCCCGTGGAGCTGTCGTTGAGGGGGTTCACGTCCATAGCGTGCGTCTACGCGGTCTCGTCGCCCACCAGGAGGTGCTATTCGGAGCTGAGGGAGAGACTCTCACGATCCGACACGATTCCATGGACCGAGTCTCCTTCATGTCGGGTGTCCTGACGGGGGTTCGCGGAGTCCTGGATCGTCCTGGTCTGACTGTTGGTATTGAAGGGTTGCTGGGACTTGAATGAGCGTCCTACGTTCTCGATGACGCCAAGCGAGCCGACTCAGGTACTTCCGCCGAGGCCACGGACCGGTTCTGACACGGTGGTGACGGTCGACCGTGACCGCCGCCGCCATCGCTTTATTAAGTGGCTGATTGCCATTGTCGTCGTTGCGTTGCTTGCGATCGCAGCAATGATTGTCGATCAGACATTTCGGGCGAGAGCTGAAAAGGACATTGCAACGACTATTGCGACGTCCGTGGGAGCCGATGCCTCGACGATTGGGGTGACGATTCACAACCGTCCTTTCCTCAAAGCGCTAGTCACTGACGAGTTGCAAGGGCTTGATGCGACCATTCCGAAGGCGACTGTGGCCAGAGACGACACCACGGTGACCTTCCATGACGTTGACGTTCATGCCAATGGAATTCGGCACGTCCGGGAGAAATCCCAGACAGTGGCCGAGACGATGTCAGCCTCTGGCCGTGTTGACTGGTCTGAGCTGTCGCGGTTGGCGGGTGCAAAAATCACCTATAACGACGACGCCGGGGAAACCGGCAGGGTGACGATCGTGCGGGAGATGTCGGTATTGGGAGCTCGGGTAGACGTCAGTATTACCGCCGTACCCGGGGTCGAGGCCACGTCTCGGCGGGTGACCTTGAGTAGTCCGTCGGCGAGCCTCGATGACATCCCAATCCCTGACGTGTTGCTCAAACCGATCCTAAAAGGGATTACCTCACGGTTTACTCTTCCTAATCTGGGAAATCTGCATTATGAATCCCTTAAAGCGACGCCACAAGGTCTCGACTTCTCTCTGGTTGGCACCGAAGTGAAACTGTCTGACCTCACGGGACGGTGATCCGCTTCGCGCGAAGAGTGAGGTGAGACTAGGACGATAAGTCGTATGCTGGTATGCGGCCGGTCGGCCGCTTGTCCCATGTCGTCAGTACTGCGGAGGTCCCTTTCATGAATGTTGCCGAACAGCTCGTCCAACAGCTCCTCGATGCGGGGGTGCGGCGGATCTACGGCATCGTCGGTGACTCCCTCAACCCGGTCGTCGATGCGGTTCGTAAGACGGGCGGCTCCGTCAAAGGCGGCATTGATTGGGTGCACGTCCGTCACGAGGAGGCCGCGGCCTTCGCAGCCGCTGCAGAGGCGACCTTGACAGGTGAGCTCGCGGTATGTGCGGGCTCCTGCGGGCCGGGCAACCTGCACCTCATCAATGGTCTGTTCGATGCCTACCGTTCCCAAGTCCCGGTGTTGGCTATCGCATCTCACGTTCCTAGCGTCCAGATCGGCATGAGCTACTTCCAGGAGACTCACCCGGACCGTCTGTTTGTGGAGTGCTCCGACTACTGTGAGCTGGTTTCTACCCCGGAGCAGGCTCCGCGCGTCATGAATTCGGCCATCCGCCATGCCGTTGCTGGTAGCACCGTCTCCGTTATCACCCTTCCCGGCGATATTTCCGACAAGAAGGCTGCAGCGCCTTCCCCGGTTTTCATCCCGAGTCGTCGGCCGACTATCGAGCCGAACCCGGAGGACGTCCGTCAACTGGTCAAGCTGCTTAACGACGTCAGGAAAGTCGCCATCTTTGCCGGCGCGGGTGTCGAGGGCGCTCACGATGAGGTCCTTGCTCTGGCCGACAAGCTCAAGGCCCCTATCGGCCACTCCCTGCGTGGTAAGGACTTCATCCAATACGACAACCCCTTTGACGTCGGTATGACCGGCTTGCTGGGCTACGGTGCTGCTGCCGAGGGCATGAATGACGCCGATGTTCTCATCCTGCTAGGAACCGATTTCCCCTACAACCAGTTCCTCCCTGATACCCTCACTGTCCAGGTTGAGAACCGTCCAGAGAAGCTAGGACGTCGTACTGACGTGTCCTTCCCGATCCATGCCGATGTTAAAGCCCTTTGCGACGCCGTCACCCCGCTGCTGAAACAGCATGATGACAAATTCCTTAAGGCCGCAGTTAAGCGCCACGCCAAGATTATGAAGGCCCCGGTCGGCTCGTACACTCGCAATGTCGAGCACATGAAGCCGATCCACCCCGAGTACGTCGCGCACGTCCTCAATGAAGTAGCTGACCGTGATGCCATCTTCACTGCCGATACTGGTATGTGCAATGTGTGGACGGCTCGTTATATCGATCCCCTTGGCACCCGCCGTCTTATCGGATCCTTCCTGCATGGATCGATGGCCAATGCCCTGCCGCACGCCATTGGCGCCCAGGCTTCCCACCCCGGGCGTCAGGTTATTTCGGTGTCCGGTGACGGCGGCCTCTCGATGCTCCTTGGAGAGCTCGTGACAGCGCGTATGCTCAACTTGCCGATCAAGGTGGTTGCCTTCAATAACTCCACTCTCGGCATGGTCAAACTGGAGATGCTCGTGAATGGGTTACCTGACTTCGGTACCGACGTCCACGACGTCGACTATGCAGGTCTCGCCAAAGCGATTGGGTTTCACGCCGAGCGGGTTGATGACCCACGCAACATTCGCCGTGCCCTAACGGATGCTATGGATTTTGACGGTCCAGCCCTAGTCGAGGTGATCACTGACCCCAACGCCTTGTCCCTGCCGCCTGAGATCAAGGGCGAGCAGATGATCGGGTTTGCCACCGCCATGAGCAAGATTGTGCTCAATCGTGGTGCTGGTGAGGCGGTGTCGATGGCCACGTCCAATATGAGGAACATTCCCCGCTTCTGACCGTCGCGACTCGGTGGGGCCGTCACCGCAAGGTGGCGGCTCCTCGTCGATTCATGGGACGTGATCCGGGAGACGTATCGGCCCAGCTGAATCACATGTGTGGCTCCGAGCGCCTTTGCCGTCGTGGGAGGATTCATTACCTTCGTCGTCGAGGAGGGACTCGATATTGTCGGCGATAGTTCCCGGGATGACGGATTGCTGGGTAGTCAGGACAAGGCGTCCTGCCCGGTTGGTCTGGGAGGACATCCATAAGCCCCGCCAGAAGATGTCGCCGTTGGCGCGACTTTAGCAATGCCAATACTGCCTAGCGGCGATACTTTTGTTGTTGGCATGCCCAATCCACCCCAATAAAGACCTTACTGTCACCAGGCCGATCTGTGGCGAGCTCGAGCATGGCGGGTACTAGTACTGTCGTCGTCTACCGATAACCTGGACGATGTGGCTGAGACTGGACTGATGACACCCCCGGACCTGCAACCGGACGTTTTGCGCATCATCCCCCTCGGAGGCTTGGGGGATGTTGGGCGCAACATGTCGTGCTATGAAATCAACGGGGAGATGCTCGTCATTGACTGCGGGGTGCTCTTCCCAGAGGACGACCATCCCGGGGTTGATCTACTGCTTCCCGGGCTGGACTACCTCGACGAGGAGAAGCTGGCCAAGGTGAAGGCTCTGGTGCTCACACATGGCCACGAGGATCATATTGGTGCGGTGCCGTACCTGCTTAAACGTCGCCCCGATATCCCGATCTACGGCTCTAAGCTGACCCTGGCGCTGGTCGAGGCGAAACTGCGTGAACACCGCATTAAGGGCTACAAACTCAATGTTGTTCACGAGGGCGATGTCGCTGAGGTTGGCGAGCAGTTTGACCTGGAATTTATCGCCGTTAACCACTCCATTCCTGACGCTCTGGCAGTGTGTGTGCGCACCGATGCCGGAACTCTCATTAACACCGGCGACTTCAAGATGGACCAGCTTCCGCTAGACGGACGCATCACCGATCTGCGTGCCTTCGCGCGACTCGGTGAGGAGGGGGTCGATCTGTTCATGGTTGACTCCACGAATGCCGAGGTTCCGGGGTTCGTGAAGTCCGAGACTGAGATCGAGCCTGCTATCGAGAGGGCCTTCGAGAAGGCGAAAAAGAAGCTTATTGTGGCTTGCTTCGCCTCCCATGTGCATCGCGTCCAGCAAGTGCTCAATATGGCCGTGCGTCATCACCGCAAGGTTTGCTACGTCGGTCGTTCAATGGTCCGCAATATGGCTGTTGCTCAGGACCTGGGCTACCTCGACGTGCCGGAGAACACCGTCATCGAGCTGCGCGACCTCGACCACTACCGAGATAACGAGGTCGTCATCATCTCCACTGGGTCCCAAGGTGAGCCACTTTCGGCCCTAGCAAGGATCGCCAACCGAGAGCACCGAGACATCGAGGTGGGGGAGGGAGATACCGTTTTGCTGGCATCCTCTCTCATCCCGGGTAATGAGAATGCCGTCTATCGAGTGATTAATGGCCTGACGAAGCTTGGCGCCGCCGTGGTACATAAGGGCAACGCTTTGGTCCACGTTTCCGGCCATGCCGCAGCCGGAGAGCTGCTGTACGCGTATAACATCGTGCGGCCACGCGCTGTGATGCCGATTCATGGTGAGGTGCGTCATCTTGTCGCTAATGCCGATCTGGCCAAAGCAACCGGTGTCGATGAGAACAACGTGGTGCTTGTCGAGGACGGCGGGGTTATTGACCTTGTTGACGGAGTACCGCGAGTTGTTGGCAAGGTCGATGCCTCGTACATCCTTGTTGACGGATCTGGGGTGGGGGAGCTTACCGAGGACACGCTCACTGATCGCCGTATCCTCGGTGAGGAGGGATTCTTGTCAGTCGTCACCGTGGTCGACACCCGCTCGGCGTCAGTGGTGTCTCGCCCGGCGATCCAGGCGCGTGGTTTTGCCGAGGGCGACTCGGTCTTCGCGGAGATCACCGACCAGATCGTCACTGAGCTAGAGAAGGCGATGGCCGGTGGTATGGACGATACCCACCGGTTGCAACAGGTGGTTCGTCGGACCATTGGTCGGTGGGTATCGCGGTCTCTGCGGCGTCGACCTATGATCGTGCCTGTCGTCGTCAAAATCTGAGGCGTGGTCGCCGGCTCCCCGAATCCGATTTGGGTTCTGGCTGCTTCAACGTATAGTCTTGTCCAGTTCCTGAAGGAACCCCCGAACCCAACGATTGCGTCGGGTGCATCTTGCACCCGGCCCTGAACAGGAGATCTCCCAGTGGCTGCTGTGTGTGACATCTGCGCTAAGCGCCCCGGTTTCGGACACAACGTCCCCTGGTCGAAGAAGAAGACCAATCGCCGGTGGAGCCCGAACATTCAGCGCGTCCGTGTCGTCGAGAACGGCACGCATAAGCGCATGAACGTGTGCACTTCGTGCCTCAAGGCTGGTCGAGTCAGCCGCTGAGCGCCGCGTTTGACGATGGAACCCGCCGTAAGGCGGGTTCTTTGTCGTTATGGGTCGATACGGTGACGATGTGAATGCAGTGACCAGGTGGCGTACCCGCACCCAGAAGGAGCTTCATCGTCCCTTAGCGGAGGCGGTGGGAGCCAAGACGGCCAAGGCCTTCTCTGCGCTGCATGTTGGCACGGTGGGAGAGGCCCTCGGTCATCTTCCGCGTCGCTACCTTACCGGCACCGAAACCACCGACTTGTCCCACTTAGTCATTGACACTGAAGTCGCCTTGGTGGCCGATGTTGTCGGCGTCGAGGTTCACACCAACAAGACTGTCACTGGCAGGGAGAGACGCCCGCGTCAACGTCTGGAAGTCATGCTTTCTGACGGTAAAGCGCGCCTGCCCGTTACGTTCTTCGGCAAACCCCACATCGTTTCCTACTGGCAACGCATTTTTTCGGCCCATACTCACGGCATCTTTGTCGGCAAGGTGGGGGAGTTCCGCGGGAACCCGCAGCTCGTCCACCCCGACTTCGTCATGATTGACCGCAACGGGAAGGTCGTGGCAGGTCGCGAGGAGGGCAAGGTGATGGCTGCCCAGGTACAACGTCATGGTTTGCTGGGCCTTTACCCGCAGACGTCGAAATTGCGTACCTGGGAAATCGCCTCAGTGGAGTCGATGCTGCTCGAATCCACGCCCGAACTCGAGGACACCCTGCCTGAATGGTTACGTCAAGAAGCTGACCTACCGAGTTTATGGGAGGCTTACCACGCCATCCATTACCCGCATTCGGTGGCTGAGGCTGATCGCGGCGCCGAACGACTTATCTGGGAAGAGGCGATAGCCACCCAGGTGACGATGGCGGTGCGACGCCGCAGTGCAGAGCGTCATGATGCCCCGGTGTGTTCGCGTCGCGACGGCGGATTGCTGGTAGCCTTTGAGGATCGCCTGCCCTTTACCCCGACTGTCGGCCAGGACGAGGTGAGTCGGGTGATTGACGCCGACCTCTCGGCAGATCGTCCCATGCACCGATTATTGCAAGGAGAAGTTGGCTCGGGGAAAACCTTCGTTGCGCTGCGAGCGATGTTGCAGGTTGTTGACGCTGGGCACCAGGCTGTCCTGCTGGCGCCGACCGAAGTCCTTGCTCAGCAGCATTACCGAACCATTATCAATATGTTGGGCGACTTGGCGTCCGGCGAGGGATTGGATGCCCCGGAGATCTCCACGGGTGTGGCGCTACTGACCGGCTCGATGAAGGCTGCGGGCACCCGGGCGGCACTGGCTGATATTGCCTCAGGAGCCGCTGGAATTATCGTCGGCACCCATTCCCTGCTGTCGGGCCGAGTGATTTACAACGACATTGGATTAGTCGTCGTCGATGAGCAGCATCGCTTCGGCGTTGAGCAACGCAGTGTTCTCACTACTGGGGAGGGCGCACGCCCCCACGAACTCGTTCTCACCGCGACCCCGATTCCGCGAACGGTGGCGATGACGGTCTTCGGTGACCTCGAGGTCTCGAGCTTGAGAGAATTACCGACTGGACGTGCCGACGTTCAGACCACGGTCGTCGACCTGCCCGCCCACGGATCCTGGCTCACCCGCGCCTGGCGGCGGATCCGGGAGGAATGTGATGCCGGACATCAGGTGTTTGTGGTCTGCCCTCGCATCAATTCCGACGACGCTGACGACGTCGAAGGTGGGCGCCCTCCCGCAGCTGCCGTCGAAGAGCTCGCTCCTCAACTGGCGACGGGACCTCTCGCCGGATTAAGAGTTGAGGCCCTGCACTCCCGGCTAGATTCGTCCGAGAAAGACCTCGTTATGGACAGGTTTATCAAGGGTGAGTCGCAGGTGCTTATCTCCACAACGGTGATTGAGGTCGGCGTCGACGTCCCCAATGCCACCATGATGGTCATCATGGACGCCGACCGGTTTGGCGTCTCGCAGCTGCACCAGTTGCGCGGTCGGATCGGACGAGGCAACTTGCCGGGGCTCTGCCTGCTGGTGACGACGGCGCCGCCCGGATCGGTGGCGCGCGAGCGTTTGGACGCCGTGGCCGCGTCCCGTGATGGATTTGAACTAGCCGAACTTGACCTAGCTCAGCGTCATGAAGGCAATGTGCTGGGATCCTCTCAAGCCGGTTATTCGTCTCCGCTACGCCTGTTGCGGGTGCTCGACCACGCTGAGATTGTGACAGCATCGAAAGACCTGGCCGAACGGTGGGTGGCCGAAGCTCCCGGTGATCCGAGACTCCTTGACGTCGTGACCGCCACCGAGATGCTCGCTGAGGGTAACCTCATGGAACAGGGTTGAGCCGGCCCCCGTTAAAGAAGACTGAGCCGACTCTCCGCGCCGTCGGCTATGAAGCTTCATGAAGGCCCGAACCGCGAGAGCGATCCGGGCCTACTGAACTAGTCTCAGTTACCTTTCGGCTCCGGCCCGAAGGCAAAGGTGCGTCCGGTGATCTGATCAGCCTCGACACGAACGTAATTGCGCTTAACAGTGGGAACCCAGGGGAGTAGCGGCATCTTGTCGCACAGGGCAAGCTCGGCGTCGTCAGTGATGATTTCGGCCTTGCCACGCAAAACGACCGACCAGCCGGCCTCCTCGGTCCAGCCGTCCGCCTCGAAGGCGACGCGGTTGTTCGTGACTATGTCCTCCAGTTTGCTACCAGCAGCAGTGCGGAAGACGATGCTCTGTCCGTCAACGACGTAGTTGACGGGGAATACCTCGGGCTGGTCATTGACACTGGTGGCCAGGCGACCGACCTCAGCGGTATCCAGGTAGCCCCAGCAGCTATCCTCCGGGACCTCGGTGATCGGGTTCTCCTCATTGATCATGGGCCTATTCTTCCGGAATGCGGCGCACTTCGGGAGTCGACTGGCACAAAGTTACCGAGGTTCTTCACCTCGGAATACCACATGACCCCTGCACGTGGCTGGAGAAATGGGAACCTGGTACCGCTAGCCTGGAGCAGTGAGCAGGATTATTGCGGGACGTGCCGGCGGGCAACGTCTGACTACCCCGCCGGGACGACTGACCCGTCCGACGACCGACCGGGTACGCGAGGCTGTGTTCTCCGCTTTGGCGGCATGGAACGGGACCGCTAATGAGGTTCCCGAGGTCCAATTGGCCGGTCAGGCATTCTGCGATCTGTTCGCTGGTTCAGGTGCCGTGGCCTTAGAGGCTGCCAGTAGGGGGGCCACAACGGTGGTTGCCGTCGACCGCGATCGCTGCGCCTGCAATGTCATGAAAGATAATTCTCGGACAACCCGGTTGAGGATCGAGGTGTCGTCCCAGACGGTGACGGCTTTCCTCGCCCAGAACCACCGCGTCTTTGACGTCGTTTGGTTCGATCCGCCCTACGACCTCGCCGCCGACGACATGGATAGCCTCATCTTGACAGCGTGCGACGGGGCCCTCGCCCACAACGGTCTGCTCGTAGTCGAGAGATCACGGAGAAGTCGGGATCCCCGTTTTCCGGATGGATACGAGTCGTGGAATTCTCGCTACGGTGAGACAGTTGTCTATTACGCCCAACGTACCGGTGAGCCGGAGGTAGATACGGGCAGGGAGCAGCAGTGAAAGCAGTCTTCTCAGGGTCATTCGACCCCATCACCCTCGGTCACGTTGACATCGTGGCCCGAGCGGCCGAACTCGTCGACGAGGTCGTCGTCGGAGTGGCCATGAACTCCGCGAAGAACGGCATCTTCTCCATGGATGAGCGGGTGGCCTTCGTTAAGGATGCTGTCGCTGATATTCCCGGTGTCGAGGTGGCGCTCGTTGACGGACTGCTGGTCGACTTCTGTACCGAAATGGGAGCTGACGCGATCATCCGCGGGTTGCGATTTGGTGGCGACTTCGACTACGAACTCCAGATGGCTCACCTCAATAAGGCTATGAGCGGTATTGAAACGATTTTGCTCCCGGCCGGCCGTGAATTCGGCACGATCAGCTCCTCGATGATTCGCTCTGCTGCTTGTAATGGCGGCAATGTATCCGAATTTGTGCCGGAAATGGTTAATGCCGCGTTGCATGAAAGATTCCCGCATTAGTAGATGCTGGAGAATCCTGCTCACGCTATTCCGCTTTGGGGGTTATGGCAGAATTATCACCGTCCCAATTGCTCCACCCTCGACGGATTTTCGGAAAGCGTTGGTGACATCGGCTGCCGATCCCTTGGGAATAGGATCGCGGGAGAGGATTCCGCTCGTCAAGGTGAAGGATACCCGCTCGGAAATATGATTAATGCTTGTGCGCACGAGGTTTATTTGGGACAGTGCCTTGTTCGGCCGGGCATCGTTGAAATCGGCTAAGGTCAACTCCTCCAAGGGGGTGAAAGGCGTCGGGATGAATGGTCATGGACACGTCGTGTGAAATAGGGGGTGGTGGTAGGTGTCAGCGGTGAGACATCGCGTGATGCATGACATGAACCCATTGGTCAGGATGGTCCGGCGCTCCTGGTAACGCCAAGGGGTATTCCCAGACGTCGACACCGCCGAAATTTGGGTAACGTTGGCACAGCGTGGAAATGGTGTCTGACACAGTGGCTATGTCGACGAAACCCTGTGCGGCGTCTGGACTGCCGGCCATCCCAGTGACGATCTTATTCACCGGGATGATGCTGTGCTCGACAATGGAGACGTAGTCGTCAGGGCTCGCAAGGGAGCCGAAACCTGAGTAGAACTGCGCGTTGTAGAAGTCGATGTCGTCCCCACGCAGCTGGTGGAGTTCTTGATAGTCAAAGCCAGACAGGTTGGCACCACCATGAAGGGCCGAGGCAACAGGAGCAAGAACGATCTCGAAGTCCTCGTCGAAGTCTAAGCGAAACCTTTCGATGAGGGTGCACACACCGGGCAAGGACATCTCTTGCTCGACGTCGATGTCGATGCCGTCGAAATGGCGTTGCGTCAGGAAATCCCGTAGCCCTGGGTAGTAGATCGACAATGATTCGCCGTCGAGTTTGCACATCGTGCCCGGGGCCCAGCCGCCGACCATGGCGAGGACGCGGACACCGCGCGATCTCACCGCATCGAGCTGGTCCCACAACTGGGTGTGGTAGTCGTCGTCAACCGGATGATCATTGAGAATGACGGTGCCGTCGTCGGCAATGTGCAAGGCCGCGACGATGAGGTGGGTGAGTGGGGCGCTCGCTCCCAGGGGGGACAGATCGACGAAGGTGTCGCCGTGCCCATGGGTCTGGTGGTAGGCCACGATCCGGTGATCGGTTGGCATCAGAACCTCTGGTTGTGGGGAGAGTGGGACGATGCCCGGGGCTCCGTAAGGCCCCAGGCATCATTCATGATTACATCAGTCGAAATCGTTGACCGTGTGAATCATATTGTTGTAGCCACTGGCGCGCGGAAAGTAGTCGACGTCCTCCGCCTTCTTGAGGCCGCTCCACTTCTTGGTGGTGTACATGCCGCCAGTACCCGAGTTCTGCACCGGAATGTACGGGGCATCGTCGTAGACGGCCTGTTGCAGGATCTGGCAACGACGAGTGATCTCCTTGATGTCGTCCTGCGGCACTTTCGGGAGGTTCGCGATGGCTTCGTCGGCTTCCTTGGAGCACTTCCAGCGACCGTAGTTGCCGTCGGCCTTCTTGTCGCCAAGTTTGTAGTTCTTCGTCTGCATGTACATCGTGTAGGCGTTGAACGCGCCACCGGCGGCGTTGGTCGTCCACAGCGACATGTCATACTCGCCCATGGCCTGGGCCGGGTCGAAGACCTCCTTGGGCAGCGGGGTGAACTTGACGTTGATGCCCAGGTTGTCCTTCCACTGGGAGACGACGATCGGCATAGTGGCCATCTCGACCGGGTTGTCATTACGAATGGTCAGCTGGAGCGGGTATTCCTTGCCGTCCTTGCAGAGGTTGCCATTCTGAACGGTCCAGCCGGCATCCTTGAGGAACTTCTTGGCAGCCTCGACATCCGGAGCCATCGGCTTCTTGAACTCCGGCTTCAGCATGTTGGCGTAGATGACAGGATCCAGGCCGGTCACGCTGGGCACGGTGTATCCGACGCCGCCAGCCTTGGCGACGACGCCCATGTCCACGCTAGCTCGCAGGGCCTTGCGAACGGCCACGTCGGAGGTCGGCAGGGAGTGGGTCGATAGGATGATTCCTCGGGTCGAACCGTCGGCGTAGTAGTTGTAGCCGTTGTGGTCCTTGTCCATCGGGAGGAAGCTGGTGATGACGCCAGGGTCGCCGCCCTCGGCCCAGTCGACCTTGCCCTGGGTGATCTGGGACTGAATGTTGCCAGCGGTTCCTGCCGGCACCAGCTTGATGGTCTTGACGCCCTTGGGCTTCTTGCCCCAGTAATCGTCACGAATGTCGATTTCAATGAGCTGGCCGGCGAAAGACTTCAGCTTTCCAGGACCGGTTCCAACCGGATTCTTGTCCACATAATTCTGGTGGTCAACCTTGCTGTAAATGTGCTCCGGGTAAATCGGGAAGTACAGCGAGAGCGGAATATCCTCGGTATACTGAGGCTCATTATAGGTAACTACAACGGTGTGCTTATCGGGGGTTTCAATCGGCTTAGCGAGCCACTTGAAATCCTTCTCGGTGGATTGTCCGGGTGGGCCGAAGATGAAGCCATAGGTGAAGGCAACGTCCTTCGAGGTGAACGGCTTTCCGTCATTCCAGGTGACGTCGTCGCGCAGCTTGTACGTTGCGACCTTGCCGCCGCTGGTGTATTTGACCTCCTTAGCGAGATTCGGCACCAGCTTCATGCCGTCCTTGGAGGAGATGCGGAACAAGGTCTCCCAGAACATGGCGTTGCCAGGAGCGGAATCACCACCGCCGAACACGTTGAAGTTGTGGGGGAAGACGTTTGAGGTCGAGACTGCGGCGCCGATGGTCAATACGCCGTCTTTGGCGATGGTGCCCTTCTTGCTTCTGCTGCCCTTGGCGTCAGTGTCACCACTGCCGCATGCGCTCAGCAGCGGAATGGTGAGGGCAATCGACCCTGCGGTGAAGAGCAAGGATCGCCGCGAAATTGGAAAACTAAGTGGTTTCGGGTCCATGTTAAAATACCCTCCTTTGGGTATTAATGTGTCTTTTTGGAGACAAAATCAATGACTGCCTTCTATGGAGAGAACATACCAGAACGTATTGTCATACTCGATGGAATTCCCTCCGTTCTTCCGCCTCCCAGCATGTGACTTCCCGAGTGCCGTCCTCGCTGTGGAACTTAGGCAACTCCTCCTCGGTGCAACGGGGTTGTGCCAACGGACATAATGGTGCGAAACGACATCCTTTAACCCTCACGGAGTTATTCATGGGGGCGCCTTCGGGAATATCGATCGCGGTGCTGTTGGCCGATCCCTTGTACCGAGCCGGATCGGGCGCGGCGGACAAGAGGAGGCGGGTATAGGGGTGAATGGTGTCGCTGATGATCTGCTTAGTCGGGCCAGCTTCGACGATGCGACCGCCGTACATGACGTTGATGCGGTCACAGATGTAGCGCGCGGATGCGATGTCATGGGTGATGTAGAGGACCGACACTCCTTCGGTCTCACGCAGATCCGACAGCAGGTTGAGAACGTCCAGACGGATGGAGGCGTCGAGCATCGATGTTGGTTCGTCGGCCAGCAAAACCTGCGGGCTGACCGCCAGAGCTCGGGCGATGGCGATGCGCTGACGCTGACCACCCGAAAGGTCAGTGGGGTAGCGGTTGAGGTAGCGCGACGGCGGTGTCATGTTGACCTTTGTTAAGACGTCGTCAATCCGCTGAGCAATTTCCTTGCGACGCATCTTCGGGTAGTGGATCTTGAAGACCCGGCCCAGGATTGTCGAGATCTTCTTCAGCCCGTTGAGGGATGCGAAAGGGTCCTGGTAGATGAGCTGGACATCTCGATAGTAGGCACGTTCGGCACGCTTGCCGTGCACGTGCACCAACTCGCCGTTACGGTAGAGCTCGCCGCTCGTGGGCTTGTAGATCAGGGCGAAAAGACGGGCGATCGACGTTTTGCCGGAACCCGACTCACCGACGAGGGCAGTGATCTCGCCGCGGTGAATGGTCAGGTTGACGCGGTCGAGGGCGTGGATCGTCACCTTGGATCCTGACGAATCCGTGCCGTCGAAATCCAGACTGACGTTGCGTGCCTCAAGGACCGCGGTGCGGTCGTCGACGTGGGCGCCGGTCATGCGATCGCCTCCTCATGATTCGTGGCCTGCTTCTGCTGGTCCGCCAGTTCTTGATCGGAAAGCTCTCCGTTTGACAGGTAGCAGGCAGACGCTCCCTCGTCGATGGTGCGAAGCTCGGGGATTCGTTGATGACAGATCGGCATGGCAAATTCGCACCGCGGAGCGAAGGCACAACCGGTTGACAGGTCGAGAAGGTCAGGGGGAGAACCCTTGATGCCTTCGAGTCGACACAGTGGCTCGCTCAGCGGCGGGAAGGCCAGACGCAGACCGCGGGTGTACGGGTGACGGGCACTGGAGTGGAATCGTGCCGGGGTGCCAACCTCGACGATCCGTCCGGCGTACATGATCGCTATCTTGTCCGAGATCTCCATGAGGAGGGACAGGTCGTGGGTGACGAAGACGATCGAGAATCCGAGTCTCTTCTGGGCCGCTAGCACCTCCTGAAGGATCTGTCGCTGCATGACGACGTCGACGGCCGTGGTGGGCTCGTCCATGAGAACCAGATCCGGCTCGCACACCAAGGACAGCGCGATGAGGGCACGCATGCTGCATGCCACCTGAGAGCTGGAAGGGGAAAGACGAGAGTCGGTCTGCGGAGATCCCGACCGCCTCCAAGAGCTCGGCGGACTTGGTCAACGCATCCTTCTCTGCCAACGAGGGATCATGGGCGCGCTGGACGTCGATGAACTGCTCGGACAGTTTGAGGATGGGGTTGAGGCAGGCCATTGCCGACTGCATGACGACGGCGATCTTGGTCCATCGATACGGCTTGAGGTCCGCCTCGGACAGGGTCGCCAGGTCGGTGACGCTGCCGTTGCGATCATGGAAGAGGATCTGGCCAGCGCTCGTGGCGGCAGGCATCCGCTGCAGGCGTCCGAGTGCGTTGAGCAGGGTCGACTTTCCACACGCCGACTCACCGGCGACGCCAAGGATTTCGCCGCGTCGAAGGAGGAAGTTGACGTTGTCACAGGCGCGGATGTTTCCGGACTCGGTGACGTAATCGACGCACAGACCCTTGACCTCCAGCAGGACTTCGTTGTCGGTGGTCATGCCGTGCCTGGCTTGAGTGGAAGAACTCTGGGCGGTCATGCAGCGGTCTCCTCGGCATGGGTAGGGTGTTTGGCTGCGGCCAGCTTCTTGGCCTTCTCGAACTTGCGCATGAGCTTCATACGCTTGGTCGACAGCGTCGGGTTGGTAACCTCGTCGAGACCGAAGTTGATCATGGTGGTTGCGAAACCGATAAGGGCGAGTGCGAGACCCGGAGGAATGAACCACCACCACAGACCGCGGAACAGCGCGTTCTGCGTCATGGCCCAGTTGATCATGAGGCCCCAGGACGGCATGGACGGGTCACCGATACCGAGGAAGGCTAGGGACGCCTGCATGTTGACGCCGGCGGCGATGAGTCGCAGGAACATCGGGGAGATGAGGCCGAGCAGGTGCGGCATGACCTCTGAGAGCACGATGTGGGACTGCGATTCACCGATGGTCCGCAGGGCCGTGGTGAAATCGCGTCCTCGCAGGGACATTGCCTGGGCGCGGATCTGACGGGCACCGCCGGACCATTCGAAGCAGCCAATGACGAGGGACACCAGCAGCCAGCCCGCGTTCTGCATGACACCGGCGATCATGAACAGGATGGCGAAGGTCGGGATGTTGGCGAAGACCAGGATGAATCCATTGAGGAAGCGGTCAATCCAGCCGCCGGAGAATCCGGCCCAGGTCCCGATGACGACGGTCAGGACCGTTCCGATGACGGCGGAGGCTAGACCGACGACCACCGAGTTTCGGGTGCCGTACAGCATCCATGCCAGGACGTCTTGTCCGGCGCTGGTGGTGCCCAGCCAGTGTTTGCCTCCGGGGGCTGTACCGCCCAGAGTCATGTAGTCGACCTGGTAAGGGCTGGTATGCAGCACATGGGTGCAGAAGGGCTGCCCGAGGATGGCGACCAGGATGAAGAAGAGCATGATCGCGAGACCGACCTGCACCTTCCCGACTCCGAGGAACCTTTTGACCATTATCAGGCCTCCTCTCGAGTCCGTGGATCGAGGATGACGTAGACCGAGTCCGCGATGAAGTTGAACAGCAGGCTCATGAAGATGATCATCAGCATGATTCCCTGCATGACCGGGTAGTCACGATGGCCCTGAGCGCCCGAGAGGAGGGAGCCGATACCGGGATAGATGAACACCGCCTCGGCCAGAATGACGGCCGTCAAGGAGCCACCGATGCTCTGAGCGAGTCCGGTGAAGTTGGGAAGGATGGCGTTACGCGCGGCGTAGCGATTGCGAATGCGCGAGGACGACAGACCCTTGGCGCGGGCGAGCTGGACATAATCCGTCGTTGACGGTGGTGATCATCATGTTGCGCATGCTGAACAGCCAGCCTGCGAACCCGACGATGACAAGGGTGAAGAACGGAAGTACCGAGTGCATGAGCACCGATGCGATGAAGTGGCCGTTGGTCAGGCTCATCGTCAACTCGTTGTCGTAGGCGCCCTGGTTGGGGAACCAGCCGTTCTTGTAGGCGAAATACCATACGATGAGCAGGCCGAGCCAGAAGGCTGGGATCGAGCTGAAGAACATCGATAAGGGGGTGACGATCGAGTCGAGCTTGCGTCCGGGCTTCCACCCCAGTCGGACACCCAACCAGGTTCCAACGATCCAACCGAGGATCGTCGAGGCGATGGCCAGGTACAAGGTCCATGGTAGAGCCTGGTTGATGAGGGTCGTGACGTTGACGGGGTAGTACTCGATGGACTTTCCGAGGTCTCCGTGGACCAACTGAACGAGGTAGTCCCAGAACTGGAGGAGAACCGAGCGATCGGGATCACCGTAGCGCGCCTTGATGAGGCGCATCTGGTAGCCCGATGGCGGGGCGCCGGTCTTGGCCACGATGTCCTTGATGAGCTGGGTGGCGGGATCGCCCGGCATGAAGCGCGGCAGGATAAAATTCAGCAACACTGACACGACGGCGACTATCAGGTACGTGCCCAGCCGCTTGAGAAGGAACGCTCCGCCGCCACGACGATGTGGACGCCGCGAGCGCCCCGAGGTCTGGGGTTGCGCATGCGACGGGTCCACAGCGGGGTCAGCCGTGGTCGGGAGCTCCTGAGCGGTAGGCTCAGGGTGACCTGGACTGGTCATATAGTATAATTACCCCTTCGTGAATCAGGTCATGGCCGGTCGACTTCGTCGTCAACTGAAACGGTTTACCTGCCGTTAGGAAGATACACCGGATTGCGAACGGGTACAACACGATTGACGTATCAATTTCTCGACAATGACGTGGAGGTTGTCCGCATGACGACGATGTCTGCGGGAACTAGTTGGTTTCCTGTGAATGCTGCACGATACGACGACAGTTTCCGTGGCTTCATGCTCGATGTCAGCCGTGATCGTGTGCCGACGCGTTCCACTCTTGATTTCCTGACGCGCGTCATGGCGCGGTGTGGTCTCAATCACCTTGAGCTCTATGGTGAAGCGGGATTTGCCTACCGCGGTGAGGAGGAGGTGTGGGCCGACCGCAGCCCCGTGACGGCGGAGGACATGAGGTGGCTCGATGGTCTGTGTCGCGGACGAGGCATCGAGCTCGGGGCCAACCAGAACTGTCTGGGTCACATGGAACCGTGGTTGGAAACCGAGTCCCATCACCATCGGTGTGAGAATCCCGACGGCGTCGACCTCCCCTGGGGCGTTCATGCCAGGGCAAGCACCTTGGCTCCAGTGCCGGAGAATCTTGACTTCGTTCAGAGGTTGTTGGGCGAACTGACGGAGACTGTCTCGTCGAAGTTTCTCAACGTAGGTCTGGACGAGCCGTGGGAGCTGGGCACCGGTGTCAGTGCTGATCGGTGCCGAGATGAGGGCAAGGGGGTTGTGTACGCGAAATGGGCGCGCGACGTCGTCACCCCATGGCTCGACAGGGGCTGGCGGGTTGCCATGTG
Organism: Cutibacterium sp. KBN10P07758; assembly: GCF_050286205.1. Lineage (NCBI taxonomy): Bacteria > Bacillati > Actinomycetota > Actinomycetes > Propionibacteriales > Propionibacteriaceae > Cutibacterium > Cutibacterium sp. KBN10P07758. The sequence continues at coordinate 1,722,392 of NZ_JBNNQV010000001.1, read as the reverse complement.
GGCTGACATCGTCAATTCCCATCCTGAAGCACTCGACATCATTCCCGATGAGGTCCTGCTCATCCCGTGGACTTATGAGTCCCCCGCGATGGAAGCCAAGTTCGCTGGCACGGAAGGTTACGAGATTCGTTCTGATGCCGGATTCGCGTCCACCGCCCGTCTCGTTGCCAATGCTGGTCGGCCGTTCGTGAATGCTCCCGGAACTGGAGCGTGGAACACTTTCACCGGACGTCTGAGCAACGCCGTCGGCAATATCGTCGACGCCGTCATCACCGATCACTCCCTGGGTGGCAAGGGGGTCTTGCTCACGGGTTGGGGAGACAGCGGACATCATGCGGGACTCGTCTTCTCTCTCGTTCCTCTTGTCGTCACTGGCGTCGCGATAGCGGATCCGGACCATGCCGAAGGACTGAACTCGGCTAAATCCCTTGTCAACGCGGTGTCGCAGGCGCTGTTCGACGTCGATGATCACCCTGGTGCGCACCTGCTCGTCGGAGCAGGTCTGCTGGAGGACAAGCTCGGTGTCATACGACGTAACCATTCACTGCCGGCTCGGTGCCTGCTGGAAGGGGACCCAGGCGATGACCTGGGAGCTGACGGGATCGCTGCCACCCGTGCAGAAATTGCTCGACTCCACGACCGCGCGAACGAGACTGAGGCTGCCCTCGGTGGCGGCCCGATCGGGTGGGTGGAAGACGTGCGTATCGGTCTGGACCTTGTCTGCCACAGCCTCGACGTCCTGACCGGGGGAGAACTGACGGTGTCCCCGGCTCTCCTGGATCGTTTTGCCACTGCGTGGTTACGAACCAGCCGACCCAGAGGCCTGGCACGATCCATGGCCAGGCTCCCGGGAGGGGCTGATTATGAGGAGGTTGCAGCCAAGCCGGTCAGTGGGCTCGAGCACTGGCGAGGGCTTCTCGGTCTGTGAGCCCAGGGGTGGGACGAAGCGCGAGCCTGGGCGCTCGGCCGGTTTGTTCCGCCTGGTCAACCCATTGAGCGAAGAGATCACCCATCGGGGAGCACACTGAGCGCCCCGCTCCGGTATCCCAGTTGGCGCTGAACTCGAGTGGTTCGTCGAGTTGGTGCTGGGGTTGGGCGTTGTGCAGATCGGGCAGCATGTCCGACAGGGCCAGAGCTTCCGGCTTTGGCTTGCCGTCGTTGGTAAAGAGGCCTAACGAATACTCCAGTTCTGGAAAATCGAGTAAGTCACGGGAGACGTCGTGGGAGCACCACCAGGTGATGGCTTCCAAGCCTGGCGTTGAGGTTAGTGACGCCATCGTTGTCGTCATAAAGGCGGCCGAGCTGGAGTCGGGCACATGGGTTCGAGGTGCTCCTACCTCCTGCAGCCAGAGTGGACGCTCGGGATCATGGCTCCAGGCCCGCGCTAGTTCGAGCAGATAGCGCGGGAACCACGTCAGGGCGGGATGTCCCTCTCCGAACCGCGGCCCGACCTGCGCGAACACCCAAGAATGGACGGTCGTAGCAGATCCCTGAGTCACGGCGTGACGCGGGGTGAACGGATGGTCGTCGACGAACCAGAGGTCGTCGTCGAATCCGAACCAGAACCGTCCGTCTGGCCACTGGTCCCGCATGGTCCCGAGCATCGTTTCCAACCACGTCTGGGCGTCATCGACGGTGCACTCGCTGCGCGTCGGATGATGATGGCCCGGGGCCAGAGCTGCGTACTGCGGGAACTCGTTGCCCACCGTCATGCCGGTGGCGTTCGGCTCCTCCCGCAGGCGAGTTGCCAGTTGGCTGATGAGGTCGGTCTGGCCAGCCTTGACGAGCGGATCGGTGAAGAGATTTGACGTGTGCCATGTGATCACCCAGGAGGGCAGAAAGTCGTAACTCGACAGATGTCCATTGAGGGCATCGACGGTAACCTCAAGGTCGAATTCGCCGGCCGCGCGTACGACGGAGACGACGTCATCGAGGGCCCGTGGGCGGACCAGACCGCGGTTAGGCTGTAACAACGGCCAGAGCGGAAATAGGCGCACATGATCGAGGCCGAGCTGGGCGATGCCTTCAAAGTCACGGCGGGTGGCGTCGATATCGAGGTCAAGCCAGCTGTGAAACCACCCTTGGGACGGGGTGTAATTGGCGCCAATCTTCATCGGTTGCGTCCCAACCTGAGGGTCGCGACCTGGAAGGGGCGCATGGACAAACCGATGGTGCCGTCAGCAAGGTCAGCGGTGACGACCGACGGCGCTACCTGGGCGTGCGGGTTGCCGTCGAGGGGGTCCTCGAGCAGGTCGACTTCGACGGCCGAGGTGGCCTCAAACCCCAGAGTCATTGTGGTGTGAACGTGACGTCCGTAGGGCTCGTACAGCCGGACGATGACGTCACCAGAGCCGTCTTCGGCCAGTTTGACGGCTTCGACTGCAACCCCCTCAACACTCACCAACGGCTCGACCGGAGAACCCTGACGACGACGTACACACAGGTTGGCGGCGTACCCGTCGCGAATAGCGTCGGCCAGATCTGCGCCGACATGCAGAGTGTGGAAGAAATCGTGCTCACCCTCGTCAGCACGAGGATCGGGGAAGCGGGCCCCTTTAAGGAGAGATGCGCGAGCAACCGACCAGGTGCCGCCGTTGTCTTTGGGGTGACGAGACACATTCCATCCGTAGGTGCCAGAGTTGGCGATGGCAACACCGAAACCGGGTTCGGACACGTAAACCCACCGATGAGCATTGACTTCGAGCCGGAAAGCATCCCACGACGTATTGGTGTGGGTGGGGCGAGTAATGTGGCCCATCTCGATCTCATAATCGGCATGATCCGTGTGGACGTCCACCGGCCAGGCCAGTTTCAAGAGGCTGTCCTGCTCATGCCAGTCGACATGGGTGTGCACCTTGACACGCGGATCTCCCGGATTGACAGTCAGAGACTGGGTTGCGCTGGAGTGGCCAAAAGTCCTCGTGACGCTGATGGTCACTGACCCGTCCTTGCGGCTCATGGTGGCTTGGCCGTCGTCGAGGTCGGTGACGGTGTTGGCGTAGAAGGGGTCGATGTCCCAGGCATCCCACATGTTCGGGAAGTCTGGGTGTATTTGGAGTAGGTTGCCGCGCTGACCCGCAGGAATGGCGTCTCGGCCACTGGCGGTGTCGACGAGGTACGTGATGAGTCCGTGCGCGTCAACAGTCATGCGTAGCAGACCGTTATCAACGATGAAGTCTTCCTCGTTTTCTTCGGCGTGGACGCCCTCCGTGATGGACGGAGCTTTGCTGCCGCCCATGGCGACCGTGGAGGCCCATGGGCGGGCCATGGGTGCGGAGTCAAAGACGATCTCTTCGTCCCCCTCCCCAGCCAGTAGCTCTTGGGCGTGGTGAATGAGTTCGGTTAATTCGTCGGAGATGCGACGGTGATCGGCGACGACCTCGCGGTACACCCACGCGATGGCTGACCCGGGCAAGATGTCGTGGAACTGATACAGGCAGATCGTCCGCCAGATCTCGGCCAGGCGCTCCCCGGGATAATCCATGAGCTCGCGTACGGCTGCAGTGGCGCACCACAGCTCGGCGTCACGCAACAGGTGTTCGTTGCGACGGTTCCCCTTTTTGACCTCGTATTGGCTGGTGAAGGTGCCACGGTGCAGCTCGAGGTAGAGCTCTCCGACCCATGTTCCGGGGTCTTCATGCTCGGACTCCGCCCGAGAGAAGAAGGTGGCCGGAGGCTCGATAGCTAGCTTGGGGGATCCGTCAAGATCAGCAACTCGGCGGGCTTGGGCGAGCATTTCGCGAGTGGGGCCGCCACCGCCGTCACCGTAGCCAAAGGGCACCAAGGAGGAATTGGAGCGACCTTTGTCCTGGAAATTGGCTCGGGCATGCTCGAGATCGTGAGCCGACAAGTCGGAGCCATAGGTATCGGCTGGCGGGAAGTGAGTGAAGATGCGGGTCCCGTCGATTCCTTCCCACCAGAACGAATGGTGAGGGAACTTATCGACCTGGTTCCAAGAAATCTTTTGGGTTAAAAACCAGTGGGCACCGGCCAATTTGGCGAGCTGGGGTAATGCGCCGGAGTAGCCAAAAGAGTCGGGCAACCACACTTCGGGACAATGGTGGCCGAATTTCGCCATGAAATAGCGCTGTCCGTACAACAGCTGCCGGCACATCGACTCACCCCCGGGAAGGTTGGCATCGGACTCCACCCACATACCGCCGACCGGGATGATGCGACCATCCTTGACAGCCTTCTGCAACCTGGCGAAGAGATCAGGATGATCCTCTTCGAGCCAGGCCGAATGCTGAGCGGCTGGGAAGGCAAAGATGTGGGCCGGGTCGGTGTCGATGAGGTTGAGCTGATTGGAGATTGTTCGAGCGACCTTGCGTCGGGTTTCGCGCAGTGGCCACAGCCAGGCGGAGTCAATGTGGGCGTGGCCGATGGCAGTCATCGTCTGGGCCGAGTCATGCGCGGGGCGGGTCAAGGCAGGGGCTAACTCGCTGCGAGCTGCTGATGCAGAAGAGACGACGTCGAATAGGTCAAGGCGATCCATAGCGCGGTCCAGGGCGCGACGAACGTCCCAGCGACGCTCGGAGTCCTCCGGCAACTGGGCGGCCAAACCAGACAAGGTGACAATGTCGGCAATGAGTTCGCGTACCTCGTCATTGACGACGACGAGGTCGGCTCGCTTGAGCGAGTAATAGGTGTCGGTAGAGGCGGTGAGCTTGTCACCGTCCTCGGTAGGTTGGAAGGGCGGCTGGGCTAGCAAGATGGGGTTCGAGGCGGCTTCGACGTAGACGTCAATGTGACCTTCAGTGTCAGTCTCGACAGGAATCCAGGTATTGCGCGGGTTGAGGGCCTTGATGATGGATCCGTCCGGACGCACGACTAGCCCCTCGGACTGGAATCCGGGGGAGTCCCAGACTCCACCGAGGTCGACGATCATCTCAAGGTGGTCGTCGCGGTGCTTTGGCGGTACAGTCGCGGTGAGGTGAAACCACGTTGTTCCCCATGGCGGTCCCCATGTGTCGCCTATCCGGAAGGGCTCATATGCCAGGGCTAGGCCCGCACTGATCGAGATGGGTTCACCCTGGCCGACGACCCCGGGCCGGCTGTTCAACCCCTCGACGGTGTCGGTGACGGGGGCCCACTCGACGTTTAGGTGGCACACCGTGGTGGTCTCGGCGGGGCGAATCTTCTCAGCGAGATGGCGATGCACCCTGTCGTCAAGAATGGGGGCGTGATCATGCATTGGAGTCCCTGGCGGTTGCGACATTGACAACGGATAGTTTCAGTGTGAAGTGTAGTGACTAATACGGTTTAGTCAACCTGTTGAGTTAGGAATTGACCACACGATCTCCAAGAGCGCATTTCGGAGCGACTCGGGGCCCCTCGTCGAGGAGGATCGTGGTGTGGTCTAGGGGCGATCGTCGTGGACCGGGCTAGCAAGCCAGTGGCGATCAGGGTAATAACCACCATCCGTGATGGGTCGTCGCCCCGCCATACTGCGTAGTAGTTACAGACGCTCGTGATCGAGGCATACCGACTTTCGGGTGATAATGAACCACCATCGTCATGAAGCTCATATGTATGGGTTGCGGATAATGACACGTCGGCTAGTCCGCTTGATAGTGCTCATGACCTGGTGTGCCATCCGGTCGGCAACGACCTGGCTTGGGCGAACCTCGAAGGCTCGTCTGGGGCATGACATCTCCCAGCATAGGGAACTAGTGACGGATATGGAATTGGCAAGACCAATTCGACAGGGTGCTGAAGCGTTTTACCTATCGCTGCAGATAGCCTTAAAATGATGCCGCGCGGGGTCGAGGCAATGAGCCTCGGGCGATGACGCCCCTAGGCCCCGACAGGGCATTCATGCTTCGAGAAGGACCGTGACTTCATGGACAGGACGACGATCAAGGACATCGCCAGGGTTGCCGGTGTGTCCCCCGGCGCAGTCTCCTTCGCCCTTAATGACAAGCCGGGCGTCTCCGATTCCACGAGAGCCCGGGTTAAGGCAGTGGCCAAGGACCTGGGGTGGCGTCCCAATGTGGCTGCGAGAGCGCTATCGGCCAATCGGGCTGGAGCCGTCGGGCTCGTCATCGCGCGCGACGATCGCAGTTTTGCTGGTGAAGGCTTCTTCCTCCACCTTATTGCCGGCATGGAGGAGATCCTCACTCCCGCACGTACTGCCTTGGTGTTGCAGTTGGTCGCATCACGTGAGGAGGAATGCGAGGTCCATCGTCAATGGTGGGCGCAGCGACGGGTTGACGGTGTGGTCCTAGTCGATCCGGCCCGCAATGATCCACGGTGGCCGCTCATGGCAGACATCAAGATGCCGTGCACGGTTGTTGGCGCTATGAGTGACACACCGTTGCCTGGTGTCCATATCGATGACGCAGCTGCTGCCGGAAACATCGTTACTCACTTGATTAATCAAGGTCATCGTCGTATTGCCCACATCGGTGGCGACCCCACTCTCGAACACAGCATGGTGCGGCGACGAGCCTTTGCTCAGGAAGCCGAGAGGTTAGGAGCTGTTGTTATCGAGGCAGCAGCAACGGATTATTCGGAACAGTCCGGGCTGCGAGAGACCAGCGCGTTGCTGAAGATCGGGGATCGTCCTACCGCGATCGTCTATGACAATGAGGTGCTGACGCTGGGCGGTTTGGCTGCCGTTGCCGAGCACCGGTTACAGGTTCCCACTGACATTTCGGTGGTGTCGTTTGAGGACTCACCAGCATGTCGGGTGATGTCGCCAGGGATTACCGCTTTGCGACGAGATCCGTCGGTTCTGGGCCGGGATGCTATCACCATGCTGATGGGAATCCTTGGCGGTGACGACGTCGAGGATGTCACCGAGCAACCTCCTGAACTCATCGTGAGAGGATCCACTGGTCAGGCCCAGTAAGGGGCGACGCGGCGGTGGTGTCAACCCTTGACCCCGCCACTCTCAACACCGCGGAAGAACACCTTCTGCATCGACGCGAAGATGATAATGATCGGGATAAGGGCGATCACCGTACCGGCTGCGACCTCACGTGGATCGGTGGACATCGTCGAGCTGAGGTACTGCATGCCAACTGTCAGCGTGTACTTGTCTGGATCGTTGAGGACAACCAGTGGCCACAGAAAGTCGTCCCAGGCCCCGATGAACGAGAACACCGCGACCACGGAGGCCATGCCCTTGATGTTGGGCCATACGATGTGGCGAATCTTCGACCACGTGTTCGCGCCGTCAACGGTTGCCGCATCTAAAACCGATGGAGGGACGGCTCGACAGGCGGTCGCCATGAGCAGAACGTTGATGGCACCGACGACGCCCGGAATGGCCACGCCGGTTAGCGTATTCGCAAGGCCCATACCCTTGATGACGAGGTACTGGCTGGTCAGTGTCACTTCACCCGGCAGCAGGAGAACCGACAGCAGGATACCCATCACGACCTTCTTACCGCGGAACTTCATGCAGGTCAGTGCATAACCGGCCAGCGACGCTAGCACGACATTACCGACGACGCAGACTGCGGCGACGATCACGGAATGCCAGGCGTACCGGAGAATTGGCACCACATGGGCAACGCGTCGGTATGCGTCAATAGTGAATTCCTGGGGGATGAGGTGGGGCGGAAAGGAGTAGATGTTCTCATTGACACTCTTGAGGGAGGTCGAGAGCTGCCACAGGAATGGTCCGATCGAGATGATGACGACGAAGATCAGGAGAAGGTAACGCCCGATGAGCCCGGCGAGGGTGGGACGGGTTGGGTCGAAGGCGTGTCGGCTACGCCACGGCTTCTGCTTGGCTGGACGGGTTGCCTGTGCAGTGCTCATGCCATCGTCTCCTTGGTGGCGCTTTGGATAGCGGCGGCGCGGCGAGCGCGACCTTCTCCTCGTCTGGTCTGACGTCCTGATCGGAGGTCCTTGTTGTTGGCCCAACCAATGACCGTCAATGGAATGAGGGTGAGGAAGAACAACACGACTGATAGGGCTGAGGCGTATCCGAGCTGTCCGGACAGTCCGGTTCCGACTTGCTTAATGACCATGACCAGACTGGAGTCCTCACCGCCTGGGCCACCCGTGCCGTTGGTGAGGACGTACAGCTCGGAGAAAATCCTCATGCCGGACACCGCGATGAGGGCAATGATGAGGACCATTGCGGGGCGGATACCGGGAATGGTGACGTTGCGGAATCTCTGGAAGGTGCCCGCACCGTCGAGGGCAGCTGCTTCGTGGAGATCATGGTCAACGTTTCCCAGCGCCGCGAGGTAGACGATCATGTAGTAACCGAGGCCTTTCCAAACCGTCAGGAGGATCGCGCAGCCGAGCAGCTTCCAGCGATCGACGAGGAAAGGGATGGGGCTGCTGGTAGCGCCCATCCATTGCAGGGACTGGTTAATAAGGCCGCGAGAATCGAACATCCAGCTCCAGATGAGGGCGACTACGACGACCGATGCGATGACGGGGAAATACGCCACCGTGCGGAAGAACGAGATGCCCGGAATCTTCTTCTCGACCAGGAGGGCCAGCAGCAATGGCAGGATCGTCAACAGCGGGATGCAGATGATGACATAGATGAATGTCGTCACCATGGCATTCCAGAACATGTCGTCGTGCCACAGTTCGGCGTAGTTCGCGAAACCGATGAACTCCCCGCCGACGAGGGGTCGGGTGTTCGTGAAGGACAGGATGATCGTGTTGATGAAGGGGTAGAGGGCGAACACGACGGTCCACACGACTGCCGGGGCCACCAACAACCACGGTGTGTACCAGCGGTGGGAGTTCATGGAGCGCAATCCTTGGGCGAGGTAGGTGAGCGGACGACTATTCTGCTGGTCCCGCAGCAGGGCGGAGCCAGCAGGAAGATCACTTGGTGACGTGGTCGTTGCAGTACTTGACGGCCCTGTCGAGTGCGTCCTTAGCGGAGATATCACCTCGCATTGCCGAGGAGATCTGCTGACCGACGTACGCCTTCATGGCGTCGGTATAGGCCATAGGCTCACCGATCTTGGCGGACTTCATCTCGCCGGCAAGGGCCTCGGCGGCCTTCTTCATCTGCGGATCGGAGATGACGGAGGTAAAGGAGTCTGTGTTCTCGTTGGCTTCCTTAGTTCCCGGCAGGAAGCCCTGGGCAAGGTTGACGAAGTCAACCTGGTTGGCGTTATTGGTGACATATTGGGCGAATGCTAGGGCCAGATTAGGGTTCTTCGAGTCTGCGGAGACGCAGATGCCCTGCACAAACAGGGGAGGAACGCCGATGCGTGTGGTCATGGCGACGTGGGGGAAGAGCTTCGGTGCGCTCTTCTTGAGGTCGACAGGGAAGGAGGCCGAGCCAGTGGTCCACGCAACCTTGCCCTGGAGGAACAGCTTCGAGTTACCGAGGTAATTGTTCTGCAACACCTCCGGCGGCATAGCCTTCTTGGCGTAAAGCTCGACATACTTCTGAATGATCTCGACGGCCTGGTCGGTGTTGAAAGTGAATTTTCCGTCCTTGTAGACCTTGACGCCCTGGGCGGCAAGATCACCGAGAGCTGGTGCGATGGAGATGAGGGGCATTGTGCCGTGGGATTTCTCGGCCATCGTAATTGCTTGGGCATAAAGCTCATCAAGTGTGGTCGGCAACTTCTTGGGATCGAGACCGTACTTCTCGAAGGCTTCGGTGTTCCACCAGTTCAGGTCGGTGCCGAGGTACCACGGGTACCCGTAGACGCCGTCGTAACCGTCGTAGGTGTAGGCGTCAATGCCGCCCTTGATATATGTGTTGATGGCTGCCGCGTCAGCCTTCTTGAGGTCCATGACCTTGTTGGCTTTGAGGAGCTGCCACGCGAAGTTCGGCGGTATGTTAATGACATCGGGCAGCTGTCCAGCGGTGGCTTGCTGCTGGACTTTCTCCTCATAGCCCTCGCCTGGCTGGTCAACCCACTTGATCGTTGTTCCGGGATGTTCCTTCTCAAAGGACTTGACGAGCTTCTTGAAGTAGGGCGTGAACTTTTCGTTCTTGAGCGACCAGGTTTGGAACTGGATGCTGCCTTCGAGCTTGGCGGACGGGTTAACAGATGCCTGACTCGACGGTTTGTCGCCTGAACCACTCATGCCACATGCGCTCGCAGCGAGCACTGTCGCGAGTGCGGCGGTGCCGCCAAGCAGTTGACGTCGACCGATGGTGAAGTTTCCCATGATCTTGCTTCTTCCTTGAGAGGTGAGGCCTGAGCAGGTTCTGGGCCACCATTGACGCCGGTTCCTGCTGAACTAATACGATTTAGTACAGCATCGCCCGAACAGGAGTCGATAGTCAAGATGTCGATTGGTCTCGTTGCCCCATGGCTTGGAAGCCAAAGCGTGGGAGAATCCCAGGTTTTGGTTCCGGTGGCAGTGGCCGTGTAGAATTACTGGCCGGTCATGACCTCGTCGTGTTCCACTGGTCGAAGGGATCTTTGCGATGAACACCACCCATCGCCACTCCGACGCGCTTTCGGGTCTCGTTCTCGAGACCCATTCGCTGCGTCGGCAAGTGGGTCAGATGATCCGGGTTCAACGGACGGTACCCGCTCCAGCGGATCTCGATGTCGACATGATTGGCGTTCCCGAGGACTCTCCACTCGAACTTGATCTCCGCTTGGAGTCGGTTGGAGAGGGGGTCCTCGCGACCGGGACCGTCGAGGCCACCCTGGAGGGGGAGTGCTCTCGCTGCCTGGACCCCATCAAGGAGGAACTTCTCCTTGACGTCCAAGAGCTGTACTTCTACCCCGACAAGGAGGCCGACGAGGATGCCAGTCGGGTTAGTGCCGAGGAGACTATCGACCTTGACCCCGTGGTGCGTGCCGCGGTCGTGCTGAACCTTCCGTTCAGCCCGCTGTGTCGCGATGACTGCGGTGGGCTGTGCCCAGACTGTGGTGCCAACCTCAATGACGACCCGGATCATGACCATCCGGATCGGATCGACCCACGCTGGTCGGCCCTCGAGGGCCTCGTCGGCGGGGATGACTCGGATCGGTCCTGAACGTCGCCATGGGCAACCGTCGCGTGCGGATGCCGACCCTTCAAGCACACCAAGGAGAAAATCGTGGCCGTCCCGAAGCGGAAGATGTCCCGCAGCAATACCCGGCACCGTCGTTCGCAGTGGAAGACGGTTGCTACCAAGCTCGTCACCTGCGCCAACCCGGCCTGCGGTGAGAAGCACCTGCCCCACACCGCCTGCCCGTCTTGCGGTGGGTACGGGCCGCGCGGCGACCGTCGTCAGGTTGTCGAGGCCTGAGATCGACACTGTGCACGCAAGCAGGGATCAGAATATCGGTCGCCCCGACGTCGAGGATTGGCCTTTTCTCGCCCTTCTCGAGGAGTTGGGAATCCGGTGTGATCCTCAGCTCCTCGATCTTGCGCTGACGCACCGCTCGTATGCGTTCGAAAACGGTGGTATTCCCACCAACGAGAGGCTGGAGTTTTTAGGTGACGCCATCCTTGAAGTTGGTGTCACCGACTATTTGTACCGGGCGTTTCCGGATAAGCCTGAAGGCCAGCTAGCCAAGTTACGGTCGGCTGTTGTGAGTACCGTCTCGCTAGGACAGCTGGCACGTCAACTCGGCATTGGTCCTCGGATCAAATTGGGCAAGGGAGAGGAACGTACTGGCGGCCACGACAAGACGTCGATCCTGGCCGACACTACCGAGGCACTGCTGGGCGCGGTCGAGCTGTCAGCTGGGCTTCCGGACGTACTGCGTCTAGTCCACCACCTTTTCGATCCTCTCGTTGATGAGGCAGACCGCTCTGGGGCGGGCACAGACTGGAAGACTGTCCTGCAAGAGTACTGCGCTGAGCATGGCTTCGATGCCCCCCGATACGAAATCGTCGGGTCTGGCCCAGACCACAATCGTCGATACTGTGCCAGAGCGAATGTGGACGGCAGGCTGCATGCCGCCTACACCGGCCACAACAAGAAAGAAGCGGAGCAAGGTGCGGCCCGCCGTGCTGTCTCCGCGCTGATGCCAAGCTCTCACACAGGTGCCTGAGCTCCCCGAGGTCGAGACCGTTCGAGCCGGACTCGAACAGTTCGTTGTTCCGGTTGTCGTCGACAGCGTCGACGTTGTCGATACTCGCGGGCTTCGCCCCAGCGGTGGACTCGAGGACGCTGCGCTTTTCGAGACGACCTTGTCGGGTCGTCAATTTACTGCCGTAAATCGCCGGGGTAAGTACCTGTGGTTCATCCTTGACGATGGCACCGCGATGTTGGCTCATCTAGGTATGAGCGGACAATTCCGTGTTAGCACCCAACATGCCCCGCAGCATCGCCATACCCGTATAGTCATCACCCTCGACGATGGTCGTGACCTGCGCTTCCTCGACCAGCGCACCTTCGGCGGATTGACCCTAGCCCCGCTCGTTGATGGTATTCCCGGTCCGGTGACCCACATCGCCCCTGATCCGTTCGAGGAGTGTTTCGACGTTGACGAGGTAGTGCGACGGTTGTGCGCACGCAGGTCCGCCATTAAGAGGAGTTTGCTCGATCAAACCCTTGTTTCCGGGATTGGCAATATCTATGCCGACGAAACTCTTTGGCGGGTCCGTTGTCACCCCGAGACACCATGCTCTCGCCTGAGTCAATCCGAAGCGGTGGAATTGTTGCAGACGGCCTGCGATGTTATGGCAGAGGCCATGTCTCAGGGCGGTACCTCTTTCGACTCTCTTTATGTCAACGTCAACGGGGAATCGGGGTGGTTTTCCCGTGTTTTGGATGCCTACGGCCGTGAGGATGAGCCCCTGCCACCGATGTGAGACGCCGATCATACGCGAGTCTTTCATGAACCGGAGCTCGTTCCGATGCCCGAAGTGTCAGAGACCACGGTGATCCTGCCGTCATCTGGCATGGCTAGCGCAGCTGTGGCCCCGTTGCCTTGGGTCGGTGGGTTAATGCTGCGTCGGTCAACATCGGTGGGTGAAAACGCGAAGAGCGAGCTCTCGATCAGGCGTTCGCTGGCACTTTCAAGGCTGCCGAGTTGTAGTTCCATGCCCATGAAGGCGGGAAAGTTGTCGCCCCCTGTCGTGGTCACCGATCTGTGAAGTTGAATCGTGGATAGTAGGTGGGGTCTCCGTCCTGCCTGCGGAGCCAGCGGCTGAAGTGACTGCGACTTGCCCGGGAATTGCGCTCGGGGCGAGTGACACTTCTGATGTTCAGGAGACGGCCAGTTTGCGCGTGACGTACTGGTTCAAGCTGAGGTGCTGCTCCGCAGCCTCGATCACGAGTCGTCGATGCAGGTCCTCGCCAAGTCGGAGTTGGAACTTCCCGGAGTAGTGCCGGGTGGACAGGGGCTCGGGTACAGGTTCGTCATTGGCGCGCATGTCATCAACGACCTCATCGACGACGATCCGGAGCCCAGTGAGCGCTTTCTCGGGAGTACCGGCCAGCCACGACAGCGAAGGAAACTCGACGCACGTGGCGATGAACTCGGCGTCCTCGGGGGACCAGGTCACGTGGAAGCTGTAGCGTGCGGTGTCGGTGATCGTCTGGCTCATCACTGTTCCTTCAACTTCTCGATTGCTTGGAGCACCTGTCGGACTTGGTATGTCTTGGCCTTGCCGTGGTCGTTCTGGATGTTGACCCGCAGGTCGCCGAGCCATGGGGTCTTGAAGACGGCGTGCGAGCCGCCAGTAGTTCCTGGCTGCTCCGAAGAACTCCTCGCACACGCGGAACAAGTCTGCATAGTCGTGCGTGGATTGGCTCGCATGGAAGCGAGGATCTTGGCAACGCTCAGTATGGCTTAGTGGTACTACATGTGGTACCGGGGAGAAGTGACTGGCGTCCTAGAGGCGGGGCTGCTGGGGATGGTTGCTGGCCCGATCTGATGTTCACGTCGCCGAAGAGGAGAAGGTAAGACTCGTGTGGCTGTATCAACGTGCATTGCTGATGTAGCTGGGTTACCTCGATCGGTCGCTTGATGCCTATAGGTGAGAGGATAAGCCTTGCAAGCGTTGTGGCACCGTCATGAGCCGTATCCAGTTCATGAACCGGAGCTCGACGCGGTGCCTGAGGTGGCCCGCTATCCCGGTCCGAGGCCATATCTCACCATTGGCTGCTTTCGCAGCGTGACGACTCGTCCCGGCGCGCCATATTAATCTTGATGGGCGGTTTCAGATCTCTTGGCATTAGGCCTATTATATCGCGAGTGATCACTGAACCGACTGCACCTACGAGGAGACGCATCAAGAAGCGTCACTTGATTGAATTCATCAAGTTCGGGGTCGTCGGTGGATCAGGGTTTCTGGTCAACATCATCGTCGCCATCATCATGAATAAGGCGAATGGCGGTACTGAGCATGCCCAGGACATCTTGTTCAATCTTGCGGGTACCCGGTGGAATTTCCGCTTCACGAGCCTGGTGTGGCTCGTCGGTTTCGTGGTAGCCAACATTACAAACTTCCAGCTCAATCGTTCGTGGACGTTCAAGCGCGAATACCGTCGGGGATGGTGGCGTGAATTCTGGCCTTTTTTTGCCGTAGGGTCGATAGCCGCCATCATCGGTATGTTTATTAAGATCTTCTTTACCAACCCAACGTCCCCGATTTACTTACCCGAGCCGTGGTTTAACGAGGGAAGGGGGATTCAGTCACGCGAGTACTGGTCCCAGATCTTCGCCATCATCGTGACGATGCCTATCAACTTCGTCGTCAATAAGTTGTGGACCTTCCGAGCAGTGAAGCACTCAGGAGAGCTTCCTATGGTTGCCTCTGCAGTTGTTCCCGAAAGTTATGATGACGGCGATGCAGCCGAATCGCGTTAGGGAGCCTGGCGTCTCGGGTAATCTGCATGTGCGTACCCTGACGGAAAGGTCGGTCTCGGATGGTCGTTTTCATCATCGCGATGGTCCTGATTCTCGCGGTCGCCTTGGGCGTTTGCGCCGTGGTGATGCTGGGTCTACGTCATCCTGGTGCCGATCCCGATGCTAGTTTTTGGCGTTACACCGCCACCCGTGTGGGTGAAGATCTCAGCGGTGTTCGACATCGCTGAGGCGGTCTGCCCTCGTGGTTTTGTGAATTGACCGACTAATATCGGCCGACGTGAACCCCATAACCCTGATCTGGATTATCCTCGGCATACTCGTCCTGGTGACGGTGGTTGCTGCCGTCACTGCTGGAGTTTCGCGGCGTAAGGCTCTGCGTGAGGGGTCTAAGCCTGCCCAGGTGTCCCCGGCTCCCACGGAAAGTGGGAAAACAGTTCCCGAAGCGGAGACTCCAGCGGGCGGCGAGTCTGCTGTCGGGCGCCCCGAGTCAGAAGCGTCACAGGTCGCTGAACCAGCGGTCGAGGCGCCCGAGGCGCCAGGCTCGCGGATGGCCCGATTGCGGCGTCGTCTGGCTAACAGCAACAATGCGCTTGCTCGTGGTTTGGCTGAGTTGCTGAGCGCTGACAAGCTCGACGATGACGCCTGGGATGACTTCGAGACCACCCTTATCACCTCCGATCTGGGTGTTGGTCCGACGACGGAGCTCGTCGAGAAGCTGCGCTCGGAACTGGCTATTGATGGGATCTCTGACCCGGCCCATGCTCGCGAGGTTCTGCACCATGAGCTTGTCGAACTCGTCGGATCGGATATGGATCGTTCCATCAACCTAGACCGCCTGGAAGGCAAGCCGGCTGTCGTCCTCATGGTGGGCGTCAATGGCACGGGTAAGACGACGACCTGCGGCAAGCTGGCGCGCGTTCTCGTCGCCGAGGGAAAGACGGTCCTCCTCGGTGCAGCAGACACCTTCCGCGCCGCCGCTGGCGAGCAGCTGGAGACGTGGGGAGAACGCGTCGGTGTGCGTACCGTCCGCAAGGACGCGGGCGCCGATCCTGCCTCCGTCGCTTACGAGGCCGTTCAGACTGGCATTGATGAAGGTGTTGATGTCGTGCTCGTTGACACTGCTGGGCGACTTCACACCAAGGCCGGTCTCATGGATGAACTGGGTAAGGTCAAGCGTGTCATCGAGAAGCTTGCACCGGTGAGCGAGGTGTTGCTTGTTTTGGACGCCACCACCGGGCAGAATGGCCTAGCTCAAGCCCGCGTCTTCTCGGAGGTCGTCGACGTGACTGGCATCGTGTTGTCAAAGCTTGACGGTTCCGCGAAGGGCGGCATCGTTGTCCAAGTGCAGCGTGAGCTAGGTGTGCCCGTCAAGCTCATCGGTCTCGGCGAGGGAGCCGACGATCTGGCCCCCTTTGATGCTGATAACTTTGTCACCGGTCTCATGGGTGACGATTCTGCCGAGTGCTGAGGTCCGATAAGTGACAGATATCGCGTGGTTTGCCCCGACTGGTGGGGTCATGATGGTCAGTATCCTCAGCCATAAGCTGTGCGTAGCGGTGCTTATTGCGGCCTTCGCTTTGCCTCTAGCTTTCGTCGTGTGGCGGGCTATAGCGGGTACGGGAAGCTGGTGGCGCAAGATCCTGCGCGGTCTCGGCCATCTCGTGGTGATTTTGCTCGCGCAGGCCTTACTGATTACCGGCGTCTTTCTCTATATCAACCGTGAGTATGGGTTTTTCACGTCATGGTCTGACCTGTTGGGAGAGGTCCAACCAGAGGCTCCGACCCATGATCTAGTCCCGATCCGACGCACCAAGGTCAAAGATATTCCGATCAGTAAGTCCAACCCCCATCCCAACGGTCAGGTGAGCGCAATAACGGTGCCTGGCGCGGATGCCCAATATGCGCGCGTTCCAGTCTGGCTGCCACCCCAGTACTTTGAAAAGTCGGAGCGTCGCACTCGATTTCCGGTGTTGTTCTACATCGGGGGCGTCAATGACACTGGTCAGCGTGACAACAAGTCGATCGACTTCATCGGTCCAGCAACCGAACTCATCAAGGGCAGGAAGGTCAATCCCTTCGTCATCGTGTTCTTGCCGGGCAAGATTCGTGACGGTGTCGACAGCGAGTGCGTTGACGTTGGTCCCTACCGGCATGAGACATGGATCATGAAGATTGTTATCCCGCGGCTTGAGTCGCACTACCGGGTCGGTCACGAGCGCGGGTCACGTTTCATCGGTGGATGGAGCACCGGTGGCTACTGCGCTGCCAATTTGTCGACTAAATATCCCAGGGCTTTCAATGCCGGGTTCTCTTTGGGTGGGTACTACCATCCCATGTTCGAGAATCCGCGCATCGCCAACATGGCCCGACCCCTTATGGCCAACAGCTCGGTGGTGCGTAGGGTCCAGGAACGCAAGATTGAGCGCAGCGTGCGGTTTCTGTCCGTGCTCAACCCCAATGATTTGCAGAGCTGGGGGCCCGGTCGTGTACCGGTGGTTTCGAACGGGCAAGTCGGCCCGGACGGAGGCCAGTTTTACCATGTCGCCAAAGGCATGAAGCAGTTCACCTTTATCTTGCTCACGGGTGGCGGACACCGCGTCAGTGTGTACACACCGTATATCGAGCAGTCATTACAGTGGCTTGGCCAGTTCGGGCTGTAATTGCCGCCGGGAGTCATGATCGAGTCTGGGACGGTAGTCTGTCCTGGTAAGGAACTAGCGCGCTGAAGGACAACCGTGTTCGACACTCTCCAAGACCGCCTCGCATCAACCTTCAAGGGATTGCGTGGTAAGGGGCGTCTCACTGATGCCGATATCGATGCCACGACTCGCCAGATTCGCATCGCCCTGCTTGAGGCTGACGTCAACTTGTCGGTCGTCAAGGAATTCGTGGCGGCCATTAAAGAGCGTTGCCACGGCGAGGAGCTTTCTAAAGCGCTCAATCCGACCCAACAGATCGTCAAGATTGTCAACGAGGAACTCGTCGAGATCCTCGGAGGGCAGACCCGTACGGTTCGGTTTGCGAAGACTCCCCCGACGATCGTCATGCTTGCCGGCTTGCAAGGTGCTGGCAAGACGACCCTGGCTGGGAAGTTGGCTCGGTGGTTCAAGGAAGAGGGCCACTCCCCGTTGTTGGCCGCCTGCGACCTCCAGCGGCCCAATGCCGTCACTCAGTTGCAGGTGGTCGGAGAACGTGCCGGGGTGCACGTCTTCGCTCCTGAACCTGGCAACGGAGTTGGGGATCCCGTCCAGGTAGCCCGTGATGCCGTCGCAGAGGCCGAGCACAAGCTGTACGACGTCGTCATCATCGACACCGCTGGTCGTCTGGGCGTCGACGCCGAGATGATGGCTCAAGCGGCTGACATCAAGACTGCTACCGACCCTGACGAGACCCTCTTCGTCGTTGACGCCATGATTGGTCAGGACGCGGTCAACACTGCGGTGGCCTTCCAGGAGGGAGTCGGATTCGACGGCGTTGTCCTGACCAAACTTGACGGCGACGCTCGCGGCGGCGCAGCTCTGTCCATTGCTCGTGTGGTCGGCAAGCCGATCATGTTTGCTTCCTCGGGTGAGGGTCTCAAGGACTTCGACGTTTTCCATCCCGACCGGATGGCCTCGCGCATCCTCGATATGGGTGACATGCTCACCCTTATCGAGCAAGCCGAGAAAGCTTTCGATCAGGAGCAATCTCAGGCGGCTGCGGCCAAGCTCATGGCAGGCAAGGGGGAGTTCGGTCTCGATGACTTCCTCGGTCTCATGCGTCAAATGCGTCGCATGGGCCCGATGTCCAAGATCATGGGCATGCTCCCCGGCGTCGGCCAGATGAAAGGCCAGATTGAGAACATCGACGAGCGGGAGATTGACCGCATTGAGGCCATCATCTGCGCGATGACTCCGGCCGAGCGTGCTGACGTGTCGATCCTCAACGGGTCACGTCGTGCCCGTATTGCTAACGGGTCTGGCGTGGAAGTTCGTGACGTCAACAACCTGGTCAATCGATTTGTTGACGCTCGGAAGATGATGAGCCAGATGGGCCAGATGATGGGTCCTGGTGCTGGCCGCATGATGGGGTCCATGGCTAAGCGCGGTTCCAAACAGTCGAAGAAGAAGCAGAAGAACCGTAAGGGCTCTGGTAATCCCGCCAAGCGTGCTGCTCAGGCTCGTCAAGCTGCAAAGAAACCGCAGCGGAGCAGCGGTGAGGCGTTCGGGTTGCAGGGCCAGCAGCAACCCAGTCAGGAAGATCTGCAGAAGGCAATGAGTGAATTCAAGATGCCGCCGTCAATGCAGCAGATGTTCAACCAAACGAACAAGAGACCGCGTTGAACCAGCGTCGGTGATGTGTGAAGAGATCGCGAGTTTGACATTACTTCTCCCCGCGACTTCGTGACACGATGGGGCCATGACCGAGGACACCCAGCCGTTGTTCCACACTCACACCCACGACGGATGGACTCATACCCATATGGCCCGTGAGGCCCAAACCGCTCCTGATGAAGACTTGCGTATCCGGGGCGTCGTGCTACCTGACGGGGAAGAACGTGAACTATGGGTTCACGACGGAGTCCTCGTGGAAGGGCCGCTCTCGGGGGCTCGAACTTTGGCTGACGGCTGTTGGATCATTCCCGGTCTAGTTGACGCCCATAACCACATTGGCCTCGATGCTCATGGTGCCGTTGGCACGGAGACTGCCGACGAGCAGGCCCGGACCGAGGCGAAGACGGGCACCCTTCTCATCCGCGATGCTGGATCGCCGAGTGATACCCATTGGATCGACGACCGCGACGACCTTCCGCGGGTCATTCGTGCCGGACGCCACATCGCCCGCCCTAAGCGTTACATCCGTAACTACGCAGCTGAGGTAGATCCGGAAAATCTCGTTGCCGAGGTCGATCGTCAGGCTCGATCCGGTGATGGTTGGGTCAAGCTTGTCGGTGACTGGATTGATCGCGACGAGGGGGATCTCGCTCCGTTGTGGCCCGCAGATATCGCCCAGGCCGCCATCGATCGTGCTCATGAGCTTGGTGCCCGTGTTACTGCGCACTGTTTTTCCGAGGAAGCTCCCGCACAGCTCGTTGATGCCGGTATTGACTGTATTGAGCACGGCACTGGGCTTACCGACGAGACAATCGCCACTATGGCTGAGCGCGAGGTCGGGCTTGTCCCGACTTTGATCAATATCGAGACCTTCCCGTCCATCGCCGCTCAGGCCGACGGCAAGTTCCCAAAATATGCCGCACATATGCGTCACCTCCATACTCACCGTCATGAAACGATCGCCAAGGCTTGGGATGCCGGAGTGCCGATTTATGCCGGTACCGACGCTGGCGGCACTATCAAGCACGGCCTCATTGCCTCCGAGGTTCGGTTGTTGGCTGCCGTAGGGGGAGCGGAGATGGCATTGGGAGCAGCGTCCTGGCGGGCTCGCGCGTGGTTGGGCGGTGAGCAGCTGGGTATTGGCGATTCCGCTGACCTCCTCGTCCTTGACCGTGACCCGAGGGTTGACGTTGGGGTGCTGGAGTCTCCCACCTACATCGTGCTGAGGGGACGAGTAGTCATCAGGTGAAGTCCGTCCCGGCTCGCGTCATCTGCCTATCTGTGGCACAATGTCGAGAGCTTCTGTCCGTTCGGTGCCCTCTCTTATCGGCGGATAGTTCCACCCGAGTTCGGGGGCGATGTCCCCACGTCGTGTCCGTGCTCACCCGTAACTTCCCGGGTTTCGTCCCGGGCGTCTCACTACAGGAGTTACCACACACGTGGCTACCAAAATTCGTCTGAAGCGTCTCGGCAAGATCCGTACCCCGCACTACCGTGTCGTCGTCATGGACTCGCGCGCTAAGCGTGACGGTCGTGCTATTGAGGAAATCGGCCAGTACCATCCCAAGGCCGATCCGTCGGTCATTGTGATCGACTCTGAGCGCGTGCAGTACTGGCTCGGCGTCGGTGCCCAGCCGACTGAAGCTGTTGTTGCTTTGCTGAAGCGCACCGGTGATTGGCAGAAGTTCACCGGCGATACTTCGCCGTCTGGTGTCAAACCGCAGCCCGAGCGTCCCAACAAGGATGATCTGTTCAACGCTGCCCTGGCTGAGGCCGACGAGGCCCCGCGTGAGGCCATCACCAAGAAGTCCGAAGGGGCAGCTGCTGACGAGGCTTCCGAGTCGGCGGCTGGAGACAACAGTGGCGAGAAGGCTGAGGCCTGATCGTGCTAGCCGACGCCCTGGAACACCTCGTCTCTGGCATCGTCGCCAATCCTGACGACGTCCGGGTCCGGGAGAAGGACCTGCGACGCGGCCGGATGCTTGAGGTGCGCGTCAATCCTTCCGACATTGGTAAGGTCATCGGTCGTCAGGGTCGTACGGCCTCTTCGTTGCGCACGGTTATTGGTGCGTTGGCCGGTGACGAGCAGATCAGGATCGACTTCGTTGATGTTGATCGACGCGGGTCGGGACGGCATTCCGACCACCGTGGCCATCGTCACTGAATCGCCAGTCCTTTGACAATATGGGCCGTGGTTCCGCTCTGGCGGGGCTGCGGCCCATGTGCTGTGTCTGGCATCTTGTCTAATCTCATCATTCCCCAGGAGTCACAGTGGAAGAGTCGGCAACGGTGGAGGTCGTCGTCGGACGAGTAGGTCGTGCCCATGGTCTGCGAGGTGACGTCGTCGTTGAGGTGCGTACGGACGAACCAGATGCGAGGTTTGGAGTAGGTGCCACGGTGCAGATTGAGGGGTCCAGACGTGATCTGACGGTTGTACGGTCCCGCTGGGCCAAGGGCTGCCTTATCGTCGCTTTTGACGAAGTGAAAGATCGTCAGGGGGCAGAGGAGCTACGCGGATCGGTTCTCGTCGTTGACGTTGAGCCCAACGATGACCCCGATGACCCCGATGAATTCTGGGATCGCCGGTTGCGTGGGCTGACAGTGGTTGATGAATCAGGTAAAAGCCGCGGGGCTGTCAAAGATGTGCTTCATATGCCAGCCCAAGATGTGCTCGTGATCGACGTAAGTGGGGAGGAACATCTGGTTCCTTTCGTCCACCAACTCGTCCCTACTGTCGATGTGGCGTCCGGGTGGATCGTCGTCAGTGGCATTCCTGGCTTGCTCGATTCGAACGCTGAAGAGGCGAGGTGACGATGAGGCTGGACTACCTGTCAATTTTTCCGGCGTACTTTGATGTCCTCGACATATCTTTGCTGGGTAAGGCGGCAGTCAACGGTCTGGTGGAGGTCCACGCCCACGACTTGCGCGACTGGACCCACGATCGCCATCGCACCGTGGACGACACCCCGTGTGGCGGAGGCGCGGGCATGGTCATGAAGCCTGACCCTTGGGGGGAAGCTTTCGACGAGATCATTGGCACTGAGCCGGACTCGTCGGTTCATGTGATTTTCCCTAGCCCGTCAGGTGCGCCATTTACCCAGTCTGCTGCTCAAGAGTTGTCGTCGGCGGTGCGGATCGTGTTCTGTTGCGGACGGTACGAGGGGATCGACCACCGCGTGATCGACTATGCGCGGTCGATGTGGACTGTTCATGAGGTGAGCCTGGGAGACTACGTGCTTAATGGGGGAGAAGTAGCGGCTCTGGCTATCACTGAGGCCGTGGTTCGGCTGGTGCCCGGGTTCATGGGTAACCCGGAGTCTCTAGCGGAGGAGTCGTTCTCGGCCGGGCAAGACGGCTTGCTGGAGTATCCGCTGTTCACCCGGCCGGTCTCTTGGCGTGGCCTCGATGTCCCCGAGGTTCTCATGAGTGGTCATCATGGTCGAATTGCGAAGTGGCGCCGTGATGAGTCAGTCCGCCTGACGTGTGAGCGGCGTCCTGATCTGACGGATTCCGACTTCGGTGTTCCCCATTGAAGCGTCTCTAATCGACAAAATTCGAACCGAAAATGTTGCGATAATCAAGAGTAAAACCCTTAGTGAACCAAGGGTCGAGGGAAGTTTTCGAAAACACAGGGGGTGGGGGCGCAAAAGGGCTGGTAATTGGCTAGTCTTTGGTCCGTGGCGACTACAACACTTACTACTCATCAGAGAGCGGTGCGATCAACTGTCGCGGCGAAGGCCCTCATGGCCGTCACCGGGCTGATCTTAATCCTCTTCCTGCTCATGCACATGTTTGGCAACTTGAAGCTGCTCGCTAGTAACGAGGAATTCAATCGTTACGCCGGTTTTCTTCGCACGATTCTCAACCCGATCCTGCCGGGTGAATCCTTCTTGTGGATTTTCCGGATCTTCATGTTGCTGGCGATCGTGCTGCACATTTGGTCGGCGATTCGCGTTAACAAGCAGCGCAACATTGGAACCGGTGGCGCTGGCCGTTACTCGGTTAAGAAGAACCTCTCGCCGGAGAATACCTATGCTGCCCGCACGATGTTCTGGGGTGGCTGGATCATCTTCCTATTCCTCATCCTCCACCTGCTGCAGTTCACCATTAGCCCTGACTTGCTCAATAACCCGCCCACCGATGCAGCTGGACGCGCAGGGATGGTACTTACGGCCTTCAGCCACTGGTGGTTCGTGCTCATTTACCTCATCGCCATGATCGCGGTGTGCATGCACGTCTCCCACGGTTTCTGGAGTGCCTTTGCGACCCTCGGCGTCAACGTCTCTGGTACCGCTCGCGCTGTGCTGCGCGTGTGTTCCTGGATCGTCGCCATCGTGATCTTCGTGGGCTTCATGACTCCTCCATTCCTGGTCCTGTTCGGGGTGATCTCCTGATGACTGCAACTGCTGCATCCAATAACAACGCCGCTCTCGCCGACCAGTACTGGACGACCGGCGACGAAATCCACGACACGAAGGCCAACCATGACCTTCCGATCGAGAAGATCTGGACTGATCGCCAGTTCACCTCGCGTCTGGTCAACCCGGCTAACCGTCGCAAGATGACGGTCATCATTGTTGGTACCGGTCTAGCTGGTGGCGCTGCCGCCGCAACTCTCGGTGAGGCCGGTTACCGCGTCGAGAACTTCTGCTACCAGGACTCTCCGCGTCGCGCTCACTCGATCGCGGCCCAGGGCGGAATTAACGCCGCGAAGAACTACAAGAATGACGGTGATTCGATCTACCGCCTGTTCTACGACACCGTCAAAGGTGGCGATTACCGCTCCCGCGAGACGAACGTTTACCGGCTCGCCGCGGTCAGCGCGAACATCATCGACCAGTGTGTCGCCCAGGGCGTTCCGTTCGCCCGTGAGTACGGTGGCCTGCTCGACAACCGTTCCTTCGGTGGCGTCCAGGTGCAGCGCACCTTCTACGCTCGCGGCCAGACGGGCCAGCAGCTGCTCATCGGCGCCTACCAAGCCCTCGAGCGGCAGGTTCACGCCGGCACCGTGCACATGCACACCCGTCACGAGATGGTCGAGCTCATCGTCGCCGACGGGCGAGCTCGCGGCATCGTGACTCGTGACATGGTTACCGGCAAGATCGAAGAGTGGTTTGGTGATGCCGTCGTCCTGGCTACCGGTGGTTACGGCAACGTCTTCTTCCTGTCGACGAACGCCATGGGCTGCAATGCCACCGCCTCGTGGCGTGCCCACCGTAAGGGCGCTTACTTCGGCAACCCCTGCTACACCCAGATCCACCCGACCTGCATCCCGGTGCATGGTGAAAACCAGTCGAAGCTGACTCTGATGTCGGAGTCGCTGCGTAACGACGGCCGTATCTGGGTGCCCAAGCGCGCGGAAGATTGTGAAAAGGATCCTCGCGACATCCCCGAGGAAGATCGCGACTACTACTTGGAGCGCATCTACCCGTCCTTCGGCAACCTGGTTCCTCGTGACATTGCATCCCGTCAAGCCAAGTACCGCTGTGACGAGGGTCGTGGTGTCGGTCCGAAGGTTCGTGAGGTCGATTCTGACGGCACCGAGCACATGCGTGCCCGTGGTGTGTACCTCGACTTCTCCGAGGCCATCCAGCGTATGGGTAAGGATGCCGTGGAAAAGAAGTACGGCAACCTCTTCGACATGTACCAGCGGATTACCGACGAGAACCCGTATGAGGTTCCCATGCGTATCTACCCTGCGGTGCACTACACGATGGGTGGCCTGTGGGTCGACTATGACCTGCAGTCGACCATTCCGGGTCTGTTTGTCTGTGGTGAGGCCAACTTCTCCGATCACGGCGCTAACCGGCTCGGTGCTTCGGCCCTGATGCAGGGTCTGGCTGATGGCTACTGGGTGCTGCCCAACACCATCACCGATTACCTGGCGGACTCTCCGAAGTTCGGCATGGTCGATGAGAAGCATCCGTCCGCGGTTGAAGCCCGTCAGGCTGTCGAGAGCCGTATCAACAAGCTGCTAACGATTAATGGAACCCGTACCGTCGACTCGATCCACAAGGAACTTGGCCACATCATGTGGGAGTACTGCGGTATGGAGCGCAGCGAGGCCGGCCTCATTAAGGCTATTGGTCTCATCCGCAATCTGCGCAACGAGTTCTGGACCAACGTTAAGGTCACCGGCGTCAACGAGGAGCTCAATCAGACCCTCGAGCGCGCTGGTCGGCTCGCCGACTTCTTGGAGCTCGGTGAACTGATGTGCATCGACGCTCTACACCGTCGCGAGTCTTGTGGTGGTCACTTCCGCGCTGAGTCTCAGACCGAAGAGGGCGAGGCCATGCGTCACGACGACGAGTATCAGTACGTCGCTGCCTGGGAGTGGACTGGCGAAGGCCACAAGCCGACCCTGCACAAGGAGCCGCTGGTCTACAAGTCCATCCAGGTCAAGCAGAGGAGCTACAAGTGAAGATCAACCTGCGAATCTGGCGTCAGCGCAATTCCAAGGATCAGGGCCGCCTCGTCGAGTACACCCTGGACGGTGTTTCCGGTGATATGTCCTTCCTTGAGATGTTGGACATGCTCAACGAGAACCTCACCGCTCAGGGTGAAGAGCCCGTCGCATTTGACTCGGACTGCCGCGAGGGTATTTGCGGTCAGTGCGGCGTCGTCATCAATGGTGTGCCGCACGGTGGTATGGGTGCTGCCCAGCCGGTGCGTACCACTACGTGTCAGCTCCACATGCGCTCCTTCGCCGATGGCTCGACCATCACGATCGAGCCATGGAAGTCGGGTGCCTTCCCGATTCTGCGTGACCTTATCGTGGATCGCTCGGCCCTTGACCGTGTCATCCAGGCTGGCGGCTATGTCTCGGTGAACACCGGTGCTGCCCCGGACGCTCACGCTGTTCAGGTCAACAAGAAGCGCTCTGACCGCTCCTTCGACGCCGCTACCTGCATCGGTTGTGGCGCCTGCGTGGCGGCCTGCCCGAACGGCTCCTCGATGCTGTTTACTTCTGCGAAGATCACTCACCTGGCCATGCTTCCGCAGGGTCAGCCGGAGCGGATGCGTCGTGTTAAGGCTATGGCTGCGCAGAACGACGCTGAAGGATTCGGTGGCTGCACCAACATTGGTGAGTGCGCCTCGGTGTGCCCGAAAGGTATTCCGCTGGAGTCCATCAGCCAGCTCAACCGCGACCTCATTGCGTCGCTGTTCAAGCACGACGGCAAGGACGACTGAGTCCTGACTCGTGTGGTCGATTACTCGGGCTCCGACACCTCGCGGTGTCGGAGCCCGGTTATGTTGTGGAGCACTGCCTGTTGGCGGGCACGAGTGATGGTGGATTTGATGCCAGAGCCATGGGTATGGAAAAATACCGCGGTGTTGTCCGTGTCCGGCTCCTGCCACAGGGGGACAGTCCGGCGCTCGGGGAACGAAATCTTTGTGAACACGAGCACCAGGTGACCTGTGGCACCGGCGAGGAAACACTATGAGCAACATCATCGACGAGATCGACAAGGCCTCGATGCGCGACGACATCCCCGAGTTCCGTCCTGGCGACTCGGTGAAGGTCCACGTCAAGGTTGTTGAGGGTAGCCGTACCCGTGTGCAGGTCTTCTCCGGGATCGTCATCTCGCGTACCGGTGGTGGCGTCCAGGAGTCCTTTACCGTCCGCAAGCTGAGCTTCGGGACCGGTGTTGAGCGTACCTTCCCGCTGCATTCCCCGATCATTGACAAGATCGAGGTTGATCGCCACGGTGCGGTCCGTCGCGCCAAGCTGTACTACCTGCGCGGCCGGCGTGGCAAGGCGGCCAAGATTAAGGAGAGGGGCTCAGCTCGCTGACGTCGTCTTAACAGCAACGGGGTTTCGTTACGGCGAAGCCCCGTTTTTGTATGGTTCCACTCACATCTGGGGTAGGCGCGTCATGATGCAGCTTTTTTCTGTGCGTTGGTTACACTGCAAGGTGGCACCCGACGGGAAGTTCCCACAGGGGATGAGGGAGAGGTTTTGCCGTGGCGGATGACTACCGGGCGAGGCGGGCTGCAAACGGCGACACCAGGGACTCTGACGATGCAACAGCACGTGGGGAACAGGCGTCTGGGTGGCAGCGCTTTCGGTCGGGGGCGATCGAAGTTGTTCTCATCGTCGTTGGTGCCCTCATCATCTCAGCTGTGCTGCGTGGTTTCGTCGCTCAGATGTTTGTCATCCCGTCGAAGTCTATGCAAAACACCTTGCAGGTGGGCGACCGCGTGATCGCGGTGAAAGCCGCCGATTTTCATCGGGGCGACGTCGTCGTGTTCAAAGACACCGAACATTGGCTACCTGCTGCCCAGGATCGCCGCTCTGTTCCAGGACAGATCCTCGAATTCGTCGGGTTGTTGCCTAACAAGAGCTCGAACTACCTCATTAAGCGAGTGATCGGCATGCCTGGGGACACCGTTGCCTGCTGCAACGTCAACGGCCAGGTGACCGTCAACGGTAAGGCGCTTGACGAGCGGTCATACCTGTACTCCGAAAATGGTGAAATGGTTAAACCCTCGGCGATGGAATTCCGGGTCACTGTTCCTCGGGGGCGGATGTTCGTCTTGGGGGACCATCGCAATGCCTCGGGTGACTCGCGCTATCACCTCCAAGACCTTGATCCGGGTGAGTATACGGGCGCTCCTGCGTTTGTGCCGCTCGATGACGTCGTTGGGCCGGCAAAGGCCATTCTCATGCCTCTCAATCGCATTGAGGGACTGGGGACTCCTGACATTTTCCGAGGAATCCTGGATAGGTCGTCGTCAGCTCCAGGCAAGGCGCGCATCTGCGTCGGTAACGCGTGCTGCCCTAAGTGACGGATTCCATGTCGGTGCGAGTCGGGTCGGGGCCGATGGGCCATGAACGGGCCCTAGCGAGGGCCGGACTCGGCCCCGTGGCCGGATGCGACGAGGCGGGGCGGGGCGCGTGTGCAGGGCCATTGGTAGCCGCAGCTGTCATTCTTGATGATCGCAGATCCGGCAGGATTGCGGGGCTAGCAGATTCCAAGACACTATCTGCGGCCAAGAGAGAGGCCCTGTTTAACGTCATCATGGATAAAGCTTTGGCAGTGTCGTGGGTACGTGTAGAAGCCGACGAATGCGATCGGTTGGGGATGCAGGAGGCAGATATCAGCGGCTTAAGGCGTGCCGTGGTGAGGCTGGGAGTTGAACCGGGATACGTGCTGTCGGACGGTTTCCCGGTCGACGGACTCACGGTTCCCGATCTGGGAATGTGGAAGGGCGATTCAGTGTGTGCGTGTGTGGCAGCTGCCTCCATCGTGGCCAAAGTGGCCAGGGATCGCATCATGATCGCTATGGACGCCGAGATTCCTGGTTACGATTTTGCGGTGCACAAGGGGTACGCGACAGCCTTACACCAGCGCCGTCTGAAGGAGTTAGGACCGTCTCGTCAACACCGGATGAGCTACGCCAATGTGCGACGAGCGGCTAGGCTTCATTCATCATGAGTGCCGAAGATCTGGAACAGTACGAGAATCGGATGGAGTTGGAGCTCTACCGCGAGTACAAGGACGTCGTCGGGATCTTCAAATATGCCGTAGAAACCGAGAGACGGTTCTATTTGTGTAACGTCGTCGATCTCAAGGTTCGCACCGAGGGGGGCGACGTCTACTACGAGGTGTCTATGGCGGATGCCTGGGTGTGGGACATGTACCGGCCATCTAGGTTCGTCAAGAGCGCCAAGATCCTTACCTTCCGCGATGTATCCATTGAGGAGATCGTGCATGCTGACTTTGACGAGGTGCCGTCTAAGTAACGCCAGGCTCGCATTCCTTGACGTTACGTGTCCATGTCCAATCCTGTGACGTGAGTGTGGGCATCGTGTGGTCTTGACCGGTTTCCACTCCGAGTCGGAATCGTCTGTAGACCTCGTAGGTCATCTACTTATCGGTGGCTGAGGTTTCGTTACCGGCGTGGGGCTTTGTGGATAACTTATGGTGCTTCTGATCCCGAAACATTGATCTGTGGATAACTGAATAATCAGGTGTTCTCCGACGATAACTGTTGTCGGAGGTGGTGAATGATGACACCTAAGCCATTGTCGGCAGAGCTGACGACCCCGCGTGGAGCTGCGTTGCGTGGGCGTCGTGGTTGCAGACCCGCGTTCGGTGCGTGGGGCGAGGATCTTGCCGCTCAGTATGTGGAGTCCCTGGGATGGACAATCATCGCGCGTAATTGGACGTGTGATGTGGGAGAGATTGACCTCATCGCGCGTGACGACCAGACCGTTGTCTTTATCGAGGTGAAGGCCAGGTCAGGCACTGGCTTCGGCGACCCGCTGGAATCTATTACGACGGCGAAGGTCCGTAAGCTTCACGAACTAGCACTGGCGTGGTTGGTTAACCAGGACGACGGGGTCCACTCGGTGCGGATTGACGCCATCGGTGTCATGGTGCGCCCGGGCGCCGAGCCAACTGTCACACATGTGCGAGGTATCCGGTGACCGGCGCAAGTGCGTGGTCGGTCGCGTTGGTAGGGATGGAAGGCTCCATGGTTGAGGTGGAAGCCGCAATTTCGTCCGGACTGCCGCGTACCGTGCTTGTCGGTCTGCCAGACGCGGCCCTCCACGAGGCCCGGGACCGATGTCGGGCCGCTGTCTGCGCGACGGGGTTGTCGTGGCCTAGCAATGTGTTGACGATCAATCTCACGCCAGCTGGCCTACCAAAGGCTGGGACGCATTTTGATCTGGCCATTGCTGCAGCGACGCTGGCTGCTGATGGAAAGGTCCCACAGGCTCTCTTTGGATCGACGGTTCTGATTGGAGAACTTGGGCTGGACGGCCGAGTACGGCCTGTGCGCGGCGTGCTGCCCGCGCTGCTAGCGGCGCGGGAGGCTGGGTTTGAGCGGGCGGTAGTACCGGCTAGTCAGAGTGATGAGGCCAGTCTCGTCGAGGGATTGACGATCTGGCCAGTCGGCCATCTGGGTGACGTTGTCGACGTGTTACATGGTCGTCCAGTGGTGCCTCCTGAGGGCCCCATTGTGGGGTCTCCCGACACCGATCCGGGGATAGGAGACCTAACGGAGGTTATCGGCCAGCACGAGGCGCGCCGAGCCCTTGAAGTAGCGGCAGCGGGGCGTCACCACATTCTGCTACGTGGCGCTCCTGGTTGTGGGAAATCTATGTTGGCACGACGGTTACCTGGGATTCTTCCCCGACTTGATCACCGTGACGCCCTCGAAGTCACCGCACTGCATTCCTTGGCCGGACGAGGGAGCGGGCGTCTCATGACGAGGCCCCCACTCGCTCAACCCCATCATTCGGTGTCGATGGCGGCCATGGTCGGTGGGGGAGTACGTATTGCCCAACCCGGCGCGATCTCGCTAGCGCATCGAGGGGTGTTGTTTCTCGACGAGGCTCCGGAGTTTGCGCCAAAGGTGTTGGACTCGCTGCGTGGACCGCTGGAGACGGGGGAAATCGTTATTGGACGTTCTCAGGCACACACGACGTTCCCGGCTCGGTTTCAGCTTGTTATGGCGC
The DNA here is from genome assembly GCF_050286205.1 of Cutibacterium sp. KBN10P07758. NCBI lineage: Bacteria > Bacillati > Actinomycetota > Actinomycetes > Propionibacteriales > Propionibacteriaceae > Cutibacterium > Cutibacterium sp. KBN10P07758. Next base: position 1,691,901 of record NZ_JBNNQV010000001.1, on the reverse strand, counting down.
TCAATCCGTGCCCGTGTGGGCTGGCCGATGACCCATCGGGACGGTGCACGTGCACTCCGCAACAGGTTCGCCGGTATTCAGGTCGGCTTTCGGGCCCGATCCTAGACAGAGTGGACGTCACAGTCAGGATGCGACCGCTGACGTCGGCGCATCTGCTTGATGCGTCAGCTCTGCCCGCGGGGGAATCTAGTGCAGCGGTGCACGAGCGGGTCGCGCAAGCCCGTGAGCGTGCTGCCGCCCGGTGGCGGGGAGTTCCCTGGCGATGCAACGCCGAGGTTCCAGGAAAAGTCTTACGGCAGATGTTGCCGGCCAATGACGCCACTCGAATCATCGAAGATGCTCTGACAACCGGACGGCTCACGGCGCGAGGCGTCGACAAAGTGCTGCGAATCGCGTGGACGGTGGCCGACCTCGAGGGCAAGGACGAGGTTGACAAAGCGTGTGTGGCGGAGGCCATGGGAATGCGACGAGGGAGATTGCGATGACGTGGACGAGCGAGAGATTGGCGCGGGCCGCTCTGACAGCTGCTGCCGAGCCGGGGGTGATGGCGAAACGACTAGTTGAGATGACCGCTGAAGAGCTGTGGCAGCACATGCTTACCGATTCTGGCGAACGATGGCACAAACGAGCTAAATCGCTCGACGTCGATCAACTCGTGGAGCGGTCGGAAAAGGCTGCGATGAGGTTCCTCATTCCAGGGGATGAGGAATGGCCCACGGGTCTCGACAGCCTCGCGCGGGTGGGGAAATCTGGAATGGGTGGGGCACCTGTGGGGCTGTGGGTTACGGGGCCTGCTCACCTCGCTGATATCTCTCAGCGGGCGGTGGCCATTGTGGGATGCCGGTCTGCTAGCAGCTATGGTCAAGACGTTGCCGTAGAAATGGCCTACCGCTTAGTACGGGGACACTGTGACGGAACGGGAAGCCATACTGTTATATCTGGCGGCGCGTTCGGTATCGATGTGGCGGCTCACCGTGGGGCATTGTCCGCTCGCGGAAACACGGTTAGCGTCCTCGCATGTGGACTTGACACCCTTTATCCCCGTGGCAACAGCGCAGTGCTGGAACAGATCGCGGGAACAGGTGCCCTCGTTTCAGAGCTACCGCTGGGTCGTCACCCGACGCGACCTGGATTCCTCGCCCGAAACCGGCTCATCGCGGCACTGACGACTGGCACGGTCGTTGTGGAAGCTGGATGGCGGTCGGGAGCGATCAATACCGCGTCGTGGGCCAACGCATTAGGAAATGCCGTCATGGCAGTCCCCGGGCCAGTGACCTCGAGTCGGTCGACGGGGACGAACAAACTGATCCGTGATGGTGAGGCGATCTTGGTGCGCGATGCTGACGACGTCAGAGGGATTGTTGGGGAGCTCGCCCCAGAACCGGAGAGACCAGCAGGGCGCAGCTTGCCGACTGACATCCTGGATGCCATTGAGCTGGCTGTTCATGAGGCACTCCCCGCTCATGGATCGTGCGGGCTAGATGAGTTAGCGGTTTTGGCTGGAGTTCCCGTTGCTCAGTGTTCGGCTGCGCTAAGCGTCCTCGAACAACTCGGCATGGCGGCTTGTTGCCTCGACGGCACCTGGTCGGTCACGCTGGCAAGGGAGCGGAGGTGACACTCTCTAGATTGAGCAGGAAGCGCTTGAGGCGAGGACCACCGAGATAGCCTCCTAGCTGGCCGTTACTGCGTAGCACGCGGTGGCACGGAATGAGGATGGGCAGAGGGTTTGTTGCACAGGCGTGGCCGACGGCGCGTGACGCATTCGGCCGTCCAATGATGCTCGCAAGTTGGCGGTAGCTGACAGTTTGCCCATAAGGCACTGTTTGCAACCCGGTTAGTACAGTGCGTTGGAAGTCCGTCGTCGCAGAAAGATCCAGCGCTACGTCGAATGAGGTCCGCGATCCTGACAAGTACTCGGTGATCTGTGCAATGGCACAAGAGATGATGTCACCGCTGCGGCGAGCATGTGATGTCGAAAGTGGCGGCGGTGATGGATCTGTCTTGACGAAGACGAGCCGACTGAGCCCATGAGCGGTAGCTGTTACTTCTAACTCGCCAATGGCGGTGTCAAAGCGGTGCTGGGACTGTGCTGTCATAGCAGGAAGCGGGCCGGGCACCTGATGCCCGGCCCGACATTATCAACCCTTTAGCTTGTCAGCCGCAGCCTGGACATTGTGCTTGAGGTCATTCGCCTTGTCTTTGACGTCCTCGACCTTCTGAGCTACCTTGCCACTGGCCTTCTGATCGGCGCCCGCGCTCTTGAGATCGCTGTCATCGGTGAGGCCACCGATCTTCTCCTTAGCAGCGCCGACGGCTTCGTCGCTCTTATCACTCAGGCCCACAAGTCACTCCTTTCGTTGGTCCCAGGGCCGCAGGTCAGCCCAGGGACATACCCATATTTTACTCGGCTACCCAAGTTCGACTAGGGGTTTGTATCCAAAGGATTGTGGGATTGTCGGGGATTCAAAGAGCGAGGTCAAGCGATGAGGGACAGCAGAGGTTGCGTCCCCTCGACTCATCGCGGGACGCAACCTCAGGCGGAATCAGGACGGGTTAGCTCACTTGTTGTGGGCGTCGATCCAGTCGATGGCGGTCTTGATGACCTGATCCTTAGTGGGCTCATTGAAGATCTCATGCATGAGGCCATGCCACTGGATGATCTTCTTGTCCTTCGAGGTGATGGCGTTGTACCAGTTGACATCGAAGTAGCTGGGCACCAGGCCGTCGTTCTCGCCATGCATGATCAAGGTTGGAGCCTTGAAATCGTGGGCATTCATGACGTTGTAAGCCTCGGCGACACCCATCTGCTCGACGAGTCCGAGACGCATGTAATGGTTGTACAGCGGGTCGCGGTGCCAGTGGTCGAAGCGGACTGCCGGATCGGAACACAGGCCGTATGGCGGGTAGCCGGGCAGAATGATGTCAGCAGACAACGGACCCGAAGGCATCCGAATCGCCTTGGGATTTTTGACGAAGTCCTTCACTAAGCGCCCGTTGAAGCTGGTCAGCTGGGCCATCGGGAGAAGCTGGCTGATCTGGGGCAGGGCGTGACGGGCAAAGAAATTGAGATTGTCGGGGGTGATGGTGGTGGCTCCCTCGGTGTCGGGACCATCCACGTTGACGATGGTGCCGCCGCCGGAGGACACAATGCCGTCAACAGTTCCTGGATACATGATTCCGTAGGACTGTATGTACGGCGATTCCACCCATTGAGTGGCCCAGCAGGAACACCTTCTTACCGGTATTTTCCTTGTGCGCGGTACCGACTACCTGATGGATGTCGGACTCGATGTTCCACCAGTCGTCGAACTGGCCGCGCGGGATAGCGTTGTTGATGTACGGGGCTGCGCTACGCCCATGGCCACGATTGTCGAAGCGGTAGACGCTGTAGCCAGCGTTGGTAAGGCTCTTAGTTAGGTACTCGTAGTTGGAGGAGTTCTCCATAAGCCCGTGCACCAGGACGACAGCTCCCTTGGCGTTGGGGACGATGTCCTTGCGGTAGAAGAGCTGGGTTCCCAGCTTATCGGTCGTCTTGAAGTAGCCGGTCTCCTTGTGGACCTGGTTGATAGCGGGTGCCGCTGCAGCTGGCTGGGAACTGGTGCCGGTGTTGGCCAGGGCCGGAGTTGCCATGGTTACGCCGGTCACCGCCATGGTACTGGCAACCGCCAATGCGCTGAGTTTGCGTGGGAATGACATCAAGATGCTCCTTTGCGTCGATTGAGCCGCCTCATCCTCGAAGGCGATTGCTACGTACGATAGGAGCCCTGAGGTTCGTCATGGGCTGCCGGCGAGCTGGTCTGGACAACCGTGCATGAGGCGAATTTCAGCCTGGGAGGATGACCATCCTCGGTATCGTTAGCGCGATTATCCCATCTTGCCTTTGCAATGGTCGTTATTGAGCAGTAAGCCATGGTTGCACAGTGACGGCGGATAGGCCCACTTGTAGGTGCGGTGAGCGTAGCGTGCACCATGAGTCGCCCGCGTCAGGAGCGTGGCTGCTGGTCGCGGTCGCCAGCATACGTGTCGTCACTGGCAATGGTGTGACCGGGAAGCGAAAGCAGTTTTAACAGTCTGCCCCCCAACTCTTAGTGCCTGGGCTGGCCGTGATCGATGGCGGAGTGAGATCGCGGCCGCCTTGGTTGCTGTCTCGCATTGGCCAGGTCTAAGGGCTGGAATTCACTAACCCGACCTCTCCTACACACAACTTGACACAACACGACTAAAAACAAAGGTCCCCGGCCAAGAAAACTTGGCCGGGGAGCAATCCCGGGGTGTCCGAGAGAGGACTTGAACCTCCACAGCCTTAATCGGCCACTAGCACCTCAAGCTAGCGCGTCTACCAATTCCGCCACCCGGACTCGGGGCGCCGATTCCACGCTTTTGCGCGGTACCGGACAGTCACAGAACTGTAATGGACCTTCGGTCAGCAATGCAAATCAGTGTCCATTGAGCGCCCCGATTGGGGGCGTAGCCCCTTCCTGGTGACACAATCGCGACATGTCAGATCTGTTCAGTATGACCGTCGAGAACCTTGTCGACGGGCCAGATTGCCCGCAGGCCGAAGTTGTCGACATCTGCTCGCGAATGATTCAGATCGACTCGCAGAATTTTGGTCCACAGGACGCTCGGGGCGAGGTCGAGATGTGTCACTACGTGACCGGGCTCCTCGATGAAATCGGAGTCGGCGTGACCCTCCACGAATCCGAGCCCGGCCGTGTCACCTTGGTCGCCGAGTGGGCGCCGGAAGGTACCGATACGAGTCGTCCCGCCCTGCTGCTGCACGGCCATAGCGACACCGTCCCCTTCGAGGCTGCCGACTGGACTCATCACCCGCTGTCTGGCGAGATCCACGACAACTGCGTGTGGGGGAGGGGCGCCATCGACATGAAGGGGTTTCTGGCGATGGTCCTCTCGGCTATTCGAGCTCGTCAGCGTCGAGGTGAAGTGCCGTCCCGCCCCATTCGCTTCATCATGTTCGCCGATGAAGAATGCTCCGGAACCCTCGGTTCAACGTGGCTCGGGGCCACTCATCCGGAGGCCTTTGACGGCGTCACCGAAGCCATCAGCGAAGTCGGTGGTTTTTCCTTGACGACGCCGCAGGGCAAGCGAGTTTACGTCATCCAGTCCGCCGAGAAGGGGCTGTGGTGGTTCCGGATGAGCGCCACCGGCAGCGCAGGGCACGGGTCTATGCGCAACCCGGACAACGCCGTCACCCGTGTGCTTGATGCCCTGTCCCGTATCGACTCCTACCAATGGCCCGACCTACATCACCCGGTCCAGGAAGAGTTCCTTAACCAGGTCGCCGCCATGTGGGGTCTGACGATCGACCGCGATGATCTCGAATCCAGCCTGTCTCCCATCGGGTCCCTGTCGCGCATGGTGGCTGCGTGCTGCGCGCACAATGTCACCCCGACCGTGCTATCGGCGGGTTACAAGGTCAACGTCGTGCCGACGCGTGCCAGCGCCGAGGTCGACGCCCGATTCATCCCCGGGGCCGAGGAGGATATGATTTTGACGATTAAGTCTTTGGCTGGTCCTGGAATCGACTTCGAGACGATCTCCCGCAAGCCGGCAACAGCGGCGCCCTTTGAGGGAGCAGCCGTCGATGCGATTCGCCGGGCCGTTGACGCTGAGGACCCTGGGGCTGTTGTGCTGCCCTACCTCAATTCGGCAGGAACCGACGCTAAAGGGTTCGCAGTTTTGCCTGACGGTCGACGAATCAATTACTACGGCTGCACTCCGCTGAGATTGCCGGCCGACTTCGACTTCATCAATCTCTTCCACGGAGTCGACGAGCGAGTCCCCGTCGGATCCCTCGTTTTCGGTGCCAAGGTCGTCGATCACATACTGCAGGAGGCCTGATGATGAGTGTCCCACATAAGAAGCCGGAGGGCGGACCAACGGCAACCCTTATCCTGGACGGCCAGGAATACACTTTGCCCGTTATCGCAGGAACCACCGGCGATCGAGTCATCGACATTTCTAACCTTCGTCAACTAACCGGCGGGGTGACAACCTTCGACCCGGCATTCGCCAATACTGCGTCCTGCCGCTCGGCGATCTCGTGGATTGACGGCGAAGAAGGCGTGCTCACCTATCGTGGCCTACCCATCGAGACCTTAGCTAAGGAGCGCGTCTCCTTTGTGGAGACCGCCTGGCTGCTGATCTTCGGTCACCTGCCCACTGAGGCTCAACGCGACGACTTCCGGAATCGCTTGACCGAGTATTCGGCATTACACCGGTCGATGAACCTTCACTTCAATGCCTTCCCACCTAACGGCCACCCGATGGCGATCATGTCCTCGATGATCAACGCGATGAGCACCCACGACCGTCCGCGAATCACTGATGAGGAGTCCTTCACCGACGCGGCTGCCAAGCTCATGTCCAAGGTGAGGACGATCGCGGCTGCTTCTTATAAGGCGTCTATTGGGGAGCCAGCGATTTACCCGCGCTATGACCTCAAATATGTCGAAAATTTCATGCACATGATGTTTTCTCTGCCGTACCGCGCTTACGAGCCGGATCCGGTGGCGGCAAGGGCCCTCAACCTGTTCTTCGTGCTACACGCTGATCACGGCCAGAACTGTTCGACCTCGACAGTGCGGATGGTTGGGTCCTCGGGTGCCAACCTTTTCACGTCGTGTTCAGCCGGAGTGTGCGCTCTGTGGGGAGACCGCCACGGTGGCGCCAACGTCAACGCTGTGCTCGCCTTACAACGCATCCGCGATTCTGGACTCATCCCACGTCAATACCTGGCGAAGGCCAAAGATTCAGGGGAGAGGATTTCTGGCTTCGGGCACCGCGTCTACCGCAATTGGGACCCCCGAGCGAGAATCTTCCGCAGTGTCGTCGGTCCGCTGCTCGACACCATGCACAAACCGGATCCGCTGCTCGACGTTGCCATGGAGCTGGAGGAAGCTGTGCTGGCCGACGACTACTTCATCGAGCGCAGGCTGTACCCCAACGTGGACTTCTATTCCGGGATCGTTTTACGCGCGCTAGGCATTCCGCTGAACATGTTCACTGTCATGTTCGCTATCGGGCGGATGGCTGGTTGGATCGCCCACTGGAAGGAGGTTTTTGAGGATCCGACAACGAGGATTTCCCGTCCTCGCGAGCTTTACGATGGTCCGGTATCGACTCCGTGGGTGCCACGCGGCGAGCGCTGAGCTCTTCGACCCTAGGCTTCTTCGCGGGCGAGGTTTGGCCCGCCGGTGATGTCGTCGAGGGCTGAGGTGATCTCCTTAGGAAGACTGACCTCGTCAGCTCCGAGCAATTCTTCGAGCTGTGAGGTGGTCCTCGGTCCGACAAGGGCCGAGGCGACTACAGGGGCATCACGCACCCATGCCAGCGCGATTTGCGGGACCGTCGCTCCCAGCCCGTCGGCCGCCTTCACAATAGCCTCGACGACAGCGTTGGACTTGCGCGTCAGATAGGGCTGCACGAACCAAGACAGGCGATCAGAACCGCCCCGGGAATCCTTAGGAGTTCCGTGTCGGTACCGGCCTCCCAACACGCCGCGACCTAGCGCTGACCATGCCAGAAGTCCCATCCCGTGGTGCTGGGCCGAAGGAACGACCTCGATTTCAGCACGTCGAGCCAGCAAGGAGTATTCCACCTGGTTACTGACTAGAGGGGTCCGTGTTCCTGTTGCCCGCTGCCAGGTCGCTGCCGTGGCGGCTTGCCAACCCACGAAGTTGGAGACCCCGACGTACCGGGCCATTCCCGATGTCACGGCATGGTCGAGTGCCGCACAGGTTTCTTCGATGGGGGCATCTCCCCAGGCATGAACTTGCCAAAGATCGACGTGATCGGTGTGGAGACGGCGCAGGGACCCTTCGAGGTCGCGCAACAGCGCACTGCGTGACGTATCGACGATTCTCTTATGACCTTCAACAATGAATCCCGCCTTGGTCGCTATGACAAGGTCATCTCGACTGATATCGGTATGGGTGAGCTTTCCGATGAGTTGTTCGGCGAACCCGCCTCCATACGCTGGTGCGGTATCGACGAGATTGCCACCGGCGTCAACGAAGCGACGAACCAACGAGCGAACCTTACGAGCGTCGGTTTGCCCGCCCCATGTCAGGGACCCCAGCCCAATGGCAGATACCTTGAGGCCGCTGGCCCCGACGGTTCTCATGCGCATGTGCATCCTCCTCGTCCTCGATCACCCTAACGGAGCACCCTCAAGCCGACCTTGAGACAGAACAGCGAAGCCTGACGTCTCCAAGCTCGTCATTGGCACCCCGACGAGCCTGCAGGGGTGGCATCGAGTGCCGGCGGCACTTTGGTGGAGACACCCAGCGAAACGGTCGCCAACCCGCGTATCTCGATCGCGTAGCTAGGGTAGGAATATGACTCGTCGCACCTTCCGACTCGAACGACCCGACCGCGTGGTGGTCGGCACCGTGGGCCAGCCAGGAGCGCGTGTCTTCCATCTGCAAGTCCGTGAGGGTTCCCGAGTCGTGACAGTCCGTTGCGAAAAGGTCCAGATCGATCAGCTTGCCCTTCAAATGGACAGGATCTTGGACGGTCTGGCTGCGCATGTTGCGGATGTATTCGTCCCACCGTCAGTCGACAACCCAGACGATCTGGCCCCTCTCGATGCGCCACTCGAGGAAGAGTTCGCCGTTGGGACGATGGCGATGGCCTTTGACGATGAGACTAAGCGCATCGAGATCGAGATGTACGCTGCCAGCGATGACGAACTCATGATCAAAGACCCAGCAATGCTGCTGACAACCCTCCCTGAGGTGGCCCCAGATTCCCTGGAAATCCTCATGACGACGTCTCAAGCTCGCCAGTTCGTCGCGAGGTGCCGTGTCGTCGTCGCATCCGGGCGTCAATACTGCCCATATTGTTCGCAGCAGATCCTCTCGGCCGAGGGCCATCTGTGCCCGCGGTCGAATGGCTACCGTAAGCCCCTGGTGTGGTGAGCATGACGAATCCCTGGAATCTGCCATGTCCTCCCGGGCCGAGAGCTCCATGGCACGTTGAGGAGGCCTCGCCTGGTTCCAGTAACGGTGCGCTGCTGGTGCGTGATGCCGACCTTCGGCTGTGGGTGTATAAGCCGACAGCACGCAAACGTCGTCTCCACGATTTCCCATCGGGCACCCTCGCTAGGCGGGAGGTAGCGGCATGCCTCTTGTCCCAGGTGATGGGTATCGGTCTTGTGCCGGTGACGGTTCTCGTCGGCGATGGACCACAAGGACCTGGCTCGATGCAGCGTTGGATCGACGACGACGTTGAGAGCCCTCTGGTTCGTGTCGACGTGACCGAGCGTCTTCCACCGCATTGGCACGGGTTTCCGCTGGGGGTCGACGAAGATGATCGGGAGATTGGGCTTGCCCATTCTCCTCACCCGGCGTTGCGTGCCCTGGCCCTATTCGACGCCGTCGTGAATAGCGCTGATCGTAAGGGTGGACATGTCTTAGTCGGTCCTGATCCTGATCTCGGCGGTACTGCCCACGTCTGGGCGGTCGATAATGGCTTGACCTTTCACACAGATCCTAAGCTTCGAACGGTGCTGTGGGGATGGGCCGGTCAGCCGTTGGAGCCTGTCGAGGAGATGATGCTCGACGAGGTCCTCACCATTGCTGACACTGATTTTGAGGATCTCATTACCCCAGAGGAGATCGATGCGGTGAGACAACGTGCCCAGGGTCTTCTGGAGTTTGGTGCCTTCCCGGGACCGAGCGGGCTGAGGCCTGCCTTGCCGTGGCCTCCGATGTGATGCGACGGACTGCTGCCGATCTGCGAGAATAGGGCGGCCACCTGTGGGTGGTTGGAAAGGTGTGTGCTGTGTCCGACGTTCTCGCGTCCCTGCTTAATGCCCAGCTTGATGTGGGTCTAGGAAAGCCGATCCTGTGGCGTGAGGTCATTGGGAATCTATTCGGGCTTGCCTCGGCTCTCGGCGGTGCCCGACGTCGACTATGGGCTTGGCCAGTCGGCATTATCGGCAACGTCATCCTTTTCACGGTGTTTCTCGGTGGGGTATTTCACACTCCGCAGGACCTTAATCTGTGGGGACAGGCTGGGCGTCAGATCTTTTTCCTCGCGACAAGCGCCTATGGCTGGGTGGTCTGGGCAGCGACCCGGCACAATAATGGCGCGTCCCAAGTGGCCGTCCACCCGCGCTGGGCCACTCGTAGAGAACGCATTTTGGCGCTGACAGCTACTGTCATCATGCTTGTTGTTTTCACCTTCGCTCTCAAGGCATTGGGGTCCTGGGGTCCGCTGTCGGATTCGTGGATTCTTACTGGATCGATCCTTGCGACCTGGGGGATGGCGCGCGGCTGGAATGAGTTCTGGTTTGTGTGGATTGCGGTCGATGTCGTTGGCGTCCCGCTACTGGCCACGGCCCAGTACTACCCGAGCGCTCTCATGTACGTCTTCTATGGAGCTTTCTGCCTATACGGATTTGTGACGTGGTGGCGTGCCCAACGTGCGGTCACCGACGACCCCTGTCACTGACATAGCAACGGTCCGTCACGTGGGCGCATCTGTGGCGGTGCTAGGACAATCGGTAGCCTGGCAACTGTGAGCAAGACATTCGAGGAACTTTTCGCCGAGCTGGCAATAAAGTCACAGACCCGTCCTGCAGGTTCGGGAACCGTCGAGGAGCTTGACCGCGGAGTACATGCCATCGGTAAGAAAATCGTGGAGGAAGCCTCCGAAGTGTGGATGGCAGCTGAGCACGAGGGCAATGAACGGTTGGCTGAGGAGATCAGCCAGGAGATTTATCACCTGCAGGTCATGATGATTAAGCAGGGCTTGTCGCTCGACGACGTCTATAAGCATCTGTGAATTCCCGGACATTCCCGACCTGTCATCGTCATCCCTGATAATCCCTGAGGAGACTTCATGTCCGACTTGCTTCGCATTGCTGTGCCGAATAAGGGTGCTCTTTCAGAGGCAGCGTCCTCCCTGCTCGCCGAGGCTGGCTACCGCCAACGCACAGATCACAAGGATCTCACCCTGGTCGATGAGGAGAACGGGGTGGAGTTCTTCTATCTGAGGCCTCGCGATATCGCGGTGTATGTGGGGGAGGGGACCCTCGATATTGGTATTACCGGACGGGATCTCTTACTTGATTCCAATGCTGATGCCACCGAGATCAAAGGGCTGGGGTTTGGTCATTCCCGCTTTCGTTTTGCCGCTCCTAAGAGTCCCCAAAACACTATCGAAGGGCTGGCGGGAAAGCGGATCGCTACCTCTTACCCCGGCCTGTTGAGCGCTTTTCTGACGGAGCGGGGGATTGATGCTCACCTCATTCACTTAGACGGTGCAGTTGAGTCGTCGATCCGCCTCGGAGTTGCCGATGCAATTGCTGACGTCGTCGAGACTGGGACAACCCTGCGCAGGGCTGGCCTCGAGATTTTTGGTGACGTCATTTTGGAGTCTGAGGCTGTGCTGGTTCAACGTCGAGACTTCGCTGGTAGTACGACGTTTGATCACTTTATGCGTCGTATTGACGGCGTGCAGGTCGCTCGTACCTACGTCATGGTCGACTACGATGTTTCCGCTGAAGCTCTTGATGCCGCTACCGCCCTGACGCCGGGGCTCGAGGCTCCCACAGTGTCGCCGTTGTCCAAGGACGGCTGGTATGCCGTGCGAGCTATGGTGCCGCGTACAGTAGTGCAAGGCCTTATGGACCAATTGTGGGACGCTGGCGCTCGAGCGATTTTGTCAACCGAGTTATCTGCATGTCGCCTGTAGTCGGATATCAGGAAGTGATCGGGTTCTGAACTCCGGGACAGGAGTGTCTGTGAACGAGGGATTACTCAATCCCGCGCTTGCGCAAGATCTCCTCGAGTTCGGCGTCTTCGTCCTTATCGGCAGTCGAGATCGTGGGCTTCGGGCTGGAAGCAGGCCCTGACGTGGCCACCGGCGCGTCGGTTGGGGTCTGCTGAGCTTTTGAGGCACCTTGTGACGGGGCCGTACCGGTTGTCGGGGCATTATTACCTGTGGGATTGTGGTCCGGGGTCTTTGTAGAGCGAGGACCCTTGGTTTGCGAGTCGCCGCGCGCCTGCTTACGGGCAGCATGGTCTTGACGACGCTGACGTCCAGTCTCGCGATCGACCGGTGGCATGATCCCAGACACAAACCAGGTAACGAGGCCCACAGCGATGACGATGATGCCGATCCAAATGGTCGTCGTCATGACCGTACCGGCGAACCAATCCACGACGAGGCGGATCGCCCGGACGAGAAGGCGCATCAGGCCAGTTAGTACCAGACCAACAGGAATGAGAGCTAGACCCACTCCGCGAAGCATGGCGCGTGAGGAGCGGCGGGAAAACCACCCCGACAGGGCCCACAGCAGCGGTAGGACGATCAGCACAATGGTGACGACGGCAACGACGGTCGGTTCGCTCATACCTCCACTGTTCCACATCCAGGGGCGTACTTGCGTTCTGGGACTCGCTGATTCTGGCGTTGACTGTCAACTAGTGTTCTGCAGGTGTCTGTTCCACTATCTCCGACCGGCGGCGACATGGGAGACGCCGATCCCCGAGCTCGCGCCGTCCTGGCCACTTGTCTTACTGACGATCCGGAGGTTTACCGACAGTCCTACCTTGAAGCAGTGTCCACGTTGTGCGCAGGAGTACGCCTATTCATGCCGGTGATGGCAGATGAGGAGGGGGAAATCGGTGCTGTGAAGCTCACTAACAAGTTAGGAAACACCGCTCTGTTGGCATTCACCGGGATTGACTCCCTCACAGCGTGGGACTCGCGGGCTCGTCCGGTACCGGGCCGTCTCCCAGATCTTGCGGCCACAGTGACCGAGGTGGCGGCTGATGCCCTTCTTATTGACGTGGCTGGTCCAGCGCCCCTCGTCATCGGGACTGATGTCCTCAAGCCAATCGAGGATGGCGGGCGACTCGTGAAACTCGATGATGGTTGGGGATGGGCGCGCAGCGGGGGGTTGGGATGACCCTGTCAGTTTCGCCGGTGTCGTCCTCTCGCTACGTTTAGCCCCGATTTGTGGCGATGTCATCTCTTGCCGTACCATGAGCGAAGCGATCAGGGCAAAACTGGTCTTGCGTAAGCGGGGGCCTGACCTCCCACCTAGGCGGATTCCGTTCGCCGGGTTATGCTGATGAGTTTCATCGGCTTGGCGGGATGTGTGTACATCCCACGTGTCAGGTCTTCGCGCATTCGCGAGGGCCTTATTTTGTATCCGGATCGTGGAGGCGCAGTTATGCGCCACGATCTAAGAGAACAGACATCCGGGAGGACCCCATCAGTACTGAACCCCGCATCAACGAGCGGATTCGCGTTCCCGAGGTGCGCCTGGTCGGCCCTAATGGCGAACAGGTCGGCATCGTCAGGGTCGAGCAGGCATTGCAACTTGCCCGCGAGCAGGACCTCGACCTCGTCGAGGTGGCTCCGCAGGCCCGGCCCCCTGTCGTCAAGCTCATGGACTACGGCAAGTTCAAGTACGAGGCGGCCCAAAAGGCCCGGGAGTCACGACGCAACCAGGCGAACTCCATCATTAAGGAGATGAAGCTTCGTCCGAAGATTGATGACCACGACTATGAGACCAAGAAGGGCCACGTTCTGCGCTTCCTCAAGGCCGGGGACAAGGTCAAGATCACGATTATGTTCCGTGGTCGTGAGCAGTCTCGACCGGAGCTCGGGGTCAACCTGCTGCGTCGTCTTGCCGATGATCTGACTGAGTACGCGACCGTCGAGTCTCCTCCCAAACAGGAAGGCCGCAACATGCTCATGATCCTGGCTCCGACTCGTAAGAAGAACCAGGCCAAGGCGGATCAGAAGGCTGAGCGTGACCGTCGCGCCGCTGAGCGTGCCGAGGCTGCTGAGGCTGATAAGGCCTACGAGGCTGCGCAGCGGGCTGCTGCAGGCACTGCGAAGAAAAAGAAGAAGAAGGGTCCGGCCGACAATATGGATCCTGACATTGACCTCTGAGCGTTGCTCAGAACCTGGCGATCCGGTTTTCGCCGGTGAGCCAGCCCGGGACCTTCCCTCCGGTTCGCGGGACGCCATACATGAACGAATGGAGCTATCCATGCCCAAGATGAAGAGCCACTCCGGGACGAAGAAGCGTTTCAAGGTGACCGGCTCGGGCAAGGTCACCGCTCGCAAGGCCGGCAAACGCCACCTCAACGAGCACAAGTCCTCGCGCGTTACTCGCCGTCTGACCGGGGAGACCGTGCTGTCCAAGGGCGAGGCTGCCAAGGTTAAGAAGCTGCTCGCTGGTCATCCTGGCCGTTGATGACAGCCGACGTCGCGGCTGACGACGTCCCCCCAAATCCGTTGGGCGATACCCGCCTCGAACCAACCCGGGATTGACCCCGGGAGATCCAAGGAGAATCACTATGGCACGCGTGAAGCGTTCTGTGAATGCCAAGAAGAAGCGTCGTGAGGTCCTCGATCAGGCCTCCGGTTACCGTGGTCAGCGCTCGCGCCTGTACCGCAAGGCCAAGGAGCAGACCCTCCATTCGGCCACTTATTCGTTCCGTGACCGTCGTGCTAAGAAGGGCGACTTCCGCTCGCTGTGGATCCAGCGCATCAATGCTGCTTCCCGTGCCCAGGGCATGACCTACAACCGTTTCATCAACGGTCTGAAGAACGCTGGCGTCGAGGTCGACCGCAAGATGCTCGCTGAGCTTGCCGTCTCCGACATTAACGCCTTTAACAGCCTGGTCGAGGTCGCTAAGGCTAGCCAGCCGCAGAACGCTGCTGCCTGAGATGGCCATGACTGGCGGGCCGAACGACGACTATTTGGGATGGGATCGCATCTCGAAGGGGTCATTGCGTTCGGCCCGTCGTCTTTCATCTCGGCGCGGACGCGATGAGTCCGGGCTGTTCTTGGTAGAAGGTGCGCAGGCAGTTCGTGAAGCCCTAGCATGGCCGGGTAAAGTCAATTTGTTGGCAACCTCGGACCCAGCTCGCGATGCTGAGCATGTCGAGGTGGCTACATGTCGTGGCGTTCGGGTCGTGGTGCTCACTGACGAGGATGTCAATGCGCTTTCTGATACCGTCACCAGTCAGGGGATCTTCGCGGTATGTCGGCAGGTTACGCGTCGTGAGCTGCCTGACGAAGCTGTTCGTCTCGCCGTCATCTGCGCTCAAGTGCGCGATCCCGGAAATGCCGGAACGGTCATCCGCTGCGCCGACGCGTTTGGCGCCGATTGCGTCATCTTGACGCGGGGATCGGTTGATCCACATAACCCCAAGACGGTTCGCTCTTCGGTCGGGTCGATCTTTCACTTGCCCGTCGTTGTCGGTGTCGAGCTGGCCGATGCGGTTGAGTGGGCCCATCAACACCAGATGTCGGTATTGGCGGCTGACGGGGGAGGCCATAGCCTTGACGTCGTTGCTCGGTCAGGATGCCTCAAGCGGCCTATTGCATGGTTGATGGGTAATGAGGCGTGGGGCCTTCCTGAGGCCGATCGAGCTTTAGCTGATGAGATCGTGGGGGTCCCGATGTGGGGGGCCGCCGAGTCTCTCAACCTCTCAACCGCAGCCGCAGTAGTGCTGTACGCCACAGCAAGTGAACAGCGAGCCTGAAGAGTGTAGGGCGCCCGGCCATTGTTGACGGCGTCGACGCCACTAGACTTATGTCCATTAGTCGTACACGTGTGTCCGGAACACGCGCGTTGTCCAACGTCAACCCATCAGGGGGAAGGCCCATGAGTGGCCCCAACACGAATTATGACCCGGTCCAGGTAAGCGCCCTGGACGCCGATCAGGTCGAGGCCCGGGTGGCCGAGGCCTTGGAGGCGATTGCCCGGGCTTCTACTACTGCTGAGCTTAAGCAGGTGCGTATCACTCATACCGGTGACCGGTCTGCGCTGGCTCTGGCCAACCGCGAGATTGGTGCGCTGCCGCCTGCTGCCCGCAAGGATGCCGGTAAGCGCATTGGGCAGGCTCGAGGGCGGGTGAATCAGGCCTTAAAGGCTCGCCAACAGGAACTTGCCGAGGCTGAGCTTGAGGCTCGACTCGCAGCGGAAACCACCGACGTTACGTTACCGGTTGTTACTTCGCCTCAAGGTGCTCCGCACCCGATCACGGCTCTTATTGACAACGTCTGCGACGTGTTCACTGCTATGGGTTGGGAAGTTGCTGAGGGTCCCGAAGCTGAATCCGAGTGGTTCAACTTCGACGCTCTGAACCTTGGCACTGATCACCCGGCTCGTGCCTTGCAGGACACGCTGTGGCTCGACCCGGTTGATGACGGTAAGTGCATGCGCACAGCTACCAGTCCGGTGCAGATCCACACCTTGCTTAAGCAGCAACCTCCGGTGCGCATTATCAGCCCGGGCAAGGTTTTCCGTGCCGATGAGTACGATGCCACTCACCTTCCAGTCTTCCATCAAGTCGAGGGATTGTGCGTCGACAAGGGCATCACCATGGGTCACCTCAAGGGCACCGTCGACGCTTTTGCCCGCGCCATGTTCGGTGCCGTGCGCACCCGTTTCCGTCCACACTACTTCCCCTTCACCGAGCCCAGCGCTGAGGTCGACCTGGAATGTTTCGTCTGTCATGGGGCCTCGGTTGGCAACCCTGATCGTCCGTGCCGCACCTGCCGTTCCGAGGGGTGGATCGAGTGGGGCGGCTGCGGGGTCGTCAACCCACGGGTACTTATTGCCTGCGGTATCGACACGGACGTCTACTCCGGCTTCGCCTTTGGCATGGGCATCGATCGCACGGTGATGTTCCGCAACAATGCCCCCGACCTGCGCGACTTCGTCGAGGGTGACGTTCGATTCAGCCGCTCACTGAGGGGAGGAGCACGATGAAGGTTCCTATGTCATGGCTGCAGGCCATGGTTAATCTGCCAGACGGCACCACTACTGACAAGGTGGCCAAGGCGCTGACCAACCACACAGCGACCGTTGAGAAGGTCGAGGTCGTTGGTGGGGAGCTGACCGGCCCGATCGTGATCGGACACATTCTTTCTTCGGTTCCCGAACCGCAGAAGAACGGCAAGGTCATTAACTGGTGCCGGGTTGACGTTGGCCCCCGCTATAACGCAGAGGGACATCCTAAGAACATTGAGGAGGGGGTCGAGGGCCGCGGCATCATCTGTGGCGCTCCCAATGCCGTCGAGGGAGCCTGGGTTGTCGTCTCTCTGCCTGGCGCCGTGCTCCCCGGCGGATTCGCCATTAGTGCCCGAAAGACGTACGGCCACATGTCTGACGGCATGCTGTGTGCCTCCGACGAGTTGGGTATCGGTGTCGACGACGCCGGCATCATCACCCTGCCACCATCGGTGGAGGGTCACCAGCTCGTTCCCGGCGAGGACGCCTTGCCGATTCTCGGGGTCCCCGAAGAGGTCCTGGATGTTGACGTCACTCCAGATATCGGCTACTGCATGTCGATGCGCGGCATCGCCCGCGAGGTGGCGCACGCCATGTCGGTACACTTTCGCGATCCTTACGACGAGGAGCCCATCGGTCCGGTGCTGGGTCCCGTTGCTGTGGACGTCCAATCTGACGCCTGCAGCCAGTTCATCGCTCTGCCGGTCAGTGGTATGAACCTCGGCGCTCCAACGCCCCGGTTCATCACCGACCGTATCACCCGTGCCGGGATGCGTCCGATTAATCTGGTTGTCGACGTTACCAACTACGTCATGTTGGAGTCTGGTCAGCCGCTTCATGCCTATGATGCCGACAACGTCAGCGGGACGATTGTGGTCCGTAAGGCCCACGAGGGTGAGCATCTATTGACCCTCGACGACACCGATCGCACCCTCGATCCTGACGATCTAGTCATCGCCG
This sequence comes from Cutibacterium sp. KBN10P07758, assembly GCF_050286205.1. Lineage (NCBI taxonomy): Bacteria > Bacillati > Actinomycetota > Actinomycetes > Propionibacteriales > Propionibacteriaceae > Cutibacterium > Cutibacterium sp. KBN10P07758. The sequence continues at coordinate 1,674,145 of NZ_JBNNQV010000001.1, read as the reverse complement.
ACGACTCGGGAGCCATTGGCCTGGCTGGCGTCATGGGTGGTGCGGCCACCGAAGTGACTGCTGAGACGACGTCAATCATCCTCGAGGGCGCTCACTTCGACCCGATGACGGTCGCTCGTGCTTACCGACGCCACAAGCTCGGTTCGGAGGCCTCCCGCCGCTTTGAGCGGGGCGTTGATCCGATTTGCGCCCATACCGCAGCCGTTCGCGCAGCGGAATTGCTCGCCCAGTACGGCGGTGCCACCGTCGGTGAGCCCACCGTCGTTGGTGAGGTCCCCGAGATGCCACGTCAAACGATCAACGCTGATTTACCTAACCGGATTCTCGGCACGAAGGTGCCAACTGAAGAGGTCATCGAGATCTTGACGCGTTCTGGGGTTAAGGTGACCGCATTGGGGGACTCCCTTCACCTTGTTGCCCCGACTTGGCGTCCTGACCTTGTCGATGCCTACGACTATGTTGAGGAGATCGGCCGCAAGATTGGGTTTGATCGCATCAAGGCTGTTCTGCCCCCGAGCTTGGGTGCTAGCGGTCTGACGAAGGCTCAGCGGGGTCGTCGTCGGGTGCTGCGTTCAGTTGTCGAGGCTGGGTTCGTCGAGCTCATCACCTTGCCATTCATCGGGGATAAGGATCTCGACGTTCTCGGCATTAGCGGTGATGACACGCGTCACGCAACTGTCAAACTTGCCAATCCGCTTGACGATACTCGCCCCTACCTACGCACTACGTTGTTGCCTGGTCTATTCCATGCAGTAACGACGAATATGTCGCGATCTCAGGATGATCTTGCAGTGTTCGAAAGCGGAACTGTATTCCGCGCCGTCACTCCGGCTGCGGCACCGCGTCCCGGTGTCGACGAGCGCCCCTCCGATGAAGTCCTTGCCGAGATCGACGCCGCCTTGCCAGCCCAGCCGCGCATGCTCGCGGCCGTGATCTGTGGCAGCTGGCTGCCCGATCGCTGGGATGGAGAGTCGGTCAAGGCTGACTGGCGACACGCTGTGCTGGTCGCCCAGAAGGCTGCTGATGCTCTTGGCGTGAGGCTGGTGCGCAAGGCTGACCGTCAGGCTCCATGGCATCCCGGTCGTTGTGCGGCTCTCATCGTCGATGGGAAGGTCATTGGCCATGCTGGTGAGTTGCACCCCACAGTAGTGTCGAAGGCTGGTCTGCCTCAGCGCACCTGTGCGGTCGAGTTCAATCTAGATGCTTTGGTAGCTGCGGCTCCGCGCGGTGGTGAGGTCATGGCTATTTCAAGCTTCCCGGTCGCCAAGGAGGACGTTGCCCTGGTCGTTGATAAGTCTGTTGCTGCAGAGGATGTTCGGCAGGCTCTCATCGAGGGAGCGGGACCGTTGCTTGAGTCCGTCGAGCTTTTCGACGTCTACGAGGGCGAGCAGGTGGGTGATAACCGCAAGTCGTTGGCTTTCAACCTGCGGCTGAGGGGAGCTGACCGAACCTTGACCGACTCTGAGGCCCTCGAGACTCGTGACGCTGCGGTGGCGCGGGCTGAGGAAACCTGCGGTGCCCAGTTGAGGTCCTGACGCTGCCAATGTCGTCGAGGATCGTGCGAGGCCTTCGCGAGCCGAGGTGAGTTCGGGACACAGACCTCCGGTGAGTCGCGCAGCTTGATCGATTATGAGGCAGGGACGGGTTTTGGACGCTCAGGCGTCCTGGTTTCCGCCCGCCGCCGGAGTCTGTGACGACGGCGGACTCCCAGCACAACTGATGTATGTGGGGTGGAGACGACGCCATCGCTTCCACCCCACGATGTGACTCGAGTAGTTAGGCGTTCGCCGGAACTTCGGTTCCGATGCCGCGATGACGGATCGGGACCGCGTTGACGGGCAGGTTTGCTGAATGATGCGAATTGACGTCGGTGTGAACCATCGGTTGACCGTCGGCCCCCTCCGGAATGAATCCACCATCCTCGATCATCTGCAGGTCGGCGGCGCCGGCAGCCCCTTCACTGGTGAGGTAGTCCCCCAGGAAGATCGAGTTGACGACCTCAAGGGCTAGCGGCTGCATGGTACGGATGTGTTGCTCACGCCCGGCAGCGGCGCGCACCTCGGAGTCGGGGTGAGCAAAGCGCACCATGGCTAGACGCTTGAGGCACCACTGTGGGGTGATGTGCTGGGCTCCACCGGCCAGCGGAGTGCCCTCGAAGGGGAGCAAGAAATTCACCGGCACCGAATCGACCCCATGCTTGCGCAGGTCGAAGATAACATCGACGAATTCCTCGTCGGTCTCGCCCATGCCGGCAATAACTCCGGAGCAGGGCGACAGACCATTGCGCTTGAGGACTTCGACGGTATCCATCCTGTCCTCGTAGGAGTGGGTACTGCAGATCTTGCCGTAATGAGAGCGAGCGGTATTGGCATTGTGGTTGTAGGCGTCGGCGCCCGCCTCCTTGATGGAAGCGGCCTTCTCGTCGTCGACAAACCCCAAACAGACACAAACCTCAACGTCGGGGTGGTCGGCTTTGAGGGAACGTACCATGCCATTGACGCGCTCGACGTCTCGCCGAGATGGACCATGACCGGAGGCCACCATGCAGACGCGACGTGCACCACCGGCAATCCCAGCCTCGACGGCGTCGTGTACCTTCTGCGGATCGGCCCAGGAGTATTTCGTGATCTCGGCACGCGATCCCAGACGCTGCGAGCAATAGGAGCAGTCTTCGGGACACAGGCCGGACTTGAGGTTGACCAGGTAGTTGAGGCGAACCCGGTTATCGAAAAAGTGGCGACGCACTTTTCCGGCGGCGGCGATGATTGACATGAGCTCATCATCACTGCTGCGAAGAATCTCGAGGGCCTCCTCGCGGGTAATGGACTCCCCCCTCAGGCCGCGTTCGGTCATGTCGGCTAGATTCAGCAATACTCTGGTCCTTCCGAGACTGGAGACGTCCTGAACGCCGTTCAGGATTGAACGGGATTCAATGTAGTCCATGAGGCAGCACCAATGTGGACTACCCCCGGAAATGGTGTCGTCGTCAAGGGAGTCATCGTGAGCCTGACGAAGCCGGACGTTGTTCGGGCAGGAGTAGAGATTCTCGACGCGTACGGGCTCGGAGACCTGTCCATGCGACGTCTGGCTGAGCGTCTTGGAGTGAAGGCGGGAGCGCTGTACTGGCACGTTGCTAATAAGCAGAGCTTGCTTGCTGCGGTAAGCGACGAAATTCTTGCGGTTGACGGAGGCCCAACGACGGTGCCATCTCAGGACGCCGAACTTTCCGACGGAGTTGACGAATGGGCGCGATGTTTTAGGGCTACTCTCCTTGCTCACCGTGACGGTGCTGAACTCGTTGCGTCAACGATCTCGGTGGGACTAGGGAAAACCGACCCAACCGTTAAGTTGCGCCAATTTATGGAGTGTCAGGGGGTCTGCCGCGAGCGTGCGGATTCGGTCTGTCGGGCCTTGGTGCACTTGGTGCTTGGCCACACGATGGAGGAGCAGACCCGTACCCAGTTGCATGACCTCGGGGTGGTGGGCAAGATTGATCCGGCTAGACAAGATGACGATTTTGACCTGGCCCTGGCCATTTTTGTCGCCGGTCTTGTCTCTTTGCTTTGAACTAGCAACTGGATTCCATGGCTCACCATGGTACATATATGTAGCTAGGTGAATGTTTAGTAGGCGCTCCTGATGGGCGTAACCGAGGGGGTTCGATGAGTGAGGGGCAGTGTGCACCGACCTCACGTACGGCGCGGCATGCCCGGATTCGCGCCTTAATTGAGGAGGGACGAATCTCCTCCCAAGCTGAGCTAGGGGAGATCCTTGCTTCTGAGGGTTTTGTGGCCTCTCAAGGCACGTTGTCACGTGATTTGGTTGAGATTGGTGCTGTGCGTGGACGTGATCATGCTGGGAACCCGTGTTATTCGATTCCCGAGGGCGAGCATCCCTCCGATGTGACGACAGGATCGCCGGCGTGGGTCAAGTTAGCAAGGATGACCAAGGAACTGTGTACCGGGGTACGGAACAACGAGTACTTGGTCGTCCTGAAAACGCCACCAGGTGCGGCCCAGTATTACGGATCGGCCATTGATAAGGCAGGTCTGGACATCGTGTTGGGGACGATTGCTGGAGATGACACTATCGCGTTGATATGTGCTATTGGGGTGGATGCAGGAGAACTTGCGGATGCCTTTTCGCAAATGGCCGTGACGGGGGTGCCGGCTGAGATCCTGTCGCGCTCGGTGCGTGAGGAATTTGCGTGAACACACAGACTGTCTGGCCGGGCCCATCGCTAGACTTATAGTCAGTCGGCTTCGCACGAGGTCGTTGACGAGAGGAAAATGACGTGTCGGATCTGTTGGACGACCTGGAGTGGAGGGGCCTCGTCGCTGACTCCACCGACCGTGAGGCGTTGGAGGCTCACCTCGCCCAAGGACCCGTCACCTTCTATGTGGGCTTTGATCCGACCGCCAAAAGCCTCCATATTGGCCATCTTGTCCAGTTGATGCTGGTGCGAGCCCTCCAGGAACGCGGCCATAAGCCGTTGCTCCTCGTCGGTGGGGCGACCGGTCTTATTGGTGATCCTAAGATGACCGGCGAGCGACATATGAACGATCGGGAAGTCGTTGCTGAGTGGGTGGAGTCGATCAAGGACCAGGTGAGCAAGTATGTCGATACTGACGGCCGGAATACTGCTCAGATCGTCAATAATTACGACTGGACGGTTAAGTACACAGCCCTAGACTTGCTGCGCGACGTCGGCAAGCATTTCTCAGTCAACCGTATGCTCGCCCGCGACGTCGTTGCCCGACGACTAGAAAGCGGTATCTCATACACGGAGTTCAGCTACGTCCTGTTGCAGTCGCTGGACTTCTACGAACTTCATAAACGCTATGGCTGTACGTTACAAACGGGTGCTCAGGATCAGTGGGGAAACATCACTGCCGGTGCTGAGTTCATTCGCAAGACGACCGGTGACGTTGTCCATGGGTTGGTGACTCCGTTGATTACTAAGGCCGACGGTACCAAGTACGGCAAGACGGAGTCTGGGACGGTATGGGTGGATCCTGAGTTGACGAGCGCCTATGCCTTTCATCAATTCTTCCTCAACGCGGAGGACTCAAAGGTCATTGAGTACCTCAAAATCTTTAGCCCTCGTTCTCGGGAGGAGATTGAGGATCTTGCCCGTAAGACTGAGGAGGAACCGTGGCGTAGAGCGGCTCAGCATTGCCTTGCGGACGACCTGACCGATCTGGTGCATGGTGTGGAGCAGCGCAAGGCTGCCGAGGCTGCAGCCCAGGCCATCTTCGGACGTGGCGAGTTGCGCGACCTCGATGAGCGGACGGTGCTCTCTCTGTCTGACGAGCTCGGTGCCGCCCATCATGAAGGTGGCGAGTACCCGACAGTGGTTGGCGCGATGGTTGCCGCTGGTGTGGTTGACACCAAGTCTGCGGGCAGGCGTGCTGTCGCCGAGGGTGGGGCTTACCTCAACAATGTTAAAGTCGCCGATCCTGATCAGCGTCTGACTGACGACGACTTCCTATGTGGCCGTGTCGCCCTGGTCCGCCGTGGAAAGAAGACTGTGGGTGCTCTGACTCGCTGACCTGTCCTGATCATGATCCGTCCGGGGGCCGCTAGTTGGGCGGTCCCCGGACGATTTTGTGTACCCGCAGATGCGTGCCAGACAAGCGCCTCGGCTGTTTTGTGGGTTTGTGTTGGTGGTGGGGGTGTGTGTAGTGTGTGTCGGGCCGTTGGGGGCTGCGTGTGTGGTTCTTGGTGGTGGCTGTGTTTGGATGTTTTCTTGTCGGGTTTGACGGCGGGGGAGTGTTCGGGTATGGTTTTCCGGGCTGCTGCTTTGGTGGTGGTGTGGTTGGCTGGTTCTGCTGGCTGGTTCTGGGATCGTGGTTTTGTGGTTTCGGGGTTGGTGTGGTAGGGTTGGTCGGGTCGCCTTGTGATGGTTTCTGCATGGTTTGTGTGGGGATTGTTGTGGTGGGTGTGATGTTTGAGAACTCAACAGTGTGTCTTTGATAGTCAATAGTTTTGATGCATCTGTTTGTTGTGGATGTGTCGGATTTGTTTATGATTCCTTTGTGATTCTGGACATGTGACTGAATTTTTTTGGTCAGTGTTTGGGGTTAGTGTATTGGATTCTTCGTGGTGTCACTGTTGCCTGTGTGCGTGCTGTGTGCGCGTGTGTGGGTGGGTGATATTTTTTCATTGGAGAGTTTGATCCTGGCTCAGGACGAACGCTGGCGGCGTGCTTAACACATGCAAGTCGAACGGAAAGGCCCTGCTTTTGTGGGGTGCTCGAGTGGCGAACGGGTGAGTAACACGTGAGTAACCTGCCCTTGACTTTGGGATAACTTCAGGAAACTGGGGCTAATACCGGATAGGAGCTCCTGCTGCATGGTGGGGGTTGGAAAGTTTCGGCGGTTGGGGATGGACTCGCGGCTTATCAGCTTGTTGGTGGGGTAGTGGCTTACCAAGGCTTTGACGGGTAGCCGGCCTGAGAGGGTGACCGGCCACATTGGGACTGAGATACGGCCCAGACTCCTACGGGAGGCAGCAGTGGGGAATATTGCACAATGGGCGGAAGCCTGATGCAGCAACGCCGCGTGCGGGATGACGGCCTTCGGGTTGTAAACCGCTTTCGCCTGTGACGAAGCGTGAGTGACGGTAATGGGTAAAGAAGCACCGGCTAACTACGTGCCAGCAGCCGCGGTGATACGTAGGGTGCGAGCGTTGTCCGGATTTATTGGGCGTAAAGGGCTCGTAGGTGGTTGATCGCGTCGGAAGTGTAATCTTGGGGCTTAACCCTGAGCGTGCTTTCGATACGGGTTGACTTGAGGAAGGTAGGGGAGAATGGAATTCCTGGTGGAGCGGTGGAATGCGCAGATATCAGGAGGAACACCAGTGGCGAAGGCGGTTCTCTGGGCCTTTCCTGACGCTGAGGAGCGAAAGCGTGGGGAGCGAACAGGCTTAGATACCCTGGTAGTCCACGCTGTAAACGGTGGGTACTAGGTGTGGGGTCCATTCCACGGGTTCCGTGCCGTAGCTAACGCTTTAAGTACCCCGCCTGGGGAGTACGGCCGCAAGGCTAAAACTCAAAGGAATTGACGGGGCCCCGCACAAGCGGCGGAGCATGCGGATTAATTCGATGCAACGCGTAGAACCTTACCTGGGTTTGACATGGATCGGGAGCGCTCAGAGATGGGTGTGCCTCTTTTGGGGTCGGTTCACAGGTGGTGCATGGCTGTCGTCAGCTCGTGTCGTGAGATGTTGGGTTAAGTCCCGCAACGAGCGCAACCCTTGTTCACTGTTGCCAGCACGTTATGGTGGGGACTCAGTGGAGACCGCCGGGGTCAACTCGGAGGAAGGTGGGGATGACGTCAAGTCATCATGCCCCTTATGTCCAGGGCTTCACGCATGCTACAATGGCTGGTACAGAGAGTGGCGAGCCTGTGAGGGTGAGCGAATCTCGGAAAGCCGGTCTCAGTTCGGATTGGGGTCTGCAACTCGACCTCATGAAGTCGGAGTCGCTAGTAATCGCAGATCAGCAACGCTGCGGTGAATACGTTCCCGGGGCTTGTACACACCGCCCGTCAAGTCATGAAAGTTGGTAACACCCGAAGCCGGTGGCCTAACCGTTGTGGGGGAGCCGTCGAAGGTGGGACTGGTGATTAGGACTAAGTCGTAACAAGGTAGCCGTACCGGAAGGTGCGGCTGGATCACCTCCTTTCTAAGGAGTTTTTGTGAGTGGAATGTTGGCGTCCTGCCTGTGATGGGTGGGGTTGGGGGCATGCTGTTGGGTTGTGGGGTATCACATGTGTGGTGGCCTGTGCGGTGCTGTGTTGCGTGCGTGTGTGCGTGATGTGGTGTTCGTGTGGTGGTTGAGAACTGTATAGTGGATGCGAGTATCTTTATTGTTGTATGTGTTTGTGCGACGTGGTGTTGTGCAAAGTTGTGTAGTGCGATCGGTGGATGCCTTGGCACCAAGAGCCGATGAAGGACGTTGTGACCTGCGATAAGCCCTGGGGAGTTGGTGAGCGAGCTGTGATCCGGGGATGTCCGAATGGGGAAACCTGGAATGTCCGGAGTAGTGTCCGGTGGCCCTGCCCTGAATGTATAGGGGTGTGGGTGGTAACGCGGGGAAGTGAAACATCTTAGTACCCGTAGGAAGAGAAAACAAGTGTGATTCCGTGAGTAGTGGCGAGCGAAAGCGGAGGAGGCTAAACCGTGTGTGTGTTCAAGCCGGCAGGTGTTGCATGTGCGGGGTTGTGGGGGCCTTGTGGTTCTGCTGCCGCAGGATTGGCCAGTGAGAAATGTTGCGTGAAGGTGAAGCGTCTGGGAAGGCGTACCGGAGTGGGTGAGAGTCCTGTAACTGTAAGCGTGGCACTGGTGTGGGGTTGCCCCGAGTAGCGTGGAACTCGTGGAATTTCGCGTGAATCTGGCGGGACCACCCGTCAAGCCTAAATACTCCTTGGTGACCGATAGTGGATGAGTACCGTGAGGGAAGGGTGAAAAGTACCCCGGGAGGGGAGTGAAAGAGTTCCTGAAACCGGTCGCATGCAAGCCGTCAGAGCCTGTGTGGTGATGGCGTGCCTTTTGAAGAATGAGCCTGCGAGTTAGTGATGCGTGGCGAGGTTAACCCGTGGTGGGGGAGTCGTAGCGAAAGCGAGTCCGATAAGGGCGTGAGTCGCGTGTTCTAGACCCGAAGCGGTGTGATCTATCCATGGCCAGGATGAAGCGTCGGTAAGACGTCGTGGAGGTCCGAACCCACTTCAGTTGAAAATGGAGGGGATGAGTTGTGGATAGGGGTGAAAGGCCAATCAAACACCGTGATAGCTGGTTCTCCCCGAAATGCATTTAGGTGCAGCGTTGCGTGGTTCTTGTTGGAGGTAGAGCACTGGATGGTCTAGGGGGCTTATCGGCTTACCGAAATCAGCCAAACTCCGAATGCTGGCAAGTGTAGCGTGGCAGTGAGACGGCGGGGGATAAGCTTCGTCGTCGAGAGGGAAACAGCCCAGATCATCAGCTAAGGCCCCTAAGTGGTGACTCAGTGGGAAAGGATGTGGAGTTGCGTAGACAACCAGGAGGTTGGCTTGGAAGCAGCCATCCTTGAAAGAGTGCGTAATAGCTCACTGGTCAAGTGATTCCGCGCCGATAATGTAGCGGGGCTTAAGTTATCCGCCGAAGCTGTGGCAACCTGTGTGGTTGGGTAGGGGAGCGTCGTGTCAGTGGTGAAGCTGCCGGGTGACTGTGTGGTGGAGTTGATGCGAGTGAGAATGCAGGCATGAGTAGCGTGTGACGGGTGGGAATCCCGTCCGCCGATTATCCAAGGGTTCCAGGGTCAAGTTTGTCTGCCCTGGGTGAGTCGGGTCCTAAGGCGAGGCCGACAGGCGTAGTCGATGGGTAACCAGTTGATATTCTGGTACCGGCTTGTCACCGTCCGTGTCGAGGTGTGTGATGCTAAGCATGTGAGCTTGTCTTGGGAGTGTTTTTGATGCTTCTGGGGTGGGTGAGTGTGTGAACCGATCATGTAGTAGGCAAGCTGCGGAGGGACGCAGTGAGGTAGCTCATCCCCGGTGATGGTTGTCCGGGGCTAAGTGTGTGGACTGTCTGGTAGGTAAATCCGCTGGGCGTGAAGGTTGAGGCATGATGGGGAGCCCACGGTTGTGGGTGAGTGAGTGATCCTGTACTGTCGAGAAAAGCTTCGTGAGCGAGGTGGCGGGTCCGCCCGTACCCTAAACCGACACTGGTGGATAGGTAGAGTATACCGAGGCGATCGAGTGAATCGTGGTGAAGGAACTCGGCAAAATGCCCCCGTAACTTTGGGATAAGGGGGACCTGAGCTGTCGTGCACCCGTGCGGTGTGGTGGCGGTGAGGGGCGCAGAGTCCAGGGGGAAACGACTGTTTACCAAAAACACAGGTCCGTGCGAAGTCGTAAGACGATGTATACGGACTGACTCCTGCCCGGTGCTGGAAGGTTAAGGGGAACTGTGAGTGTATGCGTAGCGGTGAACTTAAGCCCCAGTAAACGGCGGTGGTAACTATAACCATCCTAAGGTAGCGAAATTCCTTGTCGGGTAAGTTCCGACCTGCACGAATGGAGTAACGATTTCCCTACTGTCTCCACCATGAACTCGGTGAAATTGCATTACGAGTAAAGATGCTCGTTACGCGCAGCAGGACGGAAAGACCCCGGGACCTTTACTATAGTTTGGTATTGGTGATTGGGACGGTTTGTGTAGGATAGGTGGGAGACGTTGATGCGGCCACGCTAGTGGTGGTGGAGTCGTTGGTGAAATACCACTCTGATTGTTCTGGTTATCTCACTGTGGACCGTGATCCGGTTCAAGGACAGTGCCTGATGGGTAGTTTGACTGGGGCGGTCGCCTCCTAAAGGGTAACGGAGGCGCCCAAAGGTTCCCTCAGCCTGGTTGGTAATCAGGTGGTGAGTGTAAGTGCACAAGGGGGCTTGACTGTGAGACTGACAGGTCGAGCAGGGACGAAAGTCGGGACTAGTGATCTGACGGTGGCTTGTGGATGCGCCGTCACTCAACGGATAAAAGGTACCCCGGGGATAACAGGCTGATCTTGCCCGAGCGCTCATAGCGACGGCATGGTTTGGCACCTCGATGTCGGCTCGTCGCATCCTGGGGCTGGAGTCGGTCCCAAGGGTTGGGCTGTTCGCCCATTAAAGCGGCACGCGAGCTGGGTTCAGAACGTCGTGAGACAGTTCGGTCCCTATCCGCTGCGCGCGGAGGAATCTTGAGAAGGGCTGTCTTTAGTACGAGAGGACCGAGACGGACTGACCTCTGGTGTGCCAGTTGTTCTGCCAAGAGCATGGCTGGTTGGCTACGTCGGGTTGTGATAACCGCTGAAAGCATCTAAGCGGGAAGCACGCTTCAAGATAAGGGTTCCCACAGGAGTGTTCCTGGTAAGGTCCCCGAGAGATGATCGGGTTGATAGGCCAGACGTGGACGCATCGTAAGGTGTGGAGCTGACTGGTACTAATAGACCGAGGACTTTCATTAACACCATACGCGTGTGTGCGCGTGACTCGTATCCACTATACGGCTCCCAGCCCCTTCACGGGCGGCGCCGTTCATACATTAATGATATGGTTTTATCAGGTTTTCCGGTGGCCATAGTGGAAGGGAAACACCCGGTCCCATTCCGAACCCGGTCGTTAAGCCTTCCAACGCTGATGGTACTGCACGAGGGATCGTGTGGGAGAGTAAGACGCTGCCGGAATACTTATACTGTTCCTTCCCCCCAAGGGGGAAGGAGTATGCGTGTGTGGGTGTATCACCCCTCCAGCCAGACTGGCTGGAGGGGTGATACACCCACACACGCATACCCACACGCCCAGGCCCCAGCCAGACTATAGGTCGCATTATTGCTAGACATAACCAGGCCCGGGTGTAGGGGAATACGAGTGTGGCCTGACACCACACCACCAGATTATGTAGCCATGCCACGTGGGAGGCATGGCTAGCGTGTCCTAACACTCACTGAAACCACCACACCAACACTAACTGCTCGGCGCGCTAGCACTACGACCAGCCGGAGACGAGGTCGTCGTACTGCTTATAGCTTGGTAGGGAAATCGTAAGAACGCTTACCCAAGATTTCCCGCAAGAGACGTGCGGTTTGTTGATGGACCCCTTTTCCGACGCTCGTGTCTACTCGGCATCTGCTGTGTGTTAGAGAAGTGGTCTGAATCCGGCGATAGATGCGTCCTATCGTTCATGATGGCTCTGCTATTCCCCGACGTCTACGCGTCGGGGGTGTCCCGGTCGGTTCGCCATGAGGCCCATCTGTGCGGGAGAATGTCAGCATGGCAGATTCTTCCTCCCCTAATAATGGTCGATCTGGCGGAGGCCGTCGAGGCCCGGGCCGCAACGGATGGTCCAGTAAGTCTGGCGGACGCGGCGGTTGGACCTCTAAGTCCCGTGACCGTCGTGGTGACCATGAGCGTCGCGGGGGAGACAGCGGGCGTCGCTGGGCTGATGACCGCAAGCCACGGCGCGATGGCGGGCGTCGCTGGGACGATGATCGTAAACCACAGCGCAAAGGTGACGCAGACCGTCGTTGGCGTGATGACCGTGACTCTCGTCGAGACGATCAGCGTCGTCGAGATTTTCGTGGGAATCGGTGGGACGACAAGGATCAGCACGACAGTCGCCGTGACGTTCGGAAGGATGGGCGCGGCGACGGCCATCGCGATGATCGCTCGGTCGATAACACTGCCGTCCAACCCACCGAAACGCCCGCATCCGGTGAACCGATGGCTCCACTGGACTTCGATGAGAAAGCTCTTCCGGCACCGGTGCGTGCTGAGTTGCGTGGTGTCCCAGCCGACACCGCTCACATCATTGAGGGTCATCTGGTTGCTGCTGCTGAACTTCTCGACGAGGACCCGGCTCAGGCAAATGCCCACGCTCAGGCCGCTCGTCGACGCGCCCCGCGTCTGCCCATCCTGCGCGAAGTGGCTGCCGAGGCCGCATATCAGGCGGGCGAGTATGCCTCTGCCCTCAATGACTACCGTGCGCTTCGACGTATGACTGGTAACGACAACTTCCTTCCAGTGATAGCGGACTGTGAGCGTGCGCTAGGACGCCCGCAGGCAGCTCTTCGGCTCATCCGTGAAGGGCAGGAGGCGGGTCTTAACCCAGCCCAGCAGATCGAGCTCGTGCTTGTGCAAGCCGGTGCACGTCGTGATCTTGGCCAGAGAGATGAGGCTGTTCGCCTGCTTCGTGAAGCCGTCAAAAACCTTAAAGCTCCTACTGAGGCGACTGCGCGCCTGCACTACGCCTACGCCGAGACGCTGTTGGAGGAGGGTGACACAGCTGGCGCTCGAAAATGGTTCGTCTCAGCCCAGAGACACGATCCTGCCAACTTCCTCGACAGCCAGGACCGCATTGACATCATTGATGGTCGAGAGCCAAGCGGGGACCCTGCTGACGACATGCTCTTCATCGAAGACGACAATGAGGGCGAGGAGACAGACCAGTGAGCGATGCCCTCATTGATGAACATGACGCTGCCCTCTTTGACTTAGATGGAGTGGTCTACCTGGGGCCGGATCCGGTTCCTGCAGCACCTGACACCATTGCCGAATTACGGCGTCGCGGGGTCAAGGTCGGCTTCGTCACCAATAATGCCGCTCGTTCGGCTGAGGTTGTAGCTCAACACCTGACCGACATCGGTATCCCGACCGAGCCTAGCGACGTCGTCACCTCAGGACAGGCGATTTCTGATCTCGCTGCCGATACATTGCCTGCTGGCGCCAGGGTGCTCATCGTCGGGACGGAATCGTTACGCGATGAGGCGCGGGCACGCGGGTTGCAGCCGGTCGAGTCCGCTAGGGATGATCCTGTCGCCGTCATCCAGGGGTACGACTCACAGATTGCCTGGCCATTGCTCGAGGAGGCAGGATTCGCCTTGCAGGCGGGCGCGATGTGGTATGCCGCTAATCCAGACATCACTCGTCCAACGGATCGCGGCATTGTCCCGGGGATAGGTGCTCAGCTCCAAGTCGTCGCTACTACGTGCAATGCCGAGCCAGTTATCGCCGGAAAGCCCTACCGCCCGTTGTTGGAGGCCACCATTTCCCGATTAAGGTCTACCTCACCAATCTTTGTTGGGGACCGTTTAGACACCGACGTTCGTGGCGCAAACACGATGGATGTTGACTCGCTATTCGTCTTTACCGGTTCTCACGGTGTCGCTGACGTGCTAGCTGCTGCTCCTGAGGATCGGCCGCAGAATATTGCTGCCGATCTGTCCGGGTTGCTTGAGCCCAAGCGCGAGGTCGATGTGTCCGGCGACCGCGCGCGTTGCGGTGGGAGCATAGTGTCGGTGCACGCTGACCGAGAGGTCCGTGCGGAGAGTACTCCCGATGATATTTGCGGGCAGCTCGATGCCGTGGCCGCCATGATGGCCCTTGTCTATGGGTCGAATGTGACTATTCCCGACGATGCCGGGAGGCTCTTCGACAAGCTTCACTGAACGGTGTTCAATTGGTCCCAACGGCTGCCCATGTGGTCAGCCGCTCTATCTCGTCATGGGAAGGAACCCGATGTCGTCACGCAATGGTTTCCAGGCCACCGACCTGGCTCTTATCGCGGTATTTGCAGCCCTCGTCGCTGTGCTAGCCGTCATCCCGCCGATGTTCATGGTGGGGGCGGTCCCTTTTGCCCTTCAGATGGTTGCCGTCATGCTGGCGCCGATGGTGCTGGGAAGTATCCGTGGCGGATGTGCGGTAAGCTTATATATCCTTGTCGGCGCGCTGGGACTGCCCGTCTTTAGCGGTGGGTCTAGCGGGATTGGCGTCCTGGTGGGTCCCACTGGTGGGTATCTATGGGGATGGCTGATCGGCGCTTTCGTGGCGGGTGCAGTAGCTACTTCCGTGCTGCGTCGACGTCCACGTAAGTCGATGCTTCCGGTATGGCTTTTTGTCGTCGCACTAGTGGACCTAGTGTGCGTCTATCTTGGTGGCATCTTCGGGCTGATGGGCTTCGCGAAGTTGAGCTTGAATGCAGCCCTGGCAGCCAATCTTGTCTTGTTCGGCCTCGATGTGGTGAAGGGGATTTTGGCTTGTCTCATCGCTACTGCGGTGCTGACTGCCTTTCCCCGGCTCATGCCGTGATCGAGTTCACAAATGTCAGCGTTGACGTTGACGAGTATGACGTTGAGGGCCGCCACCGTCGGGTGAAGATTCTTAGCACGATGAACCTCATTGTGTCGGAGCGTAGGGTCGCCGTTATCGGCCCCAATGGGGCCGGCAAGTCGACCCTTCTCAGACTCGTTAATGGGCTAGTCGAGGCGACGGATGGCACCGTCACTGTCGATGGGATTAACCCCTCTGAGGATGGTCGTGCGGCCCGTCGCCACGTCGGCTACATCTTTACCAACCCGATGAGCCAGCTCGTCATGTCGACGCCAGTAGCTGATGTTGAATTGTCTCTTCGTCAACGGATTCGTAACCGACTTGAACGACATGAAGCGGCCATGCAGATCCTTGCCGATCAGGGACTGGAAGCCGTTGCTGGACGCAGTGTGCACGCTCTCTCAGGAGGGGAACGTCAATTGGTGTCCCTGGCGAGCGTACTGGCCGTCGAACCATCAGTCATCCTCGCCGACGAGCCAACAACCCTGCTGGATCTGCGAAACCGGGAGATGGTGCGGCACGCCTTTGAACGCTTGGATCAGCAAATCCTGTGCTGCACCCATGACCTGGAATTGGCGGCGTCGTTTGACCGAGTGCTGGCTGTCGAAGACGGTCGAATTGTCGACGACGGCGACCCGGGGGAGGTTATTGCCGACTATCGGGCCCGGATGGTGTCCGGTCAAGGCGGGGTCGTGCCTCGACGCGGTGGACAGGATAAGAGCCGATGAAGACTGACGCTTCGGCCTTCTTTGGCGGATACCGAGCTGGGAACAGTCCTGCTCACCGTATGCCAGTCTGGTCGAAGTACCTACTCGTTTTGCTCGTCGGCGTAACCCCCTTTTTCGTCAAACAGTGGTGGTTTTCCCTGGGCTGCCTGGTGGTGGCCGTCGTCATCAACCTGGTTGTTGCCAGGATCCCGGTGCGCACGGCGTTATCTATTGGTGTGCCGTTGTGGATCGCGAATGCTCTCATCCTCGCGTATCACTGTTTTTTCACGATGTGGCAACGAGGAGTGATATATGTTGCTGGGCTGCTGGCCTGTCTCTACATCGCCCGGCTGGTGACGTGCACCACGGATCCCGGTGCGCTCATGGACGCCATTGTGGCCTTGGCTCGGCCGCTGCGGCCGTTGGGTGCTAAACCTGAGAAATTCGCACTTACCATTGCGTTGATGTGGACCACAATTCCGTACCTCGTTGGATCCATAGGCCAGGTCAGGGACGCCGCTAAAGCACGCGGGTTGGAACGGTATAGCTGGAGGTTCCTCATTCCGATGTTCGTAGGGGCGGTCGGCCATGCTTTGGAGATTGGGGAGGCCCTCAAAGCTCGGGGGTTGGGGGGATGAAGAACCTTTCTGATGTCTATATCGTGATATCGATATTCACAGAGTGAAGAAGTTCTTCGGGGTCCGCAGTACTGCGTAGGCCTTACTGTCAACGGTGCTACAGCTTTAGTCAGCAGTTGGCGGTCCCCCTTGTGCGGGATCCTACCTGGGAGATATACGACGACGCTCACGAGATGATGTCTGAACACCAGATGCAGGCAGGACGTGAGTGCAATGCGACGATTAACGCTGTGGACACTGCGTGGCAGAAGACCTGCTACGCCGACGGATGAGGCTGCCGCCGATGGATGCACCAAGGTCTCGGAGGTGGCAGTCTGTCCCTGTGAGACTTGACCAGGCCCTTGTTGAAGCCGGACTGGCACGTTCCCGCACTCTTGCCACACGCCTAGTGCGGGAAGGCAGAGTGACGGTCAATAGAGTCGTCGTTACTAAACCGGCGATGAAAGTGAGTACCGCCGACGTGCTGGTCGCCGACGAAGAGGTGTGGGTGTCTCGCGGAGCACACAAACTTCTAGGTGCCTTGGATATCCTTGGCGTCCAAGTGCCGTCAAGAGTGCTTGATGCTGGTGCGTCCACCGGCGGGTTCACCCAAGTTGTGCTGTCACGGGGAGCCAAACTTGTGCATGCCGTCGATGTTGGTCACGACCAGATGTCTCCGGTGCTGCGGAATGATCCCCGTGTCATTGTTCATGAAGGCTTGAACTTGCGTGATCTTCAGCCTGCAGACCTGGCGGTTGACGGCGTTGTTGAGCCGGTGGACCTCGTGGTCGGAGATGTCTCTTTTATCTCCTTGACGATGATCCTTGAACCCATGTCAGCTGTTGTCAGCCCAGACGGCCTCATGCTGCTGCTGGTGAAGCCTCAATTTGAG
This sequence comes from Cutibacterium sp. KBN10P07758, assembly GCF_050286205.1. Lineage (NCBI taxonomy): Bacteria > Bacillati > Actinomycetota > Actinomycetes > Propionibacteriales > Propionibacteriaceae > Cutibacterium > Cutibacterium sp. KBN10P07758. Next base: position 1,657,302 of record NZ_JBNNQV010000001.1, on the reverse strand, counting down.
GTTGGTCGCAAGGCTTTGGGAGCCCATGGCGTTGTCACGGACCCGGCCCTGCGCTTGCAGGCCATCGCGGGTGTCATGGCAGCAGCGGTAGATCTGGGTTGGCGTATGCGTGACGAGTGCGATAGCCCGTTGCCCGGGCAGGATGGAAACGTTGAGCACTTCGTCTTGCTGGAACGTACGGGTCGGTGACAGACGTCCGGGCAGATCATGGGCCGCTACTGTGGTCTTGTGAACGACACGAGCCCTTCGAGATACGTTGTCGTCGTCACCCATGCCACGCGGGACGACGCTTTTGACGCGGCTGCCGAATTCATCTCTGAAATGGCGGGGCGAGACATTGGTTGCGCGGTTCCGGATGATCAGGCGAAGCCGATGTTAAGCAAGCTGCCAGGGATCGATCTTGAAAGCTTGGGAGAGTTCGCCCACGAGGCGGAGGTGGTCGTCGTCTTTGGCGGCGACGGCACGATCTTGCGAGCTGCTGAATGGTCATTACCTCGCCACGTTCCCATGATTGGCGTCAACCTTGGCCATGTCGGTTTTCTGGCTGAGCTGGAGCGCTCCGATATGGCGGATCTAGTGAACAAGGTGTGTTCGCGCGACTACACCGTTGAGGATCGCCTCGTGCTTAAAACCACCGTCACCGAGCATTCCGGACAACACCGTTGGAGTTCTTTCGCCGTCAACGAGTTGTCTCTGGAAAAGGCAGCCCGGCGGCGCATGCTCGACGTTCTGGCGTCTGTCGACGAGTTGCCGGTGCAACGCTGGAGTTGCGACGGGATCCTGGTCTCGACCCCGACCGGATCGACGGCTTACGCGTTCTCAGCTGGCGGCCCGGTCATGTGGCCCGATCTCGATGCCATGCTCATGGTGCCGTTGAGCGCTCACGCTCTCTTTGCTCGGCCGCTGGTCATGAGTCCAGCTGCTCGAGTGGACCTTGACATCCAGCCAGACGGTTCAGAATCGGCGGTTCTGTGGTGCGACGGGCGCCGATCGTGCACCGTACGACCGGGGGAAAGAATCACCGTCGTCCGCCATCCCGACCGTCTGCGCATTGCTCGTCTGGCCGCGCAGCCCTTCACATCGCGTCTGGTCAAGAAGTTTGAGCTCCCGGTCAGCGGGTGGCGTCAGGGTCGTGACCGTCATCACCTAGAGGAGACTTCGTGATACGTAGTGTGCGAATTCGTGGACTCGGCGTCATCGATGAGACGGTCCTCGAACCCTCGTCCGCGCTGACGGCAGTCACCGGCGAGACCGGCGCCGGAAAGACCATGGTGGTCACCGGTATTGGTTTGCTGCTCGGCGACAAGGCTGACACTGGATTGGTCCGGCATGGCTGCGATCGTGCCGTCGTCGAAGCCGTCCTCGACACGCCTGATGCCGGTCGCGTCAGCGAGCTTGGCGGAACAGTCGAGGATGGCGAGGTTATCTGCGCTCGACACATCACGAGTCGTCGCTCTCGAGCGCTGCTTGGAGGAGCTCAAGTTACCGCTAGTCAGCTGGCCCACATCGTTGGGGATCAGGTGACCATCCATGGCCAATCTGAACAAGTGAGGTTGGTCGACGCAGCGCGGCAGCTCGACGTCGTTGACCGGGCTGCCGGAGATGAGCTGGCAGGCTACCTAAGTCGACATGCACAGCTGTGGTCGGAGTTTCGTGCTGCATCCCAGCGCCTTCAGCGCCTCAACGAGGATCGCGCTGGGGCCGAGATGGAACGCGAGGTGCTTACGCGTCGGGTCAGCGAGGTTGACGCTGTTGATCCTAAGCCCCATGAGGACGACGACCTCATCGCCGAGATGGCGGGGCTACAGGCTGCTCAGTCGATCCGGGAATCCTTGAACAAGGCTGATGTCCTGCTCAATGGGGTAGAGACGTCGACCGGTCCGCAGCCGGGTGCGCTTGCTTTGCTGGAACAGGCCGTACATGAGCTGGATGGCACTGGGGATGCTGATCCTCACGCTGCTGAGTTGGCTGAGCGCGCCCGCCAGATGTCGTATGACCTTACTGACCTCGCTGCTTCGGTCGCTGGCCATGCGGCTCGGGCTGAAGCTGATCCGCAACGGCTTGAGGAATTGGGGGGTCGTTTGGCGGCTATTCAGCGGCTGTTGAGGGCGCGCACCACTACCCTCGACGATCTCCTCGACTCCACTGCGGCAGACCGACACCGACTTGCTGAGCTTGACCCTGGCGCGACAGATCTCGATTTCTTGGGACAGCAGGTTGAACAACTGCGATTCGAGTTGAGGCGATCCGCGGACCACATGAGCGCGGTGCGCCGTCGCACGGCCGTCCGGCTTGCTGCTGAGGTGCGTCCTGAGCTGGCTGCTCTTGCGATGCCGCACGCCCGGCTGGAATTTCGTGTCGAGCCTGCACCTATGGGGCCACGCGGCGCTGACTCGGTGACGATCATGTTGGCGGCCAACCCCGGTTCCGATTTGGCCCCGTTGGCTAAGGCCGCCTCGGGCGGAGAGCTTTCACGAGTGAGACTGGCCTTAGAGGTCGTCGTGGCCCAACCCCAGGTTCCGCAAACTTTCGTCTTCGACGAGATCGATTCGGGCGTCGGAGGCACGGTCGGTATCGAGATCGGACGACGACTGCGTCAGTTGGCAAGACGGCACCAGGTCATTGTTGTCACTCACTTGGCCCAGGTGGCTGCCTTCGCGGACACGCATGTCGTTATCACTAAGGCTTCCGACGGGGCCATCACTAGTTCGGGGCTGCGCGAGGTCACTGGATCGGATCGGGAAATCGAACTGTCTCGGATGATGAGCGGCATGGTGGACTCAGAATCCGGGCTAGAACATGCTCATGACCTGCTGCGCGAGGCTGGTGAGATGGATTGATGACGGCGTTGGCGCATGGGACGACTGGACCATTTCGAAAAGAGCAACGCATTCATCATGGAGGCGACGGTGGTGACTCTGTCGACGAGTGCTGAAATAGAAACGGCGATCTATCTGGACCCGGTCGACGTGGGGCGATTCGTCGATACCGACGAGCTGGCGATCCTCATGACTTGTGCGCAGATGCACGGTCATTACCACATCCGGTGCCCCATCATGTCCAGAGTCCGGGCGTGAACACGATGCTTGTGATGGCTGACCTCATCCGACTTATGAGGCTGGCCACTCCGATTGCAGTTGACGTCGAATCAATGTACTTCGTTGCGGAGGGATGGGAACTGATCGACCCTCCACCTAAGAGCAAATGCGTACATACTTGATGTATGAATCGATGCGATGTTTCTCGCCGCATCTCGGTCATACACAGTGAGCAACGTTCGAGGTCCATGAACTTCGATCCGGATGTCGTGAGACGCGAAATATCGATGATGTATCCCTATGATCCGGAATATCCGTGGCCTGGGTATTCACCGGAGGTGATGGATGGTTCCTTGTCGTGGCGCATGCCTGACGATCTGGTCGTTGTGGAATGACTTTTCGACGCCATAACCATTTCTAAATGGACAGCCACCAGAGCTCCTTCATGCCGTTCCATTGACAGACGAGATTGACCATACAGGCGCGCTATGATCCTCAGCGTCGCGAGTCGGGTACGGTCGTGGGGGCTTGCCCCGAAGTCGTGGTGATCGGTTAGGCTGGAGGTCCGTGGGCACCGACAATCACTGCAGCAAGCACGTTTTCGTCACTGGAGGGGTCGTTTCCTCCCTGGGAAAGGGGCTCACGGCCTCCTCCCTCGGGTCGCTTCTGAAGGCGCGTGGCCTTAAGGTCACAATGCAGAAGCTGGACCCTTACCTCAACGTCGATCCGGGAACGATGAACCCGTTCCAGCATGGCGAGGTGTTCGTCACCGAGGACGGCGCGGAGACTGACCTCGACATCGGCCACTACGAGCGTTTCCTTAACGAGAACTTGTCAGGGCAGGCCAATGTGACCACTGGCAAGGTGTACTCCGCGGTCATCGCCAAGGAGCGTCGGGGCGACTACCTGGGAGACACTGTCCAGGTGATCCCCCATATCACTAACGAGATCAAGGAACGTATGTTGGCGATGGAGGAGGGCCATCCCGATGTTGTCATCCACGAGATCGGTGGCACCGTCGGCGACATCGAGTCGCTTCCTTTCCTCGAGGCCGCCCGCCAGGTGCGTCACGAGATCGGCCGGGAGAATGTTTTCTTCCTGCACGTCTCGCTTGTTCCTTACATCAAGCCGTCCGGCGAGATGAAGACCAAGCCCACCCAGCATTCGGTGGCCGCGTTACGTGAGGTCGGCATCCAGCCCGACGCCATCGTGTGTCGATCCGAGCGTCCAATTGGCAAGGGCATCAAGTCGAAGATCGCTCTCATGTGCGACGTCGAGGGCCCGGCCGTCGTCTCCTGTCCGGACGCTCCGTCGATCTACCTCATTCCGAAGGTTCTGCACCGTGAAGGTCTCGACGCCTACGTCGTGCAGAAGTTGAGCCTGTTTTTCCGCGACGTCGACTGGACAACCTGGGACGACCTGCTGGATCGCGTCCGTAAGCCGCGCAGCGAGGTGACCGTGGCCTTGGTCGGCAAGTACATCGACTTGCCGGACGCTTACCTGTCGGTGACCGAGGCGCTGCGAGCCGGCGGATTCGCCAACAAGGCGAAGGTCAACGTGGTGTGGGTGGCCTCCGATTCCTGCGCCACTGCCGAAGGTGCTGCCCAGCAGTTACGTGATGCTGATGCCATCTGCGTTCCGGGCGGGTTCGGGATCCGCGGTGTTGAGGGCAAAGTCGGTGCCATCCGCTACGCCCGCGAACACAAGGTTCCCTTCCTGGGGCTGTGCCTTGGCATGCAGTGCGCCGTCATTGAGGTTGCCCGCGATCTGGCTGGCATCAAGGATGCCGCATCCAGTGAGTTCGACTCACAAACCCCCGATCCGGTCATCGCGACGATGGCAGAGCAGGTCGAGGCAGTGGCCGGCAAGGCCGATCTCGGTGGAACGATGCGTCTGGGGGCCTACCCGGCCAAGCTTGCCAAGGACTCCCTGGTCGCCGAATTGTATGGCACGACGACAGTTACCGAACGCCACCGTCACCGTTACGAGGTCAACAACGCCTACCGTGACCGTCTGGAGCAGGCTGGGCTGCGTATTAGTGGTACTTCCCCCGATGGCGGCCTTGTTGAGTTTGTCGAGTTGGACCGTCAGACCCATCCGTACTTCGTGGCCACCCAGGCTCATCCTGAGCTCAAGTCCCGTCCGACTCACGCCCACCCGCTGTTCCGCGGACTCGTCGCAGCGGCCGTCGGGCATGCCAAAGCAGCATCGAAGGGAGCGGCCAAGGAGTCCTCCACCAAGGTGGCCGACAAGTGAGTCAGGAGCGCTGGGATAAGGACGAGTATTGGCAGGTCGTTGACCACCAGGTAAAGGCCACGGGACAGGTGTGCGATTTCATTGATGACGCGGTCATTACCCCGTCGGGGGAGCGGATCAACCGTCAATACGTGAGCCACCCCGGCGCAGTCGGCATCATCGCCCTTGACGATCAGGATCGCGTCGCGGTCGTCAGACAGTATCGTCACCCGGTGCGCATGGTGTTGGTCGAGCCGCCGGCTGGCCTGCTCGATGTCGAGGGAGAAGACTTTCTAGCGGCTGCCCAGCGTGAATTGGCTGAGGAGGCCATGTTGTCGGCCGACGATTGGCGGGTTCTCGTCGACATCGTCACCACTCCGGGCGGGTGCCAGGAGTCTTTGCGTATTTACCTGGCCCGGGGTCTTCATGAGGTACCGCGTCCCGAGGGATTCCTGCTAGAAGGCGAGGAAGTGTCGATGAAGGCTGGTTGGGAGCCGTTGGACGACCTTGTCGAGGCAATTTACGCCGGGCAATGCCAGTCTCCCACCCTCGTGACGGGCGTGATGGCTTTGGAACTGGCTCGTCGCACTGATCGAGTTAACGAGCTGCGTCCCGCTCATGCGCCGTGGCCGATTCGGGAGCGTCCTGGTGGTATTGACGGAGTTCGCGCAGAGTGACCTCGTTGGTCGGCGGTCAGGCCGAGGATTACTTGCGTCACCTTGTAGTGGAGCGGGGTCTGTCCGATAACACGGTGCAGGCCTACCGACGTGATCTGTTGCGTTACCAGGAATACCTTGGTTCGCGGGGGATCGGATCGTTAGCCGAAGTGACCCGTGTCGACGTCGAGGAGTTTCGACGCCATCTGGATCACATTGGCCTGGCCCCCGCGTCTGTGACGCGTTGTGTGGTTGCAGTACGAAATTTGCATCGTTTCGCAGTGGGGTCTGGGCAACTCCAGGCCGATGTCACCGCTGGGATGTCCCCAGGAACCCGTTCCCGTCGGCTCCCGAAAGCCTTGTCGATGGATCAAGTTGAGTCCTTGCTCGCTGCACCAGACACCAGTACGGTCGAGGGGCTACGGGACGCTGCCCTGCTGGAGCTGCTCTACGGTACGGGGGCGCGAGTTTCGGAGGTCTGTGCTCTTGACGTTGACGACATCCGTCCCGTGTTGGATGACCCTGACCTCGGTTTGAGGCTCATCGGCAAGGGGGATAAGGAGCGCATCGTTCCGCTGGGTAGCTACGCCGCTAAAGCCGTAGATGCCTGGTTAATAAGGGGACGTCCTGCATGGGCTGAGATTGGCAACGGGGAACATGCCCTACTGCTCAATACCCGCGGTCGGCGGCTGTCCCGACAGTCAGCGTGGGCTGTCATTCGTCGTGCCGGTGAGGCTGCCGGGCTCGACGTTGAGCACCTATCCCCGCACAGTCTTCGACACTCCTACGCCACCCACCTACTGGACGGTGGTGCCGATGTTCGTGTCGTGCAGGAGCTACTGGGGCATTCGTCCGTGACGACGACCCAGATCTACACCCTCGTGACGGCCGATCACCTGAGGGAGGTCTACCGCTCGTCGCACCCTCGCGCCGTCTAGGCTCAGCATTGCGGGTGGGTGTGGTTGTCGGTTGTGCCCACTATCGTTAGGAAGAGCAATATTGCCGCGACGTCGAGAGGAAGGTCACTACGTGTCCGAGACTGCCCCCGAACCGTTGTTCCGCGTACCCGGTCCGGGCCGGGAGGCCGAAGAGGCTGCCGAGAACTCGATCGGTCCGACCGGACGTCCGCTTCCTGACCTTACTGAGCCGACGCCGGCTCTCGGCGGCCCGAAACATGCCACCGTCATTTCGATGTGTAACCAGAAGGGTGGTGTCGGTAAGACAACAACCACCATCAACTTGGGTGCGGGACTGGCCGAATACGGACGACGCGTTCTGTTGGTGGACTTCGATCCGCAGGGCTCCCTCTCGGTGGGCTTGGGGATTAACCCCCATACTCTCGAAAATTCCATCTACACCCTGCTGATGTCGCCTCGTGACGACGTTCATGACGTCATCCAGCCCACTGAGACCGAGGGTATGGACTTGTTACCGGCTAATATTGATCTGTCTGCCGCTGAGGTGCAGCTCGTCAGCGAGGTGGCCCGCGAGCAGACCCTCAAACGGGTCATTGACCGGATCCGCGGCGAATACGACATGATCCTCATCGACTGTGCACCGTCGTTAGGTCTGCTCACCATCAACGCTCTGACCGCTTCCGACTACGTCATCATGCCTTTGGAATGCGAGTTCTTTGCCTTGCGCGGAATTGCTCTGCTCACCGACACTATTGAGAAGGTTCAGGACCGTCTCAACCCCGACTTGGAGGTCCTCGGCATCCTTGGAACCATGTTCGACCCGCGTACCCTGCACGCCCGGGAGGTCATGGAACGGGTGGTACAAGCCTTTGGTGACGTCGTATTCCACACCGTTATCAAGCGCACTATCAAGTTCCCCGAGACCACCGTCGCTGGGGAACCCATTACGAGCTACGCCTCCTCATCTCCGGGAGCTCAGGCCTACCGTGACCTGGCCAAGGAGGTACTGGCCCGATGCCGCGCCGCGTGAGCCTGCCGGGGGCGAACGAGCTTTTCCGTCCAACGGTTGGTAGCCACGAACCCCAGTCAGTTGAAGTTCCCCAACAGTCCAAGGCACACAGAGCACGCAAGACGTCTCAAGACGCCACCTCTCGTGGGAAACATGCTGGTAGCGGGCGAGTGCGCCATGATGAGAAGATCACCGTCTACGTCTCTACGGAGGAGCTCATCGCTCTGGAGACTGCGAGGCTGACAATGAGATCCCAGGGCATTAATGCTGATCGAGGCAGAATTGTGCGTGCCTCGGTGGCGATGGCCCTGGCCGATTTTGAGGAGAATGGTGAGGACTCTGCTCTCGCCCATCTCCTCACGACTGACTGAATACTTTAAGGACACATATGAGTAACGAGCAAGGCATCCGGCTGCAGAAGGTGCTGGCCCAGGCCGGTCTGGCATCCCGCCGTGCTGCTGAAGACATGATCGCGGCCGGAAGGGTTGAGGTCAATGGTGAACTCATCGTTGAGCAGGGGCGACGTGTTGACCCTGAGCGCGATGAGATCCGGGTCGATGGGTCCCGTATCCCGACTGCGCGGCGTCACGTCTACTACGTACTTAATAAGCCGCAGGGAGTTGTCTCTACTATGGACGATCCGGAAGGCCGCCCGTGCCTGTCCGACCTCGAAGGAGTGCCGCGCGGTATCCGTCTGTTTCACGTCGGTCGTCTCGACACTGAGACCTCGGGCCTCATCTTGCTGACCAATGATGGCGAATTCGCTAACCGGATGACCCACCCGTCCTACAAGGTTCTCAAGACCTACTTGGCAGATGTTGAGGGCCGCGTGGATGACAAAGTCATTCGCCGCCTTTCGAAAGGGCTGACCCTTGAAGACGGCCCTGTCAAGCCCGACGCCGTGCGCCTAGTACAGGCTGGCGAGGAGCATTCCTTGGTTGAGGTGAGCCTTCATGAGGGCCGCAACCGGATTGTGCGTCGCATCATGGATTCGGTCGCTCATCCAGTGCGTCGACTGTCTCGCACCGCGATCGGCCCGGTCCGATTGAAGCGGTTAGGGCGCGGAGATATGCGTGAACTTACCCATGAAGAACTGGGCCAGCTCCTCGACCTCGTCGAACTGTGAGTTCTCGCGCATGGCTGGAATTGTCCTCAAGCATCGCTCGGGTAACCTCAAGCAGGTGAGTTCGAACAAGTATCGTCTGGTCAACGCCGCGGCACTCGCTGCCGTCCTGTGCGTGTCGTCACTGGTCCTCGCTTCCTGTAACAAGTCGTCGTCGAGTCCGAAGCCTTCGGCGAGTGTCTCCAGCGTTTCGGCCCCCGCTTCTGCCAGCGCCAAGGCCTCCTCTTCCCCAACGAAGAAGCCGACTATGGTCACTAACCTCGACCAGATCAAGGTGTCTGGCGAGGACGGCAAGGCGCCAAAGGTTGAGGGAGCCTGGCCGCTAGCTATTGCTAAAACCGAGTCCAAAATCCTCAAGGAGGGCACAGGCGAAAAGGTCGACAAGAACGCCACCCTCAAAGTGAATTATGTCGGTGTCAACGGACGTACTGGCAAGGAATTCGACTCTTCCTATAAGCGTGGCACTACGGCTGACTTCCCATTGGCCCAGGTGGTTCCTGGATTCGCTAAGGGTCTTGTTGGAAAGCATCAGGGCGACCGAGTACTCATCATGATGCCCGGCTCTGACGGCTATGACTCCCAAGGTGGTGCCCCGCAAGCTGGCATCATGAAGGGTGACTCCCTTATTTTTGTCGTCGACATCGTTGCCATACCTTTGCCCAAGGCGACGGGTGAGACCGTCAAACCGGCGGCTGGTCTGCCCACCGTCAAGGAGGTGCAGGGTGCTCCCGCGGTAACCATCGGCAAGGCCACCAAGCCGAATAAACTCGTCGTCCAGCCCCTCATCAAGGGTAAGGGAGCTGCGGTTACTGCTCATGACTCCATCGACGTCAAGTACCGCACTTATGCTTGGTCCTCTGGGGAGCTCATTGAGGACGGATACTCCGGTGAGCCTGTGACTGGATCCATGAACTCCGTTATTCCTGGATGGAAGAAGGGATTGACTGGGCAGACCGTCGGTTCTCGGGTGATGCTCATCGTGCCGCCCGCTGACGCCTACCCGAACGGCAGCACTAACCCGCCGGTAAAGAAGGGCGAGACCCTGATCTACGTTATCGACATCCTTTCGGCTCAAAAAGAATCCTGAGTGGCGATGGCTTTGCGCGAGACATGTCGGCCGATATGTGTCTTAGGGTCGACGGGTCTCGCGCAGCACCGCCACATCGAGAACCGCATCACTCCACCACCCCATCGCTCCGCCAAGAGGCCTAGGATCTAAGCGGTGAATGCCCGCAACAGGGGTAGGCGGTGTCAGGGCCACATTGTTGACGAGCTCATGGGGATCAGCAACTTCAGGGAGTCCGAGGGAACGGCAGAGCCACGCCACGACCTGGCGGTGGTCAATACCTGAATCCACGAGATCGGACAGCCCCGCCGCACCCGCCGACTTTGACAAGCGTACCCCTCCTGGACCGGTGACAAGACCGGTGTGGGCGTAGACCGGAGGGATAAATCCGAGCAGTTCGGCCAACTGGGCTTGGCGAGGGGCCGAGGACCATAGGTCTCGGGCTCGAACGACCTGATCGACCCCTTGCAGACCGTCGTCGACGACTACCGCAAGGTTGTAGGCCGGCGTGCCGTCATTGCGCACCAGGACAAGATCGTCCACCCGTCCTCGAGCACAGCCGCGAGCGAGGTCGGTCGCTTCGAAAGTGTTCAGTTGACTGGCCAGTCGGGTGGCTGGCGCCCGGGTGGTCAGACGTTCGTGTCTCTGCTGGACGGTGAGGCGGCGGCAGGTACCCGGATACGGGCGCCAATCGGCCTTGTTGGGGGCGGTAGTGGCCGCAGCGATTTCCCTGCGAGTGCAAAAACAGGGGTAGGTTTCCAGACCCGCTACTGCGTCGGCGTACAAGTCGAGGCGCTCAGACTGTCGGACGACTGGACCATCCCAATCCAGACCTAGGGACTCCAGGTCGCGTAGTTGAGTCGAGGCAATTTTTCCGGCCGCGGCCACCCGCGCACGATCTAAATCCTCGATGCGTACCACGAACCGACGACCTGTCGAGCGTGCCAAAAGCCAGGCCGCTAATGCGGTGCGGAGGTTCCCCAGATGCAGTGCTGAGGTTGGGGAGGGGGCGAAACGGCCAGCTGCGTGTCGAAGACCGGAGTGAGTGGTGGCGAAATCGGTCACGAGCGGCAGTGTAGGCAACAATTGGGGTGACGCGGCGGGCATGCCCCCGTCAGATGGGTAGGCTGGGACGCTGGAAGGAGGGTGCCGATGGCTGCACAGCGTTCGGAGAGATTGGTTAACCTCGTCATCGCTCTCCTGGTCACCGACCGTCCTCTCACGCGTGCGCAGCTGCGTGACATGATCGAGGACTACCGCAAGGTTTCCGAGGTAGCGTTTCAACGGTCCTTTGAACGCGACAAAGAGGAGCTGCGTCGAATCGGTATCACCGTCGAATCGGTCACCCTCGACACCTTCTTCGGTGACGAGGTCGGCTACCGCATTCCCCGTGCCGATGTGGAGCTTCCCCCTGTCCAATTTACGCAAGCGGAGGCTGACGCTTTAGCGACCGCAGCCCGAGTGTGGCGCGAATCCGTCCTCGACGAGTCCTCCACGTCTGCCCTGGTGAAGTTGCGTGCCGCAGGAGTTGAGCCCGACACGGAGGCCGGCATCGCGACCCAGGTCGTCACTGGCGCAGACGCGCCATCGTTCTCTGATCTGTGGCGGGCCACTATTGACCGGTCCAGGGTCCGCTTCGGTTACCGAGGGGGAAAGCACCGTACCGTAGACCCCTGGCGAATGGCCTTGCGGCGTGGTCGTTGGTACCTCGTTGGACGAGACGTCGACCGCGATGAGCCACGACTATTTCGGCTGTCACGTATCAGTTCTGCCGTGACGACCGTGGGAGAACCCGGCGCCGTCGCGAGTCCTGAACCTGAGGTGATCGAGGCCCACCTCAATCGCCTCGAGCCACCTGAACCGGAGGAGGTTGACGTCACGATGGCCGTCGCCCCCGGAGTGCGTTTAGGGGTCATGACTACGCATGCCGAATGGGATGGGCCAGTTCCCGAGGGCTACGAAGTTGTTACCGGTGGGTTTGGCGGATATGACGAGGCCGCGACAGCCGTGCTACGCGCCGGCGGTCGTATCATCCTGCTTGCCCCCCAGGAGGCTCGCACTATATTAGCCGAGAGGATCAATGCCGTGCTGCGGTTGGAAGAGAACGCCTCATGACGGCTCGCACTGATACCGCCCGTCTGCTAGCTCTTATTCCCTATCTGCGATCTCACCCTGGGGTGGCCGTCACCGAGGTTGCCCGAGTGTTTGGTGTCAGCACTGACCGTGTGATTGCCGATCTCAAGATTTTATGGATGGTTGGTCTGCCCGGTGGGATGCCAGACGACCTCATCGACATTGACATGGACGCCGTCGACTCCGACGGCACCATCACCATCACCAATGCTGATGCCCTGCCACGGCCTATGCGTCTGACGCCCGACGAGGCGTGGTCTCTGCTGGCCGCCTTGCAAGTCATCGCCGATTTGGCTGACGACACCGTTCGTCCTGCAGTGGAATCCGCGGTAGAGAAGTTGCGCCAGGTCTGCCCGCAGGCTGGTCCAGATCCGGTGGAGGCCAGCCTCGAAGCCGATTACGACCCTCGCTCAGAGTGGTTCACCGGGGCCTGTGCTAACAAGTGGCGGATTGAGATCGTCCATCGACGCGGTGACGACCCTACTCCGCATACCCAGATCGTCGACCCGGTGCGTGTCGAAGTTCGCGACGGTCATCGCTACCTCGTCGGATGGTCGATGGCTCGCAAGCAGTGGCGCACGTGGCGGCTTGACCGCATCGTCACTGGCAGGCGAGTTGGGCACGCCACGAATCACGGACGTCCGCCCGAAACCCTCGAATGGTTCTCTGACGTCGTGGACGAGGTGACGCTGACCCTTGCTCCGCGCGCGGGCTGGGTTGCTGAGTATCACCCGGTGCGCCATGTTGAGAAGGACGGGGACGTGTGGAAGGTGACTTTTGCCGTCGCCTCTGCGACGTGGCTTGCTGAGCTCATGGTGGGCCTCGGACCAGATGTTCTCTCCGTTGACCCACCTCATGCTGCAGCTCCTGCCCTTCAGCTGGCGCGCGCTGCGGCTGCCGCAAATAGCATTGAGATTTCGAACCGTGAGGCGGTAGAGAAATCCTGATGTGGTGGATCTGGGTGTTGGTCTTTGCCGGTGTGCTGCTTGTCGTGGAGATCGTCGTTGGCACGATCTGGTTGTGGCGAAAGCTCGCGGCTATCTTGGGTGAGGTTGAGCGGGTAACCGGTCGACTCGATGAGTTGGCTCACATTCTCGAGGATGTCGATACCACGATGAACAAGGACATGACGGCTCCCGAAGCGCCCTGATCATCGTGGTAGCCTGAACGCCGATCGTCGAGTTGGTAGCCTTCCTGTGCGGTACGGGGATGGGATGCCAGCCAAGTCTGGAAGGAGAGCCTCAATGGCTCCTCTGCTCATTGCGAATGAAGCAACCATCATCATCATCGTGCTTCTCGCGCTCGTACTCTTCGGTGGTTCCCGCATCGCTGGCGTCGGTAAGGGTGCTGGCCGCGCTATCCGTGAGTTCAAGGAAGAAACAGCGGGTCTGAACAAGGGCAAGGATGCGAAGGCCGAGAAGGACATTGAGGCTACCGAGGCTGACGTCGCCAAGGACGAGACCAAGCCAACTGAGTGAGTCATGGCCACGGATACTCGGCAGTCCGATGAGGATCACCGCCGGTTTGCCCGATTCCGTCCGCCCCAGGCTGGGGAGGGCGGCACAATGTCGCTCCTGGACCACATCCGGGAGCTCCGTTACCGGATCATTGTGTCGTTTATAGCGGTGGTCATTACGAGCTCCGTGGCCTTTGTCTTTTACCGTCCGCTGGTTGAGATCGTCATGCATCCGTACCAGCAGGCGAGCCTCGCCATCAAGGCGAAGAACCCGAGGGCCTCCCTCCAGGTAGTCAATACTGGTGTCGTCGCCCCGTTCGTGCTGAATATGAGGGTGACCATTGTTGCTGGCCTCATTGCTGCCTGCCCCATTTGGCTCTATCAGGTCTGGGCTTTTATTGTTCCTGGCTTGCTCGTCAATGAGAAGAAGTGGGCTCTGCGATTCCTGGGATCGGCTATCCCCCTGTTTCTTCTAGGATCAGTACTGGGGTATTGGGTGCTCCCGAAGGGTATTGCCTTGATGCTGAACTTCACGCCTCACGGCATGGGCATTACCAACCTGCTCGACATGAATGCGTTCTTGGCACTGGAGATTCGCGTCATCTTGCTCTTTGGAGTGAGTTTCCTGCTGCCGGTGGTCTTGGTCTTGCTCAATCTGATTCACGTCTTGTCGTCTGCGCAGCTGAAGGCGGCACGGAAGTGGTCCATCTTTGGATTCTTCTGTCTGGGCGCTTTTGTGAACCCGTCTGGTGACCCAATTTCCATGTGCGCTTTGGCTATTCCGCTGAGCGTCATGTATGTCATTGCGGAATGGATTTGCCGCAGCAATGAACGTAAGCGCTCGACCGACAATATGGGTATTGATAAGTCAGAATTCGATATTCAGATCGATTGAGCGGTGTCAGTCACACCACAAGCGTTCAAGCCGCTGATATTTCGTGGCTTGCCACGGTCAAGGTGACCGGCTCGTTGTCATGGGATGGTGACGGCATGCGGATACGCTCGCGCCCCAGCGTCGTCGCCCGACCCCTTGTCGGGGTTCCCGGAGAGTCGTAGCCTCCCGCTAGGTTGGAGGTATGAGCGAGACTCTCGATCGGTTCATCGCCGGGCTGTCCTTTGAACCTGACGACTACCAGGTAAAGGCCTGCCAAGATCTCGATGACGGCGCGGGTGTTCTGGTGGCCGCTCCTACTGGAGCTGGCAAGACGGTGGTGGGGGAGTATGCCACTGATTTAGCTCTGGCATCGGGGCTGAAGTGCTTTTACACCACACCCATTAAGGCGCTGTCCAATCAAAAGTTCCATGACCTTGTCACTAGACACGGTGAAGACCAAGTAGGCCTTCTCACCGGTGACGTCACCATCAACTCCGAGGCACCAGTCATCGTCATGACGACTGAGGTATTGCGCAATATGATCTACCGCAATTCCCATACTCTCGACACCTTGGGGTGGGTGGTGCTGGATGAGGTGCACTACCTCGCGGACCGTTTCCGCGGCCCGGTGTGGGAAGAGGTCATCCTTGGGCTCGATCCGCGCGTCAAGATCGTTGGTCTTTCGGCAACCGTCTCTAATGCCGAGGAATTTGGGGAGTGGCTCGACGAGGTGCGTGGCGACGTCAGGGTCGTCGTATCCGAGCGTCGCCCGGTACCGCTTGTCCAACACGTAGCGGTGGCGCGGCGTCTTTATGAACTCTTCGATTCGCGCCGTCCTACGGAGGTCAACCCCGAACTAACCTCCATTGCCAAGGAGGAGGCCCGGTTCCAGCGTGATGACTCCCGTCGTCCGCGAGGGAGGTCTGGCAAGGGGAAACGCAGTGTGTCTTATGGAACTGGCCGATTCGGTGGGGCTTCGGCACAGCGTCGGGGGCGTGGCGGTCGGCGTCGTGGCCCTCGCAACCAGACGAGCCGTATCCAGGTGGTGCGTTCCCTCCACAAGGTCAACCTCTTGCCGGCCATCATCTTCGTGTTCTCCCGGAGCGGCTGTGACGCTGCTGTCAGCCAGCTGCTTAACACCGACCTGGTGCTCACTAGCCAGCAGGAAGCTCGTCAGTTGCGTCGCATCGCTCAACGCCGTGGGGAAGGATTGACTGACGAGGAACGCCGCGCGGTTGGCTGGAATCACTTCATGGCAGCCTTCGAACGTGGCATTGCTGCTCACCATGCCGGTCTGCTCCCGGTGATCAAAGCGATCGTTGAGGAGGGGTTCGTCGCGGGATTACTCAAGGTCGTCGTCGCTACCGAGACCCTCGCCCTGGGCATCAATATGCCAGCTCGTACCGTCGTGCTGGAAAAACTCGTCAAATACAATGGCCAGACTCACGCTGACATCACCCCCGGGGAATACACCCAGCTCACCGGACGCGCCGGACGTCGTGGGATCGACACCCAGGGGCACGCCGTCGTCTGCTGGCAACCAGGTATGGATCCGCGTGCGGTGGCCGGACTGGCGTCGCGTCGTACGTACCCGCTCAATTCGACCTTTGTGCCGACATACAACATGGCCGTCAACCTCGTTGGATCGATGGGGCGGGAAAAAGCTCGTGACCTACTGGAGCATTCCTTCGCACAGTTCCAAATCGATCGCAGATTGGGAGGCTCGGCAGTTCGCAACCGGCAAACCCAGGCCGACATCGAGGCCTACCTCAAGGCGGCCCATTGCGAAAGGGGAGATTTCACCGTATACGCCCGGTTGCGGGAAAACATTAGGGAGCTGGAACATGAGCAGGCGAGGTTGCGCAAAGTTGAACTTCCTAGCCAGGTTGCCGACTCACTGTCGAGCCTTGATCCTGGGGACATCATCGCCGTGCCATCTGGGCGTCACGCTGGGTGGGTCGTTGTCGTTGACCCTGGCACCCACGGCACGAGAGGTCAACGGCCTCGCCCCCTTGTCATGACTCCGGATCGGACGGTGATTCGTCTGGGGCATCAGGATATTGACGCCCCCGTTACGCGAGTAGCCGGCGTGAAAGTCCCGCGCCATTTCCACCCCGACAACCAGGCCGATCGTCGCTGCCTCGGCAAGGCCTTCGATCGGGTACTTGAGGGGCTGGGGAGGCCAGTGGTGAAGCCGCGTCGTGCTGCGGTGGATGCTGAGCTTTCCGACCAGATCACCGAGCTGCGCTCCCAGATGAAGGCTCATCCCTGCCACTCCTGCCCTGATCGCGAGTCCCATGCGCGTTTCGCTGAACGTGCCATGAGACTTCGCCGTCGCAGTGAGAGGGAATTGACGAAAGCACGCGCGAAGGCGACGTCGATTGCCACCCAGTTTGAGCGAATTGTGCTGGTACTGGAGGCTTTGGGATACCTCGGTACGGGTGGGGATACTGTCACGGACGCTGGCCGGATGCTTTCGGGGATCTATTCCGAACTCGACTTGGTGACGGCTGAGGCAATTCGGCGAGGCGTCTTTGACGGCCTGGATTGTCCGCAGTTGGCGGCGGTGTTATCGACCATCGTTCACGAGTCGCGGCCGGGGGACCGGGGCCACCTTCATCGCATGCCCGATGGGAAGAGCGAAGCGGCGGAGTCACAACTGCGTGCGGTCCGAGCCGAAATTGGTCTGCTCGAGCGTGACCACCGCATTGAGCGTCCCCGAGATCTCGACATTGGTTTTGCCGAGGCCAGCTATGCATGGGCTGCCGGTGCCGGTCTGGACACCGTACTCGACGACATGAGTGCTGGTGATTTTGTGCGCCGGGTGCGTCAGGTGTGCGATCTAGCTGGACAGATTGCCCATGCCGGGGTTGGGGAGAATCTGGCCCACACTTGTCGTCAAGTGGTGGGTGCCATGCAGCGTGGGGTTGTCACCATGGACCGCGAAGAAGACTGATTCGTGCGCCCACTAACAAGGGGGATGTGCGGCCCGGTAGCCTGAGGTCATGGCTGTGGCTATACGTGTCATTCCATGTCTGGACGTTAAGGATGGGCGGGTCGTTAAAGGGGTTAACTTCGTCGGTCTGCGCGATGCCGGTGATCCCGTGGAGCTAGCGGCGGAATACGGGCGGCTCGGTGCCGACGAGGTGACTTTCCTCGACATTTCTGCCTCAACAGAGGGGCGCGCCACCACTCGCGAGATGGTGACACGGTGCGCTGAGACAGTTTTCGTGCCCCTCACTGTAGGTGGTGGGGTGCGCGGGGTCGACGACGTCGATGTCCTGCTGAGGGCGGGAGCTGACAAAGTTGGTGTCAACACCGCAGCGATTGCTCATCCCGGGATGATCGACGAGGTCGCTGACCGGTTTGGCAATCAGGTCATCGTGTTGTCTGTCGATGCCCGTCGCGAACCAGATCGGCCATCCGGTTTTGGGGTGACGACCCATGGTGGCACCCGTTCGGCAGGGTTGGACGCCGTTGAGTGGGCTTGCCAAGCCGTGGAGCGTGGGGCAGGTGAGATTCTGCTCAATTCGATGGACGCCGATGGTACGGCTGATGGCTTCGATATTGAGATGATCGAGGCAGTGAGAGCAGCTGTCGACGTCCCCCTCATCGCTTCAGGTGGAGCTGGAAAGGTTGCCGATTTCGTCGAGGCGGCGCGCGCCGGAGTTGACGCGGTGCTCGCCGCGTCAGTTTTTCACTATCACACCCTGACGATCGCGCAGATCAAGGACGGCCTGCGTCATGCCGGCTTTGAGGTCCGCTGAGTGAACACGTACTGCACGCCTAGCCGATGTGGTAGTCATAACTTATGGACTGCCTTTTCTGCTCAATCGCTGCGGGAGACATCCCAGCGACGATCATTGACTCGGACGACGCCTCAGTCGCATTCCTCGACATCGAGCCTTTCCAGGATGGCCACACTCTCGTCATCCCGCGTAGGCACGTTACAAGCGTTCTCGACGATGATGGTGAGCTCGGACGTATCAGCCCGATGGTCACGAAGGTGGCTCGTCGCCTCGTGGACTCTCTGGGGGCTTCTGGAGTCAATGTCGTCTCAAACGCCGGTGAGGTTGCCGGTCAGAGTGTCCATCATCTGCACGTGCATGTCATTCCCCGGTACGACCGTGAGCCGGGCATCAACGCCATTCGGTCGGCCATGCCTCGTCGCCCTATTGAGGAGGTTGCGGCCATGGTGACTGGGGAATCGAATCGCAAATAGCTCATAATGTGAGACGTTTGTCCGAAACTGTTGACGGTTAGTCGTGCACACAAGGATCAGTGGCATGAACGACCAGCTTCTTGTTATTGGCTAGTGTCCTGATCCTCCCGGACAGCACGACCTGCCCGATATCTCTGCCTGGGTGCGTCAGTTACAGCGGATGAAAAACCTATGCACTCACATGGTGAAGAAACGCCCGAGGAAGAAATCTCCCCCCGCAGCAGGTCATCCAGCGCGTTGGTGCTTTGGCACCCCAAGACACCGTGCTCGGCATGGTGCGCCAGCGGCAGAACCTGTTCTTTTGATTGTCGGTTCTTTCACATGGATCTGCACTCCGACCCCTTACCAGACTTCGTCAAGCTTGCTGAAGCATTGGGGTGCGCTGTTTTCCGGGTCGCAGACCGGGCATGGTCGACGAGACGATCACAGCTGCCAACACGATCAATGACCGCCCGGTCGTGGTGGAATTCATCATCCGCACTGACGCCATGGTCTGGCCGATGGTGGCTTTCGGAGCCAGTAATGATGAAATCACGATCGCCCGAGATATGGCTCCGGACTGGGGTGACGTTGGAGACGACGTTGCTCCCGGCGACGAGGACAGCAACGATGATGAGGCCGGGAAGATGAGTTGACCAGACGCGTACTGTCGGTGTCGCCGACTGACGATCCCAGTGAGACCCGGATGACGATCGGAGTGGACGCCGTCTCCGCCCAGGCCCTTGAACAAATTATCAAGCAACTTAACAAACTCATTGAGATTCATAAGATCGCCGAACCAGAGCCGAGCACGGTCACCCGTGAGCTCATCCTGGTCAAAGTGCGTTCCAACGTCGAAAACCGTTCAAAGATCATCGACACCGTTGCTCTACGTCGTGCCAAGGCCGTCGACGCCTCACTGGAATCGCTGACGATCGAGGCCACCGGGTGACGTGAGAAGCTGGATGTGTTACTGCAGGTGCTGGAACACTTCGGAATTGTCGAACTTGTTCAATCCGGACAAGTGGCCCTCAACCGTGGTGTGGCTGTTCTCGGGGCGAAACGCCCCGGGTGACGTTCCCTAGATCCCAAGACAACCCAGACCCCCAACAAGGAGAGAAATACGCTATGGCAAAGATCTACTACGACGATGACGCCGATCTGTCCATCATCCAAAACCGTCAGGTTGCCGTCATCGGTTACGGTTCCCAAGGTCATGCTCACGCTCTCAACCTGCGCGACTCCGGTGTCGATGTGCGTGTCGGTCTGCGTGACGGCTCCTCGTCTATCGCCAAGGCTGAGGCTCAGGGGCTGCGGGTGCTGTCCATCGAGGATGCCTGCGAAGAGGCCGACTTAATTATGGTGCTCGTTCCCGACCAAAACCAGCGCCAGCTCTATGCTGAGCACATTGCCCCGCACCTCAAGGACGGTGACGCTCTCTTCTTCGCTCACGGCTTCAACGTCCACTTCGGCTACATCAAAGCTCCCCAGGGCGTCGACGTCTGTATGGTTGCCCCGAAGGGTCCCGGTCACATCGTGCGTCGGGAGTACTCTGATGGTCGCGGAGTCCCGGTGCTGGTGTGCGTCGAGCAGGATGCCTCTGGCATCGCCTGGGACCTCACGAGGTCTTACGCCAAGGCCCTCGGCGGTTTGCGCGCCGGCGGCATTGAAACGAGCTTCCGTGAGGAGACCGAGACCGATCTTTTCGGTGAGCAAGCGGTGCTGTGCGGTGGCCTGTCCCACCTCATCCAGGCCGGTTTTGAGACTCTCGTTACCGCCGGTTACCAGCCGGAGATGGCCTATTTTGAGGTTTGTCACGAGATGAAGATGATCGTCGACCTCATCATCGAAGGCGGTATCTCCAAGCTGCGTTGGTCAATTTCCGATACTGCTGAGTATGGCGACTACGTGTCTGGCCCGCGTGTGATCGACGACCACGTCAAAAAGAATATGAAGGCGGTCCTAGACGACATCCAAAATGGCGCCTTCGCTAAGCGTTTCATCGCCGATCAGGATGCCGGTGCTCCACAGTCCAAGAAATTTCGCGAGGGTGAGGCAAAGCATCCGATCGAGGCCACCGGTAAAGAGCTTCGCAAGATGTACTCCTGGCTGGCAGCTGCTGATGACGACTACACCGAAGGCAGCGTGGCTCGTTGAGCCTGCTGGCCTGACGTTGAGGGCCCGTAGGTACCGCGGGCCCTCAATTCTGTATCCTCTGCCTCGTCAGCCTCGAGCAGATAGCCGACAGGCAACGATGGCCGCCATGTCGGAGGCAAGCTGAATCTCGGTGGCGTGCACCTTCGGGTGGGTCAGCCAGGCCAGCCTGGTGGTATCGACGGTGCCATTGATGTCGTGGGGAGGAAAACCATGGCTGGGGGGCATATCGTCGATGACGACGAGGCCTCCGACCGAGACCGCCTTGAGAATCTCGTCAACATCGTGCGCTCTCGCTACTCGGATCGGTACCGAGAGCAGGCCGAAGGGGCCGTGATCGAGCAGGTCATCCCAGGTGCCCTCGATGACCTCGATATCGAGGTCAGCCAAGACCTCGCGAGCTCGGGCGCAGACCGTGGGATCTGGTTCGTAACTGACAACCCTGGTGCGTTTTCGTGCCCCCAGTCGTAGCCAGGCAGCTCCTGCCCCAGACCCCGTTTCGCACTCCCCAATGGCGCCATGTACCCCGGCCGCCAGGGTAGCCATGAATCGGCCGGTCTCATTGCGGGTGGTGGTGAAATAGCCCATCTCCAGTGCGTTATGGAGAGCTTTCGTCACCGGTTCAGGGATCTCGGGAATGGGTAACACGGGGCCATTCTGCCAGTCGGTATCTTCGAACTTTTTGTGAGGGCGGTTAGCTGGTAGTTGGTTGGGTCAGATGCGTTGGGCAATGTCTCGCCCGATCTCGCTGGTCGTTCGAGCGGGGCCGGAAGCCCTAGTGGCATTGTTCGCCGAGACAGCCTCGCGGACGCGGGCTGCATCCTCAGGGCGGTCAAGGTGATCTAGCAGCAATGCTATCGACAGGATCGCTGCCGTCGGGTCAGCCTTACCAGTGCCAGCAATGTCAGGCGCTGAGCCGTGCACCGGCTCAAACATCGACGGGAATTCGCCGGAGGTATTGATATTGGCGCTAGGGGCGAGCCCGACGCCACCGGTCACCGCTGAGGCAAGGTCGGTGATGATGTCACCGATGAGGTTGTCGGTGACGATGACGTCGAATCGCTGGGGGTCTCGTACCAGAGCGATCGTGACAGCGTCGACGTGCAAGTAGGTCGACGTGCAAGTAGTCAGTGGTGACACTCGGGAACTCTTGAACAACTTCGTCGACGATCCGACGCCACAAGGTTCCGGCATTGACGAGCACGTTGTGCTTGTGGATCAGGGCGAAATGGCCGCGCTCCAAATAAAACTGACGGCACCTCTGTCGAGTCAGGGGTAGCACCGACAGCGTCGAGCACGATGGCGACTTCCTGGGCAATCTCGGCCAGAGTGGAGTTGTCAAGAACCTCTCCCGTGGCCTTCCAATGTGCGGCGCCAAGATGGTACTCGTGGGTGGCAAAAGCATCAGATCCGACGGTCTGCTCCAGCACGTGGAGTGCCTGCTCGGTGACTTCGGGGCCAATTCCGTCGCCGCCGATGACGGCGGGTTGCGTTACGTCGTTGGTCATAGGTGAACCATACTCAGCACGTCCACGATATGATCCGTCGATTCAAAAAATGGAACGAATGGCTCGGCGTGGGTGTAATGTGTGGCTATGAGTTTGCGCTTTGCTTCTGCTGACGATCTGACGTGGTCCTCCGACGAGCGGATCGCGCTGGAACATGCCAATCCACGATTTGGTGCGGTCCTTGCCGACCATATGGCTGTTGCTACCTGGCAGGCCGGTGAAGGCTGGGGAGACGACGCCGTGGTCAACTACCACGGACTTGATATCAATCCTGGCAGCGCTGTGCTGCATTATGCCCAGGAGATTTTCGAGGGCCTGAAGGCTTACCGCCACGCTGACGGTTCTATCTGGCTCTTCCGCCCTGATCAGAACGGTGAGCGTTTTGTTCGGTCGGCCAAGCGTCTCGCCCTGCCCACGCTGCGAGTCGAAGACTTCGTTACTGCTTGTATGCGCTTGGTTGAGGTCGACTCCCGTTGGGTCCCTGAGCCCGGTGAGGGTGGAGAGAAGTCCCTCTACCTGCGGCCGTTCATGATCGCCTACCAGGATTTCCTCGGTCTTGCCGCGGCAAGTACCGTGCTGTTTTCCGTTATTGGTTCTCCCGTTGGCGCTTACTTTGTCAGCGGGGTGAAACCGCTGCGGCTCCTCGTCGAGCGTCGTCAAGCTCGAACGGCCCCCGGCGGTACCGGTGAGGCGAAGTGCGGTGGCAATTACGCAGCTTCGCTGCGTTCCCAGATCGATGCCAAGACCCGTGGCTGCAACGAGGTGCTCTTTGTCGATGCAGTTGAACATCGCTGGATCGAGGAACTGGGTGGTATGAACTTCATGGCCATCAGCAAGGACGGTCAGCTCGTCACCCCCGAGTTAGCTGGCACCATCCTACGTGGCGTGACTCGCAGATCCATTCTGGAAGTTGCCCCCGACCTCGGTCTTGAACCAGTGGAGCGCAAGATCGATGTTGACGAGCTCCTTGATGGCGTTCGCTCTGGCGAGTTCCCGGAAGTCTTCGCCTGCGGTACCGCCGCGGTTGTCACACCGATCGGCTCTTTCCTAGATGGAGATACCGACGTGAAGGTCTCTGAGCCCACCGGAAAGACCACGATGGAGATCCGTCGCCGTCTGCTGGATATCCAGTTCGGACGCGCTGAGGACACCCGTGGCTGGTTGAAGCGAGTCTGCTGACGGCGTCGACGTCCATTGGGGCCGGCCCCAATGATATGTTCACGACTGGGCTACGACGGTGTCGATGACAATGTCTTGCGGCTGGAAGGTTTGCCCGACGGTGAACGCGTTGGTCATGGCATCCTCGGCCCGCGCAATGGAGTCGGGGGTGTCGGTGAGCAGGGTGGCCAATGGCTGGCCTGTGACAACGCGGTCGCCGGGGCGAACTCTTAACATGATGCCAGCCGCAGCTTGCACCGGATCCTCTTTGCGGGCGCGTCCGGCACCCAAACGCCAGGCAGCTAGGCCAACGGACATGGCATCAATCCCGGTGATGACGCCAGCCTCGGTGGCGACGATGTCCTGGGTGTGGTGGGCCATCGGTAGTGGAGCGTCAGGGTCGCCGCCCTGGGCACGAACCATGTTGCGCCAGACATCCATTGCCTGGCCACTGGCGAGTACATCGGCCGGGTCGATGCCGTCCAATCCAGCCACCTTCACCATGTGACGGGCCAGGGCGACGGTGAGCTCGACGACGTCGGCAGGACCTCCGCCGGCTAACACCTCGAGGGATTCGGCAACCTCGATGCCGTTACCGCAGGCGTAACCCAGTGGGACGTCCATGTGGGTCAGTAGGGCGGTGGTACGCACCCCGGCGGCTTCACCTAGCTCGACGAGACGGCTGGCGAGTTCGCGGGCGTCCTTATCTGTCTTCATGAAGGCACCCGAGCCGGTCTTGACATCGAGGACGAGGCTGTCGGTGCCCTCTGCGATCTTCTTGCTCATGATGGACGAAGCGATCAGCGGGATGGACTCGACGGTGCCGGTAACGTCGCGCAGGGCGTAGAGCTTCTTGTCAGCAGGGGCTAGTCCCGGGCCCGCTGCGCAGATGACGGCGCCGACTTTCTCGAGCTGGGCGACCATCTCGTCATGAGAGAGATCCGCCCGCCATCCGGGAATGGCCTCCATCTTGTCGAGGGTGCCTCCGGTGTGGCCCAGGCCACGCCCAGACAGCTGTGGGACGGCAGCACCGCACGCGGCCACCAGGGGAGCCAGCGGCAAGGTAATTTTGTCGCCCACGCCGCCAGTGGAGTGCTTGTCGACAGTGGGGCGGGACAGCCCAGCGAAGGACATCCGCTCGCCCGACTTGATCATGGCCGTCGTCCAGGCTGACAGCTCAGCGTCGTCGAGCCCCTGGAAGTACACCGCCATCGCCATGGCAGACATCTGCTCGTCGGCGACGATGTCGTCGGTGTAGGCGCGGATAAGCCATGCGATTTGGTCGGAGTTGAGAGTCTGGCCTTCGCGCTTAGCGCGGATAAGGTCGACGACGGAATAGGTGCTGGTCATGGCGCAAGTATGACAGGGCTTACCCTTCTTCAGTGCGTGGATGCCCCGGTTATGTCGCGTTATGTCGTTAGTCTTAACTCATGCGTATTGCCCGGTTTGTCACCGCTGGTTCCGACCCTGCCTTCGGGATCGTAGAGCTTGCTGCCGATCATGGAGATCATCCCGAGACCATCGCCGTTATCACTGGAGACCCAGTGGCGGCACCGGTTCAATACACTGGTGCCCGTCACGACCTTGCCGATGTGCGGTTGCTGTCTCCGGTGATTCCGCGATCGAAGATCATTGGGGTTGGTCGTAACTACGCCGATCACGCCAGCGAACTGGGCAATGAGGTTCCCCACCAACCGCTTCTATTTGTTAAGCCGAATACCTCGGTTATCGGCCCTGACGAACCCATTGTGCGACCGACTGCGTCCTCCAACCTGCACTACGAGGGGGAGCTGGCCATCGTTATCGGACGGATCTGTAAGGACGTGCCAGAGGACAGAGCTCAGGAAGTCATCTTTGGGTTCACCGTTGCCAATGACGTCACTGCCCGCGATCTGCAAGATTCTGACGGTCACTGGGTTCGCGCCAAGGGGGCTGACACCTTCTGCCCGCTGGGGCCATGGATGGTTACCCACTTCTCCATTGCAGAAGCGTCTCACCGCCAGATTGTGACTCGACTAGACGGTAGGGAGGTTCAGCACGGTAATACCGACCAGATGGTCCACACCATCCCCAAGCTCATCTCCTATATCTCTTCGTTCATGACCTTGTTGCCGGGCGATGTCATCCTCACGGGTACCCCCGCTGGGGTCGGGCCGATGGAGCTCGGACAGCGCGTCGAGGTTGAAATTGAGGGGATCGGGACGCTAACGAACACTGTCGTGGAGGTCTGATGGCGGCTCGTGTCCTGTCCCGCCATGTGACGGTGACTGACCCCGAGCCACGGGTCGACTACACCCGGGTTCTCGTTGATTCGAGTGCTGGCCCGGGTCCCGGACTGCTGGGGCTCATCGGGTTGCTGTTGGGGTATGCCGTCGTCGTTCCGGGCTTGCTATACGCCTTCCTTGGCGTCGGTTGGCTCCTTGAGCGTACCGACGGGGAAAGGTTCAGCGCCTATTACACGCGAGCAGCCGGGTATCACACCGTCGGAGGGCTCATAGCCACACATGTAGCTCTAGCCAGCCTGATCGTCGTGGTGCTTGTGCTCGCCCGCTACCTTAACCATCGTGTGCCGCGATGGGTGGCTTCGGTACAACCAGGAATTCGCTGGAGATTCGGGTTGTTGGTGGGCCTTGTCGCTGTAGTGGTGCTCAACCTCACGCAGTTACTGGTACGAGGAGGGGTCAACGCCCATTACATCGTTCCCCGGCACTGGTGGGCGTGGTTGTTGGCAATCATCATAACTTCGCCGTTCCAAGCGATCGCCGAGGAGATGTTCTTTCGCGGCTACCTCATGAACGTCATCTCTGGACTGTCGGTGAACCTGCCGGAAAAAGCCGGGCGCTGGACGTCGGTAGTCGTCTCCGCACTGGTTTTTGCCTTCATGCATGGCACGCAAAACGCGTGGCTTTTCGCGGATCGATTCGCCTTTGGTTTGCTCGCCGGTTGGCTCGTCATCGTCACAGGAGGCATCGAGGCTGGCGTGGCGGCTCACGTCGTCAACAACCTTTTCGCCTTCGGTTATGCAGTCTTTCTGGGAGGGGTGTCGCAGGCCCGCGGCATGACCGCGATGAGTTGGGTGGATGCCGCGTGGGACGTTGGTGGCTTCTTGACGATCGCTCTTGCCGGATGGTGGATCGGAAGTCTCATGAGAGTGGCCCGACGGACACCCGCGTGACAAGGAGTTTCGCCCTGATTTGCAAAGTTGGTGGATGGGCCATTAGAGTTTCTCGTCGTTGCGCCACCGAGGTTCATCACGGTGGAATGACATTGGGGTATGGGGTAATTGGCAGCCCGACTGATTCTGGTTCAGTTAGTCCAGGTTCGAGTCCTGGTACCCCAGCGCGGGAAACCAAATCCATGAAGTTGCACAGATAGCGGATGGATTGCTAGAGTTTTCCAGCCCGGTTTGGAAACGAGTCGGGGGACAATCGAAGAAGGTTTTCAAGACCGAACTCGACGGTCATTGATAACTTCATGGCCCCGTAGTGCAGCGGCCTAGCACGCGGCCCTCTCAAGGCTGAAACGGCGGTTCGAATCCGCTCGGGGCTACCAATGGTAGATGGCCCGGATCTAGCAGGATCCGGGCCATGGCAGCATCTTGGCGAGATGCCATCCCCCAAGGTGCGAAGAATTACCCTCTCACACCCCTGGTCGCTTTGGGCAGCACTGTGACCCTCATTGCGCGGACCGGCGCAGCACCTCCGATAAGCGCTCTCCCGCCGCGACGACGGCAGGAGCGTGAATACGTCCCGGCTGACGGGTGAGACGCTCGATCGGTCCTGACACCGATATAGCCGCAATGACCTTTCCTGAGGGAGAGCGCACTGGGGCCGAGACCGATGCCACACCGGCCTCACGCTCACCGACAGATTGAGCCCAGCCGCGCTTGCGCACGGCTGCCAAGGTGACTTCGGAGAAGGCAGAGTGGCTTAAGCCACGGCGGATCTTGTCGACGTCTTCCCATGCCAGCAGGATCTGAGCGGCTGAACCGGCGTCCATCGACAACACCGACCCGACCGGAATGGTGTCGCGAAGACCGGTGGGACGTTCAGCAGCTGCGGCACAGACACGGCTGCCGGCCTGGCGTCGGTACAACTGAGCGGACTCACCTGTGATGTCACGCAGCCTGGCCAGGATCGGCCCGGAAGCCGCCAAGAGACGATCTTCGCCGGCGGCTGCGGCAAGTTCTGATAGCCGCGGGCCAAGAATGAAACGCCCCTGTAGATCGCGTCCGACGAAACGGTGGTGTTCCAGAGCGCGCGCCAAGCGATGGGCTGTCGGGCGAGCCAATCCGGTCATTTGAACCAGCCCTACTAAGGAGGCCGGTCCGGTCTCGAGGGCTGCCAATACGAGGGCGGCCTTGTCCAATACACCAACACCACTTGATTCGTCCATATGCCGATACTAGCGTTCCAAATCTTGACCGTCGAACCAAAATGGGTGTTGTCAAGAGGGGGATCACACTGCAAACAACGGATGGGAAGGTGCGGTGGGGAGGACGTTGAGCGAGAAACTCTGGGACGCTCACATCGTTCAGGCATGGGGCACGACGGGGAGCGTGATCTTCTCTACATCGACCTTCACCTCGTCCACGAGGTGACAAGTCCGCAGGCTTTCGATGAGCTTATTAGTTGGGCGCTCGGCTCGTCGTTCGGTTCTGACCATTGCCACCGAGGACCACAACATCCCTACCGTCGGCAGTATCGAGCCAATTGTTGACCCGGTCTCGCGCGCTCAGGTCGAGGCGTTGCGAGCCAACGCACCTGAGTTCGGTGTGCCGCCTTTAGGGGACGCCGATCAGGGGGTCGTGCACATCATCGGTCCCCAACTGGGTCTCACCCAGCCGGGGATGACTGTCGTCTGTGGTGACTCCCACACCTCTACACACGGCGCCTTCGGGGCCTTAGCCTTCGGTATCGGTACCAGCGAGGTTGAGCATGTGTTGGCTACCTAGACCCTCCCGCAGGTTCGTCCCACAACGATGGCCGTCATGGTGGATGGGGAAGTGCCTGAGGAGGTCACACCTAAGGACCTCATCCTGGCCCTCATCTCCGAGATCGGCACCGGTGGGGGACAAGGTCATATGGTCGAGTATCGCGGCGAGGCCATCGAGAAGATGTCGATGGAGGGTCGCATGACGATCTGCAATATGTCGATTGAGTGGGGAGCTCGCGTCGGCATGGTTGCTTCTGATGAGACCACCTTCACCTACCTCAAGGATCGTCCGCACGCTCCGCGTGGTGCACAGTGGGACAAGGCTGTCGCGTACTGGCGCACTCTGCGTACTGACGACGATGCGACCTTTGACGCTGAGATCCATGTGGACGCCTCGAATCTCGCCCCCCTTCGTTACCTGGGGTACCAACCCGGGGCAGGGAGTCCCCCCTAGGCGGTGTGGTGCCGGCCGTCGAAGACTTTGAGGACGAGGTAGCTCGCAGCGCAGCGTTTGGAGTACATGGATTTGACCCCGACGAGATCGGTTCCCGGTTTGCTGACATCTTTCGCAATAACTCTGCGAACAACGGCTTGTTACTGGCTCAGGTTGATCCCAAGGTCGTCGGAGAGTTGTGGGACTTTGCCGAGCAGCATCCTGGTGAGCAGCTCACCCTCTCCCTCGAGAATCGGACGATTAACCTTCCGGGTCGCACGACCTACCCGTTCCATATTGATGACGTCACGCGTCAGCGTCTGCTGGCCGGTCTTGACGCCGTCGGCGAGACCCTAGAACACGCAGACGATATCGCCGCATATGAGGCACATCGGCCGTCCTTCATGCCGACTACGTCTTGACCTGGCGCGCCTATCGATCAACCAACCCGGTCGATGATCGCTCGCAGAATCGACGAATCGGTAGGGTAGGGTAATCTAGCTCATTCAGGAGGGACAACCGTGGCTTTGCCCGCCGTGACTAACCCAGCCGACGCCCCCGGATTGATTTTCCGAATGGGGGTAGGGACGTTGTATCCGCTGGCTCGTATCCTGACGCGGTTTGATCATCACGGTGGCGAGAACCTTCCTGGCCCCGGGCCGGCGCTCATCGTCAGCAACCACATCTCGAATTACGACCCAGTCGTGCTGGGGGCTTTCCTTGTCGCCAACGGACGGTGGCCGCACTGGCTGGCGAAGAAAGAGCTGTTTTCAGTGCCGATCGTCGGCTGGGTGGCCTCGGCTAGTGGACAAATCCCGGTCGACCGGAAAGGTCCCAACCCGGCCAAGGTCCTCCACGACGCTAAGGCAGCCCTCGATAAGGGCATGACGGTCGTGATGTACCCCGAGGGTACGATCACCGCTGATCCGCTTCACTGGCCCATGACAGGACGCACAGGAGCGGCACGTCTGGCGCTGGAGACGGGTGTCCCCGTCATTCCAGTTGGACAATGGGGACCCCAAGAGGTCATGGGCTACAAGGAGATGACCTTCCCGAAACTGTGGCCGCGTAAGACCATGAAGCTGTACTGCGGCACCGATGTTGAGCTGTCAGACTTGCGAGGTCGTCACGACCTTGCGTCTGTCAGGGAGGCCACGAATCGGATCATGGACGCCATTGACGCCCAAGTTGCTCGGGTTCGGGGGGAGTTCCCACCGCCGGATCGCTACGACATGCGCAAAGGGGCACGTATTCCCAAGTCCATTGCTTCCGCGCGGCCAGTCGTCGACCCTCACTGAGGTACTGGCTCGGTAAGGTTGAGTGCCGTCATACGGAAAGGACCTCACATGAATCGCATCCACGTCGCTGTCATCTTCGGGGGGATGAGTTCGGAGCATTCGATCTCCTGCCTTTCGGCGGCGAACGTGGTAGCTGCGATTGACGCCGAACGATTCGATGTCTCCGGTGTCGGTATTAGCCCCGAGGGGATCTGGGTGCGATATGGGGCCGACGAAATCCTCGCTCTTCCCGGTACCGGACAACTTCCTACTGTCGAAGTGGGAGATCGTCCTCTGGTGTCGGTCAAACAGATGCCCGAGGGCACCTGCATCGTCGATACCGAGGGTAATGTCGATGCAGTCCAGGTGGTATTTCCAGTATTGCACGGACCATTCGGTGAAGACGGCACCATTCAGGGCCTGCTGGAGATGGCCGGGGTGCGATATGTCGGGTGCGGGGTGGCAGCCAGCGCTAACTGCATGGACAAGCACCTCACCAAGATGATCCTCTCGGAAGCTGGAGTATTGGTCGGACCCTACGTTGTCGTGCGTGATCATGAGTGGCGTGAGGACAGAAATGCTGTCCTCAAGGCTGCATCTCGCCTGGAATACCCGGTATTCGTGAAGCCGGCCCGCGGTGGATCTTCGATCGGCATTTCTCGCGTGACAAGCCCAGAACACCTGGAAACTGCGATTGAGATGGCCCGCGAGCACGACAGCAAAGTCCTCATTGAGCAGGGGATTCGTGGTCGCGAGATCGAGTGCTCTGTCATTGATGGCCGTCATGGTGCTGCCCCTCGGGCCTCCGTGCCCGGTGAGATTGTCGTTCATGACCCTGACGGCTTCTATGACTTCGAAGCTAAATACCTCAGTGGAGAGCAGAAAGCATCCGTTCAGGCTCATGCAAATCTGGACGATGCGACCCGCAGACGGGTGCAAAAAGTCGCGATCAAAGCGTTCCAGGTGCTTGGCTGTGAAGGGCTTGCCCGTATTGACACGTTCGTCACCCTTGACGGCGCCGTTTACGTGAATGAGCCCAACACCATGCCCGGATTTACCCGCAGCTCAGGATTCCCACTTATGTGGCAGGCCAGTGGCATGACGTACGCCCAGATTGTCAGTGAGCTCATTGAGTTGGCTTTGGAAAGGCCCCTCGGCCTGCGCTGATCGGGGTGTATCTCACTGGCAAGCACGTACTTGGGGCATTTTCTTAATGGCTGCTGAAAGATCGACCAGGGCGTCCGCCTGCGGGGCGTAACTAGTCGGAACCGTCACCTCGATGTTGCCTGCTCTCCCAATAGTGGTGAATCGCCAGCCGTCGTCAATCTGCTCAGAAAACCATCCGACATCGTTGACGACGTCACAGGGTGACGTTGGTTGGAGGCCAGCAGGCTTGTCGACCCCGCAGCGCAGCACGATATGCGGATCACCCCAGGTTGCCACGGTCGTGTCGTGGTCGTTGAGCGTCGCCCCGGCAACCGTTTGCGGTAAATCTGCCATGACTGCTCGACACCCCGCCGCAGCAGGGCCGCTGGGAGAAGGATGGGCGATCGGCTCATCCTGGCCGGAGCAGGCAGTGGTCAGGAGGAAGACCACTAGCAGGGTTGCGACCGGGGATGCATGATAGATGCGCACATATTCACGCTAGCGCCGATGACCGGTTGATAAGGAGATCCCATGGCCACCACGACGACCATTTCCCAGGTAGGGGAGTTTCCCCTCATCTCCTCGATGGTCGGCGACTTGACGATGGACCAGGCTGTCACTCTCGGCCCGGGAGACGATGGCGCGGTGTTCCAGGTAGACGGTTCCGCAGTTGTCTCGACCGACGTCCTCGTCGAGGAGGTTCACTTCCGGCGTCGATGGTCGACGGCGACCGACGTGGGCCGAAAGGCCGTCGCCGTCAACGTTTCCGACATCGAGGCAATGGGCGCCGTACCAGTAGCCCTCGTCGTCGGGTTTTCCGCTCCCGGTGATCTTCCGGCGTCCTGGGCCCGCGAATTCATGGCCGGGATGACCGCCGAGTCCCAGAAGGCAGGAGTCAGCGTCGTCGGTGGGGACACCACGGGCGGCCCGGTTGTCAGCATCGCCGTAACAGTTATCGGACAGACCGCTGGCATGGCACCTGTGCGTCGTGACGGTGCTGTACCCGGCGATGAAGTTGCGGTGATTGGCCAACTCGGTTTGGCAGCTGCCGGACTGGCCCTTCTCGGACGCGGTTTCCGTTCTCCACGTGCCGTTGTGGCTGCCCAGCGTTGTCCCGAGGTTCCCTACGGTCAAGGACGGGTGGCGGCTAAGGCTGGAGTACACGCCATGATTGACGTGTCGGATGGTCTGCTGGCTGATTTGGGCCATATCGCGGAGGCATCCGGATTCGCCATGGATATCGACACTGCGAAGCTGGATATCACCGAGTCAGTCCGCACCGTCGGTATGGCCACCGGTGTGGACCCGCTGACGTGGGTGCTTGCCGGTGGGGAGGATCATGCGTTGGCAGCGACTTTCGCTCCCGGCACTGTTCCGGATGGGTGGACCGTCGTCGGACGGGTCCTACCTCCCGATGA
The DNA here is from genome assembly GCF_050286205.1 of Cutibacterium sp. KBN10P07758. NCBI lineage: Bacteria > Bacillati > Actinomycetota > Actinomycetes > Propionibacteriales > Propionibacteriaceae > Cutibacterium > Cutibacterium sp. KBN10P07758. The sequence goes on along the minus strand of NZ_JBNNQV010000001.1, from coordinate 1,624,565 downwards.
GGCACCAGATCCCACGGTTCTCGTTGATGGCCAAGTCTGGCAACAGGAACGAGGTTGGACCCACTTCCATTCCTGAGGTGGCGACGGCGTTTACAGTGCCGTCGAGTTTCGCGCCACGACTACCAATCCCGTGACTCCCCGCTTCACCTCTGGGCGGGTGGTGGCCATGGTTGATAACGTCAATGACATGGCGACCCGTGCGTCTTCCCCAGCGCGGCCCCGAAAGACGGCGGCGAAAAAATCGTCGCGTGGCTCGGGCGCGCGCTCGAACGGAAGCAACAAGAAAACGTCGGCCAGCTCGCGGAGCAGGTCGACGCCCTCCAGCGCGTCCACTTCCCCTAACCCGGTGGCCCAGGTGCTGTCAGCGACGTGGTCCGGCATTGCGAGGGGATTGGGAAGTATGATTCGTGGGATCGGTGGACGTCCTTCCGAACCTGATATCACTCATGACGGTACTGGCCTCGTGCTGTTGCTGCTGTCTGCCCTTGTCGCAGCTGGCTTTTGGTTCGACCTGCCGGGCGGGTTTGGCAATGGGTTGCGAATGGGAGTCTCGACGATCTTCGGGGCGCTGTCCTATGCCCTTCCGCTCTTCGGCCTAGCCGCGATGTGGCATACCCTGCGTCACCCAGTGACACTTGGGACCGGTGGACGCCAGGTGCTGGGCTGGGCTTGTTTCTTTCTTGGCTTACTTGGGGTTATCAATATTGCCCATGGCCTGCCGCGCCCCGATCATCCTGAGGTAGTGCGCGCCGCCGGCGGGATGCTCGGTTACATCTCCTCAAGTTTGTTCGCGGATCTGTTAACGAAATGGGTCGCTTTGCCGCTGCTCCTCGTCATGACGGCTCTAGGGGTGTTGCTGGTAGTGGGACGGCCGTTAATTGACGGTGTAACCCACATTCGTAGCGCTTCGCACCGGGCCGTGGTTAAGCCTCGTGAAATTGAGTCGCGTCGCGCCTATGACACCCCGCTGGTGGGGGATACCCTCGTCGATCACCGTGATGATGACGTCGATACCCAGCAGATGGATCCTGTTAAGGAGCGTCCTCGAAAGCGCAAGAGCAGTTCCGAGCGCACTAACGAGAGCCTTGACGCGATCTTTGATGCTGAAATTGTGGACGAGACGCCGTCGGCCTCAGCTGAGGAATCCCTGCCGCGTGACGTGCCGACGGACGATGAGCTGAATAAGGCGCGCACAACTGCCGGGTTGCCGCAGGGCTTTACCGTTCACGAACATACCGATCTCGAGCCGCCGGCTCATGAGCCGATGCCGGCCCGAGTGGAACAGTTGCAACTGTCCGGGGACATTGCCTACACCCTGCCGGCCTCGGAACTGTTGCGTCCAGGTTCAGTGCCGCAGGCGCGTACTGATGCCTCCGACGCTGTCGTTTCCAAGCTGTCAACGGTTTTCGACGAATTTGGTATCGATGCCCAGGTGACTGGCTATTCCCGTGGCCCGACGGTCACGCGATACGAGGTCGAGCTTGGTGCGGCCGTCAAGGTGGAGAAGGTCACCGCCTTGAGTAAGAATATCGCTTACGCTGTTGCTTCTCCCGACGTGCGTATCCTGTCGCCGATTCCTGGAAAATCCGCTATCGGTATTGAGATTCCAAACCGGGACAAGGAGGTCGTCTCCTTGGGCGACGTGCTGCGCTCTTCGAAGGCTCGCAATGATCACAATCCGCTGGTCGTCGGCCTGGGTAAGGATGTCGAGGGCGGATTTGTTATAGCCAACGTGGCCAAGATGCCCCATCTGCTGGTCGCTGGTGCCACTGGTTCCGGTAAATCGAGTTTCGTTAACTCCCTCATTACCTCGGTCATGATGCGAGCTACTCCTGACGAGGTGCGGATGATGCTCGTTGACCCCAAGCGGGTGGAGCTGACCCAGTATGAGGGGATTCCACACTTAGTGACGCCCATTATTACCAGCGCCAAGAAGGCCGCCGAAGCTCTGCAATGGGTCGTGCGTGAGATGGACCAGCGCTATGACGACCTGGCTGCGTTCGGATTCCGTCACGTCAAGGACTTCAATAAAGCTGTACAGGCTGGCGAGGTCACCTTGCCTCCGGGATCGGAACGGGTCTTGGCTCCCTACCCGTACCTGTTGGTCGTCGTTGACGAGCTGTCCGATCTCATGCTGGTAGCCCCTCGTGATGTTGAAGATTCCATCGTTCGTATTACCCAGTTGGCACGTGCTGCCGGTATCCACTTGGTGTTGGCTACTCAGCGTCCATCGACCGATGTGTGCACCGGTCTTATCAAGGCCAATATTCCGTCTCGGTTGGCTTTCGCGACCTCCTCAATGACCGATTCGCGAGTCATTTTGGACCAGCCGGGTGCCGAGAAGCTCGTTGGCCAGGGCGATGGGCTCTTCCTGCCGATGGGTGCTTCGAAGCCAGTGCGTGTGCAGGGAGCGTGGGTGTCTGATTCCGAGATCCATCAGGTTGTCTCCCATGTCAAGTCCCAGATGGAGGCTCATTATCGCGACGATGTCGCCGCCCCGACGGCCGCGATGAAGGTGGCTGAGGATATCGGTGACGACATGGAGCTTGTGCTGGAAGCGGCGAAGCTCGTGGTCGAGCTGCAACTGGGATCGACGTCAATGTTGCAGCGTAAGCTGCGTGTGGGCTTTGCTAAGGCGGGCCGTCTTATGGACATCCTCGAGACCCGTAATGTCGTGGGGCCGTCTGAGGGGTCTAAGGCGAGGGACGTTCTGGTCAAGCCTGATGACCTTGACGATGTGTTGGCCAATTTGCAGGCGGAGGGTTGAGCGATGATGTAGGGGAGGGTCCGAGCACTTGGCGCGGACCCTCCCCCACATGAACCCTGGATCACTCGGTGACGGGCAGAGGCTCCTTGTCGTACTTCTTCCATGCTTCGGGATGAGAATCCGAGATGACGAAGATAAGAAGGATGATATTGACGACGAAGATGGCGACGAAGAGAACGATGCCGATCGTCAGTAGGGCCATAGATGGTTTCCCGTCATTTGCGGCGGCGGATACAAGTGCGAGAATCATCATGATCGCGGACGCGATGCCGCAGAGAGTCGGCGCCATGACCCACCATCCCGAGTGGTTGACGTCGTGGAGACGGCGCACCGTGAGGGCCAAGCAAGGAATAATAATAGCGAGTAGCCAAGCAAGGGGCAGCATCGTGAAGATGACGCCGGATGTCGACATGGCGGAGAATTCGGTCGTGGAGTTCGAGGTAATGGCCGACATGAGACCGACGCCTTGGAGGATGGGCATGAGCGCCTGTATCGCGACGGCGATGATGAAGTTGAACAGAACGGTCCACCAGTACTCTGAGCGGGAGGCGCGGCCTCGAAAAACCGCATAGTTCTTGAAGAACAACTTGATGGCCAAGCCGAAGTCGACGTACGGGCGGCGATGATTCTCAGCTACTGGAAGGCCGCTCGAGTAGGGGGCGGGCATCTGGTAGGGATTGCTGGGCTGTCCGTAGGGATCACGTCCGGCCTCGCTCGGCCACCCTGAGACACCGGCCTCATCGGGTCGGTGTGGATTGTTCGGCTCCGTCATATGGACACCTCTTTTCGTGTGATTGATACTGGCGGGATGCACGGTATCGTAAAAACGTTTAATGTCCGTAGTTAATGCAGAAGCATGGACACCGTGGGCTGGAATGCCGTGCACTTGGCACGGCCATTCATTGTGGAAGTGGGCGCAGCCGGGCTCGAACCGGCGACCTCCAGCGTGTAAGGCAGGCGCTCTGACCAACTGAGCTATACGCCCCAGGTGCACTTACTCTACCGATGTATCACGTGAAGCACACTTCCCGGGTGGAGAATCATCGCACCGGAGTTGTCGCCACGTCCCTGTAGAGTTGCTCAACGTGGCATTGGTAGACCTTCAGCAGACCGTTGAGGACCTCGACGCATCCCTGTCCTCGATTGAGAATGTTCTCGATCCGGAGGCTAAGAAAGCGGAGATCGCGGACCTCGAGAGGCAGGTGGCCGTTCCCAATCTCTGGGACGACCAAGAGAATGCGCAGCGGGTGACTTCTCGACTGTCGGCCCTGCAGGCTGAGATTGAACGTCTGGAGCGGTTGCGCGCGCGGATCGAGGATGTCCACGTGCTGTTGGAATTCGCGGCTGCTGACGACAAGGAATCCCTAGCTGAGGCGACGACCGAGACGGTTAAGCTTCGTGAGGAGATTGACGCTCTCGAGGTGAGGACCTTGCTGTCGGGGCAATACGACGAGCGCGAGGCCGTCGTCACGATTCGTTCAGAGGCTGGCGGTGTTGACGCTGCCGATTTTGCGGAGATGCTGCTACGCATGTACCTGCGTTGGTCCGAACGTCACGGCTACAAGGTTGAAATCCTCGACACTTCGTACGCTGAAGAGGCAGGCATTAAGTCGGCGACGTTCGTCGTTCATGCCCCCTTCGCCTACGGCACTCTTTCGGTCGAGCAGGGCACCCACCGTCTGGTGCGCATTAGTCCCTTCGACAACCAGGGGCGCCGTCAGACATCCTTTGCCGGTGTCGAGGTGTTGCCCGTCGTTGAGGAGACCGACCACGTCGACATCCCAGAGTCCGATCTGCGCGTTGACGTCTTCCATGCCTCGGGCCCTGGTGGCCAGGGTGTGAATACCACCGACTCTGCCGTTCGTCTGACACACCTTCCGACCGGCATCGTAGTGAGCTGTCAGAATGAGCGTTCCCAAATTCAGAACAAGGCCGCCGCCTTGCGAGTTCTTCAGGCCAAGCTGCTTGAGAAAGCCCGTGAGGAACAGGAAGCCGAAATGAATTCATTGAAGTCGGAGGGCAACTCTTGGGGAGCCCAGATGCGCTCCTACGTGCTGCATCCCTACCAAATGGTCAAGGATTTGCGTACGAATCATGAGGTCGGTAACACTGATGCCGTCTTCGACGGAGATATCGACGACTTCATCGACGCTGGTATTCGTTGGCGTCGCAAGAACGAAACCGACTGACGGGGACAGACGTGATCACCTTCGATAGTGTCACAAAGACATATACCGGGCAGAGCCAAGCGGCTCTATCTGACGTCAATGTCGACATCGACAAGGGGGAGTTCGTTTTCCTCGTGGGTCAGTCCGGATCAGGGAAGTCGACCTTCATCCGACTCATCTTGCGTGAGTACCGACCCACCCGCGGCACCCTGTATGTCGCCGGGAAGAATCTTAACCAGTTGAGGTCGTGGAAGGTGCCCGCGTTGCGTCGCCAGATAGGCACGGTCTTCCAGGACTTCCGCCTGCTTCCGAGGAAGACGGTCTATGAGAACGTCGCCTTCGCGATGCAGGTTATCGGCAAGCCGACGAAGGAGATTCGCAGCGTCGTCCCCGAGACCCTTGAATTGGTTGGCCTTGATGGTAAACAAAAGCGGATGCCCGACGAACTTTCCGGTGGCGAGCAACAGCGCGTCGCTCTGGCTAGGGCTTTTGTTAACCGCCCCAAGATCCTCATCGCAGACGAGCCCACTGGAAACCTTGATCCGGATACTGCAGTGGGCATCATGAAAGTGCTTGATCGCATTAATCGCACTGGCACGACGGTCGTCATGGCTACCCATGATTCGACGATTGTCGACCAGATGAGGCGGCGAGTGATCGAACTCGAGTTCGGACATGTTGTCCGGGACGAGAACGAGGGCGTCTACCGTAATTCTTGAGATCCCCGACACGAGTACAGAACGAGGAAGTACATGCGTCACACCTTGCGAGAGACGTGGTCTGGACTACGCCGCAACGCAGCGATGACCCTGGCCGTCGTCGTCACCATGTGGGTGTCCCTGTCCCTATTCGGGGCGGCTCTATTGGCCACCCAGCAGGTCGGTCTGCTCAAGGGCAAGTGGTACGACAAGGTTGAGGTATCTGTCTTTCTGTGCGTGGATGGTGTTCCTGGGGCCCAATGCTCAGGCGAGAAAGCTGCCACCCAGGCCCAAAAGGACGCCATCCGTGAGGCATTGGAGTCAAACCCACAAGTTTCCCGCGTCTACTACGAATCCAAGCATGAGGCGTTCGAAGAGTATCAGCGTATCTATGCTGATTCTCCGGTGCGTGACGTCTTGACAGAGGACACCATCCAGGATTCGTATCGTGTCAAGCTGGTTGACCCTCAGCAGTACCAGGGGGTGGTGACGGAGGCTCAAAGTCTGCCGGGAGTGCAGTCGGTTGTCGACTTGCATAACGTATTGGACCCGATATTCCTGTGGATGAATGCTCTGAGATGGGTCACCTTTGGGATGTCTGTGCTTCTGCTCGTTGCGGCAGCCTTGCAGATTGGTAACACAATTCGGATGGCGGCTTTCTCCAGGCGTCGAGAATTGGGAATTATGAAACTTGTAGGTGCGTCCAACACCTATATCCTCATGCCCTTCCTCCTTGAATCTCTCATCGCAGGGCTTCTTGGCGCGCTGCTTGCTTGTGTGACCCTGGCTTTGGGCGCTGATGTGGTCGTCATGCGTAAAATGGCGCATTCTATTACGACGTTGGCATGGGTTGGGTGGCCCCAGGTGTGGAAGTCCATCGCGTGGATGGTTGTCGTAGCAGTCGTGCTATCTGTGGCGCCAGCCTACGTTGCAACAAAGAAGTACCTTAGAGTCTAATTTCTTCGTATAGGATGAAAGATCCTGTGTCGAAGGAGGTTTGTCATGCCCAGGGAGCAGGGGGTCAGGGTCGTTGCGCGTAACCGACGCGCCACCCATGACTACACCATCGGTGACACATGGGAGGCCGGGCTCGTTCTGCAGGGAACCGAGGTGAAGTCCCTGCGGGCTGGCAAGGCCACGTTGACTGATGCTTTCGCTCAGGTCGATGAACGCGGTGAGGTGTGGATGTATAACCTCCATATCCCCGAATATGCCTTCGGAACATGGCGAAATCACGACGTGATGCGCAAGCGCAAACTCTTGCTCAATAAGCGTGAGATCGCCAAGCTGTCCCGCGAGGCGGACGGTCCGGGCAAAACGATCGTTCCGTTGCAGCTCTACTTCAAGGACGGCTACGCCAAGGTCGAGATTGCCGTTGGCACCGGTAAGAGGGACTGGGATAAGCGCCAGGCGATCCGCGAACGCGATGCCAAGCGTGAAGCTCAGCGAGTTCTGGCAAATCGGGTGCGCAACCGCAAACGCTGAATCTTTGATGGCCGCCGTCGCACGTATAGGTGCGGGGTGGCCGTTCTCGATCACATTGTGAGTCGGGGTTGGTCTCGTGGGCGATCGAGTGTATAAATATGCACATGAGCGCAAAAGGATTCACTGTTGCCGTTGCCGGAGCTTCCGGGTATGCGGGAGCCGAAGTCGTACGCCTGCTGTCAGGGCATCCCGCGTTGACGATGGGAGATCTTGCTGCGCACAGCCAGGCTGGACTTCCATTGGCGCACGTCATGCCTCACCTTGTCGGTGTGGCTAAGGAGCGAACCCTTTCCGAGATCGACGTTGAGCGTCTCGCCTCCCACGACGCCGTCGTGCTGGCCTTGCCTCATGGGGCTTCCGGGCAGATTGTCCAGGAGCTTGTCAAGATGAATCCCGACCTTGTCATCGTCGATGCTGGAGCGGACTTTCGGTTGTTATCAGCGTCAGACTGGCAGCGTTGGTACGGCAGTGACCACGCTGGTACCTGGACGTATGGACTTCCCGAGCTGCCACGAGCTGAGGGCGGCTCGCAACGTGACATGCTGTCAGGTGCAACCCGCATCGCTGCGCCAGGGTGCAATGCCTCCGCGGTTGCCCTGGGACTGGCACCCCTCGTCGGCCTTGTTGACATTTCTCACTCGACAGCCACCCTTATAGTTGGGACATCCGGTGCTGGAAAATCCAGTCGTCCAGATCTCACATTCTCCCGAATGAGTGGGGGAGCCCATCCCTATTCGGTTGGTAACGCTCATCGTCACATTCCTGAAATTCTGCAGTCACTTCGCATGGCGGGAGCTGAGAAACCGCACCTGAGCGTTAGCGCCGTGCTGGTGCCGATGACCCGGGGAATTCTCGCCGTGTGCACCGCACCATCACAGGCTTCCTCTGATGATTTACTCGCGCGGTTGCGCGAGGTCTATGGTGACGAGCCACTCATTCACGTCACTAACGCCTACCCCGATACCCATGACGTCGTCGGGTCCGCTATGACGCACATCAATGCTGTGGGCGATCCTGATAACGGCCTTGCCACCATCGTTGTCGCTCTGGACAACCTTGTTAAAGGGACGGCTGGTGCCGTCATTCAATGTCTCAACGTGGCCTTTGGTCTCCCCGAGACTACGGGGTTGCCTCTCATTGGTCTTAATCCGTGACAGGAGGATTCATGTCGGTCACCTATCCACTCGGATTCCGCGCCGGGGGTATTCAGGCCGGGTTGCGAACCACCCCAGGCCTGGACCTTGCACTCATCGTCAACGATGGACCCGCCGACGTCGTTGCCGGGGTATTCACAACAAACCGCGTGTGCGCTGCGCCGGTCCAGTGGTCGCGTCATGCCACTGCCGACCACAAGGCTCGTGCTGTCATTGTCAACGCGGCTGTCGCTAACGCCTGTACCGGGATCAATGGCTTCGCCGACTGTCAGTGCGAGGCTGAGCATGTTGCGACCCTTCTCGAGTGCAAGCCGCACGAGGTCGTTATCGCCTCAACTGGAGTCATCGGAGTCAGGCTCGACATGCCGTCCATTCTGGTGGGAGCGAGCACTATCCACCGCGCCCTAGGCAGGGGAGACAACGCTGACGCCTCAGCGGCTCGAGCGATTATGACGACCGACACCGTCCCGAAAATGGCAACTGTCGATGCAGGCGGTGCGCGATTCGGCGGGATCGCTAAGGGCGCCGGAATGCTGGCTCCACAACTAGCGACGATGCTCGTCTTTCTTACTACTGACGCTATTGTCGACCCCGAGGAGTTCCAGGATTCCCTGGCCAAGGCATGTGACATCACCTTCAGTCGGGTTGACTCCGATGCCTGCATGTCGACCAATGACACAGTTGTCGCTATGGCCTCGGGGGCTTCCGGTATCAGCCTGACGGGTGATGAACTTACCGACGCACTCACCGAGCTGTGCGCCATCTTGGCTCGCCAGCTTGTCGCAGATGCTGAGGGATCCCACCACGATGTCAAAGTGACCGTTACAGGTGCCATCAGTACCGAAGCTGCTGTGGCGGTGGCCCGGGAGGTCACGCGTTCCAACCTCGTCAAAACGGCTATCGCAGGAAATGACCCCAACTGGGGTCGCATCCTCGCGGCGATCGGATGTGTTCCCGAGAATGTAGCTCCCTTCGATCCCGACCAAGTGGATGTGTCTATCAATGACATCCAGATCTGTAAGGCCGGGGGTATCGGGGAGGACCGCAACCTCGTCGATATGAGGCCACGAGAGGTTCACATCGATATTGAGCTGCATGCGGGTGACGCCGAAGCTGCGGTATGGACCAATGATCTGACCCACCAATACGTCGAAGAGAATAGCGCGTATACATCATGACCCTTGCTCTTGACATCCCCCTCAACGACACCCAGTTCTCGGCTCAGCGGAAATCTGAGGTCCTGGTAGAAGCGCTGCCTTGGATCAGGCGGTTTCAGGGCCGCACTGTCGTCGTGAAATATGGCGGCAACGCGATGGTTGATCCCGGCCTGCAGCAGGCCTTCGCCGACGACATTGTGTTTATGGCCTCTGTGGGGATTCGCCCTATTGTCGTCCACGGTGGTGGCCCTCAGATCAATGCGATGCTTGCTGAATCTGCTACCCCAGTGGAGTTCCGTAATGGTTTGCGGGTGACATCTCCGGAGGTCATGGAGGTTGTCCGGATGGTGCTCGTCGGGCAGGTGGGCCGTCAGCTCGTTAATCGAATCAACGCCTATGCGCCGCTAGCAGCTGGCATGTCAGGTGAGGACTCTGGACTTTTGTCGGCCCGGAAGTCGCGGGTAATTGTTGATGGCGAGCAAATAGACATGGGTTTGGTGGGAGACATCGTTGACGTCAACATCGATCTCGTTATCTCTATGCTTGATCGCGGTCAGATTCCGGTCATTGCACCGGTGAGTCCCGAGGTTGACGCGGCTGGTCGTCCCACCGGACAGGTTCTCAACGTCAATGCCGACACTGCCGCCACCGCTATTGCTCAGGCACTACGTGCGGAAAAGCTCGTCATGCTGACAAACGTCGCTGGTATTTATGGCACCTGGCCTGACCCTCACACTCTTATCTCTGAGGTCTCCGCGAGTGATTTGCGTGCCATGATTCCGCGTCTAGGTGAGGGTATGCGTCCGAAGGCGCAGGCTCTGCTTGATGCCATTGACGGCGGGGTCTCGAGTGCTGCGATTGTAGACGGACGCATTGAACACGCCCTTTTGCTGGAGATTTTCACTACCAGGGGCGTCGGAACAATGGCACGCAGCGACGACTATGTCTGAGAGGATGACGATGGCGGAGCAACAAACGAACGGCAATTGGCAAGAGCGCTACCGCAATGCACTTCTCGGCGTGTTTGGCAATCCTCAGCTGTGCCTAGACCACGGCCAGGGTTGCGTCGTTGTCGACAATGATGGCAAGGAATACCTGGACTTGCTGGCTGGAATTGCGGTCAACGCCTTGGGATATGCCCATCCAGCGTGGGTCGAGGCTGTGAGCCATCAGTCAGAGACACTGGCTCATGTCTCGAACTTTTTTACCACGGGGCCCCAGCTGGATCTCGCAGAAAAACTCCTCGCACTGGCGAAAGCACCAAAGGGGTCGGCAGTGTTTCTCTCGAACTCTGGTACTGAAGCCAATGAGGCGGCCATCAAGATCTGTTTGGCTCGTAAAAACGGACGTATCATCGCCCTTAATCATGCTTTCCACGGTCGTAGTCTCGGCGCTCTTTCGTTGACCCACAAGATCGCTTACCGTCAACCGTTCGGTCCCTCGGCTGTCGATGTCACCTTCATAGCTCCCGAAGACCCAGACGCATTAGCTAGTGAGCTAGACAGGGGCGATGTTTCCGGGGTCTTTATGGAACCCATTCAGGGTGAGGCTGGGGTCGTCCCCTTGTCGGATGAATACCTACAGCAGGTACGCGAGCTGACGGCCTGCCACGATGTCCTCATGGTCGTCGACGAGGTGCAATGTGGCATGGGACGTACCGGTCGCTGGTTTGCGCACCAGAGCGCCCACATCACCCCCGACGTGATGACTATGGCGAAAGCACTGGGAGGCGGCTTTCCTATCGGTGCGACGATGGCGTTCGGATCGGACGTATCTGGGATCCTCGCAGCCGGGCAGCACGGGACTACCTTCGGCGGCAACCCGCTAGCTTGTGCTGCGGCGTTAGCGGTCATTTCTACGATCGAATCCGATGATCTACTGACTCACGTCCGTCAGATCGGCACCTTGATGTCGACCGCGCTGCGCCAAAGTCATCCGCGCATTACAGAGGTACGGGGTACCGGTGCTCTCCTTGGCGTCCAGTTCGATTCGGACATCGCCGCCGATCTTGTCGCGGCTGCCCGCGATGCTGGGTTCATCGTCAACGCTGTTAACCCATCGACACTGAGGTTGGCCCCGCCCTACATCCTCACGAAGGCGGAGGCCGAGTCCTTCATCGCTGCCCTTCCCCGTCTCATTGACGCGGTGCAGGCCTGACGATCCTCCTTGATGCCGTGGGATGGGGTTTGAAGACGGTGTGAAGGACGGTAGGTAAGCTGAAAATCCCCGACAGAGGAGTTCTTTGTGACCACCGAACCGTACGACCATTCTCAGAACAACGCCCAGGCCGATCGCCCGATGGCGCTGTGGGGTGGACGATTCTCTGGCGGCCCGTCTGAGGCGTTGGCGGCGCTGTCAGTCTCCACCCAATTCGATTGGCGACTAGCCCGCCACGACATTGCTGGATCGAGTGCTCACGCCGGGGTACTTCATGCCGCAGGTCTCCTCGATGACGATCAGTACGAGGGGATGATGAAGGCTCTTAACGCCTTGGAGGAGGACGTTGTTTCGGGCCGTTTCGTGGCTCAGCCAGAGGACGAGGATGTCCATACTGCTCTGGAGCGCGGTCTCATGGAGCGTGCCGGGAAAGATCTCGGAGGACGGCTACGTGCCGGGCGTTCCCGCAACGACCAGATTATTGCTCTGCTGCGTCGCTACCTTCGTGAGGAAGCCCGCAGTCTTGCTGGGGAGCTTCTGGGACTCGCTCATGTGCTAAGTCGACAAGCCGAGGACGTCGGTGACGCGGTTATCGCTGGTCGTACCCACATGCAGCACGCCCAGCCGGTGTTGCTGGCTCACCAGCTGCTGGCCCACGCGTGGCCGCTGCTCCGCGACGTGCAGCGTTTTCGCGATCTCGATGCGCGACTGGATTGTTCGCCATACGGATCCGGGGCACTAGCAGGATCATCATTGGGTCTGGATCCAGAGGCGGTTGCACGTGATCTGGGGTTCTCGTCGTCAGTCCCGAATTCCATTGATGGTACTGCGGCTCGAGACGTTGTTGCTGAGTTCGCCTTCGTTGCCGCCCAGGTCGGAGTCGACTTATCGCGGTTGAGTGAAGAGATCATCATCTGGAATACCCGCGAGTTCGGTTACGTCACTCTCGACGATTCCTTCTCGACGGGTTCATCGATCATGCCGCAAAAAAAGAACCCGGACATCGCTGAGCTTGCCCGCGGCAAGGCAGGGCGTCTCATTGGTGATCTTGCCGGTCTCATGGCTTCCCTTAAGGGCCTGCCACTGGCCTACGCCCGTGACCTTCAGGAGGATAAAGAGCCGGTTTTCGACCAGATTGACCAGCTCCACCTGCTGTTGCCAGCTATCACTGGAATGGTGGACACCGCCGTGTTCAACACCGATCGCATGGCCGAGATGGCTGGTCAGGGGTTCTCATTGGCTACCGACGTTGCCGAGTGGTTGGTACGCCAGGGGGTTCCCTTCCGGGTCGCCCACGAGTTGTCCGGGGCTTGCGTGCGCGAGGCAGAGTCTCAGAATAAGGAGTTGGCCGATCTCACCGACCAGGAACTTACCGCGATCGATCCCCGTCTAACCCCGCAGGTGCGCGAGGTCATGACAGTTCAGGGGTCAGTACGCTCTCGGGCCGGACGCGGTGGGACCGCACCTGAGCGCGTCGCTGAGCAGATCACCGAGCTGCGCGAGGCCATTGCGGGCTTGCGCAGTTTCGGAGAGGCCGAAACCCGATGAATTGGGGGACCGACGACTCGTCGCTGCGGGTGACGAATGAGCAGCGAGACCGGGTTCTCGACCACATCAACGACGCTTATGCCCACGGTGCCATTGACGATATGGAGCGAGAACGCCGCACTGAAACCGCATTATTGGCGCGAACTCGCTGCGAACTCGACGAGAGCTATCGCAATCTGCCGTCCTTCAAGCCCTCCGTCCCCGAGGGGATCAGGACACCATTGCCGGACATCCCGGACAAAAGGCCTACGACGGGAGTCGGGCTGTGCGGTCTGTCAGCTCTGGTTAGTGGTCCGATTGGACCGGCTGTCGGTTTCGCGCTGACGGCTCAAGGGTCATGGGCGCACAGCAAGATCAAACTCCAGCTGGTGACCCAGATCGTATTCTTCGCCTTCGTGGCAGGCTTTGGTATAAGCCCGACGGGCTTTGGCTTGAATCACCGGAACGCGGGCTTCCTGTCACTGATCTGGACGGTGGTCACGATTGTGCAGGCAGTTCGAGGGTTCAAAGGGCAAGACTGAGACACAGGTATCGCGGTTGTGGGCGGCACCTATGACCACGGTCTACCTCAAGGTGAGTTCGGTTGGTTAGGCCTTGCTGTCGGTTCATCCTGGAAAGCATGAACAGTTGGCAGACGTGGCAAACCGGAAAAGATGGCTGGCTTGTCAACGACGTCGACCGTGATCGAGTCGTGGCCTTCTTGCGCGATGCCTACGTTGACGGTCGGCTCTCGCCCGACGACTTCGACGATAGGGTGACTCGCGCTTTGGGGGCGGTGACTCGCGCTGATCTCAATGCCGCCCTGACCGGACTAGCGGTCGTCGGTGGACAGGCTCACGGTTCGCGTATCGCCGCAGGCGAGACGTTGGCAGCTGGCGTCATTGGGCTGTCCCCATTGTTCCTTGGGCCTCTTGGGCCGATGCTGGGAGTTGCTATCTCGCCACGGGGGTCCTGGATACGTCGTCAGGCGGCCCAACAGGCCAATTTCCAGCTCGTCGCGCTGCTCCTGGCGATAGTGGTATTGGGAGTTGCCGTCAAAACGAACCTCATGATCGTGACCTTCCCATTCGTCGGTATGGCGTGGTTCGCTGGCACGATCATGCACGCTGCTAAAGCATTCGAGGGAATTGAGTGGACGAACCCCCTCCTACGGGTGATCCCGCTGAGATTTTTCGATGATGGACGACGGCGTGCGGTAGGTTCGTTAAGTCGTGGTCGATGAGATACACTTAACCAACACAACTCAACAGGGGGATGACTGGTTTCGACTTGGAATGGTTGTTCCAGGAGAAGCGGGCCGAGGACCCAGGGTCAACTCGTTAACGATCCTTGGAAACCTATAAGTGCTGAGAACACTCGCACTGACTTCGCTCTCGCTGCCTGATCAGTGATCGAAGGGTCAGCCCGGATGTAGCCTTCCGTCCGGATCCTGGCCTCGTTTAGAAGGCTTGCCGTACAGCTGTGGTCACGGGAGCTGTACGGGACGTTTCCGTGACTGGGCTTGTCTGCACCATGTCGGTGTGAGTGCAGGAGCCGAGCAATAACGACAGCATCGACTGCGCCCGGAGAATGTCTGGACGGTCTTTCAAGGACGCGGGTTCAATTCCCGCCATCTCCACTAGAGGGGAGTGTTGAACTCTGCAGCCGGAGTCAGCATTTTCTCATTTTGTCTACATGAGATTTCTGTGTGCGATCTCTTCTTCCCTGTTTTGTAGAACCGCGACGCTATGGTGGGAGTTTTTCGACCGGCGGAGTACTCCAGCAATGAGTCCTGTGTCTCATGCTCGCCCGTGCTGGCCTTCGCGTAGCGCTGGTTCAAGCACAGTGCGATGAATGGACAGGACTTTTACGGTCGCTTCGGTAAGGTAATCTGATTCTGGACATCGGAGATGTTCAGGTATCATTTCTTCCGAGGAGAAGAGAATTTCGTGTCATTCAATCCTGAATCCAATGTTCCTCCGCAGCGCGGCGAGGTTTCGTTCGCGTCCTAGCCGTATTCTGACCAGGATTGGCAGACCTATGGTCAGCCGTTGTCCTAAAGCCAGCAGCCATGTGACCCGCGCAGTGTCCCGCAGCCTTGCGCTCCGGCGTTTCAGATGGGCACTTTTGACACCAACCGGTCCCTGCTCAAGTACATTCTGCTGGGGATAATCACCTTCGGCATCTACGACGTCTGGGTGCTGGCCCGGGCCGGCGAGGACCTCAATGTCATCGCATCGCGGTGGGACGGCCGACGTACTATGAATTTCTGGCTCGTCGCCCTGGTGATCTCTCCGCTGACTATTGGAATTGCCATGTACATCTGGATGCATCAGGTCTGTGGGAGTATTGGGCGCGAACAGAATCGATGAGGCATGAAGTCTGGCGTGACGGCGGGGGATTTCTGGTTGTGGGCAGTGTTGGGCGGGTTCATCATCGTCGGCCCGTTTATCTTCATGCACAAGTTCCTGCACGCCGTGAATGCGCTGGCTGCCGACTATAACGTGCGCGGCTGACGTTGTCACTGATGCGGATCATGCTGTGGCGGTGCCAGTGACAGGGCCGATATCCTGATCAATTCGGTTGGCGTCAGCGCAGTGATAGCCGAGCTGTAGTGCAGCGTTTTCCGGACGGTTGTTCCAGGAGAAGTGGGGTGAGGGCCCAGGGTCAACTTGTTAACGATCGTTGGGAATCTATAAGTGCCGAGAATACTCGCACTGACTTCGCTCTTGCTGCCTGATCAGTGATCGAAGGGTCAGCCCGGATTCTGGTTTCGTTGCGATGACTTGCCGCCCAGTTGTTGTCGTGGTGACTGGGCGGAATTATTTCTACGATCGAGTTTGTTTGCACCATGTCGGTGTGAGTGCAGGAGCCGAGCAATAACGACAGCATCGACTGCGCCCGGAAAATGTCTGGACGGTCTTTCAAGGACGTGGGTTCAATTCCTGCCTCTCCACTAGGCAGAGACCCGCAGGCGCTTCTCGGTGACCCGTTTAGGGACTTGCCGTTCGTAGAAGGCGGTGAGCATGCCGGTCAAACCCAAACGCCTCTGCTCCCACCCTGGCTGTCCCGATTTCACTTCTGACGGATTCCGCACCGCGTACGTCAAAGCCGAGGACGTTTGTTACCGACGCTTTCAATGTGACTCGGCAATTAACAAGCGTTATGACCACCGGTGGCGTGAGCGTCCGGGACGCTCACGCCACGGCTCATCCGTTGTGCGAGCACTGCGTAGCGGTAGGACGGGTAACACCCGTGCAAGATGTGGGCCACGCCATCCCTCTCGAGAGGGATGGCGGCCATGACAAGGCGAACTTGAGGCCGTGCCACTCAGCCAAGACTGCCCGTGAGGACGTTTGGTGGAGGAAGGCTCCGCGCGTCTACTTCTACTAATGCGGCGCCGTTGCGCCATGTCTCGCGGGCCTCAACTTTGTGAGCTTCTGGGGCCAGTTCGCGCGACGTGGCGCATCCTCACGGCGTTGGTGAGAGGTTGGGGCCGTCGGGTCTTTAGAGTTGGCCGGCTCCTCAACGAGTGGGGCCAGCCACGCACAAACCCCGAATTCAAACATGATATTGGCCCTTAGCGGGTCAAGAAGCGACGTTAGCGTGCGAGGATCCTCGCGTAGGTGCGGGTTTTCTTGGCCGCCCACTCGTAGTGGGAACTGGTCGCCGACACAAAGTAGGAACCCAAGCTGGTCGTCCCCGTCCACCCGAAGTGCTTCTTGGTGAACAGCTCGTCGTTACTGAAACCTTCAATAATACCGAGTACGTGCTGGTGTGATGCCGCCAAGAGATCGCGAGCTGCTTCGTAGGTCGTATTCTGATGTTGGCGGACGAACTGTTCGTTGAGCGCGGCGTAGTTACGCCATGTGTACGGTTCAGGAGAGGGTGCCAGCCTGATTGGCACTGACCCATACGGTGACGAGATTGTGCCATTCATGCAGGTGGATCACGACGTCACGTAGGCACTTGTCGCGCTGCCAATGTGCCTCAGTACCGCCTGTCAACAGCGCTGCCGGGAATGGCGCGTGGGCTTGCTCGGGAGTGAATCCGTCCCACAGCGTCGTGAGCTTCTTGAAGGAGGCACTCGCTGCGGCCAGCAGTTCGCTCTTCGTCGTCGGTCTGGGCATGCGATCATCCTAAACGACCTGAACCGCACGGGCAGGATGGACTGGAGGCACCCTCGGCGCCGTGATCACGTGTGCAGGCCAGCTTTGAGGGTAAATCCGTGGTCCAGCTGTCGCGCGATACCGGTATCGAATACGTCACCCTTGGCCGCTATCTTCGGGTCAACGAGACCTGCCGATATCCGTGGTCTACCGGTGGCTCTCCATTTGGCAGTCAACGTTAAATCTCTTGTCCACGAAGCCGGGCAAAAGATGGGATGGACAGTCGAATAGAGAGGCCTCGGTCGTTTTGATAGCGCTCATGAGGCCACTTTATCGGCGTGGTAGTCGTCATCATCTTGAGTTGTGTCTTGCATAACCTTGATTGTGTAGGTCATATTTGGGGTGCGGAGTTGAGGTTCACGCAGGCACCGGGTCGGCAAGGCTCACGTGCGTCACGTCGTTGCTACTTGTGAACCCACTCCGATTGTCACCAAGTGTGGAGACGAAGGGCGGTCGTACATCGGGCCGACGAACTCGTTGAGGCGGCCACTGAGGCCCGCGGTGCGGGTAGGCCATCGCTGAGTTCCCCCGGCGTGCGTTCGCCGTCGGTGACCGTGCGGCTTCCCCAAGGACTCAACGCCAAGCTCGACCATGAAGCTGCGCGCACTGGGAAGCGACGCTCCGAGATTGTGCGTGAAGCGCTCGAGGCTGCGCTCGCATGAGGACTAGCCCCCCAACACCTGATACGCGCAGGTTAACGGCGCTCATGCTGCCGCCGCCTCGTCGGAGTCGATGAGGTCGGCAAAATCGTCGGTGCTGCCGTGAAGCCAGTGCAGGAAGGACAAGCCCTTCATGGTGACACGGATTGTGGGTGCGTGAGCCTCGAGTTCGCCTGTGCGATGGTTGAGGAATGGGCTGGAAAGCTTGTGGGCGAGCCTGCAGTTGTCGATTTAGGTCTGGTAGGCGTGCCATTGTTTACGCTCGCCTGACCGATAGGGCGGTCATGTCCATCCTGCCAGTTGTCGCGTCGAGCACGGCGACGAAGGTCTGGAGAATGTCTTGAGGGCGCGTTCACTCTCACCAGTCTAAAAAGCCTTGTCAGTCATCATTTTACCTTCCTTGTGATGTCGAAGAGCTTGGATTCAAGGCGGCCTGGTTCTCGAGCGCGTAGTACCAGATGGGTCATAGGGCGTCCTGATCTTCCACATTTTGGTGGCGATGTTCTTGACAGTGGAGATGTTCGATGCCTGCTGTTTCAACGTGCTGTTCTGGTTTTGCGTCATGCGGATATCGCGGGCCATTGCTGAATGGATGCCTTGATGAGTTTCGTGATCTGACTGATGTTGGCATGGTGAGTTCGTCTCCTTCTGGCTAGGTTGGGTGTCCTTGCATGATGGCCATGAACCTGTCCTAGCGGAGCCCATCAAGGTCCGGGGTCGTCGTCGTGGTCGGACTTGTGAGGCGCCGAACTGTATATTCCCGCCATATCGGCCCGTATTTGGGCGGTGGAAAGCTTGCGAGTGGGGACATGGTGACGGGTGCAAATGTCGCGCGCGAGAATGCGGTCTTCTCTACGGCACCCACATCTGGGTGATAACCACTGCTCGTGGATATAGGCATGTGGCCGGCTGGCAAATGAGGCATCGGAGTTGCTGTTGGAGCATATTTCTATGCTGATGTAATGGGTATGTAGGCGGGCGTGATGGACGACTGTATCCTCGAGTATACATCGAACCTCCATGGATATGTTACCCATGTAATGGGCAGGGGTGGATCGAGTTGTTGAGGTGACATATTCTGCTACTGGCACCGCTTGCCCTAATAAGGGCGACAATAGGAATCCAGAATCGGGGCATCGTGAGTGAAGTGCCGGCTGTTCTGGGATAGATTGTGGTGGCGTTCGTGATGACAGGGTGGAACATATATCGCGGCATTTCCTCCTCTCTTAGGTTGACTAGAAAGGGGATGTGACACCCATCGTCCTGGGTCTGACAAGGGTAGACGCTATAGCTTAGAAATATACATAAGTAAGATGTTTCTCGCAATGAAAGACGATATGTCACGAGCTTCCTGGTGCTGTTTCCCGACATGGAACTGTTAGTTTGAATCAATTTTGAACTGAGGACGCCAAGTTGACCCCCTGGTGTGCAACGATGCTTCTTGCTTGCAGTTGCGAGCAATTGTTCCCGATGAAAGGAACCCACAAATGAAGGTTAAGTTCTTAGCAGCGCCGCTGATTGTTGGTGCCTTGATGGCGCCGGCAGCTTTCTCTGGAGCGACAGCTTATGCTGCCCCGGTTGCCCCCATAGTTGCGGTGAGCGCCACTCAGCCCAATAAGACCCTTTCTGTTGCGGAAGCGCAGAAGGAGCTGCAGGTTGTCAATGCCCGTATTGCCTCGCTTCTGGATACCCAGAAGAGCGCAAAGGAAGCCTTCGCGCCCGCGAACGTCCTCAATATCATTGGCAAGCTCCTGGAGACGGCCAGACGGATCAAGGAAGCACTCGTCAACGTGATCAAGGGTGGGATTGCTTTCCTTAAGTCGATCCCCACTCGTGTCGAGTTGCTGGTAACGATGGTCGATACCGTCAACGGCGCAGCCCACACCTTGCAGGACAAGGCCCAGCCAGCCCACTCCCACGTGTTCCTTGAGTTGGTCCACGCCAGTGTGCTACTGGTGACCGTGAGCGCCACTAGCGATCAGCTGAAGGACGAAATGGCGGCTGTGAAGAAGGCTCTTGCGGAGGCTCAGAAGATGCCTGACCTCAAACCCAACGATGTGGCCACCTTCTACACCAAGACCAAGCTGTCCCGTGTGCTTCGCCAGATTCGTTTCGATCGCAACACCTGCGTGCTGCCCTTTAAGCGCTTGGGCACCATTTACTTCATGAGCCGTGCCCTGCTCAAGGCTACTGGTGTGCTGATGGAACCGCTGGTGCGTGTTTCCGAGGTCGATCAGGCCATCACGGACGTCAAGGCTGCCTACCAGGATGCCCTCAAGGCTCCCAACAGGTTGCTGACTCCGGCAGTGCCGTCCGTCTGCCTGCCTGCTCCGGCCGCCTCCTGATGCTGTTGTCCTGACACTTGCATCGAAATCATTTACGGCATGGGCCCATTCCTCTTGAGGGGTGGGCCCATGTTCGTGTTCACAGTCTCTTCTCCTCCGGGCTCGATTGAGGTGTCGGAGTGGGGCGCATGGTCACGTCCCGCCACGACGCCGGATGCGTCATCGCTGAAATGAACTACGGGGTGACTGGACACGCACCCAAGTGATGAAATACCTTGCCCTTTTTGGCTTTCGAAATCCGCTGGTCCAGCCGGGTCGGCGGGGACGGAATGCCTGTCGGTGTTATCGGGTCCTCGGCTCCCCTTTGGTATCCCGAGTGGGCTTATTGGCCCTGGCACATCTACGTCCCGAACTGGCCCCAGCTCACACCCCTGCGGGGCGTGGCGGCAACCCGTCAACGGCCTGGCACGTCGCATCGAGGTGGAATCGGGGTCGGTCTGTGATTATCTTAAGAGTCCGTTGACGATCGTGCCCCGGTTCCCTGCCCGTGGGTGACACAATGGACCTCGTGATACTCGCGAACCCTCTCAAGGTCGGTGACTTGCTTGTGGCAAGTCGCCAAATTGACGAGGGTATTTTCTACGAATCCGTCGTTTATCTCATCGACGTTGCTCTTGATGGCGTCCTTGGAGTTATCGTCAACCAACCATGCACAGCGGGAACCTTGCACAGACAACTTCCTGGCTGGGTGCATTTAGCTACCCCGCCGCAGGATCTCTTCCTCGGCGGTCCGATGTCGCCAAATGGGGCCATCTGCCTGGCCCGAGTGCAACGCTCGAGTGAGGAACCTCCCGGATGGCGACGTGTCCAAGGACTAACTGGTCTGCTCCACCTCGACACCCCGACTGAACTTGTGGAAGGTGCGTTCACCGACGTCCGGATCTTCGCGGGATACGCCGAATGGGTGCCCGGCCAGCTAGAGGCCGAACTCATTCGCGGAGACTGGATCAGAGCCGTGGCTCACCCCGAAGACATCTTCTCCTCTGAGCCGCGAGGTTTATGGCGGGCGGTGCTGCATCGTCAGAACGGCCCCGCGGCGTTGCTCGCAACGGCGACCGACACCCCTGCCCTCAACTGATCACCGGCCAGGAGTATGGGGGCTACCATATGCACCATCTCAGAATCCAGTCAGGAGGTCCACGGTGGACGCCGCCGGTGATTATGGGCCGATTCTTGTCGTTGACGACGACGCGGCCCTAGCGGAGATGCTTCAGCTTGTCCTCATCAAAGAAGGGTTCTCGACGGCATGGGTCGGGCACGGCAGTGATGTCATGGACGTATTCCGCGAGCACCGGCCCGCCCTGGTCCTTCTCGACCTCATGCTGCCCGGTCGTGACGGTATCCGGATCTGTCAGGACATCCGACGTGAGTCAGGCGTCCCGATCATCATGCTCACTGCCCGCACTGACACCCCTAATGTCGTCCAAGGACTTGGTGCTGGAGCCGACGACTACGTCTGTAAGCCGTTCCGGTCCGCCGAGCTCATTGCTCGTATTCGTGCCCGGTTGCGCACACCCGTTTCCCGGCGTGAGGAGGGCGAGGTCATTACCGTCGGGGATTTGACCATTGATCCCGTTGCCCATCTGGTTCAACTAGGAGGCGAGGAGATCTCACTCACTCCGTTGGAATACTCCCTGCTCGTTACGATGGCCCAATACCCCAATAGGGTATTTAGCAGGGAGACCCTGTTGCGTGAGGTATGGGGATACACCAACATCACCGATACTCGGTTGGTCAACGTCCATGTGCAGAGACTGCGTTCCAAGGTGGAGCGCAACGCGGACCACCCCCAGATGATCGTCACTGTTCGTGGCATCGGTTACCGCATCAACACCCCTGGGGAGGAAAGCTGATCACCCTGGCGGGGCGCGCCGGTCGTGGTTGGCGGCCGGGTTGGTGCCCATCATGGCTGACCGGACCTCGACGGCTGTGGTGGTCTTCCCTGCCGCTGCGCACGGTTACTGTCACTTTGTCGAGTAGCCTCGTCATTCTCATTGTTGGTGGCTTCTTCCTCGTTCGTCAGGCCACCGCGGGCATCGTTGAAGCTAAGCGCACCTCAGCCGTCGCCGAGACGACCGCGACCATCAATCGGATTCAGGGACAACTGCGCGACACCGATCTGCGTACGGCATCTTTCTATGAGCGGCTCAACCTTCTTGCCGACGACGCCGCGAGCCAGTCCGACCAATACCACGTCCTCATTCAGGGACCGGTTTCCGGCCTCATCTCCCAAGGCGTGTCCCCAGATTCGGTCCCGACGGACCTGACAGCGACGGTGGGGGAGTCCAACGGCATGTGGACTGCCCCCACGACGGTGCACTACACCGACCATGTCCGTCCAGATGTCCCCGGAATCGTCGTTGGGTCGACGCTGTGGTCGCCAGAGGCCAGCCAATCCATCCCGGTATATTTCATCTTTCCCGAGACTCAGGAGGTTGCTGCCGTCGAGCTATTGCGTCGCAGTGTCATTAGCGTCGGTGCTCTCATGGCCTTGGCTATTGCAGTTACGACCTATCTGGCGACTCGTCATATTTCCTTGCCGATTCGCCAAGCGTCCATTACTGCTTCAAAACTGGCCAAAGGCGCCCTTGACGAGCGGATGGTGGTGCGCGGGACCGACGATCTGGCGACCCTAGCATCGTCCATGAACGACATGGCTGCGCAGCTGGACCTACGCATCGGTGAGCTCGAGAAGTTGTCGAGTCTGCAACAGCAGTTCGTTTCTGACGTATCCCACGAGTTACGCACGCCGATGACGACGATGCGGATGGCCTCGGAAATGGTCGAGGCTAACCCGGACGATCCGGTGCAAGTGCGATCCGTGGAGCTCATGCGCGACCAGATGGAGCGGCTAGAACTGCTTCTCGCCGACCTGTTGGAGATCTCGCGGTTTGACGCCGGTGCTGCCCAACTCAGCCTAGAAGACTGTGACATTGTTGACTTGGTGCGGTCCGAGATCAGCGACGTCACACCGTTGGCCGATCGTCTAGGAGTATCGATCGTGCTCGTTGCCGAGGCTGCTCAGACCGCAGAGGTAGATCCGCGTCGTATCAGCCGCATCGTCCGAAACCTGGTATCCAACGCCGTCGAGCACGCCGAGCGCAAGACCGTTGAGGTTACGGTGGTGGGCAATGACTGTGCGGTGGGAGTCGCTGTGCGTGATCACGGTGTCGGGTTTGAGGCATGGCAAGCTGAGAAGGTCTTCGGACGATTCTGGCGAGGCGACCCATCACGGGTGCGTACTGTGGGCGGCAGTGGCCTAGGGCTGGCGATCTCGCGTCAGGATGCGAACCTTCATCATGGCTGGCTGACAGCCTGGGGACGCCCGAACCAGGGGGCCTACTTCCGATTGGTGGTTCCCAGACAGCCCGGCGGAGTCATCGTCAAGTCCCCGCTCCCCGCATCTCCGACCGATGCCGACCGCTCTGACGACGAGGAAGAACGATGACCCTACGCCCTTCCCGGCGTGCTGTGCTGTCAGCTGCTGCTGTTTTGCTCACCGGATGCTCCGAAGTACCATCCCAGGGCCCAGTGAAGCGAGCTGATGCTTTCCCGCGCCGCCGCGCGGGAAAGCATCGACGTCGCTCCCCATCCTCCTGCAGACGGCGCGTCCATCGACCTCGTGGTGGGCGGGTTCCTGCAGGCGATGGCGAGCGTGCGTGACGACTACCGGGTCGCGAGGTCTTACCTCACTAGCGACATTGCGGATCGATGGGATCCCCATGCGAAAGTCACCATCTATGACGCCACGAACCATAAGCCGGCCAGCACCGTCGCTACCGCAGCGCTTCAGGCCCCCGTGGTGGGGCAGATCGATTCCAGAGGCCACTATCATCCGACTAGTTCTCAAACTCTCAATCATGACTTCGGAATGGCGCAGGAATCGGGTCAGTGGCGTATCTCCCGGCCTCCAGAAGGGGTGCTCATTTCCCAGTACACCTTTCAACGGAGCTGGTCGACGATTCCCATCTACTTTTTGACAGAGGCGGCGGACCGCCTCGTGCCCGACGTCATTCATCTTCCCAGCGCCGCCGCCGACCCAGATGCCGCTCTTCGGGCGATGACAGCCGGGGTTCCCGAGCCTCTCGACGCGGTGCTGCGAACGGCCTTGCCGGACGGGGTGACGGTCACGGGGACGACGTCGGTGGATGCCGTCGGTGTGGTCACCGTTCCGTTGAGTGCTTCGGCGGCCCAACTGTCGCCATCCCAGCGGCGTCTGTTAGCCAGCCAGGTGACATGGACCCTGAATGGTTTCGCAGCGATATCGCGCATCCGGTTTACTGCCGGTGGCTCTCTGCTTTCGCTTCCGGAGGCGGCCGAAGATCAAAGCGTGTCCGCAGATCTTTACGCCGAGTTCATCCCCTTTCCCGCTACCCACTCACCGACCGTGGTCGCCGTCATCAAGGGGCAGATGGGGCGTGTCGCGGCCTCAGGACACAACTTCCGGATCATGCCCGGAGCACTGGGGCGAGGGGCGACCACGAACAACAGTGTGGCGGAGGTCGCATCTACTCAGTTTACGATGCCAATGATCTCCCCGCGCAGCCCAGGTGCGATCTGGCATGCGGTCTCAGCAGATCGACGTTCATTGCTCACCTGGCAGGAAGGTAGCGAGGATATCCAGGTGCTGGCCACCGGCGTGAACTTACGGCGGCCTCAAGTGCTTCGCGACCACAGCATCATGACCTTTTCGGACACGGATCCGACGCTGATCGTCGTCGGATCAGATGGCGCCCGAATGTCGACCGTCGTCGATCTCGGTGGGTGCAGGGTGACGTCGTTCAGCGTGGCCCCTGATGCGGTCCGGGTCGCCCTCGTCCTTGAACGGGGGAAGACACGTGCGCTGGGGATTGGGCTGCTGTCCCGCCAGGAAGGCGCGGTCCACCTCAGTCACATAACCGACATCCCGCTGTCCTCCTCAGACGTGAATCTGTCGATCATTACCGACGTTGCATGGCTATCTCAGACTCGGTTGTGCGTGCTGGGTCGTGCCATCGATGCTGGTGTCACGACCCCTTACGAGATCGTCGTCGACGGATCTGGCGCGACGTCAATGGGTCAGCTCACCGCCACTAGCATGGCGGCCGTCGTCGCGTTGCCGACGGAAATGGGCACCGAGGCGGTCGTGCTGTGCGAGGACGGGACGTTGCTGCTCCACGAGGAGAGTTTCCGCTGGCGTCAGATCCTTCAAGGTGTTAACGCCGTTGCGGTCACTACTTGACCCTTCCGCCGAAGCAGGCAGAGCCACGAAACTAATGGATCGTGAACACACTCGAATCGCTGGCGGATCTGTTTCTGGGGGCATGTTGTCCCGGTTGTACAGCGCCTGGAATCGGAATCTGTCAGGCGTGCCTGGAAGCCGTGAATCCGGCGCCACGGGTCATCCTTGACGGACCGCCCCCGATCATCGCCTGCATGGGCTACCACGGTCCGATTCCGGGGATCGTCACCGCCCACAAGGACCGCGGTGCTACGTGGCTCACTGATCAACTCGGCCAATGGCTGGCCTGTGGACTAGCACCGGCCGTGGCGGCCGCTCCTGGGCACGTTGACGTTGTCCCAGTGCCGTCATCGAGGCGGGCAGTCAGGAAACGAGGAGCTGACCATGCTGCCGACATGACTCGTTCGGCCTTGGAATGGCTTAAGGTACCTGGCGCAACCGTGAACCAGCTGTTGCATCGAACCCGTCAGGTGGCCGATCAGCTCGAGGTCGGCGATGAGCAGCGTGGTGTCAATCAACGAGGGTCTATGAGGGCCGATTCTGGGAGCGGAGACGTCATTATTGTTGATGATGTACGCACGTCCGGAGCGACGGTGGAGGAGGCCTGCCGCGCCTTGACCCGGTCGGGACGACAGGTGCTGGCCATCGTCGTCCTGGCTGACGCCGCGACCGCGACGCGATGGCCGTGATCACAATGAGATCCTCGGTATGATCACGAGGCTGGTCGCATCGTCACTGAGCGCGTTGAAGCTTGCCAAACATCTGTTGGGAGCGCCCCGTTTGGGCTAGCGTAGATGCATGGCACGACCGAACGGCACCCGGATCTCTCATCAGAGGGTGGAACACGGTCGTGCCTTTTGTGTCAGCGTCGGAAAGACCGATGCAAACCCCAGCGCAGGAGGTTGTCATGGAGGTCATCGTTTCGGGACGGCATTGCCACGTCAGTGACGACGTGCGCGCCCAAGTCGAGGACAGGCTCTCCGGGGTCGAAAAGTTGAAGGACCGGGTCCAGCGCGCCGAGGTGGTTTTCACCGCCCAAGGCACTAAGGGACCCAAAGACCAGGCCATGACGTGTGAGATCACGCTGCGCGCTAAGGGGCCGGTAGTGCGAGCCGTCGGACAGGCGGAGGACAAGATGGTTGCCTTTGACATGGCCGCCGATCGGCTTCGCACCCAGTTAGTCAAGGCTGCGGATCGTCGTCGCAGCCGCCGCGGGCTGCGTGTTTCCCAGGTCCTAGACGTTTTACCTGAGGAGAGCACTGACGATGCACCCGATATCCTCACCACAAGGACGATCGCAGGTGACGTGGAAGTCACCGGGGATAGCCCTATCTACGTTAAGGAGAAGATTTTCCAGGCTGTTCCTCTAACCCTGGCCCAGGCTCTCGACGAGATGGAACTAGTCGGTCACGATTTCTTCCTCTACCTTGATCAGGATTCCAAGCGGCCTAGCGTCGTCTACCGGCGTAAGAAGGGATACAACTACGGCGTCATCCATCTCGACCTTGACCACGAGTAACACTTACTGAGGTTTTGAGGTCGCGGCGATGCGGGTCTTCCCGCATCGCCGCTTGTCATGGGGGTAATCGACTTTCCGCAGCTTCCGGTGCCGGCATGGCAGAGATGCCGGCACCGCGTGTTCATGGGGTAGATCGAGCTGCGCGTTCTTGGTTCGGCCGAGGACCCCCTAGGATGGGGGCGGTGGCTTCCCTATGCCACTCGTCGGGCATATGCTCGGACGGTTACGACGTCTACTCCTTGAAGGACCCGCCCCGTGAACCTCATGGATCGCGTGCTGCACGCCGGTGAAGGCAAGATCATCCGCCGACTCAACCGCATTGTCGGCCAGGTCAACAGCATTGAGGAGGACTACGTCGCCATGGACGACGACGAGTTGGCCGGTCAGACCGCCGACTTCCGTCAACGTCTTGACAATGGCGAGAGTCTGGATCGTCTCCTCCCAGAAGCCTTCGCGACGGTACGTGAAGCCTCAAAGCGCGTGCTGGGTAAGCGACACTTCGATGTTCAGATCATGGGTGGTGCAGCCCTCCACCAATGCAACATTGCCGAGATGAAGACCGGTGAAGGCAAGACGCTGGTCGGTTTGCTTCCTGCCTACCTCGAGGGCCTGCTCGGCGAGGGTGTACATATCGTCACCGTCAATGACTACTTGGCTCGGGTGCAGTCAGAGCAGATGGGCCGTGTGCATCGGTTCCTAGGTTTGTCGATCTCGGCGATCCTGTCGGACATGCCGCCGATGGCCCGCAAGGAGGCCTATAAGGCCGATGTCACCTATGGCACGAACAACGAGTTTGGCTTCGACTACCTGCGTGACAATATGGCCAGTTCGCTCAGCGAGTGCGTGCAGCGCGGTCACCATTACGCGATTGTTGACGAGGTTGACTCCATTCTCGTTGACGAAGCTCGTACCCCGCTGATCATCTCTGGACCTGCCGAGGAGAACAAGCAGTGGTACCCGGAATTCGCCAAGATCGTCTCGCGGCTCGAACGCGACGTCGACTACGAGGTAGACGAGAAGAAACGCACCGTCTCTGTACTTGGGCACGGAATCACCGTCGTTGAGGAGAGGCTCGGTATCGAGAACCTTTATGAGTCAGCGAACACTCCGCTTATCGGGTACCTCAACAACGCCATCAAGGCCAAGGAGCTTTTCCACCGCGATAAGGACTACGTCGTCGTCGGTGGTGAAGTCCTCATCGTTGACGAGCACACCGGCCGGACCCTTGCTGGCCGTCGTTACAACGAAGGCCTCCACCAAGCCCTTGAGGCCAAAGAACACGTCGAGATCAAGGACGAGTATCAGACTCTCGCCACGATCACCCTGCAGAACTACTTCCGCATGTACGACAAGCTCGCCGGCATGACGGGTACCGCTAAGACCGAGGAAAGCGAGTTCCAGAAGATTTACGGTCTGGGAGTCATCCCGATCCCGACGAACCGTCCGATGATCCGCAAAGATCAGAAGGACCTCATTTACCGCACCGAGGATGCCAAGTTCGATGCCATCATCGCCGATGTTGTTGAGCGTCACGAGGCGGGCCAGCCGATCCTTATCGGCACTGCGTCGGTGGCCAAGTCGGAGCTGCTTTCCGAGAAGCTCAAGCGTGCCGGTGTTCCGCACAAGGTGCTGAACGCCAAGCACCATGAGTCTGAAGCCGCGATTGTCGCCTTAGCTGGCCGTAAGGGGGCCGTGACGGTGTCGACGAATATGGCTGGCCGTGGTACCGACATTATCCTCGGCGGCAACCCCGAGTTCCTCACTGAGCTTGACCTACGGGAAAAGGGCTTGGACCCCCTCGAGGACCAGGACGCGTACCAGACTGCGTGGAACAACACCCTGGCCAAGTATGAGGAGCAGTCCCAGGCTGAACACAATGAGGTCGAGGGGCTTGGCGGCCTTTATGTCATTGGCTCGGAACGTCACGAGTCTCGCCGTATCGACAATCAGTTGCGAGGACGTTCCGGTCGACAGGGCGACCCCGGTGAGTCGCGGTTCTATCTGTCGCTGCAGGACGAGCTCATGCGGCTATTCAAGCCCGAGGTCATTGACCGTGCCATGGTGACCCTCAAAATGCCCGAGGACATGCCCATCGAATCGAAGTGGGTGTCGCGACAGATTGAGAGTGCCCAGAAGCAGGTCGAAGCGCAGAACTTCGAGATGCGAAAGAACGTCCTTAAGTACGACGATGTCATGAACCGTCAGCGTCACGTCATCTATGGCGACCGTCGCAAAGTCTTGGAGGGGGCTGACGTTGAGGCTGAGTTGCGTGCGACTACCGACCGCGTTGTTGAGGCGGGCGTCCGCAAGTACGCCGAGGGTTACTCGGAGGACTGGGACCTTGACGCAATGTGGAACGAGATTGGGACTGTATATCCGGTTGGTTTGGACCTTGACGAGTATGCCGATTGCCAGGACGTTGAGGAACTTATTGAGGACTTTAAGGCCGACGCCCAGGAGGCCTACGATCGCCGCGAGTCCGAACTCGGCGAGGCAACTATGCGGCAGCTTGAGCGTGAAGTCCTGCTGACGGTATTGGATCGCAAATGGCGCGAGCACCTCTACGAGATGGACTACTTACGCGAAGGCATCGGTCTGCGAGCTATGGCGCAGCGTGATCCGTTGGTCGAGTACCAGCGCGAAGGTGGCGACATGTTCAACTCGATGATGGATTCTTTCAAGGAGGAGGTCGTCGGGTTCCTGTTCAACCTCGAGATTGAAACCGGCCCGCAGGTCGGCCTGGTCACCGACGATGGGGGCAACCCGGTCACGGCTGACTCAGTGCTTTCCAAGGGGAATCGTCCACGACGGGCCTTGACCTATTCGGCGCCGGATGAGCAAGGCGAGGCAGAGACAACCTCAGAAGGCGGACAGAAGCCCCGCGGCGAGGGGAACCGCGCCGCCAGAAGATCCGCGGCGTCGAAGAAGCCAAAGAATCGCCGCAATAAGAAGCGTCGGTGAGTGGTCGACGGCGCCAGTTCTACGTGGCTGGCGCCGTCGTTATTATCCCAGCCCGACGGTCTCACAGGTGATTTTCTTCAACGTCAATAACGTGGCCACTTTGGGGTTGAGGACCAGTTCGACGGCGTCGAGACGCCAGGCACGTTCCTCAAGTATCAGGCTGGTGGCCAGTGGTAACCGTCTGCCCCTGAGGTCAAGCAGACCCACACCGTCGACCCGGTTGTCGTCGTAACTTACGCGTGGCTCACCAACGAGGAGCATACGGCTCCAGCCCGGGCCGCGAGGCCAACGTCTCATCGTCGCAACTGCACGAGTGCTACTGGCCTTGACGAGCTGGCTCATAGGTCGTCGTCCAGCCATCGTCTCCACGATGATGATGTGGGCTGCGCGGGTGAGCCTTACCGCCTCGTAACGAGCTTGTGAGTCATCTCCGTTGCGGCTCAGTGTCGGTGCCGATGAGACGATACATAGTTCGTCAGGCCACCAATCCCGATCAAGTTCCAAGAAGATCCCGGAATGGTCTACCAGTGCCGAGTTGAGGGGTATAGGCGAGGATGTCGTCGTCATGTACCCAAGGACAACGCATGAGATACCGTAAGCGGAAGGGTTGTTCGGGAAATCTGTGGACAACTCTGGTGAGCGAATCGTTCCATCATCTGGGATGTCGCGAACCAATATATGGTTCTTGCTCGCACTTGAGTAGCGTGGATCATGGATCTGAGGCCACGCCGACCAAGGAGGGTTCAATTGTCGACATCCACCATCGTCTTCATCCCGACCAGTGCGGAGCGGGCTCATCAACTCGTTGCTGCACCGGGGAAACAGGTAACGGCTTTCACGGTTACTGAGGAGTTGCAATCCATCCTTGATGTCACCGATCCGGAGGAAACCGAGCATGCCGCCATGGTTATCGGTTCTGTGTGGGGATTAACCCACACTGGTCGACGCTTGGTACTCGTAGCTCACGTCCCGCCTGAGCAGATCACCGACCATGAGGAGGTCGACAACGGCGGAGTGACTCTGACACATCTCGAGCCTTCTCAGATCACCGCGTGGTTCGCTGATGATGACGACGCTCACTCACGGGAGGCGGCGGAGGCAGTCAAGGGCATGACTATTGATGACGCGTGGAACGACGTCACTATCCAAACCCTTATCGGTGAGCACGAGTTGTCATGGCATGACGTCACCGAGGAGCTTCCTGCGGTCAGCACCGACCCGGAGGGTTTCCGCGGTCTTGAGTGATGCTGACCGCCTCGCGTGGTCCGGTGTGGTGTTCAGTGAGAGGCCAACCAGTCGTTGCCAGCATCCTGTTGCATGTTAAATGCCTGAGTGATGTGAGGAGCTGCGGCTTTTTCGAGTTTCTTACCAACTAAAGGCACCGACACTGTGAAGGTTCCGGTATAGATAACCTCAGTTCCGGTGGCGTCGGGGCGCACTGATGCGTGTCCATCCGCTTTCGCAGGCATGCCTTGAGGGACGATCTGGAGGGTACCCTCGCGTGATCCGTTGGGGCCGGCCGGTTGCCACGACAGCGTCTGCTTGGCGGTCAGAGTCGAACCGACGAACGTGGTGATCTGGCTGGGGGCTGGCATAGCTACGTCCAAACTCAGTGAATCCCCTGTAACGACGGCGTTGCTGGTCGTGCCACCGCCACGACGGTGGACGTCTTGCCACCATGCCGGATCAGTCATCATAGCGACGACTTGGTCGGGGGTTGCGTCGAAATGGGCCCGTGAATTGATGTCCATGCCACCATGATGCCGGACGGTTACGGCACATCTCACACTATGCCTGTGCGTGGTGGTTCACGCCAAGGCATTGACCCTTGTAGAGTTCTCGATGAGGACCACGTGGAGGTGGCCCCGTGACCATGACGAAAGTGACCTGATCGTGTCAGAGATGGATGAAGTCATCCCGGCTCTCGTGGCAGCTGTGCAAGAGCAGCATGCCACCGGAGATCATTACCGTGACGATGCGATTCGTCAAGCGATGGAACACCAGGCGCAGCTTGCGCTGCGACCTGGGCCGGTTCGCGTTGACGTCATCGTCGATCCGCCGTGGTCAGACGGGCAGATAAATTCTGTTCAGGTCGTGACGGGTGACCGTCCTTTCCTTGTCGACACTGTGGCGTCCTGCTTGCTGAGGCACGGGTGGAGGGTCGAGGACGTCCGGCATCCGATCATCGGTGTGAAACGCGACCGCGGCACGATTGAGGCGGTCGGAATGCCCGGTCGGGGAGGTTGTGCCTCGGAGTCGTGGATCCACATTGATGCGACGGCCCCGCTTGGTACCGATATCGGACAGGCAGCCGAGCAACTTCGTGACGATTTGTGTGCGTGCCTTGATCAGGTTGTTTGTGCCACCGATGACTGGGGGGCAATGCATGAAGCAATGCTGCGCACTGCTGAGCTCGTCAGCGCTTCCTCAGGACCAGCCGATGATCGCGATTCGAGTCGTGAGTTACTTGAGTGGCTGGCTGATGATCACTTCATGTACCTCTCCTACCAGGAATTCACGGTTGATGGCGAGACGATGACTCCGGTCGCAGGTACTCATCTTGGCATCGCTGAGGAGGGGCCGCGATTTGACGCCGTTCCGCATAATGACGATAAGGCGACCGTTATCGTCACCAAGGATTCGGTGCGCTCGGCAGTACAACGCAATGGTTACCGCGATTACATCGGGGTAAGGATTCGTGACGAGCACGGCGCCGTCGTTGCTGAGCACCGGTTCCTTGGCCTGCTGGGGTCCGCGGCGTACACGGAGTCTGTGGCCCATATTCCGGTCTTGAGGGGTAAGGCGTCTCGTATCCTCGCGCTGTCTGGCTACCGCGCTAACTCTCATAGCGGAAAGGCGGTTGTTCGCACGATTGCTGAGTTCCCGCGTGATGACTTCTTTGAGGCGTCTGCCGAGGAACTCGTGCCGCTTATTATGGCCGTTGTCGATCTGCGTGAGAAGCAGCGCTTGCGTGCCCTGGTGCGTCGGGGCCCATGGGGTCGTTTTTTCCACCTTCTTGTCTTTGTTCCGGCAGATCGTTTCGACGCCAGCACTGTCGGCGTCGTTGAGGGAATTGTGGCTAAACGCACTGGCGCGGTGGAAGTTGACTCGACCACCATGATGGGGGAGTCCTCGCTGGTACGGATCACAGTGACAGCCAAGGTTGCTGATGGACAGGTGCTACCACCGATCGACGACGAGAAATTGCAGGCTGAACTTGCAGATGCCACCTCGAACTGGGATGACGAGTTCATCACCTTGGCCAGTGGCATTCCTAGCAACCGACGAGGAGTCGATTTCGGCCCCGAATACAAGCAAGAGTTCACCGCCAAGCAGGGCATTTTGGATCTGGAGCTCCTCAACGGCCTGGCTGAGGATGATCTGGGACTAGTGATGTATCGCCCCGATGACCCAGCTGATCCGTCTGATTTGCGACTAAAGATCTTCAACCAACGGGCTCCGATGACACTTTCTCAGGTGATGCCACACCTGTCGAGCCTGGGTGTTCAGATTATTGATGAACATCCCCATCGCATCATATTGCGCGGGCGAGAAGTGTGGCTGTTCGACCTTGGTCTGCAAACTCCTGGTGAGCTATGGAAGGTCGCTGGACGACGTCGTTTCACCGAGGCGTTTGCAGCGTCGTGGAAGGGGGAGTGCGAGTCTGACACCTTCTCCGGATTGGTGACTGAAGCTGGACTGTCGTGGTCCCAAGTAGCGATGCTGCGCTGTATCGCTCGGTACCTACGACAGCTCGGTAGCCCTTTCTCACAGACGTACATGGCGCGGGCTTTGCGGGCTAATCCGAACCTGGCAAGGGACCTAGTGGGGATCGTTGAGGCGAAGTTCGATCCCACTGCTTTTGATGATGGAGTTGATGCCGGTCCGCAGCGTTTGGCTAAGGTCGAGGAACTGTCCGAGTCCTTCCTCACTGACCTTGAGGAAGTGGCTTCGCTTGACCACGACCGCATCTTACGCATGATGCATGCCGTCATCAGAGCTATGATCCGTACGAACTGGTGGCAGAGCGGTCGACGGGCGTTGGCCTTCAAGGTCCGTCCTACCGATCTCGGCTTTGCCCCGGCCCCGCGGCCCAAGTTTGAGATTTTCGTCAACTCGCCACGAGTGTCCGGAACCCACCTGAGGTTTGGCGCCGTCGCGCGAGGTGGCCTGCGGTGGTCCGATCGCCCCGAGGATTTTCGCACCGAAGTACTCGGCTTGGTCAAGGCGCAGATGGTCAAAAATTCGGTTATCGTCCCGGCCGGTGCCAAGGGCGGATTTGTGCCTGCTCATCTACCTGATTCAACGACCAATCGCGCGGAATGGGCTGCGGAAGGCAAGGAGTGCTACCGCATTTTCGTGTCTTCGTTGCTGTCGCTGACAGATAACGTTGTTGAGGGCAAGGTCGTCGCACCTGAGGACGTGGTTCGTCACGACGGTGATGACCCGTACCTTGTTGTTGCGGCCGACAAAGGCACAGCCACCTTCTCTGATACCGCAAATGCCATCGCTGCCGAACACCACTTCTGGCTTGGTGACGCCTTCGCCTCTGGCGGTTCGCATGGCTACGACCACAAGGCGATGGGTATCACGGCCCGTGGCGCGTGGGAATCAGTCACTAGGCACCTGGCAGACCTAGGGATTGACCAGGCTACCGAGGATTTCACGTGCGTTGGCATCGGCGATATGTCGGGCGATGTCTTCGGTAATGGCATGCTGTTGAGCAGGCACATCAAATTGGTTGCTGCTTTCAACCACCGCCATGTTTTCGTCGATCCGAACCCAGATCCTGAGGCGTCGTGGCAAGAGCGTCGCCGTCTCTTTAACCTTCCTCGCTCAAGTTGGGGCGACTACGACTCTTCCCTTATCTCTGAGGGTGGTGGCGTCTGGGATCGCACCTTGAAGTCGATCCCAGTGAGCCCGCATATGCACGAGGCTTTAGGAATTGACGCTTCGGTGAACCGGATGACGCCCGATGACCTCATCTCCGCGATCCTGCGAGCCCCCGTCGATCTGTTGTGGAATGGCGGCATTGGTACCTATGTGCGCGCTACCAGTGAAACTGATGCTCAGGTAGGCGATCGTGCTAACGATCCGGTGCGTGTCACCGCCAAGGACGTTCGTGCGAAGGCTGCCGGTGAAGGTGGAAACCTAGGTTGGACTCAGGCTGGCCGTATCGAGTATGCCCGCAATGGTGGCCGCATTAACACCGACTTCATCGACAACTCGGCAGGAGTAGATACCTCGGACCACGAAGTCAACATCAAGATCCTCCTGGACGCTGAGGTTGCGGCAGGCCGAATCAGCGAACAAGAACGCGATGAATTGCTGCCGGCCATGGCGGATGATGTTGCTTCCCTAGTGTTGCGCCACAACCATTCACAAAACTTGGCCTTAGCTAACGCATTGAGCTCAGATGGCCCGACTGCGGGAGTGTTAGAAGCGTGGATGTGCGAGTTGGAAGAGTCGGGTCATCTTGATCGCGCTGTCGATACCATGCCGTCGACCACTGAAATGAACCGGAGAATGGCCGCAGGGGAGAGACTCGCTAGTCCGGAGCTGTGCACTCTGCTGGCTTGGACGAAGATCGCCCTGTGTGATGCCGTGCTGGCGACAGACTTGCCGGAGGATCCTTTCGTTGCGGACCGCTTGGTGGGCTACTTCCCGCCACTTTTGAGGGAGAGGTTCACTGAGCGGATGCCGACACATCGGCTGCACCGTGAGATCATCACGACCGAGGCCGTGAACCGTTTCGTAGATTCGCAGGGTATTACGGCCTACTACCGGTTGCACCTACAGACGGGGGCAGACATTGCCCAGGTCATCCGATGCCAGCTCGCAGCACGCTCGGTGTTCGGACTAGGGCGAGTCGAAACGGATCTCACCCACCTCGGGTTGGATGCTGTCCGTACCGCCAAGATTCGACTTGCATTGACAGATCTTGCCATGCATACCACCCGGTGGTTCCTCAACCATGGTGGCGCCGACGACATCGCTGGCACTATCGAGACCTACCGGCCTGGTGTAGCTACGCTTGTTGAGAAGTTGTCTGAGCGGCTGCTTGGCGACAGCGCGGATGCCTGGCAGGAGAAGGTCGACGAGGTCACCGAGCTTGGGCTTGATCGTTCTGACGCCGCAGTTGTTGCCGCTTATGACTGGAGCCCAGTACTCCTCAGCATCGTAGAGATTTCGGAAGAGGGCCACTCTCTTGACGAGGTTGCGGATGCTTATCTGACGCTGGCCCGCCGCGTCGACATGATTCGCCTCACCAGGCTCGTCGAGCAGCTTCCGCAGGATCGTCCGACGGATGCCAGAGTGCGGGCGAGTTTGCGAGAAGATCTGTTGCGAGTGATGTCGGACGCGACCCGACGCGCCCTTGTGATTGGAACAGACAATGTTCTGGCAGACGGTGGTCGTATTGTGAAGTCGATAGCGGCAAATCCGGATCTAGCGCACTGCGTCGTGATGGTCAGTGATCTACGGTCCGCCGTGGGCCAGGAGGTCACATTGTGAGAATTGATCTTCACACCCACTCCACGATCTCAGACGGGACAGACTCACCGACCCGCCTCATGATGAAAGCTGCCGGGAGTGGTTTAGACGTTGTCGCCCTGACCGATCACGACACCTTTGATGGGCTGGAGGAGGCCCAGGCAGCCGGACAGCGTTTTGGTGTCCGGCTGCTGCCCGGCTTCGAGATGACATGTCATATCGGCGGCCGAGACGTGCATCTGCTCGGTTACGGGGCCCGTCCCGACGATCCGGTATTAGGTAGGGAACTGCAGGCCACCCGAGCATCGCGAGCAGGACGTCTAGACGCTATCTGTCAACGGCTGTCTGACGCCGGGATGACGGTAACAATTGACGATGTGCACCGGACCTCCGGGTCTGCTTCCAGCCTGGGTCGCCCTCATGTCGCGGATGCAATGGTGGCTAAGGGATATGTCGAGGACCGTGATGAAGCCTTCCGCGACTGGTTGTCAGACGGAAAACCGGCCTATGTGCCAAGGCGCAGCGTGGCACTAGAGGAAGGCATTGACCTCATCCACAATGCCGGTGGTGTTGCTGTGCTCGCCCATCCGTGGGGAAGAGGAGCGCAGCAGGATCTCACCCCGCAGGTGATCGCGTCCCTGTCGGCGTACCACCAGCTGGACGGGATTGAAGTCGAGCATCAAGATCATGACCAGGTCGCTCGTCGGATGCTTTTCGACTTAGGCGGAAGGCTCGGATTGGTCCGGACTGGCGCAAGTGATTATCACGGGTCCGGCAAAAAGGATCACCAGTTGGGGTGCAATGTGACCCGTGAGACTGCGTATCGAGAGCTGGTGACGAGGATTCAGCTGCGCGGTGGAGTCCTTCGCGTCCGGTGAGACTGCTACAGTGACCACTATGACGAGTGCACCTGCGATTGCCACCTCGTGGTGGCGTCGCTGC
The DNA here is from genome assembly GCF_050286205.1 of Cutibacterium sp. KBN10P07758. NCBI lineage: Bacteria > Bacillati > Actinomycetota > Actinomycetes > Propionibacteriales > Propionibacteriaceae > Cutibacterium > Cutibacterium sp. KBN10P07758. The sequence goes on along the minus strand of NZ_JBNNQV010000001.1, from coordinate 1,587,144 downwards.
GTGCGGCACTGACATTGTGATGGCCGCCTTGCCTGGCGGCGTCTCCTCGTCGCCGGGAGCGAGCGGCGAGGAAGGATTAACGATGACCAGCGACGTCCCCGGGATTGGCTCGAACGCCGCCACTTTGGCGCGTTCCCAGGCTCGCAGTGACAAGGTCGAGGCTGATTTGGCGGTCCATCCCGACAAGTGGCGCATTCTTACCGGGGACCGTCCTACTGGCAGCCTGCATATCGGTCACTACTTCGGGTCGCTGGCGAATCGGGTACGCCTGCAGAGCAAGGGCATTGAGTCTTTCCTTGTCGTCGCTGACTACCAGGTTATCTATGACCGCGACGGGGTCGGTGACCTGCAGGCCAATGTTATGTCGAATGTCGCCGATTACCTGGCAATCGGCATTGACCCAGCGCTTACCACGATTTTCACCCACTCAGCGCTGCCAGCTCTCAACCAGCTGCTGTTGCCCTTTTTGTCCTTGGTGACTGACGCTGAGCTGCGTCGCAATCCGACTGTCAAGGACGAGTTGGCTACGTCAGAGCGTCCGATGTCCGGTCTCATGCTCACCTTCCCTGTACATCAGGCCGCTGACATCCTCTTCTGTAAGGCGAACCTTGTTCCCGTCGGGCGTGATCAGCTTCCCCACATCGAGCAGACCCGTGTCATCGCGCGTCGTTTCGACGAGCGGTACGGGCGCGCCGAGGCCTCCAAGCCCGTCTTTCCCGAGCCTGAAGCATTGTTGTCGGCGACCCCGCACGTTCTCGGCTTGGACGGCACCAAGATGAGCAAGTCGAAGGGTAATGCCATCGAGCTCGGTATGACCGCAGATCAGACCGCAAAGCTTATCAAGAAGGCCAAGACCGACGCTGACCGTCACATCACGTGGGATCCGGAGAACCGCCCGGAGGTCTCCAACCTGCTGCTGCTCACCGCCCTGTGCGAACACGATGATCCGGCTACCATCGCTGAGGAAATTGGTGATGGTGGCTCTGGCACTCTCAAGAAACGTCTCACCGCTTCCCTCAACGACTATTTCGCCCCCATTCGAGAGCGTCGTGCCGAACTGGCAGCTGATGAGGGTCACCTTCGTGAGGTTCTTCGTGATGGTAATGCGAAGGCCGCTGCGGTAGCTGACCAGACGTTGGCGGAGGTGCGCGAAGCTATGAAAATGGTGTACTAAGGGAGTTGTTTCGTAGTCTTATCGCGCACCAGTGTGCCAGCAGCCTCATGGTGTGGGACCTCGTCAAAAAGTGATGTCTTCCTGGGCGTTGAGCTCGGGATGGCGCGCCTTGTTGCGTTTAACGGCTGGCCAGGCGACGAGCATAACGGCGATGTACACCAGGGATGCGGCCAATACAATTCGGTTCTGGGGATCGAGCACCATGAGGGCCGTCACCCCGGCCAAGCTGACGATTCCGAAGATACCCGTAATTGGGTAACCCGGCATATGGAAACCCGAATCTGTGATCCGACCCTCATTCACTTGTCGGCGCAACACCAACTGGCACCAGAAGATCGTCGCCCACGTCCAGATGACACCGACCGCAGCCGTGTTAATGGATATCTCGAAGGCACGCTCGGGAACGACGTACTCGAGTCCCACCCCCAGTAGGAAAACGCTGGCGGTCATAAGGATGCCACCGGAGGGTGTCTTGAATCGGTTGAGAGTACCCGCGAATTTTGGAGCTTCTCCCGCGGCCGCCAGCGATTTGAGGACTCGACCCGTCGCATACAGCCCGGAGTTCACTGAGGAGAACGCAGCGGTGATGACGACGATATTCATGGCGTCGCCTATCCATCCCACTCCCATGGCCGAGAATGCCGTAACGAAGGGCGATTCATCGGCGGAGTATTCCTTATACGGTAGCAACATGGCCAGCAAGGCCAAGGACCCTAGGTAGAACACAACGAGCCGGAAGACAACCGCATGGACGGCTTTGGGGATAACTTTGCGGGGATTCTGCGTCTCCCCGGAGGCGGTGCCCACTAACTCGATGGTGGCATAGGCGAAGATGACGCCTTGGATGACCAGGATGAGGGGCAGAACCCCCTGTGGGGCGAATCCGCCGTCGAATCTCCATAGGTTCGACACCGCCGCTCGGTGCCCACCGACGTTGACATGGGAGGCCACTAGGCCGATGGCCACGATGATAAACGCTGTCAAAGCCACAACCTTGAGCAACGCCGCCCAGAACTCGAATTCTCCGAATGCCTTAACACTGATGAGATTGACCGACACGAGGATCATCAAGGCGACAAGTGAGGGTACCCACATCAACAGGCTGGGCCACCAGAATTGCAGATAGGTACCGATGGCGGTCAACTCAGCGATGCCCGATGTCATCCAGTTCAGCATGTACATCCAGCCAACGGCATAGGCCCAGCGATCGCCAAGAAGTTCCCGGGCATAGGACACAAAAGAACCACTAGAGGGGCGGTGAATGACCAACTCGCCGAGCGCTCGCATGACGAGGAAGGCGATGACCGCGCAGAACGCGTAGGAGATGAGGACCGCTGGTCCGGCACTGCGCAGGCGGCTCCCTGCTCCAAGAAAGAGACCGACCCCGATCGCCCCGCCAATCGCCATCATCTGGACCTGGCGATTGGTCAGGGTCTCGGCATAACCTTGGTCGCCGCGATCGACGATCGGTTGGATCTCTTCAATTGTGGCGGCTCGGGGATCGTCACGGGTCGCGGTGACCTTGGGGCCTTGCGGATTGCCCTCGTGTGATCGCTGGGTTGTATGGGTCATCATCGACCTTCCAGTACGACTGATTAGGCTGCACGTGGTGTTCCGGTGAACCGGAAACGCCGCGCATTTTGTTCAGTGTAGGGGGTGATGCGGTCACTCCGTGGGCATCTGCCCGCACAAATTGTGGATCAGACGTGATCGTTACAGCCTGTTTGATGGTCGGTTGTGCAGGGCATTCCGGGCGCGTCGGTGTCTCGGCCGCGCCTCGCGCGGGCCGGCGACTATATCGTGATGGTTGCTGTTTGCTGCGTGTCGGTTTTGGTTTGCTTTCTGGTGAGGTGGCTGGGCCACGGGGTTGGGTGAGGAGCCCCTGACTACTTTGCCGTTGCGGCGGCGAATGCGCTTTCGCCGCGCTTTATCTCCATCCTTGGAAGCATCACGGGAGTGCCGCCGTGTGGCCTTCTCGTGGTGGGAGCCATCGTGGCCGTGGCGATGCTGTCGCCGTTTCTTCTCGGTAGCGGCCTTCTCAGGATCGATGATCTGTCCCTGAGCGTCCTCGGGTATGTCGAGATCGGTGTAGAGGTGGGGGGAGGTGGAATAAGTTTCGACTGGCTCGGACAGCTCGAGGTTGAGGGCCTTGTTGATGAGCTTCCAGCGGGTGACGTCAGCCCAATCTACGAGGGTGACGGCGAGGCCTTTGGCACCCGCGCGGCCGGTGCGACCAATGCGGTGGACGTATGTTTTCTCGTCTTCGGGACATTCATGGTTGATGACGTGGGACACCCCGGTGACGTCAATGCCACGGGCAGCGACATCGGTCGCCACCAGGATGGTCGCCTCGCCATGACGGAATTTCTTGAGCGCCTTTTCACGCGCGACCTGCGTGAGATCACCGTGGATGGCGCGGGTTTTGAAACCGCGGTCGTCGAGGTCGTCAGAAAGCCGCTGGCATGCACGCTTGGTGCGGCAGAAGATAATGACCTTCTCGACGTCGTTGGCCTGCAGAATGCGTCCAATGATCTCAATCTTGTCGAGGGGATGGGCCTGGTATACAAACTGCTGGGTGTCGGGCACCGTGGTCTGGGTGTCGGCTCCTTCGGCGCGGACGTGCACCGGACGACGCAGTTGGGACCGGGCTAGGGCCATAATCGGGGCCGGCATAGTGGCCGAAAACAGCATCGTCTGGCGAGAGGCTGGAGTGCGTCCGATGAGATTCTCGACGTCAGGCAGGAAGCCGAGATCGAGCATCTCGTCGGCCTCGTCAAGGACGACGATGCGCACATGGGACAGATCGAGGTCCTTGCGCTGGGATAGGTCAAGAAGGCGTCCAGGAGTACCGACGACAACATCGACCCCCGCTTTAAGTGCGTCAATCTGCGACTCATAACCAACCCCACCGTAGACGGTAAGGACGCGTGTGCCGCGGACAGAAGCGGCAGTGGAGATGTCTTTAGACACTTGGAGAGCTAGCTCCCGGGTAGGGCACATCACGAGTGCTTGGGGCTTGCCTTTGGTGGTGAGTTCTTCCCAACCTTCGTCACCGGGCAGGGTGATGCGCTGCAAGATGGTGATGCCGAAGGCGAGTGTTTTGCCAGTGCCAGTACGCGCCTGCCCAATAAGATCCGTGCCCTCGACGGCAATCGGGATCGACATGGCCTGGATCGGGAACGGGGAGACAATTCCCACCCCTTCCAGCGCCTGGCAGATATCTTCTCGGACGCCGAGGTCGGCGAAGGAGGTGGGAACGGAAACAGTAGTCTCGGTCAGTGTCTTGGCCTCTTCGTGCGTGGGCCCGTCAAGGCCCGGTGTCGTTCTTGTGACGTCGTTTAATGCCACGTCTGGTGTGGACCAGCGAAGATACGCGTTCGACACACCATCAATCATTTTACCTCTCATGCCATCAACCCTCTAACCTGATGGGGTGAGCGTCGACGACACGAACCCCAGCCACACCGCCGTTGCGACGATTTTTTGGTCTGTCTCGGCATCTTGCGCCCTGCATGGATTCTCGGCGATAGTTTCCGGCATGGCGTTAGCTCCCGGGCTTGCGGAACGGTTCCTCATCGTTGATCGCAGCGCCGAAATCCAGCGCATTCTGGCGGAGGTTAGGACGCGGCTCGCAGACCGCGAAACCCTCGCTGAGGTCGAGCCTCTCATCGGCTCGGTGGAGGAATACGTTCCCGCCCAGGACTGGTCGCAGGTCCTGTTGCGCGACCACATCGTGGTAAGCCTTATTTCCGACTTCCTGGATCGAGTTGAGCCAAATCTTGAGCCCCAGCTTCGTCCTAGAGGTGGGTCCTTTGGCCCGTGGTTGGGACGAAGTACTGGAAACCGGGTGAGGTGGGACGCCGCGATGCGCCAGGTCCTCGCAGCGCATCAAGACAAGTCTGGTGACTCTCTTTTTGCTCGGCGGCTTGTAGGTGAGGTGTTGTCAGTGGCCCAACGACTCTTTGCTCGACATCAGAGCCTCACCTCTGCACTGACTCAGGCTGGCGGCGGTGAATTCGATGATCTTGATCTCATCAATGAAGTGATGGCCGGCGTACTTGGCGCCCACGATCAGCGCATGATTGAACTTGGCTTGGAGCCCTAAGGACGCTCCGAAAGCTCCCACAGCTTCGTCGTGACTTAGGTCAGAGGGTTCCGAACCCCACTTGACGGCTATTGGGCTGGCCCAAATCGAGGTAGGCAATTCCATGAGCCGGAATGAGGACCTTGCGGCCTTTGGCATCAGTCAGAGTGAGGACGGCGTTCGGCTGAGCCAGACTCTCCCTGAGTTGCTGCTCGATGGTCTCGGCGCTCTCCTGAGCATCGATGCTGACTTCGCGCGCGGCGTTGACGATACCGATCTTAATCTCCATGAGTACCAACCTACCGTCGGATCAAGAATCCCGGCGCCACAGAGCCACCGTAATATTGTCATGACCGCCGCAATTATTGGCGTAGGCGATAAGTCCGTCGGCCACGCCTGCCGGAGAAGCGTGGCCGTGGTCATCAGTGTGCGCTTTACTGACGAGGTCGGCCATAAGCCGGGCGAAATCGCCGGCATCCGGTACGTGGTTCCATAATCCGTCGCTGCACACCAATAGCCATCCAGATTGCTGAGGTTTATAGGCCATGACACGAGGCGCAACGTCGGTAGCCGATGCGCCGATCCATTTTGTGATGGCATGAGCACCTATCCCCCTCTCGGCCTCTTCCCGAGACAATCCCAGGTCCATTTGGGCCTGGGCCATCGAATCATCAATCGAGAGGCGAATGGGGTCGCCGTCATCAGGGAACCAGTATGTACGAGTGTCGCCAATATTGCCGACGACAATGCGATCGTGGGTAGCAACTGCTGCAGCGAGTGTGCACGCACCGATCGGACCCGATCCACTGACTACCGCCTCATGGGCTTTCTGAAAGGTGCGTTCGAACAAGGTGACGGTGTCGTCATCGTTGATCGGCAGGCCCTGGTCCATTGTTGCCGCGAGGTAGTCACGCGCAGTGTGGGAGGCGACCCTGGCGCATTCCTCGGCTCCCTCAGTCGAGGACACGCCATCAGCGACGACAAGGACAATGTGATGTCCTGACCCGTCGATACCGAGCGCTGCGGCATCCTGATTGGTCTCGTGACGCAGCCCAATATGTGACGCACACGCGACATCTCCACGCGCTGCAGCTGCGTCAGTGAGGTCCACTCGTAAGGTGGCGGCGGTACCGGGTGTCACGGTGTAGGACTGGTCCGACTTGTTCATGAAAGTCCTCAGGCTGAGCGGGTGTTTTCCGCGTGGACCCTGGGGTCACGAATCGTGCTCACTTTGGTCGTGTGCCAGTGGTGGATGGACATCTACCGGCACGTCCATAGTGAGCTATTCGGCGCGCGGATGTGCCTCATCCGTATGAGGCAACAACTCCACTTTTTCATATCGCAGGCAGCTGCGGCTAGGAAATGACTCCTGACGACGCTGTTCTGTGTCATCAGCATCGGGCTTCGCTACCCCCTGTCGGAGGCATGTGGTGGCATGTGTGTCATGCATGGTTGGGATGGCCTCCAGACTCGAGTGCTTGCCGATGACGCCGGTACGGTTCTCGTCATGGGCGGGCCGGGCACGGGGCGGACGAGCGTATGCCTCGAAATTGCGGCGCGGCACGTTGCCTTTGGGGGGCGGTTGTCTGAAGTCTTGGTGTTGGCACAGACCAGACCGTCGGCCCAGGCGTTACGTACAGCGCTTGTTCGTCGACTCGGAGGTGCTCACCTAGACCCTCAGGTTATGACGGTCCACGCTCTCGCTCGTCGTATCGTCGCCTCCCCGTCGAAGCGGTTGCTCACGGCACCGGAACAGGAATTTCGGATGAGGGAACTGCTCGCGGCGCGAGACATGTCTGACTGGCCGGAGGAGTTACGTACTTGTGCTGGTACGGCTCAGTTTGCCTCTGATGTCCGGGTGATGGCGTCGCGTCTGCGGCAGGAAGGATGTGATCCGCAGGATTTGACTGAGGCAGGAACCGCATCGGGGGTGCCCGAATGGCGCGTGTTGGGGCCCTTCCTGGCCGACTATTTGGATGTTCTCGATTTGGAGGGGTCACTCGATTATGCCGAGGCTGTTCATCGGGCTCGGATTGCGTTAACTCGGCCGGGAGCTGATGTCGAGGTGCGATCACGGATCAAACTTCTGATCTGTGACGACCTGACGGAATGCGACCCGTCCCAAGTTCGTCTCCTTGCTCAGATCGCGCGATGCCACGTCCCCTGTGTATTGACTGCGGATCCCGACCAGACGATCTATGGGTTCCGCGGCGCAGTGGCGGAAAGGCTTGACGAGGTTATCGACGAGTTCCCTGACGTGTCGGTCCACCACCTGACAACGAATTATCGCAACAGTCAGCACATCGCTGAGGTTGTCGAGAGCTTGCGAACGGGGATGCCTGTGATGCCCTCATCGAGTCGGTTACGTCGCCGTGCTAATCACAGCACCTCCACTGAGGCAGGAACGGTGGCCGCGCTGCGAGCCCCTAGTATCACGCGATTGGTGAGAAAGATTGCCGGCACACTTCGTCATGCCCGCGTCGCTGATGGTGTGGCGTGGCGGAGTATGGCAGTGGTCACACGCCACGGCGGTGAGCTGGACGTGATTGCGACGATACTTGCCGCCGAGGGTATTCCGGTTCTGAGGTCGCGTGATGAATACGCGCTGTCGGATATCTACGCCGTTACGCATATCTTGAATGCGTTGGAGATGGCAGTGGCTCTGGCATCGGGGGCACAGCCCAGTGCTCGAGACGTTGCAACACTGCTGTCGAATCCGCTAGCTGGGATCGATCGCAGTGTTATTCATCGGTTAGAAACCTGGTGTCGGCTGGTGCGCGGCGTCGATGTCGACTGGGCGCTGCTAAAGGAGCTCGGTGCTGATCCGACGATCACGGCAGCTGGGAAGTCCGAGCGAACTGACGACGCTAGTCGATCCGAGGATGCCAGTACGGCAGAACTCGACACCGTATGCGAAGTGTACTCAGTGCCTCCAGGCTTACGGGCTCTCGCTCAGCCGCTAGCCGTGATGACTCAGCGGGTGCAACGTGCTGCGGATCTCTTGCGCTCTGGTGCTACGTGTCATGAAGCGTTGTGGGCTTTATGGCAGGGTAGTTCGTGGGCGGCGTCATTGCGTAGTCGAGCCGTGGCAGGAGATTCGACTGCTAACCGTGATCTGGATGGTTTGTGCTCTCTTTTTGACATGGCCGAGAGTGCTCAAACGATGGCGGGAATTGCAGGAGGCCAGCGTCTCATCGAAGTAGTGCGGCAGGAACAGATCCCAGCTGACCGAGCACGTGAATCCGATGAGGACCGTGATGGGGTGAACGTTGTGACGGCCCACCGCATTAAAGGTCGCGAATTCGACGTCGTTACCGTGTGTGGTCTCGAAGAAGGTAATTGGCCTGCTGGTAACCACACAGGGTCCCTTGTTCGCGCAGACCGCTGGTCTCCCGACGGCCTCGTAGCGGCGCCTGGATGGTCAGAAAACCTTCGGGCTGAAACGAGGCTATTACTCGTGGCATGTTCACGGGCGCGTCACCAGCTGCTGTTGTGTTCGGTCGACTCTGCTGAGGAGGGGAAACGCCCATCGGGGCTGGTCGCCGGACTTTCCCACATCGAGGACAATGCGGATTCGCTCAGTTTTACTAGCCTCACTGAACTCGTCGGCGAGCTGCGTCGAGTCATTGCTGATGAGTCTGAATCGCCGGGAGTTCGAGCCGAGGCTCAAGCACTACTTGATGATTTGCGCAACGAGGAGCATCACGGACGGCGATTGGTGCCACAAGCTGACCCGGCGACCTGGTGGCGCCAAGGGGTACCTCGCCAGGCCGACATGGCCGGGGAGATAGAGCTCAGCGCGTCCCATATCGGGGAATTGCTCACTTGCCCGAGACGATGGTTTATGACCCGCCGTGCCGGTGCCAGCAGCGGATCAGCGCTTCGGGCAAGTATTGGCTCTCTTGTACACCGGATCTGTGCGGGAAACATGGACCAGTGGTCACTACCTGAGGCCCTGGCCGAATTGGAAGCCGCATGGCCTGAAATCGAGTTGTCGGCAGAATGGCAGCGCAGCGCGGAACTTGCGGATGCGAAAGCAGCTGTGCAGCGCTTTGACGGGTGGTTGCAGTTACGTAACCGTCAGCTCATCGGAACTGAGGTGCGGGTCGACGGCACGATCACGGTGCCTTCCGGAACAGCACGAGTGCGGGGCAGCATCGATCGGCTCGAGCGCGACGCAGAAGGTGCGTATTACGTGGTGGATCTCAAAACGGGGACCAGCCAGAGCGATGAGATAAAACAATCTCACCGACTACAAATTGGTGTGTACCAAGCTGTCGTTGCATCTGGGGGAGTCGAAGCCATAGGTCCGGCGTCGGTGAGCGGCGCGGAATTAGTACATCTTCGGATTGGCGCAGGTATAGGCCAAGCAAATCCGAAAGTCGATTATCAGAGTGGTCTTGTTGATGTGCCTTGGCCTGACGAAGCCGAGCCTGTTGACGGCTGTTGTAACTGGGTCGAAGCCAGCGTCGATAAGGCATTGAGAATTGTTACATCGGGCGAGTATCCCGCAATTGCGAATAGGGGCTGCGGTCACTGTCCCGCTCGAGCAGGATGCCCCGCGCTGGTACCGATGGATCCGGCGACTGTCGGTTCTGACCGACGAAGGAATGTCCCATGACGAGCTTGATTGGTAACGCCCCGGTTGATGGCGTCGACGTGGCAGCGCTGCTAGGCATCCCCATTTCCGCCGAGCAGGAGCGAGCAGTTCAGGCGCCACTCAAACCCTGTGCGGTGATAGCTGGAGCAGGCACGGGTAAGACGACGGTGATGGCCGCTCGCGTGGTGTGGTTGGTTGCCAGCAGACTGGTAAGCCCGGAGGAAATCCTCGGGTTGACATTTACCAACAAGGCGACTGCGGAATTATCCGAGCGCATTGAATCCAACCTCACTCGGGTGGGCCTGTTGACGTCAGAGCAGCCCCGTCCGACAGTGGCGACCTATGACAGTTTTGCGGGGACACTGGTAAACGATTACGGAGCCTGGGACGGTATTAGCACGGGGGCACATCTCATAACTGGTGCCAGGGCTTACCAGCTCGCGGCGGAGGTCGTCATGGGACTTGACAAGGCTCCGCTGGCCGCTACCCATATGGGGCCAACGTTCATAGCCCAAGCTGTAGTGAAACTGGCTGGAGCCATGGCCTCACACGATGCGAGTCCGGGCAAGGTCAGGAGAGCTGATGCCCGGTGGCGCCAGATGCTCCTTGCCGCTCCGACAAAAAGGGGAGGGGATAGATACGCTGATATCGATAAATGGCTCTCGCGAGTCGATGAACGCGAAGAACTCCTTGATCTTGTTGCCGCCTATCAGAATCTCAAGAAAGAACGCGGATTGGTCGAGTTTGGCGACCGTATGGTTCAAGCCCTCCACCTAGTAACTCATCACCCGCGAGTGGGGGAGGAACTGAGGGCCAGATACCGTGTTGTTCTCCTCGACGAGTATCAAGATACATCGTCGGCCCAGGCTGATGTGCTTGCTGCCCTATTTTCGGGTCCGGACTCAGCTCATGGCATGGGCCACCCAGTGATGGCTGTCGGCGATCCGCTTCAGGCCATTTACGAATGGCGTGGCGCGGCCGCCAGTAACATCTTAGAATTTCACCGGCGCTTTCCGAATAAGGAAGGGACGCCAGCCCAGGTGCTCTCTCTCGCAACCAACCGCAGATGCGCCGATCAGATTATCAATGCGGCGAACGTAGCGTCAGAAGAGTTGCGACAAACGCTGTCGTCAGCGGTGGAGTCTGGCGATCATGACCCTGCTGACGATCGGGCTGAGGTGGCAGTTGGGCAGCCGCTTGTCGCGCCCGAGGGGAATCGACGTGGCGAGGTCACGGTGGCCGCATATCCTGACTGGGTTAAGGAATGTCAGGCGTGCGCCGATATCTTGGTGGAAGCCAAGGAACGTGGCACCATCGCACGCTGGTCTGATGCCGCAATCCTTGTTCGACGTAATTCAGACGTGGCCGACCTCTACGACTCCCTTACTGCTCGTGATGTCCCGGTGCGATTTGCGAACTTGTCTGGATTGCTTCGACTCCCGGACATTGCCATGGTGGTCGCTCATCTTCGGGTGTTGGTGGATCGTCAGGATGATGCGGCGATGGCGACTCTACTTGCCGCACCACGTCTTGGACTCAGTACGGATGATCTGGCGATGGTGTATCGGCGCGCCCGCGCTCTGGCGAAAGCTCGGGCCAAGGACGATGGGCTAGACCTCGATGATGTCGAGATCCACCTCTCTGACGCTGTGATGGAAGGACGACCCGGTGGTCATGAACGACTGCAGTGTGCCCTGAAACGGGTATGTGCCGAGATCGTCGAGGTTGACGCGCACCGGGCGGATAGCCCCGATGACTTGGTTCTGCGCATTGAGGCCATTACAGGACTCGTCGACGATATGGCTGCTGACGACCCGCACCGGAGTGCAGCACGGCGAGATCACCTGGATGCGCTGTGGAATGCGATACGTGAGGCTCGTCGCAGCGATCCCACTATGACGATCGCAGGAATCGTCACTTGGTTGGCGGCTGAAGAAGATGTTGGCGACGGGCTTCCCCGAGCCGCTACCGACGATCGCGACGCTGTAACGGTGTCGACAGTTCATGGAGCCAAAGGCCTGGAATGGCCGTTAGTCATCATCCCCGACATGGCTCAAGGTGTATTTCCGTCAACGTCGACTCCAGACAACTTCACCTCGGAGGCTGCTGTCCTGCCTTCCTTCGCTAGAGGAGATGCCAGCGACATTAGCCATCCACTATCGGGAAGTGTCGTCGATACTAAAGCGTACGTAGCGGCGCTCAAGGAGGATTCACAGTGGGCGGAGGCTCGACTCGCCTATGTGGCCCTTACCCGTGCCAAAGAACGATTGGTGGTGTCGTGGCATCAATGGCGCCCACGCCGCAAGGGTAGTTTAGGGCCAGGTCGATATGCAGACCTTCTCGCCGACATGCTTGGAACGGTGTGGCCGGACTTTGGTGAGCGTCCTGACGACGATATCCAGGCTGGCACGCCCTGGCCTGTGTTCGCTAAGGATGTGGGTCACGGCCTCATCGACAACACATCCCGGTCCGTTGATGATCCTGGACAGGCTGATCGGGTGAAGGCGTGGCGGACTGACGCTGATACTCTGCTCAAAGATGCGAGACGACACATCGATCTGCAGGATGAGGTGGCGCTTCCACCGCGCCTGACTACCTCGCAGATCGTGAGGCTCCACGCCAATCCGCAGGCGTTCCGGGACGATTTGCGCCGCCCAATGCCTCGACCAGCTGACAGAGGAGCTGGAATTGGTACAGCATTCCATGAGTGGGTGAGCCAACGGCTCGCGCCTGCAGAACCGATCCCGCTGTTTGATGCCGAGGAAATTGCGGAGCTTGACGAGGAGAGCATTACACAGGAGGCTGTCGCAGTTGAGCCTAGTGGTGCCGAGAACCGTGCGCTGCGGAGCCTTTGCCAAGCCTTTGAAGAGAGTCGCTGGGCGGGCGCCACTGTACTGGCAGTAGAGAAATCCTTTGTTATGACGATCGGTCAGACGGTCGTGCGTGGTCGTCTTGACGCCGTTGTCGCTGATCCGGATCACCCCGGAGATGAGCTCGTCATTGATTGGAAGACCTCACCACCACGCTCAGCAGACCCGCTCCAGCTATCCATCTACCGGTTGGCGTGGGCGCAGGCGAGGGGGATTGATCCGTCGAGGGTGCGGGCGGTGTTCCATCATGTTGGCGCAAATGAGACTATTAGCGCCGAACCTCTCTTAGATGCGGACCAGGTAGCAGCTATTTTGACGGCATCGTCTTCCGGGAACAGGCCGACGAAGAATGCGTCTGACGCGTGATAATCGGATGGTTCATAACGGGTATAAAGTGGCCGCGTGAATAGGATCAGTGATTCCCGCATCGTCGGGCGGCCTTTATTAGACCGCTGCCATGCTGATCGGAACGATGATAAGGCAAATCGGGCTAGGTGGGATGATCCGGCTGCCCAGTTGTTGCTCATTGATCCCTACGACAAGGTTGTCATGGCTCATGACAGGGTGGTCGCGGTTCCCACTGAGGGTGAGCGCGACGATCAGCACGACCTACTGCTTGGTGTCGTCGACGGGGTGCCTTGGTTTACCCGTCGTACCAATGAGCCACGTCCGGAGGCTCGGAGTGTGCGCGCGGTTGATCTTGTCCCGGTTGATCGGGAACTCGTCATGTCGGCGGTGGCAGCGCTGGCTTGGCATGAGAGCAACCCGTTATGCCCACGATGTGGGCAGTCCACCCGCGTTACGAGCGGTGGGCCGGCCCGAGTCTGTCCCCAGGGCCATTACGTATTCCCGCGTACAGACCCGGCCATCATTACCGCAGTACTTGACGACGAGGACCGCATCGTGCTTGCCCGTCAACGTTCCTGGGAACCGCATCGTAGGTCGGTATTGGCGGGATTCGTCGAAACTGGCGAACCAGCAGAGCATGCTGTGGTACGTGAGGTTGCCGAGGAAACAACTCTGACGATCACCTCGGCCTGCTATATAGGGTCGCAGGCATGGCCGTTCCCCCGATCGCTCATGTTCGGCTACGTAGCTCGGGCGACCGGAACCATCGATGTCGGCCACGACGAGCTAGCGGAGGCTAGTTTTCTCAGCCGTCAAGAAGTATCCGGCCAAGTTAATGCTGGGCGTCTCCAGTTGCCACCGACTCTGTCCATAGCAAGAGCCCTTATTGACGCGTGGTTAGAACACCGACTTCCGGAGCCAGAGAGCGGGTTTGACTTATCGGCCCCACTGAGGTGATAGCCCATCGACCTTGAGACTCCGGTCTCATCAGGAAGTGCGACTTTCTTCCCACCGGCGCTGAATCCCAGAACGTCGATCATTAGCCCGGTCAATCGCCCTCTCCACAGACTCCCTTGTGCCCACCACAGTGAGGTGTTCACGTGCACGCGTGATGGCGGTATAGAGCAACTCACGAGAGAGGAGGGGCGAGTCGGGTGGTGGCAGGACCACCGTTACGTCCGTGAATTGGCTGCCCTGCGCTTTGTGAATCGTCATCGCCTGTAAGGGTTGCAGCGATGGGATGAGGGAACAGGGCAACCGTCTGGGGACTCCACCGGGTCCCGGTAGAGCTATCGTGGGGACGGGCCTTGTTTCAACGATGACCCCGCAATCGCCGTTATTGACTCCCAATTGTGCGAGGTTATGCGTTACTATTGCAGTTTCGCCGAGAACCCACCGGCCTTGGCCAACACCAGGCAACACATCTGAAAGTACAGTAACCATGCGCTGAGACCACTCGTCTACCCCGTATGGCCCCTCTCGGTGAGCGCACAACAACCGGTGGGCATCGACGAGTTTGAGAGCAGCAGCGTCGGCACTAGCCTGAGCAAGCTCAAGCATTCTTGCCCCGGTGCGTGCGATCACCTCCGCGACCGCCGGAAGGTCGGCCATGGTGATACTCGCCGGGTCAGCGTCGATCCACGTAATACTGCGACGACCACTGATCGTCGCGATGCTATCGGGGGAAGGAGAGTCATGTGTCACGCCAGCAGCTGTCGCCAATACGTCCAACGCAGTGCTCTTGTCTCCCTCGCGTACCGCCTCCGACAGCCGTGCGATATCTCCTCTCGAGCGGTGGTTACAGGTGAGGATCGTGACAGGAAGCTGCGCTTGGAGGGCATCAGCCGACGAAACGATGTCGGCCAGGACACTACCGGCGTCCACCGAGACAAGCTGCCCTGGGTCCCCGACGAGAATTAGACGAGTTTGAGGCCCGATTGCAGAGAGGAGGCTAGCGGCCAGAGGCAGAGAAAGCATTGATGCTTCGTCAACGACGACGACTCCGAACGGAAGCTTGTGTTGCTCGTCATATCCGAATGAGGTTCCCGGCCCCTGCCATTTCAGCAGTGAGTGGACGGTAGTTGCGTCAGCAACAATCGGTTTCAGGTCATCGGGCATTCGCTCTGAAACTTGCGAAACTGAGTCACGCAAGCGTGCCGCTGCTTTGCCGCTGGGAGCCGCAAGGGCCACGGCTCCAAGATGAGGGTCAGCCTGTTGCAAGGCAGCTAGGAGGGCGCATACCGTAGTTGTCTTGCCGGTTCCGGGGCCACCTGCAAGCACACTAACTCGGTGCATAATTGCGGCGATGGCAGCATCAGCTTGAGCTGGATCCAACATAATTCCGGATGCTGCTAAGGCATTACTGATGCTGGAAACAACATCGTCGGCCGACACTGGGCCTTGGCTTGGCGGATCCGCAGCGAGGGTAGCGAGATCGCGGGCGACATCATGCTCAGCTTGCCAATATTTCTCTAGGTAGACCAGGTCATCATCAAGCCGAGCCGGCAACCGGTTGAGCGGATCATCACGGCCAGCAATGACGGGACTGGCCTCTAGCGTGGACAGCCACTCGCCTGGAGGTGGCCATTCCAATTCCGCGAATAGGGCTGCCTGGTCGCTGGTTTCGATGTCTGGAATTGCCGGATCAAGGATTTGCTGGCGGACGACGTTTGCGATTTCATGTGGGTCCCAGAACACGGACCCGCGCCGAAGCTCACGGCATGATAAAGCGATGGCGAGGCTGACATCGCAGTTGGTCTCGCCACCGATGCGGCACACTAGATTGGCTAAATGGATGTCGCTGGCCTCGAGGACTCCGGCTCGGGCGAAGGGCTCGAGCCGACTTCCTGCTGCTACCGGGACGAGGTCAGTCATGGAGACCTCCCAATCGCTCGCTGATCGCCTCAATGAGTTCAGGCCTCGGATGCCAGGTAAAAACTCCGTCAGGCATGTCACCGTCGGGTACTGGACGATCAGCCATACCTCGAACAAAAAGGTAGCCGATGGGGCCGAGATGGGTTGCGGGGTCGTATCCAGGCAGACTTGATGCCAGGAATCGATGCAAGGCTGCCGAATACAACAATCCTTGCAGCGGGTAGTGAGAACTGAACATCATGGTCCTCATCGTGTGTGCGTCATACATATGAGGACTGAGCTTGTGGACTCCAGGAATTCGGTTCGTCTTGTAATCGACAACTAGATGACGACCATCGGGTCGCCTTAAGACCGCATCGATCGAACCGGTGAGAAAGCCGCGTAGCGCCTGGTCGCCATTGGGGATATGGGCCAATATTTCGCCGTAGCCGCTGATGGGATCGTCGGGTGGCACCAGACTCGGATCGCAGAGGAGGGACGCTAGGTCTGTCATGGTGGTCGATCGTCCGGACTGGGCCATGGCAAGTTCGAAATTCATCTCAGCCAGTCGATCCGCCGGGGAAAAATCTGCCAAGGTCATGCCCGGGGCCAAGGGTCCGAGATCACTGTGAAGAACCTGCTCCAAACTGGTGGCGAGTTCGGATGGCGGGACGTCTGGTAAGGGCGACATTCGAAGGGCTCTGCGGGTGATTGAGAGTACCTCGCTGGAGAGGTCGATGGCCGCGGTGTCGATGTACTCAAGGACCGTGTGAACCAGGGTGCCGAAGGAGGTTCCTCCGGGTAACCCACACAGACCGGGGGCTGTGTCATCGACGGTCTCGTCGTCAACGGGTTCATCGATGAGGCCGTCAGTCATAGGTTCTGACACGGCTGCGTGGAGGTTGGCCGTCAGTCCTGAATATGAGGTTCGGGCAAACGCGGTGTCGAGTGGTCGCGTCAGCGTCCTAGGGACAACGCAGGCACGAGGCTGGGCGCTGACCGACCGGGTAAGGAGTTTCTGGTTAGCAGGCGCTATTACTGTCGCAATCGGTCCGGAGTTGAGCCAGGGGAGAGTTCCGGGGTCGGTCCCGGCAACGCCTGAGCCGAGCTCGCCCGTCGTGCGGTCCATCTCGACAAGGCGTTGGAAGGCGGACCATCGATGACGCAGAGGACAAGGGGACCACCATAGTCGTACAGCAGATCGGGCGCGGGTGAGGGCGACGTACAGCAAGCGAAGGTTCTCGCCCCGCTCGTCCTCTTCGTGGCTCTCGATTGCTATGGAACGATCGGTTCCCTGCGAACTGATGTCCAACACGCGCCGTTGCCCGTCGTGCCACACGATCGGACCATTGATGCTCTGCTTCGGCGCCCATCCATTGGTGATGTCAGGCAATAACACGACGGGGAATCCCAGACCCTTTGCCTCATGGATGGTCATGATGATGACAGCCTGTTGGTCACTATCAAGGCGACGGGGTTCGTCGTCGCCTGCCAGTTGCTGTTGCTCGCGGATCCACGCTGCGGTTGCCGTCGCCGTCAACCTTCCTTCACAGGCCGCAATATGCGCCTTTTGTGCCACCTGACGTAGATCGGTGACGTATCGCTCACCACCTGCCATGCTTACCAGACGCACCAGCACACCGGGGCGATGAAGGGCAGCCTCAACCGTTCCCCATACCCCCGTCATCGTCCAGGTACTCGACCAGCGAGCCAGGTCAATAGCCAGGTCAGAGCGCACCCGTGAATCGGATGCTGCCAAATCGGCTGGCGTTGCACCGATGAGGTCAGACAGGCACAATCTGGTCCGCAGCCTTTCATCGGTATTCTCGAGAGCCTCGAGCAAGGTTATAAGATCTTCAGCCGCCTGAGACGACCACACCGGTGAAGCACCAGAGAACACTGCAGGCTGATGGGCCTGTGATAGCGCTGTCGCAAGTTCGGCACCCCTGCGACGTGTTCGCACCAGGATCGCGATGTCGGTGGGGCGAAGTGGCCTTAACCCGTCGCCATCTTGAACGACCGTTCCGCCCTCGAGCATCATGATTACCTGATTAACGAGGTCTTCAGTGACGAACTGATCGGAGGTGGCTGTGTTGAGCTGCGCGCCGGCAGGAGCTTGGAGACAGCGGATCTGGAAGGGTTGAGACCAGTGGTAGCGCGGTCCATCGGTGGCCGCTGTCTTAATTCGAGATTCCTGATGATGGGCCGTCACTAACTCCATTGAGATATCGTGGCCCAACTGAGCGTTGCTAAAGAGGGTATTAACGGCCTCGACAATGGGCTTATCAGTTCGGTAGTTGACGTCAAGATGAAGGACATGGCTGGCAGATTGGGCCGCGTCTTGATAAGCGTGGATGTCAGCCCCTCGGAAGGCGTAGATCGACTGTTTTGGGTCGCCGATCAGCCAAAGGTTGCTGTGGCCGTGGAAGGCTCGCCGCAGTATCTCCCATTGCAGGGGATCAGTGTCTTGGAACTCGTCAACCATGACGAGTCCAAACCGATGAGCAAGCGTTGCGCAAGCTAACGGGCCACGGTATGGGTCACGAAGAGCCTTGACAAGATCGCCAATAAGGTCGTCAAAAGTATGAACCGACCGCGATTTGGAGCGTCTCCGGACGTCTTCTCGTACTGATAAGGCCCACAGCACGTCTTGCACAGGCGTGTCTGCATCGTCCTTGGAGAAGATCGGAACCTCGCCGTATTTCACCGCGACATCTCGAGATAGCTCGCGTTTGTCGCGCACTGAGGGCGGTCGGTCACAGTCGAGATACTGTGCCAGGTAGTGGTCATCGGATACCTCGGTTGCTAGGGGGGCAAGATCAGTCATCAGCACTGAGGACGGGTCATGGTCTGATAACACTCCCAACTCCACAAGCATTCGGGACGCGAACTCATGGGTGGTGGTGATAACCGCCCTGTCGAAGTTATCGAGAGCAGACTCCACTCGTGTGAGTCCTGCCTGGCCACATCGGATAAGCGACCAATCGCAGGGGTCAGAGGGTTCCCGGGCGCCTGCTAGTAGCAAACGGGTGTTGACAAGGCGTTCGTAGACTCGTCCGCGCAGCTCGCGGGCAGCTGATCGGTTGAAGGTCACCAGGAGAAGGTTCTCCATGTGAACCAGACCAGTCGCGATAGCTTTCGCGCACACCGCCGAGATGGTCCATGTCTTTCCAGTCCCGGCACTTGCTGCCAGCAGGACGGTTCCTTGTGGCAGTGGTTGAGTGATGTCAAAGGAGGTGTTGGTGGTCATGCCCTCCTCCCCGAATTCGAAAACTGTGCCATCGTCGATGGTGAAGACCCAGCCCCTCTCAACGCCTGCTTAATCGGATCGAAAAGCCATTCGGAAAGTTCCGTCAAGGTGGTACCTAACTCATGGCAGCAGGCGATGAGCTCACCCACATCGGTTCCCAAAAATGCCGCCCAGTTTGGATCCCATTCTCGCGACCACTGCACTTGGAGGGCGCTGGCTCCGGTGCGATAGTCGTTATGCGCCATGGGGGACAACTCGACGAGCGCGTGTGCCAATTTCACAGGCAACGGGATGAGTTGCTGGTTGCTCCACCAGGCGACTCGGGCGAGCCCAGCCAGGATGTCGCGAGCATGATCCGGCGCTGGGGAAGCCATCCGCAGGACGTCGCCGTTCGGGACCAGGACTCCAAACCATCCGGGTTCGTCAGTGGCGACGGTCACAGCGAGCAGATCGACCCACAGGTCGAGGAGCGGTCTAGCATTCGCCCGGGATGCGACAGCGTGGACAATCTGATGGTTCCTCACACCGACTCGACCATGCAGGTGAACTGGGTGCATGGGATCGACAATGAGTTCGTCAGGCCATAGCAATGGGGGGCTGTTACCCTCATCGAGATCGAAGTCAATTTCGATGAACTGCTCGTCTTGGTCGCCACGGAGCCGATTGGCCCTCTGACAAATCTGCATCGCGTCCTCAGCCAATTTGGTGACGATGTGCTGGCCCAGGTGCCCTGGAGGAGTAGAGCCGCGGAGCCGTTCAGCATTGATGGCGTCGTCTAGCAGAAAACCGTGTTCCAGGTCAGCCAGGATCCGGGAACGTATCCAGTATTTGTCTAATGAGCTTGGTGCCAGTGGCAGGTCGACCGGAAGGTCAGTAGATCTTTCATTAGCTGGTGCACCAGCACGGGCTCGCAAGAGCGTCCGTGCCGGGTGAGACAGGGCGAGAGTGAGGTCGATAAGGGACATCCGGGATTCAGGCAACTTGGCTACCGGGGGCAATACGACACGATGGGGTCGAGGCTGTGATCCAGGATGACACCCTGCCGCTGCGGCCGCGGTGTTGTCGAATCCACTCCAAGCGGTATCACTGTGATGAGAGAATTCATCGGCAGAGAATGGTTGCAAACCGTGTTTAACGCAACGCGGTGTTGCGGACTGCGCCTTGAGAGCTTGAGAGAGGGTTCTCGTAAAGGGGCCCGGCAGCACGGTGAGGTTGCTCACAGGGCTGCGCGCCTGCCTCACGACGACCAGGAGGGTTCTGGCTGACAGAGCGACGTCGAGAAGGTCTTGTCGTGCTTTAGCAGCCGGATCGAGGTTTTCATCTCGCAAGCCTTGAAGGAGATCGGCATGAACAGCTTCTTGGTCGGGGTCGACGACAATCACGACTTCGTGGTCGACGGGGGTAAGCTCACCCGGACGGCACACCTGAATTGATCCATCGAACCAGCTGTGCCGCCCACGATGGATGCCTGAGAGCCAGTTGAGGAGGTCAATGATCTCCTGGCGATCAAACTCTCTGTCTTCTGCGACCCCTTCCAGACCTGTCAGCAGGGCAAGAGTCTGTAGCGCCGATCGAGGAGCGTCTGCGGGAGCGGCAGCAAGGTTGTCAACGATCTGGCTGACCCGGCGTTTCCAGGTGGCAATCGGTGCAGGTGTTTCAGTGTCGAGGAACGCCTTGCGCATTCGGGATACGAGTTCAGCGAGTTTCCCGACGAGGGGGATTGTTGTCGATCCGACGTCAGTAATCGGCGTCACTGTCCCCAGATAAGTTGGTGGTGTAGACGACATCGCGATGGCGAGAATCATCCTTTCGATGCCAGCCAGCCAGGTCGATTGTTTGATCCGGCCCAGCCCTGCCTTGTCCCTTGCGGCAGGGTCAACTCCCCACCGGATATCGGCCTGGCTCACCAGCCGTTCAATCGCCTCCTGGTCGTCATCGGAGAATCCGAATCGAGTCTGCACCGCAGGCATGGCGCACAGACTGAGTAAGTCTTGTCCCGTGGCACGTGAGGAGGCCAGGCCCAAGATGGTCGTTACCGCTTCAGTGACGGGATTAACATGCTCGCGTTGCGGAGGGGTCGTGAACCGCAACTGATGTGCAGGGTGATCGATATCTGCCAAAGTCCCAGCGGAAAGAAGGTGGGCGGTGTCCTGGCGCCCGCAACATATGACGACGATGTCCCTGGGTTCCAAGGTTGGGTAGTCGGCGAGAGCTGCGCATACAACATCACGCACTACTTCGGCCTGACGATCAACTCCGTGGCATTGGTGTATTTCGACTGTTGGCAGCTCTTTGCGGTGGGTAACCGCGCTTTGCGCTGTACAGATCGATGACGATGTCCATCGCGCGGTCGTGGCAGAGCGCGCCCGGTCAAAGGTCCGCCACGGATCCGCACCACTAATGCCATGATCGAGATGGACGATGGTGACGTCGTGTGAGGCCGACAACGCTTCCGCCAAGCTGACGTCGTGCTGAGCCGTGGTCGTCGATGAAAACCACACGATCGGCGGTTCAGATCGTGACTGAGTGAGTATCGCGTCGACGAGGAGCTGGTGTCGGCTCACGGGGTCCGGAACATGGCATGGTTCGGCAAGAAGGGTACGCCACAGCGGGGCCCACCACGCGCGGGCGGGATCCAGGGGGTCACCCGCAAGGTCAGTATCACCCTGGTGAGTTGTGGGGGTGGCACCGTCGGCCCAGGCATTCAAGACGTCGTGAGAGTCGCGAGCTAGCGCGCAGATCGCGTCTGCAGCTTGTCGTGCAGTTGTCCATGTTGCACGCGGCACTCCTTGCCGACGGCTGGCTTCCAGATGGGCTGAAACAACCTCAAAACCGGGGGAATTGTTCTCAATGACGCGGCATATACGCAGGGCCAGGGACCCGGGCTGCCACGGATCGTTTTCCCGCTTGACTCCCAGGAGATCTTCCTCGAGTCGTTCTCGTAGGCCCAGCGGCGTTGTTGTATCGATACCGGCGGCGATTCCATGACGGCGGGCAAGGGATTGCAGCAAAGATCGAGACTGAGCATTGCCAGGAGCAACCAGAATCGGCCGGACGAATGGATCGGTGGTGGGCTCCGACAAAGCTGCTACGACGGCGTCACTGACGCAGCGCCAGGAATGGAAGACCTTCACCACACCGGCCATCGACGCACCTCCTCGTGATAGCTCGGCCTTCTGCCGAACTGATTAATCAGTTTAGTGGCGAGTCATGACAAGTTGACGAGTCAGCTGTGGTACACGTGCGGAACACTCACAATGCCACGGCGGCATGTTGCTGTCGGTCACGACCCTTATGGTGATCGCTGTGAGAACCCGAACGGCAGATGCGATTCTGGCGGCACTGGATCCTGAACAGGTTAAGGTTGCGAAGACCTTCGATGTTCCAGTGTGCGTCATAGCTGGTGCCGGGACAGGTAAAACTCGTGCTGTCACTCATCGCATTGCCTACGGCGCAGTGACAGGCAAGCTTGATCCGCGTCGTACCCTCGCGGTCACTTTTACGACTAAGGCAGCTGGCACGATGAGAGGTCGACTCGCCGATCTGGGGGTTGTTGGTGTGCAGGCTCGCACTATTCATTCTGCGGCGTTGCGGCAGATCAAGTTTTTCTGGCCTCGTGCATATAACTGTGAGTTGCCACCGGTGAGTGATTCTCGTTTCTCGATGGTGGCGGAGACGACCCATCGCATTGGTCTGGGCAATGACAAGGCGCTGCTGCGCGACTTGTCCGCCGAGATCTCGTGGGCGAAGGTCTCAAATGTGCCGACTGATCAATACGCATCCCTGGCTAGGGCGGAAGGCCGGGTGGTGGCGGGAGTTTCGGCAACTGACGTAGGACGCGTCCTCGCTGGATATGAGGCTGTGAAGAAGGAACGCTGCGTCATTGATCTGGACGATATTTTGTTGTGCGCGGTGGGATTGTTGGTTCAGCACCGTGACATCACTGAGGAGATTCGGGCTCGGTACCGACATTTCGTTGTCGACGAATACCAGGACGTTTCTCCGCTGCAGCATAGGTTGCTTGAACTGTGGTTTGGCGATCGAAATGATGTATGCGTCGTGGGAGATCCGCACCAGGCCATTCACTCTTATGCAGGCGCACGAGCTGACTACCTCCTCGACTTCGTTGCCGATCATCCTGGCGCTAAACGCATCGATTTGGTTCGCAACTACCGCTCCACTCCCGAGATCGTTCAGTTGGCCAATGAAGTTCTTGTCAACCGTATGACTCCAGAGGAGGCTCTGGAACATGGCAGGGGAGTCACATTGGTTTCGCGGGGTCGATCCGGTCCCGAGCCCATCTATCAAGCTCTCGGGGACGATGCCTCCGAAGCTTCAGCTGTAGCAATGTGGATTGAATCGCGCCATGCTGCGGGAATCCCATGGTCTGAGATTGCCGTCTTGTACCGGATTAATTCTCAGGCAGCCCAGCTTGAGACCGCGCTGGCCGAGAGGTCCATCCCATATCTTGTGAAGGGGTCTGAGCGCTTCTATGACAGGGGCGAGGTGCGACGCAGCCTTGACGCTTTGGCTCGGCTTGCTGCTGATGAACCAGGTGCGGATCCGCTACGGGCTTTTGATCGGATACTCGCAGCTCAAGGTTGGTCGGCTATTGCGCCCGACGGAGAAGGTGATGTCCGGCAACGGTGGGAATCGTTGCAAGCTTTGCACGACCTGACGGTCTCGGTTGTAGACGACGGGACGAGGACGCTGGAAGAACTGGCAGCCGTGTTCTCCCGTCGGGCGGCCACTCAGGAGGCGCCGGTCGGCGACGGCGTTACCTTGGCAACCTTGCATGCATCTAAGGGGCTCGAATGGGATGTCGTGGCCCTCTATGGCATAAATGACACGATGGTGCCCTTCATCATGGCTGAAGCTCCGGCTGAGGTGGCTTCGGAACGCCGGTTGTTGCATGTTGGCGTAACTCGAGCACGACGAGACCTGTGGGTCTCGTACTCGTGGTCTGGAGGGAACCGGGACCGGCAGGGGATCTCGCGATTTTTGCGCGGCCTCCCTGGGACGGGGGAAACGACCGACAAACCCCCGCGACATCGCCGGAAACGTCGTGCCACGATCACAGTCTGCTCGGTGTGCGGCAAAGCCCTTACGGCGGCCAGAGACCGAAAACTCGGCCATCACCTTGCCTGCGAGGTGGGGGTCGACCCAGTTCTCGTCGAGAGGTTGCGGCAGTGGCGCAGCGAACGCGCGGAAGCCGATCGAGTGCCAGCTTTCGTCATTCTCACGGACGCTACCTTGCTGGGCGTGGCGGAGAAACGACCTAACTCTATGGAAAGTTTATTGCAGGTCCCCGGAATTGGTAGGCGCAAGGCCGATCTTTACGCGGCTGATCTCATCAAGGTGCTGCACGGTTCCTCGGATAACCAACAGTGACATCCAGGCTGGGCTGGCACCTCAATACTGCGTTCGCCGGCAATGGTACGCACGTGGAAGGTTTTCGGTCGACGGGAGACCGTCGAGTCGCGGATAGATAGTGCGGCACGTTCAATTCGATTGACAAGCCACTCGGTGACTGCGGGATCGTACTCCCCCTCCTTCATACTGCGAGCCATCGTCACCCAGTCAGGGTCGCGGGCTGCCATCGCCATGTCAGCACAGTGTTGGCATCCGGGGCTGCCATCGCTGATAGGGCCAAGCACGGCCCAATGATGGCGTCCCCATGCGACGACCGACGGGATCCCCGCGCGATGACATTGCTCGGCCACATCGCGGCCTCCGAGGAGGGTGCGGGGGCAAATAACAACGACATGAACGTCAAGATTGGCATGCCCACTGATGCGACGAAGATCGCGGGTGTTTCCGGGCTCAGGCGTTCTTACCCACGTTGTGATGTCGATGCGACGCGCTGTGAGACCCCGCACCAGATCGTCGGAACAGCCATGATCACTGACGACCGCCACTCGAAGATCGCAGGGCTCGGTGGCTACGCCCGCTTCATATAAGTGATGCGCAACTTTTGCCGGGACTTCGACATGTCCATCGGCGCTTGCCGTCGCGCCGCGCAGTCGGAAAGACCGGCCATCCGGAGCGAGGAGGCGTAACCCGCCTGAAACCGGGACCCAAGGACAATCAAGTTCAACGTGCATGACCTGAGTTTTCCCAGGACCTGGGAGCTTACGTAAGTCCCGGCGAAGAAACGGGCAACACCATGAGGAAAATGGGCAACAACTTGAACCATTCGGACAACATCTCATGCCGTTGGGACAACACGTCGTCAGGACGCTACCGAAGCTGACTGGGAACGATACAGATACATAAAACCCCCGGACCATCACGATGTGCCTTCCCCTGCACATCTGAGATCCGGAGGCTAACGTCAATCTAGGACAGGCTCTAGTTCTCGTCAACTTCGTACGTCCTTTTGCCGAAGTCAGTGGTGTCAAAAGTGTCCTTCTCACCCGGCATGATGGGCGTTATGGCTGACATGGCTGTTCCGGACGAGATCATCGAGGCACGAGATGGTAGACCTGAGATCATCATTCGACGTAGCGCTCGTAGACGTCGCACCTTGAGCGCCAGGATGGAGGGGAGTTCCGTCCTCGTCATGGTGCCCATGGGTATGCGAAAGGCTGACCAGGATCGTCAAGTGATGGAACTGGTGGACAAGGTGACGAAGTCCGATGCTCGTCGGCGACACCATGACAGCAATGACGAACTGACTCGGCGCGCCCTTCGGTTGTGCCAGAAGTATCTCGATCCGCGTGTCAACGACACGGTCGAGCCGGCGTCGGTGCGGTGGGTGTCCAATCAGAACAGCCGCTGGGGTTCATGCACGCCGTCGACCGGTCAGATTAGGCTGTCTGACCGCATGATCGGATTCCCCGACTGGGTCGTTGACCATGTCTTAGCCCACGAGCTTTGCCACCTCGTGGAGGGCCATCACAATCGACGATTTCACGAATTGCTCGCCGGGTTCCCTAACGCCGAACGGGCGGAGGGTTTTCTGACTGGTTTTCAGTGGGCTGTTTCCGGGGAAGCTGATAACACCAGGAACGATCCTGACGATAACCCAGCGGATCAGTCGTCGTGACCGTGATCTCGCAGCAGCTTCTCTAACTCAGCGTCGAGGTCGTCGCCGCCCTCCGAGGGATCTTGGCGATCTCCCGAGACATAGCCCAGTGGATCGTCGAGGTCGGCGGCAGTGGGGACGAGGTCGGGGTGGTTCCACACATGGTCCCGCCCGACTGTTCCTCGGGCCTCGCGCAGCGCTGCCCACAGATTTACGGCATCGCGCACCCGGCGGGGACGTAACTCGAGACCGAGCAAGGACTGGAAGAAGACCTCTGCAGGGCCGGATGTGGCACGGCGACGTCGTACCGCCTCGGCAAGCTGATCGTGACTAGGAAGCCAGGTGCGAGCAACCTGGAAGGTTACCTCGTCAACCCATCCCTCAATAAGTGCCAACAGGGTCTCTAGACGCTGAAGCACGCCATCCTGCTCTGGTGTGCGGGTTGGCTCGAAGAGGCGTCCCCGTAAACGCTCCGACATTTCCTGGGCTTTTTCTGGCGTCAGCTGGGAGAGGTCGTCAATGTCGATGGCATCTTCAATAGCCGAGGAATCGATGCGGATCTCGCGAGCATAATGCTCGACCAGGGCTAGCAGTTGCGGGCCGAGCCAGCTCACCGCGTTGAATAGGCGTTGGCGAGCGGATTCACGCAGTACGAGGTAGAGCTCAACGTCCCTCGGATCGAGGTCTAGGTCGTTCCACGCGGCGGCGATATTGGTGGGGAGGATGACGACTTGGGGTACAGATAGCACCTGTAGGCCAATCTCGCTGCCGGTGACTGTTGAGGTCGACAATTCTGCGAGCCCCTGGGCCAGCTGGGCCCCGTACAGCATCGCTGACATCCTGCGCAGTACCGGGCCCATCATCTGGGTAAGTGCGGCCATCGGATCGTTGGGGCCGCCCGGGGACATCAGCCCGGTCATGGCTTCCGTGAGGGAGACCAGCACTGGCTCGACGACAGACTGCCAGGAGGAGAAGGTATGTTCAATCCACTCTGCACGACTCCAGCACGCTGGCTGGACGTTCACCTGAGCGAACTCGCATTCGCGGTCGAGCCAGCTCTCTGCAAGACGGGACGCATCGAGTAAAACTGTGCGTTCCTGCTGACCTGGCGCCGGGTCAGGGCCATGGGAAGCGGTGATGTGCCTAGCCATGTCTTTGATGTGAGACCAGTCGACTGGTCCATCACTCGGGTTTGTCCCGGGCATGCCAAACCCTACCGAACTACCGGATCCGAACATCTGTGACAACTGTGTCATAAATGAGGTGAGATCACCGCTGACGGGTAGGCCTAACTGCTGCATCATGCGACGCAATTGCTCAGCCATCTCCTCGGGGTCGGGTTGCCCAGGATTCTGGGGTCCGTCGTTCATTCCCGTCTCCGTTCGCTCGTCGTGCGGTCTTAACCAAGTCTAGGGCTGTGGCAGTCGTGGAAAAGTCATCGTTCGCAGCGGCTAACATGACCATCATGTCCGAGCCAACCACGCCCACGTCGCAGGCGCATGACTCTGGCGCGTCCGCCAACGTAATAGCAACGGTCGAGACCGAAATCCGGCAAACGGTGCGCTTTCCTACTCGCTGGACAGCGATCTCGTCTGCCCTCGTCGTGTTGCTATGCGTCTTGGCCTTAATTCTCGTCCCGATCCCGTTCGTGGCGCGGTCTCCCGGCCAGACCGTGAATCTGCTCTCGACGAACGAACGGGGCAAGCCAATGATTCAGGTCGACGGCTTGACCACTCGGCACGGTGAGGGCGAGATGCGGATGACGACCGTCTCTATCACCCGTGCTGATTCACGTCTCAGCATGGCCGAGGCGTTAGTCGCTCATCTGCGCGCGGACCATGACGTACTTCAGCGGGAGGCCATTTACCCGCCGGGACGGTCTCCTCAGCAGGTCGATGCTGATGAGTCGTACATGATGGACACATCAGAGCGTGACGCCGCCGTGGCCGCTTTACGAGCTGCCGGTCAACCTGTCACTGAGATGCCCATGGTCAGTGCTGTCAGTGCCGCAGGTCCGGCGCATGGAAAACTCGCGCCCGGGGATCTCATTGAGAAGGTGGATGGGAAACCAATGGCCTCCGTTCTCGACGTCGGCAAGGCCGTCCGGAAACATACGGTGGGGGACACCGTCGTGTTTGTGGTTCTGCGCAATTCGTCTGTGAAAACCATTGCGGTGACGACAGTTTCGTCAGTAAGTGATCGACGCGCCCCGGCAGTAGGTGTCACTATCGATACGGGCTACCGATATACCCCAACGATCACCTATAACATTCCGGGGGATATCGTCGGTCCATCTGCTGGGCTTGCGATGGCATTGTCGATTTACCAAATGGTGGCCCCGAACGACCTCATCGGTTCACTGCGGATCGCGGGAACTGGCGGCATTTCCCCAGACGGTAACGTTGTTGCTATTGGCGGAATTCAAGAGAAGATCGCGGGAGCTGAGCGCGACGGTGCGAAGATCTTCCTCGTTCCAGCCGGCAACTGCCGCGATATAAGTGGAGTCGAGACTTCCATGAGACTGGTCAAAGTATCGAGTCTTAAGGACGCCATCGCTGCTATCCAGAAAATCCGTGCCGGGGGAACGGGAATACCGCATTGTTGAATGATGAGGACGTGGAGATGACGCAGGATCCCCAGGTCGCACAGGGAGTATCAGAGTCGGCTGATGATGCCTTGATTGCGTGCTTGACTGAGATCGAGAGGTTTGTTGCTTCGTCGAGCTGGGGCGGTCCGCCTCGTCTATTCGCGCTGGTGCGTACCGTCGATCTTGTGAAAGCTGAGCCAGCGCTGGCTGGTCAGCTTGCCATCGGTAGCCATGACAGCTTGTCGAGTATCGAGCAGGACGACTTTCGTCCCGGTGAAGACCTTGCTCAGGCCCTTGCCACCACGACGTGGGGTGATGCTGTGGATGGGGCCGCTATCTGCGTCGAGAGGATATTCTTACCCGATGACTGCGCCGATGAGATACCTCACGATCCGGAAAAAGCTGCGGCGTTTGTAGCTGCTCATCCGAAACGTCAAGAGGTACGAGTGGTGGCCGGGGCGCTTCGCGATGGAAGCCACTACGGTGTCGCCCGTCTCGTCGAGCACCCCGACGAGCTTCTTGGCTCGATTGATCTGGTGCCTGCGCTGGAATCAGCCGTGCTGGAGACCCTGCGCTGACGACTTGGCGCGAAAACTGCCTTCTGGTCGGTAATGTGCGCGGTGGTGCCGCCACATCTAGGAGACGATCATGACGGATCATCAACCAGTCCATGAACAGGTCCGTGTCCAGGACCAGACCGACCACGGGCCACGTCGCACGCCCGGAAGATATCAGCGTTCACCTCGCGGAACGATGAAGTGCCGTCCTGTGATCGTCGCGATCATGCCGGGCATCCCGAAGCCGGTGTTGGAGACGGGTGTCGAATACGCGAAGGCCATGGGCAGCAAAATTGTGTTCGCGCACGTGGCGACGGACCGAGTCTCTAGTCCGTCGAACCCCGACACCAGCCATCCGCTTGACCCGACAGCGCAGCGGATCTCAATGGAAACTGCCAAGTCAGCCATTTATAGCGCTCTCGACGCTTTCATGTCTGACTATCCGGAAGCGGATTGGGAGCTGGTATATCTGTCTGGTTTGCCGGATCAGCAGTTGGCGCATCTAGCTCACACCATCAACGCTGGATGTTTCGTCCTTGGTACCCGTAGGCCCGGGTTCCGCGCTGGCGTTCAGGAGTGGTTGGACGGCTCGGTTGCCGTGCAGTTGGGACGCCGTCAGCTGCGGCCGGTCATCATCGTGCCGCTTCGAGGCGAGGATTGGAAACACCCACTCTGCTCGTGATGGCAGCAGGATCGTGGGCCGCTGTTCGTCGCCATCTCATCGGACGTTCCGTATCTCCAACGGGCTTGCTGCCGGACTGACGTGACGGCTGCGCCTCGCGCATGTTCTTGCACGTCAGGCGTGCTGTGGGGCATGAATCCTCCCTTCGAACATCCGGTTTGAGGCGAGTTCTGGCCAGTTTTGTAGAGTCTGCGACGAATCACATGTGATCCGGACGATCTGAGAAACTCTGGTCGACGTGGCCGCTCAATCTCGTTATTTTCTGAATAAACTGTGCTATCTTACATATTGGAGACGATACCCAAGGAGAAAGCGGTGGGGGAGCACCTACCTTTTGGGGGTATCTCTAGAAATTTTCTTGCTGGAGTGGTGTTATTGCGTATGAGGGTTCAATGTCTACGAATTGACTCATCCTGAAGTCCTTGTTCTGAGTGTTCTGCTCGACACCGTTTGCATCCTATGGGGAGTGGAAAACTATGTGCACCGTGAGTGCGCCCGCATGCGTGGCAGGATTGTCTAAATAATTTGGGAGGATATGTTGGGTTGGATGTGGTCGAAAAGCGTGAAAATCTCCGATGTAAATCCATTGTTTGGATCTCCAGTGTTCCAAGACGCACGTGCAGCCAAGTACTGAAGTTCATCTGCATACCTTTGCCTTCAGTATCACTGGCACGATCACCAACGTCGACCACACCATAACCGCCTAACTCGCCGCCGGAATGAACGGAACCCTCGACGTCAATCAGCTCAACGAACTTATCCCCGCCCTCGTCCTCAAAACTCGCCACCTTCGGCACTAACACCGAGCTGTCTAAGTCAATCTCAGCCGAGGAATGATGCATGGAGCGTCGGGGCCATGAATAGCCACGCCACATCCTGGCCTCGAATACATAAACTCACCAAAAAGCTGAGAGTTCCCATTTCTATTGACATCAACGGGTTATATATGTCTATAACAGAGGCGTCGGTAGCCCGGAATGTACATTACTTCTCCCCGGTTAGCGCCGACGATCTGATCCGCGACTCGATCGAGCAGATGGCCGCGAAACAGAGACGTAAGAACCAACGGTGAAGGCGGTGGCGCGGCCGGCTGCCGCGCCACCGCCTCAGCGAGTAAGGGACAGCGGAATGCTTGAAGACCAGCTCAGACTCCAAGGCCAAACCCACTCTGGGTTCTCGTCATCTCTCCCTACTTTTATCGCGAAGATAAACCGTTGTATCCCCGGCGGCGTCAAGGTAGGCGCTAATAGCCGAGCGCATAATGTCAGCGGGCTTGCGTCCAGTCTTAGTCGCGAGATCATCGAGCCGCGCATCTGTCACAACATCGAGGCGTACTTGGCGGTGCCGCAAGTTGCCTGTTTGACTGCGCCCGGTCCCGGCACGAGTGATCCGGCCAGCTTCGACATTGGGATATCCAGCCCACGCCAACGCGCGGCGCCCAGCAGCACGAGCAGCTGCGCCACGAAGTATCCGGCCCGGCACGGTCACGGGTGCATCCGACTCAGCCCATGCAGCCAACTCCGCGTCAAGTTCGTCAGTCATTGTTCTTCCTCCTCATTAATTCAAAGGTTTTCTTTCGACACTTCATGTCATGGAAAATTACGAGTGTGTGATCTGACCGCGTGTACCCCATGACCTCAATGGCCACCCCGGACAAGGCAGGCCTAATATGCAGGCTCGGATCACCATGTCTTGGGAACTCTTGACGCCTCGAAATCCTCTTCAACAGTCAGGGCATTGCGCATCTCGTAGAGCACGTCAGCCTCGGTAAAACGGTGTTTTTTAGCGCTCCGCTTAAGGATAATGCGCGCAGTAAATATTGTACGACGCTGTGGGGTCATAAGCCGAGCGTTCGAAAACGACCGTTTTCGGGCGCGTCGAGGGGTGGCGTGTAGTGAGGTCGACCGCTCTGCCGTGCGGGTTGTCGCGCGGTTGGATAAGAGTCTCGGCGTCGGGTGTGGGAGCTCATTTTGGGCTGCGCGGTGTCACGTCAGGATCTCAGTGTATTCAGGGTGATATGACGCCCCATCAGGTGTCTACGGGGTCGTCTTTGCTTTCGGTGCTGGTGATCCGGGGACGAAGTTGCCGTATCGGCGGATCAATTCGTGCTCGTGGTGGATCGGTGATCCCACTGCCCCTGATTACAACCGGTGGCGTCAGGACTGTCGCGCGTTGTCGAAGTCGGACAACGAGCTACGTGGGCCGTCAGTACCGGCAAGCAGCCGTACTGGATTTCAACTATGGCTCGCCGGCGCGTCATGGTGCTGAGTCGGGGGCAGCGATCTTTTTGCATTATGCGACGCGTTACACTGCTGGGTGTGTGAGTATGGACTCACTGTCAAAGCTGACTAACACGCTGCGATGGATTGACCCGGCTCAGAATCCCAAGATCATTATCTTGGGGTGAGATCGTGATTCATGCTGTCGCCTGCATGACTTCCTTGTAGCGCGTGCATGTGAGGTGATGTTAGCTTGCGGCATCGAGGTAGTCGATGAGGGCGGTGCGCATGATGTCGGAGGGGCTGCGCCCGGTCTCGGCCGCTCTCCTGTGCCCATCGTGGCTAGCGAGCGGGGCTGACCGCGGCGTTGATGCCGCGGTCCAGGATCATCCCGCAGACAGTGCACACGCATGTGCGTTCAGACAGGGGCAGCCCCGCCACAGGTTTGGACGAGTGGGAGCGAACCTTGGTGCCGTTCTAGCCGAATTTTCCTGACTCAAACGACTTGATGCGGAGCATCTTTCTTAAATCACCGCACATCGGCCGGACCCAGGGAACCTTTACCAGTGAAGGCATCCCTGGAAGGAAAACACACCGTGACTCCCGTAGCTTTACCGAGCATCGCTGATCTCGACCATGCCGTCAACAACCTCACCGACGCCCTTATCACCGCCACCGACGCCACCGAGACCAGTACCGACAGCGGCTGGTACATCGAAAGCGCCATCGAGGAGCTACGCACCGCCTTGACTGAAGTCGCTTCTCTCAGCCGCGCAGCAGGGGCCCCGGCATCACTGCTGGCCGGCGCATCGCGCGCATGGCAGGCCGGACAGGTCGAACTGATCGAAACCTCAGGACAGGTCGCCGACAACCTCATCGGCTGGCTGGCCGTCCACCCCGAGAAGGCAGCATGAACGGCCCCACCGGAGAAGGAAACAACGGATGCGAAGAAATCCTCGCCTTCATCGTTGTTGGTATCGGAGGGATAGCCCTGCTGAAGAAGATGGCCCCTAAAATCATCGGTCATCTCGGAGCATGGCTTCGCGATCACGGGCTGCTCGGCGTTCCCGGGCAGGGCCTGTTTGATCTTGGGTTGTTGGGGTCGGTTAGTGCTTCCCACCTGGTGGTCGCCGTGGGTGTGCTGATCGTGGTGGGCGCATTGGGGACTTGGTTCGCTGGTTGGGTCTTCGCGAGGGGCAGTCGGGGGTGTAGGTGACTGGTGAGTGGGCCCGGTGTGGTGCCGCGAATAGGTTTTCCCGGTCAGTGCTGGCTAGACACGTGTGGGAAGGCTCCACGGCCGGGCTGTCGCAGGAGGTGTGAGGATCACTCGTCGCCCAGGCTGAGTGCTGTTTTCTCGGCTCGGGTGAGCTGGGAGGGGTCTTCGCGCGGCTGGTCGGCGTGCCTCATAGAGTTGATGGTCTTAGCGCTGCGTTTGTAGAAGGCAGCTCGGGACAATCCGGCAGCCTGGGCGAGGAAGGTCACGGAAAGGCCAGCGTCGGCGGCGTCGCCGAGGATGTCGGTGAGGATGTTCTCGGCGACGCGCAGCTGGTTGGCTTGGTGGTTTCGGGCAGCGAGGGCGTGGTCGACGAGGGCCTGCCAGTTCTCGGGGATCACAGTCACCTTGGTGAGGGTGGTGGGGTCCTCGGGGGTGGTCCATCCGTGTCGGTGGAGTTCGTCGGCCAGTTGGGCTGGTGTGGTCGGGGTCGGGTCGGGGGTCCAGGTGTCGAGGGGAGTCCAGGTCCAGTCGTGGTCGGTGGTGCTCCAGATGCGGACGGTGATCTGGATGTCGGTGTGGGTAAGAACAGCGCGGTATAGATGCACGGGGACTCCTGGTAACTGGCTGCTGGCTGAGCCCTTCGATTCAACCATGTTTGTGTGGGGTCTCATGCGCAGTCGGCTAGCTCGAACAGGGCGGGCTGGAACGTTT
Organism: Cutibacterium sp. KBN10P07758; assembly: GCF_050286205.1. Taxonomy (NCBI): domain Bacteria; kingdom Bacillati; phylum Actinomycetota; class Actinomycetes; order Propionibacteriales; family Propionibacteriaceae; genus Cutibacterium; species Cutibacterium sp. KBN10P07758. Next base: position 1,552,966 of record NZ_JBNNQV010000001.1, on the reverse strand, counting down.
CGGCATCCTCGGGCCCGGGCTGGGGCGAGGTAACCGGAGTCTGGGACGAGATAGGCGGGGTGCGGGGGTGGCCGCAGCGGCGGACGGGCTGGCTGATGAGCATGTCGTAGGTGGCCTGGATGCGGGCGGCGGATAGCCGGGTGACGTAGAGGGCCTTGGGGGTGGTGGCCAGGTCGAGGTCGGAACTGGTCAGCCAGCGGCTTAGATGCTCATCGGTCCAGCCGAGGGTGTGCAGGGCTACCAACAGCTCGCGGGATTCGCGGGCCGGGATACGGTCGGTGGACGCTGAGGCGAGATCATCGATGCCGATATCCATCAGGGCGCGAGCATCATTGATGCCGATCCATTCCACGGGTCGACCGTTGCGGCCGAATAGAAGCCGGTGCATGGAGGTGGGGGAGACCCCGGCCAAGGCGGCGACGATACGCCAGGGCATCCCGGAGACGTGCACGAGTCTCCTGGCCCAGGACCGGTAAAGAGGAGCCTCGGCGCGGTCGTCGGGTTTGTGGGTCCGGTCAATGTCAATGTCGCTGGTCATGTCGTTGTACCTCCGTTCACTGATGAAGGGTCCGGTAAGGGGCCTGAATGTGCGGAGGCGTCGCGTGATGCCATCCATCGGTGATGCGGGCGGCCTCGATAAGGGTGTCGAGGAAGCCGGGGTTGTCGGCGACCTGGTCGAGCCAGCGCCGGGCAGTCAGCTCGGCGTCCTTACTGAGAGGACGCACGCGGTGGCCGAGAGTGGGCCCGGTCAAAACGGTGACGTCCCACACCAGCAGCAGGGCCCCGGAAGGAAGGGACCTCATGGGGGACCGGCCGTGTCGGCGCAGTGCGATGCTGGGAGGCTCGCCCCAGAACCGTGCTGGCCCGCTGGGGGAGATGATGGCCACGCGGGGCGTGGTGGAGATGGTTGTGGGTTCGATCATGCCCCAAATGTGTAAATCATGGTTTACACATTTGGGAAGGGGTGAGACCGTGGTGATGGATTTATTGAAAAAGTGGCTGTGGTTCCGCACATCAACCCCGGCTGTGGCACCTTCATCTATGAAGGCGCAGAAGCAAGGAGAGACCATGAGGATCAACGCGACCCGGACCCCGCTGCCGCCGGTGCGAACCATGACCGCCAGCCAGTTGAAGATCGGGGACCTGGTTGCAGGCCACACCGCGGACGGCTCCTACCCGTTCCATGTCGAGAGAGCCGACAGCTACGACGGCATGGTCCACCTCCGTCTGATCGAGATCAGCCACGCTTCGGGACTCACCGATGAGCAGCACCCGGGCATCGAGTCGGTTCATGCTCCCGACGAGCCGGTCATCACTCTCTCGCGCCACTTCGGGGTCTGCTCCGAGTGCGGCAGGCTGTCGCCGTGTCCCGACGAGCTGGCTGAGCGTCGTTTGGAGAAACTATGGCAGGGCGAAGCCGAAGAAGCCGTTCACACATCAGCATGATTCAAGAGTCGTGGGAATTCTCCTTGTCATGGCATCGCAGCGAGATCACCGAGATCATGGCAGGACACCTTCGTTCTGCCTTGCTCATCCCGATCGCAGCAGGCGTGGAAGCCGCGATCATCTGGGCGTTAAGAGACTGGATCATCTGCGGGAACTGGCCTGGTCAGGGTGAGCTGGCCATGATCGGGGCCGCAACGCTCGTCGTCGTCGCGGTGATCATGGTGGCCCTCGAAGCCCACCACTGGCGTACCGCGACATGGCGAAGCTGGCAGACCACACCGGACTGGCATGGCGGAGCCTACGTGGCCCCGCCAGCGCGCCGCCACGGCCCCATGCTCATGTGCGTCCACGCCGTCCCCCGCACTCAAGGCCACGGCTCACAGATCCTCACACAAGTCTGCCAATGGGCCGACGAGCACGGTCTCACCCTCGAACTGAAGCCCTCCGGGCCCGCTGCGGAGCGGTTCTATAAGCGGTTTGGTTTCGTTAAGACGTCGCGGCGGGTCATGAGACGTGAGTGCCTGTCTGGGCGGGCGGATCCACACAAAGGCGTCTAGCACACTTGACTTTGCGTCAAATTAAATAGACACTGTGTCTAGCTCATTTGACAGATAGGGGAGGGTGAAATGCCCAGCTACCGAACCACCCCAGACGGGAAAGATTATCGTCTGGTCATCACAGTCACCGACGAGGTCACCACGTGCGTCATCGAACGCATCCGAGAGGGGACGTGGGTACCAGTCCAGACCTGGAACACCGACGTCACTGCCCGCACCCGCGCACCTGAGCGACGCCTCAAGATCACCGAGTCCGCCGCCAATCACGGCTGGCAAGTCCCCGCTGATGCATGGGGCCCCATCCGCCACAACCGAATCGTCGTCAAGACCATCCACCCCACAGGGTGGGCCTCCGTAGTGGCTGATGCCACCCGCCGCCGCGACGAAGCTCTAGCCCAGCTGGGAACCATTGACCTGGCCTGGCGTGACGTCCTTGCCGACGCTGCCGCCATCGGCCACCTGCCGGCCACCACCATCGCCGAGGCAGCAGGAGTGTCACGAGGCCGGGTCTACCAACTACGCGAAGAACAACGCGAGCGCATGAACGCCCTCGACGCCGGCCGCTCCCTGGCCCAAAGGAGGAAACCATGAGAGACGACCAGGAGCAGCGCCGTCCCGCCCCACATCGGCCCCCCGACCCCGAAACAGTGTGGCTAGACATCGACACCGCCCGGGGAGTCGACGCGGCCGGAAACGAGATCCTGCCAGTGCTGGGGGGACGACGCACCAAGCACGCGACCCTGTCAGACCTGCTAACAACCGCGCTACACCACAACGCCCGACGCCTGATCGTCTGCGGTAACATCCCCGACCAGCCTCAATCCTGGCTGCTGCCTGACACCCCCGCTCACACCCGCGAGTTCAACCAGGACTGGCACGTGCGGGGCCTGTTCATGCTGTCCGGGCGGCCCGCCCGAGGCCGGTTCACCCACAAAGAAACCGACCGCAACCTCGACATTCTGGTCGCTGATGAATGGTTCCCTGGCCAGACCCTCACCCCAATCCAGGCCCGCTGGGCATGGCGCGAATTAACCCACATCATCGCCACCAGAATCGACCGCGACTGGGCCCTCATGGACCGCCCCGGAGCAGAAGGAATCAACCTCTGGAAGCTACGGACCCCCGAGTCCTATCGCATGGAGCCGATGGACCCCGAACTGGGCGCACTCATCCAACACACCTCCCCTCAGCACCGCTACGAACTATGCGTCGACGACGGCAACCCCGAGGACCGCGAAAAGGGCTGGCGCCCCACCGTGCCTGCCGGCCCTATCCCTAACTTCGTGTACATCGACGGCCGATTCATGTATGCCGGATCAGTGACCGGAGAGATCGGTGCCGCACCCGCCACTCTGCTCAGCGCCACCGAAGCCCGCGACCTGTTCACCAACAACCCCTGGCACCCGGCCCGCTACCACATCCGCTTCACCGTGCCATCCTGGTGGGACGACATCGGCCTACTACCGGTCAAACGCACCAAAGGACGAGCAGGATGGTTTTGGCCCAACGTGCCCGGCACCACCCACGAAACATGGGTCGATACCGCCGAACTGAAACTAGCCATCGACGAAGGCTGGGACACCGAAGCCGGACCAGATGGGCCCATCACCCAGCCCATCGAGTTCCTCGAAGGGATCAAACTGACCAAAGTCGATCCCATCCGAGGATGGGTCAAAACCATCCAAGACATGATCGACATCGCCGAGAAACGCTGGGCAGACAAAAACCCCACCGCCACGACAATCCTCACCTCCGCGTTGAAAAACATGCTGCGCGTGACCATCGGCCAAATGTCGGCCTCCAACCCCGTCACCACCACCGTCGTCTACGACGCCGACGACATCCCCTCCGACATCGAAGGCTTCGACGTCATCCGCAACAAAACCGGTGACACCATCGCCTACCAATACCAAACCGCCCGCCGCCGCCCCGACCCCGACACCTGGCACCCCGAAATCGCCGCCCGCATCTGGGCCCTGTCCCGCGTACGCACCCTCAACACACCCATCGCCGACCCCACCACCGGAAAAAACGCCACAACCAAGGGAGGAGCACTACGCATGAACTCCCGCACCCTGCTGGCTATCCACGGCGACGCCATCTACACCAGCAACGTGCCCCCCTGGGCGCTCCCTGTGGCCCAGGGGGGCGGCGATGACGGCAAGGGCGGGCGGCTGCGTGTCAAAGGTGTCTTGCCGGGCCCTTTGGAAGCGCCTCAGACCGGATCGGAGCGGGCTGCTCTATCAGAGCAGGCCGAGCAAGTAGGACTCCCCGAGGAGGCGACCAGTGACTGAGCGTGACAATCGGGCTCAGGACCTGGTGCGCACCCTGTTAGCCGAAGGGTGGAGCCAAGCCGAGATTGCCCGACGAATCGGCCGAGACCCCCGCCTGGTGCGGTTCGTGCTAAAAGGGCTTAAGCCTGGCACCAACCTGGTCGAGGCGTTAACACAGTTGGAGCGGGGCGAGGAGGTTACCCCGCCCGGCGTCGGCATGATCGCAAAGGCCGGACCGCGAAGGTACGCGGTAAGCGCGGAAAACCATCTCACCGTCCCACCGAACCGGATGCCGAACTCCTGCACCCGAGACGAAGCCGCGCACCACAACAGTCCGACGAGGAGGTGCTGGGCGAGGAACACATTGAAACCCTGCCGAGGAAACGCCGCCACGGCACAACCCCGTCAACGAGTCAGCCCGAGCGCCTCGAACGGCAGATGCGCAAGCGCAACCTGCTGCGTCACGAGGTCACAAACCTGCCCCACCACCGTTCTTCCCACACACTCCAATTCCCTCGCGACAACGAGGATGCGCGAGGACAAGCCTCCGATCTGCTCACCGAGATCCTGTCAGAAGGCCGCGGCCAGCGGATGCACGCGAAACTATGGATCGAAGTCGATGAAGGTGGCCGTCGGGAGCTCCAGATGGTGCGGTTAGGGGATAAGGGCGGCTACGACTGCGGTTTCGCTTTGGAAGACGTGCGGATGTTCCGGGATGCGTTGTCGTGGCTAGAGGACCAGGCGGGTCAGCAGTATGGCAATGTCGCCGATAGGGGTCGGCTAGTCGGTGTAGAAATCGATGTTTGGTGAAAGCCATGATTTTGATGGGCAGACTTAGGCCTGCGAGCTTTGCGTAGGGATTGAGTTTGGGCACCGTACGGGGGTATGCGAGATGCCCAAGAGCATCATGATGCCTATGTATTTTTGTATTTGTGCATCGTGTGGTGGCGGGTTCGCCTCTCTCCCGCCGTCCTCGATGCTGGTGTGGTCTTGGTGAGGGTACAGTGCTAAGTGTCAATCTGGTAATGGATTGATGCCCCGGATGATCTGGGGAAGCTGACGAAAGTCGGAGCATCAGACCGTGTGGGGCAGTTTCAGGTTCCGTTGTGGATTCACGGACATCGGTGCCAAGGTGCCAATGCCGTCTGCGAGCCCCCCGGAACGCTTCTGTGAAGGAGCGATATGGCATCAACAATGGTACGTAAGCTTGTGTCGGAACTGGTGGTAGCGGCGGATCGGTTTTGTAAACCTATCCTGCAGGCCTTGTTCGACGTAGTGATCAACGACGGTCTCTTGGCTCCCAAGGGGGGATGATCCGGACACCGCCCATGCCTACCGCATCTGTGCTTCTGCGGTCATCAGTTAAGTATGGACAAGGATCGGAAGAGCATGATCTGTGAGGCATTGCCAATGCGATGGGTTCCATCCCGCGCCCCCCAAAAAAAGAGATAGTGCGGGTCCAGGGCTGTCGAGAGTCATCGTTGGTGCCTCGACAGACATCGCTGTAGTCGCCCATAATTTATCGGTTATAGAAGTCGGTCGATCTGCAAATTTCAATAGTCGTGATGCGGAACTATGAGATATCTTTCCCTAAGGTAAAATTGAAGAAAGTTTTCCTTATTCGTAGTAAACATACTAGAAACTGTCTTACTCAATGAAAAAGTGGTCCGAGTCATAGATCGGATATCTCAAGACCAGGTTGCCATTAATAGTGCATTGAGAGTTGATGAAATTGATGAAAATTAGTAGTAGCTGTGAGTTATCATCGTATCTTCCGCTAAACCAACTCGTATGGCATGAGGAATGTGAGACTTTGCGTCTCAAGCGTCTTACAAAATTGCTAGAACATGAAGCATTACGAGAAAGCATCCACGTAGCCCAAGGGGCACCTTACATCATCCTTGATGGAGCCCACAGGTGTCGAGCAGCTTTTTATTTAGGATTCGATTCCATACCAGCACATGTTGTCCCGATGGCTCCAGAGCAATCCGTATCTGGTTGGGTACATGTCTATAATACTCGGAAATTTTCTTTCATGCCACCATTGGTGCATGGGGAGGATCGGGGACCCACTATCGCTATTTTACACGATGGTGACTTGCGACAAGAAGTCCATTCGAAGAGCGATTTGGCCTCGGATCTATTTTATGCTTATTGGGATCTTGCGGAGCTCTTGGGTGGATTTTATTATCGACGTTCAGCGGATGTACCTGCTCAAGGACAGTCTGTGGAATGGGTTCTTCCTTCATGGGGAGCTATAGCCAAGATAGCTACTAATTACGGGCCACTACCAGCAGGTATAACTCGTTTCGGATCAGTTTTTTTCAAAAAGTGCCCACGATGCATTGCTGAGCGCGAAAAATCTATCATGAGTGATCCAGTACTTGATCGTGACGAGGTGAAGAGCCTAGCTGTCATGAAGGATTGAAAGAGATATTTAAGCCGCATCTCTCCTGGTGAGATATGATCTCTGTTAATGCTTTTCTCGAGGCGACTTGGAATTTTGATAATTACAAAATGATCTTAACTAAGATTGGGCAACCAACGAAGTTGCTCTTGAGGTTCTTCTGAACAGTGAGATGGTGGCAGTCCATCTAGTAATTCTTGCCCGCTGACGCAAGAGATGACGACTTCCTCGCCGTGGCCACAGACAGAGATCACATGCGAGTTATCGGCATCGCACCAACTATAAAACTGAATACCGTCTGTCATCCCTTCAGCTGGCGACAGCAAGGTTTGATCTATTACTGAAAAAGAATCTAACTGAACAGTGAGACCCAACCCCAGATATTTGAGGTATGCCTCCTTCCGTGTCCAGATCATCGCTCGAGCGATGGAGAGGGGAGCCGTAGCGGTTGTCCGCAAGGCCTCCACTTCTTCCACTGAAAAATCGTTCGAGACCACCGCTAAACCTGGCTCAGCGACTGCCTCGACGTCTACGCCTACAGGATGTGGGCTTGTGGCACAGACAATCCACTTCCCATCGTGCGACAAGTTGAACTTAGGACCATCGCGGTTTGCTAGTAGCGGCTTCCCGAAAGCGTTCTTCGATACCTCTGACTGTACTGGCACCTTGTAATCAAGCTTCAATGAATAGGCCCGGAGTTCGTCAGCTATGAGGCAGCGCAAGCAGTCATCGATTCGCACGTATCTTCGTGCTCTATCTCGTCGTTCAGGACTAGCTCTTTCCATCAGCTGTGGCAAGGCACTCTTGGGGAATGTATCGAGTGACACACGAGAGATGTAGATCAATTTTTGGTCCTCTCTTTTATGTGGTCCTATAAGGAGATAGACTAGCTCATGAAGTAGGTGACAAGTTACTTCAGCGTGTATCACTAGGGAGGTCACGCATATGTGTTGTTGTCTCTGTCATTCTATCAACGCCATTCGTAGGCAGGATCAACATGATCAAGATCCGTAACTTCTTGCCTAAACCTCTTCTAATAACGCCCATAGCCTGTACAAGACTCCTCATTATAATTTGCTTGTATGTTATGAAAACTTCCGATGGCATGTCATGCGCAGTAGGAGCACATAAATGATTGCAGGATCTATTGAAGAACTAGATGAAAACTCTCAATTTGTCCGCTTGAAAAATTCATTTCCTAAACATGATGTTTACGCAAAATTAGAAGGTTTAAACACTGCTGGTTCCGTAAAACTCAAGACGGCTATTGCACTCGTCGATAGCTTAGAAAAGCTTCATGGTCTTCAGCCAGGAGGTTGGGTCGTAGAGTCTTCTTCTGGGAGTTTAGGCATAGCACTTTCCGGTGTATGTGCGCGCCGAGGATACAAATTAACAATTGTTACAGATGTGAATGCAAATTCAAGGTCGATTTCGCATATGCGTGCACTGGGCGCGGAAGTGGAAGTTGTTCAATCATTGGATGCAGCGGGCGGATTTCTTGGGACGCGACTTGCTAGAGTTCGCGAATTAGTAGAGATGCCAGGAGGGCCTTTATGGACAAACCAGTACGAAAATGTAGCCAATCCTGAGGTTCATTCCAAGAAGACATATAGAGCGATCGTCGAAGAGTTAGGAGATCCTGATTACCTATTTGTAGGTGCTGGTACCACTGGCACGCTTATGGGTGTATCTAGGGCTGTCATGAAGCGTGGTTCATGCACCAAAGTTTGTGCTATTGATAGCACTGGTTCAGTGACTTTCGGAGGAGCTCCTTCGCGGCGATATATCCCTGGTCTAGGCGCTAGTGTAAAGCCACCAATCTTTGACGAAAAATTTCCTCTAAAACGGTATTATATTGATGAAATCGATACCGTGAGACAGTGCCGACGCATTGCGCAGGTAGAAGGATTTTTACCGGGTGGATCGACTGGCACTGTGCTAGCAGCTTTTGATGCTCTTCGAGATAAAATTCCCGAGGGAAGCCGCGTTGTCATTATTGCGCCGGATCTTGGTGAAAGGTATCTGGATGGAGTATATAACGACGATTGGGTTATGGAAAACTTTGGGGAATCAGCATTTAATTATGCCATTCGTCCTGTTGCGCACGAAGTGAAAGAAACGGAAGGTATTTAAATGACGAAATATGGTGAAATGCTAATTATAGACGCCAAGCTTGTCGAAACATTTTTAAAAGGCAGAGAGTCGTTTCTCATCGATCTTGTTGAACGTGTTTATCGAGCACATCACGCTGGAAATACAGTATGTCCCGATAGTTATTTTCTTCGGTTTCCAGATACTCCACGAGATCGTATCATAGCGTTGCCATCTTATATCAATGATCAAACCTGTGTGTCGGGAATTAAATGGATTTCTAGCTTTCCTGAGAATGTTGATCATGGGCTACAAAGAGCTTCAGCAGTCATCGTGCTAAATAACACAGATAACGGCTATGCTTATGCGTTCATCGAGGCCAGCCGCATTAGTGCGGCTCGTACAGCTGCCTCGGCTGCGCTTGCAGTTCGAGTTCTTCACGGTGCTCCTACGAGTATCGGTGTAGTAGGCAGTGGCCCTATCGCACAGACAACTTTACATTTTATTAAGTCGCTATACACGACAGCGGTTCCAGTGAAAATTCACGATTTAAATAGTGAATTAGTCGCACGTATAGTCACTCGCCACGGCCCCGAGTGTTCGGTAGTCAGTTTAGAAGAAGCTCTTGGCTGTGATCTCGTGCTATTAGCCACCAGCGCCGGAACTCCTTATGTGCCGATGAGTGTACGTTTCCAACCGAACCAGCTCGTTCTCAATATCTCGCTTCGTGATTTACACCCTGAGACCATTCGAACGGCTAATAACGTGTTTGATGATGTTGAACATTGCCTGAAGGCAAACACTACACCCCACCTCCTCGAACAATTGAACGGAAATCGAAATTTCATCACAGGCACACTGGCGGAATTCATATGCTCTGAGAAGCAGCTTGACCCTGATCATCCAACCGTATTCTCTCCTTTTGGTTTAGGAATTTTGGACCTTGCTGTTGCTCAAAGCTTGTACGAGCACGTTCAAATATCCGGCGATGGATTACGTGTTCCAGACTTTCACGGAGACATGAAACGGTGAATATAGAGTGATAAACCTTACCAAAAGTTTGGAAAAAAATGGGTTGAGCTTGCTCGCTACCGGGAGTGCACTGGTCGGGGAAAACGTCGACTGGCCTTTAGAACGCACACTCTACTCGTATTTAGTTGAATGGGCCCAGATCACTTCACATCACGTTACCGTAATAGATATTCATGGTGAAGAAATCACCTACGAAATGTTATTGAATCGAGTTAACAATCGAGCCTATCTCTTGGAAAAGAAACATGCCTTTGGGAGGGTAGTCATTTCAGAGCACTCGCGCGGTATCGAATGTCTTGTCGATATCCTAGCTTGTAGTGCCGTAGGTGCCATCTATACACCCATTGATCCTCAGTGGCCAGAGGCTCGTCGTAAACATATTAAGACGATCACGAACGCGGCCGCCATTTTCACTGAAAATACCTCGCACGTAACGGAAGCAAAGGCACCATTAGGAGTCACATTTCTGGAGCGTGTGGATGATCCTTTCAACACTCCAAGCTACTGCTTTTTCACCTCGGGTAGCACAGGTGAACCGAAAGGTGCGCTAATCGCGCATATGGGCATGATGAATCACTTGCATAGCAAAGCCCATCTCCTTCATCTTGGTGCTGACTCAGTTGTGGCCCAGACGGCACCCACCACCTTTGATGTATCCATTTGGCAATTTTGCTCAGCCTTACTGGTAGGCGGTGCAGTACGTATCGTCCCCAACGGTATTTCACAGGATCCGCATGAGCTTTTTTCTTTACTGAAAGAGAAACATATAACACACATTGAACTAGTTCCGACAGTATTTCGTGAACTTATTCACGAAATCGGGCCAAGCGTGTCTTTCTCTGGGCTTGAGTATGTTCTGGTGACTGGCGAAGAATTACCCCTTCGGTTGGCTAAAGACTGGGCAGAAAAATTCCCGTCTGTCCCGTTAATTAATGCGTATGGTCCTACGGAATGTTCTGACGATGTAACGCATGCGATCGTGGATGGCGAATCGCTTAACTCAGGTGAAGTTCCCATCGGAATTCCAATACCTAATGCGTCTTTATACGTCCTAGAGTATGCAGAAGGTACTTGGCGTCCAGTTCCTCCTGGAGCGCAAGGTGAGCTTTTTGTTGCTGGTCTTTGTGTGGGTTTAGGTTATATCGGAAGCCCAGATAAAACCGCTCAAGCATTTGCCAGGATTGACGGATACCCATTCCGAATATACCGCACCGGAGATCTCGTTCACCAGCGAGCGGATAGTCAACTGGTTTACGATGGCCGCGCTGATCGACAGATAAAAATTAGTGGAGTACGGATTGAGCCCGGTGAAATCGAGAACCGTATCCTTCAAGAAATCCCAGAGCTTGAAGACGTTGTAGTAGTTAAATTCCACCCTCGTGTCCGTGAACGTCGCGCAATGGTGCTCCGAGAAACGACGCACCAGTTTCTTCGCCAAGGAGACGCTAGCTTGGCTGCATTCTATCTTCCTCGCGCCGATTGTTTAATTACTCCCAAAATGCTTAATAATCGCGCGAAAAGCAGTCTCCCGAGAGTGATGTGTCCATCCCGTTGGATAGAGGTTACTGATATTCCCACTACTTCAAATGGCAAGGTAGATATTAAGTTATTAGAGCGCCGTGCTGGGGAACTGTTACTGAATGAAATTCAAGAGTCAAGAGAGGGATCCATTCCCGGTAGAGTTGAACAGAATCAGGACTCTTTCATTCTTCTCGTTCAGGACGTGCTTGGCACTCCTGTGAATCCAGAACTAACATTTATCGAATCCGGAGGCGATTCTCTTCGAGCAATTCAGCTAGCCAATATTGTCCGCTCACGAGGATCTTACGTAAGAGTACGAGATTTGCTTTCTTCATATACGTTAGGCTCTCTAGCAAAAGAATATCAAGCACAACAGATATCTCCGAAGAAATCGACCTCTGCAAAAAGATCTCCTTCCCGCTTTGATGACGTCAAAATTCCTTTGACTTGTGACATGAATCCGGCTCAGCAAGGAATTTATTTTCAATGGCTACTGGAGCCTGAAAGCCCTTACTATAATTATCAGATACTGTTAGAATGCGCTGGGTCGAACACCGATAGAATCCGTCGTGCTCTTGGCCAGGCATTACGGGCGAATCCACAGCTAATGGCGAAGTTTGGAGTGGATTCAACTGGGAGATTTACACAGACGTTTCCTATCTCTGCTATCGATATGGATGAAATCTCAATACACGAAGTGGCCTCTGCGCAAGAGGCTCGTAAGATCTGTTGGATGAAAGCAGCAGTCCCTTTTAACCTGGAGGAAGGTCCCGCTATCGCCGTGGACGAGATCCGTATAAATGGATATTCTACCTGGTTCGTTTTGACCATGAACGAGATCCTTATCGATGGCTGGGGAGCAATGAAGTTCATGGAACAGTTAATTTCTCTTTTTGAGTGTCGTAACATGGACGATCAGAAGATCGAAGTCAAGACAGCTATGACTTCAGCTCTGGAATATTTCCAACATCTGTCGAAACCTGAAGAGATATCCGCTGAAGCACGAGAATTTTGGTCAAAATCACTCGATGGAGTGAAATCATGTTTCCCATTGCGCGATACATTAAATAGTTCGTGTGATCCCTACGCTGCTTCTGTTATAGAGGTCTCTCTAGATGACGAAGCGACTGCTGAGATCCGTTCCACTGCGCATGCATTGAGTACAAGCCCATTTGCAGTATTTGTGGCTGCTTATTCGTTAGCGTTGGCAGCGGTCTCTGACCAACATGATTTTGTTGTCGGTGCACCAGTAGCAGGGCGAAACGATGAGTATGAAATTGGCGTCCCAACTCTGATGCTTAACATGATTGCAATACGAACTCGTATAGATGTCGAAAAGAAAATTAGTGACACAGTACGTTCGATGATATCTAATGTGACTGAAGCTGTCTCATTCGGTGACAGCGTATTTAGCAAGGTTGTTTCTGAGTTCGCTGATCACACGAACGAGGATCCATTGTTTAGCACGATGGTTAATATGCTTACTTACCCGTCTCTGGAGTTTTGGGATGGTAATCGAAGCCTTCACTTAACTGAATTGAATACTGGGTTTACGAAATATGATGCGTCTCTTTATATCCAGCGACACGGCGAAGATTATACCTTGCAACTTGCTTATAAAGTGGCGTATGTGACACCAGAACGCGCTAATAAAGTACTGGCTCTTACAGCGTGGTTCCTTACCTCTGATTGGCTCTCGGGGAAGACGACTGTCGCTAATGCCATAAAAACTGCCCTTAATGATTGTGATACATCTCAGATAACAATGCTCAAAAGCTATTGATGTAGTATGAAGGGAAATAAAGATGCAACCGTCACATGATTTGCTGGAGGGGTTTCGTAATATAGTCATTCAGAAACCAGGTGATGTCTGTCTGACCGGTCCCGCCGGCGAGCAATGCTCATGGGAACAGCTAGTTAAAAATATCCTTGCGTGGAGAAGGTGGTTCAACCGAAAACAAAGTGAGGGCGTTACTTTTGCTGCTCGACTCGATTTATCCGCCAAATCTGTTGCCCTTGTAATAGCAGCTGTGACGTTGCCTGTCAAAATTGCTTGGATTCCGTTGAATATTCCGGCTTCACGAGAGCGGGACATGATTATTAATCTTGGGCCTAAAACGGTTCTGATCGACGACTCAACAGCGGAAGAAGCGATTTTTGCAGGGAACTGGATAAGTGATGTCAGGTCCTTGACCTGGAGCGGTAAATCAAAATTCTTATATTTCACATCTGGATCAGAAGGAGTTCCGAAAGCCGTCCAAGTAGGAATGGATGCGGTGCGGAACCGTATCACGTGGATGTGGAACGCCTACCCTTACGAGTCAAGCGATCTTGTGGTCGTCCAGAAGCCACTCTCATTTGTTGCTTCATTTTGGGAAGTGTTGGGGACTCTGCTGGCAGGTGTTACTGGTGTTTTGATTACTAATATCGAGCGTAGCAGACCTGACGTGATGTTCGATCGACTTGCGTCTAGTGGTGCTACCCACCTTTTTACGACACCTCCAGCACTAGCCAGCTTGTGTGACATTGCCACAGAGCAAGGGAGCACTCTTCCTCAGCTCCGTCTAGCGTGCAGCAGTGCAGACCAGCTGATGGCAAGCGTTGTCCGTCAATTCTTCGAGATCGCGCCCCGTGCGCGAGTAGTGAATCTTTACGGAGCTACTGAGACGTCGGCTAACACAACAAGTTTCGAGGTTTCTCGGTCAGGTAGCATTCCGGACCCTATCCCCCTTGGCGAGCCGATCTGTGCTACGAAAATTGTAATTCGGGACATGAAAGGTAACGAAAAGTTATCTGGGGAAGAGGGGCAGATATGCGTACAGGGTGCCCCAGTGGCCGATGGATATATCGTTAATGGTCAACTCAGTCCAGGGGACGATGCGTTCTTTACACTTGGAAGTGGACAACGTGAAATACGGACTGGTGATCTGGGAATCATCAAGGATGGTGTCCTTTCACTGGTTGGCAGGCTCGATAATGCGGTAAATATCGCTGGATACAAGATCCACTTGGAAGAGGTTGAAAGAGCTGCAGCTCGAGTTGCTAACTCCACGAAACAATGTGGTGCAGTTTATCACCAAGGCAGTGGTGGATTTTTGGCGCTCGTGATTCCACGCGAATGGGAATCTCAGGTCACGACTTCTCGTCTTGCCGAATTTCTACCTTCCTATATGATTCCTCTCAAGATCGTAACTACGCAGAATGTTCCTAGATCAAGAACGGGAAAAATCGATCGGAGCGAGTGCCTGAAATTGGTAACACAGAGCGAACTCTACGATCACGACAGAATATCCCAAGGACAAATGCAGCGTAACAGTGTTCACGATCAAGTGCAAAATATCTGGGATATGGTCCTTGGAAAGAAGAGCCACGGTGAAGATCGTGATTTTTTCTCCGCAGGTGGAAATTCGTTGCGCGCTGTTCAGCTTTTGACCGCCATCGGTAAACAGTTTGGTGTTCGTGTCCCCTTGCGGAACTTCTATTCCAATCCAACGATTTCCTGCTTGGTCAGCTTGCTGATGCCTGTTGAGGAGCGCGAGCAGTGAATCCGGAAGTTTGGCAGCGTATTAGTTCAGCAACTACCTCTTGTTGCTCCACAGTCCTGATATTCCCTCCTACGGGTGCCGGAGCTCCTGCCTTTCAATCGATGTCTGTCTTAGAGGGGGATACTACAGTTTGGAGTTACTGCCCGCCTGGCAGGGGACAACGATTACTTGAACCCGGCATCAGAACCATGGGAGAGTTCGTCAGCAAGTTTCGATCATCCTTCGATATTCCGACTGGGCCGTTGATACTCGCCGGGGTTAGCTTTGGCGCGATGCTAGCGTTCGTAGCTGCTCATATTTTAGAAAATGACGGAATCTTCGCGACTCGTTTAGTTGCCTTATGCGGGCAAAGTCCTAAGAGTTACAGGGGGGAGCGAGAGGGATGGAACTTGGAACGTGCACGGCAGCGTATGCGTAGCTACGGATTGACTCCTAAAAGTATTCTGAACTCCGATGAATCCGATGATCTGTTTGTTCGCCCTACGCTCGATGATCTCTTACTGGCGGAATCGTGTTGTGGTAACCAACTTAAGCAGATTCATGTCCCTATAACCTGTGTTTCCGCTATTGATGATAAGATTGTTTCTTCCGAAGAGGCCATCCAATGGCGTGAAGCTACGAGTGAGACGTACAGATTGATCGAAGTGACCGGAGGGCATTATGCACATGAAGGTTTTAGAAGAAAGGAATGGTTAAATGTTTTCTCGTGACAGCGTAGTGGCTGAAAGAAACTGGGCAGTGTTGGTAGGTGTCACCACATCTGGATCTCATGCCTCAACGCGTTGGTTTAAAAGCTTCTATGAAGCGTGCCAGAAGCGCCACATAATGATATGTGGCGTAGATTTCGAGGAAGAACTAAAGAACAAAATTCCGCCGATTTCTGTTGATTGTTTAATTAGAATATCCGGACCCTACAGGAGAAGCTTAGATGCTGATGAGATCGCTAAAATAGCGACAGAAATTGAAACCCGATGCCCTGGAAGGGTAGCTCTTTCAACGGCACTGCGCGAAAATTATCAGTTGCAGAATAGTCTTTTAGCTGAAGCTATTGGTGTTGCTAGAAATACTGCTGATTGCATTGAACGTATCCAAGATAAACCAGCGTGCCGCGATGCGCTTCGAAAAGCTGGTATCTATCAGCCACAAAGCTTGCGTATTGTTGGAGTGACTTCTGATGGGTGCCTACAATTTAGTGATGCATCAGGTGCTGTCGTTGAAAAACCAACCGATAGCCCAAGAGGCTGGATTGTTAAGCCATCCATAGGAATGGGCAGTGTTGGCGTTAGACACATCTTAAATGTTGAAGATACTTCTGGACTTGATGCTGTCGTTCTCGAGGGGAATTACTGCTTAGAAGAGTTTATCACGGGTATTGAGTACTCAGTTGAGGGTATTGCTATAGATGGACGGGTATGCATCTACACAACCACAGCAAAAACAACCAATGAAGATTTCGTTGAAATTGGTCATATCCAGCCAGCTGATCTGAACAGTATATCCAGCAAACTTGAATTTGAAGAACAGCTTCAAAGCTGTGTAAATGCGCTTGGAATTGAGTGTGGAAATCTGCATGTTGAATTTTGGGTCACACCTGAGAAAAAAATTGTATGGGGAGAATTTCACGTGCGTCAAGGCGGAGATTTTATTGCGCCGGATCTTGTGTCAGCTGTGCGACCAGGGATCGACTACTATGGAAATCTGATTGATTCTTTGTGTGGACTTCCTCTCCATCCTTTGCCTGAGATAACCCAGTGTGCTGCTTCAAAGTTTATCGAAGCCTCGCCTGGAGTGGTATCAGAGGTTTCGCTCTATGACAGTGTCCCTGAAGAAATCGATTTGTATTGGGAATGCTTCCCAGGAGAAGTAGCACATGCAGTAAATGGTTCGCATGCAAGGGTAGCTGCTATTGTTGCCCGTGGCAATGACGAGCATACAGTGACTCAGTTATTGGATCGCGCTGCTAATGCTTGCGTAGTGCGTGTCGCTCCTGTAAGCAGAGATTAGTTGCGTGGCAGTAGATTTTACGGCGAGCAGTGAAACACACACCATGACTATATTATGCGGCACGCTACGATAACCTTGTTCGCAGCTTTAAACATCGTCGTCAGTCGCGTGGCTGGAGTTGTCAACGTCCAATATCGCCATCAAGGGTTTTCTGTCTCCTCTAGGAAGGATTGCACCTAATTATGAATAATTTCTCTACGCACAAACATGTTGAGATGCGTGATTGGGTCGCTGCTAATATGAGTTCCGTGTTCAACTATTCCCACAGCGGCTCGTGGTTGAGCTCTCGGTCGAGGTGTGTTCTGGCGTCATAGACCGACAGGCCATCAGCTATGTGAATGATCGGAACCAGTGAAGACAGCACCACTATTCGCACCCTTCGCCAACCTCTGGAACGACCGATAATCTTCGCATGAACCAAGAGCATAGATATAATGTCTAATATTCACTAGAGAAAGCTTTATGCATCGAATATGTCATACCAATATGAGCATTAAACTCGAAGATTCGTGCGGGAAGATAAAGTTTGTGATGAAGCGATTAAAGAAGCTGTTAGCGTCGTTGATTGGACTCAAGTCTAGGGGTGCCAGTGAAGACAATAGGGACACGAAGTAAACCGTCAAAATCGCGGCTTCCTGGGCGTGTATTCAACCTCATTATGGCAGACCAAGTTCTCAGCCAATCATCTTACTTTGCGTTGCTACCGGTCCTCCCTCTATTGCTTACATTGAAATTTGGAAGTACGCAGGAACGGCTCATCGCGGGGTCGGTAAGCGTGCTTACACTGATGACTCGTGGTGGTGCTCTATTTCTTGCTTCGCCACTTCACCGTTTATCAGTGCGAAGTTGCGTAAGAATTGCTCTTACTCTGATCTCGGTTTCTTACGCTGTTGTGGCGCTTACGGCAAACCCCTATGCGATAATTGCTGCTCTGGGCGCTGCGGGCCTAGGGTTCAGTGTTAATGGTACTGGTGTGCGAAGCTTTATAGCGCTAGCAACTCCTGATAGAGCTTCCCAGAACCGCGGTTTCGCTGTCATTCAAGTTGTCGCGAATTGCACTGCGGCGGTAGGTCCTATTATCGGTAATATGATACTTGATAGAAATATTTATGAGCAGTTTCTATTAGGAGTCAGTGTAGCGCTCTTTATCGCTGCGATATTAGCGCCAATGGCTGCCCCGAAAGGCGTGATGATGAGCGAAGGTTCCCTGAGGCCGCCGATGGGGATCAAAATTTTTCGTGAATTATTCAGGACGGCTGATGCGAGAAAAATAACGATCGTAGCACTAATAGGCAGTATCCTGATAGGGCAATTCTTTTCAAGTTTTTCCCTAGTCTTTTCTGCAATAGCGACAAGTTCTATGATGAGGTCGCTGTTCTATACAACTAATGGAGTGCTTGTCGTGTTGATTCAAATTCCGATATCTTTGCTTGTGGAACGCCAGCTAAAAATTGGAGTGAAAGTCCAGAAGATCATGATGTCAGGAGTGTGTACTCTTGGCATATCGATGCTATTCTTTAATGCTTCAAGGGGATTGCTTGGCGTAGTCCTTGTATTCTGTGGGGTGTTTATCTTTTCGTTGGGGGAGACGGTATTCACGCCAATTCTTAATGTTGCTTTTGCTAACCTCACCGAGGGCCGACCTGTCGTGGAATCGATGAACATGAGGCAGCTCACCTCTGCTGTAGGTGAGACGGTCGGTGTTTGGATAGGACTGTCCGTCTACAGCCAGTTGGAGCATGCCCATCTTGGCCTCATGTACTGGATTGCTTTGACAGCCCTGGCTGCTCTGTCGCTGCGTTGCAAATGATGATGGACAGTCCGTTCGATGGTTCCCAGACAGATCCTGTACCGGGCGGCTTTCTGGAAATTATGCTTGGAAGAAGCTACCGCGAGTCCTTTTACCAGATTGGACCATAATCGTACGGTTGTTTCGGAATGCTTTGTCGAACAGGGGTAGCTCTTAGAGCTTTCCTCGGTTTACCGCGCCCGTTTTTATAAAGGTGTGGTTAAGGAGGTGATATTAATGGCTATGGTTTCCTTTGAAGAGTGTCCTCAAGGGGTTGTTAGTGTCAGTGGCACGGTGCTGTTTCGAGGGTGGTCTGAATATGCTGCTTAATGGCAGTGTGAAGCGTTTCGGTGTTGGTGTGGGCTGTGTTGAAGTTGAATGGGCCGAATGTATCGAGACCGATTATTTGAGGTGTCTTAACTGATGTCGGCCGTTTTCGCCTTGGCCGGCTCGGGTGCGTCGGGGTGATGAGGATGTTGAGCCGGTGCGGTGGGCCACGATCGGATTTGATGGTGCGGGGCGGGTAATCGAGGTGGTGTTTGTTCGTGGCGCTGACGGGTCCGTATTGGTGATTCACGCGGATTGGTTGACGAAAGGGTTTCTGGCTTAGATGAGGAGGGCGAGATGAGTGAGTTTGTTGCCGACAATGGTGTTTTATTAGCGATGAGATGGTCAGTCGGTGGGCTGGTGAAGCTGAGTCAGGTTTTGAGGGGTTGCAGGTCGAGTCGTTCGGGGGTCGAGCTTGGGAGGAAGTGGAGACTGAACCCCTGGAACCTTGCACGATCCGAGTGAGTGCCAGCGTGTGGAGGCTGATCGAACGGGATGTGTCCCGGCAGGGCATGACCGTGTCTGCGTGGACTTGTCAAGCGCTCACCCGTGAGGTCACCCAGACCCTCAAAGCTAGCTGAGGGTCCAAGAGCCAGGGGCGCGTGGAGTCGTTGTGGGGCCGTGGTTTCCGTCGAGGCTGACGTGGGCCAGGTGCTCGAAAATGGCAGACCAGATGTGAGGCCTGCTGGCCGAGGTGCGAAAGTATCGAGATGTGCACTGGCTCGTGCTCAGACCGCAGAGGGAAAACTCGCCAAGTCCGACCTCGGACGTGCCCGACTTATCGACCAGAACCGGGCTTACCGGGCACAGTTGCGACACGATTTCTGGACATAGCACCCTGAGCCGGCGACCCGTTGCCCCTTCATGTGGTAATATTTTACTGCTTTTCGATTAAATCGACAGAAAGAAAAACAGTGAATCTCATTTCATTTGTCTGTGCATTCATTAATCCTCCGTTGAACATTAGCTCAATTTCTCTTTACTGATAAATTTATGAGCAAACGAGAAATTCTCCGCAGGGAACAAGAGCGCGAATCACTCAAGATGAAGCGCCGTAAGATCACCTATGTCGCCGTGGGCGTACTGGCCCTCTCTCTTATCATCTTTGGTACGATACTTGCTATTAATAAGTCCCGCCAGGGTCCCGCTATAGAGACTTCCCAGGATACGATCTCTAAGGCGATTGTCTCCATTCCTAAAAGCGTTTATGACAAGGTTGGCCCCGGTTCTTCGGAGCTCCAGGTCACCAAGATTGGGAATAAACCTGACAAGGACGGCAAGGTAAAGCTCTTTTATGTGGGGTCTGAGTTCTGCCCCTTCTGCGCGATGGAAAGACTCCCTCTCGCGGCAGCTTTGTCTCGATTCGGAACCTTCAGCGGGCTAAAAGACACCCTGTCAAGCCCGGCAGAAAAGGAACTTTCCAACATTCCTACGATTACTTTTAGGAACTACAAGTACAGCAGTAAGTATGTTGACTTGGACGCCTATGAGTTAGCCGATAGGGAAGGTCGGCAAATAGCAAACTTGCCGGAATCTAAGCAAGATATATTTAGCAAGTACAACCCAGGACGAGGCATCCCTTTCTCCTACTGGGGCGACATCACCACATCGAATCCCAGCTACATGCCTTGGATGGCGAGGGAAGATCCGAAAAACGTGGTAAAAGCTCTTTCTAATCCAAATTCAAAAGAAGCGCAGGCGATCGTAGGAGGGGCGAATCTCTTCACTGCCGAAATTTGCTCCAGGACTGGTAACAAACCTGCGAACGTCTGCACGTCGCCTGGCGTGAAGGCAGCAGCTGAAAAACTGAGGTGACCCGCAGCCTTGGTCTAGGCGCATGGCAAGACAAAACCCCTCGTGAGCAAGTCCAGTTCAGGAGGGGTTTCTGTGAGTGCAGGCTTGAGGCTGAGGGTGTGGTTTAGGCCGTGACCTCATCGCTTACGCGGTGTCTTGATCGGGTCGAGTCTCGAGCTGGTCACGAAGGGTGCGCTGGTAAGGGGTGTGGGGTCTTGACGCGGATCTGGTGGGCTCCTGTGAGGGGTGCAGCTCCTGTGGGAGTTGTCTCTTCATAAGATCTCGGAGTTGGTGTCGGCTGGGGGATCGTTGTATGTGGGCTGGGTTTTCTTCTCACACCACGCCGATACATAGATGTATTGATGCACTGATACATGTGTGTAATGATGCAGATATGTCACGGGTTATTTCTGTTGTTAACACCAAGGGTGGGGTTGGGAAGACGACCACGGCGGTCTACCTGGCTACGGCCCTGTCTTGCCAGGATCGGGTCGTCTTGTTGGATGCCGATCCGCAAGGATCGGCGACGTCTTGGGCTACTGATGCTTTTGAGGCCGGTGACCGGCTGAATTTTGAGGTCCGCCCGGCTAATGCCCCCATTGTCAGGCGTTGCCGTGACATCGATGCTGACTTGGTCTTTATTGACACTCCTCCTGGTGACTCTCAGACGGTTACCGCAGCCCTCGAGGTTGCTGATGTGGTTATTATCCCGACTGAGTCGGGGGACCTGGATATGGATCGAGCGTTGATGACCTACCAGGTGGCCCACGGCACGCGCCGGGCCTTGCTCTTCAACAAGGCCGATTGGACCAGGCAATACCGTGACGCCTATGAGGGGGCCGCCGCTGTCGAGGGCCTAGACGTTCTCGACGCGGAAGTTCATCGGCGGGTCGCCTATCGGCAAGCCATCGGGACCCGGCCAACAGATCTAGGAGAGTTCGCCCAGGTTGCTGCCCAGATCCAGGAGATGCTGAAGTGAGTAAGAACCGCAAGCCCACCGCCGCAGACAAGGCCAGCCGTTACACCGGTCGGATGGCGGCAAGTCAGGGAGCTAGTGTCTCTGAAACCTTTCAGTCAGCCAAGACTCCGATCACCGCGTTCAACGTCAAGCTACCCACCGCTACCCACACGGCGCTGAAGATGAGGGCCGTCGAGGAGCACACGACTATGAACGACCTTTTGCGCAAGGCCCTGGAACACACTTACGGCTTCCCTTACGACCCCTACCAGTAAGGGGACGAGACATAGGGTACGAGGCTGGCGACGTACTAGGTGCGTCGCCGGTCTCGTTGGTGATAAGGAAGTCGTGAAATCTGGGGGAGGTCTAACGGGGCCGGGCGTGTATCGATACCAACAGGTCACCGGCTCATGTCCGCTGGTGTCCTGGCGCAGCTGGAGCGAGCAGGCGTGACGAGTCCGAAGGAGTGAAAGTAATGAGCATGACAGCAGAAGTTGGGACGGTCTATGACGTGATCGCCCATCGTGAGGTCTCACCTGAGGCGAATTTCTGGGTATTCGAGATTCCGGCCCTCGGGGCGGTTGGGCAAGCAGTGAAGTTGGGTCAGGTCGCAGACGAGGCCCGCGGAATCATTACCGCCTGGGATGAGGATGGACCCGATGAGAAGGCGTTTAAGGTTCACGTTCGCTTGGATGGTGAGGCCGACGCCCGCCGCATGTGGGAAGAAGGTGAGGAGGAAGAGCACCAAGCCCGGAAGGTGCTTGATCACGCGGCCACACGCAAGCGTGAGGCCGTCACTCTGCTGAGGGTCGAGAAGAAATACAGCGCCACCGACACCGCCCGCGTGCTTGGGGTGACCCGCCAAAGGGTTTACCAACTCACCCGCTGATGCCCCTCTGAATACTTACCAGCTGCTCGAAAACCACCGTTTTCGAACGTGGCTCAGAATGGCAGATCCTGTCGATGAGACCGTCCTCCCACGGTCACGAGGCTCTTCCGCTGGGGCTGGCGACAAACCGGACTAGCCGCTACCGGATCAGCGACGATATTTCGGGAACCGAACTGTACGCGGCGGCGCGGCGAGTCTGACCGATTGATCATCACAGTGGCGACCGGGAGACCGACACTGACAAGAGTGAGGGGGCAGACACCTCTTGCCCCTCACATGCGCAACCCGAACCAGACCTCAGTCAGGTCGTTGGCTGCCGATTCACCTGACCTCACAGCGATCGGCTCACCATCGTCGCCGTGAGCTACGTGACATACCACGCGTTGCGGGTGAAACTAGCTTCCCGATAAACATCGTGCCAATCAACGTTAGTAGCCCAGCACGTCGCACACTACGCCCCACATAATCAGTAGCGGGATGTGAACCCGGACGTCGCTTACGCCAGTGATGTACAAAAAACGGCACCGCAATCGCCGCAGCAAGACAGGCGTACACAACCACATTACCTACCACGTGGTAGAAGTGTTTATAAGGAACATACTCAGCAAGAACAGCCGCCATGATCACTAGGACGGTACTATTGATCGCCACGACACCTACACCAACGATGTCTTGGATAATTTCAGCCACAATGTGCCCAAACCGTCCCGGATGTCTCTTGCTCATCGTTGCCACGTTCAACACATCCTGCCAGCGCAAAGACCCACTTATACATACACCATAACGGTGCCGCTCATGTCAGGCCAGCCCATACCGGACACACGTCCCTAGCGCCGGTTCCACTCTGATTGCGGGTAGCTGGGCGGCTCAGAGGTCGCAGTGGAAGAAGACCCCACTTTCCCTTCTTGGGATTCCCCCATGACACTGCTACCGGCCGCTTGAGCCCTGAAACAGCTCAGCTCAAACTACTGCAACAGAGTTCGTCAACCGGCATGCAGAATCGGTCCAGAAAGCCGCAGCTAACATTGCCTCGCCATGACCACTACAACTAGGCCTGTGCTCACCGCGCGGGCCTTCACCATAACGGTTGTTGGTACCAGTCTAATAGTGACACCCCTGAGGCCATCGCTTCACTTATCCCACGATGCTGACGTGCCGCCTCACGCAACGCACATCGTTTAACGGTAGCCCTCGAACTCCTGCTCGCGTCACCACTCCGACCGCCCAGCCTGGATCAACGCCCTCGGACTCGTACCCGACGCGATCACCAGCCCTGAACTGCGTGCACGTTGGGAACACGTCGCTCGGCGCATCAACGCCTACCGCGACTTCACTGGATGAACCACCCCAACATCATCCTGCCCGCACCTAACCAAGCATCAACAGCCCTGCCCACTACCACCGCACTGGCCACCCCACCACACCGGCACCTGACCATAACCCAACGCCTTTACCCGAATAGGAGACACGATTGACGATGGCAAGAAAAGAACTAGCGTGGCGGCCCCACATCGTAACAGTGAGATTGTGACTCCAGACACAAAGAAGCCCCCGGCTTCGGTCCGCGTCGTGCTGGACATCCCACCGGGGGTTGGGTGGGATGTCCTCAGACTCCCACTCCGTTTTCGTAGGAATAGGCTATTACGCAACATCGCGCTAACACAAACCTTGGAAGAAGCCGATGAACACACGACTGTTATGGCGCTTAGAGGACTACCAGGCTGCAGACCTCTACCAAATAGGGGGGTGTGGAGGAGTGTGTCACCAGTGTCACAGTGGATTTGACTAGGGGATTCACGAACCATTCCAGGACGACGGTCACGGCCACTATGACGCCGCGAGACGCTATCGGGCACCCGTAAACGCCACACCGATTGCGCCCGATGCAGCCCACCCTGTTCCGCTCGCTCACACCCACGAAGACGCTCAATCAAGCCTGCGCCTACTAACATCCACAGCCCGAAACACCGTCCGCCGCGACGACGACGTCAACTGCGACAACGTATCCACCCTCGGCCACGCCAGATCATCATCAGCAAAATTCGCCAATGCGGCCAACACCAACTTGTGAGTCGGATTCACAAGCGAGGCGTACTTTCGGGCTATACGGCAGACGAAGCTGTGGGGATCACTGTCAACTCACTCATGTTCAGAAAAAGGCTCACTCGGGTGGAGCTGGGGCGAGCTTTGGGGGTTACCCCAGCGGCCGCTGGGCGAAAGCTGCGCGGGGAGATTGGGTGGTCTATCGGCGACCTATTCCATGTTGCCGAATTTCTTGGTGTAGAGGTCAGTACTCTGCTGCCCGCGCGGGGTAGAAAAATCCCCGCCAACCCTGAAGCTGACGGGGAACTGGTAGCGGGGACAGGATTTGAACCTGTGACCTCCGGGTTATGAGCCCGGCGAGCTACCGAACTGCTCCACCCCGCGTCGGCTCGCTTCACTATACAGATCACACTGTTGCAGTACAAATCAGATGTGGGAAAGCCCGACCGAAAAGCCAATGGTGGTGGGTACTCATTCTCGGGCGCCCTACCACACTGATCTCGAGGGGTTCGCGTAGGGCGCACAGGGGGTCTATGCTCGCCGGCAGGGCGCCGAGCCCGAAGGGAGCATGACTAGACGATGCGAGACCAGCTCAAAGCTGCAGGGCTAGCCGTTGCGGTAGCTTTGTCGGCCACAGGAATCGCCGGTTGCCAGTCGACTGACGACAACGTACTCACCATCGGGGCAACAGCAGCCCCTCCAACCCTCGACTTAGTGTCCAACGCGGCCGCGGCGATTCCGCAGGTCCTGCTCTATAACGTTTATGAGACTCTCGTTCGGGTTAATGATTCGGGCAAGCTCGTCGGGTTGCTGGCGAAGTCGTGGAAGCTTTCTGATGACGGTCTGAGACTCACTTTTCGCCTTGACCCCAACGCCCGGTTCGCGTCTGGCGCCCGGGTGACTTCGGCTGCCGTCAAGGCTTCCCTAGAGCTTATGAGGGGTGCGTCGGCAAGCCCGGTGAATCAGGCAAACCTGGCTGCGATCAAGGCTATTCATACCCCGGATGACTCCACCGTCATCCTCGATCTGTCGAATCGCGACAACTTCCTATTGTTTAACCTGGCCAGCACGTCGGGAGTTGTCATCGATCCGGCGACGAAGGACCTGGCTACCCGACCTCAAGGGTCCGGACCCTATGTCGTCACTGAGTTCACCCCAGGACATTCGGTGACCTTGTCTCCGTCTCCGCGACCTTGGCACGAGGGGAATCGCCCTACCGTCCGCTTTGCTTACTATTCCGACCCGACATCTCAGACGGCAGCCCTGCTGTCGGGGGATCTCGACGTGGTCTCCGACATGACGACTCCGCAAGCGTTATCCCGGTTTACCGGTAACCCGAACTATCGGGTGTTACGTGGGACCACCAACGGCGAGGTGGTCCTCGGAATGAACAATACGTCGAAGGCTCTCTCAGACCGGCGGGTGCGTCAGGCCATCCTTATGGCGATTGACCGGAAGGGTCTGCTTGACGTCGTCTGGAACGGGCAGGGAACTCTCATCGGGTCGATGGTTCCTCCCACTGACCCCTGGTATACCGACCTGTCTCATACCTGGCCACATGATCCGGTCCGGGCACGAAAATTGCTTGCTGACGCCGGGTATGGCAACGGCCTTACTCTCAGGCTCCGTACAGCCGCATTGCCCTACGCGACTGCAGCGTCCAGGGTGGTGGCCTCTGAGCTTGCCCAGGTTGGCATCAACGTCGTCACCGACGAGCTGGAATTTCCCGCCCGTTGGCTCGATGTCGTTTACACCCATGCGGACTACGACCTCACGATCGTCGCCCATGTCGAGGCTCGCGACATTGTCAACTGGGCGAACCCGGATTACTACTGGCGTTACCACAATAAGGAATTTAATCGTCTTATCGAGTCGGCGCGCACTGGTCCGGCCGATCGCACCAACGAGACGATGATGCAGGCCAGCCGGATCCTGGCTACCGACGCCGCGGGTGGGTTTCTCTTCCTTATGCCGAAGATCACCATCAGCAAGTCTGGCATCACCGGTCTGCAACGCAACTCAACGTCAATGAGTTTCGATCTGACCAAGGTGAGGAGGTCGAAGTGACCGTCCTCAAACGTGTCTTAATTCCCTTAGGGGAGCTGCTGGTGTGGCTAATCGTCGCTTCCTTTGTCGTTTTTGCGCTACTCAGCTTGCTACCCGGGGATGTCGCTCAGGTTATTCTTGGCGCCAATGCCGACCCCAAAGCTGCTGCTACTGTGCGCTCTCGGCTTGGACTCGATCTTCCCTGGCCCCAGCGTTACTGGGACTGGATTAGTTCCCTAGTTCGGGGTGACCTTGGCACCTCAATGGTTTCCGCCGAACCCATCGGCCCGCAGATTGCTTCTCGTCTTGCGGTGACCGGCTGGTTGGTTGGGTTGTCCCTCGTGCTCGCTCTGCTGGTCTGCTTACCGGTAGGAGCGTATGCAGCTGTACATCGTCGGAAAAGTCGCGGCTTTGTGGCCTCAGCACTGTCCCAGGTTTTGATGAGCATTCCTGCCTTCTTAGCTGGCATCCTACTCATCTTGCTGTTCTCCGTGACTCTCGGTTGGTTACCGGCTGGCGGCTACGTTCCCCTGCATGAGGATGCCGGTGCATGGGCAGCCCACCTCATCTTGCCTGTGTTGTCTCTCTCGATCGTTCAGGCAGCCGTCATGATGCGGTATGTGCGCAGCGCCTTCATCGATGTGCTAACTGACGATCACATGCAGACGGCGCGGGCGGTCGGGTGGCGGCTGTGGCCGGCCCTGCATCGTCATGGGTTGCGCAATGCCTCGATCAGTCTGGCCACCGTGCTTGGACTTCAGGCCAGCGCGATGCTTGTTGGCGCCATCGTCGTGGAAGAAGTGTTCGTCATTCCTGGACTCGGGTCGTATCTTCTCGACGCAGTCAGCACCCGTGACTTGCTTGTCGTGAGCGACGTCGTCATGGTCATCGTGGCGATTGTGATGGCCATCTCTTATCTCACGGACCTCATCGTCGTCGTCCTCGATCCGCGCCTACGAACAACGATCCGCGCTGCTCAGGAGGAGCATTCATGAAACGGGCAGGTCTGGTCATTGGATGTGTGCTGGTTGGAATCGTCGTCATCGCGGGGGCGACTTCCGCAGTGTGGACTCCGCACGATCCCAATCTTGTTGTCCCAGCTGAACGGCTGACGGGGCCTAATGGGCAGTACTGGCTAGGCACTGACGGATTCGGTTCCGATATTGCCTCGCGAATGTTTGTGGGTGCTCGTACTTGTCTGCTCGTTGGCGTGGTCTCAGTGCTCATAGCAGCTGGTATCGGGGTGCCTTGGGGGGTTACCTCGGCAATGCTGCCTCGTCCGTGGTCAACAGTCGTTGGTCGAGCCGCAGACCTTCTCTACGCTTTCCCGGCCCTGTTGCTTGCCATCATCCTGGCGGCTGCCGTAGGCGGATCGACGCTGACAGGGATGATTGCGATCGGGGTATCGACGGTGCCAGTGTTCGCACGCATTACCCGAACTGCCAGCCGCCAGATCCTCGCGCAGGACTATGTGGTTGCCGCGCGCAGCTCCGGGATGGCATGGAGGTCTGTGGCTTTTAACCATGTTCTTCCCAATATCGCTCCACTGATTGGGGTGCAGGCCTCTGTCTCCTATGGCACGGCGATCTTGGCCGAGGCTGCGCTGAGCTACCTCGGTTTAGCGACACCGGCGACCGTCCCGACCTGGGGGCGTATGCTGCGGGACTCGCAGGTGTACCTTTTTGATTCACCCTGGTTGACCGTGGCGCCAGCCGTGGCTATCGCGGGAGCCGTGATGGGATTCACCCTTCTTGGTGACGGATTACGAGACTTCCTTGACCCGCGTTTGAGGGAGGTTCGTTGATGCCTTTGCTAGAGGTTAATGACTTGGTTGTCGACTTCGGACGGCATCGGCGGGTCGCTGTTGACCACGTGAGCTGGTCTCTGGAAGCCGGTGAGCGACTCGGACTCATCGGCGAGTCTGGGTCGGGCAAATCCGTCACAGCCCTGGCGATCATGGGCCTGCTGCCTGGCAACGCGCACGTGTCTGGCTCGGTGCGCTGGCGCGGTAAGGAGCTACTAGGTGCCTCGGACCATGCCATGTCGGCCCTTCGGGGCGGCAGTATTGGAATGGTTTTCCAGGAACCTATGACCGCTCTGGACCCAACTATGAAGGTCGGTCGGCAAGTAGGGGAGGTACCGCTCCTGCATCGCACCGTCACTCGCGGCCATGCTCGTGGACGCGTCCTTGAGATGCTTGAGCAGGTCGGTATTGAGGATCCAGCCAGGGTGATGGATTCCTATCCGCATCAACTGTCCGGTGGCCAGCGTCAACGGGTTCTGCTTGCCATGGCGTTGGTGAACTCGCCGGATCTGCTCATTTGTGACGAGCCGACGACCGCCTTGGACGTCACGGTGCAGTCTCAGGTACTGGCGACTATCGATGAGGTGCTTGACTCGGTTGGTGCCGCATGCCTATTTATTACCCACGATTTGGCGGTTGTCTCGCACATCTGCCGGGAGCTTATCGTCATGACGTCGGGCAAGGTCGTTGAAGCCGGATCAGCGCGTGATGTGTTATCTCACCCTGATCATCCTTACACTCGTCGCTTACTGCGGGCTGCCCGACTCGACCTTGTCGAGCCTGGGACGACAATCGCGTTGGAGGATTGATGACGGCTCAGATCGAGGTCGAGGATTTGCACCTGCACCTGGGATCAAGCAGTGGAGGCACCAATGCTCTTGATGGAGTTTCGCTGCACGTTAACGAAGGACAGCGGCTAGGTCTAGTCGGCGGGTCTGGCGCTGGAAAATCCACCCTGCTCAAGGCGATGATGGCGCTACGACAGCCAGATTCGGGGACTGTTCGTTTTAGGGGGACATCCCTCACAGATGCCAACGCTATCCGGGAGCTTCGGCGATCCGCTGCGATGGTGTTCCAGGATCCACGGTCCTCCCTCGACCCTCGTATGAGTATTGGAAGGGCGATCACTGAGCCGTTGCGGTCGCCGGTTGCACGACGAACGACTCGTCAGCAGCGCAAGGACAGGCTGGCGAAGGTCATGGTTGACGTTGGCCTGGATCCCGAATCTGCTAGTCGCTTCCCACACGAGTTCTCAGGCGGGCAACGACAACGTATCGCCATTGCGAGGGCCTTGGTGACTGAACCCGATGTCCTGGTTGCTGACGAACCCGTGTCGGCGCTGGATGTGTCGGTGCGGGCCCAGGTCCTTAACCTACTCAATGATCTAGTGAGGGAACGCGGTCTGACGATGATCTTCGTTTCCCATGACCTAGGCGTCGTGCGACATTTATGTGACACGGTAGCTGTCATGAGCGTCGGGCGGATCGTCGAGCGGGGTAAGCTCGCGGACGTGTACCGTGACCCGCAGCACGTGGTTACTCAGGAGCTACTAAGAGCGATTCCACGCATTCGCGTCGATGATTCCACCCATTGAGACGCCCGCAACGGGTCGCGCTTGCCCCCTCCATAAACTGGCGGTTATGAAGGCGCTGCTACTCGAAAACATCCATGACGAAGCGGTCCGAACACTGAAAAAGGCCGGATACGAGGTCGAGCGGGTAAGTGAGGCCCTTGACGAGGATGACCTCATCAGCGCCCTTGACGGAGTTGACCTGTTGGGCATCAGATCACGTACCCGCGTTACTCGTCGGGTCGTTGAGGCCTGCGGCGACAAGCTCCATGCGGTTGGCGCTTTTTGTATTGGCACTAATCAGATGGATCTTGATGCGTTAGCCGAGGCTGGCGTTCCCGCTTTTAATGCTCCTTATTCCAATACCCGTTCAGTCGTTGAGCTTGTCATGGCAGAGATCATCGCTCTAGCTCGTCGTTTAGGCGATCGCAATACTCAAATGCACAACGGTGTGTGGCGTAAGTCCGCAATTGGGTCGCACGAGATTCGTGGACGTCGACTAGGCATTATCGGCTACGGCAATATTGGCCAGCAGCTGTCGGTCGTGGCAGAGGCCATGGGCATGCAGGTGTTTTTCTATGACATCGCTGATGTTTTACCTATGGGCAACGCTCACAAGTGTGATTCCATGGAAGAGCTGCTTGGTAGCGTCGAGACGGTGTCTCTTCATATCGATGGACGCCCCAGCAACACCGATCTTATCGGGGATCGCGAATTCGCCATGATGCGACCGAGGTCCCTCTTTCTAAACTTGTCGCGAGGCAAGGTCGTCGACATCAATGCTCTGGTGGACAACCTACGTACTGGACACATCGCTGGCGCAGGAGTGGACGTGTATCCCGAAGAGCCGGCCTCCGGAAAAGAGCCCTTTATCTCTCCGTTGCGCGAGATGGACAATGTTATTCTGACCCCGCATATCGGCGGGTCCACCCAAGAGGCTCAAGTTGATATCGGTCGTTACGTCGCCGGGAAACTTATCGACTATGTAGATAACGGCGCGACCGGAATGAGTGTTAACATTCCTGAGATCACCCCATCGCCTCGCACGGGTGCTCGCATCGGCTATCTACATCGCAATGTCCCAGGTGTCATGGCGACCCTGAACCGACTCGTTGCTGATCAGGGGGGAAACGTCACTTACCAGGCTCTGGCGACGAAGGGCGAGCTCGGTTACTGCATTCTCGACATTGCGGAGACTGACAGTGGGCTGCTCGCCAATGTCACCGTTCTTGAGGGGACAATTCGGGCTCGTATCCTCTAACTGGCGATGCGCAGCGGGGACAGGGGCGTCCGGCGACCGGTGCTCACTCCTGGGGCTGGACCATGGCTAGGGCCTGGTCATGAAGGAAACCATTCGACGCCAGAGCATTCCCAGACCACGGGCCGTCTTTGCCATCGAGACCGGTGAACTTACCGCCCGCCTCGGTGACGATAGCGTCGAGGGCGGCCATGTCGTGCAGGCTGAGTTCCGGCTCGCATGCCACATCGACGACACCTTCTGCCACCATCATGTAAGACCAGAAATCGCCGAAGGCTCGGGTCCGCCACACCGACCGCATGAGTTCACCGAACCCGTGCCCTCGTCCGCTCTCGACCCATCCGTGCAGCGAAGAATAGGACAAGAACGCGTCGGCAAGATTGCGCACATTCGAGACGTGGATCGGTGTCGCTGAGGCCAGGGATTTGCCCGACCATGCTCCTGAGCCACGGGCTGCCCACCAGCGTCGCTTGAGGGCAGGAGCAGAGACCACAGATGCGACAATCTGGTCCTCGACGCTGAGGGCAATGAGGGTGGCCCACACTGGGACCCCACGCAGAAAATTCGCAGTGCCGTCGATCGGATCAATGATCCACCGGCGGGGTCCATCCCCGGTATCGGCACGTTCCTCGCCGTGGACGGCGTCCCGGGAGCGCATCCGAGACAGGGTTCTGCGCACCGAATCTTCGACGGCAAGGTCCGCGTCGGTGACTTCGGAATGGTCAGGCTTAGTCGAGACCGTCAGATCTCGGGCGCCAAAACGAGACATCGTCAAAGAATCAGCGTCGTCAGCGAGGATATGTGCCAGGCGGAGGTCATCGGTGTGGTCGGCCATATCCACACCATACTGGGATACCGGCAGATCGAGGAGATGAAGCCTCACGGTGCCTTGCGACTGGCGGCCGTAGGCTGAAGTTATGACGGCACACGAAACTCCCACCAAGGCTCCAGCGGAACCAGTCCCAACCGACGATCTGGTGATAACCCACTTGCGAGGCCGTTGACGTTTGTCTATAATGGCGTGCCTGGGTCCTCGTCAGTGTGGTTGCATATGGGCCTCGTGTCGTCGACCTCGGTACTCCCGAGCAACCTGCTACCCCGCCCTTCCACCTCATCGACAACGAGCACACTCTGCTGCGCGAGACAGACCTCGTCATTATGGACGCCATGTCGACGGGGTACTCCCGCGTCGTTGACGGACACGATCCCAACGAGTGGCACGGCTGGAGTAAAGACGTCGAACTGGTCAGCGAACTCATCCGGTTGTGGGTTACCCGCTACGGGCGCTGG
Organism: Cutibacterium sp. KBN10P07758; assembly: GCF_050286205.1. Classification (NCBI taxonomy): domain Bacteria; kingdom Bacillati; phylum Actinomycetota; class Actinomycetes; order Propionibacteriales; family Propionibacteriaceae; genus Cutibacterium; species Cutibacterium sp. KBN10P07758. The sequence goes on along the minus strand of NZ_JBNNQV010000001.1, from coordinate 1,520,322 downwards.
GGGAGTCCGCTTTATCTTCTTGGCGAGTCGTATGGAACCGTCCGAGCCGTCAGTGTTGCGCAACGGTTGCAGGACACCTTCTCGATGTACCTCAACGGCATCATCCTGGTGTCGTCGGTTCTCGACTTTGGTACTCAAGATTTCGAGGACCTCACCTGGGATCGGGCGTGCATCGGTTTTCTTCCCACCTACGCGGCAAACGCCCATTACCACGGCCACAATGCCGATCGCACTCTCGAAGATGTCCTTGACGAGGCCGAGGGGTTTGCAGACGGCCCCTATCGCAAGGCGCTAGCTGCGGGCCACCGCCTCGATCCGGCTGACAGGGCCCAGGTTGTCGCCACTGTTTCGCGGCTCACAGGTCTGGACGTCAATTACATTGAGCGCGCTGATCTTCGTATTGAGCATGTGAGGTTCTGCACTGAGCTGCTGCGCAGCAAAGGTAAAGCCGTTGGTCGCATCGACGGACGTTATACGGGTGCTCTGCCGAGGCGGACTTACGAGGTCGCCGATACCGATCCTAGCGGGGACGATACTGTCGCCATTTTCGTACACGGCTTCTAGCACTCCCTGCGTAGCGAGCTTGGCGTCACCACGGAGTCGCAGTACAACCTCGGTCTGCTGTTGTATAAGAATTGGGACTATAAAGAGTTCCAGGGGTGTCCGGTCAACGTCACAGACAAGCTGGAACGCATTCTGCGGGCCTAGAAGGGGCTGCGTGTGCGTGTCGAGTACGCCCACTACGACCTGGCAACCCCGTACTTAGCGGCTCGAGACACCATCAACTATCTCAAGTTGGACGATCGCGCGCTTGATCGCATCGAAGAGGCTTTCTTCGACACCGGGCACATGCCTTACGTGGGATGCCGGGAGGAAGAAGCGGACGGTATCGCTACATTCATCCGGACGTCTCAGGGTGCTCCAAAATCGATAGCCAGGACGAGCTTGGCAACAAGAATTGAGCGTGCTCCCCGTCCGCTGATCAGCGGGGAGCGGTGGCGCTCAATAGCCGACGCAGCGAGTCCACCCGAGATTGCTGCACCCGTCCATCGGACACGGCGTCGTCGAGTGCACACTCTGGGCTGCTATTGGTGTGCTGGCATCCGCGAGGGCAGTCGACGGACACGGCATCGAGCTCTTCGAATCCGGCCAGGATGTCCCCAGTGGGGACGTGGGACAATCCGAAGGAGCGCACCCCTGGGGTATCGATGATCCAACCGCCTTCGGACAACGGGATCGCTTCAGCGCTAGTAGAGGTATGGCGTCCTCGCCCAGTGACGTCATTGACGTGGCCAGTGACCCGGTTGACACCAGGAACCAGAGCATTGATGAGGGTTGACTTACCAACACCCGAGTGGCCGACGAGAACGCTCACCTTGCCTCTGAGAAGTTGGTGCAACTCGGCAAGGTCTGCTCCGGGCTGGCTTGTGGTGACGGGTATTCCCAGCTGCGAATACATTGCGACGAAGTCGTCGCCGGAGGCGAGGTCAGCTTTAGTGAGACAGAGGATGGGGGAGACTCCCGCAGCATGGGCTGCCACAAGGATGCGATCGATTATGCCTGGACGCGGTGGGGGGTCAGCAAGAGCCGTAACGACGACCACCTGATCGGCATTAGCGACGATAGGGCGCTCATGGGGGTCAGTGTCGTCTGCGGTACGCCTGAGCACAGTGACGCGTTCTTCAGTGTGTACGATTCTAGCGAGGGATCCCTCGGCTCCCGACACGTCGCCGTCAAGCCGCACTTTATCGCCAACAATGACTGACTTCCGACCAAGCTGCCGGGCCTTGGCGGCGGTCACTTCCACACCGTCATCAAGACGACAGCGATAGCGGCCACGATCAATGGTGATAACGGTCCCAATCGGCAACGACGAGTAGTCAGGACGCTGCTTGGTTCGCGGCTTGGTGCGGCGCTTGGGACGGTCATAGGAGGACCAGTCACGCATGTCGATCCCAGAGGAGGCTAAACGTCGAGGAGACACGTCAAACCTCCTCGACGAGGTTGGCCCACATCTGCGGGAACTGCGGCATGGTCTTCGACGTGCAAGTGATGTCGTCGAGCTCAACCCCGTCGATGACAAGTCCAAGAAGAGCCCCGGCATGAGCCATTCGATGATCGGCGTAACATCCAAATTTTCCACCGTGCAGCTTGTCAGCACCTCGACCAGTGATGTCTAGGCCGTTGTCGGTTTGCTGGACCTCAACGCCCAACTTAGCCAGTTCGTGCTCGAGAGCGGCAAGGCGGTCTGTTTCGTGGCCGCGAATATGCGCCACACCACGGATACGCGAGCGGCCCCGAGCAAGAGAGGCCACAGCTGCAACGACTGGTGTAAGTTCACTGGCCTCATGGAGGTCGACGTCAAGAGGCCGCAACTCTTGCCAGCCTTGGGCGGCGATAGTCATTGAGCCGTCAACACGGGATACCATCGCTCCCATCTTTTCGGCGATCCCCATGAACTGTGCGCCAGGCTGGGTGCTGTCTGTCGGCCAACCAGGCACTGTCACAGACCCGCCGACAATTAAGGCAGCTGCGAGGAATACCGCGGCATTGGTGAGGTCGGGTTCGATGACGTCATCGAGGGCATGTATTGGTCCAGGTCGCACCACCCAGTGGCACGGCTCGTCTGAGACTACGGTGACACCTCGGTCCGCCAACATGGTACAGGTCATGGCGATGTGAGGGATCGACGGCACTGACGCCCCATTATGACGAAGGTCAATTCCCTGCGGGAAACGAGCTGAGGCTAGCAACAAGGCCGAGATGAATTGGCTCGATGTCGCCGAATCGATCGTGACCTTTGGGCCGCACATGCGGTCCGGGGCGTTCAGGGAAAACGGCAGTCGGTCAGAATCGACCTCGACGCCGAGCTGGCGCAACCCATTGAGAACTGGCGCGATAGGGCGTCGAGAGGCTTGCTCGTCTCCCACGAATCGGGTCTGTCCAGGCACCAGCGCGGCCACGACCGGAAGGAACCTCATCACGGTACCGGCCATTCCACACTCGATCGGGCCGGTCGGATGAGCCAGACCTGGCATGACTTGAACGGAGCCGGGGCCGATGGGCTGGATGTCTGCTCCGAGGAGCTGCAGCCCGGCTGACATGAGATAGGAATCTCGGGATGCCAAAACGCCCTCAAGGACGCTAGGCCCGTCACTGAGAGCTGCGAGGACAAGGGCACGGTTCGTCTGGGACTTTGACCCCGGGACCGTGACACGCCCCGCGAGAAGGCGCTCGGCTCGCGGGGCGTTCCACAGATGCTGGTCAGTCAGCAATCTTCTTCTGAGCTTTCTTGGCCTTTTTCTGAGCCTTCTTCTGAGTCTTAGCGGCTTTCTTCTGGGCCTTCTTCAGCTTCTTACGGGCCGATTTTGACAAGCCATCAACCGACGAGGTAATGGCTTTGCGCTGGCCGCTTGCTGCCGAGGAAACGCGGCGCTGGGTGTCGGCGGCGCGCCAGGCCAGGCTGGGGTGGCCTGCGGTGTCGCGGGAGGCCATCATCGCCCCACCGAGCAACGCGACGTTGCGCAGCAAGACGGAACGGGCGGCAGTGCGCTCATCCTTCGGTGAGGTCTTGTCGGGAATAGAGGCGAGCACATGCGGGACCATCGTTGCAGCAACGACGCCGGCGCCAGCGCGACGAGCAAGGCCGGTTGCCATTCCAAGGCCGCCGAAGGCCTGGGCAGCACCGGTGGCGCGGACCAGGGTCTTGGTGTCCTCAGGAATGTAGGCACTGATAGACGCCGGCAGCGCGTGCTGCACCACAGGGAGGAGACGGTCAACGACCGGCGCGGCATCTTCCACGAAGGAATCGGGCTTCATCGCGGAATTCGTCCCCTTAACGATGAAGTAACTGGCGAACATGGTCCGGCCCAAGCCTCGGATGATACTCATGGACATATGTCTACCGCGCCGAAGGCTTCTGCGGTAGCTAACTGGGCATAATTTTCGCCAGATGATGACTAGTTGCGGGAATACAGTAGCCTGGCATGTGTGTTGACGCACCATGACCGCTGCGCTTATCGCGCCCCGTACGTTGCGGAGGCCTCGCTTTTTCGAGGGCCAACGCTGTGCACTAAGCTGGCACACGATGATCACACGTGAATCCGAGGACAGGATGGATCGTCGCGTGGATGCGTCGGGCACCGTCGACGTCGCTGAAGAGACGAAAACCCAGAGGGCGCAACGTTTCGAGCGTGACGCCCTCGAATACCTTGACCAGCTCTATGGCGCCGCGCTGCGCATGACCCGCAACCCGGCTGACGCCGAAGATGTTGTCCAAGAGGCCTATGCCAAAGCTTTTTCCTCGTTCCACCAGTTCCGACCTGGTACGAACCTCAAGGCTTGGCTGTATCGCATTCTGACGAATACCTACATCAACTCGTACCGCAAGGCTCAGCGTCGCCCCCAGACATCAGATGACCAGGACGTCGAGGATTGGCAGATCGCTAAAGCTGCGTCCCATGACAGCAACGGTTTGCGGTCTGCCGAGTTGGAGGCCCTAGATGGGCTGCCTGACCAGCAGATTCTAGACGCTCTGGACGGGTTGTCGGATGAGTTCCGCCAGGTCGTTTTGCTGGCTGATGTCGAGGGCTTCGCGTACAAGGAAATCGCTGAAATCATGGGCACCCCAATCGGGACCGTGATGAGTCGGCTAAATCGTGCTCGCAAGCAGCTGCGTAAACAGTTGGTCGACGTCGCAGGCGCTCGAGGGATCGGTCCTCGCGCCGGGCAAGTAGATGAAGAGGATCTTGGTCGTTCTGCGATAGCCCGTAGAGCAGGAAGGGAGGGATGACGATGACCCAGTCCGCTGGTAACGAGGAATCCTGTTATTGGGTCATTGACCATCTCCAGGAATTCCTCCATGGAGAAATGAGTGAGCACGATGCTGATGCCTTCCGCCGTCACATCGCGGCGTGCGAAAGTTGCATGGATGAAGCCGATATGGAAGCTGCCGTCTCTCGAGCTCTCAAACGGTGCAACCGCACCGTCGCAGCTCCTATGCAGTTGCGGAGTCGTCTCGTGCAAATGCACGTCACGTATCGCTGGCAGGCCTGAGCTCGGTGTGAGTCCCTGAGCATGGGGGGGAGTCAGCACGACGAGTAAGGCCCCCGTCCCTAGGGACGGGGGCCTTACTATCCCAAACCTCAAGCGTTGGGACGCTTGCCGTGGTTGGCGCCCTTCTTACGACGCGCACGACGCTTACGACCAGTTTTGCCCATGGCGCTCTCCTTCCTGAGGGGTCATAAACCTCCCTACTGATGAAGGAGGGTCCGCGCGGATGCGCGGCAACGACGGTCAATTCTGCCGTATCGGGCGGTCTTGACCCAAATCGAATCACTCATTTTTGCTGATCTCGCTACCAGCTGGAGCTGGGTTGATTTCTGTCACTAGAGTGACGGCATGCCTGCCCTTAACCGCATCGTCGCCGACCGGACTCGTCTCGACGACGCCGATATCACCTGGCTCGAGGACCTCGTCGACGACTGGCAGATGCTTGCCGATACGTCGTTCTCCGACCTCATCTTGTGGGTTCCCGATAGGGACCCGAACGTATTCTGGGCCGTTGCCCAGGTGCGTCCAGATACTGGCCCGACTGCTCTGGAGGACGACGTCGTCGGTGAGTCTGTCGCTTATGATGACGAGAGCCTGGTCACCGAGGCCTTTATGAGCGCCGAGATGTGTGAAACCAGCGATAACAAACTGTCTGCAGGCATCCCGGTTGATATCTGGGCGATCCCGGTCGTTCGTCGTGGGGAAGTCATCGCTGTCGTCGAAAGGCACACCAATCAGATGGGGGTGAGGGCGCCGGGTAACACCGAGGATAACTACCTTGAAATCGCTGATATCCTCTCCGAAATGCTCCATCATGGTAGGTTCCCGCAGTTTCCGGGCTCTGACCGAGCGCTTGCTCCCAAGGTTACTGACGGCGTGATCCGCGTGGCCGCCACGGGCATGATCACGTTTGCCAGCCCGAACGCGCTATCGGCATTTCGTCGTCTAGGCCTTGCCGGTGACTTGGATGGGGAATACCTCATTCCGACGGTGCGAGAGCTGTGTCCGAGGCTGCGTGAAGTCGGTCAATCGCTGACCCTGGACTTAGAAGGGCGCTGGCTCACCGAGACTGATATCGAAAACTCTGATGCCACTGTGCGGGCTCGCGTCATTCCGCTGCAGACCTGGCTTGACGATGTTGAGGTTTCGGCTGGCACGTTGATCCTTATTCGTGATCTCACCGAGTTGCGGGACAGAGATCGCCAGCTCGTAACTAAAGATGCCACGATTAGGGAAATCCATCACCGGGTGAAGAATAACTTACAAACAGTTGCGGCACTGTTGCGGCTGCAGTCACGACGTATGAGTAACTCGGACGCGAAGGATGCCCTGAAACAGGCCATGGGAAGGGTATCGGCCATTGCTGTCGTCCACGAGATTCTCTCGCAGAACTTCGAGGAACAGGTGGCCTTTGACGAGGTTGCTGACCGTATCCTCCACATGGTCGGTGATGTGGCGGCTTCATCCGGGTCGGTGGTAGCTCGACGGGAAGGCAGCTTTGGCGAGGTCCCTGCTGAGACTGCTACCGCGTTGTCGCTGGCGACGACAGAGTTATGTCAAAACGCCATCGAGCATAGCCTGGATTCATCCTCTGGGAATGTCATCGTGCGGTCGCACCGCACCGATGACGCCCTTGTTGTCGACATTGTCAGCGACGGTAAACCGCTGCCAGAAGGGTTCTCGCTAGATAACCACCGCAGCTCGCTGGGATTGTCAATCGTGACGACCTTGATGCAGGACCTCGGTGGCACGTTCACCCTCGAGGACAACTCCGACCGGGTCGGAACCTGTGCCAGGCTCGTAATCCCGCTCCAGCGGCTGTGACCATCGACGAGCGGAGAACTGTGAGCAGGTCAGGAACGACGCACGCGGGAGCGGGACTGACGACGTTTGATAGCGCGCCTCTCGTCCTCGCTCATGCCGCCCCACACACCGTGGTCCTGGCCGGCTTCCAGAGCCCAGGCCAAGCACTCGGCGCGAACCTCGCACCGGGCACAGACCTTCTTCGCCTCCTCGATCTGGGCAAGGGCCGGGCCAGTGTTTCCAATCGGGAAGAACAGCTCGGGATCCTCACTCAGGCAGGCAGCCCTGTGGCGCCAGTCCATGCCTCTTCGACTCCTTCTCCCCGGCGCAACCCAGGGCACGTGTGATAAGTGCGGGCGGATAACCCATCGTGCCGCATAGCCGACGAAGTGACTATGCGGCAGGTAGCCATGAAAGTCTGGCAACCGGCGAATACTTTGGCAAGAGCATCCGCCGTAGGACGAACATCCTCGCATGAATCGCTCGGACGCGATGCACGTTGGTCCAGGCGAGCACGCTATGAGGAGTCCGCAGCCAGTTCGATTATGATACGTCCTTGGTCTACCCGCGCAGGAGTAAAGCCATGATTCCGTCAAGTGAACACGATGTGCGATCGTCTGTGAGTCATGGCAGGGTCCCCGCGGCCGTGTTGGTTGCCGTAGCTGGGACCTGGATCAGCACGGTGGTTTTACTCATTGTGGCCATCAGAGTTATGGTGTCGGGCCGTGACATCTTCGGTGCTGGGGTCGGGGCGATGCTCATAATTTATGCGAGTCTCGTAGCCCTGGTCGGATGGCTAGCCATCAAGGGTCGGTCTTCGGCCCAGGGATTGCTCGTGGCAAGCGGCATGTTGCACCTCGTGGTGTTGGTGTCGACGCAGCGTTCCGGTGGACCAGCGTGGTTCTGGGGCTTGGCCATCATCCCTGCAACAGTCATCGTCGCTTCTTTGGTGCCACGATCTCGGACCTGGCTTAGAGGCTGACACTCGGCTCCCTGGCCAAGACTGACCCGATTGCTGCGGGTTGGTGTATGCCGCCTACTCGTCCTCGTCGTCGAGCCTGGCGAGGAAGGTAGCAAGGCGTTCCACGGGAACCTCAAATTCAGGGTTGAGGTCGACAAAGTGACGCAACTCATCGGCGAGCCAGGTGAAGGTGATCTCCTCGTCTCCACGACGGTCTTCTAGTTCCTCGATACCTCTGTCAGTGAAATACATGGCCCCATCATGCACCACGGCGTCACCTGGTGAGAGATGGCGCCGTGGTGCACGTCGTCAGGTCGCTCAGGCCATAGCCTTCTCGAGTAACTCCTGCTCTTCACGGATGTGGACGCTGTGCTGTCCCACCGACGGAGCTGAGGACGGTGGGCGGGTGATGCCGACTAACCCATCAAAGAATCCTGGCAACTTCTCCGACATGGCCTGGGGCAGGTGGGTCAGCATGTAGTACCAGGCGCCCTGGTTCTCTGGCTCTTCTTGGACCCAGCGGACATCCGTGACGTTGGTGTAAGGCGCAAGAACCTCAGCCAACTCGTCGACTGGTAGCGGGTAGAGACGCTCCATCGGGATGATGGCGAGCTGTCCGTCAAGACTGGTGGCCTTACGTTGCTTGACTAGCTCCCACCGCGCCTTGCCAGAGCACAAGATAATCCTCGTAACGGCCGTCGGGTCGGTGATCGATGGGTCGGGTAGAACAGGACGCCACCTACCGGTGGTGAAGTCTTCGGGATCCGAGGTCGCCATCTTGTTGCGCAGCATCGATTTCGGCGTTGCGATAACGACTGGACGATGCATATTGACGTACGCGTGCTGACGCAATAAATGGCTGTAGCTTGCCGGGGTCGAGGGCTGGCAGACGGCCAAAGCGTCTTCACTGCATAGATTGAGGAAGCGCTCCAGACGGGCCGATGAGTGATCAGGCCCCTGACCTTCGTAACCGTGCGGCAGCAGCAGCACGACTCCCGACTTCTGACCCCACTTGGAGCCAGCCGAGGCGATGAACTCATCAATGATCGTCTGAGCACCGTTGGTGAAATCGCCGAATTGGGCTTCCCACAGCACCAGAGAATCCGGACGGGCGACAGAGTAGCCGTACTCAAATCCCATCGCTGCGTACTCGTTAAGCGGAGAATCGAAGACGTCGAGGTGCGCCTGTTCGCCTCCAAGGTGGTTAACCGGGACGTAGAACTCACCGGTTTCGTGATCTACCAGCGCCGCAAAACGCTGGGAGAAGGTGCCGCGGCGGCTGTCCTGACCGGCTAGACGGACGTGTACGCCATCACGCAGAAGGGAACCCAATGCGATCATCTCTCCGGTGGCCCAGTCAATACCGCCCTCACGGATATGCTTGGCGCGCCGTGTCATCTGTGGGGCGACCTTGGGGTGAGCATTGAAGCTTTCTGGCAGATTCTCATGAGCCCTGGCGACGGCCTCCATTGTGTCAGGCTCGACCTTGGTCTGGTGCAGGCCACTGTGCTTGACCGGGTAGTCTGGCACACCGCTGTAGGGCTCAGGCGTCGAGGTGGCTTCGCGAACCTCCTTGAACACTGTCTCCAGACGAGAGCGGAACTTTGTCATCACAGCCTCGGCGTCCTCGGTAGTGATATCGCCACGACCGATGAGGCTCTCGGTGTAGAGCTTGCGGGTCGAGCGCTTTTCAGCGATGAGGCCGTACATGTGCGGTTGTGTGAAGCTCGGATCGTCACCCTCGTTATGGCCGCGCCGGCGATAGCACACCACGTCAACGACGACATCGCGATGGAAGGTCTGGCGATACTCGTAGGCGATACGAGCCGCGTGGACCACCGATGCCGGGTCATCTCCGTTGACGTGGAGGACCGGTGCGCCAACAGCCTTAGCGACATCGGTGCAGTAGGTTGAGGAACGACCGTCGCGCGGGGAAGTGGTAAAGCCAACCTGATTGTTGACGATGACGTGAATGGTGCCGCCAGTGCGGTAGCCCCCAAGCTGGCTCATCTGCAGGGTTTCGTAGACGACACCCTGACCCGCGAACGCAGCGTCACCGTGCATGAGAATGGGCAGTACCGGGAAACCTTCGGGGTTGCCGAGGGCGTCAAGCTTGGCACGGCAGATACCTTCGAGAACCGGATCGACTGCCTCGAGGTGGCTGGGATTAGCGGCGACAGATGCCTTGATGGTGTTACCCGAGGCTGCGGTGAACTGGCCTTCATCACCGAGGTGGTACTTGACGTCACCGGACCCCTGAGAATTCACCGGCTCGGCATTGCCCTCGAATTCACGGAAGATCTGTCCGTAGGATTTCCCGATGATGTTGGCTAGCACATTGAGACGGCCACGGTGCGGCATGCCGATGCAGACTTCGTTGAGACCATCGTCAGCTGCGCGATTGCATAGGGCTGCCAGCAAGACGATGGCGGACTCGCCGCCTTCCAGGCTGAAACGCTTCTGACCGACGAACTTGGTCTGCAAGAAGGTCTCAAAGATCTCGGCCTCGTTGAGTTGGTCGAGGATCTGCAAATGCATCTTCCGAGAGAGCGGCTGATGCTCCTTCTCGAAACGGTCCTGGAACCACTTGCGCTGCTCATAGTCGGCGATGTGCATGTACTCGATGCCCATCTTCGAGGCGTACGAGTCACGCAAGATCGTGAGAATCTCGCGCAAGGACATCGTGGCGCGGCGCTGACCAGCGAAGTTCGCGATCGGGAAGGTACGGTCGAAGTCCCACAGCGTCAGCCCGTGGCTGTTGAGCATGAGGTCGCGGTGGAACCGCGGCCGGTACTCGATGGGATCGAGATCAGCCGATAGGTGTCCGAAACGACGCCACGCATCGATGAGTTCGATGACGCGAGCTTGCTTTCCTACCTGATCAGCGCGATTAGCAAGACGGTCACTTGCCCACTGAACCGGGGCGTAGGGGATGCGCAGTGACTCGAAGATGTCCTCATAGAAGCGGTCAGCTCCCAGCAACAACTGATGCATGCGGCGCAGGAATTCTCCGGACTGAGCACCCTGGATGATGCGATGGTCATAGGTAGAGGTGAGCGTCGTCACCTTGGAGATACCCAACTCCGCTATTCGAGTAGGGGAGTTGCCCTGATAGGCGGCGGGATAGTCAATCGATCCAACCCCGAGGATCATGCCCTGGCCAGGCATAAGGCGAGCGATGGAGTGATTGGTGCCAAAGCCACCCGGGTTCGTCAGGGAGGCGGTAACCCCCTTGAAATCGTCGACGGTCAGCTCATTAGTGCGCCCCTTCCGGACGATCTCCTCATAAGCTCGCCAGAAATCAAGGAAGTCCATCTGCTCGGCGCCCTTGATAGCAGGCACAACCAGCTTGCGCGATCCATCCGAGGCAATGACGTCGATGGCCATGCCGAGGTTGATCTGATGGTTTTCGATGAGGTGCGGTTTACCGTCAATCTCGGCATATGCATTGTTCATGGCGGACACCGTTTTGAGGGCCTGGACCATGGCATAAGCCAGGATATGGGTGAAGGAAACCTTGCCGCCTTTGGCCTTCTTAAGGAAGGAGTTGATCATGGTGCGCTGTTCGATGACCAATTGCATCGGTACGTCACGTACCGTCGTGGCCGTCGGCATGGTTAGCGACTGATCCATATTCTTGGCGGTGCGCATCGGCGCACCCTTCATTTTCGTTACCGTCGGCTCAACAGTCTCGAGCTTGGCGCTATGTCGCGGTGCGTCTGCGGACATTGGAGGACGCGGAGGCTGCTTTTGGGGCTTCGGGGCTGTGATGGGCGCGGGTTTCGCAGCAGGAACAGGCTGCGGCTTCGTCGCAGGCTTGGGGGCCGACGCGCCTGGGACATCCTTAGCGGCAGATTTAGTCACCGAGTCGGTGGACTCGACTGCCTCCTTGCGAAAGAACGTAGCCCAGGCCGGATCGACCGAATTCGGATCACTCTGATACTGGTCACGCATCTCTTCGATGAGCCAGTCGTTGGCTCCAAAATCAGGAGAGTTGTTGGACTTGTCGTGTGGGGCGGGACTCACCACTGCCTTCTTCCGTCAAACCGTCGTCTCGAGCGCTCGCGGAACCTTTAGACAGGCCCTTCGAGCTGCGCTGCTCTGTCTGTGTTTATCGACCCAGACGTGATGATGGTAGCCGGATTAGCCGTGTCATCCCAACAATTTAGACATATCGGGGAACAACTGGCGCCAATCCCCAAAATGTGATATAAATCACCGTTCATTAAGTGCGGCGTGACGCGGTCTCGCTGGCGTTACGGTCGGCTGTGCGGGCACGTGCATACGAAGGCTTGCCACCAACGTTGCGATGCACGCCGCAAAGGTCATGACGACCAGCATGTTGCGACTGACGAGCAACCAGCCGGTACTTGATGAACCCCCGAGGATCTTTTGGTAGTGCAGTGGGTACACCTGCTGGGTCATGAAGGTGGTGACGGCCATCAGCACGGCGACGATCCAGCACCACGTGCGTGCCCAGGATAGGGCGTCGGAATCACCAGGGTCCTTGGCCTCGGCCGAGACACGATCCAGGATCATTGCAGTCGGAGCGGCCCACCAAATGAAATACTGTGGAGACAGGGTCTTGTTAGCCACGATGAGGGCGCCAATGATGACGAGGTCTGCCATGACAGCGGTCCGGTGATCAAGGCCGTTTCGGTGCCACGAGACAACGGCCAAACCGATGGCTAGGGCGACCGCGAGCACCATGAGGCCGGTGGAGACGGACTTCCAGCTAGCCACGCTTGGGCCGAAGATCTCGTATGCGTTATAGCTCGACATCCTGACGGTGTGGTCGCCGTGAGGGTTGCGGAAATAGTGGAGCATCGGAATAGTGGCGGGCACCGATTCGATCTGCAGGCCGCGGCCGGACTGCCACGTCAGCGGTGAGACGAGACGTTCCCAGCCGCCCGCGAGAAGTGATGCCAGGGCGAGCCCAAAACCAGTGATAGTGAAGGCGATGAGACGCCGCACGGCAGCTCTATGTCGGGAGATCATGGGCAAGATGAGGAGGGCAGGCCATAATTTTGTCGCGGCACCTAATGCGATCATGGCGCCGCAGGCTGCCGGATGGCGTCGGTACCACAAGGCTGCCAGTCCCATGCAGACTGCAGGAACCATGTCGAAGCGATTCCACATGATCGGCCCAAGGAAGGGCACCAGGACGATCCACCACAGTGCCCCCGCGCGATGGCCGTCATGCCACATCGCCACTGCGAGGATGGCGTCGAGTAGCAGCATCGTCATTGAAAAGGCCATAGGGAAGTAGGTGTCGCCTCCGGCCCAATAGAGGGTTCGCATGAACCACACAACAGGCAGCGGGTATTCCGGCAGGACGGACGAATCTGGTTGTCCGCTCGACATCCACCACAGGTAGTACCGGAGGTCACCCGTGATGTAGTTCGATGACGGCTGGATAAAGACGTGAAGCATGACGAGTCGACCCACTGTCCACAGCACGATGGCACCTGCCGCAGAAAACAGCGCAGCTCGGGATCCTTGGCGAGCGGTTTTGGCGTCACGAAATGGCACGAACTGACACCCTACCTGATAAATCCAGGTACGCCGCTAAGGACATAGCTCGAGCGCTCCCGGAGGGATTCGAACCCTCGCTCCCGCCTCCGGAGGGCGGTGCTCTATCCCCTGAGCTACGGGAGCCGACAGGCCCGAAGGCCCCGACCACCTGTGGAGTTTAGCGCACCGGTGGGCTGCTCGCCATTCAAGATCGCGAGCATGGACACTCTGCGATCGTGTCGGTGGCCTCTGGCAAGGTGTAACCATGACGCACATGCACGTTGCCGGCTCGGTCCACGCCGACGTCGCAGCTGCCGGTCCGCAGTGGCTGACCTTGCCTGATGACGTTAACGCATTGGACCCTGCGCTCTGGTCAGCATCGACTGATCGTGATGACGATGGAATCGTTGAGGTGGCCGGGGTGACCGTCACCGAGCTGTTGTCGCAATACGGATCGCCTCTTTACGTGCTTGACGAGTCCGACCTCCGGCAGCGGGCACGGGCCTTCCGTGACGCTTTTTCCGAGTGGGACGTCTACTACGCCGGGAAAGCTTTTTTGACCCGCACGATCGCCTCATGGATTGACCAGGAGGGTCTGTTCCTAGATACCTGCACCGGCGGCGAGCTCATAACAGCCCTGCAAGGTGGGATGGATCCTGCCCGGATCGGGTTGCACGGGAATAACAAGTCAATTGACGAGCTTAAATTGGCTCTTAGCGTCGGAGTGGGGCGGATCATCGTCGACTCCCTAGATGAAATCATGCGCATCGAGCAATTGTGTCGGGAAAACGGCTGGCATGCCCGCGTCATGGTACGAGTAACTGCAGGTGTCGAAGCGCATACTCATGTATACATTGCCACCGCCCACGAGGATCAAAAATTTGGTTTCTCAATTACCAATGGCGCCGCGATGGTTGCCATGGTGAGGTGCCACACCAGTGACGCCATCGACCTGTTAGGCGTCCACTCCCACATCGGTTCTCAGATCTTCGATACCGCTGGTTTCGAGGTGGCGGCTCGTCGCACTATGAAGCTTCTCGAGCAGTTCCATCAGGCCACCGGGAGCGCCCTCCCCGAACTCGACCTTGGCGGTGGGTTCGGTATTGCCTACACCAGTCAAGATTCTCCGGCCACCGTCGAAAGCTTAGCTGGGGCCCTTCGCGAGATCGTCACCCTTGAAGCCCGGGGAAGGGGTATGGAGGTTCCCCATATTTCTCTGGAGCCCGGCCGTGCCATTGTAGGGCCGACGACGATGGCCCTATACACCGTCGGCACCGTGAAACCAGTCGACCTGGATACTGGTGCCCAGCGAATGTACGTCTCCGTCGATGGCGGGATGAGCGACAATATTCGCCCTGCCCTGTACGCTGCAGAGTACTCGGCTGTTATTGCCAACCGGACTTCGGAAGTGGCGCCGGTGCTGTGCCGCATTGTGGGCAAGCACTGTGAGGCCGGAGACATCTTGGTGCGCGACGTCTACCTGCCCGGTGACGTTTCCCCAGGGGATGTCATAGCGGTGCCCGGAGCCGGGGCCTACTCAAGGTCGATGGCTTCCAACTACAACCATGTACCGCGTCCGGCGGTCGTGAGCGTGAACGAGGACCGGGGTGTGTTGGTGCTGTTGCGCCGGGAGAACATCGACGACCTTCTTGCTCTCGATCCAGGGCCGATCCGTGCCGAGGTGCCATGCCCGTAACGCATCGAAAAGTCCTATTACGCACTATCTGTGAACTTTCATCAGCTGACAACAACGAGGTGAGGAAGAGATGACGAATACCACCGATTCCGCGTCAGCCCAGCCGATACGCGTGGCCTTGCTGGGGTGCGGGGTTGTGGGGTCCCAGGTGGCCCGGATGATTGAATCGAGGACGGAGGATATCGCCGCTCGAGTGGGGCGGCAGGTCGAGCTCGCTGGTATTGCTGTCGCCCATCCTGATCGCCCGCGCCAGGGCCTTGACTCGCGTCTTTTTACCGATGATCCCACAGTGCTCGTTAACCGGGACGATGTGGATATCGTCATCGAGCTCATCGGTGGCATCGACCCTGCCCGTCAGCTCCTGACAGCTGCCCTCGGCAAGGGGCACTCCGTTGTGACGGCGAATAAGGCCCTGTTGGCAGCTCACGGGACTGAGTTACACGCTGTGGCCGAGAGCAACGGCGTCGATCTGTACTACGAAGCTGCGGTAGCCGGGGCAATTCCGATCGTCCGCCCGCTGCGCGAGTCTCTTGTCGGAGATCAAATCACTCGTGTTATGGGCATCGTCAATGGCACGACCAACTACATCCTTGACCAAATGACGACTACGGGTGCCCGGTTCGATGAAGCCCTTGCCCAGGCGAAAGCTCAAGGGTATGCCGAGGCCGATCCGACGGCTGACGTGAAGGGTTATGACGCTGCGGCTAAGGCTGCGCTGCTGTCGTCGCTTGCGTTCCATACTCAGTTGCGCGGCGACCAGGTGTATCGAGAAGGGATTACCGAGATCACCCCAGATGACATCCTCGCTGCACATGATATGGATTGCGTCGTCAAGCTCTTAGCTGTGTGCCAGGCCGGCCCCGACGGTATTTCGGCTCGCGTCCATCCGGCCCTCGTTCCTGCAACCCATCCTTTGGGGAGTGTCTCAGGAGCCTTCAACGCGGTGTTCATCGAAGCTCGTGAAGCCGGACGCCTCATGTTCCTTGGCCCTGGAGCCGGAGGCTCTCCCACGGCATCAGCCGTTATGGGAGACCTCGTCACTGTGGCACGTAACCTCGTGCGAGGGGTTGCTGGTCCGCCTCAGGACGTCTACGGGGAGTTCCCGATCTTGCCCATGTCCGAGGTCCACACCCGGTTTCACCTACGGTTGCAAGTTCGTGACGAGCCCGGTGTGCTCGCCGAAGTCGCAAAGATCTTCGCCAGCCACAGGGTGTCCTTGCAGACTGTGCAACAGTCTGCAGTGGAGGGTACTGACCGCGCTGATGGATGGTCAGCTACCCTCAAGGTCCTCACTCACGAAGCCCGAGAATGTGACGTCGACGAGTGCGTCAACGAACTCACCGGCCATCACTACGTCAACTCCGATCCTCGTGTTATCCGAGTGGAGGGAATGTGATCATGAGCCAGCAGAATCGTCTCTTCGGCGTGATTGAGACCTATCGAGACCGTCTCCCTATGGACGGAATTGACCAGATCGTGACGTTGGGGGAGGGGGCGACCCCGTTGGTGCCTGCCCCACGATTGGGCGCCGAGCTTGACGCGACGGTATGGGTTAAAGTTGAAGGGGCCAATCCGACCGGATCGTTCAAGGATCGTGGCATGACGATGGCCATGACGAAAGCCCTTGCCGACGGCTCGAAAGCCGTGGTGTGTGCCTCTACCGGTAATACCTCTGCCTCGGCATCGGCTTACGCCTCCCGAGCCGGCATGACTCCGGTCGTGCTCCTTCCCCAGGGCAAGATTGCAGCTGGCAAACTCGCCCAGGCTGTTGTCCATGGCGGTCGAATCATCCAGATTCTCGGCAACTTCGACGATTGCCTGCGTATTGCCCGCGAGCTGGCCGAGAATTTCCCGGTCTCCCTGGTGAACTCGATCAATCCGTACCGCATCGAGGGACAGAAAACTGCTGCCTTTGAGGTCGTTGACGTTCTTGGTGACGCTCCTGATATCCACGCTCTTCCGGTGGGCAACGCAGGCAATATCACCGCCTATTGGAAGGGTTACCGCGAGTACGTAGCGGACGGTCCTGCCAGCCACACGCCGCGGATGTTCGGATTCCAAGCCGCTGGCGCAGCCCCCCTGGTGCTGGGCCACGACGTTAATGACCCGGAAACGGTAGCCACCGCTATTCGTATCGGTCGTCCGGCCTCCGGCAAGCTGGCGTTGGCCGCTCGAGACGAGTCGGAGGGGCTCATCGACGCTGTCACGGACGAGCAAATTCTTGACGCCCAGACTTTCCTAGCTGCTCGAGAGGGCATTTTTGTTGAGCCGGCATCAGCAGTCGGAGTGGCAGGTTTGTTCAAGTTGAAGTCCGAGGGACGCCTGGATCCTGGACTGCGCATCGTCGTCACGGTAACTGGAAACGGTCTGAAGGACATTGACACTGCATTGAGTCGCACTACCTGGTCAACCGAGGCTGTGGAAGCTTCGACTGACCAGGTTGCCGCTTTGTTGGACTTCTGTTCCTGAGGAATTGACGATGGACAACAGCGTGCGGGTGCGTGTTCCCGCTACTTCTGCGAACCTCGGTCCCGGTTATGACTGTATCGGCTTAGCTCTGGATCTATGGGATGAGGTTAGTGTCGGGGTACTCGATCGTCCCGGGGTGATGATCGACGTGACAGGGGAAGGGGCTGACACGGTTCCCCATGACGAATCCCACCTCGTGATGGCGACGTTACGCCAGGGTTTGGTGGAGCTGGGCTATCCCCACCCTGATGCTGGGTTGCATCTGACCGCTATCAACTCCATTCCGCAAAGCCGAGGTCTGGGATCGTCGGCTGCGGCCGTCGTGTCCGGGTTGGCATTGGCTTGGGGGCTGGCCCGCCCTGGGTTCCCGCTGGATCGCAGTGCGCTTCTGACGATGGCTGCCGCTATCGAGGGTCATCCGGACAATGCCGCTCCCGCGATCCTCGGGGGTGCGCAGTTGGCGTGGCTCGATGGCGAGGCCGTCAACCACATCGGCTTGACTGTCAACCCGTCCATTGTGTTTCGGGTATATGTTCCCGATCGCCTCGTACCAACGGCCTTGGCCCGTCAGGTGCTTCCCGAACAGGTCGACCGCGTTGACGCGGTCCATCAGGTCCTGGCGGCGTCACTGCTTGTCACTGCCCTGACAACCTCACCTGAACATCTCTTGGCGGCAACTCAGGACTGGATCCACCAACCATACCGGCGCGCTCTTATGCCGGAATCGGCAGCGCTCACGGATAGATTGCGCGGACGTGGCGTCGCCACTGTCATTTCTGGCGCTGGGCCTACCGTTCTGGCCCTGGGGAGCCGTGACCAACTCGAGAAGGTGTCTGACGTCGATACTGCCGGGTTCGTGGCACATGACCTAGTTCTTGGTGAAGGGGTCCATTTCTTCTGATCCTCGGTATGAACACGATCCGGTATGTGCGTTATAGTAGTGATGTAGCGCGCTGGACGTGCGCAAATCCCCACTGACGATCGTCTCGTGATCCCGGCGTCACAGTCTTGTCCCTGGGGACCATGTCTTCGGCGTTCGAGGGCCTCGAACGCCACACCACGGCCGGAGGTCCCTGCTCCGCAAACCGTTCGGTTCCCGTGGTGTCAGCCGCCCGACCTATAGTCGATTCCGACGGCAGGCCCGATGAAACCGCGCCCACCGGACGTTATACCGGCCGGGGCAGTTCGAAGGGACTTACGTGACTCAAACCTCACAGCCGGATGGATCCTTGGATCTGTCCACTAAGTTGCTCCCCGAGCTTCGTTCTATCGCTACTCAGATGGGAATTAAGGGAGCTCGTGGTATGCGCAAGGCTGACCTCATCGCGGCTATCTCTGAAGGGGGATATCCGGGAGTCGGGAGGCCAGCTGAGCGTCAGAATCGCGGTCAGGAATCCGGTACTTCTAGTGATGAGGGCCGGCAACAGCGCACCCAGCGACGCCGTCGCGCGGAGGCTTCTGAGGACTCCGAATTCAATAAATCTGCAGGGGGGAAGAAAACTCCGTCGGTAGGCGACCTACTCGACGCCGCCGAGGCTCAGAAACAAGCGGAAACAGCCAAGAAACCTGACGACCAAGATCCGGGTCAGCAGGATGGCGGAGCTGATCGCCCGGGCCGTGAGCGCGGTGACCGCAGTCGTCGAGGCGATTCACCTCGACGACGAGCCCGCAATACCTCACGAGAAAATTCCAACAGCAATTCTGGCGATAGCAACATCAACGACGAGGTTGGTGCCCGGCTTGAAGCGCTGTCTCGCGGTCAACGCGGTGAACGTAACCAGTCCGATCGTGGCCCTCAACATGATCACAACAACGACTCTTCTGTCGATTCCGACGACGAGTACGGTCGGTTCTCGGAATACGGCAATGGCGGGCGACGTTCTCGCCGCCGTCGCCAGCGTGACCGTCAAAACCGTCGCAAGCGTTCTAACGACCGCTACTCCGATTCAGAACCGAATGTGCGTGAGGACGACGTCCTTGTCCCGTGCTCGGGCATCCTCGACATTCGTGACCAGTATGCCTTTGTGCGCACTTCGGGATATCTTCCTGGCGCCAATGATGCCTATGTCTCGATGGCTATAGTGCGTCGGCACCGCCTGCGCAAAGGCGACGTCATCGTCGGTCAGATGCGTGCTCATCGCGAAGGGGAGAGGCGTGAAAAGTTCGCGCCGCTGGTCAAAATCGAGCAGGTTAATGGTGTTGATCCCGAGCAGATGAAGCAGCGTCCGGAGTTTTCTAAGCTCACTCCGCTGTATCCGCAGGAACGTCTGCGTCTCGAGGACGACCCCAAAAACATGACTGGGCGGATCATCGATCTCGTCAGTCCGATTGGTAAAGGCCAGCGCGGTCTCATCGTTTCGCCTCCAAAGGCTGGCAAGACGATGATCATGCAATCGATCGCAAACTCGATCACTCGCAATAACCCCGAAGTTCACCTCATGGTGGTGTTGGTCGACGAGCGCCCCGAGGAGGTCACTGACTTCCAGCGCACTGTCAGCGGCGAGGTCGTCGCATCGACTTTCGACCGCCCTGCTGACGACCATACTCAGCTGTCCGAGCTGGCCATCGAGCGTGCCAAACGTCTCGTGGAGCTTGGTCACGACGTCGTCATCTTGCTGGACGGCATCACTCGTCTGGGACGTGCGTACAACTTGGCTGCCCCTGCTTCCGGTCGGATCCTTTCCGGTGGTGTCGACTCAGCTGCTCTGTACCCGCCGAAGAAGTTCTTTGGCGCTGCTCGTAATATCGAACACGGTGGGTCCCTGACGATCCTCGCCACCGCTCTGGTTGAGACCGGGTCGAAGATGGACGAGGTGATCTTCGAGGAGTTCAAAGGCACTGGCAATATGGAGTTGCGGCTCCGTCGCGAATTTGCCAATAAGAGGCTGTTCCCTGCTATCGACGTTGACGCATCCGGTACCCGTCGCGAGGAATTGCTGCTGTCGCGCGAGGAGACAGCGATTATGTGGAAGCTGCGCAGAGTGCTGTCTGGTCTGGAAGGCTCTCAGGCTCTCGAAATGATGCTTTCGCGGCTACGTAAGACACAAACGAACGTGGAGTTCTTGTACACCATTTCGAAGACGACCCCTAACCAGGATTGATGTCGTCAGGTGGACCGTGGCTGGCCGTCAGGGGTAAACTGACGCGCCGGTTCCGGTTCACGCCCGTTCGTACCAGTCGGGCGACCCGGAGCGCGTTTGATAAGGAGATCACAACATGAAGCAGGGAATCCATCCCGATTACCGTGAGACGACCGTGGTGTGCACCTGTGGGAACACCTTCACTACCCGCAGCACTTCGCAGTCTGGCACCCTTAATGCTGACGTCTGCTCGAAGTGCCACCCGTTTTATACCGGCAAGCAGAAGATTCTTGACGCTGGTGGCCGCGTTGCCCGGTTCGAGCGCCGCTATGGCAAAAAGAACTGACGTCGTCTACACGTACTGACGTCGTCTATACCTATGACCATGACGCCGGGCTGCGGCTCGGCGTCATGGCTCGTTTCGGGGGTACAACACCCGACCCAGGCAACGCTGGTCAGGAGGGGGCATGAGCGAATCTGCGCAACAGGCGATTGATGAAGTTCGTCGTCGTCTGCGGGAGATCGAGACCCAGTTGGCCGATTCTGCGGTGCTATCAGACCCCTCTGCTATGGGAAGGCTCGGTAAGCGCCATGCACGCCTTCGCCATGTGGTGTCAGTCGCCGACCGCGTCGACCAGCTAAGGGCCGACGTTGAGGCAGCCGAGGATCTCACTGAGGAGGATCCCGCTTTTGGGCTGGAAGCTGAGAGGCTGCGTGGCCAATTGGACCTCGCCAGTACAGAGCTCACCGAGTTACTTGCCCCTTCTGACCCCCTGGATCAGGAAGATGCTTTAGTCGAAATCCACTCTGGCGAGGGTGGAGAAGAATCTGCCCTCTTTGCTGCTGATCTCTTACGGATGTATACCCGGTATGCCGAACGGGTGGGGTGGAGCGTTCGCGAGCTCACCAGCGAACCGACAGATCTGGGAGGATATCGCACGGTCGTGATTGCCGTTGCGGGGGTTCCATCGCGCCCAGCCTATGGCTACCTCAAGCATGAAGGTGGCGTCCACCGCGTGCAGCGGGTGCCAGTGACGGAGTCGTCGGGGCGTATTCATACCTCAGCAGTCGGAGTCCTTGTCATGCCGGATGTCGACGAGACTGAGGTCGATATTGACCCAGCTGAGGTTCGCGTTGACGTGTACCGGTCTTCGGGGCCAGGCGGCCAAGGAGTCAATACCACCGATTCGGCTGTTCGTCTTACCCACTTGCCTACCGGCATCGTCGCCAGCTGCCAAAATGAGCGCAGCCAGTTGCAGAACAAAGCGGAAGCGATGCGGATGTTGCGGGCAAAAGTCGCGGCCTTAGCGGCGCAACAGGCTGCTGATGAAAATGATCGAATGCGTCGAGACCAGGTGCGTACTGTCGATAGATCGGCTCGAGTGCGTACCTATAACTTTCCCGAGAATCGCCTGACAGATCATCGTATTGGGTACAAGTCCAGGAAACTTGACCAGATTCTGGCTGGCGACCTAGGTGATGTTCTAGACGCGCTCCATGCCGATGAGGTGAGGCGTCGGATGGCACAACGGCCCGAAGGTCAAGAATCCTAATGGCAGATCCCAGCCCATCTCTCCTCCTGGCACGAGCCACTCGACAACTGACCACCGCGGGGATTGAGACCCCGGCAGCAGATGCACGCATGTTGCTATGTGAAGCACTGAGAATCCAACCGTCACAACTCATTCGTGTGGCGAGCGTTAATGCTGATGATGAGGATCGTTTCAATCAGATGGTGGATCGGCGGCGAAGCGGGGAACCAGCGCAGTACATCATCGGTCATGCCTGGTTCCGTGGCCTTCGGCTGGAGGTCGGGCCAGGAGTGTTTATACCCCGCTTGGAGACCGAGTTGGTGGCCGAACAGTCCATCCAGGAGGCTCGACGATTGGTGATGTCTGGCGCTTTCCCTAGTGTGATCGATTTGTGCACCGGTACGGGAGCTATTGCTCTTGCGGTGGCTAGTGAAGTCCCGGGTTCCCGGGTCAGCGCCGTCGAAGTGGATGACGCTGCTCTGACGTGGACCCGACGCAATCTGTGCGACTCCGGAGTTGAGGTTCTCGCGGGCGACGCTTTGCGGGTACCTGACGATAGCCGACGGTTCGACGTCGTCGTCACAAATCCGCCGTACTTGCGTCGTAGTGATGCTTCGTCTATCCCTGGGGAAGTCACCGAACACGAGCCTGACCTTGCCTTATTCTCTGGTGACGACGGGCTCGACCTACCGCTGCTCCTCATCGGGCGAGCTGCCGAACTGCTTACGCCGAGCGGCCTGTTCGTCATGGAACACGACGAGACCCAACGTGAGGAGCTCGTCGCTGCGATGGCGACTTCCGATATGTGGGAGCAGATCGAGGACCATGATGATCTGGCAGGTAGGCCGAGGTTCGTCACGGCTCGCCGACGGTGCAAGGATGGATGCCATGGATGAGACTGACCAGACGATGGTCAATACCGACGAGCTGGCCGGGCCGGTCGCAGAAGAGAAGTCGACAGTCAGCGGTATCGAGCCAAGAGGAGACGCAGCGGCTGAAGATTCCGGGATTTCCCCGTTCATCCTTGACGTTGCTAATCCTGATTCCTGTGAAGACGCCCTAGAACAGGCTGCGGACGCTATTGCCGATGGTGAGTGCATCGTGCTACCGACCGACACCGTATACGGTATTGGTGCTGACGCCCTCAACGCTTTAGCAGTACAGCGTCTGCTCAACGCTAAGGAGCGGGGCCGCGATATGCCGCCGCCAGTTCTCGTCAGCGATTCGGTCGCGTTGCCAGCCCTATGCCAGCACATACCGGCGGGGGCAAAGGCTCTTGCCGAGAAGTACTGGCCTGGGGGTCTCACTCTTGTTTTGCGTGCTCAGGAGTCTCTTGGCATGGATTTGGGTGAGACTAACGGCACTCTTGCTGTTCGCGTGCCTGACCAGGACCAGACTCGCGAGTTGCTGCGCATGACTGGGCCGCTTGCCGTCTCTAGTGCGAATAAGTCTGGCCATCCAGCGGCCTTGACTGCGCAGGAAGCTGCCGATCAGTTGGGCGTTGAGGTGGCTGTCTACCTTGATGCCGGTCCAAGTCGGGTGGGGGAGTCTTCGACGATTATTGATTTTGTTTCGACGACGGACGGAAAAGTGGTGCGTCAGGGCGCCCTATCACTGGAGGCTATCCACGAGGTTACCCCTGACGTTATTGGGATGGAACCGCCGGCTATCGACCAAGATTCGTCCGAAAATCATGGTTCTGATGTTGCCCCGACCGAGGCCACATCGACGCAGTCAGAGATCGAGGGCTGACACTCGTCATGCGTGAATACCTCTTGGTGATGCTGACATCGGGTTTGACAACTTATCTGCTGTCTGGCTTGTGTCGGCAGGCTGCCCTCAGGTGGGGAGCTGTCGCCAAAGTGCGTTCACGGGATGTCCATACCGTCCCTATTCCTTACTTTGGCGGGGTGGCCATGCTGGGGGGAGTGGCCTTGGCGTGTCTGCTGGCCCGCAATATGCCTTTCCTGGGCCGCCATCTTCTGGTTGCTGACGACGCGTTGACGATCTGTCTGGCTGGTGTAGTGATCTGCGCTGTGGGTGTCGTCGATGACCTGCTCGACCTTCCTGCCTTGGCCAAGGCAGCTGGCCAGGTATTAGCGGCCGGCATCGTCGTCACGGGCGGAGTGCGAATGTTTTGGATCCCGCTGCCGAACTCCATCATTGCTTTGGGGACGCCTACTTCGATCTTGGTGACGGTGTTCTTCATTGTGTTGTGCGCCAATGCGGTGAATTTCATTGATGGACTTGACGGCCTGGCATCCGGTGTGGTGGCCATCGGGTCCTTGGCTTTCTTCTCATACACCTACCTGCTGGCTCACGAACAGGACTTTGTTGTTGCGACGACTACCAGTCTCATTACGGCTGCGACGGCGGGCGCCTGTCTCGGTTTTTTGCCCCACAACTGGCATCCGGCGAGGATGTTCATGGGTGATTCCGGAGCTCTGCTACTTGGCTTATTGCTAGCTACCTCGACGATCTCGTTGACCGGACAGATCGATTCGACGGCTCTGACAGCACGGGGCGGCGGATTGGTCCCCGCTTACTTGCCAATCGTCGTGCCACTGATGGTGCTGGCCATCCCTTTTCTGGACCTTGTCATGGGCTATGTCCGGAGGACATGGCGAGGGACGTGGTTCTTCGTTGCGGACAAGCAACACCTTCATCACCGCTTATTGCAACGAGGCCACTCTCACATGCGGGCTGTCTTGCTGATGTATCTATGGACCACCGTGCTCACCTTTGGGACGGTGTTTATTGGCCTGGAACAAACATGGTGGGCGATCGTAATCGTGGTAACGGGACTCGGAATGTGCGTACTCCTCACTATGGCGAATTCACATCACCCAGCCGCCCAGGCCTGAGATGACGACATCGTCACGCGTCATGTGTTACCTTTTCATCGAGGATGTCCTCAGCAGGCATACCGCCACTCGATTCATAGCGTCGCGTTGCCGAGTCCAGATGCCCTGCGTATTCACCACGGGAATCTGCGGCCGTGATCACGGGAGGATGATGAGATGGCACGTCTCGCCATGAGTCATGCCCGCGTTGACCGCCGTGCGCCGGTGACATCTCGTGTCGTGTCCCGTGTTTACCGAAGTGGGCTGCTATGGGCTACAATAGTCGGCCTGCTTGTGACCTTAGTGATGACCGTCATCGTTCGACCCCGCGTACCGTCAGCCTTCAGTGGTCTAGCTGGCACCGTCGTGGCGGTGGCGTTTTTGGCGTGCGGCCGTGGCGTTCATCTGCTCAACCGGAGCGGCTCCTGGCTTCTGGCCGTTGGGCTCTTCGTCATCCAAGTTAGTGTTCTGGGCGGCCTTGGGGCTCTGGCATCTGAGTACCGCACTGGGCTTATTCCGCTTCCATGCACATCAGCAATGATCGGGTCCTTGCTGGCCTGGACTGTCGGCGTGGTCCTAGCTGGTTGGCAGCCGCAGCGAATCTATGAAGATCCTGAAGATCACGATCCAGCCAATGCCGAGTGTCGTCAGGCCGATGGCGGTCTTCGATGAGTACTAGTGGGGTTATGGCTGCTAAAGTCAGCATAGACATGAGCACGAACTCAATGAGACGAACGAGTACCAGCTCCGCGCCGTCCAGTGACGGCGACGCTTGGGGTGTTTTGAGCTATGTCCTAGCGGGCATGCTGTTCTATGGTGGCATCGGCTGGCTGCTGTCAAGCCACTTCCATCAAGTGTGGATTTTTGTCGTCGGCATGATCGTCGGCTTTGCGGCGAGCGTTTATCTCATTGTTAAGCGCTACGGGGTCGTGCCCAACCAGAACAACGACCGGGAGGGTCAGTGAGCGGGATCGTGTCTCCTTTGGAGTTTCACACTCCAGGGCTCGAGGACTTCAAGTTCGGCGGGACCTTCGGGGTGGCTTGGATGGACAAGCCGTTCTGGCAAGTGATCATTGCATTCCTTGTTGTCATCGTCTTCTGGGTGTGGATAAGTCGCGGCCTTAAAGTTGTACCAGGCAAGCGTCAGGTCTTTGGCGAGTATTGTTACAACTTCATCCGTAATTCTCTGGCGCGAGACACCATCGGCCACGGATTTGAACCGTGGTTGCCATATCTGGTTGCCCTCTTCAGCTTTATCCTCATCAACAACTGGTTCGGTGAACTATTCGTCTTCATGTTCCCAACTTTTTCCCATGTCGGATACGTTTACGGCTTAGCTATAGTGTCCTGGTTCGTCTACGTCATCGCTGGGTTTAAGACCAAGGGAATTCGCTACCTTAAGGACTCGGTACTGCCGCCCGGCGTGCCCTGGTACCTACGGTGGTTCATCATCCCGCTGGAGTTCTTGTCAAACTTCGTCACCCGCCCACTAACGCTGTCGTTGCGACTGTTTGCCAACATGGTCGCCGGCCACTTGATCATCATGATCTTCGTCGTTGGTGGCGGATTCCTTCTCACTTACCCGTCCAGCATTATTTACAACGTTGCTGGCGGTCTCTCCCTGATCCTCAGCTTCGCGCTCTTTGCGCTGGAGTTGTTTGTGGGCTTTTTGCAGGCTTACGTATTTACCGTGCTGTCGGCTCAGTATGTAGCATCCTCGATGTCCGAGGAACACTGACGACACACCACCTCTAGGACCTCGTCGTCAAACCGACCGGCGACGAAGACAACGCCCCCGGACGGGGCACAAAATCCGGAAGGAAACACCATGGTACCCATGCTCATCGGTGGCTCGCTCAACGTGCTCGGCTATGGCCTGGCCGCCCTCGGCCCGGCTCTTGGCGTGGCGTGGATCTTCGCAGCCGTCATTAATGGCACCGCTCGTCAGCCTGAGGCTCGTCCGGCCATGATGACGACGGCATTCATTGGCTTCGCTGTGGTCGAGGCTCTCGCGCTGTTCGGTTTTATCCTCGCCTTCATCGTTAAGTGAGCCCGGACGTATGAACATCCTCGAGATGGATCTTGGGCCGCTTGCTCCTGAGCATCCCATCGAGATTATCGTCGGAGTCATCCTTGTGTTGCTCCTCACGTGGCTCATCGCCAAGGCGGTTGTTCCCCGTTTCGAGAAGCTTTACGAGGAGCGCACCGAGACGATTCAAGGTGGAATTGAGAGGGCTGAGAGGGCTCAGGCTGAGGCTAAAGCGGCTCTTGAGAAGTACCAGGCTCAGCTGGCCAGCGCGCGCGATGAGGCTGCCCAGATACGTGATGACGCGAAGAGTCAGGGAGCACAGATTATTGCGGAGATGCGTGCCAACGCCCAGGAAGAGGCCGATCGGATCACCGAGCGTGCCAACGCTCAAATCCAGGCCGAGCGCGATCAGGCGGTGCGCGAGGTGCGTGCCGAGATCGGCGGCCTTGCGACCACCCTGGCCAGTCGGATCGTGGGGGAGTCCCTACAAGACGACCAGCGCGTCCAGGCGACCGTCGACCGCTTCCTCTCATCGCTCGCCGACGAGCCCTCGGCGTCTAATTCGCGGACGGTGAATCGGGCATGACGACGGCGGTGGGCGCATCACAGCAGCTAGACGAGGTCGGCGACCGACGTGGTACAGGTACCGAGTTCGCTAATGAGATTTTCGCGGTCGTTGACGTCCTGAATCGTGAATCTGGCTTACGACGGGCAGTATCCGACACAGGTTCTGAGACCAAGGCTCGTCAAGGGCTTATCGACGCGGTTTTCACGTCGAAGGTCTCGCCCGATTGCAAGGAACTCCTGGACGCGACAACCACCTGTAAGTGGCGATCTCCGGCGGCGCTGACTCGCGCTCTGGAGCGGCAAGGGGTTCGTGCTGTGCTGCGTGGAGCCCGGCAAGCTGACCGCTTCGAGGCAGTTGCCGACGAGTTGTTCCACGTGAGCCGACTCGTGCGCGGGCAGGCTGCGCTGCAGGTGGCACTGGGTGATCCCAACCGTTCGGTGGCGGATCGCCAGGAGTTGCTCATGAAGTTGGTGGGAGGCCAAGTGAGCGAGGAAACCCTCGTATTGGCTCGCCGAGCTGTGGTGGCTTCCGACAGCACCTTCGAGCAGGTGATCGACGGGTACTTGCATGTTGCCGCCGAGATGGCTGATCGCAGGCGTGCGATCGTGACGACCGCCAAGGCACTGACCGACGCCCAGCGCGCGGAAATGGTGAAGCAACTAGAACGGATCACCGGCAGCCCGATCGAGTTGTCTGAAGTTGTTGACCCGACGGTGCTCGGGGGTGCGCTCATCAACCTCGGTGACGAGGTCATTGATTCGACGGTGGCCCACCGTTTGGACCAAGCCCGACGAGAACTGGGCTGACATACGTGACCCTCACCTCGGGTGCGGGATGGGGGAGCTTACAAGGAGACGCAATGGCGGAACTGACGATACGTCCGGAGGAGATCCGCGACGCCCTGGACAACTTCGTCCAGAATTACGAGCCGGAGACGGCGGTCCGTGAGGAGGTCGGCACCGTCGTCACATCTGGCGACGGTATCGCCCACGTCGAGGGGCTTCCCTCGGCCATGGCCAACGAGTTGCTGCGCTTCGAGAATGGAACCATGGGCATTGCCCTTAACTTAGAAGAGCGGCAAATCGGTGTGGTCGTGCTCGGCGATTCCGACGGTATTGATGAGGGATCGACTGTTCGTGGCACTGGGGAAGTGCTGTCTGTGCCGGTTGGCGAGGGATATCTCGGTCGCGTCGTGGACGCGATGGGTAACCCAGTTGATGGTCTCGGCGAGATCAAAGGTGTTGAGGGACGTCGTGCCCTCGAGATCCAGGCTGCCGGCGTTATGGACCGTCAGGAAGTTCGTGAGCCGTTGCAGACTGGTCTTAAAGCCATCGACTCGATGATCCCGATTGGTCGTGGTCAGCGTCAGCTCATCATCGGTGACCGCAAGACTGGTAAGACCGCCATTGCGATCGACACCATCATCAACCAGAAGGGCAACTGGGAATCTGGCGATCCTCAGAAGCAGGTTCGCTGCATCTACGTCGCCATTGGACAGAAGGGCTCGACTGTTGCGGAGGTGAAGGGTGCTCTGGAGAAGGCTGGTGCGATGGAGTACACCACCATCGTCCATGCCCCTGCCTCCGATCCTGCTGGCTTTAAGTACATCGCTCCCTACGCCGGTTCGGCCATTGGTCAGCACTGGATGTACCAGGGTAAGCACGTCCTGATCATCTTCGATGACCTGACCAAGCAGGCCGAGGCCTACCGAGCTATGTCGCTGCTGCTGCGTCGTCCTCCGGGCCGTGAAGCTTATCCCGGTGATGTCTTTTACCTACACTCCCGCCTGCTGGAGCGTTGCGCGAAGCTGTCCGACGACTTGGGTGGCGGTTCGATGACCGGTTTGCCGATCATCGAGACCAAGGCCAACGACGTCTCGGCCTTCATTCCGACGAACGTCATCTCTATTACCGATGGTCAGATCTTCCTCCAGTCGGATCTGTTCAACGCCAACCAGCGTCCGGCCGTCGACGTCGGTATCTCGGTTTCGCGAGTCGGTGGTGCTGCCCAGATTAAGGCAATGAAGTCGGTCGCTGGCACCTTGAAGATCTCTTTGGCTCAGTACCGCGATATGCAGGCCTTTGCGATGTTTGCCTCCGATTTGGATGACACGTCCCGTCGCCAGCTGGATCGTGGCGCTCGCCTTATGGAGCTACTCAAGCAGGGCCAATTCTCGCCCTACCCGGTAGAGGAGCAGGTCATTAGCGTGTGGGGTGGCACCACCGGCAAGTTCGACGATGTTCCGGTCGGCGATGTATTGCGGTTCGAGGGTGACGTTCTTGAGTACTTGCGTAGTCACAGCAACGTGCTCACGACGATCCGGGAAACCGGCAAGTTCGACGATGAGGCGAAAGATGCGGCGGCTGCTGCCTTTGAAGAGGTCAAGAAGGGATTCAAGACCTCTGATGGAAAGATGCTGGCTGGTCATGAAGAGTTCTCGCCGATGGCTGATGAGGACATCGACCAGGCCAAGATCGTTCGCGCGAAGAAGGGCTGAGCCGTGGCGTCGAACCTGCGTGAACTGCGGGAGAGGCGGAACTCCGTCGCAACGACGAAGAAGATTACTCGCGCGATGGAGTTGATTGCCTCATCGCGAATTATCAAAGCGCAAAACACCGTTAAAGCAGCGGGCCCGTACTCGCTGGAGCTGACTCGTGCGCTTTCGGCAGTAGCCGCCCATACTCACGAGGAACATCCGCTGACTTCGATGAATCCAGACCCAAAGCGATCTGCCGTGCTGGTTATTACCTCGGATCGTGGCCTGGCTGGCGCCTACTCGTCGAATGTGATCCGGACCGCTGAGGAGTTAACGACCGCCCTCCAGCCGAAACAGGAGATCGCGACGTACCTGTGTGGGCGCAAGGCAGTGCAGTACTTTGAATTCCGAGGACGCAAGGTCGACCATTTGTGGAGCGGCTTTTCTGATTCGCCGAGCTACCGGGATGCTAAGGATATCGCAGACCATCTCATTGAGGATTTTTTGCGACCGACTGAGGAGGGCGGTGTCGATGAGATCCATATGGTTTATACCGAGTTTGAATCGATGCTGACCCAGACCCCGAAGGTGATTCGTCTGCTGCCGTTGGCCGTCGTTGACCCGCAGGACACTCCAGAAGGTCAACTTGCTGAAGGCGATCCTGGCGTTGGAGCTAACGCTGAGGAGATCTTTCACGAGTACCGCTTTGAGCCTAATCCAGTGAGTGTGCTTGATGAGTTGCTACCGCTGTACGTCGCCAACCGCGTCCACTACGCCTTGCTGCAATCGGCTGCCTCGGAATTGGCTAGCCGTCAGCGTGCTATGAAGGCTGCTACCGACAATGCCGAGCAGCTCATCCAGACATTGACCCGGCAGGCCAACCAGGCTCGTCAGGCCGCCATTACCCAGGAAATCACCGAGATCGTGGGTGGCGCCGCTGCCCTTGCAGAGTCTGCCCCACAGGAGTGAGAGAGAACACCATGACTGCGACAACAATTACCCCCGAGACGAAGGACGAGGTGGTCGGCGTTGGGCGAGTCGTCCGCGTTATCGGCCCCGTCGTCGACGTCGAGTTTCCGGCCGGTCAGCTGCCGGAGATTCTCAACGCCCTGCACGTCGATGCTGAGGTGATGGGAGAGACTCATACCATCACCCTCGAGGTGGCCTTGCACATTGGCGAGAATGTCGTGCGAGCCATCTCCCTCAAACCGACTGACGGTATGCGCCGCGGCACTGAGGTGCGCGACACCGGTGCCCCGATTAGCGTGCCAGTGGGTGACGTCACTAAGGGTCACGTCTGGAATGTGACAGGTGACGTTCTTAACGCCGATCCCTCCACAATCGAGGTGACTGAGCGTTGGCCGATCCACCGGGATCCCCCGGCCTTCGATGACCTTGAGCCCGAGACCGAGATGCTGGAGACCGGTATTAAGGTCCTTGACTTGCTGACTCCTTACGTCAAGGGCGGCAAGATTGGCCTCTTTGGCGGCGCTGGTGTGGGTAAGACGGTGCTCATTCAGGAGATGATTTACCGTATCGCCCACAACTTCGGCGGTACCTCGGTTTTCGCCGGTGTCGGTGAACGTACCCGTGAGGGTAACGACCTCATCAACGAGATGGACGAGGCCGGTGTGCTCAAGGACACCGCTCTGGTATTCGGCCAGATGGACGAGCCCCCGGGCACGCGTTTGCGCATCGCTTTGACCGGTTTGACGATGGCTGAGTACTTCCGCGATGTTCAGAACCAGGACGTGCTGTTGTTCATCGACAACATCTTCCGGTTCTCCCAGGCTGGTTCTGAGGTTTCAACCCTGCTAGGTCGTATGCCCTCGGCGGTGGGCTACCAGCCCAACTTGGCCGACGAGATGGGCCAATTGCAGGAGCGAATCACCTCGACCCGTGGCCACTCCATCACCTCGATGCAGGCCGTCTACGTCCCCGCTGACGATTACACCGACCCGGCTCCGGCGACGACCTTCGCCCATCTGGATGCCACCACGGAGCTTTCTCGTGAGATTGCCTCTCGTGGCCTGTACCCGGCTGTGGACCCACTGACGTCGACCTCTCGTATCCTCGACCCGCTGTACGTAGGCCAGGAGCATTACGACACCGCTACTCAGGTCAAACAGATTCTGCAGCGCAACAAGGAGCTTCAGGACATCATCGCTATTCTCGGTGTGGATGAGCTGAGCGAAGAGGACAAGGTCACTGTGGCGAGGGCCCGCCGCATCCAGCAGTTCCTGTCCCAGAACACGTACACTGCCGAGAAATTCACTGGCGTCGCTGGATCGACGGTTCCGATTGCCGACACAGTTGAGGGATTCCAGATGATCTGCCGTGGCGACGTTGACCACATTCCCGAGCAGGCCTTCTTCAACGTTGGCAGCATGGACATGGTGATGGAGAACTGGGACAAGATGAAGAAGGAGGGCTGAGTCCTATGGACCACCCGCCGCTTCAAGTCAAAGTCGTCAGCGCCGATCGTGAGGTGTGGAAGGGGGAGTCGGTCAATATCATTGTTCGGACTACCGAGGGTGATATCGGTCTGCTCCCCGGTCATGAGGCCTTTCTTGCGGCCCTCGCGCCGTGCGCGGCCCAGATCATCACTACGGACGGTAACCGTGAGGTCATCGCTTGCGACGGTGGCTTCGTGGCTCTGGATAATGACGGACAAGTCTCGATCATCACCCAGTACGCCACCCGGTCTGAGGAGATCTCGGTTGACCAGGCGCGGCGTGATCGCGATAGCCTGCGAAAGAAGCTGAACGAGCATGAGCGTTCCGAGCAAGACCCAGAGGTCGTCCAGGACCTTACTCATCGTCTACATCTGGCCCAGGCCCAGATCGCTGCC
This sequence comes from Cutibacterium sp. KBN10P07758, assembly GCF_050286205.1. Taxonomy (NCBI): domain Bacteria; kingdom Bacillati; phylum Actinomycetota; class Actinomycetes; order Propionibacteriales; family Propionibacteriaceae; genus Cutibacterium; species Cutibacterium sp. KBN10P07758. The sequence continues at coordinate 1,487,448 of NZ_JBNNQV010000001.1, read as the reverse complement.
GCTCGACTAGCCGGAAAGCAACGCTCCTGAGACAACTAGCCGTGGGTCGTTGTAGTGGCCGCTGCAACGACCCACGCTCCTGTCAGCGAGAAGTTAGGCTAGCCTTCGTAGACTGCCAGAAGTGCGCCGAATAGCGTTGGAACATGCACGTGTCCATCGCTCAACTCGGGTCTACTCAGATGCTGTCGACCTTGGCGATGGATGCTGTCATTGTTGGTCTCATTGTGTGTTGTGCCGTTCTCTACATGATGTGGCTTCTTATTAGGCACCGCGTTCTCATGCGTAGACGCGGTGCTTTTTTATGCGGTCTTCGCGTGATGGGTGGCCCCAAGCCGGGCGGCTGGATGATTGGGAGCGCTCGTTACGCTGATGGGGCCTTTGAATGGTACCGAGCTATCGACCCTCGCCACGTCCCAACGATCGTCTTGAGGCGGGGCGGTCTGGCCATGAGGGAGCACCACCCACCGGTCGTGGAGGACGCCTTGGCTTTAGCCTCTAACGCCTACGAAATTGTTACTCTTGAAACTGGGCATAGAGGCCGATCCTCGGTGTGCCAGATCGTTGTCGACCCTCGGGTTGTTACTGGGCTGATGTCGTGGCTGGAGGCCGCACCCCCTGGTGGCGTGGAGTACGCCACCGAAGGGCATCTCGTGTGATTATTCCTGGCCGTCGTTGGTCATCTGCGTGCTCGGGTTGCGTTCCCCGCCGGGAACCCACACCACCTCATCGGAGGAGTCTTCGCCAGCTTTATTTGCGGCTCGAGACAGGATAAATAGCAAATCGGAAAGGCGATTAAGGTAGGTGATTGCGAGCTCATTAACCCCGCCAGGTGTGGTTTCTGGATCATTCGATGTCTCGGTTCCGTAGATCTCGGCAGCTCGCCACGCAGCGCGCTCAGCCGTGCGGATAGCAGTACGGCAGACATGAAGTTGAGCACCCACGGGGTTGCCACCAGGAAGAATGAAAGACCTGAGAGTTGGCAACTGATCGCCGAATTCATCGCACCAGCGCTCTAGCCGATCGACACTCTCCTGGACAGTTCGCAGTGGTTCCCATTTTGGGTTAGCAACAAGTGGATTGGCTAGATCTGCTCCGACGTCGAACAGCTCGTTCTGGATGATGCCGAGAGCTTCTCGAACCTCTCTCGAGAGAACCTTCGTCGTGGTGTCGAGAGCAATTGCTAGGCCGATGCTGGCGTTGGCCTGATCGATGAGGCCGTAAGCCTCAACGCGGAGATCTGATTTTGCTGTCACAGAATTATCGACCAAGCGCGTAGAGCCATGATCGCCGGTACGGGTGTAGATCTTGGAAAGAATGACCATGATCCCAGCCTACGGTCGTTGCCAATGCTCGGAAGACGAACGGCGGGCGGGATTGTTTGCACTGTCTCGCCATCCTTGCCGAGATGGATACAGTTTTCCTGAGTATCGATTAAGCTGCCGAATCTGGTGACGGTGTTGCGCCTGCACTCATGGAGGTATTCCTCAGGTAGTGGCCAGATCCCGGAGCGTGTTGACGGCGTCGTCAAGCATGCTGCGAGTGAGCCGTCCGGTGTTCGTGTTCTGACGACTGACGTGGTAGCACCCCAGTACGACGATGATGGACCCGTCGGGCCGGACGAGTTGAGTGCGGGTGCCGTGACCAAAGCGGGGTGCAGGGCGCGGGACCTGCCATCCAAGACGACGGGCGGCTGCCAGGGTTGAGGTCCAGGCAATCTGCCCTAGGCACATCACTGCACGCAGGGCGGTTAAACGCGCTAGCTCATCATCAAACCAGATAGCGCAAGTGCGCTTCTCGTCGGGTCGAGGCCAGTTGTCTGGTGGTGCGCAGTGTACCGGGGCGATGATGCGACAGTCGTGAAGGGTGAGACCATCCGCAGCGTCAATGCTCTGTGCTTGTGAGGCAATGTCGGCGTCATATAAAGCGCGGTAAAGCCAGTCCCCGGACTGGTCACCGGTGAACATTCGTCCTGTGCGGTTAGCTCCGTGTGCGGCGGGAGCCAGGCCGATGATAACCATGCGAGCGGATGGATCGCCGAATGACGGTACGGGTCGCCCCCAATAAGGTTCATCACGCCATTGAGCGCGCTTAGTGACCGCTATGTCCTCGCGCCACTTGACGAGGCGCGGGCACGCGCGGCATACCGAAATAGTAGCGTCGAGATCCTCAAATTCGCTGCAGTGTGCAGCGATTCTCGCTGCATCCTCGGCGCATTTGGCGACGGGGGTGTCCGGTGATGCCGGATCTCCTGGCCATCCGCTGCCAGGGGCTACCGGTGACTCGAACAGGGTGGCGATACGTGGATGGGGGAGTGGTGTCATAGCTACTTCTTGATGATGCGGTCGTGTTGAGTGGCTCTTGGACGAAATGTTTCATGTGGTGGTGTCGGCTCATCACAGCTGTGACGACGAGGATTGCCATCACTAAGGCGTTGGTGACGGAGATGAGCGTTGGTGGCGACGAAGACGAGGTCAAGGGCTAGCTCAATGGTAGTGATGGTGGTCGTCTGTTCCTCCATGCTGGTGGACTCTGGTAATTGGCTCGCTCGTAGGCCCTCGATGCTGATGCTGTAGGCGTCATGTTTGTGCGCATTCATGCTGTTGGAATCTGGCGGTCGTGTCGGCGGGTGAATTATTACGGAAACCGGAGTATCCTCCCTGCCCGTGAGCTCAGAACACCCCATTCCCCAGCAATCTGGTCCGCTTGAGGCCGAGCTGGCGGCGGATCTCGTCCTTACCTGTGGACGAATCCAGCGGTTAGCGAAGCGGCGTGCTGGTATACCGCCTTCTTCCGTGACGTGGCGGGTGCTGCACACTCTCGAGGTGATGGGCACGATCAGCACCGGAACCTTGAGCCGCGTCGAGGGAACTAGACCCACGACGACGACAGACATCGTTGAGAGGCTTGAACGGGATGGGTTAGTAGCGCGACAACGTGATCCCCATGATGCCCGCAGTCGTCTCGTTGAGATTACGGATGCCGGGCGTGAGTACTGCCGCAACTGCGAACTGTCGGTGGGGGAGTCCGTCGTGCCGGCGCTAAACATGTTGAGCGATAGGGACCGAGATCTGCTGATGAGAGTTTTGCCCGCCTTGCGCCGGGCTGTCGAAGTGCTGTCCGAGAATGATGAGAGGACGACGAGGAATTGACGATGAGTAAAGAGCCTGTCAGACCGGCTGTGTGGGCGGTCACCATTGCGGTGGCGTTCTCCTACATGGGGGTTGGGGTGGTCGACCCGATTCTTCCCGAGATCTCTTCGGCCCTGAAGGCCAGCCCAGGTCAGACCGAGCTACTGTTCAGTACCTATCTCTTCGTGTCTGCAGCGTTGATGTTTTTTGCTTCCTGGGTCGCCACTCGCATTGGGCGCAAGAAGACCCTGCTCGTCGGCTTGGCTATCATCGTGACCTTCGCGGCGGCGTGCGCATTATCTGGGCATGTCGATCTCATCATTGGATTCCGCGGCGGTTGGGGGGTGGGCAACGCCCTGTTCGTCTCAACCGCTTTGGCCACGGTGTTAGGAGCATCCGCCGAACCCAGGCGAGCGATCATGCTCTACGAGGGTGCCTTGGGAGCTGGTATGGCTCTCGGTCCGCTCGTCGGCGGAGCCCTCGGATCGATCTCGTGGCGTGGCCCTTTCCTCGGCACAGCCGTTCTCATGGCTGTCGGACTGATCGCCATTGTTCTGTTCGTCCCGCCTACACCGATCGAACGATCTGCACGCCGCTCGGCAATCGAACCATTCCGTGCCCTCGTCGATTCGCGGGTGTCGATCCTCATGTTGGCGGCATTGGTCTACAACTATGGCTACTTCACCCTGCTGGCGTACGCGCCCTTTCCAGTAGCTGAAGCCTCCATTCGGGCCGGTGGTCAGTTCACGCCCTTGGATCTCGGCCTAGTGTTCTTTGGTTGGGGCTTGATGGTGGCGCTCGGATCGGTATGGCTTGGTCCCCGCGGTTGTGAGCATGTGGGGATTCGTCGAACGGTTGCGGTGACCTTGATCCTGTTCACCATCGACGAGATTGTCCTTGCCACCTGGATCTCCCCGATCCCACAAGTGATCGGGGTCGTTCTTGGTGGCCTGTTAATCGGGATCATTAACACTGCCATGACCGAGATCGTGATGTCGGCCAGTGACATCCAGCGCGAGGTGGCCTCTTCGGCCTATTCTGGTGTTCGGTTCCTCGGTGGCGCGTGTGCTCCAACCTTGGCTGGTGCCTTGAGCTCGATGTGGGGGATCGGAGGCCCGTATTACATTGGAGCCGTCGCCCTCGTCTTGACGATCATCCTGCTGTGGATTGACCGTCAACGTCGCATGCAAATGACCGCACACAGCGTTGCTTTGGGGTGATCTCCTCAACGACCTGGATCGGGTCTGGTAGACGAACACAGCCCAGGCGCGATGCGCAAAAGGTGCCCCGGAACTTTCGTACTATTCGATGGTGACTGATCGGATCAGTGGACTGGAAGTCCGTGACACCTCTCATGTTGAATAGTTGAATGCCAGGCCTGGATCAGAGGGGGAGACATGGTGAAGGTAGGTGACATTGAGGTTGTTCCTGGTTTCATTATCGCTGAGACAGATTTGCGGGAGAGATTTTCACACAGTTCTGGTCCTGGCGGGCAAGGGGTCAACACGACCGATTCCAGAGTGGAACTGATGTTTGACGTCGCTCGTTCCGGTGCCGTCCCGGACCGTCTACGCCCGGTAATCATGTCGGTATTGAAAAATCGACTCGTAGACGGTGTGTTGACGGTAACGGTTCATGATGAGCGGTCTCAGCTTGCGAATCGCAAGCTAGCTCGCGCTCGTCTCGTCGGACTGTTGCAAACGGCGTGCACTCAGCCGCGGCGACGTCGCGCCACCCGGCGTACTCGTGGATCCCAGCGTCGCCGCTTGGATGCTAAGAAACGGCGTGGTGAGCTCAAGAGGAATCGTCAACGTCCGACGTGGTGACGAGGATTTGTCTCCCGCAGTGCAATGCTCGTTGTGGAGGGGCAGTGTGAGGGGAAAGTTCCAGGCACCATCGTGCGGTGTCTCCTTCTGCAAAATGACATAATGTCTCTTATCGGTCAACTAGGTTAGCTGGGGAGACTTCCCACCAGCCTTGTCATTAGCCTGGGTCGTGGCAGGCGCAAGAACTGGGTTTATTGTCCCTGGTCGTTCGACGATCGATCATGCAGAGTGACGCTCACAAGCAGATCGACCAACGCTTTAGGCTGCTTTAGAAGAAGTCATACCTCGTAACCCCGCTCGTTGCTGGCGCACTGATTTTGCCCGCGGCACTGCCCGCCACGGCTGCACAGGCTAGTGCTCCTGCCCCCGCTGCCGTTTCGACCGTGAACAAGACGGCGCTGACCACCGATCAGATCAAGGCTGAGCGTTCTGCGCTTAACTCGCGCATCAACATGCTCCAAGAGACCCAGAAAGCCATTCCAGGGTCGCAGTACGCTGACCAGATTGAGGATCTTATTAAGACCGCTCTGGATCTCAGTGGCGCCATCGACACGATCGCTCACGGTGGCGTTCCAGCCTATGACCCGGCCACCATCGTGCCCCGCATCCACCTCGCCATCGACGCTGCTGATGCGATCAAGACCGGCAACACCACATTGCAGCACAAGGTCAAGAAGGCTCACGTTGAGCTTGGTCTTGAGATTGCCAAGGCGTCGATCGTCGCTATTAATCCGGCGAGCTCCGTCGCCCAGGTTCAAGACGAGATCAAAGCTCTCAAAGCTCGTATCGACAAGGTTTCCGCCTACCCTGATCTCAGCAAGGATGACACTGCGACTATCGCCTACAAGCAGACGCTGCGCAAGACAATCCACGAGGTCCGCGTCGGGCGCAACAAGAACATCGTTGGCAAAAAGGATCAGGCTGTCGTTGACACTCTGAACAAGGAAATCAGCAAGGCTGACAAAGTCCGTGCCAACGCGAAGTCCACGGTGGCTCAGGTTGACACTGCCGTCGATCAGCTTCGTGCCGCTTACCAGACCGCTCTCAACGCCCCCGACAAGGCGAAGAAGTGATCGACTCGTAACTTCCGGACATTTTCGCAGAGGCCGGCCACGGGAGGATTCCTCCTGTGGCCGGCCTTGTTCACCCTCAATCCGTGCCTGTGGTGGGGGCGAACGTCTTCAGTGGTGATCGGGATACATTAGTGAGGTGCAACTTGGCATTCGAGGGTCGGTGATGCGTGGTGAATGACTACTTGGTCAGGCGATCTTTCAACGTTCTGTACATCTGGATTGACGCAATCTTGCTACTGGCTTTCCTCTGCATACTGGCGCGAACACGGCGCCGTGCTGCCCTCGTCGTCGGATTGCTCGGTGGCGTCGCCTACCTCGTCGTCGATTACGGCTTCTTCTACGCTCTACTTGGAACGCGTACCGTCGTTGGCATGAGCGTCCTGCCACTGGAAATTTGGCTGTCATTCAGCTACGGCATTACGAATATGGCGTGGATGTGGCTATGGTTCGACGAGCCCGGAAACCGTTGGGAGTGGTCGATCCTTTTCCCCGCTGGGTGGCTGACCAGCGCTTTGGTCAGTCAGGGGTTCGGTGGAATGTTCCATAGTGTGCAGATTGCGCGTCATGTCAGCAGTTACCACGGCATCATGGTCGCTTTCGCGCTCGTTGGGTACGGATGGCTTGCGATGCACAACTTGCGTCACCCTGATGAGCGCTATTCGATTCGCTCGGCCTTGATAATCGGCATCGGCATCCAGTTCACCTGGGAGGCAGTGCTGATGATCTCGGGTATCAGGCCGTTGACATGGCACCCGCTTGTTATCGATTCTCTCATCGAGACGAATCTCGGCGCTCCGTTCATGTTGCTCATTGTGAAAGCTTGGCGCGCGCGCCATCCGAAGGAATTCCTGGCTCTACCAGTCCGCGCCCGACCGCCCGTGGCACAGCGCGAGTCTATATGAGGGATGATCTTGTTTCTCGACGCCTTCTACAGCGTCCTTGAGAGCCTCTGCGAGCGAAGGGCGCGGGTGTAGGTCTCCCCGGGGCTCGTTGTGGTCCCTCCTCTGCGTGACGCAGAGCCGTGTGATGAGGCGAAGTCATGACCGGGATCGATAGTTACGGTAGAAGCCGGCACGCGGGTATGTTGATATCGCCATTTAGCGATATCATCGCCATATGGCAATTGATACTGTCGATGAACCCGATGTCGAACTCGGTGACCTCACCCGTCTGGCGGCCGTCTTCAAAAGTCTCGGGGACCCTCACCGGCTCGTCATCGTCCAGCACCTGTTCCGTGGTGAACACCGCGTCACTGATCTGGTCGCTCATCTAGGGCTGGCTCAGTCGACGGTTTCTTCCCACGTCGCCACGCTGCGAGACGCCGGCCTGTTGGCAAGTCACGCTCATGGCCGGGCGATGTATTACACGTTGGCGCACCCACAACAAATTCGTCGTTTGATGCTGTTGGCTGACATTCTGATAAGAGACGGCGGGGAGTGCGCTGAGCTATGCGGCATGCTCGATGTTGAGTACCGTGGAGAACCCAGCGATGACCATATCGGCGGCAATGACGACGCAGTGAGGGAAGAATATTGAGCAATCACAGGCATGATCATTCTCTACCCTCGGACGCGGACTCCCGATACCTCGTTGCTGCGCTTACACTCCTGGCGGCGTTCATGATCACGGAGATCATCACAGCTGTCATCTCCGGGTCGCTGGCGCTGCTCTCCGACGCTGGCCACATGCTGTCGGACATTGGTGCCATCGCCATTGCCCTGTGGGCTGCGAGACTCACTCGGCGCCGTCCGCAGGGATCGTGGACGTGGGGTTGGAAACGAGCCGAGATCATGTCGGCTGCGGTCAATGGCGTCACGCTGCTCGTGGTCGCCATCCTCGTCGGAATCGAGGCTGTTCGACGCCTCGTCACTCCCCCTGCCGTTGGCGGAGGGCTGGTTATGGTCATCGCCGCTGTAGGCGTTGTCGTCAACGTCGCGGTTGCTTGGCTGGTGGCACGAGCCAATCGCCGTAGTCTCAACGTCGAAGGTGCCTACCAACATATTCTCACTGACCTATTCGGGTTCATCGGCACCTTGGTGGCGGGCCTGGTCATTGTGACGACCGGATGGACCCGTGCGGATGCCATTGCCTCCCTTATTATCTGTGGTCTTATGCTCCGCGCTGCGTGGTCCCTCCTTAGCCAGACGGGGCGGATACTGATGGAGGTTGCGCCCGCCTCCCTCGACCTTGATGAGGTGCGACACCATCTTATGGACCTTGACCATGTGAGATCGGTTCATGATCTCCACGCGTGGACGGTGTCGAGCGATCTACCAGCGCTCAGCGCCCATATCGTCGTCGAGGACTCCTGCTTCGCCGATGGTCATGCCCCCATCCTCTTGGCACAGATCCAGCAGTGCTTGTCGGGCCACTTCGACCTCGACCATTCGACGCTACAGCTAGAACCACCCCGGCACGCCGGCACCGAAAATCAAACGATGTGACGCGAAGGGGTCCCAGCTCGGAGGCTAGGACCCCATGATCTTGCATGATTACTGAGCTTCAACACATGTCACAGAAATCATGTCACGGAAAGATCAGAAGTTGATCATGTGTCCCTCGACGCCTTCCGCAGCATCCTTGAGAGCTTCCGACAGCGACGGGTGCGCGTGGATGTTGCGGCCGATCTCCTCAGCGGTGATGTCCCACAGCTGTGCCAAGGTTAGTTCGGGGAGCAACTCGGAGACGTCATGGCCGACTAGCGAGGCACCGAGAAGCTCGCCGTGACGGGCGTCGGCGACGATCTTCACGAAGCCGGTGCCATCGCCCAGACCCCACGCCTTGCCATTGGCGGCGAACGGGAATTTGGACACCTTGACGTCGTAGCCCTTTTCCCGGGCCTGGTCCTCCGAGTAACCGAAAGAACCAACCTGCGGCTGACAGTAGGTAGCGCGCGGAATCATGTCGTAGTTGATGGGCATGGTCTGTGCCCCAGCAATTGTCTCGGCGGCGACGACGCCTTGAGCCTCGGCGGTATGGGCCAGCATGAGCTTGGCGGTACAGTCGCCAATGGCGTAGATGCCGTCAACGTTGGTGCGCATAAAGTCGTCGATCTCGATGGCGCCACGCTCGGTGAGCTTCACGCCGGTCTTCTCCAGGCCGTAGCCCTCAACCCGCGGAGCGAATCCGACGGCTTGCAAAACGCGGTCGGCTTCAATGACCTTGGACTCCCCACCCTTCGACGGCGAGATGGTGACCTTGACCTTGTCACCGGAGTCGTCGATGGAATCGACCTTAGTGGAAGTCAGCACCTTAATGCCGAGTTTCTTGTAGGCCTTAGCCAGCTCGGCCGAGACCTCCTTGTCCTCGTTCGGGACCATACGATCGAGAAATTCAACGATGGTCACGTCACAGCCGTAATTAGCCAGCACATAGGCGAACTCAGTACCGATGGCTCCAGAACCGGCGATGACGATGGATCCAGGGACGGTGTCGGAAAGGATCTGTTCCTTGTAGGTGACGACCCGACCGGAGAGCTGGGTGCCTGGCAGAGTCTTGACGACCGAACCGACTGCGATGATCGCGTTGTCGAAAGTGATCTCGTCGGTCACCTTGCCGTCAGAGTCTTTAACAGAGATGGCCTTGGGGCCGGTGAACTCCCCCCAGCCGTTGAACTCGGTGATTTTGTTCTTCTTCATGAGGAAGTGGATGCCCTTGACCATGCGGGCAGACACTTCGCGGGAACGACTGAAGGCTTTGCCGAAGTCGACGGTGATGTCCCCGCCAATACCGAAGGTCTTGGCCTCCTTGGTGACGATGTGGGCTAGTTCTGCGTTGCGCAAAAGTGACTTGGTGGGGATGCAACCAACATTGAGGCAAACACCACCCCAATACTCCTTCTCGATGATGGCGGTCTTCTTACCGAGCTGGGCGGCACGAATGGCGGCAACATAGCCACCGGGGCCGGCTCCAAGGACAACGACGTCAAAATGTGAGCTCATAGGTAACACTCTAGTGGGAACATCGGTCTGTGACGAAGATCTCACTGAAGAGATCTCGACTGGCTTGCTCGACCCGTTCTTCCCGAGGGGAGGAACTCAGATCTGATATATCCTGGTCAGGAAATGAGTTGTCGTCGAAAGGATCTGCTGTGGACAACATCACCCCAGCTTCGGTCGGTCGTCTTATCCGCGACGCACGCAAGCAGCATGGAATGACGCAGAACCAATTGGCGGAGATCCTGAAGACCTCCCAGAGCGCTATCCACCGGGTGGAATCAGGCACGCAGAACCTCTCTCTGGAGTACATCAACCGCATCGCGGAGGCGTTAGAGTCTCCCATCATCACCCAGCCGGGAAGCGGTACCATGAATTACCGCATCGAAGGAGGTCATCAACTTTCGGGCTCTATCGAGGTGCGGTCCTCCAAAAACGCGGCCGTCGCGCTGCTATGCGCCTGTCTCATCAACAGGGGCCGTACCGTGCTACGCGGTATCGCCCACATCGAGGAGGTTAACCGCATTCTTGAGGTGCTGACCTCCATCGGCGTCACCTACGAGTGGTCTGACGACGAGCATGATCTCACCCTGATTCGTCCGGCTGAGCTCAACCTTGACGATATGGACATCGAGGCTGCCCGACGTACCCGAAGCGTCATCATGTTCCTCGGACCGTTGATGCGGTTCTACGACACCTTCAAACTCCCCTACGCCGGCGGCTGCAACCTCGGCGCTCGAACTGTCGAACCTCACCTGCAGGTGCTACGTGCTTTCGGCCTTGACGTTGTTGCCACCGAGGGCTTTTACCAGTGCCACGTCACCGATCACACCGTCAAGGAGCGTCACATCGTCCTGACTGAGCGTGGCGACACTGTTACCGAGAATGCTCTGCTGGCTGCCGCCCAGACCCCCGGCGTGACTGTGCTGCGTAATGCCAGCTCGAACTATATGGTTCAGGACTTGTGCGTGTTCCTATGCCAGCTCGGTGTGCAGATTGAGGGCATCGGAACGACGACCTTGCGAATCCGCGGCGTTGAAGAGATCGACGTTGATGTCGAGTACGCCCCGTCTGAAGATCCGATTGAGGCTATGAGCCTCCTCACGGCGGCGGTCGTCACCAAGTCGGAGCTGACGATCACACGCTGCCCGATCGAATTCCTTGAAATTGAGCTGGCGATCCTGTCTGAGATGGGTCTGGATTTCGACCTCTCCCCCGAGTACGTCTCTCGCAACGGGTTCACCCGTCTCGTTGATGTCACGGTGCGCCCCAGCAAGTTGCGAGCGGTAGCTGACAAAATCCACCCGATGCCCTTCCCGGGCCTCAACATCGACAACCTACCGTTCTTTGCGGTTATTGCTGCGGAGGCAGAAGGCCAGACCCTCATCCATGACTGGTGCTACGAGAATCGTGCGATCCACTTGCTCGACTTGGGCAAACTTGGCGCTGACGTTCAGCTGCTCGATCCGCACCGTCTCATCGTGCGGGGCCCGACCCGTTGGCGTGGTCGCGAACTCATCTGCCCGCCGGCCTTGCGTCCTGCCGTCTGTCTGCTATTGGCCGCTCTGGCCGCTTCGGGAGAAACGACCCTGCGCGACGTCTACATGATCAACCGCGGTTACGAAGATCTCCCGACCCGGCTTGGGGCGTTGGGAGCCAAGATCACCGTCTTCCATGGCTGAGCCGCGGCGTCCTCGGGCCACCAGTCCAACTCGTCACCAGGATGCGCCACGGTGCGCTCGAGGACAGTATGTACGACACCGGCTGCTTTACCGAGCGTGGCATCCAGTGGCTCCCCTTTCACCAACCCTGCGGTGAGAACGGCACTGGTGAGGTCGCCTGCGCCGTTGAAGTAACGGTCGAAGAGAGGGCCGTGGGTCAAAACAGCTCCCTCCCCCGTCACCCCGACCATCGCGATGCCGTCGCCACCGTCGTCGTGGTACGGCACCGAGGTGACGATGACGAGGTGCGGTCCGGTGAGACTTCGAGCCGCTCTGACGATGTCGTCAAGAGTGCGAGGCTCGGTTCCCGTCAGGATGCCCAGCTCGGCGAGGTTTGGCACCACGACGTCGGCGTGTTGAACGGCATCCGTCATCAATGACACGGTTTCGTCAGGGACGTATGCCCTGAGCTCGCCGTCTGGGGTCATGTCCCCCATGACGGGGTCGCAGACCCATATCGTGTCGGGGTGGAGGGCACGGCACCGCTCCACGGTTCGGAGCACTGCTGGCCCGGTGCGCGGGGTGAGGTACCCGGACAGCACCGCATCAACATGTTTGAGCTCACCATTGGAGTCAAGGGCGTTAACCATGGCGTCGATCTGCTCAGAATCGATAGGGATACCTGCGACGCTGGAGCGTCCATTGTGGTTTGACAACAGTGCTGTAGGCATCCCCCAGGCGCGCACGCCCATAGCCCGCATCACGGGAACAGCGATGCTGTTGCCGACGGTTCCCTGGACGACGTGGGACTGCAGCGATAAGACAGTAACGCTCACACTAGGCCATGGTAGTCACTCATCTGATACTTCTCCGGAGCACAATGGACTGCTGTGAGAGCCACTGACTATCCCTATTGCCAGAGTCCGTTCACCGTCTTAGCTCATCGTGGTGGTGCTGGCATGGCCGTCAACAAGGGAATTGAGAACACCCTTGCTGCCTTCGGCCACGCGGTCGAGGTGGGATGCACCTACCTTGAAACTGACGTTCACGCGACCAGCGACGGGGTGCTAGTGGCCTTCCACGATCCGATACTCGATCGCGTCACTGAATCAGGCGGAGTCATCGCCGCCATGCCGTGGCACAAGGTCAAACAAGCCAAGGTTGGTGGCGAACCGATCCCCACCTTAGATGAGATTTTCGACGCCTTTCCCGAGGCGTTCATCAATATCGACATCAAGCATGATGGCGCCACCATGCCGCTCATCGACGTTCTTTCCCGTCACCGGGCTTGGAGTCGGGTTTGCGTCGGGTCGTTCAGCAGTAAACGCATCCAGACCTTCCGTCGCCTGGTTCAGGGACGCACTGCGACTGCGGTGGGGCCGGTGGGAGTCGGCTGGGCTGTCATCGGCCCTCATAGCATGCAGATGGCACAGTCCCATGGGAATGCGTACCAGGTGCCGCATCGCTTGACCCGGTATGGGGTGCCCCTTGTGACACCGACCTTTATTAAAGCTGCCCATCGTCAGGGGCGAGCTGTTCACGTCTGGACGGTTAATGAGATCTCAGAGGCTCGAGAACTGATGGATATGGGGGTCGACGGCATCGTCACAGATCGCCCAGACCTCATGTGCGAGTTTGCCCGCGTTCATCAACCGAAAGAAGCGCCAACTCTCATCCCGCGGTGATCCCACTGTGATGGCTGACATTATCGGCCACTACCGTACGTCCACGAAGTGAACGTACGGTAGTGGCCATCCGTTCTGCTCCCCGAGATTTGTGACTTGTGGGATGCTGGGGTTATTGAGGCCCAACCAGGGCCTGATGCCTACAAGCAGGAAGGAGCATCATGGCCGACCGTGCGCTACGAGGCATGGGGTTAGGATCCAAGAGTTTTGAGGATGAAGAAGGCGTTGAGATGGCCGAACGCCAGCAAATTGGCTTTGACTGTCAAAACGGCCACCACTTCGAGCTCACTTTCTCCACCGAGGCAGAACTGCCGAGCTTGTGGGAGTGCCCGCGTTGCGGTGCAGAAGCGTTGCGTAGCGACGGTACTGATCCTCAGCGGAAGAAGCAGAAGCCGCAGCGCACCCACTGGGACATGCTTACTGAACGCCGCTCGATACCCGAACTTGAAGAATTACTTGCCGAAAGGCTGGATGAAATCCGTAAGGAGAATTAATCCCGCCGAGGTGCGCCCCGCGGACGCGATGTGATCCATGGGGCGCACGTCTGGTCAGTGGCGAGAACGACGCTCTTTGATGTCTCCGGCGATCTTTTCAGCTCGGTCCAAGGCCACGTGGCTAAGATCCTTGAGCTGGTGGGAACGGTAATCGAACCCCCACATGGTCGTGCGCAACAATGCTTCGACGACGATGTTCTTGCTCATTTTGGAGCTGCCGTACTCTCGTTCGATGAACTCGATCGGGACCTCAGCGACGGTCATGCCCTTCTTGAGGGTGCGCCAGGTGAGGTCGAGCTGGAAACAGTAACCAGCCGAGGCGACGTCGTCGAGTCCGATGGCGCGCAGGGTGTTAGCACGGAAGGCGTTGAATCCGCCGGTGGGATCTTTGACGCCGATCCCCAGGCACATCCGCGTCCACAGACCGCCACCTCGGGAGATGAGTTCGCGGTACTTTGGCCAGTTGACCACCGATCCACCCTTGACGTAGCGGGACCCTTTGACCATATCGGCCTGCTTAAGGGCTTTCAGCAGCAGCGGCAGTTGCTCAGGCTGGTGGGAGCCGTCGGCGTCCATTTCGACTAGGGCGTCATAGCCATGGTCAAGGCCCCAGTGGAATCCGGCCAGATATGCGGCTCCCAGGCCTTCCTTACCTTTGCGGTGCATAACGTGGACGTGGTCGTCGGCAGACGCAATGCGGTCGGCAATCTCTCCAGTACCGTCCGGCGAATTATCATCGGCGACCAGAACGTCGACGTTTGGGTTGGCGCGGCGGGTCCGCGCAACGATGGTCTCGACATTCTCGACCTCATTGTAGGTCGGAATGATGACAAGGACCTTGTCAAGCCGGACTTCAGTGTCGGTGGCGGACATTCCTCTCCGATCTGTTGTGATTCGCTTGTGCGAGCATAGCGCGACGGCGTTGCAGCAACGACATCGCGATAGCCCCTGCTGTCATAACGAGGACGATGATCCGCAACCATGGTGCAATCTGTACTCCGATGGTGAGGCCGGATTCGAGAGGTATAGTCACCGTGAAATGTGTATGGACTCCCTCCTCAGTGCGCAGTGCCACGGATCCGTCAGGGTTCACCAGCCCCGAGAAAGAATTCGTGGTTGAGACGACGATATGTCGTCCAGTCTCAACTGCCCTTGCCCTGGTGATCTGCCACTGTTGCGGTGTCTGGGCAGTGTCGATAAAAGATGAATTGTTGGACTGGACAGCCAGGATTTTCGCCCCGTGACGCACTGTGTCGGCGACCGTGCTGTCGTAGGCCACCTCGAAACAGACCACCACGCCAACCGGGACTCTCCGACCAGCAATGGTGGCATCAACAACGCCTGGAGTCGTCCCTGGGACGGATTGCCGTCCAATCTTTCCCAAGATAGGAATGAGCGGAAGGAAGAAGGACCGCGCGGGGATCCATTCGCCGAAAGGAACCAGGTTGCGTTTGTGATATGTCGACGTTGGTTGTGGTGACGATGGTGGCCACCACATAGATGTTGTCTGGCGCTCATTATGGCCGGGACCGTCAGTCACAGCACCAACTAAGGTCGGTCGATTCGAGAGAGTCAGCGCGCCTATAACGATCTGGTGACTTTCGAAATCGAGAACCGGATCGATATCGGTGGAGTTCTCCGGCCACAACACCATGTCGGGAGCCGGTCCGCCCGACGTCCTCTGCTCCGCGAGGGCCATGATTGTCTGGGAGAGATGATTGTCGGTGACCGAGCGTGCATATCCCATCGCGTATGGGCCGGCGGTTCCGTCCACTCCTCCCTGCACTACCAGGGTCCGCACGGAGCGTTGGTGTGAGATATCGCGGCTTACGACAGTGACACACATGGTCCCCGCCAAGGCGACGACGAGAAGCTCCGCGACGAAAACGATGCTGGCGCGACGCTGACTGCCTCCCCGGGCTGAGACGACATAGACTAATAGGCCGGACGCCAGGGCGACGAGGAAGCTCGTACCGATACTGCCCGCCCATCTGAGGACACCGACCCACGGTGTGTCGACGACTGTCCATGCCAGTCGTACCCAACCGAATCCGCCCAGCGGAATGGTGGCAGCCCCGATCTCAGTGGCCGTCCACACCATCGCCTGCCATACCGGTGTCCCTGGCAAGACGCTGACACACCGAATCGTCCACCCGGCCAGCAGACACCACAACGCCATGACAGCGATGAGAAGTATCGCCACCGGCGGGCCCATGACGCCTACCCAGGAAATGGTGGTGGTAAGCAGACCGATGCCGAAGAGATACCCCAGTCCTGCCGCGGCCCGACCACTGGCGTTGCGCACCAGCAGGATGAGCGCAGCGAGACCGGGAATGACGAGGATCCACCAGTTCAGTGGTTGGAACCCGGTACCGGTCGCGGCCCCGGCGGCAACAGCAGCTGTACCACGCAGCCACGAGGTGCGCCGCAGGCGAGAAATCACCGGGTTCCCAACATGCCGAGGTCGTCGAACATGGTGTCGAGGACGACGACTGTCTCTGTGCCGCAAAGACATTCTTTGCGAATACGCGTGAGCAACTGATCGAGGTGGCCGGCGCTGGGCGCTTGGACTCGTGCCAGATAGGACGCTGCCCCAGCGATGGAGTGACAGCCTCGTACTTCGGGGAAGGTACGTAGAATACCGGGTATCGTTTCGTCTTCTTCGGGATCGATGGGGTTGAGGAAGATAAATGCGGTGATACCCGCACCGATCGCCTCAAGGTTCAGCGTGGCGTGATATCCAGTGATGATCCCCTTGGCTTCAAGACGTTTGACACGTTGTTGGGCGGCTGAGGTCGATAGGCCGGTCTGGTGGCCGAGCTCGGTCCACGACATCCGACCGTCTTTTTCAAGCAGGGCGAGGATGTGACGATCGGTGGCTTCGAGGATCGGCGACCGATCCTCATCCTCTTCGTCGTGGTGTTTGGTCATGAATGGTTCCTCCCTGTCCCCGGCTCGACCCAATGGGATTTCAGCACACGAATGGTTGATCCGGCGAGCAAGTTTGGTGCGGCAGATGCTACCCGCGATGGACGTCCCCTGCCGTCCAGGCACACCCTGTTCACGACCTTGAGGTTAAAGCTTGCGAACCACTCCTCGAAGTCGGCGACCCCTGCATAGGACTGGCTAAGGGTGTCATGCCAGGGATACGGCAGATCGTGGGGAATCGGTATCTTCTCACCTATAATCTTAAGGCGGCTACGCCAGTACACGACGTTCAGCACCAGAAGGATAAGCACAGTCCCGATACGTGCCATTTCGGCACGCACCACATCAGGGCAGACAACCGCCTGCAAGATCTGGGACAAGATGACAACGTCATAGGAATCGTCGTGAAACTCTCCCAGATCCTCGTTGAGGTCCAACCCCAGTGCGAGCACTCTGGCCGACATCGCTGTGACCAACGACGGATGGTCGAGTTCGATCCCAGTGCCTAGGCAGTCCCTGGTGGTGATGAAGTGACGAAGGAGTAAACCGTCATCGCAGCCCAGGTCGAGAACCCGGGAGTAGGACGGTACCAGCGAGGCAACTATGCCGGGACGAAGTATCACAGCGCCGTCTCCTTCGTACACAGGTGGCCGGTGTGGCCCCAGGAAGACGCAATCGTTGCAAAGCTGACCGGGTTGATGCCGAACTCGCGCTCGACTGATTCGGGCTGACGGGATCGCCCGAACTTTTCGGCAAAAGCATCCTCCGATCAGTACGTGATGTGGGCGAGTATCCGGGCGATCGACAATTCGGTGTTGGGATGCGCGTCGTGGTAGTCGCCTTTGGCAAAGTCCGGATCCTAATCGAAGCTGGTCCCGTGGTGCCAGAACAACCCCCCAAAGGTTTGATGACATGACAAAGAAATGGCTAGTGTCAATGATGTGACCCGGCCCGATAGTGATATTCCACCACTCTGGACGGACTACACCGGGGTGAAATCCGGCTGCATGGGCATCACCAGTAAGCGCATGACAGGTATAGACCGCATTGTCGCTGGACGTATTGAGCTTCCCGTAGGTTTCGTAAGCGACAGTGATGTGATTGAGACGCCCATCTGCAACCAGATGAAGAGGGTCGTCCGGTATCGCGACAGTTGTGTACTGAGTCTCGACGGTACCGACACCGGGACTCTCTGAGCTGGTTCTAGGAGCTGGTAGACGGGATGACATCAACTCTATTCTGCCAGTTTTTGTCATCATGCATGTGACCCGGTTGTGAGCCACTACTCTCTTTGTCGTGCGCATGATAAATTTAGCCGACCTCGAACGCGTTCTAAAAGGTGTGACAGGCCGACCTCGGGTGGTGTGTGCTGGTTCCGGTGCCACTCCCCTGCCCCTCCTCGACGCCGTTGACCGATGCTTAGAGACGTGGCGATTTGCGTGTGTCAACGCCCCGGTTGGCGTGCCGACGCGCAAAGGAGTCATTCACCAGACGGTCTTTATTGGTCCCGGATCCCGTCACGCTGAGAATCTCGAATATGTCCCGTGCCGGTTGAGCCTTGCCCCACGACTCTACGAAGACCGTTTCGCCCCGGACATTCTCCTCCTCCACACCAGCACGCCTCACAACGGCGCGGTGAGCATGGGCATTGAGGTGCAGGTTCTCCCCGCTGCGCTGGAATCAGCGAAACGCCGAGGAGCCCTCGTTATTGCTCAGGTTAATCCCAGCATGCCCTATGTTTTCGGGGACGGAATTGTCGATGTTGACGACATCGATATCGGAGTCATTGTCGACACCCCGTTGCCGACGGCCGCTATGCCGTCGCCTGGCCCGACTGCGTGGAGGATTGGCGAGCTCGTAGCCTCCCGGGTACCCGACGGAGCAACCCTCCAAGTCGGTATCGGCGCTGTTCCTGACGCTGTGGTGGCGATGCTGCCTGATGATAGGGCCTTCGGCGTGTGGACTGAACTACTTACTGACTCGATCCGGCTGCTCGAGGAGGCTCACAGCCTTGACGACCGTCTCCTCACCGGGACTTTCGCCATGGGAACGCCTGCCCTTTATGAATGGTTAGATGAAAACCCGCGAGTACAGTTGTTGCGCTGCGAGAAAACGAATAATCCGAGTTTTATTGCAACTCAGCCGAAAATGGCTAGCATTAATGCGGCCCTGCAAGTCGACCTGTTCGGCCAAGTCAACGCCACCCGGCTGCGCGGAAAAATCCATTCTGGGATCGGTGGGTCAACTGATTTCCTGGTCGGGTCAATGCATTCCCCTGGCGGACAGGCGCTTATTGCCATGCTGAGTTGGCATCCAAAAGCTGACTGCTCGACGATTGTCGGACTGTTGGGCTCCCCTGCGTCAGCGACCCAGCCCTCGGTGGTCATCACCGAACAGGGCATCGCAGATCTTTTCGGGAAATCCCAAGAGGAGCAGGCGCGACAACTCATCGACAATGCCGCTCATCCTAATGCCCGAGAAAAACTCTGGCGCGAGGCCAAAGAGCTATCCCTGGTCTGACCTGTGGCCGTCACGTGATCGGGACGCGGGTACCTAGCAACGCGGCAAGGACCGTAATGACGCCGTTTTCGGTGTTCGGTGGTGCCACGTAATTCGATGCTTTGACAATGTTGGGATGGCCGTTGGCCATGGCAAAGGACCACTTCGCCATGGGCATCATCTCGAGGTCGTTGAGAAAGTCGCCAAAGATGGCTGTTTGATCAGCAGTGACGCCAAGGTCGCGCTGGACAGCCTCGACGGCACTGCCCTTGTTGACGCCTGGGTTCATGATGTCGACCCAGTTAGGGGTGGCGAGGATTACTTGGTGCTCGGGGGCGGTGCGCTGCATCGTCGGGTAGGTGGCCTCTGAGGCTTCCCTGAAGTCGTAGATGGAGAGCTTGATGACGTCGTCGGTGTGTTCGCTGAGATCCTTGACGATTCTGTGGCTGTGGTAGTAAGTCGCTACATGGGAAACGAAGGGGTCGTCTCCGCGCTCAAGGTAAGCGATGGATTTGGTGGCGACGACCAAGCCAACGTCATGGCCGTCGTTGCGAAGTTGCCGAACCCCTGTAATGACCTCACGGGTGAGGTTAGGATCGATGGTCGACGACGAGATATCGACACCGTCACGGACGACGTAGGTTCCGTTTTCCGCGATGATTGGCATGCCCTGCAAGTGAGAGCCGAACATCGTAGATAGTGTGGTGCATTGGCGGCCCGAGGCCGGTACGAAGGCGATGGCACGATCCCTCATCGTCTCCAGTAGGGGCCATAGCTGCGAGGGAATGTTCCCGTCGCCGTCAAGGAGGGTGCCATCCATGTCGGAGACCACCAGGCGAAGGTCGTCTGCGGGGGCAGGGAACGGGGTTGGATTTGGCATGTCCACCTGGTCAGGATAGCGAAATCGTCTTGCTGCGTGATCGGTATAAATACTGCACTGACTATGTGTGGGCGACGTCTGCAATGCAACGGGACGATCGGCTCCCTATACCAGTTTCGTGGTGGCGCTCGGTATGCCTACGGATTAGGCTCACCAGCGTGCCTTCATCGTCTCATGGTCGCACTAACGGCCGAAGAGCCCTCAGTTCTCGCCAGATGATGGCTCTGGACGCTGCTCGGCTGTACCACCTACGAGGGCTAGATCAGGCTGCTGTAGCACAGGTCCTGCACGTGTCACGTCCCCAGGTCTCGAAACTATTGGCAACCGCGCGTGAGTTGGGATACATCCGTACCCATGTTGTTGATCCACGCGAATCCGATCGGGAACTCGTGCAGACCCTGACTCAGCATTTTCGAATCGCCGGACTACTCCTCGTCAGTCCCTCCGGTCCGACGACCGGAGACCTGCTACACGCTCTGGGTGCCGGTGCTGCCCACTTGACGAGCAACCTCGTTCTCCCCGGTGAGGAAGATGCTTCGTTCTGGTGGTCACGGACGGTGCAAGCTTGCGCGCTGGAAATGGCCTGTGCGCCGCTGCGGCCGCGGGCTTTGTATCAATGTGCAGGCACGGCTCCGGGCCACGACATTCACCTCTCGATGAGAACGTTTATGGAACGCACGGATGTGGAAGTCCACCCCTGCCCAGTGCCATTGCTACATCCCAGTGTCACGGCGCGATTGACAGCCGAAGAATCACCAGAAGCGCGGCAACACGAGAGTCGACGTGCTAGCAGTGCCGTACTCATACTTGGCTCCTCTCGACAGGATATGGACCTTATCTGTCGTAGTGATCTGGTGACTTCGCAGGAACGCGAACAGATCCGTAGAAATGCGGTGGGACACCTTTGTGGGCGATTCATCGATGCTGATGGACGAGTGGTGGCCCCGACCTTGGGTCAACGCACCTCGAGCCCCACCCTGGCTCAGCTGCGTCGGAGTCGACGCACCGTGCTCATCACTCACGGAGCACATCAAGTCGAGTTTGTCCGCGCTGCGACATTAAGAGGTTATGTGGACCACATCGTCACGGACGTGTCTACCGCTGAGCTGCTTCTCAAGTACGCCTGACGACGGCCCCGCGTCATGTCGTGGCCTCGCATTGGCACGAATGTGCCACCCGAAAGGATGACGGCGGCCCTACAGTGATCGTTCTGAGCAAAGGAGTTCACATGAGCATTGCCGCTCTCATCGATCACACGCTGTTAGCCCCCGATGTCACGGCGCAGCACATCAGGACCCTGTGCCGCGAGGCCGTCGATCATGGTTTCGCCACTGTTTGTGTCAGCCCAACCCGGGTGAGGCTGGCAGCAGACGAGCTAGCCGGACACGCCCCACGTGTGTGTTCGGTCATCGGTTTCCCCTCTGGCGCACACCTGAGCGAGATTAGGGCCGCTGAAACCAAGGCTGCCGTCAATGATGGCGCTGATGAGATCGACATGGTCATCAACGTAGGAGCCGTCAAAGATGATGACTGGGACACCGTCGAGTCTGACATATCCGCCGTCGTCGACGCCGCCGGTATGGCCATAGTCAAGGTTATCCTTGAAGTCAGCGAGCTCACCGACGAGGAGATTACCCGTGCCTGCCAGGCCGCCGAACGGTGTGGAGCCGATTTCGTCAAGACATCTACGGGATACTCTCGACACGGTGCTACCGCCGAGGCTGTCTCACTTATGCGCCGTACTGTGGGCGATCGGCTAGGGGTCAAAGCATCCGGCGGCATTCGTACCCACAACGACGTGGCGACGATGCTAAGGGCTGGTGCCACCCGCATCGGTGCCTCCGCCGGGGTCGCCCTCCTTGTTGACGAGGAGGCACTGTGATCACCAAAGACACCACTGTCGTCAACGACACGGACGTGGATCGTGGCATCCCCAACGCGTCGTGGGGCCTCATCAAGGACCACACCTTGCAGTTGCGTGACGGATACCTGAATCGCACCCCATTCTTCCAATTCATTCTGCTGTCGATATGTTTCCCGATGTGGGGAATGGCGGTGAGCATGAACGACATCCTCATCACCCAATTTAAGGCTGTGTTTGCTCTTTCGGATCTTGCTAGTGCATTCGTGCAGTCAGCCTTTTACGGCGGCTATTTCCTTATCGCCATACCTGCGAGCCGAGTAATTCGTCGCACCAGCTACAAGACGGGCCTGCTCATTGGTTTGAGTGTGTACATTCTCGGATGCCTGTTGTTTTTCCCGGCTTCGCGTGTGGCTACGTATACGGTATTCTTAGCTGCCCTGTTTTCCATCGCCGTTGGCTTGTCTTTCTTGGAGACTTCAGCGAACACATATTCGTCGATGATCGGTGATCGGAAACATGCAACTCTGCGCCTTAATATTTCTCAGACATTCACGTCGTTGGGATTCTTGGGTGGGGCCCTCATGGGAAAATTCCTCGTGTTCACCGACGGCGCTGCGCTGCACGAGCGCGTAGCCCACGCCCACACGGTGGCTGAGCGCGAGGCTATCACCGCCGAAGCGTTGGGGCGTACGCTCGATCCCTACAGGATTATCATCATTATGTTGATAGTGCTCGTGGTGCTCATCGCCATCACCCAGTACCCGCACTCCAAGCCGTTGCGCAACGACGCGGAAGAAGCCAAAGCCCCCATCGGTGAAACTCTTGCATACCTAGCGAAGAACCGTTTGTTCCGTGCTGGAATTTTTACACAGTTCCTCTATGTGGGCTTGCAGACGTCATTATGGACCTTCACCATCCGGCTGGCTTTGAATCTTGATCCGGCATTAAACGAGCGTACTGCCGCGAACTATTTGATTGCTGCATTCATTTCTTTCTTCCTTGGAAAAACCATCGCCAACCTGCTCATGACCCGAATGAGCGAGAACGGCATTCTCATGGCGTATTCGTTGCTCGGAGTGTTATGTATCACTTACATCGTCGTGGTGCCAAGCTTCACAACCGTCTATGCAGCGGTGATCGCCTCGGCGCTGTTGGGGCCGGGATGGGCGACGATCTTCGCACGAAACCTTGACCTCATCGAGGACAAGCGCTACACCGAGACTGGCGGTGCGATCATCATTATGTCGATCATCGGTGGTGCTGCCATTCCAGTAGTGCAGGGCTTCCTGTCCGACACCACAGGATCCATGAGACTCAGTTTTATCGTAAACGCCTTCTGCTTCACCGCGATCTTCGTGTTCTTCTTAGTCGTCGATCGTCGCGATCAGAAACAAATCTGTGACATCGCACCTGCTGCTCTGAAGGAGGCCCCTCATGCCAACCACTGACCTCGAGATCATCCTGTACCCAGAACTGTTTGACGAAAGGCGACGTGACGTTCTCCGAACGGGTGAATGGATCGTAACTGCGTGGCGGTACTCCACCGGGATTGCGGCTTTGCGGATCAGCAATTCCCGTGGGTATATCGAGGCTCTTCCCTTTATGGGTCAGATTTTGTGGGATGCCGTGTTTGACGGTCAATCTCTACGAATGGACAATATGTTCGATATGCCAGTGCCGGCCAGGCAGATCGTCGAGACGTATGGGTGCTTCGCCTTCCACTCCGGTCTGCTGGCGGCGGGATGCCCGTCCCCAGAGGACGATCACCCACTACATGGAGAGTTTCCCTGTGCACCAATGCGCTCGGCAAGTCTTGTTACAAGGCACGAACCCTGTGGCGTTACTGCCGTCACATTGTCCAGTGAATATGAGTACCGCATAGGTTTCGGGCATCATTATTTTGCGCGACCCACTGTAACTCTGCGAGCCGGCTCAGCCATGTTTGACATCGGCCTTGAGGTCACCAATTTGTCAAAGTATCAATCGATGCCATTGCAGTACATATGCCACATGAACTATGCGTTTATTCCGGAGGCCCGGATGAGCCAGTCCTTGCCCGACGGAGCCTTCCAACTGCGTCGCAGCGTACCGAACCACGTGGCGCCAACACGCCAGTGGCTCCGGATTAATGAGGACATTCTCGCTGGAAAGATCGATGCTGACTCGTTGGTCGGTGCCGAGGCATTCGATCCCGAGATCGTGTATGTCGCAGACGACTTACCGCAATATGGCAAGACTGCCGAGTTCAGAATGCAGGCCCGTGCTCATCACAACTTCGTGACCCGCTTCCGTACAGACCAGTTCCCTGTCGCCACCCGGTGGATACTTCACAACGCAGATCAAAGGGTGGCCGCATACGTGCTGCCAGGTACCAGCAGGCCGGAGGGGCGACTGGCTGCCGAAGCTGCGGGAACCCTCATTCATCTGGATGCTGGTGCGACCCGCACGTTCTCTGTAACTACCGGGCTTCTTGCTCAAGGCGAGGCCTTTGACCGAAAGGCGCAGTGACATGGATATCGCCGTTGTTGGGTCCAATATGGTGGACCTCATCTCCTACATTCATCGCATGCCATCAGACGGTGAAACCGTCGAGGCTCCCGAATTCCGAATGGGATGCGGCGGCAAAGGTGCGAATCAGGCAGTAGCTGCGTCACGTCTCGGTGCAGAGGTCGTGATGGTCACCCGAGTGGGCAACGATGTGTTCGCCGACACCACGTTGGACAACTTTCGCAAAAACGGTATCGATACTACCCATGTGTTGCGTACCGATGCGAGCTCCGGGGTGGCACCGATCTTCGTCGATCCAGAATCGCGTAACTCCATCCTCATCATCAAGGGAGCTAACGCTCAGCTGAGTCCTGCTGATATCGAGGGTGCCCGACAAGACATTGCCACGTGCAAACTCATCATGCTGCAGCTGGAGATTCCGTTGGAGACGGTCTACGCCACGATTGAGTTAGGGGACGTACTGGGGATCCCAATACTCCTCAATCCGGCTCCGGTCGCACCAGAACTGGATCTTGAGCGAATCCGCGGAATTGAGTTCTTCATGCCGAACGAGTCCGAGCTTGAACTCATAACGGGGATGCCAGTAGACACCCTCGATGATATCGGCAAGGCTACTGATGTGCTGCTGGGAGCGGGCATCACGAATATCATCGTAACTTTGGGCTCGCGTGGTGCGATGTGGGCCCACGCAGAAGGACGCAAAATCATCAAGGCCCCGGTTGTTCAAGCCGTGGACACGACAGGTGCTGGCGATGCCTTCATAGGCTGCTTTGCTAAAGAATGGGTAGATCACGGCGACGTGATAGCTGCGATTCGTGCAGGAAACAGGTATGCGGCTGACTCGGTCACACGCCACGGAACTCAGAGCTCGTATGCCTTGGCCGATGGAAGTCTCCCGGAGTGGCTGAGATCATAGTGGGTCTGGGACATTGGGAACCCGGCCCCACCATCCGACGATCCCTGTAGTACCTAGAACAGGAGCCCGAGGAGCTTGTGACGTAGCTTACGAAACTAGGTATCGATCCGGCCGATCGAGCTCCACCGGGAAGTCTGCAATGAATCCGCTGGGCCTGGCGAGAAGACTACGACGCGATTTGATAGCGGCAGGGCCTCCTCGACGAGGCATTCCTCGCGGTGAGGAGGGCACGACACGAAACAGTTGCACATCCGGATCCGGCGGAGTCGGAATCCGTCTGGACGATAGCTCCGGAGGGCAGCACCATAGGGGGCTGAACTGGTGGTGACGACGAAACGGGCTGTGCTGCAGGTTAGAATGAGCGCAGATTACGTCGCAAAGCATCCCGGGCAACCGCTCTAAGATAGATCCGATCTGCGCTCACATCGGCTGTTAAGCCCGATAGGCCTAGGCATCAGCCCGGAGGCGTAGACTCGTGGGAACCTCAAAACGTCGGGCTGACAGGATTTAAAGCGAGTTGCTGTTTCCCCTAGCTAAATCGGTTGCATGCTTGGCTGGAATGCTTTTTGGGCACTTTTTTGGGCGCTTGTCTTTTTCTCTTCACCGACCGTGCCATCATCGAGGAAGCTGGACTGTGCAACAACAAACACTTCCGGCACACTTTTGTTATTTCATCAAGGTTTCCGGAAGTTTTCATTGTTTCGTCAACCTTTCCGACAGCTTCACGAACTGTTGACAATGACGACAATGACTCAAGTGCCAAAAGTTTCACACAATTGTCGAAAATTACTCCATCAGACACATGAGACAGTATTTCGGCTCCCCTGGCCACATATCGACTTCGCCCAGCCGCCGTTGAGACATCTTCGTCAATTGTGGAAATCATGTAATCAATGAGTGAAATTTCGTTATTGTCAACAAATTCGCGAAGTTCATCAACTGTGTGAAGTTTCCGGAAGCTTCGTCTAGTTTCGGTAAGTTTCCACAGATTTACGAAAGTGTTTGAACTCTTCTGCTTGTTACAGAGAGTCACAGGTAGTTGTTTTAGAGAAGTGTTTGGAGGCACGAGTAGTTGTTTCTGTAAGTGTTTCTGATATTGGTTGATGGCGCTGGTGGATGGTCTGCTGGTGTAGAAGTAGGAAAGGTGAGAAAGATGAAGTTTAGGGTAGATGCAAATGAAGCAAATAAGCACATGGTTATTATGTCTTTGGCTGGAATGAAAGCCGATGACTATTCTCCCAAGCAGAAGGACGGGAAGAACGTTCTATCTGAAGATGGGAAACAACTGTATTCGGTGCGCAACGTTCATGCCTACGATACGGATCGTCAGCGTGAGATGCAGAACACGTTCATCGCTGTAATGGAGCCTGCTGAGATTCATCCGATGGCTCGGTATGTCTTTGACGGCGATGTGTGGATCAAGCCCTACGCAATGAACGGGCGATTGGGTATGACGATTGAGGCTACTCGTCTTGTTTCAGTTAAGTGACAGTTGATTGTTGGATGGGCGGATGGTGTTGAGCACTGTCCGCCTCGTGGAGGTTTAAAATGTCTATAATTCAAGAGCATTTTGAGAGTAAGGATGTCCAGGCTCGGCAAGAGCATCCATTCATGTATCTGCTCGGGCAGGCTATTGGCTGGGTTGTTCGAACTATCTTCAGTTTCATTCGCTGGTCGTGGTTGTCGATTCTGTGGGTATGCGCTGCTGTATTGTTGATGAAGGCTATTTCTGGTTTCTGGGGCAAGTTCTTGGCTATTGCTGTGCTGCTCGTTCCGATTTTTATTCCTCAGACTCGGCGGTTTTCCTTCGCTGTTCACGATTGGCAAAGGTTTCGGGCACACCGATACGAGGTGAGGGCCCTTGAGAACGGAAATAAATTTTTGCGGCGTATGGGGCTTGTCCATGACGATGACACGACTTATAACGTGGCATTGTATTTCGGTGCCGATGAGTGTGTCCTTGCGTGTCATGAAATGATTCCCGGTCTTGCTCCGCAGCGCCTCATTGACTCGTGTAAGGCTTTCATGACCGATCTCGATGCCCAGTCAGTTCGATCTGAGAACCTGGGTGGTGGTCTATTTAATATTCACTTTATCTTGAATGATCCGCTTGATGCATCGACAGAAATTACCCAGCCCAAACCACTCGACCTCACAGATATGAGTGTTGAGATCGGCAAGGATGCTTTTGGAGATCCATTCCGTTTGAAACTTAAGGATACTGCCGGTGTACTGGTTGGTGGAGTTCCCGGTTCGGGAAAGTCGGCTTTTCTGAATGCTGCTTTGGGCTCGTATGCACTTGCTACCGACGATGTCTCGATGACCGTCATCGACTGTAAAGGTGGACAAGACTTCTCTGCTTATGAATCACGAGTCGATACGTTTATTTCTGAGGCGACGGATTTCACCGAAGTCCGTGACGTGCTGCGTAATACGGTTGAAGAGATGAACAAGCGAGTCAAAACGAATGGTGCTGTTCTGGGTGAGAGCAATTTTTGGAATGTGGCCCCTTCTGAACGTCGCTCTAAAGGTGTGAAGATGAAGCTTATCGTTATCGATGAAGCTCAGGCACTTTTCGATCTGAGTGGCATCACCGATAAGGAAGAGAAAAAACTTAGGCAAGAGATTACACGGGCATGTACAGACTTAGTGAAACGTGGTCGTAGTGCCGGTGTGCTCACAATCTTCGCTACGCAGAAGCCTACCGCCGATGCCATCCCCACCGCCATTCGAGACAATGTAAATGTGCGTATCGCCTTGCGTGTAACGACCTCGGAAGCAGAACGAGCCATCATGGGCTATGTTCCCGATGAGCTCGATGTTCCCCGTGCAACAAGTATTCCTGCGTCTCGTAAAGGAGGTGCAGTAATTGAGTCGGAAGGAGGCACGAGGAAGATGATCCGCTCCTACTACTTCCCTGAAAAGAAGCTCCGCGCTTTTCTGGCAGGGCATGGGGAAGCACTCGCGGAGCGATGCTGACCGGCGGCGTATTCAGAGCGCCGATTTCTCTAGTATTACAGGCGCTCTGTGACATGTGTCAACGGTATACAGAAATGCCTTTTAAAGACTTGTGAAGCCGCTTTTGATACAGTTGCGTGAGACACAACTATTTTATTTTTGTGACCAAATTGATGTGATGGGTGTGATGTGATGATGACTACGGATCGTTGCCGCGATTGGATGCTTACCTTGCCTGAGGAATACTACTCTCGAGACATCGTTGAGGACAAGCTGCGATCGTATGACTACATTGGACAACTGGAATCTGGTAAGGAGAGTGGCTATCGGCATTTCCAGATCTATGTTGAGAACAAAAATGCAATCAAGTTTGAGACACTGCGCTCCAAGTTTCCTAGGGGTCATTATGAACCGCGGCGTGAGTCTAAGTCGCAGTGTTTGAAGTATTGCACTAAATCTGATACTCGTGTGCCTGGACATTCTCTGCTTGCTGGTGGTAAATTTGTTGGCAAGGATGTGGACGAGTTGCTGAAGGATCGTTTGCCTAGGACGAAGAGAGATATATCTGCTGAGATTAGTGAAAAGATGCTTAAGGAAAACGTTCCCGCCAGTACTCTTATTCAGGATCCCCGATATGCCCAGTTTCTCAAATATATTGAGGCGCTAGAGACTATTCGTCTCAAGAATCTTGGCTTGGAGGATCGAGATGCTCTTGAAGTCCATTATCTATATGGTCCATCGCGTGTCGGCAAGACATATAAGATTTTGCATGGTTTGAACTACGATCTCACAGATATCTATCGGGTCTCGAATTTTAAGTATCCGTGGGATAACTATGAGGGGCAGTCGGTGCTGCTTCTGGATGAGTTTGCTGGTCAAATTTCCTTTGAATTTCTTCTTCAGGTGTTGGACAAATACCAGCTGGAGCTGAACGCACGTTACCGCAACAAGTGGGCCTGCTGGACGCAAGTCTGGATCGTTTCAAACTTGCCGATGGAGTCTCTGCCGTACTATCGCCGTGTCTCTCCTGAGCAGTGGAGGGCGTTGTGCATGCGGTTCACCTCGTATCAGCGAATGGAGTCAGATCGGAGTTTGGTCAATGTACCGTTTCCTTCTGCCTCGTAATCTGCATTGTACACATTGTGATGCTCATAGACGTTGCTTAGTCCTTCTAATGCCTTACGTTGTTGATCCGCATTGATGATCGTGTAATAGAGCGTCATTGCTTCTGAAGAATGGCCTAAAATGCTCATGGCTGTTTGAATATCGACTCCACCCCATGCCAGCCACGAGGCGCACATCTTCCGGCAGGTATGGGGCCGCCAATAGTGTTGTTCTTCTTTCCATTCTTGCCCTTCTTTGGCCATGTAGGTGACGATGGTGTTACGCCAGAGCTTGTTGTACATGGAGTACGTAATGGGGCCACCTGCAGGGGTGAGAAACACGAGATTGTTCCACTCTGGTGCTGCCGCTGTAAGGCTTTTCTGTCGCTGCAGTAGGAATGCTTCTTTCCATCTCTCGGGAAGCATGAGGGTGCGGTTCTTGCCGGTTTTGGTGCTGTTTTGGATAATGTAGGATCCATCGTTTTGCCTCATGAGCTGTTGCTTGATGGTGAGCTTGTTCATGCACTCATCGAAGCAATCCCATGTGAGTCCAAGGAGTTCAGCGCGTCTCAGCCCTAGAAGCATGGCAATGGTCAGTGTGTACCGATCGTGCAGTTCGCATTCTGGCTGTGCAAGCCATTTACACATCTTGTCCATAATGCGCGACCAATATTCGATGTGTGCTGTGTCCTTCTCCCCTGCTGCTGATCTCTGTCGAGGTGGGGTGAGCTGCTTCATGGGGTTGAGGTCGACTTCCCCCGCCTTCACCGCACTATTGAGGGCTGCATTCATGGTCTTGAAGATGTTGACCGGAATGGCGTGGCCTTGTTGAGCTCCAGCGGCGATAACCTCTTGTATTTCTTCTGCTGTGAGGCGTTTTACTGGTCTACTCCCGAGCTTGGGTGCGATCCATTGCTTGTACCTGATCTTGTGCTGCTGGGCCGTTTGAGGCTTCATCTGCTCGCTGGCTTGCTTGGTTGCTAGCCAGATGTTTACCCATTGATTGAGTGTGAGTCCTCCTCGTGGGCCAGTGGCTGTTCTGGTGCCATCGATGCGCTGACGAAGATTCTTGTTCAGGCGTTTTGTTGCCTCTGCTCTGGTGGCTCCTCGCCCGCGTACTCGCTGCTTGGTGCCATTCTTGTCGTAAAAGCTGCTCTCTGCGGTCCAGTACTCCCGTATATAGGTCTTGTCTTTGTAGGTACGTACTGACCTTTCCCTGTAATACATGAGGGGAGCAGTATACAACTTTTTTGGGCACCTTTTTGGGCGCAACCATCCCCTGCTGCGACCCACTGCCCCGCGTCATTGCGTGCTCAACAGCCTCTGGTCGGGCTGACAGGATTTGAACCTGCGACCCCTTGACCCCCAGTCAAGTGCGCTACCAAACTGCGCCACAGCCCGTTTGGATCACTCGGTGACCCGAAGAAGTACATTAGCGTACTTCCGTTCCGCCGACAAAACTGTTCACTTCCTCTGCCGCTTCGCCCGAGGTCGGATCTCCACATGGACGGGTGAACCGGCGAAGCCGAAGTCTTCACGCAGCCGCCTGATGATGAACCGCACATATCCTTGGTCGAATACCCCCGATGTGAACAGGGCGAACGTCGGCGGACAGTTGTGGGCTTGGGTCCCGAAGAGGATCCTCGGTTGTTTCCCTCCCCGCACCGGGTGTGGGTGGGCAGCTGCAAGACGTCCAAGGAATGCGTTGAGCTTGCCGGTCGAAATGCGCATCTCCCAGCCTTCTGCGGCCGTCTCAATAGCCTTCTCGAGCTTGTCGACATTCCGGCCGTTGAGCGCAGAGATGTTGACCCGCGGCGCCCACGAATAGGCCTGAACGTCGCGCTCGATCTCGCGCTCTAAATAGCGGCGTCGCTCTTCATCGGTCAAATCCCACTTGTTGTAGGCGATGACCATCGCCCGACCCGCATTCTCGACCATCGTGAGGATGCGAAGGTCCTGGTCGCTGATCGACTCCGAGGCATCAATGACGACCACGCAGACCTCGGCACGCTCGATGGCAGCCTGGGTGCGCAGTGAAGCGTAGTACTCGTGCCCGGAGGCCTCCTTGACCCTCTTGCGCAAACCAGCGGTGTCAATGAACTGATAGACGGTGCCACCAACGGTGACTAACTCATCAACGGGATCAACCGTCGTCCCGGAAATATCCGAGACGACTACGCGGTTCTGACGCGCTATACGGTTCAGAAGAGACGACTTGCCGACATTCGGCTTGCCCACAATGGCGACCCGACGCGGTCCGTCCGATGACTCGTAGCTAGCCTGCTCCTTCGGCAGTACCGCAATGAGCGCATCAAGAAGGTCACCTGAACCGCGTCCGTGCATGGCGGAAACGGGGTGGGGCTCCCCCAGTCCTAGGTTCCACATTGTCGCTGCTTCAGACTCGCCGCGTGCATTGTCGACCTTGTTGGCAGCTACCACGACGGGCTTACGAGACTGCCTCAGTACCTGGACGACGGCCTCATCTTCGTCGGTGGTGCCCACGTTCGCGTCAACGACGAAGAGAACGGCGTCAGCAGTTGAGATAGCCAATTCGGCCTGCTCGGCGATCATGGCCGCCATGCCAGAGGCATCGGAGGCCCAACCGCCGGTATCGACGAGGACGAACTGGCGACCAGACCACTCCGCGTCATAAGACACTCGGTCACGGGTCACTCCCGGGACATCCTGTACGACAGCTGCTCTGCGGCCAAGGATGCGATTGACGAGGGTGGATTTACCGACATTGGGCCGACCGACGACGGCAACAACAGGCTTGGGAAGAGCCTCCTCGATGTCGTCGCTGGGGTCGTTGCGAAACTCGGGCGAGTCAGACATGAAGGCACGCTCCTGCTAGGGGACTAAACCACGGTACACGGTGTGGCGCTAGGAAAAATACTGCTCAGCGCAGCGTGACGGGCACCAGATCAATGACAGCGTCGATGACTTGATCCAAATTGAGGTGGGTGGAGTCGACCACAGTGACCCCCTCAGCCGGCTCCTCAAAGGTCGACACAGTCGAATCGTCCCGGTCACGACGCACGATCGAATCAATGACCTGGGCCATATCGACTTTTTCCCCCAACTCAGCCTGACGCCGTGCGACGCGAATGGCCGGGTCAGCCACGAGAAGCACTCTAACCTGTGCGTCGGGGCATACCACAGTCGTGATGTCGCGTCCTTCCATCACGATACGACCACGGTCAGCTGCGACTTGACGCATGCGAGCAGTTAGAGCATCACGAACCGGCTGAATCGTTGCTACCGCAGACACTTTCGCACTGGTTTGCGGGTCTCGGATCTCCTTGGTGACATCTTCCCCATCGATTACGACGCGGTCATCGATAGCTGAGGTATCAATCTCTAGGTGACAGCTTTGAGCCACCTTGATGGCATCACGTGGATTCGTGGTCGGATCAATACCTAGATGAGCAACGCGGCAAGCTACCGCGCGGTACATCGATCCGGTGTCGAGGCGAGCTAGCCCGAGCCGGTTCGCGACCCCGCGAGAGGTCGACGACTTGCCGGACCCGCTGGGCCCGTCGATGGCAATGACGAGAGGTGAGGTTGACACGTTCTGCCTGCTTTACGATGGCGATCTGACGGGGCGAGACTATCGGCATCGACCGACACGTGTCAGGATCGTACCGACCAGCCGTGATTGCGCATCGACGCGGTCAACTGTTCGGCACGACTCGGGGCAACGTCAATCGACAAGAAACCAGTCTCACGGGCTGGATTATGTTCCACCGACAAGTCTTCGATATTGATTCCAGCAGCTTCGACGTCAGCAAATAATCGTGCCAAAGCACCAGGGGTGTCCGGAATCTCGACGACGACGGCAGTCGTCTCCACCATCTGATGCCCATGCTTACCTGCTACCTTGCGGGCGCCGGCCTGACCAACGCTGAGGAACTCTTCTAAGCGTTCCGAATCGTTAAGACGAGACAGCAAGTCATCGAGGTCGTCACGAATAGCTTCCAACTGGCTGCGGACCTCAACACAGTTGGAACTGAGGATCTGACGCCACATTGTCGTCTGGGAACGAGCGATCCGGGTGACGTCGCGAATGCCGGGCCCTGCGAGGCTCAGGTGCTCAGGACGAGCACGGCGCAAATTTGCCGCAGTGAGGATGCTCATGAGATGGGGTAGGTGAGACACCTCCGCGACCGCTCGATCGTGCTCGTGGGCATCCATGCTCACCACCCGAGCACCGCAGGCCCGGGCCAGAGCGACGACTTGTTGAACGTCATCGTAACGGTTGTCGGTGCGAGGGGCTACCACCCAGGTGCGGTCGACGAAGAGTTCGGTGGAGGCTGTCAGAGGGCCGGTGCACTGGGTTCCGGCCATGGGGTGGGAACCCACATAGCGGGAAATGTCGATTTCGTGCTCGGTAGCCAGCGTGGTCAACTCGGCCAACACAGCCCCCTTCACTGACGCGGTGTCGGTGACCACGGCTTGGGGATGTCGCGTCAGCCGCTCAACGACCGTCTGCGCGACAACGGCCGGTGGGGTCGCGATCACGATCATCCGGTACGCATCGTCAGCCAGGTTACCGAGTCTGCCCGCTCCGTGCCCGGCTGCAATGAGGGAATTATCGCGATCGATGTCCCACAGATGAACATCGGTTCCCTCCCGCATCAGGGCCTTACCGATGGATGCCCCAATAAGGCCGACACCAACGATAAGGACCGGTCCGGTTAACGTCGGCTCGACGCGATTAGGATCCGTCACCGTCGGCCTCCAACACGGTCGCGGCGTCGAGACGTCGGAAGTGACGACGCGTCGAGGCGTGGCGGTTAAGCAAACCCACCTCAAGGTTCGCGGGCTCAACGTCAAGGACATGTGCCGCAGCTCGCACGACCTCGGATACCGGCGCGTTATTGGGCAGGTCGAGGGAGTTCTCACCGGTTGCACCCATCAGGATGGGGCCTGTGCCGGCACGTACAGAACCGTCGAAATCAATCGTGTAAAAGCGATCCTCCGAGGGGACCAAGCCAAGCTCGGCGACCGTGACCTGGACTTGATAAGGCTTAACGTCGATGCGGGCAAACGTCTTGCCAATAATTCGCGCATACATACTGGCCAGGCTGCGTCCGGTGACGTCGAGGCGGCCGTAGGCGTAGGCGCGCAGGTCGGCAAAGCGGATACCGGCCACTCGGAGTTCGTCTGCCTCGTGAAACAGACCGACGGCTGCGAAGGCTAGACGATCGTGGATTTCAGAGACCGATCGCATGCCCTTAGGAAGGTCGGCTCCGCACTGACGCGCTAACAACGCGATCCCGTTGGCGCATCGAGCGACGACGATACCGTCGCCGCCATTGCGAATGGAATCTGAGACAAACGTGGAACGATCAGTTACCCACTCACTCGGTGGAACATAGGCTGGAACCGTCATCATTGGGCCTCCTCACGATCAGATTCGGCGGTGACCTGGTCGACTAGCCGTTTCGTCAGTACCGCCACCTCCTCGGTGGGCATTCGGGTCACGCCATGGGAATCTACACATGCCACTGTCGGGTACAGGCCGCGCGACAGATCAGGTCCCGACAGAGACGACGGGCTGTCATCGCTGATAGCTGTGTCAAGGGCGCGGATAGCCAGCGCCACGGATTCATCCCGATCCATCCCTGTTCGGTAGTCTTCGTTGAGAACGTCGCTTGCAAACAGAGCTCCCGACCCCACACAGGCATGGGAATGTTCTTCAGTTTGCCCGCCAGTACCGTCGTAGGAAAAGATCCGGCCGCGATGGGCCAACTCATCCCAGCCTGCCAGTAATGGTGTGACGGCGAGCCCCTGAGCCATCATCGTTCCATGAGAACGCACCAGACTTGACAGCCTGACGGCGCAGCCATCCATGCTGATCCGCTGTCCTTGAATCTTCTCGAGGTGGTCGACCTCAGCTTGGAACAGGCGAATCATCTCCCCTGCCAGGCCGGCTGCCCCGGCGACGCCAATAACGCACCGGTCGTCGGTGCCGAGAATACGGTCGACGTCGGTCTGACCGAGGCGTCTTGCCAATGCGGAGCCCAGATCAGCGGCAACGACGACTCCCCCGTTGTAGCGAATCGCCAGCACAGTTCTGCCGTGCCTCAACAGTTCGGGAACGCTGGTGTCGACGGTCGTCGGGGGTAAGAGTTCAGGAGCGACTCGCCGTAGAAGCACGGCGAAGGAATCGGTGGTCGTACTCGACATGAGGTAATCCCCATCGAGATCGGATAACGACAATGGCATGACCCTCCTCGTCACGACGACACTCGGGTTTTCTACCCTAGCCGACCGATTTGGGCTGGACCCTAGAGACGGATACCATTGGCATCCGATACCGGTGGTACCGCCACCGATCTAGTTCTGGATTCCTCGAAAGACGACAACTTGTGATGCCTGCCGCAGTAGAACGACCTCACCGCGATGAGGTGAGAAGCAGAATACTTGCCGCAGCCGCCCACAACTTTGAACGGGACGGCTATGTCGGCGCCAGTCTGCGACGCATTGCCACGGATGCCGGATTCACCAAGGGGGCGGTGTACTCCAACTTCGGATCGAAGCCCGATCTGTTTGGTCAGGTGTGCGCTGCCCGCCTTACTAACGGGGAGAGGGATCTTGTTGACGCTCTGTCCCCCATCCTGTCCAGTTGCGAACGTCCTGACGACCTCATGCGTAATATTAGTGAGAAGCTCACGGAAATTCTTCTGGAGGATGCCCCGTGGCAGGTGATCCTCGCGGAGTTCCGCGCCCTTGCTCGTCGCGACGCGGAGATCGCTAAAGCCTATTCGAAACTCCAATCACAGCGGATCGCCCAACTGGCCGAGTTGATGACCCAGTACGGTGTCCTTGACCACATCGAGTCCGCTGACGCTGCCAACCCACGCAGTCTCGCGGTGGTTGTCCTCAGTTTGGTCAATGTGCTTGCCTTGGAGTTTTCTGTGGCAAGTGCAGTTATTGACCGCCAGGTCATTACCGATGTCATCGAACGTGCAATCAGGGGGTTTCTTCAGTGATGCGTTTCTCGAAACGTCCTTCGGTCGACGCCCAGGCCGTCGAGGACGCCTCGGGAGCGGTGCTCTACGCCCGCGACCTGAATGCTCAAGGGCGTAAGGGAATGATCTTTGGCCCCCTTGATATGGACCTGGCGCCGCGACAACTGGCCGTCATTCACGGCCCTGCTGGGGCCGGCAAGTCAGCGCTTCTGCTAGCACTGTGCGGACGGTTCCGTCGAACGAGGGGAACCCTCATTATCGACGGTATCGACGCCATGGCAGAGCCCTACCGAGCTATCCAACGAACCTCTGTAGCTCGAATCGGTGACTACGTTGTGCCTGAAGATCGTCTGACTCTCAATGAATCTGTCGCTGAGCGATGTCACCTTGATGCCGTTAACCTCAAGAAGGCTGAAAGCAGGGTGCGTCAGATCGAAGAGATTGTCGGGTTTCGTATCGATCGCTCTTGCGAATTCGAGCAGCTTGAAGCCATTGAACGTGCCGTCGCATCCGTGGCCCTGGCCATGCTCAGACAGACCAAGGTGATCGTCATTGACGACGCGGACGTCATGGTGCCGCATAACCAGCAGAAATTGCTGTTCGAGATATTTTCGAGACTCACTGAGCTCGACGACTCGACGATTATTGCGGCCACCGTCGATGACGACATGGCACCACCGGGATCCCTGGATGTGGAACTGCCGGCTCACAACCGTGTCCATGCTGTCAGGGATATCCACACTAACAAGGATGCTGATGGCAACTCCCAGGACCCTGAAGCTCCCGAGGTGACACGGATTTCCCTCGAGAGCAAAGACAATATCCGGCCCGACGTCCCTCGAGAGATCTATAGCGCGCTCGATGACATATCCGACAACAACTCCTCGACAGAAAATGACTGTCCCGATGACTCCCCTCGGAGATAACGCATGCTGACTCGATTTATAAGGCTCGTACAGTTCGAGTTTCGGCGCTTTAAAGGACGCTCCAAACTCGGTTTAATCTTTATCCTTATCATTCCGCTACTCTATGGTGGTATTTATCTTCACGCTAACTGGGATCTGTACTCCAACACCAACAAGGTCAAGATCGCTGTTGTTAACCATGACAAGCCGGCTACATTCGGTGGACGTACAGTTAATGGCGGTCAAGAGTTTCAGAACTCCCTGAAGAAAAACCCGCGTTTCGATTGGCAGTTCTTGGGCACTGACGAAAATAAGGCCTATCAGGGGCTCCGTGACGCTGAGTACTTTATGATTATTGAGGTACCAGAGGATTTCTCGACAAATATCGTGTCAGCGGGGGACTTCAGGCCTGCGCGAGCGACCCTCCAACTTCACCGTGATGACGCGAACGGATTCATTATCGGTCTGTTGACCTCTCAGGTGCAGACTGCCTTGGAACAGGCCTTGGACCAGAGTGTCTCTGAAACGTATTTCAACGCGCTCTTCGTCAACCTGGGTGTCATCAAACAATCGCTATCGAAAGCGTCAGATGGATCTGCGCAGATCGATAATGGATTAAAGACTCTTGACGCTGGAGTCACCGAGATGAACAACAAGGTGTTGGGGGCAACGAAGGCTGTCGGTGATTCCACCACTACCGTCAACCAGGTGAATTCTGCGTTAGCGAATGCCGACTCAGCGGCAGCAAAGACGTCGAGCGCCGTTACTCAGACGCGCGTGGGTGCCCAGGCGATTACCGGCGCTGCTCAAAATGTCATGGCTGATTCCCAAGCTGTCAACTCAGCCATGGTTCCGCTTATTAATAACGTGACAAAGAATCTTCCTGCCTTGCAAAAACAGGCCAGGAATCTCGTGTCAGTGACCGGTACCCTGCAGAACCCCAACGGTGATTCTGTCATTAAGATTCAACACGACGTCACAGGTGTCGTTAATAAGGCGACTGCCCTTGCTGCGAAACACCCTGAACTCGCCGGCGATCCTGATTACATTGCCTTGGTAAAACAGATCAATGGCGCCGCGAGTTCTACCACAACCGTGTCGTCCAACATTGCAGCAGTGGCGAATGTGTCGGCTGGCCTTAACCTCAGCCTCAACCAACAGAATGCGGACACTCTAGCGAATAATGCCACTGCGGCGCTGGGGCGGCTCAACAAAGATGCGCAGCAAGTCAACAACGGGTTGGAAACGATTAACGGCGCCATGGACACCGCTGATTCAGTCGCTAAGGACCTTAATAAGGCCGTCAATGATGCCACTGACGCTGGTCGATCCTTTACTGCGAAAGCTCCTCAGATCGTATCCGGCGTCATGCAGCTGAGCAATGGACTGGGACAGCTCAAGACCGGTTCGGACAATCTGTCCAAGGGCGCGACTCAGCTCCATCGAGGTCTCGACTCTGGTGCCAAGCAAATCCCCGGCCTGTCGGACGATAAGCGTTCGAACCTGGCCAATATCATGAGCTCCCCAGTCGACATTGAGCAGACCATCCTTCACTCCGCGAAGTATTACGGTCGTGGGCTGGCGCCGATGTTCTTCTCGATCGCCATGTGGATTGCCTGCATCTCGACCTTCCTCGTCGTGCGTACCTTCTCCGGGCGCGCCATGACTGGTAGGGCGAACAGTCTGTCGATTGCCCTGGTTGGCTTCGGTCCACTAGCCGTCATCGCCTTGGCCGGTGCATACATCATGGCCTTTGGTGTATGGCTTATCTTAGGCTTAGATCCTGTTCATCCCTGGTATTTCATTGGATTTGTGACATTGGCATCTCTGTCGTGGATGATGCTGGCGTTCTGGATGAGGCTTATCTTTGGATCGCCCCAGACGGCAATCTTCCTTATCCTTCTGGTGCTCCAATTGCCCACCTGTGGCGGAACCTTCCCCGTGACGATGCTGCCGCCCGTCTACCAGAAACTGGCGGTTGTTATGCCGATGAAGTACTCCGTTGATGCTTTCCGTGTGCTCATCTCAGGTGGCCCGATGTCGACACTGGCACTTGGATTCGCTGTTGAGGGCGGTATCCTCGTCATCTCGATGATCATCACTTTGGTTCTTGTTCACCGCCACAAGCTGTTCCGCATGCGTGACTTGCACCCGCCGATGATCACTTCGACTTCTACAGCAGACTTCGCGTTCTCGGTCAGACCGCGATGAATGACGAATTGGCATCTCCATCGGTACGACGTGCGCTGGTCGCTGACGTTGTCTGCGTGATTCTCTTCGCGACGATGGGGAGGGCCAGCCACGGTGAGGTACTGTCACCGGGAGGTTTGCTTCGAACCGGCACCCCCTTTGTGCTGGGTCTCGTCGTCGGATGGGTCATCGTTGTAACGGCGCGTGTCGCGGCTCTGCGGTGGCTAGCTGGGGTGGTGCTGTGGGTATCCACCCTCATCGTCGGGATGGTGGTGCGCTACTTCACAGGTCAAGGCGTAGCGGTGATTTTTGTCACCGTCGCGGCAAGCTTCTTGGCTCTTACCCTCGTCGGTTGGCGAGCCATAGCAGCAGCCATCCGAGCAATGCGACGCAAAGAACACCCGTGACAAAAGAAGGAGGGCCGGCAGAATGACCCGCCGGCCCTCGTACAACGTGAGATAATAATTGTCAGTGACGGTCGTCACTTCTCCTCTTTGGGCAGCCGCCACTGGTCGTGCTCGGTGATATTGCGCGGACGCGGGCCGTGATAATCAGGGCCGTAGGCTCCCGGAGCGGGGCGACGTTTACGCATCGGTGCCGCCACCCCTGGCGCAAGACGACGTGAAATGACAAGGAATCCGGTATGGCCCGTCGTTCCGTGCGCCGGACGAATCGCCAGCCCTTCAGCATGCCAGTCACGCGTCGTCGTCTCGGTAGCCGATGGCTCAGTCCATCCGCCATGAGCGCGGAGAGTATCCATGACTCGCCCCATCTGAGTCGTTGTTGCGACATAACAGCACAGCACACCGCCAGGGACCAAAACCTTGCCCACCGTCTCGACGCACTCCCATGGGGCGAGCATGTCAAGGATAGCCCGGTCAATTGGTTCTGAGCTGATACCAGAGACCAGGTCAGACACTTTGAGATCCCACGTAGATGGAATCTCTCCGTAAAAGGATTCGACATTCTTGCGAGCGACATCAGCGAATTCCTGACGCCTTTCGTAGGAATGTAGGCACCCCTTCGTACCGATGGCACGCAACAGTGGGATCGACAGTCCCCCGGATCCAACGCCAGCTTCTAGTACTCGTGCCCCGGGGAAGATATCGGCCCACATGGTGATCTGGGCTGCTTCTTTGGGATAAATAATGGCGGCTTCGCGCGGCATCGATACTGTGAACTCACTCAGGATCGGGCGCATAGCCAAAAAGTCCAAACCACCGACAGAGGTGACGACCACTCCCTGAGGCCCTCCGATAAGGTCGTCATGACGTACCGCCCCCTTCGTGGTGTGGAAGATGCCGCCGGGTTGCAGAACGATCGAGTGCTTACGGCCCTTTGGGTCGGTGAGGGTGATTCTTTCGCCAGCGCGTAGGACTCCCCCACCGCCGTTAGCTACCGGGGCCGCTGGTTCGTCAGCGAGATGCCAGAGACTGACCACGTCAGCCAACGACAAACCTGACAGGTCGGGACGATGAACCCGCCGTGGACCTGGGCCGACCTTCGCCAGTCCGGTGACGGTCAGCACCGCAGCGCCGGCCGAGGTGGCCGAGGTTGCTCCCTTCGGGGAGTCCTCGATGGCCAGGCAATCAGTAATACTGACACCGAGGCGCTCAGCGGCAAGAAGATAAGGGTCCGGGGCAGGTTTAGCCGTCTCCGGGATGACATCATCGAAGGTTACGACAGTGTCGAAAGGGTTACCGATCCTCTCAGCCATGGCCTCCAATACCGGCTCGACAACAGCATGAGCAGACCCGGTGACGATCCCCATCGGGATACCGGCCTCGCGGATCTCGGTGAGGAGGTCCAAGACGCCGGGGCGCCAAGGCACATCACGTTCCCGATTGAACTGCGACACCATGGTGATGAGCTCAC
Source organism: Cutibacterium sp. KBN10P07758 (assembly GCF_050286205.1). NCBI lineage: Bacteria > Bacillati > Actinomycetota > Actinomycetes > Propionibacteriales > Propionibacteriaceae > Cutibacterium > Cutibacterium sp. KBN10P07758. Next base: position 1,446,043 of record NZ_JBNNQV010000001.1, on the reverse strand, counting down.
ACCGGACGTCGTCGACGGTAACTGAACCGCCCAAGTCGGCAGCCATCGCCTCACAAACATCAGTCAGCGGTCCCCCGGTGAACTCATTGGCTTGTTCAGGTTCCCAGACGATCCCGTGTGAGGCGAGGATTGCCAATTCGGCCTCGACCCACCGGGACTCAGTGTCGACGAGAGTACCGTCGAAATCCCACAAGACAGCGGCGAAAAAACGGTCGGCGGTCGCGGTGTGCGTCTCACTTGGCATTGAAATAGTTTGCCTCCGGGTGATGGGTGACGAAGGCGTCGGTGCACTGTTCAGGATGAAGTTGGAACTCCTCTGACAGTTGTACACCGAATCCCCGTCGGATCGAATAGTTTCACCACCTTGGCGCGATCTTCGAGGTTCGGGCAGGCGGTGTAACCGAAACTGTACCGGCGCCACCATAGGGGTGGTGATCGATGGCGTCGACGCCAAGGGATTCACCGTCAACGTGACACCGGTTTCCGACCCCATGAGCATGGTCCCAGTAAGCGTCGTGGAGTCTGGACATGACGTCGGGACAGTGATGTTGAGGATTTCGTTGCAACCTTCGAGTCCTTGAAAATCGTCCACCGTCACGTCGCTGCTCTGCAGCATCGTGCCCATTGCCCTATCGATAACATGAACGTGCTGGGACACAGCGGTGCGAAGGGCCGTGAGTCGCAGACGAAGGCGGGGGCTAACCTTGGCACCATGCGATTTCGACACATGGACCGGCCATGGGTCGTAGTGGCCTTCGGCGGCTGGAATGACGCCGGAACGGCCGCTACCCAGGCGGCGAGTCTCATCGCTGAGTATTCCGACGCGAAAATATGGCGCACGATTGACGGCGAGGTGTTTCACGACTTTCGTCAAACCCGCCCCGCCATCACCGTCATGAACGACCTCGAAATCGTCAGTTGGCCGAGTACCGCCATCAGGGTCGGGAGATGGCAGGGCCAACCCATCGTGGTCGTCGATGGGCCTGAGCCGAGTTTGCGCTGGCGGACTTACTGCTTCCGGCTGCTACGGCGGCTGCGTAAACTCAATCCAGCTGGCCTTGTTGTTCTGGGCGCGATGGCCACCGACGTGGCCCACACACGACAGCTTCCAGTCATGGTGTCTGCCACCGATCCCAATCTCATCAGCGAGCTGGGGGCAGAGAAACTCGAATATGACGGGCCTACTGGTATCCCCTTTGTCTTCGTTACCGAGGCACGTCGTCACGGAATGAATGCCATCGGTCTATGGGTGGGAGTGCCACAGTATGCTTGTGAGTCGCTTTGTCCGCCCGCGGTGCAGGCCCTCTTGGTGCGGATCGAGGAACTCACTGGGATCGCGATCCCACAAGCTGGACTCGAAGAGGATAAACGGGATTGGGTTGCCGCAATCGATGAGGCCTTAGTCGATCACCCCGAGCTGGCCGAATACATCGCAGCGTTGGAGACCGAGCAGGATGCTGCGCTCTCGGAGGGACTGACAGGAGATGTCCTCGCGGTAGAGTTCCAGTCCTATCTACGCCATCGCGGTCATTAACACTGTGCGCGGACTGTCAGTGGGCACATACCTGCGCAGCCAAAGCCCGGTTGCGCAGTGAAGCGACGACGTGGTCGGGGTTGTCGGAACGGTACACGGCGGATCCTGCCACGAATGTGTCGGCTCCTGCTTCGGCAGCGCGTTCGATGGTGTCAGCTGAGACGCCGCCGTCAATTTGCAACCAGATATCCTTACGTGTCGCGTCAATGAGCTTGCGAGCCTTGCGGATCTTGGCAAGCACTGGGTCGAGGAATTTCTGGCCACCAAAACCAGGCTCGACTGTCATGAGGAGGATTTGGTCAAATTCAGTTAGGATGTCGGCGAGCTGTTCGACTGGGGTTGCCGGGCGCAGAGCTACCGACGCCCGTGCTCCCATCGACCGAAGCTCACGAGCGAGTTTGATTGGCGCGGTAGCAGCTTCCAGGTGGAAGGTGACCGATTGCGCTCCCGCCTCGACGTACTGCCGTGCCCACCGATCGGGATTTTCGATCATGAGGTGAACGTCAAACATGAGGTTAGTGGCTGGTCGCAACGATTCCACGAAGGGCGCCCCCATGACGAGATTCGGCACGAAATGGCCATCCATGACGTCGATGTGTAAACCGTCAGCTGAGGGGATGCGTCCTACCTCACTGGCGAGATTGGCGAGGTTGGCGTTGAGGATTGACGGTGTGATGCGAACTACCATGGTGCCAGCCTAAGGGATCGGGCAGACTCGGATGGATGCCGCTGACATGCTGAAAAGTTTGGAGGGGAGCCTCGGAATGTGTTGGCTAAGACTGAACTAGACCGCGGCAAACATTGCGCACGCGATCCTCAAGACCACCACAAGCAGTCTCGAGGATCGCGTCTGGGAATGAGATGTATCAGGCAACAGCTACGGGAGCGTCAGCGGCCGGCATACAGGAGGACGGTGAAGCCGGGGCGCTCTTTTTGTTGGGGGCCTTGAGAGCATCCTGGTAGGCGGCTTTCAGCTCTTTGATAGCTTGGTCGACATCGGCGACTCGCACCCACGCATTGCTACGGACCTGCCCAGCCCTGATAATGGCACGGTTGAGCAGACGGACAGCGTCCCTATCCTTGTAGTTGATGACACAGGTGTTGCGGTCGAAGCGGACCTGCACCATCAGGCGGCCCAGCTTGGCGCGTACGTACTTTGTAGCAACGTCAGTCGGCTTGAGGTCGGGCATGGCCTGAGCCGCAGCAATGGCCTTCTTCAGGGCCGCTACCTCGTCGGTCAGCTGGGCGGGGGTGGAATTAATGGTGATCAGCACATTGATAGCGTGAGCGATCGCAAGGAAGACGGTGGAGTGCGCGTTCTGCACCTTGTCCTGAAGGGTGAGGGTGGCGGTGTGCGTGGTATCACACATAGCTAGGAACAGCTCAACGCGAGCCGGAATCGATTTGGCGAAGGTAACGACACCCTTGACGATCTTCTCGAGTTGAGCCTTGAGCTGTTTGGCCTGTTTCAAAAGATCAGCGATGGTGTCGATGACTTCCATGGGAGACAGGGAAGCCTTAGCGACCTTCAGATCGTCGTTGAGCGACGTGATACGACCGTTGACACCCTCGAGCAACTTGTGTGCGTCTGCAGTGTTACTTGACACGGCGGGAATAGTCGGAACGGCAGCCTGAGCCGCGGGGGTGGAAAGAGTAGCTGGAACCATCAGGGCACCGGCAACCAACGGGGCCGCTATGAATTTGATCTTCATAGAGTTCTCCTCTTTTTCGACGAATTGTCCGCGACTTCGGACCCGTCTATCATCTCGTATGAGGCTCAACTTCGAGAATGCGAAAGCCTGTTGTTGCTCCGAAAGACGTCGTCGTATATACCAAGGAGCTCCACGAAACGATGTCCACTAAACTTTCGTACACCGTGCCGTGACTTAAATTGCCCCAGACGGTGGCTCTATGCACTCTACAAGGCTGCCAGCTACTGTCCTTAGCTCATGGCGTGGTTGCCTCGAGCTTCGGGCAACCACGCCAGACCGGTCTCACTTCGCGACGATACCCAGTGCGTTGAGAGCTGACTTCAGCGTGGATTGAGCTGTTTGGGCATCTTGCGCAGTTACTTGGATCATCTGATCATCATTGAGCCACACATATGCCTGATAAGAGGATGTCTTAGGACCGTTTCCGCTTGAGCTCACGGTTGTGTAAAGGGATGCCTTTTTAGAGATGTCTTGGTAGCCCTTGATTGGGGTTAGCTTCATGGTCATCGTCGTCTTATGACCCTGCAAGTCCATGGCCACATGACCGCACTTAGAAAATTGCTTGTCCTCGGTTTCGAACGACTTCTTCTGGCGACTCGACATGGTCGTATTGAAGGTGACAGTAGTTGGTGCCGACTGGTCGCTACCAATTGCGGAAATGATGTTATTGAGCTCCCCGCCAGTGACGCTGGAGATACTCTGTTTGAGGATCTTTCCGCATTCCGCAGGGGAAATTTTGGCCTGACTCATGACCTTGGTGACCTGGTTCATCTGGGCGGCGATCTGAGAATTGTCCACGATGGTGAACGTTTGGTTATTGATCTTCTTACTCGAGATGGCCTTGGTGAAGTCATCCTGGCTGAGATGCTTGGGTGCCTTAGTCTGCTCGTGCTCGACGGGTGTCGGGGACGCCGTGACCGACGTCGAGGAACGTGCGACAGTGGTGCTAGCGGGCGTACCGGTGGATGATGAATTATTCCCACATGCGACAAGACTGAAGGTCATTGCACCAGCCATGCCGAGCAGACAAGTCTTCATCAGCGTTGTGGTCATCCTGAGGTCTCCTAGTACAGATGTGCGGTATGAACTCGGATATTCGCAACGGGTAGCTTGAGCGCCCGCGCTCCCAGTCAGGGTAATTTTACCACGGATGGCGATCATGGACGCCAGATGAGGTGCGAACTCTCATTGCTCAATATGTACCTGACTCGTCGCGTTTGCGTAACAGTGCACAGAACATGGCATCGGTGCCGTGACGGTGTGGCCACAGCTGGATGGTGTTGGTGTTTCCAGACGCAGCAATATTAGGAATGTTAGGGAGCATGGCAGGAGCGTCGAGGACATCGACAGGTAGGGTCGCGCATGCAGAATTGATGATATCGATGGTTTCGGCTCGATGCGGTGAACACGTGACGTACCCAATGACCCCACCTGGTCGGGTGAGATTGACCGCTGAGATAAGAAGTCGACGCTGGAGCTGGGTTAACTCTTCGACGTCAGTTGGGGTACGACGCCACCGAGCTTCTGGGCGTCGGCGTAGCGACCCCAGACCGGAGCACGGAACGTCAGCAAGAACGGCGGCAAAAGACTGTTTCGGTAGTGGCGGGTGCGTGCCGTCGGCAGTCATAACGCGATGGTCGCCCGGGATGGTCCTGAGGGCTTTCGAAACGAGATCAGCACGATGCTCGTGCAGTTCCACTGCGGTCAAGCTGGTGTCGTGCTGGTTCGCGAGTCCAGCTAGCAGTGCGGATTTGCCGCCAGGGCCGGCACACAGGTCGAGCCACTGGCCAAAGCAGCTGTTTGCCTTGGCCGCGCGTACCAAGGCCAGGATGACGAGTTGGGAACCCTCGTCTTGTATGCCAGCTCGGCCTTCACGCACCGCAGCGACATCAGAGGGGTTTCCGGGACGCACAACTCCCCACGGGGAATATCGAGTCGGGGTCCCGGACCCAAGTTCGTCGCGCTGAGCGAGCCCGGGACGAACAACCAAGGTGGGGACCGGCGGCTCGTTATCGGCTAGCAAGGCGTCTTCCACCTCGTCTGCACCCAGACGGTCCTGAAAGGCTTTAACGATCCAGGTGGGATGAAGGGTACGCAACGCCATGACGTCAACGGCATCGCGTCCGCCGATCTCGGTAGCCCACTCCTCAAGGCTGTGGGTACTGATACGACGCGATATCGCGTTGACAAGGCCAGTGACGCGCTCCCCAATGACCTGACCAGCAAGATCAACCGATGACGCCACGGCTGCCCTCGTCGGCACCCTCATAGCCAGGATCTGATGTGCCGCCATGCGCAACACCACCCGGACTCCCGGCTGGAGTTTGGCGGGAGCCCGGCAGGAGGCGGCCTCAATAATGCGATCCCAAGTGCCCGTCCCACGGGAAGTTCCATCCACCAGTTCAGTGGCAAATGCCGCATCGCGCCCAGTCAACTTGGCAGCACGCAAGTGATCTGCCAGGGCTAGGTTGGCATAGGCGCCGTGGGTCTCCACCGCTAAGAGAGCGGAATAGGCCAGTCGTCGCGCTGGGTCAGCCTTACGACGTTTCTGATGCACACGCTGAGTCATCTCAGCCTAGTTCCAGCGTCGATGTCGGCCCCTCGGGCCCAGTCAGCCCCACTCATAGCTCTCTTACCGAAAGCTTGCACCTGCAGCAGCTCGAGGGGCTGCGAGCCAGTACCGAGAAACAGCTGCTTTCGGGTTGCGACGAGTTGACCAGGTTGGGCTGTCGCCACGGTGCTCGGGACGCCATCTCCGGCTTCAAGACAGCGGGTCCGCAGGATCTTGAAACGTTTGCCGTCTAATTCAGCCCACGCCCCAGGAGTTGGGGACACCCCTCGGACGAGGTTGTCGATCTCCTGGGCAGCAGCGGTGACGGTAACTCGGACGTCATCGGGATGGATTTGTGGAGCGATTGTCACTCCTTCAACAGATTGTGGCGTTGGCTCGACTCCCGCCTCAATGTCCTCCAAGGCCTCAATGACGAGAGGCGTTGCGGTATGAGCCAGCTCGTCAAGAAGCTCACCGGCTGTTGTCATCGGGCCTATAGGAACCGTCATGGTGCGGTATACCGGCCCGGCATCGAGGCTTTCAACTAGCTGAAAGACACAAGCGCCCGTCTCCTCATCCCCCGCCATGATGGCCCGTTGTATGGGAGCAGCGCCGCGCCATCGCGGTAGGAGAGAAAAGTGTAAGTTAATCCAGCCGTGTCGTGGTACTGCCAGCAGATCGGCGGGAATGAGACCTCCGTAGGCCACGACGACGGCTACGTCGGCATCGAGGGAAGTGATGGCATCGTGACCCTCGCCGGACTTCACGCTGGTCGCCTTAATGGCGGGGATACCGAGTTCCTCGGCAGCCTTGGCGACCGGGCATGGACGTGGAGTACGGTGCCGTCCTACTGCTGCATCCGGACGCGTCAGGACGGCAGCTACCTCGTGACGGGGATCGGCTACCAAGGCGGTAAGCGTTGGGACGGCCACGTCCGGGGTACCAGCAAAAAGAAGTCTCACACCGCAAGCCTACCGACCTCACAACAGGTTGGCCGGGTCGATGACCACGCGTAAGCTTCCTGGCTCGCGGCTCATAGTGTGCTTGGAACGTAGCCGAAATAGACCTTGGGAAAGCTCGGCGAGAGGCATCGTGCCACGAGGACGCACGATAATTCGATCCCGTTCCGATTCGCTGGCACGGCGTGGTTGTGGAGCTGGGCCAAGCATCTCAAGGTCGGTTCCGAACCACTCGCGTAGTCGCTGTGCCGCTGTAGCCACCGCTTTCGGGTCACCGTCGACAATTCCGCACGGCACCGCGGGCGGGAAATGTGCCTCCCGACGATCGGCGAGTTCACGTGTCGCCCACCCGACTGGATCATTTCGAACCATGGCCTGCAAGGCGGCGTCCTCCGAAGGCCCGACGATAACTGCCCGGCCCCCATCCCGCACTGATCGGACCAAGGCCAGGATTGCCATCCACCGATCGACGGTCTGCTCCACCGCCGCCAGGCCAGGCCTCGACAAGGAGGACACCGCATCCAGGATGACAGCACAGGCATAGCCCGATTCTGGTGTGGGTTCGGCCCCTGGGGTGGCAACGATTAATCGGGGAGTTGAATCGACCCTCTCCCGAACGTGATTGCCGGACGAATCAACCACGGGAACATCTGGAAATGCCCGGCCCAATTCTGCGGCCGTCGTCGTCGCTCCCACAATGCCTGACCTCACTTCAGTGGAGCCGCATTCGGGACAGCGCCACGGTGGTAAGTGACTGCCACACCAGGTGCAATGGAGGTTGACTCCAGATTCAGTACGCCGCCCGGTAACCGGTCCACCGCACGAAGAACATCGCACTGGAGTTCGGCAGCGTGCACACGATGGGGTGACGAGATCGCCAACTCGCGGAACGGAAACCAGAACGGGGCCATGCAACAATCCATCACGGATGGTCGTCATAGCAAGATCGGGAAGCCGAACTGATCGCGCCAACGGGTCACGTTCCATAGCGATATCGGAGTCACCGGGAATGCGAACCGGTGCACAGACTGCTCTCATCGTTGGACGGTCCGCGCCGATTCCGACGAGCCAACCTGACCCTAGCCACGAGGCGCTGCGCACCGAACAGGAATAGCTCGCCAATAACAACGCACAGTGGTCAATCTGGGCTCGCAGGGCAGCGACATCGCGGGTATTCGGGTATGGAGCTCGTGGTTCGTCATGGAGGTCGGATCCTTCATCCCAGACAGCGATCAATCCCAGGTCCGTCATTGGCGCCATGACGGCCGAGCGAGTTCCTACCACAACTTTCGCTGTGCCACGAATGACTGCCAGGTAGTGGCGCCAGCGCGTTGACGCTGGTTGATCAGCGTGGAGCACCGCGACGGTTCCAGCTCCTAAAACAGCTTGGAATCTCTCATGTAGGGTGATGACGTCGTCAACCGTTGGGCAACACACCACCGCACTGCGTCCTGACGTCAACGTGGCGCAGACTGCTTGCAGTAAACCGTTGCCCCAATCTCCGAGGTGATCATCATCCCCCGGACCACAAACTGGACTGACCCGCCAGTGGGCGCGAGGGCGTTCTCCGGCCTTAAGCAGTGCAAGGAAGCGGCGCCCCCGGTCTAAGGCCGTCAAGGTTCCAGACGGCATCGTCGTCATCGGCGTTGGCCACGGTGGAGGATTGGCTGCCTCTGTCGTGGCGTGCCGGGTAGGGATAGCCCATCTGAGCACCTCGTCCAGGGTGCCTGCCCAGTGGTCAGCCACATGACGGGCAAAGTTGAGCTGATCTGGTGTAGCAACTACCTGGTCGGACACCAGTTTTTCAACCGGGGCCAACGTGACCCCAGGCTGTTGCTCATGATCGACGGCCACCACGACGCCGTCACACAGCCGACCGGCGAGTTTGACCCGCACTCGTACCCCAACCTGGACTCGATCGACGAGGTCGTCAGGAATCAAATAGTCGAAAGGACGGTCAAGGTGGGCCAAACCGGAAGAGACGGCGACATGGGCGATCCATGACGTCGTCTCCAATAGCGGTGCGGTCATGGGGCACATGTTACGGCCCACCACCGACGGCGTCGCGGTGTGTTCTCTCAGAGACGGGCGGTTGCTGCCAAGGCCTCGGCGCGGTCCGTCAGCTCCCAGGTGACCCCGGGAAGCTCACGACCGAAGTGGCCACCAGCAACGAGCTGGGAATAGATCGGTCGCAGCAGGTCGAGGTCCGCGATGATCGCACCGGGTCGTAGATCAAAGACCTCACCGACAGCGCGCTCGATGACAGTCTCGGGCACGTGGTTGGTACCAAAGGTGTCAATACGGAATCCCACCGGGCGGGCAGCACCGATGGCGTAAGCCACTTGGCACTCGCAACGATCGGCTAGTCCAGCTGCGACGACGTTCTTGGCTACCCAGCGCATCGCATAGGCACCGGAACGGTCGACCTTGGACGGATCTTTGCCGGAGAAGGCACCTCCCCCATGACGTGCCATACCGCCATAAGTGTCGACGATGATCTTGCGGCCGGTCAGCCCGGCGTCACCCATAGGGCCGCCGATAACGAACTTGCCGGTCGGGTTAACGAGCACCCGCATGTCCTTATGATCGAGGTCGTAACGCTCCAACACCGGGTCAATTACAAGGCGACGGAGATCGGGGGTCATCGTCGCGTCCAGGTCGATTCCCGCACGATGCTGGCTCGACACGATGACGGTGTCCACCGCCACGGGTTTATCGTCCTCGTTGTAACGAATTGTCACCTGGGTCTTGCCGTCAGGGCACAGATAGTCCAGTGCACCTTCTTTGCGGACCTTTGTCAGCTGCAAGGACAGCGCATGGGCCATGTCAATAGGTAACGGCATGAGAGAAGGGGTCTCGGTGCACGCATATCCGAACATCAAGCCCTGGTCTCCAGCACCTTGGGAGTCAATAAGATCGGTGGAACCATGACGAGTTTCGTAGGCCGCGGTCACCCCTTGGGCAATGTCAGGGCTCTGAGCATCGATTGCGACCGAAACGCCACACGAAGCTCCGTCAAAACCCTTGGAAGACGAGTCGTAACCGATGTCAAGAATGCGGGAGCGGGCGATGTCGGCGATGTCGACATAGGCCTCGGTGGTGACCTCGCCACACACCATTACCTGCCCGGTCGTCACGACGGTTTCCACGGCAGCGTGAGAATGGGAGTCCTCGGTCAACATAGCATCAAGGACAGCGTCGGAAATGGCGTCGGCAATCTTGTCCGGGTGGCCTTCCGTTACTGATTCCGATGTGAACAGACGAGTAGGCATGACGTTTCCTGTCCGCGCGGCCACAAGCCGCGCATCGTGTTACTGAGTAGCCAGCAGCGCGCGGACCTCGTCAAGGATGGCGACAGCCGCCTGCGACTTCGATCCGGTGATACGACGACCCGGCCCCTGCTGGTGAACCATGGTTACGTCGGTGCCGACCTTGCCGAACACCTTTCCGCCGCTCACATCGTTCACGACCATAAGATCGCAACCCTTGCGTGCGAGCTTGGCCTGGGCCAGCTTCAAGAACTGGTCACGGTCTGGTGCCGTTTCGGCGGCAAATCCGACGACAACCCTGTTCTGTACCGATTGAGAACAGATGCGGGCCAGGACGTCGGGAGTCTGGTGAAGTTGGAGGGCCATCGTTGCACCTGTGGCGTCGTCGCCCTCGTGTTTTTTAATCTTGGTGTCAACAGCGACTGGCGCAAAGTCAGCTGCCGCAACGGCTTGGATGACAATATCGGCTTGCTTGGCTAGGTCGTCCATGGCCTCAGCAAGGTCTTCGGTGCTATCAATGCGGGTAATCTGCACGTCTGACGGTATAGCGACGTCAACGTGGGCAGCGACAACGTGGACATCGGCCCCGCGAGCAGCGGCGACTTGAGCGATAGCCCTGCCCATTCGACCTGACGACGAGTTACCGAGGTAACGCACAGGGTCGATGGCTTCCCGGGTTCCACCCAGGGAGATGACGACGCGTTTTCCAGCAAGGTCCTGCTGGGCCATCGCGGCGGCGCACTCAGGCACAGTGATGAGAAGATCAACGAATTCTGCAATCTCGTCGGGATCAGGTAGACGCCCCGGGCCTGAGTCACGACCAGTAAGGCGCCCAGTAGCTGGGGCCTTAACGACAAGGCCATGGCGACGTAGGGTCGCGACATTATCGACGGTTGCTGCGTTTTGCCACATTCCGGTGTGCATAGCAGGTGCGAGCAGCACCGGCGCTGACGTGGCGAGAACCGTCGTCGTCAGGAGGTCGTCGGCATGGCCTCCCGCAAGGCGCGCCAAGAGATCGGCAGTTGCTGGAGCCACCACGATGGCGTCGGCGCGCTCAGCCAAGCGGATATGCTCCACATCGGGAACGTCGTCAAAAACCTCGGTGTGGACCGGATGCCCACTCAGCGCCTCCCACGTCGGGCGTCCGACGAATTCAAGGGCAGCCCTAGTGGGGACAACGTGGACCTCGTGGCCGACCTCAGAGAGGAGCCGCGCGAGCAGGCATGCCTTGTAGGCGGCGATCCCTCCCCCGACACCAAGAACGACGACACTCACGCCGGTCTCAGATCAGGCGTTCGGATCAGCGAGGTCAGCGAAGGGGTCATCCAGCTCAATAGCCGGGGCCTCTTGGGCCGCAGCGGCCTGGGCGGCGATCTCCTCGGCATCCATCTCGTGGGCTTCGACGACGCCGGCCTGGATCTCACGCATGGCGATAGATAGTGGCTTCTCCTGGTTGGTGGTTTCCACCAGTGGGCCGACATTCTCCAGTAGGCCTTCCGCCAGCTGCGAGTAGTACGCATTGATCTGACGGGCGCGCTTCGCCGCGAAGAGGACGAGGCGGTACTTCGAGTCGACGTGCTCGAGGAGCTGGTCAATGGGCGGGTTGACGATGCCTTCAGGGGTGGTCTCAGTCAAGGAATGTCCTCCAGATATGGTCACAGACTTAGTAATTCTACCAGATGCGCAACTGCGTGATCTACGGTGTCGTTGACGACAACGGCGTCAAATTCATCCGCGTTGGCCAGCTCAACCTTTGCAGTCTCCAGACGCTGCTTCTGTTGCTCTGGTGTTTCCGTGCCGCGACCGATCAGACGGTGGACTAGCTCCTCCCATGAGGGTGGCGCGAGGAAGATCTGGGTCGCCTGAGGATAGGTTTCGCGAACTTGGCGAGCTCCCTGCAGATCGATTTCCAGCACGACCGTGCGATTGTCAGCAACTGCCCGTTCAACAGGACCGCGCGGTGTGCCGTACCGGTGGCTGTTATGGACGGTTGCCCACTCAAGGAGACCCTCGCCGTCAACGAGCTTGTCGAACTGCTCAGGGGTGATGAAGTCGTAATCGATCCCATCGCGTTCAGTGGGGCGCGGCGGACGGGTAGTCACCGACCTGGAAACGACGATCTCCGGATGGCTACGCAGCAGCGCCCCTACCACGGTCCCTTTACCAACTGCGGTAGGTCCGGAGACGACAGCCACGGTGACCGGGCCGGTGTGACGAAGCCCTCGGGCCTGAGGGATGACGGGGACGCTACTCATAGGAACACCTTAATGGTCCATAGCGACACAGTTGCGCCGAGGCGCGCGTCATCTTTAAGAGCGTTGGTCAAACTCAGCGCGTAGCCCGGCAATCTGATGGTGTCCTAGGCCCCGGATACGCCGGTTAGGGGCAATCTCAAGATGCTCCATGATTTCGGCTGCGCGCTTGTCCCCGACCCGTGGTAAAGCCTTGAGCAAGTCGACGACTTTGACGTGAGCGAGTACCTCGTCGTTGGCGGCCTTATCGAGAGCCTCAGACAGCGTTATATTCCCAGAGCGAACCTTGGCTTTGAAATCAGCACGGACTCTCCTTGCCCGTGTCGCTGCTTCACGAGCAGCCGAAAGCTGTTCAGGCGAAAGAGTGGGTATGGACACGAGCCCCTCCAATTCAAGTGTGCAGCGCCTCCGCGCGACAGCGGATGATCGTCTCCACCGGGGACCCGATGGAGACGATCGGCACATTAGTCCGCTTAGTCGTCGGTTGTGTCCTTTTTGTGGAGATCTGTAGCCAATTCATGATCTTTGGAAGTTGGGTGTTCTCCGCCGGTCAGCTCAAAATCATCAGCAGAATTTTCAGGATCGCTGGCATTTCCGCTAGTCGTGTCCACATTGCCCACCTCTGCAGGGAACGAGTCTGAACTGCTAGCCATGGATCCGACATCGTCAACTGTGATGGGCGGCTGCTCACTACCCCCGTCCGGCGCGGGGCAAGTTAAAGAGGCTGCGTCGTCGGACGGCTGATCCTCGACGCGGGCGGGCCCATGAGTGATGACCGCACCGAGAAGCCCATTGAGGAAAGGCGCCGAGTCGTCGGTCGAGAACTCTTCGCTCAACTCGATCGCCTCCGAAATCACCGCCGGATTCGGGGTATCCGTATGCAAGATCTCAAACGCACCGAGGCGGGCGAGAATACGGTCCACCCGCGGCATCCGGGCCAGTGTCCAGCCTTCAGAAAGGCAATCAGTCAGGACCGAGTCAAGGCCGACTTGGGTGGCTGCCACACCACGGACCAAATCAGCCGCGAACGGCCTCACTGGGTTGGTGAAGACACCTGGACGCGCTGCGAGGACTTCGAGCGGATCAGTACCTATGAGGTCTGCCTCGAACAGAATGTCGAGAGCCTGTTTACGGGCTTTGGACCGTGTCGAGAGGTCTGCGTGTTCTTGGATGTCCCCACTGACGCGCCTGACCTCGAGGTCGCCGATCCACTCGGTGGGGCCCTCGTCGTCAGGGGTGGGAACGGTATTCGTACTCACTTCTCGGAGATGCGGCCGAGGTAATCGCCGGAACGGGTGTCGACCTTGACCTTTTCACCCGTAGTGATGAACAGCGGCACCTGGATCTCACGACCAGTCTCGAGGGTCGCAGGCTTAGTGCCACCAGTGGAGCGGTCGCCCTGCAGGCCAGGTTCGGTGTAGGTGATCTCCAGCTCAACCGAGGCCGGCAGATCAATGTAGAGCGGGTTACCCTCGTGCAGAGCCACAGTTGCGGTCTGGTTCTCGAGCATGAAGTCCTTGGCATCGCCGACGACCTCGGTTGGAATCGGCAGCTGCTCGTAGGTTGACTCATCCATGAAGATGTAGGTGTCGCCATCCTGATAGAGGTACTGCATATCGCGACGATCGACCTCAGCCGATTCAATCTTGACGTCGGAGTTGAAGGTGCGATCAACGACTTTCCCGCTCAGCACGTGCTTGAGCTTGGTGCGCACGACAGTGTTGCCCTTACCCGGCTTATGGTGTTGGAACCAGATGACCGTCCACAGCTGGCCGTCAAGGTTGAGAACGGTGCCGTTCTTGATGTCATTGGTGGAGATAACCACAGGTCGGGCCCTTTCGGAGTCGTCGGATGGGGAGATGGACGGGTAGGGACAGCTAGTCGCTCTAGCCCACCCTCGATAAGTGTAGCGGAATCCCAGTGCGGCCCGTTGCTCAGGAAGGCGTTGCCTTAGGCACCGTACAGTCTCGCCTGGTGAGATATTAGTCACAAAATGGGGCCCTCGTGCTGGGCAGGTGGAGACCTGTTGAACATTGCAGAGTCACCGTCCGTTCACTGTGAGGCTGCCCCGCGCACCCCATGATCACGATAACGTGAGGCCATGTACGACCTCGGTTCCAGCCAGCTGCCGACTAGTTTCGACCCCGCTACGGACTCCGACCAGCACTCGCTGCGCGAGTTCATTGACCTGGTCGCTGATGCTGGATATGTCGTCGACTCCGATGAGCATGGTGACGACCCCGAACTCATCGCCCCTGACGGCTCTGCCGTGGAAACCTGGCACGAAGATTATCCGTACCCCAACCTCATGGATCGTCGTGAATACGAAACCCAAAAGAGACTGCTGCAGATTGAACTACTGAAACTCCAGTACTCGATCGACGATACCGGTGAGCGTCACGTCATCATCTTTGAAGGTCGCGACGCCGCAGGCAAAGGTGGGGCCATTAAGAGGTTTAGCGAACACCTCAATCCGCGTCGTTGCCGCGTCGTAGCCCTCGATAAGCCATCAGACCGCGAACTGGGCCAATGGAATTTCCAGCGTTACATTCAACACCTTCCTACGGCCGGCGAAATCGTGCTCTTTGACCGCTCGTGGTATAATCGTGGCGGCGTCGAACGGGTCATGGGGTTTTGCACCGATGAAGAGCATCGAATCTTCCTTCGGCAGGCTCCAATCCTCGAAGAGATGATGATCGAATCGGGCATTCATGTTACGAAGTTCTGGTTCTCGGTCACCCGGCAGGAGCAACGCACCCGGTTCGCAATTCGTCAGCTCGATCCAGTTCGTCGCTGGAAGCTCTCCCCGATGGACTTGGAGTCGCTGGGGCGCTGGGACGATTACACCCGTGCTAAAGAGGAGATGTTTGCCGCAACTGACACTGATGCCGCGCCGTGGATATGTATCAAGTCTAATGACAAAAAACGCGCGCGTCTTAATGCGATGAGGTACTTCTTGTCGCAATATGATTACGAAGGCAAAGATGTGGATGTCGTCGGACAGCCTGATCCGAGGTTAGTGCGTCGAGCTCGAGACATGGTTGGAGACTAAATGGTGCTGCCTCGACGAGGATGGGCGATAGTTGCCTTGATTACCGGGATTATGGCCAGCGGATGCGCAACCACGCCGCCACCTGACGACACCGGAGTACCCCTCCCTGCGGCCTCATCAAGCGCGTCGAAGGCCTCCTCCATGCCATCACGATCGACCGTTGAACCCACGCCTGCAAGGGCGACGTCCGCTACGCCCACGAAGATAGCCACCACCCAGCCATTGATCCATCGCAATACCAACGGATCACTAACTGTCACTGTCTCCGGGGACCTGCTCTGGCACCCTTCCACGTGGGGCACGGCGCGGGAGGATGGCCACGGAAAGAACGATTTCGCGCCGATCTTCGGAACCGTTGCTCCCATCCTTCGCAACGCCGACGTGTCGATCTGTCACGAGGAGGTACCTGTCGCTCCCAAAGGTTCTCAGTACTCCGGCTATCCAGAGTTCGCAGTGCCCGCTGAGATCGCCAAGGGGATCGCTGCTGTTGGATTCGACGCCTGCAGTACCGCCTCGAACCACTCCTTCGACCGTGGCTTGCCAGGTGTGAAGGCTACCCTTGACGCTCTGGACGCCGCACATGTTAAGCATTCCGGCACAGCCCGAACTAAAGAAGAGGCTGACACCCCCGTCATCGTGAGTCACGGCCTCAAGTTGGGTCTGGTCTCGGGAGCTTACGGCCTCAACGGATCGACTCCTCCCAAGGGCAAATCATGGGCGTGGAGTGACATTGAGGCAGACCACCTCATTAAGAGAGCAGAAGCGGCAAAGAAGGCTGGCGCAGATATCGTTATCGTCGCGGCTCACTCTGGCCTCGAATATCACCATGAGCCGACCGGGGAACAGATTCGGCTAGCGCAGCGCCTTACTGCATCTCCTGCCGTCGACATGGTTTACTGCCACCACAGCCATGTCGTTGAGCCATGGACGCGGATGAACGGCAAGATCGTCATGTATGGGCTGGGGAATCTCGTTGCCCAGCAGTCGTCTAACATGCCCGGTACCGACGAAGGAGTCGTCGGTCGGGTCACCTTCACGGTGCGATCTGGGAAGGTTTCGACGACGAAGGCTGAGTACATCCCGATCCTCATCGGTTCTAAGAACGACGGTCCGATCCGGATTCATGCCGTCGATACTGAACTTAAGTCGGGTATGGGGAATCAGGCGAGGCTCAAGAGTGCCCAACAAGATATTTCCCGAATCGTCACATCACTTGGGGTCGACGGCGTCACGGAGGCCTGAATGCCGACTGACCCGCAGCCACATGTTCATTTCCGAACGTTTTTACCGTGCGGAACACCGGTCGTAGCACTCGGCTAAAGCGGCCTCGTCAGGGTCGACGATCATGGCGACCTGACCGGGTTTGTGAATACCGACAAACCGCAACACTTGACGCCCGGTCTGCGGGTCTACCCTGGTTTTCTTGTCCACGTTCATCGTCTTGCGCAGATCTGCCCACTTAATCTCGTCACAGGTAACAGGCAATCCGATCTCAGACAGGATAGTGCGGGTGCGCGCAACGACCTCATCGGACAGTCCCAGGTACCGGTGCGACAGTTCGGCCGCAAACACCATGCCCACCGCGTCAGCCTCGCCATGACGCCACGTGAAATGCTTGTGGGCCTCAATAGCGTGGGCCAAGGTGTGACCATAGTTGAGCCTCTCGCGTCCGACCTCTTCTCTCGAAGACGTCCGCTCGTGCAGATCAGCGCTCACCACACCAGCCTTGACGGTAATCGCACGCGTCAGCACCTCAACGAAGGTCTGGGAAGTGACGTCGAGGGCCAACCGCGGATGGTTGGAGATGACGTCGAGAATCACCGGGTCTTTAATAAACCCGCATTTGACGATCTCAGCCAGGCCAGAACGCACCTCTCGCGCTGGCAGGGTCGTCAGCAGTTCCGTGTCACACAAGACGCCGATGGGCTCATGGAAGGCTCCAACAAGGTTTTTCCCGGCAGGAATGTTGACACCAGTTTTGCCGCCAATCGCAGCGTCGGCCATAGCCAGCACAGTCGTCGGAACGTGGATGACGTCAATCCCTCGCATCCATGTTGCGGCTAGAAACCCTGCAACATCGGTGGTAGCTCCTCCGCCAAACCCGACAATGATATCTCCACGGGTCATGTTGGCCTCGGCTAGCCGGCGCCAGCCATTAACGAGAACTTCAGGCGTTTTGGCGGCCTCAGCGTCGGGAACCTCGATGACCACAAGATCGTCAATACCAAAGCGAGGTACCAGATGCACCAGAGTCTGTGGGCAGACCACAGCTGCACGGCGTCCTGCCACCAAACCAGCCAACTCGTGGACCGCTCCTGAACCGATCCTCACCCGGTAAGGCTTGGTCGTGGCGACCTCAACAAGGTTCACGGCTACTCCTTTAAGTCGGCCAGTTCAGACACGATGACGTCGACGACTTGCTCCGGTGTCAGCGTGTCGGTGGCCACCCGGATCGTTGCGGGGCGCTGGTAAACCGCCCGCCTCTCCTTCATGAGGCGCACTAACTGCGAATGCACCTGGCCTCCCAGCAAGGGGCGACCAGTGTCTTTGAGCCCGACGCGATCGGCAGCAGTACGAGCCGAGACGTCCAGCCAGACAACGCACATTCGGTCCAGCGCGTTCCCGACCTCGACGTCGGCCGGAGCCCCCCCGCCGAGAGACACCACCCCGCCGCGCTCGATGGCGGCAAGCGTCTCTCGTCTCTCGACCTTGCGAAAATACGACTCTCCGTCAATGAGAAAAATCTCCGGAATATCACGACCCTCGGCCTGCTCAATCACGGCATCGACGTCGACGAACTCTTCTCCAAGGCGCTGGGCCAGCAACGGCCCGACGGTCGACTTGCCTGATCCAGGAGCACCGATGAGAGCTATCATGGGGCCACCGCCAGACCGCGCGCGGCAAGACGATCCAGGTAGGCCTGCGCATTGCGACGGGTCTCAGTTACTGAATCCCCGCCAAATTTCTCCAACGCGCACTCAGCCAACACCAATGCGGCCATGGCCTCAGCAACCACACCGGCGGCAGGAACCGCACACACGTCGGAACGCTGGTGGTGGGCATTGGCAGCTTCACCGGTGGTCACGTCTACGGTCGGCAATGCTCGCGGTACGGTGGCAATCGGTTTCATCGCCGCACGCACCCGTAGTATCTGACCAGTCGACATGCCACCCTCAGTGCCACCGGCACGATCACTCACTCGATGGATACCGCCCTCAGTCGGCTCCATCCAGTCGTGAGCCTGCGACCCTCGGCGACGGGTCAGGTCGAAACCGTCGCCAAACTCGACCCCCTTAATAGCTTGAATGCCCATCAAGGCTCCGGCAAGACGGGCGTCGAGCCGTCGGTCCCCCTGACTATGCGATCCCAACCCGGCCGGTAGACCGTAGGCCAGTACTTCCACGACACCTCCCAGGGTGTCGCCTTCCTTGCGGCAGGCCTCGATTTCCGCAACCATGCGCTTGCTCGTGACTGAATCGGCGCACCGCACTGGATCCGCATCGATACGGGTCAGATCGCTTGGATCCGGACGTGGACCATTTGGAGCTGAGACAGGGCCCAAGGACACCACGTGGGAAAGCACCTCGATGCCGAGAGACTGCTTAAGGAAAGCCTTCGCAATCGCTCCCAATGCGACGCGGGCGGCTGTCTCGCGGGCAGAGGCGCGCTCTAGGATTGGCCGGGCCTCATCAAAGTCGTATTTCTGCATGCCAGCAAGGTCAGCATGGCCTGGGCGGGGTCGCGTGAGCGCAGCTGCACGGGCATGCCCGGCCAGATCCTCGGGAGCTACCGGACCAGGAGCCATGACGGTGCGCCACTTCTCCCATTCCGAATTGCCGATCCGGATCGCAAGGGGATCGCCTAACGTCTCCCCGTGTCGGAATCCGGCAAGCAACTCCAACTCGTCAGCTTCGAAAGACATGCGGGCTCCTCGTCCCGCCCCGAGACGGCGACGTCGCAACTCCTCGGAAATCTCTACAGCCCCGACCTGGACGTGAGCCGGAATGCCCTCCATCGTCGCGACGAGAGCAGGGCCATGAGACTCCCCGGCAGTGAGATAACGCAGCATAACATTCAGTCTTTCAAAGGCGGGCGTGCTCAGCCAGGCCGTTCTGCGCTGTGGACCTCAAAACGTCCATCGGCACCGGGTAGCCAGTCATGAGTTGCACCTGGCCGACCGCCTGCCCAGCGAGCAGGTCCAAGCCGTCAATGACGGTTGCACCAGCGATCTTCCCAGCCACGGCCAAAGGGGTTGGCCAGGGATCATAGACGACGTCAAAGACCGCATTAGCTCGAGCAGCGAGATCTTCAGCACGCCTTATCAAGGAACCGGCTGGAACCGTCGAGACTATGAGGTTGCACCGCGGAGGCTCCGATTCGAAAGGCAACCAGGCAACACGAATGCCGAGGCCATCAGCAAGTTTAAGGATCTTCGTGGACCGTTCGCGCGAGCGCGACATCACGACGGCTTCGCCCGCTCCCATCCCAATGGCAGCCGCAAGAACAGACCGGGCTGTTGCGCCCGCCCCCAGCATGACAACCTTCTCGACATCAGTCACTCCCCTGGCACGAAGCGCAGCCTCTGCCCCCGTGACGTCGGTATTGCGGACGATGGTCGTGCCGTCACGACAAACCCAGGTATTCGCCGCTCCCAACATGTCAACCGTCGCGTCGGTCTCCCCCAACTCGACGAGATCGGCCTTGTGAGGCATCGTCACTGATAGCCCTCGCCAGGAACCGTCGAGCCCCTCAATAAAAGCACGCAAACCACCAGGCTCGACGTCGATGGCCTGGTAGGACCACTCCAGGCCGAGGACCTGGTATGCGGCGCGGTGAATTGCCGGGGACAAGGAGTGAGCCACTGGATGGCCAATCACCGCACAGTGCATCGCCAGTCCTCCTAGATCAGCACGTATTGTCCTAGCACTTCCCCTTGTGGTCCTGACACCAAGCTTGGAATTTCTTGACATTTTTCTCGTGCTCAGCCAGCGTCTTGGAATACGCCGTAGTGCCCTTGTCAGGATCTGTAACAACCCAATAAAGGTAGTCACTCTTAATCGGTGTCACAGCTGCCTCCATAGATGTCGCACCGGGGTTGTCGATAGGGGTAGGCGGCAAGCCGTTATACAAATAGGTGTTGTACGGCGAATCCTTGGCACGCTGTTCGTCGTTCGTTGTCAGCTTGCCTTCGACGTGGTTGGCGTAGAGCACCGTAGCATCCGACTCCAACTTCATTCCTTGTTGGAGGCGGTTGTAGATGATCCCGGCGATCATCTGCATATCTTTTGGCTTTTTGGCCTCTCTTTCCAAGATGGAGGCGACGATGAGGGCATCGTAGGGGCTACGTTTAATAGTCTGAGCCTGGCCAATGAAATTCATCGTGTTAACCTGCTTGGCGAACTGATTCGTTTGCATCTGCAGGATTTCTAGCGGAGTTGGATTTGACCCCACCTCATAGGTGTCGGGAAAGAGGAAGCCCTCTGGGCGCCCCTTGGCCCAGACCGGCAGGCCTAGTTTCGCAGTTTGCTTATACGCATTCTGGAAGCTGCCAACTGGCATCGTGGTTCCCTTGGCCATGATCCCGAACTGTTGCTCTGTGGTTAAGCCCTCGGGCAGGGTGACACGGGTGCGCTGGATATTGTCCGGATTGTCCAGAATGGACACGGCCTTTGCGGCGTTCATATGCGTCTTGAGCTTGTACTGACCAGCCTGAATAGTAACGTCAGATTCCGAATCGCGAAGGGCCTTGTTATATGCCTTCGTTGACTTGACGACGTCGTTATCGAGCAGGATCGAGCCAACTTCGCTTACCGATGCGCCAGCAGGTACCCGAACTAAGACGTCCTTCTCGCCATCTCCGAGGTAGTCGTCAGCAGACTTGTACGAGATGTAGCCGTCGTAGACCTTCACACCGACGAAGACGCACCCGCCGACGAGCACGGTCAGGGAAAGGATGACGGCGACCGCGCTGCGAAGTTTGTACCAAAATTCCGCCTTCGGGTCATCGTGCTCGTTGAACGGTCCGCTCACGAATCCGCCCCTCCCGTCGCCGTCTCCGATTGGCCTAATCGGACTTGCTCCAACACGTGTTCCAGTATGGCCACAGCAGCGGCCTGATCAATCACGCCACGCTGTTTACGTGCGTTGCGCCCCGCCTCGTGAAGTGCTCGAGCCGCCGTACGCGTGGTCATTCTCTCATCGACCCAGCGCACTGGGATCGGGTTAATAGCCTCGGCCAACTGGCGTCCGGCATCCCGAACGTCTTGCGCGGCCAACTGCTCGGTCCCATTAAGGGCAACCGGAAGCCCCATGATGACCTCAACTGGTTCGTACTCGGCAACGATTTCGGCCAAGCGCTGCACGGGGCGGTCGGCGGTATGCACCGTCTCAACAGGGAAGGCCAGAATCGCGTCGCGGTCGCTCGCGGCCACGCCAATCCGTGCTTTTCCCCAGTCGATGGCAAGTCTCACACCGCACAGAGACGTGTCCGGACGTTCGGCAGGGTTCACAGCGCGGTCAGTTCAGTGTTAACAGCACGCAGAGCGGCGTCGATACCGGTGGGGTCGCTGCCAGCCCCCTGGGCTATGTCGTCCTTACCGCCACCGCGGCCACCAATCGGAGCAACGCCGACCTTGATAAGAGCACCTGCTTTGGCACCAGCAGCGCGTGCTGACTCAGTGGTGGCGACGATCATGGCCGGCTTGTCATGAGTGCCGCCGATTAGGGTGACAACGGCGGGACGATCCTTGACGCGGGCTCGGATCTCAGCGGCGAGGGTACGCAAGTCGCTACCCGCGACACCTGGAACCTTGGCAGCGACGAGGTCGAAGGACCCGGCTGGAGTAGTCCCGGCAACGATGTCATCAACCTGACCCAAGAGCTCACGGGTTCGAGCAGCGCCGAGCTTACGCTCGGCCTCCTTGAGATCGGCCGCGAGCTTCGAGACACGGTCGGCGAGCTGATCCGGCTGCACCTTGAGGATTCCGGTCAACTCGTTGACGAGCGCCCGCTCAGCCGCCATGTGACGGAAAGCATCAGTGGAAACGAGGGCCTCGACGCGCCGGGTACCCGAACCGACCGACTGCTCCCCTAGCAGACTTAGCATGCCAATACGACCGGTGGAGGCAACGTGAGTGCCACCGCACAACTCGCGCGACCACGGGCCAGCCAGCTCGACGACACGCACGATCGGCGGGTACTTTTCGCCGAACATGGCCATCGCTCCCATGGCTTTGGCATCCTCCAGCGGCATCTGGGTATCAGTAACCTCGAAGTCGTCATGAATGGCAACGTTGCAACGCTCTTCGATTTCGTCTTTCAGAGAGTCTGACAGACCCTTGGTAGCGGAGAAATCAAAGCGCAGATAGCCGGGCTTGTTGTAGGAGCCGGCCTGGGTGGCCGATGGCCCTACGAGCTCGCGTAAAGCGGCATGGATGACATGGGTGGCGGTATGGGCCTGGCAGGCTCCAAAACGAGTGGCCGGGTTGACCAGGGCTGTCACCCGATCGCCAACGGCGAGATCACCGTCGAGATGTACCTTGTGGACGATCAGGCCTGGTACCGGACGCTGCACGTCAAGAACCTCAAAGTCGATCCCGTTGGCGCGAATGATGCCAGAATCAGAATCTTGGCCACCCATCTCGGCATAGAACGGGGTCTCGGCCAACACGATCTCGACGACGGCCCCCGGCTCAGCAGCCGTCACGGAAGTACCGTTAGCGATGATGCCAGTAACGGTGGTATCGACCGTCAAATCGGTGTAGCCGAGGAATGGGGTTTCACCGAGGGCACGAACTTGGGAGTAAGCCTCCCGATCCGTGAGTAGGCCCTTCTTCGCCTGAGAGTCAGCTTTAGCGCGGGCACGCTGCTCAGCCATGAGGGCGGTGAACTTGTTGCGATCAACCTCTAACCCTTGCTCGGCCGCCATTTCGAGAGTGAGGTCGATTGGGAACCCGTAAGTGTCGTGAAGCTGGAAGGCTTTCTCCCCCGAGAGGGTCTTTGACCCGGAGGCCTTAGTTTCGACCACGGCTGCATCGAGCATCGCGGTACCCGAGCTTAGAGTGCGTCGGAAGGTGTCCTCTTCCGCTGTGGCGGCACCGATGACGCGATCCCACTGGGTGAGGACATCAGGGAAGGAATCAGCCATAAGATCACGAGATACCGAGAGCAACTCGGGTAATATTGGATCCGCCACACCGAGCAGACGCATGGCGCGAACGACGCGACGCAGCAGACGACGCAACACATAACCGCGGGCCTCATTACCAGGGGTAACTCCGTCGGTCATGAGCATGAGACCGGAACGGACGTGGTCAGCAACTACGCGTAGTCGGACGTCGTCCTCGTGGCGAGCACCGTACCGCTTGCCCGACATCTCGGAAGCTTTCTCAATGACAGGGAATACCTGGTCAGTCTCGTACATATTGTCGACGCCCTGGAGCAGATAGGCAATACGTTCGAGACCGGCACCAGTGTCGATGTTAAGGCTGCGCAATGGGCCTGCGATGTCGAAGTCATCTTTAGCGCGCACCGCTGAGAGATCCTCGGTCTCGAATACGAGGTTCCAGATCTCAAGGTAACGGTCCTCATCTGCTTCTGGACCACCGTCGGGACCATAGGCTGGGCCACGATCGATGTAGATTTCCGAGCACGGGCCGCCGGGGCCGGGAACCCCCATATGCCAGTAGTTGTCCTTAAGGGAGCGACCCTGAATCTGCTCGTCAGGGATACCCGCAGCACGCCACGCCTCGCGCGCCTCAATGTCGCCCTCCGGATAGTCAGGGTGAAACCCAGGTCCAAGGACCGTCACCCAGATGCTGGCAGGATCGAAACCCAATCCGCCCTGTTCTGCCGGCTTAGTGACGAGCTCCCATGCGTACTGAATGGCCTCGTTCTTGAAGTAGTCACCGAAGGAGAAATTCCCCAACATCTGGAAGAAAGTGCCGTGACGAGTGGTCTTGCCAACCTCATCAATGTCTAAGGTGCGCACGCACTTCTGAATACTGGTGGCCCGCTTCCACGGGGAGGGCTCAGTGCCCATAAGGTAAGGCTTGAACGGCACCATGCCGGCGTTAACGAACAGCAAGGTGGGATCGTTGTAGAGCAGTGAGGCGCTCGGCACTACGGTATGACCCTTACTTTCAAAGAAGTCGACGAAGCGCTGTCCGATCTCCGCTGTTCTCATGCCTAGCCCTTCTTGACGTGGTCGCTTTTTGTGGCCCGTAAGGGCCGTCCCGTATCGGGACACCGCAGTCCAACCCTACCCGCACGTGCGGCCGGCGACATCTCACCGCGCCACAGAGGGGGTGCGTACTCGGCGTTCTACCAGATCAGTCTTGTTCGCCGCCGCCTTCGGCCGCAGTGGCGCTGTGGCTTACCTCGGTAGGACTGACCGTATTCTCAACCTGGGACTGACGCATCCGACGCTTCGGACGATGAATTGTTCGGCGCACTCCTTCACCAAAGGCCGCAGCCTTGACCATCGGCGTCCCGACGGTCTGGGTAAAGGTTTGGGCCAGCTCGGCGGCCTGGCCAGTAACGATGGTGCCATGCCCAGAAATGGTGTGGATGTCCTCGATCACCTGATCGAGTTTGGAAATCTCGCCATTGGTTATGACGACAGTGCTTTTAACCTCCTCGAGGATCGGCACAGTGGACTCGTCGACGTCACAAACAGCTTTGCGTACCTCGTCGAGGACGCCGCCAAGTTTGAGCAATGGAACCGCGCATAGCGCGACCAGCACTACCGCCGCGAGTGCTGCGATGAGTCCGGCTATCTGACCCAAGGTCATGACTTCTCCTCCTCAATATCTCGCCCAAGCAGCGCCCGTATCTGGCTCAGACGTTGTGCAATAGCAGCCTCATTGCCATGATCGGTCGGGTCGTAATACCGGGTCGAGGCGATATCGTCGGGCAGATACTGCTGCTTGGCAACCCCATGCGGGAAATTGTGGGCGTAACGATATCCGACGCCGTGGCCCAGATCGTGGGCTGATGAGTAGTGGGCGTCACGCAAGTGGGCGGGAACTTCGCCCCCCTTTCCAGCGCGTACATCGACCAGGGCCCCATCGATAGCGGTGATGACGGCGTTGGATTTCGGGGCGGTGGCTGCGGCAATGGTGGCCTGGGCTAGGTTGAGACGAGCCTCGGGCATCCCGATCAGTTGGACGGCCTGGGCTGCCGCGACACAGGTCTGGAGCACACTTGGGGCGGCCATCCCGATGTCTTCACTGGCGAGAATGATAAGGCGCCGTGCAATAAATCGGGGATCCTCCCCTGCCTCAATCATCCGGGCCAGGTAGTGCAGTGCGGCGTCAACGTCTGAGCCGCGCACGGATTTGATGAAAGCGCTGATGACATCGTAGTGCTGGTCGCCGTCACGGTCGTAGCGCACTGCGGCACGATCAACCGCAGTGGAGACGATCTGACTCGTGATCGTGTCAGTACCTGCCGCACTCGCCCCGGCAGCGGCCTCTTCAAGATAGGTGAGGGCGCGTCGTGCGTCTCCCGCAGCCAGTTGCAGCAGGTCAGCGCGAGCATCGTCCTCCAGGACGTAACGCCTGTCGGACTCAGTTCGCAGGCCGCGTGGATCGCTCAGGGCTCGATCGAGTAACGATGAAACGTCAGCCTCGGTGAGTGGCTTGAGGGTCAACAATAAGGAGCGCGACAACAGCGGGGAGATGACCGAAAAAGACGGGTTTTCGGTGGTCGCCGCGATGAGGGTCACGGTGCGGTTCTCCACTGCCGGGAGCAGGACGTCCTGCTGGGCCTTAGAGAAGCGGTGCACCTCGTCGACGAAGAGAACGGTCGGCTGTCCCAAGGCTAACTGACGTCGGGCAGTGTCAAGTTCCCGACGGATGTCTTTGACTCCGGCCGTTACAGCCGAGATCTCCACGAAGCGTCGGTTCGTGGCGTGGGAGACGACCGAGGCAATCGTCGTCTTACCAACCCCGGGAGGGCCCCACAAGAACACGCTCATGGCCCCGGTCCCCTCGGCCAGGCGGCGCAGGGGTGAACCGGGGGTCAGCAAATGCTGCTGCCCGACGATCTCATCAATGGTGCGCGGGCGAAGCCGAACTGCTAGTGGCGCGTCAGGGTTGGGAGTATCCAGGGACCCACCACTGGTCGCGTCGGATTGAGCCGACGTGACGTTGCCGAAGAGATCCTCACTCACCATGGCACCATATCGCCGCGTTGCGACAGCGAGCCGCTCACGTATGTTCGCGCAGTAACGCTCGGGCAGCGACTGATATCGCCGCCGCCCGTCGTCACCGGTCGTCACGTCGTGGACTTATATGCCTCCGCATTCGAGGTTTGACCGCCGGAAGGCTCCTTCGGCTTGGCATCGACGCCGGCTTCGCGCCGCTGGGCAGGGGTAATTGGTGCAGGAGCAGCCGTCAGCGGGTCATAGCCGTTACCAGTCTTCGGGAAGGCAATAACGTCACGGATAGTCTCGAAGCCGCCAAGCAGCATAACTAGACGATCCAAACCGAAGGCGATGCCACCGTGCGGCGGCGCGCCAAATTTGAAGGCATCCAGTAGGAAACCGAATTTCTCTTGGGCCTCTTCGGGGCCAATACCCATGACGTTGAAGACCCGCTCCTGAACGTCACGGCGATGGATACGGATCGACCCGCCGCCTACCTCGTTGCCGTTGACGACGAAGTCGTAAGCGTAAGCCAAAGCTGAACCCGGATCGGTGTCGAAGGTATCCAGGCAGTCGGGGGTCGGGCTGGTGAAGGCGTGGTGGACGGCGGTCCAGGCGCCCGTGCCAACGGCGACGTCGCCGGAAGCCTCTGCTTCCTTGGTGGGCTTGAACAACGGGGCGTCAACCACCCAGCAGAAAGCCCAGTCAGATGGATCAAAGAGTTCGCAACGGCGGCCGATTTCCAGACGGGCGGCGCCGAGTAGCTCTTGGGAGGAGGTCTTCGAGCCAGCAGCAAAGAAGATGGCATCACCAGGCTTGGCACCGACCTTCTCGGCGATGCCAGCCTTCTCCTCCTCGGAAATGTTTTTGGCAACTGGACCTTCTGGCACGCCCTCGTCAGAGATCGTGATGTAGGCCAGACCCTTGGCTCCGCGGGTGCGCGCCCACTCCTGCCAGGCGTCGAACTGACGGCGTGGCAGGGAGGCTCCGCCGGGCATCACCACGGCACCGACGTAGGGAGCCTGAAAGACCCGGAACGCAGTGTTGGCAAAGAAATCGGTAACCTCGGTGATCTCGTTGCCAAAGCGCAGATCCGGCTTGTCAGAGCCGTAGCGATCCATCGCCTCGTGCCAGGTGATGCGAGGTAACGGCGTCGGCATGTCGACGCCAATGATCTTCCAACAAGCCGCCATGGTCTCTTCAGCCAGCGCGATGACATCGTCCTGGTCAACGAAGCTCATCTCGACATCAAGCTGGGTGAACTCAGGCTGACGATCGGCACGGAAGTCCTCGTCACGGTAGCAACGAGCGATCTGGTAATAACGTTCCATACCCGAGACCATGAGCAGCTGTTTGAACAACTGAGGGCTCTGCGGCAGGGCGTACCAACAGCCCGGGGCCAGACGAGCCGGAACCAGAAAGTCGCGAGCGCCCTCAGGGGTAGACCGGGTCAGAGTCGGAGTCTCGATGTCATAAAAATTGTGACGATCCAGCACCTCACGAATGGCGTGGGTCACGTGAGAACGCAGCACCAGGGCTTCATGCTGATGCGGGCGGCGCAGGTCGAGGTAGCGGTACTTCAGACGGGCGTCCTCGCCGACACTGACGTGCTCGTCGATCTGGAAGGGTAGCGGCGCTGAAGGATTGAGCACCTCGAGCTCGGTGATGGCAACCTCAATCTCGCCGGTGGGTAGGTTCGGGTTGGCATTACCCTCTGGACGTGCCTCAACGACTCCGGTCACCCTGATGCAGTACTCGTTGCGCAGGTCGTGAGCGCCTGAGGACTCCAAAATCTCATCGCGGATGACGACCTGGGCCAGGCCTGAGGCGTCGCGAAGATCGATGAAGGCGACGCCACCGTGGTCGCGACGATGCCCAACCCATCCGGCGAGAGTCACTTCCTTGCCGATGTCGCTGGCTCGTAGGGTTCCTGCGTCATGGGTTCGCAGCACGTTTCATCCTTCCGTTGTCGCAGGCCACGCATAGACGGTACGGGCCGTAAAACAGCATACCGACGGGCCATGACTGTCGCCATCCGCACCCAGATGCCCATGAGCTGCCCAGCCATAGCATCCGAAACTACGGACGCCGTGGCGATCACAACCGCCACGGCGTCCGTCCCTCAAATCGGATCACACCTGGATCTCAGGGAACCACTCTTCGATCTGCTTACGCATAGCTTCATTTCCGCCAGAACGCTGATTGTGCTCGAGGATCCAGTCGCGGATCGACCCTCCGGCGAGTTCATTAATAGCATTACGCGCAGTCTGTGGGTCGTTGAGTATTTCTTTAAGCATTGAGACCGCTTCGTCGCTAGTGCGGTAGAAATACGGATAATCCTCAGGGACCGTCTTACGTGCCCAGGTGGTATCTGGGAAGACACCGATGGCACCGGCGACGAGAGCCTCGAGGTACTCGAAGCCATAGGCCTCGTTCTTGGCGGTGGCTAGGAAGGCCGTCATGCGGGCTAGGGACTCCCAGTACTCCTCGCGCTGACCGAAGAGGGGGCCAACCGAAGCCCACTTTGGCGACGACATCTTCATCGCCATGACGCTAGCGAGATCGCGCTGACTTAGACGGGCTTCCATTCTCACGTCCATGTCTGCAGCGACGCGGTTCATAACGTCGAGAAATATCTTCGGGCGTTTGGTTTCTGTGAGGTGAATCGCTGGGTAGAGAACCGTCGGAATTTCGGGATCAACGTGCTCGCGAGCGAGGTCATCACGAATGCCAGGCTGGATCCAAGCGACTCGGGCCTGGTGAGCCAGCGGGGAGATCGTCCAGCGGCGAACGAGCTCGGTCACCTCACCAGCAGTGCGCTCGCCAGAGCACAGTGTCGGGAAGAGGGCGTACGCGAGGCCCATAGCCGCAAAGTTCACTTTGTGGTGGTAGTGGGATGGGGGCAACCACTGAAGGTTAAGGATCTTGGGCTCGGCACCCTCGCGGTGCATGGTTTGGAAGACGCCAACCGAATCGATGACGTCGAGGTTGATGACAAGGGTTTCAAGCGGTTCAAGGCTGGTCAGCTTCCTGGCCTCGAATCCATCGCACTGACGATCCTCGTAGTTCACGACGACGGCCCCCGGGTACATGTCGAGAAGCCGCTCAACGAGAGCGGTTCCGCCCCCTCGACTAACAAGTCGACCCTGGTCGTCGACGATCGGACTGTCATCGAGAAAACCCATCTTGATTGCGATGGTCATTGGTCATCTCCCGTTATCTGTGGGCGTCAGGCGCGGCCATGCGCCAAGCTTTGACTGCGACTCTATCGCTAGCCGTGGCACTACGGTAAGTGAACCGACCTCTCCTGCGGCAAAAAGTGTTAACCGTTGATGGTCGGTCCAGTGAGGGTGCTCTGTAGGGCAGGCCCCTCCCGGCCGATGAGTTCTGCCGCCGGAAGATTTGCTAGGGACTGCAACCCAATGACGTAGCGAGCCGTGAAAATCCCCAGCAATTGCGAGAGTCCAAGAGAGGCCCGTATCCCCGCCTCTTCTGCACCGAATCGGGGAATGAGTAAATTGACAACTGGGGCCAAAATTTCCTCGGTGTAAAACTGACGCATCATGTCGAAGGCGTCAGGCTGGGTGAGAAGTGCCTGCACCACACCTTGCATTTGCGGATCCGGTCCTCCCAGGCCAAGGTGACCATCCCAAGCATCGATGAACGCCTTGACCAGGGCCTCCCCCAGATGATCAGGGTCAGTTCGCGAACACACCTCAGCAATAATCCGGTGCGGACCATTGGGAAGGGACATCGCCTCGTTGTAGAGGGATTGCTTAGATCCGAAGTAGTAGCTCACCAACGAGGTGTCCACCTCAGCTTCGCGGGCTATAGCTCTTAGGCTCACTGACTGGAAGTCACCGGCCAGAAAAAGGGAGCGGGCTGCGGCCAAAATAGCGGCTCTCGCAGCCCCAACCTCACCACGTGGACCACGACGAGACGATCGTGCGCACTGTGACTGAGACATGCCATGACCGTACTCCTCAATGACTTGGCTGAAAAAGCCCCCCTACTGCTGCGAAGTGATTTCCACGGTGATGAAATGGAGACATGGACGCACACATCGGCAATGCGATTCCACCGGACGCGCAGGACCTTCGGATGGGTCTTGACGTCGGATCAACGACGATCAAGGCCGTCATCCTCGATCCCGACGAGAACATCCTTTTCGAGGACTACAGACGTCACCACGCCGATATCACCGGCGCTATGGCCTCTCTGCTCGGCGACGCCGCCGATGCTCTTCCCGGCGCAAAGGTGCGCACGACCGTTACCGGATCGGCGGGATTGGGAACCGCAGAGGCATTGGGCCTTACTTTCATTCAGGAGGTCATGGCTGAGACGGCCGCCGTCCAACGTTGGAATCCCGACGCCGACGTGCTTCTCGAACTCGGTGGTGAGGATGCCAAGATCACCTACCTCAAGCCGGTCCCCGAACAGCGCATGAATGGTTCGTGTGCTGGTGGCACCGGTGCCTTCATCGACCAGATGGCTACCCTGCTGCACACCGACACTCCCGGCCTCAATGACCTCGCATCCCGGGCCAAGACCATCCATCCGATCGCCTCGCGCTGTGGTGTTTTTGCCAAGTCCGACCTTCAGCCCCTCATTAACGAGGGAGCCCGCCACGAAGATCTGGCTGCTTCGGTCCTGCAGGCTGTCGCCACTCAGTGCATTGCTGGCCTGGCATGTGGTCGCCCGATTCGAGGTAAGGTCATCTTCCTTGGCGGTCCGCTTCACTTTATGCCAAGTTTGCGAGACGCTTTCTCGCGCGTCCTCGACGGTAAGGTTGATGCGTACATTACCCCAGACCGCGCTCAGCTATACGTGGCTATGGGAGCAGCCCTGACGTCAACGTCTGAACCGGTAGATCTCGCGGAAACTGCGAAACGTTCACGACACGCTCGTACTCAAAACGGGATTTCCCAATCCATGCCACCGCTATTTCGTAGCGAGGAGGAATTGGACGAATTCAATCGGCGGCATTCTCACGCCAAGCTGCCACGCCTACCTTTACATGACGCTCGCGGTAGCCTCTTCCTGGGCATCGACGCCGGATCAACGACTATCAAGTCGGTCCTCATTGATGAGTCCCTCAACATTGTCGCCTCTCACTACGCCTCTAATGAGGGTGACCCGGTAAGCGCGGCGGTGCAAATCCTCGCCGACCTGTACGACACCATGCCAGCAGAGGCCACCATCGCCCGTACCTGCACCACTGGGTACGGTGAGGGGCTCGTTAAGGCTGCGCTAGAGGCCGAAGACGGCGAAGTCGAAACTATGGCCCATTACCGAGCCGCCGATCATCTGCTTCCCGGGGTGACCGCAATCATTGACATTGGTGGCCAGGACATGAAGTATTTGCGCGTCGTCGATCAAGTCATCGACTCTATCTCTGTCAACGAGGCGTGTTCGTCGGGATGCGGGTCCTTCTTGCAAACCTTTGCTGCCGGCATGGATACCGATATCGAATCATTCTCCTCCATGAGCCTGCTGGCTCAGCATCCGGTAGATCTAGGTAGTCGCTGCACCGTCTTTATGAACTCCTCAGTCAAGCAGGCACAAAAGGAGGGGGCCTCTCCCGCTGATATTGCTGCCGGACTGTCCTACTCAGTGGTTCGCAATGCCTTGTACAAGGTCATTAAGCTTACTGATCCGGCACAACTAGGGAACAAGGTTGTCGTCCAAGGTGGAACCTTCCTCAACAATGCCGTCCTACGTGCCTTCGAAAAGCTCACCGGTCGCGAGGTCGTTCGTCCCGCTGAGGCTGGCCTCATGGGAGCCTATGGAGCTGCCCTGACCGCTCACGCCCGGTTTCATGCCGGAGAGCCCACCACCTCTGAAGGTTTACGGGAGCGCGCTGAACTCGATGGTTTCGCTGTTGAGACTCATCGCGACGACTGCGCGTTGTGTCAAAATCACTGCCAACGCACCATCGCCACCTTCTCCGATGGTCGCGTGTTCGTCTCGGGTAACCGTTGCGACCGTGGCGCCGAGGTTAATAACCGCAAGATGGCCAAGCTTCCGAAGTCTGAGCTGCCCAATGTGTTCGAGGACAAGTACAAGAGGCTCTTTAGCTATCGGCGTTTGACGGCTAAGAAGGCCTTTCGCGGTGATTTAGGCCTGCCTCGCGCTCTCAACATGTACGAAAACTACCCATTCTGGTTCACGACTTTATCGGCACTCGGATACCGTGTCATGATCTCGGGACGCTCCTCCCATGCCCTATTCGAAAAAGGCATGGAATCGATTGCCAGCGAGAATATTTGTTATCCCGCTAAGCTCAACAACGGTCACGTTGAGGACCTTGTGCAGCGTGGGGTGAAACGGATTTTTGATCCCTGTATCCGCTATGAGCAGGTCAGCGTGGCCGACGCCGACGCGCACTTCAACTGCCCGGTGGTTGCCTCGTACCCCGAGGTCATCAGGGCTAACGTCGAAAGTCTACGAGACAAGGACGTCGAGCTTATCTCGCCCTTCCTCTCGCTGGCTGATCCTGACAAGCTTGCTGAGCGGCTGGCTGAGGTTTTCGCCGATGATGATGTCACCGTCGATGAAGCCCGACGCGCCATTGCCAAAGGTTTGGAGGAAGATAAGGCTTTCCATGACGAAATCCGGAAGATGGGCGAGGATGCCTTGGCCTATATGGCCGAACACAACGTCCCGGGAATCGTACTGGCAGGCCGTCCGTACCATGTCGATCCGGAGATCCATCACGGAATTCCCGAGATGGTGAACTCCTTGGGAATGGCGGTACTAACCGAGGACTCGGTAGCCCATCTGGGAGCCGACTTACTGGAACGTCCACTACGCGTGCGCGACCAGTGGATGTTCCACTCCCGCCTCTACCAGGCTGCCGCCTTCGTCGGATCCCGTCCCGACCTTGAGTTGGTTCAGCTGAATTCATTCGGCTGTGGCCTTGATGCCATCACCACCGATCAGGTGCGTGAGATCCTGGCCGCGCGCGACCGTATCTACACCACCCTAAAGATTGATGAGGTATCCAATCTGGGCGCGGCTCGCATCCGAATGCGCTCGCTGCAGGCCGCATCGAAGGAACGAGCTAGCCATAACCGCAACCTTGTAACTCATCCGTTATCGGATGACCGGGTGCCCTTCACCAAAGAGATGAAAGCTACTCACACTATTTTGGTGCCGCAGTTGGCCCCCTACCAAACCTCCATCGCCGAGGCTGCCTTGCGGGCCTCTGGCTATCAGGTCGAAGTACTGAAGCAAGCTTCCCGGGAGAACATTGATTATGGCCTGTCGGTGGTCAACAATGATGCTTGTTTCCCGGCTATTGTCGTCATTGGGCAACTCGTGTCGGCACTGAAATCCGGCAAGTACGACCTTGATCACACCACCCTTTTCCTTACTCAGACCGGCGGCATGTGCCGTGCCACCAATTACATCGGTCTGCTACGCAAGGCTCTCAAGGATGCCGGGTTTGGCAATATCCCGGTCATCGCAGCTTCCCTGCAAGGAGTCGAGGATAACCCGGGCTTCTCCCTGACTGCTCCCCTCATCCACCGCATGGTGCAGGCTATTACCCTTGGCGACCTGCTGCAGAAGGTGCATCTTCGTACCCGTCCTTACGAAGCAGTTCCAGGATCGGCTGATAGCCTCATGCGCCGCTGGACGACCATAGTGCGCGAGCATTTCCTGAACGGTGGACATTCCACGACTTGGGGACGCCGCACGTCCTACAAGGCCATGATCAACAGCATCGTTGACAATTTCGAACATCTCGAATTGGTCGATGGACCGCGTAAACCGCGGGTCGGTGTGCTTGGCGAGATTTTGGTGCAGTTCCACCCTGACGCCAATAACCACATCGTCGAGACCATCGAATCCGAGGGTTGTGAGGCTGTCCTGCCGGGCCTGATGTGGTTCGTCTACAACTGCTTGTCTGCTGGTGACTACAACTACAAGACCTTCGGCACCGACAAGTGGAGCCGTCACGTCAAAAAAGCTTTCCGAGCCCTGCTCATGCACTACCAGAAGCCGGTCACCACAGCATTGCGCAAGTCGACTCGGTTTGAAGTCCCGACCCCAATCACCGAACTCATGGCGGATGCCCAACGCATTGTTCAGCTCGGTAACCAGGCCGGTGAGGGCTGGTACCTCGTCGGTGAGATGGTCGATATGATCCGTGAGGGCGTACCGAATATCGCCGTTGTGCAGCCCTTCGCGTGCCTACCGAACCACGTCACCGGGCGTGGTATCTTCCGCGAGATCCGCCGTCAGTTCCCGCAGGCCAACGTGGTGTCTGTCGATTATGATCCGGGGGCTTCTCAAGTAAACCAGCTCAACCGCATCAAATTGATGGCCGCTACCGCTCGAGATCGCAACGTCAACGAGGAACGTGACGTCGGCCAGGCGGTGCGCCCGGAACCTGACGAGAAGATCCCAATCTCACCGCCGACAGCTTCACGCCCAGATCTCAAAGGGAAACCGGTTATGGAGCTGTTTGTGCATCTGTGAGGGTCCTTGGGACCCGGTGCTATTGTCACCGTCATGAAACTGGTTGGCACACATCCGATCCACACTGATCGGCTGGTGCTCCGCCGATGGTCAGTTGACGACGCCCAACAGATGTACGACAACTTGGCTAGTGACACCGAGGCCACCCGGTTTGTGACCTGGCCGCCGCATCCCAACGTCGACGCGACCCGGTTGCTGCTGACCGGTTGGGTACGCGGCTACGACGACCCCGCCACCTTCAATTGGGCAGTGTGGCTGGACGAGGTCATCATCGGGCAGATTGCTGTCGTGGACGTTGATACGAGAGTCAACCTCGCCGAACTGGGCTACTGCCTTGGCAAACGCTGGTGGAATCATGGCTACGCGACCGAAACGGTTAAAGCGGTGATGTCTTACTTGCTCGACACCGCTCAGGTCAACAAGGTTGAGGCCCGCCACGACCCGGCGAACATCGCCTCCGGGAGAGTAATGGAGAATGCGGGAATGGTCATCGAAGGGTTGCGGCGGGCATGTGTGATGGATTCGTGCGGCCCACGAGACTCCCAGTACCATGGCCTGCTGCGCAGCGAATGGAGAGGCCAGCAGGCTGATGACTGATCGTCGTGAGGTGACCTGCCGACGCTGGCGCGCTACCTTCTTCGTCCTCGCCTCGCTTGCCTCGCTTACCTGGGCCTTCGCGGGAGTGCTCAACCCGGCCATGAGCCAGCTGCACGCATTCGTTTCGGAGTATTCGGCGCGTGATCAGCCGTGGCGTTACCTCTTCCAGACCACCGATGTCATCATGGGGACATTGCTGTGTCTGGCAGGTCTGGCAACTCTCGTGTGGGCCCGACACCGCCCCCTCGGACGTCAGGGATGGTCGGGAGTCGGCTTCGTTGCAGGAGGGTTCTTCAGTGTCCTCGATGCCCTGGTTACGATGGACTGCTCTCCCACTCGTTCCCAAGCGTGCATGGCTGCTGAAGAGGCCGGACACGTCAGTGTGAACCACATAGTCCACGTCGGGACCTCGACGATTGTCGTCGTCGGATTCGCGCTACCGATCCTGCTGCTCAACTCGACCATGACGAGATTCCGCGGATTCGGCCTTGTGGTGACGTGGGCTTGGGTGGTTTTTACCCTCCTCAACGGCATCGGTGCCGTAGGTTGGTTTGTCGGCACACCGATGGACTACACGGGAATCTGGCAGCGATTCAGCTTGGGACTGGGAACGCTGTGGTGGCTCATTCTCGCTGCTGATGACATCGTCACGGCGCGTGTTCAAGATCGCGCGCGCTCCTGCTGAGTTCCCTCACGCGGTCGTAAGGTCCCAGGTTTACTGGGAGCCATCCTGGCCTGAGGTCACCAGGTACCGATCACACCGGGATGAAGGTCTTCGGTAGGCGGGTTCCACGCCCCAGCATCAGCCTCAACCTGATCGCCCGACCGAATGTCCTTGACGGTGTCGGCGTCACGGTAGTCGGCGTGTTTGACGCCCGGGAACCACACAAATGGTATGCCGCGACGATCAGCATGCTTGATCTGCTTCCCGAACTTGTCAGCCTTCGGAGCTACCTCGCATGGGATGCCGCGGGAACGCAATGCGGAAGCGATGACCTCCGAAGTAGCGCGATCCTCCTCAGTATTAACGGCAACGAGAACCGCCGAAGGAACCGAACGTGAGGAAGACAGCTCGCCGCGGGAAAGGATCGGCGCCAGCAAACGGGTGAGGCCCAGAGAGATGCCCACACCCGGGTAGACATGTTTACCATCGGAGGCAAGGGACTCATAACGACCTCCCGAGCACACTGAACCCATCGACTCGTGACCGGTGAGCTCAGTTTCGTAGACGGTTCCGGTGTAGTAGTCGAGCCCGCGCGCGATTTTGAGGTTGGCAACCATGCGTCCGGGAACCGCCTTATTAACGGCAGCAACTACCCGGTTGAGGGAGTCCAGGCCCTCTTCGAGCATGTCATTGGCCACCCCCAACTCGCGTACCTTGGCAATAAAGGAGTCGTCGGTCGACTGAATGGAGGCCAGAGCGACGCACTTAGCCGCGGCGTCATCAGAAAGGTTCAACTCGTCGACAAGCAGTTTGCGGACGGCGTCCGGGCCAATCTTGTCGTACTTGTCGACCCGCTGTAGCACCGCCATCGGATCGGCGATGCCGAGCCCGCGATAGAACCCTTCGGAGAGCTTGCGGTTGTTGACGTGCATCGTAACGGTCGGAAATCCCAGCTCAGTGTGCAGTCGTTCAAGGGCTGACAGCATCACTAGCGGGGTTTCGACGTCGTGGTGCTCAGCAAGGGTCTGGTCGCCAACAATGTCAATATCGGCCTGGGTGAACTCGCGGTAGCGACCCTCCTGCGGACGCTCGCCACGCCACACTTTCTGAATCTGGTACCGGCGGAACGGGAAATACAGATGTCCAGCATTCTCCAGTACGTAACGTGCAAACGGGACGGTCAGGTCGAAGTGCAGGCCAAGGCGATCCTTCCCGGAACGCGTGTCGTGCGGGTCGGCGTGCAGCCGGTCGACGACGTAGACTTCTTTGTCGATTTCTCCCTTGCGAGTGAGCTGTTCCATCGGCTCGACGGCGCGAGTACGAATCGGTGCGAAGCCATGAAGCTCGAAGGTCTCCTCAAGAATCCGGGTCACATGGTTCTCTACCATCTGTCCTGAGGGCAGGAACTCGGGAAAACCGGACAGGGGCTTGAGACGGGCCATGAGGAAATCCTTCGAAAAGTTGAGTACAACAGCGGGTCACCCCGCAGCCTTTATTGTGCCAGTCTGAGGGCGATCGGGTGCATTCGCATGCGGTGAGGCCTAGCGGCGCCCCAAGAACGGATTGGTCAGACGTTCATTGGCCATCGTCGTTGGTCCGCCGTGTCCGGGCAGCACATGGGTGGAATCATCCAGGGACCACACGACGTCGGAGAGGCTGTATGACATCTGGGCAGGGTCGCCGCCTGGCATGTCAGTACGTCCGATAGATCCGGCAAAAACGACGTCTCCTGACATGACGATGGGACCGAACTCGGCGTCGATCGTACGAATCATGGAACAACCCGGGGTGTGGCCCGGTGCATGCAAGAACTCCAGGTCGAGGTTGGCGAACTGGTGATGGGAGAAGGGCTCGACGTCGACGACTTGTTCTGGCTCACGCAGGGTCGTCGACCCATACCACTGTTCGATAAGCGGGCGGGCGAAATCGGAGAGCCCGGCCATCGGGTCGCTGAGCAGGTGACGGTCGTCACGAGGGCACAGCACCGGGATGCCGTACTCGTCCCCGACCTGTCGAGCAGAACCAATATGGTCGATGTGGCCGTGGGTCACAGCGATCGCCACTGGAACGAGATGATGGGTTCTCAGGGCATCACCAAGGAACTCTTCAGCGCCCATACCGGGATCGACGATGACGCACTCAGACCCCTGTTCGCGCGCTAGCAGATAGCAATTGGTCTGAAAAGGACCTGTGATAAAGGACGCGATGAACACGTTTGGCAGTTTATCGGGCAAGATGGGGCGTATGAGTCACGCACAAGCTCCGCAGTCCTTCGGCCGCGTCGATGATGACGGCACCGTTTACGTCCGAACTAGTGACGGGGAGAGGTCTGTCGGCCAGGTGCCGGACTCCACTAGCGAGGAAGCCCTTGAATTCTTCGTGCGCCGCTATCGCGCCCTCGAGACCGAGGTGTCGCTGCTGGAATCACGAGTGAGCTCGGGCACCGCCTCGCCGGAGGAGGCACGGTCGGCCGCCAGTAAACTCGTCACATCTATCCGTGAGGCCAATGCCGTTGGCGATCTGGAATCTCTCGCAGCCCGAGTGGAGGCATTGACCCCCACTATTGACGCCAAGGCGGAGACCCGCCGTGAGGAGCGCGCTGAAGCTAAGGCCCGCGCCAAGCAAGCTAAGGAGGAGATGGTAGCCCAGGCAGAGGCTATTGCTGCTGGCAGTGACTGGCGTGGTGGCATTGGAAAGTTCCGCGATCTACTTGACCAGTGGCGCCGTCTCCCCCGTATCGACAAGACGACTGACGACGAGTTGTGGCACCGTTTTTCCGGTGCTCGCACCGCATTTACCCGTCGTCGCAAGCAGCACATGGCTGAGCAGAACCACCTGCGCGAGCGCGCCCGCATCGTCAAGGAGCACATCATTGAGGAGGCTCGTCCGCTGGCCGAGTCGACCGCTTGGGGTGAGACCTCTCGCCAGTTCCGCGACCTCATGAACCGATGGAAGGCCGCCGGACCTGCTCCCCGCGATGTCGATGACAAGCTCTGGAAGGAGTTCCGCGCTATCCAGGACACGTTCTTCGACGCCCGCACCGCGGCCCAAAGCCAGCAGGATGAGGAATACCGCGGTAACCAGGAGGTCAAAGAGCAGCTCCTTGACGAAGCAGAAAAGGATATTCTGCCCGTCAAGGACATTGAAGAGGCCAAAGTCAAGCTCCGCGCATTCCTCGAAAAATTCAATGAGGTTGGTCGAGTTCCTCGCGACGCCATGAAACGTATTGACGCCCGCGTCCGTGACTTGGAGCGTCAGGTCCACTCCGCTGAGGAAGCCGAATGGAAACGCACCGATCCGCAGGCTCGCGAACGTGCTCGCGCCACCGTCGATATGTTCAGCGCCCACATCGACAAGCTGAACGCCCAGGTCGAGAAAGCTGAGGCCGCTGGTCGTACTAAGGATGCCGACAAGGCTCGCGAATCGATCAAGACCTACCAGACCTGGCTCGACGAGGCTCAGAAGGCACTCGACGAATTTAGCGCCTGATGGTCACCGCTGACGGCCTCGGAACACTTCCCAGACCCGGGGCCGTTGGCGTTCTAGGCAACCTTCAAGACTTCACACGGAAGACGTCGTAAACCCCCGAGATTCGACGAATCGACTCAGTAAGGTGCTTGAGGTGAGTCGGATCGGGGGCTTCGAAGGTAAGCCGCAATCGAGCGAGATGAGACTTTGACGTACTCATATTGGCTGAAATGACGCTTACCCCCTGCTCGGCGAAAACCCGAAAGGTATCGACCAACAAACCGGCACGATCAAGGCCTTCCACCTGGATAGTGACCTGATAGCTCTCTTGCCGATCATCAGACCACGACACCGAAACGATGCGCTCCGGGTGCTCAAGAAGATTCTTGGCATTGGAGCAATCCGTTCGATGTACTGAAACCCCGTCATAGCGCGTCACGAACCCCATGATGGGATCGCCGGGCAGCGGGGTACAGCACCGAGCCAGCTTCACAAGCATATCCGGATCGCCGTCGACCATAACCCCAGTTTCGCTACTGCGACGACGACGCGGCGCCTTGACGCCAACTGCCAGTTCTTCCTCGACGTCAGCGGTAGCCTCTTCCGGGCCGCCACCCAACGCGATGAGCTTCTCGACGACGGACTGGGCGCTGGCGTTGTGCTCTCCTACCGCCGCATACAAGGCGTTGATGCCGGGCACCCGGAGGTCGTCGGCCACCGCGCTGAGGTATTCGACAGTTAGCAACGACTGTAACGGCACACCGGCTTGACGTAGCTGCTTTGCAATAGCGTCCTTGCCGGCTTCAATGGACTCCTCGCGGCGCTCCTTAGTGAAGTAAGACTTAATCTTGGAACGAGCACGGGGAGAAGCGATGAACCCCAGCCAGTCCCGACTGGGACCCGCATCAGGCGCGTTCGACGTGAGGATATCGATGACGTCGCCGTTGTTAAGTTTGGTATCGAGGGTGACAAGTTTGCCGTTCACCCTGGCGCCAATACAGCGGTGACCAACCTCGGTATGGACGGCATAGGCGAAGTCAACCGGAGTGGCGCCCTGAGGAAGGCTCATAACATCGCCCTTGGGGGTAAAGACATACACCTCGCGAGAGTTAATCTCGAAGCGCAGCGAGTCCAGGAACTCGCTGGGATCAGATTCCTCCTTGGACCACTGGTTGAGAGACTGAACCCACGAAAGATCTGTGCCATCAGGCTGAATCCCCCGACCGACAGCATTGGGGTTTTCCTTATACTTCCAGTGGGCTGCTACACCATACTCAGCACGCCGGTGCATCTCGTGAGTGCGGATCTGCAACTCGACCGGCTGGCCGCCCGGCCCCAACACCGTGGTGTGCAAAGACTGGTACATGTTGTACTTGGGCATCGCGATGTAGTCCTTAAACCGACCCGGAAGAGGGTTCCATCGCACGTGCATGACACCGAGGGCTGCGTAACAATCGCGTGGAGTGTCGACAAGGATGCGCAGACCGGTGAGGTCGTAGATGTCAGAGAAATCCCGGCCCCGTACCACCATCTTTTGATAGATCGAGTAGTAATGCTTCGGTCGTCCGTAGACGATGGCCTTGATGCCTGCTTCGTCAAGGTCCTGACGAACGATTGTGATGACATCTTTGAGTTGGGCTTCCCGTTGCGGAGCCCGCTCCGCAACCATATGGACGATCTCGTCGTAGAGCTTCGGGTTAAGGGTGGAGAAGCACAGGTCTTCCAGCTCCCACTTGATGGCATTCATCCCAAGGCGGTGAGCTAGCGGGGCGAAAATCTCGAGGGTTTCCTTGGCAATACGGTTTTGCTTATCGGGACGTAGAAACCCTAACGTGCGCATATTATGCAGCCGATCTGCCAGCTTGATGACGAGAACCCGAATATCTCGGCTCATCGCGATGACCATCTTGCGAATGGTCTCAGCTTTCGCAGAATCCCCATATTGGACTTTGTCGAGCTTAGTGACCCCATCGACGAGAAGGGCGATTTCTTCACCGAAATCAGCAGTGAGCTGTTCGTTGGTGTAGGACGTGTCTTCGACGGTGTCGTGCAGGAGGCCGGCGCATAGAGTCCGCTCGTCCATGCCAAGCTCAGCGAGGATCATCGTCACCGCAAGTGGATGTGTGATGTAGGGGTCACCAGACTTACGAGACTGTCCGCGGTGGTAATGCTCAGCAGTGCGATATGCCCGCTCGATGATAGCGGTGTCGGCCTTGGGGTGGTTGGCCAGCACTACCGAAATTAAGGGATCCGTGACGCTTTGCGTCGGTGCTGGTGGTTTCGGCGTCCCCCACCGGACAATGCGCTCGCGCATCCGCATACGGGGCTGGGGACGCTGTTGGCCGGGCTTCGGCTTGCCCAGGGTTCCCTTGCC
Organism: Cutibacterium sp. KBN10P07758; assembly: GCF_050286205.1. Taxonomy (NCBI): domain Bacteria; kingdom Bacillati; phylum Actinomycetota; class Actinomycetes; order Propionibacteriales; family Propionibacteriaceae; genus Cutibacterium; species Cutibacterium sp. KBN10P07758. The sequence continues at coordinate 1,403,981 of NZ_JBNNQV010000001.1, read as the reverse complement.
CGAACCGTACGGGCCATAGACGCTATCGTCGGTCATCGCGTCACCTCCTGGCAAGCTAGACCTCTCATTCTAGTGGTATGCCGCGTCTCAGTGTCGGTTGAGTGTGCTGCCCGAGGGCTAGGTGCAACCAGCGCTGACAGCAAAGTCAGTCCTCTAGCGCTGTTCTCAGCGCACCAGGTCGCTTTCAGTTTGTGATTCATGGCGACGTGGAACCGCTTTGCGCACGACCACGATGACGTCACCGGCCTGCAGCTGACCCACCGAAGGATCGTAGAAGTTGCGCAGCACGTCGTTTCGAATGACGGCTAGCACCCGTTCGTTTTGAATATCGGCTGGACGTGCGCCCACCTCGCTCTCGGAGACCATTCGCTGAACGACTTCCATGCCCTTGGAACTGGATAACAAATCGTCTACGACGGTACCAACGTACGGGTTAACCGACGACAGCCCGAGCAATCGTCCCACCGCGTCAGCAGATGTGACGACAGCGTCGGCACCAGATTCGCGCAGCAACGGGAGGTTCTCGTCCTCTCGACCGGAAACAACGATGTGACAACGCGGGTTGAGCTAGCGCACCGTCAGCGTCGTCAGAATCGCCGAGTCGTCTCGGTTGAGGGTAATGACGACCTCCCGCGCCTTACTAATCTCAGCTCGCCTCAAGAGATCACGGCGAGTGGCGTCTCCCTCGAAGGCGGCCAGCCCAGACCGGTTGGCCTCAGCTACAGCAGAGGGGCGGGAATCAATGACGACGATCTTCTCGACGGGGACATCGTGGTTACGCAACGTATTGACCGCGCTTCGACCTTTCGTGCCATACCCAATGACGACGGTGTGATTCCTCATACGCTTCCTCCAAGCACTATCGAGCAGGCCGCGTCGCCCCTCATTGGCCAGCATCTCAAGGGTGGTACCAACTAACAGCACCAGGAAAGTGATGCGTAGCGGCGTGATGATGAGGGCGTTAATGAGCCGCGCATGCGGCGCGACTGGGGTGATGTCACCGTAACCCGTGGTGGTGACGGTGACCGTTGAATAGTAAAAGGCGTCAATGAGCGAGACGCCGTCTCCAGCGGTGGAATCAACATACGAGTCTCGATCGACCCACACAATCAATGTACTGATCAGCAGCAATACCGCCGACCAGGCCAACCGCTTAACCAGCTCCCAAAAAGGTTCAGTCGCTTTGAATGGAAGCTTGACCCGAGCGGTCTGTTCGAAGACGCTATGGCGCCCCGAGGATTCGGGTGATTCCGAGACCATGATCAGATTGTGAGAACTGCGTTGACAGGACCGATTCCGGCGCGATCGAGTTTCTCGCGACCGCCCAGAGCCGACAGCTCTATGAGTACCGATACACCAACCAGTTCTGCGCCCAACTGCTCCACGAGGGAGGCCGTAGCGCGAACTGTGCCGGCTGTCGCGAGGACGTCATCGACGATGAGCACCTTGGAACCGGGCTGCACCGCATCCTGATGGACTGTCAGGGTCGCAGAGCCGTACTCCAGCACGAATGACTGAGAGTAGACGTCACCAGGAAGTTTCCCGGGTTTGCGGACAGGAACAAATCCGGCTCCGAGGGAGAGAGCTACCGGCCCGGCGAACATGAATCCACGTGCCTCCATACCGAGGACGACGTCCACGTCACGAGAAGCAGTGTCTACGAGTTCAGAGATCGCAGCCGCATAGCCATTGGGATTTGCCAGTAGCGGAGTGATGTCCTTAAAAGTGACCCCGGGCTCCGGAAAGTCCGGGACATCCCGGATCAGGCTGGCAATGAGGTCCTTACGGTAGGTCATTTCTTCCTCTCGGCACGGGTAGAACGACGTGGCTGGTGACGATCGCTCCCGGTGATAGTCGTAACGTCGCGTGGACCTTCCGCGGCAACGGTCTCAGCGGTTACCCGTGGTGCCTTCTGAGCGGCCCGCTCACGACGACGCAAAACACGCGCGGTGTGCTCTTTCATGGCTGGCTCGTGCTCACGCAATTGGGTAAACACCGGGGTTGCAATGAAGATCGAAGAGTAGGCACCAACGATCATTCCGACGAACAGGGCCAGACCAAGGTCTTCGAGCGGCCCGGACCCCAGCACAAAGGCACCAGCGAAGAGCAGCGCGGCGACAGGTAGCACGCCCACGATGGTGGTGTTAATAGACCGCACCAGCACCTGGTTGACGGCTCGGTTAGCGCCCTCAGCAAAGGTGTAATCACGCTTGTCGATGTCCTGGACGTTCTCGCGCACCTTGTCGAAGACCACGACGGTGTCGTACAACGAATAGCCCAGAATCGTTAGCACACCAATGACTGTTGACGGTGAAACCGTGAATCCAACCAACGCATAGATACCGATGGTGACGATGAGATCGTGTAAAAGGGCCACCAAAGCAGCAATAGACATCTTCCAATGCCGGAAATAGGCCCAAATCTGCAGCATCACCAAGACCAGGAATACGACCAACGCCTTAATGGCCTTGCCGGTGATCTGCTCACCCCACTGACTGCCGACCTTAGAGTAGGTGACCGAGCTCATCTTCGTCCCGGTGGCCTTAGCAATGGCCTCCTGAACCTTCGTAGTTTCGTCATTGTTAAGAGCCCGAGTCTGCACCTGGACAGCATCGGAGCCGAGGCTGACGACCTCGGTTGCGTCCATATCGGGAGCACCCGAGGACAGCACCGACTTTCGGACGTCGTCAATAGTAGAGGTAGCAACGTGGGCCGGAGCTCGGAACTGCACGCCACCCTTGAACTCAATACCGAGGTTCAGACCGCGTACTAGCAGGCCGATAAACGAGATGATGATGACGACTGCAGTGATGGTGTACCAGACCTTGCGGCGCTGGATAAACCCGTAGGAGATCTCACCGGTGTACAGGGCATGAGTGAAGCTACGCTTGCGCTTCTTGCCGGTCGCGCCATCACTAGGACGCTTTGTGGCAACAGACGACGTCTGGGCGTTCATGTCGTCAGTCATCTCAGGCCTCCTCCGACTCGATGGTGCGCTTTGCTCTTGAAGCAGATCGTCTGCTTCTCCGACCAAGCAGCTGGCTCTCAGTCACGCCCATATGCTCCGCCTCGAGGCCAGAACCGCGTCGACCTTGTCCCCAGAACCTTGTGCGTCCCAACACGGTCACGATGGGATGGGTGAAGAAGAAACAAATAATGAGGTCGATCACTGTGGTCAGACCGAGAGTGAAGGCAAATCCCTTCACCTGATCTACAGACAGCACGAACAAGACGATGGCAGACAATAGGGACACGCCGTCAGCCATGAGGATCGTGCCCCGGGCCTTTGCCCAACCAGTCTGAAGAGCCGTACGTAGTGTACGACCCTCGCGGATCTCGTCTCGGATGCGTTCAAAGTAAACGATAAAGGAGTCTGCTGTCACGCCGATGGCCACGATCGCGCCGGCGATACCAGCCAGCGAAAGGGTGAATCCGACGGCCTCGCCGAGCAACACCATGGCTGCGTAGGTAGTGATACCGGCAATGACGAGGGAGCCGAGGGTCACCAATCCCAGGCCCCGGTAGTACAGCAAGCAGTAGCCGCCGACCAGAATAAGGCCAATGATGCCAGCGATAATGCCAGCTCGAAGCTGCTCACCCCCAAGGGTGGGCGAAATGTTGTCGACGCTGGAAATATCGAACGACAGAGGAAGAGCACCGTATTTCAAGACGTTGGCGAGATCAGCCGCGCTGTTTTGGGTGAAGTGACCAGAGATCTGAGCCTCGCCACCGTTAATCGGGCAGGACGTGCCGGTATTGCCGTTGAGCTGCGGGGAAGAGATAACTTTACCATCGAGGACGACCGCAAACTGATTCTGTGGGCTCATCTTAGAACACAGGTATGTCGTAGCGTCACTGAACGAGGTGGTGCCAATGGAATTGAATTTCAAGTTAACCACGTAGGACAACTGCCCCTGCGGGATGCCTGAATCAGCACTGACGACCTGGGTGCCGGTAATGGCGACCGGGGACAACAAATATTTCATGGTGCGTTCACGATCACAGGTCACGAGTGGCTTATCACCTGGCGAATCAACCGACTTCGCACACTTATAGTCCTCGAAGGCCTTCTGATCTTCGGGCGTGGGCTTCCACTCCTCGGCAGCCTTTACCATCTTGGCAGCCGACTGAGGATCCTTCTCGTTGTACTGCGAAGCACTGGATGTGGTACCACCCTTGGAACTAGCAGACGCATCTGGGGCAGCCGAGGCGCTGGCACTGGGCTCAACAGTAGGAAGGGCAGATGGTGCAGATGGCTTTGCCTTTCCGGGGGTCGGGCTCTTCTGGCTCACTGGTTCCTCTGCATAAACCATACGGAATCCAAGTTGAGCGGTCTGACCGACCATCTCCACAAGCTTGGAGCTCTCGACGTTCGGGGCCGACACGACGATGTTGCGATCACCCATCGTCTTGACCGACGACTCGCCCACTCCGAGCGCGTTCACTCGCTGCCCGATGATGAGACGGGCCTGCTCGAGACTCGTCGCTGACGGAGCTTTGCCGTCTTCGGTCTTGGCTGTCAGAGTAACGGAGGTGCCTCCCCTGAGGTCCAAGCCGAGCTTGGGTGACCAAGTACGCATAACTCCCATGAGCACGTACATGACAATGATGATTACCAGGAAGATCACCAGGGTTCTACCCGGATGGTGTGTTCGCTTTTTCGTTGCCACGTCGAATAAATTCCTTGATCTTGGTGGATATCAGGCCTGCGGCTGCTCGTCAGAGGTATGAGCATTTACAGCCGACGCCTCGGGAGAGGTCAGCACATCATTCGCCGATTCGGTAGCGACATCGTCATGAACCGTGGAGTTCTCGGTCGGGACGTCGTCAGCGAACGCGAACTCCTCCTCGTCACCAGCGGGCCGAACAATCGCCTGCTTGAGAACGCTCACCTCAACGCCCGGGGCGAGCTCAACCACGGCCTGTTTGTCCCCGATATGGGTAATGGTTACGAACAGGCCGCTGCTCAGCACGACGCGAGTACCAACCTCAAGACGTGACTCGAGTTGAACGCGCTCCTCCTGCTGTTTTTTGACCTGCCGCTTACCCTGCCACAACGTGAAACCAATGAGCACGATAAAAATGATCAGCAGGGGCATGAATCCGCCCAGCGGGCTAGCGAGAAGAGGCATAAAACGTTCCTTGTCTTCGGGTGTGACCGGGGTCATGCTACCCCGACTCGGTCAATGTGGTCAGAACAGCCCCTCACCGGAACTGTCGGGAGGTGGTTCAAGGCCGAGATGTCGCCAAGCTCGATCAGTAGCGACGCGGCCCCTCGGGGTGCGCATGAGAAAACCAAGTCGTACCAGGAAAGGTTCAGCAACTTCCTCAACCGTCTGTGGCTCCTCCCCCACGCTAATAGCAAGGGTTGACAAGCCTACCGGCCCGCCCCCGAACTTTAGACACACCGCATGGAGAACCGCCCTGTCGAGGCGGTCCAGACCCAACGGATCAACCTCGTAGAGGTCAAGGGCGGTCTCGGCTCCTTGCGGCGTCACAGGAGACTCATGATGAACGTCTGCCCAGTCACGGACCCGTCGCAGCAAGCGGTTCGCGATACGGGGCGTACCGCGAGACCGCGACGCAATCGTGTGTGCCGCACCTTCAGCAAGCTCAACTCCGATGACCCCGGCCGATCGCGTCACGATCCGTTCGAGATCAGCTACCTCGTAGTAGTCAAGCTGGGCAGTAAAGCCGAAGCGGTCACGCAACGGCCCCGGAAGCAGCCCAGCTCGCGTTGTTGCCCCCACCAGGGTGAACGGTGGGATCTCAATCGGAATCGCGGTAGCTCCCGGCCCTTTACCCACAACAACGTCGACCCGGAAATCCTCCATAGCCAGGTAAAGCATTTCTTCGGCAGGCTTGGACATCCGGTGGATCTCGTCAAGAAAGAACACTTCGCCGGGTACTAACGAGGACAAGATCGCAGCCAGATCCCCGGCGTGCTGAATGGCAGGACCCGAGGAAATACGGATTGGTGCCGACATTTCGGAGGCAATAATCATGGCCAAGGTCGTCTTCCCAAGACCTGGCGGCCCCGACAGCAGAACATGGTCGGGGGTCGTACCACGGGACTTCGACGCGGCAAGGACCAGACCTAGTTGATCGGCGACTCGCTGTTGTCCTCCGAACTCTGCCAGCGCGCCAGGACGTAGAGCTGCTTCTTCAGCCTTTTCAGGGGGTTCGGCCGACGGATCGACGGGCGAGTGTTCCACCGACATTCTCCTTCCTGACGACTCTTATCAGTCTGCCAGAGGCATCCGACATGTCACCGCGCCAAACTACGCAATGCCGCTCGCATGAGGTTGCCGATGGTCATAGCTGGATCGGCTTCCTTGAGAGCAGCCACCTTGTCGACGGCCTTCTCCGCGTCTTTAGCCGACCAGCCCAAGCCGACCAGCCCTTCCGCCACCTGTTCCCGCCACGGTGCGACCACATGGGTCGCTCCGCTCACCGAAGCTCCACGTGGGGTAAGGGCTGCGACCTTGTCCTTGAGCTCCAGGATCATTTTCGCCGCACCCTTGCGACCAATTCCGGGAACGCGGCATAGAGTTGCGTCATCTTCTTCGGTTATCGCCGTGGCTAGCTGAGCAGCATCAAGGACACTCATAATCGCTGCAGCTAATTTGGGACCGACTCCCGACGCGGTTTGCACCAGCTCAAAAGCATCGCGATCATCAGCTTCGACGAACCCGTAAAGAGTCAGGGACTCCTCTCTCACAACCAGGGAGGTGTGCAGGGACATATCTTGGTTGATGCGAGCACTCGCAGCTGTGGCAGGAGGGCACAGCACCTTGATACCAACCCCATGATTGTCAAGGACGACCCACGTCGGGCCAGCGGCACTAACCATGCCGGAAAAATGGGAAATCACCGGGCTAGGTCCTTCCAAGAACGGGGTACACGCCGACCGCGTCGTTGCGTAGCCACAGCGGCTTCAATGCGACGAGCCGCCCCGCCACGCCACAGGTGGCAGATCGCCAAAGCGACAGCGTCGGCAGCATCAGCAGGCTTGGGAGGCGCCGATAGCCGCAACACCCGTGCCACCATGAAGCCCACCTGGGCTTTATCGGCTCGTCCTGAACCCGAGATTGCCGCTTTAACCTCACTTGGAGTGTGAAGAGCGACCGGAAGACCATGCCGGGCGGCAATCATCATCGCCATTCCGGCTGCCTGAGCGGTACCAGTTACTGTATTGCGGTTGTGTTGGGCAAACACTTTCTCGACAGCGACGGCATCCGGGCGGGTGTGGTCACGCCATTCCTCCAGCCCGTCGTGGATGCGCAGTAGTCGGTGTGCATGATCGAGGTCGGCAGGAGTACGAATGACGCCCACGGCAATGAGCTTCAGAGGCGATCCTAACCCACCTTCAACGACGCCAACCCCGCATCGGGTTAAACCAGGGTCGACCCCCATGACCCTTGTAACACGCGGGTCGGGGGTCGACTTTGGAATGCTCACTCCTCCTCGTCAAGAGCTGCTGCAACCTCGGCGGGGATATCAACGTTGGAGAACACGTTCTGGACGTCATCGAGATCTTCGAGAGCATCAAGGATCCTGTAAAGCTTGCGGGCGTCCTCAAGCTCGACACGCTGGGTGAAGTCTGGCTTGAACGACACCTCAGCGGAGTCGTAATCAATACCGGCATCCTGGACGGCTTTACGGACATCAACAACAGCGCTCGGATCCGAAATAATCTCAAAGACCTCGCCCTCATCAACGATGTCCTCAGGCTCAGCGTCGATGGTTGCCTCCATGAGCTGGTCCTCATCCACCTCACGGGTCTCTGTCTTGCGGCCCTCCTCAACCTCGTAGGTCTTCGAGACCGAGACAACACCCTTGCGCTGGAACAGACGCTGCACAGAACCGCCGTCAGCCATGGTTCCGCCGTTGCGGGTAACGGCCACGCGGACGTCAGAAACGGCGCGATTGCGATTGTCAGTCAGGCACTCGATAAGGATGGCAACGCCAGCGGGGCCATAGGCCTCGTACATAATCGTCTCGTAATTGACGGCGTCAGCGCCCTCACCAGACCCACGCTTCACAGCACGGGTGATGTTGTCGTTAGGAACCGAGCTCTTTTTCGCCTTCTGGATGGCGTCGTAGAGGGTCGGGTTGCCCGACGGGTCTCCACCCCCGAGGCGGGCGGCCACCTCAATATTCTTAATCAGGCGAGCGAAAAGCTTGCCGCGCTTGGCGTCAATGGCCGCCTTCTTGTGCTTGGTGGTGGCCCACTTGGAGTGACCGCTCATGAACGGTGTCTCCCTTCCTCGAATGTCGCAGTTATTGGCCCAGCGGGGCTAAGCATCCGGCGCAGGACGAGCCTACGCACACAATAGGACAGTCTACACTCCCCGTCTGAGAACGAATCAGAGGAAGAAAAACCACGATAAATCGACGCTCAGTCGGTAGGAGGCATCGGGGATGAATCAGCCGGGATGGGGGCCCGGCACACATCCAAGGCCGCAGGCAAGGTGAAATTGCCGACGTACAGAGCCGTCCCGACGATCGCGCCCTCAACACCGATCGGGACTAAACCGCGCAGGCGTCGCAAATCCTCCAGCGTGGCAATACCACCTGAAGCGACAACTTTGCCTTGGGTACGAGCGCAAATCCGCCCCAGAAGCTCGTAATTAGGGCCGGTTAGCATGCCATCACTGGCGACGTCGGTAACGACGTATCGCCTACACCCGGCGTCCTCCAAGCGCGCCAGAACGTCGAGAACCTTTCCGCCCTCGCGCGTCCATCCACGAGCCGTCAGCTGATCGCCACGCACGTCTAAGCCGATTGCTACTTGTTCGCCATAACGCCCGACGACTTCGTCACACCATTGAGGGTCCTCGAGGGCAGCGGTACCGATATTGACCCGGGTCGCGCCAGCGGACAACGCGGACTCGAGACTCCTTTGATCTCGGATACCACCCGAAACCTCAACGTTAATGTCCAACTGCTCAACGACGCTGCTGATGATCTTCGTATTGGATCCATGTCCGAAGGCAGCATCAAGGTCAACCAGGTGAATCCATTGGGCTCCCAGGCCTTGCCACTTCTGAGCGACATCGAGAGGGTCGCCAAATGCCCGTTCAGAACTGGCCACCCCCTGTTGCAGCTGGACGGCACGACCGCCCTGGACATCAACGGCTGGAAACAGCGTGAGTTCTCCGGTCACAGAATCAGGCTATCAACTCAGCTGATTCAGCCAGCGTGTGAGCAGAGCGAGACCTGCTGTCCCCGACTTTTCAGGATGGAACTGCGTGGACGTCACCGGACCATACTCTGCGGCTGCGACAAAGGTGGCTCCCTGATGGGTCGCAGTGGTGAAGTGGTCGTGAGGTCCGGTAACGACCACACCATAGGAATGGACGAAGTAGAACCTCTCTTGCACGCCCTGAAATAAGGCTGAGTCGGCGGCCGGTATCACCGTGTTCCACCCTATATGGGGCAGTCGCTCTGCCGGCAGCTCCTCAACGACACCAGGAAGAACACCAAGGCACTTGACGTCAACGTCGCGTTCACGTCCTCGCTCGAAAAGCATCTGATGGCCCACGCAGATACCCAGCAGAGGTCGTCCCTCGTCAACCCATTGACGGACAAGACGCGCCCCGCCCATAGCCCGCAACCCTGTCATACACGCCGCTAACGCTCCCACTCCGGGGAGGACGAGAGCGTCGGTATCGAGTAAGGCACTCGGGTCGTTGGAAACGATCACTTCGGCACCTACCTGACGCAATGCACGTCTAGCGGAGTGAAGGTTTCCTGATCCATGGTCGATAATGCCGACTCGCACCGGATCAGACATTGAGAGCGCCTTTAGTGCTGGGGACGCGACCGGCATTACGGGGATCCGGTGCTATCGCAATTCTCAGCGCTCGGGCCAGCGCTTTGAACTCGGCCTCGCAGATGTGGTGGGGGTCGCGTCCTGCCAGCAGACGCAGGTGGACGCACAGACCGGCGTTGAAAGCTAAGGACTGCACAACGTGGTAGGTCATCGCACCCGGGTAGGGCACGCCAGAACCACCAATACGAGCGTACGCCTGCCCCTCAGGTTCACCCGAACACACCACCCACGGTCGTCCGGCAACGTCGACAACGCATTGGGCAAGCGCCTCGTCGAGGGGAACCACGGCGTCACCAAAACGCGTGATACCGCATTTATCCCCCAAGGCCTGGGCAAGAGCCTGGCCTAAAGCAATAGCCGTGTCTTCAATACTGTGGTGACCATCGATCTCGACGTCACCGGAAGTAGTGATCGTCATATCGATACCTGAGTGCTTCGACAATGCCGTCAGCATATGGTCGTAAAATCCAACCCCAGTAGAAATGGTGGACTCCCCCGCCCCATCGAGATCAATTGCGACGTCGACAGTGGATTCCGAGGTCTCGCGGTAAACGCGAGCGCGACGATGGGTCATTGATCCTCCTCGAGGACGAGACGCGGAGCGGTGGGAAGGACGTCAAGCAAAGCGGTACGGAAAGCGTCGGTCTGGCGTGGAGTTCCGGCGCATACGCGCAAGTAACCAGTTGGTCCGACCTCTCGGATAAGCACGCCGCGATCAAGCAGCGCCTGGAATACCGCGTGACGATCAGCGAACCTGCCGAAGAGGACGAAGTTCGACTGTGAGGAAACGACGTCCAACCCGTGCAGTTGCAGCCAGTCCTCCAGGTTTACGCGGGTCTCACGCAACTCGTCGACCCGCGCAAGCATCTCAGGGGCATGAGCAAGGGAAACTCTCGCCACCACCTGTGACACGTCGGAGAGATGATAGGGCAGCCGCACCATCCGCAGCGCGTCAACGACGGCCGGTGCGGCCACCGCGTACCCCAGTCGGCCACCTGCCAGGGCGAAGGCCTTGGATAGGGTGCGCACCACAATGAGCCGACCGTACTTCGGAAGCAAAGCAATCGAGGAGTCCTCCGGAGCGTCTGTGAACTCCTGATATGCCTCGTCAACGACGACAATGGTGTCGGTGCCAGCACACACCTCGTCAATGACGGCGACCGGGATAGTGGTTCCGGTGGGGTTATTTGGCGTCGTCAGTAAGACGACATCCGGCTTGACCTCCTCGATTGCCGACAGTATCTCGTCAGTTGTCAGTCCCCAGGAGGCGTTGCGAGGACGAGTGACGTAATTCGTGTGAGTATTGCGGGCATACTCGGGATACATCGAGTAGGTCGGTGTGAAGGTCAGCACAGAGCGTCCTGGACCACCAAACGCCTGCAAAACATGGGTCATAACCTCGTTGGAGCCATTAGCAGGCCATATCTGGGAGCTGCTAATACCGAAGCCAATATATCGGGCCAGATCCTCGCGAAGGCCGGTGGCTTCCCGGTCGGGGTAGCGGTTAAGACTCTTGGCGGCCTTGGCAACAGCCTTGGCCATGTCCTTGCGCACCGCCTCCGATGGCGGATACGGATTTTCGTTGACGTTCAGGCGTACCGGGACGTCAAGCTGCGGAGCCCCGTATGGTTGTGCCCCGACAAGTTCCGAACGCAGCGGAAGATCCGCCAACTGGATAGAGTTAGGCTCCGGCTTAGCCACCGGACGGGGCTGGCTGGTCTGTCGATGCTGAGTCAACGTGACCTCCTCACAGTGATGGCATTGGCATGGCCGGGCAAGTTCTCCGCCAAGGCAAAAGCCTCAACGGAATCGGCCAGCTCAAGTAGGGCATCCTCGGTGTAATCGATGACGTGGACGGCGCGCATGAAGGAACGCACCGACAGACCAGACGAGTGGCAGGCTGCTCCTGCCGTGGGAAGGACGTGAGTGGATCCGGCTGAGTAGTCCCCAAGAGAGACAGGCGCCCACGGGCCGACGAAAATGGCGCCAGCGTTCCGGACCCGAGCAGCGACTGCGGCAGCATCAGCCGTCTGGATCTCGAGATGCTCGGCGGCATACGCATTGACCACTTCGAGGCCCTGATCAATATCACGTACCATGACGATGGCCGACTGCTTGGATGTCAGCGAGGTGCGAATGCGCTCGGAATGTAACGTGGCACTGACCATCGGGGCAAGTTCTCGTTGCACAGCTTCGGCCAGTGTGGTCGAGTCTGTGACAAGCACTGCGGCAGCCAGCGTGTCATGCTCAGCCTGGCTCATAAGATCAGCAGCAATGTGACGCGGGTCGGCAGTCTTATCGGCCAGGATGGCGATTTCGGTGGGCCCAGCCTCCGAATCGATGCCGACGGTGCCACGCAGGCAGCGCTTTGCCGCGACTACGTAGATGTTGCCTGGACCCGTAACCATGTCGACGCGCGGACAGGAATCTGCCTCGTCGGAGCCCTCAACGCCGTAAGCGAACATGGCGATCGCTTGGGCACCGCCGACGGCGTAGACCTCATTGACACCCAGTAGATGACACAGCGCCAAGATGCTCGGGTGCGGCAACCCACCAAACTCCGCCTGGGGCGGAGATGCTACAGCGATAGACGAAACACCGGCCTCCTGCGCAGGAACGACGTTCATGATGACCGACGATGCCAGCGGAGCGAACCCACCCGGAACGTAAAGGCCTACACGCCCGACCGGGACGATGCGCTGGCTCACCCGCGCGCCGCCTGCCACCTCAACCGGTTGGGAAGAGGCCTCCACCTCAGCTTCCTGACATACGTGACGACGACGTCGAATAGATTCGCTGAAAGCCCGACGCAAGGTGCCGTCGAGGTTCGCAGCTGCCGTGGCGAGAGCCTCGACCGGAACGCGCAGATGCTCGGGAACCACATGGTCGAATTTCTCGCTGTACTCACGTAGCGCCTCAACGCCACGATCCCTCACCGCAGAGCAGACGGGGATGACGGCCGCCATGGCGGCATCGACATCGAAGTCCGCGCGAGGCACGGCGCAACGCAGGTCGTCAGTGGTCTCACTGGTCACATCGACGATTCTCAGCACATTGCTAGTCTAATGAAGCCCCGGTCGACGTCTTTGCGCGTCCGGTCCGCGAAGCGCCACGTCTGGCCGCCAGCAGGGACGCGATGAGCATGGGCACCATGGCAGCGAGCAGCCATACCAGGACTGCCACCCAGGTATGGAGAGCGAAATCGATGGGGATAACCTCCCCAGACTTAGCTGAAGCGATCCGTTCGGCAAAAGAGTCCGGGCCGATAAGAACACCCACCCACCAACACGCTAGAGCCGACAGACATGCCGAGATCCCAGCGGCTAAAACACCCCAGGCTCCCCGCCGCCGCATGAGAACCCAGCTCAGACAGCCGATGATGAGTCCCACGACCAGACCGATGAGACAGTACGTAGCGTCAGTTGAGAAGACCTGGGTGAGACCCTTCTCCGTCGTCGTAGCTGCACCGTCAGAGCCGACGGTGTACGTCGGCAGGGTCACCATTGAGTGCCATAGCGGAGCAGCCAGTCCTCCAAGGACGATCCCCATCGCGATCACGAGCAGGCTCAGCCGCAAGATCGCAATCATACGGGCACGAGTCATCTCGTTCACTGCTGCCTCCTCGGGACGCACGACGGGCCAAGCAAAGCCTTGAGGTCTGCCATGAGCGGCTGACCTTGGGTGACCTTAAGTTCGTCGGCAAGCCGGAATGTTGTTGTCACTTTGCCGTCAATGAGCCGCAACCTCACCTCGGAACTACCCGGATGGTTGCGCAGCACCCCGCGCAGCTCTTCGAGCGTGCCACGGGTGCAGCGTCCGCGACGCATATCGATCGTCATTGGTGCCTTGCTAGCGTCAGTGAGATCAAGCAACCAGATGTCGTTGGCCGACATTTCAACCGTCTCATCGCGTTCCCGGACGAAGCCGCGTACCTTCAGGATGCTGTCCACCGCTAGCAAGGGTTCCACTCGTTGATAAACCTTTGGGAAACAGGCGATGGTGATGGACGCATCAAGGTCCTCCAGGGTCACTGAGGCCCAAATGTCACCGTTCTTAGTCGTACGCCGCACGATCTGGGTGACCATGCCGACCACGGTGTACCGGCCCTCGTGATGGCCCTCAGGATTAACGAGTTCCGCCACCGAAATATCTGATTCAGCCTCCAGAGCAGCCTCGAGCCCACGCAGCGGGTGGTCCGACACATAGAGACCGAGCATCTCGCGCTCGAAGGCGAGTTTGGTACTGCGATCCCAATCGTCGTCGGGAACGACCCTCTCGACCCCCATCTGAGTGGGCTGGGAATCATCCCCCATGCCGAATAGATCGTCTTGACCGTTGGCTTGGTTGCGCTTGATGTCGATGACGGCGTCGACGGCCTGCCCGTAGACAGCCATGAGCCCACGTCGAGAGTGACCCATAGAGTCGAAAGCGCCAGCCTTAATGAGGGACTCGATGAGTCTCTTATTGCATACTGTCAAGCTGACCTGATCGAGGAAGGTGAAGAAATCGGGGGCTGGACCGTTCTCCTCCCGGGCGCGAATAATCTCAGCTACGGCATTGGCCCCGACATTTCGGATGGCCCCCAGGCCGAACCGAATGTCCTCACCGACAGCGGTGAACTCAAGGGAGGATGCGTTGACGTCGGGAGGAAGGACGTTGATGTGCTGGGCGCGCATGTCGGCTAGGTACATTGCCATCTTGTCTTTATCGTCACCGACGCTCGTCAGCAGAGCAGCGCCGTATTCAGCCGGGTAGTTGGCCTTGAGGTAAGCCGTCCAATACGAGACAAGTCCATAGCCAGCAGCGTGGGATTTGTTAAAGGCGTATCCAGCGAAGGGGACCATGACGTCCCACAAAGTCTGGATGGCATCGTCGGAGTAACCGTGTTCACGCATACCCGCCTGGAAGGGGATGAAGTTTTCCTCCAGGATGTGCTTCTTTTTCTTACCCATCGCTCGGCGCAACAGGTCGGCGCCACCCAGGGTGTACCCGGCAAGTTTTCGGGCGATCGACATGATCTGCTCCTGGTACACAATGAGGTGGTACGTGGGAGCAAGGATCTCGTCGAGGTCTTCCTTGAGTTCGGGATGGATCGGAATGACCGGTTCCCGGTTGTTCTTACGCTGAGCATAAGAGATATGCGCATTAGCGCCCATAGGGCCCGGGCGATACAGGGCTAGCACGGCAACAATGTCGTCGAAGCATGTCGGACCCATGAGCCGCAGCAACGACCTCATGGCCGTGCCATCAAGCTGGAAGACGCCTAGGGTGTCGCCGCGCGCCAGCATCTCGTAGGTTGTCTTGTCATCAAGGGCGATGTTTTTGAGATCGACATCAATCCCCCGGTTGGCCTTGATGATCTTGATGCAATGATCCATGATACCGAGGTTGCGCAGGCCCAGGAAGTCCATCTTCATGAGCCCCATCTCCTCGAGCTGGGGGTACGCGAAGCCGGCAATGATCATGCCATCCTTATCGCGCTTGTGCATCGGCACGAGGTCAAGCAGTGGGGTACTCGACAGGATGAACGCGCAGGCGTGCACGCCGGTGCCTCGAATCAGCCCCTCGAGGCCTTTGGCAGTCTCAACAACCTTGGCTACGTCAGGGTTATCTGCCACCAGCTGACGGAACTCCTGGCCTTCGCCATACCTCTCGTGGGAGGAGTCGAAGATCTTGTCCAGTGGAACGCCCTTGCCCATCACGTCCGGGGGCATTGCCTTGGTGATCTTGTCGCCGAGGGCGAAGGGATAGCCGAGAATACGGTTAGCGTCTTTGACAGCGGCCTTCGCCTTAATCTTGCCGAAGGTGTTGACCTGGCTGGTGTACTCAGCCCCGTACTTGTGCGTGACGTAATCAATGACCTTGTCACGCTGACGATCGTCGAAGTCAAGGTCGATATCGGGTGGATTGACGCGCTCCGGGTTGAGGAACCTCTCGAACAGTAGACCGTGTTCTAGCGGGTTGATCGCGATAATGCCGGTCAGGTAGGCGACCAGGGAACCAGCCGCTGAACCACGTCCGGGCCCTACCGGTACCCCCATCGAACGTGCCGCGTTGCAAATATCGGAGACAACGAGGAAGTACGAGGAGAATCCCAGCGGTTCGATGACCGACAGCTCGGTCTCGAGACGCTCTAGGACCTCTTTGGGCGGGTTCGGACCGAATTTCTCGTCGAGTCCTTCCTGGAGTTTCTTACGCAGCCAGGACTCCTGAGTCTCCCCCTCAGGAACATCGAACTGCGGCATCCGGTCGACGTACTTAAACACCTCGTCGTAGGAGCCAATCATCTCGGTCAGCAGCAAGGTGTTGTCACAGGCCTCCGGATGGTCGGGGAACAGCGCCCGCATCTGCTCCGAGGATTTGATGTAGTAGCCGGAACCGTTGAACCGGAACCGGTTCGGATCGTCTTTGTTTCGGCCCACACCGACACACAGCAAAGAGTCGTGGGCGTCGGCCTGATCCTCAGTGACGTAGTGGGAGTCGTTGGTGACCAGCAACGGAATGTCTAGTTTTTTGGCCAGCTTCAGCAGGTCGGACCTCACCTGCTTTTCGATCGGGACGCCGTGGTCCATCAACTCACAAAAATAGTTTTCACGGCCAAAGATGTCCCGATAATCGGATGCAGCTTGGCAAGCTTCCTCAAACTGGCCGAGGCGCAGCCGGGTCTGCACCTCACCCGATGGGCAACCGGTCGAGGCGATGATGCCACCGGAGTACTGGCCCATGAGCTCGCGATCCATACGCGGTTTCATGTAGTAGCCCTCATAGGACGCCAAGGACGAGAGTCGGAAAAGGTCGTGCAGGCCTTCGGAATCCTTCGCCCACATCGTCATATGGGTGTACCGACCGCCGCCAGAGACGTCTTTGCCGCCCTCGGCATCCGGATCTCCTGCATCACGAGAGGTCCCCCAGAATTCCTGTACTCGTGACTTGCGGGTGCTCGGAGCGACGTACGCCTCGATACCAATGATCGGCTTAATGAGAGGATTCTGGTCCCCGTCGTACTTCTTGGAAATCTGGAAGAACTCGTAGGCACCGAACATATTTCCGTGGTCGGTCATCGCGACCGCAGGCATCCCTTGACGTGCCACCTCGGCGAAAAGTTTCTCGTTGCTGGCAGCGCCGTCCAGCATCGAGTATTCGGTGTGGGTGTGGAGGTGGACGAAGTCGGAACGGGCCACAGGCCCTCCTTTCACATTCCGACCCCAAGCCCTTGGGATCGTGCCTTGCGATCGTGCTGACCTAGACAGAGTAGTCGGCACCAAGGACATCTCGAATCACCCCTGGTGCGAACGCCAAGTATTGACGTACGACGTGGGTGAGACAATGTGTGAAGCTGTCGCGTGGGCAACGTGACGAGGCCAATTCTTTCTTGGCACCACCGTTGCCGTGGTGTTGTGACTTGTCGTTGGAAACCTGCGCCAAGTGGTCGACAGACTGTCCCACGACGTCGCAGCTAAAGTCAGTGTCGTGGCTTCGTCGCCGCTTATCAGACTGCTGAGCACCTTCATGCGTCTGGGGTGATTGCAGTCACGGCACTCGGGGCCAACCAGCGAGCGCGTGCAGCCGACAGCGAGACCCGTATTGCGCGATTAACCCTATGGGAGGTCGTCAACCCGCTAATCACCGGAATTGCGTCCGGGTATTAGCAGCGCCGTGCTCTTGACGTGGAGCCGAATGGGCGAACTGGCGACTTTGACACTAACTCTGACCTACCTGAGATGGGCAGGCCGAACCTTAGGTTGGGCAAACACCTGAAAAGCCGTGTTATCAGCTCGTAGCAGTATCGCGACATCGACCTGAGACTGGCCGACGGGGCGCTGCGGTTCCTTGACCGACGGATGATAATCGTCACGCGTCACGGTTGATCACCGCTTCCGATACATCGTTCTGTCACCAGGCCGGACGCGAACATCGGGGCCCGCGCGGGATGAAGGACTGAGGCAAGCTACTAAGGCCCGGGGACTCTCGGGACGGCGAAACGAAGGCAGTCATAGTGCGCGCCGCGTCGCCCGGTAGCCCCTCCTCACATCGACGCACCCACCTCATGGGACCGCGCCACAGAAATCTGTACCCTGCCGCATACCGGGCACCACGCGAAAACACTCAAGTAGCGCACCTTCCAAACTCATGATAATCGAGCAGTCACTTCCCTCCGTTCATACCTATGTCTCGAATTAGCCCAATCATGTGTTCAATGAGAGACTGTTCTGACATCGTCGTCATCAACTGATCTTGGGCATGGACGAGCAAAAGCGACATCGGCAGCGAGCCGTTGAGATCACGCGTGATGAGCTCGGTCTGCACATCATGGGCCTTCTTCAACTGTGTGTCCGCCTCAATCATGCATTGTTCACTCTCAGCCATCTCACCAGCCCGAGCTTTGTCAAGAGCCTGATACAGCGACGCACGCGCCTCACCAGCACTCGTGATGATGGTAAAAATGGCAGTTTCGATCTCTGACATCACCGCCCCACCATCCGGGCTGTCACTCCCACACTGTGAAGTCATGCTCCACCTTCTTCGCATCGTTCTTTTTTGAGTTGATCCCTGTCATACATCCTCATGAATGGATAATAGATGACAGTAGAGATTAATATATTTACAAGGCACAGAACGATAGCACGCCAGTCGCCACCTGTCGTCAAGAATGCGCCTATTGGAGCGGGCAACGTCCACGGCGGCTGAACAGCCATGTACGTGACAAAACCCCAACTGAACGCAAACCAAGTTACCACGCATAGCACCAACGGCGCGAGGAGGAAGGGTATAATAAAAAACGGATTCATCATGACCGGGAGACCGAACATGATCGGCTCACTAATATTGAATAGCGCAGGAACCGCGACCGCTCGCATGATTGACTTGGTATACCTTGCTCTCCCAACTAAAAACCCGGCAATAACTAGACCAATAGTCGCCCCAGAGCCACCAATGGAGACGAACCACTGAAAGAACGTTTCCGGTGCGATGTGAGGAGCCGGGACACCGGAAGCCACGGCGTCAGCGTTGTCGCTCAGATACTGTAACCACACCGGCCGGGCAACCGATCCAACTACCGAATCTCCGCTGATCCCGAAGAACCATAAAAATACGACTAAGAAAGCCGGTACTAATACTCCCGGTAACGAATCGCCAGCTTTAACTAGAGGTGACAGACCCTGCTGAACAACATCGACGAAGTCGATCTTAAAAACCACAGATATAAGGGTCATAACACCCATGATAATGAAGGCCGGAACGACCGCGCCAAAAGATCGGCTGACGGACTCAGGAACCTGTTCGGGCATCCTGAATGTCAGGTTATGCTTATAGCAGATGCGCATCACTTCAACGGCCAGCAGCGCTAAGATCATCGCAGGGAATAGCCCTTTTGAGCCTAGACTTTCAAGCGCCACATAGATTCCACCTCCAAGTGTCTTTGGGGTCAGGCTAAGTAGAAATGCAGCGACACCAAGTTGGCCACCAGCAAGGCCACTAAGATCATAACTACGAGCAAGACTTGAACCGACTCCGAAGCATACATATAGGGACATGATGCCGAACGTCATACGATATGGAATGAGAATCTGTTCCGCATGGTCCTTCGCCCACATGGCAAATCCCGACGTTTCAGGGACCGGCGGAGCTGCTATAATAAGAATTAAGCTGCCAGCGATGATGAAGGGGATAGCGGAAATTACACCGTCGCGAATAGCCCGGATATGTCGCTGCTCCGATATCATCGACATCGGGCCAGCCACTCTCCTATCCAAGAAGTTAAAGAACTTCTCCATGGCGATCACCCGAGATGTTCTTTGACAGTCTTTACCAGTTCTGAACCGCCAAGCGGACCGTAGGCAATCGGAGGAATCGCGCAAATCGGGATCCCATGTCGATCGGCGTACTGTTGAAAAGTCTTCAATCTATTTCGCACCTGGGGAGCGACCAAAACGAGATCCCATTCCCCTGCCGATATTTCGTCCTGCGCCTGCCCTGACCCGACAGCCTTAGCCCGGAGCGGCTCACCCAGCTTCTGGAATTCCTTCTCCAAATCCTTGAGAACGATCGCACTCGACATACCACCAGAGCAAACCAGTAAAACATTAGACATGACCAATCCTCCTTGATTGTGTATCAATCACCTATGAGAGGCGATGAAGTCGCGATACCAATAGAAACTATCTTTCGGCAACCGTTTATAAGTTCCCCGCCCTTCGTTGTCTGCGTCGACATAGACGACACCGTACCTTTTCTCCATTTCGCAACTACCGGCACTGACGATGTCAATGATGCCCCAAACGAAATATGCTTCTATATCTACACCCTCCCGCACGGCAAGCTCAGCCTGTTCCATATGGCGCTCGAGATATGATATTCTATAATTATCGTGGATACGCCCATCAGAGTCGACATTATCCCGCGCACCCAATCCATTCTCAGCAACCATTATGGGCTTCCGGTACCGGTCGTAAACCTTGTGAGCCGTAATCCTCAAACCCATGGGGTCTATCTGCCATCCCCACTCGGTAGCTTCCAAACTAGGGTTTCTCAATGTTGGTACCAGGTTTCCAGGGACTTGTTCACGTTTTTCGTCTACACTACAAATCGACGATGAATAGTACGAAAATGACACGATGTCACAGGTATTCGACCTGAGTATGCCACGGTCCTTGTCCGTGATGTCGAGTACTACCCCATGGTCGGCCAAGAACTTCTCTGTGTAATACCCGTATTCACCTGTTGCTAGTACATCTGCACACCACCACTGATTGATCTGCTCGTCGTGAACGAGCTTCATGTTGTCCTCAGGTGTGGGATGGAGCGCATAGTAATCGAAACAGCTCACCATGCACACGAACTTTCCTCGTGCTCCGATATCGCGACCGTATTTTGTTATGAGGGCGCTTGCTATCATTTGGTAATGAAGACCATTAAAGACTGACCGATAATCATAGGAGTAATCGATGGTTCCTATTATTCCGAGTCCATTATAAGGACTGAAATACCCGGAATTAATCTCGTTTACAGGAAGCCAATAGTCTACATTTTCTTGCCAGCGATCGACGACAAATTTCGCCATCTTAAGATACAGATCGATGACGTCACGATGTCGCCAACCTCCGTACTTGTCAACGATCGCAATCGGCATCGCATAGTGATTGATCGTGATGAAGACTTTAATTCCAGCATGTGCAAGGGTGCGAATAATCCGGTCATAGTACATCACCCCTTCCGGATTGGGCTGGTCCTCGAAACCAGTGGGAAATAGACGGGCCCAGCTAATCGAAAGACGATATACATCTAGGCCAAGACTGGTAATGTAGTGTAAGTCTGATTCCCAGTATTCGTAACCCCGCGATCCCATACGGAACGGGAACCGGCAGTCGTCAGAACGAGAATTCTTTGCGTTTCGAATATCAGCCTCGGTGAGGAGACGAGTTTGTATCGTATCATTCGATAGCCGCGGAATCCATCGACGACAGTCTTGGGTGTCCATTCCCTTTCCGTCGTAGAACCCGCCTTCATATTGACTGGCCGCGGTAGCCCCACCCCACAGAATGCGCTTCATCTCACGTACCTCCCATGAGCGCCTTGCGATCCGCTAAACCGTCTAGGCCAACAACTCTTAGCCTCGACCAACTGCTTCAACTCGTCCGGAGTCATATTCCTGTCGGCAGCAATTTCTGCCAACGGCGCACAGACGTCGGTGGGGCCCATCACCTCGGTGTTCCACACGTTCCAAGGTCGGTCGACTCGCGTTACGACAGCGCGATGAATCTTGTCTTCGGAGACACACTTAATTCCATAACCACCATTGATGTCGGTGTGCGATCCATTGGATGACCAATAGCGCACAGTTCCCACCCTATGCCTGGAACGGTTACTGTGACTCGACCGCCCTAAGACAACCACCATGTGGCCACGTTCATCCTTTCCGATTTCGTCATTCCAAAATATTTTCATGAAGTCGTACCTGCGGATACTCGCGAACATCTCGTTGCGATCCGCGAGGTTCGCATATTCGCCCGTAGTACCGATGTACAGGTTGGTACCAATTTTCAATTCATGGGCCAGTTCAGCCATGCCCGGTCCGTTGGCATTTGCACGCCCCCACGCTCCGACGCCATCGTTCTGGATCGGGTAGGGCCTGTGGTCCACCGTGTAAGGCTTCAGGTATTCCCACTCCTTCCTGGGCGGCATGACGCCGCAGGTTTTCTCGTATAGTTCAAGGCTCTTGAGCAGCAAAAGATAGGTGGCTGAGGAGCAAAACGACGGTGTCGCAAGGTAAGGGTCCACGCAAACGCCAGTCGCCGTGACCCGAACCGCACGGTCCAATCCTGTCCACGCTGTTTGTCGAAAGCCAGGCGGAATATTTCTGCCGGTGTGGTAGCCGCCGCCAGTAGGAAAGCACTGTAACGCGCGCTCAACACACTGCTGCCACATGACCCTCGGCCTTCCTAGGTCGGTCTTAGCCTCTGCTGTGGGAGCAGGACTCATCATCGCGGCCACCGTCGCGACGCACGTTGCCGACATTACGGTCCTGCGAGTGATTAACCTGTCAGTATTCATTGTCATCGTCTCCTGGAATCCGAACGAACCTCTAATGCATTCATCAGATCGACTTTGTGCAGCTCGACACCTCGTAAGCGCCCGGCCGCCCAGCATGCCCCGACGACCGGGTGGCTCGCATATGGGCACTCACCCAGCGAGTCCTCCATCATTGCCCGCAACGTGTTAGGTCGTTGGTGATTGTGGCTTGTGTTCGGCGCAAGCAAGCCTCCTGCCAGGATGACGTGCTCAGCACCAACACTCTTCACGGTCGTCACCAGCTCCGATGCCGCATCAGCCAGGATGATCGACGCGATCTTGTCGTCTTGAGCGGACAATACGATTTGAGCAAAGCTTGCGACGTCTGCCGGTCGAAGCTCCTTCGTCTTGCCAATGAGACCCTGAACGGTACATCCACGAGGCAATCCAAGAGCCTCAACAACCCCACGCGTGATAGTGGTGCTCGGGCCACGACGATCAAGGTCCGCCGCCGCAGCTCGCAAGGCTTTTCTCCCAATCCAATAGCCGGAGCCATGATCCCCCAGCAACCACCCAGCTCCATCTCGGCGATCGACACAGCGCCATTCCGAGAAGCGACCGGCTATCGCACCAGTACCTGCCACGAGAATCGAACCATCCCCCAAAACTGCGGCAGACCAGTAGGCAATCTCAATGTCGGTCACCACCTGAGGGGTGACATCTAGGCCGACGGCGCGAAATGCCTTCTCGACACTCTGACAGACGTCGTGATTCCCAGTCGGACCCGCGCCTGCGGCTCCGACGACAGCGGCTTCCACATGCACAACCGAAGATTGAGCCAACACCGTGCCTAGACAGTCATTGATAGCCTGCCATAAAGATTCGTGACTGACGCGTGCAATACGCTGATAACCCAGTATTTTCCCGCCCGCATCGGTAACGAGGGATCTCACACTCGTTCCGCCAATGTCAACTCCCAAGAAACACATAATCCTGCTCTTTCTCGTCATCACAGGAACGGGTCTCATTGGGCAGCTCTTCTTCCGTCAAAGTCACCGCCGCTCCCGTACGGTGCAATACGATGATCCACGCGTTGCCATACCGCTCGTACTCTAAATTCGGTAAGCCACGACGTAGCGGAGCTCGCAGTCCCATCTCTGCGAGAATAAAAGCCACCAGAAGACCGCGATCTGTGAACAATCGCGGTCGTTCCACACGCCACCTACTGGTGATTTCAGCGCCAGGACGCGGGCAGGAAGTACGACATCCGACGCGCTTCAGAGCGACCAGAGTGAAGGATTTCGCGTACTCGGTTTCAGGCACCTGTAGCGAGGCGAATATGACCTTGCTGTGCGAAGCAGCCTGGCGAGCAACCAGCCCACAACTCTCGTTGGTCAGATATACGGACCGCATCATCGATCAGTCCATAATGCGTTCGGCCATGGAATCCTTGAAACCGAACAGGTAAGTGAGCACAGCTCCCATGATTACTGAAATGAGCCAGCCACCGAGATACCAGCCCCACTTGCCGGCCGAAATCACCGGTGCCATGAGTAAGCCCGACAGGCCAAAGGCCTGGGAGCCAAACGTTCCGGAGTTCTGCGTCCCCCACGCTATAAAGGCACCTCCGAAACCGCCACCAAGACACGCGGTGAGGAAGGGGTACAGTAACGGTAACGAGACCCCGTAAATGAGGGGTTCGCCCACACCAAGGATGCCAATTGGTAGCGCGCTCTTAATCACAGATCGCAGTTTCGGATTCCTGGTTTTCATAAGAACGGCAATAGCCATTCCAACCTGAGCCGCGCCAGCCATCGCAAGAATGGGTAATAGTTCGGTAAAACCATGATTAGCGATGAGTTGAGCATGAATTGGGGTGAGTCCCTGATGAATGCCCAACATCACCATAGGCAAGAAGAAGGTTGCGAGGATAAATCCGCCGATGATTCCACCTTTAGCAAGGGCGAAGTCGACGAGCAGCCATGTGAGGCCCTTCATCAGCAAAGATGACAACGGCATGATCACAAAGATTGACGCTGCGGCGCCGAGGAGCAAAGTTACAGCCGGCACAAGAAAAAGTTCGATAGCCGCCGGGACGACCTTTCTCAACCGCCTTTCGATGACGGTGAACAGCCAGGCGGTGATCATGACGCCGATGACACCTCCCAGTCCGGGTTGAAGCTTCCCGAATATTGGGATCGTCAGCGGGATAGCTGCCGTCTTGTCGGTTGCTGCCGTACCCGCCAGAGCGGGCATATATGGAACCCCGCCCGCGATGAGGCCTAGCACCGGGCTGCCACCACATTCTTGAGCTGTGTTGTGGCCGACGATGAAGTTGAGCGAGGCAATAACGATCCCTCCCAGACCAACTAAAACCAGGAACCACCCGTCATCGGCAACCGTGGGGTCAATTGTCTTCCAAATCCCGCAGATGGCGGTCACTAGCCCACAGGCAATGAACCCTGGGATGATCGGGACGAAAATGTTCCCGATGTGACGGAACATCGCTTGAACCCGAGATGTTTGCGTGCCTCGGACCATCTTCTTGGTGCGAACGGCTATATCTGTATCACCTTCCAGGACTGAACTCGGCTCTGTTTCGACCACTGCAGAGTCCACACCTCGCTTTGCGGTGCCAGGCGGCGTGACTTGAGTCGTCGCGTCTGTGTCGGTGGCAGGAGTATAATCCACCGACCCCATGACCTCACCGAATGCTGACCGTAATCTTTCCGCGTGACCAGGCCCAACGACGACTTGCAGCTCCTTACCCTCGACGACTCCAAGGACCCCGGCCAGCCCATTGATGGCCTCAGCATCAGCAGTCTCGGGCCGGATGAGGTTGAGACGCAGCCGCGTCATGCAATTGGTAAAAGACGCGATATTGTCGGGCCCTCCAACAAGATCGAGTATTTCTCGTGCAAGTAAGTGATAGTCCATGACTTCCTCCCTGGAAGATTCACAGGCGAAGGTGGTTCTCATCGACGGCTACCCGGACTACGCCGCCCGCTTCAGCCAGTCGGGCTCGAGCTTGAGTCGCAGTCATCCCCAACAGCACCATGACAATGGCCGTCTTGGCATGTCCGCCAGCCTCGTGCAACGCCGTGATGGCATCATCACAGGAGCATCCCGTGGCAGCTATGACAATGGACATGGCCCGCTGCCGTAGCTTCTCGTTGCTCGGAGAGACGTCAACCATAAGGTTGCCATATGTTTTACCTAGGCCGACCATGGTTGCCGTGGAGATCATGTTGAGGACCAGCTTCTGCGCGGTCCCTGCTTTAAGGCGGGTCGATCCCGTGAGAACCTCAGGGCCAGCGTCGATTTCCACCGGAAGGTCTACTTCGCTGCTGATGACCGCACGATGGTTGCAACATACTGAAGCCGTCACTGCCCCAGCTCGCTTCGCAGCGCGCACCACACCTAGAACCCAAGGAGTTCGTCCTGAGGCTGCCAGACCGACGACGACGTCGTGGGGCCCAGGCTGAAGCATGTTCAACTCCTCAGCGCCACGATCCGCATCGTCTTCAGCTCCCTCCACGGCCTGAAACATCGCCTGCTGTCCACCTGCGATGAGGCCGACGACCATCGTGGGGTTGGTGCTAAACGTCGGTGGGCATTCCGCCGCATCGAGGACCCCTAGACGCCCACTCGTTCCGGCACCGGCATAGATCAAACGGCCTCCGGCCGACAGACCCTTTACTGCAGCCTCCACGACGGCAGCGATGGCTGAAAGTTGAGAAGCGATAGCATCCGGAACGCGGTGATCCTCGTCATTCATGAGGCGGAGCACGTCGAGGGTCGGCAACTGGTCGAGTTCTTCGCTGGCCGGGTTCCTTCCCTCAGTCGTTGCAAGATTCGTCAGGCTGTCCATGGAATCTCCTCCCCGAATCGAGACTTTGTGGTTCCATGTCTGCGATGACACACCACGAAACGCGCCATCCCCACGGTGTGAAATGATTGTACACAAAATCCAACTTTAATGGAAGGATGTTTCACATGGATGACAGCCTGCTGCCTCGGATCGATATGGCCAGAACGACCATGCGTCCTGCAGAGGCCCAGGTTGCCGCCGTCATACTGGCCAAGCCCGACTGGACACTCGCTGCTTCAACGAGCCAACTTGCTGAGGCTGCCGGCGTATCCCCCGCGACTGTCGTGCGCTTTTGCCGAGCCCTTGGGATGAGTGGTTATCGGGAGCTTCGCACCGAGCTTGCGCGCGACTTATCTCGACGCACCCTCGAGCTAGAGAGGTCCTCAGTGGCTGAAGGCACTATTACTCTCGACGACTCTCTAACCCAAATGATCACGAAGATCGCGTTCCATGAGGCTCGCACGATTGAGAATACTGCGCGGGCCGTTGACGCCGACGAGCTTGAGGCTGTCGCCAGCGCTATCTCGATCGCCCCGCGGACTGCGCTTTTCGGGGTCGGATCCAGCGGTCTTGTCGCAAGCGACCTATCTGAGAAACTGGAACGCATTGGCCTTGTCTGCCAGCATCATCAAGACACCCATATGCAGCTTGTTCATGCCGCATTGTGTAAACGTCCCTGCGTAGCCTTAGGAATCTCTTTTAGCGGTAACACCCAAGAAGTCGTTGAGGCTCTCACCGTGGCGCAAAAGCACGGCTCTACTACTGTCGCTATGACAGGCCTACCCGACTCTCCCGTCGGACGGCTTGCCGACCACGTCCTCGTCACTTCAGCACGCGAAACGCAGGTTCGCGCAGGTGCGATGTCCAGTCGGATGGCACAGCTAGCCGTTGTGGACTTTCTTTTCGCGCGCGTCGCCCAGCTGTGCATGGATGACCTCGAGACCCTCCTGAGTAGTACGCGAACCGCGGTAAGCACGCACAGAAAGTCCCTCACGTAGACTTAACGCATGTCGTCACAGACCCTCAGCAAGACCTGGAAGTCGATCTGGTGGATTCCGTTCACCAAGGGGATCCTCGCAATCGTTGCCGCAGTGGTGGCCCTGCTCTGGTCCCGCCAGACGATGACTGCTCTTGTGATCATCGTCGGTATCTACGCCATCATCGACTCCGTCATGACCCTTGTCAATGCCCAGGCCCTCCATGGCATGGCCGGCACCGGATTCATGAAGGGCTGGGGCATCATCGGCATCATCATCGGCGTGATCCTCATCCTTCATCCTGGATTCTCCTTGCACGTCATTGCCATCTTCATGGGAGTGTGGCTGGTGCTCCTGGGCGTGTTTGCTACCAGTTTCGCCCTGCCCTTGAGACTCGTCACGCAGAAAGCCTGGGGCTGGATGTTTGGGGGTGGCATCAGTCTATTCGTCCTGGGCATCGTCATCCTCGTTCATCCTGGATTCGGCGTAGTGGCCATGAGCTGGCTGCTAGCGCTCGGGGTACTGCTCTATGGCGTTGCTAACCTTGCCATTGCCGTAGGAATCCGCAAGATCACAAGCTCTATCTCGCTGGCGATGCGTCGCAACCCCCACAACACCATCATTGAAGGCGACGTGGTTGACAGCCCTGACACTTCAGCCCATCCCGAGCTGAAGTGATGATCTGATACACAGTAATTGCACCACTGTTGCTCCGGCCTCATTGCTAGGGGCTGCAGTCACGTCCGGAGTCATGCTCCCGTATCCAAGAAGATGGTCTATCGACTACTGCGACGACGGGGAACAACACGAAACCGATGTGAGCTGGTTGGTGAAGAAGCGGCACGTTCGAGTAACGGTGCATCAACGTCGGTCACTCTCCCGTCCTCAGCCAATGCCGAATACACTCGAGAGATGAGCCCCACATAATGCGCAAGCGGGAAGGCCCCAGCAGCAAACTCGTTCGGTGGCTCAACGACCGGGCTGTGACGCATATTAGTCAACAGCACGATCTGGATGTCACGTATCGGATCGACCATTGTGATTGTCCCGGTCCAGCCGGTATGCCCGAAGGCTGCCTTACTTGGCCCGCCATGGAAGTAGTAGTAGCCGTTCGTTCTCCAACCCAACCCGTAAGTCGCGCTATCACCATCAGGGGTGAGAAACCGACGCTGCACATCGGCGGGGAAGTACTCTCGGCCCTGGTACATGCCCTCGTTGGACATCAACTGCAGCAGCACCCCCAGATCGTCAGCGGTGGAGAAAAGCCCCGCATGCCCCGACACCCCAGACATGGTGTAGAAGGCTTTCTCGTCCTGAACCTGCCCACGAATAGTCTGGGTACGGATGAACACCGGGCTGCCGTCAGGACGAGTGCCGAAGCCGACATTACCGTCCCGGGTGTTACCGTTCAGCTCGGTCGCAGCAATGAGGTCGGGGGGTGTCCTGATGTCAAGTGGCCGGAATCCAGTCCGCTCGAGCCCCAGGCGACGGTAAACGCCCTCTTGGAGGTATTCGTCGAGGCGTTTACCGACGACCTGCTCGACGATCAGGCCAAGGATCATGTAGTCGACGTCGCTGTACGCCCTCTCGGTGTGCGGTGCATACATGAGAGGTGTACGGCAAATCCGGTCGATCACGTCAGTACGGTTCGAGATGTCGTCGAGGTTCTGCAGGTATAACTCGCCTGCCACTGTCGCGTTGGGATATTGCGGATCCGGAACGAGCCCACCTCGATGATGCATGAGGTCGACCAGTCGGATGGTCTTCTTGCCAGTGAATGGGCTTTTGATACCGCCGGGGCCCCCGACCGTCCACGAGCCGGTGTAGACCGTCGACTCGTCCCGGAAAGCCTCCCAGCCGGGAAAGGTACACACCTGACGCGACAGGTCGATCCGCCCCTGCCCCACAAGCATCTGCAAAGCCAGGTTGACCGCATACATTTTGGTATTCGAGGCGATATCGAAACGAGTCGTAGCCGTCACGGGAACCTGTTTGGCAGGGGGTAGCAGTCGCGCCTTGTGCACCGTGTGGTCAATGACCTCGGTGGAGTACTTGAGGGCCTGACCGGCATGATGACGCCAGGCAATCTGGCCATGACGGCAGACCAGCACACTCGTTCCGGAAAACCCGGCCTTGACCTGATCGTCGATCCAAGAGCCGACTCTGGCCAACTTAGACTGATCAAATCCCAGAGCGCCGACGTCGCGGCTGGTGCCAAGCACATCAAATCCAACATGCATCCGTTCCAAGGCGATAAGTTGACGGCCGACCCTAACCAACCTGACATCCCACAGCCGCCGCACGACACCGGCGGTAAGCCAGTACTGTCCACCAACGACCATCCCATCGACTGGCTGGATCATGAGGTTGGGCTCGTCGTGGAAGAACTTCTCCTCGAAGTTGCGGGCATGAAGATTGCGGCGAGTGTCGAAGGTCTCGACGTCGCCACCGCGTCGCACCGTCAGCAGGTCAGACGGAACACTAGACAGTCCATCGAATGGAACTGCCCCCCTCGACAGAGGCCAACCGGCGGCCCTCGCCAACCAGTCGACGCTGATCCAACACCGCCCGGACATCACTCGCACGCCTTCGGACGGGACCGGGAGGGCAGTGCGATAGGTGGCGGGATCCTCATGGTCGCCGTCACGCATGATCCACACTTGGTCAGCATCACCTCTGACTAGCCACCGCCAGCGTCCTGAATCCATGCGCACCGCGAACCTGCGTGACGGGACGCTCACGATAGCAACCCGCGACAAGGCCTCCGGACGGGTAGAGAATCGACGGATGCGACCGTCGAGACCTCGCACTTCCACCCGGCTCGTTGTCGGGGCACCTACGAGGTGAATCGTCAGGCCCCGAGTGTCAGATCCGAACGCTCGTAATGTCCGGTCTGCCAGCGGTGCAGTGACAATCGCTGTCATTGAAGCACCCAGTACGGTTCTGCGTCGGATATCGTCGATCATGGCGACAGACTAGACAGCCGGCGGCTCACGCCGGTCATTGCCCCTGGCATCGTCCTCGATGTCGAGTTCACAATCGAGACGGTCATCCAAGACACGAGCCCTCCGCTGGGAGGCCAAGGAGGCCCACCAGACACCCGCACCAATGATGCCCAAGAAGGACGCGGCCCCACCAAAGGCGCCCAGGACGAATCGTGGATCACTCTGGCTAGGTGCCGTAAGACCGATGACATCGAGTACCACAAACAGTGCCACGCACACCCACGTCAGCGCTTTGGCGTGGCGAATCATCGAGTCGAGCTCCTCCTCGTTACCGTTCACCCCAGCAGTTTCCTCCTGCACGGCGCCTCCTGTCGAGCCTAAGAGATCACCTCGGGACTACACCGTCATCTGACGATCCGACGGTTTTACCGGCTTCGGTAGCACCGACGGTGATCCTTTGAGATACGCATCAACACCGTGAGCAGCTGCGCGTCCCTCCGCGATGGCCCACACCACGAGGGACTGCCCGCGGCCAGCGTCACCACAGGCGAAAACCCCCGGCACATTAGTCTCATACGCATCATTTCTGATAATATTGCCCCGTCCGTCAAGTTCCAGCCCCAGCTCGGCAACAACACCGTCATACTCCGGATGAGCGAATCCCATCGCAAAGATCACTAGGTCGGCCGGCAGATCATGTTCGCTGCCCTCGTCCGCAATAAACACCCGGTTCTCATCGCGATGGCCTGAGACCACCCGAACTGCCTTGACGTGGCCCCGGTCATTACTGACGATCTCGACGGTGTTGGTCGAGTACACCCGCTGTCCGCCCTCTTCATTGGAGCTGGAGACCCGTAAAATGAGCGGATAAGTGGGCCAGGGATAGTTAGCCGATCGGTCCTTGGGCGGCTCCGGGTTGTACTGCAGCTGGGTAATTGAGGCCGCGCCCTGACGCACTGCGGTGCCTACACAGTCGTTGGCAGTGTCTCCGCCACCGATGATGACGACGTGCTTACCGTCGGCGCGGATCTGATCAAGCACCTCTGCCCCCGCCACGACGCGGTTTTGCTGAGTGAGATACTCCATGGCATAACAGACCCCGTCGAGCCCAATACCTGGAGCATCCAGCATGCGTGGAACGGTGGCACCAGTAGCCAAGACGACGGCGTCAAACCGCTCGCGTAGCTGCTCGCCAGTGATATCGACGCCGATCTCAGTATTCGTCTTGAAGACGGTACCCTCCAACGCCATCTGCTTAATCCGACGGTCGAGAACCGACTTTTCCATCTTAAAATCCGGAATGCCATAACGCAGCAACCCGCCGATGGCGTCGTCACGCTCGTAGACGACGACCGTATGCCCAGCACGGGTGAGCTGCTGGGCGGTTGCCAGTCCTGCGGGGCCAGATCCGACCACTGCAGCCGTCTTGAGTGAATGCCACTCAGGCACCACTGGAATGACGCGGCGGTCTTCCCAGGCCTTATCAATGATGGCAACCTCAACGTTCTTAATCGTTACCGGGGCGCGGTTAAGCCCTTCGACACACGCCGTCTCGCATGGAGCGGGGCACAATCGACCGGTGAACTCTGGAAAGTTGTTGGTGGTCTGCAAACAGCTGAGAGCCTCGCGCCATTCGTCTCGCCAGATGAGGTCGTTCCAGTCAGGGATGAGATTACCCAACGGACAGCCGGTATGGCAGAAGGGCACACCACAGTCCATGCACCGGCTCGCTTGGTCTGTAATGATGGGCAGCAGAGCGTGACCAGGTCCGCCTGGGTAGACCTCTTTCCAGTCCTGGACGCGCTCTTCGACTGGACGACGCTCCGCCTCCTGTCGAGTCACATTCATAAAGCCGTGCAGATCAGCCATGAGACACCTCCATGAACGTCGTCTCGTTCTCGTCCAGGCCGTGCTCCTCAGCGTCGACCATGGCCTTCATCATCGTGGCGTAGTCGCGCGGCAGCACTTTCATAAAGGACTCACGAATTCCGCCAGCCCCTTGTGCCAGAATCTCCCCGGCGAGGGTGGACCCAGTCTCGGTCTGGTGCAGCTCCAGCAGCTCGGTAACCCGATCAACATCGGCTTGTTCCATCGGGAGGGCGTCGACCATATCTGCATTGAGGCGGCTGACGTCGAGGTTGCGCACCCAAGCCATCCCGCCAGACATGCCAGCAGCAAAGTTCCGCCCGATAGCGCCAAGCACCAGCACTTCTCCCCCGGTCATGTATTCACAACCGTGATCGCCAACTCCCTCCACAACGGCAGTGACTCCCGAGTTTCGCACACAGAATCTTTCGCCCGCTTGACCACACAACAGGATTTCACCGGAGGTGGCACCGTAACCGACGACGTTTCCAGCAACGATCTGGTCACGTGGTTGAAACGGCGTTTTGAGCGGTGGAGCGACGATCACCCGACCGCCGGAGAGCCCCTTACCGACATAATCGTTGGCGTCACCGATGAGCCTCATCGTCATGCCCCGTGGCACGAAGGCGCCGAAACTCTGTCCAGCAGTACCGGTGAAGGTGAGGTCGATGGTGTTATCAGGAAGACCCTTGCCTTGGGTGGCAACCGTCACACGGCTACCCAACATAGTTCCCACGGTGCGGTCGACATTGCGAATGCTGACCTCCTGACGGACGGGGGTGCCATTAGTCAAAGCCTCAGTACACATGTCGATGAGCTTCATATCGAGACTTGTCTCGAGGTCATGATCCTGATCGCGAACGTGACGCAGCGGGGAGCCGTGGGGAAGATCCACCTGATGCAAAATCGGCGACAGGTCAAGACCCCTAGCCTTCCAGTGCGTGATGGCCTTGCGGGTATCCAGTGCCTCAACATGGCCAACAGCCTCGTCAATGGAGCGGAATCCGAGCTCAGCGAGAATTTCGCGAGTCTGCTCAGCCATCATCATCATGAAGTTGACGACGTGGTCGGGATCACCGGCGAATTTCTCACGCAATTCCGGATTCTGAGTAGCCACACCTACCGGGCAGGTGTCGGTATGGCACTTACGCATCATGACGCATCCCTCGACAATGAGCGCGGTAGTTGCGAACCCAAACTCTTCGGCGCCAAGCAAGGCAGCTACGACGACGTCGCGTCCGGTCTTGAGCTGACCGTCACACTGCACCACGATGCGGTCACGAAGACCATTAAGCAGCAAGGTCTGTTGAGCCTCGGCCAGGCCTAGTTCCCAGGGCCCACCAGCATGCTTGATCGAGGTTAGCGGAGCCGCACCGGTTCCACCGTCATGGCCCGAGATAAGTACAACGTCGGCCTTAGCCTTCGAAACGCCGGCAGCAACAGTGCCAACACCGGTCTCGGCCACTAGTTTGACGTGGATCCGAGCCCGAGGGTTAACGCACTTGAGGTCATGAATGAGCTGCTTGAGGTCCTCGATGGAGTAGATGTCGTGGTGCGGGGGCGGAGAGATGAGTCCGACGCCTGGGGTCGAGTGACGAGTTTTAGCTACCCACGGATAGACCTTCGAGCCGGGGAGCTGACCACCCTCGCCCGGTTTGGCTCCCTGAGCCATTTTGATCTGGATGTCGTCGGCGTTGACCAGGTACTCGCTGGTTACGCCGAATCGTCCCGATGCCACTTGCTTGATAGCCGAACGACGTTCTGGATCGTAGAGACGCTCAGGATCCTCGCCACCCTCTCCGGTATTCGATTTGCCTCCAATCCGGTTCATCGCGATGGCCAAGGTTTGGTGCGCCTCTATGGAAATCGAGCCGTAGCTCATCGCACCTGTGGAAAATCTCTTGACGATCTCGTTGGCTGGCTCGACTTCCGCGAGCGGCACTGCTGGACGAGCGTGACGGAACTCTAACAGGGACCGCAGGGTCATAAGCCTGGTTGAGTTGTCGTTGATATGGTCGGTGTAGCGACGGAATTGCTCGTAGTCATTGGTACGCGCAGCCAACTGCAGCCGGAATATCGACTCGGGATCGACGAGATGCTGCTCCCCCTCCCGACGCCACTGGTAGTGGCCGCCAGGTTTGAGGGTACGGTGGGCCAGATGCACCCCTGTCTCCGGATACGCGCTGAGGTGACGAGCCAGAATCTCTTGAGCGATCTCGGTCAGGCCGACCCCCGCGATGCGACTCGTCGTTCCGGTGAAGTACTCATCAATGAGTTCCTGCGATAACCCGGTAGCCTCGAAGATCTGGGCTCCGGTATACGACGAGATAGTGGATACACCCATCTTGCTCATCGTCTTAAGGACGCCCTTGCCAAGAGCCTTGTAAACGTTATGGATAGCAGTTTCAGGGTCAGTAGACACCCACACCTCGCGCCGGGCCATGTCCTCGGCTGACTCGAAGAGCAAATACGGGTTAACAGCCGAGGCACCATAACCCATGAGGAGGGCGACGTGGTGCACTTCGCGAACGTCACCAGCCTCGACGACGAGTCCGGCCCGGGTACGGGTCTTCTCCCTCACCAGGTGGTGGTGGATAGCTGAGGTGAGGAGCAGGGACGGGATCGGCGCCAGCTCGCGAGTGGCGTGGCGGTCCGAGAGCACAATGATGGTAGTCCCCTCAGCAATGGCCTCAGAAACTTCGGCACGAATCTCCTCGATACGCCGACGCAAGCCCTCGCCACCCTCTTCGACAACAAAGAGGCCCCTCACCACGTGGGTTTTGCGATCCGGATGCTCCCCGTCAGCGTCGATGTGAATGATCTTGGCAAGCTGGTCGGAATCGACGATCGGGTAGTTGACGACCACCTGCCGACATGATTCCGGGCCAGGCTCAAGCAGGTTCGCTTCCGGGCCGATGGTGCCCGTCAGGGAGGTGACAAGCTCCTCGCGAATAGCGTCCAAGGGCGGATTGGTTACCTGAGCGAAAAGCTGACTGAAATAGTCCCAGAGCATCCGCGGACGGTTAGATAGCACGGCCAGCGGGGTGTCGGTTCCCATCGCTCCAGTAGCCTCGACCCCCTGGTTTGCCATGGGGGCGACAAGCATCTTGAGCTCCTCAGAGGTATATCCGAAAAGCTGTTGACGCCGCGTCACCGACGCGTGAGAGTGAATGATGTGAGTTCGCTCTGGCAGGTCGTCGAGGTCGATGCGGCCCTGGTCAAGCCATTCCCCATAAGGCTTAGCAGAGGCCAGTCGAGCCTTAATATCAAGATCGTCAACAACCCGATGCTCTGTCAGGTCGACCAGGAACATCCGCCCTGGCTTAAGTCGTCCTTTCTCGACGACATGGGCGTCCGGCAAGTCAAGCACCCCCGACTCGGAGGCAAAGACAACAAGGCCGTCGTCGGTCACCCAGTAGCGCGCCGGGCGCAGACCGTTGCGGTCCAGCACCGCACCAATCTGGTTACCGTCAGTAAAAATGACACAAGCCGGACCATCCCATGGTTCCATGAGGAAAGAGTGGAACTCGTAGAAGTCGCGCAGTTCCTGAGACATCTCGGTGTTCTCTTGCCATGCCTCCGGGATCATCATAAGAACGGCGTGGGGCAAGGAGCGTCCACCCAGGTGAAGTAGCTCTAGAACTTCGTCAAAGGAGGCGGAGTCCGAACCAGACGGGGTGCAGATCGGGTAGAGACGGGCTAGATCGCCCGGAATGAGGTCGGACTGAAGCAGAGCTTCGCGAGCCTGCATCCAGCTACGGTTACCGCGCACTGTGTTGATTTCGCCGTTGTGAGCAATAAGGCGGTACGGATGGGCCAGCTCCCATGAAGGGAAGGTGTTGGTCGAGAACCGCGAATGGACCAGCGCGACAGCGCTAGATAGATCTGTGTCATGGAGTTCGGGGAAGACCTCCTCGAGTTGATGAGTCGTCAGCATGCCCTTGTAGACGAGCGTGCGCGAAGAGAGCGAAGCAAAGTACACCCCAGCTTCATGCTGGGCACGCCGCCGCAGCACGAACGCTAAATGTTCCAGGTCCATGCCAACACGACCATCGCGAGCGCGTATCAGTAGGTGTTCAAAATGGGGCATAGTACCCAGCGAGATTTCGGAGAGAGTATGGGTATGCACAGGAACTTCACGCCAACCCAACACCTTGATGCCCTCATCAGCAGCGATGAGTTCAATGGCAGCCCTGGCGCGAGCACGCTGAGCCTCGTCAACAGGCATGAAGGCTAGACCGACGGCATAGGATCCGGGCTCAGGCAGCCGGATTCCGGTGGTCCTCCGCAGGAAGGCGTCAGGGACCTGGACGAGGATGCCGGCGCCATCCCCCGCGGCTGGGTCGGCTCCAGTGGCACCACGGTGATCCAAGTTACGCAGTGCCTCAAGACCCTGCTCCACGATCTTATGGCTAGCCACCCCAGTCATGGTGGCCACGAAGGCCACCCCGCAAGCATCGTGCTCGAATTGGGGATCATAAAGGCCCTGTCGGGGGTGGTGGCCGAAGATCATCGGTGGTCCTTTCGACGGAGGCTGGGTGGGCCACGGTACGCAGACGCACCGGAAGACAGATTGTCACACAATGACCGCGCCTTGATACATACGTCCAATTCGTGGACTCATCACGACGAGATCACCGAGTTTTATGGGCTGGGCAAGAGCTGTGCTCGTCACCCTTGCCGTATCGGCGCTGCAGCACGATCAGTATGACGACCGCACCCGTAAAAACGACGAGAGCGGTAACGTCATTGAGCCGCCATTGTCCCACGTGATGGGCCGGATCGATGCGCAGCCGCTCCACCCAAAAACGACCAAAAGTGTAGATCGCCACGTACAGCGTGAACAGACGACCGTGATCGAGCGTCCAACGCCGATCGACCCACAATAGAAAGACAGCACCAACCAAGCTCCATACCAGCTCATAGAGGAAGGTGGGATGAAAGGTCGCGTACTGAAGATATCCCGCTGGGCGATGACTCAGGTCGATCTCAAGACCCCATGGCAGGCTCGTCGGGCGGCCAAAAAGCTCCTGGTTAAACCAGTTTCCCAACCGTCCGATCGCCTGGGCCGCCAGAATGCCCGGGGCAAGGGAATCTGCCACGGACGCGAAGCGAATGCCCTTGCGGCGGCAATATAGCCAGATCGCTAGACCACCTAGAGAAATGGCCCCCCAGATGCCTAGGCCACCCTGCCAGATGAAGAAGCAGTGGTACCACGTCCGACCCGGGCCAAAGTACAGCTGATGGTCGGTAATGACGTGGTAAAGCCGTCCACCAATAATTCCGGCAATGACAGCCAGGGCGCACAATTCCTCAAATTGTTCCTGCTTACCGCCACGAGCCTGATAGCGACGCCCACCACTGATATAGGCGACGACGATGCCCGCGAGGATGCATAGGGCGTAGATGTGGATGGTTAGCGGTCCAAGATGAAACGCTTCGATTGATGGGCTAGGGATCGATAGCTGACTCACTGGCGTTCCGCCCGCCGTACTCCGGCCGCCAGGTCGTCGACGATGGCGCACATCCGGTCAATTCCTACCGTCACTGAGTCCCCCCGATCCTCAGCCTCATCGGGGGTGGTGAGCCCTGAGCCACCCGCGGATGCCAGATCGCGAGCATAAGCGTCGACACCGTAGTGCTCGACAAGGTTCCAATAGGTCATAATCACGCACGGAGTTCCGGTCCCGGCCACGGCCTCTGTGGCCAATAGGGTGTCGCGAGTGCGTACCCCGCGCTCTAGAGCCCCGGTAGTGACGTGCTGAATGACGGTGCCGTCCATCATCGGGTCGGAGTAAGGCATTCCGATCACGACGAGGTCGACACCGGTCCCAGTAGTGCCCGTAGTCAGTGCCTTCATAGCATCGATCGAGTGAGGAACTGACGGGTGTCCCACCGGGAAGTAACCGACGAGGGCCGGGCGGTTCTCTTGGTGGGCCCTGAGGTAGACACTGGCGCTACCGGTCATTCCATACCTCCCGTAGTGGCGTCGACGCTGCCGTCCATGGCAAACCACTTCAGGGCAGTGTCAACATCTTTATCCCCGCGACCCGACACCGTGACGATGACCACTGACGGCTCGCCGTCGTGAGCAGGCAGGTCTTTCGCGATCTTAAGAACGCCGGCGACAGCGTGGGCCGACTCAATGGCCGGCATGATGCCTTCGGTGCGGGTGAGGGTACGTAGAGCCTCCATGGCCTCGCGGTCGTTGACCGGGAGGTAAGTAGCACGCTTCCGGGCCGCTAACCAAGAATGTTCGGGGCCAACTCCGGGATAGTCCAGGCCGGCCGATATGGAGTGAGATTCCATCGTCTGGCCGTCCGGATCTTGCAGAATGTAGGTGCGAGTGCCGTGCAGTACACCAACGGAACCCCTGGTGATCGATGCTGCATGGCGACCGGTCTCGACACCGTCACCGCCCGCCTCGAAACCGTAGAGACGAACCTCGGGGTCGTCGATGAACTCGGCGAACGATCCGATGGCATTCGACCCACCACCGACACACGCACAAATGGCGTCGGGAAGGCGTCCAACCCGATCAAGGCACTGCTGACGGGCCTCCGCAGAAATGACCCGCTGAAACTCTCGCACCAGTTTAGGGAACGGGTGTGGCCCAGAAGCGGTACCGATGAGGTAGTGGGTGTCCTCAACATGGGCCACCCAATCTCGCATGGCCTCGTTCATGGCGTCCTTCAACGTGCGCGAGCCGGCTTCCACTGCAATGACCTCGGCGCCCAACAGCTGCATGCGAGCCACATTGAGGGCCTGACGCTCAGTGTCGATCTGGCCCATATAGATCCGGCACTCCATGCCCATCATCGCGGCCACGGTTGCCGTCGCCACGCCATGCTGTCCAGCTCCCGTCTCCGCAATGAGACGGCGCTTGCCCATCTTTCGAGTCAGCAGGGCTTGGCCCAACACATTGTTGATCTTGTGAGAACCGGTGTGGTTCAGGTCCTCGCGCTTCAGAAGGACTCGCACCTGATGACCGGTCTGTTGAAAGATGTATTGAGAAAATCGCGGTGCCTCTGTAAGCGGAGAGGGGCGTCCGGCGTACTCCCGGCGCAGATCCTCCAGCTCAGTGAGAAAGTCAGGATCGGTTACCGCGGCCTCGAAGGTCCCCGTAAGCTGGCTAAGAGCAGCTTGGAGAGCTTCTGGAACGAATCGGCCACCGAAACGGTCGAAGTGTCCCCGAGCGTCGGGCAAGTCTCGTGCGGACATGATCGTCCTTTCCATTGAATGTCAGGGTCACACGGTGGCACGGTGGATCTTGCGCAATACTTGTGCTGGTTCACCGTGGCGGACCAGCATCTCCCCCACCAACACCGCGTCAGCACCAAGGTCATATACCTCGACGGCCTCGTCCACGCAAAGAATTCCGGATTCCGCCACCTTAACGACGTTTTCAGGCAGCTCACCAAGGAGTTCCCTGAAAATGGTCTTATCGACTTCGAGGGTCTTGAGGTTGCGCGCATTCACACCCACCACACGGGCACCAAGGGCTGTAGCTCGACTTACCTCTTCAGGGGTATGAACTTCAACTAGCGGGGTCATGCCCAGCTCGATGGCAAGGTCATATAGGCGTTGCAAGTCGTCGTCAGATAACGCGGCAACGATGAGGAGGATAAGGTCTGCCCCGTGTGCACGGGCTTCGAGCACCTGGTATTCCGCGACAACGAAATCCTTGCGGAGTACTGGGATCTCAACTTTCGCACGCACCGCGTCAAGGTCGGCCAGGGATCCTTGAAATCGGCGCTCCTCAGTCAGAACGCTGATAGCAGCGGCTCCACCGGAGCGGTACTGATCAGCCAGTGCGGCAGGGTCATGAATAGCAGCCAGCTGGCCGTTTGACGGGCTCGACCGCTTGATTTCTGAGATAACCGACAGGCCAGGCGCTGTCAGCCTCGGGATCGGATCGATAGCAGGGGCCACGAGCTCAGTGGCCTCACGAAGATTGTCCGAGGTAACCATGAGTTGGCGCTCATGAAGATCTTCGAGAACACCGGAAATGATTCCGTCAAGGACCGTTCCGGTAACAGTGGGCGGCATTCAGCGAGCCCCGCCGTAGCCCATAGCGCGCATCACCAGGGTGACGACTCCACCCAGCACAACTAAGGCGGCACCCATGATGCAGGTAGTCCAACTTGGCCCGGCCATTGCACCGACGGTAGCCACGATGAAGCCGATGAGGGCGACGATCGAACCTGCCCAGTTTGCGGGGCTCCCGCCGTACTGGTAGTGACGGGTGGCGCGATCAGCACTCATGTTCCCTCCGGTGGTCAGGCGCGGATTTTCCACGCAGCTGGTCAAAGATGCGGAGTGCACCCGCGAGTTGGTCGAGGATGGACGTCCGCAACTCGGTGAATCCAGTACAAATCCTACCCTGATGTACCATCAATACGGGTTTGCTGACCATTGTGTGAGCCGCTGCTGTCGCTATGGACCGACTTGTCAACGGTCGATTCCGATGATCCTGGACATGACGCCTCATTGTGGGACAGCGGGAGGGCTGACTCGACCTTCTCGGCTGGCACCTCTACAACATCACCGACTGTCGGATCCTCCCCCCTGTCTAAGGCATCCCAGACCGACCGAGGGTCACCGGTCAGCTCGCCTGTGCGCCGAGCGGATCGACTAGGCCAACGGTCTGCTAACACTGCTAGCCCAATTCCGCTCAGTATCGTCAATGCCCCAGCGACGAGGCATACCCAAGGCCATGCGCTGACATGAACCTGAGGAGCTCCTGCATCGACGCCCTGAGCAGCCCATTGATGCGCTGTGGCAGTGCGATGGGTAACCACGATGGCCACGATCCCTATCCCTACGAGAGCTTGCAGGACACCGGTGACGCGACGACCAATTGTCCTCACCACAAACAAAAAAGCCACAGTCACGATGAGCATCAACGCCGTGGCCGTCATCAGTCCACCCGTAACGTCGGCCCCCGTCAAACCGATTCCGGCTCGTTCGAGCCAGATACGACGCGAGGACACGCTGACAAGGACCGCCGTCATCATTGGGACAGCACCGAGCACGACCCGCCAGCCACTTGGGATCGGCGGCGTCACCGCTCATCCTCCCGCAGCGCGGACAGCGATCCGGAGCTCTGAACCACCTGGATAACCGCAACAGCTTTGCTCTCGCATTCGGCGTTGTCGCGCGATCCAACCAAACCCAGCACACTTCCGGCACCAGCCTGAACATGCCTCACCCGATCCTTAAGCGCCACGGTGCGACCACGCAGTCGAATTCTGGCGACGGAATAGGTCATTGCCCCAACAGGAGTGTCATCATCACTCACCAGCGCGGTTCGCACCGGCACGACCGTGTGATTGACAGCACGAGCCACGAACTCTTCACGCGAAGAGGCGAC
This sequence comes from Cutibacterium sp. KBN10P07758, assembly GCF_050286205.1. NCBI lineage: Bacteria > Bacillati > Actinomycetota > Actinomycetes > Propionibacteriales > Propionibacteriaceae > Cutibacterium > Cutibacterium sp. KBN10P07758. The sequence continues at coordinate 1,362,601 of NZ_JBNNQV010000001.1, read as the reverse complement.
GTCGATCATGACTCGACCTCCTCGGCTAGCAAAACATCAGCATCAAAACAGGTGTGATCACCAGTGTGGCAGGCACCATCGACCTGGTCGACGCGCAGCAGGAGCGTATCTCCGTCACAGTCGAGTCTCACCGAACACACATGCTGAGTGTGACCAGAGGTTTCCCCCTTGACCCAGTACTCCTGACGAGAACGGGACCAATAAGTGGCCCGTCGGGTTGCTAAGGTGCGGGCCAAAGCAACGTCATCCATCCACGCCATCATGAGGACGTCCCCGGTCGCAGCGTCTTGCACCACGGCGGGCACCAGCCCAGCGTCATTACGGCGCAACCTTGCCGCGATTGCGGGGGCCAGGGTTGGTTCTTCAGTCTGCACGCGCCTCATTGAACACCGGACCACCGACACCTTGGACCGACGCCGCGTTTCGGACCGGTACTGGCAAGATGGACCCATAGCCCGAAGGAGGACCCGGATGTCCATTGCCCAAGACGAACGAGCTGGCTTGGCCGCAGATCTGTCACGACTCGGCCCCGACGCCCCGACACTGTGCAAGGGATGGACGGCCCGAGATCTGCTGACCCACCTCCTGTTAAGGGAGAACGACCCGCTTGCCGTCCCCGGGATGGCCGTCAACGTCTTTGACGCCGTCACTCAGGCGCGCGCCGACAGATTAGAAGCCTCAGGATCTTTCGAGAATCTCGTGGCCCGGTTCGCCCACGGTCCAGGTCGCTTCTCGGTCTTCCGCATCCCCGGTCTCGACTCCGCGGCTAACTCCATGGAGTACTTCATCCGCCATGAGGATCTGCTGCGAGCCCAACCCGACTGGCGTCCTCGAGAGCTCGGTCATCGGACCGAATTACGGTTGGCTGACATCATTCGCAAATACGGGCGGGCCCTCGCCCGCCGCTCTCCCGTCGGTGTACGCGTCGAGATGACTGGACAAACAGATCCTGTCACGCTCCACCCCGGCGATCGCATCGTCACCCTGGTCGGAAAGCCCTCGGAAGTCATTCTGCTTCTCACCGGACGCACATCGGTGGCCCAGGTGGATGTGCTTGGCGAGCCCGCAACGATCGCGGCGTTCATGCGCTCCGACCGCTCACTGTGAGTTAGCCGGAGCGCATTACGAGTCAGGACAGCTTCTCTAAGATGAGCTCCCTGACCCGCTTGGCGTCGGCCTGGCCCTTCATGACCTTCATAATCTGACCGATGAGGGCACCAGCGGCCTGCACCTTCCCACCACGGATCTTCTCCGCGATCTGCGGGTTAGCGGCGATGACATCGTCAACGGCGGAGCCCAAGGCCGCGTCGTCAGAGACGACAGCCAAGCCACGACCGTCGACAACCTGCTGGGGGTCCCCCTCACCAGCAATCACTCCGTCAATCACCTGACGAGCTAGTTTGTCGGTCAACGTGCCGTCATCGACGAGCTTTTGCAGCTGAGCGACCTGACAAGGCGTCATACCAACCTCGGCCAAGTCCACACCAGCCTCGTTGGCGCGACGCGACAGCTCAGTCAGCCACCATTTACGGGCCGCAGCGGGCTGGCAGCCGGCATCGACTGTCGCCTCGAGGAGGTCAAGGGCACCTGCGTTGACGGCCGAGGTCATGTCCGCTTCGGAGAACTGCCATTGGGACGACAGACGCGCCTTTTTGGCGGCTGGCAGCTCTGGCAACTCGGCACGCAGCTGCTCAACCCACTCCCGCGACGGTGCAATCGGCACCAGATCTGGCTCGGGGAAATAGCGGTAGTCCTCGGCGTCAGACTTGTCGCGTCCGGCGATGGTGTATTCGCCGGCCTCTTGCCACATTCGGGTCTGCTGACGGACCTTGCGTCCCTCAGACAGCAGGTATCCCTGACGCTGAATTTCGTACCTCAGCGCTCCTTCCACAGAGCGCAACGAGTTGACGTTCTTCGTCTCGGTACGGGTGCCTAACGTCTCGCTGCCACGCGGCATGAGGGAGACATTGGCGTCGCAACGTAGGTTGCCGCGCTCCATTCTGGCCTCGGAAACCCCAAGAGCGATCATGATGTCCCGTAACTGAGCCATATAGGCACGCGCAACTTGAGGTGCTTTGGCTCCCAGCCCACGGATCGGTTTAGTGACGATCTCGATGAGGGGAACACCGGCCCGGTTGTAGTCCATGAGGGAGTGACTAGCACCGGAAATACGCCCGTCGGAACCTCCGACATGGAGGGATTTTCCAGCGTCTTCCTCCATGTGAGCACGCTCGATCTCGACGCGAAAGGTCTCGCCATCGGCCTCGACGTCGAGCCAGCCGTCATAGCAAATTGGTTCGTCGTATTGGGAGGTCTGATAATTCTTCGTCATGTCCGGGTAGAAGTAGTTCTTCCGGGCCATGCGGCACCATTGGGCAATGTGACAGTTGAGAGCCAGACCAATCCGAATGGCCGATTCGACGGCATGACCGTTGATGGCCGGCATGGATCCGGGCAAACCCAGGCAAACCGGGCAAACATTGGTATTGGGATCCTTGTCAGTATCGGTTGAGCATCCGCAGAACATCTTGGTCGCGGTGGACAGCTCGACATGTACCTCCAGCCCGACGACCGGCTCATAATTGGCCATCACTTCGTCGTAGGGCAACAGCTCGTCGGTCATCGCTCTCCCCTCACTTCGGGAGCCTTCGCTAGCAGCGGGGCGCCCCACTTCTCATGTAGTAATCGTTCTAGAGCGGCCCCAACTCGGTAGATTCGATCGTCCGCCATGATTGGCGCCATCACCTGCATGCCGACGGGCATGCCGTCGGTCTCTGATAGACCGATCGGGAAAGATCCTGCGGGACTTCCGGCCATATTGGCCGGGACCGTGCATAGATCGGATCGGTACATCGCCATCGGGTCAGCAGTACGCTCACCCAGCCGGAAGGCAGTCGTTGGCGTGGCCGGTGACACGAGCACATCGCACATCTGCCATGCTTTCTCGAAGTCGCGTTGGATGAGGGTACGGACTTTCTGAGCCGAGCCGTAGTAGGCGTCATAGTACCCAGCCGACAAGGCATAGGTACCCAAGATGATGCGACGCTTGGCCTCGGCCCCAAGTCCAGCACCGCGGGTGGCTCGCATCACCTGCTCGGCAGAATGCTCGCCGTCGTCATTGACGCGTAAGCCGTAACGCATGGCGTCGTAACGAGCCAGGTTGCTAGACACCTCGGCAGGCTGAATAAGGTAATAAGCAGGTAAGGCGAGGTCAAAGTTCGGGCAAGAGACCTCAACGACCTCAGCCCCCGCCTCTATTAGCATCTCGACAGCCTCGTGGAACCGGGCCTCGACCTGGGGGTCGTAACCCTGCCCGCTCAACTCCGTGACGACGCCAATGCGCACGCCGGAAACGTCTGTTTGCCGCGCAGCCTCAACGACCGCCGGGGTGGGCTGATTAATCGTGGTCTGGTCCATAGCGTCGTGACCGGCAATGGCCTGATGGAGCAACGCGGCGTCAAGGACGGTACGGGCGCAGGGCCCAGGAGTATCCAAAGATGAAGCCATAGCGATGACGCCGTATCGGGAGGTCGAACCGTAGGTCGGCTTGATCCCGACGGTGCCGGTCACCGCTCCAGGCTGGCGGATCGAGCCACCGGTATCAGTGCCCAAAGCCAACGGGGCCTGGAAGGAAGCCAAGCTAGCCGCCGAACCACCACCGGAACCACCCGGTACCCGTTCAAGGTCCCAGGGATTATGGGTAGGCCCGAAGGCCGAAGTTTCCGTTGACGACCCCATAGCGAATTCATCAAGGTTCGTCTTGCCGAGGATCACCATTCCGGCATCCTTACAGCGGGTGACGATAGTGGAGTCGTACGGGGGGATCCACCCTTCGAGCATCTGGGAGGACGCTGTAGTGGCGATCCCTTTCGTGCAGAAAAGATCCTTAACAGCCAGCGGCACCCCCGCCAGCGGACCGAGATGCTCGCCATCTGCAATGCGGGCATCAATGCGACGAGCAGCGTCGAGAGCCCCAGCGTGGTCAACGAGCAGGAAGGCATGGATGTCGCCGTCAACCTCGCTAATGCGATCCAAATGCGCCTGGGTGACCTCTTCGCTAGAGATCTGTCGGGCCGCAATCCGCTCGCCTAACTCGGCGGCGGTCAACGTCAGAAGCTCGTTCACTGTGCCTCCTCGTCCAGGATGCGAGGCACGCGAAAACGTTGGTTCTCACTGCGCGGGGCCATGGCCAGAGCGTCATGGGAGGACATTGACTCCTTGATGACGTCCTCGCGGAAGACGTTAGACAGCAGCAAAGCGTGCGAAGTAGGTGGCACGTCGTCGGTGGCGACGCCTGACACTGCAGCTACTGCGTCGAGGATCGCGTCCAGCTGCGGAGCAAGATACGCGGTCTCGTCGTCAGTGAGATCGATGCGTGCCAGGCCGGCCAAACGGACGACGTCATCCGGCGTAAGGGCCACGATGAATCTCCTGGTTGACGGCATGGGGTGGGAATTCCCTTTAGCTATCCTAGAGCCACGAGCGCACGTGGCCACGAGAACGACTCCTATGCGGGCCGTGACCCGCCCAAACATTGCTGCGGTTTGGGGATCGTCGGACCAACCCGCAACAATGAGGGAGTGCTCATGATTCGTATTCAGCTGCCAGACACGCCGGGTTCCCTGGGCTCGGTGGCTACCGCTATGGGCACTGCCAATGCTGACATCTCTGCTATCGAGATCGTTGAAAAAGGCCCCGACTACGTCATCGATGACTTCATCTTGACCTTACCACCCACCACGATGCCTGACACCCTGGTGTCGGCCTGCGGCATGCTTGACGAAGTGCACGTCCTATGGCTTAGCCGGTATCCAGAGAATTGGAGCATTGAGTCCGATATCGCAGCCCTTAATAGGATGTCGGAGGACCCCGAGCATTCCGCGGAGATCTTGTGCGGTGCTGTTCCGGTCGTCTTCCACACCCAATGGGCGGCCCTTTTTGATGTTGACGAGCAGGTCATTATTTCGACCGCGCTCGCCCCCGAGTTCACTGCCGAGGGAATTGCGCGATTGGCCCCCATGGACCGCACCCACACTGCGGAGCTAGAAGCCGACTGGATGCCTGGATGGGGAGATACCATCATTGCTGTTGTTCCGTTGTCGCAAGGGCGTTGCCTGGTTGTCGGTCGTCAAGGTGGACCGGGGTTCCTGGCCTCCGAGCTCAACCGACTCCAGCACATGGCCGCATTAGCCAACTGAGGACGTATGGAGGTCTATCTCACCTGGCAGTTTTGGTACCAGGTCCTCTCGGCCTTCGCCTTTGGCGTCGCGTCAAGTCTCGTCCCGGTTCTCAATTCCGAGTTGTTTATTGTCGGAGCCCTGGGATCGCGATTATTAGGCCCCCTTGAGGTGGCATTGGGCCTGGCTCTTGGCCACGGGGTTGGCAAGCAGGTCATGTTCGTCGGCATCCGCAAAGGGTCAAACTCACGGTGGATCAAGCACAAAGAACCCAAGCCAGTCGCGGTGGGGTCCTGGCGATGGCGGCTGCGACGATGGAATGATCAGGCTGCGCACATCGTCGAGACCCCACGATGGGGAATGCCCCTGCTATTCTTTTCTGCCATCACTGGGATCCCGCCAGTGTATCTCGTTGTCATTTACGCCGCGACGACCAAGATGAATTTTTGGTGGTTTTCTTTGTGGGTGACGCTTGGATTCTTTATACGATGCTATTTGCTAGCCCTAGCAACCCAGTATGGGTTCCACTTCATTATCTGAATAAATAGGGGTCTGACAAGATACGTCAACCACCAACGACAATGATACGGAAGAAGTAATACCCCACTCCCACTAATACGGCAAGGGCGACGCTAAAGGCAATGGGGGCGAGAACCCTTTGGGCCTTTTTGCGTTTCGTCGTAGGCACTGCCGCCGGGGCCCACTGCTCCTCACCCACGCGCGGCCGGGTACGTACCGGAGTCTGGCCATCCAAATTGAGATTGGTGAAGAAGCCCACAGTCGAAACCCTACCTGCTCGCCTGGTCTAGCTGCTCGTCAACGAGGTCGCCAGCTCGCTTGACAGTGCGGCACACCTCGGCAGCGTCATGACGCGACCAGCCGGCCAGACCGCAGGCTGGGCTCAGGATGCCAGACTTCAACACAGCCGGATCAATCTCGAGACGCCTGACCAGCCACAGCACCCTGTCAATAAGACGATCAACAAGAGGTACTTTATCTACCTGCATGGTGTCGACAACCCCCATTCCAAGGCGCGCACCAGATTCCACCCACCCAGCAACCCGATCCAGGTTGAGCAGCGAGGCCACCTCGCACCACATCGTCGAGAATCCCGCTTTCCTCGCCAATACCCACGGTATCGGCGCTCCGCAACAGTGCATACCCACCTCAGCTTCTCCGCAGCCTGACACGACGGTCTGCCACAGCTGAACCGCTGTCGAACCTGCCATAGCTGGGTAGCGATACAAGCCAGACTGGGTGGGAACCGCGCCGGAAAGGACTGCGGGAGCTGAAGGTTCGTCAATCTGCAGTGTCCAGGTGACCCTCGGCATCCGCCGTCGCAGTTCCGCTATAAGCTGACTAACTCCCTCAGCCAGGCTCGTGGTGACGTCTGCTAGCGCCGATCCGTCGGCCAAGATTGACTCCCCTGCTCTCAGGTGCAGACCGGTCGCCAAGGTGAGGGGCCCAGCGAACGAGAGCTTGACACTGGCTTCCTTGTCGGCCAGGACTTCCTCGAGATCGTCGAGGTCGCTGCGCAACCAGGACCGTGCCGATCGAGCAGCGTGGTCAGTGGAATCAGCCAGCCGCCATCCCCCTGGACCGTGGTCGACTGGAAGGTCGACGAGCACAGCCGTTGCTCGTCCAATCATGTGGGCGCCTACCCCACGTGCTGGTAGCTCGGGCAAGGGTATGAGCTGGTCAAATGTCTCCGCCATCGCCGCCAGACTTCCGCGCATGTCGGTGCCTGGCAGGGAACCAATTCCGGTCGCAATCACGCTGCTTGCTCCGCCTTTACGCCAGCGCGGTCGGTACCGCAGATGGTGGCCGATCCGACGACAAGGTCACCGTCGTAAAAGACGGCTGCCTGGCCGGGAGCGACTCCACGCAGAGAATCCTCTAATTCAACGGCTACCCCGCCGGGAACTGCGGAAATTATGGCCGGTACCGGGTCTCCGTGGGCACGGACCTGGGCCTGACCGTGCCAAGTCTCGACAGGCTCGCTAGAACACCATACCGGCCGGATGGCCTCAATATGATGCACGGTTAGCCCCTCCGCTCCTCCGACGACCACGGTGTTGTTAACCGGCTCGATATCCAAGACGTAGCGCGGCTTGCCGTCGGGAGCCGGAACTCCCAATCGCAGACCACGCCGCTGGCCGATAGTGAAATGGTGATAGCCATTGTGGTGACCGACGAGGGCACCGGACTCGTCACGGATCTCACCATCTGCCGAGCCGATTTTCTCTGACAGCCAACCGGGAGTATCTCCATCAGGGATAAAGCAAATGTCATTGGAATCAGGCTTATCAGCCACAGATAATCCAAGCGCCGCAGCTTCCTGACGTACATTCATTTTAAGGGAATTCCCGAGGGGGAATAGCGAGTGAGACAGCTGGTCCTGGTTGAGGACCGCCAATACGTAGGACTGGTCTTTCCCCGGATCAACTGATCGATAGAGCTTCGTCACACCGTCAACGACCTTCGTCCGGGCGTAATGGCCGGTCGCCACAGCGTCGTATCCGAGGTCCAGCCCACGCTCTAGCAGGGCCGCGAACTTGATCCTCTCGTTGCAGCGCAGGCAGGGATTTGGGGTGCGACCGGCCCGGTATTCGGCGATGAAGGGGTCAATGACTTCCGCAACGAAACGGTCCGAAAAATCCCATACATAAAAGGGGATTCCCAGTCGGTCCGCAGCGCGCCGCGCGTCGAAGGAATCTTCCAGCGAGCAGCACCCTCGCGATCCCTCACGATGAGAGCGCGGGTTGCGTGACAAGGCCAGGTGAACCCCAGTGACGTCATGCCCAGCCTCGACGAGACGGGCTGCTGCGACAGCGGAGTCGACTCCTCCCGACATAGCGGCGAGAACCTTCACAGTGTGTCCTCTCACAGTGACGTAGTGTTGTGGCGGCTTGATCTGACCCCCGCATAGGGGGAACCTCAATGATAAGCGTTGACGCCCACTTACCGGGCTCCGCTTGCCTTGCGTATCGTTGCGGGTAAGGTGACGAGCAAACGATCGATATCGACATCGGTGGTGGTATATCCCATCGAAATTCTTAATCCCGAGGACGCAGCATCGTCGTCTCTCCCCATGGCAAGCATTGTTGGGGAGGGGCGCGATACTCCAGCGTGGCAGGCCGAACCGGCGGAGAGGTCAATGCCATCGCGGTCAGCGAGCATGACAAGATCAGTCCCGCGGGCTCCAGCAACACTAAGGTGAATGATCGACGGGCTAGTCATGGGCGCATCGTCAACAGTTACTTCAGGCTGTTGACGACACCACGCGATGACGCGCCGCCGCCACGACTGCCACCGGGCCGTCATGGTGTCGAACTCATCGACACAGGCGCGTAAAGCTGCGGCGAAGCCGCAGGCCAATGCCACCGGCTGGGTTCCCGAGCGCATGCCGTACTGCTGACCTCCCCCTGGGGAAACGGGGTGCAGTTCGACTCCCCGTTTCACCCAGAGTGCTCCAATCCCAACCGGCCCACCAATCTTGTGAGCGGAGAAGGAAGCGAGGTCTACCCCCCATCCGTCGAGGTCAACAGGGATGTGGCCAAGGGCCTGGACGGCGTCGGTATGCATGAGCGCCCCAGCCTGGTGGGCCGCCTCAGCGACCCGCGAGACGGGCTGGCAAGCTCCGGTCTCGTTGTTGACAGCCATGACGGAAACAACGTCAAGATTGCCGGAGTGTCCGCCCACCTCATCCGGGTCGACAAGCCCGGCATGGTTCACCGGTAGCAATTCACATCGCTTGCCAAGAAGCCACGGGGAGACCAGACCGCCGACGGCTGGATGTTCAACTGCTGACACCAGCGCGTGGCCGTCGCGAACAGCTCCCATCACCGCAAGCATGTCCGACTCGGTTCCTCCACTGGTGAACACAATCTCAAGCGGACCGACCCCTAGCAGGCTGGCGATCTCCTCGCGGGCATCCTCTAGAAGTGCCCGCGCTGCACGGCCTGAACCGTGAATGGCGCCAGGGTTGCCCGGTACCGTACATGCCATTGCCTCACGTGCCTCGCGGCGTAGTGGGGATGTTGCCGCATGGTCGAAGTAGGCGCGGTCGTGGTGTACTGATCCGGGCTTCAGCTGCGACATACCTGTCCTTCCTGGCGACTCCTCGACGCTACTGCCCAACAGCAAGACGTGGAAGGCGCGCATCATCGCCCTTACGGACGCTACGACCAACCAGATTAAACTGTGACGTCAGCCCGTTAATGTTCCGGCCATTATCCCCGACGAAAGGCCCCTATTGTGACCGACACCAACACGGCGCCATTCGACACCAGCGCCTTGGGCTCGACCCTCATTGACGGCGGCTGCCGCTTTGGGTTGTGGGCGCCTCGCGCGGAGCGTGTCGAGTTGGCCCTCGTGGCGGATGACGGGTCACAGGTTAACCACGACATGACCAGGGACGAGCACGGTGTCTGGACTGTTGAGGTCTCCGACGTCCAGGCCGGTCAGCGCTATGGGTACCGAGTCCACGGGCCGTGGGATCCTGACCGCGGCATGAGGTTCAACCCTGCCAAGCTATTGCTCGACCCTTATGCCAGGGCCATCACGGCAGGAGTCGATTATCACGGCCCGATTATGGACCACACGCCGGAATCCAACTACGAGCCTGACCTGACCGACGATGCGACGTCGGTCCCGCTCGCCGTCGTCATTGACGATCCCGGCCCGCCTACGCCTATTGCGCGCCGCCACGACATCAGCGAATCGGTCATCTATGAGACCCATGTCAAGGGCTACACCCGCCTGCACCCCCTCGTTCCTGAACACCTGCGCGGCACCTATGCCGGGCTTGCCTATCCGGCTGTTATCGAACACCTCAAGTCAATCGGAGTAACAGCCATCGAACTACTACCCGTCCAGCAGTTCGTCTCCGAGCCATTCATCGTTGGGCGCGGCTTATCCAATTACTGGGGTTACAACACCCTGGGTTTCTTTGCGCCGCATGCTGCCTACTGCTCCGTCGGCTCGATGGGAACCCAGGTGCGCGAGTTCAAGGACATGGTGACGTCTTTCCACGAGGCCGGCATCGAGGTTTTCCTCGATGTCGTCTACAACCACACTGGTGAGGGCGGCCATGAAGGACCGACTCTGTCTTTCCGCGGCATCGATCACGAGTCTTATTACCGCCTCACCAACGATCACCGCAATGACTATGACGTTACCGGCTGTGGCAATTCTGTGGACACCTCTCATCCGGAGGTCCTCGCCATGGTCCTCGACTCTTTGCGCTACTGGGTCACCGAGATGGGTGTTGACGGGTTCCGTTACGACCTTGCCACCACCCTCATCCGCGATAAGTCCCATGGGGTCGATCAGAACCACCTATTTAAACAAGCTCTGGTCGAAGATCCGATTCTCAACAAGGTCAAGCACATTGCTGAGCCCTGGGACCTCGGCCCATATGGCTATCAGGTAGGTGCCTGGGGGCCACATTGGAGCGAGTGGAACGACCGTTTCCGCAATTATGTCCGTGACTTTTGGCGTGGGGCCGTTCGCGGAGTCGAGGAGCTGGCAACCAGGCTCTGTGGGTCACCGGACCTGTATGGTCAGCCGACCTCCAGCGTCAACTTCATTACCGCTCACGACGGCTTCACGATGCGTGACCTGGTCACCTACAACATGAAGCATAACCAAGGCAACGGCGAGGATAACCACGACGGGTCTAATGACAACCGGGCCTGGAACTGTGGTTGGGAGGGCGAGACTACCGATCAGTCCATCGTCATGTTGCGGCATCGTCAGGTGCGCAACCTGGTCGCTACTTTGCTATTAGCTACCGGTGTACCAATGATCACCGCCGGTGACGAAATGGGACGCACCCAGCAGGGCAATAACAATGCATACTGCCAGGATTCCCCTATCTCGTGGATAGATTGGGAGGATGCCGAAGCATGGTCCGATGTGACCGACCTCGTCAAGATAATTACGGCACTGCGTCGCGAGCACCCCGCTCTTCGTCCATCAAGGTATCGTCATCACGATCCGGTCGGGGACGCGAACGATTCGTACCCGCGCCGTGCTGATCTAGCGTGGTTCTCCGGCCACGGCGGGGAAATGGTAAACAACGACTGGCATGACGAAAGCCGACGCACCCTCGGTATGTACACCAGTGACGACAATGAGGCCTTCCTCATCTGGTTTCACGCCGGTGACCGCCCGATCGAGATCATCTTGCCGAGCGTTCGATGGGGCGAATCGTGGCACGTTGTGGCCTCAACAGCTCTGCCTGGGGAGATTCCCGACGAAGCCGTACCAGCAGGACTATCGGTTACTCTGCCGAGCAGATGCGTCGTCGTCATGCAAGCCTCCCCTTTCGGCCTGACTGCACCGTTACGCGCCAAGCGCACACTTGGCGGGTGAGCGCGCCTTCACCCGCCGATCTCGCCGCTGTGGGTCCCTCATCCAATGGTCAGAGGCACTTCTTCCTCCTGTGAAGAGTCGGATCAATCCAAGATTGACGCTGGCTTGAATCATGACGCGTCGAAACGGGCCACGGTAGCCTGTGACTTGTGTGGAGGATCAATAGGCGAGACCGCCGTCACGACGAGAATGGCTCCGACGACGAGGAGGTGCAGGTCACTCCTTCGGCCCCAGAACCGTCACCCAAACCGATGGCTCCTGCCTCCCCCGCCGACTCCCCTAAGTCAGCCCCTGCTCCTGAACCATCACCCGTACCGCCGGAATTTCCAGCACCGCGTCGTGCTGCCGAGCATGCCTTTGGCAATAATGCTCTTTTCACTGCCACGAGCGCCATTGATTCTCCTGGATATCCCCCGCTACGCGGATTTGGACGTATCCCTGTACACAACGTCCGTCCCGAGGTCGAAAGTGGCCACCTGCCGATCTACTCGGTCGTCAATGAGGAATTCGAGGTCACCGCGAATGTGTTCCGCGAAGGCCACGACGCCGTCGGGGCTAGTGTCGTTCTCACCGATCCCGAGGGCAACCGTCACCTCACTGACATGCACCAGGTCGAGCCCTGGGGACTAGACATCTGGAAAGCCCGAGTCTCCGCTGACATCGAAGGCGACTGGGCTATGCACGTTGAAGGCTGGTCAGACACCTGGGGCACGTGGCATCACAACGCCAATGCCAAGCTCGCCGCTGCCATCGACGTCGAACTGGTGTGCGCCGAAGGCCATGCCCTCATAAACGAGGCGGTCCGGCACGCCGAGCAATCCGGGGATACTGACGCGATCACGGCTCTGCGCGAGACCGATGCCAACCTAACCCTTGACCGTGCCCCCGACTCGCTACAACAGGTCATCAACACCTACGCGTTCTGCGAGGCCATGCGAGTCCATGCCCCGCGGCTGTTGACCTCGCCCACACTCCCGGCCCCGCTGCGGGTGGAGAGACGTCGGGCCCTCTACGGGTCCTGGTACGAGTTTTTCCCGCGCTCTCAGGGTGCTTATGTCGATGCGGACGGTCACTGGGTTTCAGGTACTTTCGACACCTCCTGGGAGCGCCTGGACGCCGCCGCTGCGATGGGATTCGACGTCGTCTACCTGCCGCCGATCCATCCCATTGGCACAGCCTTCCGCAAGGGCAAGGACAACACCCTGACCCCAGGTCCGGACGATCCGGGATCGCCGTGGGCCATCGGATCGTCTGATGGCGGCCATGACACCATTCACCCCGACCTAGGCACCTTCGACGACCTCGACCGTTTCGTGGCCCACGCTCATGACCTAGGCATGGAGGTGGCCCTAGATTTTGCCTTGCAGGCCTCCCCAGACCACCCGTGGGTACACCAGCACCCGGAGTGGTTCACGACCCGCGTTGATGGCACCATCGCCTATGCAGAAAATCCACCCAAAAAGTATCAGGACATCTACCCGATCAACTTCGACAATGACCCTGACGGTATCTACCAGGAATGCTTGCGGCTGCTGGAGTTATGGATCTCCCACGGCGTGACGATTTTCCGCGTCGATAATCCACATACCAAGCCCCTGAATTTCTGGGCCTGGCTCATGGAACAGGTTCATCGTCGTCACCCCGAGGTCATCTTCCTGGCAGAGGCCTTCACCCGTCCCGAGATGATGGCTGCCCTCGGCAAGGTGGGTTTCCAACAGGGTTACTCCTATTTCACCTGGCGCACCACCAAGTGGGAGCTCGAAGCGTACCTCGACGAGGTCTCCCACCAGACCTCGCACTTCTACCGTCCAAACTTTTTCGTCAATACCCCAGACATCAACCCTATCTATCTCAATGACGGCAATCCGGCCGGCTTCGCTATCCGCGCGATCCTAGCCGCGACGATGAGCCCGTCGTGGGGCATGTACTCCGGATTTGAGATTTGCGAGCACGAGCCGCTGCCCGGACGCGAGGAGTACGCCCACTCCGAGAAGTACGAGTACCGGCCCCGCGATTACGATTCCGAGCCGAACATCACGCTGCTCGTCACTCGCCTCAACGAGATCCGTCGGGCTCACCCGGCGTTGCAGCAACTGCGTGACACTACGATCCATCACGCCCCACACGACAACGTCTTCGTGTTCTCCAAGAAAGCGGGAAATGACGTTGTGATCGTTGTTACCTCCTTGGATCCGGTATGGGGTGTTGAGTCTCAGATCATGCTCGATATGGCTGCCCTCGGCTTCGATAATGACGACACGTTCACCGTCCACGATGAGCTCACTGGAGCCGATTTCACGTGGGGCCAGCAAGCCTTCGTCAGGCTCTACCCCGCTCAGCCCGCCCATATCCTGCATGTGCGAAAGACCACCTCATGACCCATGTCCCCTGCACCCCCGCCGCGGAGATCCCTGAGACCCTGGCTCCTACCGGGGCTCTCGGGCTGACCTCGGCCCAGTTGCAGGCCAGACTCGATGAGATCCACCCGGTCGGTTCTATCGATCGCACCGAGACTGAATGGTTCCGCACCGCTGTCTTCTATGAGGTTCTGGTGCGATCCTTTAAGGACTCCAATGGTGACGGAATTGGCGACTTTAAAGGGCTGACGGGAAAACTCGATTACCTACAATGGCTCGGGGTGGATTGCCTATGGTTACCACCCTTCTATGACTCTCCTCTCCATGACGGAGGTTACGACATTCGTGACTATCGCTGGATCCGTGAGGAGCTGGGCACCATTGAGGACTTTAAGGTTTTCCTTGACGCAGCCCATGACCGTGGCCTTCGCGTCATCATCGACTTCGTCATGAACCACACCTCGGATTCCCATCCGTGGTTCCAGTCCTCACGCGCCGATCCGGATGGTCCTTACGGTAACTACTACGTATGGTCGGACACTGACGAGGCCTACTCCGATGCTCGTATCATCTTCTGCGATACCGAGGACTCGAATTGGTCCTGGGATTCCCAGCGTAAGCAGTTCTACTGGCACCGATTCTTCCATCACCAACCCGATCTCAACTTTGAAGAGCCTCGAGTTATGGAGGAAATGCTCGACGCCGTCCGCTTCTGGATGGACTTGGGTATTGACGGATTCCGACTCGACGCCGTCCCGTACCTCATTGAGGCCGAGGGCACGAACTGCGAGAACTTGCCAGGAACTCACAAGATCCTCAAGCAGCTGCGCGCCATGGTCGATGAAGAATACCCAGGCCGCATCCTGCTGTGTGAAGCTAACCAGTGGCCTGACGACGTCGTCGAGTATTTTGGCAACGGTGACGAATGCCAGATGGCCTTCCACTTTCCGGTCATGCCACGCCTGTACATGGGACTGCGTCGCGGTTCACGGGAGTGCATTAGCGAGATCCTGGCTCACACTCCACACATCCCGGACGGCTGCCAGTGGGGGACCTTCCTGCGCAACCACGACGAACTCACCCTCGAAATGGTGACCGAAGAAGATCGTCACTACATGTGGGAGGAATATGCTCCTGAATCCCGGTGGCGGTGCAACTTGGGCATTCGTCGCCGCTTGAGCCCTCTTGTCGATAACGACGATGCGAAGATCCGGCTACTTAACGCCATGTTGCTGTCCCTACCCGGCTCTCCGGTGCTGTACTACGGCGACGAGATTGGCATGGGGGACGATCCCTGGCTGCCTGACCGTGATGGGGTGCGTACCCCGATGCAGTGGGATGACTCGGAGACGGCTGGCTTTTCCACTGCCCTTCCAGAGGACTTTCATCTACCTCTCATCCGCACCTTTGGCCACGATCCAGAGCACGTCAATGTCGCCCGCCAGATGGACGACCCGTCCTCCTTGCTGGTGTGGACGCGTGCCATGCTCGGTATCCGCCGCCACCACCCCGTCTTTGGGACCGGCGAGTTCACCGATCTAGGCGGGCCGGACATGGCGGTGATGTCCTTCCTGCGTCACAACGAGCACGAAACGGTCCTGTGCCTGGCTAATTTCTCCGATACTGAGCGGATGGTTGCCCTTCACCTTCCACAATTCGCGGGCGTGACGGGCTCTTCTCTCATCCATGGTCAGGACGCGCAACCAGTAAAAGCTGACGGAACACTGTCCGTACCGTTGTGGCCATATGGCTATCGATGGCTGCAAATGTCCCGCGAGGAGAGGTCATGACCGTTTGGGACGACGCCACCGTACGGGAACGCGTCTGGGACCACATCAGTGGAGCCCGATGGTTCTCAGGTAAGGGCCGGTGTGGTTCCCTGACTAGGCTGCTGCCGTTGGCTCCCGTCGTCAACGAGCAAGATCTGCAAGTGCTCCCTGTCATCGCACATGTCGGTTATCCGCAGGCCGCCGACGAGTATTACCAGTTGCTTTTAGCATTACGCCCAGGACGCGTTGCTGGCCTGGCGGAGATCGTCGTCAACGGTCAACCTTTTACCGTCACTGACGCCACTGAGGATGAACTAGCTCTCACTGCTTGGGCTCGTATCCTCCTCGAGGGAACTCCTATCGCCATGGATGGATCGTGGCAGCTGCATCGCCGTCGAGCGGCCCCTGAGCCGGTTCGGTTCGTTAAGCGCTTCGGTGGTGAGCAATCGAACACCTCGTTCATGGTGGGCGACGCCATCATCATCAAAATGTTCCGCCGCCTGGAGCCCGGCGACAACCTTGACATTACCGTGCATAACGCCCTCAACGATGCCGGGATCTCATCGGTGGCCACATTGTACGGTTTTATGTCCGGACAGATCCCCGCTGAGGAACACATCCCGGTCGATCTAGCTATGATCATTGAGAGGTTGCCGCAGCCCCGGGATGGCTGGGAACTCATCACTGCCAAGGCAGTCGATCTCGTCGACGTCACCGACCTCGTAGCCGGTCTGGGACAGTGCTTACGCACCATTCACGAGGCACTGCGGCATACTTTTAGCACTGTCGAAATCGACGGGTCGCGCGTCGCCGACGATATGGTGCGCCGCCTTGACGCCGCTGTTGTCACAGCGCCAGCGCTGGCTCGCTACCGGGGCACGCTGACTGCCCGGTTTGAGAAGCTGCGCGGACGCCACCTCGCCGCCCAGCGAATCCACGGGGACTTTCACCTCGGCCAAACTCTACTGACACCTGGCGGCTGGCGGATCATCGACTTCGAGGGAGAACCCCTCAAACCCCTCGCCGAGCGACGGCTACCAGACTCCCGCTGGAGCGATGTTGCCGGGATGATGAGGTCGTTGTCCTACGCCACCTCAGCTCATGCCAGGCCGACGGCACCGCAGACTCTTACCTGGGCGCGCCGTGCCAGCGAGGCATTCCTGACGGGCTATGGCTGGCCGAATACCGCTGAACAGGACCTGCTGGCCGCCTACGAGGCTGACAAAGCTAGTTACGAAATCGTCTATGAAACCCTTAACCGACCGACATGGGTAGACATTCCACTGTCGGCTATTCGAGCAATGGGGCAGGATTGACGATGCTCAAACTCACCCACGGATTCCCGTTGGATTATCGAACTGACGGCCACACCAACGACATGCCAGGAGGACGACATGGCTCACGATGAGTTCGGAGGACTCACCGGTTGGGACCTCGAGGGGTTCCACTCTGGTGGGGACACGGAGGTGTGGAAGAGGCTCGGGTCCCATGTCGTCACTATCGACGACGATGAGCGCGGTCCCATCACCGGCACCCGCTTCGCTGTGTGGGCCCCAAATGCCCAGGCGGTTGAGGTCATCTCTGACTTCAACTGGTGGACTGGTGACCGTATGCGCCTCATCCCGGGGTCCGGAGTCTGGGGCACCTTCGTCGAAGGAGTCGACGAGGGAACCCTCTATAAGTTCCGCATTCAGGACCAGTGGGGTACCTGGCACGAAAAGGTTGACCCAATGGCCCGTTATTCAGAGCAAGCTCCTCAGAATGCTTCCATCGTCAACGAAACCCACTACGAATGGAATGACGATGAGTGGATCGCCCGCCGCGAGGCCTCCCGCGCTCACGCCGAACCGATGAGCGTCTACGAGGTCCATTTGGGCGGATGGCGTCACGGGCTGAGCTACCGAGAGTTGGCTGACCAGCTGGTGAGCTATGTCACTTGGCAGGGCTATACCCATGTGGAGTTCATGCCATTGGCTGAACACCCATTCGCTCCCTCCTGGGGATACCAGGTCACCGGGTACTTCTCTCCCACCAGCCGCTACGGATCTCCCGACGACCTGCGTTACCTCATCGATAAGCTACATCAGGCCGGCATCGGAGTCATCATGGATTGGGTTCCCGGCCACTTTCCCAAGGACGACTGGGCCCTGGGGCGCTTCGACGGCACCGCGCTTTACGAACACGCCGATCCACGCCAGGGCGAACACAAGGACTGGGGAACCTACATCTTCAACTACGGTCGCAACGAGGTGAAATCTTTCCTCGTCTCAAGCGCGCTGTACTGGATTAGCGAATTCCACGCCGACGGACTGCGCGTTGACGCCGTCGCCTCGATGCTCTACTTGGACTACTCTCGCGAAGAGGGCCAGTGGGTGCCCAACAAGTATGGCGGCCGGGAGAACCTAGAGGCCATTGACTTCTTGCGCTATGTCAACTCTCACTTGTATTCGCGCCACCCCGGCATCCTCATGATCGCTGAGGAGTCCACTAGTTTCCCCGGCGTCACCAAGCCGGTCGACGACGGTGGGCTGGGGTTCGGGTTCAAGTGGAATATGGGCTGGATGAACGACTCGCTGCGATATCTGGAGCTCAACCCATTCCACCGCCAGTACCACCATGGCGAGATGACCTTTGCCATGGTCTACCAATACTCAGAGAACTTCATCTTGCCGATTAGCCACGACGAGGTCGTGCATGGCAAAGGATCCATGATCACCAAGATTCCCGGTGACGACTGGCAACAGTTCGCGTCCCTGCGAGCCTTCTACTCCTACATGTGGTCTTTTCCCGGCAAACAGCTGGTGTTCATGGGTCAGGAATTTGGTCAGCGCCACGAGTTCGACGAGTCGGTAAGCCTTGAGTGGTTTGTCGCCGACCTGTGGGGACACGGCGGTCTCAAACGCCTCTTCCGCGACCTTAACAAGATTTACAAAGAAAACCCCGCATTGTGGCAGCTCGACAGCGATCCGCGCGGATTCGAGTGGATCAACGCCGACGATGCCGGTAACAACCTGTTCTCCTGGTTACGCCGTTCCGATGATGGATCGACGATTGCCTGCTTCACGAACTTCTCTCCCAATCCGCAGACCGACTATCGTATCGACCTACCGATGGAAGGGGTGTGGACCGAGATCCTCAACACCGATTCCCTGGAGTACGACGGCACCGGCGAGTTCGGCAATCTCGGCCAAATCGTAGCCGCCCCACTGCCAGCTCCCGATCGTCTCCGTGCGGTTGCCACAGTGTGCGTTCCGCCGATGGGATCGGTGTGGCTACGTCACAATCCGTCAGCAACCGCTGCCCTGCCCGGCGATCCGGGCGTGCAATGACCGTGCCACAGGAGGAATAATTCGTGGTCGATGACGAATCCGGTTCCGAGGATTTCAGAATCCAGGTCGAGGTGGTAGATGACTCCGGTCGGCTACTCCTTGATGATCCGCCATATCCGGAGGGTTTGACACGCGCTATCTCGCTGGCGTCCGACGACGCCATCATCGGGCACGACGTGCGTCGTCTCGAGGCACGGGTGGCCGTCGATGACGATGAGGTCATCCACGCCTTGCACCATGCTGGGTATCGTCGCGAGGGTCGGCTGCGCCAGGCGCGCGTGCGTGAAAACGGCTGGATAGACGAACACATCTATTCCCGACTGGCAACCGACGAGATCTATACCCGCACCGGCCACACCGGGATGCTCGATTCTGTTCTACCCACCAAACGGGTCATCTCCCACGTCCTCCTCCGTGATGATGCCGGGCGGGTGCTCATGTGCGAGACGACATATAAGCCGGATTGGGAACTGCCCGGGGGCGTCGTCGAACCTATAGAATCCCCGCATGCCGGAGCCGTCCGGGAATGCCGGGAGGAGTTAGGAACCCCCCTTGACATTCCGGGCACGCCGAGTCTCATCGACTGGATGCCTCCGGCGTTGGGATGGTCTGACGCTATCGAGTTCATCTATGACGCTGGTGTAGCCGAGCCAAGCCTCGTCAAGGTCATGCACCCAGCCGACTCGGAAATCAGTCGCCTGCATTGGGTCGAGCCGCAGCTGATACCCGATCACGTGACCGCACTGTCGGCCCGACGCATCGAGGCCATCTTGTCCGATTGCATGCCTCGCGCCACAGAAAACGGATTCCCTGTGTGAGGCCCGCGTTAGAAGGTTCGACCCTCCTGCCCCGGGGAGCCTCGACTGTGCCCCCCGAGAATCCGCGCGGCAGTCTCAGCACAGCGACGCGCTCGATAATGTTTGCGACGTATACATTACGCTATCTCACAACTCCCAGGAGATTCGCGACCGCAGCACCAAATCGGTGGATCAAGCCGGGACCTACCCCGGTGTGGTAACAGCATCCTGGAACGATTAGAATTCTGCCTCGCTGCCCTGGGCGGCAATATTACAGGAGGACCACATACATGTCATCACCCGCGTCCCAGATCGTGGATGCGGTGGGCGGCCCCGACAACATTGTCGGTCTCACTCACTGCGCCACTCGTCTGAGGTTCCAACTTCGCGATTCCTCGCCTATCGACAAGGCTGAGGTCGAAGCGATCCCAAGCGTCATGGGAGCCGTTCCTCAGTCGGGCAATCGCTACCAAATCGTCATCGGAGGCGCCGTTGCCGGCGTCTACAACGACATCATGGACCTACCCGCCATGAAAGGGCTTTCTTCCAGCAGCGGCAATCAGTCGGACGCGGACGTCAAGGCCGAGCATCGCTCCAAGGGTCCCCGAGGCAAGTTCTCGTGGCTCGACAACCTCTTCGAGTACCTGTCCGACTCTTTCCGGCCGATCATGGGTGCCCTGCTCGGCGCCTCCCTGTTCATCACGTTCATGGCCCTCATGGGTTCTCTGGGCGTCATCGGAAACTGGGCCGACTCGCGCGTCACCCTGCCCCCGAGCTGGCAATTCGTCAACTTGGCTTGGCAGTGTGTCTTCTACTTCCTGCCACTGTTGGTCGCCTACAACGCCACTAAGCGTCTGAATGCCGACCCGTGGGTTGGGTTCTCCGTCATGGCTGTCGTCATGCTGCCTGCGTTCACCGAGCTCGGCAAGACTGCCCATCCACTGACCCTCGGCGGATTCAAAGTCAACGTGGTCGACGTTTTCGGCCTACCGCTGACGATCTTTAATTACGGCTCCCAGGTGTTCCCGCCGCTCATCATGGCTGCAATCCTGGCCCCGCTGTACAAATGGCTCAAGAAGATCATCTCCCCCAATGTCCAGATGATCTTCGTACCCTTCCTCACCATGCTCATCATGATCCCGCTGACGGCCTTCCTCATCGGCCCGATCGGTGTCTACGCCGGTGCTGGGCTGGCCAACGGGCTCAAGGCGGTCAACGACGTCAGCCCTTTCATCTTCGCGGTCCTCATCCCCCTGCTGTACCCATTCATGGTTCCGTTGGGCCTACACTGGCCGCTCAACGCTGTCATGCTGCTCAACATCCAGACTCTGGGTTACGACTACATCCAGGGCCCGATGGGTGCGTGGAACTTTGCCTGTTTCGGTGCTACCGCTGGCGTTCTCTTCCTGTCTGTGCGTGACAAGGACGTGACAATGCGCCAGACCGCGATTGGCGCCCTAGCCGCCGGTCTGCTCGGTGGTATCTCCGAGCCCAGCCTCTACGGCATCCACCTGCGTTACAAAAAGATTTACCCATCCATGTTGGTCGGCTGTCTCGTCGGTGGTGTCATCATCGGTGCGGGCGGCGGTCTGCACACCCCGGCCTTTGTCTTCACTTCCCTGCTGACCATCCCGGCCTTCGACAAGATCGGGCTGTACTCGGTAGCGATCGCAGCTTCGTTCTTCACCGCGATGGCTCTGGTTATCGTGCGCGACTATCGTGATAACGACGAGAAGGCTGCAGCCAAGGCCCGTCGCCGTCAGGCCAGCGCTCACGAGGCAGAACCAACCGCCGCTGCCCCAGCTGCCGCCACCGAATCCATAACCGAGACCGCAACAGTCGAGGGGGCCGAGGCCCCGACTGCAGCCGAAGTTGCCGCCGAGGCCGTCACCGTCACCTCTCCTCTTGAGGGACGTGCCGTGCCAATCTCTGAAATCCCCGATCCGGTTTTCTCCACTGGTGTCGTCGGTGATGGCATCGCCATCGAGCCCACCAGCAACACTGTTGTCTGCCCAGCCGACGCCACCGTTGTCACCGCCCCGGATTCCGGCCACGCTTTCGGGCTCAAACTGGATTCGGGTGTCGAGCTACTCATCCATGTCGGCATCGATACCGTCGAGCTCGGTGGCAAAGGGTTTGACGTCAAGGTCAAGGCTGGCGATCACGTCAGTGCTGGACAGCCCCTGGTCGTTTTTGATCCCACCGTCATTGACGAAGCCGGATACTCCAAGATCACCCCGGTGTTAGTGACCAACGGGTTCGACTACTCCAACGTGACCGGCATTCCTGCTGACGACGTCACTACAGGTACCCCGGTGATCACTGTTGTGAAGTGAGTTCGAGGCAAACCGGGTAACCGGACCGCACCGTACCTCCACGATATGGAGGAGGCCGACACCGCGAATGGTGCCGGCCTCCTCCCGTCGTTATCAGTCTCACGACGTCGAGATCGGAGAAGAAACAATCGTCTCAGCAATGCTGCCGGGAACTTCTGCAGTGATAAGAGAACCGTCAGCTCGACGCAAACCCGAGATCGGATGGGTAACCCGCAGGCTAGGACGCAACGGCCCCTGATCGGACAACGGCACCCTCACCGGCTCAACCCCAATGTGGTAGAGCTCACCGCGCACTGTCACGTCGCGGTCATGGCCCGACAGAATCTGGAACGTAATGGCGTCACGTTCCAGGAAAACGAGCATGTGAGAGTCGCCAATGAGCATGTGGTGTTTGATCGACGTCCATTGGGCTGGAAGTCTCGGATCAAAACGCAAGTTCTCCCGGTCATTGCGCATGCCAACGAAACCGTGCACGAGGCATCCCCACACTCCACCGGTCGAGGCAACGTGAACTCCGTCCGAAGCGTTGTGATGGGTATCAGCCAGGTCGCAGAAGAGCGCGTCGAGAAAATAGCCCATCGCCATCTCCTGATGGCCAACTTCTGCCGCCATCACCGACTGGACTACCGCCGACAGACTCGAATCACCGGTGGTGATGGGGTCGTAATACTCAAAGTCAGCAAGCTTGACAGCCTGGGTGAATTGATCTCCCTGCAGGAACAAAGCCAGCACAACGTCTGCCTGCTTGAGTACCTGGAATCGGTAGATCACCAGCGGGTGATAATGCAGCAACAGCGGCCGCTTGTTATCAGGGGTGTTCTTGAGGTCCCAAAGCTCACGTGAAAGGAATTGGTCATCCTGCGGATGGATACCGAAGGTGTCGTCGAACGGGATCACCATCCCCGCCGCACACTCCTCCCAGCCACCAACTTCATCTTCGGTGAGGTCCAACTCTGAACACAGGTGCTCGTACCACAGTGGGTCCTCGTCACGCATACGCCTAATAACACCGGCGGCATCGATGAGGTTGGCCCTCGCCATAACGTTGGTGTAGAGGTTATTATTAACGACAGTGGTGTACTCGTCGGGCCCAGTAACCCCGTGGATGTGGAACTCTCGACCACCGTTGATACGCCAGAACCCAAGATCAGCCCACATTCGTGCGGTCTCGACGAGGACCGGTGCCGCGTCCCGGAAGAGGAAGGTCTTATCTTCGGTCGCCCGGGCGTGGTTCATAATCGCATGGACAATATCGGCATTGATGTGGTATTGAGCAGTACCCGCCGCGTAATAAGCTGACGCCTCCTCACCGGTGATTGTTCGCCACGGGAAAAGGGCACCTCGTTCAGACAACTCCTTAGCCCGACGTCGAGCTTGCGGAAGGGTATTCACCCGAAATCTCAGCGCATTCTCAGCGATTCTTGGATGAGTGTAGGTCAGCATCGGGATGACATAAACCTCAGTGTCCCAAAAGTAGTGACCTTCATAGCCTGACCCGGTTACACCCTTTACCGGAATGCCAAGTTGATCTGCACGGGCTGATGCCTGAGCAATCTGGAAAAGGTTCCACCTGACAGCCTGCTGAATACCGGTCGGGGCACCTTCGACCTCGACATCAGCCGTTGCCCAGTAATCATCAAGCCATGCACGTTGTTCGTCGTAGTAGACGTTGTGCCCCTGTTCACGCACTCGATCTAAGCTGCGGCGCACTCGGTCAAACAGTTCATGTACCGGCACGCCGCGAGAAGTGTGATAAGCAACCGCCTTATCGATGCGAATTGGTCGGCCTTGGGTGGCCTCAACACGATACACCCGTTTTCCCATCCCGGGCTCGGTATCGATAAGGGCCGCGTACTCATTTTCCGTGATGATCTCGTGATCGGCGCCTACAGCCAGGGTCATCCCCGAACGTGCGGTGCGGAATCCCAAAATCATGCGCCTGTCAGAGTGCCAATCTTTTTCAGGAATGAGTACCTTGTCGGCAAATTTACGAGCTTGGCGAGGGTCGGCAGTCTTCTCGATGTCGTCAGGTCGAGCGTGGTACTCGTCCATGCCGTCCTGACGGTTAAGGATTTGCGAGCTAATGACGATCGGGGCGTCGCCCTCGAGCATCGTCACCTCGATGCTAATCAGAGCCATGTGCCGGTGAGTGAAGGAGACCATCCGCGAGGTTGCCACCCGCAGCAACTTGCCCGCCGGAGTGCGCCATACCAGCTCCCGACGCAGGACACCCTCTCGGAAGTCGATCCACCGTTTATACGACTGGATCTCGTTGATGCTGAGCAGGAGCGGTTCGTCATCCACGTAGAGCTTCATAAGCTTGGCGTCCGGAACGTTGACAATCGTCTGACCGGTACGCGCGAAACCGTAGGCATTCTCAGCGTGATGGATGTCCCAAATTTCATGGAACCCGTTGATGTAGGTGCCGTGACTGAAAGAGTCGCGGCCCTCCGACGGATTACCACGCATACCGAGATAGCCATTACCAATTGAAAACAGCGTCTCAGTAGTTCCTAGATCATCTGTGCTGGGGGCAGTCTCAACAATCGCCCACGGATCGTCGGGAAAGCGCCATCGATCCATCGGGTCAGTGCCCGTCCGCGTCATGCCATCTCCTCAACCATCTCATCTAAGTCATCCACCACCCGGTCGGCGCCGGCCTCACGCAGCCGGTCGGCCCCGACACCACGGTTGACGCCAAGCACCATTCCAAATCCTCCGGCAGCTCCCGCGCGTACTCCCGACACCGCGTCCTCGACGACGACGCACTGTTCAGCAGGCACACCGAGTAGCTCCGCTCCTCTCAGGTACGTATCGGGGGCCGGCTTGCCGGGTAATCTTTCAGTCTTCGACCGGTTGCCGTCCACCAGCACTGAGAAATCCTCGACCATCCCCGCCGCCTTGAGCACTGCTGCGGCATTGCGTGACGATGAGACCACCGCCATCGCCATACCACTCTCGTGCAGCCTATCCACCCAACGTCGCGACCCCGGGTAAGGCTGGATGCCGTCCCGGGCCAGCACTGTATTGAACAGGTCGTTCTTGCGGTTGCCTAGCCCACAAATCGTCTGGGCAGCAGGGCCGTCAGACGGGTCACCCTCTGGAAGAGTGATGCCGCGGCTGGCAAAAAAATCGCGTACCCCATTATATCGGGGTTTGCCATCGACGTAGGCGAAATAATCCTCGTCGGTATAGGGGTTCTGGTCTTGGTGCCGCGATAACTCCTCGTTGAACATCTCCTGCCAAGCACGCATATGAATGAGCGCGGTGGGAGTCAGAACGCCATCGAGGTCGAACAGCACAGCATGGAACTTCTCATCGAGGGAGGGCGAGTCCATAATCCTCATGCTATTCACCATGTGGGGAAGGGTCATCTCGATTCGATCTCCAGGAGGTTGCTTGCGATCTCGCCTGCATCGAACGGCGGACACGATTCA
Source organism: Cutibacterium sp. KBN10P07758 (assembly GCF_050286205.1). Lineage (NCBI taxonomy): Bacteria > Bacillati > Actinomycetota > Actinomycetes > Propionibacteriales > Propionibacteriaceae > Cutibacterium > Cutibacterium sp. KBN10P07758. The sequence continues at coordinate 1,337,021 of NZ_JBNNQV010000001.1, read as the reverse complement.
GCTTCCTTGTGGGCTGAAATCCGTGGATTTCTGAAGCGAGTCATATGAATTGATCAGATGACTTCCCTGTCCTCCAGCTCACGCGCACACCAAACCAAGCGAACCTCAGAACAGCACGGCCGCCAACGAACGGCGAGCTGCGGCAACCTCGGGGGCAGATTGTCCGACCATCTCAAAAAGGTCAAGCAACCGGGTACGAGCAGTCTCGCGCTCCTCGTCATGGGTGGAACGCACCACCTGGATGATCCGGTTGAAGGCGTCAGCGGGACGTCCCCCCATAAGCTCGACATCCGCGGCAGCCAGCTGGGCGTCAACATCATCAGGACGCTGTTGGGCAGCGGTCAACAAGGCAGCAGGATCTTTACCATCCAACCGTCCAAGCAGTGCTGCTCCGTTACGGCCAGCGATAAGGACCGGATCGTTAGGCTCCGAGGCCAGTAATGCATCGTAGGCCGCGACAGCCTCGTCGAACTTTCCGGCATCCATGAGCTTCTCAGCTTCCACGGTACGAGGATCCGGGCCGACCGGTTCCTCACTGCTCACCTCGACCATCACCGGTTCCGCGCGCCCCACCATGCCCGCTGACGTAGCTGCCTGGATGACCTGCTCAGTGAGCTGACGGAACTGCTGCTCGTCGATGGTGCCCTGAGCCAGCGGGGCGAGTTGACCACCAATGACGGCAACGAGCATGGGAACGGCTTTAACCCCCAGACTCTGAGCCAGTCGGGGCTGGGCGTCGATATCGACGCGGACCAACAACCACTTACCCGCGGCCTCATCGGTAACCCGGCGCAGGAGCGACTCCATCTCTTTGGCGCCGTGGGCCTGAGGCGTGGTGAATTCCACCAGCACTGGATGTTGCACCGACTTTTGGAGTAGCGAGTTGAAGTTTTCTTCGGTGCCCTCGACCACCCAGGTCCTGGCAGTTGCCGAACCGACGTGGGCAGCCGGTCCAACAGGAGAGTCAGCGGAACTGGCTGCGGCCGCCAGCCCCGACAGATCGACGGCATCGTGACGATGAATCGAGTCAGAAGACATGTCATCCATTCAACCAGATGCACCGACCGAGCCTCGCCGAGATGGCTGACGATCATGACCGAGAACCACGTTAACGAGGTTGTTCCCGGCAGTAATCTGTTGTGGCGCACCAGTCGGTGAGAGAATGGCCGCATGGCTCATGAACGTGCTGGGAAACCTGCCCAGGAATCCGACCTCATCGATGTCGATGCCGTGTTGTCGGCCTACCACGACATCTCCCCCGATCCTTCGAACCCTGATCAGATGGTCGTCTTCGGCACGTCGGGTCACCGCGGCTCCTCTCTCGACGGCGCTTTCAATGACGCTCACATCGCCGCTACCACCCAGGCAATCGTGGAATACCGCACCTGTCAGGGAATCGATGGCCCGCTCTTCATTGGCAAGGACACCCATGCTTTATCCATGCCAGCATGGACGACCGCCATTGAGGTACTGTGCGCCAACGACGTCGAGGTCATCGCCGAGCATGACGATGAGTGGACTCCAACCCCTGCCGTCTCACGGGCCATCATTGTTCACAACCGTTTAAGCGAAGGACGCCAGGCTGACGGCATTGTCGTCACCCCCTCACACAACCCGCCACGCGATGGCGGATTCAAATACAACCCACCGCACGGTGGCCCGGCCGATACGGACGCCACCGGTTGGATTGCTGACCGCGCCAACGAGTTGCTCGCCGATCCATCTGGTATCCGTCGTAAACCTTATGAACAGGTGCGCAACGAGGTCTCCCGTTACGACTACCGCAGCGCATATTGCGACGATCTGCGCAATGCCATAGACCTCGACGCTATTGACGAGGCCGGCGTCCACATCGGCGCCGATCCGCTCGGTGGGGCCTCGGTTCAGTACTGGGAGTACATCGCAGACCACCTCGGTATTGACCTGACGGTCGTTAACCCCACGGTTGATCCAACTTGGCGATTCATGACCCTTGACTCTGACGGCAAGATCCGGATGGACTGCTCGTCCCCTTCAGCGATGGCCTCTCTCATCGCGAACAAGGATGCTTACGACATCGCGACTGGAAACGACGCCGACTCTGACCGCCACGGCATCGTCACGCCAGACGCCGGCCTTATGAATCCGAACGCCTACCTAGCTGTGGCGATTGGTTACCTCTTTGCTCATCGTCCAGGGTGGCGCCCTGACGCCGGTATCGGCAAGACTCTCGTGAGCTCCTCCCTCATCGATAAAGTGGCGGCTGACCTGGGACGTCGTCTCATTGAAGTACCAGTGGGTTTCAAGTGGTTCGTTCCTGGCCTCATGCGCGGGGATATCGGTTTTGGTGGCGAGGAATCAGCCGGAGCGTCGTTCCTTGATCTCGACGGCCAGACGTGGACCACGGATAAGGACGGCATCCTGCTGGCCCTGCTCGCTAGTGAGATTAAAGCTGTTACTGGCCGCTCCCCGTCCGAGCATTACGCCGATCTAGAGGACCGCTTCGGCAAGTCTTACTATGCCCGTATCGACGCCGATGCCAACCGCGAGCAGAAGGCCCGCCTCAAGGCTCTCTCCCCTGACGACGTCTCCGCTAACACTATCGCTGGCGAGAAAATCGAGAAGATCCTCACCAAAGCCCCAGGCAATGGCGCAGCGATTGGTGGTATCAAGGTCATGACCGAAAATGCCTGGTTCGCAGCTCGCCCTTCGGGCACCGAAGACAAGTACAAGATCTACGCTGAGTCCCTGCGTGATGCTGACCATTTGGCCGCCGTCCAGGAAGAGGCCCGCCACATCGTCGATCAAGCTCTCAAAGGCTGAAGGACCCAACGCAATATCGCCCCGACCCCTCGAAGTGGTCGGGGCGATATTGCGTTGCGTATGGTGGTTGTGGATAGGCCACATTGGTCCGCAGGCCAACCATCTCAATCACCCACTGGATCGTCAGATCGCACTCCTCTGACTCGTCGACATAGCTAATCTCAGGTAGACCCTCATCCCTCCAGACTCGAAGGCGACATGGCCGTAGCCGAACACCGCCCCAGGAACGGTGGTAGAACAGAAATATCAAAGATGCACGTCTGAGCATCGCGCCAGCTGCTGATCGGAAATCCCATGCACTCGCGCATAGCGGTAGTGACCAAACGGCCCATGTGACCGAGATGAAAGCGAGGCGCTCCCCACGCGGCTGCTATCACTGCCATGAGAAAGGGGGCGTCTCACCACAAGACTCCTTGCTCGACACGCAGCCGGACACAAGGGCGCTCTATCACCACTCTTGACGCAAGAATGGCCTGCTCACCGCGTCGGCATTATTTGTCCGGCGGCGAGCTGTGCGAACCACTGAGCACAGAGGCCACAGCGTTCCATCGCCTGCAGCACACCTGTGCATAAGGCTCCCGGAATACCTACCCCGCCTGGTTGGACCCTGGTGGACAGTGCAACGATTGGGCCATGGAGAACTTCAACAACGATCCTTTTGCGTGTATTGATCACGTCGGTTTTGCCGTCAAGGACATGGACGAGGCCATCAAGTACCACTGCGACGTGCTGGGCTTCCGGGTGCTCTTCCGTGAGAAGAACGAGGGACATGGCGTCGAGGAGGCCATGCTCGGTACCGGCAAGCGCGGCGAGGAGTCGACCGTCGTTCAGTTGCTCGCCCCGCTCAGCGAAGACAGCACCATTGGAAAGTACATTTCCAAGAATAAGAATATGATCCAGCAGGTGTGCTACCGCACCTACAACCTGGACAAGACGATCGCCACCCTCAAGGAGCGTGGCGCCGTCTTCACCGGCGAGCCCTCCATCGGAACCGCTGGCTCCCGTGTCATCTTCCTTCACCCCAAGTACACCGGCGGTCTCCTCATCGAGATCACCGAGCCCCCGGCCGGCGGCATGCCTTACAAGGACTAACGTCACGTCACTGAGGTTGACCCCGGGACCGGTTTATCTTGGCCCCGGGGTCTGTTTCGTTCCGGTGAGTTGCACAGTTGTCATTCGGTCTTGATTGGTACCGTTGGATTCACCTACTGGAAGGGGACCATCGGTGAGCACAAAAGACGTTTCTGACGGCCAGTTCGACGAAGAGACCGGACTCAACCTCTTCGACGACACCGCCAGCGCGGCCGGTAGTTTCACCCATTCAATGTGGGGTTACGACCGCACCAGCGTCGATAACTACGTCCGAGAGATTGAGCAACAGGTATCGACCCTGAAACAACTCACCCGGCACCTGCGTGGGCAGGTATCTCAGGCCCAGGCCGAGGCTACTCAGAGTGATTTCAAGCGTCTGGGGGTGCACGCGACCGAAATCCTAACCGCCGCCGAAGCCCAGGCTAAAGACATCGTCGCCATGGCCGGTCGCGAAGCCGAGCGCATCAAAGAGGAGGGACGCCGGGTTGCTGCCGATATGCGAGCCGCGGCCCAGACTGAGTCCGACGATATCCGGGTCGCAGGGCTAGCCAACCAGCGCGAGCTGCGCGATCAGGCGGCCAAGGATTCACGAACCGCAATCGAGCAGGCCCGCCTACAGGCCCGCACTATCGTTGAGCAGGCCGGCACTCATGCCGAGGCGATTGTTACCGAGGCTCGCACGAAGGCCGCCACCATCGATCAGAATACTCGCGCCCAGGTTGCCCAGATCCTCGATCAGGCTCGTTCGGAGGCCGCAACTATCACGACCAAGGCGCGGCAAGAAGCCGAGAACATTACTAACGAGGCCCGCACCAGCCACGATGAGGCCACAGCCAAAATCAAGCAGCTGCTCGAACAGGCGACCGTCCATCAGCAGGCCAGCAGCGACAATGTCACCAAGCGCACCCAGGAGGCCGACGCTATTCGTCAGAGCGCTCTGGAAGAGGCCGAGACCACACGCAACCAGGCTGCTCGTGACGCCGAGAATCGTATCGCGACTGCCCACCGTCAGGCCGCCATGATGAAGGAACGTCTCGAAGAGCAGTACGCCTGGCGTAAGGAACAGCTTGAGCGCGAAACTGCCGCTCTGCTCCAACGCAAGAAGGCTGTCATCGCGCAGCTCAATAATCTCAAGGCCCTGGCCGGAGAAGCCGAAAGCGATTACCCCGACACTGATCCCTTCGCTGAAGAAGCAGAGGGGGCGACCGCCGATGACGCCACCATCGTCATTAGTCCGAAGAGTTCACAGGCCCAGCAGAAACCAGCCGCCAGCCAGAATACTCAGGCCGATCAGTCGATGGCCGACGATAAGGAGACTGCTCCTCTCAACGACCCGGCCAGTCAGCGCACGCAGGTTATTCCGGCAGTCAAGGATGGTGAGTCCGCCCAACCCAGCGGTGCAACTGCTGCCGACGAGGCTGACAATGAGAAAACACAGGTCCTTCCTCAAGGCATTAGGCCTGGGAAGTGACGTTGATAACACGGCGGCGGGACCCTGGTCAGGAGGTCATAAGCCCCGCAGCCGTGTGCACGTCAGAAGAGACGGTCCTCCGGATGGTCCATGCCACGCAGAGCGTCGTAATCGATAGTGACGCACTCGATCCCGCGATCAACGGCTAGGGTACGCGCCTGCGGCTTGATCTTTTGGGCGGCGAAAACCCCGCGCACGCGATCACCTAACAAGTGATCTCTATTGAGCAGTTCAAGATACCGGGTGAGTTGCTCCACCCCATCCATCTCACCGCGCCTCTTGACTTCGACAGCGACATAGACCCCGTCGGCATCGCGACAAAGCAGGTCAACCGGACCGATAGGCGTCATGTACTCACGACGGACCAGCGACCAGCCATCGCCGAAAGTGTTAGGATTCTCAGCCAGTAATTCCTGGAGATGAGCCTCTACCCCATCCTTCTGCAGGCCCGGGTCAATACCCAATTCCTCGGTGACATCGAGCACCTTCGGTCCCAGCAGGATTTGGAGATGGTCGCCGGTCGGGGCGTCAACTTCCCAAACCTCTTCGGCGTCGACAGCGGCGGTGGCCGCCGGTTCATCGGGCAGGCAAGGACGAATCGTCAATGTGCACGGGGAACTCATCCAATTCAGGGGCTTATACGCCCGGTCGTCTGCGTGAACGCTTACCGAATTATCTGATTTGACGACGATGAGCCGCTTAGCCCACGGCAAATGGGCAGTAAGACGGCCGGTATAGTCGACCTGGCACTGGGCAATGACGAGACGCACGGTGTGGAACTCTACCTCGTCGCCCCTCGAACTCATTGACACAAGGTCCGTCTCTCGGCATTGTTCTCTCGGCCACCACGTGGGGCACAATGGGACCCATGGGTCGTCATCATGGTTCGCGCAAATGGCAGCGCCCGCCCCGACCCCTCAATACGGCTAGTCACCCGCGCCCTGAGCACAAGAGAGATGGTCAGCACGTCGTGCGCACGGTGCCCGCCGGCCGAGCGCTCAAGGTTTATACCTGTCCGGGGTGTCTGCATCCAATCCAGCCAGGAACCCCACATGTCGTTGCCTGGCCACATGAACCATCGATGTTCTCCAGGTCCCCGGTCGAGGAACGTCGTCACTGGCACACCGGGTGTTGGAGATCTCGCCCATGAATAAGCTTCATCTGACCACCCTCGGGAACGGCCAGCAGGACGTGTATTGGTGTCACGGGGTATTTGGGCAAGGAAAGAACTTCACCCGCGTGGCGAAGGATCTCCTTGCTACCGACCCCGACGCCTATCGCTGTATCCTCGTCGATCTGCCGAACCACGGCCGATCTCCCTGGACCCAAACTTTTTCTTATCGCGACATGGCCGACTCCTTGGCAGCCACCGTCAAAGCCACCAGTGGGAACCGTCCAGCCCACCTGCTGGGTCACTCGATGGGTGGCAAAGTTGTCATGCGGACGGTCCTCGACAACCCTGACTTAGCCCGTAGCCTCACCGTCGTCGACATGGCCCCGGTGGATTCGCGTCTCACACGCCTGGCACCTCTCGTCGACGCCATGAAGTCGGTGAATCTGACAGCCTTGACCACCCGCCGACAAGCCGAAGAGCACATGTCCGACGGGGTGCCTGACCCGAACATCCGGCAGTTCCTCTTGCAAAACTTGCGCCATGAAACCGGCAATCATGAACGCTGGTATTGGCAAATGAATCTCGATCTATTGGGCAATGGACTGTCCGATATCGGTTCCTGGCCGCCGGTTACCTCGATCTGGGAAGGGCCAGCGCTCTGGATCACCGCCGAGCAATCGGACTATGTCGGCCCCGACCATTCCCAAGCCATGCACGAACTTTTCCCCCAAGTGCGCCGAATCCGTATTAAGAATTCCGGCCACTGGGTGCATTCAGACCAGCCGGGAGTCTTCGTGCAAGTGCTAGCGGCCTTCCTATCACGGTGCCAGGGGCCTCTCACCCCTCGCTAAGGCTCAGCCCATCACAACCGAGCCAATCTTGGTGTCGACCTTTGGAGTAAGGCCATCGTCAGCGAGCCCCTTATGAGCGATGTCAGAGATGCTCCCAGCACCGTCCTTATCGATACTTCCAATGACGAGGAAGGAATCCGACAGCTTGGAGTCACCATAAACCAGGGCGAATTGCGAGCCCAGCCGATGCTGGGAATCGGCGACCAAGGCAAGAGTGCCGGAGCCAACTGATCCTCCGGCCTTGGCTTCCTTCTCAACGGGATAGGAGTATCCTGAACCACCATTCCCGGTTCCGGAAGGGTCACCGCACTGGAGGTACTTGGCATCTCCCGTAGATAATTTGTGACATGAGGTGTCGTTGTAATAGCCCTGCTCGGCCAACGAGATAAACGCGTTGGCGGCACAGGGGGCCATCGCCCGATCAACAGTAAGCACCACGGGAGCGTCATTAATCGTAAGAGTGACGGTGGTGGAACCAGTCTTTTCGATATTGTCAGAAGGCGGCATATCAACTGGGCGAGCAGCCTTGCCCGCGACGGCATAACCGCACGGACCGCTGGCCGCTGCGGGCGCTGGAGTGGTCGTCGCTGATGCCGTACCGGCAGCGTGCGTAGCCGCCCTGGAGTTGGCAGACCCACTCGTCGCAGACGGTAAGCTCGTCCACCACGCATCAGGGGAGTCGCTGACCCCGGGCACTGTTCCGTTGGTCTGTGAGCACCCGGCAAGCAAGGACAGCCCTGCCACGGCGACTGCGGTTGTTGCTCGGCGCGTCATCCTCATGTAATCCGTCCTTCGGTCGATTGGCGACGCGGTCAGGCTACCTATCAGCACAACGGAATAGAGTGAAGACTCACGGGGTTATACCAACCTGCCCCGACGGAAAGGAGGACGCCCATGGATCGGCAGAGCAATCGCTTCAGCTGGCATCCCGGAATCGTGGGTCCTGATCAGGAGGTGTCCGCTCTCATCACTCTGGTGCAGTCTTTTAGTGACACCGGTCTGGTACAGGCACGGGTGCGCGACGCCATCTTATCCCAGCTTCCCCACCACGAGCTCGGGGAATTCGACATTGATCTGTTGCTGGACCATCGCGATTCCCGTCAGCCCATCATCTTCGACACCGACCACTTCGAGGGGTACGAGCGCCCCCGCCTAGTGCTGCACGAAGTCACCGATCAACTTGGCCAAGCGTTCCTTGTATTGGAAGGCCCAGAGCCGGCTCTCGGCTGGGAATCGTTGGTGTCGTCTCTAACGAGTCTTGTCGACTCTATGGGGATCCGACTGACCGTCATTACCGATTCGATCCCGATACCGACCCCTCACACCCGTCCTGCCATAGTCACACGCTGGGCATCACGACCTGAACTCATTTTGGGCTCGACGTCTCCCTTCGGCCGCCTTCAGGTACCGGCCTCATTCCCCGTCGTACTCGGTCAGCGGTTGGGGGAAACGAACCACGCTGTCATCGGGCTTGCCTCCCATGTACCCCATTACTTAGCCGATCTGGATTATCCTGAATCGGCTCGCGCCCTCGTGGAGGCATTACGAGGAGCAACCGGCCTGGCACTACCCATCAACTCCTTGGCTGTAGCTGCCAACACAGTCCGCGCCGAGATCGATACCCAGGTCAATAATTCTGAAGAGCTCAAAGCTATGCTCCATGCTCTAGAGGAGCAGTATGACTCCCGGGTTGCCCAGCGAGAGCTCGGCACAACGCAAGTTGCCGTCCCAGATGCCGAGGACATCGGTGCTGAAGTCGAAGACTTCCTGCGCTCGATCGACGAGGATGATGGACCCAGCAACGACGATCCCGACACTCAAGGCTCTGGTCCCCGACGCAGTAGCGATGATACTTCCGACGACGACAAGCCTGATTATCACCCCCGCCGCGGGGGCGACCTGGACAACTGACGGCGGTGTCGGTACCCGAGCCTAGACTGCCCACCATGGATCTGGGAGTCGACCTAGGAACCACCTACAGTGCGGTGGCTGCTATGGAATTTACTCTGCGTCGGGAACGCAACCTTCTCGTCGATCTGGATTCAACGATCCTACATATTCCGATGGCCGAGGTGGCACGAGCGTGCAAGCCTCTCATAGATCGCACTATTGAGACGATGGAGCCACTATCCTCTCTGCTCAACGGTGCTAATTCTGACATCGCAGGCATCCACCTTGTGGGCGGGACGACATCTTTGCCCATCGTCCCGCGCCGTCTACGTGAGTTATGTGGCCGAAAGGTGCACCGCTCCCCTCATCCGACGCCTGCAACCGCCATCGGCCTGGCTGTCGCAGCCGACGCTGGCACCCTCGGCATCGGTGATCGTCTATCGCGTGGCTTCGGTGTTTTCCGTGAGACAGAATCCGGAGGTGGGATTGAGTTCGACGTCCTTACCGACCAAACTACTCGGATAGCGGGGACGACCATCATCACGAGAAAGTACCGCTGCCGCCACAACATTGGCGTATTCCGCTTTGTGGAGTTCTCGCGAACCGACGCCATCGGCGAGCCGGTAGGCGACCTCATTCCCCCTCGCTACCGTCGTTTCCCCCCTTGACGAAACCCTGCAACACTCCAGCGCTGAATTCGATGCTGACCAGGTCGAGGTGCAGGAAACCAATAACGGCCACGTCATTGAGGAGACTTACACTATTCTTGAAACTGGCATGATCACCGCGACAATTACCGACGTGGACACTGGCTGGTCTATTACTGCCACTAAGGGCCGGCCTACGACGAGCACCGGTACGGGTCGCGCATGAGCAAACCCAACCAGCCGTCGAAGCCTCGGCAGCTGATACGCAAACTCATCACAATTCATTCTGCCCCTGGGCGCAGCCGCCAGGCGGTCATCTCCGTCATCCCGATAGCTGTGTCCCTCGTGACTATGGGCCTGATCGTCAGCCCGACGCATGCGGCTATGGGCATGATAGGAGCAATGGGCGCCCTAGCCGGCAACAACAATGCTCCCTTGTCACGAGCCCGAATCCTTTTTGGAGTTGGTACTGCGACGATCTTTTCTCAATGCCTAGGCCTGATGTCGGTGCAGATCGAATGGCTTCTGCCCATCATCCTCGCTAGCTGGAGCCTGATCGTCATCTGGGTATGGCACGCCCTGCAGCTGGGCCCGCCGGGCCCACTTAATATTCTCTTCGCAGCCGCATTCGGCACCTATATGGCCAGTCGCGGCTGGACGGTCAGCACGGTATTCACTTCCACCGTGCCGTCCTTCCTCATCGCCGCTATCGTATCGATGATCATCATCCTCGCCTCTCCGCACCGCCCGGTCCGTGCCGCAGTTAAAAAGGCTGAAAACGCAGTCAACGCCTACTGCGAACCTGATGACGATGCCGACAGCCACGAAGTTGCACGACTACGTTCAGCGGCCCACGCGGCCATTCACCTAGCGTGGTGGGCCTACAATGACGGTCACTCCTCCGGCGTGGACAACCCGTCCGAGATGTCCGAGCTGTCGGATTTGCGAGCCCGCCTCATCACCGCCCACATGCGACTCGAGCACGAGCTGCGACTGGAAGCCTTCCCCTCGGCCGATGTTTCCCTGCCGGACCATGTCGACTGGACTCCGCTTGGTCGCCCCAAAGCCAGCTACCTGCTGCGAACTGCGCTGGAACGGGGATCGCGACCGACGATGGTGGCACTGCGCGCGGCAACAGGTGTCTTCTTCGCCTCTCTGCTTATGATCCTGTTACCGTTCGGCCATCCATACTGGGCGGTACTGAGCGTCCTCATCATGATTCACATGGACGCAACTCGCTCGGACATGACGATCCGCGCCATTCACCGGGTGCTCGGTACCGTCGTCGGCCTCGGCCTGTACCTGGCGATCGCCGCATTCGGCCCCTCAGGCTGGGTCAAGATCGGTCTCATCATCGTTTTCCTGTGGACCATGCAAGCCCTGGTGACGCGCAATTACGGTCTCGCCTGCATCTTTATCACCTGTTTCGCACTATTCATGACGCCACTAACAAAGCCCGGTCAGATGTACCAGCTCGCCCAGGACCGCATCGTCGAAACTATTGTGGGTTTGACAATCGGCATCGTCACCATCCACATCGTCGGTCGACGCGCCCCAGTACTGCTGGTGCGAAGTCAATATCGCCGAACCCTTCGTTCCATGATGCCAGTACTGAGATCCCTATCTCAGGGACGCACCAAAACCCCGCAAGCTCAGATCGAGCGCAATCAGATGGTCCACGAACTCATTCAAGGTTCGGCCTTGCTGTCGGCCACCCGTCCTGATGCTCCGCAGGCTTTACAAGACTGGTCCAAGGTAGACCGCACTGTCACCGAAACCGGCTACGACCTGCTTTCGGTCTGTTGGCACACTGGTAACGGACCGGTGCCTTGGGCTCGGCGGCTGCTGGCCGATATCGCCATCTTCATTACAGGTCTTCCGCCGATCTCGAGCCAGAACCTTGACGCCCACAGCGTCGCCGAAGAGATGGAGAAGATTCGGATGGATATGGTGACCTCTCTACCGGGGGTCAAGTGATCGAGTACAGCGTTCTAGCAGGCCCAGTTGAGACAGAACTTGAGATCAAGCGATCAGTCTTCCTCACCCGGCTGGTGCGCGTGACCTGTGAGGACGAGGCTCGGGAGGTTATCGCCCAGGCTCGGCACGACGGCCACAACGCCCGCCACCATGTCTCCGCCTTCGTACTGGGAGCAGATCGTGGGGTTCAGCGGTGCAATGACGACGGCGAACCTGCCGGCACAGCGGGAATGGCCACCTTGGCGGCCCTCACAGCGGCGGATCCGAGAGGAAATCCGGATCTGTCCGATGTCGTCGCCGTCACCAGTCGGTGGTTCGGCGGCATCAAGTTGGGGACCGGAGGTCTCACCCGGGCCTATGGGAACGCCGTTAGCAACGCTCTAACAGTGGCTGCCTTCCACCGACGGGTCATGATGGACACCTTTACGACTACCATCGGCCTGCGTCGAGCTGGTCACGAGGAGGGCGTTATCCGTGCCGCCGGGCATGACGTCACCAACGTGGAATACACCGCTAAGGGGTCCATCGTGACGTTGGCGTGCCGCGCCGACCGTGGGAGTCAGATGGCTATCGATCTGGCCAAGCTGCTGGGTCGCGAGGTCAGACTTACGCCGGCGCGCCAGTGTTGGGTCGACATCGAAGCGTGAAGAGACACACGAGGGGCTGCGGTAAGATGCCCTACGCTAGCGGCGTGCAGACATTTCAGCCCCGCAAGGTGGCAGTAGTCCACAACTCTGTCAAGACGCAGAACAACCCTCACTGGCACGACCTCATCGAAAAGAAGTGCCGTGAGCACTGCGGCGTCACCCCTGTTTTCTTCCCCACGACAGCCGACGACCACGGCCAGGGTCTAGCCTGTAAGGCCGTCGATGAGGGGGCCGAGATGGTCCTCGCCCTTGGGGGTGACGGCACCGTCCGTCAAGTCAGTGCAGGCCTAGCCAACACTGGGGTCCCCATGGGAATACTTGGGATGGGCACTGGGAACCTCTTGGCCCGTAACCTCGAGTTGCCGCATACCGATCTCGCCGCATCCCTCGATGCCGCGCTAACCCGCCCGGTTAGGGCAATTGATCTGGGCTATGTCCGATTCGATGAGTCCGAGGAAATCTGCTTTACCGTCATCATTGGGATGGGAATGGACGCCCAGACAATGGCCGGTACCCGAGACCGACTCAAGGACAAGGTCGGCTGGCTAGCCTATGTCGCCTCGGGTGCCCTGACCCTGGTGCAGCCGGGATTCCAAGTCAGAGCAAGCGTCGACGGACGCCGCCCCGTCATCACTCGGGCGCGAACGATGTTGGTCTGCAATTGCTCAGTACTTCCCGGCGGCGTCGTTCTCGTCGCCGACGGTCGCATTGACGATGGGGCCCTTGACGTCCTCACGCTGTCTCCCCATGGCATTGTCGGATGGATCGCCGTCCTCAACCACTTTGTCACCCGACATCGGCACGGCCATCGCCTCGTGCGCCACGCGACGTCGCGAACAGCCCTCGTCATGTCTGGTTCCGGCCCGATCCTGGCGGAAGTTGATGGAGACCCCATCGGCACAGTGACGACAATGAGGACCCGTGTAGCCCCAGGGGCCCTGCTCGTACGAGCCTGACAGCCTCGTCAAGCCGTGAGCCTGTGCTGCCGAGCTAAGGCGTGAGCGAGGTCGCGGCCACGATGGGCCGCGTTGTTAAGGAATGCTGGAAAATCCGCTACCGCATCACCGTCGGCAGAGTCGGACAGAATCCGCACCACAGCGAAAGGCACACCGAGACGATTGGCTGCCTGTGCTAGAGCCGCACCTTCCATTTCGACGGCGCTAGCCCCAAATGTGGCGCGTAGCCAGGCGACCTTCTCGGCCTGAGCGATGAACTGGTCTCCACTGACTATTGGCCCCGCCACCACTTGATGGCCACGAGGCTCCTCCAGCGCGCGCAATACGTCTAGCACTAGGGCGAAAAGGACGGGATCCGGTTCCCAGTACGGTGGTTCCCCAGGAACAGTACCGATCGGGTTACCAAATGCGGTGTCGTCAGCATCATGCTGCTGGAACCTATTGCCGACAACGACGTCACCGATTCCTAATCCGGGCGCGACAGCCCCAGCGACTCCGGTGAAGACGATGCGTGTTGCGCCAGCCTGAACCATTGCTGAAGCAGCTAACGCAGCATTCACCTTGCCGATACCGCATTTAGCCAGCACTACTGGGGTACCGTCTAACCGTCCGCGCAGTAATTCGCACGGACCATCAAGCTCTTCGACGTCGTCGAGGTCAGCTCGGATGAGGCGCACCTCATCCTCCATCGCCCCCATCAGACCAAGCACTCTCTTACAACCCTCCGTCAGCAAACCATGTCCATAGGCTTATGGCCTCATTCGAAAAGTGAGGGGTCCCCGGCACCCCGACGGGTGACGACCGCCTCACCGGAGGTGAAGTCAACCACCGTAGTCGGTTCGACGCCACAGTCCCCTGAGTCGAGGACAGCATCGAGTTGGTCACCGATCTCGTCTTGAACCTGCCAACCGTCGACCATAGGTGTGTCCTGACCGGGCAGGATGAGGGTGGAGGAGACAATGGGCTCATTCAATGCTTCCAGCAGGGCCAGGGCTGTCACATGCTCGGGAACGCGCACCCCAACGGTTTTCTTTCGCGGGTGCAGCATGACCTTCGGAACATCACGAGTGGCATTGAGAATGAAGGTATATCGCCCTGGCACAGCGGCACTGACGGCACGAAACACCCAGTTATCCATCTGGACATACTGGCCAACCTGCGCAAACTGGCTCATGACCAGGGTGAAGTGATGCTTGTCAGATAACTGGCGAAGTTTGCGAATCCGGTCCACGGCATCCTTATTCCCTAGCCGGGCACCGAAGGCATAACCCGTGTCTGTCGGGTAGGCGATAAGACCGCCATGGTGCAGGATGTCGACGATCTGATTGAGAGAACGCTGCTGCGGGTTCTCCGGGTGGACCGGAAAATACTTAGACACCTCATCATTGTATCGCTGCAACGGCCTCAGCGAGCCAGCAAAGTACACATTTCGCTCGCCCGACCGTGTACTTCGGTTAGTCCAATAAGGGCTAATAGACGAGTAGGCCGGGTGATTTCCGTCGCGACGCTGACGGCGTCTCCATTGACATCGATGACAAGCTGGCTTAGTCCATCCGCTTTAGCCCTTCGCGCGGATGCCTCCGCCGCCATACGAGCAGCACTAGACCCATCTTGACCGACGAGCTGTGCCGCGGATCCTTCCTCACACCCGGCTCGAGCCGCCTCGGCGGCAACAGTGTGGGCGACGCGTACTGCCCGAGATCGCTCTGCACCATCGACTGCCACCCCCGCGGATATCAGAAGGATTGGCAGTAACACGGTGACAAGAACAGACATACTCACGCCGCGATCGTCACGACGTCGCTGTGGGGAGACAGGGAAACGCCATCGCGAGAGCGGTGGGGTCGAGTGTCGATCGCACGAGGGATGCATCGTCATGCCAGCAGAACAGCACGACAACCATCGGTCCGGCAAGGGTTGACTTTTACTCCCCTGTGTGCCGGTTCGACACATACCATAGGCTTGCTAGCGTTACCCCACACGACAAACGAAAGGTTTCCCTATGGCCGTCAAGAAGGTCGCACTCCTCACCGCGGGCGGATTTGCGCCGTGCCTATCCACCGCGATCAGTGGATTGATCCAGCGCTACACCGAGGTAGCACCTGAGGTCGAGATCATCGCCTACAAGCACGGCTACGAGGGCCTGCTCAAGGGAGACTTCCTCGAGGTCACCGACACCGTTCGCAAGAATGCCGAGATCCTCAAGCGTTTTGGTGGATCCCCGATTGGCAACTCGCGGGTCAAGCTGACCAACGCCGCCGACCTCGTAAAGCGTGGTCTGGTCGCCGAAGGCGACGACCCGCTCAAGGTTGCCGCCGATCGTCTGGTTGCCGACGGGGTTGACATTTTGCACACCATCGGTGGTGACGACACTAATACCACCGCCGCCGATCTGGCCGCCTATCTGGCTGAGAATAACTACGGCCTCACCGTCGTTGGCCTGCCGAAGACCATCGATAACGACGTCGTGCCGATTCGTCAATCGCTAGGTGCTTGGACGGCTGCGGAACAAGGTTCCCGCTTTGCTCAGAACATCGTTGGCGAGCACAACTCCGGATCACGCATGCTCATCGTCCACGAAGTCATGGGCCGTAACTGCGGCTGGCTCACCGCCGCTACCGCCGCCAAATACCGCGAATGGCTCGATACTCAACAGTGGCTACCTGAGATCGGGCTGTCCAAGAAGGCCTGGGATGTCCACGCCGTATATGTCCCCGAGGCTCACATCGACCTTGAGGCCGAAGCCGCACGCCTCAACAAGGTCATGGACGAAGTTGGCAACGTCACTATCTTCCTGTCCGAGGGGGCTGGCCTGGACGCCATTATTGAGGAGATGGAAAAAGACGGTCAGGAAGTCCCGCGCGATCCCTTTGGTCACGTCAAGCTTGACAAGGTGAACCTGGGTGCTTGGTTCGGCAAACAGTTCGCCGACAAGCTCGGTGCCGAAAAGGTCATGGTCCAGAAGTCCGGCTACTTCTCCCGTTCGGCAGCCTCGAACGAAGCTGACCTGGAGCTCATCGGCCGCTGCACTGACCTCGCTGTCGATTGCGCCCTGGCCGGTAAGACTGGCGTTATCGGCCAGGACGAGGAGAACGGCGACACGTTGACGAACATCGCCTTCGATCGGATCAAGGGCGGCAAGCCTTTCGACACCACTCAGCCGTGGTTCACCGCCATGCTCAGCGAGATCGGGCAGGCCTGACAGCTATGGCCCAACAGTGGCCCTTCCGAATGAACGTGGTCCCCGTCGGGACTGGTTGACAACGGAAGGGCCACCTTGCGCTAAGCCCAAGTTGCCATTCGCTGCTGGGAGCGGCCGACCGCGAGCACGGAAAGGAACGCCCAGAACATCAGCAGCGCGAGGTAGATGAATACCAAGCCATATCCCAGCCGTTGAGCCAGATAAGAACTGAACATCGGTCCGGCAAAAGCCCCAAAAATGCCGTAGGCGCTGAAAGCCAGGCCGAAGATCGGACCAAAGTGCTTGATACCGAAAAGGGGCGTCAATAGCACAGGGGAGATCGTGAAGATAGTCCCCAAAGCGACGCCAGCCAGAAAAGCCACGACGATGAGTGCCCAGCCACTGGCGACGAACCCCAACAGCATGTAGCCAAAGGCGAGGGTCACGGATGTAACACCCCCGATCACCGTCGGGCCAATATGGTCGAGCAGCATCGCGTTAACCACCCGTATCAGTCCATTTCCGGAAACGAAAGCTGTGACGGCAGCCACCGCACTTACTTGCACCCCAATATCGTTAAGATGTGCGGAGTAAGTGGCAGCAAAAGTCATCATCGTAATGGCAGCCCCACCGCCAGCGAACCACATCGCCCACACCTGCCAGAATGCGGGAGTCCGCACAGCTTGAGCAGTTGTCACCGCCGGCCCAGAAATCTCTCTCCGCGCGACTGCCAACTCTTCCGCATGTTTTTTCTCAAGCCAATATGGGGTGGAAAGAAAAATCACCATCATCTGTGTCAGGGCGACGGCAACCATGAGCGTCAAAACCGTGGCTGTGAATCCCCAATTTCTCAGCATGCCCGCCACGATAGGGGCCGCCGCAGCAGCCGGAAGCGCAAAACTAGCGTTGACCAATCCGGTGACCAGTCCCAACCGTCGCGGGAACCATTCCTGGACTGCGGTCAATGAGGGAGAATAGGTGAAAGCCGAGGATGCCCCGGACAACAGCGCCCAAACATAAGCGATGGGTAGCGACCGTGGGTTAACCAGCACGACTGCTAGAGACACAAGCATAAGAACCGTCGCCACAACATACATCCAGCGGGTACCCACCTGCTGCCGGACGATCCCAGCGACATAAGTCAGCATCCCCGACGCAAGGACCGCGCACGTCGTCACCCAACCCAATGATGCGTCCGAGGCCTTCGTGACGGCCCCCCACCATGCGGTAAACAGGGGAGGCAACGTGAACATGACGACTCCGGGAAACAACGTACCCAGAAGACTGGCTGCTAAGGCGCAATTGGCTCTCCGTGACGAAGACCCTTGCAAAGTCGCAATTCCCTTTCTGGGTCCGAGAGGACCCGACGACGTGGGGACTTATCACACCTTGGACGAGCGCCACCAAGGCCACAGCTGGGCAGCTTAGTTGAAGTCGCCTCGCCGTGAGCGGACCAGACATCACACAACACGCAATCAGTGGTTCAACGTTCCTCGCGGCGTCGACCGAGTATGGCGCTAACTGCCATGCCCCCGATAGCACCGACAATACTCGCACCAATGATTGGCCAACGGTGAGGCTTGGTGTACGACGAGGCAACCGTGCCAGAACTCGCGGGTGCGTTGTCGAGGCTTACCGCGTCTTCCGTCTTATAACGCCATTGGTCTCCCCCATTGCTGTTTTCTCGAGCAACGCCATCAACGACCGTGTACCCCGGGGGAACGACCTCCTTATCATCCTCGTCGTCCTTCGTCGCCTGCTTAGCGGTGCGGTCCGCTAAGGCTGCTTCCCAGTGCCCTTCAGCCGTCATACAATCCTCGCGTCCAAGCAACGGCTCGTCGCAATCGTTCCATTCCTTATCGATAGCCGGCTGGTTCGCAGTCGCAATCCACGACGCAATAAAGAGGATCAATCGAGCGACGAGATCAAAGACCAGCATGACAATGATGATCGACCCGAAGGCTTGAACAGCTTTGTTAGAGTTGAAGGCCCGTACGAGGTATCCGGCACCCACCTGCACCAGCGCAAGGGCGAATCCAGCCGCCAGGGACCCTTTGAGAATTGGCGGCCAACTCGTCTTGACTCGCGTCATAACGGTGTATAAGAAAATGAAGAGGAGCCAACCCGCAATCGTCGTCGCCACTAGGCCTGCCAGCGTTAGCAACAAGCCGTATCCAGGAACCGAATCGAGGCCGGTCCACCGGGCCAGCATGCCGGTCATGGAGGAGCCAACCTGGGAGGTGATGATCGTCAATAAGGTCACCAGTAACAAACCGAGGAATGTGAGCATATCGGAGAGTTTGGCTCGCATGAAACCACGGTCATCACCAACCATGTCAAAGTCGGGAGCCCACTCCGCTTGAATTCCCTTGCGGATGTTTCCGACCCACCCAATTCCGGCCCACAACGCAGTCAGGATAGAGACAACGAACGCCCAGACAGATCCACCGACTTTCATGGCATTCTCAATGATGGCGCGAATCTGTTGCTTATCGCTGGATTCGGTAGCCAGGCCTACGACTGAATCCACGACCTGGTTAAGCAAGTAGGGGCTCAAACGGCTTAACACCAATCCCAACACCGCAAAGGCAAATGCAACGACCGGGATGATCGCCAGCACCGTGAAATAAGTAATGGACGCGGCGAAATGATTGCCAAGACGTCGGTTAAACCGGGTGTGGGCTCGCAGCAGATGGGCGATGCTGGGCCGCTTCATGATGGCGGTGATGGTGTCCTTCACGGGAGCCTCCTCGTTGAGATCATCGCATGGAGGAAGCTCTTGATGCACGCTCACCGATCGTAAGGAGGAAACCGAGCGAGATCATCTCCCCCTCGATGACCACGTAATCAGGAGGCGTGCTTGGCGATTCTGCGTGCAGTGAACTCGTCGAGCTCAGTGTCCACGACCGGATTGAGACGCTCGCTAGGCAGTTCGGCAAGACTTCCCTGAACGTCGCGCCACACCCCTCCTAGCGCAATAGCGAACATCCCCTGCCCGCCATGCAGCAGGTCAATGACTTCGTTGTCATTAGTGCACTCGTACACCGAGACCCCGTCGCTCATGAGAGTGACGCGAGAGAGGTCCTCAGCCCCGTTGCTGCGTAGATGGTCAATAGCCACCCGGATCTGTTGAAGAGATACCCCAGCGTCAAGGAGACGCTTAACAACCTTGAGCATGAGGATGTCGCGGAAAGAGTACAGGCGCTGACTTCCCGAGCCACGAGCTGCGCGAATCTCCGGACGAACCAAGCCGGTTCGCGCCCAGTAATCGAGCTGACGATAGCTAATGCCAGCAGCACCGGATGCGACCGGGCCTCGGAATCCGATGTCCTCAGGCAGCGGGGCAAAGTCTCCCTCGAAAAGAGCGTCCTGACCGCGACGCGCGTGGCCGTCGAGGGGAATCTCAACACTCGGCTGCTCACCGGTCGTTGCCATATCGTCACCCTTCACCAGTTCTACTCATGGTCTCATTGACGAAGCGTGGCGCCTCGCCGACGTCCTTGACGCTACGGCGCAAGCCTCCAGCAGCGTCGAAGCCACGCCGCCTGCCTCACATCGTTTGCACTCTCCTACCTCAAACATGCATTTCACTAGGTGTTTTACTGTAGCCTTAAGGTCAACCAGAGGTCGAGGGTCCCGGCCCAAAGTCGTCAGGGCTAACGTCATCAAGGAAGTGCCGGAACTCTTCGAGAGCGTCCTCAGGGCCAGCATCGAGGAGAATCCCGGCCGTGGAGATGACTTCCTCGGTGCACCAGATCGGTACTGGAAGACGTAGGGCAAGGGCCACCAGATCGGAGGGTCGAGCGTCGATACGCATATCGCCTAGCACCAGTTCACCGAACCAAATGCCGTCCTCAACCTTGGTAATGATGCACTGCGGCTCTTCCTCACACAGGACTGCGATGGCACGCGCCAGTAGGTCGTGGGTGAGGGGACGCACAGGCTCCGTTTCGTTGATGGCATCCGCAATAGCTGTTTTTTCAGGATCCGCGATCCATAAGGCAAGATGGCGTCGACCATCAGCTTCACGGAGCAGCAGCACCGCCGCTCCGGAGACAGGCTTGGTCCGAATCTCGGCAACCTCGAGCAAGACCATGCGATCAGCCTAGCGCGGACCCCATGTCGATCAGTTACCCGACCAATGTTCCAACATGTCGTAGACCATGGCGGTATGAGCGTGCATCATTACCTTGGTCGTCTCAGCAGCAATCTTTGAAGCCTGCTCAGGATGCCGCGCGTGTGGGATAAGGGCCTGTTCTATAAGTCCGGCTTCATGCTCCGCAGCCTGCCTGATGGCACGCATGTGACGAGTATCCATGCCGTAAGCCGCCAATCGACGTGCTGCGACACAGATAACGAGGGCCTCTTGACCGAAGTACGAGGCTCCCCGCTTGGGCCGTACCAGCTGGTGACGCTCAAGCTCCATGAGCATGGCCTCGGTAATGCCAGAGGCACGGATGAGTTCACGTCGGTTCATCCGGATAGGGCCACGGGTCCGGACAATTCCTTGACCTGTCGGCTGAGGCTGAGGATCAGGAGTCCCCTCGTTCTCAGTGGGCAAAGGAGGTGCCTCGGAAACCGGGGG
Source organism: Cutibacterium sp. KBN10P07758 (assembly GCF_050286205.1). Taxonomy (NCBI): domain Bacteria; kingdom Bacillati; phylum Actinomycetota; class Actinomycetes; order Propionibacteriales; family Propionibacteriaceae; genus Cutibacterium; species Cutibacterium sp. KBN10P07758. Next base: position 1,315,808 of record NZ_JBNNQV010000001.1, on the reverse strand, counting down.
CTCCTCGCCTCGGTCCATCATTTCCAAGTGGTCCCTGATGACCCGCAATGGTTGGAAGTGGTCACGCTGGCAGGTCAGGATATACCGCAATCTCTCGACGTCAGAATCGGAGTACTTGCGGTATCCCGATGGTGCCCTCTCAGGGGACAACAGGCCCTCGGACTCTAGAAATCGGATCTTGGAAATGCTCAGATCGGGAAAATCCGGTTTGAGAGTCTTCATGACCTGTCCGATAGTGCGGACAGACCTTGGCATCAGACGCGACCGGCCCCACTCGTCCCCGATGCCGTACCACCGGTGTGGTAGGTCATCCGGAACTTTCCGATCTGCACCTCGTCGCCATCGCGTAGGACCGCCGACCCATCGACAAGAGTGCGATTGACGTAAGTACCATTGAGACTGCCTTGGTCCTCAACGACCATTCGGCCATCTTGACGAATGAACTTCACATGGTGACGAGACACCGTGATGTCGTCAAGGAAGATATCGGAATGCGTAGAACGCCCTGCCGTCGTCTCGTCCTGATCCAGCAGAAATTGGGCGCCGAGATTCGGGCCACGTCGCACAATCAGCATGGCGTTCTCAGCAGGAAGATCGGCGATGTCCTGCAAGACGCCGGCTGGAAGATCCACATTGGGAGAGGTTTCTTCAGCCACCGTTGGTTCGGTAATGGTCGGGATCACGCCAGTGTTGTCCCCCGGTGTGTCAATGGGCACCCCAAGACGGGTCCCACATCGGGAGCAGAAGTTTGCGCCATCCTCACTGACGTGGCCGCACATGGGGCACTTATTCATGTTCGCGTCCTCGCTCTCGGGGGTCTCCGGAGTAGTCATTTTAGGGGTACCTCCCCCACGCTCGCGAGGTATTCGTCAGGGTCAAGCAACTCGTCCAACTGCTCGGGGTCTGACAGTCTCACGTCGAAGAGCCATCCGTCCCCCCACGGGTCCGCCTCAACCTGGTCAGCGTCAATCGACGGGTTCACCGCAACAACCTCTCCGGCTACTGGCGAAATAATCTCCCAGGTACGCACGGAAAACTCCACGTCTCCACAGGAATCCCCGGAAACGACCTCCTCACCGTCATCGGGAAGAGACACTGATTCCACCGGTCCAAAATGGTCCAGGAGGACTGACGTGACTCCGAGTCGCACCCGGCTACCGTTGCCGGGCCTAATCCACAGGTGATCCGAGGTGCACAATACATCATCGGGAATCTCGGTCATCACCACCTCCATGACACGGGCGACGTAAAAATCTTTATACTCGCAGAGTACCGCGCCGAGAGCATTGATGCCTGCCTCATCTCACCGGTGTGGCGTGGGTCATCGGTTGTGGACGGGCCACCGCCGTAATAGTGAGATCGCGCGAGGTCGTGACCTCGACACTGGCACCTACCTTGTCCGATTCCATCTGGGAAACCAAACCACCACGGAACTTCGCTCCCTCTTTGAGAGCGTGTGGTTGGCCAATAATCGTCAACGTGTACGGGCGGGTGACGGTCGTACCGCTGACTTGCAGGCCGTCTGGGCTTGCCGCAAACCATGTATCAGCAACGATACGCACCTTGTTATTGAGAACCATGGCTTCGGCCCCGGCATCACGCATCTCTTCAACGGCATCAAGCACCATATCTGAAGTAACCTTGTCCTCAGAATCATCAATGGTGATCTTGATACCGGGTCCGTGGACGGGGATCGTGCCAGCCAAGATTTTCATCCGAGTGAGCCGTTCTTCAGCTTCTTGCCGAGCCACCTTGCGCGAATCAGCACCCGACTGGAGGTCCCTTGTCGTAGCGCGTAGGTCAGCGATCTCAGAATCAAGCTGGCGTGACGAATCCGATAACGAATCCAACATCGTCACCAGGTCGGCCCGACTCATCGTCGAGTAGGCGTCCTGATCGTGCCGGGATCGTACTTGAGTGACGACCATGAATGAGCACAAACACAAGATGATGGCGACGAGGATCTGGCCAGTAGACACCGAGGCCAGATCCTTGCCGATCTTGCGCCAGTGATTCTCGGCCCACTCCCGTCGATCGTGATGATCAGGCATGAAGCACCTCACGCCGGATGGCGGCAGCATTAGTAAAGATGCGGATGCCTAAAACAACGACGACAGCGGTCGACAGTTGCGATCCCACGCCAATCTGGTCTCCCACCCAAACGATGAGAGCCGCAATGGCAACGTTGGACAAGAATGAGACGACAAAGACACGATCCGAGAAGGTATGGGCTAAATAGGCACGCACCGCACCAAAGATGGCGTCCAGAGCAGCGACGATCATGATCGGCAGATACGGCTGCAAACCGGGAGGTAGAGTCGGGTTAACCACGATACCGATAATGATCCCGACCACCAGGCCGATGAGCGCAATCATGGGTGTCCTTCCTATGTGCCATTGCCGTTCATCGTCTCATTGTCAACGATGAGGGCTCGCGTGACTCACCGATGCCTTCGATCCTGGAACTGAGACCCGATCCTTCGTCGTTACTTGGTAGGTGATTGACGAATTGTCCCTGAGATAGGTCATCCAACGGCCGCCAGGTGTATCTGCCAACTCGGCCGGCAGCTTCTGCGGTGAGCCAATAGCTTCGACAACGTACGGGCGAGACAGCGAAACGTAGTCCACCGTGATCGCCGATCCAGCAGAGCGAATCGCAGTGCGAGGTCCAATACGGTGTCCGTTGATGGCTACCGCTTCCGCCCCGGACTGCCACACCGCATTGACTAGCTTCCGCATATCCTTATCGCCAAGTTCATCGGCAGGAGCAGCATTCGCGTCATCAAGGATGATACGCACCCCTGGACCCGCCATCGGAATCATCGCGGAGTCTTGACCGGCCTCATCGTTGCGTGGCGTAGCCTCCGCAGCCTTCATGACATTAACAGACGCACGAAGCTTCGCCAATTCGGCGTGCTGGGCCGACTCGTGGGCCTGAGCTGATTGCACGTGGGCGACAAGATTTTTGCGTTCCCGCGCGTCTAAGGGGGCCCGTGCAACGGTCGACCGCCACGCGATACCAATGAGCACGCCCGTCACCAGAAGCAACGCCACCGCTATTACCCCGACTGGGCGGCGAGAGGTGGCGCCAGGGTTCCGATCGTGGTGTTCCTGGTAGCCCTGGTCCAAGGCCTGCCCGCGAACCTCCCTCAGCAAGTCCATTGACGCATCTGGACGCTGCTTCACGAATACTCACCCCGCGAACTGATGCGTGGCAGCGTCCGAACGATGCGGATGGTCTGAACTAGGTAGAGGAAGAAAGCCCACCAGTAGAGACCTGTCCCCCATACCGCGAAGGCCCATCCCAGCACCCTACACGCCGTCCATCCACCGGTACCGAAGCGCCCAAGTAACACCAGCGGGAAGGAGTACAGCAGGCAAAAGGTCGCTGCTTTTCCGACGAAGTGCACCGGCAGAGATGTAAATCCACGTGTACGCAGAGCTGGCATGAGACAGGCCATACACACGTCGCGAGCGATAAGGACAATCACCAGCCATAACGGAATTACGTCACGTAGAGTCAGGGCAATAACGGTTGCAAAGATGTAGAGACGGTCGGCAACCGGATCGAGCATCTGCCCAATGCGGGACACTTGGTGCCAGCGGCGGGCTATCCGACCGTCAAGCCAATCCGTCAGGCCTGCCACGGCAAGCACTGCGACTGCCCAACCGTCTGCGCGCGGCCCTAAAGCCAACCACAGGAAAATGGGTACACCGATGAGTCGGATGACCGACAGGACATTAGGAACCGTCCAGAACCGGTCGGTATCCCACGGGTTGGCCTCGGAAACTTCATTAGGCGGCAAGGTGCGCGTCACGACATCCACCCTAGTCATCGGCATCCCTCATCCGGGAGCCCGGCCACCCTGTGAAGTCCTTTCTCACGACTCACACGCCCGACGCACCGCCACCATCCGTTGGACGACGGTGATTGCTCCTGCCAGCGTCAGGTAGCACAACGCAATTGGCAGCGCTACCACACACCAGTGTGGGAAGGCTCCTACTCTGGCAAGCCCGGTGATCTCGATGGCCACCAGGCTCACCAGTAGACGGTCCGCACGAGTCGCGATGCCCACCTTAGCCTCCAGGGCGAGAGACTCAGCTTTGGCACGCACATAAGAGGTCGCCATACCGAAGACCAACGCCGCGCAAGCCATCGCTGTCCAGAGCACGCTGTTCCCTGGTCCTGCGAAGTACAAGGCCACTCCAGTAAAGATCGCGGCGTCACCGAAGCGGTCCAGGGTAGAGTCCAGGAAGGATCCCCATTGGGAGTGACGACCCAGTTTGCGAGCCATGTTGCCGTCAAGCGAATCGGAGAAGATAAACAGAGTAACCAACCATGGTCCCTGCCACAGCCAGCCCTGCGGGAAGCAGATAAGCGCCATCAGCACGGCGCCAATGGTTCCGATCCAGGTGACCACGTCAGGGGTGACATGGGCTCTCAGCAAGGCGTCGGCAATGGGATTCATGACCTTGGCCCAGCCAGCACGGAAGTGCTCAAGCATGACCCACCCACGCATCGGCAAGCATCTGGCGCCCATCGCCGAGCAATTGCGGTACAGCACGGACCCCGGCAACGATGGGCAGAAAGTTGGTATCGCCGGTCCACCGCGGGATGACGTGTTGATGCAGGTGCGCGGCAACCCCGGCACCACCGGATGCCCCCTGATTGATGCCTACGTTGAACCCTTGTGGACGGGACACCTCCTGGAGGGTCCGGATGGCATCCTGGGTGAGCTCGGCCATCTCGACGACTTCGTCTTGGGTTGCATCGACGTACCCAGCAACGTGGCGGTAAGGGCATACCAGCATGTGCCCAGGTCCGTAGGGATAAAGGTTCATAATGACGTAGCAGTGCTCGCCACGGTGGACGATAAGGGCGTCCTCGTCGCTACGCTGCGGGGCTCTACAGAAGGGACAACCATCCTCCGGCCGGTTACCTCGAGGCTTATTTTCACCAGAGATATACGCCATCCGATACGGGGTCCAGAACCTCCTGAAGGGATCCGGAACCCCGACCAGTTCCTCGGCGAACTCGAGACGGTAATCCTCAGTCATCAACGACTCCGCGCAGCGTCTCGGCAGTCGGATCGTCGTTGCGGTGCCGACTGTCCCAAGCTGCAATGATACGCACTGCCTCGTCCAGGACGACGCCATTGACCTGAGAGCCATCACGCAGCCGGAAGGATACGGCACCAGCCTCGGCATCCTCACCGCCCGCGATGAGGATGAAAGGCACCTTGTCCTTAGAGGCGTTGCGGATCTTCTTGCCAAACCGGTCCGAGGACAGGTCCGTCTCGACCCGAATCCCGCGGGAACCCAACACCTCTGCGAACCCGGTGACGTAGTCGTTAAAGGCCTCAGCCACCGGCACCAAGCGCACCTGGACCGGAGAGAGCCATACCGGGAAAGCACCGGCGTAATGCTCGGTAAGCACACCAATAAACCTCTCGACACTACCCAACTTGGCTGAGTGCAGCATGATCGGACGCTGATGGGTGCCGTCAGCAGCCGCGTATTCCAAGTCGAACCGCTCAGGCTGGTTAAAGTCATACTGAATCGTCGACATCTGCCAGGTACGCCCGATGGCATCCCTAACCTGCACCGAGACCTTCGGGCCATAGAAAGCCGCACCACCCGGATCAGGGACCAGCTGCAAACCAGTGCTACGGCACACCTGGTCGAGGGTGTCGGTGGCGACCTGCCAGTCCTCATCGGAACCGATGAATTTCTCCTTTTTCGCGCTGTCGCTCTCACGAGTAGACAGCTCGAGGTAAAAGTCATTGAGGCCAAAATCGGCCAGGATCGACAGGAAAAACTCGATCTGCTTCTTGATTTCGCCGGGGGCTTGCTCACGGGTGCAGTAGGTATGGGAGTCGTCCTGGGCAAAACCCCGCATACGAGTCAGTCCATGCACGACGCCCGACTTCTCGTAGCGATAATCGTGGCCCATCTCGAAAAACCGCAACGGCAACTCACGGTACGACCGACCCCGTGACCGGAATATGAGGTTATGCATCGGGCAATTCATAGCCTTGAGGTAATACTCCTGACCGGCTCGAGTGACGTTGCCCTCCTCATCTCGCTCCTCGTCGACAAGCATCGGCGGGAACATAGTGTCGGCGTAGTAGGGCAAGTGACCCGAGGTGTGGAACAGACCTCCCTTAGTGATCTCCGGAGTGTGGACAAAGTTGAACCCAGCCTCCATGTGACGAGCGATGACGTGTTCCTCGATGAGATGACGCAGCATCGCGCCCTTAGGGTGGAACACCACCAGGCCCGGGCCGATTTCCTCAGGGAAGGAGAACAGATCGAGCTCGGCTCCCAGCTTGCGGTGATCGCGCCGCTCGGCCTCTTTGATCCGCTGTTGGTAGGCCGCCAAGCCCTCACGGCTGGCCCAGGCTGTTCCGTAGATGCGCTGCAACTGGTCGTTGGCTTGGTCACCCTTCCAGTACGCGGCCGAGAACTTTGTCAGGGCGAAGGTATTGGCCAAGTACTTGGTCGAGGGCACATGGGGGCCGCGGCACAGATCCTTCCATGCCACCTCGCCATTGCGACGCACATTGTCGTAGATCGTCAGCTCGCCACCGCCGACTTCGACTGAGGCACCCTCAGCACCCTTACCCTTGGTGCCAATGAGCTCCAACTTGTAAGGCTGGTCGGCCAGCTCCTCGCGGGCGGACTCCTCAGTGGTGACCCGACGCACGAAGCGCTGATTCTCTTTGACGATCCGCTTCATCCGCTTCTCAAGCTCAGAAAGAACCTCGGGGGTGACGGGCTCAATATTGCCGAAGTCATAGTAGAACCCGTCGGTAATGAACGGACCAATACCCAAGTTCACCTCGGGGTACAGCTGCTGGACGGCCTGAGCCATGACGTGGGTAGCCGAGTGCCGGATGATGTTGAGCCCGTCCTCGCTGGTGGCCTCAACCGGCTCCACCTCGGCGCCATCATGGAGTTCACGCTGCAGATCGACGAGGTTGCCGTCGACCCGCATGGCAACGACGGCACGGTCGGAGCCGAAGAGATCCAGTCCGGTGGTCGTAGTGTCCACCTGCTGGGTCCTGGAGGTACCGGAACGGTGCAGGGTGATGCTGATGGACACGATTGACTTCCTCACTCGATTACAGTCCGACTGGTGCCGGACACTGTCTAATCATGCCGTACCCGGTGAGGTTGATTCGACCCCCGGGTCAACGAATGAAACCAATGTCTCGAGCTTTGGCGACAGCTGCACTTCGAGAGGTAACGCCAAGTTTGGTGTAGATATGCGACAGATGCGTCTTGACGGTCGCTTCTGACACCACGAGAAACTCCGCAATCTGTGCATTCGATAGTCCCTGCGCAGAAGCCTCCAAGACATCAAGCTCGCGGGCCGTCAGCGACGTTCGTGGCGAGCGCATACGAGCCATGAGGCGGGTAGCGACGGCTGGGGCCAGGGCTCCTTCGCCTCGTGCAGACCGGTGGATAGCCGACAGCAGGTCCTCAGCGGGGGCGTCCTTGAGGAGATAACCCGTAGCTCCGGCCTCTACCGCGGCCAAAATATCCGCATCCGTGTCGTAATTGGTAAGGATGAGGACTTCAGGCGCATTAGGTTGAGACCGAATCTTTCGCGTCACATCAACCCCAGAAGGCGCGTCGGCGTCGCTACTGAACTGCAAATCCAGCAGGACGAGATCGAGGTCAACGGTAGCTGTAGCAGCAAGAGCCTCGGAAGGGGTGGCTGCGGTCGCAACAATCTCAATGTCGGGATCGGTGTCTAGCAATGCCGTAACCCCGGCTCGGACCACCGGATGGTCATCTGCGATGAGGACGCGCACCGTCATGACGATTCTCCTTGGCTGTGGCGATCAATATGCGGTGATGCTGCACGGCAGGGAAGATCGACTTCAACGCGGGTGCCCTCCCCTGGTTTAGAGGTTAAAGAAACCTCGCCCGACGCGGCCTCAACCCGTTGCCGAATAGCTTGCAACCCAAATGCCCCGTCACGAACAGGCGCGTCCAGATCCATGCCGACCCCATCGTCACTAACTCTCAAGAGCACATGCCCGGGGTTGGGACGCACAATCCGGATCGACGCATGACGGGCGTGGGCGTGACGCACCACATTCGACATCGCTGCCTGGCATAGTCTCAGCAATGCCGTCTGGATCTCCATGGGTAAATCGGACGTATCCGGGCAGTCCACGTCGACGTGCAACCCACCGATTGACCATGTCGTGGCCCCAAGCCGTTCGAGTACCGCGGACAGTCCCTGATGGACGACCGTGGGCGGAGCCAACTCAGCAATGAGACCACGGGTCTCTGAAAGGGCGTCTGAGGAGGCGAGATGGGCGAGTCGAATCTGTTCGATGGCGGGGTGGTCAGGGGCAGTACGCTCCACCGCAGAAAGCAACAGTCCAATGCTTGACAGAGATTGAGCGACGGTGTCATGGATCTCACGGGCTAATCTGGCTCTCTCCTCCAGTACACCGGCCTGACGCTGGGAGTCAGCCAACCTCTTTTGTACCGCCAGCAAGTCCACATTGAGACGTTCCAACTCGGCCGCCTGAGCCTGCATGGCCTTGAGAGACAGACCGACGACGACTGCCACAGCGGCACCCGCGACTGGGCCGACGATTCCCCCCACACTCCAGCCACCGGTCAACCCGACCCCAAGCAGGATAGCCACCGCTCCGACGACGACCGCAACACATGCCTGCAGTGGCGGCAGATGATCCAAGTACACGAAGGACAGCGGGATCGTCAGATAGGCGGCATAAGGGAAATCAATAGCCAGCAGGATCGACACAACGACCATGACTGTCACCAACAACGGGCGCCACATTTCGCGGCGGGAACGGCTCATCACGTGGGTCCCCATAAGGGCGGTATACACAACGATGAGTAAGGCCGCCCATCCGAGGATTCGCCCCAAACGCGGCGGAGACAACACCAGGGCCATAACTAGGGTAAAGATGACAAGGCCAGCGAACAGCACCTGGATGCCAACCTGCATCCCCACCTCGATAGCCACCGCACGTCCCCGGTGACCGGCGTCCATGCCACGCCAACGGTACAGCCCATCCCGGGCTAATGTGGTTGTCCTCATCGGCCCCGAGTGTAGGTCCTGACGTAGGTGTAGCGCCGAGGCCCCTGTAACTCGGATCCGCACGTCGCACAATCCAAAGAATCGAGAGACGCCTCTGGCCAGAACCGACGCATGACCAAGTCGTACACCGATGCCAAGGTGTCTCGGGAAGATGGAGTGGACGACAGCCAACCCGTCGGTATCAATTTCACGCCAATTCGCGGTGGCATCGGCTCATCGCTCATCCAGCTCCGACTGCTCTGAAAGTTGCAGTGTCAATAACGAAGCGGAATCTCACATCGCCCGCAACCACCCGGTCATATGCCGCGTCGACCTCGTCAACCCCGATCTTTTCCACCCATGCCCCGAGGCGATGCTCGGCGCAGAAATCGAGCATATCCTGGGTCTGGGGGATGCCACCGATATTTGAACCGGCAAGCACCTTGGAACCGTTGATGAGAGAACCAACCTGCAGTCCAAGTTCCTCAGGTGGCAGACCGACACAAGCCATGACGCCACGCGGCTTGAGTAGCTTAAGGTAAGCCGACACGTCAATCAGAGCACTAATGGTGTTGAGTATGAAATCGAACTCTCCCCGGTGATCACGGAAGAAGTTGTCGTCGCTGGTAGCAAGGGTCCGCGTGGCCCCGAGCTTTTCGGCGAATTTCTCCTTGCGCAGGCTACGTGAGAGCACCGTAACATCCGCTCCTTTAGCAGCGGCAATCTGGACCCCCATATGGCCCAGTCCGCCGAGCCCCAGCACGGCTACCTTCTGGCCAGGTCCGACGTTCCACTGGGCGATCGGCGAATAGGTGGTGATGCCGGCGCACAGCAGCGGAGCTGCCTTTACGAAGTCCAGGGAATCGGGGATGCGGCAAACAAACCTCTCGTTGACGACGATTTTCTGAGAGTAGCCGCCCTGGGTGATACTTCCGTCGACATCATGGGCGTTGTAAGTACCGACCGGCCCGTTGAGACACGCCTGCTCCTCCCCGGCCTCGCACTGCTCACAGTGTCCGCACGAGTTGACCAGACATCCGACGCCTACTCGGTCTCCAGGTTTGTACTTCGTGACCTCGGAACCAACAGCCTCAACGATTCCGGCAATCTCATGACCGACGGTCAGCGGGAAGTGCGCCTGGCCCCACTCGTTGCGAATGGTGTGAATGTCAGAATGACAGATTCCAGCAGCTTTAATGTCGATGACGACGTCGTCGGGACGCGGGTCTCGTCGTTCAATCTCGACAACTTTGAAAGGCCGGTCCGGTCCATCCTTCTGAAGCGCCTTGACGATGATGGGCATGAATGAGCCTCCTTGATCCCTAATGTCTATCTCCCGGCACTGACGTAGCCACAATATTGCGGATTTGCCTATGACACGGGGCTAACTATGGAATCAGTCCTCCGAGCCGTTCTCCCCGGGGATCACACACAAGAAGCAACATTGGCTGAGAATACTCTGCCCAGCCACCAATGTCGGTGGGCGATGCGGGGTTCGAACCCGCGACCCCTTCGGTGTGAACGAAGTGCGCTACCACTGCGCCAACCGCCCGTTGCTGGTGAAACTATGCCAGAACCAGCACTGCTTGTCCAAGCCGGCCACAACATCGTTACTGGGTGGAAGCGTTTTGCGATCAAGTAGGGGTGATCGCCAGACCAACTTCAACATCGCAGCATGTGGCGACAGCGAGGATGATCCTCGGCCCATTCTCCGCCCGTCCCCCGTCGGTTGAGCTCATCGATCAGGAACCCGCAACACGCCGGCAGGCAACAGTGATGAAATTTAACCTGACTAGGAGAAACGCCAGGTTTCAAGGCGAGACGCCCACGTCGATTTGCATTGCCTGCGAAACATCCCCTAGAGTACTTTCTCGTCGCCCAGCAGGAACGACAAGGTGCGAAAGCTCCTCAAAGGCCCGCTGGCTAGCATGCGGACGTGGCTCAGTTGGTAGAGCATCACCTTGCCAAGGTGAGGGTCGCGGGTTCGAGTCCCGTCGTCCGCTCGGAGAGGTCTTTCGGACCTATCCACGTGGTGGAGTGGCCGAGAGGCGAGGCAACGGACTGCAAATCCGTGTACACGGGTTCAAATCCCGTCTCCACCTCGGGCGGTTGGCGCAGTGGTAGCGCGCTTCCCTGACACGGAAGAGGTCGCCAGTTCAAACCTGGCATCGCCCACAGAGCAGGGTTGGCCGACGACAAGTTGGCCAACCCTTTTGTCATCCCCACCCACTTGAATACCACTCCAACCGGCCACCTGCCGAACCCCAATTCAGACCCCACCCATTCAAGCCTGCTCAAGACGCCTCTTTTCAGCCTCGACATCGAAATTGGCGGGTGGCCAAGTGAGCTTCATCGACCGCATTGTCTCCAGCAGTATCCGTCCCATTGCCCAGTTGCGATACCACTTATGATCCGACGGGATGATGTACCAGGGTGCGACGTCGGGGTTACAGCGGCTCAGTAATTCGTTGTACGCCTCAATGTATTCCGCCCATTTCGACCGGGTATCAAGATCGCCCGGATCATACTTCCAGTACTTAGCAGGGTCATTGAGGCGGGCCGCCAGCCGTTCCTTCTGAACGCCCGGTGATATATGCAGGAAGCATTTGATGATGTTGGTGCCTCGAGCAGCCAGGTTCATCTCGAAATCGTTGATGAGGTCGTAACGCTTTTTCCAGACCTCCTCCTCGACGAGATTCTCGACGCGAGGGACCAGGACATCCTCGTAATGGGAGCGATCAAACACACCAAGCATTCCGGGTTCCGGCAGAGCCTTCTTGACGCGCCAAAGGAAGTCATGTCTGAGTTCCTCCTGCGTCGGGGCTTTGAAGCTGTGATGGTTGATGCCTTGCGGGTCGACCATCGCGACAACATGTCGTACCACTCCGCCTTTGCCGGCAGTGTCCAGCCCCTGTAACACGATCAGTACCCGACGGGCGTGGTCAGGGTTGTTGCGTCCGCGGGCGAAAAGTCTCTCTTGAAGCTCCGACAACTCCTCAGCCATCGGCTGGAACTGCTCGAGCGTCTCCCTTTTGCCTCCAGGAGCTTGCGGAGTGGCGTCGGTATTAATGCTGTTGACGTCAACGGGAGCTTGTGGGCAGCGCAACACGTCGGACAACTGGGGGAAGTTGTCGGCCATCGATCTCATCCTTCCTCGATTACTGTCCCCATCCTGCCGCTATCGCGGACCAGCAAGCCCGGAGACACCGACAAGACGATCACCATTTCTTGACATTTCACTGAACACAGAACGCGCGACACACGCCACCGGGGGGAGAGAGAGTTGAACCGCAAACACATCACAGCACTCGACGTACAACCACGACCGGTACTAACGGCCAACCAGTGGCACGAACGTTTAACCAACATGGAGCACCACTGAGCTGGACCGTCCCGTTGCGATGAACCATGTCCAGGGCGCACGGACAAAACCTGCGTGCACAGCCCGGATCAATAACCCACATGGGGAATCGCGCCGGGCCCGCACGCGCTCTAGGCTCTGTTCTCCCCGCTACCGGGGCAGTACGCTCGTCCCCTCAGGCATGACGGCGTCGCACCAGGCAGGACACGTCATAACCCACCCACAGCAACGCCAACCAGACGGGACCAACAACGAGTGCCACTCGGTAGCTCGGCATCATCGCCATGATGACCACCACGAGCGCCAGAAAAACCAACACCACGTAACTGGTGACGGGATTACCGGGCATCCGAAATTCCAACGCTGCGACACCTTCAGGACCGATCCTTCGCCGAAACTTTAGGTTGGTGATGATGATCATCGTCCAATTGATGACCCCAGAGATCAAGGCGATCGAGATGATGTACAAAAACACCTTTCCAGGAATCAAGTACGTCAGCAGCACCGCTGTTGCCGTCACCACCGAGGAGGCGAGCACTCCCACCCACGGCGCCCCCAGCCGATTCGTCTTCCAGAAGATCCCGGGAGCGTTGTGCTGAGCGGCCAAGCTGTAAAGCATCCGCCCGTTGGAGTATAGGCCCGAGTTGTAGGCCGACATGGAAGCGGTAAGCACCACAACATTGAGGATATTCGCCGCACCTGCGACTCCGATTTTGTCGAAGATCGTCACGAAGGGGCTGCCTGCCTTGCCGATCTGGTTCCATGGAAAAAGACACAACATGACCGAAATTGCACCGATGTAGAAAATGAGGATCCGATACACGACTTGATTGATCGCTCGCGGAATAGACCGACGCGGATCGTCAGCCTCCCCTGCCGTAATCCCGATGAGCTCGACCCCTCCAAAGCTGAACATCACCACGACAAAACCGCACAGCATCCCGCTGATGCCGGTTGGAAAGAATCCTCCGTGTCGCCACAGGTTACCTATCCCGGTCGGAGGGCCACCACCCAGGCCAGTTGCAATGATAAGGACACCCAGCACGATCATCGCAAGAATCGCGACGACTTTGATGACAGCGAACCAGAACTCGAATTCTCCGTAGGCTCTCACTGCCGTGAGGTTGATAATAGTAATGAGCACGAGAAAGGCCCCTGCGGACAACCACTCAGGTATCTGTGGGAACCAGAAGTTGACGTATTTTCCCACCACCGTAAGCTCAGCCATGGAGACGGCGATGTAGTTAAACCAGTAGTTGTAACCAGAGACGAATCCAGCGCGTGGGCTCCAGTTGCGGTAGGCGTAATAGCTGAAAGCCCCTGAAGTTGGGTGCTCAACGCTCATCTCTCCCAAGGCTCGCATGATGAGAAAGATCACAGCTCCGCCGATCAGATAGCACACCATGATGGCGGGCCCCGCCTGCTCGATAGACTCAGCTGCGCCATAGAACAAGCCCGTTCCGATCGCCCCGCCCAGGGCGATAAACTGGATGTGCCGGTTCTTCAGCCCCCGTTGAAGTCCTTGCTCCTGCTCTGTTCCACTCGGCGCTCCGGATCCCGCCGCACCGAAGCGTGACGGTACGGCGGGGCACCCAGCGGCCGGGGAAGAGCCTCCCAGCCGGGTGGACATCTCATCACCGAATTGGTTCGAGTCGACTTGTGAAATGGCGCAAGACCGGAGGCTCCCATGTAATGCGGTATCCGGGTACTTTTTCAGGCTCCCGGGCAATCTTGGTAACGGCCTCGGCGACGACGTCCATGTGAGACTGGGTGTAGACCCGTCGCGGCACTGCTAGCCGAGTGAACTCGAAGGGCGCCTGTTGCTCCTCCTGGGTAACGGGGTCCCGGTCCATAAGGTAAGAACCGATGTCGCAGGATCGAATTCCTGCATCCAAGTACAGTTGGGTAGCGAGCGCGTGCCCTGGGTACTGTTTCCACTCCAAATGCGGCAGCATGCGACCGGCGTCGATGAATACTGCATGACCGCCAACAGGGCTCTGGAAAGGCACGCCAGCCTCCTCGAGCTGGTCGCCAAGGTATTGGATTTGGCCGACACGGTACCGCTGCCAGTCCATGTCGAGTCCCTCCTCGAGGCCAACGGCCAACGCTTCCAAGTCGCGACCTGCCAATCCCCCATAGGTAAGGTAGCCCTCAAAGGAGATGACGTTGCTCTTGACCTTCTCAGCTAGTTCGCCATCTTCGCGGACGCCGAGCAAACCACCCATGTTGACGATGGCGTCCTTCTTCGCGCTCATGACGAACATGTCGCCGTAGCGGAACATCTCCGCGACGATATCGCGTAACGAACGGTCCTGACATCCCTCCTCGCGCTCATGGATGAAATAGGCGTTCTCGGCATAGCGAGCAGCGTCAAGACAGACTGGAATTGCGTACTTGTGAGCCACCTCGTAGGTCTCTCGCATGTTCTGCAGAGAAACCGGCTGACCGCCGACCGAGTTGTTGGTCACGGTCATGACGATCGCAGCAATGTCGTCCCCGTGCTCAGCAATGAGTTTCTCCAGGCCCGCGACATCCATGTTGCCCTTGAACGGGGCTACTTTGGCCGAATCCAAACCCTCCGAGCAGACATTGTCGACCGGACGCCCACCGGCAAGGCCGACGTGGGCACGTGTGGTGTCGAAGAAGGTGTTCGCCACCACGAGCTGGCCGGGACGAGAGACCAATAGCGGCATGAGCACTTTTTCCGCAGCACGGCCTTGATGCACCGGCTGAATGTAGCTGTAACCAAAGATACTGCCGGCAACGTCCATGAGGTGCATATAACTGCGCCCACCGGAGTACGCCTCGTCACCGCGCATCACGGCCGCCCACTGGGCATCACTCATCGCGCCGGTACCGGAATCGGTGAGCAGGTCGATGTAGACGGACTCGGCGGGTAGGCCGAACATGTTGTAATGTGCCCGTGCGAGGATGTTGGCGCGCTCCTCCCGGGAGGTCATCGCAATCGGTTCGACCATCTTGATCTTAAACGGTTCGGGGATGTACTTCATTGCACACTCCTTCGTGGGCCTGTAATACCTGCTGAACGGATGTTGACCAATTTCCGTTGATTCCCTCAACGGAAATTGCAATCCTCTCACCTCGCATCATACGTGTCAACGGTTTGTTGAACTTGATCACGCATCCGAGTACCACCGCGCCACATCCCCGGCTGCCCATCCTCACCTCGGAGACCCTATGAATCACATGTCAAGAGCTTCTCGGGAAGCGATGATCACCGCACTAGCCGGTCTCGTCGATCCTCTCAAACGATCCCTCATCGGCAGCAGCGAAGTCGTACTGCACGACCTGTCGAAAATGCCCAACAGCATCGTGGCCATCTCTGGTCACCTCACCAGTCGTAACATCGGCGACCCCGCAACCGAAGCGCTACTGCGCGCATGGCGCGAAGGAACTATGCAGACCCGGATCGGTTACGAAAGCACGTCCCCCGAAGGGCGGGCCCTGCGCTCTTCCACCATCCTCATCGAGGACGCTGACGGCCCGTTCGCCGCCTTATGCACAAACACCGATGTCTCTGTCTGGCAGGGAGTCCATGACATGACCGCCGCGATCCTGCACGGCGGGCCTTGGCCTGGGGAGACCCCGGCCCCCCAGATTCCCCACCACCAAGACCCACCACGTGACATCAAACAGGTAGCAGCCGGGTTGATGCGCGAAGCAATTGATCAGGTTGGCGTGCCGGTCAGCCTCATGCGTAAAGATCACAAGCTCCGCGTAGTCGACGAACTGCGCCGTCGCGGCTTCTTTCTGCTCAAAGACAGCATCGAGGCGACTGCGAACAGACTGAAGGTCTCGCGGTTCACCGTCTATAATTACCTCAACGAGCTTGAGGAACGCGGTGACGCCGATACCGACGACAGCGGTAAATCCGCCTGACGAGCCGAGGTAGACGACAGAGGTCGCAGGTTCAAACCTGACGTCGCCCACATTGATCAGCAACAAGGCGATCTATCATTTGTCACCCCCGACCCGACCAGCGTGGCAACTGGAGATCCTCCCATCCGTCCTCAACAGCCGTCGAAGACGTGCACACCGGTTCACAGCGATACTTCAGGCAAATTGAAAGCGTCACTTCGATAGGCTGAATGCAAAATGGAGGATTTGTCACCCTCAAGGACCGGAAGGAAGGGAGCAGTCCGATGGCAGCGCCAGTACTCGATCTCGTCCTCCCGGCCTTGTCCGAAACCTCCGCCAATCTCATCGGCCAGAGGTTACGCCAGCGGATGTCACACCTCCATCCCCACATCGAGTCTACGGTGAGCTTCGTCCCAGCTGCCGGGCAGTACAAGGCACCTCGGATCAAGCTTTCCTGGCGTGAACTGGTCCTGGTGCCCGTCAATGCCACCCACCTGCACTCCAATCCCCCACAAGTTGTCCAACACGCCGCAGAATTGCATCGCAGCCACCCGGACCTTGCCATCAAGGTGGCCCGCCCCACCGGACCAGCACCGGTGCTGCTCAACCTCGTCGATGCGCGATTGCGTCTGGCAGCTCATCGCGTCCATGCCCAGGAGCTGGACTCACTCGTATTGTCTTCCCCTGATGGCGGCGATTTACGTGGCGCGGCAATGCTGTCCAAGCTGACCCGGCTGTGGTCCCAGCATCATCACCTTCCGGTCCGCATCGCCACCAATCGTGGTGGGGCTACTGCGGTCGAGGAGGTCGTCGCCCGCCTGCGACAGGAAGGGCGCCGTCATATCGCAGTGGGAAGCCTGTGGATTTGCGACGACGAGAATTTCCGCATTCATACTCGCCGGGCTTTGCACGCCGGCGCCGAGGTTGTTGCCGCGCCGTTGGGAGACGACCCAGTACTTGCCTCACTCGCCTTCGAACGCTACTGCTCGGCAGCAATGGGGCTGGTCCCACAACCCACCGACAGCCCACCCCACCCACCTGAGCTCCACTCCAACTGACCGCCTGGTGAGCTCCTGGCCCAAGCGCCGTAGCACGTCGGACAGCTGGGGAAGGCCGTCGGTCATGAGTCTCATCCTTTCTCGATTACTACTTCCCGGTCTCGCCGCAATCCGGTAACTCAGGAATGCCGACAAGTCCCTCGCCGTTTCACTGAACACGGAACACGCGGCACATGCCATCGGAGGGAATATGGACCACGAACACACCGCGACATACGACCTACAGCCTCACCTCGTGCTCACCCCTGAACAGTGGCACGAGCGTCTAAGCGACGAGGAATACTACGTGTTGCGCGAAGCGGGGACCGAGGCTCCCTTTGTCGGCGAATACACCGATACCACCACCGAGGGCGTGTATCGCTGCCGTGCATGTGGAGCCGAGTTGTTCCGCTCTACCCAGAAGTTTCACTCCAGCTGTGGTTGGCCATCTTTCTATGCGCCGCTGGCTGAGGACCGGGTGCGGTACCTCAACGATGAGTCTCTTCCTGGTCGCCCACGCACCGAAGTGAGGTGTGCCCAGTGTGATTCCCACCTCGGCCACGTGTTTGCAGGCGAAGGTTTCGACACCCCCACTGACTTGAGGTATTGCATTAACTCCATCTGTTTGGACCTGGTACCAACCGACGAGACCACGTGATGGTACCGCGGTTGCAGACCGAAACCCTCAACCTCAACCGCATAGATCCGCAGCACGCGGCGCGTCGAGAGGGCGTCGCAGGTGTCAGCCCCCATAGCCTGAAAGGGTGATTCGGCAGATGTATCCCGTGGTTTTTGACGAGTTGCGTTCCCGGATCCTCGGCTATTCGTGGTCTGACAAGCTCGAGGTCCATGAGATCCCCGCTCCTACCCGCATCTCGCCGTTCTCGGTAGCAATTGAAGGTTCGGTCGCGATCAGGGAAGACGAACTCGGCAGCGGGCGTCTCATCCTGTTGCACGATCCTTCCGGTTCTGAAGCCTGGCAAGGCACCAGCCGTTTCGTCGCCATGATCCGAGCCGATGTTGATCCGTCAATGGCTTCTGACCCACTAGTGGGCCGCGTCGCGTGGTCATGGCTTACGGATTCTTTGGAATCTCACCACGCCGTCTACCATGCCGAAGCCGGTACCGTCACCTCAGTTGTGAGCCGGCCCTTCGGACAGCTCGCTGCAGACCCTGAGTCCAACCACATCGAGCTGCGTGCCTCGTGGACACCAACTTTCTCAACCGCCGAAGACGTCGATTCCCATTTGGGATCATGGAGTGACCTCTGCCTGCTCTCCTGCGGGGTCTCTCCCATTCCCGACGACATTGCCGCCATCTCTCCCCGACGGGCCGAATTCGCGTGAGCGACCTCCCTATCCTTGCTGAACCTCGCGAGGGAGTGCCGCCGGTCGTCAACACTCCCGACAGTCTCACGCACACCTGTCGGGCCCTCAGTAACGGGCATGGTCCGATTGCGATCGACACTGAACGAGCCCACGGGTTTCGCTATAGCCCCCGGGCTTGCCTCATCCAGCTACGCCGAGACGGATCGGGCACACACCTCGTCGATCCCCTCGCTCTCGGTGGAGCCGTCGGCCTCAAGCCTCTCGCCAAGGCGCTGGCTGGAACCCAGTGGATTCTTCACGCCGCCACGCAGGACATGCCCTGCCTTGCCATGGACGGCCTGCGTCCTGATGACCTCTTCGACACTGAACTGGCAGGTCGTCTTCTCAACCTGCCGAGGGTCAGCCTGGGCCCGATGGTCGAGCGTTACTGCGGAGTGACCCTACTTAAGGAGCACTCCGCCTCTGATTGGTCGCGTCGACCCCTCCCCCGCGATTGGCAGGTGTACGCGGCCCTTGACGTCGAACTCCTCAACGACCTCAGGGAAAAGATCCTTAGCGATCTTCATGAAGCTGGAAAAGAAGAATGGGCTCGTCAGGAATTTGCCCATCTTGTCGAGGTAGCAGCGGACTTGCCGAGCGAGGAACCAGGAATCGATCCGAAGCGCTGGCGCAAGCTTAGCCATATCGGTGATATTCACAGTCGGGCTGGACTGCAATTAGCGCACGATCTGTGGCTAGCACGAGAGAACCTCGCCCATGACCTCGATATTATGCCCGGACGTCTGCTCCGTGACGAAGCCTTGGTCGCCGCGGCTCGTCACTGCGACCGCACTGGCAACGTTGACGTCGAAACAGTTCTTGCCATCAGGGGATTTCATCGAGGACGGGCGAAAAAGTACCGCCAAACCTGGGCCGAGGCCATCAACCACGCACGAAGCGTGTCACCGACGAAGTATCCGCCGTTGCGGGAGCCATCCTCAGGCATCCCCCACCCCCGGTCGTGGGAGCGCCATCATCCGGAGGAAGCCGCACGGTGGGCAGCCGTAAGACCAGCCGTCAACGACGTGGCCGCCGACCATGACGTCCCACCCGAAAACCTCTGCACCCCAACATGGCTGAGGCATTTTGCATGGCAACCGCCTGAGGATTGTTCAGTCGAGGGGGTTGACGTTTTCCTGGAGGGGCTCGGCGCACGGCCGTGGCAACGGGAGATTCTCTCGGGGCCGCTAAGCGCGGTTATGGCCACGCTGTGAATCCCGGCATCCCCTTCACGAGTACTCACCATCAAGTTGGGCAACCAGTTGGCTGACGGCATCAGCGATACCTCGAGAATCTAAACCAAGCTCAGCCATGATTGCCGAACGCGAGTCGTGATCGAGGTAGCGCTGCGGAATGCCGAGGCTACGTATCGGTCGCCACATACCCCGCTGCGACAACGCATCAGCCAAATGAGATCCGAGCCCGGAAACGACTAGCCCGTCTTCAACACTAACGACTGCGCGAGCTCTTGCAGCTTCCTCAATAAGCCCGCCACACACGGGGAGAGACCACCTGGGGCTGACGACGCGAACCGGGGAGTCGAGTTGATCTACTGCAGCGAGAGCCTCTGCACAAAGCTGACCGTGGGCGACGAGAAGAATCCCATCCTCAGGACCATCACACAACACGTCGAGACCGTCATGGGAGGTCACAATGCGGATGTCGTCAGGTATGGGGTCCTTGGAATACCGGATGACTGTAGGACGGTCGTCAATGTCGACGGCTTCATTGAGCACGGACACGAGGTGCTGACGGTCACGTGGGGCCGACAGCATCAGACCAGGAACAATCCCGCACATAGCCATATCCCACATACCGTTGTGAGATGCGCCGTCAGTACCTGTGATACCAGCCCGATCCAGCACGATAGTCACACCCGCATGGTGCAACCCGGCATCCATAAGGAGCTGGTCAAAAGCACGATTAAGGAAGGTCGAGTAGAGAGCCACAACGGGGTGTAACCCTGCGGCGGCCATGCCAGCAGCAGATGTCACCGCATGCTGCTCGGCGATACCGACATCGAGAACCCGATCCGGGTGTCGGGCTGCGAACGGTGCGAGACCGACGGGGTGAAGCATGGCGGCGGTCACCCCGACAATATCGGGGCGCCTCTCCCCCAACTCAACCATGGCGCCAGCAAAAGCCTGGGTCCACGAAGCACCACCCGAAGCCTTAAGAGATGCACCAGTGACTGGGTCAATCCTTCCGACAGCGTGAAAATGATCCTCCTCATTAGCCTCAGCAGCAGCAAATCCCTTGCCCTTGGTCGTCATGACATGGACGATGACGGGATGCCCATAGCGCTTAGCAAGCTCGAGGGCTCGTTCGACAGAGAGGACATCGTGGCCATCAACCGGGCCGAGGTACTTGATACCCAAATCGGAGAAAATCCCATTGCCGATGAGGGCGTCTTTAACACCGGCCTTAGCGGCATGCATGAGACCGAAAACCTGCTTGCCGAGTGGCTTGTCGGTGACATGCCGCTTCATCCGGTCGAGAGCTTCCTCGTAGTGAGGATCAGTGCGGATAATGGCAAGTTGGTTCGCCAAACCCCCCACTGTCGGGGTGTAGGAACGGCCATTGTCGTTAACGACAATGACTAGACGAAGGCCCTGCTGGTCGGCGATGGAGTTCAGCGCCTCCCATGCCATTCCACCCGTCAACGCTCCGTCACCAATGACGGCGACGACGGTGCGATCCTCGCCCTGAGAAAGAAATCCCTTGGCCATGCCCTCGGCCCAAGACAACGAGGCCGAAGCGTGGGAGTTTTCCACCCAATCATGGACAGATTCCGCGCGACTGGGATACCCGGAAAGTCCCCCACGCTGGCGCAGCTTCTCAAAACCGTTCGCGCGCCCGGTAAGGATCTTATGGACGTAGCTCTGGTGACCGGTGTCAAAGATGATGGGGTCGTGGGGTGAGTCGAACACCCGGTGCAAGGCGATCGTCAACTCAACGACGCCGAGATTCGGCCCGAGGTGACCACCGGTACGCGATACTTTGTCGATAAGGAAGGCACGAATTTCCTCGGCGAGATCCTCGGCCTGCTTAGTGGTGAGTTTCCTCACGTCGTCGGGACAGCCGATGTCGTCGAGAAGAGCCATACGTGGCATCTTAGGACCTACCGCTGTCACACTGTGCCTCCTTAGCGCTCCATTTCGCCTCACGCTCACTATCTCGTCTCCTTCTCAGAGATGGAGTGGGCCCGCGCGGATGGGGCCAAAGACCGCCGCGCATAGCTGAGAGTGAGCCGGGCCAAGTTCCTCACCGCTACCCGCAGAAACTGGGGCTGGCCGGCCGATCACGAGGGAAGGGCCAACCCCGCACTGCCTTGAGGACAAGAGGCGGGTCTTATTACTGAAGGATATCTGAGGGTCGAACACAATCTCGAACACAATATGGGGCGGGAACCACCCGATTCCCGCCCCAGTACATCAACTACGTGCCATGTTCCTCAGCACATACTGCAAGATGCCACCGTTGAGGTAGTACAGCCGTTCTCCAGGGGTGTCAATGCGCACGACCGCGTCAAACTCGACGACCTCATCGTTGACGGCCTTGACGTGGACCGCCTCCGGGATCATCTCGTTAATCTTGTCAACACCGGTAATCTCGAAGGTTTCCTCGCCAGTCAGACCGAGGGAAGCGGCTGATTGGCCCTCCGGGAACTGCAGCGGCAGGACGCCCATTCCGATGAGGTTGGAGCGGTGGATGCGCTCGTAACTCTCAGCGATAACCGCCTTGACACCGAGCAGCTGGGTGCCTTTGGCAGCCCAGTCGCGCGAGGAACCAGAACCGTACTCCTTACCACCCAAGACGACCAACGGGATGCCTTGCTCGCGGTAATTCACCGAGGCGTCGTACACCGTCGTGACAGGCCCGTCAGCCTTGGTGAAATCACGGGTGAAGCCACCCTCAGTTCCTGAGGCAAGCTGATTGCGCAGCCGGATATTAGCGAAGGTACCACGCATCATGACCTCGTGATTCCCACGCCGGGAACCATAGGAGTTGAAGTCGCGGCACTCGACGCCATTGCCGGCCAACCACTGGCCGGCCGGAGAATCAGACTTAATGTTGCCCGCCGGGGAAATGTGGTCAGTGGTTACCGAGTCACCCAGCTTGAGCAGCACGCGAGCGCCAGTGATGTCACCAACCGGCTCCGGCTCAGCCTTCATACCGTCAAAGATCGGTAGCTTGCGTACATAGGTAGAAGCCGGGTCCCAAGCGAAGGTCTCACCCTCGGGGGTATCGAGCTCCTTCCAGCGCGGACCGCCATCGAAGACGTCAGCGTAACGCTCTGAGTACATCTCGGCGGAGATAGACGACCCGACGATCTCCTCAATCTCCTCGGTAGAGGGCCACAGATCAACCAAACGAACCTCACGACCATCCGGGGTGGTGGCGAGAACGTCATTGTTGAGGTCGATGTCCATAGTGCCGGCAATCGAGTAGATGACAACCAGCGGAGGGCTGGCTAGGTAGTTCATCGTGACGTCGGGGCTGATGCGACCCTCGAAGTTGCGGTTGCCAGACAGGACGGCCGTGACGGCCAGATCGTTCTCATTGATGGCAGCCGAGACTTCAGGAATAAGCGGGCCGGTGTTGCCAATACAGGTAGTGCAGCCATAGCCAACGAGGTCAAAACCCATCGCAGCAAGATGTTCAGAAAGCCCCGCACGCTCAAAGTAGTCAGTGACGACTTGGGAGCCCGGAGCCAGCGACGTCTTGACCCACGGCTTCGGAGCCAAGCCCAACTCGTGGGCCTTCTTGGCAACGAGACCGGCAGCGATCATGACGCTCGGGTTCGAAGTATTGGTACACGAGGTGATAGCGGCGACCGTCACGGCACCGTTGCGTAGCTCGAAGGAGCGACCGTCAGCGAGGGTAACGGGAACGGCCGCACCAGGGTTGGTGGTGTAGTCACCAACAGTCTTTTCGAAAGATTCCTTGGCCTCAGAGATAAGGATGCGATCCTGCGGGCGCTTCGGGCCAGCGATGGAGGGCTTGACCGTTGAGAGGTCGAGCTCTATGTATTCGGAATAGCGGGCCTCATGCTGCGGATCGTGCCACATACCCTGGGCCTTAGCATAGGCCTCGACGAGCTTGACCTGGGACTCGTCGCGACCGGTAAGACGCAGGTAGTCCAGGGTGACATCGTCGATCGGAAAGACAGCAATAGTCGACCCGTATTCGGGGCTCATATTGCCCAACGTAGCGCGGTTAGCTAGCGGCACAGCAGCAACGCCAGGACCGTAAAACTCGACGAATTTACCGACGACCTTATGCTCACGCAGCATCTGGGTGATCGTCAAGACGAGGTCGGTGGCGGTGACGCCATCGGACAGCTCACCGGAGAGCTTGAAGCCAACGACGCGCGGAACCAACATGGAGACTGGCTGACCGAGCATGGCGGCCTCGGCCTCGATGCCGCCAACACCCCAGCCAACGACGCCTAGCCCGTTGACCATGGTGGTGTGGGAGTCGGTGCCCACACAGGTATCTGGGTAGGCGACTTTGGTGCCGTCGTCGTCACGGATGAAGGTCACCCGGGCAAGGTGTTCGATGTTGACCTGGTGAACGATGCCAGTGCCCGGCGGAACGACGCGGAAGTTCTCGAACGCGCTCTGGCCCCAACGTAGGAACTGGTAACGCTCACGGTTGCGCTGGTACTCGATGTCCTTGTTCTGCTCGAAGGCTTCCGGAGTGCCAAAGCGCTCAACGATGACGGAGTGGTCAATGACCATCTCTGCTGGTGACAGTGGGTTGACCTTGCGGGGATCACCACCGAGGTCGGCAACAGCCTCGCGCATGGTGGCCAAGTCGACGATACAAGGCACGCCGGTGAAGTCCTGCATAATAACGCGGGCCGGAGTGAACTGGATCTCCTTGGACGGCTGGGCGTCGGCGTCCCAATGACCTAGTTCAGTGATCTGCTCGGCCGTGATGTTGGCGCCATCCTCGGTGCGTAACAGGTTCTCAAGCAGAACCTTGAGGCTATACGGAAGGTTGTCGGAACCATCAACCTTGGTGATGTCGTAGATCTCGTAAGACTGGCCGTCGACGTCGAGGATTCGCCTCGCGTTGAAGCTGTTGACACTCATGTGGACTCCTGACTGGTCGATGCGGTTCTCATCATCTCGCGTCGAGTCCCGCCCTCGTGGCGGAACAAGGTATCTTGACGTCAAGATACCTTGTCGAGAAGCCACCTCCAACTAAGGGAAGGCTTAGTTGGGAATGTATACTCAGTCGAGTCCTTCGAGTCGGGGATCTGTACCTAACTCATCATCGTCCGTCGTATCAAGAGGGCTGACCTCCGGTAGCTTGTTTGCCTTTCTGCATGCTGCTTTTCTCGACTTCACGAGCTCATCTCGCAGAGCATCGTCGCCCATAACGAGGTACACCAACCCGCAATCTTGCGGACCCGTCACGTACAGCTGACACAGACTGCATGGATCCCCGGGACGTAGCGGACATTTCGGAACTGGACCTGTCATCTCAGATCTTCGGTTCCAGAATCGCCACGGCTTCGACGTGATGAGTCATCGGGAAGACGTCAAAAGCACGGATTGATCGAGGCAGATACCCGTTGACGTCGAACAAGTGCAGATCGCGAGCCAAGGCGGCCGGGTCACAGGCGACATGAGCGATCGCCCGAGGCGAAGTCCGAGCCACAGCCTGGACGACAGTTTTCCCAGCACCCTTGCGTGGCGGATCCAGCACCACAATGTTGGCTTTAGGCGCCATCCGAGGTAGCACTCGCTCCACGCGGCCAGCGGTGAAACGGCCGCCCGGCACATTGCGTCGCGCCAACGCAACTGCCTGACGCGATACCTCAACACCACGGACTCGAACTCCACGATCGGCCAAGAGTCCTGCGAAGAGTCCAACACCGCAATACAGATCAAGAGCTTCGTCACCCTGCTGGGGTTCCAGGCTACCGATAACTGCATCCGCCAAGGCTTCAGCAGCCCCCGGATGCACCTGCCAAAACCCACCAGCGCCGACCTTCCACCGACGCTGGCCAACACGAGCTGTCATTGTCTCACCGCCAGCAACAAGCTGCCCATCTGCGATGACGCTCACTTCCGGATCCTCGCTTAGACAACTAGTCACCATGACAATCGCGTGCTCAGCCGTATTACAGGCAGCTTCAGCAGCAGGGCGGCCCGCAGGGTGCGCGATCGGGCAACCGCCTTCGGGAACTTGTACTAAATCATGACTACGATGACGACGCAGCGCTGGACGCTGGTTGAGGCTGCGATACTGCATGCGCGTACGCCAGCCCAGACCATCGGAGGAACCGGTAACAGCCTCCACAGTCCCCGCCCACTTAATCCCAGCGAGGCGACTGAGTTGCTCAGCGACGACACGCCGCTTAAGCTCGCGCTGAAACTCAACATCGACGTGTTGGAAGTCGCAACCCCCACACTCTCCCGCCACTGGGCATGGCGGAACAACGCGATGCGAATCGGCCGAGATGACGTCGACAGCCTGTCCAAACCAGTGCGAAGCCTTCGATATGTCGGTCAGCCGAACCCGGACCTCCTCCCCCGGCAACGCGCCGCGGACGAAGACTACCCTGCCATCGAGACGCGCCACGCAATAACCACCGTGAGCGATATTGCCCATGCCAAGGTCGAATTCATCGCCCTGGGACGCACCAACAGACTCATGCATTTATCTAAGTCTAAGGCCCTCGGTGGCATCTCAACGCCGGGGAGTGATGGTGGCACCAGGATCACGCCAAGAACGAGGATCGTTACGCTTCCAACGCTTTTCGAGAATCGCCGAGCTACGCAACTGGTAAGGAACTGAGGAGATAAGCACACCCGGCATAAAGTGTAGCCGGGCACGCGCGACGAGCGCCGTCTGGTTGTGCAGCAGATGTTCCCACCAGTGGCCAACGACGTACTCCGGAATAAAGACCTCGACCATGTCTCGCGGATTTTCGCTGCGGATACGGCGAATGTGATCGATTAACGGGTTGGTGATCTCGCGATATGGGGAAGCAATGATCCTGAGGGGGATGTCGATGTCCTCCTCGTCCCAGCGCTCCAGCAGGCGCTCCGTAGCGTCGGAGTCAACGTCGACGATGACAGCCTCCAAGAAAGTTGGGACAGTAGCCTTCGCGAACTGTATAGCCCTCATCGTCGGCTTGTTGAGGTCAGAAATCATGATCACCGCATGTACGCGCGAGGGCAAGGCGCGATCAGACGGGCTATTGAGCTCCAACTCGCGGGCCACCGAGTCGTAATGCTTCTTAATCGACGTCATGAGCACGTACACCACGGCCATCGCAATAAGCGCCAGATAAGCGCCATGAATGAACTTCGACGCCAAGATGATGATCAGAACGATACCGGTCCCGACCAAGCCAATGCCGTTAATGATCCTTGAGTGCTGCCAGCGGCGACGTTCCTTGGTCCCGGCCGAAGTATCGGTACGCAACAGGCGCGTCCAGTGGCGCATCATGCCGGTCTGGCTCACCGTGAAGGAGATAAAAACTCCAACTACGTAAAGCTGGATAAGCGCTGTCACGGAGGCGTTAAAGACCAGCACTAAAATGATGGCACCGGTGGCAAGGGTCAAGATGCCGTTGGAGTAGGCGAGACGGTCACCGCGGGCATGGAGACGACGCGGCAGGAAGCCGTCACGGGCGAGGATCGAGCCCAGCACCGGGAAACCGTTGAAGGCGGTGTTGGCAGCCAAGAACAAGATGATCATCGTACAGACGATCATGATGTAGAAGCCCGGTTTGAACGAGTCATAGAAGACGGTGCGCGCCAACTGACCAACAACCGTCACTTGCTCTTTAACAGCGTGTCCATGCGTATCGACGAGATGTGACTCCCCCGTCTCATCGAACATCTTGACACCGGTGACACTGGCCAAGACGAGAATGCCCATAAGCATCGAGACAGCAATCCCGCCAAGCATCGCCAACGTCGTGGCGGCGTTCTTTGACTTCGGTTCACGAAAAGACGGCACGCCGTTGGAGATCGCCTCGACCCCTGTCAATGCGGCACAGCCTGACGAGAAAGTACGCGCCATAAGAACGACGAAAGCAACACCGACCAAGCCGGTGTACTTCGGTGCACCGACGACGGTGAAATCTGCGGTTGGGGCGCGAAGATTGTCTCCTAGGACGAAGATCCTCGTGAGGCCCCACACCACCATGCAGATCACCGAGATCATGAAGGCATAGGTGGGGACAGCAAAGAATGTTCCTGATTCCCTCACGCCTCGTAAATTCATGGCGGTGAGAATGGCTATAACGACGGCCGCTGCAACACCTTCATGACCAGCGAGTCCGGGGATCATCGCCTCGGCGTTCTGGACACCCGACGACACCGAAACGGCCACTGTCAGCACATAATCGACGAGAAGCGCGCTGGCCACCACGAGCCCAAAACGTGGACTCAGGTTGGCTGTCGCAACCTCATAATCGCCACCGCCTGAGGGGTAAGCGTGCACTGTCTGGCGGTAGCTCATTACCACGATGAGCATGACCAAGGCGACGGCAATACCAATTTTCCACGAGAACGCGAACCCAGCAGTACCAGCCAAAGACAAGGTAATAAGGATCTCGTCGGGAGCGTATGCCACGCTCGAGAGCGCGTCGGAGGCGAACACGGGCAGCGCGATCCGCTTCGGAAGGAGAGTCTCGCCCAGCGCACTGCTCTCGAGTTTGCGCCCGATGAGCACCCTTTTGACGGCTTGGAAAACCTTCACGGCGGGCCACTCTACTTGCGTACGACATCATCGGCACGTCGCCACCACCATCCCATCCGGCAACCTCATCATCGTCAGGTCGACAAACGCCCGCAAACGAGACAGCTAGACCAGAACGCGGCACAATAGCACCGACAACTACGACACAGATGGGTGCCAGTGCCACCCATGAGGAGGGGTCACGTGCACATCATCATTATGGGGTGCGGCCGAGTTGGATCAAGCTTAGCCATCCTCTTGGAAAAGCGCGGGCACGACGTGTCAGTGATTGACATTGACGATAACTCGTTTCGCCGCTTAGGACCTGACTTTAAAGGGCGCACAGTCAAAGGCGTCGGATTCGACCGTTCTGTACTCGAAAAAGCTGGAATTCGAGAAGCTGATGGATTCGCCGCTGTTTCCAGTGGCGACAATTCCAACGTCCTGTCTGCCAGAGTGGTTCGCGAGGAATTCGGCATCGACAACGTCGTCGCCCGCATCTACGACCAGGGCCGGGCTGAAGTCTATGAGCGTCTTGGGATCCCCACGGTAGCTACCGTGCGGTGGGCTGCCGACCAAGTGTTGCGCAGTCTCATGCCGGAGGGATCTGAGCCGGCGTGGCGCGACCCATCCGGCCAGGTCCGTTTGATCCGTGTCAACACCCATACCGACTGGGTCGGGATGAAAATCTCCGCTATTCAGGAGCGCATCCACACCCCGCTGCCATTTTTATTGAGATTCGGTCAAGGCATGGTCCCCGACGGAGCCACCTTGCTGCAGGATGGCGACGTAGTCTATGCCGCAGTCGAGGTCGAGCGCATCACCGAAATCGAGGGCCTATTGGCCAAGCCGCCGGTCAAACGTTGATCGTCACGGACAACGCCGTTCACCCGAGGCAAGGAGAATCGTGAGAATCGTCATCGTTGGAGCCGGCAATGTCGGCCGATCCATTGCCCGTGAGCTCACCGCTCATGGACACCAAATCCTGCTTATCGACAAGAACCCGAAAGCTATGAAGCCCGACACCGTTCCCGAGGCGGAGTGGCTGTGCGCAGACGCATGTGAGCTGGCTACCTTGGAAGAGGCCCGCATTGACAACTGTGATATCGCTATTTCAGCCACGGGCGATGACAAGGTCAATCTAGTACACTCCCTGCTCGCGAAGACTGAGTTTGGGGTACCAAGGACAGTTGCCCGTGTCAATCACCCCGGGAACGAGTGGATGTTCGACCAGGTGTGGGGCGTCGATGTTGCCGTTTCAACCCCTCGGCTAATGGCTGCTTTAGTCGAGGAAGCCGTTACCGTCGGTGAATTGGTGCGCCTGTTTACCTTCCAGAAGGGACGCGCGAACCTTGTGGAGCTCACCCTGCCTGACAATTCACCCCGAGTCGGTGATCGTATTCGAGACATCTCGATGCCAGGAGACGCAGTTCTAGTCGCCATTATCCGCGATGGGCAAGGCCGAGCGCCCGAGCGTGAGGCCGCGTTGGAAGCTGGCGATGAGCTGCTCTTTATGATCTCGCCCAATTACGAGCCCGATCTGGTTGACCTGCTAGCGCCACGCTAACCATGACAAACCTCACGCCCAGTGGGAGTTGACTAGGCCGTGAGGCGAACGGAAATCGCAAGGCCCGCCGAAGCTACTTCTCAGTCGGGAAGAATTGTGTACCTGGGGTTGTATATAACCCGATGTCCATCAGCCTCGGTGATCATCCCCTCAACGTTCACGTGCCGACCAGCCCGCAGACCGGGAATGCGCCTGCGCCCCATCCAAATGAGAGTCACCGCACCGGTGCCATCCCTGAGCTCCGCTTCCAACCACCGATTACTCCCACGTGGGTTCAGGGTCAGCACCTCGATGCGGCCTTGGAGGGATGCGCGAGTACGCAATTTAGCCTCGGCAATCGTCGAAGCCCCAGCATCAAGACTAGAACGCTGCAGATCGTCATCAGCTAGGGCCTCATTGGACGCCGTCACACGGTGCAGCACTCGACGAAGCTTCGACTCACGATGAGCACGAGCATCGGTGCCTCGAACCATGATCAGGACTCCTCTGGACGCAACCCCTCAGGCACCCTCAAGGGGATAACGTCGCCAGGGACGCGCGGGCTGTCGTCACGATGCACCACAAGGTTGCAGAAGAACTCCAGCAGCAATTGCCCGGTAGCATCGAGCTTCTCGCCCAATGCCGACTCGCCCATAAGGACACCACGCAGCAACCAGCGCGGCCCTTGGGCCAACCAGGTGCGGGAGACGTGGTAGCCGTCCTCACCATCAGGGCCCTTCATCGGAACGATACGGCGCAGCTCAGCACCCATCGGGCCAGGACCGACGTTGGCCTCACCCCCCTGGGCTTCGGTTCCTCGCACCATCTCCTCATGGACCTCATCGATCATGAGGGTTGAAGCGGGAGCGGCAAACAGAGCAATCTCAATAGCCGAATTGCCCTGGACGACGAGCAGGCTCTGCACAGCACCCGAGGTCTGATCCAGCTGGATCTGCATCTGCATATTCTCAAATGGGGTAACGATGAGGGAGCCGAAGTCGATCCGCTCAACGTCGTCAGCGTCGAGATCAACCTCGTCAATATCGAAGGGGCCGTCTTCGCGATCGAGGTTGATTCGGTAGGCGGAGGTGTCTTCCTCCTCACTGGACTCATCCTCTTCGGGGGCCTCCTTGGCGTCGAGGTCGTCCGGAGCCTCCTCAGTAGTTTCGAAATCCTCGTCGATGACTTCATCCGTCTCGACGTCGTCGTTACGCTTCTTGCGACCGAACATTGTGTCCTTCCTCGACCGACACTGTGGTGTCAACGAATGCAGTCTATCCGTCAACCGGAGGCATAGCAGAAACGCCGGTGGAACCGTAGCCTCCTTGCCCGCGCTCAGTATCGTCGAGATCCTCGACCGGCTCAAAGATCGCCTCCGCTACCGGGACGACGACGAGTTGGGCGATCCTGGAACCAGCATCAAGATGTACTGGCTCCCGCGGATCGGTATTGACGAGCAGCACATTAATCTGCCCGCGGTACCCGGAATCGATCGTTCCAGGCGCATTGACGATCGATAGTCCGTGACGCGCGGCTAAGCCCGACCGGGGATTGACGAACCCGACATAACCGTCAGGCAGGGCGACACGCACTCCCGTCTCAACCATCGCCCGTTCCCCAGGGGCTAGATCGACATCGTGGCGGCAGGTGAGGTCGGCCCCGGCATCGCCAGGCATGGCATATCGAGGCATCGCCTCGGGAACCGCCACAGTGGGCACAACGACATCAGCCATGGTTGTCCTCCATAGAGTTCTCAGACAAGTTCTCGGAGCTGGACGGGGATCCCGGCACCACAATGTACTCACCGACAATGGCCGCCAGCTTGCCAGGACGACGTGTACTCACGATCCACGCCTGATGAGGATCAGCAGGGTCGGCAAGCCTCAAAACGAGCCCAGATCTAATCCACGGCCGAGTCACCAAAAACGACCCCACCTGATGGCTGGACCGCATCACCGAGTTCATGGTCTGGGCATCCATACCCCGCACCCGATCGACCCAATGCCACTCAATCCAGGAACGCCCAACGCCAAATCCTTCTTCAGTGACCACAATCCGCACGCTTCCAGCCTTGATGAAAGCCGCGACGACTACCACCACAACGATGACAGCCACGATGCCCCCGGTAGCCAGGCTCGTCCATGCTCCAATTGCGACGATGAGCGAAAGCGCCACCGCAGCCCCAATAAGCCACCACGACAACGGCGCCCAGAGCCTCTCGGAGTAGACCACTGATCCTGAAGGGAAATTCACCATCACAGCCTAATCGACGGACCGTCACGCCATATGATGACAACATGATCCCAGAAAAGATCCTATGGAAGGTTTACGCCGGCGCCCTTGGCGCGGTCACCACCATTGTGAGTCAGAAGGTCGTCGAAGGCGTGTGGAAATATGTCACTGGCGACGAGGAGACCCCTCAACCCGACGACCCCGAGATCTCGACGACGAAGGCACTTTCGTGGGCGCTCGCTAGCGGCATCGGCATTGCCGGATCTCAACTGCTCATGCACCGCTTCGTCAATAAACGTTGGATGAAGTTCAGCGCTGTCAACCCCATCACAGGCAAGAATCTCAATGCCGAAGACGACGACTGATCGTCTCCCGTGACAACAGCAACGGACCCCCGCCACTCTGGGCGGGGGTCCGTTCGTTCTCCTAGGAGATCAAACGCAGTCGACGCAGTAAAACTGGCCGTCGCGCTCCTCAGCTAGCTGAGAACGTCCCTTGACGAGAAAGCACGACGCACAGGTAAATTCGCCGGACTGACGAGGAAGGACACGAACCGTCAACTCCTCATGGGAAAGGTCAGCACCGGGCAGCTCGAAAGTCTCAGCGGCCTCGACCTCGTCCTCGTCGACCTTTCCAGAGTTCTTATCGTTGCGCTGGTTCTTGAGCTCCTCGATGGAGTCCTCACTGACCTCCTCATCAGTCTTACGCGGAGCGTCATAATCGGTAGCCATGGTCACCTTCCAGTAAGGACTCGAGACGTCGACAACTCGCTTGCTGCGAGCTGCGACCGCACAACATTCGCCCCCTTGTGTATCACACCTGTCAAGTCAGCAGACAGCGCGCAATGACATCTGAGCGGTAGCATCACGCCCGAAGGCAGTAAGTTGGTGACTCACACAGCCAAACCCCGGCCATCAAGGTCGGGAGGGAAGGTGGACGATGGACAGCGCTCTGAGCCCCCGCGAGATTCAATCGCGGATCCGTTCTGGGGCCACTGTCGAGGAAGTGGCCGTTGAGGCGGGCGTCGGCGTCGATCAGGTGGAACCATTCGCGGTGCCGGTCCTTGCTGAGTTGGACCACATCATCGAGGTTGCCATGACGTGCCCGGTTCGCCGCGCCGGCGCACCTGGATCGCACCGCACGTTAGGTACCGTGATCTCGCGAGTCGCCAAGGCCAACTCGATCCCTGAGGCGACAATCTCCTGGCGATCCTGGCGCCATGAGGACCGTACCTGGGCCCTTGAGGCGCGATGGCCTGCCTCCACGGAGGGCGCTCCCCACTCTGCGACCTTCCGGTTCGATCTCAAAGGACGCCACACCTCCCCCGAGGATGCCGGTGCGCGGTGGCTCGTCAACGATCGCTCCCCCGCGCCTGCCGAACCCTTACCTGAAGGGGCTTCAGACCCTGACCAGGAACCAACCCTCGATCTCAACGACGAGCTGGCGATCGTGCGGGCCGTCAGTAACCGTCAAAGCCAGACCGCTGATCCTGAGGCGGTCGCCGGAATGACGAAGCACGACGGGGTCTACGACTTCGACACCTCATCCCCAGCTGACACCGACATGCTCTACGAGATGCTTGCCGGGTTTCAAGAGGACTCGGTCAACATCTATGAAGGTCTCGCCACCCCAGTCCTTGACGCTGCGTCTCATCCGGAGGTGAATCAGGATCCTGAGCCAGCTACGCCCCAGGCTCCCCAGCCAGCCGGGGCTCCGCATGCCATCGAGACATCCCAACCAGATCAGGCTGGGGGGAAAAGCGAGGCCCAGCCACCCCATGACGACACCTCCGCGCAGGATACTGCGGCGTCGAAGCTACGCACATCGACGAAGAAGACCTCGACTTCGACTTCTCGCTCACAAGCGTCAGCTCAAGCTGCCGATGAGACTCCCCAGCAGGACGCCCTCGTCGAGGAGGGTAGCCGCCCCCGCAAGAAGCGCAAACCGCGTAAATCGAAGCGGGCGTCGATCCCTTCTTGGGATGAGATCATGTTCGGCGGCCCCACCCCGCATACCTGATATACCACCCACCGCGGGAAAATCCTTGACCGCACGCGAACCCTGGGGCCACGCTCGTCAGGACCTGGAGCCATCAAAAGGTAGGGTCTGCTCCGACAAGGTCGCCCTGGAAATTTCCCCGGTAATCCCTTGACGGTGGTGACGGCGGCATAGCACCTCATAATGGATCTCTGATCCACCACCGATGTCTCCGACGCCGACCTGGTCACCCTCACGCACCAACTTCCCATCCACGATGCGGGCATTATGGGTGGCAGGACGGCCGCACCAGCACAACGGCGAGACCGGGGGCTCAACGACGCGGTCGGCCAACTCAACGAGACGTTTTGATCCGGGAAATAGCTCTGTCCGAAAATCGGCCAGGATTCCGAAGCAGTAGACGTCGATGTCGAGGTCATCGACGACTCGAGCCAGCTGGTCGATCTGCTTAGTTCGGTAGAACTGGGCCTCGTCGCAAATGAGGTAATCAATTCGTCCTCCGCGACTCAGCCGCGAGACGATGTCCTGGTAGAGGTCCAGGGAGTCAGTGACCTCGACAGCTTCGACACTCAAACCAATCCGCGAGGTGATCCGAGCTCCACCAGAGCGGTCGTGCATCGCGTATCGCACCCCTTGGCGGTCGTGAGCGGACTGCGCATGGTCCATCTGCAGTGCGAGGGTGGACTTGCCAGAGTCCATCGGACCGGTGTGGAAAACAAGCTCAGCCATCCTCATCCTTCACAGATCTGGGCCAGCAATGGGATCCGCATTTCACACGGAGTGAGCGATCCGTGCATGCCCACGAGGGTGAGTTCCTTGGGGGTAGCGCGGCTCATGATGGCCCAATCACCACGAGTAATCGCTAGTACGTCACCGAAACGGGAACGGGTAGACACGTCAACTGGTCCAAACAGGTCAGCCGCAACAGCATCGTCGCCAATGACAACCTGAGCACGATCCCCGAGTACGCGTCGCCATCGTTGCGCGACCTCATCGGGACGACGAGTGTAAATGTGGCGGAACCGAGGCTCACCAGCCAACAAGGCAACGTCAGCGAGCAGTCCACCCTCGTCCTCCACCATGACGCGGTGGTCGTCGGGGATGTCAACCATGCCGTGATCAGCAGTGACGACCAGGGCGGTTCCAGGATCGAGCTCATCGAGAAGAGCACCAACGAGCTCGTCAACCCACATGAGGCGCGATCTCCATGCTGCCGACTGCCATCCTTCACCATGCCCAACGTGGTCAAGCGAACGCTCGTACACGTACGTCAGTGAAGCGTCACCCGAACGCGAGGCTTTAAGGGTTTTGTACACACGCTCATCGACATCGTCTTCGTCGCGGATGGGAATGAATCGCGGCCCACGTAGACTCGCGCGCGTCAACCCCGATCGCTGGAAGCGTGCTGGGCCGATGCTGCTCACCGTCACCCCAGCAGCAACTAGTGACTCAAACGCCGTAGGGTGCGGTTGGATGACCTCGGGATCATCCCCATTGACCCAGCTCAAGGCGTTCATGACGCGACCAGAGGGTGCGCGGAAGGTGTAACCAACAACGCCATGGCATCCGGGGACCGCGCCGGTACCGATACAGCTCAGCGAAGTAGCCGTCGTCGAGGGCACATAACAAGTCAGGTCGTGGCAGTTCTTCATCTCCGACAGAGTTGGGGCAAGATGGCGAAAATGCTCGAGGTTCTCCTGGCCCATTCCATCAACCAGCAGGAATACGTACCGTGTCGCATCAGGCAGCCCCAGGCCGGCCGGTCCCCCGCCCGTTAACGCCTGACCCATCGCGGGCACCAAATCAGAAAGGGTCCCGGGACCGGGCGGCATGAGATCAGCAGCAAGCAGGGAACTCATCGGGCTGCTCCAGTGACGGCCTGCATCCGCGTCGCGAATCCCATGAGACGCTCGACTTGATCGGCACCGTCGGCAGCCGGACTCATCCTGATGACGATGTCATCTCCACTGAATGTACCGGTATAACCATGGTTTGCGGTGCACATCGGGTCCCCGCACGTGGCTGGCTCGAGTTCAAGTCGTGAGACTGCCCCCCACGTCATCTGGAGCCAGGCTTCAACCGTGGTCGACGCAGGATCTGTACCGAATCGGTCAGGGTGCTGCACGACCCGTGTCAATACCACCGAACTCACGTGAGATAGCGGGATGGACTCGCTCGAGGTGATGGCTTGCAACTGGCCTCCCTCTGCGCGCTCGTCGGTGTGGCCAATCAGCATACGGGTAGCAGTACGCAGGATCAGGGTGAGATGACGATGAACCTCGTCGTTGTCGAAGGTCGCCTCTAGGTGCAGCAGATGGTCGAGAACTTCGTCCCCCGCCAAAGAGGTCTCAGCGAGGTCAATAACCAGCTCTGGGAAAAATCCGCAAGATTGGATCTCGGCTGCTAATGCAGCCGGCAGAGGGACTCGGGCTTGATCGGCAGACTGACTCACCGGCCCATCGTCCCACGATGAAGCCTGATCCAGTAATCTCCAAGACATGTCGAACCGGCCGTTCATCGGAGCCCGAGTCGAGGATGCCGTCCATAAGCGCCTCAACACGACACTGCGCAGACGAGGCTGGGTGCCGTGCGTCATCGGTTACCGCAGTTATGGATCGGCCACCCATCTGCGTGTACTCGGACGAGTCATCCTGACCAGTCCGCCCGGGCGGAACCCGGAGCAGAAACGTCAGCCAGATCGGTCTCCGCTAACTCGACGAAATCTGTTGTCCATCGAGTTATTGTCCCAACGTGGTTGGCGCAACTTCGTCGGCCTGCCTGCCCCAGGCGCAGAGGTCGTCGTCGACGTCAACGGTGAGAAAATCACAGTACGAGCAGACCGTGCCGGATACGTCGACGTGCGCATCAAAAATCACGGTTTACAACCAGGCTGGCATGAAGTCACCTTGTCAACCAGCGGTGATACCACGACGGCAAAGGTTCTCGTGGTGTCCCGGAACACTCGATTCGGAATCATCTCTGACATTGACGATACTGTCATCTCTACTTCCCTACCCCGGTCTCTCATCGCGGCTTGGAACTCCTTCGTGCTCACCGAGCAGGCCCGCAAATCCATTCCCGGCATGGCACGGATGTACCAGAAACTCCTGGAACGACATCCCGACGCCCCGGTGGTCTATGTGTCGACTGGCGCGTGGAATACCTACCCATTTTTGGTAAGGTTTCTGGCCCGCCACGGGTATCCGCAAGGGCCTTTGTTGCTGACCGACTGGGGCCCGACGAACACCGGATGGTTCCGTTCTGGGGTAGACCACAAGCGCACTGCTCTGCGCGAGTTGGCTCGTGACTTCCCTGACATTGAATGGGTCCTCGTCGGTGATGACGGACAGCACGACATCCGGATTTACTCCGAGTTTGACGAGCTTCAGCCGGGCCATACCCGAGCCATCGCCATCCGTGAACTCTCGACGACCCAGCAGGTGCTTGCCCATGGCACAACGACCGTGCTGGAGGATCGTCATCGAGTGCAGTGGACCCCTGAATCTGCGCCGCTGGTGCGCGCTCCCGACGGTGATCAGCTCGCCCCGCTCCTTGACAAGGTGCTCAACCACGAGGATCCCCCTCAGCCCTGATATGCAGATTTCGCGCCAATCAACCAAAATAGGTCGTTAGCGCGTGCTGCTTGGGAGGTAACGATGACTAAAAAGACGGTGGATGACGACTTCACCGAGAACATTATCGACGTCGACGTCTCCCGCGAGATGGAGAACAGCTTCCTGGAGTACGCATACTCCGTCATCTACTCCCGCGCCCTGCCTGACGCCCGGGACGGCCTCAAGCCCGTACAGCGCCGCATCCTTTACACCATGGGAGACATGGGAGTTCGCCCTGACCGTCCCCATGTGAAGTCAGCGCGAGTCGTCGGACAGGTCATGGGTCAGCTGCATCCCCACGGCGACGCTGCCATCTACGACGCCCTGGTACGCACCGCTCAGCCATGGGCGATGAGGCTCCCCCTCGTCGACGGTCACGGTAACTTCGGATCCCTTGACGCCGGCCCCGCTGCCATGCGTTACACCGAGTGTCGGATGGCACCGCCAGCTCTTACCATGATCGATGGGCTCGACGAAGACACCGTTGACTTCGAACCTAACTACGACGGCAAAGAGACCGAGCCCTCAGTGTTGCCGGCCGCCTTCCCGAACCTGCTCGTCAACGGGGCTTCGGGTATCGCAGTGGGTATGGCAACCAACATCCCACCACATAACCTCGTCGAGGTTGTGGCAGCTCTCCGTCATATGCTCGATCATCCAAACGCCGACCTTGACGAGATCATGAGGTTCGTGCCCGGACCGGATCTGCCGACCGGTGGACGAATCATCGGTCTTGATGGCATCGCCGACGCCTACTGCACCGGCCGTGGCTCCTTCAAGATCCGTGCTACCGCCCGCATCGAGAAGGTTTCTCCACGACGCCGCGGCATCGTCGTCACCGAGCTGCCGTACATGGTCGGACCAGAGCGAATCATCGACCAAATTAAGACCCTGGTGCAGTCCAAAAAGATCACCGGTATCGCCGACGTCAAGGACCTCACCGACCTGACCAACGGCACCCGTCTGGTCATTGAGGTCAAGAACGGCATCAACCCTGAAGCCCTGCTGGAGCGGCTCTACAAACTTACCAAGCTGGAGGATTCCTTCGCCATCAATGCGGTAAGTCTGGTGGAGGGACAACCCCGCACCTTAGGCCTGCTAGAAATGTTGCAGGTCTACCTCGACCACCGTCTCGACGTCACCCTGCGACGCACGAAGTTCCAACTCAACAAGGCCCAGGACAGGCTGCACCTCGTCGAGGGTCTGCTATTGGCCATCGTCGACATCGACGACGTCATCGCGATCATCCGCTCCTCCGAAGACGCCGCAGCAGCCCGTACCCGCCTCATGGGAACCTTCGACCTCGACGAGGTGCAGGCCAACTACATCCTGGACATGCAGCTGCGCCGCCTGACCAAGTTCTCCACTATCGAACTGGAATCTGAGCGTGACGAACTGCGCGAACGCATCGAAGGGCTAACGCTCATCGTCAATGATAAGGCCGAGTTGCGTCGCGTGGTGTCCGGAGAATTGGTCGAAGTGTCGTCCAAATACGGCACTCCGCGTCGCACTGTGCTGTTAGGAGCCGCGCCATCGGTCGCAGCAGCATCAGCCCCCCTCGAGGTGCCAGACGACCCGTGTTGGGTACTGCTGTCGGCAACTGGCTTGCTGGCCCGTATCGATACCGCCGACGGCCTTCCCAGTGACGGGGACAGGGCCACTCACGATGTCATCATCTCTAGCGCTCGCACCACCGCCCGTGGTGATTTCGGCATCATTACTAGTGCCGGTCGTCTCGTGCGTGTCCATGCTGTCGAACTCGCAAGCCTGCCGATAACCGCAACTGCGCCGTCAGTAGCCGGTGGCACCCCGCTAGCCGACCTTGTCGGTTTGGAGAAGGGCGAGCGAGCTCTAGCCGTGACAAGCCTGTCAGGAGCGGGCCCTTCCTTGGCTCTTGGTACCCGAAACGGCATCGTCAAGAGGGTCAACCCGGAACTACTCGGCAAGGAGTCTTGGGAGGTTATCGGTCTTAAGAACGGTGACGAGGTCGTCGGTGCCGTCGAAATGGGCGACGAGGACCTCGAACTGTGCTTCGTCACCCAGGGCGCCGCCCTGCTTCACTTCCCTGCATCCGCAGTGCGCCCGCAGGGACGCTCAGGTGGCGGTGTGGCCGGTATCAAGGCCAAGGATCCAGTGATTTTCTTTGGCGCTGCCCCCCGACGCGGATCCTCGGTGGTAACGGTGGCCGCATCTTCCCCCGCCGCCGCAGGTAAGGAACCCGGCTCGATCAAACTCACCCCCTTCGACCAGTACCCGCCCAAGGGACGAGCCACCGGTGGTATGAGGTGTCAGCGATTCCTCAAGGGAGAGACGGCCCTGGTGTTCGCTTGGATCGGCCCCGATCCGGCCGTGGCCTGTGCCGCGTCCGGGGTGCCCATCGAACTGCCAGCACCTAATATGCGTCGAGACGGCTCCGGTGATCAGGGACGTCAACCGATTCTGGCCGTCGGGAGTCGTCGTCACGGGTCTAACAAGGGTAATCCGGTATCCGACGGATCGAACGATGCATTGGATTCCGGTGACCCGTTATCGACTAATGAGAAGCAGATCGATTCCCAACCCGAACTGTTCAGCTGACCGATAGCGAGCGGGTTCTGGCCCGCTTGGCTTAGGCAATGCTCGCTATGCCGAATCCTTTGACCCAGCAGACCCGCCCGGACTGGCTGCTAGAGGAGTCTGATCCCATCTGTTCGGCATCAACCGGGTCGTCGTCGAAATATAACGTCACTACGCACGTCAATCGGGTTGCTGAGGGCTAATTCGTATGAGTCTTGCCGCGGATCTCAGCAGTGCTGACCGGAATCGTGGCCGCCAACCCCGCCAATAGCACGAGGACGATGCCCATGATTCCCCAGTACTGGTTGTTGTCACCACCGGTGATGGCATGGCCCACCGTGACAAAGAGGCCAAATAGTGCCGGTGCCAGGAACGAGACGGCTTTGCCAGTGGTCGCGTAGAGACCGAAGACCTCTCCCTGGTACCCGGGCGGGCAGATCTGAGTGAGGAGGCTCCGCGACGCGGACTGAGCCGGTCCGACGAAACCACACATGATGAGGCCGAGCACCCAAAACACCATGGCAGAACCAGCGTGGCCGATGAAAACACCCATACCGCACGCTGACAACACGATCAGTGAAAAAATGATGAGTCGCTTCGGACCGATGCGATCATCCAGGCGCCCCAGCAAGATTGTGGAAATTCCGGCGATAAGGTTGGCCACAATACCGAAGATGAGTACACCTGACGCACTGAATCCAAAGGTTTGACGAGCGAGTGGCCCACCGAATTGGAAAACGCCGTTGAGCCCGTCGCGGAACAAGGCGGAAGCGATAAGGAAAATGATCGTGTTACGGCTGACGTGCCAAATCCTCACCACGCTGCGCCACAGCTCGGCGTAGGAATGCCCGAGGGCCCGCAGACCATGCGGCCGGGGTTCAGACGATTCGATCGGCCGTGGATTATCGCGCAGGACACAAAAGGTGGGTAAGGTCAGCGCCAGGATCCATACCGCACAAAACAGCATCGCCACGCGGATGTTCATGCCTTCGTGGTTGGTTACTCCAAACCAACCCACTTTTGGTTTGATCCAGGCGATGTAGATGACGAGTAAGGCAATAATCCCACCCAGATAGCCCATACCCCATCCGAGACCGGAAATCCGTCCGACTTTGCCAGACTCTGCAACGTCATCAAGCATGCCGTTGTATAGGGAGCTCCCGACGTCCGAGATGACCGTCCCAATGCCCAACAGCACCAATCCGAAGACGAGATAGGACGGATGAGGCTTGACGAAAAAGAGCAATCCCGACATCACCGCGAGAGTCCAGGTAAGCCATTTCAGGGCAGTCACCTGCCGGCCTCGTCGACCTGCCCATTGCCCCACGACAGGTGCCAGCAAGGCAATGGTCAGGCCCGCCAAAGTCATGGTCCATGACAGCGCAGTGACAGTGCGGTCTTTGGACCCGAAGGCGTCGCCGACAAGATAGACGGCAAAGACGAAGGTGGTGATGACCGAAGCGAAGGGCTGGGTTCCTGGATCCCACATGGCCCAGGCGAAGACGCGTTTGCGTTGATCGGCCGGCACGTCGGTGTGGCTCATGGCTGTTGAGTCTACCGGTGCCTAACGAACCACGATCGCGCCTCGTCGAACCTCATCCCAGCACAATGGGGGCCCAGAAAGCTCCCAGTAGGACCGTCACCGCAATCGAGACGGTACCAGGAAGGACGAAGGGGTGGTTAAGGACGATACGTCCGACTCGCGTCGATCCGGTGTCGTCCATCTCCATAGCTGCAACCGTCGTGGGGTAGTTCGGCAGCAGGTAGTAGTTGGCCACAGCCGGGTAGCAAGCCAGCATCACCATCGGAGACAGACCGATCTTGGCCACCACCGGCATGAAGGCGACGGTCGTCGCAGCGTGGGAGAACATCAGTGGTGCAGCCAAGTACAGGATCACCGAAAGGAACCACGGGGCCGAATGCAGGATCGAGGCCCCCGCGTGGGTCAGGACATCCATATAGTTATTGACGAACATATTTCCCAGCCACGCCAGTCCCAGAATGCAGATCGCGGCAGACATTCCGGCCCGGAACGTCGTCTGGGTGGTGAGCTGCTTGACGTCCTCACGTGACATCATGCAGATGATCATCGCCGTCGTCAGCATAATGAGCATGATCGCCGCCGATGACGTCATAGGCGGTTTGGTGAGCACACCGACCTCTTCCGATGAGACAGTGGCGTAACCAACGACCACAACAAGAGCGACGAGGAAGGCAACAAGGCTGGGAATGGCAGTCCGTTTTGGCCTCCACCCAGTGTCGGCGACAGCAGCGTTGTGGCTCACCAGTCCCTTAGCCTCGCGTTCCTGATAGATCGGATCATCGATGAGATCCTTGCCCTGACGCGATGCCACGACGGCACCGACGGCACATCCGATGAAGGTGGTAGGGATCGTCACCGCGAGGATCTCAAGGTAACCCACTCCCAACGGCTCTAGAACTCCAACCAAGGCCAAGGTCGCCGCTGAGATCGGCGAGGATGCGACCGCGACTTGGGATGCCACAACGGCTATGGAAAGCGGCCTCGACGGCCGGATCTTATGTTCCTTAGCCACCTCCACGATAACGGGCAGCACTGAATAGGCGGTATGTCCAGTACCACACAGCAAGGAAAGCAGGAAGGTCGTCAGCGGCGCGAGGTAGTTGATCTGGTTGGGATGCTTGCGCAGCATGACCTCAGCCAGATGCACAAGATAGTCCATCCCGCCCGCGAGCTGGAGGGCAGCGATGGCGCAGATGACGGTCATGATAATGCCGATAACCGTCCAAGGGATGTCCTCAGCCACCTTCGTGTGAAGACCAGTGGCCACAAGGACGATACATCCCGCCCCTCCCGCGAGTCCGACGCCCACCCCACCGAGGCGCGAGCCGATGATGATAAAGATGATGGCCACGGCCAGGTGGAACCAGATCACCGTTGCAGCCCCCTTGCCGACGATCCCCCGTTAACGTTGCACGTGTCGTTGCGTCCGTCACCGGATCGTCGTATTCGACCCACCATGCCAGCTCCCCTGTTCCATATCTATCTATTTAGGGCCACAACATCACTCGTCATGGACCTCGAAAGAACCTTAGCGGAACACATTCCGTCACTAAGACGGCCTGCTGTAACTTGTCATACACACCTCACAGCGAGAACGATTGTGCATATAACGAACCCGTCGCCCCTAGGCCAACACTTAGACAGCGAGGAGCATGCGCCTCGCTAGACCTCGCGTCTCCGCGAGGCCACTGACGCGCAGGGACGCGAACGAGCCCTCTTAAGCGTCGATCTGTTCAGCATCGAGACGGTAAGCCCCCTCGACGATGAACTGTTTACGCGGGGCTACCTCATTGCCCATAAGGATCTCAAAGGTGCCCTCGGCCTCCGCGGCGTCGTCGACGGTGATGCGACGCAGAGTGCGATGGCGCGGGTCCATCGTCGTCTCCTTGAGTTGGGAAGCGTCCATCTCACCGAGACCTTTGTACCGCTGCGGTTCCTTGAACCGCACCCCTTTCTTCGCCAGTTGGGCGGCGGTGCGCTGGTACTCGGCATCGGTATAGGTGTATAGGTACTTGTCCATCCCCCGTTTAGGGTTGATGAGTTCGAATCGGTGCAACGGTGGTACCGCCGAGAACACCCGGCCAGCCTCCACCATTGGGCGCATATAACGGAAGAACAGGGTGGCCAGCAAGCAACGAATATGGGCACCATCGGAGTCGGCGTCGGCCATGAAGATGACCTTGCCATAACGGGCCTGGTCGAGGTCGAAGGTCTTGCCCGACCCGGCACCAACGACCTGGATGATCGAGGCGCACTCGGCGTTCTTGAGCATGGCACCGAGATCAGCCTTCTGCACATTGAGAATCTTGCCGCGTATCGGAAGCAAAGCCTGGTGCTCGGAGTTACGAGCCACGTTGGCCGTTCCGAGGGCGGAATCACCCTCGACGATGAACAGCTCGGTAACGTCCGGATCGGAAGATCGACAGTCCTTGAGCTTGGGCGGCAGGTGAGAGGATTCCAGAGCATTCTTACGACGCTGGTTCTCCTTGTGTGCCCGGGCAGCCACACGGGTCCGCGAAGCATTAACGACCTTCTCCATAAGGGCGCGTGCTACTGGTTTGTCAGCCGCCTTGGCCGAAGTGAGGAAGGCAGTCATCTTGTCCTCAACAATGCGCGCCACAAGGCGTCGAACCGGCGGAGTACCCAGCACCTCCTTGGTCTGACCCTCAAACTGGGGCTCTGCCAGGCTCACCGTCACCACGGCCGTCATCCCCTCAAGGACGTCATCCTTAACGATCTCTTCTGAGGACTTGAGGATGCGTGTCCCCTCTAGACCGGCACTGAAGGCTCGTAACAGACCCTGTTCGAACCCCTGAACGTGGGTGCCCCCCTTAGGAGTAGCGATGATGTTGACGAAGGAACGCACCGTAGTGTCGTAACCGGTCCCCCATCGCAGGGCGATGTCGACCCCGAGGTCCCGATCGACGTCGGTAGGCGTCATACCACCGTTCTCGTCAAGCATGGGGACGGTCTCGGTGAAGGAAGTCTCCCCCTGCAATCTCATGA
Organism: Cutibacterium sp. KBN10P07758; assembly: GCF_050286205.1. Taxonomy (NCBI): domain Bacteria; kingdom Bacillati; phylum Actinomycetota; class Actinomycetes; order Propionibacteriales; family Propionibacteriaceae; genus Cutibacterium; species Cutibacterium sp. KBN10P07758. The sequence goes on along the minus strand of NZ_JBNNQV010000001.1, from coordinate 1,270,888 downwards.
CATTGTTGACAGGCTGGTCAGTGGCGAGATACTCAGCGAACTCAGAGATGCCGCCATCGAAACGCATCGTTTCTGAGACCGTCTCCAGCACATCGCCAGTCTCAGGATCAGTCTGAATACCCCTCTCGTCAGTAATGACGATCTCCAAGCCGGGGACGAGGAAAGCCGTCTGACGAGCACGGTCAGCAAGTTTGGACCATGACAGCTTGGCATCAGGAAGGAAGATCTGACGATCGGGCCAGTACCGAACGCGAGTACCGGTCACACCACGCTTGGCCTTGCCTACTTTGCGCACCCCCGATCCAGGGGTAAAGGGGGCATCGGGGCCCTCCCCCTCAAAGACCCCAGGAACGCCACGGCGAAAGCTCATCCCCCACACCGTGGACTTGCGATCCACCTCCACATCCAAGCGCACTGAGACGGCATTGACGACCGAAGCACCGACGCCATGCAGCCCACCTGAGACGTTATAAGCCCCACCGCCGAATTTCCCGCCCGCATGCAGTTTGGTGTAAACCACTTCGAGGCCGCTGAGTCCGGTGCGCGGCTCGACGTCAACCGGGATGCCACGACCCTCGTCAGTAACGAGGATCGACCCGGCCTTCTCCAAAGTGACGGTGATGCGGCGTCCATACCCAGCAAGCGCCTCATCAACACCGTTGTCGAAGATTTCCCATAGACAGTGCATGAGACCGCGGGTATCCGTCGACCCGATGTACATGGCCGGACGCTTGCGTACCGCCTCGAGCCCCTCCAACACCAATAAATTCTTGGCGCCGTACTCCCGGCTAGTCGACGCCGTGCGCACGGTATCGCCCTTACCACGTGGCGTTTCCGAGCTGTTGGCTGATGAGGTCGAGATGTTGTCCATGGTCACGGTGGCAGCTTATCGACAGCCGACGACACGGAATCCCGGCACCGTGTTCGCCCCCAGCCATCCATCTTTCGATACGTATGGGAACATTCCGACGATAGCGTAGGTTGTCTAGTAGGTGATCCGATGATTCAGATGGAGGAGGTTGTCATGAGCACCACGATGATCGAACACCAAGCCCTCACCACTGCGGACCGTTGTGATCGTTGCGGCGCACAAGCCTATGTGCGCATCACGCTGCGCAACGGTGGCGAGCTCCTTTTCTGCGCGCACCATGCCCGAGCCCACGAAGACAAGCTCAAGCAAGTCGCCCTGCATATTCAGGATGACACCACCAAGCTCTCGTCCCATGTGTGAGGACCATCGTCGGCTGAGGCAGCGCTAGACCTATGTGCTGGCATGCCGACGAGCCACGGGAGCTACCCATCCATCATCACTGCGACTCGATGATGTCCTCGCGGATCAGCCGCTGCAGCTCTACCCCGCCGAGGGAATCGTCAACGGCACCGTCGGCCGCGTCGACGTGGAACCCATGGCGTTGGTAGAACGAAATGGCGCGAGCATTATCGGCAAAGACCCACACATAGGCCGACCGGTTCCCGATACAAGCATCGAGGAGGTTGTCTGACGCTCCGCAGTTTCGCGCCTCTGGCAGTACATGGAGGGTCGCGATCTCCCACGGTGTGGGAGCATCAGAACTTGTAGAGACCCGGGCCATGGCAACCCCGACAGTCCTCATATCGAGGCGATCAACAAGGATCTTGAAGATCGCACCATCATCCATAAAGTGGTTCCACTGCTCAATGGTGGTGTGGACGATACCGGGGCCAGTGACCTCGGTAAGGACGTCATTAGGGATCACCCCCTGGCCGATCTCTCGGACGCACACGGCCTGAACAGCCGCGGCTTCAGGCAGGTCCTCGTGACAGGCATCTCTGACGACGAAACGACCGGGAGCGGTGGCCGGTTCGTGCGCCGGTCTTGACGACGTGTCGACATTGACTGAAGTATCCATAACCCGATCCTACCGGCCCGAAGCCTCACAGAGGCCCGGTTCGCGACGGTCGATGGGGGGGTGGTACCGAACCCGGTACCACCCCCCATTCTCATCCCCGCAGCAATGCGGGAATACACCTCACACGAAGAACCGCGTCACCAGGTCCTTCGAGTAGTGGCACACCTCGTCGAAATTACCGAAACTCATAATTTCTCCGGCGTAGAAGGTGTTGCGACGACCCTGCATTCCCTCGACCTTCTCGTACCACCCGGCCTTGTAGTCCTCCGAGCTAACGTGCGGGAAGTAGTACCAGGTCTGCTCCTCGATGATCTTCTCGACCGGATGACCGAAGGTCTCCATGTCGTCGAGGACCATCTGGCGGCACTCCTCCTGAGTCTTGTCCGCGTAGTCCGGATGGTTACGTAGCAGGTAGGTCGTGATGATCTGGTGCGGATCATCAGCCCAGCGGTGGTAGTAAACCATGACGTGCCCGAGACGTTCGGGCCTCATGTTGTCGGGGACGTACCCGGAGATGGTCGGGTACTCCTTCACCAGGCAGGCATCCACCATGTACTGCTGGTGGATGATCTTCGAGAAGTACTCCCGCTCGTCATCGTCCGCGTCGGAGTAGTCGAGGAACTTTTCCAGTGGGACGGTGAGGACGAGGACGTCGGACTCGCGATCCCAGTCCGTGGTGTGGATGTGGACCTTGCCGTCCTCGCGGGTGATGCGAGTGATGTCAACGTTGCGTTCGGCCGGGTGCTCCAGGGTGGCGTTGAGGTGCTCGAACATCGCCTGGGTGCCGTCGGCCCACGTCCACAGATCTCCCTTGGCAAAGGACATCATGGTGACGAAGTCGAGGTACTTCAGCACGTAGGCGGCCGGGACGTTGTCGAAGTGCCCGTAGCCGAAGGCCGTGAAGGGGTTGATCCACAGGTCTCGGGCGGCCTCGCACCCGTTGAGGGCGAGGAACTCGTCGAAGGGCAGCATGAGGTCCTCGTGAACCTTGTTGTAGTGGCCGTTGGCGTCATATCCCTGGTACTTCGTCGCGAGCAACTGGCCCAGCTCCTGCACTGCTGCCATGACCTGCGGACCACGCACTGGATCCTTTTCCGGGACGTAGATCTCGCCGTCCTCGTGCAGGAACTCGCGACGCAGTTTCGGCCCGTCGACCTTGTCGCCAGTGCGATCCATGATCTCCTGGATGGTGTCGTAACTGGGGACGCCCATGATGGCCCCCATCTCATAACGACGGCCGTGGTAGTTCGGTGAGTGGCACTTGCCTCCGACATGGTCGGTGCGTTCCAGGATCGTGTAGTCGTGAAATCCGGCCTGTTCGAGGTACATTCCGGCAGCCAGCCCGGCCGGGCCAGCGCCGATGATGGCGATACGTGAATCCTTCGAGATGGACATCGTTCTTCCTTGTCGATGTAGTGGTGAATAAGTTCGGCGATGAATGGGGTCGGTAATGGTCTAGGTCGCGAAAGATCTCAGCGGGCAGTTCGCCGACCACGTGCCATCTCATCGAGATGTGCTGCCAGCTCCTTGGCACGCCGCTCGGCCTCGGCATCATTGGCGGCCGGGGTGTCCTCGGTCCACCCGTTACGGGCATTGTTGCCTTCGATGTCGGCGTGGTACTCCTCCCCCGGGGCAGGCGGCCAGTTGGGATCCTCGGTGAAGGAGGCCCGTTCGCTGGCCACTCGAGGGAAGTCGCGGGACCAGCGGATCTCCGGGTACGGAACGCGGTACTGCAGGTCGTCGTCAGTGCCGTAGGACTTGCCCATGAACCGCTGATAGGCGCGCAGGAACGATGTTCTTGCGAGCAGTTCCGACGGCAGCCTTCTCCAGCCCTTGGAACATCCGACGGTTCATCATGCCGCCGCCGTCCATCATGACCAGATCCATGAGGAAGACCGAGATCGGACTGGACTCCTCGGAGGCCGAGATGTTCCACCGGGAGTAGATGCGCGTCCGGTTGCCACTGTCGAGGGGTTCCAGGGCGATGACCCAACTCCAGCGGTTCCACGGCATTCCAGGCGGTAGCAGGAAACTTGCGCCCGGTGTCCTGGTGCCGTCACGGGTGTCAGCGAACCACACCAGATACTTGCCGGGGACCATGTCGGCGACCTCGGCACCGAAACCGGCGTAACTCCAACAGAACATGTCACCGGGCTTGTAGTAGTCCGGGGCCTGCCAAGCCTGTTCCACCATGAAGGTGTTGTCGACCGACAGTCCGAACATCTTCTCGAAGAAGGTGAAGGAGTAGAAGCCGGCGGTCGTGGTGTTGAGCTGGTAGACGTGCTTCCAGACCTCGTCGCAGGGGGCGTCGAGATCCTCCACATGGGTGAGGCGCTTGAAGCGCGGCGAACCTTCCGGGACGAGGTCGTCACCAGGAAGGGTCATCTTGTACTGCTCGGGAGTTCCGTTAACCTGGCTGGAATAGAACTTCGTCGCCCCTTTAAGAAATCCGTAAGCACCGAGGGCAGCGGCCACCGGCGCTGTGGCAAGGGCGGCAGCCTTGCACTTTCGTGGTGTTATGGACATGGCACTCCTTCGTGACTCACGGCCCGGGACCGGGTCGTCATCCCCTGAGCCGGTCCCACTACGTCGTCGTGGCGCATCGACACAAGAAATAAATAAATTTAATTTATCCTAGCTTGTCGCGAGCAAGAACCAAGGGGATTCAGCGAATCCAGCACTCCAGGACGTAGGCCGGATCCTCGTCGCGGTAATCGTCGAGATGACCATCGGGAGAGAATCCGTTACGGCGGTAGAATGCCTTGGCCTGGGTGTTGTCGGGATAGACCATGACATAGGCCCGGGAATCGCCGATGACGGTATTCATGAGGGCCTGGCCGAGCCCGGTGCCGTACAGACGAGAACGGACGTAGAGACTTTCCAGTTCCAGCGGAGTAGGTTCGTCAAGGTGCACCCCGGCCCAGGCGAATCCGAAGACCTAGAGAAGGCCATCAACGACTGACTCGGTGTCGACAGCCAGCCAAACATACTCGCCGTGGGACATCCGCGCGACGGCCGGCCTGTCTCCGGTAGCAACCTGTCTGATCCTGATAGCCATGGGTCCCTCCTGCGCGAAGATCCTATCGACCATGTCCCGTGAGTACGGTGGACGCGTGGCTGACACGAAAACCTCCCGTCATTCCTGGCTACGCATCACTTCCGGTCTCGTCGGGCTGATCCTGACCCTGCCGGTACTGGCGTGGTCAGTGGCCGCGATCCTCCCCTCACACAATGCCCTCACCTTCATCTCCTCCGTTCTGGTGGGATCGTTGGCTGTACCGGCTCTGGTCATCGCCGTCATCGCCTTCGTCCTCGCTCTTCTGGGACGAGGTGGTCTGCGAGTGGTGGCCGTTGTCTTCTCGGTGATGGCCCTCATCGTGCCAGTGGCGGCAACGGCGACGACGGCGTGGATCACGGACCGCGCCGGTGGACGTATCAACGTCGTCTCGGCAGCTGCGGTGTCGTCGATGTCCGACCACCCTGACGAAACGGTCCGGTATGGATCCGGCCCTGACGAGACGGCCCAGATCTACCGTGCCCATAACCACAATGCCCCGGTACTTGTCGACATTCATGGTGGAGGATGGAGCACCGACGCCACCATGCCCGCCACGTTGAGATGGTTTTCCGATCATGGCTGGTTAGTCATTCGCCCCTCGTACACCCTGGCCACCCAGGGCCACCCCACCTGGAATACCGCCCCAAAACAGGTCGCATGTGCCTGGGCCTGGAGCCTGTCCCACGTGAAAGAACTCGGTGGCGACCCTTCACAGGTATCGATCATGGGTGATTCCGCTGGTGGTGGAATGGCCATTAATCTCGCCTACGGCGCCGCCAGTGGAAAGTTGAAGAGTTCCTGCGGCTCAATACGGGCCCCGAAGTCAGTCCTCGCCCTCTATCCAACGGTGGATGTCGGTACCGTCGAGTCGGTCACCACACTGAGCGCGGGCAATGCCGCCAAAATGTATATCGGTGGCACCCCCAAGCAATTCCCCGACCGTTATCGCGCTGTCAACAGTTCCACCTGGATCACTCCTCAGGCACCACCAACAATGGTGATCCAGGGAAATCACGACACCTTTGTTCCGCCATCCAGTGTGCGGAAATTCGTCAATCGTGCCCGCCAGGCTGGAGTCCGGGTCGATCACGTACAGTTACCGATGCTCAATCACGCTTTCGATTCCCAGGCGCGCAACTCACTGGGATTCCAGGTCGTCACGAGCCTTGGGCAACGTTTCCTTACTGACCACTGAGCGAGTAGTCAGTACTCGAGCTAACGCCTCAAGATCGCCCGCGATATCAGTTGCCTGGTTCTGTATCCACCGCATCTGTAAGCCCTCAGCCGCGGCAACTACCAGTCGGATGGCCTGCTCATCGTCGATCCCGAGGGCCATTCTGACGACGTCGTGAACTCGCTGACGGTGTCGCTCCATGAAAGTATGGGCCGGGTGATAGGGATCGGCGGCGGCCACACTCATGTCGACAAAGAGCTTGGTCAGCCCCGGAGTGCGGGTCGTCTGAGCCAAGTATGCCCACACATGGTCAGGGTCGGTGAGGCCACCAGCATCGACCGCGTGAGCGTCACGAGCTTCAAGAATCGCCACGAATAATTCGTCCATCGATCCGAAGTAGTGCAGAACGCCTGCCTCCGTGAGCCCAACTTCGGCAGCGATGGCGGCCAGTGTGGGCCGCTCCCCCGAACTTGCGCCATAGAGCCGCAGAGCGACGTCAAGAATCTCAGCCCTACGAGCAACCCCCTTAGCGTATGGTCCACGTCGGGTGAGGCTCTTCGTCGTCACTGCCATGGACCCAACCTTAGGAGGAAATCCCAGAGTTATCCTCCCCAACCATCAGCGAATACCAAGTCGTGCTAGGTTTTAGGTGTACTTTGAGCCACCAAAGGAATCCTCATGAGTGCACCATTCCAGCTGACCTCTAGCGATCCGAGTGTCATCGATCCTGTCGGATTAGCCGCAGATACCCACGAGTGGATCGAGGCGGTGGTGCCAGGAGGAGTGCACGAAACCCTGATAGCGGCTGGGATCATCGCTCATCCATATGTAGAGGATCACGAAAAAGACTGTCGTTGGGTGGAGGATCGCGCCTGGTGGTATCGCGGAACGGTGCCGATCCCGGCGGGAGACGATCCGCTCGTATTGACCCTGACCGGCGTCGATACCGTTGCAGACATCTGGGTCAACGGACACCACGTCGGTCGTCATGCCAACCAGTACCGACCCTTCCAGGTTACGCTTCCGCCCATCGACGCCAACAAAGCCAAAGTACTCATCCGCTTCGCACCCCCATTAGATGGCCTGGCCGAGCCGCCAGCCACGAGAGCTATGGTCAACGCCGTCAGTGACTTCCTTAATGCCGCGGCCCCTCAGAACCTGGACGCCGAGCCTGGCTCGGGGATTCTCACCCTCGATCTGGCCGCGACTCGACGCCGTAAAGGCATGTTCTCGTGGGGATGGGATTTTGCTCCCCGTATCCCCTCGATCGGCCTGACGGGTCCCGTGGAGTTGACCCGTCGTTCACCGATCGAGGTGAGCCATCACGTCGACACGATGGCCATCGGTGACGGCGACAGTGCAGACGTCAACGTCGTGGTGTCCACTGTCCACCACGACGGCCCTGCACCCTGTACCGTTGATGTCACCCTCACTTCGCCAGATGGTGATCGCGTCAGTGGACACGCCCAATTCAAACATGGTTCAGCCACCGTGGATCTCCAGCTGGATAACCCGCAACTGTGGTGGACCCATGACCTGGGCAAGCCTTCCCTCTACCAGGTCGACATCAAGATCTGCGATAAGGACGCCAACACGATCGCTACTGATTCCGGCATGGCAGGTATCCGCACCATCGAGGTGGACTGCTCCCCCGACACAGACGATCCCGAAATCGACGGGCCTGCCCGTCACTTCACGTTCATTATCAATGGCGTGCCAGTCTTTGCCCGTGGCGCCAATCTGGTCCCGCAGTCGATGCTGCCGGGATCGGTGACTCCCCAGCAGGATCACGACCTTGTCCGAGCCTGCCGCGATGCCAATATGACGATGGTGCGCGTCTGGGGCGGCGGTGTCTACGCTTCCGACGCCTTCATGACTGCCTGTGACGAATACGGCATCCTCGTGTGGCACGACTTTATGTTCGCCTGCATTGACTATCCCGGCGACGATGAAGAGTTCATGTCCGAGGTCCGTACCGAGGCTGACTATCAAACCCGCCGTCTCGCTAATCATCCGAGTCTGGCGCTGTGGGCTGGAGGCAATGAGGTGCAGGCCATGCACCAGGCGGTCTGGAATAATCTTAACCCGGGCCCATGGGGATCCGAGATCTTCGACGAGGTCTTGCCTGAGGCGGTTCGTCGCAACAGCCCCACCGTGAACTATTGGGCCAACAGCCCGGCCACTGATGTTGACACCGACCCTCGCGTTAATGGCACCAGGGCCGGTGATCGTCACGCATGGGAAGTGTGGCATGGCGCGGACGTGGGAGCAGGGACGCACGAGGATTATTCCAGCCCTGCCGAAGCCATGCACTATCACCGCTATAGCTATGACACCGGGCGGTTCATTAGCGAGTTTGGCATCCACGCCAGTGCTGACCTACCCGCCCTCGGCAGGTGGTTAGGGAATGATCACCTCAACCTCGACGACCCCATTCTTCTCGCGCGTAATAAGGACACCCCGAAGGCCAAAGGGATGGCCCTCATTGATTACGAAGTAGGCAAACCGACATCGGTTCAGTCCTACGTCACCTACAGCCAGGTGGTGCAGGCCGAGGGACTCAAATTCGGCATCGAGCATTACCGGCGCCGTTGGCCTCACTGCGCTGGCGCCCTAGTGTGGCAGCTCAATGAACCTTGGCCTGGAATGACGTGGTCCCTGCTCGACCACGACCTCGGGGCCAAGCCGGGCTACTACGCTACAGCTCGAGCCTTCGCCCCGGCGCTGTCCATCCTGCGCCTGACTGACGATTCACTGGAGGTATGGGTCAGCAATGCGCGTCCCACCCGAGTCACCGATACCGTGACAGTCACAATCGAAGGATTTGACGGAAGCATCGACCAGACACATCGAATCAAAGTATCCGTTCCTGCGTCCACCTCCCAGATGGTGTGGTCAGTACCGCGCGCCCAGATCCCCGTCAACGGCAGCCACTACATATGGGTCGAAGGATCGGTTCTGCCTGCTAACCGACTCTTCCTGACACGCATCGGCGACCTCAACTTGCCCGAGGCGCACCTCGACGTCAAGGTAGACGTGACGGAACCAACTACGGCCACAGTGACGGTGGCAACGACGACGTTCGCCTACTTTGTGCGAGTTCTGACGCCGTGGCCGGGTGCGCGACCCGACATCTCAGCCCTTGATCTACGTCCCGGAACGAAGGCCGTCGTCACTGTGACTGGTCTTCCCGAAGGGTTCGACCCCGATGAGATCACAGTTCGCCACTTCCTCGACGACGTTGACCGATGACGTCGTCGGACTGACCGGCTCAACATGACGGGGGGCGCCCCAGTGGGCACCCCCCGTTCATCTGCTAAATCCTCAGTCGAGGTAGTCGCGCAGTACCTGAGAGCGACTCGGATGACGCAGTTTCGACATGGTCTTGGACTCGATCTGGCGGATGCGCTCCCGAGTAACACCGTAGACCTTGCCGATCTCATCCAGGGTCTTGGGCTGTCCGTCGGTCAAGCCGAATCGCATCGACACAACACCGGCCTCTCGCTCGGACAAGGTATCGAGGACATCATGCAGCTGCTCCTGCAACAGGGTGAAGTTGACGGCGTCTGCTGGCACGATGGCCTCAGAATCCTCAATAAGGTCACCAAACTCAGAATCGCCATCCTCACCCAGTGGGGTATGCAGCGAGATCGGCTCGCGACCGTATTTCTGCACCTCAATGACCTTCTCTGCGGTCATATCGAGTTCGCTGGCAAGCTCTTCCGGGGTGGGCTCACGACCTAGGTCCTGGAGCATCTGACGCTGGACGCGAGCCAGCTTGTTGATGACCTCGACCATATGCACAGGGATACGAATAGTACGAGCCTGGTCGGCCATGGCGCGGGTAATGGCCTGCTTGATCCACCACGTCGCGTACGTAGAGAATTTGTAGCCCTTGGTGTAGTCGAATTTCTCGACGGCACGAATGAGACCGAGGTTGCCCTCCTGAATGAGGTCAAGGAAGAGCATGCCGCGACCGGTGTAACGCTTAGCCAAGGAGACGACCAGACGGAGGTTGGCCTCCAATAGGTGGTTCTTCGCCACCTTGCCGTCCTCGGCGATCCACTCGTAATCCTCGCGGTCCTTCTCCCGGATCTTGGCATCCGGGTCGGCTAGCTGCTCGCCGGCAAACAGACCGGCCTCAATGCGCTTGGCGAGATCAACCTCTTCGACGGCATTGAGCAGAGCTACTTTGCCGATCTGCTTAAGGTAATCCTTAACGGGATCTGCGGTAGCGCCGGCGACCATGACGGTCTGCTCGGGCTCGTCAGCGTCATCGTTATCAGACAAGGAGAACGCCTCGGTCTCCTTGTTGATCTGCTGCTCGTCCTTAGCAGCCTCGGCCGGGTCGTAGTCACGCTCGTCAACATCGTCGAGGGAGCGCTTCTTGCCGCCAATAGTCAGCACAACGTCGTCACCGTCGCGCTCCACGGTCACATCGACCTCACCGGATGCGGCTTCGGCGACGGTCGTTTCCTTCTTCGCCTTAGTGGTCCGCCTCTTAGTTGTCGACTTTTTGGCACCACCGGACGACGCGTTTCCAACAGTCTTCGTACCCGAAGACTTCGTCGTCTTACTCGCCGCTGTCTTGGTGGACTTCGCGGCCGTCTTAGTGCTGGTGGGCTTCGTCGTGGTTTTGGCCCCAGATGACTTAGCCGTGGGAGTCTTGGCCCCACCAGCGGACTTGTGAGCCGACGACTGGCTTGCCTTCGTCGCAGTGGTCTTCTTCGCCCGACCGGTCGTACCGGTCTTAGCAGAGGTGGAACGTGTACTCTTCCTCGCGGTGGCTATCTTCGCCTCCTCGTCTGCAGCGGTGTTTGCAGTGCTGGACGTGGTGGTCGACACGGGTATCCTCTCCAAGGACTGACCAGTCCTTCAGTGCTGTCCCCTCCAAATGGGCCCATAAAAGATCGACGATCACCGCCCCATGAGACCCAAGGGCATACGACGCCCAGGAGGCGTCAAGACCCTGCATTTATTGTGGCATCATCCGCGCGTTAACACAAACTGGCTCTCACCAGTTCCCTTCTCCTGCCACGGAATGGCTGCGTCGAGCAGCCATGTACGACCACAGTCTGATCCTCTGATGTTACCCACGACCGCAGACACTCATCGGCCACTCAGGGATGACATTCGACCCTCTATGACGTTGATATAGGTGTCAACCAGTCCGACGGAGAAAGGCGAAGCATATGGACACCAAGTCCCGGGTTCGTACCACCGATGGCATTGATGGTAAGGACGCAGTCGGCCTCTACCTAGACGGGATCGCCCGCACGCCCCTACTCAACGCCGCAGAGGAGGTTGCGTTAGCCCGCCGGATCGAAGCGGGCGTGTTTGCACGCGCCATTCTCGAAGGCCACGCGGAAACCACATCGGATACCACCACTAAGGAACTACACCAGATTGCAGCCGACGGAGACGAAGCCCTGGCCCACTTCGTGCGCGCTAACCTGCGTCTGGTCGTGTCGGTGGCCCGCAAATACGGTCGGTCTCAGATGCCGTTACTTGACCTCGTGCAGGAAGGCAATACCGGGCTCATACGCGCCGTCGAGAAGTTCGACTACGCCAAGGGATTCAAGTTCTCGACCTACGCCACCTGGTGGGTCCGTCAGGCTATCAGCCGAGGCATCGCGCAGCAGGGTCGCATCGTCCGCCTTCCGGTGCACGTCGCTGAACAGGTGAATCAGGTGTCGGCTGCCCGCCGCAACCTCGAGCGTCAGCTGGGTCGCGAGCCCGAAACCTTCGAAATCGCCGACGAGTTGGAGATCACCGAGGAGCGTGTCATCGAGCTCATCCGCTTTGGACGTGACCACGTCTCTCTCGACGCTCCGGTTGAGGACGACGGCGACACTAGCCTGGGCGACCTCATCGCCCGCGAGACCTCTCCTGGTCCTGACGACATTGTGCTCGACGCCGAGGACCGCAGTCGACTTGAAGGGCTCCTTGACGATCTCGACGAGCGCTCTGCCGACGTGGTGCGTCGCCGCTACGGACTCGTCGATGGACGCCAAGCCAAGCTTGCCGACATCGGCAAGGTGTGGGGAATCACCGCCGAACGTGTGCGTCAGATCGAACGTGCTGCCCTAGCCAGCATGCGTCAACGTAACCTCGCCACGATGGCGGCCTGACATCTGCACACGGTGGCTCCGGACCCTTCCGGGGCCACCGTCGCGTTCAGAGGACATCACGTGCCACGGCCAAGCGGAAACGTTACTGAGGCGTCGAGGTCGTTCACATCTACCAGCCTCATGACCCCCTCCTGGCAGCAGGACGCGATGAGTTTGCCATCCTGCATCAGTCGGCCCATGGAGAAACCGAGCAGGCCTGATGCGCTCGGAGAAACCTGGTCGTAGAGCATCCAGCAGTCGGCCTCGGCAGTCCGGTGGAACCACATGGCGTGATCCAGCGATGCCGGATTGACGACCATACCCGATGGCACCGATCCCAGGTGTGGCATAACAGCACCAGCCATGAGACTGATATCGGAAATGTAGGCGAGGATCGCACGCTGCACAACGCGGTCGTCAGGAAGGCTCGCGGTGGTGCGTACCCACAAACTCAAGTGGGTGACGTGGTTGGGATCGACGAGCTGCGATCCGTCACCGGCCAACCGCACGTCGAGCGCATCCCACTCCTTGACGGTGGGCATAGGTCGCCCGAACATCTGTTCGAGGGCCTGGGCTAGGGTCGGACAGCGATCCGGGTCCGGAAGACAGTCCGGCATCGGATCGGAGTGCTCCGGGCCGTCCTCGCGGTTCTTGAAGGACAGTTCCGCGGTGAAGATCGTCCGACCGTGTTGGCGAGCGTTGACACGGCGAGTGCTGAAGGTGCGACCGTCACGAATTCTCTCGACATCAAAGATCATCGGCAGATCGGTGCGTCCAGCATGTAGGAACAGCGCGTGCATGGAATGGGCGGTCCGCTCAGGAATAGTGCGGGCACCAGCAACCAGAGCCTGAGCCAGTACCTGGCCCCCGAAGGTCCGCTGCCACGTCGTGTGTGGTTGCCGGCCTCGAAACAGATCGAGATCGAGGTCTTCAAGATCGAGCAGGTCAAGCAGTTCAGCAGTCGTCGATGGCACCTAACCACTGTGCCAGATCAGGCAACGTGTCATGGCAGCTCTCGCCAAGGCGGCGCACTCACTAGCAACAACGGTTGAAGAAATCGATCCGCGCCTGGAAGAACTGGGAGGGCGAAAGACCGAGCGTAGGCTCGGATCTCGCGCACATAGCCAGTGCACGACGTTAGGACAGCTTGGCTATCGCCATACGAATTCGCTTGGGTGACACACTGACACGAGTACCGAGTTTTTGAGCGAAGTACTGGACGCGCAACTCCTCCAGCATGAACCCAATCTCCTCGACCTCGGCGGGTAGTTTTCCAGCCGGTTGCTCCTCGCACAGGGCGTCATAGTCGGCCAGGAGAGGCTCCAGCTCGGCCATCTGGCGGGGATCGCGTGAAGGGTTGGTCATCAGGGACTCGATCCGCACGCTCACCCCCTGAATCCAGCGCGGCATGTCGTCATACCAAGGGTCCGGGGTGGCCGAAATGAAATTCTCGAAGACGAGGTCATTAATCTGAGCAACGATGTCAGCATGGATCGCCGGATCCGAGACAGTTGCCAGAGCCTGACGAGCAGCGACGACACGACTGAGGATCCTGCCAGCAGTACGCACCACTCGAGCCATCCGGTCGGCCTGGTCTTGACGAACGACTAGAGCGAGGTCGTCGAATGTCTTCTTGTCGCGAATCCCTGACAGATCACCCGCCTTCTCCTGAGCCACCGAAGCCACCGCCTTATGACGGGCATCGGCCAGTAAGGCTGGGACGCTGGGGTACGGAGACGTTGCCAGGGCCAGCTTGGTGGCGTTATCCATATGCGTAACAACCCACTTCGTCGGGTCAGGAAGGTTGAGGACAAGCAACTTCACGACGCCGGAAGCATGGCTGGTGCGCTGGGCACGAGGAGTGTCGAGGACGGTGGTGCCGACGGAGTCACCTTCATCGACCAGGCATGGGTAGCCGACGGCGTCAGGGCCCTTGCGCGACAGATCAACCCGTTTCGGAATTGGGTCGAAGGTCCACTCCTTCGCACCGTGGATCTGGGGTTGGCCCGCGGCCTTAGTCAAAGATTGGGACACCTTGGGAGCCAAATCAGTCTGCAGGGCGTCGAGATCCTCGGAGCGGGCAATGGGTGCGGGCTGAGATCCCTTGAGTTTGTCCTTACCATTCTTTTTGGATTTCTTACCGACAGGTCTTCCCTCGGCGTCAGTAATGTCGAAACCAATCCGCAAATGGGCCGGGATAGCGGCAATATTCCAGTCATCAGGGTTGATGATGACCCCGGTGAGAGTTCTCAGGGCTCGTCCGAGTTCATTGGTGAAGGGGGCGTGGCGGTCAGCATCGTGGTCTTCCAGCCAGGTTAGCGCCGCTCGGGCACGGTCGGGGGCAGGTACCAGTTGAGTGCGAATGCGCTTAGGAAGGGCGCGAATGAGTTCCGTCGCCAACTCGGTGCGCAAGCCTGGCACCTGCCAGCTGAACGGTGCTGTGGGCACCTGGTTGAGCAGTGCTAGCGGGATAGTGACGGTGACGCCGTCGTGCCCGGATCCCGGCTCAAAAACGTAGCGCACTGGAAGTTCGAGGTTTCCGACTTTCCAGTGGTCAGGGAAAGCGTCGGCGTCTACGGAGCCGGAGTCGACGAGATCGTCGATCGACAAGTCAAGCTGGTGACGGTCTTGCACCCGACGCCACCAAGCGTCGAAATGGGAACCAGAGACGATCCCGTCAGGAATCCGACGGTCGTAAAAAGCGAAGATGGCGTCGTCGTCGGCTACCAGGCCGCGCTGACGACTGCGCTCCTCAAGATCTGCGGCCTCGTCGCGAACTCGATCGTTGTGTTTGAGGAATCCATGATCGGATCGCCAGTTCCGCTCTACGAGAGCCGAACGGATAAAAATCTGTCGGGACGCCACCGGATCGATGCGGCCATAGGTGACGCGACGGTCAGCCCATAACGGCACCCCAAAGAGGGTGCCACGCTCAGTAGCGACCACTGACGCTGTTGATGCTGCCCAATGCGGAACCGCCCAGGAACGCCTGATGAGAGGGCCCGCAACCTCCTCCACCCACTCGGGCTGGACGGCGGCAACTGTCCTAGCCCACAGCCGAGAGGTCTCCACGAGCTCAACAGCCACGACAAGTTCGGGCGACTTACGCGCCAGCAGCGATCCGGGATTAATGGCGAACTTCGTGCCGCGAGCACCGAGGTATTCCTGAGGCCCGGGGCGCTGGCCGTGCCGTTTGGCCGGCTGCCGGACCTGGACCAGCCCGATGTGAGACAACAGTCCCGAGAGTAGGGCAACAAGAACCCGGTCGGTTGGGGCTGAGGTGCGGTTGACCTCCAGGTGCAGTTCCTTGGCGATCTGGCGGAGTTGGCCGTGCAAATCGTCCCACTCACGCACCCGCAGATAGTTGATGTACTCGGCCCGACACATTCGGCGGAAGGCTGAGGACCCCATTTGACGACGCTGGTGGCGCAGGTAACGCCATAGCCGGTGGATGGCCATGATGTCGCCACCCTCGTCAATGCCGCCCGCCTGGGGGCGTGGGGAGATCTTCCCCCTGGTGTGCGGGGTATGACGTGCCGGAGGTCCTGGTTTAGCAGTGTTGGCGGCCTCCTGGTGAATATGCTGGCGGCGGACCTGAGACCAATCCCCCACCTGGTTGTTATCGGTGTTGTCGGCCGCTTGGAGGGTCTGCAGTAGGTTGGCTTCGGTGGCAAAACGGCGATGAAAAGCGTCGGCCTCCTCGCGCTTATCTGCGGGACGCTCCCGGACGTCGCGAATCGATAGAGCCGCGACGATGACCAAGACCTCGGCCAGGCTACCTTGCCTCGCTCCTTCAAGGAGCATACGTCCCAGCCGTGGGTCCAATGGCACCCGGGCCAGCTGGTGTCCGATCTTTGTTAGGCGCGGAGCGTCACGGTGTCCCGGTTTGAGAGCTCCTAGTTCGTCGAGGAGCCGGATTCCGTCATTGATCCGGGAGCGGTCCGGGGCTTCGACGAAAGGAAAGTCGGTGATGGCTCCGAGCCTGGCCTGGGCCATCTGGAGGATGACCGCGGCTAAATTGGTGCGCAGGATCTCCGGCTCGGTGAATTCGGGACGAGACTCGAAACTGGTCTGGGAATACAGCCGGATGCAGATGCCCGGTGCCACGCGGCCACATCGTCCGGCGCGCTGGTTGGCGCTGGCCTGGGAGACCGGCTCGATAGGCAGGCACTGGACCTTGGTGCGCACCGAGTACCGCGAGATACGGGCAGTTCCCGGATCAATGACGTAGCGGATTCCAGGCACGGTCAGGGAGGTCTCGGCGACGTTGGTGGCCAGCACGATCCGTCGTCCGGTATGCGGAGTGAAAACCCGATGCTGTTCTGCGGCCGACAGGCGGGCAAAGAGTGGCAGGACTTCGGTGTTAGACAGATTGAGGTCCGCCAGCGCCTCGGCGGTCTCGCGGATCTCCTGCTCACCAGCTAGGAATACCAGGATGTCACCGCTCTCCTCGCGGCAAAGTTCCTGGACCGCCCGGCAGATACCGGTGACTTGGTCGACAACCTCGTCATCCGGGCTCGTCAGGGACGGGGCTGATGGACGATGGAGGAGCTCATCTTCGTCGTCAATGTCATCTTCGTCATCGGGGCGGATTTGCTCAGAGGGATCCAGCGGGCGATAACGCACCTCAACGGGGTACGTGCGCCCCGAGACCTCAATAACTGGCGCGTCGTCGAAGTGGGCGGAAAACCTGGCGGTGTCGATAGTGGCCGAGGTGATGATGACTTTGAGGTCTGGACGTCGTGGCAGCAACTGTTTCAGGTAACCCAGCAAGAAGTCGATATTGAGGCTGCGCTCGTGAGCCTCGTCAATAATGATGGTGTCATGGGCGCACAAGTCGCGATCGTGGGAAATCTCAGCAAGCAGTACTCCGTCAGTCATGACAGTCAGTGCGGTGTCGGAGGAAGCGCGCCGGGTGAAGCGCACTTGATAGCCGACCTGTTCCCCCAGCTCGACCCCCATTTCCTCGGCAACTCGTTCTGCGACGCTGCGCGCGGCGATCCGTCGGGGCTGGGTATGGGCAATCTGACGACGTCCCAAGGCCAGGCAGATCTTGGGCAGCTGGGTCGTCTTTCCCGAACCGGTCTCGCCTGCCACCACCACGACTTGGTGGTGCTTGATGAGGTCAGCAATCTCGTCGGCGTGTGCCGCTATCGGAAGGTCAGTGTCGAAGGTGACGACTCCCCCACCAGGCAGCTCACCTTCCAGTCGTGAATTAGGCATGACCGGTTTAGTCTATGCGGGGCTTCCAACACCCGGCGACCACTAGCCGTTATCAAGCCGAGAAGATCTCCGTCTATGTGGATTCGGTTGGCAATCTTGCCAATGCCTACGCACCTGGCCAACCGCCGGTAGCTTTCGCAATTCGGCTCGTAGGCGGGGATACTTCACCGATCAGGCCTCCACAGGGGTTCAGGGACGGTGCCTTCGTCGATCCCGGTGTTCGGCGTGATCTTAGTGTCACCACCCGCGGCATATCCGGCTGTCTCGAACCTGGCTGCACTATGACGACCATGGCCGACAGCGAGAGATCCGCAGACACGCCAGACGACTGTTTCCTCAACGTCAGTACATGGTGTTGTAGACGACGGTGAAACGCAGGCGAACGCGTCCTGAAGCCGCCGACGCGACGAGAACAGCAGGCCAGCAGCTCGATATCAGTGGCAGATAGCCAGCGGCGACTGAGCGTGCGCCATGATGCCGCGACTGACACCACCTGCGGTCCAGCCCAAAATCGGGTGCTTCTTCATACCAATCACGAGGAGGTCAACGTTGCCCGAGAGGTCGACTAAGGCGTCGACGGGTTCTCCGGACAGCACGCGGGTCTCGACCTCGACATGGGGATGCTTATTAGCGAGCGGCTTGACGACCTCGTTGAGTCGTTTGAGGGCCTCGTCGTGCACCTCTTCGGAGTCGTTACCAGGAACCGTCACTGCGAGCAGCTTGCAGCCACGGTGGTCAGCTTCAGCGAATCCGAATCCGACAGCTGCAGTTCCTACGCTCTGGGGGCCGACCGCGACCGCAACACATTTCTTGCCACCAGTCGGATCCGGGGTCGAAGCGCGGGAGATGACCACGACGGGCGCTGCCGACATGCCCGCCACAGCCACAGATGTCGACCCGACGAACATACGCTCCAGACCCGAGGTAGCGCGACGGCCGAGCACAACGAGCTGGGCATCGGCGCTGCGATCGGCCAGAATGGCCGCCGGGTTACCCAAGACGACCTCTCCAGAGATCCGATCGGGGTCCATCCCCCGCTCAGTCGCAACATGGATGGCGTCATCAACAACGACCTGACCGGCATCCTGCAGAGCGGTCGGGTCATAGACGACTCCCCAGGCGCCCGCAACGGCAGCGTCATCAACGGCGTGAAGGACAATAAGATCAGCATCTCTCTTGATCGCTGATGCTGCGGCGTAACGGGCGGCACGTAGGCCGTCCTCGGAGCCATCGACTCCGACGATGATGACAGTGCGTTGAGCCTTCGATGAGGTTCGGTCGTCAGTCATGGTGGTCCTCCTCAGTGAGACATCAAAGGCGTTGGCCCTTGTCACATTGTCCCACCATTTGCCCTGAGACAAAGGGGGTCCGGTCAGGAGCCCTCTTCAAAAGTGGTTCTCCCCCGCAGTTTGCGGGCCAATTCGTTGTCCAGCCCATCGGCCAGTCGGGACATGATGGAGACGGCCTGGTGAAGATGCGCGGCGACGAAAGGGCGGGCCATCACCGACATCGTCACGAACACTCGATCTTGATGAAGGGCGAAACGCCCGTAGCGGGATTGCACATTGAGGTCATTGAGTACCTCAACGGCACGAGAACGCCCCTCAACGTCATGGACGAGAGCAGCAAAAAGCAACAATTCCGAGGCATCGGGGGTGGTACGTACGAAGACCATGCACGTCCCTACTCGGATAGCAAAGTCGCCCTCGCTATCGCGGATGGCCGGATGGCCAAACATGTGGGACAACTCATCAGCAACGAGACGGTCGAGGTGATCTTTGTCTACCGGCATGATGGCGGGGACGCTAGCCGCCTCTGTAGGCGACAACGGGGGCTCAGGCTGCAAAATCTCCGCAAGCTGGTCGGGGGCCAGAAACACTGGATGGGGAACACCGAAAATGTCACGCAAAGTCGTTACTGTCAATTCGGCAAGTTGCTCAGAATCGTCCTGACTGCGGTACACCCAGTAGTTATCGGTTTGGTGGACCTTGCAGGTTCCAGGGGCCTGCCATCCTAGGGATCTCAGGCCGTCAAGCTGGCCCGACGTAAGGCATGCACTCTCCGGTAAACAGTTATTGCTGGATGCTTCGGCAAGAATCATCGCGGTATCGTCGCTGCAACCAGGATCATCTTGCACGAAGCGTATAAAGGGAGCCGTGTCGGTGCGCGCGGACAGGGTTGAGATCGTTAGTTCGCCGTCGTCGTCAATGACAGAGACGACCTCCGCCAGACGCTCGGCGAACTGGTCCCACGCCTGCGCTGTGCTGCGATCCAGATCGAACGCAAAGTCTGGTGGCTCGTCCATGGTTCCAACCTAGTAGGTCGCGCCGCTATCTGCAGCTGCCTCTCACGATCCTGCCATCCAACGCATAGCTATCAGCCTCTGGCAGCCGTTATGGACCACACATGGCGTGGGACACAACAGCGGGGGCGTAGCACCCGCCCCGCCCCCGCTCATAGCGTCATCAGCTACAGCCGCTAGTTGAACCGCACCCCTCGCAGACATAGCACGATCCCGAGGGACGCATCTTCGTCCCGCAAGTCAAGCACAGGGGGGCGTCAACTTCACGACCGATCTGCTCTTCGAGAAGCTCAGCACTGGTGTGTGCCTCACCAATCTGCTCGACCGCCTCCTGAGTTGCGAAAAGACCGGGCTGGTTAGCTCCGTCTTCATGCACCCGGACGCGGTCGGCCGGCGTGTCCTTGAGGGTCTCAGAGTCGATAAGCTCATCCTCCTCATCAGACAGGTAAGAACCCGTCTGGACATAGCGAGCACGCTCGGCAGCGGTGTAAATACCCAGCTCGGCACGCTCATCAAAGTCAAGGTAGTCGAGGGCCAGACGACGGAAGACATAGTCAATGATCGACGAGGAGATCCGAATATCGGGGTCGTCGGTCATGCCAGCTGGCTCAAACTTGAGGTTGGAGAACTTTTGAACGAAGGATTCCAGCGGCACGCCATATTGCAAGCCGATAGACACCGCGATAGAAAAAGCGTCCATAACACCGGCAAGGGTGGATCCCTGCTTACCAAGCTTGAGGAAGATCTCGCCCAAGCGCCCGGAGTCGTAAGCGCCAGTAGTGAGGTAACCGCCGGCTCCTGCGACCTGGAAGCTGGTGGTGCGGCCCATGCGCGACTTCGGTAGACGCTGACGACGCGGGCGGTACTCGATGCGAACTTCCGGCTCGGCCTTCTCTTCCTCTTCCTTTTTCTTGGCCTCAGAGAGAGGCTGACCGACCTTACAGTTGTCGCGGTAGACAGCCAGAGCCTTGAGGCCAAGCTTCCAACCCTCCATGTAAACCCCGGCGATATTCTCAACCGTAGAAGACTCCGGCAGGTTGACAGTCTTAGAGATAGCACCGGACAGGAAGGGCTGAACGGCAGCCATCATCCGTACGTGACCCATCGGGGCGATGAACCGGGCACCCATAGCGCAATCGAAAACCTCGTAGTGGGCCTCATCGAGATCAGGAGCACCAACGACCGAACCGTTGTCGGCGATGTAGGCGACGATCTTCTCAGCCTGCTCGGGGGTGTAGCCGAGGTTCTTGAGGGCACGCGGCACCGTCTGGTTGACGATCTGCATCGAGCCGCCGCCGACCATCTTCTTGAACTTGACCAGCGAGAAGTCTGGTTCGATACCGGTGGTATCGCAGTCCATCATGAAGCCAATGGTGCCAGTCGGGGCAAGAACGGACGCTTGGGCATTGCGGAAACCATTGGTATGCCCGAGCTTGACGACCTTGTCCCACTCTGCCTTGGCGGCGGTCAAGACAGCGGTGTCATTGTTGTGCAAAGGGTGAACCTGACGGTTGGCATCACGATGCCTAGCCATGACTGCCTGATGTGGCTCAGCGTTTTCGGAGTATCCGCCATAGGGACCGACGATGGCAGCCAGTTCAGCGGAACGCCGGTAGGAGACGCCAGTCATGAGGGACGTGATGGCAGCTGCGAGGGCACGTCCACCATCCGAGTCGTAACCCAGGCCCAGCGCCATGAGAAGGGCGCCCAGGTTGGCATATCCGATACCGAGCTGACGGAAGTTACGTGTCGTCTTACCAATGGCCTCAGTCGGGAAGTCAGCAAAGCAAATGGAGATATCCATCGCGGTGATGACGAGTTCAACAGCTCTGGTGAATTTCTCGACGTCGAAATGGTCATTTTCGTCGAGGAACTTCAGCAGGTTAAGGCTAGCCAAGTTACATGAGGAATTGTCTAGGCTCATGTACTCCGAGCACGGGTTGGACGCGTTGATTCGTCCGGAATTCGGGGTGGTATGCCAGGCATTGATGGTGTCGTCATATTGCAAGCCGGGATCGGCGCACTCCCAAGCAGCCTGAGCAATCTTGCCAAAAAGTTCCTTGGCGTCAACGGTGTCAAGCACCTTGTCAGGCTCGGTGCGGGACATCAGACCGAAGGGCTTACCCTGCTCAACAGCGGCCATGAAGGCGTCGGAGACACGCACCGAGTTGTTGGCGTTCTGATACTGAACGCTGACGATGTCGCGCCCGCCCAGGTCCATGTCGAACCCGGCATCGCGCAGAGCACGAATCTTGTCCTCCTCGCGCGCCTTGGTCTCGATGAACTCTTCGATATCGGGGTGATCGATGTCAAGGACGACCATCTTGGCAGCACGACGAGTGGCGCCGCCTGATTTGATGGTTCCCGCTGAAGCATCAGCACCACGCATAAAGGAGACTGGACCAGAAGCCGTACCACCGGAGCTCAGTAGTTCCTTCGAGGAACGGATACGAGAAATATTGAGACCAGCACCAGAACCACCTTTAAAGATGAATCCTTCTTCTCGGTACCAATTGAGGATCGACTCCATCGAGTCATCCACCGAAAGAATGAAGCAAGCGCTAACCTGTTGGGGACTCGTGGTACCGACGTTGAACCACACCGGGGAGTTGAAGCTGAAGTACTGGTGCACCAATAACCAGGTCAGTTCCTCGCCAAAGACCTTGGCGTCGTCATCAGACGCGAAATAACCGTTCTTACGCCCAGTGGTCACATAGGTATTGACGACTCGGTCGATGAGGGTCTTGAGGCTATCCTCGCGGGCCGGGGTACCTAGAGCACCACGGAAATACTTATTGGTAACGATGGTCGAGGCGTTAACGCTCCAGAAGTCGGGGAACTCGACCCCGCGCTGCTCAAAAACCACATCGCCGGTACGCCAGTTCGTTTGCACGACATCACGGCGTTCCCAGGTCACCTCGTCATAAGGATGAACACCTTCAGTGCTGAAGATGCGCTCAACGTGCAGCCCCTTAGAGCGGCTCGTCCTGCGTGGTGCGGACTTGGTCTCAGTCATGGCTCCCTCTGAATTTTCAGTGATACGGGTGGTTGGTGTCGGTACTTAGTGCGAACTGTGGCACGCTCGGCACACAGCTCGTCAGAACAGTGGCTCGTCCTGCTTTGAAAGCCGTTTACGACTCGAGGACTTCGTTTTATCGGAGGATTCGTCGCGCAACCGATCAATCTCAGTAGCGAAGTCCTCGATGGTGTTGTAGTTCAAGTAAACGCTGGCAAACCTCAGGTAGGCGATGGAATCAAGTTCACGCAGTGGCCCCAAGATCGCCAACCCGATTTCCTCGCTGGGTATCTCCGCGACTCCTCGGGCCCGTAGACCGTCCTCGACGCGTTGTCCCAGCAAAGCTAGATCGGCATCTGTGACCGGGCGTCCCTTGCATGCGTTGCGCACACCACGGATCACCTTGTCACGGGAGAAGGGCTCCTCGATGCCGTTGCGCTTGTGAACTGTCATCTGCATGCGTTCGATGGTCGTAAACCGTCGTTCACACATCGGGCACTGCCGCCTCCGACGGATCGCAGTACCGTCTTCGCATACCCGCGAATCCAGGACTCGAGAGTCATCATGCTGACAGAACGGGCAGCGCATCATCGCCTCCTTCCCCAACCTCACGAGGTTCCGAACAGCTGGCTTACCGTCGCTCTGGAAGACTACTCCTAACTGGGGCCAAAAACACAACTTATAGGGATCATGAAACTACCTGCCACAACATCTGGTATTCAAGGATGATTTTTCGAGGGCGATGCTGGACCGTGCGTCAAGTCGCCACGCGCGACACGCCGAAGACGAACGCCCCTGCGACCGGCCCCTCGTCAGGATCTGGCATCGGAGGGTGCCCCAGGTTGATGCGCGTCAACCTGGACAACGCCCATATGATCCTCATGCCCACTGGCAGGATCCCCTTGCCACATCTGGCCGAGGCGCCCTAGGGCGAGAATCACCCCGACGATCACGACAGCGATAGTTGCCAGCACAGCAGCATCCCAGAACCGGTTGTGAAGGGACTTACGGCGCGCAGTAGCGCTAGGGCGTCCCGCCATCAATTCCCGTCGATCGATAACGACCACCGGTTCGGCCAACTCATCCTGCCACGGTCCGACGACCAGGTCACCTCGGCGACTGGACGTCGTCTCGATATACCACTCGTACGTCTGAGCACTCATCGGATCACCTCTCTGTCGACGAGAGCCATCCGCTCCCGTCAGCGGCCCCGGGAGATATCCCGGGGAGGGTCCGGCGGCCAAAGGTCCGCCGGTGTCATCAATGACATTCCCCCGAACCGACAAGTTCGCCGTCATAACCATGGAACACGAGGAGAACAACCTAGTCAGAGCGGATTAGGTGCCCAGTTTTTGCCCCCACACTCCTCGCACGGAGCCAAAACGCCACTGATGGGGAAACTGTCGTAGCTGCCCTATACCGTGACTGCCATGATCACCGATACGCCCGGAACCGATACCTCGGACCCGGCCGCCGTCTCGTCGGCTGTTCCGTTCACGAATACCCGTGAGCCCTCTGCCAAGGAACGCGAAGTCTTGGCAGCCGTCAAGGAAGGGCTGCGTCGCGACGGCAAAGCCCCAACAGTTCGCGCCCTTGCTGAGATGACAGGAGCTGCGAGCACATCAACAGTCCAGCGGCGTATTTCGTCCCTCATCGATCTAGGGCTGCTACGTCGAACCAATGGCACCCTCGAGGTGGTCGAAGAAACCGTCGAGTCCAGCGATCCGCACGGACCGCAAGCCTTTCAAGTCAAACTCCTCAATCCGAGTAACGAAGAACACGATGAAACCGTCATCGCGGTGCCACCTCAGCTTCTAAGTCACGGCGAGCACGCAGTGATCATCGTCCGCGACGACGGAATGTCTCCCGATATCCACTCCGGAGATCTTGTAGTGGTGCGACGTATATCGGTAAGCGATCTGCCCGACGATCCACCTGAGACATACCTCGTAGCAGCCACAGCGGGCGGAACGACCGTCGTTCGCACTTTATCCAACGTCTCGGGACGGCGATGGCTGTTGGCATCCAACCCTACCCACTCACCAATCAATCTCGATGATGCTTCTCTGCTGGGTCAGGCTGTGTCCTTGCTGAGACGACTCTAAAGCGGCCCAATAAACCACCTAGCCGCAGGGCTCTCTCCCCTATCCTTGGTGTGCCTCGGCCGAAATCGATCACGACGAAAATACCGGGTCCGGGTCAAGAACTTCATCATTATTCCGCCAGTCTTCGCAACGCCCCAACAGCCATCTCTCGATCGGTCGTAGTCCAAAAGGGCGGCATCGACGCCCGCAGAAAATTGCCGTACCTAGCAGTCACCAGCCGTGGGTCGAGAACGGCGATCACCCCGCGATCGTCAGCACGACGGATGAGACGACCAGCCCCCTGGGCCAACAAGAGCGCGGCATGGCCAGCCGACACCGTCATAAATCCATTGCCACCAGCGTCCTCAACAGCCTTACTCCGGGCTGCCATGAGCGGGTCATCAGGACGTGGAAACGGAATCCGATCAATAACAACCAGACGGCAAGTGTCGCCAGGAATATCGACCCCCTGCCACAGCGACACAGTTCCAAATAGACAAGTACGCGGATCAGCCGCGAATCGCCGAGTGAGATCAGCCAGGTGCCCTTCTCCCTGGCACAGGACCGGAATATCAGGCATAGCACTGCGCATGTGCTCAGCAGCAGCTATAGCATTGCGCTGGGAAGAAAACAGTCCTAAAGTCCTCCCACCGGCTGCCCACACGAGCTCAGCAAGATCATCAAGAACCTCAGGTGCAATACCGTCGCGCCCCGGGCGGGGCAACGACCTACCGACATAAAGAATTCCTTGCTTTGAGTAGTCGAAAGGTGAACCAACATCAACTCCCCGCCATCCCATCTGAGTCTCGAGGATTTCCGGAGCGTCTCCCTCAATTTGCTCGAGCGGGGACAGTCCGACATCGCGCGCTATCGCGAGAAAATTACCACCAATGCATAAGGTCGCCGAGGTTAATATCGTCGTGGACTGAGCAAAGACATTCTCTCGTAGCAAGCCGCCAACACTCAGCGGAGCGACGTGAATGCTGCGGTATCCCTTCTCAGACTCAGAGACCCACACCACGTCGGCGGCGGCCAGCCTCACCATGCATTCGGCGGTCTCGAAAACCTCCCGCATCGCGGCTTGAGCCTGTGCTCTCTCCGCATCGACTGGTTCCCTAGAGTCCTCATCATTTCGGCCCAGCTGGCTGACTGCCACGCGAGCAAGGTCACGCAACACGGCACAGGTCTGGATGACTTGGGCGTCCGGCGTGGTGACCCGACCTGGGACGGTGGCCTCCAGGGCATGATCCATGGAATCAGCCTGATTCAACAGGTCGGCGCCCACGTCGTCATCGAGCCACGTCATAGCCCGCTTCGCCGTCGTCGTCACGATAGCTGGAGAGAGGTCCTTCGAAGCGGCCCTGGTAAACCGGTTTACCAACTCATGGGCTTCGTCGATAATGACCGTGTCATGCTCCGGTAGGACGCGTCCGCCATTGAGAGCATCGATCGCGAGCATCGCGTGATTGGTGACCACCAGGTCAGCATTTCGGGCCTGCTCCCGCGCAGCCTCCGAGAGGCACTCACTGCCAAATGGGCACCGCTGAACCCCAAGACACTCATTGGCTGGCACGCTCACCTGAGTCCATGCGAGCGGAGTATGGGCAGGAGCATCGTCGCGATCACCCAGTCCAGATTCCTCAACCTGTTTTTCGG
The DNA here is from genome assembly GCF_050286205.1 of Cutibacterium sp. KBN10P07758. Taxonomy (NCBI): domain Bacteria; kingdom Bacillati; phylum Actinomycetota; class Actinomycetes; order Propionibacteriales; family Propionibacteriaceae; genus Cutibacterium; species Cutibacterium sp. KBN10P07758. The sequence goes on along the minus strand of NZ_JBNNQV010000001.1, from coordinate 1,244,376 downwards.
CCCATTCCCGCAACATGACAACCTCGGCGCCCAGCGTAGATTCCGGAGCTGCTTCGACCTCCCGACCGTCGTCGGCGGCGGCGACAACGAGATCTGCGCCGGGGACGAGGGCATCCTGTCCCTTGGTGCGGGTTGAACCACCCCGCACCTTATGCAGGCAAATATGGTTGTTCCGTCCTTTGAGGACTGCCACCCTCGGCCTACGAGACAAAACCTTCTCAGATGCGTCAAGGATGGTCGGAATATCCTTGTAGGCAAGCTGAGTCTGCAAGGCAAGCGTAGCGGTAGCGACGATGACTTGTGCCCCTTTTTCGACGCAATAGACCAGGGCCGGAGCCAAGTACCCGAGGGACTTTCCCGTTCCTGTGCCGGCCTGGACCAACAAGTGCAGCTTGTCGCGCATAGCTTGGTCGACAGCTTTAGCCATCGCGACTTGGCCCGGCCTCTCTTGACCACCCATCTCAGAGACGGCAGTGCTGAGCAGGTCACGACACATCTGACTGACGTCTGCCGGCTCAGACCCCATCACAAGCCTCTTCGACCTCGGCCGCTAGAGCAGGGTGAAGGTGAGCGACGACATGAGTGCCATCAGCAGTGTGATCAATGAGTCCGATAGTTCCGTTGTGGTGAATCTTGTCCATAAGATCCCCACGCGCATAAGGAATAACGACGTCGACGCGCTGGGAAGGTATGGGAAGTCCGGCCTCGATGGCCTCGACAAGCTTATCGATTCCTTCACCTGTATGAGCAGAGACTAAGTAAGCCCCCGGGAAGGTAGAGCGCAAGGTCAAGATGGTTTCATCGCTAAGACGATCAATCTTGTTAAGGACGAGAATCTCAGGAATATTACTGGCCCCAATCCCCGACAGCACCCCGCGTACTGCGTCGACCTGGCCGAGTGGATCTGGATCATCTGCATCCACAACGTGGAGGAGCACATCGGCCATCGCCGTCTCCTCCAGAGTAGATGCAAAGGCCTCGACGAGGTCGTGCGGCAAGTGTCGAACAAATCCCACCGTGTCAGTGAGGGTGTAGACCCGACCGTCGGAGGTGGTGGCGCGTCGAGTCGTGGGGTCAAGGGTTGCAAACAGAGCATTCTCGACGAGTACCCCGGCGCGGGTAAGCCTGTTGAGCAAGGAAGACTTACCAGCGTTGGTGTACCCGACGATGGCCACTGATGGCACCTTGTTTCGGATGCGATCGGCCCGTTTGGAGGCACGGGTGGACTCGATGTGCGTGAGACGACGACGCAACACCGCAATCCGATGGCTAATACGTCGACGGTCAGTCTCGATACGGGTCTCACCGGGACCACGACCACCGATACCAGCACCTCCGGCGGCTCGTCCACCAGTCTGACGCGAGAGATTGCCGCCCCAACCACGCAATCTCTGCTTGAGATAATTAAGCTGGGCCAGCTCCACCTGAGTACGACCCTCAACGCTGCGCGCATGTTGAGCGAATATGTCGAGAATCAGGGCCGTCCGGTCCACAACTTTGACCTTGACCCGATCCTCGAGGTTGCGCAACTGAGCGGCGTCAAGTTCACCATCACAAATGACAGTATCGGCGCCAGTCGCCCACACCACCTCGGCAAGCTCTGCCACCTTGCCCGAACCAATGTACGTCGCCGGATCCGGGGTAGTCCGATGTTGCATGACAGCTTCGAGTACCTGAGATCCCGCCGTTTCAGCAAGGGCTTTCAGCTCCGCCATAGCGTTCTCGGCGTCTGCGGCAGTTCCCTGAGTCCACACCGAACACAGCACCACTCGTTCCAGCCTCAGTTGACGGTACTCAACCTCGGAAATATCCGACAGATCAGTTGACATACCTGGCACGCGTGTCAGCGATAGGCGTGCATCCAGATCAAATTGGTCACCGTCGTAGTCACTCTGATCCTCGCTAAAACCGTTGTTGTTCTTCAGCGCGTCTTCGCGCTCGTTATCGATTTGTTCGATCTCGCTCACCCGGTACCCATCCTCACGCCCCAATGCCATCGCGCTAAGTGTAGGAGGACGTTCCGACAGGTTGACAAGAGCGTGTTCGCCCTCTCATCCATTCGGCAGATCCACCTTGCCAGCGGCCAGGATCACGGCAGGACCGGTAAGGATAGCCCGGTAGCCGTCATCGGAAGGGCTCAGCGTGACGACGACTCGCCCACCTGGAACTTGGACGGTCCACGGTCCTCGATGTCCGGTGCGAGTGGCCATGGTTGCAGCAACTGCCACCGTCCCCGTACCGCAAGACATCGTCTCCCCCGAGCCCCTCTCATGGACTCGCATCGCCACGGTGTGCTGGTCTATCTGCTCGACAAATTCGACGTTGACGCCATCAGGGAATGCAGATCGTGGCCGCCAAGTCGGTGAGTCATTAAGGTTAATACCACAGACTGTGGTGTGGTCGGTCACAACAACAGCATGCGGGTTGCCCACGTCAACTTTGCACGCCGGCCACCACATATCTTGATGCTCGATGGTCACCTTGCCGGACTCAACCCGGACTGTTCCCATGGTCACGGACACATCGCCACCGTCATGCAGTCTGACATGGCGCACCCCAGCGCGCGTCGCGACGTCAGCCTCAGTAGTCGTCATGCGCCCGGTCTGGACGAGATAGCGTGCGAAGACACGCAAACCGTTGCCACACATTTCAGCGATCGTGCCATCAGCGTTGCGATAATCCATGAACCACAGGTCAGGATCGCCATTCCAGTCCTCAACATCTCCGGCTCGCAGAGCTTGCAAGGTACCGTCGGCCCCGATCCCGAATCGGCGATGGCACAGCCAACGCACCTGCGCGGAAGTCAGCGGGTCCTGCTGGTCGACGATGACGAAGTCATTGCCGGTACCGTGTCCTTTCCAGAAGGTCGTCATAGCGTCAATCCTCCTCGTCGGTCGTCAGGGCGGTCAACACCCTCGCCACAACCCGGTCATCAAGGTCTGGGGCGAGGGCATTGAACCACTCAATGCGATCGTCACGGCGGTACCACATGAGCTGTTTACGGGCGAAGCGACGAGTGCCAATGATGGTCCTACGACGGGCCTCATCCTCGTCGTAGTCCCCATTCAGATATTCCAGCACCTGGCGGTACCCCAACGCACGGCTCGCCGTCAGCCCTTCGCGGAGACCGACGTTAGCTAGGGAACGCACTTCGTCGACGAAACCGTATGCCCACATCTGGTCAACCCGATCGGCAATACGCTGGTCTATGTCTTTGCGCGACAGTTCTAAGCCCATTTGCACCGTCTTAGGCCAGTGGAGGGTCCCGTCGGGGATCGTGGCAGTAAAGGACCCTGTCAGGTCAATAACTTCGAGGGCACGAACGATTCGCCTGCCGTTGCCGGGCAAGATTGACTCAGCCGCCTTGGGATCGCGACGGGCAAGCTCGTCATGCAGAACTCGCGGCCCCTCGGCATCTAGCTTCTCCTGCCACCGAGCCCTCACTTCCGGATCAGTTGGCGGGATGGACATTTCGTCAATGATGGCCTTGGTGTACAGCGCAGACCCTCCCACCAAGACAGGGATGACACCACGCGACAGACAATCCTCGACGGCATCACGGGCCAGCGTCTGCATCAGTACTAGCGAGGAGGGCACAGTCACATCAAGAATCGACACCAGGTGATGCACTACCGTGCGCTGCTCGCGAAGTGTAGGGGTGGCAGTGCCAATGTCCATCCCGCGATACACCACCATCGAGTCAGTATTAATAATTTCGGCGGGGTGCTCATCGACATACAAGCGGCGGCACACTCGCACCGCTAGCCCTGATTTTCCGCTAGCAGTGGGCCCGACGAGGCAGATGACCGGCAAATTCACATATTCATTTTTGCGCACCGTCGCGACATCCTTACAACAACGCGTAGAGCGAAAAACCTCGCAAGGGTGGACTATCCCATGTGTAGCCTTGCAAGAGTCATCCCCGAGAGGGGGAAAACTCCCGAAAGGAGATCACATGGGACTCTTCGATAAGGCCAAGGACGCCATCAGCGACCGCCAGGACGACATCAAGAATCAGGCCAGCCAGCACAGCGATCAGGTCGAGCAGGGCATCGACAAGGCTGGCAACGCTGTCGACGACAAGACCGGCGGCAAGTTCTCCGATCAGATCGACAAGGGCCAGGACGCCCTCAAAGACAAGCTTGGCGACCTCTGAGTCGTCCACAACATAACGCAGTCTGTCCCAGGGACCCGCTCCGGATGGGAGCGGAAGTGCTGCAACACGAGGGGTGGTGCTCCATTGAGCGCCATCCCTCGTCTATCTTCCTCACTGTCCGTAAAATGCCATACCTGTAAGACCCATCGATCAGTGTCTCGGGACTCCCACGGTGGGAAGCCCGAGCACCGTAGAAGTACCCTGGGACACCTGCCCCTGACGGGCGTGCCACGCGTCTCCCCCGCGAGTACGACGTAAATTCACCAAGCCACCATCAGCGACCAAGTGATGCGGGTGACCAGACGTAATAACAACCTCACCGATATCACCGGGACGCGGCACATCATCACCGGGGTTAAGACTGACGTGAACCAAGCGGTTGTCACGGGCACGGCCCGTAACGCGATGGGTAGCTTCGTCCTTGCGACCCTCCCCTTGCGCAAACATGACCTCGACAGCCCGTCCAACCTGGGCCTTGTTCTCTTGCCAAGCAATGTCGTCAACGAGCTCGACAAGTTGCTCGTAGCGCTCCTGGACGACCGGTTTTGGAACCTGATCCTTCATGACGCCAGCCGGAGTGTTAGGACGGATGGAATATTGGAACGTGAAAGCCGCAGAGAATCTCGACTCCTCGACGATTCGCATCGTCTCGGCGAAATCTTTGTCGGTTTCACCCGGAAAACCGACAATGATATCAGTAGTAATAGCAGCGTGAGGGATGGCCTCGCGCACCCGGTCGAGGATGCCCAGGAACTTCGTGGATCGATACGAACGGCGCATCCGACGCAGCACCTCGTCAGAACCGGACTGCAGCGGCATGTGCAAGCTTGGCATGACGTTAGGAGTCTCAGCCATAGCCTCGATAACGTCGTCGGTAAAAGCGGCCGGATGCGGCGAGGTGAACCTCACCCTCTCTAGGCCGTCGATGTTTCCGCAGGCGCGAAGCAGCTTAGCAAAAGCGCCACGATCGCCGAATTGAACTCCATAGGAATTGACGTTTTGGCCTAGTAGCGTAATCTCCTGGACTCCCTCGTTAACGAGGGCACGGATCTCAGACAGGATCTCGCCGGGACGGCGGTCAGTTTCTTTGCCACGCAACTGCGGGACGATGCAAAAAGTACACGTATTATTGCAACCCACCGAGATGGACACCCACGCTGAGTAGGCGGAATCGCGCCTGGCAGGCAAATTCGATGGAAAGGTGACCAGAGACTCCTCAATCTCCACCTGAGCTGTTGCATTGTGGCGAGCTCTCTTAAGTAGAACCGGCAACGAACCAACGTTGTGGGTACCAAAAACGACGTCAACCCACGGAGCTCGCGCAACCACGGTGTCCTTGTCCTTCTGAGCCATGCAGCCGCCGACAGCTAGCTGCATCCCAGGATGGGCCGACTTTACTGCAGCCATGTGGCCGAGGGTGCCGTAAAGACGATTATCAGCGTTCTCTCGCACCGCGCAGGTGTTGAAGACGACGACATCAGCTGGCGCCAAGGTGTCAGTTCTAGGATCGGGAACGTAGCCGGCCTCCTCGAGAAGCCCGGCGATGCGCTCGGAGTCATGGACATTCATCTGACACCCGTAGGTCACGACCCGATAAGTCGGAGCCTCGGTGTGCTGCAAGGTATTATTGGGCATGGCGCACACACTCTACGTCATGTACCCGTCGCAACGTGTACTCGCTGACGAACGTGTCGATCACACCACCGTCTGAAGCACGAGCAGTATCCCGCCATAGACGAGGACAAACACCACCAACGGCCACACGAACTTCAGCCAGTGTGAGTACTTAATGTCCAGCATCTGCAGGGTTGCCATTACCAGGCCAGTAGGCGCCAAGAAGAGCATCGCGTACTGACCCCACTGATACGCACACAGCACAGTAGCCCGCGAGACTCCTGCGGTGTCTCCTAGCGGCGCCATGATCGGCAAGGCCAAGACTGCCAGTCCTGACGATGACGGCACGATGAAGCCGAGCAAAAAGAATACGATCAGCAAGGACAGTACAAAGACCGGACCGCTGACATGAGAGACGACCTTTGCCGACTCATACAGCAACGTGTCAGAAATCAATCCTTCATTGAGAATGTGGTTAATCCCACGCGCCAAGCCAATAATGAGAGAGACAGCAACAAGGCTAGATGACCCTGCACTAAAGGAGTCGACCAATTCTTTCTCACTGAGCTTGTTCGTCCCCGTAGCGGCAATAAGCATGATAATAATCGTAATAGCAAGAAAGGACGAAGCCATAGCTGGGAACCACCAGCCTCGAGCCATGACTCCCCAGACCATAATCGGGAAAGCTGCGGCAAAGAGGAACAGGATAACCTTACGCCGCCAGTCGAAACCGATCTCAGCACCGTCATTACCTAGCGACCACTGGGCTGCGAAAGCTTCTCGGTCTTCCCACGCATAGGAGAATCCAGGATTGGCCTTGACCTTCTTTGAGTACCACGCCAAATAGAGCACCACGGCAATAGCACCTCCGACAAGTCCAATGACGCGCCAGGTCATCCCTTCAGTAAGCCGGATACCAGCGGCGTTCGCACCAATTGCAGAGGAGAACGGATTGATAGTCGAGAAACAGGTACCAATCGATCCAGCAAGGAAAATTGAGCCCACAACAACGAGAGCATCATATCCCATTACTATAAATACCGGTGCTAAGATTGGATAGAAAGCAACTGCTTCTTCTTCGAGTCCACAGGTCGTGCCACCTACGATCATGAAGAGAGATACGAAGAGGACAAGCAAAAACTCCTTGCCCTTCGATCTCGCAGTAAGTCGACCAAGGCCAGCTTCGAATGCGCCGCTCGCCTTCACTACCCCAATGAGTCCGCCCAAAACGAGAATGAAGACAATAATGTCGACGGCCTCAATCGTGCCGGTCACCATCCCGTTAGTGATATCCCCAATGCCTGCGGGGTGAGAAGCGACCCGCTCATAGGTGCCTGGCACTGACACTGATCCCGTTATTGATCCCGATGTAAATTCCGAGATCTTCATTGCGACACCGTACTTGTCGAGAGTCGCCTGAGTTGCGGTATGCTTCGTCGTTGCTCCATTGGGGTCCACAATGACCAACTGGTTAGAGCCAGCGGCGTAACTCATCTTTGAGTAACTCCCCGCCGGAATAAACCAGGTACAGACAACAGCTAGCACCGTCAGTACAAAAAGGATGGTAAAAGCCGAGGGAACCCGTAGACGATGGCGGGCCTCGATAGCATCGTTACTAGACAAGGTGCACCTACTTTCTCCTCGCTACAGCGAAGCGACCGATGACGCTGACGGACCCTTCACTGGGCACCGTTACGCCATGAACAATAGCGTCACCACCGGAAATTCGTAGACACCGGGGTTTAAAGACTCGTGCCCGCAAAGCGCACGGCGCTAGTCTTTCGCCATGATCAATGACGCCATACTCCCCACCGGCACCCAGTATGAGATCTCCCATGGCCCTTGGCAGGCCATCGTCACGGAGCAGGGCGCCACCCTTCGCAGCCTTCACTATGAGGGAACAGACGTCATCAAATCCTTCGATGCTGATCAGTCGCCGACCTCATCTCAGGGCCAACAGCTCCTTCCTTGGCCCAACCGCATCCGTGACGGTCACTACACCTTCGACGGTATGGAGCAGCAGCTGGCCGTGAGCGAGGTCGATCGCCACAACGCTATTCACGGTCTAGTGGCATGGTCTCGCTGGTCTTTAGTGGAACATACCGACACATCGGTGACTCAAACAATCCGAATCATGGCTCGTCCTGGTTGGCCTGGAACCATCAGCGTGCGCCTTACCCACCGCTTAAGCGACGCCGGTCTAGCTGTTGAAGTCACCGCGCGCAATGTCGGTACGACAGCGGTGCCGTTTGGATACGCAGCACACCCCTATCTCTGCCTGGGTGGCACCATCGACGACTGGACAGTCGACGCCCCGTTTACCTCGTGGTTACAGGTCGATGATCGGCTGCTACCAATGCAGATGCGCGAGATGGATAGCATCCACACGCTGAACGGTCTCACGGTCGGACAGCGCACCTTCGATACCGCTTACACCGTGAAAGGCGACGGAACCGTCGGATCGCCCGCATGGCGTATCCGGGTCTCCAACGGTGAAACGAGCCACGAATTGTGGGGCGACGCCGCGATGAGCTGGGTGCAAATCTACACTCCAGACGACCGCCACAGTCTGGCCGTCGAACCAATGACCTGCGGCCCAGACGCATTTAATGAGGGCCCGACCCACGGTGACGTCATTCGACTAGAGCCCGGTAATGACGTCACACTGCACTGGGGCATCGCCTGACCCGCGGAAGCTCGAAAGGACAAGGACGGGAGGGCAGGATTCACGCGTCCCCGACGGTCTCTATTGCCTGGAACGAACGGATCACAGTAACCCGGGTCCGTCCGGGAACAGTGACCTGCTCCCCTATTGCAAGGGCGATCTGGCGGGCAAGGCGCGAGGCTTGGTGATCGTCGACGGCGCCCGGGTCGACAAGAATCTGCATCTCACGCCCTGCTTGCAGCGCAAACGCGCGCACGACCCCGGGAAAGCTGGTAGCTATCTCTTCGATGGTGTCCATCCGCCGAACGTGGGCTTCGAGGGACTCACGTCGAGCCCCAGGCCGAGCAGCAGAGATAGCATCCGCGGCCTTGACGATGAAGTCAGTGACACTCACCGGATCAATCTCGTCGTGATGAGCGGCGATAGCGTGAATAACCTCCTCCGATTCACCATAACGACGTGCTAGCTCGGCACCAATAGCAGCATGACTACTTCCCTCGACACCTGGAGTGAGGGATTTGCCGAGGTCGTGTAAAAACGCAGCCCGACGACAGATCTCGATATCAGCCCCAATTTCGGCAGCCAGGTTGGCTGCCAGCCGAGCGCACTCAACGCAGTGATCTAGCACCTGCTGACCATAGGAGGTTCGGAATCTCAATGAGCCGAGGATCGGCAGCAGACGGTCGTCAATATCGTCAATTCCCGCCCTCGACAGAGCGTCAGCGGCAGCATCCAGGCACATGTCCTCGATGCGGTCGACCGCTCGTTGATGGGCTCTTTCGATACTGATGGGGTGAATTCGCCCGTCCTCGACCAAATCGGTGAGAGCCTGCCGAGCCACCTCACGGCGCATTGGATCGAAGCAACTCAATAGCACGATCTCCGGGGTGTCATCAATGATGACGGTCACACCAGTGACTTGCTCAAAGGTGCGAATATTGCGACCCTCTCGACCAATGACTCGGCCTTTCATCTCGTTGCTAGGCAACGGCACGACACTGACGACGGTGTCAGCAACCATCTCGGAGGAACACCGCTGGATAACCTCCGCCACGATATGGCGAGCCCTAGCCTCAGCCGACGCCGTCGCCTCGGTGACGATGGCACGGGCACTGTTTTCGGCGAAGACGCGAGCCTCCCGTCCCAGATGCTCAACGAGCTCATCGCGGGCCTCACCGAGGGACATCCCGGCGACCCGTTCCAATTCGGTAACGATCTGACCATGACGTCGATCAAGCTCGGCATCACGCTCATCAAGTTGTGAACTACGTTCGGCTAGCTCCAACCGGTCCTGCTCGATCTTGTCGAGCCCCTCTTCGAGATGGCGGCGAGCTTCTTGCAGCCGGTGATCGCGTTCGGTCAGTTCTTCAACGGAGCGACGATTAATCTCTAAGAGAGCCTCGGCGCTACGCCGGGCTTGATCAGCATTGTCGGCACGGCGAGCTTCATCGGAGGCCCGGGTGCGGCTGGACTCGAGCTCCGCTCGAGCCTTAGCGACATCCTTGCGGCTATCGGCGAGATCTTGACTTGCCCGGGACAACCGTTCTTGACTTCGGGAGAGTTCCAAGGCCTTGACGTCGCGCTCTGACTCCGCTCGCTCCGCCCTCCTGCCAATGGCTCGACGGTCTGTCAGCGAGCCGATAATAGCTGCTACTGCGAGCACCGATACTGCGATGAGTGCGATGAGCATGGCCCTGTCCTCTCTCACATCCTGACTCGGATCTGCATCGTCGCCCTCATCGTGCCCGGTACGAGGACCGTCAGACACGAGGCAAGCGGTAAACGATATGACTTTAGTCGAACAGCCCAGTCGTCGGAGCCTCGGGGGGCTCCTCACCGAGCTCATCACGTGCCGCACAAATGGCAGCCCACGCAATATGGGGACCGTACCCTTTACGGGCCAGCGTCCCAAGGACTCGTCGAGTCAGCCGAGCTTCTTCAATTCCGCGTCCTGCACGCAGTTTGGTTATCGCCAGTTCCGTGGCGGCATCGAGTTCGTCAGCGTCGGTGATCTGAGACGTCGCATCCTCGATGACGTGAGAGTCGACCCCCTTACGAGACAGCTCGGCAGCCACGGCTCTACGTGATAATCCTCTCATCCCATGTCGAGATGCCGTCCAGCGGTTCGCAAAGTCAGCGTCGTCAATAAGCCCCACCTCGGTGAGGCGATCGAGGACCGCCTCACGCACAGGTTCGGGCACCCCTTTGGAATCGAGGATATCCGCGAGCTCACCGCGGGTATTAGCCCGACGATCCAGTCGCTTGAGGCAGATCTCCCGAGCTTCCTCATACCACTGGTCATCAGTCAATTCTGGCTGCAGATTCTGGCGTCGGCGACTCAGAATTCCACCTCGCCAGTTCGGGGATCGACACCTTCAGGGACCTCGGCTTCGCGCAGGCCAAGGTGAGTCAGGATCTTGTCCTCAATCTCATTGGCAACATCCGGGTTACCTCTGAGGAACTTTCGGACGTTCTCCTTACCCTGACCTAACTGCTCATTGTTGTAGCTGAACCACGAACCGGATTTGGTGATGATGCCGCAATCTACGCCCATGTCGATGAGGCTTCCCTCGCGAGAAATGCCCTGTCCGTAAAGGATGTCAAACTCTGCCTGCTTAAAAGGTGGGGCGACCTTGTTCTTGGCAACCTTGACACGAGTGCGGTTACCGACCATCTCTGATCCGTCTTTAAGAGTTTCGACACGCCGCACGTCGAGGCGCACGGACGAGTAGAACTTGAGGGCGCGACCACCTGTCGTTGTCTCCGGGGAGCCAAACATGACACCGATCTTCTCGCGCAGCTGATTAATGAAGATGGCAGTGGTACCGGCCGCATTCAACGCACCGGTCATCTTGCGCAGGGCCTGGCTCATAAGGCGGGCCTGCAAACCAACATGGGAATCACCCATCTCGCCCTCGATCTCAGCCTTCGGGGTCAGAGCGGCCACCGAGTCAACAACGATGAGCTCCAAGGCACCCGAGCGGACGAGGGTGTCAGCAATCTCGAGAGCCTGCTCACCATTGTCAGGCTGGCTCACCAGCAGGGAATCTGTATCGACCCCGAGTTTGCGTGCGTATTCCGGGTCGAGAGCGTGCTCGGCGTCAATAAAGGCACAGATGCCGCCTTCAGCCTGGGCATTAGCGATTGCGTGCAAAGCCACCGTCGTCTTGCCGGAGGATTCGGGACCATAGATCTCCACGATTCTGCCACGTGGGAGGCCTCCGACACCCAACGCGACGTCGAGGGCCACCGAGCCCGTGGGGATAGCGGCGATCTTAACGGTCTCCTGCTCGCCAAGGCGCATGATAGAGCCCTTGCCGTGCTGCTTCTCGATCTGCTGCAAGGCCGTGGCAAGGGCCTTTTCGCGGTCAGCGGTCGCTGCCATGTCGTTCCTTCCTCGAAGGCGGTCTCCCGCCCCATTTGACGCGCGGCACCGCCGCGACGTTGATCATATGTGGCGATGAGAGAACCCCACCGAGCTCCCTGAGCCATCACCCAAACTGTAGGAGCGGAGTCGGACAATTCGTCAGGCAATTTTGTACCTGTGGATAACTTGCCAACGTGCCCGTCCGCTCAGCTGTGGACAACCCTGCCAAATACCACCGACGACTATCGAGCACGCCATGTTCCGGTTTTGTTCCGCTGCTGTTCGGCTCCGCAACCATGTCACCGTCGCTGACCGCTACACCTCCAGATCACCGCAAGGAATCGGACAGCTCTAAGGTTTTCCAACACGCCCGCCAGATCATCTTAGCGTCGACTCCATCGGCCAACGCTTCCTGTACGGTCCGCGAGTCAAGACCCGGAACCGCCTGCTGCGCAGCCCAGATGCGGCAGTAGTCGTCGCCAAGCGCCTCGGCTAACCGCGTCCACAATTGGGTCTCTGTCATAGTCCAAGCCTATGCGCTCCCGCACAACCGAGCCCTGCCCATCCCAACCGCATGTACTCCCAGAGCCGTCACGAGCAACTAAGGGGCAATAGTGATCGTCAAGAAACGCCGTTACTGTGCTCACCGGTGTGGCCCTACCTGATCGAGACACCGGGGAATCGGCGCAACAGACTACGACACGGCATACCTGTCGTATCACGCTTCCATTGCCGAGCATCACGTGATGGGGGGCCACAAACGATGTCAACTATGCTGCACCCTTGCTCCCATCACTGCTACCAGCACGGTAGGATCAGCACAGAAACGCTCACAATGTCACGCAAGCCCGTCAGGCGAACTGGGAGGGGACAATGCCATCGGACGCCCATTCGACGTCTTCTCGCCGCAATGATCGTATGGTGGCCATTTTGGCTATGCTACGGGATCGCGACGAGGTTCCCCTCCGCGACATGGCATCAGCCTTGGGGGCCAGTGCGGCCACGATCCGGCGTGATGTCGTCTCCTTGGCCGAGCAAGGCTTGCTTATTCGTTCACACGGAACTGCGCGTCGCGCCGGAACTGGCGCCGAACTACCCGTCAATCTACGGGACGGTCGCCGTCGTCGTGCCAAAGAAGCCATTGCCCACGCCGTAGCTTCCGAACTGCCGATCGGACGTCACGCTATTGGTCTGACCGGCGGAACCACGACAACCGAAATCGTCCGGGCCCTGCATCATCGCCACGACCTGACCCTCATTACAAACTCCGTCAGCATTGCCCTCGAAGCTGCTAGTCAGGGCCAGCAGAGGGTCCTGATTACTGGTGGGGTTCTGCGACCATCTTCCCTCGAGCTCGTCGGTTCCTTGGCCGAATCCACCTTCAAACAGGTCAATGTCGGAACAGCCATCGTCGGCTGCGACGGCATGAGCGCCGAGGGTGGTCTGACGACTCATGACGGTATCGAGGCAGCTACTAACCACACCATGATCAAACGGGCAGCACACATTATTGCGGCTGTCGATGGGTCGAAAATCGGTCGAGTAACCCTCGCCAAACTGGCTGAGGCCAAGGACGTCGACCTCCTCATTACAGACGACTCTGCTGACCCCGAAGAACTAGCCCGGCTGCGCGCACTGGGTATCGCGATTCGAATCGTCCACGCGCCCATCGACTGACGGTCCCTCGGCCACCCGCTAGCGCGCTAACTATCCGCTGTCTCGTCCTAAATGTAGACGTTCCCGGTCCCGGGACCGGGAACCTGACAAGCTTGGTACGTTCAAGCCGCAACAGTGATGCGGTGTTCCGGGGCGTCTTCGTTCTTGAGCATCTTGTCACTGACAATGCGCATGAGATCGGACTGGGGAAGATCCAGAGCAGTGCAGATGGCCGAGATAAGCTCGCTAGAAGCTTCTTTCTGGCCTCGCTCCACCTCCGACAGGTATCCAAGGGACACGCGTGCGGCAGAAGACACCTCACGCAAGGTTCGCCCCTGTGCGAACCTCTGCTCCCGCAGAGACTCGCCGAGCATTTCACGCAACAGAGTTGATTTCATGGGTATCTCCTCCCAGGTGGTTCATCCATGACAACGCATCGCCTTCATGAAACATTCCCCACACCGCGGAATTTTTCACTTCTTGCTTGAGGTGCGCGTCCTCAGCCTTCCGAACCGAGAACAACCTCACATCCCAAATCGAGGAGACGCTCCACTGTGCCGCACCGAATCTCCTCGCGCGAACCCTCAAGTTGGAGACGTTTAACGACCGGGGCCCCGCGGTAGACCACCGCTATAAACACGGTCCCAGCCTGTTCGCCGTCCTGGGGATCAGGCCCAGCAACTCCGGTACATGCCATCCCGAGATCAGCGTCGCAAACCTTGCGACACCCCATGGCCATCTGGGCGGCAGTAATGGAGTTGATCACGCCGTTCTCCGCTATCCACTGTGCGTCGACCCTTGCCAGGGTCGATTTAAGCTCGCTGGCATAGGTGACCAGGCCGCCACGAAACACTGTTGATGCCCCCGGAACGGTGGTAATCGTCGCGGCGACAAGACCAGCCGTTAGAGATTCGCAGGTTGCGGCCGTCATTCCATGCTCAGACAGCACCGCAATGAGCCGACGGGCTCCTTCATCGCCAGTCATTTGAGCGTGCGCTTCCGGGCCGGCCTGGACTCGGTCATCTTTGCGCGGTTACGAATGAGAATGGCGTCGCGGATGTACACCAGGCCGGTAATCACTGTGAGGACGAAGGCAATGATCATGACCGCCCAGGCGATGACGTAGACAAAAGTAGGCATGCGCCACAAGCCCAGGCAGAACAGCGTAATCGCCAGCGACTGCATGGCCGTTTTCAGTTTGCCGCCCTTGTTAGCCGCCATCACCTTGTACTTGAGCATCTTCATTCGCATGACGGTGATGCCCCATTCACGCAACAGGATGATAATCGTCATCCACCACGGGAGTTCGCCGATAATCGAGAGGCCGATAAAGGCCATGCCGGTCAGTGCTTTGTCAGCAATCGAATCACCGATCTTGCCGAAGTTGGTGACGAGGTTGTATTTACGAGCAACCTTGCCATCGACGAAGTCGGTGAGGATCGCCACCATGAAAACGATCGTCGTTGTCGTCCGCCAGCCACCTTCATGAGCATGGGCTAATAGCATCCATCCGAAGATGGGAACCGCAACGACCCTCAGCAGGGTCAGCGCATTGGGAACGTTGATGCTGCTGGGACGGTCCTTCTTCGTGGCCATAGGCTCAGTATGTCGCGTGACGATGCCTCATGCGACTCACCGCCCTGGAAGCGACTCGGATTGATCACTTTTTGGCAGCGCGCTGAGATCGACGGCTAGTCGCGAGGCTTAGGCATTCGCAGGCCGCGCGACGAGATCAACACCGTCAGAACCGACGAACTCGACGTCGACGATGTCCCCCACGCTCACTGCGGCTGCGTCGACCAGGGTGACGCAGCCATCGACTTCCGGCCCCTGATGTTCGGCCCTGCCGATAACAGCCTCATCGATCTCCTCGACCATCACCCGCCCCCGGGTTCCAATCCGGTCCTCAGCACGCTGGGAAACGAGTTCGTCGGTCAGATCAGCGAGGTCTTCGCGACGAGCAGTGACGACGTCCTCGTCTACGTGTCCATCAAGTCCGGCGGCCTCGGTGCCCTCCTCGTCGGAGTAGGCGAAGACGCCTGCAACATCGAGGCGGGCGCGCTGTAAAAAGTCAGCCAAAACTGCGACGTCCGCATCGGTCTCACCAGGGAAGCCGGTAATGAAGTTCGACCTCAAACCGGCCTCCGGGCAGCGGGAGCGAATGGAATCGATGATATTCAGAAACGACTCGGCGTCACCGAATCGACGCATGCGACGCAGTAACGGTCCCGACGCGTGTTGGAAGGACAGATCGAAATAGGGCACGACCTTGTCGGTGGCCAATATCGTGTCAATAAGCCCCGGTCGCAGCTCTGCTGGCTGCAAATAAGACACTCGGATCCATTCCAGACCATCAACCTGATCAAGGTTGACGAGCAACTTCTCCAACAGCCTGAGATCTCCTAAATCTTTACCATAGGAACTGGAATTCTCGCTGACGAGGAATACTTCCTTGACGCCGTGGTCCACCAACCAACGAGCCTCCTCGACGATTTCTGCGATCGGGCGAGAAAGGTAAGAGCCGCGAAAACGCGGGATGGCACAGAACGCACAACGACGGTCACAGCCCGAGGCCATCTTCAGCGGTGCACTGGGCCCTGTCCCGAGCCGTCGCCGAGTGGCTCGGGGGCCGGAATCCGGAGTCACGGAGGCTGAAAGGTCGGGGGCCGTGCCGTGACCGGGAACAGAAACCTCAGCGCGTGCGGTTGGTCGATCGACCGGACTAATCGGCAACAGGGTACGTCGGTCACGGGGAACATGGGTCTCAAGCGATCCGCCGTCCAAGATGGTTCGCAACCGACCCGCGATGTCGCCGTAATCGTCAAAACCCAGCACCGCGTCAGCCTCAGGCAAAGACTCCGCGAGCTCACGCCCGTAACGCTCGGCCATGCACCCAACCGCAACGACTGAGGTCGTGATGCCATTCCCCTTGAGATCGGCGGCAGCCAGCAAGGTATCGACGGAATCCTTCTTGGCCTGCTCGATGAAGCCACAAGTATTGACGACAACGGTCTCCGCCTCAGCAGGGTCGTCGACGAGGCGGAACCCACCAGCCTCCATTCGGGCCGCAAGCTCCTCGGAGTCGACGTCGTTGCGGGCGCAGCCCATCGACACTAGATGGACTGTCATGAGGTGATCAGCGGCAGACACGAGACTCCTGATGGACGAGGTGGTTTCGACTGCATCCTACGCGTCTACCGTAGGATCCATGACCTTCCGCAAGACCGACCACCACAAGAACGCCATTGACTACGAGGTCGCCGGACTAATGTGGCTCGCTGCTGCCCGGCCAGATGGGGCCGGCATCGTCGAGGTGCTCGACCACGGCAAGGGATGGCTCACCGAACCCGAATTGTCCACTGGGCATCCCACCCGCGAGGCAGCCGAGGACTTTGGCCGCCGACTGGCTCACACCCACGCAGCCGGGGCCTCACACCTGGGGGCTGCACCTGACGGGTTTGTTCCCGACGATGGGTATATCGGCCGTGCTCCCCTGCCACTGCCGTCCGAACCAATCTCCTCCTGGGGAGAGTTTTACGCTCAGTACCGCATCGAACCATATATGGACAGTCTCGACGCTGACGCTCGCGCGATCATGTCCAAGCTCGTCGACCGCCTGGCAAGCGGGGCGCTTGATCACGATGAGCCGGCGTTAGTCACCTGCCCTGCAGCTCGCACCCACGGGGACATGTGGGCTGGCAACCTCATGTGGACCCCCGACGGTGTCGTCCTCATTGACCCTGCCGCTCAGGGTGGTCACGCCGAAGAAGATCTCGCGGCCTTGTCGGTATTCGGTGCCCCATTCGCCGAGCGAATCCGGGCCGCCTACAACGAGGAATCGCCACTGGCTGACGGCTGGGAGGACCGAATCGGGTTGCACCAACTCCATATGCTCATCGTGCATTGCTGGCTCTTCGGCGGCGGATACGTCGACCAGACCGTCGCGATCGCCCGGCGATGGGTGTGATCCCGTTTCGCGGTCACGTACCTCTCCCCGTGGTCCCATAGCAAACGGACCGGGCCACCACCAAGGTTCCATGCGGTCGGCGCATGACCACAACTGCTCGACGTGCAGGGCGAAAACGCCACTGCCACCCAACCAGCCAGCGTGTCTGACAACCCTGACACCCGAGCAGTTCGGCCGACCCGATAACCGCGAACCGTCTCTGTGATCAGCATTAGTGGCGGCTTTCAGGGCCGGGGCCGGAACACGCCGCACGACGTCGATGGCAAGGGCCTCGCCCGGCACCTGCTCCAGGAACCCACGCGGATTTGCCAACGAGATCGCGAGGGTTTGCCACCCGGAGACGAGACTCAGTCAGCGGGTCAAGAACGCCAGCGGGCTCATCAGTGCGCGTCCGACCAGGCTTGTGGATCCGACGACCACGTCGCCAACGTCGCCTGCTGCTCAGATGTGATCCGCCCAGACTCAGCAGCCACCTCGATCAGGATCGGATAATTCGACAGGGTATACAGCGGCACTCCCGCCTTCTCGAAGGCGCGGTGTCCCTTCTCCAGCTCGTAGGAGAAGAGAGCGAGGACGCCGACTACCGTCGATCCCTCACGCTCTACCGCCTGGGCGGCTTTGAGCACCGAGCCACCTGTGGAGATGAGGTCCTCGACCATGATGACCTTCGAATGAGCTGGAATACGCCCTTCAATCTGGTTGCCCCGCCCATGGTCCTTTGGAACAGAGCGCACATAGGCCATGGGTGCGCCAAGCCGATCGGCGGCAAGAGCAGCATGGGCAATGCCGGCAGTAGCAGTGCCGGCCACGACGTCGACCTGATGGAAATTGGTGCGAACAAGTGAAGCCAGCCCATCAGCAATGAGATCACGAGTCTGCGGATCCGAGAGGGTCACCCGATTGTCGCAGTAGATGGGCGAGTGTAGCCCGGATGCCCAAGTGAACGGGGCATCCGGAGACAGCGACACGGCCTCGATGGCTAGCAGGCGCTCAGCAAACTCGCGGGCGATCTCGTTATTGGTCACGGTCATTGCGATTTCCTCCAGGTCGTGTTGTCGTCAGGCCTTACGCCCGGCATTCCAGTCATCGCGAATAGCGTGATAAGCGGCTACCGGGTCGTCAGCTTTGGTAATGGGCCGCCCGACCACGATCGCCGAAGACCCCATCGAGGCGGCGTTGCCCGGAGTGGCGACCCTGGACTGATCCCCTACTGCGGACCCTGCCGGACGAATTCCCGGCGTGACGCGCAGGAAGTTTGGACCGGTTACCGAGGCGATATCGGCGGCCTCGTGAGCCGAACAGACGACTCCGGCCAGTCCAGCAGCCTGGGCGAGCTTGGCGTAGTTGCGCACCGACTCGACAAGCGGCACATCCACTAGCTGCTCAGTTTTCAACGCCTCCGGGGAGGTGGAGGTGAGTTGAGTAATGGCGATGACACGAGTGGTCTCGGCGGCATCTCCCAGGCCCTCAAGCGAAGCCTCCATCATGCTCCTACCACCGGCTGCATGGACGGTGAGTAGGTCCGCGCCCAGCCTGGAGAGGCTAGAAGCGGCACCCTTGACGGTATTGGGAATGTCGTGAAGCTTGAGGTCACAGAAGACGTCGTGCCCGGCCTCCTTGAGGCTGGTCACCACACTAGGCCCCGCTGCGTAAAACAACTCCATGCCGACTTTGACGAAAAGATTCTCCCCGTCGAATCGACCTACGAAGTCAAGAGCTGCCTCGGCGCTAGGAAGATCGAGAGCGATAATCGGGCGGGTGATGTCCATATGAACTCCTTGAGTGGTGGTCGGATCAACGAGACTGCCTAACCTGAGTCCGAAGGTCCTCAAGGCTGGCAATGCTTAAGTCGTCCATGAGAGGCTCAAGACCGTTAATGATCTTGGGGCAGGCCAACGGATCGGTGAAATTAGCGGTCCCGACGCCAACTGCCGAAGCCCCAGCCATCATGAGTTCGAGGGCGTCAGCACTTGTCATCACGCCGCCCATACCGATGACGGGGATGTCGACGACCCGGGTAACGGCGTCAATCATCCTCACCGCGATAGGCAGAACGGCTGGTCCAGACAGACCACCGGTGGCGTTAGCAATAACAGGCGTACGCCGTGCCAGGTTGATCCTCATCCCGGTGAGAGTGTTGATGAGGGTTAGACCGTCGGCACCGGCATCGGCGGTCGCACGCGCGATCTCGGTAATGTCGGTGACATTGGGCGACAACTTGACGTAGACAGGCACACTAGCGGCTGCGACGACGGCCTGCGTCAGGTCATGGGCTGCGGTCACATTAGTGCCGAAAGTAATTCCACCGCGCTTGACGTTGGGACAAGAGATGTTAATCTCCACAGCGGCCACATTGGGGGCCGTCGAGATGACCTCGCAGACCCTGACGTAGTCCTCGGTGGTGTAACCGGCGACGTTTGCGATGATGGGCAGGTCCGGAAAGTGCTCAGCCAACCACGGCAGCTTCTCGGCCATGACGACGTCGAGGCCAGGATTTTGCAGGCCGATGGCGTTGAGCATGCCTCCTGGGGTTTCGGCCACCCGAATAACCGGATTGCCACGGCGAGGCTCGAGGGTGGTCGCCTTGACCATGATCGACCCAAGCACCGACAGGTCGTAGTACTCCGCATACTCGGCGCCAAAACCAAAACACCCGCTGGCGGGCATGATCGGGTTCTTAAGGTTCAGGCCCGGAAGGGACACGGCCAATCTAGTCATAGCAGAACCTCCTCGGCCGCGAGCACGGGACCGTCGAAGCACACCCGAAACTGGTGATCGGGGTCTCGGGCATCACCGACGACGCAGGCGTAGCACGCGCCTACACCGCAAGCCATTCTCTCCTCCAGAGATAGCTGGGTACGCACGGTCGGCGCTAGTGCAGACTTCACCCATCTCAGCATGGGGAGAGGCCCGCAGGCCTGCACGAGATCGGGGACAAAACGGCGAGCCTCGTCAGTCTCGGCAATCTGAGCGACAGTCCCCTTCGTCCCGACCGACCCGTCGTCAGTGGAGACGAGAACCTCACCGAGCTGGCCGAAGCGCTCAGCCCAAAAGATGTCGTTTCGATCGCGGAATCCCAGCCGGAACTGCACCTCGACGCCACGTTCAACAAGTCGCCGTCCCAACAAGTACAGCGGCGGGATCCCAACTCCTCCACCAATAAGCAGGGCCCGCCCCTCGGGCTGAACCGCGTCAACGTCGAACCCATGACCGAGCGGACCCAAGACGTCTACCTCTGCCCCGATCGGCTTTACCGAGAGCGTGTCGGTTCCCTTCCCTACCACCCGAAAGACAAGGGTGTATCCCTCGTCATCGGCGTCCGCAATAGACAATGGCCGGCGCAGCACGTGTCCACCAC
The DNA here is from genome assembly GCF_050286205.1 of Cutibacterium sp. KBN10P07758. Taxonomy (NCBI): domain Bacteria; kingdom Bacillati; phylum Actinomycetota; class Actinomycetes; order Propionibacteriales; family Propionibacteriaceae; genus Cutibacterium; species Cutibacterium sp. KBN10P07758. The sequence goes on along the minus strand of NZ_JBNNQV010000001.1, from coordinate 1,223,593 downwards.
CGAGCAACAGATCAAGAAAAGTCCCTGGTACAACGTGTGGCACAGGTTCATGAGGGATGAGTCGCACCGAATATATTCCGGTGGCAATCTCGTGACGGTCGGCAAGTCGCATCATCTGTGGGCCACGACGAAACCCAGTCGTCTTTGTCATCAGATCGACTCCGTCGAGAAGACCCGCGATTCCATGACCCGGCAAATCGCCGCAGCGGTATCCAGCGAGGTGAAAAGTGGGATGCCACGAGCGATGGCTTCGCGGCGAATCTGTTTACCGTCGATGATGGTGTCCTGGCCGTTGCCCATGACATTGATGACGGCGTCGCAGCCGTTGCGGCTAATGAGGTCGAGGACGGATTCCGTCGATCCAGCCTCCCCTGACCCAATCTTCTCAGCAACATCGATGCGCAAACCACCCTCGTCAAAGAAGCGAGCAGTACCCATCGTTCCCACGAGCTGGAACCCAATCCGATCGAAGCGACGAGCCAGCTGAAGTGCCTCTGGCTTGGCGTCATCGGTCACTGTGATGAGGATCTTGCCATATTCGGGAACATGTAGGTTCGCTGCCTCGAACACCTTGTACAGCGCCTTTTCGACGGTGTCGTCGGATCCCATGACCTCACCGGTCGACTTCATCTCCGGGCCAAGGTGGGAGTCAACGAGATCGAGTTTCGAGAAACTGAATACCGGGGACTTGACGTGGATGCGCTTCGAGAACGGCAATAGGCCAGGACGCAATCCCAGGTCAGCGAGGGTCTCGCCGAGGATGATTCGGGTGGCTACCTCAGCCATCGACACCCCAGTTACCTTCGATAGGAAGGGCACGGTACGCGAGGCTCTCGGGTTAGCCTCAATGACGTAGACCGTCTCCTCACCGGTCGCCGGATCATTGGCAACGACAAACTGGATGTTGAGGATCCCCTTGGTCTTAAGGCCTCGAGCCAGCTTCGTCGTCACCTCAATAATCCGGTCGGCAACCTGCTGGCTCATCCGCTGCGGCGGGTAGACGGCCATCGAGTCACCGGAGTGCACACCTGCGCGCTCGATGTGCTCCATGATGCCGGGGATCAGGACGTCAGTGCCGTCACAGATCGCGTCGACCTCACACTCCAGACCATTGAGGTAGCGATCCACCAACACCGGCTTGTCAGGGCTGGCATGCACAGCATCGCGCATGTACCGCTTAAGTTCCTCAGCACTCGTGACGATGGCCATAGCACGCCCACCGATGACGTATGAGGGGCGCACCAGTACCGGGTAACCGAGCTCCTCAGCGACTGCAAATGCCTCCTCGGAAGACCGTGCTGTGCCACCTGGGGCTTGCGGAATACCCAATTCGGCGAGCAGAGACTCGAATCCTTCCCGGTCCTCAGCACGGTCAAGATCGGCCACCTGGGTTCCCAAGATCGGCACCCCGGCCGCCGAGAGCGGTCCGGCCAAGTTAATCGCCGTCTGACCACCGAACTGGACGATGACACCGTCGGGCTGCTCGAGGTCGATGACGTTCATGACGTCCTCAAAGGTCAACGGCTCGAAATACAGCTTGTCGGAGATGGAGAAATCGGTAGACACCGTTTCCGGATTCGAGTTCATGATGATGGCCTCGTACCCGGCAGCCTGGATGGCCTTGACGGAGTGAACGGTAGCGTAGTCGAACTCGATCCCCTGGCCAATGCGGATCGGCCCGGAACCCAAGACGAGAACGCTAGGGCGCTGCGACTTTTTCGACTCGTTCTCCATTTCGTAGGTCGAGTAGAAGTATGGGGTTGAGGATTCGAACTCTCCGGCACAGGTATCGACCATCTTGTACACTGGCACAATCCCGTTGTCGACCCGACGAACCCGCACGTCATCAGGGGTCTCGCCCCAGATTCGTGCGATGGCCGGGTCGGAGAAGCCATTGCGCTTGGCAATCCATAGCGCCTCAGAGTCATCGGGGCAGGCTCGTAGCCTTTCCTCAATTTCGAGGATGTGGGCAACCTTGTCGAGGAAGAACACGTCGATCCTGGTCTGTTCGTGCAGCTCTTGCACCGTGCGTCCGCGTCGGATCGCCTCAGTCAGGCAAAACAGACGGTCGTCGCGAGCATGCAGCAACCGCTCCTCAAGGATGTCGTCAGGTAGATCAGCGACCTCACGCAGAGCTAAGTGGTCGACGCCGATCTCCAGAGAACGCACCGCCTTGAGCAGGGACTCCTCGATGGTGCGTCCCAAGGCCATGACCTCACCAGTCGCCTTCATCTGGGTGCCTAGACGACGATCAGCCTGAGCGAACTTGTCGAAGGGCCAGCGTGGGATCTTGGCGACGACGTAGTCAAGCATGGGCTCGAACATCGACCACGTCGTCCCGGTGACGGGGTTACGGATCTCGTCAAGGGTCAATCCGACGGCGATCTTGGCGGCGATCTTGGCGATCGGGTAGCCAGTGGCCTTTGAGGCCAGGGCTGAGGAGCGCGAAACTCGTGGGTTGACCTCGATGACGTAATACTGGAAGGAATTCGGATCGAGAGCGAGCTGGACGTTGCAGCCGCCCTCGATCCCAAGCCTCCGAACGATCTCAATCGAGGCATCGCGCAGCATCTCGTGTTCGACGTCGGTGAGGGTTTGGGTAGGAGCAAAAACGATGGAGTCGCCGGTGTGAACCCCGACAGGGTCAAAGTTCTCCATGGTGCAGACCACCATGGTGTTGTCAGCGCCATCGCGCATCATCTCGTACTCAATCTCCTTGAACCCAGCGATCGACTGCTCGATCAGGCACTCGGTGACCGGGGACAGCTCTAGCCCCTTCCCGACGATACGTACGAGTTCGGCCTCATCGCAGCACATACCACCGCCAGTGCCACCGAGGGTGTATGCGGGACGGACGATGAGCGGGTACCCAATGGTGTTCCCAACCTTGACCGCCTCATCAACGGTGTGAACGACCTCGGAGGCCGGAACCGGCTGACCCAGCTCATCCATGAGCTGCTTGAAAAGATCACGATCTTCGGCTTTCTCGATGGCCGAGAGCTTGGTGCCGAGCAACTCGATACCAAGTTCGTCAAGTATACCGGATTTAGCCAGCTCAGTGGCCATATTGAGGCCAGTTTGGCCCCCAAGGGTGGGGACGATGGCGTCGGGGCGCTCCCGACGCAAAATTGAAGAGACGAACTCGAGGGTGATCGGCTCGATGTAGACCTTGTCGGCGACGTCACGGTCAGTCATGATCGTGGCGGGATTGGAGTTGACGAGGATGACCTCGTACCCCTCCTCCTTGAGTGCCAAACAGGCCTGAGTACCGGCGTAGTCGAACTCGGCAGCCTGACCGATGAGGATCGGCCCGGACCCGATGACGAGAATGCGGTGCAGGTCGGTACGGCGGGGCATCAGTTCTGGCCTCCAGTGTGATTGGCGTCCATGAGAGCGACAAAGTCGTCGAAGACGTGAGCGGCATCGTGAGGTCCAGCGGCGGCGTCGGGGTGGTACTGCACCGAAAAAGAACCGAGTCGGGTATGACGCACACCCATGACGGTCTCATCATTAATCTCGATGTGGGTCACCTCCAACTCGGTGCCGGACACCGATTCGGGATCAACGACGTAGCCGTGGTTCTGGCTGGTGAAGTCGATCCGACCGGTCGACAGCTCGCGGACGGGGTGGTTGAAGCCGCGATGGCCGAAACGCAGCTTATAGGTATCGGCACCGTTAGCCAGAGCAAAGATCTGATGGCCCATGCAAATACCGAAGACCGGGTACCCCTCCTGCAGTTCTCGCACCACATCCTGTACCCCCGGGATGGATTTCGGGTCCCCGGGGCCGTTAGAAAGCATGATGCCGTCGGGCGCCAGGGCCCGCACCCGATCGGCTGAGATGTTCCACGGCACAACGGTCACGGCACAACCTCGCCTGCTCAGCTCCCGCAAGATGGAGTGCTTAAGACCGAAGTCGAAGAGCACCACACTGCGCCCGCCCAAGGGTGACGGGTAGGCGGTGCGGGTGGACACCTGGGCGATCTGGTCGGTAGGCAAGTGGATGTTTCGCAACTTCCCCAGCTCAGCGTCGAGATCAGCGTCAGGGGCCAGCAACACACCCTTCATGACTCCCGCGGTGCGCAACCGACGCACCAAAGCACGAGTATCAATCCCAGCCAGACCAGGGATGCCGTGGGTGGTGAGAAATTCGCCAAGGCTACGCCGATTGCGCCAGTTGCTAGCCAGTCGCGGCACCTCGCGGCAGATGACCCCGGCGGTCGTCGGGAATAGCGACTCCATATCATCACGGTTGATTCCGCAATTGCCAATAAGGGGGTAGGTGAAGGTGACGATTTGTCCGTTATAGGACTGGTCGGTCAAAGTTTCCTGGTAGCCGGTCATGCCGGTAGTGAAGACGACCTCGGCACTCACCTCACGATCGGCCCCGAAAGCCTCGCCCTGGTAGCTTGTCCCGTCGGCCAATAACAGGGTGCGTCTGCTCACTGCGGGTCTCCCATCTCGTGGTCGTCAGTCTTCCCTATCGGCTGGCCGCGACGGTAAACCGTCTGGCCACCGACCATCGTCAGCACGCAGTCACCGCGGACGGAACGACCAGCGAAGGGGGTGTTACGCCCCATCCCGGCTCCGTCCCCGGGAATAATCGTCATCTCGGTGCGCAAGTCGAAAGCGGCCAGGTCGGCCGGTCCTCCCACTCGCAGCCGACCGGCCTCCGGTATCCCGAAGGTCTCGGCCGGCCCGATGGTGAGCCAGTCGACAAGCTGGTCGAGTCGGAACCGCCGGTCAAGCACAAAGTTGGTGTACAGCAGGGCAAAGGTGTGCTCGTTAGTGATGACCCCAAAAGCGGCATCGCGGAAGGAACATGCCTTTTCTTCAGCCGCGTGCGGGGCGTTATCGGTGGCGATACAGGTCAAGGTCCCGTCACACAGACCCTCGACCATAGCGTTGAGGTCGTCACGGGTGCGCAGCGGCGGATTCATCTTGTAGAACCCATCATCGTCGGGGATGTCGTCGTCGGCCAGCAGCAGATGGTGCGGAGCCGCCTCACCGGTGACATTCGCGCCGTCCTCACGGCCCCGACGCAGAGTACGAATCGACTGCCGGGTCGAGGCGTGGCACAGATGGTAGTGGGCAGCAGTCTCCTCGGCGATCATGACGTCGCGGGCCACCTGCACAGTCTCGGTAAGACGAGTCATGGGAGGTAGGCCGAGTTCCCTAGCCCGACGTCCGTCGTTGATCACCCCGCCCCGCACCAGGGACTCGTCCTCGGCGTGAGCAGCGATCGGACGGTCGACCGCGGCGGCTGACCGCATCGCGTCGTACATGACTCCGGCCAGCTGCACTCCCTTGCCGTCATTGGAGAAGGCCACTGCCCCGGCCCGTGTCAAGGCCTCAACGTCAACAAGGTCATTGCCCGTCAGTCCAACAGTGATGGGGGCGATGGGCAACACCCGCACCACGGCCGATTCCTCAACCCTCCGGTTGAGGTCGGCCATGAGCTCGGGGCTATGGGGGTCAGGAACAGTATTGGGCATCGCACAAATCGTCGTCCAGCCGCCTCGGGCGGCCGCCGCAGTGCCTGAGGCGATAGTCTCCTTATGTTCCTGACCCGGCTCGCGCAGATGAACGTGCAGGTCCACCATCCCGGGAGTCACCAGAGCCCCACCAAGATCGACGACCTCAGCATCGGCCCCGTCGAGGGCGTTGGACCGCCCTCGTGAAATAGCCTCGATCCGCTCATCACGGATGAGGAGCTGGGAGGGAACCGGGGTGGCTCCCACCAGCATGGTCAGCCCGGTGAGGAGGACCCGGCGGCTCATTTTGTCTCCCTGCCGTGCAACACCTGTTCCAAAATAGCCATTCGCACCATAACTCCGTTCCCCATCTGCTCAAAAATACGAGACGAGGGAGCCTCTACGAGGTGACCGGAAATTTCACATCCTCGGTTTACAGGAGCCGGGTGCATGATGATCGCATGAGGCTTCATTCGCTCTGCGCGCTCGTCTGTGAGCCCAAACGTATGTAAGTAATCAGTTGCAGAGAAGTCTGGGCCAGCATCGAATCTCTCGTGCTGGACGCGTAGCATCATCGCGACGTCGACATCAGCAATGACCTCGTCGAGAGTCGCCATCGTGCCAAGTCGGGTGACGTCATGGTCCATCCACTCACGCGGTCCAGTAAAGACAACGTTGGCCCCAAGCCTGGTAAGGATTTGAGCATCAGAACGAGCTACTCGCGAGTGCACGATATCGCCGCTGATCGCAACCGTTAGACCGTCGACATGGCCAAACTCCTCAGCGATAGTCATGAGGTCCAGCATGCACTGACTAGGGTGTTGACCAGATCCATCCCCACCATTGACGACCGACAGGCCGAGCATCCCGGTTGCGAGCAGGTAATCGTAGTAGTGGTTGGTGGAGTGACGTATGACGGCAACCTCGGCGCCAATGGCGTCGACGGTGCGCACCGAGTCGTAGAGGCTCTCCCCCTTGGTGACGCTGGAGTGGCCCGGATCGAAGTCGAGGATCTTCATGCCGAGACGGTGCTCAGCCATCTGAAAGCTGGTCATCGTTCGGGTGGAGTTCTCGAAGAACATGTTGATAGCGACGTGACCCGGCTCCACGCGCGGAGCGTCACCGGCCTTGAATTGCCGACCACGCTCGATGATCCGCATGACGTCATCACTGGACATATCTTCGACCGACAAAAAGTGACGTCCGGTGTAGTCGGCGTCGAACTCTTCAACAACCTCAGTGCTCATCGGGAAGCCACCTTTCGAATCGTGACGGAGTCTTCGCCATCAACTTCGGTGACGTGGACGTCCACGGCCTCACCCAACGAAGTGGGGATGTTTTTACCAACGAAATCAGCGCGGACCGGAAGCTCTCGGTGGCCGCGATCAACCATGACCGCCAGCAGAATACGGTCGGGACGTCCGGTATCGACCAGGGCGTCAAGGGCCGCCCGGACGGTACGACCGGTGAACAGCACGTCGTCAACAAGCACGACGGTCTTACCAGCCAAGTTTGAAGGAACGTTATTGCCCGAGAGCACCGGGGTTTTCGGGCGCTCGCGGTGCTCATTGGGGTCGAGGTCGTCTCGATACAAGGTGATATCGAGCTCGCTGACAGGAACGTCGACATCGCCGAGGGAAGACAGCTTGGTAGCCATGCGCCGTGCAAGATACGCACCACGGGTGCGAATTCCGACGATGACCAACTGGTCGAGCCCCTCGTTGCGCTCGACGATTTCGTAACAAATTCTCGTCAGTGCCCGCTCCAAAGCCTTGGAATCGAGAACGGTCACTGGACCAGATGACTGGGTGAGTTGCATAGCAGGCTCCTACCTCTGGACACCGCAGGTGCGAGGGTAGAGCACGCCAGACGACGCGCATATACGCAATCGCCTACTGGCACGACCTTCGCGACCTCACGGGATCGCCATTAAAGGGCGTCTCTAGGAGAGTAGCACGACTCGAGACAGATCAGAGGACGTGGTCGGCCAGCACCGACTCAATACGCACTCTCTCATCGTCGGTGAACGGGGTAGTTCTAAGCGCATCGATATCCGAATCCAGTTGTGGTACCGAGGAAGCCCCCACAAGCACGCTGGTAATGCGGGGCTCACGCAGGATCCACGAGAGGGCCATCTGGGCCAACGTCTGGTCACGGTCTTTGGCAACCTCGTTGAGGGCAGCAATTGCAGCGCGGGTGACGTCGTCGATCTGATCGGGTCGCAGCGAGACCGCTCCCATGCCAGCACGCGACTGGGCGGGAACACCCCTCAGGTATTTGTCGGTGAGGATTCCCTGAGCCAACGGAGAGAAACAGATGATGCCCATCCCCTCCTGCTCACAGGTATCGACGAGACCATCCTCAATCCATCGATCAAACATGTTGTAACGCGGCTGGTGGATGAGTAACGGGGTGCCAAGGTCACGCGCAATGGTGGCAGCACGTTCTGTCTCCTTGGGATCATATGAGGAAATACCTGCATACAAGGCACGACCTGATCGCACGATCCGGTCGAGAGCTCCCATTGTCTCCTCGAGCGGAGTTTCCGGATCGAACCGGTGAGAATAAAAGATGTCGACGTAGTCCAGCCCCATCCGTTTAAGAGACTGGTCGCAGGAGGCGATGAGGTACTTGCGAGACCCACCCTGCCCATAAGGGCCTGGCCACATATCGTAGCCAGCCTTGGAACTAATAATGAGTTCGTCCCGGTAGGGCTTGAAATCAGTCGCCATGATGCGACCGAAATTGATCTCGGCCTGTCCATAGGGCGGACCGTAATTATTAGCGAGGTCGAAGTGGGTGATACCGCGATCGAAAGCGCGACGCAGCACGGCACGCTGCGTAGATCCGGGGTGAAAATCTCCAAAATTGTGCCACAGCCCTAGGGAGACAGCGGGGAGTAATAAGCCGCTCGTTCCGCAACGTCGATACTCCATGGTGTCGTAGCGATCCTGGGCTGCCTCATAGGTGCTCACTGCCATGGCGTCAGCGTACCTACAACCAGACGTGGTGAAAGGATGTGTCCATGACTTCGTCACACCGTGCCCTTCTCGTCGTGGACGTCCAGCCGACCTTCTGCGAGGGAGGCGCTCTGGCTGTCACGGGTGGCAATGCCTGCGCCGAGCGGATCGCGACGTATATCCCAACCCACTACAATTGTTACGACATGGTCGTCACCACTCAGGATTGGCATATTGATCCCGGTAACCATTTCTCCAACAACCCCGACTTTGTGGACTCCTGGCCGCCACATGGGGTTGTTGGCACCGACGAAGCTGAGATTCATCCGGCGATCGCTAAGATTCCTGTCGACGCACGGGTTAAGAAAGGCCAATACGCTGCAGCCTATTCCGGTTTCGAAGGGACTACCGAGGACGGGTCAATTCTCGAGACGGTATTGCGTGATCGCGGAATCGAGGCTGTCGACATCGTCGGCTTGGCTCTGTCCCACTGCGTCAAAGACACGGCTCTGGACGCCCAGCGTCTCGGGTTCGTCACGACATGCCTGACCGACCTCAGCGAGCCGGTCAGCCCAGAGATGGGCAACGCAGCCGTGGCGGTCATGGAAGATGCCGGAGTAACGGTCACCACTAGTTCACAGCTCTGAGCGTCACTGACGAACCTTCGTCATCCGTCTGGTAACCATCCGAGACCATCGCCGTCAAACTGTCCGACATCCCTGCTCAACTCAACGTCCCTGGAGAATTCCAGCACGTGCACTACGGGGAGGACAAATACATCGGTTATCGAGGTCTCGACACCACGAATTGTCCGGTCGCCTACCCCTTCGGTCACGGCCTGAGCTACACCAACTTCGCCTACCCCGGCCTTGATCTAGCCATCTGCCCTGTCACCGAGTCCACCGGGGCAAGACAAACCAGTGCTAACCGTCACCTTCACCGTCTCCAACACCGGAGACCGCGCCGGCGCTGCTGTGCCTCAGGTCTACCCGGGTTTCCCCAACACCACCATTGACCGCTGCGTGCGCGAGCTCAAAGCCTTCCGTCGTGTGGAACTAGAGCCCGGCCAGAGGCAGACGGTCACCGTCGCGCTGACCCGGCGCGACCTGTCCTACTGGGACATCCTGCCGCACCCCCTACGGAGCTATGCCGTAGGCAGCATATGAAAGAAGACGGGTCAGCGCCGCCCGCCGCGCGGGCGCACAATTTTGTGGGCTTGCCAGTCCTTACTAACGTCGTAGCTGGTGGTCAGCACCATTCCAGCGGTGTCTGTGCCGTCAGACAGATCAGCCGGATCGATAGTGCCCGGGCGTCCCACCTTCGGGGTGACGAGGACGATGAACCCGTCGTCAGACAAATCACGCATAGCATCAACCAAGCCGTCGGCTACATCACCGTCATCGGCACGCAACCACAACCAGACGATGTCAACGGCGTCGATCGAATCTTCAATCATGTCACCGTCGATGATGTCCATAACCTCTTGACGGAGGTCCTCGTCAACGTCATCGTCCCAACCGAGCTCCTGGACGACCTGCCCGGCCTCGAAACCGAGCTTGTCCAAATCGCTGCCGCTTCCCACGAAATCCTTCGCTTTCCCTTGCTCTGCGTGACAGGAAGTTCTCACCTTCATCAGTGTGCCAGAACATCCCGCCGACGACCACCGTGGGGCCTTTTCTTCGACGGTCACTGTCGAAGTCGCCGCCTTCCTTCCAAGGCTGTCGTCATGGCCTGCACGAGGGACGGGTTCGTCGACACCCGCAAGTCGTACGTCATGAAGACGCCATAACCGTCATGGATAGTTTGAGAAGCCATCGTCTGGATCATTTCGATCGACGTATGTCCCCAGTCAACTGCCGCCGCCCCCACATGACTTCGAGGCATACCCAGCACCGATGGTTCCTGATAGGTGCCATACCACGGGTTCCACGCATAATCGAGGTCATCTGATGCATTGCCCGCGGACGAAACAGTTCGATTAACCGATGGCCCAATCGAGTACAAGGTGAGGAGTTTATGAGGCCCTAGGTGGCGTCGCAGCGCACGAACAAACCAAACAAAAAAGTCTTCATTGGGCTGACCGGTACCATTTTTGCCATATTCGGAATATTCATCATCTAGGTCGACGCCATCAAGGTGATACCTATGAACAACACTTGCTACCTGAGCCGCGAACCGGTCAGCGTCATGCCGGGTTGGAAAGTTGGCGAATCCGGCGCCCTCATGATTGCCAAGGAGCGACAAGAGTACCTTCGTCCCACGACGCTGCAACGGACGAATCTGAGTTTCAGCAGCTCTGAGCGTTTCCATAACTCGCTCGTTCAGGTGCAGGTAAGCCGTGCACCCGTCATAGTTGATATTCGCCGCAAAAATCATAGCCAGATCGAAGACCGGGCGGTGAACCCCTTCTCGGACGAAGGCCCCGACAGTCGCGAGATCCTCGTGATTGACCTCGATGTAGACCGCAGTGGTCACTGCCCTAGAAGCCCTACGAGGCCTTGCAAACGCGATACCTGCGGGCGTCTGTGCCGTGATCAACGCCGTCGAAACTACCCCAACAGTACTAGCGAGCACGTGACGACGACTCAACCTCATGTGTCCTGCTCCTTTGATCTCCACCCCTCGCAGCGCCGTTACCACGAGAGCTAATTCGGTTTAGTTTAGACGCTAAAAAGGCTAGCAGGAGTATGGCGGAGGCAACGGACTTCAACGAAAACCGGGGCAGCCCACATCATGGAATGCCCCGGTTATTCGACGGTCTATCGATCAGGCGTCGCCACCAGCGTTACCGGACGCCCCCGCGTTGACGTTGAGGAGGTCGTACTTCTCGGCAGCCTTGGCAGGCCAGTCCTCGGGAACCTCACCACGCTCGACGAGCATCTGGAGGGCACGCACTGTCATGGACGGTCCATCGATGTGGAAGAATCGGCGCGCTGCCGCACGGGTGTCGGAGAACCCGAATCCGTCAGCACCTAAGGAGGCATAATCCCCCGGCACCCACTGGGCGATCTGATCGGGCACCTGACACGTGTAATCGGTGGTCGCAACGACTGGACCAGGGGCGTCGGCCAGGCATTGGGTGATATACGGGGTGCGCCTGCCCTGTTCGGGGTGTAGGAAAGTCTGTTCCTCGGCCTCCATAGCGTCACGACGTAGGTTGTTCCACGACGTCACCGACCACACGTCGGCAACAACGCCAAAGTCACCCTTAAGGAGCTGCTGAGCCTCAATGGCCCACGGCACGGCGACGCCGGAGGCCAGCAGCTGAACGCGGCGGGCATCCTCGCCGACGCCCTCAAAGGAGCCCTTCGAGAGCAGGTACATGCCCTTGACGATGCCCTCGGCGTCAACGCCCTCTGGCTCAGCCGGCTGGACGATCGGCTCGTTGTACACCGTCAGGTAGTACATGACGTCTTCGGCGTTCTCGCCGTACATGTGCTCCAGACCTGCCTGAACAATGTGGGAGATCTCGTAAGAATAAGCCGGATCGTAGGAGATGACAGCTGGGTTAGTCGCAGCCAGAACCGGCGAATGGCCATCCATGTGCTGGGTGCCCTCACCGGTCAGCGTGGTGCGTCCGGCAGTGGCGCCAATAATGAATCCCCTCGTCATCTGATCACCAGCTGCCCAGAAAGAATCACCGGTACGCTGGAACCCGAACATCGAGTAGAACAGGTAGATCGGCACCATCGGCACGCCCTGAGTGGAGTATGCCGAGCCTGCGGCAATGAAAGCAGCCGCCGAACCAGCCTCATTGATGCCAGTGTGAATGATCTGCCCGTTCTTGGCCTCGCGGTAGCTGAGCATGAGCTCGTGGTCGACAGGGGTGTAGTTCTGGCCGTGAGGATTGTAGATCTTGATCGTCGGGAAGAACGAGTCCATGCCAAAGGTACGGGCCTCGTCAGGAATGATCGGGACGACGTGCGGAGCGAAATTCTTGTCGCGCATAAGGTCCTTGAGCAGACGCACGAAGGCCATCGTGGTGGCGACCTCCTGTTTGCCCGACCCACGCTTGACACCATCGAAGGCCTTCTGCGCCGGGATGGGTAGTGGCGTGTGCCTCGTACGGCGCTCCGGCACGAAACCGCCGAGAGCGCGACGACGCTCCATGAGGTACTGGATGCGCTCGTCATCGGCTCCGGGATGGAAGTAGGGAGCACGGTAGGGGTCGGCCTCCAGCACCTTGTCCGAAATCGGAATTTCAAGACGATCGCGGAACTGCTTGAGGTCCTCAAGGGCCAGCTTCTTCATCTGGTGGGTAGCGTTGCGGCCCGCAAAGTGAGTACCAAGATCGTAACCTTTAATAGTGCAGGCAAGCACCACGGTCGGCGCTCCCTTGAACTGCGTAGCCGCCTTGTAGGCGTTGTAAATCTTGCGGTAGTCGTGACCGCCACGGCGTAACGCCCAAATCTGTTCGTCAGTCCACTTGTCGACCATCTTGGCAGTGCGCGGGTCGCGGCCAAAGAAGTGCTCGCGGACATAGGCGCCGTCGTTGGCCTTAAAGGTTTGGTAGTCGCCATCACGGGTGTTGTTCATGATATCAACGAGGGCACCGTCACGGTCTGCCTGCAGCAACGGGTCCCAGCCGGATCCCCAAATGACCTTGATGACGTTCCAGCCAGCACCACGGAAGACAGCCTCAAGTTCCTGGACAATCTTGCCGTTGCCACGCACCGGCCCGTCTAGACGCTGCAGGTTGCAGTTGATGACGAAGGTGAGGTTGTCGAGCTCCTCGTTGGCAGCGACCTGCAGGAATCCGCGCGACTCCGGCTCGTCCATCTCACCGTCGCCAAGGAAAGCCCACACGTGCTGATCTGCGCAGTCCTTGACACCGCGATTGGTGAGGTACTTATTCATAGACGCCTGGTAAATGGAATTCATCGGGCCCAGACCCATCGACACCGTCGGGAACTGCCAGAAGTCGGGCAACATGCGAGGGTGCGGGTAAGAGGGTAGACCATGCCCGGCCTTCGACTTCTCCTGACGGAACCCATCGAGATCGTCCTCGCTGAGACGCCCCTCCAAGAACGCGCGAGCGTACATACCGGGCGCGGCGTGCCCCTGGAAGAAAACTTGGTCACCGCCGCCGGGGGCGTCCTGCCCGCGCCAGAAGTGGTTCTGACCGACCTCGTAGAGGGTCACGGCAGAGGCATAGGTGGAGATATGACCGCCGACGCCAATACCGGGACGCTGCGCGCGATGCACGGTAATGGCGGAATTCCAGCGCAGCAAACGACGGATGTTCCGCTCGATCTCGGCGTCGCCGGGGTATTCTTCCTCGTCCTCGGCTGCAATGGTGTTGATGTAGTCGGTGGAGGTGAGCGCTGACAGCCCGAGACGACTGTGGCTACGAGCCCGCTCCAACATCTTGAGCAGCACGATCCGGGCACGATTCGGACCATCAGTCTCGACCATCTTGTCGAGGGACTCGATCCACTCCTGAGTCTCCTCGGGATCGACGTCAGGCAGGGTTGTCGGAAGTCCGTTGAGGACTGGTCCGCGTTCTTCGCGTGGGATCACGCCGGGTCCTTTCTCATCGACAGCGACGCACAACCGGCGACATCACCGGTGACGGTTCAAGGTGGCAGCCCGAGGGCCCGCCGTGAACTTATTGTGTCGTCTTATGGAAGAAAAGTCACTCGGAAGTACCGTAAATCACCCCAGCGCCTCATCCCCCGAATCTGTTCGCCATCTGCTGTCGCCCCTGCGCTTAAGGCATCACCCCACTAGACTGACCGAAGTCTCGCCGAGGGAGGCTTAGGTGGCCAGGAATGACATCGGGACGACGTCTACGCGTCGAATAGGCAGCGGACGTACGTCGAGTACCGGCCGTACGGTGGTGTCTTCTGACCGCACACGCAGAGCTATCGCTAAAAGATTGATGGCCCGCACCTCAGCTATGACGACGGCCACTCTAGAGGAAATGGGTCGTCGACACTCCTGGTTCCGTGATCTGTCAGCCGAAGAAAGATCGTGGATCTCGATCGTGGCTCGCTCAGGTATTGACGGCTTCGTCCAGTGGTTTGCTGACGATGACGCCGAGCCCTACTCCCCCACCGACGTCTTCGACGTGGCGCCCCGGTCCATGACCCGCAAGATCTCCTTGCACCAGACAGTCGAGCTCGTCCGCACCACGATCGACGTCGTTGAGGCACAAATTGAGACCGAAATGCCGCGCGGCGATCGCCAAGTGCTGCGCACTGCCATCGTCCACTACTCCCGCGAGGTGGCCTTCGCCGCCGCCGAGGTTTACGCGCGAGCCGCCGAACGTCGCGGTACCTGGGATGAACGTCTGGAATCCCTCGTCGTTGATGCGGTCGTGCGCGCCGACGCCGATGAACAGCTCATCTCGCGAGCTTCCACTCTCGGCTGGCGCCCGGGCATCAATCTCTGCGTCGTCGTCGGACGGGCCCCGACGACCGAGCATGAACTCCACGTGCTGCGACGTGATGGCGAACGCATGCAGATGACGGTGCTAGCCGCCGTACAGTCCGACCGGTTAGTTGTCATTTTGGCCGGTGAGAAACTGGTTGACGATCCAGCAGCCGTAGCCGCAAGCGAAGCTCTCGCAAACCACTTCGCGCCAGGACCAATCGTCGTCGGACCCGTCGTGGCCGACCTCACGCTGGCCCCGGCATCCGCTCGTGCCGCCCTCTCCGGAATACGTGCGGCACGAGCTTGGCCGGAAGGTCCGCAAGTCATGGCAGCCGTCGACTTATTGCCCGAGCAAGTCCTCTCCGGTGATACAGATGCCATTGCGTGGCTCGTCAACGAGGTCTACAGCCCCCTCGCGACAGCCAGTGGAGACCTCATGGACACAACTGTCTCCTTCCTCGATCACGGCTGCTCAGTGGAAGGCACGGGTCGGGCGATGTTCATTCACCCCAACACCGTGCGCTACCGACTTAAACGAATCCAAGACGTCACTGGCTACTCCCCGTCGGATCCTCGAGAAGCCTATGTGCTGCGCCTAGCAATCACTTTGGGGCGGCTGAGGAGCTGACGCCGTGAACCCATCTCGCATCTCGCACTCACCCCATCGAAGGCGAGTCAGCCTTGGGCCACCGAGCACCGTTGTTCCAATAGTCCTGGATCTCCTCAAGCGAGCGACCGGACGTTTCCGGGGCGTACCTCAGCAGGAATAGCAGCGCAACGACGAGGAGCCCACCGTAGACCCCGAATGTTCCTGCCAGCCCGATACCGTCGAGCATCGCAGCTCCCAATTGGGCAGTGATCGCATTCGCGATCAAGTCTGCCGTAAGCACCAGAGATGCACCGAGTGAGCGGTAGCGAGCCGGGAAAATCTCACCCGCGTAAACCCATACGATGGAACCGAAACCGAAAGTAAACCCCATAGTAAAAAGGGACATCTCAACGAGGCCAATAATACCGGCAACAGCACCTTCAAAACCACTCGCCAAATATGTCACGATGAGCACGATAGTCGCTACAATCATCGTAGATATTCCCGTGATAAGAACGAATCGACGCCCTACCTTATCAATAACGAGCATCGAGATGACAACACTTATCAATGATAGGAACTGCACCAAGGATGGCACCAGATAGGTTGTCGCAGTGTCAGTAAATCCCATTCGCGAATAGATTCCAGGCGCATAATAGATTGTTGCATTAATTCCAGTGATCTGGATTGAAAATCCCAGAACGATAGCAAAGATCGTGGCACGAGCCATGCCCCCATGGAACATCTCACGCAACCGCCCCCACACAGATCCAGAGGGCCGAGAAGACAACGAGTTGCGGATCTCATCGAGGCTCGGCTCAACCAATTCAGCAACCTCGATGCGCTCCATGGCACGACGAGCCTCATCTTCACGCCCCTTGAGCATGTACCAGGAGGGGGTTTCCTGGGTGCGAACAAGCATCAGGAGCACAATAAATGCTGGGACGGCTGCGACACCGAGAATCCAACGCCACGTGTCCGTAGGCAGCAGGGAATAACCGACGAGGTACCCCAAGATGATTCCGACGACGCACGTCACTTGATACGCGGTTGCCAGCCCGCCCCGCCGCGACGCCGGAGCGGATTCGGCGATAAACACCGGCACGACGGTAATGGAAAGCCCGATAGTGATACCCAACAGAACCCGCATAGCAAGGAACAGTCCAGCGGACGGGGAGATTGCTGTCAGGATAGCGAAAATAGTATATCCAGCCGCGATAACCAGCATTGACTTCTTACGTCCGATGGCATTCGCCATAGGGCCGCCAAGAATGGCACCTGCTATTTGACCTACCACGGAGGCCGTGTTGATGGCGCTATAGATACCAAAGTCTCGCTGTACAAATTGCAAAGCGGCCGCGGTATTAGAAATATCATAACCATAAGTGATTCCCAGGGCTGCTGCCGTCACCGCAATGAAGACGGCCCGGCTCGTCTGACTATTTCTCGTCGCACCAGCTGACCCGGAATCACCAGGCTTCATCTCTACGCGCGCATGACCATTCGACGCCATAAAACCGCTTTCTCTAAAACTGAATTGCAAACCTCAACCGAGCGCCTATTGCTCGGTCAAGACACTAACGCTACAGCTCACGGCCGTCACTGCGCCTCTCAGCACACCGCATCAGGTCGTTTCCGCCACCGAACTCGCCATCGTGGGAGCTAGGCTCTCATTATGAACGTCATGATCCCCGTTCGTCCGGACGGCTCAGTGGAGCCACGATTCGGTAAGGCGCCTATGGTAGCCGTCGCACAGGTTGACAACGACGGTCACGTCACCGACTGGCACACCTTTAAGGTTGAGTGGGACCGCCTCCATAATGAGGGCACTGAAGGTCGTCACCACGCCCGCATCGTTCGCTTCCTGCGTGAGCACGACGTCGTAGCATGCGTCGCCACCCACGCTGGGATGGGAATGCAGCGCACCCTGGCAGCGATGAAGGTCCCGTTACTGCCGGCCACGTTGCCTCGTGCTAGGGAATCAGTGGAGCACGCCATGATTTCGGCATATGCGGACACCAAGGGCACGGAGGAATCATGAAAGCAGCAATCATCGGAGCCGGGGCCATCGGCGGTTTCTACGGGGCGGCCCTCGCAGATGCCGGGATGGACGTCTCCTTCATCGCCCGTGGCAAAACCCTCATCGCCATCCGCGAGCACGGTCTGCGCCTGGTCGGCAATACGGAGTTGACCCTTGATGTACCCGTCACTGACGACGCAGCCGAGATCGGCCAGGTTGACGTCGTCTTGCTATGTACCAAGACCTTTCAAGTTGCAGAGGCCGCACGCACATACCTGCCCGCGCTTATGGGCCCCCACACCCTGGTCGTAACCACCCAAAATGGCGTCATCGCGCCGCACGAGCTTTCGGCGATTATTGGCCCTGAGCACGTCGCACCAGGGGTATGCCGACAGTGGGTCAAGATCGTGGAGCCAGGTCTGATTATGGACTTGGGCGGCCCTCGAATGTTCGAGGTCTCGACCATTGACGATTCCCCCAATACCCTCGTCAATGAGTTGCGAGAGGCTTGCCGGAAGGGCGGTCTCACCTCTCCCGACGTGGAGAACATCACCACCACTTTGTGGGTCAAGATGTGTTCCGTCGTCCCCCCAAGGAGCCTGTGGTGCAGTACTCGACGTCTCCTTGGGCGACCTCCTTGGTCCCTACCGCGATGTCTTCGCTCGGTGTATCGACGAAACTGTTCAGGTGGCTCGCGCTCACAGCGCCAGGATCGCCGACGACTTCATCGAGAAGAACCTCACATTCCTTGCTGGGCAGGATCCCGCGTCAACAACCTCCTTCCAGCGCGACATCCTTGCTGGACGCCCCAGCGAATACGCTGCTCAGGTAGGAGCTGTCCCCCGATTGGGTGACGAGGTCGGCGTCGATACTCCGATCAATGACGTCATTGCTGCCGTCCTAGGACGACGGGAAGCTCAGAATCGCGCCTGATACGACCCACACATCCGGTTTTTGGAGGATCCCCCCTGTCATTTTGTGGGGATCCCACAATGACCACCGTGGGTACTTCGTCGGTTCCCTGTCTCGCGTCCGACCCTTCAAGGGGGCACAGTGGGGATGTGCTTGCAATTGTTGCTCCCGGCCAAGGGGCCCAGAAACCAGGATTCCTGTCGGATTGGATGTCAGACGCCACTTTCTCTGACCACCTTGCGTGGCTCTCAGCAGTGGCAGATATCGATCTGGTGACCCATGGCACGACTTCCGACGAGGCAACCATCAAGGACACTGCGGTTGCCCAGCCACTGCTGGTCGCCGCCGCGCTGGCCACAGCCTGGTCAGTTGATCCCAAGATTTTCTCTCAGGCCGACCTGCTCGCCGGCCACTCTGTCGGGGAGATTGCCGCTGGCGCTGCTGCTGGGGCTTTCTCTGCCGAAGCCGCCATGGTTCTTGTGCGCGAGCGCGGTCGGGCCATGGCCGAGGCCGCGTCACGCACTGCCACCTCCATGACTGCTGTCATCGGGGGCGATGCCGACGAGGTGCTGACCGCCATTAAAGCCGCTGGGCTCACCCCAGCCAACCACAATGGCAAAGGCCAGATCGTAGCCGCAGGCACCGTCGAACAGCTCGAAGCTTTCGCAGCCGAGCCGCCGTCTCGTACCCGACTCTTCCCGTTGTCGGTCGCGGGGGCCTTCCACACGGCTCATATGGAACCGGCGGTCGATCACCTGCGCGAAGTAGCCGCTGCCATGCCGACCACGATCCCGACGGTGGCCCTGCTGTCCAACCTTGACGGAGCCGTCGTCGCAGATGGTCGCGAATTCGCTGATCGTCTGGTCCAGCAGGTGGCCCATCCGGTGCGATGGGACCTGTGCATGGACACCATGGCTCAGCGCAATATCACCGGACTGCTCGAACTCACGCCCGCCGGAACACTGACAGGCATCGCCAAGCGCAACTTGAAGGGAGTGGAGTTGTTCAACCTCAACACCCCCGATCAGATCCCGGCTGCCCGCGAGTTCATCACGACTCACTCCAGCAAGGAGAATGCATGACGGCCATCAAGACCCGTCCCGTCCACGGCTACTCGAAATTCCTGTCCACCGGATCAGCTCGCGGATCGCGAGTAGTCACCAACAAGGAGATGTGCACGCTCATCGACTCCACCCCAGAGTGGATCGAACAGCGTACCGGCATTACCGAGCGGCGCTGGGCCACCAACTCTGAGACTGTGGCGTCCATGGGCACCACAGCCGCGCGTACCGCCCTAGAGCGATCCGGGCTGGAGGCATCCCAGATCGATGCCATCATCGTGGCGACCGTGTCACATCATCGTCCTTCCCCCAGCTTGGCGGCTTACATCGCCCGGGAGCTCGGCTTGGGTGACGCTGCTGCGTTTGACCTCAACGGCGCATGTGCTGGGTTTTGCTACTCAACCGCTCTGGCTGACTCAATGATCCGCACCGGATCGGCGAATTACGTCCTCGTTATCGGCGTCGAGAAGCTCTCGGAAATGACGAATCTTGACGACCGCTCCACCGCCTTCCTCTTCTCTGACGGGGCTGGTGCCGCAATCATCGGTGCCAGCGATGAGCCGGGGATCGGCCCGGTGGTGTGGGGATCTCGCTCTGATCAGCTCAAAACTATCGAGCTCGAGGACTGGCCGACGGCTAGCGCTGATCCCAACAAGATTCACCCCCTCATTCGCATGGAAGGTCGCGCGGTCTTCAAGTGGGCTATGACTGACGTCGCCAAGCGCGCCGCCGAGGCCATCGCCGAGGCCGGAATCACCCCCGCCGACCTCGATGTCTTCATCCCCCATCAGGCTAACGACCGGATTACCGACGTCGTGTCCCGCCACCTCAAGCTGCCTGAGTCAGTGACGGTGTGTCACGACATCGCGGATATGGGAAACACCTCCGCCGCATCCGTGCCGATCGCTATTGACCGTATGCTTCAGCGTGGACAGGCCCACAGCGGGGACCTCGCCCTCATCATCGGATTCGGAGCCGGGCTGGTCTACGCCGGCCAAGTCATCCGCCTCCCCTGAACCCCACGTTCATCACGAGAAAAACACCCACAGACTTCGGGCGCACAGCCCGAGGATAACGACAAGAAGAGGAACAATCATCATGGCTGACAAAGACCAGATCCTTGCCGACATGGCTGACATCGTCAATGACATCACTGGTGTCGACCAGTCCGAGGTCACCCTTGAGAAGTTCTTCGTTGACGACCTCGACGTCGACTCGCTGTCCATGGTCGAGATCATCTACGCCTGCGACGAGAAGTTCGGCGTTGAGATCCCTGACGAAGAGTCCAAGAACATCAAGACCGTTGGCGACGCCGTCAACTACATCATCGAGCACCAGGGCTGACTTCCACGGCGTCCGGGGCTCGCCGGCCCCGGACTGCGGCCCACATAACCCATCCACCGATACTGGAGAACTCATGAGCGACGTCGTCATCACTGGTTTCGGGACCACCACACCGTTGGGACCCGACGCCCCTAGCACCTGGCAGGGGCTGCTGGAAGGGCGAAACGGGGTACACACCCTCGACTTCGACTGGATTGACGACGTTCCCGTCAAATTCGCCGCACCGGCGGTCGATGATCCGGCCAACCACCTGCCCCGTCCACAGGCTCGCCGTCTAGACCGCTCAAGCCAGCTGGCCCTTGTCGCTGCCAAGGAGGCCTGGGCCGACGCCGGCCTGGAGCTTCCCGAAGCCGACGACAACTCCGGTTCCAACGGCATCGACCCCGAACGCTTGGTGGTGTGCTGCGCTACCGGTATTGGTGGCCTGCACTCTTTGCTCGGCCAGTGGGACATTCAGAAAGACAAGGGCTTCAAACGGGTTAGTCCCTTTACCGTCCCGATGCTAATGGCCAATGCACCGGCGGCCAATATTGGCTTGATGGTGCATGCCAAGGCCGGCGTCCATACCCCCGTTTCGGCTTGCGCTTCATCTTCCGAAGCAATCTCGCTCGGCCTGGATCAGCTTCATCTGGGGCGAGCCGATATTGCCGTCGTCGGCGGCGCCGAGGCCATCATCCATCCGTTGCCGGTGGCCGCTTTCGCCCAAATGAAAGCCTTGTCGACTCGCAACGACGATCCTGAGCACGCTTCACGTCCATGGGACGTTGATCGTGACGGCTTCGTCATCGGCGAGGGAGCGGCGATCATGGTCATTGAGACACTCGAACATGCTCAAGCCCGCGGGGCAAAGATCTACGGCACTCTTGCCGGATCCGGTATTTCGGCTGATTCGCACGATATCGTTCAGCCAGATCCCACTGGTTCCGGCCAGGCATCCGCGATGCACAAGGCTCTTGCATCCGCCGGGCTATCCCCCTCCGACGTCAACCACGTCAACGCCCACGCCACCTCGACCCCACTCGGTGACACTGCGGAGGCCCACTCCATCGCCGCGGTCCTAGAGAAAGCCACTGACCAGGTGCTTGTCAACGGCACCAAGTCGATGACGGGACACCTGTTAGGTGGAGCTGGGGCTTTGGAATCCTTCGCAGCGGTGATGGCCCTACTGAAGCGTCAGGTGCCTGGCACCATCAACGTCGAACACCTCGAAGAGGGCTTGGAAATCAACGTCGTCACCGAGACGACCGACCTACCCGACGGTGATCTGGCTGCTCTTAATAACTCTTTCGGGTTCGGAGGGCACAACGTCACCTTGGCGTTCACTAACACCAACGCCACTCGCTGACATCCATGGGATGAGGGGGCTGGTCATCGTGATCAGCCCCCTCTCATGGTTCCTCGTCCTTGGACTCCCGACCGAGCAGCCCCTGTTACCCGGCAGACAGCCACGGCACCTGCAGCGACGGGTCACAGGCTCGATATGGTTCCAGCTCAACGTCCCACGGCTCGCCCAGCAAGTCGCAAATCTCATCGTCGAGACGTAGCCCAGTGCGACGTGCAGCGGTAATCGCCGAACGTAACCTCATCTCATCAACGAGAACCGAGCCGGCCTCATCGATGGGCGCGGAAAAAATACCCAGATCGGGAGTGACGCTCCAGCGATGCGGGGCAGCCCCTGTTTCGACGGTCAGCTCGACCCGCACCCGCTGCCAGGCGGCAAGCGTGGAAATGAACGTGCGGGCATCAACGACGTCACCACACCACGCCGATTCTGCTCTCCAAGTACCCGGTTCTACTGGTTGGCTGGTCCACCGCAGCGGCGCGGGCATGACAAACGCGGCATCGGCTGCCCATTCAATATGGCTGCGCAATGCCGTCGAAGCCGAGTGAATAAAGAGAGTTCCACTGGCCAGCTGTGTCGTTTCCACGGTCGTCCTCCCGGTACCACGTGCCTTCCCCTGCAGTGGTGCGGTACGGACTTATCGATAACGATAGACGACTGAACTTACGGACGCCATGTCCGTGCCGGATCGCGAGCGCCGAAGATGTCAGTGCCGATACGTACCTGGGTGGAACCATGAGCAATGGCGATCTCCAGATCCCCTGACATTCCCATGGACAATTCGGACCAGTCGCTAGTATCGCCCGCCTCCTGGCGCAGCTTCTCTTGAGTTGCGACAACGAGGTCAAAACAGTCGGCCACGGCCCGCTGGTCAGAACTATTGAGGGCCACCGTCATGAGCCCGCGCACATCGAGAGAATCAAAGGCGGCCAGTTCACGGGCGAAGTCGACAGCTTCCTCGGGAGCGATCCCAGATTTTTGAGGCTCAGCCGAGGAATTCACCTGGACCAATACCCGTAGTTGACGTCCTTCCTTTTGTAACCTCTTGTCGAGTTCATGGGCAATCTTGAGCGAATCGAGGGCTTGAAACTCGGTGGCGAAGCGGGCCACGTATTTGGCCTTGTTGGTCTGCAAGCCGCCGATGATGGACCATTCCAGCCCGGGGTGATTGGCATCCATGAGTTCAGATTTCGCGAGTGCATCTTGCACCTTGTTTTCGCCGAAAAGCCGGTAGCCAGCCCGATACGCCTCATCGACCATGCTGGGAGGCTTGGTTTTGGAGACTGGTAGCAACGACACCTCGCCGGGATTTCGATCACAAGCTCGGCAGGCATCATCAATGCGGGTACGCACCGCCGCTAGGTTGTCAGCCATACTCATGGGAAACTCCTTACAAGACGCCAACGAATCTACTCTGGAGGCAAGGGATTAGGGCCAACGGGCGCATAAACTGATGACGGAGGCCGCCGTCAGCACCACGAGAGCTAAGGCGACGCCAACGTACTTGTCAGTCACTTCCCCGAAAACCTTCTCATATCCCACCGATTGGGCGATGGACTTATAGACGTCTGACAACTGACCTAAGGACTCTGCGGAGAACTTCTCGCCTCCGGAGGCCTTCGCTATCGCCGCCAACTCATAGTGGTTAACAGGAACAGGCTGACGCTGGCCACCTTCGACGACATACCCGCCCGCGGTGCCGTAAGCGATGGTGTACACCGGCACATGCTGACGTCCGGCTTCCTTGGCTGCTTCAAGAGAAGGACGGCCAACATTCGTTGCACCGTCAGAAAGGAGCACGATCGCCGCTGGTGGCTTCTGTCCGGGATGTTTCGGATCGTCCGGAACCAGTTTGAGAGCGTTGAGGGAGGAATAAATCCCCTCGCCGATCGCGGTAGATGGCAGCACCTGGAGGTTCGTGATCGCAGTCGATACGGCGGCACGATCGGTCGTGGGGGGTACCACGACCTGAGCAGATGCTGCGAACTTCACCAAGGAGACATTGAACCGTGGCGGCAAATCCCCCAGGAAATCCTTCGCAGCAGTCTTAGCAGCGGAAAGTCGAGAGGGTTCAACGTCCGTCGCCACCATTGAGCGCGACACGTCAATAGCAACAACGACAGTCGCTCGATCTCTCGGTACCTCGTGGTAGGCCTTTGGCTGGGCGAATGCCAACACTATGATGGCCATCGAGAGTACTGACAACCCCATCGCCAGATGCTGCTTCCACGGCCGCGAGCTAGGCAACAACCGCTTCAACTCATTCCGACCCTGGTGCGGCTGGCGACGCCACATCACCACTACAAGGTAAACAGCGAGGAAGACTACCGGCACCACGAGCCACCACAGTCGTCCAGGGCGTCCAAAAGCAATCAGGGTCATCATGGCCATCTCACCGCCACTGACAAGGTGGCCAGCCCAGAGACGACGGCAAAGCAGAAGGCGTAGAAAGCCCACGTTGCCGTCACTTCCTTTCTTACCGGCTCGTAACCCACCGACGAGTGCACCTGCTGATAAACCTCCTGGAGCTTGTCCGCCGAGTCGGCGG
The DNA here is from genome assembly GCF_050286205.1 of Cutibacterium sp. KBN10P07758. Classification (NCBI taxonomy): domain Bacteria; kingdom Bacillati; phylum Actinomycetota; class Actinomycetes; order Propionibacteriales; family Propionibacteriaceae; genus Cutibacterium; species Cutibacterium sp. KBN10P07758. The sequence continues at coordinate 1,198,969 of NZ_JBNNQV010000001.1, read as the reverse complement.
TCCACGATTTAGCGTGAGTACGGTCGGCGACAGTAGATAAGAGTTTGGTATCGGGTGCAACTCTCTCTCGCTGCCCGTTAAGGTCGACATACCCGGTCTCGGTACCAAAGGCGATGGTGTACACCGGGACTTTGGCCGCGGCAGCTCGGTTGGCCGCCACCAGGGGAGAACCGCCTTGGGTATTATCCCCATCACTGAGCATGACAATGGCGGCCGGAGCCGGATTTTTAGACCCCCCGGGAGCCATCTTGACGGCTTCAAGAGACTTATCGATGGCGCCACCCAGCGCAGTGCCATCCTGCAGCTCGATCCCGTCAACAGCACGTAACACGGTAGGCCGGTCGGTCGACGGTGGCATCCGAATCTCCGGATGCTCGGAAATGCTCACCACTGCGACATTGAATCCGGTCGGAAGACTATTGATGAAATCCTTGGCCTTGGCCTTGGCCGCGGCGAGACGAGTGGGGGAAACGTCGTCAGCTTTCATCGACAAAGATGAGTCGATGGCAACAACGATAGTGGCGCGGTTGCGCGGCACCTGTTCGATACCCATCGGCCGAGCCCATGCAACAGTGGTAGTTGCCACGCATAGCAAAGCAGCAGCAACGGCGATGTGCCTCTTCCACTGCGGCTGCTTACTCATCACCGCGCCAAGGATGGCGGTATTGGTAAATCTCATCGCCGTAGATCGGCTGCGATGCGACGCCCAGATGTAGAAGACCAGCAGCACCGGGACGAGCAGCAACAGCCAGGGCACCCACGGCGACTTGACCTCAGGTAGGCCGAGAAAGAGCGGCGTCACTTGGTCACCCCCTGAGGCGGCTGATGCAAGATTGCAGCAGTGCGCCGGTATCCGAGGACGAAGCGTGCGATATCGGTAACCCAGTCGGAGTCGGTGCGCAGCTGTAGGTGTCCTGCCCCCGCACGTCGGATAGCCGCCGAGATACGCTCGCGCTGGGCGCGGGAGGCAGCGTTCATCCGCTCGCGGGTGGCCTTGTCAGCGGTATTGACATAGTGGGCGAAAGACGTTTCTGGGTCTCGGACCATGACGTCACCCACGTCGGGAAAGTCCAGCTCAGCAGCGTCAACAACTTCGATGCACAGCACCTGGTTTCGCACCGACAACCGACGTAGGGACCGTTCCCACTCCGGGCGATCATTGGGATTCAGAACATCGTCACCGGGAGAAAGGAAGTCAGAAACGACGACCTTCATACCGCGACGCCTCCCCGAGGCAGCGAGATTTTCGATGCCTTTGGCCAGAGTCACCTGTCCGGGAGCGTTGTCGGCGACGATCGGCTCAGTCAGCATCGAGCGCAGCAGTCCATAAAGGGCTGTTCGCCCGGACCGGGCCGGCAAACGACGCACCGAATCGGGGCGCATAATGACCCCGCCAAACCGGTCCCCCATTCGCTGGGAGAGAAAACCGATGGTCGCAATAGCGGCGATACCCAAGTCACGTTTCGTCATGGACACCGTGCCCCAGTTCATGGAACCGGTCACGTCGAGAAGTGCCCATACCTCGAGTTCACGGTCGACAATGGTCTCACGTACGTGGGGGACGGTGGTACGGGCTGTAACGGCCCAATCCATCATGCGCACATCGTCTTGACCGGGTTCGTAGGGACGGGCGTCGTTAACGTCGGCTCCAGTCCCGGGCAGCAGACCCAAGTGGTCACCGTGGAGGAATCCCTCCAATCGGCGCACGATCGTGAGTTCCAAGCGACGCAGCGCGGCCTCGGGGGCAAGCTGGTTAAGCGGCAGAGTCGCCCCAGTAGGTGGACTCACCAGCGTCTGCGCCACTGACGGTGCCTGCGGATCGCGAAATGTTGGTCGCGCCATAACGGACGCCTCAGAGCTGGGCGGGCGGGGTCGTCGGAGCAGGGTATTGGCCCAGATCGTTAGGGTAATTGTGCTGAGCAGTCTGACGCTGCTCCTCGTTCCACACCGGGGTTGGCGGCGGCACCATGGCGACAACCCTCTCAATAACGTCGGAAGCGGACACATTGTCAGCAATAGCGTCAAAGCTGAGCACCAAGCGGTGAGCCATAACATCAACAGCCACAGCCTGGACGTCGGTCGGAAGGACGTAATCGCGACCGTGGACCAGTGCCAAGGCTCGAGCCGCTGCGACTAGACCGAGGGTAGCTCGAGGGGAGCAACCAATTTGAATGACGTTGGCGAGGTCAGACATCCCGAAATCACCAGGATTACGGGTAGCCAGGACCAGACGCACGACGTACTCGGCGACCAGGTTGTGTACGAAGACGTCGGAGGCCATATCCTGCAGGGCGACGACAGCCTCAGGTGTCAACACTTGCTGAGGCTGGGGAGCCTTGACGCTCATCCGGCGTAAAATCTCAAATTCCTCATTTCCACGTGGGTATGGAACGTCGATCTTGAGCAAGAAGCGGTCGCGCTGAGCCTCGGGAAGCGGGTAGACACCCTCAGACTCCACCGGGTTCTGGGTAGCGATGACGCTAAATGGGTGAGGTGCGGGGAAAGTCTGCCCGGCGATCGATACCTGCCTTTCAGCCATGAGTTCGAGCATGGCCGACTGCACCTTTGCGGGAGCTCGGTTAATTTCATCGGCCAGCACGAAGTTCACGAAGACTGGACCGAGCTCGATATCGAAGGTTTCCTTCGATGCCGAGTAGATGCGGGTGCCGACGATGTCGGAAGGAACGAGGTCCGGGGTGAACTGGACGCGTGCGAAACTGCCGCCCAAAACGGTCGCAAAGGAGCGTACGGCAAGGGTCTTAGCGACGCCTGGAACACCCTCAAGAAGGATGTGGCCCTTGGCAAGCACCCCGACCATGAGCTGCTCGACCATGCGCTCCTGGCCAACGATGACCCGTTGTACTTGCCCGATGGCTTGACCGATGAGACGAGCTGCCTCGTCGTTCGACATCGGGGCATCCTGGTTCCCCTTACCGATGTCCTGACCATCCGAGTAGTGCTGGGTGCTCACTGACGTCTCCTGCCTGGCTTGCGCAAGACCCGCGACGGGCCCGCACTCACGATACCGTGACAGTGCCACAGCCCAAGAACGACGAAGAACCAGTGCCAGTAAGCACCCGTCGTTCGCGGGTCGTGGCCCAAATGTGGTGAGATGATAGACGATGTCGAGTAATCCATGGCCTCCTGAGGCACTACCCCTGCAACCGTCTGACCCGCCGCGGGTCGACGAGTTTTGGCTCGACGCCCGTCTCCTAACGATGCCATCAGGCACAGTGTTTTCCGCCCATGATGACGACGGTCAGGGTGTCCTCGTTATTGTGTTATCTCATGGCGCTGCCAGTGATCCCGCCTCATGGGACCGGCTTGCAGGGGAGGTCAACCATCTCCATTCCGACACTGTTATTGCCCGCGGTGGCGCCGGACAGAGCACAGGTCGCCTCAGTGGGCTGTACCGCCCCGGCACTGGTCCCGAAAACGGTGGTCCGTCGTTGGCCCCGTGGGTCGCCCTGGTCAATGATGGCTCACGTGCTGCAGTGGCAGAGGCACGCCGGATCCTCGACGCCGTCGACATGTCGGCTCTGTCGGGAACCCCGGTAGCTGGCCCAAGTTTCCGTTTGCACTGGATCGACGACACCGCCGCGGGCCGGGTTCATACGTGGCCGTTGCCGTGGCCAGGTCGTCGCGATAAGGCTGGTTGGTCAACCACCGTGATCGCCTGGTTACTGACCCTCTTCATCGCCTTGACAGGTCTGCTCATCGCAGTGCTGCTATTCCAAAATGTGCCGCCATCTCCCCCGCCTCCCCCGGTTCCGACGTCTGCATCGTCGAATCGTTCGGCACATAGCTCCTCAAGTCCCACCCCGAGTCGAAGTTCGGGACAGAGCGCATCGCCGTCTCACAGCAGCAAATCGCCGAGTCCCTCAAAGGGGCAGACCCCCTCACCGACTAGTACGTCCCCCTCGACAGGTCGTAGTGGGTCTCCTACGCCGTCGAATAATCCGTCGACGTCACCATCGCGCACCCCATCAATGCAGTCACCAGGTGCAGGCACCGGCACCTCGTCAGGTACCCCGACTGGACGAGGAAGGCTGTAATGATTGCGCTCATTGCCACTGATTTGGACGGCACTTTCCTGGGCGCCGACAAGCTGCCCAGTGCCGAAAACACCGAGGCCATGTTCGCTGCTGCAGATGCCGGCGTACACGTCGTCTTCGCCACCGGACGTCCCTACCGCTGGCTGACGGTCCTCGACCCATTCCGCCCGATCCACCCAACACTGTTGGCTTCCAACGGAGCGGTGAGCGTCAATGCCGCTACCGGAAAGGTTCTGCACGACCTATACATGACCCCGCAGACGGTCGCCGGCATTGTCTGTGACGTCCGCCAAGCACTCCCGCACGCCCTGTTTTGTACCGAGGAGGCCACCCAGTGGTTCTCCGAAGAAGGGTTCGACCGCTGGCAGATCAGCGGCCCGCCGGACGGTGAGGGCCAGATCGAGAGTTTCTTGGGAGATGATCACCGCATCGTCAAGCTGCTAGTGCGAACCTTTGGCTTTCCCAGCGACGAGTTGTTCCAGATCGTCAAACCTATCGTCGGGGACCGTGGCACAGTATCTCTTTCCGCAACAATGACGGATGGTCTGGTAGAGATCGCCGGACGGGGGGTCTCCAAAGGTTCAGCGTTGAAGCAGGTCTGCGATGATCTAGGCATCGATCCGGCCGACGCTGCCGCCTTCGGCGACATGCCAAACGACCTCACGATGCTGGAAACGGTCGGACACCCCTACATCGTGTCAGGTGCTCACCCGGTACTGCGCGACCGTGGATTCGCCATAATCGGCAACCACGACGAGTCGGCGGTGGGACGGAAGGTACGGGCTTTACTGGATTGAGTCGCGCGTCAACCCCAGACCCGCCTCACCGTCCTCCCCGGTCGTCATTACCCCCCCACCGACGAGGCTAGCGGTCGCCTTAACTTTGTCTGGAGGGCAGGGTATTGAAGACGACCTGGAAGGCAACCGGATCGTAGGTAAACCCGAGGCGGTCATCCCCGCCATCACTGGGCTCACCGCGGAAGGTAGATCCTGCAAGCTGCTGTGGCAACGACTCGACGTTGTGCCTGTCTGCACAGCGAGCTTCGGCGGCCGGGACGGTCAAGACCAGCCAACGTGGCTAGACCGTAAGACACTCGTGTGTGTTCGACGGGACGAGGCCAATATTTATTGACATAACAAGCCAGAAATGCGGCACTAGAACGAATATCACCGGCGATGTCGACCCATTCTCGAGGTAGGTCTAGAATGTTGTAATTAAGGGTGAATAGGAACAGGCCAGCCAATTTAAGCTGGGGCGCGTAAGGTGCCGATGAGAGTAACAGGGCAAGCACCTAGGACAGGCCTACACGTAACGTCGTTAATGCCTTTAAGATTGGCCCCCGCATGCGAATGCGAGTACTGCGAGGCCACGAGCCAGGTGTAGAACTGTGGTCCTGTGCCATTAAATGGCACGCCATCGGGACTATGCGGAGCGGCTACGTCGCCGGGGTGATCGGGAGTGATTCCCGAGTAGCCCGCGAGGTACTGGCCATCATGGTCATCGGTAGCGCAGTCGCGGCGGCCGCGACGACAGCGAGGACCGACCTGCGTAGCTTGGTAGATCTCAGGAATGCCACTCCTTATCGATAAATAACCTGGCCCCTATGCCAAGGTAACAATCACGCTACTGGGATAATGGTGCAGCCCCTGCAGCATCTCAACGCACAGTTTCTCGCTTGACGACAGGTCCATATACGTCATTTACCTGATACTTGAGCATCCGACTGAATGATTCCTTTCATCATGTGAATGAATGACCACCTACAGCACATTCATTCCGGGCTCGACGGACGATTTCACACTTCGACGCCACGGAACCCATAACCGCAGTGGCGGGCGCTAGCCAAGGACTACCCGGGTAAATTGCAGGATCGTATGAAGTGGGGCGTGCGGGGCTCGAACCCGCGACCCAGGGATTATGAGTCCCCTGCTCTGACCGGCTGAGCTAACGCCCCGAGACAAGTAGCTACCTTACCGGGTAAAACGTCCGCGAGCACCTTGCGTTGCTGACCCTGACGTCTGACCACCGAACGGCCCCGGTGGTTGACAGCCTCGCGGTAGCACTTCTGGGTGACGTCGTGGTGGCTGGAAGCCTCAAGCATGGCCATCCTCGTTATCGTGATGATGTTTGCCTTTGTTCGCCCCACGTGGCCTGCCAGAAGCCACCACTGCAGTGACCGGTATGCCTGATCGGAGCTATCAGCTGGACGGAAGTTGGCCATCAGATCGCGACTATGGAGCCAACCGCTATCTTTCCCGCGGCTGTGCTAGCCCTGCCAGAGCTGGCAAGATGAAAGGGGTGTTCCAATGCCGGTGAGCTCCGACCCCACCTTTACGCCATCGCCCACCTGGCCAATACTGCCTCCCTGTTACTGCCAGTCTCCAATCTCACCAAGTTGCTGACGGTAGCGGCGGTGACCAAAACTCACCTTCGAACGATTTCACTGCCATCATGGCTATACCCTGACTGCTGTCAATCAACAGTCTACCCGCAGTATTGGTACTGATCCCCATCGTTTTCCCTCCGGGTTGGGTGGCAGTTTTGACCATGCTTATCGGAGTCAATATCGGGCCGAACCTCAGCTGTGCTGGATTATTAGCGACTTTGTTATGGCGTCGCATCATCGAAGCACATCACCGGCCGGCCCGGCAGGTTTACTCGCCTCGGCGTACTCACGGTCCACGCAAACATCCTCATCTCGGTATGCACGATATGAGCAATGAGCGGGTTTCGGACTGAGACTGCGGTTAATCTGAGGTATCGTCAAGATGCCCCGGTGCCCACGTGATGCGAATGACGCACCCGGGCAATAACTGCACCGATGATTCCCGCCGCCAGCCAACCCAAACCCACAATGCGGGTCATCTCCTCAGTCTTTGCCAGAGCAACCAGGAGAGTAAGCGCACCAAGAATCGGGACAATGAGGTGACGCACCCAGTTGTGTGATCTTTCCTTGACGATGCACTGGACGATGACGTCAGCATGCAACAAGACATAACTAGACAGGGCCCCGAACGTCACCAGAGTCGTCATAGTTTCAACGTGAGAGTCAAAGGTGATAGCCAGGATCGCGGTAACGGTCGCTACGACGATGATGGCCACCCACGGGACGCCTTTGGAGTTGGTACGCGAGAGCGCCGGAGGCATGACCTTGTCACGAGCCATTGCGAAGATCAGCCGGGCCGTCGAGGAATGCGCGACCACAAGACAGGCAAAGATAGCGACAAAGGCGTTGACGACAATGAAGACCGGAATAAACCATGCTGGGCAGACGGTGTCAACGGCGTGATAGAAGGCCCGGTCAGTCGCCCCACCGGGGGCGAAATGAGTGGCATCGGAAACCAATCCGGCAGCCATCACCTGAATCCCGAACAAGACGGCGAGCAGACCAACAAGGGACAGGGTGGCTATGCCGACGGCACGGCCCCCACCACGGGCTTCCTCGTTCAGGGTGGCAACGGCGTCAAACCCCAGGTAACTCAGCGCCGCAATAGAGACGGCGGAAGCTACCGAAGTCCATGATGTTCCCGAACGCCACAACGCGTGCCAGCTCCAGACAACGCCTCCGCCAGCCAACCCAAGTCCGACGCACACCAGGAAGAAGGCGATCGTTGCGAGCTGGATGGTCAACAGCACGATGCCCACCCGTGTCGTGACAGTCATGCCCTGCAAATTGAGTGCCATAGAAGCGAACACAAAGACAAGGGAGAAAATCCCCATGGGGACGCTGGGCCAAATGTGGGACAGTGCGACCGCCGAGAGCACCGTGAGCAGTGCGGGCATAAGGATGTAGTCGAGCAGGATGAGCCATCCGGCTATGAATCCTGGGGTACGTCCCAAAGAGAAACGGGTGTACCCGTAAACCGATCCCGCTACCGGAAAGCGCAATGCCATTTCGCGGTAGCTGATAGCTGATAGCCCCATAACGGCTGCTGCTACCAGATATACCAACACCGGCACGCCTCCGGAACGGTTAACCACCAGCCCAAAGACGGCCACCGGGGCCATCGGGACGAAGAAGAGCAGCCCATAGACCAATAACGAGCCAAAGGGTAGCTGACGGTTGAGGCTGGGCTGGTAGCCCAGGTCCTTCAACTGGGAGTCAGGGGCGAGGGTTGTGCTCACTGAGTCTCTCCAAGGTTCCGGGCCGTCTGCTGGACGGCTTCGGGGTCTTTACCTATGCCAGCGGGAATGACTCCGACCAACGGAGCTCCGGCGGCATCCTCGATTTCTTCGAGGTTGCACCTCTCGGCAAGGTCGGGCCGGTCCGGCCACGAGCCGATGACGATAGCGTCGACCTGATGCCCCCGATCGCGGATGGCATTACAAGTCAAACCAGTGTGGTTGAGGGTACCGAGCACTGAGCGAGTGACGACGATGACGTGGGGCTCGTGCCCACGCCGGGTAAGAGCATCCATAAGGTCAAGGACTCCAGACCCGTCATTGTCCAAACCAACGAGGATGCCGCCTGCTCCTTCGACGAGGGTGGCGTCATGGCCGTCGGAGTCGACGAGGATGCGGGTTGCGACTTCCTCGATCGAGGGAATGGTCATACCAGCTCGGGCAGCCGACGTGGTCGGGGCCAGCGGTTCGGGGCAGCGCACATACTCCAGCACGTTGTCGGCGTCAATGCTGGCGAGCCGTCCAGCGTCGTGAACGTCGCCAGGCTCATCGTGATCCAGACCGGTCTGGTACGGCTTGATGATGGTGACATCTTTGCCAGATTGCTTGAGTGCTGAGGCGATGACCGCAGTAGTGACTGTCTTGCCGACGTCGGTGTCAGTTCCCGTAACGATGACAATTCCGTTGAGATCGGTAATGTTCATGATTCCTTCCGATAATCGGTACTGTCCTGAGCAGCATCAAGTTGATCTATGACAACGGCACGCATCCCAGCGGCCATGGCCTCCAGATCATCGTTGGTACAGATATAGGGCGGCATGGCGTAGACGAGATCACGGAAGGGTCGAAGCCACACCCCGTTCTCGACGGTCGTGCGAGTCGCCCGTCGCATGACAATCGGGGTGTCGACCTGGACCGCGGCGATAGCTCCGAAGACGCGGACGTCGATGACCCCGGGCACATTGCGCAGTGACGCTAGCTCCCTGGACATCACATCGGCGATGCGGGTGACGTCGTCGTTCCACTGTCCCTGGGAGATGATCGCTAGGCTCGCTGCAGCGACGGCACTGGCCAAAGGGTTTCCCATGAAAGTGGGGCCGTGCATAAGGGATCCGCCTGGGCCTCGGCTGACCTCACTGGCCAGCTCGTCGGAACACAGCACGGCCGACTGGGTCAGGTATCCGCCAGTCATGGATTTCCCAACCACCATGATGTCAGGAACGATATCGGCCCACTCGCATGCGAAAAGTTTGCCAGTCCGCCCAAATCCAGTAGCGACCTCGTCGGCGATAAGAACTAGGTCAAGTTCATCAGCACGACGGCGCAGGTGCTTCAGACAGGACGGAGACCACGGCCACATGCCTCCGGCTCCTTGCAAGATGGGCTCGACAATGATCCCGGCCAGGTCGTCGCGGTGGGTGTCCAGGATTTCATCGGCCTCGCTGCACCACGTCTCCACGTCGGCCTCGTCGGCGGCGAAAGAAGGAGGGCGCGGCAGGAAGATCTGCTGGGGAATAGAGTCGCTGAACATGGCGTGCATGCCACCGATAGGGTCGCACACGCTCATAGCACCGAGAGTGTCACCGTGATAGGCGCCTCGCAGAGCGGCAACGCGTGTCCTCGTCAAAGTGCCGCCGCGCGCTGCGGTGCGAGCGATTTGCACCTGACGAGCCAATTTGAGACTCACCTCGACGCCGACAGACCCGGAATCAGCCAGGAAGATCCGGTCGAGGGGCCCCGGGGCCAGGCGCACTAGGGACATGACGGCGTCAACCGCGGCCTTATGGGTGAGTCCGCCAAACATGACATGACTGAACTGGGAGCTTTGACGGTTGAGGGCCTCGTCGAGGACCGGGTTTCGGTAACCGTGAATCTGGCACCACCACGAGGCCATCGCATCGATGACCTCGTGGTGGTGTTCCCCATCATGCAGCTGCAGCCGGACTCCGTTGGCAGCCGTCACTGCAAGCATTGGGTCTGCCCCGATCGTCGGTGCGTAGGGGTGCCAGACATGACGTCGGTCATATTCGAGAAGCTGCTGTTCAGGACTCACAGCGAGGAATGCTAGCCGCCGTCCTTGAACAGTGTTCAGGAGGGGTCGTCATGAGCCCTTGCGGTAACTGTCAGACTTCCTCAGACACCTGGCGCAACCAGGTGCGGTGTACCCGGTCGTCGTCAGTCTCTTCAGGGTGGAATGACAGGGCGAGGACGTTCCTCTGCCTCACGCCGACGATGGCCCCGCTTACGTTGCCTGCCTCGTCAGGCAGCTGAGCAATGACCTCGACACCGGGTCCCACCCGGGTAATGACGGGAGCCCGGATGAAGGTAGCCGAGACCCCATCCCCAACCCCGTCGATGTCGAGGGTCCCCTCAAAGGAATCCAACTGGGACCCGAAGGCGTTGCGACGCACAGTAACGTCGAGCAAGCTGAGGGTGTGTTGGCCTTTTGCCGCGTCCTCCAGATCAGTAGCTAGCACGACGAGCCCAGCACAGGTGGCCAGCACCGGAAGGCCTCTGCGCACGGCATCTTTAAGCGGTTCCGCCAAGCTGAACGACCTCATGAGCTTGTCAATAACGGTCGACTCTCCGCCTGGTAAGACAATCCCGTCGAGACCCTGAAGATCAGCGCTCCGACGAACCCGACGAGTATTGGCCCCCAGCGACTCGAGAACCTCAATGTGCTCGGCGAACCCGCCCTGCAGGGCCACCACCCCGACAAGCGGGGCCATCTCACCAACCTCGCTCAGCCAGACGGTGCGGGGCTGGTACATCAGCGACATTGATGCCGACCATGGCCTCGCCCAAACCACGAGAAACCTCGGCAATTGTGTCGGGATCATCGTAGGCGGTCGTTGCCTTGACGATAGCCGCGGCCCGAGCGGCCGGGTTACCGGACTTGAAGATGCCCGAACCCACGAAGACGCCCTGGGCCCCCATCTGCATAACCAGGGCGGCATCGGCGGGAGTGGCCACTCCCCCAGCGACAAAAAGCACCACCGGCAGCTCTCCCGTGCGAGCTACCTCGGCAACGAGGTCGTAAGGAGCCTGCAGCTCTTTGGCCGCAACATAGAGCTCGTCGGGAGACATGCTGCTCAACCGCGCCATTTCAGCACGGATGGTACGCAAGTGACGGACGGCCTCGGAAACATCTCCGGTGCCCGCCTCTCCCTTAGATCGGATCATCGCAGCGCCCTCGGTGATGCGGCGCAGAGCCTCACCCAGGTTCGTCGCCCCACACACGAAGGGGACGCCAAAGGCCCACTTATCGATGTGATTGGCGTAGTCAGCCGGGCTAAGCACTTCCGACTCATCGATAAAGTCCACCCTGAGGGACTCGAGCACTTGAGCCTCGACGAAGTGGCCGATCCTGGCCTTGGCCATCACAGGGATGGAGACAGCCTCGATGATGCCCTCGATAAGGTCGGGGTCGCTCATCCTTGCCACGCCACCCTGAGCTCGGATATCGGCAGGGACTCTTTCCAGGGCCATAACGGCACAAGCTCCGGCATCCTCGGCGATCTTCGCCTGCTCGGGGGTGACGACGTCCATGATGACGCCACCCTTGAGCATGTCGGCCAGTCCACGCTTGACTCGTGTCGTTCCAGTGCTATTCGTTGCAGGGATGTGTTCACTCATGGACCCCATGAAATCCACGATTGTGGTTCATGACAAGATCCATATATGACCACTTTCGTTAGACCACTTTTCGGTCCACCGTCATGAGACCAGACCTCGTCGTCGACCTGCCGCTACACCTGCCTGACGATCCGCGACCGTTACCGGTCCGGATCTGCGAAGAAGTGCGTGGACTCATTATGGACGGCGTACTCGCTCCCGGGGATCACCTACCAAGCACCCGAGTCCTGTCAGCACAACTCAGGGTGTCACGGGGAACCGTCGTCGCCTCTTACGAACAGCTTGAAGCGGAGGGCTATCTCGTGGCCGCCGCCGGCTCAGGGACCCAGATCAATCCCGACCTGCGTGGCCTTCACCGTCGCTCTGCCACCACGGCATCGGTCCCCCGACCTCAACGCCATCGGGGAATCGACCTCACCCCTGGAGTCCCGGACACCGCTGGACTGGCGAACTCGGCATGGCGCTCGGCTTGGCATCGAAGTTGCGTCAACCCGTCCCGTATCACCGACCCGCTGGGCTCACCGCACCTGCGCCACGAAATTGCCGAACATCTGCGTCAGATGCGCAGCCTACTGGCCGATCCGCGTCAGGTCGTCGTCACTGGAGGCGCCCGAGCAGGGCTGGCAGAGCTCATCCAGGTGCTGTGTGATGGGTCCCGCCGCCTGACGATCGGTGTGGAAAGCCCGGGATACCCCAGCCTGAGGAGGGTACCGACGGCCCTCGGGCATCGGATCGTCGGGCTGCCGACCGACGACCAAGGTCTGGACCCTGCCAGCCTCCCCACCGGACGTGATAGGAAGCGCCTAGACGCTGTGCTCATCACCCCGAGCCACCAGTACCCGTGGGGCGGGTCACTGTCAGCAAGCCGCCGAGCAGCCGTCATCGAGTGGGCGGAGATGGCCTCATGCTGGATTGTCGAAGACGACTTCGATTCTGAACTGCGTCATGTAGGCGCGCCTCTGCCCGCCCTGGCCTCCCTAGACGAAGAGCACACCATCCTGTTAGGAACCTTCTCCTCCGTGCTCACCCCAGCGCTCGGGTGTGGCTATCTTGTCGTACCTCCTGATCTCGTCCATTCCTTCGCTCGGCAGCGTCGAGCTACCGGCCAACCCGTTCCAGCCATCGTCCAAGAAGCCGTGGCGGATTACCTCTCCACTGGAGCGCTGCGCCGGCGCACCCAACGAATGCGTCAGGTCTACCGACGTCGACGCCGCACCGTCATCGACACCTTGGGATCGTTACCGGGGACAACCCTGCAACCGATCGACGGCGGGCTGCACGCTGTCCTGGTATTTGATGGGTCCGAGGATGACGTCGTCCAGCGATGTCGGCAGGAGGGAGTCGGCGTCACACCATTGTCAGCATACTGGGGATCTAGCGACGCCGGAGTGGCAGGGATCGTCCTAGGTTTCGGCAGCCACGACGACGCGACCCTTGCTTCCGCGCTGAAGATCATCGCCGGTGTCGTAACCACGCATGGCCGCTTATCGTCGTAACAGGGTCATGCCATGGCCGGCACCCCAAACGATGCCGGTCATATACCTCACGAATATGTCCTCAATCGAGGAGGCCTTCGAAGAGAGCGGTCGACAGGTAGCGCTCACCAGTGTCAGCGATAACGACGACGATCGTCTTTCCCGCAAACTCTGGACGAGCGACTACCTGACCGGCAGCTTGCAGGGCCCCGCCACCGGAGATACCCGTGATAATGCCCTCTTCTGCGGCAGCGCGACGGGCGAAGGCGATGGCCTCATCACCGGGAACCAGCAGGATCCCGTCAACGACGGACTTGTCGAGGTTATCCGGGACAAAGCCCGGGCCCCAGCCCTGGATCTTGTGCGGAGCCTTGTCACCTTTAGTAATGACGGGGGACTCGGCGGGCTCGGCACCGAAGATCTTGATCTCGGGATCCTTCTCCTTGAGGTACTTGCCAGCGCCAGAGATGGTGCCACCGGTACCGATACCGGCGACGATGGCGTCGACCTCACCCTCGGTATCGTTCCAGATCTCCTCACCAGTGCAATCATGATGGATCGCAGGATTAGCGGGGTTATCGAACTGGCTGGCCAGGATGGCACCGGGGGTATTCTCGACGATCTCGGCAGCCTTGCTGTTGGCTCCTGGCACGCCGTCAGCGCCTGGGGTGAGCACCAGCTCGGCACCCAGCAGACGAATGATGGCGCGGCGCTCCTTCGACATTGTCTCAGGCATAGTGATGATGACCTTGTAACCGCGAGCCGCACCAACCAGAGCCAGACCGACACCTGTATTACCGGACGTGGCTTCAACAATCGTGCCTCCCGGATTGAGCTGGCCGGAAGCCTCAGCCGCGTCAACGATCGACGTAGCGATACGGTCCTTGACGCTCGAGGCCGGGTTATAGAACTCGAGCTTGGCCAATACGGTGGCCTGGGAGTCCGGGAACAGTTTATTGATCTTGACCAGCGGGGTATTGCCGATGAGCTCGGTAACGTCGTTAGCGATCTTCGCCATGGTGATAAGTCCTTTCGATTGACTATCCGGTGATTGCAATTGCTGATATGCGTAAGTGTGGGGTCATGTCTTTTCGGCGGTAATCTTCCGACCGGCATCACCTCTTTCCAACAAGATGGCCGGTACGGGTCATGGCGAATTCCATTCACGACGTTTCGACGACTCCAATACAGAAGTCACCTTGACTACGATCACCGAATGTCATGGATCATGATGCGCACCTCTTCAGACACGAGAGCGATATGCATCCACGGAGCCGCTCATGCTCGGCGTGCTGGCTAAATCAGCAACAACACCGACATATACACACCATCATGGCGGAGGTCATAACCGATTGACCGGCACGATTACTCCAGACACGGTGTGTGCTCACCATTCCACCTTTCCGCCAATTAGCCACGACCACCGACCGAACCGCAACATTTACCGGTTTTCGAGCTACTCCGTGCGGCGTCAGTCATCAATGGCGTCAGAAAGCATGCAAGCACAGCTGCCCTGACCTTTCAAGAAAATGCCGAATTTATCTTATATTACGAGATTATATATCACATTTCGACACAGACGCGATCTGCGAGGTCTCTCAGAAAGGCTGAGATTCCCTCGGTCTGATCACAGATGACATCGGCGTAGTCAGCCATTAATGGCTGCTCCCCGGAGAAACTGACCACGCGGGCACCAGGGTGCCCCGCATTGATCCACTCGGCTACCACTTCGAGAGCAGGGACATCACCCAAATCATCACCGCACATGATAAGAATCTGCGGCTCGACCTCGTCAATGAGCTCGCGTAAGGCCTGAGCCTTCGTCGTGACGGCCGATTTCACCTCGATGATATTGCGCCCATCTTCACAGTGCAGGTCCAGGTCGGTGGCGATCTCACGCACCCTCGGCACGGCGGTAGCCAGGGCATGAGTCGGGTCGGAGGCTCGCCGGGTGTGCAGTGCGACGGCGCGCCCTTTGTCCTCGGTCCAACAACCCTTATCTCGCGGATCCTCCCGGCCGAGCTCCTCCGCAAGCTCTTCAAGACGCCCCTTGGCGAGGCGCACCGCTTCAGGAACTTCCGGATCTCGCAGGACACCAGAGGCAGCGTCGTATCGCTCCACTCCGTACTGTCCAAGCACCACCAAGTGCTCTAAGCCTGGTTGCTGGTCGACGGCCGTCATACGTCGCACTGCTGCAACCTCTCGTCCGGTGACGATGGCCATCGCGGCTAACTTGCCGTCCATGCGGGACATCGCTTCCCGGGACTCCTGTGCCATCGTCGAGGCAGCAGGATCGTCAACGATGGGAGCCAAGGTCCCATCAAAGTCTAATGCGAGCACAACGGTGGCCGGAGCAGTCGCCACAGCGTCCAGGATCCCCCTTCCGGCATCGGTCAAAGCGGTCCACGACTTATCGGCTGGTACAGGACGGTCCGTCATGAGGCAATCGTCACACATACCAGACTCATGGTGGGTCCGAGCCGCCAAATAGCAAAGAATAACCTCGAATGGGAACCAACGGTTGGTAGCGTGAAAGTGGCCTTGCTGCACAGCATGACCGCCATGAGAGGTGTGATCAAAGATGTCGGAGACCGTCCAGGACAAGGTCGACTTCCTTGTCATTGCAAACCGCTTACCCGTAGACCGCAAGGTCGACGACGACGGCAGCGTTAGTTGGAAGTCCTCCCCCGGCGGCCTCGTCACCGCTTTGGAGCCTGTCATGCAACGCAAGGGCGGCGCATGGATCGGATGGCATGGCGCGCCTGACGAAGTCGTCAAACCCTTCCACCATGACGGTTATGACATCCACCCGGTGCCACTGAGCGCCCAGGAGGTCGAGGAGTACTACGAGGGGTTCTCTAACGCGACCCTGTGGCCGCTGTACCACGACTGCATTGTCGAGCCAGTCTTCCACCGTGAGTGGTGGGACGCATTCCAGAAGGTCAACAAGAGGTTTGCCGAGCAAGCTGCTGAACAGGCCGCAGAGGGCGCCACCGTGTGGGTGCAGGATTACCAGCTCAACCTCGTACCGAAGTACCTGCGTGAGATGCGACCAGATCTGCGCATTGGATTCTTCCTTCACATTCCGTTCCCGCCGATTGAGCTTTACAGCCGTCTGCCGTGGCGCGAAGAGCTCGTCGAGGGCTTGCTGGGAGCTGACCTCATCGGGTTCCAGACTCCCGGAGCTGCTGCCAATTTCCAGCGCTTGGCAAGGCACCGCCCGGGGGTCACTGCCGCTCGTGGTCGCGCTCATACCCCGGATGGCCGCACCGTCGTCATCCGTGACTTCCCGATCTCGATTGACTCACGTGGTTTCCATGAACTGGCCACCTCAGAGAAAGTCAAGGCTGAGGCTGCCAAGCTTCGCGAGGACCTAGGTCACCCAGGAACGATCATCTTCGGCGTCGACCGTCTCGACTACACCAAGGGTCTTCGCCAACGTATCCGTGCCGTCGGAGAGCTGTTCAAAGAGGGCAAGCTCGATCCCCACGAGGTCGTCTTCCTACAGCTAGCCACCCCGTCGCGGGAACGCGTCGAGGAATACAAGATCCTGCGCGACGACATCAACCTGCTCGTCGGCCAGATCAATTCGAAGGTCGGGTCGATCGCCAACCGCGCGCTGGTCTACCGCAATGAGTCAGTTCCGCGTGAAGTGCTAGCAGCGATGTACCAGATGGCTGATCTTATGCTCGTCACCCCGGTACGTGACGGCATGAACCTGGTCGCCAAAGAGTACATTGCCTGCCGCTCGAACGACGACTCCGCGCTGGTACTTTCCGAGTTCGCTGGTGCGGCCCGTGAGCTCAAGCAGGCCTACATGGTGAACCCGTATGACATTGACGGTATGAAGGCCACCATCATGAAAGCGCTTACGGACTCCCCCAAGATCAAGGCCCGCAAGATGCGTTCCATGCGTCGTCAAGTCTTCGACAAGACGATCGATGTCTGGGCAGACAACTTCCTCACCGAGCTAGAAGGCCAGTGAGGGCACATGGCTGGACCACCAGATGAGAAAGGACGAGACCGTTGAAACTGAGCGCCTTGGAGCAGATTCCGCTGTTTGTCGGACATGACGTCACCCAAACCCTTGACGAGACCGTCACCTTGGCACAAAAACTTGAGGAGATCGGTTTCCACCGGTTCTGGTTGGCCGAGCACCACAACACCGACCACTTCCTGTCGAGTGCGCCAGATCTGCTCATGGCGCGCATCGCGACGGCGACGCAGTCGATCCGGCTTGGGTCTGGCGGAGTGATGGCCATGCACTACGGGTCCCTGCAAATGGCGGAACGGTTTTCGACCCTCACAGCGTTCTTCGGTGATCGTATCGACATGGGGCTGGGCCGAGCTCCCGGCGGTGACATGCTCTCCGCCCATGCCCTCAATCAGGGGCAGGTCATCCGCCCTGAGGCCATTAATTCCCTCATCGCCGAAACGGTAGGGTTCGTGCGCGAAACGCTGCCGCCGAAGCATCCGTACGCAAAGGTCGTCGTGCCCCCGGCAGGTCAGATCCAGCCACAGACGTGGCTGCTGGGATCGTCGGGCCAGTCAGCGGCGTGGGCTGGTGAGCAGGGTATGGACTACGCCTACGCCCAGTTTTTCACCGGGCGCCAGGACACCGGGATCATGGATCACTACCGCGCGCACCTGTCCGACGGCTTCCCCGGCAGGACCCTCTCGGCAGTGTGTGTATCGGCTGCTCCGACACGACAGGAGGCCTTGGAGCAGTCGCTCATGGCGGCGAACTTCCGGGTGAGTCTGGGGACGGGGCGGCCGGTAACCTTTGTCACGGCCTCTCAAATGGACGCAGAGACCCGTTCGCTGCTGACGAGCTACGTCCTATCGAACGAGGACACGATTTTCGTTGGGGATTACGACGAGGTGGCCGACAAACTCACCGCCTTCCAGGATGCTCACCACGTCGACGAGTTGATGCTCATCAGTTACATCGACAACGTGCAGACCAAAGTGGAGCGGTACCGTCAGCTCGCAAAGCGGCTGATCTGACCGTGGGAGTGTCAGGGGGGTGCGGTCCATCGACCGTAGTTGCATTGAGGAGTGTTTAGCCCTATCTGGCCGACACGCGGTATCGAGTATTAGCTCTCAGGCCACGGCCCGACTTAATCTCCAGTAGGAAGTCACTTCAAAAAGCTCCCCCGACTGGACTCGAACCAGTAACCCTCTGATTAACAGTCAGATGCTCTGCCAATTGAGCTACAGGGGATCAGCGCCCTAGCGCAAGATGAAACATTAGCAGCATCGCTCGTGCGAAAACAAATCACGCCATGTGCACGCCCTCATACCACTGCACCGCATCACGTCATCCCCACTCGTTCTTCAGGGAATCAGTTGCCTCCATAACTGCCTGACGCGTCTCAGGATCGTTGAGGTCAGCCGAGTCTCTTGCCACCGCCGTCCAGGCAATGGCTCCATCGGCATCGGCCAGGCGTCCAGCCGGAATACGGCCCGCAATGAGGACATTCCCACCGTGCACAGGCACTGTTCTCGTCGCTGCAATGGACTCGGTAATCTTGGCTCGGAATACTTCGGGGATCTTGCCCGGTTTGCTCAATACCACTGAAGCGCTGGACCCATCCAGGAACTCCCAGCTGAGAGTCGACGCTTCACCATTCCACCTGCCGCGAACGATCTCGTGCCACGCCACCGCCGAGTCAACCTCGTCGGTGAGCACGACCAATCCCTCGGTCACGGCGATAACAATAGCCCCGTCGCCCCGCCCATGAGCGAGCACCTTCACGTCGTTAAACCCGAGAACAGCTCGCAGACGGGCCATCTCGTCAGCACTTGGTCCCTTCGTCCACCACATGCCCTCCATCCTGTCATGCAGCCACGACCTGCTGCAGATGACGCCTCAGCCGTCCGAGAGCTCGCTGCTCGATGCGTCTGACGTTCGACGCCGATAGTCCTAACTCATGGGCAACTGCAGTGATCGTCATAGGCTCACCTTCAAAACCGTGCCTCAGCTCCACGATGCGTCTCTCCTGACCCGTCAGCAGGCCAATGAGCCCAGACTCGGGATCGTCGCAACTTTTCTGAACAACAGCCACCTGCTCGAAAAAACTGGTTTCTACCTCCCAACATTCGACCCTCCTCTTCTCCACCCACATAACGTCCTTGCCCATCCGTGCCGCGATCGCATCACTACTGGGCACACTTTGCCAGCGTGCCGTCAGCTCCTCTTCGATACGAGCAACCTCCGCCGCCTCTCGCATCACTGACCGCGATCTGGCCCCGCTTAATCGAACAACCTCTTCACCGATGCGACGACGAATCCACGTCCAGGCAACGGTAGAAAACCGTGCTCCGCGACGCACGTCGTACCTCTCGATAGCCTCTCCCAATCCGATGCAGCCAGCTTGGATAAGGTCCTCGACGCTGCACCGGTAGGACACAGCCGCCTGACGAGCCTGGGTCAAGACGATCGCCAACATTTGACGCCACAGCGTTTGTCTGGCGCCCACTCCGTCGTCGGAGATCCTGCGCAGCTCTGCCTCACTGACCGGGACTGCTGCCAGGAAGTGCCCAGCGAGAATAGCATCAGCAATGGCACCAGCATCGAGCCTGCGAAACAGATCGTGCTCCTCCGCAGGATCCAAGATTCCGACGCCGTCGATGAAATCCGTGTATCTCATGGTCCGACAATGACGCGTATTGGACCATGATGGAACCTCTCATAGACAATCTGTGGACACAGAAAAAGTTGTCCACAGATGCCACGTTAGGCTGAGGCAGCTCCGCCCGCCACAATAAGACTCTTGCGTAGCGCCTCAAGGGTTACCAGATCAGAGAACATGGCGTTGTAGAGCTTGCGGTCCTGGTTCGGGTTCGTGCGTTGCAGGCGCGATTTCAGGTTGGCGATGTCGTCGGTAATTGACAATAGCCGCACCCGAGCCGCGTACGCCTCTGCGTAATCCCGGTCAGGCTCTTCGCGCAGCACCGACTCCACCAACAAGGCCACTTCAAGTTGCTTCACTTGCGGATCCGGGGTCGCCTCACTAACTTTCTCCGTCCATCTGTCCTGGCCACGCGGCACAGCCAGCACAGCCTCGAACACGGCCTGATAGGCCGGATGGCGCAAATCCTCGACCTCGACCTGGTCCCATTCTTCGTTAAAGAGGTCGGGATGTTGCAGAGCAAGTTTGAGGAATCCTCGTTCAGCTGACAAGGAAACATCAGCCGGATCTGGCCACGGGATCCCCGAACCTTGCTGCGGTTCAGGAGGGGGAACGATGGTCAACTGCGGCTCAGAACGATGCTGCCTTCGGGTATGCGAGACCTCTCGACGTACCAGGTCAACGTCAGTACCTACCACTTGGGAGAGCTCACGCAGATAGCCGTCCACTAAGGACTGGTCGCGAATGCTGGTAACTAGAGGGGCTGCTGCCCTAATGGCAGCAACACGGCCATCCGCACGATCAAGGTCGAACTGGCTAACTGTGTTCTCCATGACATAGCGGTACAGCGGGATTCGACGTGCTACGAGCTCTCGAACGGCTTCTGGTCCGCGTTGCATGAGTAGGTCGCACGGATCTAGCCCAGTGGGCTCGACGGCGACGTAGGTCTGAGAGGAGAACTGGTTATCGCCACGAAACACCTTGAGGGCTGCCTTCTGGCCGGCAGCGTCACCGTCAAAAGTGAAGATGACCTCTCCGTTGAGAGATCCGCTGTTGCCCATGAGGCGCTGAATGAGCCGAGCATGGTCATCGCCAAAAGCAGTGCCACAGGCCGCGACGGCGGTATCTATGCCGGACAGGTGCGCCGCCATGACGTCGGTGTACCCCTCGACGATGACGGCCTGGCTCTTCTTGCCGATGTTGGCCCGGGCCAGGTCCAGTCCGTACAGGACATGTGATTTTTTGTAGACCGGAGTTTCGGGGGTATTGACGTACTTGGCGGGCAGACGGTCATCGTCGTAGACCCGTCTAGCACCGAAGCCGAGCACGGACTTGCCCGAGTCTTTGATCGGCCACAACACTCGTCCCTGGAAAAAGTCCCATCCTTGGGAGCGCACCAGACCTGACTCAATGAGGACCTTGGGAGCAAAGCCCTTCGCCATCAGGTGGTCGCGCAGCACGTGGCCATCGCGCGGTGCGTAACCCATCCCGAACTGCACGGCAGCATCGGGAGAAAAACCTCGTCCAGCGACAAATTCCCGAGCGATACGACCCTCATCGGTCGACATCTGGGACTGGAAGAACTCCGCTGCTGCCTCATTGGCGGCGAGGATCTGCATCCGCAGGCCTGGCTCAAGGCCAGGACGACCATCGTCGATGATGCGTAGCTGGACGCCAACTTTGTCGGCAAGACGCTGAACAGCCTCGACGAAGGTGAGGTTGTCGATCTTCTGAACGAACGAGATCGTGTCGCCACCCTCACCGCAGCCGAAACAGTAGAACAGGCCGCGCGAGGGTGTCACTTGGAAGCTGGGGGTCTTCTCGTCGTGAAAGGGACATAGGCCTTTCAGAGAGTCGCCGCCGGCATGGCGCAAGGTGACGTACTCACCAACGACTTCGTCGATCCGGGCCCGTTCCCGAACCAGGGCGATGTCCTCCTCGTTGATCCGGCCAGCCATACCTACGATCCTACCCATGTGTGGCCGGAGCACCCGAATGGTGCAAAACTGTCCGCCGTGACCGTAAACCCTACTTGGCAGCTCGGGTTAGCAATGGTGCTGCTCGTCGCACTGGCCGTCATCGCTTCCCTTCTTGGACGTCTGGGTGTCGCCAAGGCTTCCGTTATCGCCTCTGTGCGGGCAGTGGTGCAGCTCGGAATCGTCTCCGTCATCCTTGCCTATGCTCTGGCCCATATGTGGGCGGCATGTCTATTCACGGTGCTCATGTTCGCCATCGCTGTGCATACGACTGCGAATCGTTCCGGGGTTTCTGCAGCATGGATGTGGGCGGCAATAGCCATGATCGCCGGCGTCCTTCCGGTGCTTCTTATCATCTTTGCGACTGGCTGTGCCCCGTTGAGTCCGGCGTCCCTGATCCCAGTGGCTGGCATCATCATCGGCAACATTATGAGTGGTCACACCTTGGCCTGCCGTCGTTTTTTCGCCGATTTGCGCGAGGGAATCGGCATCTTCGAGGCGGGCCTAGCTGTCGGTTTTCCACGTCGTGACGCCATTGCGCTGGTTACCGAACCCAGCGTCACCGAATCGGTACTGCCGACTGTCGACCGCACCGCGACCGTCGGTCTGGTGACCTTGCCGGGCGCCTTCGTCGGCGTGCTCTTAGGCGGAGGCTCAGCCCTGCAAGCAGGTGCTGCACAAGCCCTCGTTCTCATCGGCATTCTGGCTGGCCAGGCGGTAACCGTCATCGTCGCTCACGAACTCGTTAAAGGGGCCAAGCTGCTACCTGAAGATCTCACAGGCAAGCTTCACCCGTGAGTAAATTCATGCCGTCTTGTCAAAAGCCCCTACCCATACCTCTAGGCAGACGGCGTCGGTCCCATCCCAACAGCTCGGCGGCATGGGAAAAAGCGAATTGATCCGTCATTCCCCCCACATACGCGACGACCTGGTGAATCCGGTCAGCGTCAGTCTCCAGAAACTCTGTAGGCACCTGGTCTATATGGCCTTGGTAATAAGCCACCAGCCCATGCAAGACCTCGACGACAGCCTCTGCCTGCCCGAGTGACTCAGGGCGGGTATAAATCCGCTCATAGTTAAAAGCTCTCAGCGCTGCCAGGGCTTCAGCGACGTCTGCGGACATCCCGACTCGACCAGTAGCACAGGTAGTGTCAATGACACAGCGAATGAAAACCGACAGCTGGGTGCGTCGATCTGTTCCAGCCACCTCGGTAACAACCTGCGGCAATTCTTTAACGGTAACGATCCCTGCTTTGATGGCATCTTCAAGGTCGTGAGCACAGTAGGCAATCCGGTCGGCAAAAGAAACTACCTCTCCCTCCACCGTGCCTGGCGCCGGATGCGACCAGGAATGGTTACGAATGCCATCGAGAGTTTCAGCACACAAATTCAGGCTGGCCAAGCTGACGTCAGCTCCCCATGGACCGTGGTCAAATCCTTCCGGGATAAAGGCATCAAAGGCCTGCTCGGAGGCGTGCCCTCCCGGCCCGTGACCGCAGTCGTGGCCTAGGGCCATAGCATCGGCCAGGGTGATATTCGCCCCGATCCCCGCCGCGATCGACCGTGCGACCTGAGCCACTTCGAGGGCATGGGTGAGGCGAGTGCGCTGGTGATCAGTGGGGTGGACGACGACCTGGGTTTTGCCAGCCAGCCGTCGGAACGATGTGGAATGGACGATACGATCCCGATCACGCTCGAAACAGGTACGCTCCGGATCTGGATCCTCGGCAACGGCACGATTGCCGGCACCCCTAGCTCGAGTAGCTCCTGGACGCAGTAGCAGGTTCTCGCGCTCCTCGCGGGCTTCACGTCCAACGACCTCGCCGATGTCGATCCGCGCGGTACTCGATGGATGGGCGTGAACAATGTCGTCAAAGCCACGGTGGCCAGCCATTGTCAGAGCCCAGGCTCGAGCGCGTTCTCCCACTTCGGACATGTCCCTATACTGTCTTAACCAGAGTCGCGGGACCAGCCCGAGGCGAGATCATCCCCCGGAAGCGTCGATCTCAGCAGCGGACAGATCATCGTCGTCAAGGGTGTGAGTGTCCAGCCATCCGTGCGGCATGACGACCTTTCGCCGCGGGGCGCCCTGACGACCACGGGCCTTGCCAAGCTCCTTAATTGGGAAAGGGGCGTCGTGGTCAAGGGTGGCCAACAAGGAATCGAGTTCGTCGAAACTGGAAATCTGGCCGAGAACATGACGGGTTTCCCCACCTACGGGGAATCCCTTAAGGTACCAAGCCATATGTTTGCGCATGTCCACCAGACCATGCATTCCCTGATATTTCACCAACAGTTCGGCATGGCGACGGATCATGGCGCACACTTCACCCAAGGTCGGCAAGGTGGTGGTGTCACGACCGGCGAAGGCATCGGCCAAGTCACGGAACAGCCACGGACGACCGAGACAACCACGACCAACCTCGACGCCGGCACAACCCGTTTGCCCGACCATGGCCGTTGCGTCGCTGGCCTCCCAGATGTCACCGTTTCCAATGACGGGGACATCGACGGTCTTGACAAGCTCGCCAATGGCATCCCAGTGGGAGTGCCCAGCGTAGGCCTCGGCGACAGTGCGAGCGTGCAAACACACCGCAGCGGCGCCGGAATCGACCGCAGCCCGGGCTGAATCAATGTAGGTGATGTGCTCGGGGTCAATGCCGATCCGAGTCTTGACGGTGACCGGGACCCCATGGGCGTCACCGGCCTGGACAGCCGCAGAAACCACGGCCGCAAACCGGTCGAGCTTCCACGGCAGGACTCCCCCACCACCCTTGCGGGTGACCTTGGGCACTGGACAGCCGAAATTAAGGTCGACGTGATTGACTCCGTACTTCTCGCACAGGATCGATGTCGCCTCGCCCACCATTCCCGGGTCGACGCCATAGAGCTGAACGGACCGGACATCTTCACACTCGGCAAAGGCAAGCATGCCGTGGGTCTTGTGGTCCCCGTAAACCAGGCCACGCGACGTGATCATTTCGCAGACATACAGGCCCGCACCTTGTTCGGCACAAAGCTGGCGGAATGCGGCATTGGTAACGCCGGCCATGGGGGCCAGCACCACCGGGGTATCTACCGAAACGGTGCCACCAGAGGGCGCGATCAAGGTCAGGGGATCGGAAAACACCAGCCCATGGTAAGCGTGGCAATCCGGTTGAGCAGAAACCGTCGTGCCAGCGCCAGTGGCACAACGAGAAATCACGACCCGCATTGCCACACCATCCCGGCCACAGGCCGCTGCGGGCCGAGCACTACCCTCATGCTGTGATCATCCCTGACGAGAACCCATCTACCAGCCGGCGCTGGGACCGCCCTATTCCCCGAATCGGAGACACCACTTCTTCTGCCACCCGAGCCGCAGCTCCCACCGGATGGTCCCTGGGCGACCAGGTACAACAGGGGCTGGACACCGCTATCGATACTCGACGTGACATCCGCCGTTACCGCCACGACGACGTCCCCAAAGAACTCGTCAACACCGTGTTGTGGGCCGGCCATCGCGCTCCGAGCGTTGGCCATAGCCAGCCGTGGCGGTTCATCGTGGTGCGCGACGCCGACATTCGTGATCGCGCTGCCGTGATGGCCGACCGAGAGCGACTGCGTCAGGCTGAACTCCTCACCCCCGATCGGCGTGCCCACCTCCTCGACCTCCAGCTCGAGGGGATCCGCGAGGCCCCCGTCGGCATCGTCGTCGCATGTGACCGTCGAGCACCGGCCTCAGGGGTACTGGGACGCAACACGTTCACCGACGCCGACATGTGGAGTTGCGCCTGTGCCGTCGAGAATATGTGGCTCACTGCCCGAGCTCACGGCCTGGGGATGGGGTGGGTGACCCTCTTCCAGCCCGAAGAACTGGCCGAACTACTTCACCTTCCGAACGACGTTGAGACCCTGGGTTGGCTATGCCTAGGATGGCCCGACGAACGTCCTCCGGCTCCTGGCCTTGAGAGGCGCGGTTGGTCGCGTCGTGTGCCGCTCAGCGACGTCACCTTGGCGGACCGCTGGCCCGATAGTGCTCAGCCTGAGGCACCCGTTTCGGCCTTGCGTCAGACCCTGCACTCCCCCAATCGTTACCAGGTTGTCGCCGCTCACGACGACGCTGACCAGCTCCTCACCCCGCCCGGGTCTCTCGGCCTGCTCGACCAGACCCTCGACCGAGTCGAGGCTGCGGGTGGAACCGAGATCACCGGCGGCACCCTTGTCTTAGTCGGAGCGGACCACCCCGTCGCTCACCTCGACGTCACGGCGTTCGAGGCCTCGGTGACCCACGACGTCATGGCAGCCTCTGTCGCCGGAACCGGGCTGGGCGTTTCCACCGCAACTGCCGCCGGGCTGTCCCACCTTGTCGTCGACGCCGGGGTTGCTCAGCCGGTACAGGGTGCCAGGTCCGTCCGCATCCGCGGAGAGCGTGGCGACCTCCGCCACGCTGACGCCATGACCCCTGTCCAGGTAGAAGCTCTGCTGCGCGACGGGCAGGCCCTGGGGGCAGAAGCATCCCATGATGGACTGGTATGTCTCGGCGAAGTCGGGGTCGGTAACACCACCATCGCCACAGCCCTAGCCTGCGCTATGACCGGGTTGGGCCCCGACGAGGCCGTCGGTTTGGGAGCTGGAAGCGATACCGCCATGGTGGAACGTAAGGCCGAGATCATCAAGGCTGCTCTGACCCGTACTCACACCGACCCCAACGACCCCGAGCGCCTTCTTGCCGCCTTGGGAGGCCCTGAGTTCGCTGTTCTGGCAGGGGTGTGCCTGGGTGCCGCCGAGGCCGGCTCCCCGGTGGTCCTTGACGGTCTGGCTACCAGCGTCGCAGCCCTCATCGCGACCAAGTTCTCGCCGGGTCTCCACGGCTGGCTCGTCGCTTCGCAGGCATCACGAGAACAGGTTCATCACATTGTGCTGGCTGAGTTAGGCCTGGAAGCCCTCATGGAGTTGCGGATGCGCGCTGGCGAAGGCGTCGGAGCATGTTTTGGGGCCCAGATGATTCTCACCGGTCTGCAGGTTCGCCGTACCGCCGCGCGAACCTGCTGAGCTCGTGAACTTGTTTTCTTTAACCTTCTCTCCACATCATCGACGTCGTCACCGAGGAAGGACCGCCGTGTCGGCACCATCACCCACTTCGCCCCGATTCTCAACATTGGCCTGGACTTCGACTGCGCCCGCAACTGCATGCCGAGGGCTGGTACCCGGAACCTCCGGGTACCAGCCCTTCACTACGCGACCAAACGCTCAGTTGTCCTTACTGCCTGCTCCCCGGAATCCGGCACGCCAACGCTCCCGGTTGACCCGGGCGACGGCTACCAACGGAATGCTCACCGGGCAGGCCTCAACGCACTCGCCATACAGGGAACACGGACCGAACTCCTCATCAAGGGCGTTGATCATGCGTCGCGCACGCTTCGAACGCTCCTGACGCCCCTGCGGCATCATCGCCAAGTGCGACAGCTTCGCGCCGGCGAAAAGCATCGCCGCGCCATTTGGACAAGCCGCCACGCACGCTCCGCATCCAATACACGATGCGAAGTCGAGAGCTTGCTCGGCCTCGGCATGCGGCTGCGGCACCGAATCTGCATCAGGGGCCGTGCCCGTCATAACGTCGACCGTTCCACCGGCCTGTATCAGGTGATCCATGCTCGTACGGTCGATGGCTAGGTCACGGATGACCGGAAAGGCTGCCGAGCGGAATGGCTCAATTTTGAAATGGGTGATATGGGGGAATGCCCTCAAATGCTGACGACACGCCGGGGTATTCGGCAGCGGACCATGGGGCTTGCCGTTGACCATGAACCCACAGCACCCGCACACTCCCTCACGACAATCAGACTCGAAAACAATCGGATCACCGTCATTTTCGACGATCTGATCGTTGAGCCGGTCGAGCAATTCCAGCAGGCTCCACTCCGGCTCGGCATCTTCGACAACGTGGTGCTCAAAATGTCCTTTGGCGTCAGGGCCGTTCTGACGCCAGATATCCAGTTCCACCCTCATCGGTAATCCCTCACCTGCAGATCGATCAACGAGAACGACAACGGTTCGCTATGCCGCACCTTGGTGCCATCAGGACGTGTCTCCCATGCCGAAACCGCACACCAGTCACCGTCATTACGTTTGGCTTCACCGGCTTCGGTGGCGTACTCGTTACGGAAGTGTGCACCTGCCGATTCCCGGCGGTCCAGGGCGTCAAGAATCATGACCTCGCCGAGCTCGATGAAGTCGGCCACTCGACCGGCCTTCTCGAGTTCCTGGTTGAGTCGGTTTCCCGTTCCGACCACCTTGACGTCGCGCCAGAACTCCTCACGCAGCTCGCGCACCTTTGTAAGGGCGTCGAGCAGCCCGGCCTCGTCGCGGGCGACCCCGCACCCCTCATAGAGGATGTCGCCGAGCTTGCGGTGGAACCATTCCGGGCGGTGTGTTCCGCCGCAGTTGAGCAAGGCATCAGTGCGCTTCTGCACCCTCTCAATGGCTGCGCTGACCTCGGGGGCGTCCAGGGGTAACACGGGCTTTCCGACGAACCCAGCCAAATAGTTCGGCACCGTCAGTGGCAGGGTGAACCACCCGTCGACACTGGCCGACAGCAAGGAGTTAGCCCCCAATCGGTTCGCGCCGTGGTAGTTGTTTGACGCCTCACCACCGACGAACAGACCCGGGATGGTACTCATCTGGTCGTAGTCAACCCACAGACCGCCCATCGTAAAATGGGCTCCTGGGGCGATGCGCATGGGCACCTCGTAGGGATTCTCCCCCGTGGCGTCGAGATACATGTCGAACAAGTTGCCATAGCGCTCGGCAATCGTCTTCTTTCCTAGACGCTCAATGGCATCACGGAAATCCAGGTACACCGAGTTCTTAAGCGGGCCCACTCCGTGGCCGCTCTCGATCTGAGTCCGAGCATTGCGGGAGGCGACGTCGCGCGGCGTTAGGTTTCCGAAGGCCGGGTACTTGCGCTCCAAATAGTAGTCGCGCTCCTCTTCCGGGATGTCATTGGCTGGACGATCATCGCCGGCTTTCTTGGGCACCCAGATCCGGCCGTCGTTGCGCAACGACTCGCTCATGAGCGTGGTCTTGGACTGCCAGTGCGAACTGACGGGCAGCGCGGTCGGGTGGAACTGCACGAAGCAGGGGCTGGCGAAGTATGCACCTTGACGGTGAGCACGCCACGTCGCGGTGGCGTTGGACCCTTTGGCCAAGGTGGACCAGTGGTACACCGATCCATATCCGCCGGTGCATAGGATGACGACGTGGGCCGTCCATGCCTTGATCTCGCCGGTGAGAAGGTCACGGGTGACGATGCCCTGAGCCTTACCGTCAGCAACGATGAGGTCAAGCATCTCGGTGCGGTTGTGCATCGTCACCGAACCGGCATCAATTTGTGCCTGGAGGGCCTGGGAGCAGGCTACTTCGAGCTGCTGACCGGTCTCCCCGCGGGTGTAGTAGGTGCGCGAAACCTGCACGCCTCCGAAAGATCGAGTAGCCAACTGACCGCCATATTCTCGGGCGAACGGCGCGCCGATGGCGTACATATGGTCAATAACCCGTACCGATTCGGTGCCGAGTCGAACAACATCGGCCTCTCGGCCCCGGTAGTCACCACCCTTGACGGTGTCCTTGACGAACCTCTTAAGGGAATCGCCGTCAACCTTGCGGGCACGTGCAGCGTTGATACCTCCCTGGGCAGCAACTGAGTGGGCTCGACGCGGGGAATCGTGGAAGCAAAAAACGTCGACGTGGTAGCCGAGCTGGCCGAGGGTTGCGGCAACCCCGGAACCAGAGAGGCCGGTTCCCACCACGATGACGTTCATCTTGCGACGGTTCGCCGGATTGACGAGCTTGTACTCGCTTTGACGACGGGTCCACGCGGTGAGTGGATCCCCCTCGGGAGCCTTGCCGTCCAATTCGTCACCAACAAGGTAGCCGGCCTTCTTCTGCGCCGGGCCGAGAATGTCACGAGCCTTGGGACCCTTGGCAGCCCGTCTCGCCACCGACGACGACTCAGCCCGTCTGGGCTGGAGCTGCTCGGGTTTCACTAGTTCAGCGCCAGGCTCCTCGGGTCTAGCGCCCGCATGACGCCCAGTAATCATCTCGAGAGGCTTCTTGACGGCCTCAATCCAGTTATTCATGAGATCACCCCGGCAAGAATGAGCATGGGAAGTGCGCCGTTGCACACCACAATGGCCAGCGCGATGAGGAGACCAATCACCGTCCAAATAGCGCGCAGTCGGCGTCCTGTACCGCCAAAATCATTGATGGTGTTACGTACGCCCTGGGCGATGTGCAGCCCAATGATGATCATGACGACGGTGTAAAAGATCGCCATCCACGGACGCGACAGGCTGGCGACGAGGTTCTGGTATGCGGTGATGTGGATGTCAGGAGTTCCCTCATTAACTGGCGCCCGGAAGGATGAGGACTGTACGCCCATGCCCAAGGTCAGATCGAGGATATGCACCACGACGAAAGCCAAGATGACAATTCCTGACAGCACCATCGTGCGGGCTCCCCAACCCAGGGCCTTCATGTTATGCCGGGAAAATCGGCCGCGTGCTCGTCGCCCCCTCACCCAGATCGTCAGACCGGCCCACACATGCAAGACCAGGCACACAAGCAAAACAATCCGGAAGCACCACAAAACCCCACCGACGGGAAATAGCGGGTACAACACGGTTCGGAGAAACTCGGCGTAGGCGTTGTAATCTCCTGGCCCCATAAAGGCCTTCAGGTTTCCGACCATATGGACGAAGACGAATAACGCGAATATCGTCCCCGTAATGGCCATGATCAATTTTAATGTGACGTTGGAAGGACGTGCCGCGCTATGCGTATGAACCGCTACGGCATCTCCCCCGCGTTCAAGGTCACGACGGTCTCGAACGTCAGGCACACTCATGGAGTCATCACCCTTTCGCTGCTACGCGACCAGCCTAAACGATGATGTTTTCTCCAACGACACCGGGGTCAGGATAATCGTCGTGAGTGCCCCGACCCCGGTGTGCCGAGATGCTTTCATGCATAAAAGGTATAGCAGATCAGCAGCCGAGAAGTTTACCGCCGAGGTATTCCTCAACCTTGTCAATGCTGACACGCTGCTGAGCCATGGTGTCACGCTCACGAATCGTCACGGCGTCATCCTCAAGGGAATCGAAGTCGACGGTGATGCAGAACGGGGTACCAATCTCGTCCTGACGGCGGTAGCGCTTGCCAATAGCCTGGGCATCGTCGAAGTCAACATTCCAATGCTCACGTAAACGAGCAGCAAGATCGCGGGCCTTCGGCGACAAGTCAGAATTACGGCTCAGTGGCAGCACCGCAGCCTTGACCGGAGAAAGACGCGGATCCAGCTTAAGCACGGTGCGCTTGTCAACCCCACCCTTGGCGTTGGGTGCCTCATCCTCGGTGTAAGCATCCACCATGAAGGCCATGAGCGATCGAGTCAATCCTGCCGCCGGCTCAATAACATAAGGCAAGTAGCGCTTGTTGTTGGCCTGGTCGTAGTACGACAGATCCTTACCAGAGTGCCTGGAATGGTTACCCAAATCGAAATCAGTACGGTTAGCAATACCTTCAAGCTCACCCCAGTCAGACCCGGAAAACCCAAACTTGTACTCAACGTCGACAGTGCGCTTCGAGTAGTGGGAGAGCTTTTCTTTAGGATGCTCGTAGTGGCGCAGGTTATCCGGGTTGATGCCGAGATCGGTGTACCACGCGGTGCGAACGTCGATCCAGTACTGATGCCACTCCTCGTCGGTTCCGGGTTCGACGAAGAACTCCATCTCCATCTGCTCGAACTCACGGGTACGGAAGATGAAGTTCCCAGGCGTGATCTCGTTGCGGAACGACTTACCTGTCTGCGCGATGCCGAATGGCGGCTTCTTGCGGGCACTGGTGAGCACGTTCTGGAAATTGACGAAAATGCCCTGGGCGGTCTCGG
Source organism: Cutibacterium sp. KBN10P07758 (assembly GCF_050286205.1). Lineage (NCBI taxonomy): Bacteria > Bacillati > Actinomycetota > Actinomycetes > Propionibacteriales > Propionibacteriaceae > Cutibacterium > Cutibacterium sp. KBN10P07758. The sequence continues at coordinate 1,167,142 of NZ_JBNNQV010000001.1, read as the reverse complement.
GACGCAGGTAGTGCAGACCCGACTTATCCTCGACGGGGCCGAGGTAGGTCTTAAGCATCATGTTGAAGTCTCGGGGTTCGGTCCACTGCCCCTTGTTGCCGCAGTTGGGACAGTTGACCTCCTCGAGCGAGATGGAATCAGGGTCGGCGATCCCGTGCTTGGCGGCGTGGCCCTCCTGTAGATGATCAGCGCGCATCCGCTTGTGACACGACAGGCACTCGGTCAGAGGGTCGTTGAACACTCCGACGTGTCCCGAGGCCACCCACACCTCACGAGGCAGGATGACCGAGGAGTCAAGACCAACGACGTCATCGCGACGGGTGACCATGGCACGCCACCACTGCCTCTTAATGTTCTCCTTAAGCTCTACGCCGAATGGGCCGTAATCCCACGCAGCACGGGTGCCGCCATAGATCTCCCCACACGGGAAAACGAATCCGCGTCGCTTACAGAGGTTGATGACATTGTCGAGTGTGCTAGTGGAGGCCACAGCCGTCCCTTTCTTCCAAGTCCTCATTGGAGTGGACACCCGGATGGCGCCCACGCGGGCAGCGCCGCCTACGGAACATATCTGGGCGGCGAGGCCGTTAACTAGCTTAACGGTAACTACACTACGCATGACTACCTCGTCAGCCAGCAGACAACCACTGGGAAATCGACAAGCTACTGGAGTACATTTGGCCTAGTTCGACCCCCGGCAGTGAGGTGATCATGGTGGAGAATCGGCGGCGCACGACCAAACAGCGCCTTGCCATTCGTGCTCTGTTTGACGACGAGCCGTTCTTCCTCACCGCCCAGCAGGTCCATGATCAGCTACGCAACCGCGGAGATCAGGTTGGTCTGGCAACCGTCTATCGGAACTTGCAGACGATGGCTGAGGACGGAGAGCTCGATGCCATTCGCGCTGAAGACGGCGAAATGACCTATCGCCGTTGTTCCTCAGCGCACCACCATCACTTGGTATGCCGCAATTGCGGCAAGGCTGTCGAAATTGGGCCTGAGAAAATCCTGGAGGATTGGACTCGCGATATCGCCGCGAAATATGAGTTCAGCGAGACCGGCCACGAACTGGAATTGTTCGGAATCTGTTCGGAGTGCTCCGCAGTGCACACCAGGTCAGTGTCGTAATCAGCGACGCAGCCGGGGGATGACTAAGCCCAGCTCGCATGCTCTCACGAGAACCTCAAGACGACTACGCACTCCCAGTTTCTTTGCTAGATGACCAAGACGCTGCTTAACCGCGGACTCGCTGAGACATAGTTCATCTGCGATGGCAGCGTTCGACAACCCTTCGGCGAGAAGCTTCAGAACGTCGTCATCAGCATCAGACAATTTCACCGGAGTCAAATCAATCTGATGAGACCCCCCACCACAGGGCCGAGCTGAAAAGACCTCAACAACACCTCGGGCAATCTCCGGAGACACTGTCACTTGACCTGCCATGACAGCGCGAACCCCTGCGATAACGGCCTCCGGCTCAGATTCCTTCAGAAGGTATCCGGCAGCACCAGCAAGGATGGCCTCAACGACGATATCCCGACGAGCAAAAGTCGTCAGGGCAACAACACGGACCGAAGGATGGCGCGAGACGATCATTCGGGTAGCTGTGAGACCGTCCATTTCAGGCATCTTGAGGTCCATAAGGACAACGTCGGGCAATAGCTGATCAACAAGCTCAACGGCTTCACGACCATTAGTGGCCTGGCCGACAACCTCCATCTCCTCAACACGAGAGAAATAGCCGGCAAGAGCCTGCCTCATGATCGGATGATCGTCAGTAACCACGAGTCGAACTGACATCACTCCTCCTTACACTCACGTTGGGCGCTGCTGAGCCCAAGTGAACCTCCTCACCCACGGTGATCGCGCGGCGCCAACGATCAGACATATAACGCCTGCGACGCGAAGTATCTTGTCAACCTCACATTACTTCCCATCCTCGCATGCCGCAGCAGTCTGTATAGCAGCAGCGGGTTAGCAACGTGACTACCGGTAACCAAATGTCTATGGTCAGGCCGACCATCTGGCCAGATGATCAGCCAACCGGCGCATCCTGCGGCTTACTCTCTGCACGTGCTAGCCTCCTCGCATCACTTTTGCCTGACCGTTGTGGAGGGCCCCTCAAAGGAGATACATTGTGCCCATGAAGAAGATCATCACCGGCATCGTGGCTGTCTTAGCAATCAGCTCCTTCTCGGTCGCCGTCCCCGCTCAGGCCACCACTGACTCCGCCCCCACTCAGAACGCTGTGAATACGCAACCCAAGGCCCATGTTAAGGGAATCATAGACGGCCTTTGCACCCTCTACCCCGACTGGTGTTTTAACTGATCCCGCGCCTATGCCCAATGCATGGGCTGTCTAACACGCGGAGAACGCATCTAATGAATAGTGGTTCGCCTGGCCGTAGCTTCATCTTCAAAAAGAGCAGTCGAACCACTGTCGTTACGGCTATTACCATCGCCGTATTGGTGCTGTCCGGGCTGGACGATCTACGTGTAGCTGTCGTAACTCACCGGAGCGACAGTGCGACAGTCTGGATGGTTGTCGTATACGTCTTTAGTATGGCCGCGCTCTTATGTTGGAAGCATCCCCTGGTACAGGAATTGTTGCTTCTCGTTGGCCTGGTCAGCAGCGCCATCGCCGGAGACATAGCGTTTAGCATTCCGCTGTTGGTTGTGCTCGCCTTCTTAGCTAGCCAGCATGGCCTGAAGCGCCATTGTATTCCGCTGATTATCGGCGCCACGGTCATCGCTGCTATGGCGGCCGTTTATACGGAACGCTGGGTATCCATTTTTTTGGTGGCATGCCTTGCTTGCGCAATCGGCATCGGATTCGGCTCCGCTTTCCGCTGGCTCGATAACCGCCGCGAACAGGCCGAGGAACAAGCTGCCGACGCTCTTCAGCAGGCAGCGCATGCCCGCGAAGAAGAACGTCAACAGCTTGCGGCCGAGCTCCACGACGTCGTTGCCAAGGACCTCACCGTCATCACCATGCTGGCAGGTTCCTTACGCCTCAACACCGCCAATGAGGACGTCATCACGGCCTCCAAATCGATCGAAAACACGTCTAGAGCTGCCCTAGACGATCTTCAGCGTCTACTCTTAGTGCTGCGTAACCGTAACCTTCCATTCATCTCCTCTCCCACCCACGAGGACTCCGTCGAGGCTACGGTGGCCGCTATGGTCACGCGGCTGGAAACGCTCGGCTGGCATGTCGAGTCGTCGGTTGCGTGCGCTCCAATGCCGGTGAGCGTCTCCGATGCCATCAACCGAATACTTGACGAATCCACTGCCAATGTCATCAAGCACAACGGTCCCGCTACCGCCAGGATCACCGTCATGGATGAAGGGGACGACGTCGTAGTAACCGTCTCCAACCCCACCACCGACCCGGAGATAGAACCCGTTCGATCGACTGGAATGGGTATTGCTCGTCTCAAGGAGCGCGTCTCTCTTCTTCGTGGCAAGATCTCTATCGGTCTGCGCAATGGTTGGTGGGTGGTTAATGCCCGTATTCCACGCGCAAAGCCAGTTCGTGAGACCTGACCCGGGAACGACAATTGACGCGCCACGCCAACCGAAAAGACGAATCAGGGCTGAGCTCCGTATGCCGAAGGCCGCTCGTAGTGCAACTGATTTGCGATCAACGCTCCAGAAGGGGCATTGACCGCAAACCACGATCCATATGCCAAGACACAAATGCTGCCACCAGTCCGGACCCCTCCCGAACCCTCGACCACGCAACATCACGCGTCGCAGTCCAGTCCCCCACCAGCAAAGCCCGCAGGTACGAAATCGTCTCCTCGTGCGGATGAGGAGTTCCGGGCGGCTGACAATTAATACACACCACGCCCCCCAAACTGGGCGAAAAACCCTGGTGCGGCCCAGGTGTCCCACACCGGACACAGTCGACCAGATCCGGGGCATATCCGGATGCTGAAAGAGAGCGCAACAGGTAAGAGTCCAGCACCATCTCGGGTGGCCGTGGACCGTCCGTCGTCCCCTGGCCGAGCACCCGCAGAGCTCCTGCCAACAATCGGTATTGTGCCGGGGCCGGTTCACGGTCCACCGGCACCAGATGGTCGGCAGCCTCCACCATGACCTCAGCCGCGGTGAACAGAGAATAGTCCTGACGCAGCGGCGCCGAGTAAGGATGCAAACACTCCACCTGGGCGACGACGTCGAGATTGCGTCCCTGAACCAACTGCAGGTCAACCAGATTGAACGGATCCAGACGGGCACCAAATTTGCTGGAGGTGCGTCGAATCCCTCGTGCCACCGCCCGAATCTTGCCGTGCTCACGCGACAACATCGACACGATCCGATCAGCCTCACCTAGCTTGTGCGTGCGCAGAACGACGGCTTGGTCACGGTAGGTGGGCATGACACCTATTGTCTCCCCGTATGGCGTGCAGCCGAAACATGCTCTGCACAGAATCGCTGTGAGAGGGTAGGAGGTGTTCATCGCAGGTCGACTACCGTTGGAACCCCCCCCCAGGAGACGCCCATGGATTCCTTTGTCGCGCTGCTCGGCAGCGTCTGGTACCTGGTGCTCGTTGCTGCTATCAGTCCCGTCATGATCCTCAACGCAAACGCGGCAGTTCACGGTCAAAAGCAGAACCACGGTTGGGCTTTTGTCTCTGGGGCAGGTCTGGTGCTTGGCGCCATCGGCGTCACGAGTTTCGGCCTGCTGGGAAGCGCTGCCACCGACTTCGCCTCTCGTCAGCTGGCCTCACGTACCGTCGACCGTGTACTGGGCGTTTTACTCTTCTTATTCGGCTGCTATCTGGCGCGGACGAAATGGGTATCCCACCGCGTCCAAAAATCTCGAGTCAAGAAAACTTCTGGGCCGCGGTCCGCTGGTGCCCACGGCATGTTCACCTGGGGGGCTCTCGGAATGGCTACGAATTTCACTACCATTCCGCTATTCATCTCGTCGAGTCAGCGCATCGGGACTGCCGATCTGCCACTCGTCGTCAGAATCCTGACGCTCATTATCTCATGGTGGATCGTCCTCATTCCGGCATGGCTTCCAGTCGTCATTGATCGGCTGCGACCCAATTCCTCCGGTATTTCTGGGCGCACTCGGGAACGTATCAGTCATTGGACGAGCGTTGCCTCGATCATCGCCTGTCTCGGCTCCGGAATTATCATCGTGTGGACGACCCTGTGACATCATCGAGGCCTTGAACCTCGGATAACTTACCGTTGTCACCGTCACGAGGGCACCAGTCCGGCCCCACTACCGTCCTCGACGCCACTACGCTGTGACCCATGGCCCGAATCACACCGCGACCCCCGAAGCGCGGCCCGCTGCCGCATCCGTCTGGAGCTCGTCCACCCGAGCTGCCACCGGAACTCATCCCCCAACACGTCGCCATCGTCATGGACGGCAACGGACGTTGGGCCAGGCAACGCGGTCTTAGGCGCACTGAGGGTCACGCACGTGGCGAGGATGCTCTCTTCGATGTTATCGAGGGCGCCATCGAGATGGGTATCCCCTATTTGAGCGCCTATGCGTTTTCCACCGAAAACTGGAAGCGCTCGCCCGACGAAGTTCGGTGGCTTATGGGCTTCAATCGTGACGTCATCCACCGTCGTCGCGATCAACTCGACGCCATGGGAGTACGCATCCGTTGGGCTGGACGTCGTCCCAAGCTGTGGAAGTCAGTCATCAAGGAATTGGAATCAGCCGAGAAACAGTCAACTGATAACACCGTCCTCACCCTCCAGTTCTGCGTCAATTACGGCGGTCGGGCAGAGATCGTTGACGCGGTGCGTGATATTGCCCGGCTAGCCGCTGAGGGCAAGATCGATCCCGACCACATCACGGAGAAAACCTTCCGTACTCACCTTGACGAGCCCGAGGTCCCCGACGTCGACCTATTTTGGCGCTCCTCCGGGGAGCAGCGCACATCGAATTTCCTCCTGTGGCAATCGGCCTACGCCGAAATGGTATTTTCCGACGTCTTATGGCCCGACGTTGACCGCCGCGACCTCTGGGCCGCAGTGGTGGAATACGCCAAGCGGGACCGGAGGTTTGGTGGGGCCGTCCCCTATGAAGTCAACCCCACCCCATGATCACGGCATCATGACTCCCTATCCAAGGTTTGCCGACGGGAGCGGTTTACCGCGTTGACGACCGCGTTGAGGGAGGCCTGCGCGATATCAGGGTCAATGCCGACTCCCCATAGAATCTGCGAGGTCTCGCCATCCCCAATTTCACATTCGACGTATGCGGCGGCCTTGGCAGTACCGCCTGCGGTCATGGCGTGCTCAGAATAGTCGAGCACTTGCACGACGATGTCGAGGGAAGCCAGAGCGTCGATAAACGCCGACACCGCACCGTTGCCTTCGCCCCGGATCTGAACGTCCTCGCCATCAATCCGAAGGTTGGCGGTGAGCTGATGGGTACCGGTCTCGGTGGACGTCATGCGGCTCACCAACTTGATGCCGGGCACCTGCAGGTACTCGCGGTTAAACAGATCCCAGATCTCGTCATGGCTGATCTCGCGGGCTTGATCGTCGGTGTAATTCTGCACTGCACCGGAGAATTCGATCTGCAGACGACGCGGCAGGTCGACTTGGTGCTCGGTCTTCAGGAGGTAGGCCATGCCGCCCTTACCGGACTGACTGTTGACACGAATGACAGCCTCGTAGGTGCGCCCGACGTCGTGTGGGTCGATGGTCAGGTAGGGGGCCTGCCAGTCAACCTCGTGGATACCGATGCCCTGCTCCTGGGCCTGGCGTTCGAGGTCCTCCAGACCTTTCTTGATAGCGTCTTGGTGCGAGCCCGAAAAGGCTGTGAAGACGAGGTCGCCGGCGTAGGGCTGGCGTGCCGGCACCGGTAGTCCAGTGCAGTACTCGACGGTGCGGCGGATTTTTGGCATGTCAGAGAAGTCGATACCCGCGTCAACTCCCTGGCTGACAAGATTCATACCTAAGGTGACGAGATCAACGTTGCCGGTGCGCTCGCCGTGGCCAAAGAGACAGCCCTCGACGCGATCGGCGCCCGCCATCTGCGCGAACTCGGCGGCCGCAATCGCCGTGCCACGATCATTGTGCGGGTGCAAAGAGACGCACACGTGCTCACGATCACGGATATTGCGGCAGAAGTACTCGATTTGGTCGGCGTAGGTGTTCGGAGTGCCCATCTCGACGGTAGCCGGCAGATTAAGGATGATCTCACGGCCTGGCCCCGGCTGCCACACGTCCATCACGGAGTGACAGACCTCGATAGCGAAGTCCGTGCGGGTCTGGCTAAAGATCTCCGGAGAGTACTCGTAGCCGAACTCAACGTCGCCGAGGTACTTGTCGGCGTACCTGACGACCCACTCAGTACCACGGTGCGCCAGGTCAATGCACTGCTTTTCGTCGATGTTGAAGACAACGCGTCGGAAGAGTTCGGCAACTGCGTTATACATGTGGATAGTGGCACGGTGAGCGCCGACTAAGCTCTGCATGGTGCGCTCGATGAGATCCTCACGGGCCTGAGTCAGCACCGAGATGGTGACGTCGTCAGGGACAATGCCGGACTCAATAACCTGCCGAACGAAATCGAAATCCGTTTGAGAAGCTGAGGGGAAGCCAATTTCAATCTCCTTGTACCCCATCCCAACAAGAAGTTCGAACATCCGCATCTTGCGGGCTGGAGTCATGGGGTCAACAAGGGCCTGGTTGCCATCACGCAAATCAGTGGACAGCCACCGCGGAGCATCGCCCAAGGTCTTGTCTGGCCAGGTACGGTCCGGCAACTTGTGCGGAACGAAAGGTTTATAACGCCCGCTGGGCATCGGGCTGGTCAGCTGGCAGGGACGGGGCTGAATGTGCGTCATGGTATCTCCCGTGTGTGATGTGTAGGGCAGCCCAATCACCCGCAGCAAGGAGGCCGCCCCTTCAACGGGCCTCGCTGCGGCACACCAGGGGAAGCGCGCACGACATGCGGGTCACAGTACACCGCGATCGCCCCAGCATGGGATATTTCTCAAAATCGTCTCACGTGTGACATCACCCGCTGTCAGTGGGAATATCTGGGAATGTTGTTGCTTCACAATGCCAGAATCCTCGACCTCACCGACGGGTCGACGGGCAAGCCCACCGATGTACTGCTATCGGATCGCGTCCTTGCCCTCGGTCCCGAAGCGCAGCAGCAGGCCCACAGTGCGCGGGTGCGAAGTATTGACCTTGGCGGTCGCCTCCTCATGCCTGGTCTGTGGGACGAGCACGTCCACGTCGGGCAGTGGGCGTTGGCGTCCCGGAGATTCCTTGTTAGCCAAACCGCGAGTTGCGAGACGGTGCTCGAGGAAGTTGCCACCCATGTCAAACGAAGCGAAGGCAGCGACGAGCCGATTCTGCAGGGATTCGGGTTCCGTCCCTCGCTATGGGGCTCAAATCCCAACGCCCGTCAGCTTGACGCCGTCACCGGTGATCGTGCCGTTATCCTCGTCTCCGCCGACCTACATTCCTCGTGGTGCAATACCGCTGCTATGCGCAAACTCGGTATCGAGGGAGACGGATTTCTGCGCGAACAGACCAGTTTCGACGTCCAAACCCAGCTCTCACAGGTCAACCCTCACGTGTTGGATGGTTGGGTGGGAAGCTGCAGCACCGCGGCGGCGCGCCTGGGAATCACTGGCATCCGCGATATGGAGTTCAGCACTGACGTCGAGACGTGGCTACAGCGCGAAGCTGATGGCCGGTGCCCGCTACGAGTCGAGGTGAGTGTGTACCCCGAACGCCTGGACGAGGCAATTGCGCAGGGGCTGGCGACTGGCCAAGCCCCCGTCACTGATAAGCCTGGTCCAAGCCGAGTAGCTATGGGCCCACTTAAGGTCATCGTCGACGGGTCGATGTCGACGCGCACTGCCTGGTGCATGGATTCCTATCCGGCGGGAGCCGGTCCTGATGGGGCCGGAATTGACTCGGTGACGCCAGAGGATTTGGTCGACCTCATAAATCGAGCCAAAACTGGCAACCTGCAATGCGCGGCTCACGCCATAGGAGACCGAGCGGCCAAAGAGGTCCTCAATGCTTTCGAGGTGACCGGGATTTCTGGGTCGATCGAACACGCTCAAGTGCTCACTGACGCAGACGTTCGACGATTTGCAGCTCTCGGGGTGCGAGCAAGCGTCCAACCTCTACACCTCGTCGACGACCGGGACGCCACCGACGTCATGTGGTCAGACCGCGCTGATCGCTGCTTCCGGTTCGCCGACATGGTGAGAGCCGGGACCGAGTTAGCACTGGGATCAGACGCCCCAGTCTCCCCCGTCGATCCGTGGGGCGCGATCCGCGTGGCCGTCGAGAGAACCGGTGACCGGCGCCCAAGCTGGCACCCTGAGCAGGCTCTTACTCTGTCCCAGGCCATCACAGCCAGCACCCGTCACGTAACACAGGTGGTCACGGGCGGACCAGGAGACGTCATCGCTGTGGCCCACAATCCCTTCGACCTGTCCGGTGATGCATTGGCAGGCCTCACCAGCGACTTAACAGTCGTCGGTGGAGAGGTGACGGCCGCAGCACTGTGAGACCATCACTTCCCATCGACCCAATATTTCAAAACCCCAATCGATTGAGGTATTTCGGGTCGGACTGCCAGTTCGGCAACACCTTGACCTGAAGGTCTAAGTGGATTGGCGTTCCCAACAGAGCCGCGATCTGTCGCCTGGCGTGGGTACGAACCTGCTTGATATGGGAACCATGATGACCGATCATGATGCCCTTCTGGGAATCACGTTCCACTATGAGGGATGCGTAGACGTCCAGTAGGGGACGATCCTCCGGCTGACCTTCTCGAGGCCCCATCTCCACAATCTCCACAGCCAGAGAGTGGGGAAGCTCCTCGCGCACACCTTCAAGCGCCGCCTCGCGGATCAGCTCGGCGACAAGGGTTTCGGTCGGTTCGTCAGTCACCTCACCATCTGGGTAGTAGGCCGGCCCTTCAGGCAGCAGGGAAGCAATGACGTCGCGGACCTCGTCGATCTGCTCGCCGGAGACTGCAGAGCACGGGACGACTTCAACGAACTCGATGCCGACCTCTCCTTGCAGCTTGTCAATGGCGGCCAGATGCTCAGCCATCCGCGCCTTGGACACGAGGTCGGACTTCGTTGCCAGGGCGATAAGCGTGGGGCGACGAGGAAGTTCGGCGATTTCCGATACAAGATAGGTGTCACCTGGCCCAATTCGCTGGTTGGAAGGCAAACACACCCCGATAACGTCGACCTGGGTCCAAGTGTCGAAAACGAGGTCGTTGAGCCGCTGACCCAGTAGGGTGCGTGGCTTATGGAGTCCCGGGGTGTCGATGACGACGATCTGAGATTTCTCGTCAGTGACTACGCCACGGATGACGTGACGGGTGGTCTGAGGCTTCGAGGAGGCAATGGCGATCTTGGAACCAACCAGGGCGTTGGTGAGGGTCGATTTGCCGGCATTTGGGCGCCCGACGAAGCAGACGAACCCGGAGTGGAATCCGGCTCGGGTAGATTCAGCTACCCTGGCGGTCACATAGTCAACGTCGGAAATATCCTCGTCATCGCCATCCATGAGATCGGCCAACGAAGGCATCTCGTCGTCACTCATCGTCATACTCCTGATCGGGGGTTTCTTCGGGGGCCCGCTTTACCAGGCAGGTGTCCACCTGGTGACGGCGACCGGTCGCCTTCTCGGCGGTGATCTCTAACCCCTCCCAGATGATGACAGATCCCGGGATGGGTACTACAGACAGTTCCTTGGCCATGAGGCCACCAACCGTCTCGACGTCGTCATCGTCGACCTTAAGATCGAACAGTTCGCCCAGATCATCGACCGGCAAACGCGAGGATATTCGAAAGACGCCGTCTTCGATCTCTTCAGTGAGGGTGGGCTCGGCGTCATACTCGTCAACAATCTCGCCAACGATCTCCTCGACGATGTCCTCGATCGTCACTAGGCCAGCCGTGCCGCCAAACTCGTCCACGACGATGACGAGATGGTTACGGTCTCGCTGCATTTCGCGCAGCACCTGGTCGACGGGCTTAGAGTCTGGGCAGAGCGCGGCAGGCCGCATGATCGATTCGACGCTTTCGGTGGCGTAACCGTCAGGATTGTCGAGTACCCGCTGGGAGAGATCCTTGAGGTAGACGATGCCACGGATGTCGTCAAAGCCTTCGCCAACGACCGGAACTCGGGAAAACCCAGATCGCAGAGCCAAAGACATCGCCTGACGCAGATTCTTGGTCCGAGGAATATAGACCACGTCGGTACGCGGGACCATGACCTCCTTCGTAAGGGTGTCACCTAGCTCGAAGACTGAGTGGATCATCTCCCGCTCGCCGGCCTCAATGAGGTCGGAAGCCTCGGCGTAGTCGACCATCTCGCGTAGTTCAGCCTCAGAGGTAAAGGGACCTTCGGCATATCCCTTTCCGGGGGTCAGAGCGTTGCCGATGAGGATAAGCAAGGCCGCGATGGGGCCAAGGACGTGGGCAAGTACTCCCCAAGGACGAGACCAGAAGGTGCAGATGGCGGTGTCATGTTGGCGCCCCAAAGTGCGCGCAGCCACTCCCCATGTCAGGAAGTCAACAAGCACCATGATGGCCACGACGACGAGCACCTGCTGCCAGGGCAGGTCGAAGTGGCCGAAAATAAGGAGCGCGACAAGTGCTGTCGCTGTCACCTCGGAAATAACCCTCACTAGCATCGCGGTGTTGATAAACGGGGCAGGATCGGCGACCATGTCAAGTACTCGTTGGTGCGCAGCTTTACCGTCGGCAGCAAGCTCCTCGGCCTTGGAGTGAGACATGTGTTGAAGGGCCGTCTCCATGGCCACATTGAGGCTTGCCAACACTGTGAAGATGAAGGCGATCGCCAGAACGATCCATTCTTGCCGTGTCACCGCTGACCTGTCTGTTCTCGATGGTCATCCCATGCCGCGATGATCTCATCGTTAAGTCTGAACATGACGCGCTTCTCTCCGGGTTCAGCATGGTCGTGGCCGAGCAGGTGCAACAACCCGTGGATGAGGAGGTATTCCGCCTCCCCGTCGGGAGTGCGACCATTCTCAGCAGCTTGGCGAGCTGTGACGGTCGGGCACAGCACGATGTCACCGAGTAGCCCAGAAGGCGGATCCTCGTCGTCGCCGGGGGCACGCATCTCATCCATCGGGAAGCTCAGGACGTCGGTCGGACCAGGAAGACCCATGAATTTCTCGTGGTAAGCCTCCATCGTTTCCTCGTCGACGAGAATGATCGACAACTCCGAAGAGGGGTGGATACGCAACCAGTCGAGGGCAAATGTCGCCAGGCCGACAAGCCCCTCCTCATTAGACGGAGAACCAGACTCATTAGTGATGTCGATCATCGGGTCTTCCTATTCTTGCGCGAATTTTTGGCGCCACGGGACTCGCAGGCAACGTCGTAAGCAGCAACAATCTTGCCCACCAGACGGTGACGGACGACATCACGGCTGGTGAGGTTACAGAAGGCAATGTCGTCGATACCGTCGAGGATGCCCTGCACCACTCGTAAACCAGACTTCATACCACCGGGCAGGTCGACCTGAGTGATATCGCCGGTAACGACGATCTTTGAGCCGAAGCCGAGACGAGTGAGGAACATCTTCATCTGCTGCGATGATGTGTTCTGGGCCTCGTCCAAGATAACGAAGGCGTCGTTGAGAGTGCGGCCTCGCATATAGGCCAACGGTGCCACTTCAACAGTTCCGGCACCGACAAGACGTGGCACGGTATCGGGGTCGACCATGTCGCGTAGGGCGTCGTAGAGAGGACGCAAATAGGGGTCGATTTTCTCCGACAATGTGCCGGGTAGGTAACCGATTTTCTCTCCCGCCTCGACGGCCGGGCGGGTAAGGATAATCCGGCTCACCTGCTTGGTCTGAAGGGCCTGCACCGCCTTGGCCATCGCCAGATACGTCTTGCCCGTGCCAGCTGGGCCGATACCAAAGGTGACGGTGTTGGCGTCAATCGCGTCAACATACCGTTTTTGGTTCAGGGTCTTGGGTCGAACTGTCCTGCCGCGATTACTGAGGATGTCAGCCGTCATGATCTCGGCCGGGCCTTCTCCGTTGCGAGTCATGGCAACGACCCGATCGACGTCGTCGGCGGACAGGCCCTGGCCGGTGCGTATGATCGTGATCATCTCCGACAGGATGTCGCCAGCATCGGCCAAATCTGCGGGATGCCCAGCGAGGTGAATCTCGTTACCGCGTACCAAGATGTCGGCGTCAAGGGCGTCCTCAAGTCGTTTGAGGAATTCGTCATTGGGCCCGACCAAAGTCACCATGGGAATCGACGTGGGGACCGCGACGACGCGGCGCGCTGCGCCCTCTTTGCCGGTATCGGTGTTGTGGATGTGCAAGGTCGTGGTCAGGGTTCTCTCCGGTGTGACGGGAATGTGTACTCTCCCACTGTAGACGTAGCCGACGACGGTGCGGCGTACCAGGAGGTAGGGATGGGACTGGGCTGGCTCGATGATGCCGCGTTCGCCTTAGGCACCGAGCTGTCACTGAACAAGGTACTTCACGAGGGGGTGCGCACTAGCGTAGCCCGGTGCTGGGTAGATGGTTCGACGACAGCAACTGCGGGCGCGCGAACGGTCATAGCGAAATGTTTCCGATCAACATCGATGTCACATAATTCCGGCGGGCTGGGGATTGTCCGCGAGATTGCCGGTTTGGGGTGTCTTCCGGAGGCACCGCGGCTGTATGCAGCTGACCTAAGCCTGGGCGTAGTGGTTATGGGCGACGTGTCAGGGATGACCTTGGAATCGATCTTGACCGGCAACGACCCCTCAGCCGCTCTCATCGCCGCACAGATGTGGGGGCGAGCAACGGCGACCGTTATGGCGGCATCGATGCGGGAAATGTCTGATCGAGCGGCACGCGACGAGGTCATCCCCGCATTCCAGGACACCATCCGTCGTCTTGACCCACAGACGCGCTCAGCGGGTGGTCCAGCCTCGCCTCGTCTGCCAGGGCGAGGCCTGGAAAAAATGTGCGCTGCGCTAGAGACTGAAGTACCCGATGATGCGGAGCTCGACTTATTTGAGTCGCTACGAGGAGCCGAAGGAACCGAGGTCGTCACCCAAGCAGACCCGTGTCCAGGCAATGTGCTCGTCACCGAAGATCACGCCAGATTCGTCGACTACGAGGCCACCTCCATTCACCACCCGGCGGTCGACGTCGTCAATCTGGTGATGCCGTGGAGCAGTTGTGACGGGCTCGTGGGAGTCCCCGCAGAGTTTCTCGACGCCGTCCGCGAAGGTTTCCTAGATGGTTCCCGTTACGCAGGTTCTTGGTTGGCCGATGAACCGATGATCGGTCTGGCGGGGACAGCTGCAACACTTCAGTTGACCGAGCTATCTTTAGATTCTCTTCGTCGACACCATCCGAATCAACGAGGCGACATGGCTAGGCGTGCAATGGTGCACCGCTGGACATGGGCCGCAACACATGGCGTGCTGACACCGATCATCGCGGATCTGTGCGGGCGAATGGCGCATCGCGCAGTTCAGGATTGGGGATGGTCCAAACATCTGACCGTTGCAAACTGTTTTTCACACGAGAAACTCAGGAATCAGAGATGAACTCAATTTAATCAAGATTATGTCTGCACGCAAGGAATTTGGTGGCGTTATCACCTTCATCGTCCATCCAGATTTCATTCGGGATAATCGATTTTACCCGGTCATCCCGAAGACCATTCAAATGGTCATCAACGAAGCTGCGACCCGACCCGAGAAGCTGTACTTCATAGACCAGGACACGAGCGCTCCTGTCAAAAATACGGACAGCGAGATGCTCGTCATGGATGTCTCGGTCTTTACCGTTGGCAGAAATCTCGACAACTTAGTGGTCATGATTAATTTAGGAAAGTACTGGGGAAGCGGACCGGACGACGTCCCCAGAGCTGTCATTCGCACCCTCAGCCGGCCCTTGTCAGCGATCATGTTTGAAGAGATCCCCGAGCCACCACTAGACAAGAATGAAGAGGGATACTACTCTTTCATCTTAACATAGTCGGGCAAACCCACCCGTCTTTATTCAACTGGCGGCGCGCTATCCCCACCACCATGTCGAAGTCCAGTCGATTTGACCGTGAGTACTCGATCAAATCGACTGGACTTGGGCCTCGACACGCCTGGGCGACAATTCATCGCTCGGCGAATTCGTCACACACCTTCACTAGTTCGGAGGCAATTAATGGCTCAAATGCAGAGTGACCTGCCATCACGATTCGCAGATCGGCACTCGGCAAGGCTCGCGACAAATCGACGGCCGTGACGTCGGGGCAGCACATGTCGTAGCGTCCCTGAACGATAACAGTCGGGATGTCGGCCAGCTTGTGGGCATCACGCAGCAACTGCCCCTCAACCATGAACCCATGATTGACAAAGTAGTGGTTCTCGATGCGGGCGAAGGCCAGCGCGAAGTTTGGATCCGAGAACTCCTCGATGTGGGACGGGTCGAAGGACAACGAGGTCGTCACGCCCTCCCATGTCGTCCAGGCCACCGCGGCAGGACCGTGGACGTCGGGGTCGTCGTCCCACAGCAGGTCGTAGTAGGCGGCAATGTTGTCACGAGAAAAGTCATGCCCGACGCGGCGCAGCGGCTCGCAGAACTTGTTCCACAGCTCCGGGAAAACCTCGGAGGCACCGAAGTTGTAGTACCAGTCCAACTCCTGCTCACGCATGGTAAAGATGCCACGCAGCACGAGTTCGGTCACCCGCTCGGGATGGGTCTCGGCGTAAGCCAGCGACAAGCAGGATCCCCACGATCCGCCAAAGACCTCCCAGCGCTCAATGCCAAGCAACTCCCGGATCTTCTCAAGATCCTCAACAAGTTTCCACGTCGTATTGGTGGCCATCTCACGTGGAGTGTGAGCCTGGGCAATGTGCGGGGTAGACAGACCGCAGCCCCGCTGATCCAAGATGATGATGCGGTAGGCATCGGGGTTGAAGAAGCGACGCCGCTCGGTACCACCGCCACCACCAGGGCCACCATGCAGGAAAACCACCGGCTTGCCCTCAGGGTTGCCGCACTGTTCGACGTAGAGCTGCTGACCGTCACCCACGTCAACCATCTGGGTGTTATAGGGCTCAATCGGCGGATAGAGATCCCGGTGCGGGGTGATGTCCAGCTCGGAAGTAGCAAGAGTCACGGAAACCTCCTGTGGTCATGATCGTCATCTCGATGATATGCGCCAACACGGTTACCATTTCGCCGTGACGTCACACTCCACCAGCCTCAAATCATCCGCGGCATCCCGCCCTGCGTATGCCGATCGAGGGTCGGGGCACTACGACATCCTGCTCACCCTCATGTGCGTTGTCGTCATCCTGTCGAATATCGGCGGTTCAAAAGGGGTGCAGCTCGGCCCCATCACCACCGATAGCGGCTTTTTCTTGTTCCCGCTGGCCTATGTCATGGGAGATATCACCACCGAAATCTACGGGATCAAGGCAGCACGCCGCGCGATCGTCATGGGGTTTATCTGCGCGATCCTCTCTGTGCTGTGCTTCTGGGCTATCATCGCCCTTCCTGGATTCACCGATACCTACTCGGTAGCCCATGACACCGCCCTAAAAATGGCCCTCGGTCCGCTATGGCAGATGGTGCTCGCCGGAGCATGCGGATTTCTGGCCGGACAGTTTACAAACTCGGTCATCATGGTTCGACTCAAGGCCAAGTGGTTAGAGCGCGGTCTGGTCGGCCGACTGATGGGATCCACCGGTGCTGGCGAGGCCGTTGACACCATCATCTTCTGCGCGATCGCGGCACCTGTCGTCGGAATCACCAGCTTCGGCCAATGGTGCAACTACGCCTTCTTCGGGTTCTTGTGGAAAACCCTTGTCGAGTACGCCTGCATCCCCATCACGACTCGGATCATCGCCTGGATCAAAAAACACGAGCCAAGCTATCAGGAGAGGCTGGCAGTGGCCCGGAACTGACGCGATACCTCTGAATCATTGTCTCCATTCCTGCCAAGAAATGTCGATGGTGACGTTGCCGCCCGGTTTTCAGACCACTTCTTGGCAGGTATGGATGACATTACCGCTCGACCGTCGCGACGAAGCAAAACGGTGCGAGTTCCATCGGGGCCTGCCCCGTCAGATGCCATGACGTCGGACGTCACGCCACCGATTCGTTCTGCTTCCAGGCGTTCTTGAAGCTGACCCGACCGTTGGTCTGCAGGATCGAGCGTCGATAGATCCTCTCGCCGGCCAATACCGCAAACACGGTGAAACCGAGGGTCACAAAGATCGACACGATTGGTTCCCACCACTGCGCGCGATGACCGAGCATGCGCAGCGGCATAAAGACTACCGACGCGATCGGGACGTAGCTGCCGATCTTGGCGCTCATGCCATCAGGGTTCGACATCGAGAACACCACCCAGAAGTAGATGATCATGATGAGATACATCAGCGGAGAGGTGGTGTTCTGAACGTCCTCACTGCGCGAGGCCATTGACCCCGCAGCCGCGTACAGGCTTGCCAGCGCCACGAACCCGACGAGGAAGAACAGCAGGAACCACATCACCGACCACGACATCGCGAACGTGATGATGTTCGACCATTGCGAGAAGGACACGGCGAGCATGCTCAACCCGCAAATGATGATGAGCTGTCCAACCGCCAATACCGTGTTGCCTACGATTTTGCCGATGAGCAACTGACGGGCAGGCACCCCCGTCAACAGGATCTCCACGATCCTGGACTGCTTTTCCTCGACTACTGAGTTGGCGATCATCACGCCGTAATAGATCGCCGACATCATGAACAGGACACTGAAGACGATGGCCAGCATGTATCCGACAGCCTCCGATGTGCCGTCTGAGGGCTTCACCTGTCCTGTCTGAAGAGACATCCCCTTGGTCATAGTCGACGCATCGACCCCAGCAGCCTTGGTATTGTCAGCCACCGCTGCAACAGCCACGGCTCTCTCCATGGCCCCGGTGGACGACCCGTCAGCCGAGGGCGTCTTGTCGTACCCGTCGAGATGCCATTGGCCATCCTTCTGGTGAAGATAAACCATGTTGTCGTCATTCTGGAGCTCGCGATGGGCCTCGGCCTCATCAGCAGCCCGAACCACCTCGGTCTTGTCCGTCGATCCCCTGGCAGCCAAGTCCTGCTGAGCGACCTTGACGATAGCAGCGGCCTTGTCGTCGGTCACGACCACGCTGTCATGGTCGTGCTTGGAGGAGATGATGGACAACACCACGGAGATAGCCACGATGAGAAGCACCGTGATGATCATCGAGATAATGAATCCTTTGTCGCGCAGCTTGACGTCGACCTCGCGGGAAGCGACGAGACGCCAGGCCGATGATGTGTTCGTCATGACTGGGCCGCCTCTCGGTAGATCTCGCCCAGGCTCGGGCGAATATGGGTCAACTCGACCAGTCCGCCACGGTTCATCGACTCGGTGACGATGACGTCGAGGAGACGGTCAATCTGGTTGGGATCGGGGAATTCGATGACGGCAGTGGTGCCGTCGACGTCGACAACCGTCAGGCCGGGCAGCGAGCGCAACCAGCCAAGATCGCCACGGGCTTCCACCCGGTAACGCCGGGGACCGACTTCGCGCAATTCCTCTGTCGTGCCATTGGCAACCATGCGGCCCTTGTGCAGGATGACCATGCGGTCACACAGCCGGTCAATGAGATCGAGCTGATGGGAGCTGAAGAGGACCGGGACTCCTTGGGCGGTCTTCTCTCGCAATACATCGGCCATCGCGTCCACGGCCACCGGATCAAGTCCAGAGAAGGGCTCATCGAGGATGAGGACTGCCGGATCAGCAAGCAGCGATGCCGTTACCTGGATCCGCTGCTGGTTACCCAAGGACAACTTCTGCACCTGCTCGCGGGCATGATCAGCAAGCCCGAACCTGTCTAGGTATTCCATGGCCTCGGTGCGAGCCGTCTGTGTGGATGCCCCCTTGATTCGGGCGAGGTAGACGAGCTGATCGATGACCGGCTGCTTGGGATAGAGACCTCTCTCCTCAGGCATGTAACCGATGGTGCGGCGGTCCTCAGCCGTGATCGGCCTTCCTGACCACAACACCTGGCCGGAGGTGGGCTTAAGCACTCCGACGATCATCCGCATCGTCGTCGTCTTGCCAGCGCCATTGGCTCCGACAAAGCCCGTCATCCGACCCGCCGGGATGTCGAAGTTCAGATGGTCGACCGCCACTAGGTCCTCGAAGGCCCGGATGAGTTCCTCGACCCGTACCGACACCGGTTCTCGGTGGCACATGTCCGTGTCGATCATGGCTACCTCCTGCGTCCTCGATTTGCGATCACATGACCATCACACCCAATTTCTGGTCATTGCACATCGGCGGCAAGACGGATTTCAGTCTCGGGAAGGCTCCCCCACACGGATGAGTCCCGACTCGTAAGCCAGGGCGACGAGTTGAACCCGATCACGCAGGTCACACTTCATGAGGCAATTGGAAACATGGGTCTTGACGGTGGCTGCGGAGACGACAAGTTCCTCGGCGATCTCAGCATTGGACAGGCCCCGAGCCACCAATTTGGCCACCTCGATCTCGCGGGCGGTGAGCTGTTCGGCCTTGCTGCCGGTCACCGTGCCCCCCTGGTGCACCGACCGGGCGATAACTCGCCGGGTCACCTCGGGAGCCAGCAGGGCATGCCCGTCAGCGACCTGACGCAGACCGGCGACGAGCGACTCTGCGTCAGCATTCTTGAGCATGAATCCGCTGGCCCCGGCGTCGAGAGCATCGAAGAGGTAGTCGTCCCGGTCGAAGGTGGTGAGGATGACGACCTTGACGTCGCTGAACTCGCGGATCTTCGCGGTGGCCGCGACACCATCCATGACGGGCATCTGGACGTCCATGAGGACGACGTCGGGAGCGGTTTCCTTCACTACGTCCACGCCCTCAGCCCCGTTGGTGGCCTCCCCAACAACCGTGATGTCGGGCTCCACCGCGAGGATGAGGCGGAACCCTTGACGAACTAGTTTCTGGTCGTCGACCAGCACGACGCGCATCAGTCCTCCCCCTCCTTCATGTCCTCGTCCCTCACATTCTCACCCCGACGCATCGGTATGACGGCACGAACTCGCCATCCACCGATCTTGCGTGGACCCACCTCAATGGTGCCGCCCAGGGCCTTGACCCGCTCTGACATCCCGACGATTCCCACCTCGGTCGAGGGTGCCGATCGAATCGGGCGGCCGTTGTCGGTGACCTCCACCTCGACCTCGTCATCTCTGCAGCGCACCGACACCGTCACCTCGGAGGCGCTGGAATGGGCCTCCACATTGTTAAGGGATTCCTGGACGATTCGGTAACAGGTGTGACCCAGCTGTGGACCAACCAGGGAATCATCTCCCACTCGCAGCAACCGCACCGACGCGCGCCGGGGTTCGTTGCACAGTCGGTCAAGGTCAGCCAGGCTGAGGCGGGCACGTGGCTCGTCACCGGCCCGCAAGGATCCCAGCAGGGATCGCATCTCGGTGACAGCTTCCCGGGACTCCACTTCCACGGTTGCCAAGGCCTCCCGAGCCAGATCCGGATCGACGTCAAAGGCTCGACGAGCACCTGCGGCATGGATCCCCACGACCGACACGTGATGGGCCATCGAATCGTGCATCTCCCGGGCGATCCGCAACCTCTCGTCAAGAATTGCTTGCTCAGCAAGCTGGGTACGCTGCCGTTCGATTGTAGCGGCCTGACGGCGAACCTCGGCTAGGTCTCGTGCCCACAGCCAGGACACCTGTCCCACCAATGCGGCTCCGACGACGAAGGTGACATTGACGATCACATAGGTGAGGACGAGGTAGATGACCCCCTCCCCATTGCTGTCGGGATTAATGATCTTAAGCTGCTCGGTGAGCGACCTCCCGAAGGCCATCATCATGGCGACCCAGCCCATGATGACGACGAAGACCGCCAACATCGATCCCCACGCGATTCGACGTGTCCGTACCCACACCATGAGGGAGTAGTAGGAGAAGAAAAAGGCCAAGGTCGACACCCAGTTCGTCGCCATGTACGGCGTCGCATAGGTTCCGTTAATCCAGACGAGAGTCATGACGGCGGCCGAGGTGATTGGCATCACCCGTCGGAAGGAAAGAGCTACGGCAAGGACGATGACAACGATGACATCACCTGGTCCGAGGGTGTCAAGGTGGTCCTGAAGAGCCGCCAGCAACAGCCCGCCGGCACCCACGGCCAGGGCCACGAGCGCTCCGACGAGCACGTCAACAGCGGGCAGGAACCACACGACCGGGATCTGCCAGCCCTTATGCTCCGGCACTCGGCGACGCCATAGGTCGTCCATCGCCATGAAGGACACGATCGACTCTCGCACGCCCCCGAGCGTAACGAGTGGCACTGTCAGTCTCCTCCGTCGTAAGGATGAGTTTCCGGAGAACAGCCCTGTCAGTTAACCTTGGCCAGCCTCCCGCCGTTGGCATTCCACCGCCCCATGAACTCGGTCTCGAAAGCATCGAGGTCCCCGCTACACATGGCGCCCCGAATCTGGTCGACCAGTCTTACCGTCCAACGCTCGTTGTGGATCGTCGCCAAAGTGTTCGCGAGAAGCTCCTTAGCCTTGAACAGGTGGTGGATATAGGCGCGGGAATAGTGGGTGCATGTGTAGCAGTCGCAGTCGTCCTCCAACGGGCCGAAGTCTCGCCGGAACCGCGCGGTATCAACGTTGTAACGCCCGTCAACGGTGTAGATGGCAGCGTTACGGGCCACCCGGGAGGGGTTAACACAATCGAAGGTGTCGGCCCCCGCCCGACAGGCCGCGAAGAGGTCGTCGGGCTCGGAGATGCCCAACAAGTGACGGGGACGGTCCTCGGGAAGCTCCTCAGCACACCACGTCACGATTCGTCCCAGATTGGCTTTCTCGATGGCGCCGCCAATGCCGAACCCGTCGAAGCACTGACCGTCGATCTCCATGCCTGCCAAATCCCGGCAAGCCCTACGACGCAAATCTTGGTACTGGGCTCCCTGGATGACACCAAAAAGGGCTTGGTACGGCTTGCCGCTGCGCACCTCGGTGAGACGACGATGTTCGGCCAGGCAGCGCTCAGCCCACCGTCGGGTGCGCTCCAAGGCTTCTTCCTGATAAGCGCGGGTGTTCATGAGGGTGGTCAGCTCGTCGAAGGAGAACATGATGTCGGCGCCGAGGTGGTGCTGGATGCCCATCGACACCTCGGGAGTGAAACGATGTAGATCTCCATTGAGGGGACTGCGAAAAGTCACACCGTCGTCGTCGACCATCGCCTTACGATCGGCATCAGCGGCAATGACGTCAGCCTCGGTGAGCTGGGAAACGTCCATGGCTAGGGTCTTCTTGAAACCCGCACCGAGACTGAGCACCTGGAAGCCACCGGAATCAGTGAAGGTGGGGCCCGTCCAGTTCATGAATTGGCCCAGGCCGCCCGCCTCGTCGATCAACTCCGGACCGGGCTGCAGGAAAAGGTGGTAGGCGTTGGCGAGCACCGCCTGAGCTCCCAGTTGAACCACTGACTCGGGTAACAGGGCCTTAACCGTCGCCTTGGTGCCGACGACGACGAAGGCCGGCGTCTGGATGGCACCGTGCGGGGTGTGTATGAGGCCGGTACGTCCGCAAGCATTGTCCAGACGAGAGGTGACCTCGAAGCCAAATGTCATGGAGTTATTCTTGCAGGATGTCCGGAACCCACCGACCACGCAGGTTCGCAGGCCTGCCCGAGTGAGGGTTTAGCAACCACGGCGTTATGGTGGCGTTCGTGCGCGGAGCGATCTTGGTGTTCATGGCCATCCTCTCAGTGCAGTTCGGAGGTGCCTTCGCCGCAACCCTCATCCCCCATGTCGGAGCCTTAGGCACCGTGGCGCTGCGGATGTCTTTGGCGGCCCTCGTCCTGGCGCCGATCTTTCGGCCCCATGTGAAAGGCCATAACCGCGTTGACTGGACGAGGGTGCTGGCCCTGACCATCGCCTTGGCTGGCATGAATACCGTGTTCTATTTCTCGTTGGAACGCCTGCCCCTCGGTGTTGCGGTCACCGCCGAATTTCTGGGGCCATTGGGCATGGCAGCCCTCGGAAGCCGATCCCTACGTGACTGGCTCGCCATCTTGCTGGCTCTGTGCGGAGTGGTGGCAGTCTCAGGTGCGCTTACCGCCGACTGGGCCCACCTCGATCTCCTCGGTCTGGTACTCGCCCTTGTCGCAGGTGTTTTCTGGGCCCTCTATGCCAAATCGGCACAGTTAGTTGGGATGAGCTGGTCGAAACTGGAGGGGCTGTGGTGGGCCATCCTGCTCAGTTCGGTCGTGCTGGTACCGTTTGGCTTCGCCACTGCGGGGACGCGCCTCGTCGAGCCGTACCATCTCCTCACCGGAGCGGTTGTAGCCGTGATGTCGTCGGCCCTTCCCTACAGCCTGGAAATGTACGCGCTACGCCACATCGACACCACGGTCTACGGCATCTTGACCGGTGTCGAGCCGGCCGTCGCAGCAGCCGCAGGATTCTTCATCCTCGGCCAGAACCTCACTGGGTCACAAATGCTCGGGATGGCATTCGTCGTCACTGCGGCCTGGCTCGTCATGGCCGGCGGCCGACAACGGGAGTGACTAGGCTGGCAGTAACGGATCACGACCTCGAAAGGACCATCGATGGACGTCAACTCCCGTGTGCTTGAACCGCGCGGCCTGGAGAAGGTGGCCAAGCTCATCGATAGAGGGGTGCGCATCCCGAATCCGTTGACCGTCGACATTGATGAGGCAGTCGACATCGACAACATCAGTAGTGATGGAGTAGTCATCGGGCCTGGATGCCGAATCCGTGGCCGTCGGACTGTCATCTCAGCCGGGTGCATACTCGGGGATGAGGCCCCCATGACAATCCAGGACTGCCAACTTGGCACCGGGGTCAAGCTCAAGGGCGGGTTCGCCCAGGACGCTGTTTTCCTTGACGGGGCGAGCATGGGCTCAGGTGCCCACGTCCGCGGGGGCACTATCCTCGAGGAGGAGGCCAATGGGGCCCATACCGTCGGCCTCAAGCAAACCATCCTCATGCCCTTTGCCACCTTGGGGAGCCTCATCAACTTCTGTGATGTCCTCTTGGCCGGCGGCACCTCGAGGACAAACCATTCTGAGGTCGGTTCTTCCTACATTCATTTCAACTTCACTCCCGACGGGGATAAGACGACAGCCTCCCTTTTCGGCGATGTGCCGCGCGGGGTGCTGCTCGACCGTCATCCGATCTTCCTTGGTGGTCAGGGCGGTGCTGTCGGGCCGGTAGCCACCGGATTCGGCACCGTGGTCGGGGCAGGCTCAATCCTGCGTGACGACGTTCCCGAGGATGATCAGCTCGTGCTGCCCGCTCCCCCTGCGACACGTCAGCGTCCTGTCGCCCCGAACAGCTACTCCAAGCTCAACCGCATCATCGCCCATAACGTCTCGTATCTGGGCAATTTATCTGCTCTTGAGGCCTGGTACCGACAGATTCGTCGTCTCTTCATGTCCCATGATCGCCTCTCCGGATTGGTCTGGCAAGGTGCTCTCGACAACCTCGTCTCAGCGCGGAAAGAGCGAGTCAAGAGGCTTAAATCTCTCATCGGCAAAGTCCAGCCGACCGACGCTGGGCGCGCTCAATTGATCGACAACCGTGACGCCTTCCTCTCCTCCCTCGAGACGGCTGATTCCCCCGCACCTGCCGAGATAGTGCGTCTATGCGGTGCGGCCGCCAATTCTGGGGCCAACTACCTCGACGTTATCCAGTCCTTCGACGAAGCAGCCCGGAATCAGGTCGTCGAATGGCTGGGAACAATCGTCACTGCCCAGCAGGACCGGGCGCAGGAGGTCGTTGACCAGTTGCCATTGCCGTTCTGACTACGGTGTTCTTCCTCCGTGCCGGAATCTCGCCACGAAACTGTCACTAGCTCCGGAAAAAATGACGGCGCAAGGAGGAGCCATGACGACAACTACCGACGCAATACCGAAAGTAGATGACCTACGCACCCAAGGGGTGGCAATCCTTCGTCGTCTCGTCGGTCGCAACAATGCCGATTTCCACCCTGGACAGTGGGAGGCCATAGAGGCTCTGGTTGCCCACCACCGTCGAGCGCTCGTAGTCCAGCGCACCGGTTGGGGAAAGTCAGCGGTTTACTTTGTCGCTACCTTGTTACAGCGTGCCATCGGCTCAGGCCCGACCCTCATCGTCTCTCCACTTATCGCCCTCATGCGCGACCAGGTCGCTGCCGCAAAGCGAGCTAGCGTGCGCGCAGCGGCCATCTCATCGGCCAATGCCACCGAGTGGTCCGAAATCGCCCAACGCCTCGACGCCGACGAACTCGACGTTCTATTAGTCTCCCCCGAACGCCTGGTCAATCCCACATTCGCCAGTAGGCAGCTGCCCGAGCTCATAAAGCGAATGGGCATGTTGGTCATCGACGAAGCCCACTGCATCTCTGACTGGGGGCACGATTTTCGCCCCGATTACCGACGCATCCGTAACCTCGTCTCTGCCCTACCGGTTACGATCCCAGTACTTGCGACAACGGCGACCGCAAACTCACGTGTGGTCCAAGATGTGGCCGAGCAGATTGCCCCCAGCGCCGATGATGTGTTCATCCTTCGTGGGCCGTTAGCCCGGAAATCTCTGCGACTCGGCGTACTCAATCTGCCCAACCCTTCCGAACGGCTCGGTTGGCTCGTCCAGCACCTCAGTGAACTTCCCAAGTCGGGAATTATCTACTGCCTGACTGTTTCGACGGCCGAGGACACCGCGCGTGCTCTAACCACGGCCGGTCACAATGTGCGGGCTTACACCGGACGCACCGATGCCGAAGCAAGGACCGAACTCGAGAAAGCCCTGCGCAATAACCAGGTCAAGGCCTTAGTGGCGACCAGTGCCCTGGGCATGGGTTTCGACAAACCGGACCTCGGTTTCGTCGTGCACTTGGGTGCGCCGAGCTCTCCGATCGCGTACTACCAGCAGGTAGGCCGTGCCGGTCGCGCCACCGACAATGCCGATATCCTGTTGCTTCCGGGCCCGGAGGATCCTGACATTTGGACTTACTTCGCTACCTCCTCTATGCCCACCCAAGAACGAGCCGATGCCGTGCTCAGAGCACTCGCAGGTGGTCAGGCGCTCTCTATCTCAGCTCTGGAGACGCGGGTCGACATCAGGCGTAGCCAGTTAGAGCTATTGCTTAAAGTGATGGCCGTTGATGGCTCGGTCGTGAAGGTCCGAGATGGGTGGCAAGCCACCGGCAAGCCGTGGGTGCACGACACCGAACGGTACGAACGCATCTCCCAGGCACGTCGCGAGGAACAGCAGGCCATGCTCGGCTACGAGCGCTCAAGAACCTGTCGCATGACCTTGCTCACCGGGCAGCTGGACGACCCCTCCACGACTCCTTGCGGACGCTGCGACGTCTGTGCTGGCCCGTGGTACTCAGTCGAGGTCGATCAGTCAGCCGCTGTGAGAGCCGTCCAATCCCTCAACCGGGTGGGAGTTCCGGTGGAACCACGCACCGCCTGGCCCGTGGGGATGGATGCCCTCCAGGTTGCGCTCAAGGGTCGCATCAGTGCCGAGGAGATCGCTGCAGAGGGCCGCGTCATCGCGAGACTCTCCGATCTGGGTTGGGGAGGGGCGCTGCGCGACCTACTTCGCTCCGACACCAATGGTGTCCCTATCGACGCTGAGATCACCCCGGCGTTGGCCAAGGCGTGCTTGCGAGTGTTGGCCGAGTGGGACTGGGAGCAGCGTCCAGCCGCGATAGTACGGATCCCGTCGATCACTCGCCCACACCTCATTGATTCCCTGGCCTCGGGAATTGCACGGGTTGGCCACCTGCAAGACCTTGGGTGGTTGGACCTGGCGGATGGGTCCGCACGACTACAGTCATCCACGAACTCGGCTTACCGGCTCCGTGATGTCCATGATCGGTTCAGCGTCGGACCGGGGCTGATGTCTCGGTTATCCCATCTTGGCGGGGCATCGGTTCTGCTTATCGATGACGTCATCTCTAGCCGCTGGACGATGACGGTCGCTGCACGGTCGTTGAGACGAGCCGGATCCGGGCCCGTTCTTCCACTAGCCCTCGCCCTCACAGCCTGACCCACGCCGGGTCGAGGCCGCAGCTAGGCGCCAGGCTCGATAAACAGACGTAGATTCATCACCTAAACGCGAACGTTGCCACGTCGACGAGCCAATGACGGAGCGGGACGAGCCATCATGAGGCACGATAGAAGTAGCATCAAACCAGCCAGGAGGATTTTATGTCCCTTGCCAAGTTCACCGCGCGTTCCCTGCTGTCGGCCATCTTCATCACCGGAGGTCTGGACGAGATTAAGAAAGCCGATCAGCTTTCCGAAGCTGTCGACGGGCTCCTCTCGAAACTCCCGAAATCGTCCTGTTCCCAGATCCCCGATGTCGATTCAACCTTGCTGGTCAAGGTCAACGGAGCCACCATGCTGGCCGCCGGCTCCCTGCTGGCCCTTGGCATCAAGCCGCGCCTGGCCGCCACCGTCTTGGCCGCCCAGCTCGTGCCAGTAACCGCTGCTGGACATGCCTTCTGGGAGAAGGAAGGCGCAGAGAAGCAGGGCGACCAGATCCAGTTCTGCAAAAACCTCGGCCTGATCGGCAGCCTGCTCACCGTAGCCCTCGATGGCGCCAAGTAACGTCTCGCCCTCAGCGGCGACGCATAACAACAGGGTCGGACGGATGCCATCTGTCCGACCCCGTTGTTTATGTCAGCTATAAAACCAACACAACACAACTCCTTGACAACATAAACAGACAGATCCAGACTTGTTCACAGATCGATGGGGATCCTGCCAATGATCGGCAGCTGAACACACTGGAGTTCCGATGTCACTACCTGACGCGACGATCCACAAGAACCTGCAGGGACACGGCGCACGTGCCTCCGTCCAACGGCTCGGAGGATTCCTGGCCGGCATGATCATGCCGAATATCGGAGCCTTCATCGCTTGGGGCCTGTTAACGGCTCTTTTCATCGAAACGGGATGGGCACCCAATGCAACCCTCGCCAAGCTCGTTAACCCGATCCTGACCTATCTGCTTCCCGTCCTCATCGGCTACACCGGTGGAAAGATCGTCAACGGGACACGTGGTGGCGTCATCGGCGCGATCGCCACGATGGGCGTCGTCGTCGGCGCCGACATCACAATGTTCCTTGGCGCGATGGTAATAGGTCCCTTCGCAGCGTGGCTCCTCAAACAGGTCGACAAGCTCCTCGACGGCCGGATCCATTCCGGGTTCGAGATGCTCGTAGACAATTTCGAGATCGGCATTCTCGGCATGGCCCTGGCCGTCATCGGGCACCTGGGCGTCGAACCACTCGTCTCGACTCTCATGGGCTGGCTGGCGGCCGGGGTGGGATTTCTCGTGCATCACGGTCTGCTGCCACTCGCATCTCTCCTCGTCGAACCGGCGAAGGTCTTATTCCTTAACAACGCCGTTAACCATGGCATCTTCACTCCGCTGGGCATCCAAGAGGCCCATATCACCGGACGATCAATTCTCTTCATGGTTGAGTCGAATCCCGGCCCCGGCCTTGGCCTACTACTTGCCTACCAGTTCTTCGGTTCCCGTCAGATACGTCAGTCGACTCCGGGCGCCATCATCATCCACCTCTTTGGCGGCATCCACGAAATCTTCTTCCCATACGTACTTATGAAGCCCAAGACCATTCTCGCCACCATTGCCGGGGGCATGAGCGGTCTGGCGATCGGGGTCGCATTTCATGCCGGTCTCGTTGCCCCTGCCTCCCCAGGCTCGATCATCGCATGGTTCCTCATGTGCCAGCCCGGGCACTACCTGGCCATGGTTGCCGACTTCCTCGTCGCAACTGCCGTTTCCTTTGTGGTGGCAATGCTGCTCATCCGCAAGAATAGTACCCAGGATGACGTAGCGGGTGAGGGCCAGAACCCCACTGTCCCCACCACAATCGGGGCTCAAGCCCCGCTTACCAACATCTCCAAAGTCGTCATCGCTTGCGACGCAGGCATGGGTTCCTCGGTGATGGTCGCCTCCACCATGAAGAACAGACTGTCCCGGTACGGGGTCGAGGTCGCTCACACGGCCGTCGACCAGATTCCCTCGGATACACCCCTCATCCTCACTCAAGAAGGCCTCGTCGACCGCGCCCGCAGGCGCGCCCCAAGCGCCCGTATCGTTCCCTTTACGAACTATATGAATGATCCTGCTTTCGACCGCGTCGAGACCGAGGTTCGCGCAGCACATGATGACGCCGCCACCGCGCCTACTGATAACGGAGGACTCTCCCGGGCGTCCGATGCGAACAGCCATACCCACGTCGCCATCAGCGTGCTGCCCCGCGACGCCATCCGTCTGGGACAGCGCGCCACGAGCAAGGAGGAGGCCATCACCATGGCTGGCCAGGTGCTCATTGATGAGGGCGCCGCAGACGATGTCTACGTCAAAGGCATGCTCGCCAGGGAAAAGCAGATCTCAACCTATATGGGCGAGGGGGTCGCGATCCCCCACGGTGTCGATGAGGTCCGCGACCACATCGACAAGGCCACCCTAGGCTTCCTCCAATTCCCCGAGGGCGTTGAATGGGACGGGAACATCTGCACTGTCGTCATTCCTATCGCGTCGTCCAGCGACGAGCACCTCGAGATTATGGCAGCCCTCGCAAGAATCTTGTCTAATCCCGAAACCGCCCGGCAACTTCGTGAGGCGACATGCACCGACGAGGTCCTCAACCTCCTCGGTTCCCAGCAGGCATAATCAGCGGATCTATAGAAAGGCACACATCATGAAGGCATTGAGGTTCCACGCACCCGAGGATGTTCGTCTCGAAGACGTCCCCGAACCGGAATGCAAGCCCGACGAGATCAAGATCAAGGTTCGCAACTGCTCCACCTGTGGCACCGACGTCAAGATCCTTCACAACGGCCACCAGAACATCACCGGAGTCACGACAATGGGCCACGAAGTTGCTGGCGAGATCGTCGAAATCGGCTCCGAGGTGGCTGGCGACTGGAAGGTCGGCGATTGGGTCCAGTCGATCGCCGCTGTCCCGTGCGGGCAGTGCCACGAGTGCCGCAAAGGGTGGATGCAGGTCTGCCAAAACCAGACCAGCGTCGGTTATCAGTACGACGGTGGTTTTGCGGAATATATGATCGTCCCGCCGCAAGTACTCAAGGTAGACGGCCTCAATCGCATCCCCGACGACGTCGATTTCGACGAGGCCAGCGCCGCCGAACCTTTCGCCTGCGCCATCAACGCCCAGGAACAACTCGGCATCGAAAAAGGTGACTTCCTCGTCATCTTTGGCGCCGGCCCGATCGGGTGCATGCACACCCGTATCGCGCGTGGCGTGCACAAGGTCGGCACTATCGTCATGATTGACATCAACGCCGAACGCCTCGCAATGTCAGCCGCTGCCGTCAAGCCCGACATCACCATCGACGGTTCACAGGAGGATGTCGTCGCCAAGGTCATGGAACTTACCAACGGTCGCGGTGCCGACGTCATCATCACCGCGACCCCGGCCAACATCACCCAGGAACAGGCCTTGTCCATGGCTGCCCGCAATGGCCGTATTTCTTTCTTCGGCGGCCTGCCCAAGACGAACCCAACGATCACCTGCGACTCGAACCTGATCCATTACCGTCAACTCCACATCCACGGCGCCAATGGCTCGGCCCCCGAGCACAACAAACGTGCCTTGCAGTACATCGCCTCGGGACAGGTTCCGGTTAAGGATCTCATCACCCGTCACGTCAAACTCGACGACGTCATGACGGTCTTTGATATCGTCGCCAAGGGCGAAGCCATCAAAGTGACCGTCGAGCCCTGAACCCAACGCCAAGTTCTCAATCGCAAACGGTGAGGTTAGCCATAGCCCGCAACTGGGCTAAGCCGACCACACCGGCGGTCGAGGTTCTCAATACCCCGTCCGACACCGTCACAGGGCGTGCACCGGCCGCGACGAAGGCCTCCACTTCCTGGCTGGTGATGCCACCCTCTGGCCCGACGATGAAGATGACCTCACCGGATGCCGGCAGCTCCTGATGCACCAGCGGTTCACTGGCCGACTCGTGCAAAACGTAGGCGGCCTGGGCATTGCAAATCCGCTTAACAACTTCACGGGTCTGCGCTAGTTCTACCTGCGGCACAAGAAAACGTCGAGACTGTTTGGTGGCCTCACGGGCAGCCGCTTGCCACCTCGCGACGCCCTTGGCTTGCTTGTCGCCCTTCCATCGCACGATGCTCCGATCAGCCTGCCAGGCGAGGATTTCGTGAACTCCCATCTCGGTGAGGGTCGCCACCGCCAGCTCAGCTCTATCGGACTTCGGCAATGCTTGGACGGCGACCCATCGATGCGTGGTCGCGGGAGTATGGAGGATCTCAACGGTCTCGACGCTAACTGACCCCTTCGTCACCTCAATGGCAGGGCCGCGAACGGCATGACCCTGCCCGTCGGTGACGAGAACAGTCTCACCTACCCGAATGCGTCGAACCGAGCCAGCATGGTGGCCCTCTGCATCGGTGATTTCTACCACCGATCCGGGCACAGCTGCGGCGACCTCGCCAAAAAAGCAGGGGTCACTCATCCGCCAAAAGCTTCCTTGATGCGGGAAAACATGCCGCGACCGCCTGATTTCTCTACCGACGCCGAAGCATTGGTTTCTTCCCGAGCCTCAGCTAGCTGACGCAGCAAATCCTTCTGGTGGGAGTCAAGTTTCGTCGGTGTCTGGACGATGAACGTGACACCAAGATCACCACGCCCGTTGCGACGAAGCCTCGGCACGCCTCGTTCGGAAACGACGATCCGGGTTCCGGACTGGGTGCCGGCCGGCACCTCGACAGTGACGGTCTTAGTATCCTCGGCGAAGTCCTCGCGATCGGCTTCCAACGTGTGCATGAGGACCTTCGTCCCCAGCGCTGCGGCCGTCATCGGGATGGTGACAACCATCTCGAGGTCGTCACCGTGACGGGTAAAGACATCATGGGGACTGACCGTCATCTCGATATACAGGTCACCGGCCGGACCACCTCCGGGACCGACTTCTCCCTGGGAATCGAGATGGATGCGGTTGCCGTCAGCCACTCCGGCGGGAATCTTGACGTTGATCGTGCGAGTGGTGCGTACCCTCCCCTCACCGGAACACTCCTGGCAGGGATCAGGAATGACCGTACCGTAACCATGGCAGGTCGGGCAGGGTTGGCTGGTGCGGATATCACCAAGGAAGGAGCGCTGCACGGTAATGACCTCACCGCGCCCCTGACAGGTATCGCAGGTCACAGGCTCGGAACCGGACTGTGCGCCCTTACCCTGGCATTTCGGGCACACCACTGCGGTGTCGACTTCTAACGACTTGGTAACGCCAAAAACTGCCTCGGCGAGGCTAAGACGCATTCGGACCAGAGCGTCCTGGCCACGGCGGGTACGCGAGCGCGGGCCGCGGCCACCACCAGAACCAAAGGGAGAGCTGCCACCAAACATGGCGTCAACAAGATTGGTGAAATCGAATCCAGCACTGCTAAATCCGCCTTCGCCGAACCCGCCCATCCGGGCATTGGGATCACCGCCACGATCAAAAACGGCGCGCTTTTGCGGATCCTGGAGGACTTCATAAGCCTCTTGGACCTTTTTGAACTCCTCCTCTGATCCGGGCCCGGCAACATCGGGGTGGAGTTTCATAGCCTTACGGCGATACGCCTTCTTGATCTCGTCGGCACTCGCATCATGGGAAACGCCAAGAATCTCGTAGTAGTCGTTACTCAAGAATCATCCTTCTGCCAGGAACCGGCCCACATAACGGGCCACGGCTCGCACAGCTGCCATGGTTGAGGGGTAGTCCATTCGGGTCGGCCCGACGACGCCAAGACTCGACAAGGCATCCTCGGGACCGTAGGTGCTCGCCACTAACGAGGTCGATTGGAAAGGTACATCGGTGTTCTCGGCGCCGATGCGGACCGTAACCTCACCAGCCTCCCCCGCGGTTGCCTCGCCGAGCAGTCGCATAAGGACGACCTGCTCTTCAAGGGCCTCAAGGACGGGACGTACCGCTGTCTCCCACTGTGCACCGAATGCGGTGAGATTGGGAACCCCGGCGACCACAACCCGAGCAGATGGGTCGACGGCAAGGATCTCGAGAACGGTAGCAATCACCGACGCTGCCCGAGGCCCTTCGGCCGGTCCCAGGTCGTCAAGAAAGCGGTTGAGCGAGTCGGCCGCTTCAGCGACTGTCAATCCGACGAGAGTCTCATTTAGCCGGGTGCGAAGTGCAGCAAGACTCTGCTCGTCGTGGCCCGGAAGCTCAACGATCTGCTGCTCTACCGATCCCGACGACATGATGAGCACGATAAGGATACGATCGGTCGACAAACTCACCAATTCGAGGTGACGAATCGTCCCCGTCGTCGCCACCGGGTACTGCATAATCGCTACCTGGTGGGTGATTTGAGCAAGCAGGCGCACACTACGGCGCACGATGTCGTCAAGGTCCGCCGCCCCAGTCATGAATGCCTGAATGGCTCGTCGCTCAGGCGCCGAGAGCGGCTTGAGAGTAGCGATGCGGTCGACGAAGAGGCGGTACCCCTTGTCCGTAGGGATGCGCCCGGCGCTGGTGTGGGGGTGGGTAATGTACCCCTCCTCCTCTAGTACGGCCATGTCGTTACGGACGGTAGCCGGGGAAACGCGCAACCCGTGGCGTTCCACCAGCGCCTTTGAACCTACCGGCTCCTTGCTGGAGACGTAATCGGTGACGATGGCTTTGAGCACGTCGAGCTTGCGGTCGTCGAGCACAACCCCTCCTCACGCGATCCGGCCAAATGCACATCCCACTTTGGCACTCTCGGGTGCCGAGTGCCACCTTATCGCGTTCACACTCGGTCCTCCTGCCTCTCTCGCTGGCAGCACATTCCCCCCAAACGTGCCAGACTGGTGGCCATGTCGACGAATCCCGAGACTCCCCAATGGTTCGCCCTCACACCTCGGGTGTGGACAACCTCTGTTGAACCAGGGAGTGTCACTTGCGGACTGGTAGCTGGCGAGGACCACGTCCTCCTCATCGATACCGGATCGACTCCCGAGCAGGGGCATACCTTGGCGATGTCAGCAGCCCGCATGCTAGGCCGCCCCGTCGATCGAATCGTCGTCACCCATCACCACTACGACCACAGCGGTGGCCTACCCGGCATCACCGATGCTGAAGTGTGGATGCACGAGGCTGCGCTAGCTCACTGTCCCGACCTCCATGTCGACCACCCCGTATCTCTTATGGCGTATGTGAATTTGGGAGGATTGGGTGCCGAGGTTATCCATCCCGGCCCGGCTCACACCGACGGCGACCTCATTGTCATTGTGCGCGACGAAAAGATCACCTTCGTCGGAGACCTCGTAGAGACCGCAGGAGAACCACAATCTGACGAGACGACTGACGTCCGTGGTTGGCCACGGGCGATCGATTCGGTCATCACGGGCACCGACGGAGCCGGCATCTATGTTCCTGGACACGGCCAGCCCATAGATGCCACCGGCGTTATGAATCAGCGTGCCCAGCTCGCCGAGCGAATTCCCACGAATATCCCGCTCACCGACCGACATCTCCCTCTCCCCTGAAAGCCACAGCGAGGAGATTCAGCGCAGCAGTTTGGCAACCGTCTCATAAGCCTCTTCATCGGCGGCGACAATGAGCTTTCCGGAGGTTTCTCGCGAACCATATTCCGCCCCATCGACAGTACGCACTACTCCACCGACTTCTCGTACCATGAGCGCGCCAGGAAGGTGATCCCACGGGTAAGAGTGTTGATAGACGGTGACATCGTTCTCGTCCTGGCACACCAACGGATAATCCACCGCGCAGCACCATTTCGCCATTCGCCATTCCACCACAGGCGAGGGAATCTTGTAGGCCTCATGGGTGGTGGCAGCACGAACCGGAGAGTGGGAATCTCCTCGCGTCACCTCATCACCGTCGCACGTCACTCCGGCGCCATGCTCAGCGAACCACATGTGCCCGTACTGCGGCTGCCATATCCATCCTCTGACTGTTTCACCACGGCTGAGCTGAGCAAGCATGACGCCGTGATCAACAGACCCGTGCACGAAGTTCTTGGTGCCATCAATGGGGTCGATGACCCAGGCCAGGTCAGCATCGGAAACGGCATCAAGGATGGTTGGGTCGGCGAAGGCTGATTCCTCCCCCACGACAATACCGCCGGCATACTTGGTCACAGCGGCACCCAGCTCGCACTCGGCCTGACGATCGGCATCAGTAACGAAGTCCCCGGGCTTTTTCTGGTGGATTTGATGATCGTGGAGGGTCCGGAACCGGGGATCGATAACCCTGGCACTCACATCCCGGATGAGGTCAGACACCGTGTCGACGTCAATACTCATGCCATCTCCTCATTGTCCAGCTCGTCGACATGGTCACGCGTGACGAAATCGATAAGTTTCTCCATCTCCGTGTTAAAGCGGGGGTCTAAATCGTGCCAGTCGCGCACTCGTGCCAGCATGGCCTGCCAGGCCTTACCGACGTCAGCTTGGGTCGTGTGAGGCAGGCCCAGACGCTTCAGGGTGCCGAGTTTGAAGTCTTCGTCCATCGGGACCTCAGGCCATTCTTGACGGCCAATTCGTTGAGGTTTGATGGCCTGCCAGATGTCAATAAAGCGATGACCGGTAATCATGACATACTCGCTATACCCACCACGACGTACTTCGTCCGCTACCCGTGACTCTTTGGTGTCGGCAACGAGGTGGTCAACCAACACGCCAAGGCGATGCCCCGGACCAGGCTTAAACTCGGCGACGATCCCGACGAGGTCGTCCATGCCACCCATGTATTCCACAACGACCCCGACGTGGCGCAGGTCGTCGCCCCATATCTTTTCGACGAGTTCAGCGTCATGACGTCCCTCGACGTATATCCGGCTAGGAAGGGCAACTCGGGCCGGTTCAGCACCACCGGCGATGGACCCAGACGCCGTGTGTTTGATACTCGCGCTTCCTTGACGCGGGGGAATACACAGGTTGACGGGTCGCCCGTCCACCCAGAACCCCGGTCCAACGGGGAAGGATTTGCGTTTACCCTTGCGGTCCTCAAGCACAACCAGGCCGTTTTGCCACCCGACGACAGCCCCCACGAATCCGCTGGAAGGATCCTCAATGACCATGCCAAGTTCCAGTGGCATGTCAGCGCTCTTCTTCATGTGAGAGGTGCGCCAGCCGCTTGCAAGGACGTCGTGAGAGTACCGGTCGATCACGATAGCCACTGTATTGCCACGTGTGACAATGACGACAAGCCGCGCTAGCGGCCGACCTGACGACCTGGTGGATGAAGACGGCTAGACCAGGAGATCGGTAATGATTCGGTCAGCCACCATTCGACCTGACAAGTTGAGTACCAGCCGCCCCTCCTCCATTGTCCCGAGCCCCTGCTCGACAACCTCAGTAGCCCGCATACATTCGACCTCGGACAGATCCGCCATCGGCAACCCATCAGCCAAACGCAACCGAAGAAGCACCGTCTCCTCATGACGCTGCACATCACCAAGAACCTCATAGTCGTCAACGGGCAGCACTCTGTCACCCAGCACGTTCCGGTAGGTGGCAGGGTGTTTGACATTCCACCACCGCGTGCCAGCAACGTGAGAATGAGCCCCCGGGCCAATTCCCCACCAGTCGTACCCCAACCAGTACGCCATGTTGTGTCGACATCGGTGATCCCGGCCGCTGCGAGGACGAGCCCAGTTCGAGACCTCGTAGTTGACGTACCCAGCCTCGGTGAGAATCTTTTCGGTAAGCAGGTATTTGTCAGCGAGATCGTCCTCGTCAGTCATAGGTAGTTCTCCCCGACGGATTCTGCCCGCCAGCCGAGTTCCCTCTTCAACGATGAGGGAGTATGCGGAAATGTGGTCTGGCTCAGCCGTCAACGTGACGTCGAGGCTGTGTCGCCACGAGTCAAAGTTCTCCCCGGGGGCGCCGAAGATGAGATCCAAGCTGACGTCGTCGAATCCGACCTGGCGCGCCAGCTGTGCCATCTCGACGGCGCGTCCTGGCCGATGGCGACGATCTAAGACCGTCAAGACATACTCGTCGGCGGACTGCATTCCCATCGATAACCGGTTAATCCCGGCTTTCAGTAGGCCGGCTAAGACTTCTACGCTGAGGGTTTCGGGATTGGCCTCAGTGGTGACCTCGGCGTCAGGGTCAATCCCCCATAGGGTACGAATGTGATCGATGAGCTCCCCCAGCTGCACTGGGGAGAGCATCGTCGGAGTGCCGCCCCCAAAGAAGATCGTCGAAACCGGAGGCTGTGCATCCCCCAGCGCGTCAGCAGCCAGCTCGAGTTCCTGGTGGGCGGCGTCGAGATACCCCGCAACCGCGTCATCTCCCATCGCTGACAGCACGTAAGTGTTGAAGTCGCAGTACCCGCACCGCGATGCACAGAAGGGAACGTGGAGGTAGATGCTCCACGGCCCGTCAGCTGGATGAAGTTCTGGCAGGCTATTGTCGGCGTGCGTCATGGTCCTCCTCATTATGCGGGGGTACGGGGTACACTTTTGCATGATGTCACCTGACGCCTTCCGCGGCAGTTGTCAAAGATATCTGCCACGCAGCATAGCTCGTCAATTCATCCCGCACATCATCACGGCACGATAGCGTGACGACGATTCAGACAACTTTATAAACACCTCATAGGTATCCACATAGCAAATACCTGGCTCAATGTAATGAATACTCAACAGCTTGAGGATTTAACTGTCATGAAAAATCTCTCGCCGGCACTTCCTTCACGCATCCGCAGGTCTTGCCACTGCCGCCCTAACCGGATGCGGATCAAACACCCATAGTTTCTCACCCGATTCAAATTCTAGCGCCATGCCTGGTGGCTCCGGAAAGATCGTCCAGTGGTACCACGAATATGACGGGAGGGGCGTCTGACAGGCCTACAATCACTACGCCAAAGGATCTAGCAACGAAGTTGAGGCTGCAAAGAATTTTGCCCAATGGCTGTAGATCACACCGAACAGATAAACAGGTCAATTTTGCCAACTCCTACGGCACGCATATTCTGTCGCAGCCTGATCTCGCCGACACGTACTCACAGTCAATGCGGGCCTGGCAAGGACACCGCTGACATGGTCGACAAGCACGAGGGACGAGGACATGGCATACCCCGCCCCTCCCGGTAATGGCCTCAGTCCTCTAGGGTTGACAGGTCTCCCTCGTCTCCACCCAGGACACGAGCTTTGAGGACGCGACGCACGATCTTGCCGGAGCGGGTCTTCGGCAACTTGTCGACGAACTCGATGGTGTCAGGCTTGGCAATCGGCGAGAGGGTTTCGGCGACGTGTCCGCGGATATCAGAGACGAGATTCTTCGTCGGCTCGAAACTATGATTGAGTACAACGACCATATGGATCGCGTTGCGCTTCACTTCGTGAGGCAGCCCTATGGCCGCAGCCTCGGCGACGGCGGGGTGAAAGATCAGAGCGGACTCCACCTCAGCAGTACCGATGCGGTGACCGGATACCTTGATGACGTCGTCAGCACGTCCGATGATCCATATGTAGCCGTCATCATCGATTCGTGCGGAATCACCGGTGAGATAGACACCCGGGTACTTCGTCCAGTACGCCTCGAGGTATCGATCCGGATCCTTATACAGGGTGCGCATCATGGCCGGCCACGGGTTTTTGAGGACGAGGAAGCCCTCTTTGCCCGCAGGGAGCTCATGGCCCTCCTCGTCGACAACAGCAGCCTCCTGGCCAAAGACCGGACGCCCAACGGCACCTGGTTTGAGCGGCATCGACGGCACAGTGGTGATCTGGAACATGCCAGTTTCGGTCTGCCACCAGGTATCGGTGATCGGACACGTGCCGTCACCGACCACGTCGTGGAACCAGCGCCAAGCCTCCGGGTTGATGGACTCGCCAACCGAACCGAGTACGCGCAAACTGGACAGATCGTGTTTGCGCACCCAGGCGTCGCCAAAGCACATGAAAGTGCGAATAGCGGTTAGAGCGGTGTAGAAGCTAGTGATGCCGTAGTGCTCAATGAGCTGCCACCAGCCGTCGGGGTATGGATACGTCGGACCGCCCTCATGCATGAAGACGGTGGCACCGTTGAGCAGCGGGCCGTAGACGAGGTAGGAGTGTCCGTAATCCAGCCCGGATCAGCAGTACACCACCAGCGGTCCTCTTCCTTAATGTCGAAGCACTGCTTGAGGGTGATGTAGGTGCCAACCTGGTAGCCACCATGGGTATGAACGATGGCCTTCGGCTTGCCGGTGGACCCAGAGGTGTACAGAATGAACAGTGGGTCTTCTGAGACCACCTGGACGGTCTCGCACTTGCCTTTAGCGATCGGCAGCTTGCACAACTCGTCGTACCAGTGGTCACAAGTCAAGTCCATCGAAACCTCGGTCTTCGTATTGCGCACCACAATGACGTTCTCGACGGCCAGGGAGAACTTCACGACTCATCGACAATCTGCTTCATGGGAAAGACCTTGCCGTTAATCCACGAACCGTCGACGGTGATAACGACCTTCGACTCCGAGCCATCAATACGCGCGTTAAGAGCCTCCGACGAATAGCCTGCAAAAACCACCGAATGCACCGCACCAATCTTGGCGCAGGCCAACATCGCGAAAAAGATCTCCGGGATGCGAGGCAGATAAATAGTGACGACATCGCCCTTGCGCACGCCCATCGCCTTAAGAACATTGGCCATCTGCTCGACTTCTCGGTTGAGGGCGAAATAGGAAAAGGTACGCACCTCATCAGTGTTCTCACCGACCCAGATAAGGGCTAGATTATTGCGGCGGGCGGTACTGAGATGCCGATCCACCGCGTTGGTGACAATATTGGTCTTAGCGCCAGTGAACCATTGAAAGAAAGGCTTGTTCGAGTCGTCAAGGACCTTATCCCACGGCTTTGACCATTCCAGCTCTTGGGCCTGCTCGTCCCAGTACGCGATTAGGTCGGCCTTTGCCTTGCCCTCAAGCGTCTTCTAGCCTGAGACCCAGGCGTTGTCGACGATGTTCTGATCAGGTTCGAAGACGTCCTGTTGGTTCGTCATACGGTCCTCCTCGACCTTCCGCCGCTGTTGCGGCATCCGACATGTTGGGAACACTGGAACCACACAATGCGTCTTATGTGAAGAAAATCACATAAGTTCTTTGATTCTTCTTTGCCACACTGGGTACATGACTTCCTATCTGCCCCCGTCGTCCGCTCCTGTCCGCCGGCGTCAGGCCCCACCGCCGATCCGCACCAATTCCATTGCGAACAGCGCAGGTGTGATGGCCGTCGTCGTCGCGATCATGTGGATCCTCGAGGTCATCGACACCATGCTTGGCAACACTCTTGACCACTTCGGCATCCATTCCTGGACCGGGCAGGGGCTGTGGGAAATCTTCACTGCCCCATGGCTGCACTACGGTTGGGCACATCTGGCCGGCAATTCAGTGCCGCTGTTTGTCCTCGGAATGCTCGTGTACCTGGAGTCGACACGAACCTGGATCGTCTCAGGGCTGACGATCATGGTGTGCTCGGGACTTTTCGCGTGGTGTTTCAGCGCTCCCGGAACGATCACTCTGGGGGCGTCCGGGATCGTTTTCGGTTGGTTGGCCTATCTGCTGGTCCGCGGCCTGTTCACCAAGAGACTGCACGACATCCTGATAGCGATCATCGTATTCCTCATTTACGGATCAGTGCTGTGGGGAGTGCTGCCGGGCGCGGCAGGTGTCTCCTGGCAGGCTCACCTCGGCGGGGCGGTCGGTGGCGTCATCTCGGCGTCGCGGCTAGCTCGTCATTCCAGGTAGGCAGGCAGTGGTAACTTCCACCAGGTGAGCACCCTTCCTTTCGTTTCTGACACTTTTGATGCAGCCCGCTGGCGCGATGTTGACCTTCCCGGAGATCCGCTGACCGACATGACCTTCCATCGCCTCGTGTCTCGGGGCGAGTCTGACCACGCCCCGGCTGGGGAGGATCTGCCGGTGGTACGCATTGCCTTCGACCGCCCGGCCATCCGCAACGCCTTCCGCCCCCACACGGTTGACGAGTTGTACCGCTGTATCGACGCCGCTCGTTGCACCCCAGATGTTGCGGCACTCATCCTCACCGGCAATGGCCCTTCCCCGCGCGACGGTGGGTACGCCTTCTGCTCAGGCGGCGACCAACGGATCCGTGGGGCCGCCGGATACCAGTACGAGTCGCAGGAAACCTCCGGCGACGAGGACCTGGCCACCGACGCCCGACGCGAACGCGTCGAGAAGGGACGGCTGGGACGTCTCCACATCCTTGAGGTGCAACGCCTCATGCGTGCCACCCCCAAACCGATCATCGCCGCCATCCCTGGATGGACAACCGGCGGCGGCCACTCCCTCATGGTGGTAGCCGATATGGCCGTGGCCAGCCGCGAGTACGCCAGGTTTAAGCAGGTCGATGCCAACGTCGGTTCATTTGATGCCGGGTATGGCTCGGCCCTACTGGCACGCCAGATCGGTGACAAGCGAGCCCGCGAGATCTTCTTCCTCGCCGAAACATATGACGCCGAGCAGGCCGAAAAGTGGGGCGTCATCAACCGGGCCGTTGGCCACGCTGAATTGGAGAACACCGCCATTGAGTGGGGACTGACGATCGCTGGCAAATCCCCGCAGGCGATCCGGATGCTCAAGTATGCCTTTAATATGGTTGACGACGGCATCGCTGGTCAGCAGGCATTCGCTGGCGAGGCGACCCGGATGGCATATATGACCGAGGAAGCTCAGGAGGGACGTGACGCCTTCCTCGAGCACCGCTCCCCGGACTGGTCCGACTACCCCTATTACTTCTGAGGCCGTCGTGGGATCCGAGCTGACATCGCGGGTGCGGGTGGTACGCGTCGAGCGCACGCGCGAAGACGTCGACTGGCTGGCTGGGCGTCTGACCGAAGTGTTCGACGGGGCCCGGTCGGTGCTCGTGCCGGCCGGTGGCAACGAGTTGCCTCCGGCGGTGTTCCAAGATGTCGAGGACCGCACGGTGTGGCTGCCAGACGAGGTCGCCCTCGTCATGCGCACCTCGGGGTCGACCTCCGGGACCGGGCGTCTCGTCGGACTGTCGGCGACGCAGTTGCGAGCCTCGGGTACGGCCACCCGGGAGCGCTTGGGATGGCCATGCACGTGGGTGCTGGCCCTGCCTCCCCATCACATCGCTGGGCTGCAGGTCGTCGCCCGAGCCGTCGGCGACGGTCGCGAGGTCGTGGTGGTCGAGGGGCGCCTCGACGCTCCGGCTGTGGCGGCAGCCGTCGACGAGGCGGTAAACCGTCATGACGATGGCCGGGTGGCGATATCGGTGGTGCCTACCCAGTTGTCGCGGCTCCTCGACGACCCGGTTGGGACGGAGGCCCTGACCCGGTGTGCCGCGGTGCTCGTCGGCGGGGCCGCCGCGTCAACGTCGTTGCTGTCGCGGGCCCGGAAGGCTGGCGTCCCGGTACGGGTGACCTACGGCATGAGCGAGACCTGCGGCGGGTGCGTCTACGACGGGGTGCCACTCGAAGGGGTACGGGTCGACCTGACCGACGACAGCCGGGTGCGCATCGCCGGGCCGATGATCATGAGCGGCTATCTCGACGAAGGTCCGGTCGGGCCGTGGCTGGCCACCCAGGATCTCGGGCATTGGCAGAGTGGGCGCCTGGTCATCGACGGGCGCATCGACGACGTCATCAACTCGGGCGGGCTCAAGATCGCCGCCGGTCAGGTGCTCGACCAGATCCGGGCCACCGGCATGGTCCGCGACGGCCTCGTCCTTGGCTTGGCGGACGCCACCTGGGGCCAGGTTGTCACCGCCGTCGTCGTCCCGGGGCGGGGGTGGCGAGGTCCCGAGGCGCTGCGCGACCTCGTCGGACGACGTCTGGGACGCACCCATGCTCCGCGGGTCATCGTTGAGGTCGACGAGCTGCCGATGCTGGCGTCGGGCAAGATCGACCGAGTAGAGGTACGCCGAATAACGACGGCGACGCTAGAGTCCGGAGCAGCCTGGCGGGTGTGACCGCTGGTTTTCGGGGACATCACGCACAAGACGTCACCTGCGAAATCCTTGGTCCGCGCCGCGCCGATCATGCTGCGCTTGAGAGCCTCCTGTCTGATTCACACATGACAGGAGGCCCTGTGATGACACAATGTGTCCACTCGTCGTCTGAACACGTCTGTGAACAGCCATGACAATCGGAGAATGTAGAGTCCTCACGGCGCACTGAGATCGAGCGCATAGTGGACCACCGGGGTTTCCCACACGTCGAATCGCTCGGCCAGTTCGTTGACCTCATCCAAGCCCATGTCGCTCCATTCTTCGTCAACTCTGGACGTTTTCTGGCCTTCGGATATATCGACTCCACGACGTGGATCGCGGTCTTTTCGTCCGCAGTTACTATGCCGAATTTCATGATCGCGTCTCCCCATTGACTTTGACGATTTTCTGCGTCTGGTCGCCGTGGGTGAACTTCTCGAAAATCTTGACTTCTTGTCGCGGTCGGTCGAATTTGACGCATCACTTCTTGGGCGTTGGGTGCGACCACATTGTTTGCGTGCAACGTCGTGGTCGCACCCGTAGTCCGGGTCTCCCGCAAAGCATTGTGTGGGCTTCAGCAAGTAAGGTCGAGCCCGTGCTAAACCTGCTGCCCTGCTCTGACACCGTCTCGGCCCTGCCGGGAACGGCCTGGCTTGATGAAGTGCTCCACTGGGTGCCCGAGGGCGTCGACCCGTGGATCTGGTTGGCCCCCGACTCCGACGACGCCCCCGCCATGGTCGGCTGGGGCGTCACTCGACGCTTCACCGCATCCGGTCACGGAGCGGTCGAGTCCGCCTGGCGCCGGATGGCGTCCGAAGGGCAGGACCTCTTCGCCTTCGGCTCGTTTCCCTTCTCGCGCACCCAGGAAGGGTTCCTCGTGGTCCCGCAGGTGCTCATCCGACGTCGTCACCTCGGGGGGCCGACCGAGGTGACGAATCACCAGCGGCTCACCCGACGAACGTGGGGGCCCGAGCCGAAGAAACACCTGACCCGTAGACCGGCCATCGACGAAGCCACATGGACAGCGTCGGTTACCGCGGTGACCCAGCAGCTAGACCACGACGGGCAGCTCGAGAAGGTGGTATTGGCCGGGGCGGTCGACATCACCTCTGAGGTGCCCATCGACCGCAGTCAGGTCGCCTCACGACTGGCCGCACGGTTCCCCGGCTGCTGGACGTACAGCCACGACGGGCTGGTGGGGGCAACCCCCGAGCTGCTCGTCGACTGCCGCGACGGGCTCTTCCGCTGTCGGGTGCTGGCCGGCACCCGCAAACCGGCCTGGGCCCACGAGCTGCT
Source organism: Cutibacterium sp. KBN10P07758 (assembly GCF_050286205.1). Lineage (NCBI taxonomy): Bacteria > Bacillati > Actinomycetota > Actinomycetes > Propionibacteriales > Propionibacteriaceae > Cutibacterium > Cutibacterium sp. KBN10P07758. Next base: position 1,122,830 of record NZ_JBNNQV010000001.1, on the reverse strand, counting down.
CGACAACCCCAAGGAACGCCACGAACACGAGCTGGCGGTGGCCTCGGTCACCGGGCGACTGGCCCAGGCCGGGCTGACTGATCCTGTCATCCGCGGTCCTTTCCGTTTGGAGCTCCCCAATGTCGTCCACTTGGCGACCGATGTCACCGCTAGGGTGAACGGCTCCAACGCGGCGCGCATCGTCGATGCAATGCACCCGACCGCCGCCGTGTGCGGCACCCCCCGCGAGGCCTCTTACAAGCTCATCGCGCAGATAGAGCACTTGGACCGGGGACGGTTCGCCGGGCCGGTGGGCTGGATGAGCTCGGACGGGTCGGGACAGTGGGCCCTAGCGCTGCGCTGTGGACAATTCAGTGAGGACTCGCGCCAGGTGAGAATGTTCGCTGGAGCCGGAATCTTGCCAACCTCTGACCCTGCTAAGGAGTGGATCGAGGTTGGCGCCAAGATGGAAGCCTTCGGCGACGCCCTGCCCAACGGTCAGGTGAGTGGTACCGAAACGACCTGACGACCCACAACCGGTTCGTCGAGGAACTGGAGGTCGTCTGGAGAGACCCTCCGGTGACTCGCTCCGAGGGCGTGCGCGAGGGCGGCGGAATCGAGACGCTGAGGGGTCAAAAACATCCGTCGCAGCACAGGCGCGGGGGCAGCGGCGTGCTCAAGGCCGCTAAAAATCGCCCCACCACGGTCGTCCAGGACGACAACCTGCACGTCAGGTTCAGGTTCGGTCTCTCCCAACAGCAGGGACATGGCGTCGTGGGCGAAGGTGAGATCGCCGACGACAACACGCACCGGCCGACCGGTGCCCAACCCCACACCGATCGCCGTAGCGATGGTGCCGTCGATGCCTGCCAGCCCCCGGTTGGCCAGCGCCGTTGGAGCGATGTCGCCGGGCACAGCAAATCGATCGAAACAGCGGATGACTTCGGAGGCGCCAATGACAAGCACGGGGGCGTTCGGGGTCGTACAGGCCCACCAGATGTCGCGGCACAGGCGCTGCTTGGCGGTCGGTACGACGGGCCGGTCTGCGTCCTTCCAGCGGCCGAGCCACGCCGGGTCGGTATCGATCTCGGCCAGTTCCACCGGTCCCGTGACGACCCGGGCTACCCCGGCGACGTCAGTCCACCGACTGCGATCAGTTACGACGGTAACGTCGGGACGCGCTAACAGCCGCGACACCGGGCGCGACAAAGTGGGGTGGCCCAGGACGAGGACAGCCTCGACATCGTCGACCAACTCGCTACCCAGGACCGTCTGGTAGTCGGTGAGAGCGTTGTCCCCGACCCGGGAGCCCGAGGTGGGTTCGGCCAGCAGAGGCCATCCGCCCTGCTGTGCCAACTCGCGGGCGAGCGATCCGGCACCGTCCCCGGCCACGACGACCGTCCGGGCAGGCATCACCAGCGGCGTCGGTGCAGTCGGGAAGGAACTCACCCGACGGGGCACCAATGCCTGCGGCTGCCACGGCCCGTCAGGCACGAGCGAGTCACGAAAGCTCACGTTGAGGTGCACCGGGCCCGGGTCGGCGCTCAGCGCCCCGGTCGCGGCTGTCACAGCCCGTAGAACAAGAGCGTCGAGGCGTTCGTCGGCGGGGAATCCGGCCGGCACATCAGTGCTGAGACGTGGCGCGGACCCGAAGATCCCGGTTTGGACAGTCGTCTGGTTAGCCCCCGTGTGCCACATCTCGGCGGGACGGTCGGCCGAGAGGACGATAAGCGGCACCCCGGCAGCGTCGGCCTCGAGAACGGCCGGGTGAATGTTGGCCACCGCGGTGCCCGAGGTCGTGACTAACGCAGCCGGGCAGCCAGCCCGGCCCACCCCTAGGGCGACGAAACCAGCTGACCTCTCGTCCAGACGCACGTAAACCCGCAGCCATCCAGCAGTTTCAGCATCAGCCAACGCATACCCAATAGGGGCATCCCGGGATCCGGGGCAATACACGACGTGTTCGACCCCGGCCTCAACGAGAGCATTCACCAGACGTCGGGCGACTGCTGTAGAGGGGTTCACCTCAACTCCGTTCTCGCTCAACAAGGGCGGCCACGGTGAGAGCCAAACGCTGTGACCACCTCGGACACAGATCCGTATCCGACTCCTCAACCTCGACGTCAACCTCCCCGCGCCGCGGTCTCAGGTAACCGTCAACCGGAAGGAGTGGCGAGGCGCTGACATCACCCTGAAAAAGACGAATTGTCCCCAGCCCGCAGGCGTGGTCAAGGCTGGGCAGGGCCGCCGCTAGATAAGTAGCCAACCCGATCCCGATACTGGTGTCCAGGGCCGAGGAGACGACGGCTGGTAACCCGGTAGCATCGATGACCTCAAGGGCTCGGGCAACTCCACCCAACGGTTGTGCCTTAACGATGAGGAGATCGGCAGCACCGGCACGTGCCACCGCGAGTGGATCCTCAGCTCTACGTACTGACTCGTCAGCTGCCACCGGCACGTTGACCTTGCGTCTGACCTGGGCCAGCTCCGCCACGCTTGCGCAGGGCTGCTCGACATATTCCAGCCCTTCGGCTGCGGCGTCAAGCTCGGTAATCGCACGGACCGCTGCATCAACATCCCAGGCAGTGTTGGCGTCCACCCGAATGTGTCCGTCTGGCATGGCTTCGCGCACTGCGGCGACCCGTCGGCAATCCTCGCGCAGATCGCTACGAGGGTCAGCAACCTTGACCTTGGCCGTCAGGCAGGCCGACTCGGCAGCCATCCTCCCGGCACGATCCGCGTCGACGACGGGAATTGTGACATTTATCGGCACCCGATCTCGTCGCGCCACGGGTAGGCGCCGGGTAGCACCCTCGATTCCCGCGCGCAACCACGACGCTGACTCAACCGGGTCGTAGTCCCAAAACGGCGACCACTCTCCCCAACCTTCTGGACCGTGGAGCAGAGTTCCCTCCCGCACCTTAATGCCACGGAACCTCACTGTCAGAGGCACGGCGAATGCGAGCATCCGATCAATACCACGATCGGCCAGCATGGGCGGAACGTCTAATCGGTACGCCTTCAGACCCTTCACTTTTTCTCCGTGGACTCTCCGGTACGCAAGGCAGCTACAAAGGCCTCCTGAGGCACTTCCACCGAGCCGACGACCTTCATGCGCTTCTTACCAGCCTTCTGCTTCTCAAGCAGCTTGCGCTTACGGGAAATGTCACCGCCATAGCATTTGGCCAGCACGTCCTTACGAACGGCGCGAATGGTCTCACGAGCGATAACCCGCGCGCCAATGGCGGCCTGGACCGGCACCTCGAACTGCTGGCGCGGGATGAGTTCCTTAAGCTTGGCGGCCATCGCGACGCCGTAGGAATAAGACTTGTCGCGGTGGACGATCGAGCTTAAAGCGTCCACCGGATCTCCGTTGAGCAAAATGTCGACTTTAACGAGGTCGGCAGCCTGCTCACCGGCTTCGTGGTAGTCCAGCGAGGCATACCCTTTGGTTCGCGACTTGAGCTGGTCAAAGAAGTCGAAAACGATCTCCGAAAGCGGCAGACGGTACCGGATTTCCACTCGATCAGACGACAAATAATCCAAGCCTTGCTGAACACCACGACGCTGCTGACACAACTCAAGGATGGTGCCGATGTACTCGGCAGGACTGAGAATGGTGGCGTCAACGATGGGTTCACGCACCTCAGCGATCCGCCCGCTAGTCGGGTACTCCGACGGGTTTGTCACGGCGACAGTCGATCCGTCTTCCATGAGGACGTGGTGAACCACTGAGGGAGCTGTGGAGATGAGGTCAAGGTCGAACTCGCGCTCTAGACGCTCGCGCACGATCTCCATGTGCAGCAGCCCGAGGAACCCGACCCGAAAGCCAAAGCCCAGGGCCGTCGAGGTTTCAGGCTCGTAGACCAGGGCAGCGTCGTTGAGCTGCAACTTGTCGAGAGCATCACGCAAGTCAGGGAAATCCTTGGCATCAATCGGGAAGAGTCCCGAATACACCATTGGTTTGGGGTGCTGATAGCCGCCAAGATCTTTCTCAGAGGGCTTGGAGGCATTGGTGACAGTGTCGCCGACTCGGGATTGACGGACATCCTTGACGCCGGTGATGAGGTACCCGACCTCCCCCACCGACAGCCCCTGAGCCGGCACCATTTCTGGGGATATGACGCCAATCTCAAGCACCTCGTGTGCTGCGCCGGTACTCATCATAAGGATTTTCTCACGGTGGCGCAGAGCACCGTCAACGACGCGGACATACGTGACAACACCACGATACGTGTCATAGACCGAGTCAAAAATGAGGGCCCGAGCAGGCGCGTCGGCCACTCCCTCGGGGGCTGGCACCTTAGCGACGATGGTATCAAGCAGATCGCTGACGCCCTCACCAGTCTTTGCCGAAACTCGCAGCACCTCAGACTCGTCGCAACCAATGATTCCGGCAATCTCGGCGGCATGACGATCCGACTCAGCACCAGGCAAGTCGATCTTGTTGAGCACCGGAATGATCTCCAGATCAGCTTCCAAAGCCAGATACAGGTTGGCTAACGTCTGGGCTTCGATGCCCTGAGCCGCGTCGACGAGCAAAATCGCTCCTTCACAGGCCTGCAGAGATCTGGATACCTCGTAGGAGAAGTCGACGTGCCCAGGAGTGTCGATCATGTTGAGAAGGTGAGTGACACCGTCAACCTCCCACGGCATCCGCACTGCCTGGGACTTGATGGTGATTCCGCGTTCCCGCTCAATATCCATGCGGTCTAAGTACTGGGCGCGAGCACTGCGCTCGTCAAGGACACCAGTGATTTGCAACATCCGATCAGCTAGGGTCGACTTGCCGTGGTCAATGTGTGCAATGATACAGAAGTTCCGGATGACGGCCGGATCTGTACTGCCAGGCTGAGGCGCGGACATCTGCTCCCTCATATATCGATGATGGTGCCGGGGATGCCCGGCTCAACATGTAGTCTCTCACGCGCCAGTGACACTGTGCTTTCAGTTACGATCACACCGTCGCACACAACCCAGCTAGACTCAAACTATGGTCGCCGACGACAGCCTCGGACATGTGAGCCTTGATCCTTCCACCCAGCAGTCTTTCGACCTCCGCTGGGAGCACTACCTACCTGATCTATGGATCGGGCTGAGCAGGGTTTACGGAGACCGCGCCGATGAAACCCTGCAGAGAATCCGCGCCATCCTGCTAAAACGGTGTGCCGAACGTCCTGATGATCTCAAGCGCCTCGACGAAGCCCGCCTCCTGGAGCCCGACTGGCTTCAACAACCGACGATGATCGGTTATGCAACCTATACCGACCATTTCTCCGGCACCCTCAAAGGTATAAGCGATCACCTCGATCACCTCTGCGACATGGGTGTGCGCTATCTGCATCTCATGCCCCTGCTGCAACCTCGCCAAGGTACTGACGATGGTGGCTATGCCGTTGCGGACCATCGCACTATCCGCACGGATCTGGGCACTATGGATGACCTAGCTGACCTCACGGCTACCCTGCGTGCCCACGGCATATCCCTCGTCATGGACCTCATCGTTAACCACGTAGCGGCCGAGTATGAATGGGCTCGAAGAGCTCGGGCTGGTCAACAGAAGTACCGCGACTATTTCCATATTCTGTCGACTCAAGATGAGGTTGACGCCTGGGAGAAGAACCTTCCGGACGTTTTTCCGGACTTCGCGCATGGCAATTTCACCTGGGACGACGACTGCCAGGGGTGGGTATGGGCGACCTTCAACGAATTCCAGTGGGATCTCAACTGGGCTAACCCTGACGTTTTCTGCGAATTCCTCGACCTGATGTGTGTGCTGGCCAATCGCGGGGTCGAGGTGTTCCGCCTCGACGCCATCGCCTTCATCTGGAAGAAACTTGGCACCAACTGTCAGAACCTTCCGGAAATTCACGACATCACTCAGTCATTGCGTCAGGCAATACGGATCGTCGCGCCCGCCGTCGCTTTCATGGCCGATGCCATCGTTGGCCCCGACGATGTCACGGGATATTTCGGACGCGGGCGCCACTGGGGAAAAGTCTGCGACATGATCTATCACAACAGCCTCATGGTGCAGCTGTGGAGCGCCCTAGCTACCCGCGACGTCAGCCTCATGGAAACAGCGTTGAGTCGGACGCCCGACAAACCCTCGACAACAACCTGGGCCACCTACGCTCGATGCCACGACGACATCGGATGGACCGTCGATGATGCCGACGCCCGTGAAACTGGCCTTGACCCCGTCGCCCACCGGCAGTTCCTCTCCGACTTCTATTCCGGGACATTCCCCGGATCCTTCGCCCGTGGTCTGGTCTTCCAAGACAACCCGGTTACCGGCTACCGTCGAATTAGTGGCTCCTTAGCAAGCCTGGCGGGGCTGGAATCTGCCCTGGAGTCCGACGACCCAGCTGGTGTTGACGCTGCCATCGCCCGGATCGTTATGCTGCACATCGCGATCCTCGGGTACGGCGGAGTACCACTAATCTGGATGGGAGACGAGGTCGGGATGCTCAACGACGACTGGCAACGTGATCCCGGTCATGCCGACGACAACCGCTGGGTCCATCGACCTATGATGAACTGGTCGATGGTCAAGCAGGCCCACGCCGAGCCGCACAGCGTTCCTGGTCGAATATGGAACGGGGTGCGCCGGGCCATCAATGCCCGACACCGCAGCCCCGAGTTCCATGCCTCCGTCGACACAGTAGTCCTGCCTTCGCCTCACCGTAAGGTCATTATGTGGGGACGTCCACATCCGGAAGGCCGCATGATTGAGCTATACAACATCAGTGAGCACGAAGTGTGGTTCCCCATGGAAACCTTGCGCTCTGAGCTTGACGACGTCGTCACCGAGTTGCTAAGCGGGTTCGATTACGACTTGACTCCCATGAACCTGCGCCTCGCCCCCTATGAGTGCCTTTGGCTAAGCGACCGCTCTCAGGCCTGACCATGCGCAACTCACAGAGGTCGACTGATTTGGGTCCAGCTGCATTGATTTGGTAGCGTGTCCTGTCGCGCCTTTCTGGCGCACTCCACGTACATCGACCAAGGAATCAGAGGCTGCCCAGTGCCGAACATTAAGTCGCAGATCAAGCGCGTGAAGACCAATGAGAAGTCGCGCCAGCGCAACAAGGCTGTCAAGTCCGCCCTGCGCACCTACGTGCGCAACTTCCGTCGCGCGGCTGAGGCCGGCGACGTCGAGGCCGCTACTAAGGCCGCCAGGGTCGCTAACCGTCAGCTCGATAAGGCCGCATCGAAAGGCGTTATTCACAAGAACCAGGCCGCCAACCGCAAGTCGGCCATTTCCAAAAAGCTCAACTCGCTGGCCGCCTGAGTCTTCCTCTCCTGGTGAGTTCCAGGAGAATACACACAGCGCCTCGACCCACTGGGTGGTTGGGGCGCTTGATGTGTGTTCCCGATGGGAGAAGCACTAAGCCTACCCAACCGAGCCCCGATCAGGCTTGGCGAGCCTCGTCGATAGCGATAAGCATCGATTCCAAGGCATAATCGGGGTCAACAGCAGCCCCTTTGACGGCAGCATCGCACGTGTTGACGAGCCGGATAGCTCTTGCAACGCCAGCTTTGCTCCACGACCGAGCCTGCTTGTTGAGGGACTTGAGTTTCCATGGCGATACGCCAATAGTTTGGGCGAGTTGCTTATCCCCCATCCGCTGGCTTCGCAGATCCAGGTAGAGACCCACCGACCGCAGTCCGCGTGCCATCGCAGCGGTCACCGCAGCCGGTTGCACCCCGATCGACAAGGCCCAGCGTAAGGTCTCCAACGCATCAGGGAGCCGTCCTTCTAAGCTGGCGTCGGAAACATTAAAAGACGAGATCTCCGCCCTCCCACCGAAATAGGTCGTGACCTCCTCAGCTCCAACTCGCCCATTCGGGGAATCGCTCGCGAGCTGACCGACAGCTGCTGCCAGAGTGCGCAAATCGTTGCCGAGAGCCTGGTGCAGAGCATTAACGGCGTCGTGGTCCATGTCGAGGTGGCCTCGACGTGCCTCATTTACGATGAAGTCCGGGATTGCCCATGGTTTAGGGACATCGGCCTTGACGATCTCCACCTTGGCTTTCGTGAGTTTGGTCAGCAACCCTTTACCTTTGACCCCGCCTGGATGGACCAAGATGAGACACAGGGTGTCAGGAGGATTAGCTGCAGTGGTGGCAACAAGGTCAAACAGATCCTTGTCGAGATCAGACACAGCATTGACGACGACGATCGTCGCTTGACTAAACAGTGACCCTCCGGTGGCCTCAACGAATCGCCCAGCGTCGACTTCCCGACCTTCCAACTCGACGAGTTCGGCATCCGGAAACTCCCGACGGGCGGCCTTGATACGGGCGTCAACGGCCCTGTCTGACAACAGGGCCTCTGCACCCTGGACCAACAAAGCCGTGCCATAGACCGAGTTCACCTGTCCAAGGATGCCGCAGGATCGGTAGCCGCGCCAGTGAGCGAGTGAAGTCTGCATGGACCATACTCACTTTTCACCGTAGGTCTACCCAAATATCTCTCGTTTCGCCCCGGAGGGATCGACGGTAAATCCCCGAATCCGCTAGGGCCAGACTTCCACTATCGCCACATCGCACTGTTGAGAAATTCACCATAGATCCCGAGGTTTCAAAACAAACTTCACACAACACCCCTTCCTAATTAAAAGCCACGCTGCCACGAAAGAGCCAGAGATCAAAGGATTTTCTGATATCTGAAAGGCATCACTGTAATCGCACCATGAGTTACCGATGCATGATCCATCTCTCAAACATCAGCAGCCAAGGCAAACGTAGGCAACATGGCACATACCAAGGCTAGAATGCGCTGACTTAAAATATCGCATGTTCCCAGAATCGGTCTGATTGGTTCAGTGAGAATGCAGCCACTCCAACCGAGTACGCAGCAAGTCCATCGGGGCCGATTCATTTTTCGGCCCAGGAACTTCTCGGTATAGCTGGCCCCAACCGGCCTGCGGAGTTAGGTCATGGTGGCGGGAATAATCGAGCAAGGCACGATGTATTTCGCGTCGCATCTCACGCGGGTCGCTGATGGTGTCAATAGTGGATCCACCGCGACGCTGTAAAGCAACCGCCTCATCTCGTCGTGCCTGCCTCTCCTCGGCCTCCCTCGAGGCTTTGGACGCGCGGCGGGCCGAGGCGATGCGACGGGCCTGTTCGGCGCGAATCTTCTCGTCGCGGGCTAGCAAAGCCCGCTCCTGCTCAGGGCTGAGCAGACCGTCAAGGGCGAAGAGACCACCGTCCGAGGGAGCATACGTGTCGATGACCTCGCCGAGGATAGCGTCGGAAGCGACGGCCTGCCAGGTACCGGCGTTAGGGTCCGGCTCAGACCGCTCACGAGCGTCGAATTCCTCAATGAGGTCGGGCTCGGCGGGCGGACCGATAACGTGGTCGCGCACCTCCTCCATCTGGGACGCGAGATCGAGGAGTCGTCCCACCGCGGGCAGAAAGACCGTGGCCCGTTCACGACGGTTCCGGGCTCGAACCACACGTCCCACCATCTGGGCGAAGAATAGCGGGGTAGACGCCGTCGTCGAGTAGATGAGAACGGCTGCGTCCGGGACGTCAACACCCTCGGTGATAAGACGCACACACACCGCGCAAATCTTGTCTGGATTATCGCGGTAGGCGGCAAGTTTCTTAGCCGAGGCCGCGTCCTCCGAGAGGATCACGGACGGTTCATTGCCGGTAACGTCTCGCCAGACTTCGGCATATTCCTTAGCAACCTTCTGATTAGAGGCTGGGATAAGCACCTTGGCATGCGGGATCGTGCCCGATTCGCGTAGCTGGCTCACTCGTGCCCACGCTGCCGCCATGACATGGGCAATCCACTCGCCGTCAGAGTCCAAGGCGGTGCGCCAGGCCATCTCCTCATGAGCCTTGGTGAGTTCGGAATCACCGAGGATGGCCGTGTGGGTTTCACCCACAGCGTCAGTCCAGGTGGAGCGCCCGGTGTACGTAGCGAAGGTAACGGGACGCACCACGCCGTCACGCAGGGCATCGCCGTATCCATAGGTGTAGTCGGCTACCGACTCGAAGGCTCCATCACTAACTTCCTCATATCGAACGTGGGCAATCCTGGCCTCGTCAGACCGGAAGGGAGTTCCTGTCACGCCAAGTCGCCGCACGGCCCCTGAGAAGGCCTCAATGACGCCCGATCCCCAGCTCATGACATCGCCGGCGTGGTGTATCTCGTCGAAGATGACCAGGGTGCGCATATTGGTGGCGCGGGCTGCGTGTAGGGCCGGTTTTTGGGCGACTTGGGCATAGGTGACAACGCATCCGTGGCAATCGGGTGGGAGCGCCTCAGCATTGGTTGTATCGCGCAAGTCCAGCCCAAGTCCACGGGCCGCAGCAATCCACTGAGAGCGCAGGTGATCGGTCGGGCACACCACGATGACGCGGTTGATGACGTGGTCCTGCCACAGATGTGCAGCAACGGCCAGAGTGAACGTCGTCTTACCGGCTCCCGGGGTAGCACAAACCAGCCAGTCACGAGGGCTAGTAGCCAGGTATGAATCCAGCGCTTCTCGCTGCCAGGTGCGCAAACGCATCGGCATACGAGGCCCTTGAGCCGTGAACCGTGACGCCACCTGTTCTCCTTTCCGCAACAGCTCACTGTGAACCGACCGATCAGGTTAGCGCGGCCGTCCGACAGCTATCGACGACGTTCCCGACAACGCAGAACGTCACGACCGTGTTTGGACCAATACGGACCCACCATTGCGGGCCAATAGCACCGTCCCCTCAAGATCAGTGCGATGCAGCTGCATCCCCATCCGTTTAGCCAGAGATAATGCCTTGTACGAGGGATGTCCGAAGGGATTTCCCTGGCCAGCAGATGCCACCGCCACACTTGCCCCGGTCGCCGCCCAGAAACCCTCATCTTGACGGGCCGATCCGTGATGAGGCAGCACAAGGACATCACTCGACAAGTCCGTGCCTCCGGTCAGAATATGGTGCTGTTCTTCAGGCTCGGCGTCTCCGGGAAGCACAACTCTCAACTCGTCAACCGTCGCTTTGATCACAACCGACGAGTTGTTCTCGACAGCAGGCTCCTCCCCTGATTCATCTTTACCGGTATCGGAAAGCTGGGTTCCTCCCCATAGTTCAAGTTTTGCCGTTCCGGCCGTCATCACACGGCCCGGGTTAGCCACGACAACCCTGGCGCCCAGCTGCGCAGCCGTTTGCGCCACCCGCTTCGCTGACCAAGGAGGAGAGGACAGTTGGGACACGACGATGGCCCTCGTCAGGCCATGGTCATGAACGGCGTTCAGGCCGTCGACATGATCGGCGTGGAAGTGGCTGAGGATGACCATCGGCACCTGGGCAACGTCGAGGTCATCCAGACAACGACTCAGTCTGTGCGGATCTGGCCCAGTATCGACGACGACAGCCTCATGTGGGCCAGCACGCACCAGAGCCGCGCTGCCCTGACCGACGTCACAGATCGCCACCTGCCACTGTCCCGGCCAGCCTGGGAGGGGAGGACGCACGACCATCGCTGCTATGACTGCTAGTCCTGCAAGCGCAGTCAACCAAGGCTTCGCCAAGACCGTTGGAGTAATCAAGGCCAATCCCATACATAGCCCGGCCAGCACCCCAAGAGCCCATCCGCCTGCTGGCCACCTGATCAGACCAGATGGCGCCTTGGCACCAAAGTGAGCTATCCAGATAATCGGTTGGACACACCACCCGGCAAGCCGCCCGAACGGCATCCCCAGAGGCAGCCAGATGAAGGCGAGAAGCCCGGTCACCATCCCTAGTGTCGAGGCTGGTGGTACAAAGGGGGCGGCCGCGAGGTTGGCGACGAGGCCGGTAGTCGATACGGTGCCAGCCATCCAGGTGATGACGGGCTGAGTCGTCACCTGGGCTGCCCATGGCACTGTGACGCCTACCGCTAGCCAGGCTGGTGCCCATTCCATCGCGACCGACCACGGTTGAGCCCACCACAAGATGCCAGCCGTGGCGCAAACTGACAGCCAGAAACCCACCGATCCCACTAACCATGGATCGATAAGCATCAGCCCAGTCACCGCGACAGCTAAGGTTCGGATTCCACCGCGTCGGTCGAATGCGACCCCCGTCGCAGCCATGGCGACCACTCCCATCGCGGCCGCCCTCACCACCGAGGCTTCAGCCCGACACACCACCACAAACACGACGACGCCAGCTACCGACGTCGCCCTTAGCCCTCGCCGCTTCAGGCCGCACCACGCACCTATCCACCACAACAGGGCCGTCGTGGAGGCAAGATTGGCTCCAGACACGGCCATGAGATGGGTTAACGCCGTCACTCGGAACTCCTCGGACATCTCTTCCGAGACCGCAGCGGTGTCCCCCACAACAAGCGATGGAACGATAGCCCGTTGACCCTCTGGACATCCGGCGACAGCACTAACCAGACCGGCGCGAAAACGATTGACCCCACGGTCAAGAGGCCCGGGAGGTGCGACGACCCTCGGCGGGGCCCGTAGTTTCAGTACCGCTGCTTCAGCCCGGCCTTCCCGTGGCGGAGTCAGCAGTCCCCGCACCTGAACCTGTTGCCCGACGACCACCGTCGTCGCTGGGCCCGATGTGGATCCCGACGCCATGGCGACTATCCTTACCGATTGATCAATAGCCTGGGCTTCTGCGACGATGCGGTGGGCTACCAGAGTGATCATGACGGTGCTCCCACCCGAACCATTCACCTCGAAGATCCGTGGGTCGGCGGCGACGCGACCTGTCACCGTCACTGCGGCTCCTTCCTGGGCAAGCTCAGCAACACCGATGTGGTGGACAACGAGGTCGCGCATTCCGGCGCTCATGAGGACGGTCAACCCCACCGCGGCGGATACCACAACCAACCACGCCTTACGCTTTACCGCGATCATGCCTGCGGCAAGGCATCCAATTCCGGCACTAAGAATCATCCAGCGATGACCGCCGATACCGACAGCAGCCATCCCACATGCCGTGATGGCCACCGGGACCATGCGCACATCGGGGGTCGAAACAACCTGGCGTTGATAGTCATCACGGTGAGATTTAGACGGTGACATGCGGCTTGATCTTCTCGAACGTCTTTGCCCCGATCCCAGAAATCTCCCGTAATTGGTCGACCGAGGCGAACTGTCCGTGTTCCTGACGCCAAGCCATGATCTTGCCCGCCATTACTGGACCGACCCCGTCAATCGTCTCAAGCTCGCTTTGATTTGCAGTGTTGAGATTAACTGGAGCTTTATCGCTACCCGAAGCCGCTGCTACTCCAGAACTACGTCCCGACCCTCCAACAGCCCCCGCCGGACCGCCAGCGCTTTGGTCGGGTGGTGTCACCGCTCCGTCTCCACCCACGGGGATCCATACCTGACACCCGTCACAGACCGGGGCAGCAAGATTGAGACGACCGGGGTGGGCGCCCGCCGTCATCCCGCCCGCGGCTTCAATGGCATCAGCGACACGGGCGTTGGGATTAACCGTGTACACACCGGGATGCTTCACTCGTCCGGCCACGTGAACCTGGATGGGTGCGCCCACTGCGGGCGTCGTCGTTGCGACCGGGAGCGCGGCGGGCGTGGTGCTTTCGGACGACGCTTCTGACTCGGTTGTCTCCCTGCCGGGCATAGTCGTGCCCTCGGGCACCGTTGACACCATGACAGCGCCCGCTGGCACTTCGGTAGGTTTCGAGCGCATCAGCCAGACAGCGATGACGGACAACACCACAACGAGCAATACCCCCACTGCTGAGGCATGGACTCGGCTCACTGTTCGTCGAGGAGTTGGAGTCTCCTCCTGGGCCGGTTCCTCCTCCGCTGGGGTCGCCGAGCGCCGGGGCCCCAGGTTTCGGGCAGGCAGCCGCGCGATGAGGTCTTCAAGACGGTCTCGGTAGTCGTCGTTCATACCTTCAGTTGTCGTCGGGACAACCGAATTTCGCCAGGCAATTTCAAACCTGTGGATAACACGATGCGGCGGCCAGCCTGCTATCCACAGGCCCGCCGCCTCGTGCCGGAACGGGTTAAGTCGTTATTTCGCGACGATTGATATCATCTTCGGCAGCTTGGCAATGATCTTGACGATCTCCTTGCCTTCAGTAAACCGCTGCACATTAACGTCGGCTAAAGCCACCTCGCGGGCCTCGGCCTCGGTGATATCGGGGCTCACTGTGAGCTTAGCGCGTACCTTGCCCGTCACCTGGACGACCATGGTCACCTTGTCGGCTACCAGCAGCTTCTCGTCAGCAGTGGGCCAATGAGAGTTGGCAACGGAGGGCTCCAAGCCGAGCATCTCCCACATCTCCTCAGCCAAGTACGGGGCCACTAAAGATAGCGCCTGGGCAGTAAAGGTGACAGCCTCGCGCACTGCAGGATCAGCCGGGCCGCACCCCGAATCAATGGCCTTACGGGTGGCATTGACCAGTTCCATGATCCGCGCCACAACGACGTTGTAACGCCCGCCCTCCAGCAACTCGGTGATGTCGGCGATGCTGCGATGGGTAACCCGACGCAGGGTGGAGTCGCCTTGTGTCAGGTCAGCGTCAGGATCGCTCGTGACCTCAGAGGCCACGCGCCAGGCACGCTGCAAAAACTTTAGAGTCGAGGCCGGTGAGACGTCGGCCCAATCAATGTCCTCATCTGGCGGACCGGCGAAGATAACGGTGGTACGTACTGCGTCGACACCGAACTCGTCGATCTGCTTGCCGAGGTCCACGCCATTGCCCAGCGACTTCGACATTGCCCGGCCTTCATTGATGACCTGACCCTGGTTCATGAGCCGCTGGAACGGTTCAGTGAAGTCGACCATGCCGAGGTCATGCAGCACCTTGGTGAAGAACCGGGAGTACAGCAAGTGCATAGTGGCATGCTCAACGCCACCGATGTACTGGGCTACCGGCATCCAACGACGAACTGCCTCCACGTCAAACGGGCCCTTGTCATAGTGCGGACAGCAATAGCGCATGAAATACCACGACGAGTCCACGAAGGTGTCCATGGTGTCGGTGTCACGCTGGGCAGCTCCCCCACACGACGGGCAGGCCACCGAACGCCATTCGCTGGCCTCTTCACCAGCCAGCGGTGACGTACCCTTGGGCGCAAGTTCGGCACCGCGGAGATCGGGCAGCTTGACTGGCAGCTGATCGTCAGGGACCGGGACGTCGCCGCAGGACTCACAATGGATGATCGGGATGGGGCATCCCCAGAAACGCTGACGGCTTAGCAGCCAGTCGCGCAGCCGATAGGTGATTGTCGGCTCACCGATCCCCTTCTCGCCAAGGAACTCACACATTGTCGCGATGGCCTCAGTCTTAGTGGCGATGCCATCGAGGAATCCGGAGTTTTGATAAGCGCCATCACCCGTCGTAGCGACCCCAGACTCGCGAGGATCAGCCTCGCCAGTGTCGATGACCGGGATGACGTCAATGCCATATGTGCGGGCGAAGTCGAGGTCACGCTGGTCATGGGCGGGCACAGCCATGATGGCACCCGTCCCGTAGTCCGCCAGCACATAGTCACCAGCCCACACCGGAACCTTGGCACCATTGACAGGGTTAGTCGCCTCGACCCCGAGGGGCACCCCGGTCTTCTCGTGATCGGTGGCTTGCCGCTCAATTTCGGACTTCTTCTTGACCTCATCGAGGTAGGTTTCAAAGGCTGGCCGGGCCTCATCGGAGACGATCTCCTGGGCCAGGGCCGAGTCAGGAGCCACCACCATGAAGGTAGCTCCGTACAGGGTGTCCGGACGGGTGGTGAAAACCCTCACTGGCTCCTTGCGACCATCAATCGTGAAATCAACGTAGGCGCCTTCGGAACGACCGATCCAGTTGCGCTGCATCGACAGCACACGCTCGGGCCATTTACCCTCGATCTGGTCCATATCGTCGAGCAGACGCTGAGCGTAGTCAGTGATGCGGAAATACCACTGGTTGAGCTGACGCTTGGTGACGACAGCACCACAACGCTCGCAACACCCATCCTTGACCTGCTCGTTGGCGAGCACCGTCTGGTCGTTGGGGCACCAGTTAGCCCAGGAGTCCTTACGGTAGGCCAGTCCCTTTTCGAAGAAACGGTTAAACAGCCACTGGGTCCAGCGGTAGTACTCCTCATCGGAGGTGTGCAGCCTCATCGACCAGTCGAAGGAAACCGCGTACCGCTTAAAAGAGGCCGCCTGAGTGTCGATATTGCGGTAGGTCCATTCCGCAGGATGGGTCCCGTGCTTGATCGCGGCGTTCTCAGCCGGCAGACCGAAGGAGTCCCAGCCCACCGGGTGCAACACGTCGAATCCACGCAGACGCCAGTAACGGGCCAGCACATCGCCAATGGCGAACGCCTCAGCATGTCCCATGTGAAGGTCACCGGAGGGGTAGGCGAACATGTCAAGCACGTAGCGACGCTCCCTGGAGCCGTCATCAAGGGAGGCGAAGGTGCGGTGCTCCTCCCAATACTTGGACCACTTCTCTTGGGCTGCGACTGCGTCGTAGCCCGTTGTCTCGCGCACCTGGTCGCTCACGTCACACCTCTCGGATCCACTACGGGTCTAACCAGACCCGCGACACATATGGGTTTGAGTCTAGCGAAACCTCCCCACACCAAGCGTCAGGGTTCCCTGTCCTTCCTTGTAGGCAGTCTCGGACAAGGGCACAGTAACGGAGTGAGCATCACGGCGCACGGCGTGAACACGCCTAGGGAGGAGACGGAGATGTCCTCTATCCCGAACATGTCTGCCTTGGCCCTCGCCCACGACGCTTCTTCGACCGAATCAACTCGCTCTTCGACGCCCAGCCGTCAGCCTCACGAACCTGACAAGGGCACGGGTAGCCTCAATTCGAAACTCAATTGGTTACGTGCCGCAGTGCTGGGCGCCAACGACGGCATCATTTCGACAGCCGGCATCGTGATGGGCGTCGCTGGCGCCACCGTCAACCGTTCCTCCCTCCTTATTGCTGGTCTGGCTGGTCTGACCGCCGGCGCTTTGTCGATGGCTGGCGGCGAGTATGTCTCCGTGAGCTCCCAGCGCGACATTGAAAAGACCGTCATGGCTAAGGAAACCGCTGAGCTACGCGACTTCCCTGACGAGAAGCTTGAGGAGCTCACGGGGATCTACACGGAAAAGGGGTTGTCCCGTGGCACTGCTCGTCAGGTGGCTCTGGAACTCACCGCCCACGACCCGCTGCGTGCCCATGCCGAGGCCGAGCTAGGCCTTGACCCCGACGAATACACCAACCCGTGGCATGCCGCCTTCGCCTCGATGGCGGCGTTCACCGTCGGCGCCCTAGTGCCACTGCTGGCCATGGTATGTTCCCCGACGGCGACCCGGGTCTACATCACCATCACCGCAACGATCGTCGGCCTGTTCCTCACCGGTTTGGGCTCGGCTCTTGCCAGTGGCAGCGGAAAGACCCGTCCAGTCGCCCGCAATATCATCGTCGGTATGTGTTCCATGACGATCACCTATCTCACCGGTCACCTCGTCGGTACGCGGGTGTAACTTCCGCCGCTACGCCGATAAGTTGATCTCCTCGTCTACCTGCTCTTCTAAAAATGGGTGGGCAATCACTGCCGGGTCATGGTCCATCACGTCCCACAGCTTGGGCGGTACAAAAGCGTCAACGATGACTGTCAGCGCAGCTGGCAGGTCGGCTGTTCCCACCATGAATTCGCATCGCCGAGCGCACACCGCCGCCACTGCTCCTTCACCGCTCAACCATCCTGCCAGTCCGCACAGAGACAGCGGTGCTGGCGCCATCCGATCAGGAATGATCTCGACTGCTCGACTCCATATTCTGAGCCACCGTGACGCGTCGGCCCGTTCCATTGACATCCACAGTCTGCGCGCTACGTCGGAACGCTGGACGGCAACCGCTAGCTCCGTCACAACCGCATCGTTGATCTCATCGCCAGACTCAAAGAGGGCTTGACACCTGACCTCCACGGTGTTGTCATCTTTGCGGGAAAGCCGCCGCCGGGAATTGGCCAGGAGTCTGCGGGTATCTGGATCACAGGTGCGCCCAGGGCCCGAGAGTTTATCGACGAGGCTGGTGCGACTGGGCAGGACGGTTAGCCCGCGATAGACCGCTTCGGCTGCAATGGTCGGATCCGGAACAAAGCGGTGGTTTTCGCCACAACCCTGTTCATCGCAGAAGATACTGCGCCAATACTCACCGTCAGTCCACGCGGCGTCACCAATATTCATGCCCTTCATCGCCTCGACGGCCGATGCCAGAGTCACCATACCGCGATCTTGATCTTTGCTGAACGCTAAGACGACCGTTCGACCCTGCCCTGCCAAGGGACCGACCCGCGCAGCGAAGGCATTCATAGCCGGGGCGGATTCGAGGCCATCGAGATCAGCTCGGGCAACGAAACCCTGACACGCGGCACCGTCGTCGGCGACAATCATGAGCAGGCTCTCAGTAGGCTGAAATCCCAAGAGGTACGGCGCCAAGGTCACCGCTTCTTCGACGGTTCTGACGGTCAGCGGATCACGGTTATCAGCGGTGGAGGAATGTAGTGCTGTCATACCTCCAGTTGTCGTCTCGACCCCGCCACATTCGCCAAGCAATTTCGAATCTGTGGACAACTCCCATCTGCGCCACCTTGTCTTGACGCCATGCTGTGGACAACATCAGCCGCGCGCAACAACGTACAGTAGAGCCACCATGAACCAACCGCCTGACATCAACCAGTACCGGCCGCCGAAACGCCACGGCGGCTGGATCGCCGTCATCATCGTGACAGCGCTCGTCGTCGCGCTGGTCATCGTTGCACGCCGGGTCACGACCGAGCCGGCGAACCCCGTCACGCCGACGCCGTCCCCCATTGCGACATCCGCGTCCTCGACTCCGACGCCCATTCCGGCATCGGCTACTGCGGTCGCCTCCTCTTTACCCTTCTCCTCGAAGGATGATGACACCGAGGGGAGGTGGTCAATCGACCACGTGGAATGGGGACCTAACACCGTCACCCTGACGATGACCATCGCGGTCACCAAAGGTTCTTTGACCGACTACACCTTCTTCATCATGGAGAACCAGTCAACCGATATCCATCAGGCGAGCCAGCCCCCTACAGGCTCACTCGGCACTGGTGTATCCCAAGGCCACAAGGTTCACGGCACGATCACGATCGATTGTCCACGAACCGATGCCACCGTCATGCTTACCCACGGGTCAGGGATGTCCTCCCCCATTTCGGCATTAATGATCAGAGCGTAGCTCGCGCCTCATACAAAGCATGCGCATGAAGCGCGAGCCTGGCATCAGCCGACCTCTCAGTCAGCGCATCAGACAACCGCGATGCGCGGGTAACGCGGCTGCCACATCGC
This sequence comes from Cutibacterium sp. KBN10P07758, assembly GCF_050286205.1. Lineage (NCBI taxonomy): Bacteria > Bacillati > Actinomycetota > Actinomycetes > Propionibacteriales > Propionibacteriaceae > Cutibacterium > Cutibacterium sp. KBN10P07758. The sequence continues at coordinate 1,103,573 of NZ_JBNNQV010000001.1, read as the reverse complement.
CGAGAACACCTTCTCAACTGGATTGTCCGTGACCTCGGTTGCCACGCCCTCCTCCATCGCCTGCTGGGCAACAGCAATGGCCACAGATGCCGACAATGGCCTTAGGCTCTTGATTGACGGCAACAGCGAAGCTCCCACAACGCGGTTATCGATATGCATCGCCACCGCCTCGGCAGCGACCGCGATCATGCCGCTAGTGACCCGGGACGCCCGAACAGCGATAGTTCCCAAACCAATTCCTGGGAACACCAGAGCGTTATTCGCCTGCGCGATCTGATAGGTCACACCATTGACCATGACTGGCTTGAACGGCGAACCGGTCGCGACCAAAGCACGTCCGTCAGTCCACGTGAGTACGTCGGACGGCAGGGCTTCAGCCTTACGGGTCGGGTTCGACAGTGGCATGATGACCGGACGCTCACACTGGGCAGCCATCGTCTTGACGATGTCCTCGGTGAAGGCACCGGGCTGGGCGGAGCAGCCGATAAGGATCGTCGGGTGGACGTTTCGTACCACGTCACCGAGCGTGTACTGGTCTGGGCTATCGAGGGTCCAGCCTTCCAACTCCTCTTTACTGCGGGCGAAGGGTTGCTGAAAGTCGCGCAGACGTAAACCTTCGCGCAACAAGCCATGGGATCCAAGCCCCCAGAAATGGGAGCGAGCCGTCTTTTCGTCAGCGCCCTGGCTCACCATAAGCTGCACCAGCAGGTTGGCAATTCCGGTACCAGCCGAGCCCGCCCCATGGATGACAATGCGGTGATCATTCAGCGGGATCCCCGACGACTTAACGGCGCTCAGCACTGCCGCGACGACGACAGCCGCGGTGCCCTGGATGTCGTCATTAAACGTGCAGTAGTCGTCGCGGTATTTGTTGAGAATCCGGGTGGCGTTGCCGGCCGCAAAATCCTCCCAGTGCAGTAGGGCGTGGGGGAACATCCGGTGAGCGGTCTCGACATATTGCTGGACGAACTCGTCGTAACGCTCGCCGCGCACGCGGGGGTGACGTACCCCAAGGTAGCCATCGTCGTTAAGACGTTCCATATTGTCGGTACCGACGTCGAGAATGACCGGGAGCACGCGGTGAGGGTGAATCCCTGCAGCTGCGGTGTATACGGCTAGCTTTCCTACCGTGATCGCGACGCCACCGACACCTTGGTCGCCGATGCCCAGGATGCCCTCCGCATCGGTGGCCACGATGAGGTCGACGTCGTCAGGGCCATGACCCAACTGTGCGAGAGCCTGCTCCATGTCTTCCGGATCATCGATGGACAGGTAGATGCCGCGCGGACGGTCGTACCAGTGGCTGTACTCCTCAATCGCTTTGCCGATGGTCGGCGTGTAAACGATTGGAAGCATCTCCTCAATATGCTCGGCAAGGAGGCGGAAATACAGCACCTCATTGCGGTCATGCATGTGGTTGAGGTACAGGTACTTGGCTAGGTCATCAGGCTGCGCCGAATACTGTGCGTAGACCCGCTTGAGCTGATCAGTGATTGTCATGACACCCGACGGCAACAGGCCGGTGAGACCAAGCGCCTTTCGCTGCTCGATAGTGAAGGCAGTGCCCCGATTGGCCAGAGGGTTCGTCAACACCTCCTGGCCACGGGCCGCAATCCTTAGAAGGCCTCCGTCGTCATCATGCGCATACTGAAAGGGAACTGACATATCCCCTAGCTTATGCGGTCAGCAGCACAGATGTTCATCGGGTCAAGCGATCGATGACAAAGTGTCACGCAGCCGTTCCGCTGAAGCCTTGAGAGAAGCGATTTCTTCGGTATCCATAGCAACGGGGACGACCCCCTCAATGCCGTCACGGGAGACAATGCAGGGCATCGATAGGGCCACCCCCGATATTCCGTGCATGTCCGTCATGACGCTCGACAATGGCAGAACGGAGCGGCCTGGACGGAGCAAAGCCTCGGCTAGACGAGCGCCCGTCAAGCCAATGGCGTAGTTCGTAGCGCCCTTGCCCTCAATAATCTTGTAAGCCGCGTAAGCCGCCTCGTGGGCTAGGTCAGCCAGTACATCCTCGGTAAACACCCGGTTACCGTCAACTGCCCAGTCGCGGATCGGTACACCGGAGATATTGGCTGTCGACCACAGCGGAAACTCCGAGTCGCCGTGCTCGCCCACAATGGTGGCATGGACATGACGCTGCTCGACGTTGGCCCACTGACGGATGAGCCAACGCAGCCGCGAGGTGTCGAGCATCGTACCGGTGGAAAAAACACGGTTGGCGGGCAATCCGGTGGCCTCCTGGGCAACGACGGTGAGGACGTCACACGGGTTGGTCACTAGCACGAACAGGGCGTTCGGGGATTGCTCAACGAGCTGTGGCATGAGGGAACGCAAAATATTGGCGTTGACGCCGGCGAGGTCTAGGCGAGTCTGGCCCGGCTTTTGTCTGGCCCCAGCAGTAATGAAGACGACGTCAGAGTCAGCAGTGTCGTGGACGTCAGCACCGCCCATGACCGAAGCAGGGGTGAACTGAGTGCCGTGGGCGAGATCCGCCACCTCGGCCTCGACCTTGTCCTTGGCGATGTCGTAGAGGGATACCAGGCCGGCCGATCCACGGATGAGGCAGGCGTAGGCCAGTGAAGAACCGACTGAACCAGCACCGACAACGGAAATTTTGGAGGCGCGACGAGTGGCGTCAAAAGTGCTCATGACGGTCATCTTAAGGTGCCTTCGCGCCTGATTCAGAACGCTGCGCACCAGGTCCGCTCATCTGAACAAGATGCCAGCATCTATGGCCATTTGTGCACGTCTCCACACCAGGCCATGGTCATCATTCCTTCGCCGTACGCCACGCCTCCGCAAGTTCCCGTGCACTGGACTTGGGGTCGGTACTCCGGCAAATCGCCGAGACGACGCTCAGGCCGTCACATCCCACCCGGGCTACGTCTTGAGCATCGGATGCGCTCACCCCACCGATGACGCACACCGGCCACGGGCTGGCGTTGACGACATCACGAATCTCAGCCAGGCCGAGCTCCCCAGCCTCAGGTTTGGTTCCAGTACCATGCAGGGCCCCAACTCCCAGATAGTCGACGATGTCACGCCCCTGGGACAGGGCGGCCTCCACATGGGCGGGAGTCTGAGCGGACAAGCCGATGAGTAGATCGTCGCCCAGAATCGCACGGGCCTGGTCGACCGGCATGTCAGACTGCCCAACATGGACACCATCGGCCCCAATTTCGGCAACGAGATGTACGCGGTCATCAATGATGAGGGGCACCCCTCCCGACACACAGATCTCTCTGACGCGTCGCCCCAAAGCGACGAACTCGTCATCGGACAAGTCGTGGTCGCGGAATTGGACCAGAGTCACCCCGCCGGCGATAGCGTGGCGCACGGTCTCAACAACCTCGTCAGGTCCGCCACACTGGGCGGTGTCGGTGACGAGGTAAACCGACAGATCAAATTCAGGCCGTGACATCACGGAGCCCTCCCCGCTCACCAACCTCGTCGGGTGATACCAGGAATAATTCGTCAACAAGAGCTTGCGCGAAAGCCCCCGGACCAGCACTGCGCTCAGCTGCCCGTTCGGCGGCCACACACAACATGGCGGTCGCGGACACGGCCGCGATGAGGTGGTCATTCTGGATTCCCGCAAAGGCTGCCGTGAGAGCTCCCAGTGAGCACCCAACTCCAGTAACCCGCGTCATCCACTCATGCCCCGATGACACGATCACATGCCGGTCCGCATCGAGGATGTGATCGACGGGGCCGCTAATGGCCACTACGCAGCCGTAACGGCGGACGAGCTGAGTCGCGGACGCCAAGGCATCCTCAACAGCATCTCCTGCCTCCGGACCTCGAGCGGAGGCACCAGTACCGGCCAATGCCAACACCTCAGAGGCGTTCGCCCGGATGACGGCTGGAGCGGCGACGTCCAAGGTATCCAGGGCCACCCGAGTGCGCCATGGCATGCCTACCCCCACCGGGTCAAGTACCCATGGTGTGTTGCTGCTTGCGGCACCGCGCGCAGCAGCAATCATGGCCTCAGCGGTCTCCCGGTAGGGAGTTCCGGTGTTGACGAGTACACCGTCGGCAATGGAGGCGAATCCCTCGGATTCCTCGGGATTGTCGACCATGGCAGGAACCGCCCCTGCAGACAGCAACACGTTAGCGGTGAAATTAGCCACGACGATGTTCGTCAGGCACTGCACCAGCGGCTTGTCTCGGCGTAATCGCTCTACAGATTCCGCCACCAAATTCGACAATTCAGTCATGTCAACCACTCCCTTCGCCGGCATGATCCGGACAGGTTCCGGCGGTCGGCACCTTCGTGGCGCCCTCTCAGCCCACAGCGATCAGTGGGCTCCCGCGTCGTTGCCTTCTAACCTACCGCCGTGCCGTGCGCTCACGACGGTCCTCGCCCTACTAATCGGGAAATGCCGTCTCAAACCAGCTCCAACTAGGCAAAGATCCGGGTGACACCATGCCGGCATAGCCCCCACCTTGACCCTGACGTTGAGGTTCTCGACGCTGCTACGTCAGAGGTTGCCGAGACCGAAACCTCGTTGTCATGGAGAGCTGTCGGGGACAAAGAGATGCTGTGCAACGGCCTATGACGACTTGACACGTTGGATTCCGCAACTGCAGCAGCCACCAGTGACGAGCACAACATCTATCACTGTAAAGGACAGCAAGGCCTGTAATGCCGTCTATCCATCGTGGACGCCGTTAAGGCCACCAAAGAACCTCCAGATGTCACTGTCAACGTCGTAAATCACTCCGCACCGCTCGATCTGGCGTGTCGAGGACCCCTAAACCACCCCGTCAAGTCACGGCCTCGGTCAATCCTTTGAGGCAGGTACAGGCCCTCGACATCAGGATCATCTAATTGGTCAGATCGTGTCGAGCGAGGTGCCACGAGTTTCGCGGGCAAACATGTACGTCATACCGCCAATGACTAGCAGCACAGCGAACAGGATGAATGCCGGAAATACCGCGTCCAGGGTGACATTCTGCTTGACGGCAGATCCGCCCACCATGAGTCCCATAAGCGCCGGACCGATGATCTTGGCGGTGGCGCCGATGCCGTAGCCCAGTCCCAGACCAGTCGAGCGAGCTTCGTTGGGGAATTGCTCGGCGCCGAAAGCATTGAGGATGCCGAAGGCGCCGTCGGCGAAGGCCATCGCAATGAGGACACCGACGAAGAAGATCTGCCAGCCCCAACCCAGGCGGGCCGAAAGGGCGATGATGAGAGTCCCGCCAGCACCGATGAGGCCAAACGACAACATGGTGGCTCTCCGACCAATGCGGTCTGCCAGCCATGCTGATAGGAAGCGCCCGATGAGATCGGCCAGGGAAACGAACATGAACAGGGTCCCGACTTGCTCGGGAGACTTGCCAAAGCCGGTCTTGAGCAGGGTCTGGCCCCACGACTGAATCGTAAAAGAGCCCAGAATGAAGCAGAATGATCCCAGACTGACGATGAGAAGACTCTTGCGGTATTTACCAAAGACAAGTGAGTAGGAAGCGTCTTGGACGTGTTCAACGGCAGGCAAATCTCCAATGTCGTCAGCGGGCATATCGAGTGCCCAGGCTAGGGCCTCGCGTGCTTCCTTATCACGCCCATGACTCTGTAGGAACCGTGGTGATTCGGGCACGAAACGGATCCACACCAGCAGGAAAACAGGAATGGCGCCCAAAGCGATGAGGGCACGCCAATTATCGCCCAGTGCATTTTGTGCTAACGACCCCAAGAACAGACCGAGGGGGATGAATACCGACGCCAGGCCGGCAAGAAGACCGCGCTGCTTAGCAGGCACGAACTCCTGGACGTAGGGAATCGAGGTGATATTAAGTCCGCCGACTCCGATCCCCACGCCAATACGCAAAATGGCGAGCATAATCCAGCCACGATCTGGGGTGAACACTGATACTACAGTGAACACGACGAACAGGAGCACGCACCAGAAGAAAGAGGAGCGGCGTCCGATCTTGTCGGCAAGACGTCCCCACATGATGGCACCAATGACCGTCCCCAGACCGGAACAGGCGAGAATGACGCCCGCCTCAGTGCCAGTCAGATTCCATGGCTTAGTCAGGACGGATACGACGAAACCCATGAGGAAGATATCAAAGAACTCGGAGATATTTCCGACGACGGCTAGGGCAACAAGATTCTTCTGATTGCGCGTTAAGGGACGCGAATCGATGAGGTCTAGAGCTGATTGTTTGGGTGTTGTTGAGGTGGACATGTGAGTGTGTCTCCTGTCTGCGCTGTGATCAGGTTCAGCGCAGAATGTCGGTATTCGGGGGAATATTGAGTTCGCTAGGGCTCACACGAGTCAGATCACCGTAATGGGTTAGAGCGTAGGCGGAGGTCCGCTGTCCATAATGGATTCCCTGCACCACGTCACCTCCGAGATACCCGTGAAGGGTTCCCGCGACAAAGGAGTCTCCCGCGCCCGGGCGGTCGATGACGGGCACCTGAACCACGGGGAACGTGCAGTCGCCGCGCTCGGCGTCCGAGAAGTACACACCATTGATTTGATCGGTAGACACGACCGTCGGGACCCCAAACAGTTCACGCAATTCGCGGCATGCCTGCTCCCCATCAGATTCGATGCCGAAGACGGCCTTGCCATCACGCACCGAGCAGAAGACAATATTCGACATCCTTGCAATTGGTTCCAACACCTCACGAGCGTGCTCCGGACCCCACAGCAGGGACCGGTAGTTGACGTCGAGGGCGACGGCAATGCCACGGCGGTGAGCCTCGTCAACGAAGTGACGCACCACAGCCGCAGTATTCTCGGTTAAGGCAGCGGTGATGCCAGTGACAAAGACCAGACGGGTATCGAGCAAGGCCTCCCAGTCGAGGTCCTCGACGGTGACGTCGCGGAACGGGGTGTGCTCCCGGTCGTAGAGCACGCGGGCAGGCATCGGATACTCACCGGGCTCCATGAAATACAACGCGACGCGCCCTTCGGGCTTCATACAGATGTGGGAAACGTCGACCCCAACACTGCGGAACTCGTTGACGACCCGATCAGTAAGATCGCCCTTCGGCATGACAGAGGCCCAACAGGTACTGCGCCCAAGTTGAGACAACAAGCCGGACACATTGGCCTCGGAGCAGGCTGCGGTGGCACGCAACTGCTGGGCATTAATGAGACGTTCACCCTTATAGCAGGTGAGCCGGATCTGCCCCTCGCCGATGGTCGAGATGTCGTAGGTCATGCCGTCACCCCCGTGGATGCTGCCGCAGTGCCGTAACGGTTGGTGTATCGATCGTGGTTGGAGTCGATCTCCGACTGTGGAAGTGGGGAGATCTCGCCGATGAGTTTGGCGTAGGTGAGGGTCTTGGCGACGTCCTCAACCATGACAGCTGCTTTGATGGCCTTCTCGATCGAGGTGCCGACAGTGAAGACACCATGCTTTTTGAGTAGCACCGCTGGCGACTGGTCAATGAACCTCATGATCTGCTCACCAATCTGTTCAGTGCCAATCTGGGCGTAGTCGCCGCACGGCACTGGCCCCCCAAACTCATCAGCGATGGCCGTCACTGCACAGGGGATGTCCTGGCCAGTGGCCGCCCACGCGGTGGCGAAGGTGGAATGGGTGTGGATAATGCTCCGAATGTCGTCGCGACGTCGGTAGACATACAAGTGTGAGGCGGTATCGGAGGACGCTCCTCGATGCCCCTCCACGACCTTGCCGTCAAGGTCGACAACAACCATATCGTCCGGGGTCATAGCGTCATACAGCATCCCGGACGGCTTGATGACGACAAGGCCGGTCTCAGGGTCCCGAGCGGACAGGTTGCCCGAGGTCCACGTCACAAGTCCATGACGGGGCAGTTCGAGGTTGCCTCGACAGACGTCTGTCTTGAGCTTTTCAAGCATGAAGGGTTCTCCTTTGAACAATAATGAAAATTTGTAGAGGCGCAGAACTGGGCGGCCCGGAATTCATGCCGAGCCCCCAGCCCAGGGTCAAAAGAGGGCGCGGCGAACCGGGATTCCAGCGGTCCTAAGATGCTCCTCTATGAACTGGCGTGCTGACGCACTGCGCGTGTTGGAATCGGGAGCGTCGTCGTTCCACATCTCGATCATCATTCGGCCGCGCCAACCCTGCTCAGCAAGGACAGCGAAGGACTCGTCCCAGTCGACGGTGCCCTCCCCCATTGGTACCCGACGAGGCTCGCCCGGCCTAACATCCTTGACGTGGATCGCGACCATGTGGCCCCGCCCGGCCTCGAGTTCGGTCACGACGTCAAGCTGTTGCTCGGCAATGTTGCCAAGGTCTGGGTACACCTGCAGGTAGGGCGAGTCGGCAAGCTTGACAAACTCCATCGCCTTCCGGATAGAGGTGACGTCGGTGCCGTCAACATTCTCGATGCCCATGACGACCCCCAGCCGTGCAGCCATCGGGACGGCATCGAGCAGGAGGTCGGTGTACCACTGCTCGGCATGGTCGTTCATCTGCTCGTAGTAGCAGTAATACCCCGCGACCTGAAGCACAGGAGCGCCAAGGTCGTGGCACAGCTGCAATCCTTCGCCCATCACCTCCCGAGCTCGCTGGCGCACGGCTGGGTCGGCACTACCAGGGCCAATACGCCGATGTACCGACAAGCAGACACCACCAATAGCGGTTTCTGTGGCCTCAACGCAATGGCGCACCATGCGACGCCGGCGCTGGTCCCATCCGAGCCGTGCCATCCTCTCTTCAGACTCATCGACGGACAGGTCGACGAAGCTGAATCCTGCCTCGGGTACCTGGTTTAGGAAGCGTCGCCAGTCGTCGTCGGTAGCCAAGGGGTTGCCGACGAGGGCTTTCTCATAGATGCCGAGGGTCACCCCGTCGGTCAGCGATTCGGTCATTGCGGCCACACCTCATCCAAGGTGGAGCGCAGTCGTTTCGCGGCAGCTTTGGGATCATCAGCAGCGACAATTGAGCGACCGGCAATTACGATGCCGACCGGATGCCCAGCGAAAACCGGAAGGTCTTCGGGGGTGATTCCTCCGGTGACGGTGACGGTGAATCCCATTCCTGCCAGCTCGTCGACCCGCCCGAGGTCTTCTGGTTTCCAGGAGAGGTCTCCGGCGGCCTCGCGGTCACGGGAACGCTTGACGATGACGTGTTGGACGCCGAGTGTGCGCCATCTGCGGGCACGCTCGGCGTCGTACCACTCGTCGGCGAGCTCGACTTGCACTTCACCGCCGAACTCCCCGGCCACTTTGCATACTTGGTCGATGGTTGTCAGGGATGCTCCGGCGACACAGGAGACGAGGTCGGCGCCTGCTTCAAAGCACATTCGGGCGATCTTGGCCCCGGCTTCGGCAATGCGAACGTCAGCAAGAATTGTCTTGTCAGGGTAGGCAGCCCGGATAGCCCGCACCGCATCCATTCCCTCACCAAGGACGAGGATGGTACCGCACTCGATGATGTCGATCTGGTCGACGGCGGTGGCCAACGGAGCCAGGGCCGACGGCAGATCATAGGTGTCAAGAGCGATCTGAAGTCGTGGCATCGTCGTCACCCGGCCAGCGGCTCGAAGCCGAAGAAGGTGGCCGCGTTGTTGATGAGGAGGTCGTTAACGTAGTCGCGGTCGACGCCTTCGTCTTCGACGAGACGTGGACAGAAGACGGCCGGATCGTAATCGATGCCTGAGACCGAACCGTAAACCTTTTGGTAAGAGGCCTTACCGGAGTCGGTGCCCAACAGAATCTGCTTGCCGTAGCCCTTCTCACCGAGGGTCTTCACGAGGTTGACGCGGGTGTTATCCGGGACGTACTTGATGCGGTTAGTGCCGTCCAGCTCGACGTAGCAGCCGAGCTTGCAGATCTGCTCGTGAACCCAGGGATCCCAGTTGCGCTGCATATGGCCGATAGCGATTTTGGCCGGATCAACACCCTGGTCAACAAGGAATCTTGCCTGCTCAGGGCCACAAGTTCCGGCCGTCACGTGGGTGTTAATGGGACAGCCGGTCTCCTTAGATGCGATGGCGACGGCTTGGCCGGACTTCTTTTCCCACTCGGTGATCTTGCCGTAGGCGGTGGCCCACTTGATGACGCCCGCCTTGACGTTGGTGCGCTCGACAATGGGGCCCATATAGTCGAAACGGTCGATGCCCTCAACGATGTCGGCGATGAGTAGATCGGCGATCTGAGTGACGGTGTACTGGTTGACCCAGCTCTGACGCCACTCGAGGTAGACCTTCTGCTGGTGGAATCCGGTGGCTTGGACGACCTGCAGCCCCGGAACCTTCTCGACGACCTGGAGGGTTTTGAGCACGCCGCGGCCTGAGGAGGCCGGGCACATGTCGATGATGGTTCCCCCAGCGGCCCAGCTCTTAGAGGCCTCGACGAAATATGTAGCCTCCTGGGCTGCCTTGTCGACGTCGTCAAGCAAGTGGTCAGGGTCGATGTAGACCTCCCCGGCTCCGACGCGGATGAGGTGATCGTGGGCATTGACGACGCCGAGGGTGTCGGGCGAAACGTCGCCATTGATGGTACGAACGACGGCCATTGGAGTGATTCCTCTCTCTCACGACTGTGTGACGGGAACCATTGAGCCGCCGCCACAGCAACCCCGCAAGGCCATGAGTTCACACATGTGAATTCATCCTAAGCAGAAAGGCTAGTATGGTGGCTTTACTTCCCGTTTTAACGGTGGACCTACCACAAAGATTCACATCTGTGAGACACTCATGACTGATCGCGAACACATCCAAACCTTGCTGACGGTCGCGCGGCGGTACTGGTTAGAGCAGGCCACTCAAGCCGAAATCGCCGCCGAGATCGGCTACTCCCGCTCGATGGTGTCCAGGCTTCTTGACGAGGCGAGGCGTCGCGGGATCATCACGTTCACAGTGCAGCATCCTTTGGAGCGAGCCATCGAGTTAGAGGACGCTCTGACACGCACCTTCGGGCTGACCTGCGCCCGAGTCGCGATGTCCAACGACAATGCCACGGCCGACGAGGTGGCGCGGATGGCAGCCGACCTGGTGACGACGTACATGCATCCCGATTCGGTAATCGCGTTGTCGAACGGGCGCGGGGTGGCGTCAGTGGTGCATGCGATGACGCCGATACGCCGTCCGGGGGCCACGGTGGTGCAGGCTATTGGTGGGACAGCCAAGGGAAATTTGTTGTTGGACTCTCCCGAGTTGTGCCGTCAGCTAGCAGAACGAATCGGGTGTGCATACCGGGTGATGCCGGCTCCGGTGCTGGTGTCGAATCCTCAGGCAGCGGCCGCGTTGAAGGCCGAGGAGTCAGTGGGTATGACGATCGCGATGGCCTCTCACGCAGACATCTTGGTGACCGGCGTAGGAACAGTCGGAATGCATTCGGTGGCGCCGATCTTCGACCACGTGATGTCGGAGCGCGCACACACAGAGTTGTTGTCACGCGGGGCCGTAGGACACATCTGCGGGCATCACGTCGATACCCGGGGTCGTCACATTGACGCAGACTTTTGTCAAGGGTTGATGGCAGTTCCGCTGGACCGGATTCCATCAATCACCCACGTCATCGTCAGCGCCTTTGGATCCGAAAAGGTGCCGGCCCTAACGGCAATTCTGCGAGGTAAATGGGTGACGGATCTGGTAACCGACATAGCGACGGCGAGGGCGGTGCTAGGCCATCTTGACTGAGATTCCAGTGGCTCGCCGGCTGTTAGGAACAGCATCCTGGCCGGGGGACGATTTCCGTGAACGCTGACGCCACACGGACCAGTATGGCAGGTTCACGGTTTCGCGTCCCAGTAGTTGGGCGAGCTTCTTTGAGGAGCGATCCCACTGCCGGGTCTAGTAAGACATCGGATTTGATACGCGTGGTCTTGCGTTGGCAGGTTTACGCTCAAGGGCTCTGATTATTGGCTCGCGTTGGCGGATACATGTTTCAGCGTTAGTGCCAGTCGAAACACACCCGTCGGTTGCCGCGATATGGATGACTTAGCAGTGAAGCTCTGGCCTTCCGACAATCTCGCGTCCCTACCCGGATTTTCACGACCTTCCACGACCAGACCCCCAACTGTGATATAGTTTCCATACGGCAACTATATTTGAGGGGAAACTAGAATGGACCTCCGAAGCATCCTGATGCATCTTCAGTGTGAGCTGGTCGCAGAGCGTTCCCTAGTGAATCCACTCGACATTTCCTGGCTGCAATACGATGTTCTCCTCCAGCTGGACAGAGAACACGAGATGCTGCCATCTGAGCTCAGTCTCGTCATGGGGATCTCACGCACGAAACTGTCTAAGGCGTTAAAGAGCTTGAAAGTTATGGGCTACGTTCGCCAGACCCCAAGCAAGTCAGACGGCAGAGAGCTGCGCACGTCCATAACTGAAAGCGGCAGACGCTTGCTCGAGGATATTTCGCTTCAGCACACCTCCCTGTACGAAACGGCGATTAGGTCGATGACGAAGGATGAGCTGGAGGTATTTGCTCGCTTGTCTGAAAAGCTGTCTTCTTCCCTCAAGCAGCAACGGATTGCGAGCCATGCGTAACCTCAGGAAGGATATCGTTTCGCGCAGCTCCGTGGGCTCGATCCAAATCCACGGTGCCAAGACACATAATCTGCGAGACGTCACAGTTTGCATCCCCAAGCATGCGCTTGTCGGCGTCGCCGGGGTTTCTGGTTCTGGAAAAACTTCCTTGGTATCTACTCTGGCAGCCGGGGCACAACAAGCCGTGTCCTCGCTTTTTCCGGCTTTTGTGCAAGCTAGGTTGAATACCTTGAAACCTGGCCTGGTCGATGGCTTGCAAGGTCTGACCTTCACCGCGATCGTCGGGCAAAAGAAATTCAGTGGAAATGCGCGCTCATCAGTGAGCACGGCCAGCGGTATCGCGCCATACCTGCGCCTGCTGTTCTCCCGGTCAGGGTCTCCCTCTGCAGGTTATTCTCCTTCGTACTCACCGAATGATCCGCGCGGCATGTGCATGGACTGCTCCGGCTTGGGCTATGTGGACGGTATCGACCTGCAAGAGCTTATCGCCCCCGACAGGAGCTTGAATGAAGGAGCTGTCCGCTTCCCCTCGTTCGAACCTGGAACTTATCGATGGAAACGTCTAGTGTGTTCTGGACTCTTCGACCCCGATGTGCCGTGGAAAGAACTGCCCGAGGCATCACGCAAGCTGCTCCTTCACGGCCAGGGAGTCCGTTTGGAGCGTCCCCTCACCGGCTATCCCAAACATGGCATCTTCGATGGGATCATTCCTCGCCTTAAAGCGTCATATTTGGAAAAAGCCAACGCGAAAACAACCGAGAAGGAAGATGCCGCACTGCGTAGGATCGTGAAGCGGGTCGTATGTCCTCATTGCCACGGTCAGCGCATTAACGAGGCAGCCCGCGCCAGTCGAATCGAGGGGCTCAACATTGCTGAAGCATCCCATTTGAGTATCGATGAATGCATTGCCTTTATCAAAACCATAACCGACGAGATAACTGAGGCACCCCGCCAAGCGGTTTTAGCAAGGCTGAACAACATGCGCGACATCGGCCTGGGGTATCTCAGCCTCGACCGTCCGACGGACACCCTTTCCGGCGGTGAAGCTCAACGGCTACGCCTCGTTAGCCTCTTGGACGCACCCATCACCGACGCAACTTTCGTGATGGATGAACCCTCAAGTGGACTGCACCCTGCCGATATCGAACGCCTGCTACGGTCGCTAAGGAAACTGCGGGACTCTGGGAACACTGTGATCATCGTCGAGCACAATCTGCAGGTCCTGGCCGCCTGCGATCATGTCGTTGAGCTCGGGCCGGGCGCGGGAGATGATGGCGGACGGGTTCTATTTGAGGGCAGCCCTCGGAGTTTGACCCGTAGCGACACCCCAACGGGAAAAGCACTGCGTGCAGGAATCCAACTGAATCGACGTTCTCGCCCCGCAACCGACGTCATAGAGGTCACTCACGCCCGCTGCAACAACCTGGGTGATGTGTCTGTGAGCTTTCCGGTCGGGGCACTCACGGTCGTATCTGGGGTGGCGGGTTCCGGAAAGAGTTCGCTGGCATCTGCTTTGGCCCAGCAGCACCCGGAAGTCACCATCATCGATCAATTGCCACTAGCAGCATCCAGCCGCTCCTCCATATTGACTGCTCTGGGTCTTGAATCCCCAATCCGTGAAGCCTTTTCCAAAATCTCAGGTTTGACTACCAGCTGGTTCAGCGCGAATGGGAAAGGCGCGTGCCCCTTGTGCAAGGGACGCGGCACGACACACGTAGACATGGCCTTCATGGATGACGTCCAAACACCGTGTGAGCGCTGCGGCGGCAGGAAGTTCAACGAAACCACGATGGCAGTCCGACTCCCAATGGGCTCGCTTAACCCCACGATCGCGGATGTTCTTGACAGCGGTTTGAATCAGGTCAGCGAACTATACGCCACCCAGGATGACGTGCTCACCGTCATATCCTTGCTCCAGCAGGTTGGCCTCGGCTATCTCACCTTGGGACGGACACTAAACACGCTCTCTGGCGGTGAGCTCCAGCGGATAAAGCTCGTCCAGTTCCTCAAGGAACATCGGGAGGAACAGGAAAGCGTGCTCGTATTAGATGAGATTACGACCGGATTACATCCCAAAGATGTAGAGCAATTGATCCAATTTTTACGCCGATTGTCCGAGAGGGGTGCAACCGCCATCGCGATCGACCATAACCCAGGGCTCATCTCTCAGGCCGATTACAACATCGATATCGGCCCAGGCGCGGGGACTCAAGGCGGCACGGTAGTCTTCACCGGAACAGCATGGGGACTGGCTAACTGTCCGGCGTCCACGACAGGAAAATGGCTTCACAAATTGGTCTGCTCACCCGCCGGCGTTGAACCAGCCCCATGAGTATTTTCTTGTGTTGACAGATGAAAACAGCAGGAGATCTGCTTGCCGAGTAGCCAGCGTTTTTCGCCGCTTTAGGATAAAGGAAATTCCGCCACCGTGGTGATTGACGGAGAAAAGGACAGTTATTTCCCTCTAGAGGTTTTCGGGCTTTTCACGGTTCGGGAGTGTTGTTGGGGTCTGGATCTGCCGGTTTCCAAGAGGGATCTGGTGGTGCCGTGGGTAAGGAGGGTCTGAAAGCTACGGGCGGTGCCGTGGAGGTGTTCGAGACATCCATTGATCGCTTCGGTGGGGCCGTTGCTGGAGTCATGGTGGTAAGAACGCGAGGATATCCTCGCCGCGCTTGGTCAGGACCCGGCCAAGCTTGCAGACCGCGGCAAGGCTGGTGGGGGCGGCTGAGGCAATTGAGTTAATCAAACGGGTCATGGTCTTCTTGCCCTCTGCTCGCGTGCTGGCGCGGTAGACGGCGAACATGCGCTAATAGACCCCTATGTGGCCTCGACTTCGACGTGCCGATCAGCGGCGAACAGCTCATTCACGCGCTGCTGTTGCTTGTCAGTGGGTAGATGATCTGCGCCGGTGGGGAGGGTTCGCTGATTCTGGTAAGCAGGTGGTGCCTGCGGTCCCGGGTGCTGTACAGCTCGATTTGGACCCGGCACCGACACAAGTCGAGCGCGTCACCTGCGAGGCGGATGACGTGGATGCGGTCCACGACCGTCGTGGCCTTGGGGATTTCTTCAGCCGCAGCCGTCTTGAAGCCGGCGAAACCGTCCATCGCGACGATTCAGATGCCGTCACGCCAAGTCCGGGATTGGGCCGGCAGCCAGGTCTTGAAGACCTGTTTCAAACGCTCTTCGACCATCGCCAGCCTCCTGCGCCCACGCGCCCTTCATACGTTTCGAACGTGAGTGAGTGTATTCCCAACGACCGCCAGTTTTGATCGCACTCACGTTCCACTCATGCGAACAACCAACCCCGCAACCCCTCCAGCCGCCGCAGCACCGTGCGGGCGCACCCGAATCAATCGGCGTCATCACCTATCAGAGATGGCTCGGCGCAGCATTCCCAATGCTTTCTCGAGCGACTCCGGTTCATGCCAGACAGGAAGCCGCAACATTGTCCGCTGCCCGTCATAAGCCGAATATCCCGGCCCCGGAGCCAGTCGAACCCCCACTCGTTTCGCAGGTTCAGCCAAAGCTGAGGAGTCATTGTGAGTATCGGCCCACAAACCAGTACCACTTTGTGATGCGGTCCACACCCACGCCGGAAACACGTCGCTAACAACCTCACATGTTGCCCCCCGGCCGGCTTGAAGAGCGCTCGTCGCTCTCGACGCGCTTCCCCCACATGCGTCATCAGGTTGGTGGCAACCACCTGGGTTGATATGGGGCTGGCAAGATCCTCCGCCTTGCGACGCTCGATCAGTTGCCGAATGCGCGTCGAACTGGCTCTCAACCATCCGATTCTCAGACCACCCCAAAACAGTTTCGACAGTGTTCCGATCGTGAGTACCAGATCATCGCTCATCTCTCCTGCCAACATGGGAGCGGGTAATCCCGATGCAGTGAGGTCATACGAGCAGCAATCCTCGACAACGGGAACACTATAGTGATCAAGCAAGGCAGCAAGGGCTTTGCGATGGCTGGGAGCCATCGTCAGACCAGTCGGATATGGATGTTCGTCTGGTAATAGAACATCGCTGGCGCACGTCGCAAATCGCGGTCAACGAGATCAAGAGCCAGACCTGCGACAGTCAGCATACGCCGGTGTTAACAGCGATCCGCTGCGGGACCGTGGGAACTCCATCACGAGCGAACGGTTCCGCGATAGCCGCACGCAATATGGGTAGTCCAGCCGGTTCAACAATCCCAAAAGCCTCCGCCACGGTTTGCCGAGATATTTGCAGGGCCAACTTCGACAACCACACCTGGAGTATTGCCCTTCTTCGCAACCAGCGGTACAACCATATAGGCCAATTCGTCTCAAGCAGCATGGTGCAGGCAGAATCACCGAACTACGGTCATGATGACATGATCACGAAGGAGTGTTTCATGGCCGCAATTGCTGTGTTCGGAACCTTGGATACCGAGGGAGACGAGCTCGACTGGCTTCGTCACCGCATTCTTACCAACGGCAGCAAGGTAGAGTCATCATCGATGTTGGCTCATTCTCCAACAGCCGCATAGCCGATTGAATTCCCCAAGCTCCTGGTTTCCACGATGTCTTCCGGAGATGCCAGAGCCTACGTGGGACAGGCCGACGTCACACTTATGTACTCCGTCGTTAACGTGGCCGACATCAATCACGTATCGCGCATGGTCTTCGCGAATGCATCCGCCGCTATCGCAGCCATGGTCAAAGAGTACGAAGAAGCTGGAATCGTCAGCAACACAGCTCACAACAAACCGGTCGCTGGCCTGACGATGTCCGGATTGACAACGCCCGCCGCTGACGAAGCCGCAAGACTTGGGTACGAAGTCCTCGTCTTCCACACAACTGATTCCGGTGAGAAATCGATGGAATAGCTCGCATCGTCTGGACTACTCACGGGAATATGTGACTAGGAGATCCAGATTAGAAGGCTATCCAGATGATTCCTCAAGAATTTTTCCATGTACTCGGTCGGACTCCTCCATGAGATGAAATAGTTCACAGGCGGCAGTCTCGGCAAAAGGAAACTACCCGCATAGCTATGTAGACGTGGTAGTGTAACCACCATGAAGAAAGAGCACGAACGTTCTCTCCCACTCGCTCTCCCGGACGATTATTTACTTCCGTATGGTACTGAGTTGACGCCGTCCTCATTCACGAAGACCATGGACAACACATACATCGTCGACGCCCTCGACTCCCACGGCAACCCGGCCCATTATGAAATCGCCGTCAATGGCAATCTCGCCAAGTGCACTATCGACGGGGAAGCAGCATCTTACGAGAATCCGTACTCACATCGAGATACCGGGGCGGAAGCCCCGATCCTTGATTGGTTCGACTGGATCGCATCCCAGGACGCTGCAGGGCACCGTTATCTTGATAGCGACATTTACGGTGGGCAAACCGTAGCAGCCAAACTATTCTGCGCAGAACACAACCTCGTTACCTACAGTTCAACCAAGTGCTGTGTCAGCAATTTCTCGACTCTGTCGGAGTTTCAGGAGTGGCTCGACAGCAGCGTGCTCCAGGAAACTCCCATGCGAGCCGAGGTGGTCGGCCTCTTGACAGACCCTGAGCAAGCGCGAAAACCCTTCAGCTACGCCTTCGACCTCCTCGACGCGATCGAGGGTCCAGATGCGGTGAGCGAGCTCAAACTTGCAACTGCTGGTGAAAAAGATTGTGGCCTGAGACTTACTTCCGCCAACTTTGGCGGCAATGAAATCCTCCTAGAAGATGGCCGTACCATGGGTAGAACGGTTTCCATGGTCAAGGCATGCTACGACGATGGCACCCAGCCCACATGGATGCATGCAATTGGATTCGTGCCGAAAACATACCTCCCCGAAATGAACGTCCGCGTCGTTCACGAAAATGACGCGGCTTGGTGGGGCATACTCGTCGACCAGTTGGACGTCTGTCTGGTCCTTCCCCGTCCTTCCGCCGAACGACAACTCGACACAAACGTCAAGGTCCATATGGACCGGGATGGCACCGAAGCGTTCATCCGGTTCTCCCCCACCGACGAGTGTGAACTAGTCAACCGACTCGACGACCGCTTCAAACGTAAATGGGGACGGTGGCTCGACTCATCCATCGTCCTCGACAATCGCGAGATCCAGGACGCTGTCACCCACATGGAGTCGATTCTTGACAAGGAATACGGAGGCCGAACGGCATGACTGAGAAACAGGTACGAACTGTCCTTCCAACCAAGGATGAGCCGAGAGCTCATCGCGGCCGCTCGACGGAATTCGATGATGGAGGCCCCGATGACTTCGACATCCCGGGTGAAGGCGGCGCGGCGTGCGCTTGGACCGAATCGCTTTGCGTTGACTCCGTCACGCGCTTCATTGTCCGGGTACCCGTCCAGGAAGGAATAGATCCGGAAATTGAGCGGTACTGTGACCGACATTGGGTGCTCAAGCTTGCCGAAATTATTGAGACGGATATGCCTATTTGTAAGCACTCTCTACGCGACCACGTCATTTCGACTGGTGAGCTAGTCGGGGATACTTGGGAGGTGCGTACCGAAGGCTAACTAACCCCGTCCGCCTTCGTCAACGGCGCCCTGCGCTGAACAGTGGGCCGCTCAAGTATTGCCAATCCGGTAGTTTTCTGCGAGCTCGCATAAGGTCTTCTCCATGGGCACCCGTAGGGCACTGCTCCACGGGAACACCGGCGAGTCGTGCCAGATGAGTGCGATCTCAATGGTGGCTCCCACCAGGGTCCAAGCCGAGATTCGCGAGCCCAATCCAGGACCCAGCATTTTCACTGATCGCACCCGCCCAGCAGTTGCGACCCGCTCAGCCTCCCCGGACCTGACTATATGAGTTATCGAGGTTCCAGCAGCTTCGAAGGAGCCCGGTGAATACCCTCTCGTCTCAACCACACAAGTACGGCTCGAACACGGCGGTTGTCGTCGGTGGGATCAAAGCCGAGCTTGATGAAGACGTTGGCCACGTGCTTGCTGACGCCGCTACGGCTCAAAAACAATCGCTCACCAATCTGAGAATTGGAGAGTCCTTGGGCCATGAGTTCTAGGACGTCCCGTTCCCGATCAGTCAACATGGCCAAACCGTCACTAGCAGCGCCGACGAGTGCGCGGGTGACTTCGGGGTCCACGACAGTTCCCCCGGCTACCACGTCGACGAGAGCCCGCGAGAACTCGGCAACATCCGAAACGCGCTCCTTGAGTAGATAGCCGAATGCCCCGTAGTCCAGGAGTCGGTCCAGATAGGCTGCCGCAACATACTGGGACAGTACGATGACAGGCAAAACCGGGCGCCCCTCAGCAAGTCGTTCACGGCGTAGCTCGTGAACGACTGCCAAACCGTCATCGGCCATCCGCGGGGGCATGCGGACATCTGTAACAATCGCCTCGATGTCGCTGAATCGTCCCGCCTGCAACAGAGTGTCGGCGTCGCCCACCTCGACGACGTGGTGCCCCATGGCTCGCAACAGTTGGCAAAGCCCAGCTCGTAACAGAGCCGAATCCTCAGCCAGTAGTACTTTCATCTCGGCCTCCTTCCTCATACAGCGGTCTTGCGAGGGATTTGTACACGCAATCGCCCACCGCCTGTGGCCTTATCTTGTCCGAACCAGAGGCTGCCGCCAAGCATCTCAGCTTGTTGCGTCAGGCCAGCCAGTCCAGAACTGTCCGGGGACACTGCTCCGTCCTGGGGACCGGTGCCATCATCGACGACCGTCACCTCGACTGACTCCGCATGCCAGGTGACAGTGACCGCGACAGCTGAGGCTCCTCCATGTCGAACAGCATTCGTCATGGCCTCGGCAACGGCGTGGTACAGCAGCACTGCTCCCGAAGAACTGACCTGCTGGTCGTGTCCATTCTCCTGGACCTGCACCGAGCCACGTAACCCGGAAAGGCCGACCAGCTCACGGACAGCCTCAGTCAGACCGGCCTCGTCGAGCACTCGAGGGTGGATCCCTCGGATGGTCGTGCGGAGCGCAGCAACAGCTCGTCCAGTGTTCTCCTGTGCAATCGCGATGGCTGCAAGGGCCTCCGGGTTGTCAGTTGACGCGAGCTGCGCTGTCGCCAGCGCTAGTTGTGTTGCAGTGAGGTACTGCTGCACACCATCGTGAAGCTCTCGCTCAATGCGTCTCCGTTCACTCGAGAATGAGTCCGTCAGCACCTTACGAGATCGCTGAAGATCGTCAACGGTCGTGCGCGTCATGGTGAGGAGCGCCCACACCGCCACGGACAACCCAGAGAGGACCCAACAGGAGACGATCTCGAGCATCAGAGTGATCAGCGACAGCGACGCCATGACGGGGCGGGCAAGCCCATCGCCCGGGTACCACCCGAAGAGGTCCCACCCATGCTGAGTCGTGATCGCCGCCCAGGCGAACGCACCGGCCAAAACCGATCCCATGGAGAGCACACCAAAGGCTGCCGCGCCCAGGAGCATCTGCACCAGGGCGCACAGCCAGGTACGCCAGTCGACACCGGGCGTGCGCGGACGCGGAACACGACATCCCCGCCAGAATGCCATTCCTCGCCACATATCGTCGCTCGCGGAACCGACTCCACCAATGAGGACCAGTCCTAGCAAAGACAGCAGGGCCATCGGACCACACAACACGGCGAGAACGAACGCGTGGGCAAGAGACTTGAGGTTCGCTGTCGAGAACACAAACCTAATCGGGTTCCAAGACCATCCGTTGGGCCATACCCGTCTCGTGACCGAGGAAGGCTCAACGGAATGCATTCTGTGAGGCTACCGCAGGCTCTGGCGTAAAGCAGTGGAGCCAGGTCCACTACAACTCGGTACTCATGTCCATTCCTTGGCAAAGGAGTTTTCGATGGAGTGAAGGACAAGGGATGACCCGGCTTAGAGAGGAACCACCAGTGCCGACTCTAGAGGTCAAAGAACTACACCATCGATTCGAAAAGGGTCCCGAAGTGCTCCGGGGTGTCAGCGTCACGTTCCAGTCGGGAACGATGACAGCAATCATGGGACCCTCGGGCTCGGGCAAGTCAACCCTTCTGAACTGCATATCGGGACTGGTCAGACCCAAAACAGGCAAAGTTCTCTACAACGGCGCAGATCTGACAGGGTTCAGCCAGAGCGACCTGGACAAGCTACACCGCAGATCGTGGGGGTTCATTTTCCAGTCCTACAACCTCGTTGACGCCTTGACATCTGCCGATAACGTCAAGCTACCGGCCTTGTTCGACCGCAAACGCATGGACAATGCAACCGTCGAAGCTGCGCTCGGACGCGTGGGAATGGCTGGATTCGCTCACCGATATCCAGATCAGCTATCAGGCGGGCAACGACAGCGTGTCGCCATCGCGCGTGCCATTGCTTCGACCCGGGAGGTCGTCTTCGCCGACGAACCCACCGGAGCGCTCGACAGTGAGTCTCGCCGCGAGGTAATGACTCATCTGGAGGCTCTTTCCCAGGCTGGATCAACTGTGATCATCGTGACTCACGACCCCGTCGTCGCCGCTTCGGCTTCTCGTGTGTTGTTTCTCTTCGACGGCCAGATCGCCGACGACAGCACCGGCATGGACGCCGTGGCAATCTCCAGTCGCATCGCTGCTTTGGAGGCACAGGCGTGCGGGAGCTGACTGTTCTGTCTGTGCGTCTGGTTCGTCAACACCTGACCCTGTATCTGGGCTGTCTGGCGACGATCGTAGCTACGGCAGCGCTGACATCGGCCGAAGCCGGACTGGTTCATGGGTTCTCTGACATCACCAGGGTGCACGTTGCGGGTTTCTCAACCGAAGAAGTTGCCACACAGTTACCCGGCATCCGAAGCATTCTGACCTTGTTGGCAGGGCTGGCAATCGCCATCAGCGGTGTCCTCATGATTACAGCCATCAGGCAAGTCATCGCATCCCGACAAGAGGAATTGGCGATGATGCGCCTCACGGGCGCCAGCCGTGGACTACTGGCGCGGATGATTGCCAGCGAGTCTTTCATCCTCGGCTTGCTCGCAGGCCTGCCCGGCGCCTTGATTGGCGCCGCACTAACCTATCCCTTGTTTCGGGGCATGCAAGCAGTCGGCTTCTTTGGTCGTACCATGACGATCGACTTCAGGTTCCCGGTAGGCAGCATGTTCGCGGTGACTGGGCTCATCGCCACTGTCGCCGCGACTGCGGGTTGTGTCGCTACTCGCATCAGCATTAGAGGTGACCTGCTGGCGTCCATTGCACCCATGGCTCGCCGCATGTCCTGGTGGCAGATCGCTTGGCGGTTCGTTCTAATACTGACGGGTGTCGTCAGTTTGGTTGTTTTGGACCCGCAGGGTATGGGAACCAACATCATTCTGATATTGCCGATATTGGCCGTGGTGCCGCTTCTTGCGGCAGCTCCTCTGGCGATGCCTATCGGGGCATGGGTCGTCGGGCGGATCGTCGGATTGTTCGCGCCAGGACCTGGCAAGTTGGCTGCCCGACGCGCCGCGAAGGATCGTATGCGCTATGCGCGCCTCGTCACTCCGGCGATCATCTCATGCGGCATTCTGGGAGGGTTCCTGGTCGCTAACGCACCCGATGAGCAGATGCGCACGCAAGCACTCACTGCACAGGTAGCCGCCGACACCGTGATTACCACCAATCTTGATGACGCTACTCCGATCGCCAAGGCCCTGGGCCACAAAACCCGCCAGCAGTCGCGGCTTGCCTCCCGATACCGAGTTGCCGGAGGCACCCGACGTATGTGGCACTTCACAGACGCGCCGGCGTTCGCCAAGCTGACCAACCTGCACATCACGGCGGGAGACATGTCCCGAGTTACGGGCACCAACATTGCAAGCGGGATTGGTAACTCAGTGGGCGATCGCATAGCCGTAGTGGACAACACTGGACATCCTGTGACCTTGACTGTTGTGGCGGTCTTCACCGACGAAGTGTATGAAGGGCTCATCTTTGACTGGGGCCAGATCAGCGCCCTCGGGCCAAAGAACACAACCGCCACCATCTTCACTAAGGGCCTGTCGACGGGAGAAGTCCGCTCCGTGCTGCAGTCTGAAGGCATCAGCGGAACCGTTTTCGACAAGACCGGCTTCGTTCAGTACATGTCAGATCTCCGCAGAGCCAACACCTATCGCTCCAATGTTGGCCTCTTCGCCACCGTCTACCTGATGTGCCTCATCGGAGTCATCCAGACCACCATCAGCAACGGACTGTCACGCCGCAAAGAATTCCAAGTACTGCGCTCGCTTGGAGTCAGCCGCCTCGGCATCCTGGCCACCGTCGGCGTCGAGGCAGCGATTCTGCAAGTTGTCACCGGCATCTTGGTGTTTTCTGTCATCTTGGCCCTGGGTTTCAGGTTTGCCTCCAACAACGGAACCTCGGCCTGGGCTGCCGTGTCAGCTGCACTGCCTACGACCGCTGGCGCGTTCTGCCTCATAGCCGTCCTCACCGTGGTCGCGCAGCTTATCGGGAGTCAAGTGTCACTGCGTTACAGCAGCAATTGAACTGGCCCGAGTAGCGCATGTGTCGGATCGACGTTTGATGAGGCTGTTCGCTGAAGTTTTGTCTCCGATCGCATGATTCCCATGTCGGGATATATAAGAGAGGGTTTGTCTACTACAAGACCCCGCCTATTACGCCTTGAGACTTCCCGACCGGATAGCTTGCGATAGCGGCTATTTTTACTAGTTTCGGCTACCGCGGCTAGCTGTTTGCGCTTATCAGCGGCGCTTCGCCATCGATCGGTAGACCTACGCAGAGAGTGTGACGACTCTGGCTCGGCCGCGCGAACCGTGTGTGCGCTGGTCGCGAGAGGTGTACCGGACATCGAAGTGGCCGCCGGAATCCTGTGTTGTGGACTCTCGGGGTCAGTCTGCTCGCTTACCTGAGATGGCTCAAACTTTTCTGACCGCCGCCGAAATCGTCGAGCTGGTCGCTGCCTACGAGGCCGGCGAGACGCTACGCAGGCTGGGCAAACAGTTCCACATCCACCGCCTGACCGCGACAGCCCATCTCGCACGCCGCGGCGTTCCCGTGCGCCAGCGAAGTCTGGGCTCTGTACAAAACAAAGGAGGCCGTCCGGGGCTACCAAGTCGGTTGCACGCCCGTGCAACTGGGCCGCCAGTTCGAGGTGGACGCGCAGACCATGCGTCGAACCATCACACGACAGCGGGTGTCGATCCGACCAGATGGACGACCTCGTCGGCCGTGGCTCGGGCAATTCCCACAACAGCACCTTCGAGCCACAGCTGGTCAAGAAACGTCAACGCCGCTTGTCAGACATGGACCTGATCCTCAGCTTGTTCGTGAAGGGCCTGACCACTGGAGAGATCGCCGCGCACTTTGCCGAGGTGCATGGCACGTCGGTGTCGAAGGACACGATCAGTTAGATCACTAGCGGGTCATCGACGAGGTGAACACGTGGATAACCCGCCTGCTAGAGAAGGTCTACGCAGCTACCTCCATTGATACGATCACCGATCTTGGTCTATGACAGACAGGTCCTATCCGGCGATGATCCGGCTTCGGCGCAACGCCTGGACCGAGTTCGTCCCGTTCCTGGATTACGACGTCGAGATCCGCAAGATCCTCTGCTCGACGAACGCGATCAAGTCGTTGAACACCCGCTTCCGCACGGTCATGCGGGCGCAGGGTCATTTCCCGACGCGCTGAAGGCCTTGTACCTGGCCGTGAGATCATTGAACCTCAAGGACACCGCACAGTTCCGGGCCCCGTACTCAAGCTGGCTCAGTGATCCGGGTAACACACGAGGCACTCATATCGGGGACGTGATTGGGTCAGATACCGCGGTGCTGATGGTAGTTCACGAAGCTGGACAGGGTCTTTTCGATGAGTTCCCGCAGCGCAAAGCTTGATGGGAACTCTGGTGAGTCTGGCCAGGCGAGCACCGTCTCAGTGATGGTCCCCACCAGGACCCGGGCGTAGATTCGCGAGTCCAATCCAGGCCCTAGCACCTCGCTGATGGCATCGGTCCAGGAAGTGGAACGCTGCCATAGGGCATTCACTAAAGTCTGGTTAGCTCGAACTAAGGCAACGCGCTCGGCCAGTTCCGCTTCCCAAGATGCTGCGTCTGCGAAGAAATCATCGAGAACATCTGGGATTTCGCCTGGGATACGAATTCGATCTAGCGCACCAATGGCATGATTCATTTGGTCAGTAGTGGCGACGCTGGTGACGACGGCTTCCTTGCTGCCGAAGTGTCGGTAGAAAGTCATGGCGGAGACGTCAGCGGCCTCGGTAATCTGTTCCACGGTCACGCTGTCAAAACCGTCCCGGGCAAACAACGTCAGGGCTGCTTCTCTAATAGCGCGACGAGTGGCGAGTTTCTTGCGATCGCGACGAAAAGACGAGGAGCGTAGAGGATGCCAGGGCGGCTCGGGAAGTGAAGCTTGATGAGCTGCATGACCGGCAAATTGGTGCAGTCGAGCAGTTGGTATCGGGTAAGGATTGAACTCGGTCGTTCTCGAACACGATTCTGATTTTCACCCAGTACCAAGAGACTCATGCGTTAGGACTTGGTGCCGCCCCCGGTTCCGGCGTCCGGGCGGGTCGTGTTCCCACTACCCCAAGGAACCCGGGTCGCCACCTCAGCATTCGGGATGCGCGTCCACCCCATCACCGGAGTAACCAAACTCCACCCCAGCGCTGACGACGACGCCCCGACCGCACCCCCATCCTTGCCGCCGACGACGGCATCGTCACCGCCGGACAACGCATCGGCAACGTCGACTCCGCCGGCTACTCCCCCGGCGGCCACTACGGCTACGCCCACATCACCGTCAAGCAAGGCAACCAACCATGAACATCTTTCCCGACATCAGCACCCTCGACGACCAGATCTAATCACGTCAACGCGCACGCCGGCGTGTGGAGCGGCAAAGAGCGATGGCAAGTAAAAGGTCAGGCAGGTTGCGTCTGCGAGGCTGCAGCCGTACGCCGGCGCGGGGCGGTACGTCACTGCGCGGCGGGATAACCTGATTTGGTGCAAACTGATCCGTTCGCCATCCTGCCGCTCGACAAGTGGAAGTGGCATCCCTCACCCCTTGCCGGACAGATCGTCTACGTGCTCACAAGCTCCGCATCGGGTGAACTCGACCTTGCACCCAAAAGCTGGGTTCAGATGGCAGGCTTCAACGGGCCGTTACTGAGCTTGGGATGCTCCAAGCACCATTGGACACACAACGACATCATGACCACGGGCCACTACACGGTGAGCTTCCCCACGGTCGAGCAGACGCGCTGCGCTGGGGCAATCGCACGGACTCCACGTGCCGAACGGGTCGCGGCGAGTGGTCTCACGCCAGTGCCGTCCTCCACAGCCGGAATCCCGCATCTGCGCGAATGCCCGGCTTACTGCGAATGCGAGCTGTACCGCGAAGTCGCGCTCGAGGGCGATGAGGTGCTGATCCTCGGCCAGATCCGTTGTTTAGCCGTGCACACCGATGTAATCGGACTAGGACCGGGCGAGATGTACTCCCGTCTGGCTCCCGGATTTTTCCTGGAACCCGGAGTTACGGGAACTTTGGCTCTAGAGGACTGACCACCTCTCTCGACAACGAAAAGCGCGGTAATTCAGCAGTTAAACATGCCCCGCACCACAAGCGGAGGCCAAGGCGCACCCACTTGGCAGACCTTCCTGATGCCCTGCCAGTCCGGGGCTTCTGACGGCAGGACTTCTGCTCATGAGGAACTTGTCGTGATTGATCTTGTTACTGCTGTAGTGCCGAACCTGCCACCCGACCGCATCCGCACCCTCCCGCTTGACACCGTCATCACGCTGCTGCACACGACGCCGACTTCGGCACACTGAACGCGGAATCAAACCCCGCCATCGCGCGCCGCGAAACCCGCACAGCCTCCTACGCCTCGATCCGCAAGATGCGCGGCAGGCCAGCTCAGATCCAAGCGAGAGGGCGGCTGCTGAGAGCACGAGTGGCCTTCATGCCGCAATGAAGGCGATGGAGGTGACAGGCAGGCCAACCCGCGTTTATCACACGTGTGATGATTTTGAATCATGGGTCATCTTGATGTTGCTACGGTGTCATACACGCTGCCTGACGGCCGACCATTGCTGCGTAACGTCGCGTTCAGCCTCGGAACGGGTGAGCAGGTAGCCGTCGTTGGCGCGAACGGCGCTGGCAAGAGCACGTTGCTGCGGATCGTCATGGGTCAACTGTCACCGGACTCGGGCATAGTGACTTGCGACGGTAACTTTGGCGTGATGGGTCAGTTCATCACGGGCCGGACAGTCAAGGAACTGCTACTGTCAGTCTCGCCACCGGAGATCTGCGTCGCAGCCGCACAGCTCGCACGCTCTGAAGCCATGATGAACAAGAAGGGCACCACCCAGTCACAGCTGGTCTACGCCTCAGCAATCTCTGAATGGGGCGAGGTGGGCGGCTATGACGTCGAGGTGTTGTGGGACGTCTGCACGGTCGCCGCTCTCGGGGTGCCCTTCGAGCGGTGTCGCCACCGGTCGTTGTCGACGTTGTCGAGTGGTGAGCAAAAGCGGGCTCGCGCTGGAGGCGCTGCTGCGTGGCCCAGATGATCTGCTGCTGTTGGATGAGCCGGACAACTCCCTGGACGTGCCAGGCAAGCGCTGGTTGGAAGAGCAGTTGCGCGCGACGGACAAGGGCGTGCTATACGTGAGTCACGACCGTGAGCTGCTGGCCCAGACGGCGACCTCGATCATTACACTGGAACTCGGCGTTGCGGGCAACACTGCGTGGACGCATCCGGGCGGGTTCGACACGTACCACCGTGCGCGGGAGCAGCGGTTCGAGCGGTTGGACGAGCTGCGCCGCCGCTGGGGCAACCTCGCGAGCAGTGCCTTCAGATGCGGCTGCACAGTGGGCGGACCGGGTAGCGCGTTGTGACCTGCGAGGCGCTGGAGGTGACGGGTCTGATGCGTGCATTCGATTTCGACGCGTTTTTCGGTGATCGGGTCGCAGTACTCGGCTGGAACGGGTCGAGTAAATCGCACTTCCTGCGCCTGCTCGCGGCCGGAGGCACTGACCCCGAACCGGGCCAGGAGCCTGTGAGCGACGCGGGGATCGAACCCGTGCCGCACGCGGGCGCCCCGACTTCGACCGGCGCACCGTCAGACGAGACCGCGCCACATTCACATCAGCCACCGTCAGCGCACAGCGCTCACCGATCCGGGCCCCGTGGTCCCCAGCAGCATCACCATCGGCCCGTCGGCTTCCGCGAGTTCTCTGTCAGGCGCTTCAGCTGCGCCGCCGTCGGGAACACCCCAGCCCGCTGCTGAGGCCTCGGCAGGCGCACCCGACGCGTCGGATCGGCCGTGACCGCACCGAAGTCCTGGGCGAAGCCCCTGTAGAAGTGGGAAGACGTGGCCGTCGCCCCGTGGACCACGAGTGAGGCGACCGGATCCGAAGCCGGGAGTCGCAGCACCCCCTCGATGTGCACGCCCGGAGAGATCGGGATCCGGACCTGCACGCATCGGGCGTCGCAGTAATCCCCTGCGGCCTCGGCGGCCGCCATAATCGGCTCTCCGCGACAAGCGCGGGGGCGCGCGGGAACCGCACGGCATGAGTGCCAGCAGATCGTTCGTGAGATGCTCAGGTTTCCGCATCGACCCCGCCTGTGACCCAAGCGTGCAGGAGCCCTGTCGTGGCCTCCGCCGTGTACCGCGCTCCGAGGGACGTCGATACCCCCTCGGGCGGGGCGATCCGGTACAGCTCCTCCATCAGGTCAGCCACCGCCTGCGCCGCGCCACGCGCGGACTAGGGCGATAGGGACTCTGCGGCGGCGAAGAGCGCCCGATGGGCGACATAGAGGTCGACGATCCTGCGCTGGGGCTCCGCGACCACGGTGGCCGGGTCGACCGCTCGCCCGGCCCGAGCCGCGAGGTGGACGTCAGCGATCTCACGATAGCCGTCGGCGAGCAGGGCGAAGGCCAGCTCACCGAGCGAGGAGTAGTGGGTGTAGAGCGCACCTCGGTTGATTCCGGCCGATTGCACGATCCACTCGACGGCCTCGAGGATCGACCGACGGGTCCTCTCCGCCCTGATGTCGACCGAAGCGCGGTTCGCGGTGCTCGATGTCGCTCGGCGCCTCCGAAGCCGTGTGGACCGTCACGACGACGCCGTTCCGGCGCCCGCGCGCTCCGCGCCCGAACGCCCGAGCAGGTAGGCGCCGACGAGACCGACGACGATGCCGACCACCGCGGTGATCCAGAGGATCGCCCAGCTTAGGGTATCTACGCCCAGCACCGTGAAGGGCTCGTTCCACGGCCCCCAGACAGGGACCCACGCACCCAGCAAATGGAGCTTGAGGAAGGCGATGGCGATCAACGGCCCCGCGACCGTCGTGGCCACCGCTCCCGCGACGGGGCGGCGGGAGGCCAGCACGAAAGCGAGGGCCCCGGGCACGTAGACGATGAAGTTCACGATCAGCAGGGGGATCGTGAACGTGTACCCCATGCCATCGCCTGGCGCATGTGATCGAAGTCGTGGACGGCGATGATGATGAGCAGCGCCAGGTTCGCCGCCATCAGCCAGAGCGCCGCATCGGTGCCGAACCGGAGGATGGCAGGGCCGATGATCACCGCGAAGAGGATCGCCAGCACGACGTGCATGACCGCCCCGGGGATCTGGCCGTGCATCGCCATCATCGCTACGTCCGCTGCCTCGAGGACGATCAGCGCCGTCAACATGATCCAGAGCAACGCAGCTTTCCGCCGCCCGCTCACACTTCCCATGACCTGCCCCCTCCGGCGACGAGCTCGGCCATCACACTCGACAAGCGCAATTTTAGACGCCAGATGAGCATATGTCTATCAGTCGGTGGTTGATCGCTGCGGTCGCCCGTCATGTGAGACGGACCGCAGACCGACCCCTTATCTGGAGTGCGCACTTCGTTTTCGTGCGCAGTGGGCTTGAGGCGTCCGGGAAGGCAGGTCCATGAGCTCCGATCAGCGAGAGCTCCGCGAGGGGCGGCGTCGGCCATGGAACCGTGTACCGCCTCTCCGCACCGAGGACGGCCTGTTCCGTACCGTCATCGCCGACCGGTCCGGCGCGTAGCGGAGTACGGATAGCAGGAGTGGGCGAGCGCGCCTCCCGGAGAGGAGCTGCTGCGCGAGGCGCAGGAGGCCGGGCTGTGAAGCCCCGGCATGTGGTGGCCCACTCGGTGTGGTCGGGCGGGCAGGCCCGTGGCGTCCACGGCAACCCGACCGGCGGCCGGCAGGTGTTCGGCTGGGTGGCGCCGGCCTCGGATGAGCCGAAGACGGTAGGCCAGGAGCGGCTGGTGGTGGGCCTGCAGGTCACGATCGGCGCCCAGCTGCTTCCGCTGATGACCCAGCTGGTGATATGGGCCACCACGCGGCTGGTTCCCATGCTCAAGCGCACCGGCGACTGGTTGAAGAATCACCACAGGCAGATCGCCGACCTGGCGCCCAAGATCCTCAAGGTGGCCCTAGCGCTGGCCGGGGTGTTCTCGGCGATCAAGCTAGTCAACATAGCGACCTCGCTCACCACGTCGATCCTCGGGCTGGTGGCCACCCCGGTCGGCCAGGTGGTGCTCGCCGTCGGCGCGGTCGCCGCCGCTATCGCCGGCCTCGTGGCGGCCCTCATCTACGCCTACCACCACTGTAGGGAGTTCCACGACGGGGGAACAAGGTGGTCCACGGCATCATGCAGGCCTGGCGTGGGCCGATCCGGCTCTTCACGGTGTGGGTGCCGCAGGCGGCGGTGGCGGGGGCGACGGTCTGCCAGCCCGCCCCTACACCCCAGCCTGCACCGAACCCTGAACCCACACCACGTTGAGGAGAACGACATGCAATTCATTCAGGCCGCGCACCATTCGGCCGACCCTAACCTTCCACCAACACGCGTCGTCATCCACGCCACCTGCCCTGACGTCGGATTCCCCTCCGCCTCCCGGGCGGGCCGGGCGGTGGGCACCGCCGGCTACTTAGCCTCCATCTCGGCGAGCGGATCCGCCCACTATGTGTGCGACGCCACCGAGACGGTCCAGTACCTGGGCGAGGACGTCATCGGCTGGCTTGCCCCGCCCAACGGCCACTCGATCGGCATCGAAATCTGCGCCGACGGGGGCTCACGGGCCTCCTTCAACAACCCCAGCCACGCCTACTCGCCTAAGCAGTGGCTGTCCCCACAGGTGTGGCTGGCGGTGGAGAAGGCCGCCCACCTCACCCGGCAGATCTGCCACAGGTATGCCATCCCCATGCGCAGGCTCACGGTCGCCGGCACACCTCGTCGAGGGTGCGTGAGGTGTCGGAGGCGGCGGTCAGTGTCGAGGGTGGCAGGGAACCGCCGGTGTCGGTGGATGTTCCTGACGGCCCGCCGCGGCGGGCCGGCGAGAGTGCAGGTTCGACTGCGGTGCCCCGCACGGTCGCCTGAGCGTGGCCCCCTTCTTGGCTGGCTGCCGGGAGGGGGCGCTTTCGTCATGCCCAGGCACTTGCCGAGCCCGGTTGGGGTAATCGTACCCGGTACGATCTCATCTAGATCTCAACAAGAAATCCCTAGTCAGCGCCGTACCCAGTTACGATCACCGGACTCTCCACCCGACTACCCCCAGAACCGCCCTACTCCATCGCCCGAGGGTAAGAAAAAGACCAGCTGACTAGGTGTTTTACCAGTCAGCCGGTCCTCACGACGAGTGGAGCATAGGGGATTCGAACCCCTGACCTCTTCCATGCCATGGAAGCGCGCTACCAACTGCGCCAATGCCCCAGAAACCCGCTCGTAGAGCGAGTCTCAAGTATCTCCCGTCCCCGGGCGACTCGTAGAACTTTAGCGGATCATGCCCCCTTTGCAAAATCGACGTCCACGGGCACCGGGACACCACAGTTATAGGCCATGAGACGCCATGGTGAAAGGAACCCTCTAGCCTCGACGACGTCCTCCGGCAGGTGGTCAACAATCGACCATGAACAGTTATCAAGACCGCCCAAGCATCGTGAGGCGCCATAGTCGCCGCCGAGCAGCCAGCAGATTCCGGTCCGCAGCGCAAACCCGTGGGCCACGAGGATGATCGTTCCTCCGGCGTACTGCGCGACAACGTCCTGACACACGGCAACGATTCGATCCGCGACCTCGCTCGCCGTCTCCCCATCGGCGCGCCGGTAATCGATAGGGCTGACCACACCTGCTGCGTACTCAGGGTCGTTGCGACGCAGGTCCGCAGCCCGTTGTCCCGACCAACGTCCGACATCGATCTCGATGAGTCGATCATCCAACTGCACGCCCAATCCAGCACAAGCGCCGATTGCCTGAGCTGTGTCGCGCGCACGTTGTAGCGGAGAAGCGATGATCGCGTCAGGTTCCATCGCGGCAATGACTTGAGCCACCGTAAATGCCTGACGGCGCCCCACCTCATCCAACGGCATGTCGAGACGGCCCTGGAGCCGACCCTCTACATTGAACGCCGTCCTGCCGTGCCGCACGAACACGAGACGCGTTCGATCGCTCACTGCGCGTCTGTCCCTACGTCCGTGGGGACAGACATCTCATCTTCAGGAAGTCGGAGATCGACCGACGGGCAGTCCTTCCACAGTCTCTCCAGGGAGTACAACTCGCGCTCCTCCTGATGCTGCACGTGCACCACGATGTCGATGTAGTCGAGTAGTACCCAGCGGTTCTCTCGTTCTCCCTCGCGACGTGCACGATGGGCCTTGTGCTCGTGCATGGCTTTGTCGACAGCATCTACGACCGCCGAGACCTGACGTTCGTTGGCCGCCGAGATGACAACGAAGATATCGGTAATGGCAAGATGCTCCGAGACATCGAGGGCAACGATATCGAAGCCCTTCTTGTCAAGGGCAGCGTATGCCACTACGCGGGCAAGCTCGATGGCATATTCAGTGGCGCTCAATGATCCTCCGGAGTGGTCTTGTCGTTGTTGTCGCGGTAAAGACCGCGCTTGTTGATGTACTGCACGATGCCGTCCGGCACGAGATACCAGATTGGCATGTCCTCGCTGACTCGCTGACGGCAATCAGTTGATGAGATGGCCATCGCAGGCACCTCGAGAAGAGTGACCTTCTCTGCTGGCAAGTGAGAAATGTCCTTAGTTCCCAGCGGCACCCCGGGCCGCGACACCCCGATAAAATGCGCCAGGTCAAACAATTCGTCGGCCCCACGCCAGGTAAGGATCTGACTCAGAGCATCAGCGCCAGTGATGAAGAACAGGTCCACATCACTGCCACGCTCCCGGCGCAGATCCTTGAGGGTGTCGACGGTGTACGTGTCCCCCGGACGATCGATATCGACCCGCGACACCGAAAAAGACGGATTCGACGCCGTCGCGATGACGGTCATGAGGTAGCGATCCTCGGCCTGCGAAACCCTGCGTCCCTTCTTTTGCCAAGGCACGCCGGTGGGAACGAAAACGACCTCGTCGAGGTCGAATCTGGCCGCAACCTCCGAGGCTGCGACGAGGTGGCCATGATGAATGGGGTCGAAGGTGCCACCCATCACCCCGAGCCGGTAGCGGCGTCCGTTGTGGACCCGCGCCAGCCCCAGCTCAACACTTGGCATCAGGAATGCGGCCGACCCTTGCCGATACCACGGACGATAGCCAACGCGATCAGCAGAACCAGCAGCGTCAAGATGCCGACGACGAGGGCCGACGACTCCATCAGGAGAGGAACGATACTCATGACGTCTCAGCCTATCCCACAACCGCCCCACGACAACCGTTAAACGGTCACGGACGGGTCTGACCGTCCCCGCGCAGGACATAGGTTGTCGTCGTCATTTCCCGCAGGCCCATCGGCCCGCGCGCATGGAGCTTCTGGGTAGAAATGCCGATCTCGGCACCGAATCCGAACTCGCCACCGTCAACGAATCGGCTGGAGCAATTCACCAGCACCGCCGCAGCATCAACGCTTGAAGCGAAAAACTCCTGCGAAGACATCGACTTAGTGACGATGGTTTCCGAATGTCCTGAACCATGCTTGGCGATGTGATCGACCGCTTCTTCCAGATCGTCCACAATGCGCAGCGCGAGGTCCAGGGACAAGTACTCGTTGTCATATTCATCAGGGGCGGCAGGAACGATCCTCGGATCCAGTCGGATGCTCTCTTCATCACCGTGTACCGTGACTCCGCGTTCGCTCATGGCGTCGACCAATGGGCGCACTGCCGAATCCGCAATTCCTCGATGCACCAAAACCGTCTCGATGGCATTGCACACGCTGGGACGCTGGGTTTTAGCATTGACGGCAATATTGACCGCCATCTCTACATCGGCGCTAACGTCAATGACGAGGTGGCAGTTGCCGGTCCCGGTCTGGATGACGGGAACCTTGGCTCCGGTCACGACGGCGTTGATGAGCCCGGCACCGCCGCGCGGAATGAGCAAGTCGACGTATCCTCGGGCAGTCATGAGTTCATCGGTGACCTCGTGGCCGCCCTCGACGAGTTGCACCGCCTCACGAATCTCCTCAGGCAGCCGGGATCGCATCGCCGCAATCACTGCCCGGTTGGACTCTAGGGCCGACGAAGATCCTCGCAACAGACACGCATTTCCAGACTTCAAGCAAATACCGGCCGCATCAGAGGTGACATTGGGGCGAGCCTCGTAAATGATCCCGATGACACCGATCGGCACCCGGACTTGTTCTACCTTGACCCCCAGCGGAGTGTGCCAGCCGCGCACCACCTCGCCGACGGAATCGTCGAGATGAGCAACCCCCTCCAAACCGACAGCCATCCCTTCGATCCGCTCCGGGGTAAGGGTCAAACGGTCGAGGAGAGCTTCGTCCATCCCAGCATCGCGACCGCGATCGACGTCAGCACCGTTGGCAGCAAGGATCTCGTCGACGCCTTTGCGTAACCCGATACCCATTGCCGCCAAAAGGTCGTCTTTGTCGATGCGACGCAGTCGACGCAACACCGTGGCGGCAGATCGGGCAGCTATGGCCTGTTCGATGACTCGCGAGCTCATGGCCATATGGTATTCGTCAGCTGAGCATCACTCACCTGATAACCAGACCGTGAGTCAGGACGTCACCCTTGACCCGCTACTTTTCTGGTTCCTCGACGACGGCTCAGCTTTACGACGACGACTCAGCACCATGGCATCGCGGTGGATGATCTCGCGAGAGGCCGCCGGGCCCATTTCTGCGGCCAGCCAGGCACTCGAACGTCCCCTCATGACGCGCACCTCATCATGGGAGAACTGGGCGATACCGCGACCAACAACTCGACCGTCGGAGGCCAGGATCGTCACTGGGTCGCCTGCTTGGAAATCCCCGTGTACCCGAGTCACACCCACCGCCAACAACGAGGAATGACGCTGTGTCAAAGCTTCGACAGCTCCGTCGTCGATGACGATCTGTCCCTGCGGGGTGGCAGCGTCGGCCAACCACAGCAACCGTCGGGGCCGTCGCGTCGCCAGCGGGCGGAAGTAGGTACCCACGGGGGCACCAGCCAGAACGTCCGGGGCATCCACCGCCGCTGCGAGTACCACCGGTACCCCGGCACAGGTGGCCATTCGGGCGGCTTCAAGTTTCGTGGTCATGCCGCCGGTTCCCACCCCCGAACCAGCTTTATGGGTATCGACATCCAATGTGTCGATGTCCTCCACAACCTCCACGCGACGAGCATCCGGTGAATCCGGATGGGCGGTGTACAAGGCGTCAACGTCAGAGAGCAGGATGAGGGCTTGAGCGCGCACCAGCTCGGCTACCAGGGCAGCAAGCCGATCATTATCGCCAAACCGAATTTCTCCGGTGGCGACCGTGTCGTTCTCGTTGACGATCGGCACGACGCCCAACCCCAGCAAAGTGTCGAGGGTTGACCAGGCATTGCGGTACGAGGTGGGCCGCACCAGGTCATTGACGGTGAGTAGTACCTGCCCCACCCGCAACCCGTGACTGGCAAACCTCGACGCGTAGTGAGCCAGTAAAATACCTTGTCCCACCGACGCGGCCGCTTGCTTGCCAGCCAAAGTGCGCGGACGATGAGTTATCCCCATGGCGGGAAATCCGGTGGCAATCGCCCCGGAACTCACCAGGACGACACGCCGGCCGACCGCGATGACCTCACTCAGCGCATCAACCAGGTCGTCAACACGACGAACGTCAATCCCGCCACCAGGAAGAGTCAAAGAGGAAGATCCGACCTTGACCACCAGGGTGGCGGCCCCGCATATGGCTCCACGCTGATCAGTCACGGCCCTCGAACCACTCCTCTTCGGCAACACGGGCGCGCCACGACTCTCCACGCAGGTCACGACCGACCTGACCATACTCCTCTCGGGCACGATGATATTCGCGGTCCATCTCCCGACGACGAGTAGCCGAAGGACGCTCGGACTTCAAGCGCTGGTCCTCGCCACGGCGAGACAGCAGCTCAGCGCCCGACTCAATCTGCGGGGCAAAGTCGAAAATGACGGCGTCCTCACCACCGACAGCGACAGCGTCACCAGCGATGGCGCCCACAGCCAACAATTCCTCCTCGACACCCAAACGATTCAGGCGATCCGACAAGTATCCGACGGCCTCTGGATTGTTGAAGTCAGTCTGGGCAACCCAGCGAGTCGGTTTGTCGCCAGTCACGCGCCACAGGAACCCGCCTTCGCCGTCACCCTGACGTTTGATGGAGAAAGCCTGGCGCTCATTCTTGGGCTCGGGTCGAATGACGATGCGCTCCGGCTCGGGCTCAGGCTCGTTGTCGCGGGCCTTCTCGACCAACTCGGCCATCGCGAATTTGAGCGAATTAAGCCCTTCCCCCGATTTCGTCGAGACTCGAAATACCGGCCAGCCACGCTCGGCGACGTCATCGAAGATGATATCGGCTAGATCAGCGGCATCAGGAACGTCAACCTTGTTGAGCACCACCAGGCGCGGACGATCCTCAAGCCCACCGTGGGCAATAAGCTCCCCTTCAATAACGTCGAGATCACTGACCGGGTCGCGGCCAGGCTCGTAGGTGGCGCAGTCAATGACGTGGACGATGGCTCGGCACCGCTCAATGTGGCGCAAAAAATCGAATCCCAGCCCCTTTCCCACAGACGCCCCTGGAATGAGGCCGGGCACGTCGGCAACGGTATATGTTGTCTCCCCCGCGACGACCACACCTAAGTTCGGCACCAGGGTGGTGAATGGGTAGTCAGCAATCTTCGGCTTAGCCCGCGAGATCGCCGCGATGAGGCTGGACTTTCCCGCCGAAGGAAATCCCACCAAGCCGATATCGGCGACCACCTTGAGCTCGAGCAGGATCTTGCGTTCCTCCCCGGCCTCACCGAGCAGGGCAAAACCGGGAGCCTTGCGAGCCGAGTTCGCAAGAGCTGCGTTACCGAGGCCACCGCGACCACCAGCCGCAACGACGAGTTCAGCCCCCACCCCAACGAGGTCTCCTAGCAGCTCGCCCGTGTCAGCGTCAGAGACGACCGTGCCCTCTGGGACGGCCAAGATCATGTCGGATCCATTGGCCCCAGCCTGGTTATCACCGCGTCCGGACTCGCCATTCGTCGCCTTACGGGTGGACTGCCAGTGATAGTCCACAAGAGTCGTCACTTGAGGATCAACGCGCAAGATTACAGACCCGCCATGGCCGCCGTTGCCACCGTCGGGGCCCCCCAACGGCTTGAACTTCTCACGCTTGACAGAGGCGCAGCCATGTCCTCCCTTGCCCGCCACGGCGGTCAGCGTCGCGCGGTCCACGAAGGACGGGATGGCCATGTTCTCTCCTCAGAAAATGGAATCGGGCCTTCCGACCCAGGACAGATAACCAGTTTAGACGCTAGGACGCGTCACCCGGCCCCCGTGATACGTCTCGAGCTCTCAGGCCTGTCCCGGTTGGTTCGATCCGGCGGAGTGCCTCGGCGGGGTGGGTTTGACCTTCGTAACATCTGTCGCGCGACGAGCCGACGACCCGGCCAGGTCGTCAGAAAAGTCACCGTGCCCGTTTTCTGACAGGTTTTCGCGACCCTCGACTGCCGGAACTTCCTGGGCACCTTCCATCTCAGCCTCGGACGCGGCACGCATCTGCAAACCGGTGTGGTGGGACAGCGGCACATCCTTGAGCAAGAAGGCCAACAAACCCGCAGCTGCAACCATCGGCGCCATCCACAAAAACAGCGGGGTTAAAGAGTTGACGTATGCCTCGATAATGCCGTTACGAATGAAATCGGGCATCTGATTGACGGCCCCCGGAGTCAGCGAGGCCGCAGCATGGTGCGAGCTCATGGCCCCCAGCGCCTTGAGGACCGCGGGGTTCTTGCTCGCGGCCAAGGACGTGAACAGATCGGTGACGCGGTTGGTCAGGCGGGTGGTGAAAGCCACACCAATAAGAGAGGCACCCAGGCACACACCAATTTGGCGGAAGAAGTTGTTGTGGCTGGTAGCGGTTCCAAGCAAGGTTGGGCGGACGTCGTTCTGCACCGCCATGACGAGCAGCTGGAAGAACATACCCATGCCCAAACCGAGGACGAAGGTATCGCCCATAATGCGCCACACTGGCGAGTTCTCGTTGAGGGTGGACATCAGCACCATGCCACCCGCCGCGACAATCGGGCCAATGATGATGAAGATACGGTACCGACCGATGCGAGAGGTAAGCAGACCAGTCACCGTCGAGGCCAGCAGAATCCCGATCGTCATGGGGATGAGCAGCAGGCCAGACACGGTAGCCGAGTAGCCATAGGTCATCTGCATATAGGTCGGCAGGTAAGCAAGCACACCGAACATCGCACCCATGGCCAGCATGCCGATAATCGTCGAGACGACGAAAGTGCGATTGCGGAAGAGCTCGAGCGGCAACACCGGATCCTCGATGCGACGCTCCACAAAGGGCAGCAGACCCCATGCTACGACCGTGATGACGCCCAGACCGATGATTTGCCACGACAACCAGTCGTACTGGGAACCGCCCCAGGTGGCGAGCAGCACGATCGCCACGGCACCGGCGTCCATGAGAGTCAGTCCAAGCCAGTCGATCTTGGCCGCCAGTTCGTGCTTGGGGAGTTTAAGAGCAAAGAGGCAGGCGATCCAGGCCACCACGCCAAGTGGCAGGTTGATCCAGAACACCCAGCGCCAGGAGATCGAGTCGGTGAGCCAGCCGCCCAGAAGCGGCCCAAGCACCGAGGAGACGCCGAACATCGCACCCATCGGCGCCATGTAAGCAGCGCGGACGCGCGGCGGAATGAGGTCTCCGGTGATCGCCTGGGACAAGATCATGAGGCCACCACCACCCAGGCCCTGAATGAAGCGGTAGAAAATGAACGTGATCATGGCGCCGGCGGTACCACAGAGGGCAGACCCCAACAGAAATAGACCAATGGCGATGAGATAAAGCGTCTTGCGGCCAATAAGGTCGGACAACCGGCCGTATAGCGGCATGCCTACCGTGATAGCAAGCGTATAAGCGGTGATGACCCATGCCATGTGCTCGACGCCGGACAGGTCACCGACGATGGTCGGAAGAGCCGTGGCGACGATCGTCTGGTCCAAGGAGGACAGGAACATCACCATCATGAGACAGAAGTAGACAACCCAGAACCGACGGTCCGGTCTGAACTTGACAGCGGCAGCAGCAGTTGCGGTCATGTAACAACTTTCGTAACGATCTGAGACAGATGGAATGGCGCGTTCGAACGCGCGCACGATGAGGGCCGTCAGGTCTAGATGGCCAGGGCTCGGCTCATGGCTTGGTCGACGACATGTCCGCGCTAAGCTCGGCGGACAGCCTGGCCCAGACGTCGACGACGCGGTCGAAGGTGTCGGCCACCTCGGCCGAGCTTCCCCCAGGACGAGCCACGACTGACTGGACGGCGCAGCGTTCCATTGCCTGGACAGTACCGACCAGGGCCAGCACCTCTAACGAGTCTTCAGACTTGCCCGTGCGCCGAGCGGAAGCAGCCACCAATGCCGCCCGCTGTCCTTCGACGGCCTCCTTGAAGGCCATTCGGAGTTCCGAGCTCTCCCGTCCGATTTTCATGAGGATGCAAAGATCATCGAAGTCGACGTTCGTCGCGCGCCAGCGAGCCTCCAGCAGATCACGAATGAGCGTGGCGAGAGGAGTCTCGACATCCGTGGCAAAGGCATCCAAGACCTCTTGCGGATAGGTAACGAGAGGCGGCAAGTAGACGTCATATTTGGATGGGAAATGGTTGAAGACGGTGCGCCGAGAGACCCCGGCACGCTCCGCAATGTCATCGACGGTGACGTCGTCGACCGGCTTTTCGATCGCTAGCTCAATGGCAGCACGACGAATGACGCCTTGAGTGCGAATTGCTGTCGGTGAAGCCACAGCAATAATTATGCACCGAGTGCAGGTTTTGCATCAAGTACATAAGGTGCACTCAGTGCATATATTGTCACTCCCTCGGTGAACGAGGGTGGCACCGGCGTCATCGGAAAGCGTTCCACGCCTTCCGTAAATATGGCCAAGCTCGCTGAGCGGACTCCCTCCATTGCTCAAGTGAGCCAGTAGCTCGGTGCACCCACCACCCAGCTTCTCGACCGGCCGACGGCGCCAACCACACCACCTCGACGACAACGGTCAGCACGCTCACGACAAGCGCCACTGCGACCATGCGGGCCCACATCCCGCGACGCTGGTGAGCTCCGGAAACGCTGCGGTCAGTCCGGGAAAACCACCGCGTAAACAACGCACCACCTAGGGCAATTACCAGGCTCGTGACAGCAGCCCCGATCATCGTCCCACCGATTCCGAGGCCTCCAACGACCCCAGTAGCAGCCGCAGAAGCACAGGCACCAGCGGCTACCTCATACGGGCGTGGCCACCGATGACGAGCCTGGGGCTGCGGCGCAGCGACCACACCACGATCTTGAGGGTCGCGAGCCTGCGAGGTAACTGACCGGCTGGGGCGAATCGGTGGCAGCGGTGCGGTGGTCCTGGGCAGCGATCCGGTAGGCCTAGGCGCATCAGATCCCGGCCCGATACGATACAGCCACCGTTCGTCCTCGCTGAGTTCCCGGTTGCCCACGATTCTCTGATCTCCCCTCATCATGGCGTTGATAACCACCAAGTCCTGAGAGTAGGTCGATATTCCGTCACTTCCAGTCATGTCGTCCTAGTGACGACCACAGTCGTGCCGAGGGTCCGACGATAGTCGCAATCACCGGCGGAACTCTCAGATAGAGACGAATCGATTAACACACATGTGCTCAACGTGTCTCAGACACAGATTGGCCCCCGCCTCATGGCGGGGGCCAATCACATCTATGTCGTGGGGATCAGGCCTCGACTGGAGCCTCCACAGGGGTCACGTTGACAACCCTACGACCGCGACGGGTACCAAACTCGACGTTGCCGTCGCGCAGGGCGAACAGGGTATCGTCGCCACCACGGCCGACCCCGTCACCAGGGTGGAAGTGGGTGCCGCGCTGACGAACAATAATCTCGCCAGCGTTGACAAGCTGACCGCCGAAACGCTTCACGCCGAGACGCTGGGCGTTGGAGTCACGACCGTTGCGCGAGGAAGACGCGCCTTTCTTATGTGCCATGTCTGTCTACCTCAGCCTTCGATTCCGGTGACCTTGACCTGGGTGTACTTCTGACGGTGCCCCTGGCGCTTCTTGTAGCCGGTCTTGTTCTTGTACTTGAGGATGCGGATCTTCGGGCCCTTGGTCTCGCCGAGAACCTCAGCGGTGACCTTGACCTTCCCGAGCGCGTCCTTGTCGGAGGTGACGGACTCGCCATCAACCACGAGGAGCGGGGTCAGCTCGATGCTGCTGCCCGCTTCGTCGGCGACCTTGTCAATCTCGACGACGTCACCCACTGCCACCTTGTGCTGGCGGCCGCCACTACGCACGATCGCGTACACGCCTGACCTACTCTCGTTCTTGTCGTACATTTCCGGGGACCGGAACCAGTGGCCCCGGACAAACCTGACCGACGATACACGTCGGACCGGCTGCTCATTTTACATTTCGTGCGGTGGACGGTCAAAACGACCATCTACCAACACCCTGTGGGCCTAAACCTCACTTGGAGTGGGACTTGCCCGACGAGCCTTTATGACCGCGACCACGACCCTTCGAGCGCTCGCCACCGTCGGCCGGAGCCTGGGAATCGACCGGCTTATCGAAGCGGCGGTAGCCGCGACCGCCACAGGCCTCGCACTGCTCAGTGAAAGCCTCAGCCAGCCCGGTACCGATCTTCTTGCGAGTCATTTGAACTAAGCCCAGCGATGTCACCTCAGCGACCTGGTGTCGGGTACGATCCCGGCCCAGGCATTCGGTGAGACGACGCACAAGAAGTTCACGGTTGGTCGGCAGCACCATGTCGATGAAGTCAATGACGATGATTCCGCCAATATCGCGCAGTCGTAGCTGACGCACGATCTCCTCAGCCGCCTCCAAGTTGTTAGCGGTGACAGTGGCCTCAAGGTTACCCGCTGACCCGGTGAACTTTCCGGTATTGACGTCGATCACCGTCATAGCCTCGGTGCGGTCAATGACAAGGGACCCTCCCGACGGGAGGTAAACCTTGCGCTCCAAAGCCTTCGCGACCTGCTCGTCAATGCGGTACTCGGCAAAGGGGTCCTTGTCGGTGTGCTCCCAATGGATTAGCCGCGACGTCATCTCCGGAGCCACGTGATCAACGTAGGCCTTAATGGTGTCGTAGGCGTCATCGGGGCCACCGTTGCCGGCGATGACAAGCTCGGAGAAGTCCGCAGTGAACAAGTCGCGGATGATACGCACCGTTAAATCAGGCTCGGTGTATAGCATCAGCGGAGCTTTGCTGTTGCTGACCTTGCGCTCAATGACCTCCCACTGAACCTTAAGACGGTTAATGTCACGGACCAGGTCTTCCTCGGTGGCTCCTTCCGCGGCAGTGCGCACGATGACGGAAGCATCCGACGGGATGTTGTTCTCAACGATTTTCTTAAGGCGTTTGCGCTCCGAATCAGCCAGCTTGCGAGAAATCCCCGAAAGGTGGCCGCCAGGCGAATAGACGACAAAGCGTCCGGGTACCGAAATATGGCTGGTCAAACGGGCACCCTTGGCACCCACCGGATCCTTGGTGACCTGTACCAGAACCTGGTCACCGGACTTTAGCACGTGCTCGATGCGCTTATCCTCGCCCTCCTTGCCATACTTGGCCCAATCAACCTCTCCGGCGTAGAGCACAGCGTTGCGACCACGACCAATGTCAATGAAGGCGGCCTCCATCGACGGCAGGACGTTCTGCACTTTGCCCAGGTAGATATTGCCGATCGAGGAGGTGGCAGAAGCGCGATCAACGTAATGCTCAACGAGCACCCCATCTTCCAGCACCGCCAGCTGAGAGTAGTCATCAGACTGACGCACAATCATCTTGCGGTCGACCGACTCGCGACGGGCCAGGAACTCCGCGTCGGTGATGACGGCACTGCGGCGACGTCCGGCGGCACGTCCTTCCCGACGACGCTGCTTCTTAGCCTCGACACGGGTCGAACCCTCGATGCCAGTGACCTCATCAGCCACCGACTGACGCGACCTCGGCTCGCGCACCTTGATGACGACGTCGCTGGGATCATCGTCAGAACCGCTGATGTCTTCGCCACGACGACGACGGCGGCGACGACGACGGTGGGTGGCGTCCGAGCTACTGGACTCAGAATCATTGTCAGAGCTGGTCTGTGAGTCGTCACTATCGCTCGACTCGTCCTCGGATGCGCTGTCCTCGGTATCTTCACTGCGACGACGGCGACGTCCACCGCGACGACGGCGACGACGGTTCTG
Organism: Cutibacterium sp. KBN10P07758; assembly: GCF_050286205.1. Classification (NCBI taxonomy): domain Bacteria; kingdom Bacillati; phylum Actinomycetota; class Actinomycetes; order Propionibacteriales; family Propionibacteriaceae; genus Cutibacterium; species Cutibacterium sp. KBN10P07758. The sequence continues at coordinate 1,059,475 of NZ_JBNNQV010000001.1, read as the reverse complement.
GCCGTCCTCCTCGGTGTCAGCGGCAGTCTCCTCCACCGCATCCGTGGTGTCGTAATCAGACTTCTCGCTCTTCTTATCGGAACTGTGGCGGTCCTTGACCTCGCCCTTATCCTCCTCAACCGGGGCCACCTTGTCAGTACTCCCGGAGGTCTCCGCAGAGTGACTACCAGCCTCGGAAGGTCGAGTGGCACGACGGCGACGGCGCTTCGGCATAGCAGCCTCTCCCCCACCGATCTCAACGGCCAGAGAGTCGAGGATGTCGCTCGCTGAGCGCTCTTCGCCTTCTTTAAATCCAAAGGGGTTAGCTAGGGCACCCTCAACCTTGTGGTTACGAGCCCGGGCCTTGGCTTCAGTCAGTGCGACATTGATGGGATCGTCGTCAGCACCATCGCCCTTATTGGTCGCGGTCGTCGCCTCAGTCGTTTCCTCGACCTTTTCTGCGGTTCGAGAGGAGCGACGGCGAGTGGCGCGACGACGCTGGGAGGTACCCCGCTCTGCCTCGGTGGACGGCGCGGTTTCAGAAGCACCACGACGGGTACGACGCGGCTTCTCCTCGGTCCTTGTGTCCGCGGACTCGGGCTCCTCCGGCGTCGGCTCTAGGGCGACGACCTTCGGAACATCAGTCTTAACGTCGCGCGGAGTGCTCGTCGCCTTGCGACGTCGCCCCATCGGAGGACGCGGCAGATCAGAAACCTCCACATCGGAAGTAACAATCGAACCACCTGATCCTGCGGCAGCAATCGCCACGGGCGTGCCCATCGTCTCGACGGGGGCCGGAGCCCCAGCGGGGCGCGACGCGGCCCGACGACGTCGAGGAGCGGGAATTCCACTAGTGGAATTCCCGCCAGAGTTCAGTGTGGTGTTGTCAGTCTCGTCGAGCACTGTGCTCTCCTTGGCCTTTCGGCACGGTCAGTGCCCACCCGGGTCACGGCCCTGCAGGAGTTCTCCCACGGACGTATACACACGCCTCGCGCTGTACTGACGGCGTCGTTCCCCGGCATGGGGCAAAAGCTTGCGGTGAGCCCTCGAGTCCCCCGCGGTCGCCTCTCGGCGTCGCGGTACGAACCGTCGAGTGGGGTGGCACCCCGTTCACCTAAGCCCCAGTATGTCACGTCCCCCGCCGCGATGCCAGATTTCACACACTCGCTGGCTACTCACCACACTGTCACGGCAGCACCAGTGAACGGATCTGCCAGTGCGGTCGACACCCCGCTGGCGTCCTCGTTACAAGCCCCTTGGGCCAGCCGCGTCACTCGCGCCGCATCGACTGCCGGGCACCTTTTGGCTAAGGCTCGCAGCACATCATCAGGCCGAACTAACGGCGTGACGTGGCGCAGCATAAGGCGCACACATCCGTTGGCGACGTCCAGACCGATAAGCGCGGCACGGACATCGAAAGTACGCACACCTGACTTCGTCATCCGTTGCACGTCGACGGTTTCGGCCGTCATAACAGCCTCCACCGCCTCCGCTAGCCCCGGCACGTCGCCAGTAGGTTCAATCAGCCAAGCAGACGCTGTCAACAACTCGGCGAAAGGAGTGCGGTCGGTCTCAGCGACCTCCAACACCTCCATTCCCGGTGGCATCTCGCGACCCAAGACCGTCAGAACTTTCTGCGGATCGCACACCTCGGCCAGCGCCACTTCGAGGTACTCTGCCTCAGAAGCTGCTCCGGTAGCTGCCGCGTTGGCATAGGAAATACGCGGGTGTGGGCTAAATCCTGACGAATACGCCATCGGGATATGGGCCCGGTTGAGGGCCCGCTCAAAGGCACGAGCGAAGTCACGGTGAGAGGTAAATCTGGCAGTACCCCGTTTGGCGTACCGGATCCTGAGCCGCTGCTGCGGCGGGGCCTGCTGCTCTGGCTGTTGCTGCGCGCGCTTCGACATCGTCACGCCTCCTTCGACGGTGCGAGATCAGGCACCACCGGCGTCAGCGGGATCAGCGGATGTCCCGACGGTCCTACCTGAATCTCGGTGCCCATCTGCGGGCACACCCCGCAGTCATAGCAGGGATTCCAGCGACAGTCGTTGACGGCCTCGCCGTCCAGAGCATCCTGCCAGTCGTCCCATAGCCAGTCACGATCGAGCCCAGAATCCAAGTGGTCCCAGGGCAGTACCTCCTCGTAGTCGCGCTCACGGGTAGTAAACCAATCCAGTGAGACGCCCAGCGGCTCAAGTTCCCGCTCGCAGCAGGCAACCCAGCGATCGTAAGAGAAGTACTCATTCCAGCCGTCAAAAACTCCCCCGTCGCGCCACACAGCCTCAATGACGTTGCCAACACGGCGGTCACCGCGCGAAAGCAACCCCTCAATGATTCCTGGGCGTCCGTCGTGGTAGCGCATGCCTATCGACCGACCAAACTGACGATCGGCGCGGATGGAATCGCGCAGCACCGACAGACGATGATCAACCTCGTCAGCAGAGGCTTGAGCAGCCCACTGGAACGGAGTGTGAGGCTTGGGTACGAACCCACCAATGGAGATCGTGCAGCGAATATCTTTGCGCCCAGCAGCGGCTCGACCAGCCGCAACGACGTGGGACGCCATGTCGTGAATCCCCAACACGTCCTCGTCAGTCTCCGTGGGCAGACCGCACATGAAATACAGCTTGATCTGACGCCACCCGTTTCCGAAGGCCGTAGCAACTGTACGAATGAGATCTTCCTCGGTCACCTTCTTATTGATAACCCGACGCATTCGCTCGGATCCGCCTTCAGGAGCGAAGGTCAGACCGGAACGACGACCGTTACGGCTCAACTCGTTTGCTAGGTCGATATTGAAAGTATCGACACGGGTGCTTGGCAGGGACAGGGAAACGTTCGTACCCTCATACCGATCAGCTAACCCCTTGGTAATGTCGGAAATCTCCGAGTGGTCGGCGCTAGACAGACTCAACAGCCCGACTTCTTCCAGGCCGGTAGCCTGCAGTCCGCCATCGACCATCTGGGCGATGGCATCGATCGACCGCTCTCGCACCGGACGGGTGATCATACCCGCCTGACAGAACCGACAACCACGAGTACAACCCCGGAAGATTTCCACCGAGTAACGCTCATGGACAGTTTCAGCCACCGGCACGATGGGACGTTTCGGATACTGCCACTCGTCGAGATCCATGACGGTGTGCTTGGAAACGGTATAAGGAGCCTCTAGACGATTTGGGGCGACCTTGCCAATAGTCCCGTCGTCGAGGTACTCGACGTCATAAAAGCACGGCACGTAGATCCCACCTGTTGCGGCAAGCCTCACAAGCAGGCCTTCACGACCCCCAGGGCAACCCTCTTTCTTCCAGTCTCGGATGATCTCGGAAATCTCCAGACAAGCCTCTTCACCGTCACCGAGGACAGCAGCATCGATGAAATCAGCTACCGGCTCGGGGTTGAACGCAGCGTGACCGCCAATAAGGACGATGGGGTCAGTGTCGGTGCGGTCAGCTTGACGAACAGGGATACCGGCCAGGTCAATAGCGTTGAGCATGTTGGTGTAGCCCAACTCCGTAGACAGGGAGACCGACATGATGTCGAAATCGCGAACTGGCCGGTGACCGTCGAGAGTAAACTGGGGGATCCCGGCCGCCCTCATTTGCTTTTCCATATCCGGCCACACCGAATAGGTGCGCTCAGCCAAGATCCAATCACGCTCATTGAGCACCTCGTAGAGAATGGCCACGCCCTGGTTAGGCTGGCCAACCTCATACGCGTCGGGATACATCAAGACCCAGCGAACATCAACGTCCTGCCATTCCTTGACGATGCTGTTGTGCTCCCCGCCCACATACTGGATGGGCTTATTAACTCGGGACAGCAGCGGTTCAATCCGGCCAAGGAGATCCTGGGTATTCACGAACGGCCATGCTAGGTGGTCCGAGCCAGATTATGGAATCACACATCACACCAGGTGGGGGAACCAGAGGCCAATCTCGCGCTCAGCGGACTCGAGACAATCGGAAGCATGAACAAGGTTATGGTTCTTCTCCGTGCCGAAATCGCCACGGATCGTTCCAGGCAGAGCCTCAGCGCAGTCCGTTGCCCCGTTCATGGCACGGACAACCGAGATAACTCTGCGCCCCTCAAGCACCATGGCGACGAGCGGCCCCGAGGTGATGAACTCCTCCAACGCCGCGTAGTAGTCCCGACCGACATGCTCGGCATAGTGCTTACGGGCAGTCTTAGCGTCGATCGTACTCAGCTCCATCGCCCGCACGGTCAAACCTTTGGCCTCATACCTACCGATGATCTCACCCATAAGACGGCGCTTCACGGCATCCGGCTTTAACAGGACCAAGGTGCGTTCCTCGTCATTCATGAGCCCCAACCTATCGCAGCCAGGATCGACACCTCACCGCACCTCGGGGCTTCCATCGATACGCTTTCCTAGCACCATAATTGATACCCAGATGGCCGCGAAGATGATCCCGACGACGTACATCATCGGGGTGGCCAATCCGAGCAGAATGCCAAAGATTTGGAGAGTCCAGGACAACAGGTACCCCCACGTGCGTGGCACACCAATGGCGCACACAATCGAGACAACCATGCCGACACACCCCAGGATGATCGACATGACCACGCTGACCCCAGACACGAGGATCATTCCCGGGATGGCCAGTCCGAAGACAATAACCTCAAAGGCCAGGAAGCCCACCACAACCTTCGTCATCGGGTTACCGGCAGGAAGAGTGAGGATTCCACCCTTCCCCGCCCCGGGATGCGCGACCAACGTCACCAGCCCCCGTCGTCGCTCATATCATCGTCAGGCAACGGCTCGAGCTGATGCCCCTCCATGGCTTTGACCTGATCCTCAGATAGATCCGGGGTCTCAACGATGGCGGTCTGCGGAGCATCCAGCATGGTGCCATCCGGGCGAAGGATGGCTCGAGCCCGACCCGCCAAAACCACCGATCCGGCAATAAGAACCCCAGCCCCAGGACCACAGGAATCCGCGATGCGGAAAGCCTCCTCGAGCGCTTCGGGGACGTCAGTAACGCGGGTGAGATGATCATAATCCCAATGGGCTGACGCCTTGTCAGCTAGCTCGTCAACGCTCAGAGCGCGCGGAAGATCTGGCATTGAGGTGACGACGAGGTAGCTCACCGTATCCGAAAGCACCGCCAGCACACCGTCGACGTCTTTGTCAGCCATCGCTGCCACAACGGCGATTAAGGGCTCAACCTCGAACGACTCGCGCACTCCCGCTATAGCGGAGGCGGCGCCGTGCGGATTGTGGAAGGTATCGAGGATAACTAGCGGAGAACGTCGCACTACTTCAAGGCGAGCCGGAGCCTGCACAGCTGCCAGCCCCTGCTCAATAATTGCGGGCTTAAGCGGCCCAGTGAGAGCTTCCACAGCTGCCACCGCCTGAGCAGCATTGTGGGCCATATGCTCGCCAAAAACCGGCAAGAACAACTCTCCTAGAGGCCCAGATGCCGTCTGGATGCGAAGGACCTGACCTCCGATGGCGCTACGTCGATCCAATAAACCCCAGTCTGGACCCTCCAACAAAGGCTTGACGCCGGCATCGGCACACTGAGCCAACAACACCGGAGCAGCTTCCGCCTCCTGACCAGCAATGACGGGAGTGCACCCAGGCTTAATAATCCCGGCCTTCTCGGCAGCGATCTTGTCGAGACTATCGCCGAGAATATGCATATGGTCCATGGCGACGGGGGTAACAACAGCGATGTTCACATCAGCGACATTGGTCGCGTCCCAGCGTCCCCCTAAGCCCACCTCAACGACGGCGACGTCCACCGGCGCATCGGCGAAGGCGGCGAAGGCCATCGCTGTCATCACCTCAAAGAAGGTCATCTCGATGCCGTCGATGTGCTGGGCGTCAACCAGGCCCACCATGGGCTCAACTTGACGCCACGTCTCGTCAAAGAGATCGTGGCTGACGGGACGACCATCGATGCAGATGCGCTCAGTGACGTCCACCAGGTGCGGGGAGCAGTATCGACCTACCCGCAGACCAGCCGACCGCAGCAAAGAATCAACCATGATCGCCGTCGATCCCTTGCCGTTAGTACCGGCAATCTGGATGACGGGACAGGCCTGCTGTGGGTTACCGAGCAGGTCGAGGACGGCTCGCTCCCGATCCAAACCGGGGCCGATGCGATGCTCAGGCCAGCGAGCCGTCAACTCAGCGACAAGCTGATTATGGCTGCTCAATAGATGACCTCACCATCACGGCGACGTTGACGCAGGTTCTCCAATGCTTCTGCAAGAATCGCAGCGGCCTCGGCCTCGCTGCGACGCTCTTTCACGTAGGCCAGATGGGTCTTGTAAGGCACGATCTTGGGCGGGGCGGGCGGATTCGCCTGGTCGCGGTTAGCCGGCAGACCGCACCTAGGGCATTCCCAGGTGTCGGGGATCTCGGCCTCGGCGGCAAAGGCCGGACGGATCACGTGGTGGTTGGCGCAAAAGTACGAAACGTACTCGCGAGGAGCGGCCTCGCCGCGCTCTGCCTCTCCCATGGGGCCGGCACCGACACGACTTCCACGGATGGCACTTCCACCGGACATTCGTTCACTCTCCTCGAGGGGTCACAAAGCTGCCTAAGGGCAGCACTTTTTAGGGGTTGGGAAGGTACCCGCCTTCCCCTTGCGCTCCGGCGCGGCAGACGGCCGCCTAATTCCGGCTCAGGAATGGCTGTAGAGCACCAGTAGGACGATAATGGAAGCCAGCCACAGCAGGCCCATAACAATCGTCAGGCGGTCCAGATTTCGTTCAGCCATAGAAGTTCCGCCCATGGAGGTCGACACGCCTCCACCGAAGAGGTCTGACAGGCCGCCGCCCTTGCTCTTATGGAGGAGGACGAAGAGGGTAAGGATGACGCTGAGTACACACAGGATGATGGACATCGTCAGTACGGGCCAGGTCGTAAGGGGAGCCGAAATCACGTCGTACAGGGTAACCCACGTACCGCCACTTCCCCACATTGGATCCTCGAAATATGCGTGAATCGCGCTCGTAAATCAGAGGCTGGACGGGAACGGTCCCCGCACCATCAGGTGCGGGGACCGTCTTGAAACTGACTGATCAGGCCTCGTAGAAAGTTACAATCTTGGAGAAATCGCCAGCTTTGAGCGAGGCTCCGCCAACGAGAGCGCCGTCAACGTCTGGCTTGGCCATGATCTCAGCGACGTTGGCCGGTTTAACTGAACCACCGTACTGAATGCGCACCGCCTCGGCGGTCGGGGCGTCGTAAAGCTCCTTGACGGCCTCGCGGATGGCCTGGCAGACCTCCTGGGCATCGTCAGCGGTGGCAGTCTCGCCAGTGCCGATGGCCCAGATGGGCTCGTAGGCAATGACAAGCTTGGCGACCTGCTCGGCAGAAATGCCGTCAAGGTCGGCTTTGATCTGGCCAACGGTATGTTCGACGTGCTTGCCAGCCTTGCGAACCTCGAGGGCCTCGCCACAGCAGATGATTGGGGTCATTCCATTTTCGATGACCTTCTTAGCCTTGGCATTGACCAGTTCGTCGGACTCGTTGTGGTACTCGCGACGCTCGGAGTGGCCAACGACGACATAGCGGCAACCCAGCTTCGACAGCATGGCGCCGGACACCTCGCCGGTGTAAGCGCCATCGTCGTGAGCCGAAATATCCTGGGCACCGTAGGCGATCGGCAACTTGTCGCCATCAATGATGATGGCAACAGGACGGATATCGGTGAACGGCGGGATGACGACGGCCTCCGACTTGGAGGAGTCGTATCCCGCGGCCTTGAGGGCCTCACCGAGATCCTGGACGAGGGAGGTAGCAGCAACGTGGTCGAGGTTCATCTTCCAGTTGCCGGCCATGATCGGGGTACGGGACATCAGTTGTTCTCCTTGAGTACTGCGATTCCGGGTAGCTTCTTGCCCTCCATAAGCTCGAGGGAGGCGCCACCACCGGTAGAAATATGACCGAACTGATCGTCGGCGAAACCGAGGGTACGCACGGCGGAGGCGGAGTCTCCCCCGCCGACCACCGAAAGGCCGTCAACCTCGGTAAGAGCCTGGGCGACGGCCTTGGTGCCGAGCTCGAGGCCCTTGATCTCGAAAACGCCCATTGGTCCGTTCCAGAACACTGACTTGGCACCCTTGATCGCGTTGGCGTAAGCCTTCTCGGTCTCCGGACCGATGTCTACTGCCATCTTGTCGGAAGGAATCTCGTCAGCGGGCACGACGTCGATCTGACCGACAGTGCGGGCCTCGAAATCGATGTCGGAGACCACTCGCACGTCTACGGGAAGCAGGATCTGCTTGCCTGCAGCCTTGGCCTGTTCGAGATACTTCGTGCACGCGTCGATCGAATCTTCGTCAAGTAGGGAGTCACCGACCTCGAGACCCTTCGCCTTGAGGAAGGTGTACGCCATACCGCCACCAATAACGAGAGTGTCAGCGGCCTTGAGCAGGTTATCGATGACGGCAAGCTTGTCGGCGACCTTGGCACCACCGAGGACGACGACGAACGGCCGCTTCGGATCGGCGGTCAGGCCTTCGAGGACCTCTACCTCCTTGGCAACGAGGGAGCCAGCAGCGCTCGGCAGCAGCTTGGCAACGTCGTAGACGGAAGCCTGCTTGCGGTGCACAACGCCGAAGCCGTTGGAGACGTAAAACTCACCAAACGAGGCGTATTTCTGAGCGAGCTCAGCGCGCTCGGCCTCGTCCTTACTGGTCTCGCCCTTCTCGAAGCGGACGTTTTCGACCAAGGCGATCTCGCCATCAGCCAGCGACTCAGAGGTTTTAGTGGCGGAGGGACCAACGACGTCCCCAGCAAGCTTGACGTCAAGGTTCATAAGCTCACCGAGGCGCTTGGCAACTGGCGCCAGCGAGTACTTGGGATCGACGGCACCCTTGGGACGACCGAGGTGCGCGAGCACGGTGGTGCGAGCGCCAGCCTCATGCAGCTGGGTCAAAGTAGGCAGGGCAGCCTTAATACGGCCGTCGTCGGTGATCTTGTCCCCGTCGAGCGGGACATTGAAGTCGCAGCGAATGACGACGCGCTTACCGCGCAAGTCTCCGAGATCCTCAACAGATTTCATGTGGAAGCCCTTTCTTGAAGTGGTAGTCGTGAACGATGTTTCGCGAGCGTCGCGGCCCGGGTATAGATGACGGCCCCGCGCCCGCATGGGCACGGGGCCGTCATCAGCTCACGATGGTGAGATCAGGCAAGCTTGCTGGCGACGAGCTTGGTGAGGTCAACCAGACGGTTGGAGTAGCCCCACTCGTTGTCGTACCAGGAGAGGACCTTAACAAGGTTTCCGATGGCCTTGGTCTCGGTAGCATCGAAGATCGAGGAGTGCGGGTCGCCCTCGATGTCCTTCGACACGATCGGGTCCTCGGTGTAGGCCAGGATGCCCTTGAGCGGACCCTCGGCAGCCTTCTTAACGGCGGCCTGAACCTCCTCAACGGTGGTCTCCTTAGAGGTCTGGAAGGTCAGGTCAGTCAGAGAGCCGGTCGGGGTCGGAACGCGGACGGCAAGGCCGTCGAACTTGCCCTTGAGCTCCGGGAGGACCAGGGCCACAGCCTGAGCGGCACCGGTCTTGGTGGGGATCATGTTGAGGGCAGCGGCGCGGGCACGACGCAGATCCTTGTGAGGAGCATCCTGCAGACGCTGATCACCGGTGTAGGCGTGGACGGTAGTCATGATGCCGCGCTCGATACCGAAGGCGTCATTGAGGACTTTGGCAAGCGGAGCGAGGCAGTTGGTGGTGCAAGAAGCGTTCGAGATGATGTTGTGCTTCGCGTTGTCGTAGTCGCCATCGTTGACGCCCATGACGAAGGTGCCGTCGACGTTCTTGCCGGGAGCGGAGATGATGACCTTCTTGGCGCCGGCCTCAAAGTGGGCCTTGGCCTTCTCGCCATCAGTGAAGAGTCCAGTGGACTCGACGACGATTTCGGCGCCGAGCTCCTTCCAGGGCAGGTCAGCGGGGTTGCGCTCGGCGAGAACCTTGATGGTCTTGCCGTCAACGGTGATGGAGTCATCGTCGTAGCTGACCTCACCGGAGAAACGACCCATGATCGAGTCGTACTTCAGGAGGTGGGCCAGCGTCTTGGTGTCGGTGAGGTCGTTGACAGCGACCACCTCGAGGTCGGCGCCCTGCTCAGCAAGGGCGCGGAAGAAGTTACGGCCAATGCGGCCAAAACCGTTGATACCAACCTTGACGGTCATTAAGGGATCTCCTCCAAATGAGGTTTGTGCGTTCAGCACTCGGACATCTCTAAGCATAGCGACTAAGGGCAATGGACAAACCCTAGGGCCCATTACTAAGCCAATGCCACGGGCGAACGATCACCAGCACCGATCAGGTCATCGCACGAATGATCACAAGGTTGCACGAATACCTTCCCACGTGGGAATGGAGCCAGGCTTACGTTTACCCTGTAACCGCGCTGTAATGGCCGTCAGCCACGATCATCACGCATCTCGACAGGAAGGCTCTCCAACGTGGTGGGCTCGCCGTTGCTTCGGGCCGTCTTGTCCGCTAGAGCCAACAGGCGACGAATCCGACCAGCAATAGCATCCTTCGTCAACGGAGGCTCGTGCACCTTGCCCAATTCCTCCAAGCTGGCATTTCGATGCTCGAGTCGAAGTCGGCCAGCTGCTCTCAGATGGTCCGGAACGGAATCTCCGAGAATTTCTAGGGCTCGTTCCACCCGGGCACTAGCGGTAACAGCGGCTCGCGCAGAGCGACGCAAGTTAGCGTCGTCGAAATTAGCCAACCGATTGGCAGATGCTCGCACCTCCCGACGCAACCGACGATCTTCCCAAGCCAGCACAGATTCGTGTGCTCCCATGCGGGTGAGCATCGCCGAGATAGCGTCACCATCGCGTATCGTCACCCGATCGACGTGACGAGACTCACGTTGCTTCGCGGTGATGTCCAGACGCCGAGCAGCCCCGACGAGGGCCATGGCGGCCTCCTCACCGGGAGCGGTAATTTCCATCGCCATGGAGCGCCCCGGCTCGGTAAGCGATCCGCGGGCCAGGAAAGCTCCGCGCCACGCAGCGGCCTGGCAGCATCGTCCGCCACCCACAATAGGAACCGGAAGGCCCCGCACTGGACGCCCACGACGATCAAGCAGTCCGGTCAGACGAGCCAAATCAGCACCTCCGCGCACCATTCTTATGAGGTAGCGAGTGTTGCTGTGGAGCCCAGCGCCATTGACGACCACGAGATCAGTGTCAAAACCGAAGACTTCCTGAATGGACTGACGCAGTCGTCGCGCAGCTCCCCCCGTGTCGACTTCTGCCTCGATCGTAAGATGGCGATGCTGCACCAGATGGATGCCGCCAGCGAATCGTAGGGTGGCCGCGATCTCGGATCGGCGGCAGCACAGTTTCTGCACCGGCACTGTCGCAAGCTCGTTTTTCACCTGCAGGGTGAGCGCCATGTGGGTCTAGCCTCCGGAAGGGGTAACGGGAATAACAAGGTGATCTTAGGCGACGGTCAACGGGGCTGAACCCCCATGATGTTGGCATAGGCCGACGCTAGTCTCAGTGGATCGTGCCGGGCCGAGCCGTCACGCATAGCCAGATCGTCAACGACGATTTCAGCACCGAGATTGCGAGCAAACGATTCCAGATGAGGGTCCTGGCCGGCAAACCCGCGATCAACGAGAACGACGTCAAAGCGCATCCGTGGCTCATGCTCGGCGATAACCTCCAAATGCCGCGCTGGGCTAAACCCATCAGTTTCGTCAGCACCGGAGACATTAAGCGTGAGGATTTTTCGCGCCTTCGACTCCAGAATCGCGTCGACGATCTGCGGCACTAGCAGGTGGGGCATGACGGATGTGAACCACGACCCGGGACCGAGCACAAGGTTGTCAGACGCGTGAATCGCCTCCAGCACCTGGGGACACGCATCTGGCTCGGAAGGTTCTAGCCCCACCTTAAGGACCTCTGCCCGAGTCTTCGCGATGGTAGCTTGCCCAGTGAGGGTGTACTCCTCATCAGGCCGATTGGGGTCAAGACCAACGACTTGAGCACTGATGTCCAGTGGGGTGAGGGACATCGGCAGGACGCGTCCGCGAACGTCAAGAAGCTGACCCACCATGTCGAGCCCGGAAACCGGGTCGCCAAGTTCTTGCCATAGTCCGGCGATCAGGAGGTTGCCAATGGCGTGACCGGCGAGTTCGCCAGTTCCATTAAATCGAGCTTGCAGAACCTCAGCCCAAGTACGTCCTAAGCGGTCATCGGCACATAGAGCGGCCAAGGCGCGGCGGAGATCGCCGGGGGGCAGAATGTCGAACTCGTCGCGCAACCGACCTGAGGACCCACCGTTATCAGCAACGGTGACAACGGCGGTCAGCTGGTCAGTAAGACGGCGCAGTGCTCGCAGGGACACAGCCAGCCCATGTCCGCCGCCAAAGGCCGTAACGACCGGCAGCTTGGAGGGGGTTGACACCATCGTCATTCCTTCCCGAGGTCTCGGTGCAGGACGGCGGTACGGTGCCCCCGAGCTGCTAACCGAGTGGACAGCTCCTCGGAGATGGCGGTACTGCGATGCTTTCCGCCTGTGCAACCAACGGCCACCGTGACCTGCTTCTTGCCCTCCCGAAGATACCCCGGAGCCATGCCACCCAGGAGTTGTTCAACACGGTCAATGAACTCTGTGGCACCAGCTTGGGCCATCACATAGGAGGCAACGTCAGAAGACAGACCGGTCTTGGGACGCAGCTCAGGGACCCAATAAGGGTTTGGCAAGAAGCGGACGTCAAAGACGAGGTCAGCGTCGATCGGGACCCCACGCTTAAACCCGAAGGACATCACCTGGAATGCCAGCCCTTCGTCAATCCCCTCAGCAAAGGCATGGTCGATGCGTTGGGCTAGCTGGCGGGCAGTGATCGACGTGGTGTCGATGACGAGATCAGCCTCGGCTCGCAGGTCGGACAGCATCCGCCGCTCAAGGGCAACGGCGTCGAGCAGATGACCACCTTGTTGCAGCGGCAGCGGACGACGGCTGGACTCCTGGCGGCGCACAATTGTCTCATCGGACGCTTCCAAGAAGACGATGGCAGGGTCGATGCCGCGCTCGTCGAGCGCATTGACGGCCACCCCTAGGGCGTCAAACATGATGCGGCTACGCACATCGAGAACCACCGCTAGGCGATCAATGTTATTGGCGGCAATTTCGTCAACGAGGGCCCCCAACATAGCGGGCGGAAGATTATCGACGACGTACCAGCCAAGGTCCTCCACAGCGTGAGCTGCGGTACGACGCCCAGCACCAGAAATGCCGGTGATAATGACAACTCGTGGGGTCTTCGTCGTCTGCTCGGTGCTCACAGCTCAAGGGTAGTGCTTATCTCCCTGCGTCTGGGCCGTTGGCGTCAACAACCTCGCCAGTAGCGGTGTTGATGGCCTCGGCTGGTTTGTCCTGGGACAAAGCTGCGACAACTTCGCCAGCGAGTTTCGGGCCAAAGCCTGGCACCTCGACAATGTCGTCAACGGTGGCCTTGCGTAGCGACCGTACCGATCCAAAGTGGGAGACGAGCGCTTTGCGCCGGGTCTCTCCCAGCCCCGACACACCGTCGAGAACGGACTCCACCATGGCCTTGGAACGCTTAGACCGGTGAAAGGTAATAGCGAAACGGTGAGCCTCATCACGCAGACGCTGAAGCAGGTAGAGTCCTTCGGAAGTTCGCGGCAAAATGACCGGCCATTCCTCGTCAGGAAGCCACACCTCCTCCAGGCGCTTGGCCAGGCCACACAACGCGATTTCGTCCTCCAGGCCGAACTCTTCAAGCACCTGCTGGGCGGCATGCACCTGAGGCGCACCACCATCGACGACGATGAGGTGCGGGGCGTAGGCGAATTTCCGAGGGGATCCGGTAGTCGGATCGATAAGGGAGCCAACGTCGCCGTCAGGAGTTTGAGCAGCGGCCATGGCATCACGGTCCTCGATGAGGCGACGCAGTCGACGAGAAAGCACCTCGTGCATAGCGGCTAAGTCGTCGGACCCCTCAAATCCCTTGATGCTGAAACGACGGTACTCAGACTTGCGGGGCATACCGTCTTCGAAGACCACCATCGACCCGACGACATTGGTGCCCTGGATATGGGAAATGTCGTAGGACTCTATCCGTAGCGGGGCGCGGTCCAAGCCGAGTGACTCCTGAATTTCTTCCAGAGCGCGAGTACGGGTAGCAAGGTCAGAGGCCCGCTTGAGCTTGTGCTGGGCAAGAGTTTCCTGGGCATTGCGAGTGACGGTGTCCATGAGAGTCGCTTTGTCACCACGGCGCGGGACACGAATCTCGACGTGGGAGCCGCGTTCGGAGCTGAGAATCGTCGACATGACGTCGGGGTTCGTAGGCTCGGCGGAGACGATCACCAGTGGCGGAACAGCATTGCCGTGCCCATCGTCGCGGACCTGACCGTCACTGGCATTGACGCCGTACAACTGAGTCAGGAAGGTTTCCATGAGCTCGGCCTCGTCGGCATCGTCAGCACGATCAGCGACCCAACCGCGTTCACCACGGATGCGGCCACCTCGGACATGGAAAATCTTGACGCCGACCTCGAGCGGATCGAGCGCCATGGAGATGACGTCCGCGTCAGTACCATCACCAAGTACGACAGCGTTGCGCTCCAAAGTTTTGGATAAAGCGCCCAAGGAATCCCGGATCACCGCAGCGCGTTCAAATTCAAGGTTCTCAGAGGCCTCCGCCATCTGGGATTCAAGCCGCTTGACAATTTTCGTCGTCCGCCCGGCCATGAAATCACAGAACTCGTCAGCGATCTCGCGATGAGCCTGGGATGTGATCCGTTCAACGCAGGGAGCCGAACACTTACCGATATATCCGAGTAGGCAGGGACGTCCCTGGTTCTTCGCGCGGTTGAAAACTCCCGTCGAGCAAGAGCGCACCGGGAATACACGCAACAGGGTCTCGACGGTGTCGCGAATCGCCCAGGCCTGGCCAAAAGGTCCGTAATAACGCCACCCCTTGTGGTGCGCACCGCGCCCGACGAAGACGCGTGGATACTCATCGGTCCAGGTAAAACACAGCCACGGATAAGACTTGTCGTCGCGGTACATAACATTGAACCGCGGGTCGAATTCTTTGATCCAGGTGTATTCGAGCTGTAGGGACTCGACTTCGTTCTGAACTACCGTCCACTGCACGTGCGCTGCCGTCGTCACCATCCGCTGGGTGCGCGGGTGGAGAGCCGAGATGTCCTGGAAATAGGAATTCAATCGGTTGCGCAGGTTCTTAGCCTTGCCGACATAGATGACCTGGCCATGCGCATCACTGAATCGATAGACACCTGGCTGGGTAGGAATCGTGCCCGGAGCGGGACGGTAGCTGGACGGATCGGCCATGGGGTGAACTCTATGCGCAAGTAGCGAAATATCACTTCCCACTCACACCACGGACGTGACTTTAGGGAGCGGCACTGCCGTTGATGCCGCTCAACCGTCCCGCCGACGATCACAGGCACAAAGCCGACCGAGCGGGGCGGAGCCGGCAAACGTTGCTTGACGCCCTCGCGACCCACGACCATACCAAAGCGCTCACCCGGGCCACTGTTCACGTGCCAGGGAGCAGGGCGATACATTCGTCTCTCGGTGATGTCGTCGCGTCACAAACCTGCACGGTTGTCTTTCTTGTCCTTCGCAATCCCCCCTCAATAAACGTTTGACGCGGATACCACCGATGAGCGCGACGATCCCTGTGAGTATGAAACCGACTGCGAAAAGGCCAAGATTTGGATCAGATACAAGGGCCAGAAGCGCCAGCATCGTCGATATAACGGTCAGAACGAGGACGATGATCTCCAGGCGCTTTTCGGCTGCCTTCTCCAGCTGCTCTCGGCGGCGCTCCTGCTCCTTTCTGGCCTTGTCCATCGCAACATTGTCGATACGTCGGTGCACCTCGACAACTCGCACCAAGGATTCCTGTTCGTCCCGCAATTCCGTAAGCAAGACGGGAGTGCCAAGAACTTTCTGAAACTCGTTCAAGACGAGGGTTGCCTCACGACGCCCGGAAACCTCGGTGAACCACAGCCCATTAAGAAAAGCGGCCACCGAACGCTCACGATCGAGTAGCCTGTCTAACTCCTCATCGCCCCAATGGCCCTTCCCCACCAAGACGCGCGCCTCACTTTCGGCATTGCGATCAAGGTAGGTGCGTTGCCGTAGGCACAGAATCACGATGTCGAGCATTCTACTGTGACACAGCAGGCACAGGGCTCCAGCATGCTTGCGGTTACTCTCTTCGAGCAGCACCGGCTGGGTCATGACTGCCATGCCGGCTTCCTCGATCCTTACCCACGTCGCATCAAGGCAGAACATCCCGTCGTTCGCAGCATCACTCGTGTCACTAGGTGGAACTCCTCGGTAAATTCCGATCCCACCAGTTGCTAGGTGATACAGCCAGGCCTGCGCCGGAGTCCACGCCTTGTGGTGTCCGAAATAGGACGGGTGCCGCAAGTCCTGAGGATCCACTTCTGCGAAGGTCATGACGAAGATTCGGTTGCAATTAAGAAAGGGCGCCCCGCCAGCACCACAACCACGATCACGCGAACTGGCCTTCCCGCGGCCGCACCCAGCGTTGCCTTGGGAGAAGCCTCCCCATGAGTACAAACATCTTCCTAGACCGATGTCGCTCAGAAGACCAGATAAATACCTCGCACCGTCTCCTCCGGGGCGCTTCAGCCATGCGGCAGCCGTTTCGACCGCGGCGTCTGTGACGTCATCAAGCCGAAAATGCAGAACGGCGTAGTGGAATGCTTCACCACCCGCGACAGCCCCGAGACTATCCTCGTATTCCCGACGCTCAGCACCCAGGTAACTCAGACCTTCGGGAATGTTAAGAATAGACCCTTTATGCGATTTCCGCCTTTCCGCAACCTTCGCGCGAATAGCATCTTCCCTCGTTGCATCATAAACGGCGTGACGATACATCCTAACCGCGTCCCGAATCCTCCTCGAAAAATAGTATTTGTGAGGTTCATATGCTTGGTCTCGGGAAGATTGCAGTATATCTTCACTGCTCGAAACGAGAGAATCGAGAACCTCCGCCGGCCCGACAGTCTTCGATGCCATATTCTCAATGGGCTCGGTGACCCATTCCGGCCGATAGGGAACGACGACAGAGAAAGTCACTTTCCGCCACGTTTTTGAGACATTCCTTGCCGAATCATCGACTACCTCGATCGTCATCGAATACAACCTCCAACGCTCACCAATTCTCGTCACTCCTAGCCACGACGAGGTGCCTTCTCAGCTAACGCGGTTAGGGTAGTGGGAAAGGGTCGCCTACAGCCAACCCCGACATCCGAGGCAACGCCGATGCCGGGATGCCGCCTTTCAGCGGGACTCGCCGGTAGGCTGGAACTGTGCATCTTCTCCTCATCCGCCACGGCCAGTCCGAGAACAATGCCTTCGCTGCGCAGTCTGTCGAGACTTACCAGCAGGGTCGCAAGCCTGACCCGGAGCTCACCGAGCTTGGACGACGTCAAGCTCAGGCCCTAGGGAAGTGGATCGGATCGGTCTCTCCTCGGCCAACGAAGCTGTATGCCTCCCCCATGATGCGTACCATCCAGACGGCTGACCCGGTCGCTGAGGCCCTTGATCTTCCTATCATCATCAATGACCTCATCTTCGAGCGTCCAGGTCCAGTTCAGATCGTTGACGGCGTCGAAACCGGTCATCCAGGATCGCCGCGATCAGCTTTGTCGGCCATCACAGACCGTGCTGTTTTCCCCGAGTCCATCACCGAGGAAGGGTGGCGCGAAGCTCGCATCGAGACCGCCGCCGAGGCTGCTGACCGCGCCGGCAGAATCGCCAAGTGGATCCGCGATACCCACAATGATGACGAGTGCATCGCGATCGTCGCTCACGGCGCGATCGGATCCATGATGTTGCTGCATCTCATCGCCCCACAACTTGCCGCTGGTCTGCGAAACCACTCCATCGGCAGCGAACCGCACTGGATCGGGCTTCAGAACACCGCCACCTCGATGATCGAGTTGCACCCGGACGGGTACGAAGTTCATTGGATCAATCGCGTGGATCACCTTATCGAAGCCGGTATGGTTCACGGCGCCGTCGCCGCATCCACCGGCAACCCCGGTACCCGCTGAGCACGAAGGAGAGAAATGTCCCCCACCCGACGCGAGGTCCTGCGCACCGTTGGAAGTGTCACTGCCTTGGCCGCTACCAGCGCAGTCGCCGGATGCAACACCTTCCAGAACTCCAATGACGTTCACACCGGTCCAGCTACCGTCAAAGCAGCTGATGTCCCGGTCGGTGGAGGCGTCGTCATCGATGGCACCAACTTCGTCGTCACCCAACCCACCAAGGGAACCTTTAAGGGATTTGTGCGGGTGTGTCCGCACGCTGGCTGTCAGGTCGACGAGGTCCATGACGGGGCGATCCTGTGCCCTTGCCACGGATCGAAGTTCGCTATAACCGACGGTCACGTCACCCAGGGCCCGGCTACCTCCGGTCTGGGTAAGGCCACGGTCACGCAGAAGGGCGAAACTCTCACTATCAGCGGTTCCTAACGCCTGACCTTTTCTCAACGCGACTTCTTGCGTGGGCTCGTGGTCTTTTTTGCCTTCCTCCTGGCGGTGGTTTTCCTTTTCCCGGCGTCCGCTGGCGCTTCGACGAGCGCCGGTTCGTCCCCGACTGCTACCTCGTGCCCAGCCAGGATCTCCGAAAGATACTGGCCGGTGTAGGACCCCTCGACGGCGGCAACCTGCTCTGGAGTGCCCTCGGCGACAACGGTTCCGCCACCATTTCCTCCCTCGGGCCCCATGTCGATGATCCAATCGGCGGTTTTGATGACATCCAGATTGTGCTCAATGACGAAGACCGAGTTGCCTTGATCGACAAGACGTTGCAACACCAGCAGCAGCTTGCGGATGTCCTCGAAGTGCAGGCCGGTGGTGGGCTCGTCAAGGACATACAGGGTCCTACCCGTGGAACGTTTCTGCAACTCGGAGGCCAGCTTGATGCGCTGGGCCTCCCCACCAGATAGGGTCGTCGCGGGCTGGCCGAGCCTGACGTATCCCAAACCAACCTCGACGAGGGTCTGGAAGTGACGATGGATCGACGAAATCGGTTCGAAGAAGGTGCAAGCCTCCTCGATAGGCATATCCAAAACCTCAGCGATCGTTTTGCCTTTGTAATGGACCTCCAAAGTCTCACGGTTGTACCGAGCACCGTGGCACACCTCACAGGGCACATAGACGTCAGGTAGGAAGTTCATCTCGATTTTGATGGTGCCGTCACCCTGACAGTTCTCGCAGCGTCCACCCTTAATGTTGAAGGAGAACCGACCCGGCTGATAGCCGCGCATCTTAGCTTCGGGGGTCTGGGCAAAGAGAGCACGGATCTTGTCGAAGACACCGGTATAGGTGGCCGGATTCGATCTTGGTGTGCGTCCGATCGGCGATTGGTCGACGTGAATCACCTTGTCGATTTCCTCGACACCGGTGATCGTCTCATGCTTACCCGGTACCGTCCTGGCGCCATGGATACGATGCGCTAGCGATGTGTAGAGGATTTGGTTGACCAAAGTGGACTTGCCCGAGCCGCTCACCCCGGTGACGACGACGAGTTGCCCTAGCGGGAAGGTGACATTCATTCCCTTGAGGTTGTTCTCACGGGCTCCCCTGACGACGAGCTCACGTCCCGTGCAGGGGCGTCGGGTCGCCGGCAATGGGATCGACCTCTTGCCCGACAAGTACGCACCGGTCACGGACCTCTCACTGGCCAGCAGTTCGTCAACGGTTCCTGACACGACGACCTCACCACCGTGCTCACCGGCCCCTGGGCCGACGTCGACAACCCAGTCCGCCATCCGAATGGTGTCCTCATCATGCTCGACGACGATGAGGGTGTTACCGAGATCTCGCAATCTCACAAGGGTGTCGATGAGGCGTCGGTTGTCACGCTGGTGCAAGCCGATGGAGGGCTCATCAAGGACGTAGAGAACCCCAACCAAACCCGAACCAATCTGGGTAGCGAGTCGAATACGCTGAGCCTCACCACCTGACAGGGACCCCGCCGACCGTGACAAGGTGAGGTAGTCGAGACCGACATCGACAAGGAATCGCAGCCGGGCGCGAACCTCCTTGATAACTCGCCCCGCGATGGTGGCTTCCCGCTCGGTCAACGTCAACGCATTGAGGAATTCAGAAGCCTCCCCAATAGACATATCTGAGACCTCGGCGATGTTTCGCCCACCGACCGTTACGGCCAGGCTCGTCGGCTTGAGACGCTTGCCATGGCAATCTCGGCACGGGACCTCACGCAGATACTGGCCCCACCGGGAGCGTGCAGAGTCCGTCTCGGCCTCGTCGTAGCGTCGACGCACATAATGCAGCACTCCCTCGTAATTCTGCGAGTAGGTGCGCACCCGCCCGAATCGGTTGCGGTACGAGATCATGACCGGGTCGCCATCACCGTGCAGGACCAGCTTGCGAGCCTTTACTGGCAACTCGGACCACGGAAGAGTCGCGTCAAACCCGTGGTTCTCCGCCAGCCCAGCAAAGACGTGCTGGTAATGGTTCGCCACCCGTGGCCCAGACCAGGGCGCAATGGCTCCCTCAAGCAAGCTCAGACCGGAATCGGGGACGACCAATTCCGGGTCGACCTCGAGTGTCGCGCCCAGACCAGAACATGTCGGGCAAGCACCCCAGGGCCCATTGAAGGAGAACTGACGCGGCTCTAGCTCCTCGATGTCGATGTCATGCTGATTTGGGCAAGCCATCGTCTCGGAGAACCGACGCTCCCGGTGCGGATCAGACAGATCGCGGTCGACGAAATCGACGCCGACGATGCCGTGGGCCAGCCCCAACGCCGTCTCCACCGACTCGGTGAGGCGCTGCTTAGCCGACGGCTTGACTGCAATCCGATCAACGACGACGTCGATGTCGTGCTTGCGCTTCTTATCCAGCGGTGGCACCTGTCCAAGCCGATGAACGTCTCCATCCACCCGTACTCGGGTGAAGCCATCGGTCGTCAACTGTCGGAACAGCTCGACGTACTCACCTTTGCGTCCACGAATCACCGGGGCGAGGACTTGAAACTTAGTACCCTCGTCGAGCGCCATGAGGCGGTCGACAATCTGCTGCGGGGTCTGACGGCTGATGAGCTCGCCGCACACCGGGCAGTGGGGCTTACCGACGCGGGCCCAGAGCAGGCGCAGATAATCATGAATCTCTGTGATGGTGCCAACGGTCGAGCGAGGGTTGCGGGACGTGGACTTCTGATCGATGGAAACTGCCGGGCTGAGGCCCTCGATAAAGTCGACATCGGGCTTATCCATCTGACCCAGAAACTGGCGGGCATAGGAGGAAAGCGACTCCACATATCGACGCTGTCCCTCGGCGAAGATAGTGTCGAAAGCAAGGGAGGACTTGCCCGATCCCGACAGACCGGTGAACACAATCATGGCGTCCCTGGGAAGGTCCAGATTGACATTGCGCAGGTTGTGTTCCCGGGCGCCTCGGACGATGATGTGGTCACTCACAGGTGTCATCGTAGAGGCCGCGCAAGACAGTCCCGCAGTTCTGCGCGGCTGGCAGAACGGAACACGATAGCCTTTTCACATCACTATAAAATTGGCTCCATCCTTTCGTTCATCTGGCATGTTCCATCCCGTGGCATTAGGTTGGATGACATGAGCGCTGCCCAACGACCACCCGGTCTGTGTCCCAGCGCTCCCTTGCACGTGATCCGGGCTGCCAAACGTGAAGCCACGCAACGTCTTCTTGGCGCAACCATGGGACTATCCGACGACGAGTGGCAGGCGCCGAGTCGCCTGGCCGGATGGACCCGTGCCCACATCGCCACCCACATAGCCCGTAACGCCGAAGCCTTCGAGGCCGTCACGAAAGCGGTCATTACCAATCAGAAAGTCCCCCACCTCTACCCCTCCGACGAACTGCGCGACCGCGATATCGAACGCGGTTCGGAACGCGCCGGGCTGCAGCTGCAAATCGACCTCGATACCACCGCAGGCTCCCTCAACACCACCTTCGACGCGCTCGACGACATGGAACCTGGCACTGCAGTGTGGCTAACCAACGACATCCGCGTCGATGTCACTGATCTGCCAGCACTACGACTCGCAGAGATCGCTCTTCACCACGTCGACCTCGATCTCGGGATGACCGTCGATGACCTCCCCGACGTTTCCGCGCGTACTCTCCTGGAATGGGTCTGCTTCCGCCTGCGAGACCGTCCTGAGGTGCCCGCTATGCGTATCGTCTCTGATTCCGGCCTGACGGACCGCATTGGCGGGGTCGGATTCGCGACCACGGTCCATGGACCTGACGGCGCACTGGCAGGATGGCTATCGGGCCGAGGGGGAACTGAGCGTCTCGCCGGAGCTGACCAGCTCGCCGTCCCAATGCTCATCTGACAGGACAGCTGGCGGATTATCCGCTCGTCCCAGGAAGGAATCGTCATGCCGCTCTACCACGTCGATCCGGGCTCAGAAGCCGCCCTCATCAAGGTTAACGATGACGTTGACCTCATCAAAATCTCGGTAGGCACCATGGACAATAATGCCTACCTCATCCATCCCGGAGCGGGGCCCGCCATCCTCGTGGACGCAGCTGCCGAACCCGGTCGACTCAAAGCCCTCATCGGTGACGATGAAGTCGGAGCCGTTATTACGACCCATCGTCATCAGGACCATACCGGGGCCCTCGCGGAGATCGTTACTATGACGGGAGCCCAGCCGTGGTGTGGAGAACCCGACGCCGAGGCTATTGAGGCCACCACAGGAGTAACCTGCCGCACCATGTGGGACGGTGATCTGTTCCGTCTCGGAGACGTAGAACTCGACGTCATTGGACTGGTAGGCCATACCCGCGGATCCATCGCCTTACGTTTGCACGGTAACCCCAGCGATCACGTTCTCACTGGCGATTCTCTGTTCCCGGGTAGGCTCGGCAAAACTAGCGGAAGCCGAGAATTCGAAAGTCTCTACACCGACGTCTGCATGAAGATCTTCGCACCCGCGTCAGATACAACAGTTATCCATCCCGGGCATGGCGACGCCACAACCGTCGGAGAGGAACGTCCCAACCTTCCACTGTGGCGTGCCCGCGGCTGGTAAACGTCAGATCAGACGTCGGCTGTGGCATCGTCTTTACGACTTTTAATGAGACTCGCGACGGTGGTGAGAGCCAGGGTCACGGCGATAACGCCCAGCGAAACCCCGATCGAAACCTCACTGCTAAAGCCGAACCAGGCCTGGTCCAGTCCGTAGTGGTGCATCGCGTGGCCAATGAGCTTGAGGGCGATAAAGCCCAAAATCACGGCCAGTCCCAGCGACAAGTACACCAAACGTTCCAACAGGCTTCCGATAAGGAAATACAACTGGCGCAGACCCATGAGAGCAAAGACGTTAGCGGTAAGGATGAGATACCCCTCGCTGGTGAGACCATAGGACGCCGGAATCGAGTCGAGGGCGAAAAGCAAGTCCGTGGCGCCCAGGGCGACACAAACCATGAACATCGAGGTTGCGAGAGTTTTACCGTTCTCGCGAACGAAAAACTTCGTGCCACGGTAGTCACCAGTAGCCGGAACCGTGCGCCTGAACCACGCCATGAAGCGGCCATCCTCACCAGGATCCTCATCGTCGTCATCGTCACGGTGCCGATACTCACGCACCTGGTCAATTGCCGAATACAGCAGGAAAGCACCAAAGATGAAGAACACCCACGCCCAGGCCTCAAGAATGGCCTGTCCCAGAGCAATAAAAACACCCCGGAAAACGAGGGCGACGATGATACCTACCAGCAGGGCGAATTGCTGCAATTTCCGTGGGACGTTGAACTTTTCCATGAGGATGAGGAAGATAAACAGGTTGTCGATCGACAAGCTGTACTCGGTCAACCACACTGCGAAGAACTGTCCCCCTGCGGCATGGCCCTGTAGGATCCAGACGCCTAAGCCGAAGAGTACCGCCAAGCCGACGAAGACGCCGACGAAGGTGGCACACTCCTTGGCGGAGGGGATATGGGGGTTTCGCCCCAGGACGAGAACGTCGAAGAAGAGCAGAGCCCCCATCACGAGGATGGTGATGATCCAGACGTAAGCATGAACGTGCAAATCCCGGCCTCCAAAGGGATAGTCCGGAGGTCTCGTCCGCGCCGGTACGCCACATATCATCGCCTGACCGGGGCTGTGTAGCCGGACCGTGATGGCACGATCGTGATGACGACCACACTTTTCTCAGGAGTACTCCCCTCCAAGGAGTTCCATACTCGCACACCAGGGCCTCGACCGCGACTCCCGCCCCTGTCTACCGGTTGGCCTCCACCATCTGGCGCAACTCTTTCTTAAGATCGGCGATTTCGTCACGTAGCCGGGCAGCGACTTCAAACTTGAGTTCGCCAGCCGCAGAACGCATTTCGGTGGTGAGGTCGACGATGAGCTTGCCTAGATCCTCTTCGGCCATCTTCGAGACGTCGAGTCTCCTGCCTTGGGCGGCTCGCTGCTCGTCAGTGATCATCGAATTGTAGCCGCGGTGGCCTTTCCCATAGTTGAACTTCTCGACGAGCTCGTCAGTATCGGCACCTTCGCGAGCCAGCATCTCAGTGATGTCGCCGATCTTCTTGCGCAACGGCTGTGGATCGATCCCGTGTTCCTTGTTGTACGCCATCTGGATATCGCGACGACGATTTGTCTCGTCGATGGCGACCTGCATGGAATCAGTGATCTGGTCGGCGTACATGATGACCTGACCGTTGACGTTACGAGCAGCGCGGCCGACGGTCTGGATAAGGGACCGTTCAGAACGCAAAAAGCCTTCCTTGTCGGCGTCGAGGATCGCCACCAAGGAAACCTCCGGGAGGTCAAGTCCCTCTCGTAGCAGGTTGATACCGACAAGCACATCGAACTCGCCCATGCGCAACTCCTTGAGCAGCTCGATGCGTTTGAGTGTGTCGATCTCCGAGTGCAGGTAACGGGTGCGAATCCCGTGCTCCATGAGGTAGTCGGTGAGGTCTTCGGCCATCTTCTTCGTCAGAGTCGTCACCAAGACACGGTCGCCACGGTCCACTCGGGTACGAATTTCACCCATAAGGTCGTCAATCTGGCCACGCGTAGGCTTGACGATAATCTCCGGATCCACCAGACCTGTCGGACGAATGATTTGTTCGACGACGCCGTGAGCTCGTTCGGTCTCGTACGAACCGGGCGTGGCGGACAGGTAGACAGTCTGGCCGATCCGCTGGGTGAACTCGTCGAATTTGAGAGGACGGTTGTCCATGGCGCTGGGCAGTCGGAAACCATGTTCTACCAATGTCCGCTTGCGGCTCATGTCCCCCTCATACATCCCGCCAATCTGCGGGACGGTCACGTGGGATTCATCAATGACGAGCACAAAATCTTCCGGAAAGTAGTCAAGCAGACAGTTCGGGGCTGAGCCGGGAGCGCGTCCGTCGATGTGCCGCGAATAGTTTTCGATGCCAGCACAGGCACCGACCTGCTGCATCATCTCGATATCGTAGGTAGTACGCATACGTAACCGTTGGGCCTCCAACAGTTTCCCATCACGCTCTAGAACGGCCAGGCGCTCCTCGAGCTCCTGCTGGATGGACGCTATGGCCCGCTCCATACGTTCCGGGCCGGCGACATAGTGGGTAGCCGGGAACACGTAGACCTGCTCGTCCTCGCTGATGATCTCCCCGGTGAGTGGGTGCATCGTCGTGAGGGCCTCAATTTCGTCGCCGAAAAACTCGACACGCAGCGCATTCTCCTCATAAACCGGGAAAATCTCGAGGGTGTCCCCGCGCACCCGGAAGGTGCCGCGCTCCCCCGATATGTCGTTACGGACGTACTGGTTGGTGACGAGGTCGCGTAGCAACTCATCGCGATCCCACTCCTGGCCGACCTCCAGTGGAATCATCCGGTCTACGTATTCCTGTGGCGTGCCCAGGCCATAGATAGCTGAAACGGTTGACACCACGATGACGTCGCGACGGGTGAGCAGGGAGTTCGTCGCGGAGTGGCGCAACCTTTCAACTTCCTTGTTGAGGCTGGAATCTTTCTCGATGTAGGTATCCGTCTGTGGGATGTACGCCTCAGGTTGGTAGTAATCGTAGTAAGAGACGAAGTACTCGACGGCATTGTCAGGGAAGAAGGTACGTAGTTCCTGGGCAAACTGGGCGGCCAACGTCTTGTTGGGCTGCATGACGAGCATCGGGCGCTGCAGCCTCTCCGCCAGCCACGCCACCGTGGCCGTCTTGCCAGTACCGGTGGCGCCGAGCAGAACAACGTCCTGTTCACCACTGTTAACCCTCTTCTCCAACTCCGCAATGGCCTGCGGCTGGTCACCAGAAGGCTGAAACTCACTGACGACGTGAAAAGGGGCTACGCGGCGAGTGATGTCAGTGACAGGGCGCATAGCTCCACCCTAGTTCAAGCCACCCGCGATAGGATTAGCTAAAAGCATGCGACCGGGTTCGGGACGTCAGATCTGAAAGCCTGCATCTCCGGTCCCGATGAGCCTCGCTGGATGACCCTCTCCCTCCTGCTGGCAATGAAGCGTTTCAGTAGGAGAAGTTATAAGGAGGAAATCGTGTCCACCGTTTGGCGTCACTTCGCAGCAGTCCCTATCACGGGCCTGCTACTCGCTAGTACAGCCACTATTGCTATGGCCGACACCGTCAACCCGCCCGAGGGCGGAGTTTGGCGATACGGAGGTGGATACTCGGACTATTTTCACGGCTCGAAGAAACATGGCAGTTCAGTTCAAGGGGTCAACTTTGTGCGCTCGCCATGCGTCAAGGCCGGCAGTTGGTCCTATGCTCGCACCGATGCAGCACGGTTCGGGAACAAGGCTTGGTATCGCACCTGCTGACAACCCCATCACAGGCGGCACGCCCTACGGTGGGACGTGCCGCCTGATACCCCTCCACGGTCCGATCAGAAGGAAGCCGCCACAATGATGAGACGGCCCTCACCGGTATCCCTCCCCTACTTTCTGACGGCAGTTGTCGCCGTTCTTATGGCATCATTCCTGTTGGGCGCGGCAGAAACGGTGCTCCCCTCAGCTGGGCACCCCGTCATCGTTCTCGTCGAGGGAACACCAGACCGAAACGTCTCGGCGGTCGACTCGTGGATGTCCACGTATTCGCAACGACAACATGTGGCGGTCGGGCGTTGGCAGGCCGATTTGAACAATCCGGAGTCCTCTCGGGGGCTCTATTTGGTTTCCGCAGCCGGCGGCACTCTCAATCCCTTTCCTAAAGGGTTACCCGAATCTGTCATCGCAAATGATCACCCATATCGCCCACATGGATCAAGATCAGTCCACCGATCGCAGCGGCGAGTACCTCGTCTACGGCAACGCCGCCGATGCCACCACATTCGCCTCCGGAATGAGTGCATTGGGGTTTCGCTCCTCGGTACAAGGCCAGGTGAACCTGGGACTCGTTGCCAGCCATAATCCTGACATCATCAAGGCGTACGGCGGGATGATGGGGGGCATTAGTCGCCCTGGTCATGGCGGCGGTGTTCGCCCGGACTCGGCGTTACGGTATTCTCCGTTTGCACGGTCACTCGTGGCTGCATCATGCCAGCCGAGAAACTCTTCATGCGGTGTCCGTCGCAGCCATAGGCATAGGAGCAACGGCTTTGATCAGTGTGCCGATCCTCGGCTTTTACAACGGTTTAGCTCAATGGATGCGATGGTTTCGCTGGTCAGTCCAGATATGGATACTATCCGTCGCAGTACTCCTCACAGTCGAGATCGTGACGTTGGCCATCGCATGGTCAAGCGCAGAAATCCTGGCTCAGGTCAAGGGTCGAATGACCAGTCTCCCGGTCTTCTCCGCCTCGTATCTGCTTCGCTTTCCGGTGGCCATGTTGGCGATACTGCTGATAGTTTCAGTCACCTCTGCCACACGGGAACTGTGGCGCTATGAAGACCAACAAGCCCAATGGGCCACGGTCGATCGTCACGTGGGGCGGGTCGCACTCCGTGGCATCGGCTCGGCTGTCATCGACGCCGCCAGCGAGAAGCGTATGGTTGACGCAGTCGGCGCATGGCTGAGCGACGTGGACGAACACCACCGTCTCATCGTCGCAAACCTCAGTCCGGTTGACGTTGGTCTTCCTGCACCGATTCAGTTGTTCATCATCAATGACGAATACTGCCAACGTCATCCGGTACCGGCATGCGCTTCCTCCCCAAATGTATCCACCGTCACGGGAACCGTACCTGTATCACTGTCCTCAGTGGAACCCCGCATCCGCCATGCTATTGCCCAACAACTCTCCGCACCAGCAAAGGCCGGCAAGGCAACAATCAAGTGGTCGCGGCAAGAGGGCTCTCACGACTATTTCACCTACGGACCGCAGTCCCCCGAACAGGGTCTGTCGGCAACGATGACCGATCCCGTGATGATCCGCGTCCCCCTCAGGACTATTGTCAGGCGATGACCTCACGACAGCGTTGACTACCGGTGGAATTCTCCTACTCGATCCCAATTCCGAGTCCCGACGTGTCACGTCCAGTCCCTCGCTTGCCAGGGCAGTTGCCAGCATCTCACCTGCAGGGGCATCCACAGCCCAGAAAGCTTCCCAACAACGCCAACAGTTGCTGATCGCGAGCCTCGGCGCGCTCGCCAGCTTACTCACTGTCGTGGCAACGTCGGTGAGCATCACCGGAATGTACAGCACTGTGCACCGGCAACGAAGCTTGGTGCGCAAACTCCATGGGTGGTCGGGGCTCTACATGTTCCGACAAGTTGTCGCATGGGAAACCGGTTTGTGGGGCACCCTGGCCATAGTTATTGCATGGCGATCGGTGACCTCATGGCAGGCTGGACGAACCGAATCCATCGCGGAGGGAAGGCGACCCCATGACCTGCTGTCCTGGGCTTACACCGCACCGTGGGCTTGGGCAGGCACGGCAGGCGTGGGAATCGCGACTCTGAGCATTCTCTCCTATGCAGGTTCTATCGAACATTGAGGACGCGCGAAGCATGACGACAATGAATGGGACGGCAACCATGAACGAGAATAGCCCCGTGTTACGGGTGGAGAACCTCTCCAAGACCTTCGGTTCCAGAACCCTCTGGAAGGGCCATGACTTCCAGGCATCCGGCGGCGAGATAATCGCCCTACGTGGCCCTAGCGGTTGCGGAAAATCGATCCTATTGTCGACAATCGGTCTCCTCATTCGGCCCGACAGCGGCCACATCGTGATCGACGGCACGGACATCCTTACCATCCCGCGTCGACGGCACAAACGCGTCCGCCGTGAGACCATCGGCTACCTCTTTCAGGATTAGGCTCTGCTCGAGAGCGCTACGGTACGCGAAAACCTAGACATCGCGGCGCGCCCAAGACCCTTACTACCCAAGCCCTCCTTCGCATCCGCCTTGGAACGCGTTGGACTGCCCGGGCAGGAACAAACTCCCGTACACACCCTTAGCGGAGGCGAACAGCAGCGTGTCGCCTTGGCTCGATTGCTCCTCAAGCCGAGCCGGATCATCCTGACCGACGAACCCACGGCGTCACTTGACCGGGACAACGAGGACCTGGTCCTAAATCTTCTACAAGATCTCGCCAATGAAGGCAAAGTGATACTTCTCGCCACTCACAGCGGCCGAGTCGCGAGTCGTTGTTCGCGGGTGCTGTCACTGCACCACCATTAACTGCCCAACCGCCTCACGCCAAGGGACAGGAAGACTCGCTCTCAGTATCCTCGACCACGTGCGACCGACTCCGGTGGGCAGGTTCCTAGCCACTGTTAACCGCTGGGCCTGACCCCCGGAAAGCCTCGTACCACCCGACCCAACAACGGTACGCAATCCAGCCTCCATACCACCCACCTCATCAGCTAAACCAACCTCACCAAGAACACGCCACAACCGACGCGAGAAAGGCATCACCGCCGCCCCCCTGTAGCAGCTGACCGACTGCAGCACGGGTATGCATAGGCTGGGCGAAACCAAACCTCTCGCACCGATCAGAGCCTGCTCTTTCATGCTGCAGTTCCGGGAAGTACAACGTCATGACCGCCAACAACTAGAGGTCAACATAAGTTTTCTTCCCGCAACCTAACACCAAATCCATCCCGTGCGATCAGTCACTCCACCACAAGCCCGCAACTATCATTACAGCACGTTTATGCAACTCACAGGCATTGAGGATAGGACACATACCCACCCAACAGAAGCGCCACCGGACATCCTAAACACCCACCCCCAATAAACAGGCAAATTAGGGAGGGATATCATTCATCCCATCGACAACTGGACCGTCGAACAAGTCCGGATGTGGAGAGTTCTTTCTACGGTAGCCCTTCACCCTGACACCCTCTACCGGCCCTAGAAGCCAGAAGAGAGAAACCGCACACATAATAACAGGAGTTGAACAGTTGCACACACAGAAAACAGCCTGGAAGCGCATTAGTGCAGCTATAGCTGCAATACTGGCCATGACAATGGTCGGCTGCGGCACTTCAGATCCTTCAAAGGGAGGAGAATCCAGAGCAGAAGAAGCAAAGACGTCCTTCAGTGTAACCGACAGCTTCGGCCATAAAGTCGATTTTAAGACAAGACCACAGCGAGTATGCCTGTTGTCTGCGACACTACTCAGCATTTGGTATGACTTGGGCGGCACGGCGGCATGCACGCCATCCTTAACTGGAAATGAAAAACTTCAACCAGCCCATGCTGCAGCCATAAAGAAGGTCCCCAAGGTCGGCATGATATATGCTGTCAATTTAGAACGAATACTTGCTACAAACCCAGACCTCGTCATCGCACCTGGAGCCGTAAGCCAGAACGTAACAGACAAACTTTCTTCTCAAGGAATTCCTGTGTTGAACATCAAAACGAGGTCACTGGATGAGGTTCTCCAAACTTATCAAACCCTCGGTAAAGTACTCGGCCACACCAAAGAAGCCAAAAAGCGTTCCTCTCAAATTTCCGCACAGGTCAAGTCCACCGTTAACAAGATGCCAGCAGACGGCAAACGGGTCGCTATTCTGTTCGCAACAGCCACGTCAATATCACTAAAGTTAAACAACAGCATCGCCGGATCAATGGCCAAACTTCTCAAGTTGAAGAACATCGCTTCGTCGGCAATTCCAGATGACCCAAATGCCGAAACTGCCACGCTCAGTGTCGAGAAAATAACTCAGCAACAGCCCGATATCATCATGGTCACCTCAATGGTACAGAACAACGCACTAGCCCGGCAAATAGTGAACAGAGAATTGACCAGCAACCCATCCTGGCAGGCAGTGGATGCCGTACGAAAAAAGAAAATCATTTACCTGCCTCAACAATATTTCCTGTTCAACGGTGGCCCCAACTACCCAGATTCCGTGGCTTACATGGCAGCTTCTGTGCATCCGGAAATCTTTGGAAAACCCATTGAACCATGACAATACCCGCCAAAACAAAAACACTCACATCGACAACGGAGACAACGTCAAGTAACAGCCACCGAAGGCACCACCTCACGGCAATCGTATTCGTCATCCTTGTTGCGATCATGATCGTCAGCGTCATAACAGGGATCGGGTTCGGTTCGATACAGTTGTCACCCTCTGACGTAGTCAAAGGATTGTTCGGTCCGTCCGATTTCCAATGGCATAGGGTGGTATGGGGAGTGAGATTCCCCAGGGTCGTCCTTGCTGCCCTGGTCGGCATGAACCTTGCAACGTCGGGTGTGATTCTTCAAGCCGTGATGAGCAATCCCCTTGCCGATCCGAGCATCATCGGGGTCTCCTCGGGCGCAGGGCTTCTAGGAATAGGCACGCTGCTTATTTTCCCAGAACGAGCAAACCTTGTACCTGTAATGGCGTTCATCGGTGCGATGTTGGCAGCCATGGCAATCTATGCACTCGCATGGAGGGGTGGCGTTCAACCACTGCGAATCATCCTTTCCGGGGTTGCCGTCTCAGCGCTGTGCGGCGCAGGGATCTCCGCTGTCATGGTACTTATGGCCGACAATGTGCAAGGCGCTCTCATGTTCATGAATGGCAGCCTCGCCATGCGCAGTTGGGCCGAGGTGTCCATCATCTGGCCATATACCGTGGTAGGGATCATTGCCGCCGTTGTGCTGTCCCGCAGACTCGACATCATCACTCTGGGTGATCAAGTTGCACAAGGCATGGGAATGAACGTTCAAGCGAATCGCCTTGTCCTCACTGCCGTGGCGGCCCTCCTAGCCGCCAGCACAGTCAGCGCCATCGGGTTGCTCGGGTTCGTCGGTCTCATCGTGCCGCACATCATGCGGCTGATCGTCGGAAATCGCCACGTCATCCTGGTTCCAGCGTGTGTGCTCGCCGGAGCTGCATTAGTTATGCTGAGCGACACATGCAGTCGGGTCATCTTCGATCCTTTCGAGATACCGGTTGGCATCATGCTCACAGCACTGGGGGTTCCCTTCTTTCTTTTCCTCCTCAGAAAGACATTGTGAGATGGGAAATATCATGGAAACACCTATACTTTCCGGCTCCCACTTGAACGTCACCTTGGGCAATCACAAGATTCTCAATGACGTCTCCGTATCATTCCAGGCGGGAGTTATGCACGCCATACTTGGCCCCAACGGTTCTGGGAAGACCACCCTGGTACGCACGTTATGCGGAGCCCTCTCCCCCGAGTCAGGGAGCGTCAAATTCGATGGAACGGATCTATCCACGATGTCCGCATCCTGTATCGCGCGTCGTATTGCGATCGTCTGGCAGAGCGCGACCGCTCCCTCTGACCTCACCGTACGTCACCTCGTTGGCTACGGGAGATATGCCCACACACCGTGGTGGCAGATAAGGGACACCAGCGCCGACAACCATGTGGAACAAGCAATGGAGCTGGCCGATGTCACGTGCTTCGCCGATCGACGCGTCACCACTCTTTCAGGCGGAGAGCGACAGAAAGTGTGGCTGGCGGCGGCCCTGGCACAGGAACCCACTGTCCTTATCCTCGATGAGCCCACAACCTATCTGGATGTCACCCATCAACTGCGAGTCCTCGATCTTGTTCGATCGCTGAACCAGGAACGGGGAATCACCGTCATAGCCGTCATGCATGACCTCACTCAAGCCGCCCGCTATTGCGACAGATGCGCCATTCTTAAAAATGGCCAGCTGACACTCGAAGGACCACCTGACGCGCTATCCTCCGGGCCCATCGAAGAGAACTTCGACATCGAAGCGTGGATTACGACGGATCCCCAAGGCAAGCTCCCAGTCATCCAACCACGTCGCCCCTTGAAGGAAGCACGATGAAAATTACGTTCTTGACTGTGTTCCCCGATCTCGTGAAACATGTTTCCGAAGCAGCCAAGACCATTGATCCAAGCCACGATCTTCTCGAACTGCATTTCTTTAACTCTACCACGAGGCCCACTCCAGAAGAACTTGAGGCACTGACAAGAGCTATTCACGACAGCGATATCGTCGTCCTTGACGCCATGGGTGGTGACCCCCAGTGGATTCGGGCTACACGATTAACTTTGGACGACTTTGATGGGGCAGTCCTTTCTTGGGGAGCCGAGTTTATCGACAAGGTGAGATTAGGATCGTTCTCCATGGCGACAGCCCGCAATGCCATAGAAAAAACTGACAGCCACGCTGACATGAAACACATGCCGCCAGACATGAAGTCGATGCTCGGAAACACGGGAGCCCAAAAGAGCATTAAGGGCATACTGAATAGTGCCA
Source organism: Cutibacterium sp. KBN10P07758 (assembly GCF_050286205.1). Classification (NCBI taxonomy): domain Bacteria; kingdom Bacillati; phylum Actinomycetota; class Actinomycetes; order Propionibacteriales; family Propionibacteriaceae; genus Cutibacterium; species Cutibacterium sp. KBN10P07758. The sequence goes on along the minus strand of NZ_JBNNQV010000001.1, from coordinate 1,025,824 downwards.
AAAAAATGATTCCTATCATCACAGAAATGGGGTCATCCACAGACTCTGGAGGTGAAATCTCTGGGATAAATCGTGTACATGCCACAGTGAAAGGGATGCGAACCGCACCAAAATTTATGGCCGACGCGAAGAGATTTTCCGCGCTGGGTAAAGCCTTCCACTCGATGCGAGAACCGCAAGCAGATTTTTTCCTTCGCCATCTGCTTCATTTCGACGGCGGTCACCCAGAGGTCGTTGTGCCCACACCACCCGAGGCTCTAGCCCCTGCGAGCGTCGGTGCACCGTGGCCTAGTAGACACTTCTCCACCGTCGAAAAATACCGCCAGGAATGTGACGCTCCACACGGAAGACCCACTGTCGTCCTTCTTTACAGCGGCCTCACATATCCCTACGACAGTAACGATGTCGTACGCGCCTTAATGGATTCGTTACGTAAGGACTGCTGGGTTGTGCCCATCAGCATCGTGGCCGCCGGTGGCGAATCCTTGGAGGCTCTGCGCACACTTCTGAGCGAAGCCGCACCAAAACTTATTATCAGCATGCAGGGCTTCCGCATTGGCGGGGGGCCGATGGGGGGTGATGTTGATTCCAGCACGGCCATGCTCAAATCGATCAATGCCCCGATTATGCATCCCCTCATACTCTCCCGATACACCGAGAAACAATGGAACGAGTCACGACACGGCCTCGGTCAGAGTGAAGCCATGGTCATGCTCATGTTACCCGAAATGGACGGTTGTCTGGCCGAGATACCGATAGCGGCGATGACTGAGCCAGCTCAAAACACGACCACGGGAGTCGTCACATCGGTACTCGTGCCAATCCCAAAGCAAATTGAAAGATTTGCACGACGAGTTCGTGGCCAATTGAGACTATCGACAACTCCGGCTCCTCAGAAACGAATCGCACTCATTGGCTACGATTATCCTGCAGGAGAGGGGAACCTCCTCAACGGAGCCTTTCTGGACGTCAGCGAATCTATGGCGGCAATCATGCGCGAACTGTCGCACCGCGGCTATCAGACCAAGACCCCTAGTGGGCAACAACTTCTCAATGACTTACTGGCCCAAGCCGTAAACTCCCCTGAATATTCGCAGACTGTACGGCCGAAAACTTACCTACGCGCCGATGCCGAACAAGATCTGCCGCACCCCCGTGCGTGGCAAAGTATGGATGAAACACACCCAAGCCCAAGCGACTGCCCTATGACGACTCCTGAGGGCGATTTCATCATCCCCGCAGTCGACTACGGGAACGTCTTGGTCGGTATCCAACCAGGTCGTGGCTCAGTCAAGATGGCTACCACTGACACCCACGACACCACTCGTCCCCCACACCCGCAGTACGCCGGTTTCTACACATGGCTGAGCCAAATCTGGAAACCAGACGTCATCATCCATGTCGGAACACACGGCACCTTGGAATTCCTCCAAGGTAAAGAGAACGCGGTCAGCGCGGAATGCTTCCCCGACATGCTCATCGGTGATATCCCCCACGTGTACATCTATTACTGTGGAAACGCTGCAGAGGGGCTGATTGCGCGTCGTCGCGCACACGCGGTTCTCGTGAGTTATCAACCTCCCGTGATGCAACCCACAAGACTCGACGGTGAGTTGGCAGAACTAGACGATCTCATCTCCGAATACCGACGCAGTGTCACCCTCATGCCCCAAACCAGCGCCGAGTTGTTGGAACAGGTGCACGGACGCGCCACAGCTCTACATCTTCCGACCGATCTCGATGAACTCGAGGTAGAGCTAGCACGGACCAAGCGTTCGCTTGTCCCCATGGGTCTACACGTCTGGGGACAGGCTTATACCCCGCAGGAGGCTCGACTCATGGTGCGCGGAATGGCCGAGCACGGTTCATTTGACGGTGAACTAGCCCCCGCACTCTCCCCTAGCGAGCAGGCCAAGGTCGTCGGCAAGGTGCTGGGAGAGGTTTCAGACTCATCCAACGAAACATCTTTACCCGAAAAATCTGTGGAATCCAAAAACCCCGAAGACGAGGCGCTCACTCAGGGAGTCGGGTACCTGGCGTCTTGGGCACGAAATCTGTACGCGCGGCTACAACACAATGACGAGATAGAAGGTTTATTCCACGCCCTCGAAGGACGTCACGTTGATGCACGCTTAGGTGGCGATCCCATACGTAATCCAGAAGTCTTGCCCTCGGGGCATTCGCTGTACCAGTTCGACTCACGGCGAGTACCCACCCCCATCGCAGTGCGACGAGGGCGTGACATCGCCAACCACGTTTGTTCTGCCTACCGCGCCAGCCATGACGGCGCTGATCCCACCACGATCGCCGTCGTGCTGTGGGGATTGGAGACCACCCGTACCCAAGGTGAAACTTACGCCCAAATCCTGAGCCTTTTAGGAGTGCGGTCTTTGACACCACGACGTCCGAACTCTCCGCACTGGGAAATCATTCCAAGCAATGAACTTGAACGCCCAAGGGTGGATGTCGTCGTCACGATCTGCGGGTTTTTCCGCGACCTCTTCAGCAATCTCATCGATGAGTTAGACGACATTCTTCATGCGGTGGCGGCCCTGGACGAACCAGCTGACATCAATCCCCTCGCTGCCCGAACGCGTCAACAGGCACAAGCCATGCGTCAATCCGGCGAACCCGAAGAACGAATCGAAGCTCTGGCACACGCGCGAATTTTCGGGCCACCTCCAGGCCAATACGGTTCGGGGCTGACCGACATCGTCGATTCTGGACAATGGCAAAGTCCCGAAGACCTTGCCACGGCCTTCACAGCTGCTTCAGGCCACGTCTACACCCGTTATGATCACGGCTCCCATACAGACGGTCTCTATGACTCCCGGCTCAAAGATGTCGACCTCGTGTCGCAGACTCGATCGTCCAACGAGTACGAGATTACCGATCTCGACCACTATTTCGAATACTTAGGGGGATTGGGTAATTCAGTTCGCGCCGCCAAAGGTACATCAATCCCGATCCTTGTGACCGATACCACCCAAGATGAGGTGTACACGACTTCCGTTGGAAGGGCAGCTGCCAAGGGGCTGCGTACTCGCCTCCTCAACAAGGACTGGATGGAAGCCATGCTTGCCCACGGGCACCGTGGGGTCACTGAAATCGAGAAACGAGTCACCAATCTCGTCGGTCTAGCTGCTACGACAGACCAGATCGACGATTGGATGTTCGACGAGGTCTGCGACACCTACATCGATGATCCTGAGATGGTGCAAAGGCTATCGACATTAAATCCGCATTCCCTTGCCAGCATGGCCCAACGCATGGTCGAAGCACACGACAGGTCACTGTGGAACGCTAGCGCCGAGCACCTGGACAAGCTTCACGATCTCACTTTCAAGCTTGATTCCAGTTTGGAAGCTGGAACGCAAGAAATCGACTACCCATGAAGAGGCAGTCTCATAAAACCGAGAAAGGAATACTGATGACAAAAACACTTCCATACTTAGCAGTTACCTGCGCACTCGGGCTTCTCCTTACGGGCTGTTCACAGAGCTCTCAGGGATCGTCTCGTGTTACTCCCAGCGCAGCCCCGGATGCCACCATGACACCGAGTGGAAACGTATCCAAAGATCTCGATGTAAAGACCAAGGTCATCAAGGGGGCAGGACTAGCTATCACCGTAGACAAGGGCAAGCAGCAGGTAACTTTCCAGACTGTCGATCCCAAGACCAAGAAACCAATGAAGGATTGGTACATGTTCAACGAGAAAGCGCAAACGCTTTCTTGGCACAAGTGGGTATCCGCTATGGGTCAAGCCTTTGACTACACATTCTCCTTAACCACGCACAAGATGACCAAGATCAAAGATTTCCACCATAACGACATCACCCCCCAAGTAAAACAGATGGGATTCTGGAAACCAGCTCAAGACTCAACGAGCGATGCCGAAAAGCGTCTCGAAAAATACTTCAAGAATCGTTACGGAATGACCATCAAGCAGGCTGCTTCCGCTTGATGCCTCGTCATTTTCCCTTTGTAGCGATCGTGGGCCAGTCTGAACCCAGATTGGCCCTCACGCTGCTAGCCATCGATCCAATGATCGGTGGGGTCCTCATCACAGGCCCTCTCGGCACGGCCAAATCAACCTGTGCGAGGTCCTTCGTTGACCTCGTTCCAGGGATCGTCGTCCGTGACGTCACGGCAGGCACTACCGTGGACCGATTGATCGGCAGCATGGATCTCGAGGCTGCATTAGCCAGCGGACGGCCCCGTGATCATGTCGGCCTCCTCACCGAAGCCCAGGCTCTGTGCGCCGACGATGTTAACCTCTTTGATGACGCCGTAACAGCTGCCCTCATTGGTCGGCCCGAAGACCTACCCCTCATAGCAACAATGGCCGTAGGGGCGGACACCGTCCATCCCCAGCTCCTCGACCGCTTTGGTCTGTGCGCCGTGACTGTTCCCTGTCGTAACCCAAAGGACCGGGAGCTCATTGTCAATCATCGCCTTACGTTCGACGATGGCCCAGACTCCTTCATTACTACATGCACAGATGCCACCAATGAGGTCGTGAACCGTATTTGTGCTGCTCGAAACAAACTTCCTGACCTGGAATGGACCGACGCTGCACGAAACAAGTTCACAGAGCTCTTGACACAAGCGCATGCTCCCGGACAGCGCGCCGATCTTGGTTTGGCTCGATCGGCGACTGCTTACGCGGCGTGGCGGGGGGACAATAATGTCGTCGTCGAAGACGTCACTGCGGTGGCCGAACTCGTCCTGAGACACCGCCGGCGAAACTTGTCTTCGTCTCAGGCCCCCTCACCGGATCTCAATGATGCTCACTCCCACAGTGGCCCCTCATCGCCGCACGACGGAAACGAGCAACTGGATGAAAAAGGCCACGACGACAGCACGGCAGCTTCCCCGAGGGTCATCGCCCCTGAGGAAACCTTTAACGTACTCACATCCACCCCCGCAGCATATGACCGAACTCAACGTCGGGCCCGGGGACGCCGAATGGTCACCCGATCAGCAGATCTTCGGGGCCATGTGATCAGCTCACAACCGACTAGGCAACCGGTCGATCTGTCACTGCCGGCTACCCTACGAGCAGCTGCCCCTCACCAAAGAGCGCGGCGTGCATCAGGAGAGGGACGTGATGGGTTGTCCGTAGTCGTCAAACGCTCTGACTGGAGACGCAAGGTGCGCGAGAGTCGGACGTCGACTCTCGTCGTATTCATCGTCGACGCAAGTGGATCCATGGGTGCCCGGGGCCGAATGGCAGCCAGCAAGGCAGCAGTCATCGGCCTGCTCCAAGATGCCTACGTAAAACGTGATCGTGTCGCCGTGATCACGTTCTCTGGCAATAACGCTCAAGTGATCGTGCCTGCGACATCGAGTATCGAGCGTGCACAGCGGCTTCTGACGACGATGGCAGTCGGCGGACAGACGCCGCTGGCATCAGGGCTCTCATGCGCTGGAAGACTCATCGAGACAGAGTTGCGACGGGATTCTACCCTTCGCCCCGTCGCCATCGTGGTGACCGATGGTGGCGGTAACGTTGGACTTGACGGTCGGGTGGACCGAACTGCCACCAATCAGGCATCCGATGTCGCACAAACTTTGTCCGACGACACAAGAACCTCGTGGATCATCGTAGATACCTCCGTCAACCGAGTCCATCAAAGGGACTGCGAAGCACTGTCAGGAATTCTTCATGCGCCTCGCATGACCATCGACGATCTGCAATCCGGAGTCTTCATCCCTTTCATTCGATCCACGAGTCGAGCCCTTTCTTATTCTCAGAGAGATTGACATGGAAAAACCTATCTATCCTTTCGCAGCGATCGTTGGTCAGGAGGAGATGAAGCTTAGTCTTATCCTGTGCGCTATATACCCACGCTTATCAGGAGTGCTCATCCAAGGAGACAAGGGAACAGCAAAATCAACAGCCGTCAGAGGAATGGCGCAAATAATGCCTACCATTTCTCAGGTTGACGACGTTTATCATCTAAGCGCTGATGAGCAACATATCTACGGAGATCCTTTAGGGGTTCCAAGCTGCACGAATCTACAGCTTCGGCAAGTTCCAGTAGTGGAGCTACCGGTTGGGGTCACCGAAGACAGGGTTGCCGGGACACTTGACGTAGAAACAGCCTTAGTCCGGGGGCAGCAAAGGTTCCAGCCAGGCCTGCTAGCGTCGGCACACCGAGGAATACTGTACGTCGATGAGGTCAATCTTCTTGACGATCACATCGTCGACATCTTGCTGGATTCTGCAGCTATGGGAGTGAATACCGTTGAACGGGAAGGCATGAGCGTGATCCATCCATCCCGTTTCAGCTTGGTAGGAACGATGAATCCCGAAGAAGGCCAGCTACGTCCACAATTGCTGGATCGGTTCGGACTGTGCGTTACGGTCCAGGGAGAGACCGATCCCGAGGTACGGATGGAGATCGTACAACGTCGACTATCATTCGAAGACGATCCGGATGGATTTATTACAGAATGGTCCTCGCATAGCAGACGATTAGCCGAACGCATCGAAAATGCCATGACCCTAGTCCAATCCGTCGAGATTCCGAAAAATATTCTTTCCACAGCGGTACAGATCTGTCTGGATTCCAACATCGACGGCCATCGAGGCGACATCACCATCATTCACGCCGCAAGAGCCTTAGCAGCGTGGGCGGGACGAGACCGAATTATTCAGGACGATCTCGAAAAAGTCGCCCCCCTGGTCCTCAATCATCGGTTACAATATGCGTCGGGCGTCGCGCGGGCTCCACGCGGATAGACAAGATCAAGTAACAGGACCCCATCAAACACAAAGACCTCGGAGATACAACTAGACGGCACGGAAGGCTCCGGTTTCTTGGGGGTCTGGTGAGTCGGGGCTTGGGTCCCTAACGATATCGGTCCTGCCTGGCTTTTCCAGCATACGTGATAGCCCCCTCAACAACGCCCTACGGGCTAATGGAGTGGAGCCCAACGCGATCACAGCCGAACACTCAGTGATCTTGCTGCGACTGGAGGTCTATAACGGCAGTCACGATTCCTGTCGAGGCGGCCACGGCATGTGACCTGGTCAGTGCTTAATGCTCGATTCTAGCCACATGTGACACTGCGAGTCGAAAACGCCGTCAGCTACCAGAACTACTACGCGGCACTAACCACATACGCAACAACAAATAGGTGGGGCCAAATGACCCCCACCTATCACCGTCGTCAGCACATGCTGATCAACAAATAATCATCACACACCAGTATTAGGCAGTGACCCACTGCTACCGGATATGATCTGACCCGTCTTAGCATCAACCAGGACATCGTGACATTCCCGCTTCGTCGGAGACGCAGCGCTCTTTTTCACCAGAGAAGCAGAATTTTGCTTCGCAGCGGACGCGGAATCCGATTTGTCCCCCAACGAAACAGAGAAGTTATCCATTGAATGGCCCTTCTTATAGAAACCATTCCACACCTGTACGCCGTTCCCAGTCAAAACAACAGACGTCGCAGTAAAACCAGACCCGGATGGAACAACGGAAACATTCGCAAAGTCAACCCTACCTTTAAAGGGTGCCATTCCTCCAGCATTCAAGGTAAGCTTCATAACGCCTTTCCCATTCTTCAAAGAAAGGGACGGATCACTCAGCGATAGATCAAGGAGCCCATGCACCCCCGTAAAGTGAACACCGCCAGAAAAATTGAGATTTCCCGTCTTCGTGGCCCTATCGTAGTTACCCCCACTGAACGGGAAGTTGAACCGAGTCCCATCAGCGGAGGCTCCCCCCGACATCGTCCACTTGCCTTGCATCGGGCCCTTGAGAGCATTGACGAATGAGGTCGAAACCCCCCAGTTCATGCTGCCCTTGCCAACCTTGGCTGGCGTAGAGGTAGGTGACGTAGCCCTCGACGCTCCAGGGACGACCGTGCACACCTGCTTGCGGATAATCTTGTGAGCACCCGCGGACGGAGCCTCACCAGCAGCAGCCTCCGTCGCAGCATCCGACTGTGGCGCCATAATTGTGCTTTGGTCAGGTTTGGGAGCCACCGTCGGCTTCGGCTTAGCACTGGGCTTAGGAGACACTCTCGGCTTTGGTTTAACACTCGGCTTGGGAGCCACCGTCGGCTTTGGCTTAACACTCGGCTTAGGGGTAACACTCGGCTTGGGAGTCACCGTCGGTTCCGGGCGAGAGGATTGAGGCCCAAGCTTCAAGGACGAATCGATGTCATCCATGGGCTTTCCAGCTTGATAGAAACCAGCGAATGCATCGACAGCTTGGCTATTCAGCTTGACATTGGTTCCCACAACCTGAGCTGCATCGTTTTGACCCTGCGTGATAGAGCCGGTCATATCAACGAAAGTTATACGGCCATAGTCAACCGACTGCCCGACCATAGTCTTGGACTTCACGGACATAATCACATGATCATCGCCATTGTTAACGACAATCTCAGGGTCGGCGAGAGTAAGATCCATTCTTCCGCCAACACCGGTAAAATGAACAGAACCGGAGTACTTCACATCTGCCTTCTGCGCAGTGGAACTCAAGCTGCCTTTGCTCACCGGGAATGAAAATGCTTTGCCATTCCAACTTGCGCCGCTACTCGTGGACCACGATCCATGCATCATCATTTTTAGAGCATTCAAAAAATGAGAATTTATGGTCCATTGCATTGCACCCAATGCAACCTGCCGTTGACTCTGGTCTGCATCAGGTTGATCAGCCCAAGCTGGCCCGGTACTCATACCTACACTGGCAGCCACCGCAGCCACAGCCGCAAGCCGAACTACACGAGTAGCACGGCTAACAATACTCACCATCGCGTCTACTCCCTTCTGAGGAGCGGGGGTGGGAAACCTATATTCCCCAAGGATCCTCCGCAACCCACGACGGATGTTCCTTTCCACTCATCCTCCTGGCGTTCCGGCTTCCAGATGAATTAACACATCCAGGTCACGGTTGCGGGACAGCGCCGGAATACTCACCGGCTTCCCCACGAGGATAAGCTCTCAGCATCAGCTGATGGCGTAACTATAACATGGCATATATTCATCACATCGACCCCCTGAACCACTGACGATTTCCTCTCAGCCAAAGCGTTAAGCAAAGAAGCGTCCTCTGGATCGCATACTCTTCCCGGGTACTCATAGGAGATATTTTTGCATCAAGATAGGTCGATTGATGAACGTTAGTGCATGCAAATATTTTCCATCTCCCATATTCCAGGGCTCTTGTTCTCATGTAGCAGTTATCGCACATGTTCATGGAACATATAGATGTTCTTTGTCCGCCTTCGCTACCGCACAACCTTCGTAAAAGTCACCCGACAAACAATAGTCACATTTTTCCTCGTCGCCGATCAAAGCGGAGAGCTCCCCCAATCTGTGACCACACCCGATCGATCTGCGCGGGCAGATCCTCCAGCGGAACGCTGGTATCGATAACGACATCGGCAACTGCCAGACGTTCCTCACGAGAAGCCTGAGCGCGAATCCTCGCCCATGCATCGGCCTGACTGCACCCATCCCTCTCGACAACCCGACGTACCTGCTCAGCCGGATCGACGTCGGTCACCATCACGACATCGAACTCGTCGGCACGCCCAGTTTCGACGAGCAGCGGGATGTCATGGACAACGACCACGAGTCCATCGGCGGCCCGGGCTTCCTCGTCGACCCGATGGGCAGCTTCTTCTACCAGCGGATGAATAATGGCTTCAAGACGGCGACGCGCCTGCAAATCAGCAAACACGATCGACCCCAGAGCCGACCGATTAAGAGAACCATCAGCAACAAGAACCTCACGCCCAAAGGCCTCAACGACCCGAGCAAGCCCTTGCGTCCCCACCGCGACGACATCCCGGGAGAGCCGGTCATAATCGATAATGACAGCTCCACGCTCACCCAGCATCTGCGACACCGTCGACTTACCACTGGCAATACCACCAGTCAGACCCACCCGAACAACACCATCGGCCCCGGCGACCCAACCAGCTCGCGCAACATCCCGCGCCGTCGTCTCATCACCTACCACCGTGCGCCTCATATCCCGTCTCCCCCGGGCACCCTGCCAATTACCGACGCAGATGCTTCACAACCCTGCCACGATCCAACACAACAGTCTCACCACCACAATCGCATTCATGACTAATCTCCACCACAGTGACCCCAGGCAAACATCGCGCCAAATTCACACGAATCTCAGCTGCCAAATCAGGATCCACAGACGCAGTAAACTCATCAAGAATAAGGACCCTCGGCCGCTGCAGAATCACCCTGGCCACTGTTAACCGCTGAGCCTGACCCCCCGAAAGCCTCGTACCAGCCGGCCCAACAACGGTACGCAATCCAGCCTCCATACCACGCACCTCATCAGCTAAACCAACCTCACCAAGAACACGCCACAACTCACCATCACCAGCAGCAGGCACTACCAACCTCAAATTGTCAGCAATAGAAGCATTCAACAACTCCACCCGCTGCGAAACCACCCCAACACACCTACGCAACGAATCAAGAGTGAACGACGACACCGGCTCACCATCCACCAGAACCTGCCCAACATCCGGATCATGATGACGCAACAACAAATTCACCAACGTCGTCTTACCCGAACCCGACGCCCCCGTCACAACGACATGACCCCCAGCCGGAACACCCAAAGTGACATCCTCAAGCACCGCAGGCAACGGCACACCATCCGCGTCACGATAACAAAAACTCACACCCCGCCACTCCAGCGCCGGAGCATGATCCAAACACAATTCCTCCGGCCCATCAACAACTTCCACCGGTGAATAACTCAGACACCACAGACGCCTCGCAGCTGCCAACGAATGATCAAGATACCCGACAGCATCCTCCACACCCCGCAACCCCTCAACAACCCTTAAACCCGCAACCACCAAAACACACACCCCGATACCATCCACACCACCACTCACACCCACAACAGACACCCAAGCGACGATCCCCATCGTGGCGGCCACACAGGAGGCCCGACGCATGGCGGCATAACGGCGGGCTTTGGCGGACCCAGTAGCAATGTCCGCATCGAGACGAGCCATTTGCATAATCCGGTCGGACTGACGGCCATACCCGACGATCTCCGCGGCACCGAAGACCGAGTCCGTGAAGTGAGCAGCCAGTTCGCGTCTCACCCCAAGCATCTCGTGGGTGGCATCCAGACTGGCACGTGTCCCGATGACCAGCAGGGCCACGATGAGGACGACGAGGATAACGGCTGGAATGGCTACCACAAACCATCCGTATAGGACTCCCCCCGTAACCACAGCGACAAGCGGGGCCACGATGGCTGCCACCACGGGAGCGAAGGTGTGAGTATAGACCACCTCGATGCGCTCGACATCGCGAGTAAGACTGGCCAGCACATCGCCAGTACGCGAGTGCGAAACAACTGCCGGAGCCTTGGGCCACAGCTGGGAGAAAGCGTAGGTGCGCAATATCTCCAGGGCTTTGAAAGCCACATAGTGCCCGCTGAACTGCTCCAGATAGTAGGCGAGGGCCTGTACAGCTGCCAGCCCGACAACCCATCCCAACCACGCCCACGCTGACCAGCCGGCGGTAACAACAGCGACCATTCCCCCGGCGGCCATCGCGAACAGACCGATGTCGGCTAGCAGGTGAACAACCCTCATGAGGGCCGAAAAGTACAGCGGTGGGTGCACCGGACGGGTGATACTGGTGAGCCACCTCATGACTTGGCAGGTCGATGGTTCAGTCATGCCCAGTCCTCCGTCTCAGTTCGGTCATCCTCGATGGAATCGACATCGTCAGCCGGTAAGAGCGTGCCTGCGCTGACCCGCTGGACGTCGTGGGCCAGTCTCAACAACCGGCGACGATGTGTCACCATCACGACGGTGGTGTTGTCACTAATCTGCGAGATAGCGTCGATAATGCGGCGCTCGGAATCAACATCGACGTGAGACGTCGGCTCATCAAGCAGCAGGATGTTACGTCCTGACAGGAAAGCCCTGGCTAACGAGATCCGTTGAGCCTGCCCACCCGACATCAATCTTCCTTGCTCCCCCACATCGGAGTCCAGACCCTTCGGCATCGCCTCAACTTCGTCGGCCACGCCAGCTCGTCGTAATGCATCCCACATCTGCTCACGTGTGGCGTTCGGGTTCGCGATCGCAAGGTTGTCTGCCACGGTGCCCGCAAAGAGCCAGGTGCGCTGGTTCACCGAAGCACTAATACTCCTGATTGCCCCCGGTGCAGCTGTTAAGGCGTCGAGACCACTGACATAGACCTCCCCGCTCTTAGGAGGCAGAGTTCCGCTAAGGACAGAAAGCAACGTCGACTTGCCAGCCCCAGAACGGCCAATGATGGCGGTACGACCACCGTGGGTAATATCGAGGCTGACCCCGTGCAGGACCTCGGTTTCACTGTATCCGACGCTGACGTTACGCAGCCAAATAGTTCCGTCCTCTGGCACAGGGACATGAGCTGACCGCTGCGGTGTCGGCGTCGAGGATGCGGAATCCGAAGTCATTAGCGCTGACGGAGCCGCGTCGAACCACTTTCTCAGTGCCTTCTGAGAGGCGATACCCCCCATACCGATGTAGAAGAAAGCAGCGACCTGGTGCAGCGGTTCCAGCAGCAGCACCGACAGCAGCACGATGGTAATCGCCGAAGTCGCCGAAATATCGCCACCCTGCCACCTCGTCGTGGCCAAACCCGCAGCCATAGCGATGAAGAGCAGGGAGAACAGACCATCAACGACAACAATGACGATCTGATTGCCAGCCAATAGCTTCATGATGGTCCCGCGGTTAGTCTCACCTCGTCGACGCAGATCGTCCTCCACTCGCTGTCCCGCACCCAGCATTCGGATGAGGACGAGATTTGACAGAGCATCCAAGTAGCGAGCAGTAAGGCGGGCACGCTCACGACGAGAATCTGACGATCGCTTGCGAAACAGCTTGACGAATCCACCAATCAGCGTCGGAATGAGGGGGCAGGCTAGTAACACGACCAGGCCGGTGAACCAGTCCAAACCGACGAGGATGACCAGACACACCAACACCGGAGTGGCCAGGGCCGCAAGGATGTCAGGGAGAAAAACTTGACGATACTCACTGACCCGCTCAACATTATCGGTAGCTAAGGTAATGACTCGTTCCCCCTCGTCTGCGGCAGGCGGGCCAGTGAGGGATCGACGGTAAAGAACATCGAGAACCTTGGCGTGCAGAGCTGCCTCCTCAGCACGGGCGTGACGGCCCGACATCGACACCGCAGCCCCAGCCGCAACAGCCGCCACCACCCCACCGATGCCCATCGCCCAGTACCAGCCAGGAGCCGGGGCGAAATCCTCGAAACGACCACCGATAATTTGGCCTACTGCGACGAGGAAAAGGCAAGTAGCGACGACCTCCACAATATGAACGGCAGCCACACGTCGGGCTCGCGAACCCGACTGTGGCGACATCACCGATACTGAACCCGACATGGCTACCTTCGCTCATCGTGGCTGGCGGTTCGAGCGCGTCTCGGCAGGATGACGAGCTCCCCTCCCGGCAAGGCGACGACCTCGATGGGCCATCGATACACCGTGGTGAGATTATCCTCGGTGAGCACCTCCACAGCTGGCCCCACGGCCAGTATTTTTCCTCCGGACAACAAAGCGATCCGGTCGCAGCACGCTGCCGCCAACGCCACGTCGTGCATGACGGCAACGACCGCGCACCCCGCATCGGCCAATTCGTGACAGATCGCCATAGTGCGTTCCTGATGACAGATATCGAGGGCAGCAGTCGGCTCATCAAGGAAAACACAGGGTGCCTGCTGGGCAAGCACCCTGGCCAACGTCACCCGGGCGCGTTCGCCACCTGACAGACGCGTCACCTCTCGATCGACAAGGTCAGTGACCTCGGTACGTTCCATCGCCCTATCGACGATGACGGCGTCGTCAGGGCCGCGTGGATGTGGGGATCGTCCCATCATGACAATGTCGTGAACGAGATAGGAGAAAGGGAACTCGCTGAACTGGGGCATCACTGAGCGACGCAGCGCCAGCTGGGGACGAGAGAGCTTTTGAAGAGGCGCTCCGTCGAGTTCAACCGTTCCCTGCCAACCCTCAAGGTCACCACAGAGCACGCTCAGTAGGGTGGATTTACCCGCGCCGTTCGGCCCCAGCAAACCGACGAATTCACCTGCTTGGACGTCGAGGTTGATCCCGTCGAGGATCCTTCGCTCCCCGTAACAAAAGGTCACGTCCCGCGCACGGATCATCCCAGGGCCTTCTCACCACCCATGCCTCGTCTCAACAATATGAAGAAAGTAGGACCGCCAACGATGGCAGTAAAGATGCCAATGGGCAGATCGGCGTAGGGCACCACAGTTCGAGCAGCGATGTCGGACAGTGTGACCAACAGACAACCTCCCAACAAGGCAGACGGGATGAGCCATTTGTTGGCTGGCCCGATGAGCAGCCTCAAAACATGCGGCACTATGAGCCCCACAAATGTGATAACTCCGGCATAAGCCACCGCCGCCGAAGTTAGCAGTGCTGTCAAAGCTATCGATGACAACCGTAACCGATTGACGTTGACTCCCAAGTGCCCTGCAGCCCTCTCACCCAAGGCCAGAGTGTCGAGCTTGCCAGCAATAAGGATGGCCCAGACAATCCCGACACTGGCTACCGTCCCGACCGTTGCCACGTGACTCCAGGTTGTCCCGCTCAGGGATCCCATCTGCCAGAAGACAATTTGGTCCCGGGCGGTAGTCGGCGCAACATAAGTGGATATTGAGGTGATAGCCGAACACACGGCCGTCACCGCGATGCCAGTCAGAACTAGGGTCGTCGACTCAGCTCGTCGTCCGGACCGCGCCATAATGTAGACCGAACTGGCCGCAAGCAGTCCGGACACAAATGCCGCTGCCGGCACCCCGAACCCGGACAAAAAATTGGGGGCGACCACAATCATGATCGATGCCCCCACAGCCGCCCCCGATGACACGCCAATGACACCGGGTTCAGCGAGCGGATTGGAAAACAGCGCCTGCATGACGGCTCCGGCCACAGCAAGACTAGCCCCCACTAGCAGGCCAAGAACAATGCGCGGAAAGCGGATCTGCCACAGCACCGACTCGGCCATGGCGTCAGTGGCCGACCTCCCGAAAACGATTTTGATGACGTCGGCGGCCTCGACGCGGTACTGACCAACCATCGCTGACAACAGCACTAAACCACATACGATGATGACGAGGCAGATGGTGGAGATAACGCGAACCCGAGTCCGTCGCTCAATCCCAGAACGCTGGACAACCGGCTGTGACAGGGCGCTCATTTGACTCCGTACAAAGCCTTGGCCACAGCGGTCAGGACCTCCCCGGTTTGGGGCCCGAAAGACAGCGAGATTCCATCAGGAATGGAAATAACCCGTTGCTTGCGCCCTGCGGTGGTGTTAGCGACGCCAGCTCTAGCCAGCAGTCCCTTCATCCCCCCGGTGGAAGCAAGCCCATCCCTCATGACGAAGATCGCATCCGGGTTGATGGAGACCAGGGATTCGGCGTTGGCAGGTACGAGGGTCGTTATGCCTTTGTCGGAGGCGACGTCATCGGCACCCACCCCCTGGATAAGCTCGCTGGCCCCGTTCTCAGAACCAAGAATGAAGAAAACGCCAGCATTTCCGCGAACGTAGAGGAAAGCGACTCGCATCGGCTTGGCAGGTTTCCATGCTGCTATCTGCTTTTTGGCCTGGTCGATCTGCTCTTGGGTACGTTTCACCAGGGCTTCGCCTGCATCAGGCTTTCCGACGGCATCGGCAATAGTGCGAATAAGCTGAGGAGTGGAGCCGACACTGCGGTGGGGATCTACGAGCACCACCGGAATCCCGGATTTACGGAGCTGATCGAGGGCCTCCTTCGGACCCACGCTGCGGTCGGCGATGATGACCGACGGTTTCAGACCTGCGACGGCCTCGACGTTAAGAACGTGTCCGTTTTCTGTCACCACGGGGCGGTCATGCAACTGCTTTTCAGTGGAGGAAACAGTGCGCCCGACGATCTTGTCGCCCAATCCAAGTCCAATGAGGGTGCGTGACAAGGTGCCGTAGAGGTCAAGAGCGAGAATTCTCGAGGTGCTTTTGATCGTCACCTTGTTCCCCTCGACGTCAGTGACGGTCACTGGAAGTTTTTGGGCAGACGACCCCTCGACTGGCTTCGGATCAGGTAGTTCTGGCACTTCCGTGAGACCGCGAAGGGTGTGCGGGTCAGGCAAATCCCGCGCTGCCTGTGAAGTGGCTGATGCCGCCCTCGTCGACGATGTCGCGACGGACGGTACCGGCGTGGAGGATGTGGCAGGACCTTGGGAGGTCGAGGAGGAATGACCACAGCCGGCCACCAACATGGTCAGAGCCAAGCCGACTCCGGCAACTCGACGGTACATCCGGATCATGGTTCTCAACTTTCGAAACTCGTTTTCGGGAATGTAGCAGGGATGGGGACGAGTGCCCCCATCCCTGCCGGCACTTTGTCTGCGTGCGAAATGACGGCGTTCGACGAACGGATCAGATCCGGGCAGCGTAACGACGGCAGACGACCACCGTCGAGACCACGGCGGTGAGGGCGAGCCCTCCGACGATGCCGAGATCGATTTCGTCACTGGATGGGCCCTCAGCACCGGTGACGGGCAGTCCCCGTCCCGCACCCTTACCGGAGTCGTCACCGATGACCTTTCCGGTGACAGCGTCAACAGTGACGTTGTGGCAGACCTTCTCCGCTGACAAGGTGAGGTTCGTCGACAACGGGTTCATCGGCTCACCAGCCCTGTAAAAACCGGCAAAAGCCTTGGCCCCAGTCGCGGTCAGCTTGACCGGCGAACCTTTAATGGCGGCGTTACCGGAGACCGATACCCCGAAAGTGGCAAAATCAACGCGACCATAGTTGGTTTTCTTTCCATCCATCGAAGAGGACTTGACGTCAAGATAGAGGTGCCCAGTCGAGCCCTTGATCTGTAGGGAAGGCTCAGCCAGCGTCATGTCCAGAATGCCGTGATGGCCAGTCATGTGAACCGAGCCGGAGTACTTAAGAGATCCAGATTTGGTAGCAGGATCGAATGAGCCGCTGGTGAGAGGGAAAGTGAAGGCCGAACCGTTCCAGTTGGCGCCGCCCGAAAGCTTCCACGAGCCATTGGCAATAGGACCACGCAGGTAACTGGTGAAGGATGTTCGGATACCCCAGGTCAGCGAACCCGAGGTCACCTTGGACGCACCGATTGTGCAGACCTGTTTGGTCATGGTGCGATGGGCGGCCGGAGTCTGGGACCTGTGTTCTGCCGTCTTCTGCTGTGGTGTCGTGCTCTGCTTGTTCGGGCCGGCCTGCTTACTGGGCTTAACCTGCTTCGACGGGGCAGCTTGCTTACTCGGCTGCTTCGACGGGGCAATTGGGGTCTTCGGCCCTGTAGGAGCCGGTGTAGCTTCCCGATAGGTCACCGGAGTACGGGTATCGTCAGAGTGATCTGTCTTACCAACTCCATGAGCCTTCGTGGTGAGGACGACGAAATCCTTGCCTTGTTCAAAGGGAGGGGCTTTCATCGTGATGGTAAAAGACCCATCGTTATTCATCGGCCTACCTTGAGCGAACCGGGAGCCAATAGCTTTTTGACTCGGGGTATAGACCCAGATTGTCGATGGGGACTCCGTCGTGTCCTTGCTCGGGTCATAGCCGTAGAACTTGTCCGAATTGCCATAGAACTCGGGCACCGAGGCCGGTGCCACAGCAACGTAGACACCGAAGCCGGTAGTCGAGAATCCCTTCCCACTGATGGTGATATCACCTCCCTCCCGACCTACTGGTATCACGGTTACCGTCGGACCAGCTGCCCATGCCGCCGGAGTGATCAACACTCCGGTAAGGGCCAAGATGGCCCCGAGCACACTGGCGACGATTTTGCGCATGGCCGATGTGGTCATGAGACGTCCCCTTCGGTTGTGAATACGGCCCACCTTGGGCCACCTATAAGGTTAGCCTTGCCTAATTCGTGCGCGCAAGCATGAAACCGCGCCCCATAATCGGACTCCTACATCAAGCTGGCAAAGGAAGGACCGTTCGCCCCCCAAGCAGCCCAACAAACACAAACGAGGGGCTCCGCCATTATGGCGGAGCCCCTCAAAGTTTCGACGAAAAGTAGAATCAGTTATGGGTCAACTTGTCACGAAGAGCCTGCAGAGCCTCGTCGGACGCCAGCGAACCCTCAGCCGGGCCACTGGTGTAGGACGACTGGGCGCCACCATCGGTAAGAGCGGCTTCCTGATCGGCCTGCTCGGCCTCGATGACCTGCTTGCGGTGAGCCTCCCAGCGAGCCTGAGCCTCGGCGTACTGCTGCTCCCAAGCGATGCGCTGCTCGTCGTAACCCGGCTTCCACTCATTGGTCTCCGGATCAAAGCCCTCGGGGTAGATGTAGTTACCGTCCTCATCATAGGAGGCAGCCATCCCGTACAGCGACGGATCGAACTCGTCAGACTCCACGTCGATACCCTCGTTGGCCTGCTTAAGGGACAGCGAGATGCGGCGACGGTCGAGGTCGATGTCGATGATCTTGACCATGACATCGTCGTTGACGCTAACGACCTGCTCAGGGATTTCGACGTGGCGCTCGGCCAGCTCGGACACGTGGACCAGACCCTCAATGCCGTCCTCGACGCGGACGAAAGCGCCGAACGGAACGAGCTTGGTGACCTTGCCAGGAACAATCTGACCAATCTGGTGCAGACGGGCGAACGCCTGCCACGGATCCTCCTGGGTCGCCTTGAGAGACAGCGAGACGCGCTCACGATCCATGTCGACGTCCAGCACCTCGACAGTGACAGGCTGACCAACCTCGACGACCTCGCTCGGGTGGTCGATATGCTTCCAGGACAGCTCGGAGACGTGGACTAAGCCGTCCACACCGCCCAGGTCAACAAAGGCACCGAAGTTGACGATCGAGGAGACGACGCCCTTGCGGATCTGACCCTTCTGCAGCTGATGCAGGAAGTTCTGACGAACCTCAGACTGAGTCTGCTCGAGCCACGCACGACGCGACAGCACAACGTTGTTGCGGTTCTTGTCGAGCTCGATGATCTTGGCCTCGATCTCCTGACCCACGTAGGGCTGGAGGTCACGGACTCGGCGCATCTCAACAAGAGAGGCGGGAAGGAAGCCACGCAGGCCGATGTCGACAATAAGTCCACCCTTGACGACCTCGATGACGGTACCGGTGACGACGCCGTCTTCTTCCTTGATCTGCTCAATCGTGCCCCAGGCGCGCTCATACTGGGCACGCTTCTTGGACAGGATCAGACGACCTTCCTTGTCCTCCTTCTGCTGAACGAGGGCCTCGATCTCATCACCGACGTTGACTACCTCAAAGGGGTCCACGTCGTGCTTGATCGACAACTCTTTGGACGGGATGACACCTTCGGTCTTGTAACCGATGTCAAGGAGGACCTCGTCGCGGTCCACCTTGACGACGGTCCCAGAGACGATGTCGCCGTCATTGAAGTACTTGATGGTGGCGTCCACAGCGGCCAGAAAGGCCTCCGGGCTACCAAGGTCGTCAACCGCCACGGATCCATCGGCGGTGTTGGCGACATTCTGCTGGTCAGTGTCGACCGGGTTCGAGGTGGAGGCCTCAGTGGAGGAGGTCATGTAGTAGGACTCCGATTGATGTTATATGGCTTGAAACACGCCGCAGCCCCGACCGTGGGGTCGAGCACGATCTACTCCCGTCCGAGATCGCACAGACCACAACGCAGTAGCCAGCGTAATACCCGAAACCACGAAGGGTCAACCAACCTTCTTTTCATTAACGGTTCTTGCCGTGCTCACCGTCAACACGAAAGTTGAGCACAATAGGAGGTCTATCCTCCAAGAAGGTAGCCTACATCTGGATCCGTTCCCTCGGACCCCGTCCGCATTCGGGAAATCCATCCCGAGTCTGAACCCTCGCAAGCCCTGGAGGACATCACAGTTATGACCGATCGGTCTCCCCGACGCCAAGAACCTTCCACCAGGTCAACCCCGTCGAACAGTTCGACTACCCATGCCGGCGACAGCGCACAGCCGGGCGGCCCGAAGTGGCGAATCGTTGCGCTCGTGGTGGTCATTGCTCTCATCATCGCCGCTATCGCCGTTATCTTCATTCAGCGCAACAATGACAGCGACTCTGCTGCTGGAGCAGCATCATCAACCACCGCGACCACGACATCTAGCACGTCGGGCATTCCCGCCGCTTCGGCCGCGAAAAAAGGCCCGGTTCCAGCCGGCTGCATGAAAACCCCCAAGCCGATCGTGCCGGTGAAATATTCCATCGACGGGATGAAGGCGTCCGCGAAGGTACTATCCCGAGGCGTAGATGAGACTGGGGCCGCTGGGGCACCGCCAAAGAATGACTCCTCGTCAATGGCTTGGTTTAACCAAGGCCCGAAGATCGGTTCCGACAAGGGGAACACTGTGTTGACCGCGCATACTTACCACAAGGGTGGGGCTCTTGGTAACCGCCTCTACGACAAAAACAACGGCATTAAGAAGGGCGACATTATCCGCCTGACTGACAAGACGGGGCAGACCGTGTGTTATCGCTACGATCACGACACCAAGGTCATGGTCAAGGACTACAACCCTAATTCAAATATCCTTTACGACAACAATGGTCCGGCCCAGGCCGCCATTGTGATCTGCTGGGATTACGTCAAGAAAACTGGAGAATTTGACTCTCGCGTCATCTTCTACGCATATCCAGTCGCATGATTTTTATCAGGCTCCATAATTTCATCTAAGGCCACCCTGAGGCGAGCGCGCACATTCAGCCACTTCTATTCTGAGGCTTATGAACCGTAGTGCGCGCTCGCCCTTTCCATCCTCGCTCCTCACAGATCTTTTAGAGGCCCTTGGAGAAAGCAAGGTCAGCCAAGATCCGCTCGACCTCGCCGCAGTAGCTCCTGATGCATCCCACTACCTGCTCACTCCTAGCGTCCTCGTCCGCGCCGGATCCACCTCCGACGTCGCTGCAGCCATGGCGGCCGCCAAACGCCACAAGGTGGCTGTCAATTTCCGCTCCGGCGGAACGAGTCTGTCCGGGCAGGGCTTGACGAACGGTGTCATGGTCGACGCCCGACGGTCCTTCCGCGGCATTGAGGTGCTCGACGGCGGCCGCAAGGTTCGCGTCCAGCCTGGGGCGACGATCGTCGCCGTCAATTCCGTCCTTGCCAGGTACGGACGCAAACTCGGCCCCGACCCGGCGTCGTCAGTGGCATGCACCCTCGGCGGAGTGCTGGCCGACAACTCCTCGGGTATGAGTTGCGGCACCGTCGCCAATTCTTACCGCACCCTCGACTCCATGATCTTCGTGTTGGCATCAGGCACCGTCATTGACACCGCTGACCCACAATGTGAGGACAAACTGGCCCATGACGAGCCGGAACTCGTCGAGACACTCATGGCACTACGAGACCAATGCCGAGAGCAGGCCCGTGCCGACGAAATCACTTTCCAATTCTCGCGCAAGAACACGATGGGTTATGGGCTCAACGCCTTCCTCGACTACGACACTCCAGCGCAGATCCTCTCCCACCTCATGATCGGTTCGGAGGGGACCCTTGGATTCATCTCCTCGGCCGTTATGAACACCGTGAAGATCATGCCAAACCTGGCCACTGCCTTGCTCCACTTCCCCACTCTTGACGCTGCCACCAAGGCACTACCAGCTTTAGTGAAATCCGGGGTGACCGTCACTGAGCTGATGGATTCCTCGTCCCTCCAGTTGTGTCGCGATGACCCGGTCAACGGTCACATCATCCCGCCAGCTCCCGGGAGCGGAGATGCCGCTCTTCTCGTCGAGTACCACTGCCCAGATCGAAAATCACGAAATGAGGCTGTCGCAGCTGGCAACTCCGTCACCTCCGAACTGGATCTGGTCAATAAGCCCACGTTCACCGACGACCCCGCTGTGCGTGGCCCAATCTGGACCCTGCGCAGTGGCCTTTATGCCAAGGTCGCCGGCACACGGCAGTCGGGCCAGACAGCCCTGCTGGAGGACATCGCCGTTCCCGTCGAAAACCTCGCCGCGGTGTGCGAAGACCTGCAGCAACTTTTCAGCGAACACAATTACCCAGAGTCGATCATCTTCGGCCATGCCAAGGACGGGAACATTCACTTCCTCGTCATCGAAGACTTCCGCAACAAAGCGGGCTTGGATCGTTACGAAAAATTCACCGAGGACATGGTGACCCTTGTCCTCAATACCCACGGCACCCTCAAGGCCGAGCATGGCACCGGACGCATCATGGCGCCCTTCGTCGCACGCCAATACGGGCCTGACCTTTACCGAATCATGCGTCAGGTCAAAAAATCAGTGGACCCGGCAGGAGTGCTCAACCGCGGCACCATCATCACCGACGACCCGAAATTGCACCTCAAGGAGGTCAAGCTCACCCCAACTGTCCAAGATGAGGTCGATCGGTGTGTCGAATGTGGGTACTGCGAACCAGTCTGCCCGTCACGGGATCTCACATTGACGCCTCGCCAGCGGATCGTCATGCAACGCGCCATCGCTCAAGCACGAGCTGACGGGGATGAAGTGCTCGCGACCGACCTTGAAGAGCGTGCGACCTACCCGGTAGTGCAGACCTGTGCCGTTGACGGCATGTGCCAAACCAACTGTCCTGTACACATCAATACCGGCGATCTGGTACGGCGGTTCCGAGCCGAACATAACCCAGCAGCCTGGCAGGCCACCTGGGATCTAGCGGCTAAGGGGTGGGGGCCCTTCGTCACGGCAGCAAGCGCCGGGATGTCAGCGATCAAACCTGTTCCCGCAGCAGCAACCAATGTCCTCACCGGAGCTGCCCGCGCCGTCTTGGGAGCCGACCGTATTCCGCAAGTTTCCGATGAGTTGCCTGGTGGTGGTAAACGACGCAGCTCCGGTCACCGCAGCGCCCCGCATGGACGCCCCGAGGTGGTGTACCTGCGGCCTGTGTCAACACCATGTTCGGTGGCGTCATGCCGGGCGAGAAGACAACCGAGTTTGCGATAATTTCTCTGCTTACCGCGGCTGGGATCGGGGTGACTGTTCCTGAGGGGATCAACTCGCTGTGCTGCGGCACCCCGTGGAAATCCAAGGGGATGACACAGGGGTACGCGACGATGCGTCGTCGTGTGGTTGACATCATGCGCCAATCTACCCGAGACGGCGAACTGACGGTGATCTCCGACGCGGTGAGTTGCTCGGAAGGCTTCGTCCACGAGCTCGAGTATGAAGGTGTCAAGGACATTCGAGTAGTCGATGCTGTCCAGTACGTCGCCGACGAGGTTCTGCCTATCATGCCAGGGCTACCCAAGGTCGCGTCGGCGGCACTCCACCCAACATGCTCGTCGACCCGGATAGACTGGAACGCCTCGTTGCAGCGCTGTGCCGAAGCGGTGGCAGACGAAGTCGTCGTCGCCGACGCCTGGGGCTGCTGCGGGTTCGCTGGGGACCGCGGCATGCTACATCCAGAGCTCACCAAGTCAGCCACTCGCCGCGAGGCAACGGAGCTAGCAGAACGAGAATTCGACCTCTATCTGTCCGCCAACCGCACCTGCGAACTCGGCATGGAACGAGCTACGGGCAAGCCCTGGCGTCACGCCCTCTCGGTACTCGCCGAGCGCATGGTGGAGTATGCCCCAGCATGACCCCACGCATGAGAGCTTCTTCCAACGCTGCACGTCGGCACCGTTATCCACCGGGTTCACAATGGCCACTTCAATCCCGCGTAGCTCGACGGGGAATGGCGGTCGAGGTATGAGGGGCGTCTCAGGTGCCCCCATTCCGAATCCGGCTGGTTGGGAGTGGTATCAGTGCGCAGCATCGAACCAGGACCGTCCGACCCCAATTGACACCGTCAACGGGACCGATAGGTCCATGGCGTGTCCCATAGCGTTGGTAACGATCTCGCGAACCTTCTCCTCTTCACCCTTGGCAACCTCAAGGATGAGTTCATCATGAACCTGCAGCAACACCCGGCTTGTCAAAGCTGCCTCAGCAAGTTTCTGGTCGGTGGCGAGCATGGCCAGTTTGATGAGGTCCGCTGCCGATCCCTGAATGGGAGCGTTGAGGGCGGCACGCTCGGCCATGTCTCGGCGCTGACGGTTTGTTGAGGTGAGGTCAGGAAGGTAACGACGACGTCCCAGGAGAGTCTCGGTGTATCCCTGACGACGCGCCTGGTCAACGACTTCTTCGAGATACTCATGTACCTTTCCGAACCGGCTGAAGTAGTCGGCCATGAGTTCTTTAGCCTCACCCACGCTGACCTTGAGCTGGTTAGATAACCCATAGGCACTCAATCCATAGGCCAGTCCGTAATTCATGGCCTTGATCTTGGAACGTTGCGCCACGCTGACATCCTCGGGAGCAACGCCGAATACGTGTGATGCCGTCACGGTGTGAAAGTCCTGACCCGACTGGAAGGCGTCAATGAGAGATTGGTCCCCAGATACGTGCGCCATAATCCGCATCTCGATCTGCGAGTAGTCAGCGCTCAGGAGGGATTCGTACCCCTCACCGACAACAAACCCTTCGCGGATGCGTCGTCCCTCTTCGGTACGCATCGGAATGTTTTGAAGGTTCGGGTCCTTGCTCGACAATCTTCCAGTCACGGCAACCGTCTGCATATACGTGGTGTGGACTCGACCGTCATCACGGATCTCCTTGAGCAACCCATCAACGGTCTGACGCAACTTGATGGCGTCTCGGTGCTCGAGAAGATGGGCAAGGAAAGGATGCTCGGTCGTCTCGTACAACCCAGCCAGAGCGTCCGCGTCAGTCGTGTACCCGGACTTAGTACGCCGGGTCTTAGGCATATCGAGCTTGTCGAACAGCACTCCCTGCAACTGTTTAGGCGAGGACAGATTGATCTTCTCCCCAGCTGCTTCCCACGCAGCCTCCTGGGCTCGTGTTACCCGCTCGTCGAACTCGGAGCGCAACCCTTCAAAGATGTCCGTATCGACGGCGATACCGGCACGCTCCATTGAGATAAGGCACCTCTGTACCCCCATCTCGACATCATGCAGCAGCTCGGCCCCGCCGCGCGCCTCGACCTCTTTCTCCATGACGTCAGCCAGCCTGGTGACAGCCACTGCTCTCTCCATCGACTCAGCAAAATGGTCTTCCCCAAAATCGAGCATGGCCTGGTCAGAGTTTTCCTCTGCCTCACCCAGGGCGACGTTGAGGTGGGTACGTACCGCATCGTCAAACTTGTGGGCACGGCGATCTGGATGCAGCAAGTACGAGGCAAGCTCGGTATCACAGGTCAGGCCCGCGACCTCCCAGCCGCGCTCGGCGAGGGCCTCTACCGGACCCTTGGCTGAATGCATGACCTTAGGACGGTCTTTGTCGGCCAGCCAGGCGGCAAAGACGTCCTCGTCTTCAGGGCTCAACTCGGCGGCGTCGAACCACACTGCATTACCGTCGACGCCTCCCAGCGCGACAGCTTCCACATCTCCAGATCCACTTCCCCAGCTACCAGTGACGTCGACGCCTATGCGACCTGCAGTTGTGGACAGCCAATCATTCAATGTCCGTGGTTCCAGGACCGTCCCTGAGATCTCGAGGGTGTCGTCGACTTCATCGACCCCATCGGCATCAGATTCGGTGGCCAGGGCACGAACGCGGTCCCACAGGGTGCGAAATTCCAGGGTGTCAAAGACCGCGCGAGTAGCCTTCGGGTCCCAGGGATGACGGGCAAGCTCGGCCAGGGTGAGGTCAAGGTCAAGGTCACGGACCAAGGCATTGAGCTTGCGGTTACGGATGACGTCGTCGAGGTGATCGCGGAAGGACTGTCCCGCCTTCCCCTTAACGGTGTCGGCCTGACGGATGAGGTTTTCCAGACCGTCATAAGCCGTTAGCCACTTCACCGCTGTCTTAGGGCCAACACCGGGAACCCCGAGCAGATGGTCGGCGCTCTCCCCCACCAAAGCTGCCAGCTCCGGGTACCGTGCCGGAGGCACCAGGTATTTCTCCTCAACGGCCTCCGGCGTCATGCGAGCAAGGTCTGAAACGCCCTTGCGTGGGTAAAGCACCGTCACCTGATCGTTAACCAGCTGCATGGCGTCACGGTCCCCAGAAACCAGCAGCGTTTTGAATCCCTCTGTAGTCGCCCGGGTCGACAAAGTGGCAAGGATGTCGTCGGCCTCGTAGTTCTCCTTAGACAAGTGAACGATGCGAAGAGCATCGAGGACCTCTTTGATGAGGTCAATCTGACCGGGGAACTCTGGCGGAATAGCGGCACGACCGGCTTTGTACTCGGAGTATTCGGTGGTGCGGAAAGTGCCTCCGGCAAGATCCCATGCCACCGCGACGTGGGTGGGCTTCTCGTTACGCAGCAGGTTGATAAGCATCGCGACGAAGCCATGCACTGCATTAGTGTGCTGCCCCGTCGAGGTGGTGAAGTTCTCGACCGGCAGGGCGTAAAAAGCCCGGAAGGCCATCGAATGCCCGTCAAGGACCATGAGGATGGGCTGCGTCGTCTCGCTCATATCGTTGACTTTAGAGGACGCCACGGACAACGGGATGCGATCAAGGTGGCACACGGTGGCATGCTTCACCTGTGACGTATTCCGTTCCTGAACATCCGCTTCCCGACTGGCTGGCACAACTCGTCAGTCCTCTTGACGACAAGCTCGGCGTCAAAGTCCGAGAGATCTCACCTCACCGCTGCGTCGTCACCGCGCCGCTCGACGGCAATACCCAACCTATGGGCCTGTGGCACGGGGGCGGCTCGGGAGTCCTGGTGGAGACCGCCGGGTCGCTGGCAGCCATGGCCCACGCACGGACGCTCGAGCATTCAGCCGTGGGAACCGAACTGTCAGTCTCGCACCTGCGCCCGCCCCACGGTCATCAGGTCATCGCTACCGCGACAGCCGTGCATCTCGGTAAACGCACAACAACCCACATCGTCGAAATCGTCGACGATGAGGGCCGCATCTGTGCTATTGGAAGGATGACCTGTCAGGTCATCTAAAAGGACCAGCAGCCCGAGATCACTTCTCGCTCTCGGCGTGATCGATAACTCCTTGAGCGACCTCTCGCATTGACTTACGCAGATCCATGGCGGTCTTCTGGATCCACCGGAAGGCCTCTGGCTCAGTAAGGTCAAGGCTGGTCTGCAAAATACCCTTGGCCTGGTCGACAATTTTGCGCGACTCGAGGCGCTCCTCCAGGTCCATGACCTCGTCCTCAACGCCGCGGATCTCGGCAAAACGGGCCATAGCAATCTCGATAGCCGGAATGACATCCGAAGCATCGAAAGGCTTGACGACGTAGGCCATCGCACCCGCTTCTTTGGCACGTTTGATGAGGTCACGCTGTGAGAAAGCGGTCAGCATGACGACAGCACAGATACGGTCTTCGGCAATCTTGTCGGCCGCAGTGATGCCGTCCATCTTGGGCATCTTGACGTCCATGACGATCAGGTCGGGCTCGAGCTCGTTGGCAAGACGGACAGCCTCCTCGCCGTCGCTAGCTTGGCCGACAATCTCGTAACCATGCTCCTCGAGCAGCTCGACGAGATCGAGACGGATAAGAGCCTCGTCCTCGGCGACTACGACACGTGGATGTTCCGCCTCCGCCCCCGAGTCAGAGGTTGACCGAGTGAGGTCCTGTGGCTTGCTCACGGTGATTCCTTGCATGTCGAACGTTGACAACTCGGTTCAATCTTAGTGGTTATGAGGTCTTACCGCACATGCACATGCCCCGACTAGCGGATCTCCTCGTCTAGAGTGCCCGCCCAATCGACCCTCGTGAGCGGCGAATCGGCATCCGGGCGCAACTGTGGCACAATAGGCAAGCCGGCCCGAGTGGCGGAATGGTAGACGCGGCGCACTCAAAATGCGCTGTCCTTGCGGGCGTAGGGGTTCGACTCCCCTCTCGGGCACCGTCGGCTTATACCCGTGATCCCAGGGCTAGTCCCAGGATCGCTGCCAGTACTCCCGCAATCGCCATTCCCATACAGTGCAGCGCTCCCACGCGCCTCCCGCACCCGTATGCAGCACGCGCTGTTTCGACAGAGGCTGTGCTGAAGGTCGTAAACCCACCACAAAAGCCCGTTCCCAATGGCTCTTTGAGATTCTGTGAAAATCCCAGATGGTTGAGAGCTGCCGCAGTAATGAGCCCCAACAACAGCGATCCCATCACATTGATAACTAGGGTTCCTAGCGGAACTGGAACCGAGAACCGCGAGTTAATGCGCGAGTCAAGCAGGAAACGCGCTACCGCCCCAAGACCACCAGCCAGGCATACCCACAACATCGTCATGACGATCTTTTACCCATGACACAACGCACCGCGGCGATCACGACCCATGCCAACAATGCACCTGCCGCGACACTCGTCAAAAGATAGGCAATACCCCATAACCACTGCCCTGACATCACACGTTGGCCGGCTTCCACCGTGAGGGCGGAATAAGTCGTAAATCCACCTAACAATCCGGTACCGATGCATAGCCGCACCGCTCGACGAACCCCTCGGTCAGGGCCAGCGTGGACGAGCAGCTCGAGCAAAGTCGCCAGTACGAAAGCTCCGACAAGATTGATAGCCAACGTCCCCCACGGCACACCGTCTGCCCGGGACGGCCACGCATGGGCAATTACGGAGCGTATGAGAGTACCTAGGCATCCCCCCAGAAATACCAACCCCACCAGCACAGGACGACGATCGAGGAATCCCGATCTCATTGCCATGGTGAGGAATCCTTCCAGTCGACGATAGCGGTCAGCACCAGGAGTACCAGACGATGCTGATGATGGGATGCCCATCGAAGTCGACCATCTGGGAGGGGCACGATTGAGGTACTACGAGATCATTCATGCCCGATCTCCCTATGAGCCACGTATCTGCTCTATCACTAGGTCCAGCCGGGGCTCCTCGGAAACGCTAGGCCGCTTCGGGATGGGCCGTCCAGGAAAGCGACGACGTCCCTCACGGAATGAGGGACGTCGTAACGATCGAGGCATACCCGCGATCAGTCATCTTCCTTGATACGAAGGATGCGCAGATTGTTGGTCTTACCCGGAATATCCATCGGGGAACCGGACAACACGACGACGCGGTCACCGACCGGCACGAAACCCTTGTCGCGCAGGTACGCGTTAACCCAGCGGTACAGCTCCTCCGCATTCTTAAACACCGGGGTAACGACGGCGTGAGCGCCCCAGACCCAGGCGAGGGTCTTGGTCGTGGTCTCATCAGAGGTGAAAACGATGAGCGGGGTGCTCGGACGCAGACGAGCGATACGACGGGCGGTGTCACCGGACTTGGTAAAGGCCACGATGAACTTGGCCTCGGCGCGCTCAGCGATCTCAGCAGCTGCCTTCGACATGATGCCACTGGTGGTGTGCGGATCCCAGTCGATCTTGGCGATCTTGTCCAAGCCACGGGCCTCAGTAGACTCAACGATCTTGGCCATGGTGCGGACAGTCTCACCTGGGAAGTCACCAACGCTGGTCTCAGCGGACGTCATGACGCCGTCGGCGCCGTCAAGGATGGCGTTGGCGACGTCGGCGGCCTCAGCGCGGGTCGGGCGGGGAGCGTGGATCATCGACTCGAGCATCTGGGTGGCCACGATGACGGGCTTAGCCTGTAACCGAGCCTTCTCGATGATCTGCTTTTGGATCAGCGGAACCTCCTCGAGCGGGCACTCGACGGCCATATCGCCACGAGCAACCATGACGGCGTCAAAGACGTCAATAATCTCGTCCAGGTTCTCGATAGCCTGCGGCTTCTCGAGCTTGGCTATAACGGGGACGGTACGTCCCTCCTCGTCCATAATCTCGTGGACACGGTCGATGTCAGAGCCGTGTCGGACGAAGGACAGAGCAACAAGGTCGATGCCAGCTTTGAGAGCCCAGCGCAGGTTCTCCTCGTCCTTTTTGGTGAGGGCGGGAATAGACACGGCAACACCGGGGAGGTTGATGCCCTTGTGGTCGCCAACCGGGCCAGCGACAGTGCAGTGACAATTGACGTCGTTGCCGCTCACAGAGTCAACCTGGAGGACGGTCTTGCCGTCGTCGATGAGGATGACGTCGCCGGGCTTGCAGTCCTGGGGCAGACCCTTGAAAGTGGTGGAGACGCGCTCCTGATTGCCCACAATGTCGTCAGTGGTGATAGTGAACTTGCCACCAATCTTGAGGTCGATCTTGCCGTTCGACTCTCCTTCGGCCTTCTCGAACAGGCCGGTACGGATCTTCGGGCCTTGGAGGTCGGCCAAGGCTGCCACGTTGAGACCAAGCTCTTTCGAGACCGAGCGAACCAGGTCAAGACGCTCCTGGTGCTCGGAGTAGTCG
Organism: Cutibacterium sp. KBN10P07758; assembly: GCF_050286205.1. NCBI lineage: Bacteria > Bacillati > Actinomycetota > Actinomycetes > Propionibacteriales > Propionibacteriaceae > Cutibacterium > Cutibacterium sp. KBN10P07758. The sequence goes on along the minus strand of NZ_JBNNQV010000001.1, from coordinate 995,541 downwards.
CCGTGGCTCATGTTGAGACGGGCAATATTCATGCCAGCCTCCATGAGCTCCTTCATGGCGTCATGGCTGGTCACAGCGGGCCCAAGGGTATTCACAATCTTAGCTCTACGCACGCCTACACGATACCGCTCAAGGCAACGCGGGCCCGAGCCGGAATGCCAGTCACCGTCGGATGTACACTAGACGTTCACCTATAGTGCACAAATGACCACCACATACCGAGCGACTGCTCAGGCTTGCCTCACCACATCGAGAGCATTCTGGAGATCCGCCGGAAGATCAGCATGAAACGTTACCCACTCGCCACTGCCCGGATGGGTGAAAGACAGCTCACCAGCGTGCAACCATTGCCTCTCCAAACCCAATTCCTTCGCAAGCGCGGGGTCGCAACCGTAGAGCGGGTCCCCACAGCAGGGGTGCTTGATCGCCGCCATGTGCACGCGAATCTGGTGAGTCCGACCGGTTTCAAGGTGTACTTTGAGCAAGGTCGCATGCCGGAACGCCTCCACCGTCTCATAGTGGGTCACCGAGTGACGACCCCCATCGACAATGGCCATCTTCCAATCATGACGGTGATCGCGGCCGATCGGAGCGTCGATAGTACCTGTGAAGGGATCAGGGTGGCCCTGCACCAGGGCGAGATAGACCTTGTCAACGGTGCGGTCCCGAAAAGCCTGCTTCAACAAGGTATAAGCGTGCTCGCTTTTGGCCACCACCATGAGTCCGGATGTACCGACGTCAAGACGCTGAACGATCCCTTGACGCTCCGGTGCACCACTTGTGGAAATTGCGAATCCAGCTGCCGCGAGATGCTCGACGACACTTGGCCCCTCCCATCCCAAGGACGGGTGGGCAGCAACCCCGGCAGGCTTGTCAACGACGACAATGTCCGAGTCGTCGTGGATGATCCGCATCCCCTCAACGATCTGGGGGGTAATGGACGGCGTCGCGACAGGATCACAGAGATCGACGTCAAGCATCTGACCGGTGGCTACCCGGACCGACGCCCGAGAGACCTGCTGGCCGTCCAGAAAGACCCCGCCGTCTTCAATAAGGCTGCTGATCCGGGATCGGGATACCCCACTCATGCGAGCAGCAGCGACATCGACCCGTTCTCCGTCAAGACCGTCGGGTACTAACAGGACGCTCACATCCCCTCCTACTCATCACATCTCATGAATGGTCATCTATCTCAACCTGCATCGTCCTCGTGGTGCCCGAACACAGCCACCACTACGACGAGTATGGCGGTGCTCGTGATGAATATGTCGGCAACGTTGAATACCGCGAAATGCGGCAGGCTCATGAAGTCGACAACATGGCCACGCAGTGGACCAGGGGCTCGGAAAATCCGATCGGTCAGATTGCCGCAGACCCCGGCAATGAGCATGCCGCAGGCAATAAGAGACCAACGATGACGAGCGCGAGGCACCCCCCACACGCATACGGCAATAAGCATGGCGATCGCAAAAAGGCTAATCAACACAGTGGCTGTCGAGCCCATCGAAAAAGCCGCCCCGGGATTGCGGATCAGGCGCAGGGTGAGGAAACCACCGAACCAGCTCGGCGGGTCGTAAGGATCGAGACGGGCAACTGCCTCAGCTTTCGTCCATTGATCAAGTCCGTAGCCGAGCACACCTATGGCGACCATGACGACGCGCCAGCGCTTCAGCTGCCCACCTACCAACACGGTCGGGTTAGAGCTCACCGACGCTCTTGGCGCTGCTTGCACTTGACGCACATGGTGGCCCGCGGGAACGCCTGCAGCCGAGCTTTTCCAATCGGCTCGCCGCAGGATTCGCAGGTTCCCCAGGTGCCCCCGTCGAGAAGTTGAAGAGCCAGCTTCGACTGGTCGTACACAGCGCGAGCGTTACGGGTGACGGAGATCTCCTGATCGCGCTCGAACTGAGAGGAACCGACGTCGATGGTATCCATTCCAGCACCGTCATTCCCCTGCTTCATGAGGTCAGCAAGATCATTCTCGGCTTTGGCAAGGGCCGTGCCCATCCTCTGAACATCGGATTCAAGAGTGCCGACGATTTCGCTAATCTCATCGGCCGTCCACGGCTCATCGCCGTCACGCACCGGCAGGGATGCAGCAATCGCCTCGACATCGTGGTCTGACATGGAACTCTCCGTCGTCATGCGGGGATTGTCCCCGGCTCCGTGGTGTGTGCCGTTCATATCATCACCTACATGGGGGTGTCATGAACTGTGGGCCGACATTACACCCATGGCACTCACTCGTCATCCTCGTGGGTCTTCTCTACCCAAACACTGTATGACAACAACTCCATGCCCCCGATCCTTCGACCGAGAGCACGGAGCTTTACGACGTGTGCGCTTGTCAGTTTTGCTGCTGGCCGCGTCCGATGAGGGCATCCAAACGCGGGGTAGAGGAGCCACCGGGAGCAACACGGTTCTCAGACTTGAGAAGCTCAGGCAACTCTGCGGGCTCAAAAACGCCCTGGTCAAGGTTGTCGGCCTGGGCACGCAGGTGGGAAGTGAGGGCCTCGCGGTAGCTAGCCTCGAAGGAACGCAAGTGATCAACCCTCCCTGCAAGGTTGTCGCGCTCAGCCTCAAGCTCACGGAAGAGCTCCGTGCGGCGAGTCTGAGCGTCAGCATTAACCCTGTCGGCGTTGCTCTTAGCGTCAGAAGTCAACTTTTCAGCATTGACACGGGCACTAGATTCGATACGCTCAGCGCGGGTCTGGGCATCAACGGTAAGCTCATGGGCCTTGGTTTCAGCGGCCTGAACCTTGCGGCCAGCCTCACTCTCAGCCTCATGGACGACGCGCTCGGCATCCGCAAGAGCAAGCTCAACCATCCGGACGACAGCCGGAGAGGCCTCAGCACTGGTGGTGACAACGAGCTTCCTGACCCCGTCGTCGGTCGTCGCAGGCTGCTGCGCGACGGAGGACGTCCGGCTACGGGCGGCAAGGGACTGGGCATCACGAAGCTGTGCGCCAAGACGCTCATTTTCGCTGCGCAGGCGGGCGACCTCAGCCGGGTCAATATCCTGGCCAGGACGCCGTGCAGCCTGACGCAGCTCCTCGATCTGGGACTGCAGGGAGACCCTCTCCTGCTCCAACTGGCGGGCACGTTTCTCGGCGTCCTGCTGAGCAGCTTTGGCACGGTCAACCTCGCCGGAATTGACCGAGCGCCCATTCTGCTGGGAGCGGAGTTCCTCAACCTGAGCACGCAGGTGCTCGTTCTCGTTAAGGAGATCCTGATCCGGCCTCTGTTCCCCCGGCTCACCCGACCTGAGAGCCTCGACCTGGGCTTTAAGACGCTCATTCTCATCGGTGAGGGTCATAAACGCCGCTTCAACCTTGTCGACGAAGTCGTCAACTTCAATGGCGCGGTAGCCCTCCCCGGGGCGTTTGACCATCGGGAAACGAACCTTACGCACCTCTTCGAGGGTCAGCGTCATTGTGCACTCCAAGATGTCGGGAACAGTCAGGACCCGTGAGGCGGACCTATGATGGCCCGGGGTGGACACGAGATGACTTTAAGGCTACTCCACCAAGGCGCTCGCGTCACTTAGGAGGCTCAACCTCACCTTCGGAGTATGGATCGGTCTCATCACCAGAAGATGACGATAACAACTCGCTGGAGTATCGCCAATAGCACAAAAACGATGATGAACCCCACCGAGAACCCGACGTTGCCGAATCCCACCGGCGGCACCAGACGATCAAAGAACTTGATTGGCGGATCAGTCACGGTGTAGACCGCCTCAAACACTACAGCAAGGACACCGCGCGGCTCGAAACCCCGTATCAGAAGCGGTACCCAGGACATCAACATCCGCACGATGAGTAACACCGTGTAGATCTCAATGATCCAGGTGAGGATGGTGCCAGTCAGGATCATGGCTTCCTCGTCAAGACTGATTGAAGAATCCGCCGCTAGCGATGCGGGCCTTGTCCTCCGGAGTGACATTGACGTTGCGCGGGCACAGCAGGAAAACCTTGCTGGTCACCCTCTCGATGGTTCCGCGCAGGCCAAAGATGAGGCCAGCAGCGAAATCGACGAGACGTTTAGCGTCTGCATCGTCCATCTCAGTGAGGTTCATGATGACCGGAATACCTTCGCGGAACTGCTCACCGATGGTCCGCGCCTCGTTGTAGTTGCGCGGGTGGACGGTCAGGATGCGGTTAATGTCAGCGATGCTCGGCTCCTCAAGTTCCGAACGGCGACGGTGTTGAACCGCCTTGTGCCCCCGACCGTGCTGCTCATTGGAATCGTGATGATGCAACTGGGTCACCTCCGAAGATGGCTCATACCCGTCGTCGGAGTAGACCTCCGTGGTGAGCTCCTCGTCGGGAAGATCCTCCTCGTCGTACCGACGATCGTCAACGATCCCGACGTACGAGGCAATCTTCCTGCCGATTCCTGCCATCTGGAGCTCCTTCTCGTGGGCTTATCCCCGGGCGGGGTTCTCACCATTCAAGCCTGCCACTGATATTGCCACGGTTTGGTGGGACACGCGAACGTCTAAGACATCATGGACTGAGTACATCTGTCGTCAATGGGCGTCGTGAGCATTCCACACTAGGCCAGCTAGCCGACCAGCGCCATGATCTCGACGATGGGAAAAAAAGTCATCCCCTTCAAACGTGCAAGGATCCAGCCCCACAGCGGCCACACCCAGTGACTCGAGCTGAGCTAACGCTCCTGCACCTAGATCAAGGGCCGGAGCGCCCTGCCGAGTGACCGCACGAGTAGCTGGATACTTGGCCCAGACTTGCTCGGCCATCTCTGCGGGGACCTCGTAACACCTACCACAGATATGGGGACCCAACCACGCAAGCAACTCCGTGGCCCCCATGTCACACATGATCTTGACGGTCGCGGGCAACACACCTGCTAAGAATCCCACTCGCCCGGCGTGAGCGGCACCAACCACTCCAGCCTTTGGGTCTGCCAGCATAATCGGCATACAGTCGGCCACTCGAATAGCCAGCGCAACTCCGGGCAGATCGGTGACCATCGCGTCGGCAATGGGAAGCTTCGGCTGGCCCTCAACGCGATTCCCAAGATACCTCTGGGGAATCCATCCCTCGACGTCGTCTGGGCGGACCCGCCACACTTCGTTGCCATGTACTTGATGGCAAACCATCACCGGACCCAAGCCAAGCCGAGAACGAAGAGAGTCAACATGCTCGAGGACAGTGGGGTCTTCATCAGCGCGGCCGAGGTTAAATCCTTCAAAACCAGCACCCCCGCGTCCTTGTCCGGAAGCGTCGACACGATCAGTGAAGGCGACCCCGACGCCATGATTGGCACCGGGGTCGATAACGAATCTCAGCACGTCACTTCAGGAAGTCAGGGACATCAAGGTCGTCATCCGGCTCCTCAGGCGGATTAACAGGCTCCACAGGATGACTCTGCTGCTGTGACTGGGCCTTTCCGAACGGGCTGCCTTGAGTCTGCGGACGGATCGGCGTCGGCCGCTGGTTATCAGCGGGCTGACGGCTCGCAGACGAACTCGACCCAGCCGAGGTTGATGCAGCAGATCCCGTTCCAGCGCCAAAAACTCCCGCTGAAGACCGGTTGGTCATGGCAGGACGGGAAGCAGGACGCTGACTGATTCCAGGCTGCTTGGTGCTGGTGAGCTGGCCGTTCTCGAATCCAGCCGCGATAACCGTAACGCGCACCTCGTCACCGAGGGCGTCGTCGATGATCGTGCCGAAGATGATGTTGGCCTCGTCATGGGCAGCAGCCTCAATGAGATTGGCCGCGCTGGCAACTTCAAACAGGCCAAGGTCGGAACCACCAGCGATAGACAGCAAGACGCCGCGAGCGCCGTCGATGGACACTTCGAGCAGCGGAGACGAGATAGCCATCTCTGCGGCTGCCCGTGCACGGTCCTCTCCAGATGCACGACCAATACCCATGAGGGCGGATCCAGCATTCGACATGACCGATTTGACATCGGCGAAATCCAAGTTGATCTGGCCGGGGGTGGTGATGAGGTCAGTAATACCCGAAACACCTTGCATTAGCACCTGATCAGCCTGCTTGAAAGCGTCAAGAATGGCGATCTGCTGGTCGGTCATGTCCAGCAACTTGTCGTTCGGGATGACGATGAGGGTATCGACCTCGTCGCGCAGATTGTCAATGCCCTGCTCGGCCTGGGAGGACCGACGGTGGCCCTCAAAGGAGAACGGGCGGGTGACAACACCAATCGTCAAAGCGCCGAGGGATCGAGCGATCTTAGCGACGACGGGAGCAGCACCAGTGCCGGTTCCGCCGCCCTCACCAGCGGTGACGAAAACCATGTCGGCACCTTTGAGGGACTCCTCGATCTCGTCAGCATGGTCCTCGGCAGCCTGGCGTCCCTTATCCGGGTCAGCGCCGGCTCCCAAACCTCGAGTGAGGTCCCTGCCGATGTCAAGCTTAACGTCGGCGTCGCTCGTGAGGAGGGCCTGGGCATCGGTGTTGACGGCGAGGAACTCGACTCCCTTGAGCCCCGCCTCGATCATGCGGTTCACGGCATTGCAACCGCCACCGCCTACCCCCACGACCTTGATCACGGCGAGGTAGTTCTGGGATGGAATAGCCACTGGAGTTCTGCCTCACTCTTGTCTGACGGACCGGTCTAGGGGCAAGGCTATGAGCACGTCAAAAGGGTGTCCAACGCTGCAGCCAACCTTGACCTTGACCCTCAACCGTAGCTTGAGACTACTCAGCGAGAGGTCGGATGCTCAGGGGACGAGACGTCATAACGAGTCGCCTTGACGTGGAGCATCGCTGTGGTGACCTTGGCCTTGAGAACAGATTGATCCGCCGATCCCCACACCACCGTTCGCTTGCCCGACAGCACCACGACAATGGCATCGCGAGATGTGGCCTCGATATGGTCAACATGGCGTCTAAGCTCGGTGGGAAAGGAATCAGCGACGGTTGCGACGTCTCGCAATAAGCCACGATTTCCAGATGAGGTCGTCGCCCACACCACGTTCGGAGTGGGTTTCGCGGTTCGGTTAAAGATTCTCCCGGAGGGATCGATCCAGAGGTAGCCCCCAAGAGTCTTCACCTGATACGAGATCTTCAACTCGGTGATGTCAATGACGACAGTGTGCGGCCACTTCCGGTACACCTCAGCCTGTTGGACGATATCCATGCGCGTTTCGCGCGCAGCTACGTCGTCGGTGTTCACCCTGGCCAGCGGCTGACCCTTCGGGATCTTGGCGACTTGCTCGACTTGGGACGCCGTCACAAGGCGAGTGCCGTGTACCTCGATGGTGTTGACGCACAACAACGACGAGCTGCGGACGATCCACATCGCCACAAGGACGAGCACCACCACAGCGGCGACAACACCCGCAATGATCCGGTTACGCTTCCTACGGCGTCGACGTCGTAGCTCCATCGCGACGCTGATGTCGGAAACCGGCATCAAGCCTTGCCCTCCAGTAGGCCCACCAGAACCGGGCCAACTAAAGTGACATCTCCTGCGCCAAGGGTGATGACGAGGTCCCCAGGACGTACCTCTTCAGCGAGGGCCTCCGGAAGGTCCTGCTTATCGGGCACATACCGGGAATCCCCGCCTGCGGCGATAACGGCGTCGTGCACCAACTCGCCGGTCACACCGGGAATCGGATCCTCACGGGCCGGATATATGTCGGAAACGATGACCCGGTCTGCAAGGGTAAGCGCCGATCCGAACTCCCCGGCGAAATCTCTGGTACGGGAAAACAGATGAGGCTGGAAGCAGGCGATGACCCTCCCCTGCCCCGTCACGACACGACGTGCCGCGCCAAGGGTGGCGCGCAATTCGGTCGGGTGATGGGCGTAATCGTCAAAGACTGAGACGTCAGCAACCCGACCCACCAGTTGGAAGCGTCGCAACGTCCCCGTGAAGGATGCGATCCCGGTCAACAGATCCTGGTGACTAATTCCCAGCAGGGAACCGACGCAGTAGGCGGCTGCCGCATTAGAGAGGTTGTAGCGACCAGGCACCTGGAGCTCCAGGCGTCCCTGGGTAGGGCCATGAACGAGAGTCGCCGAAGCCGTCGTCCCATTTAAGTCAAGGTCAACGAGCCTGACCTCAGCTTGCTCAGATTCTCCGTAAGTAACGACTCGCACTGTGCCGGTGCTTTCCAGTCGGCAGGCCAATTCGGCTGCCCCCGGATCGTCGGCATTAGTCACGACGTAGCGCACCTCGGGACGGGTTGCCATCGACACGAAGCCGTCGAAGTACGCCTGCGGGGTACCCCAATTGTCTAGGTGATCGGCTTCCACATTGGTGACGACGACGATCTGGCTTGGGTACTGCAGGAAAGACCCATCGGATTCATCAGCCTCCACCACGAATGCTTCTCCCCCACCAAGATGGGAGGACATGCCCGTGGCAGCCAGTGGAGAGCCAATGACATAGGACGGGTCAGCTCCGGCACAATCGAGCATGGTGGCAACCATGCCGGTTGTCGTTGTCTTGCCGTGCGTACCAGCGATTGAGACGCCTTCCCGGCCGAGCATGAGTGCCGCCAAAGCGGCCGAGCGATGCCAGATCCGCAAACCCAGCCGGTGTGCCTCGACCAGCTCGGGGTTGTCAGGACGAATAGCCGAGGAGACGACCACGGTACGAGCCCCCGCCAGGTGGGACGGATCATGACCTACCCAGGTCTGAACGCCGAGACTTGCAAGGTCACGCAAATTAGCCGAGTCGACCTGGTCGGAGCCGCGCACCTCAACTCCCAAGTCGTGGTAAATCCGTGCCACACCGCTCATTCCGGCTCCGCCGATGGCGATGAAGTAGACCGGCCCTACGGCGCTGGGATCAAGTAGCTCGACAGGTTCCCGCAGTGACATGAGATATCTCCTCAACCAATCGTAGGGTCTATCGACGTCGCCGCCGAGATCACCCGGACCGCCATCTCCTCAGCAGCGTGAGCGGGCATGAGTCCCCGTCCTGCCGCTGACATCTGGGCAAGAACATCAGCATCATGGATGCGGGCAGTCTCCGCAAGGAGGCGCTCAACGTCCAGATCAGCATTAGCGACGACAACGCCAGCTCCGGCGTCGACCGCCGAGGTGGCATTGCGCGCCTGCTCGCCATTACCGTGCGGCAACGGCACATAGATAGTCGGCAAACCGACGGTCGCTGTTTCCACCACTGTTCCAGCGCCAGAACGGGCCACCATGAGGTCGGCAGCCGCATAAGCACTCGCCATGTCGTCAACGTATCCCATGGGCAACCATGACGCTCCGGTCAACTCGTCGGTAATCCTCGTAGCCCCCCGGATGTTCTTCGGCCCGAGCACGTGAAGAATCTGCACACCGTCTGCAAGTAGACGTGTCCGCGCAGCAACAACCGCCTCATTAATGGCCACCGCCCCCTGAGAGCCCCCCGACACCAACAAAGTTGGACGGTTGATGTCAAGACCAAGGTCAGCACGAGCACGGGCACAACGCTCAGCTCGGGCTTGCCCACTAGCGTCAGCCAAATCGGTGATCTGTGAACGCAACGGCATGCCAACAAACCGCGCTTTGGGCAAGGGCGTGTCGGGGAAAGCCGTACCGACGAAGACGGCAAAGCGTGCGGCAATCTTGTTTGCCAACCCCGGCACAGCATTCTGCTCGTGGATGACGACCGGGATCTTGGCTCGCCTGGCCGCTAAATACGCAGGCAACGACACGTAGCCACCAAACCCGACGACGACGTCGGTCTGGCGACGCTGAAGCACCTCGCCAGCCTTACGCACCGCCCCGGCTAGCCGAGCAGGAACCTTGAATAGGTCAGCATTAACGGTACGGGGCAACGGCACCGGCGGAATCATGTCAAGTTGCAGCCCCGCTTCCGGGATAACTCGTCCCTCGAGTCCCCTTGGCGTACCAATACACGAGACCGTCGCCCCACGTTCCTGCAGCGCCATCGCGGTCGCGATCAACGGCGATGTATGGCCAGCCGTTCCTCCGCCAGCCAAGACAACGTTTACCATGAGTACTCCTCTGGGGAAGAAAGACGGCAAATGAGGTTCAGATCAGCCACGGTTGCCACCATCGACGACGCTCGTTACTCGGGCCGGCTCAGTGCGTTGCGAGGCAGCAGTACTTCGCCGGGCATCAGGCTCGGTGCGGGCACATGCCAACAAAAGCCCCACTGCTAACAGCGCCGACACTAGTGCAGAACCACCGATAGAAATGAACGGAAGCGGGACGCCCACGACCGGCAAGAGGTTCAGCGATACAGACATGTTGATGAGGGCCTGAGCTGCAATCCACGCGGTGGCCGTCGACGCGGCTGAACGACGAAACAACGAATCCTGCCGCATCGCTGTGCGCACGCCAGCCCATATCAGCAAGGTAAACAGCAGGATGACACCCAGGGTACCCAGCAGGCCCATTTCCTCACCAAGAACGGCAAAGACGAAGTCGTTCTGAGCGCCATCATAAAGGCCGCCCCATTTCTGTCGGGAGGCACCGATACCAACACCCCACCAGCCACCGGTCGCCAGCGCATAAATCGCCGAAAGAGGCTGCTGGGAGGTGCTGGCGCCATTGTCTGGGTGCAGGAACGACAACACGCGCTCGGCGCGATAGGGGGTGATGGCAGTGAGCAGCAGCACCGCCAAGAGACCGAGGCCAATGAGGGCACCCAAATAACGCTTGGGCACTCCAAAGTTCCACATCTGGGCCAACATGATAAGGCCAATAATCATCGTTGTGCCGAGGTCTCCCTGAGCTACAACAAGCAGACCGACGACCCCATATAGACCAAGGTAACCCCCCACGCCCTTCGGAGTCGCCATCTCGCCACGTCGTGAAGACATGTAACTCGCCCCAAGGAGCACCAGGGCGAATTTTGCGAACTCTGAGGGCTGCAAACTAACCGGTCCGAGAGACAGCCATGACTGGTTTCCCTTTCCAGCGTCTGAACCCAAAAAGGTCAGCACCAAAACGAGCATGAGACACACGACGGCATAGGCGAACCCACCAAGTTGCCTCAGATGTGTCTCCGAGAGCCGCGACACCACGGCTGCCGCGATAGCGCCCACTACCAGGAACAGGATCTGACGAATCGCAAAGTGATAAGGCCCGTGACCCAGGGACTGGGAGTACACCGACGAGGATGACAATCCCATCAGCGCGCCAATACCGCACAGCAGCACGGTAGTAGCCAGGATGACGTAGTAATCCAGAAACGGCTGAGCCAGCAATCGGCGTGAGGAACCGTCACCACCGTCAAGTCGCAGTAAATGCCTCAACCAGCTGCCGGGAGTCCGGCGTCGGGTGGTACGGCGGACCCGTGAATCTACCGATTTCTCAGCCATCGGCATCTGGCCCGTCAACGTGTTGAGCAGCATTGGCAAAGTCCTCACCGCGTGCGGCATAGCCGGGCCAGATATCCAAGCTGGCACAGCCAGGTGCCATCAAGACGGTATCCCCAGGACGAGCCATCTTGGCAGCCTCGTGGACCGCACGAGCCATCGCCTCGCGGGACATGTCGTCAATGACGACGACCGGAACCTGTGGAGCATGCTCGGCCAAAGATCTCGCGATGATGCCGCGGTCAGTTCCCAGCACTACGACGCCACGCAGCTTGCCAGCATGAGTGGTCACGAGGTTGTCAAAATGCGTGCCCTTGGCCTGCCCACCAGCGATCCACACGATGTGTTCAAAGGCCCGCATCGAGGAGTTTGCAGCATGGGGGTTCGTCGCCTTGGAATCATCGACCCAGGTAATGCCACCGGCCTGGTGCACCGTCTCGATGCGGTGTCCACCAAGATGCAAGTCACGCAAACCCTGTCCGACGGCAGGCGCAGGAACACCAAAGGAGCGGGTCAGTGCCGCAGCAGCCAACGCGTTTTCGACATTGTGCGGAGCGAAAGGGTGCACGTCCTCAAGGCGAGCCAGCTTCATCGCCGAGGTCGCGCGCTGCTCAACGAAGGCACGATCGACGATGAGGCCGTCCACAATTCCGATCATGGACGGCCCCGGGGTCCCGGTCGTGAACCCGATAGCGCGAGCCCCCTCAACGACGTCGGCATCCTCCACCATGTGTTCGGTGGCGGGATCGGCAACGTTGTAGACGCAGGAGTTGGTCACCTGGTGGTAGATCCGAGCCTTATCGGCGGCGTACGAACCGAGCGGATCCGATTCGTGGGCGTACCACTCCAGGTGGTCTTGATGAAGGTTGAGCACTGCCGCGGAATGGAGAGACAGTGAGTTTGACCAGTGCAGCTGGAAGCTGGACAGCTCCACTGCAAAAACGTCGTAGTTGATCTCGTCAGCCATGGCCTCAAGGATGGGTCGGCCAATGTTACCGACAGCACATGCCTTCAGACCTGCCGCATGAAGAATCGACTCGGTCATCTGGGTAGTCGTCGTCTTGCCATTGGTGCCGGTAATCGCCAGCCACGGAATAACACGGTCGGGATGCATGAGGCGCCAGGCCAGTTCAGGCTCACCCCAAACGGGGATCCCTCGCGTAAGGGCACGAGCTACCAGCGGTTGGGTAGGACGCCAGCTAGGAGAGACGACGACGAGGTCCGTTTCCTCCGGCAAGTCGGATGCTGATCCGGGGCCCAAACGCACTTCGGCCCCGAGGACCTCCAGCAGACCACCTTTGTCACGGTGGGAGTCGTCATCGGAGTCGTCAAGGACGAGGACCGTGGCGTCAAGCTCAAGTAACGCGTCAGCGGCGGCATAGCCGGACGTGCCTAAACCAGCGATGACAACATGCACACCAGACCAGTCGAAGAGCCGGTCAGCCGCGCTGAGATCAACCTTTCCGGAGAACGTCACTGCCCTGCCACCCATTCTGCATAGAAGATTCCTAGGCCAGCCGAAACAGCAAGGCCGCAAATAATCCAGAACCTGATGACTACCGTCACCTCAGCCCACCCCTTCAGCTCAAAGTGATGGTGCAACGGGGCCATTTTAAAGACACGTTTTCCGCCAGTGATCTTAAACACACTGACCTGCAACATAACCGAGACCGTTTCGATGACGAAGAGAGCACCAATAATGACCAGGAGCAGCTCAGTGCGACTGACGACGGCCATACCGGCAACAGCGCCACCAAGAGCCAATGATCCTGTGTCGCCAAGAAAGATCTGGGCGGGCTTAGCATTCCACCACAGAAACCCAAAACACGCTCCGGCGATAGCGATGGCAACCACTGCAATATCGTGAGGGTCACGCACTGCATAACAGTGGTTTCCTGCGGTGGTCGGGCGAGAGCACCACTGATTGAACTGCCAGATGCTCAGCACGGTATAGGCGCCGAAAACCATCGTGGACGCACCGGTAGCTAAGCCGTCAAGACCGTCGGTGAGGTTGACAGCGTTGGAACTTCCTGAAATAAGCAGGATCACCCAGACGATGCCCAGCCAGACGGGTAGGTACAGCCACGAAATATCACGCAGGAAAGAGATAGCTGGCGACCCTGGCGTCACACCGTGGACATCAGGGAAATACATCACCCCGATAGCGAAAGTGATAGCGACAAAAGCCTGGCCGAGGAGCTTTCCTTTGGGTTTAAGACCCAAGGAACGCTGCTTAGAAATCTTTGTCCAGTCGTCAAGAAAACCGATGAAACCCAATCCCGAAAACAGCCACAACACCAGCAGCGCCGAGATGGAGGGATGGGTCCATGTCACCAGGTGTGCTACGAGGTACGCCAGCAGTACGGAGACAATAATGACAGCGCCGCCCATGGTCGGGGTGCCCTTTTTCGTCTTATGGGTTGTCGGGCCGTCGTCGCGAATGAACTGGCCATAGCCCTTCGCGGCGAGCCAATGGATGAACCACCGCGTGCCGACGAGGGTGCCGATCATTGACACCGCACCGGCGAGCAGGATGTTCTTCACGCCTGGGCCTCCCTTTCCTCGAACACTTCGCGTCCTACTCGCTCCAAGGCCAGACCTCTGGAAGCTTTGAGTAAAACGACATCGTGTGAGGTCCAACCTAGTGACCCAGAAGCACCTTCCACGGTGGAAACAATCACACGTGCGCCTTCGGCCCGGGCACCTTCGGCAATGTTCTCGGCCTCATCGCCAACAGCGATAATGACGTCGAATCCAGCGTGGGCTGCTAGCCGACCGGACTCGGCATTGAGACGAGCAGAGTCCTGTCCAAGCTCGAGCATGTCGCCCAAGACGGCGACGCCCCTAGTCTGAGGGTCCCGAACTCGGCGCGTCGCCAAGACATGCCCCATCGCTGTCAACGAAGCGGCCATCGAGTCAGGGTTGGCGTTGTAGCAGTCCTCGACCAGCACCAGGCCATCGGCGCGTTCACGCAACTGCATTCTCATAGCTGACCTGGACACGGCGTTGCTGAGCGCCTCGGCGATCCGAGTGACAGTTTGGTCATCGATGTCGTCATTCATAGCCAAGGCTGCCAGCGCAGCAGCAGTAGCAGCCACGGCATTTGCGACCTGATGAGCACCCATCGTCATCAGCCGGACAGGGCTACGCCAGGTGGACTCACCCCGGCGGGCGGCAAGGGTAAAGGAGTGACGATCCAGGTCGTCGGCATGGGTTGATTCGGCCCACACCTCGATGTCGGCATCTGGGCGACGATGGTCAGCATCAGGGCTGAACCATGCAATATGTCCACGGGTGCGCGGTGCCATCCCGGCGACAAGGGTATCGGCGGCGTTGAGCACAGCCCAACCGTCAACGCTGAGGGCCTCAACGATCTCACCCTTAGCCTGGGCAATGACCTCTCGCGAACCAAACTCGCCCAGGTGGGCATTCCCGACGTTGAGGACCATGGCTACGTCGGGAGTAACGATGGAGGTGAGCCAGGAGATATGACCCAGACCGCGAGTCCCCATTTCCGACACCAAGAAAGAGGTGTTCTCGTTACTGCGGCACGCCGTCAGAGGAACTCCGATTTCATTGTTGAACGATCCCACCGGAGCCACCGTTGGGCCAAAAGTCTCAAGGATCTGGGCCAGCATGTCCTTGGTGCTTGTCTTACCGCTGGAACCAGTCAAAGCGATGGTACGCATGCCACGTTCTCGTTCAGTCGCCACGACATGACGCGCCAGTCGAGATAGGCCGGCTTGACCATCGTCAACAACGAGATGGGGCAACTGTGCGTCGGTGCGCCGAGTGACCAGGACAGCGGCAGCGCCCGTGTCCTGAGCCGCCTGAGTGAAGTCATGACCGTCTACCCGGGTGCCGGGAAGAGCGATAAACAGAGCGCCCGGAGTTACCTTCCGGGTATCAATGACGACGTCCGGGCCCACCTGGGCAGAATCATTTACCGGTGCTGCTTCGACCCACTGCGCGAGGGTGGCAACGTCGAGAACTCTCATCGTGCCTGATCCTCCTCGCTCTGCCGGGCCATGATCTTCCATTCGGCCCGGATAACCTCACGATCGTCGAACGGCAGCACCTCACTGCCAATGTTCTGCCCGGTCTCATGTCCCTTGCCGAGCACGCAGATAACGTCGCCAGCCTCCGCCATCCGCAGGGCCTCGTTAATCGCCTCACGACGACGTCCCCCGTCGATCACAATGACCCCGTCACCAGCAGCTTCATGGGCCCCCTCCAGCACGGCTGCACGGATCACCGCAGGATCTTCGGTACGTGGGTTGTCATCAGTAACGATGACGATATCGGCACGCTCAGCGGCAATCTGGCCCATTGGACCACGCTTGGCCACGTCACGGTCTCCCCCAGCACCGAGCACGGCGATAAGACGGCCGCCATCGACTGACGACCGAGCGGCATCAAGAGCTGATGCAATCGCTTGCGGAGTGTGCGCAAAGTCCACGAGGGCCGTCGGGGCGTCATCTGCGAGATCGACCCGCTCCATACGGCCAGGCACCTGCGCGGAACACAAACCATCTGCAACATCGTCAAAAGCGAGCCCGGCAGCCTCGAGCATGGCCAGAGCCATAGCTGCGTTGCGGACATTGAATTCGCCGGGCAAGGACAGCTCGAGGGTGCGCTCCCCCGACGGAGTGCTCACGTCGAAAATTGCCCCGGCACGCGCGGCCTGCCATGACGTCACCTGATAGTCAGAGGGCTGATGGATTGACGTTGTCACGGCCTTAACCCCGTTGGCTTGCATACGCTCAACTAGCTGACGACCACGCGGGTCATCGACATTGATAACGCCAACCCGAGCCAGATCGGGGGTGAACAAACGGGCTTTAGCGTTGAAATAATTATCAAGGGTGTTATGGAAATCCAGATGGTCACGGCCCAGGTTGGTGAAAGCCACGACATCGAAACAGGTTCCATCCACCCGCTGCAAGGCCAGAGCGTGCGACGACACCTCTATCACGACGTCAGAAGCACCTCGCTCAGCCATCGCCGCGAATAGCCCTTGCAGATCTGGGGACTCCGGCGTCGTGACGGTGGTGCGAGCACTAGGCAACTCCTCACCGTCGAGCCGGAATCCAATTGTCCCGATAGTCCCAACATGGTGGCCAGCCGCACGCAATCCGGCCTCCACGAGGAAGGCCGTTGTGGTTTTACCGTTAGTCCCCGTAATACCAAACATCGTCATGGCATCCGAGGGGCGTCCAAAGATCTTAGCGGCCGCAACAGCCATGGCAGCGCGCGGATCGTCGACGACGATGATCGGCACACCCGCCTCCGCCGCCAGTGTGGCACCGTCCTCGTCGGTGAGCACTGCCACTGCACCCGACTCAACAGCAGAGGCAGCGAAACTCGCCCCGTGAGCATGCAGGCCGTGCAGACCGACGTAGAGATCGCCCGGGCGAACCTGGCGGGAGTCCAATGTGATCCCGGTGATCGCAGGACCGTTGTCATTAGCTCGGCAGCTGTCGAAGGAGGCCACTAGATCGGTCCACCCGACAGGATCACCCTGGGATGGTCGGAGGGCAGCACCAGCAGGTGGAGTGGGGGTGACAGTAGATTCAGGGCTCACGGCTGGTACTCCAAGGGTTCCTTGCGCGCTTTGTCGGTGGACGGTTGCACACCGTATCGCGGCAGGGCAACAGACATGAGTTGCCGCGCCGCTGGCTGTGCCACCGCCGTGCCAGTATGCCCGTTGGTGGGCTGATTGATGACAACGTACGTGAGAATACGCGGCTTCTCGATAGGAGCGACGGCAATAAACGACGAGATGTACCCGTGGTAGCAGTGACACTCAGGGTCAATCCGCTGGGCAGTACCCGTCTTGGCACCCATCCGGTAGTCCGGAATAGGTCGGCCCTTGGCGGTAGATACCACGTTCTCCATCATGTCGCGAACCTCCTCAGAGGCTCGTTGCGAGATCACTCTGCGGGTAGTCGTCTTAGGAATCTCGGAAGGCTCGCCGTGGCCGTCAACGGCAGACTTGATAATCGTCGGCGAGTGGTAGACCCCGCCATTGACGATTCCGGCAACGGCAGCGGCCTCCTGAAGAGCCGTCACTGACAGCCCCTGGCCGAACGCAACCTGGTCCCGGGTGTAGTCAGGCATAGTGGGCTTCGGTATCTGACCACTCGCCTCACCTGGCAGACCGATTCGGGTAGGAGCCCCTAGCCCGAATACCTTGAGATAAGACACCATGGTCGCCTTGTCTAACTTTCGGGCAAACAATGCCGTCCCAATATTTGACGAATGCACTAGCACCCCACGGGCGGTGAGGTACTCGGTGCCGTGAGGCTCAGCATCAGTGATCTTGCCGCCACCAGACGACAAAGCACGCGGAACGACGACGTGGCTATCGGGAGTGATGATCCCCTGATCGGTCAGCGCAGCCATAGTCAGGACTTTTTGCACCGATCCTGGCTCGTACGCATCCTGGATGACCCGATTGCGGGTCTGGTTCTCTTTAGCTTTGCCGGGCTTATTTGAGTCAAAAGTGGGCATTGACGCCATCGCCAGGACCTCACCATTAGTCACGTCCATCATGACGATCTCGCCGCTCTTTGCCTTGGCATTCTTAATCGCTGTACCGAGGGCCTGCTGAGCCATCAGCTGTAGCTGAGCGTCGAGAGTCAGAGTGTAACTTGTGCCGTCGACCGCAGGCACCAGAGTATTAGAACCCAGCGGAATACGGCCCCAGGTCGAGGCCTCATACGACTCTTTACCCGGCACACCAGCAAGCTGTTTGTTATGGGAGTATTCGAAACCGCCAGCTCCTTTGCCCTCGGCATTCACGAAGCCCACGACGTTGGAGGCAACCTGCCCCGACGGATAGGTACGGATCGGGTCATTTGAACTAAATACTCCGTACCAGCCACCTTGCTTCATGTCCTTCTTGATGAGGTCGAAGGTGTAGCTGTCAACGTGGTGGCGTACTACCGAGTAGCGGCTCAGCTTTCCCTTAGCATCAGTGGCCGTTACCGCCTTGCGGTAATCCTCCGGCTGCCCGCCCAATCGCGTAGCAAGGATCTTCGCGACGGCCTTAGGCGCAGCGGCTGCCTTCTCCTGTTGTTCACGAGTCATCGTCACCCGCTCGTCAACGCCGTTGCGGGAGATCATCCGAGGGTCCACAAAAACCAATACCGCAGGCTGGGTTTGCGCCATCACAATGCCATTGCGATCGGTGAGCTCGCCTCGGTTGGGCTGAAGAGCGTAGGTGTACTTCATCCTCGCCGCCGCCGACGCCGCATACGCAGGCGCCTCGATCGCCTGCAGTTGCAAAGCACGGCTAGCTAAGCTCACCGCAAGCACGAGAAATACCGCCATAACGATCGTCAAACGACCCCGTTGGGAAGCCATTTCGAGCACGGGCCTACTATGCGGCTCCCGACCCTCCAAGCGAGACCCAGGTCGCGCTCGCGCGGGACCACGGTTGGACGCGGGCCGCCTGGCGGACCCGGGCCGTGAGTTCGGGCCCGTAGGATGCCGGGAACTCACGGCTGGCCCACCTCAGGCTTAGCCGTCTCCCCGATGACTCCTGGTACCTCCTTGCCGTCGACCTTGGTCTGGGTTCCGATGACCTTGCCAGTACGCAGGTCAATATAGGAGCCGTAAGGATTCGGCCTCATGCCGAGCTTCTTGGCCTGTTCCTGGAGATTCTGCGGACCACGAAGGTGATCGACCTCAGCAGCCAGAACAGCCTGCTGGTGTTGCAAGACGTTGAGATTGCGCGTCTCCTGGGCAATCTGCATGGACTGCGCCTGGATGGTGGTGTTGAGCACCAACAGCCCGGCCAATCCAGCAGCTAACATGACAACAATGAGAATGGCAAAGCCCAGTCGCCCCATCTGCTGCTGACGCACCCGTTGCGGCAGTGCACGCAATACTGGACGCAACGAGGTAGGCCGTGCAGCAGCAGTCCTGGCCTGCTGTGGACGCGGTGCTAGTTCAGCGCTCATCGGCTCTCCTTGGTCGCATGCTGACGGTTAACGGGCCCAGATCGAACCCGCTCAATGACCCGCAACCGTGCCGAGGCGGATCGTGGATTGGTGGCCACCTCATCGGCGTCGGGACGTTCCGCCCCCCGAGTAACAGGGTTGAACTTTGCTGCCATTGACTCGGGGACCATCGGCAATCCGGCTGGGGCTGTATCCGCGCATGCGTCGCGGAAGGCCTCCTTGACGGGGCGGTCCTCCAGGGAGTGATAGGACAACACAGCGATCCGGCCGCCGACATCAAGACGATCGAGAGCTCGCGGGAGCACCGCGGGCAAGGTCTCCATCTCACGGTTAACGGCAATCCGCAGGGCCTGGAAGGTACGCTTGGCGGGATGGCTGTGGCGCTTGCGACGCACTGTGGCAGGAATAGCTTCGGTAATAATCTCGACGAGCCGCCCCGAAGTCTCGATGGGTTGGCGGTCACGTTCGGTAACGATGGCGCGAACAATGCGGTCAGCGAACTTTTCCTCACCGTACTCGCGAAGCATACGCACCAAGGCACCAGGATCAGACTCATTGAGGATCTGGGCAGCAGTACGACCACTGGACTGGTCCATCCGCATGTCCAGCGGGGAATCAACCGAGTACGAGAACCCGCGCTCAACCTCGTCAATTTGGAAAGAGGACAGCCCAAGGTCAAGCAGTACGGAGTCGACATAGTCCAGGCCGAGATCGTCAAGCACCTCAGGAAGTTCGTCATGAACAGCGTGGACGAGATGAACGCGGTCTGCAAAAGGCTCAAGCCGCGCCTCGGCCATTGTCAGGGCCTGCTGATCGCGATCGATACCGACCAACTCAACGTCAGGGAATCGCCTCAGAACAGCCTCAGCATGACCTCCCATACCGAGGGTGCCATCAACATGGACACGTCGACCACTCTTGAGAACGACAGCAAGAAGGTCGAGGATACGGGCACGCATGACGGGGATATGGACAGCATCGCTACCAATGGCATCGGTCGCCATGAGCATCCCTTCCCCGGCATGATATGCCAGCAACGTCTTCGACCGGTGTCGACGACCCGTGATCCGAGGTTCCGTTCCGGCTGAACCACCTGGCACAGGGGAAGTTGTGTCAGGGGGCCCGGTCGGCCCGGACCCGCGGACCGCGAGATCACTGTTCGGCGAAGACCTCCTCGTTCATATCGGCGAAGGCCTCCTCCTGAGCTTCGGAGTACTTCTCCCACTCGGTGGCGTCCCACACCTCAACTCGAGTAATCGCTCCCACCACGACGATCTCTTTATTAAGAGCGGCGTAGCGCCTCAGCATCGGCGGAATCATGACCCGCCCCTGCTTGTCAGGAGCGGTGTCGCTAGCCCCGGCTGCCAGCATGCGCTGATAGTCACGAACCTTCTTGACGCTCACCGATCCCTTGGCGATTTCCCGGGTCATCTCCACGAAAGTTTCGGTCGGGTAGATCGCCAGACACCTGTCCTGGCCTCTGGTGATGACCAACCCATCGTCCAACTCGTCGCGGAACTTCGCCGGTAGAAAGAAGCGGCCCTTCTCGTCGAGCTTGGGAGTATGCGTACCCAGAAACACCGGGCACCTCCTTGCTCCACGATCGAGGCAATTTCCTCCACTTGCCTCCACCATACTCCACGACGCTCCACCCCGTCACCTCCCTTACACCCTTTTCTCCGCTTCTCCCCACTTGCATCGCGTCATACAGCCGTCGCATGGCAACGAAGAATGTCGACATGAACTTGAGCAAGTCGCTCGAACCTGTTCCACGGCTCCCATCGCGATGGAAATAGCGTCACCGCCGCCAGATAACATGGGCTTCGGTCACTGCCGCGCACGCCAGGAGGATCCCGTTGAACCACCGAGAATCACAGCCGGTCATTCCGGCACACGCCCAGCCTCTTGAGACCGTTGATCCGCGTGCCGCATCAATTGATGGTGTGGTGGCCATCACTAACGCGGTCCGGTCGGCCGTCGCAGGGGCGATTGAGGGAAAGAGCGAACGCATCGATACCGCGCTTGTCGTCCTCCTTGCCCAAGGGCATCTGCTGGTGGAGGACGTCCCCGGTGTGGGTAAGACGACACTCGCTCGAGCACTAGGGCGCGCCATTGACTGCACCGTTCACCGCATTCAGTTCACTCCTGACCTACTCCCGTCAGACATCACCGGCGTCAGCGTCTATGACCAAGAGAAGCGGGAATTCGTCTTTAAACCTGGCGGGATTTTCGCCAACATTGTGGTGGGTGACGAAATCAACCGCGCCTCTCCCAAGACCCAGTCAGCTCTGCTCGAGGCCATGGGAGAACGTCAAGTCTCAGCAGATGGCCTGACTCATCCCCTCGAAGCCCCGTTCATGGTGATGGCCACCCAAAACCCCATTGAGATGGAGGGCACGTACCGCCTACCAGAGGCCCAACGTGACCGATTTATGGCTCGTATCACTATGGGTTATCCAACGCGATCAGCAGAGCTTGCCATGCTCGAGCATCATGGCGCGACCTCTCCTCTTGATGAGGTCAGACCAGTTACCGACACTCAGACGATCCGAAGGCTCATTTCGACCGTACTTGGAGTGCACGTAGCCGTTGACATTCACGAGTACGTCCTCGACATCATCGGCGCCACCCGCTCACACGAGAGCATTCGGTTGGGAGCATCTCCCCGCGCAGCCCTCCACTTGGTCCGCGCGTGCCGAGCTCGCGCGGCCATGAGTGGACGCGACTACGTCATCCCCGACGACGTTCAGGCTCTCGCTGCGCCGATCTTGGCTCACCGATTGGTCTTTTCTGGACGCAGTGGAATCGCCAGCCATGAGTCTGCCCGGGCAGCCGAGTCAGTCATTGGGTCAATTCTGCGTCAGGTTCCCCTGCCTGAGCGGGCGCATCAAGACCGATGAGCGCCGCCTCAACGTCCAGCGCCCCTCGCCGTCAGGGACTGCTCACACTACGAGGACGCACGGTCGGGATCGTGGGGATCGTGCTCACGATCATCGGCCTCAGCATTGACCAGCGTGGCCTGGCGAGAATTGGGTTTCTCCTTATCCTGCTGCCGCTGATAGCCATTAGTGTCGTCGCATGGTTTCGACCGCGCGTGCAGACCGCGCGTAGTCTCGCTCCAATGCGGATAGCGTTAGGCTCCCAAGCCTGCGAAACCGTCACGGTAGAGCGTCGTGGCGGACTACCACTTGGAGCAGCCCGATTCACCGATACCATCCCCGCGCCGCTAGGCCAGTCACGATGGTCGACGGCCACCATCCAGACCCCAGTCATACCTACTACACGTGGTCGATTCGTGATCGGCCCCGTCATGATGCGCACCGTCGACCCGTTTGGCATGGCCCGCCATCACACCGATCTCGGTCAGGTTGCCGAAGTCATTGTCACGCCAAGGATCGTCGATTTGGGCGCCTCCGGGGAGCTCGGGGGTCAGGGATTCGACACAAGGTCCTCAGCGATCCATGCCGGACGACGTGGTCCCGACGATGCCATGGTGCGCGATTGGCACACCGGAGACTCGGTGCGACGCATTCACTGGCGCTCCACCGCTCACCGCGGGGACCTCATGGTCCGATGCGAGGAGCAGGCCTGGAACCCATCCGTCGTCATCGTGTTGGATTCTCGGGCTCGGCGTCACGTTGGAACTGGCCCCGACGCATCCTTTGAATGGGCCGTCAACGCGGTGGCATCCATCTCGACGCGTCTGGCTTCCGACGGATACGTCACTCACGTGTGTGACTCATCCGGCACGCTCAAGGGCGATATTCTCGACGCCCTCGTCGACGAACCGCTGCGTCCCGACACCGCCCTGACCAAGGCTATCGAGTCATGCCAGGGAATTGACGGCCCGGCGATCGCCATCCTCGGCCGGTTGGAGACGACCGATATTGATCCTCTCGTGGACTTGAGACGGGACCGGGTCGCTGGCCTTGCCCTTGTCCTAGATTCCGATACCTTCACCGCTCGACGATTCCGCAGCCCCCTTGAGCAGGCCGAGGAGCACGAGCGTGCCGTCGCAGAGTTGGATGATGCTGGGTGGGCAGTCGTTCCCGTCGATTCTCGCACCTCTATCGATTCGGCATGGCAGAACTTGCTGCAGACCGCAAGGACGGCAGCTTTATGACAAACCCACGTCGTGCCGCTCAGCCTGTCACCCAGCTGTCCGAACATCTCGATCTGACCAAGGCATCTGAGTACCCCGGCCTTCTGGCTATTCACCTCGCGGTAGCCCTGGCCATGATGTTGGCCACCTTTTCGCTGATAGGGCTCACTACCGATCCGTCTTTTTGGATCGGTCCGACTGCCGTCATCGTCTTCCTCGAAGTCGTCGGCCTGCTGTGCCGACACCACCACTGGGACCACGCCGAGGTACAAGGCGTGCAAGCCATTCTCGTCGTCGTCATCGTCGTGATGATGGGAGGCATCAGTGCATCGGCGGTTGGTTCCTCCGGCTCATTCCCGGTTAATGCCCTTCATCTGTATCGCGACACCCTCACTCTGATCCAGACGACCGATGGACATCTTCCCCCGTCAATCGGGGTTATCTGGTTGACAACGACCGTGGTGGCGGTTCTGACTGTTCTGGCAGACCTGCTAACCATTACTCTCGAAAGCCCTGGGTGGTCTCTCGCTCCGCTGCTAGTTATCCATCTTGCGGCGGTTCTCATCGTCAGACACGACACGCCCTGGTGGAGTTTCGCCTTGGTCGCGGCGAGCTGGCTCATCATCCTCACCGTCGATCATGCGCTTCGAGGAGGTGGCCCTCTGACCTGGTTGGCCGCGGCTATATTCAGTATTATCGCCATCACGATCGCTACAGTGTTCGCCGCGATCGCACCCGTCTGGGGACATCTTGACTTCTCTCACCCAGCAGCGGCCCCGTCGAGTCCGGTACGGATGAGTGATCCGACCATCGAACTGCGTCGCAATCTCCATAACACATCGACGGCATCAGTCATCACCTACACCACTAATAGCCCTGACGGTGAATACCTGCGCATGACCTCCCTATCGAAGGTGACTGATCGAGGGTGGGGCCTCATCCCAGTTGATCTAGAACACTCTGCCCCTGAATCTGTACCGGGATTGTTTGGCCCGTCACGAACTCGTACGGTCGATATCAATATCACTGGGTTTTCTTCACAGTATTTACCCGCCCCCTATGGACCAATTGCTGCGGACGTCGATCAGACCTGGGCGTGGGACCCACAGGATCTGACGATTGTCTCAACCTCTGCTGATCACGACCATGCAACCTCCGATATGCAGTACAGCATTTCGGCGCAGGAGCCCGACCCCGATCCAGTAACCTTCGATAACGCGAAGGCCGGCACCCCAAATAACTCGGTGTACACCGAAGTCCCTGCTAACGTTCCATCCAGCATAAGGGACTTAACTAGCCGAATTATCAAGGGGAAATCTACCCCCGTAACCAAGGCCATCGCGATTCAAAACTGGCTTCGTGACAGCGCTCGATTCCATTACGACATCAACGCACCCGAAGGTGACGGCTATCAAGTACTGGAAAACTTCTTGCTGCGCACCCACCGTGGTTATTGCATCCATTTCGCGGCGTCAATGGCACTTATGGCACGACTTGAAGGTATTCCGTCACGCGTATCCGTGGGGTTCCTTCCCGGCGATCATGCAAGAGACACCTGGAAGATACGCGCCAACCAGATGCACGCTTGGCCCGAGTTGTACTTCCAGGACTACGGATGGGTTAGGTTCGAGCCGACCGCAGCGGTGGCACCAGCTCCCACCTGGACCGACAAGGAAACCACTATTCCTTCCCCCTCCTCCACCCCATCGTCATCCCCGACTCCTTCGACACAGACCTCCACCCCATCGCCTGAGCCATCCCCGGCAGCTGCACCTACTTCGACACCCACCAGCAGCCCCGCACCTATCAGTACCGCCGACCATGAAGGCTTCAATTGGGCACCTCTCAGTGCAGTCCTCGTCATTCTCGTCATACTCGCGCTGCCAATGCTCATTCGCATGCTCATCTCACGCCGCAGGATTACCCGTGGTTCGATAGCCGGCATTTGGCGGGAAATCCGCGACCTGTGGATCGATCACGGTTTGGCCTGGCCTGACGGTACCCCGCGTCGTCAAGCCGCGGCCTTAGTCACCGACATGGATCCGGACACCTCCGCTGCGGTCAAGAAGCTGGCCCTGGCAGAGGAGATGGACCGCTGGTCTAGCAAGGATGGTCATGACAACTCTCTTCCCGACGATCTCGGGGCTGTCAAGGCCTGGTTAGCACGAACCCCCACCCCCAGGCCACACTGGCTGGCGACCTGGTTACCGACATCCCTTGTCAAAAAGTGAAAGTCACCGCGACTGACGACGGAGTGTTACCTCGACTGACGTCGACGCCAGCGCTCTTCCATTCGAGCGGTGAAGGATTCGGAATGGGGCTCGCGTTGCCCACCACGTGGTCTAACTCCGCTGCTCCGTGGCATCACACCTCCACCGGTCGACAGCAGTACTCCGACGGCGAGGGCCATAATGGCGAAACCGACAACAGCAAGAACTCCACTGGTGAGGACCACCCCACCGACAACGCCCGCTAAACCCAGCAGCACCATGACAGACCCGAGAAGAATCTGACGGCGTCGAGCCCGACGATGCTGCATACGTCGCTGCTCTAAAGCATTGCGACTGGGGTGAGGACAAGTCGCGGAAGCACGCCGAGAGAAAGACCGAGCAAAGTCAAGATCGTCAGTGGACAGCGCTTCCTCAAGCTCGGCGAGCCGCCGCTGCTCCTCTGCTGACAAGGGCATCTCGAACTCCTACCTGACCTGCCGCGGAGTTCGCTGGAATGGACTCCGTCGTACGCCGCTCAGTCTACTTCCTCAGTTCTCCCTACGAGCAAGCACACGGTCCCTCGTCATGCCATACTTCGAAGCATGACTACGCTTCGACGTACACCACTGGCGGCCGTACACGAGAGCCTCGGAGCATCCTTCACCGATTTCGCGGGCTGGAACATGCCCGTGCGGTACTCCTCCGACCTGGCCGAACACCACGCCGTCCGCAAGAATGCCGGCATCTTCGACCTATCCCACATGGGAGAAATCAGGATCTCTGGCCCTGATTCTGGAGCTGCCCTCGATTACGCCTTGGCCGGCAAGCTCTCCGCTGTGGCGGAAGGCCGCGCGAAGTATTCCCTCCTACTCACAGACGAGGGGGGTGTCGTTGATGACCTCGTGACCTACCACCTGCCTGACGGTGACTACCTCGTCGTTGCCAATGCTGCCAATGCCGAAACTGATCTCGCAGAGTTCACCAAGCGCTGTGCACGGTTCGACGTCACCGTCACAGACGAGTCAGCCCAGACCGCCCTCGTCGCCGTGCAAGGCCCCAAAGCTGTGACGATCGTGCTGGCGGCCCTCCAGAAGGCTAATACCACCCTCGACTCCGACGAGGTCCGCGACGTCAAGTACTACCGTTGCCTCACCGGAGAACTGGATGGTTTCCCCGTGCTCGTCGCTCGCACCGGTTACACCGGGGAGGACGGCTACGAGCTGTACGTTCCGGCCGAAGCCGCCGAGCATCTGTGGCAGCTCCTCATGGACGCTGGCGGCGAGGATCTCACACCGTGCGGTCTCGCCTGCCGTGACACTCTGCGCCTGGAAGCCGGGATGCCTCTCTACGGACACGAATTGGGCACCGACATCCATCCCTCTCAAGCCGGGCTTGGGCGAGTCGTCAATTTCAAGAAGGAGGGCGACTTCGTCGGTCGCTGCGCCCTCGAGAACCGCGATACCACTACCGATCGTATGTTAGTCGGGCTGGCCGGGGAAGGGCGCCGAGCTGGGCGTGCTGGATATGCTGTCGTGAACGAGGGCAAAACGGTCGGAGCCATCACCTCCGGCATCCTCTCCCCCACTCTGGGTCATCCCATCGCAATGGCTTTCGTTGATCCTGACGTCGCTAAGACCGGCACCTCGCTTAGCGTTGATGTGCGGGGCAAAGCCCTCAACACTACCGTCGTCGAATTACCGTTCTACAAGCGGTCCTGACCCCAACCACAATCCCCACACAAAATACTTAGGAGCAGACATGGAACTGTCCGAACTCAAGTACTCCGCCGAGCACGAGTGGGTCGCCGTTGATGGTGACACCGTGACCGTAGGCATCACCGACTACGCCGCAGAGGCCCTGGGTGACGTCGTCTTTGTCGACGTCCCCGAGGTCGGCAGCGATGTTTCTGCCGGATCCGCCATTGGCGAGGTCGAATCGACTAAATCGGTCTCCGACCTCTTTAGCCCCGTGACGGGCACCGTCTCGGAAGTTAATGAGGCCATCACCGAGTCTCCCGAGCTTGTCAACTCCGATCCGTTCGGACAGGGATGGTTGTTCAAGGTTTCCGGTGGTCAGCTGGGTGACGACCTCATGGACCGTAACGCCTACCTCAAGCTCACCGCCGAGTGATGATCATGACTGACCACGCTGAGAATCGGTGCGGCCTCGAAGGGCCGCACCCTTTCTCGAGCCGCCACGTTGGATCCGTCGAAGACGACCTGCGATACATCGCCGAGACCATCGGGGTGACGAGTCCCGAGCAGATCATTCGCGACGCCATCCCAGCCTCTGTGCTCGACTCCAATGAGGGGGAGTCCTCCGTTCGCACCCCGAGCTTTCCCCCTGCCGCCGCCGAAACGACCGCTCGCGCTGAACTCGTCGAGATCGCCTCAGGAAACCGCGTTACTCGTGCCCTCATTGGGCGTGGCTACTACGGCACGCTTACCCCGTCGGTGATTCGCCGCAACATCCTGGAGAATCCCTCCTGGTACACCGCCTATACCCCGTACCAGCCCGAGATCTCCCAGGGCCGACTCGAGATGCTAACGATCTACCAGCAGCTCATCACCGACCTTACTAGGCTCGCCCTGGCAAACTCTTCCCTCCTCGATGAGGCAACCGCTGCTTCCGAGGGGATGCTGCTAGCCCGTCGCGCCGCTCGCAAGGTAAAGTTCAACCGCTTCTTGGTGCATACTCACCTCTTTGACCAGGTGCGAGACGTCGTCCTGGGCCACGCTGAAGCAACTGGAATTGAGGTTGTTGAGGCTGACCTTCGTGACCCACAGTCGTGGCGCCCCGAGGTTGAGGCTGGCTGCTTCGGCGTCCTCGCCCCTTATCCCGACAGCACTGGCGCACTGTGGAACCCTTCTGAAGTATTCGACGCTGTTCACAAAGTTGGCGGTATCACCATCGCCGAGTGTGACTTGCTCTCGCTAACTCTGCTGGCTCCGCCGGGTGAGCTAGGTGCTGACGTCGCCGTCGGCTCGTCGCAACGCTTCGGCGTCCCGATGGGTGATGGCGGACCGCACGCGGCTTACATGTCGGTTCGTTCTGGTCTGGAGCGTCAGATCCCAGGACGACTCGTCGGTGTGTCAACTGATGCTGACGGGAACCCCGCTTACCGGCTGGCCTTGCAGACCCGTGAACAGCACATCCGCCGTGACAAGGCCACGAGCAATATCTGTACCGCTCAGGTGCTCCTCGCTGTAGTCGCCGCTGCCTATGCCGTGTGGCACGGGCCGACGGGACTAACACGTATCGCCAGACAAGTCACAGATCGAGCCCATCAGCTTGCTAGCGCCTTGCGCGCAGCGGGTCTTGACGTCGCCGATCAGCAGTTTTTCGACACCATCCGCATACGCACGAAGGGCGGAGCGAAGGAGCTGTGGAACCGAGCCCGCGAAGGTGGGTACACCCTCGATCTCGTTGACGGGGACATCCTCCAGATATCGGTTGACGAGACCGTCACCGACGACGAGCTTCGGGAACTCACCCAGCTCCTGGGTGGCAATACTGACGAGATTCGTGGCCCGGCCGACGGGGCGTGGCCGGAGGATCTGCGCCGCACTTCCTCCTTCATGACGCATCCGGTCTTTTCCAGCTACCACACCGAGACCACCATGATGCGCTATCTCAAGCGTTTGGCGGATCGCGATTATGGTCTGGACCGCGGCATGATCCCGCTCGGTTCGTGCACGATGAAACTCAATGCCGCTGCCGAGATGGAGGCTATGACTTGGCCGGCTTTCTCACAGATGCACCCCTTCGCCCCGGTCGAGGACCAAGCCGGTAGCCTGCGCCTCATCCGTGACCTCGAGATCTGGTTGGCCGAGCTCACCGGCTATGACACTGTCTCCCTGCAGCCCAATGCAGGTTCCCAGGGCGAGTACACCGGTCTGGCAGCCATCCGTGGCTATCACGTCTCTCGCGGTGATACTGAGCGTAATGTGTGCCTGGTTCCGGCCTCCGCGCATGGCACTAATGCCGCCTCGGCCGCTTCGGCAGGCCTCAAGGTTGTCGTCGTCAAGTCACATGACGACGGCACTATCGACCGTGATGATCTGGCTGCCAAGATAGCTGCTAACGAGGGGCGCATCGCCGCGATCATGATCACCTACCCGTCAACTCACGGCGTCTATGAAGACGGCGTGCGACAGGTCTGCGACATGGTCCACGAGGCAGGCGGACAGGTCTACATCGACGGAGCAAACTTTAATGCCCTCGTCGGATGGGGACAGTTCGCCCGCATCGGCGGTGACGTGAGCCACCTCAACCTGCACAAGACCTTCGCCATCCCGCATGGAGGCGGCGGTCCTGGTGTTGGACCGGTTGCAGCGAAGGCTCACCTAGCTCCTTTCCTGCCCGGCCATCCCCTCAACCCGCGCAACGAGCATCCGCTCAATGGCGGCGGGACGGTTACCCACAACGGACATGCCGTATCTGCTGCGCCGTTTGGGTCGGTGTCCGTACTTCCTATTTCCTGGGCGTACCTGCGGCTCATGGGCCTAAAAGGATTGCAATTCGCGACTGAGGTGGCGGTTCTCAATGCCAACTACATCGCCCACCGACTCCACGACAAAATCCCGATCCTCTACACCGGACAGAATGGCTACGTGGCTCACGAATGCATTCTTGATCTACGTCCATTGACTGCCGAGACAGGGATCACCGTCGACGACGTCGCCAAGCGCCTCATCGACTACGGATTCCACGCCCCGACGATGAGCTTCCCGGTAGCTGGGACCCTCATGGTCGAGCCCACCGAATCGGAGGACCTCGCCGAGCTGGACCGCTTCTGCGACGCCATGCTGGCGATCGTCGAAGAAGCCCGAATGGTGCAGTCGGGCCACTGGCCGGCTGACGACAACCCGTTGATTAATGCTCCGCATCCAGCGGCTCGTCTGGTAGCCGACGAGTGGAACCACCCTTACTCCCGCGAGTTAGGCTGCTACCCCGGTATGCGTTTGGGGATCCAGCGTGACCAAGAACGTGGCCTGGACGTCAACACCGTCACCCGCATCCAAGCCAAGTACTGGCCGCCGGTGGGTCGTGTCGACAACACCTACGGTGACCGCCACCTGGTGTGTTCTTGCCCGCCTCCGGAGGCATTCGAAGACTGACCTGACGCACAGCTGGCCGGGTCCGGTCCAGATCGGACCCGGCCAGCTTGATGTATTACCCGGTTTAGTGTGCGACACCGGCCGGACCGCTCACCACCGTGGGCTGAGGCAATACTCGTCCGAGCCCCAGGACGAGGGCCCGGGTAGACTGCTCAGCCGCGTCCGGATCACTCATCGTGATAGCGTCAAGAATGTCGCGGTGCTGCACGAGATCGGCCCCGTCTTCACTTGTAAGGTTGCGGTCATCGTATTGTTCAGCAAAGTAGCCAAGCAGCATCGGAACATGGGCGATGTACAGCGGATTGCGAGTAGCAGCCAAAAGGCTTCGGTGAAAAGCGTGCTCATGTTTGGCGAAACTAGTCGAGTCATCATTTCGGATCGCCTCAGTCATACCGGAGACAGCGTCCTGTAATCCCTTGAGATCTGTGCCGTCAGCACGCTCAGCTGCAAGTCGAGCAGCCGTGGGTTCCAGGGCTATCCGCAATTCGTTCGTCCAGCTCATCTCCTGCTCACGCTTGTTGCCAGACATGTGCCAGTGCACCACCTTGGGTGACAACACGTCCCATTGGTTGGAAGGCAGTACCGTCACGCCGACGTGACGCCGGGAACGCACCAGGTTTAGGGATTCGAGGATCTTGACTGCTTCACGACAAACGGAACGGGACGCTGCTGATTCCTGCTCAATGTCCCCCAACCGCAGTACGTCACCGGCTTGCAAGTCACCGTCGACAATGCGAGCACCTAGACGACTGGCCACCGATGAAGCGAGGAATTCCTGAGACATGACAGGAACGATAACGCATGCCAAGCCGACAAGGCCCGATGCCTCTGGGAGGCCTCACTAAAGTGCATCTTTGGGACCGTGTAACAGCACCTTAGCAACACTAATATCCTATTCACAGGATACAAAAGTATGATTTCTTCTGTACTGACTCGACTCGCCTCGTTCCCCCATTATTTCGATGCTGCAAACATCGAGGAACTCATAGCCTGATGTGCCTCAGTGACGATTTGCCTCATCGCTGCGGCAGCGGCTTTGGCGTCATGGGCAGCTACGGCATCAGCCATGCTGCGATGGAATCCGATGGCTTCCTGTTTGGGCTCAAAGGGCATGAGACGGACACGCCCCTCTAGCACAGCAGCGACGATCCTGACAGGGGATGCCACCAACGGGTTATGAGAGGCCTGGAGCATGACCACCTCATCCGGGCCCATTGGCCGCCATTGGGCTGCTCAAAGCAGACCTCGGCATCACCCTCGGGCTCGGTGTCCTTATTGCCATACCGACGGTTGTTGTTGCTGGCCCGCTGTTCTCGCGGCTCGCAGCTCGATGGGTGCCCGTTGATGCGCCTGACCTCTTCCTTAATTCTGACGAGAATGGCCGTTGCGGTATTGTCCCTGGTCGCCCAAGGTTCTCCGTCACCTTGATGACCGTCCTGCTACCTGTCGTCCTCATGATGGGCAAGGCCCTCGCCGATATCTTCGCTCTCAAAGGCACCGCCGTCCGCAGTATCTTGGATTTCCTTGGCGAGCCGATGTTTGCCTTGCTGCTGACAACCCTGCTGGCGATCTTTACCCTGGGCAAGGTTTCCGGCATGAACCGGGACGCTATGAGCGACAGTGTGGGGGCGGCGCTGCCCCCGATCGCTGGCATCTTACTCACCGTCGCCGCCGGCGGTGGGTTTAAGCAGATCCTCGTCGACACTGGTATTGCCAAGCTACTAGGCAACGGCATTACCCAGTCCTCGATCTCCCCGCTACTGATGGCCTGGCTCGTCGCTGTCGTCATCCCGTTGGCGACCGGCTCAGCGACGGTGGCAACCGTCACCGCAGCCGGCATCCTGGAACCGGTGGCAGCCAGCTTGCCGTCCGCCCACGCGGCACTGCTGGTTCTGGCGATCGGCTGCGGTTCGGTTTTCTTCTCACACGTCAATGACGCCGGTTTCTGGCTCATCAAGGAATACTTCGGTATCTCAGTGGGACAAACCATTAAGAGTTGGTCGCTCATGGAGACGGCGCTGTCAGTCTGCGGAGTGCTCCTGGTACTGCTGGTCTCCGTCATCGTCTGACTTCACCGATACCTGACGCGCGACGGCCGGTCCCCGAATGAAGGAACCGGCCGACACGTCAATCTGAGAACTTCACTGCTCCTGGTGCTCACCTGAACCGACCTGAGCCTGGTCGGTCATGGCGTCGATGGTGGTCGAGCCGTGTCGGACCTCTACCTTGCGCGGCTTAGCAGTCTCAGCTACGGGGATCGTCAAAGTCAGCACGCCGTCGGTGTACTCGGCGGTGATGCGATCGGTAGCCAGGCCATGACCGAGGGTGAGTTGACGGGCGAAGGTGCCCATAGCCCGCTCACGGGACAGCCACTGCGCCTCCTTAGCCACCTTGGCGGCACGCTCGGCGCGAATCGTCAACGTGCGATCGTCGACGTCGATATCAATGGACGCTGGATCAACTCCTGGAAGGTCCACGGCGACGGTGTAGTCATCTCCTTCACGGTAGAGATCCATGGGAACGGCGACAGTCGCCGGCGTCCTGGTGACGTCGGAGAGCAGCCGGTCCATTTCACGGATGGGGTCAAAAGTACGAGCCATGTCAACACTCCTACGGCTTCAGTAGATTTCTGCCTCGACTCGGTTTGAGTCGTTATGACTCAATTTTAACCATGAGCACTCCCGACTCAATAACCAGGTTGAGCGCAGTTCGCTCAAGGATCACACGTCCTGGATCCCGTTATGCCGACGATTGGCGTATTTTCCATTCGTCAGGAATGGCACGGCGATGTCACAGAACTCGTCACCCTTGGTGATGTGGGTGCGGTGTCCGCCGTCAATGGTCATGATCCGAGCGTCAGGAAGGGCACGTGCCACGTCACTCAGCCGGTCCTGACGTAGGTACGACGCCTTGCCACCCCCGACGACAAGGACTGGCATGATCATCCGAGATAATCCATCCCACCACTGGGGGTGGGGTTTCAGTAGCTCACGGCTGACCTTCCACACCATTTTTGGGTCGAACCTCTTGCGTCCAGCAAACGCCGCAACCTCCATGAAGATGGCGTCGACGTACGTCCGCATCGGAGGTGGATCCTGACGAACTCGACGCGGTACGGGCATCTCCTCTAGCAAGACACGGTCGACGCGATCCGGCTGACGTTGTGCAACCATGGACGAGACCAGAGCCCCAAGGGAATGGCCTACTAAGGCGCACTTGTCGACCTTCAAAGCATCCATCTGCTCGATGACATCAGTCGCAAAAGCCTCAAGGGGATAGTCGGTCCCCGCCCCCCGACGGATGCCAATTGGGCCGTGTCCGAGTAAAGAGAGCTGATGGACGATGACACCTTCAATATTGAACGCCAGTACGAGCCCGCCCCAGGTCGTTGGCGAGCTGGTGATTCCATGGATGGCGACAACAGGAAGATCCGTGTTCACCTCTGGCACGATACCGTCAGTCGTTGGTTCAATCGGATCGTTGCAGGAGGCACAGATACGATGGGAACGGTCCATATCGTCGGAGACGAACTCGTCGCTCTGGCCGCCGCCTTACGGCTAGCCCAGATGAGGCATAAGGTCACCATTATCTCCTCCTCCCCGCGTTGGCTCGAGAGCGCTGAGCGTCCTCTTGCCCCTGAACTCGGCGCTACCCTCCAAATCCCCTCCGCATGGCGAGACCTGTTCGCCAAGTCAGGCCGGGCAATGGAAGCTGAATTGGTAGGTATAGGGCTCAATCTCGTTACAGAGCCCGATACTCAGATCAGCTCAAGTATGGCGGATATCTCCCTCCCGACGGACAGAGGTGCACAGATCCACACGGTCCGTGACAGGTACGGACACCGCATCGCTCATAAGTGGCGTGATGTTCTCGATCACGCCGACACCATCTGGCAAGCTCGGCGCCAGTACGGGGTCGAGCACGCGGTGACCTCCCGACCCGAGCCGCTCCCCGAGCCGCTCCACGTCGACCTTCCCTCCCCGCTGGCCGAGCTGTCAGCTGACGAAACAAGGCTCGCCATCACCCGGATCTTTGGCTGCTGGAATCTCGTCGGCCGTGATGGCCCAACTGATCTGCAACCCCTGTTGACCTTACTGAACAAGCGGCTGACCCGACGCGGTGTCATCGTTGATCCTTCACCGAATGACTCCCCAAACGCGATCATCGACACGACGGCACCAGCTCCCCGACGCTCCCGGTGGCATCGCCCGGCTCGTCCATGGAGTTCTCCCATCATCACTGTCAGCACCTCAGGCGAGATGCCCTCGAATCATGGCATGGCCCACCGGCTGGACTGGAAGGCCGAAGGGCTCGTCGAAACGTGGTCCTGGTGGGATGGCGCACAAGCCCGCCGGATCTGTCACGACTACACCCGTCCCATCCCGAATCCGGAACTGGGTACTGCGTGGTCGGCTTGGCGAGACCGTCCTCCCATGGTCTGGCGCCAAGAAGGACCAATCCCGGTACTAGCGGCCTCCCCCGCATCACATGGCGGCCCAGAACCTTGGGCCCGGCTGCTCACTGGAGCATTGGCTGCGTACCTGACCCACGAAAGACTCACCGGGGAAGATATCCGGCCAAGCAATAAGGCTATCGGTGCAGCCGGGCGCCCCAGAAGAAGTCACAGTTCCACTGACAGGGTCTCGACGCGTAGACTTGACCGTTAGCCCCACGGCACCGCGCCTGGAGGCAAACATCTCGTGAAGGACGACTTTGACCGCACACGATAGTTCGACCACCGACCCCCGCGTTGTGGAATCTGAGATCGCCAAGGAACAGGCCCACGTCGACCGCGTCCGCGCCCAATTGGAGATCGCCGAGAACAAAGCCCGCATGCTAGCCAAGGCCGGCCAAGACATGTACCGCTCGGACCGCACCAGTTGGGTTCGTGAAGAGGACGGCACGGCGATGTTTGAACGCGACGCCTTCTCTTATAACGCGGCAAAGAGATTAGCGGTCCTTGACGCTGAGCATGAAGGTCTGGTCTTCGGCCGACTTGATCTGACTGACGACGAGGTGCGTCACATCGGGAGAATCGGGGTACGGGACGCTGACTATGAGCCTCTCGTCATCGACTGGCGTGCCCGCGCTGCCGAGCCCTTTTACCGAGCCACCCCGTCTGATCCGATGGGTGTTGTTCGTCGCCGCGTCTTGCGCTGTCGCGACGACAAGGTCCTCGGCATCGAAGATGACCTGCTGGATTCCACCTCGCAGGCGAATCTGCCGATTATCGGCGAGGGAGCCCTCATGGCATCTCTCTCTCGGGCCCGCGACACTCGAATGCATTCAATCGTCTCGACGATCCAGGCCGAACAGGATGAGGCCATTCGCGCCCCTTACCAAGGCGTAACGACGATTATGGGCGGACCCGGCACCGGCAAGACGGTCGTCGCTCTGCACCGCGCAGCATTCCTGCTTTATTCTCATCGCACTCGGCTGGAGAATGGCGGGGTGCTCGTCATCGGGCCGTCATCGGTTTTCATGAGCTACATCGAGCGGGTACTACCCAGCCTCGGGGAAGACTCCGTAACACTGCGCTCAATAGGCCAGGTACCGTCGGATATCCTGCACTTCTCCTCTGACCGCCTCGATGAGCCCCGTACTGCCAATATCAAGGGCAGCCTTGAGATGGTTGACGTCCTCACCCGACTGGTCAATTTGCCCATGTCGGCGGATCCCGATTCCTTGCAGCTGCGAGTAACGGTCAAAGGCGAGGTTCTTACCCTCGATGCCTCCATCCTCGCGACGACTCGTCAACGCATCCTCAAGCGTAATCGCTACAACGACGGCAGGGAGGCCGTCGAGGTCTCGCTGCGCGACCAGCTGTGGGCACGAGTCCCGGCCGATGTCCTCGCCGCCCATGACCTCACAAGGGACGATTTCGACGAGTTAGTGTCCTCCCAGGCATCCTGGCGGATGCTCCTCAACGCCTGGTGGCCCGCCCTGTCGGCCTCCGACGCCCTCGCTCGGTTGGCCGATCCCGCAGTCGCCGAAGCAGTGACCCCCTACTGGAACGAGGAAACCCGTCAGCTTCTCGTCAGCTCTATCCCGACCGAAGCGGATCGACGTGGACGACGCAACTGGTCAATAGCCGATATGGCCCTGCTCGACGAGTTGGCCGCTCTGCTCGGCCCAGTTCCCCCCGAGCCCGATGCTGACGACCCGGTCTTTATCGAGGGAGGTGACGCCGAGGAGCTCGTCACCCTCGGCGATCGTCTCCATGAGTCCCGCCACATTGACGAGGACGAGCCTCGCGATACCTTCGCTCACGTTCTCGTCGACGAGGCCCAAGACATCTCCCCCATGCAGTGGCGGATGATCGGACGTCGAGGCCGCCAGGCTTCCTGGACGATCGTCGGGGATCCCGCCCAGTCTGCCTTCCCCCATCCCAACCAGACCAGAGCGGCCTTGGACGAATTGGTTGGTAATTCCCCGTCACGCACCTTCACCCTGACCAAGAACTACCGTTCCCCGGCCGAGGTTTTCGATCTCGCCGCCGACGTGGTTGTCAACGTCCAGCCCGACGCTGATCTTCCACAGGCGGTGCGCTGGGTTGGTGTCCGTCCCACAGTGGTACGCACTGACGACCTATGGGCACAGGTGCGCTTGCAGCTGGACGAGATGCTCACATCGGTGGACGGGACGATCGGTCTGGTGTGCCCGGCTGGCCTCGTCGAGCAGGCGCGCCGACTTGTCGACGATCCGCGCATCATCACGGTGACGACCATGCAGGCCAAGGGTCTTGAGTACGATGGTGCAGTAGTCGTCGATCCCGAGCGCATCGTCTCCGAGACCGGTAATCCTGCCGGTGGTGTCCGGTTGCTCTACGTCGCTTTGACCCGCCCTACCCAACGGTTAGCGGTAGTCGGGCTCAGGAAGCAAAAATCGCCTCATCGTTCCGAGGCGAACCAGCCCGTTCGAGGCGCCGCCACGCCAGCATGGTCCGAAGCTCTGTGGTCGCACGAGACCTGTTGAGGGTGTAGTGGTGGAGGCCGAGAGCGCCAACATTAAAGAGCTCACAGCCCATGTCACGCACCCTCTCTACCGATGCATGCCTCTGGGTGAACCCACTTGACGAGGCGGACAAGCTCAGTAGCGTTAGGTAACCCCCAGGGATGGGCCACCCAAGGCTGTCCCGCCCCACCCAGCATGTCACCGCGAATAGCTAGGATGTGGTCGATCCTGGACTCGGCGTAATCAGCGACCATCTGCTCCACATCAGCTACCGATTGGGCGACGCAGGTGAGATGACCGACGGTACGCAGACCGGTCGACACCATGTGCTGGGTGCACCGCAAAGCGCGGTCACACCGCGACCCATTCGCTCCATAGGCCACTGAAATGAAGTCCGGTGCCATCCCACGAGAGCATCAGTGGCACTCCACAGCCGAGCGCTCGCTGTGAGGGTCATAAACCCGAAAGAGTGCACAGGGCGCTCCCCCAAGGCCAACAGGTCAGCAGTGGTCGGCTTCTGGGACTACATAGGTGCGAGGCTAGGCGGCGCTCCCACCAGGTGGGCCAGACGTCCAGCGTACGGACTCGTTTCCGACCATTCGACGCCTCTATGCTGGCGCTATGTACCCCTTTGATCCGTCCTCTCCAGTCAGCGCTGACTTCCGCGACTCCGTGAGCGCAAGGATCCTCTCCTTCCTCGACGACGAAAAGCGGGTCATTGACGCGATCGGCGCCGAGCTGTCCCCCGTTCTCGACGCCGCTCGTGATTACACCGCAGGCGGCAAACGATTGCGCCCGGCCTTCTGCTATTGGGGTCATGCAGCTGCGGCGGACCAACCCATTGAACCCACTGGCCTGTTACAGGCAGCGGCGAGCCTCGAGTTTCTGCACGTGTCCGCCTTGGTCCACGACGACCTCATGGACCACTCCGACACCCGACGTGGATTGCCTTCGGTGCACCGTCGTTTCGAGGCGGCCCATGGCATTGCCCACGGAGACGGACCCGCTGAGCAATTCGGATGTGACATCGCGATCTTGCTCGGCGACCTGCTACTCATGTGGTCGTCACAGATGTTCACGTCCGCCCCAGTCAAAGCTGACAGGCTGGCAGCAGCCACCCCACTGCTTGACGCCATGCGCACCGAGGTCACCTGCGGCCAGGTCCTCGACGTCACCTCACAGTCGGGGATGGCGGGGTCCGACTCCGAATCTGCTCTCGACCTGGTTGGCCGGGTTGTGGAGTACAAGTGCGCCTCTTACACGGTCGTTCGTCCATGTCAGATTGGTGTGGCCTTGGCTGGAGGCTCTGACCGTCTACAACAGACGATGGCCGACTTCGGCTCCCCCATCGGACGGGCCTTCCAGTACCGCGACGATCTTCTTGGCGTCTTCGGCGACGCCGAGCTGACTGGCAAGCCCGCTGGCGACGATCTGAGAGAAGGCAAGCGGACTGTGCTCGTCGCCCATGCGCTCGATCGGGCCGACTCCCACGACGCTGCTCGCTTGAAGTCGTTGCTGGGTCGCCCCGACCTCGACGATGACGACGTCGCCACCGCCCGTCGTATCATCGAGACAAGTGGAGCCCGGGAGGCTGTCGAGTCAACAATTGTGCAGTGCCACGACCATGCCGTCGCAGTTCTCGACGACGCCGAGATGACCGATGCCGGCCGAATTGCCCTGCGGGAATTAGCCCGCCAATGCGTCGAGCGTCATTTCTGATACCACGATCCCGCAGCCTGAGTTTCACACCAGGAGGAGAGCGAAACCGTTGACCTCGTCCTCATCGAGACGCTGACCAATGGCCTTAACTAGCCGACCCCAATCCTGGGGATTGTCGCGCTCAAAGGGCTGCCATCCGGTCCATAACACTGCCGTGTCTCCACCCAGGTCAGCTAGGCAGTCACGCAGTGCGTCAAGGTTGTGTCCGTACCAGCTAGGAAATGACAGCGCGTGTCCAAAACCGGCAAGAACAGACCCTAAATCAGCGCCTCCGCTCATGTGCATGACGCGCCACCCAGCCTCGCGCCACGCCGTTGCCACCTTGATGGGGTCACAACTATGCGCCGGATCAACAAGAAGGATCCCTGAACCAATGGGGCCACCAGCTTCAGGACCTGAACCTGACTGAACGTCGACTGTCATCGGATGATCCTCTTAAAC
Source organism: Cutibacterium sp. KBN10P07758 (assembly GCF_050286205.1). Taxonomy (NCBI): domain Bacteria; kingdom Bacillati; phylum Actinomycetota; class Actinomycetes; order Propionibacteriales; family Propionibacteriaceae; genus Cutibacterium; species Cutibacterium sp. KBN10P07758. Next base: position 955,746 of record NZ_JBNNQV010000001.1, on the reverse strand, counting down.
GTTGAGTAATGGTCCGGCGTCCAAAAACAGGTGGAGTCTGAACCGCACACGATGCGACGCGGTCCTCGACCCTGCGCTCCAGGAGTGGCGACGGTGTACTCGTGGTACCAGCCGTCCTTGTGATGAGGTAGTGCGCCACTGTTGTTGTGATAGACAATTCCGTCCCGGCTGAACGGAAAAGGCCCGCCGGAGTCAATGAGCTTGAGAGTCTGCCGAGCCTGGGTAGGCAGCTCGTTTTCCTGGATGGTGACCAGCCCAACAGACGACTGTGTGGTGGCCATGACGGTCATGGGGGCCGTGGTCGCGTTCGAGCCTGCCGCAGCTACATTACCGGGCGCTGAACAGCCTACGACGACAGCTGCTAGCAAGGTCACAATCCAGACGGACCACCGGTGAGACCGAAACCAGGTTGCAACAGTCATGGGATCAGCCTATGGACTCGCCGGTTCATCTTCCGATGCCCTCCGAGAGACTACGCATACACTTTGGAGTGGGCCGCACACCCCTTCTTCCCCGACCGTGCGTGAGGCGTAATCGTGAGCATGACCATGAGCACTGACCCCCTAGTGGGTCATACCCTCGAGGGTCGCTACGAGATCGTGTCCAAAATCGCTCGGGGCGGGATGGCGACCGTCTATCGAGCTCAAGATCTATGTCTTCCCCGCATCGTCGCAGTCAAGGTGATGCATGAGGGGCTCGATGCAGAACTCGCTGAGCGATTCGATTCCGAAGCGAAGGCCGCGGCCCGGCTCGTCAATCCCCATGTGGTATCAGTTTTCGACCAAGGAATGGACGGAGATCGTCCCTTCATCGTCATGGAGTACGTGCCCGGATGCACCCTACGCCACATCATCACCCAGGAAGCGCCGCTCACCCCGGTGCGCGCTTTGGATCTCCTCGAGCCAGTTGTCTCGGCCCTTGCCAGCGCCCACGAGGATGGCCTAGTGCATCGTGACGTCAAACCCGAAAACGTCCTCATCTCTGATCGTGGTCAGATCAAGGTGGCTGACTTTGGTCTGGCCCGAGCTGTAGGCAACCACACGATGTCAGCAACATCTGGGCAGCTCATTGGAACGGTGTCCTACATTCCACCTGAGCGGGTAACACGCGGTAGCTCCGATGAGCGTTCGGACATTTACTCAGCCGGCGTTGTACTTTTTGAGATGCTCACTGGGCACAAGCCCCATACTGGCGATTCCCCCATTCAGGTGGCATGGGCCCACGTCAATAAGGATGTTCCCGCGCCCTCACAGTACCTGGCCAATGGCACCAAAGCTGAGCACGATATCGCATGGCTCGTTCCGGGATACCTGGACGGCTTGGTACGTGCCTGCACCTCGCGCGATCCCGGGAAGCGCCCTGCGAATGGGAGGGCCCTACTCGACCTTCTTCGTCGTGTACGTCACGCACTGACGACCGGCCGCACGGACGATCCGGCCCTGGCCGCCCTCCAGAACACAGTGCCCCAGCCGAATGCTGTCATCGCCAATCCGGTAGCTCATGCACCCGGAGGTTCAACAGATCGATCCGCCCGCAGACGGAACGAACCGGTACGACCTGGCACGGCGTCAGTTCCGCCATGGTCTCGCACTGGTACTCCGGTATCGCCACCTACACCGGTCTCAATTCCGGATTCTCCACTGTCTCCTATAGACTGCCCTCCGGGGCGCATACCGACGCAACCAGCCAACCACTCTCAGCCGCGTCCGCGGCCGATACACCGGCGTGCTACCCAACCGGCATCCCGTTCCAGGCTGGCTCAGGACGCTGTTCATCGTCGCCGCCGCGGCGTCATCGCGGCTGTCTTCATTGTCCTGGTGGCAGTGTTGTGCGCCTACCTCGTCTTTCACTTCACCTCTTCCCGGTACTCGGCGAGCGAGCTGCACAGTACAAATTCAGTCGCACGGACGTGCGTTCACGGGGAATCATCCTGCATGCACACCGTCTCACAAAATATTTGACGCCAATCTTGGTTGCGGGGCGAAGATTCTCCCGCGTATCATGTGATTCGTGGTTGGTTTTCGTTCTTCGCGCCTTGCTGTGCCCGCTCTCCTTCTCATGGCTGCTCTGTGGGGTTCGACCCTCGTCGTCATGAAGGGTATCTATGCCCACATGAGCCCCGAGAACCTGCTAGCGTGTCGTTTCGCCATGGCGGCCGCCGCATTCGGAATCCTCTTCCCGAAGGCCTGGCGCGCCAATATGCGCACCATAGCCAAGGGGGTTACCCTCGGCGTGCTCTTTGCTGCCGGTCAGCTACTTCAGGCCATTGGACTCGGGACCACTCAGGCTGCCATGAACGGGTTCATCACCAGTCTCTATGTGGTCTTCACACCGCTATTGGCCGCTGTGATCTTTCGCAAAAAGGTCTCCACCGCCATCTGGGGAGCTGTGGCACTGGCGACTGTCGGCATGGGAGTGCTGGCTCTTGATCCCTCTACCCTCGGTAGCGGATTCGGTATCGGTCAGCTACTGACTCTGGCTTCCGCCGTGGCCTACGCCGGCCACATCGTGGCAACTGGACGCTTCGCCAACCCGTCCAACGTCACATCCCTCGGGCTGTACCAAACGATCACCGTCGCCATCGTCTGCACCATTGCAGCCCTGCCTGGAGGTCTGAGCGCCCCCACCCACATGGAGGATTGGCTTGCCCTGGCCTACTTGGCCATCATCTGCGGCACTTTGACAACTTTCATGCAGAGCTGGGGTCAAGCCCGGGTGGAATCGACCCGGGCCGCCGTCATCATGTGCACTGAGCCGCTGTGGGGCGCCGTCTTCGCTATTGGTCTCGGCGGCGAGCCACTCACCGGGCGCATTACTATCGGCGGTATCGCCATCCTGGCCGCCATGGCCTTAGTCGTCCGTCCGCCTCGTCGTCGCCGCGGCGCACCGCAGCATCACACCGAGCCCCCGGTAGTCCAGGTCGATCCGGCCTGGGCTACGAGGTTCGGCACGGACCGCATGCTTTGATCCCCGGCCCCGGGGTCAGCCTTGCGGCACCTCCCACGGCTGGCCGTCGCGTAGATCGTGGAAGGTGGTCGACACCATCTCCTGATGCCGATCAAAGGACAGTTGCCAGCCCCGCTCATTAAGTAGCCCCTCATGGATGAGAAAACCGTGCCGAGCCCCCACCGACCTCGCGAAGTCGACAGTTTCTTTCATCGCAGCCCACGGGGCATGAGCCGGGCAAGCCAACACGTCAACACCACGCGGGGTCTCATCTAGTTCGTCACCAGGGTGGTACAGGATCGTCCCAAGCCCCTCACCGATGAGGTATCCGACATTGCCGATCGGTTCCAGATCACGATGAATGACGGCATGGTGGCCTCCTACCGCCTCAATTCTCACCTCACCGATCTGCAACACGTCGCCTGGGGCAACAGGGTCAGCGTCAAGAGCCGGAATCTCATGGCAGGCCCCTTCTTCAGCACGCACCACCGCACCTGAGTTCGCGTCGACTAAGGCACCGATGTGCTCTGGGTCGACGTGATCGGGATGGCGATGGGTGACAAGGATGGCATCGAGATCAGTAAGTCCACGCCAGGACTTACTGAGGTTACCGGGGTCGACGAGGATTCGCTGCCCAGCTGCTTCAACGAGGATGCAGGAGTGTCCCAGATGCGTAATTCTCATACCCTCAGTGTTCCGCCAGCATCACGCGGCGGCAACCAGTTCAGTCACATTCGCGACCGGAACAATCCCACCGATAGGGGCCTTGAGGGGAGCTCCGGATCGATCATAGGTCGATGCTGCGGAACCTTGCCAGCGGACTGACGGCATCGCGCTTGATACGGCCGTCAGCCAATCTCTCAGCGATGATGAAGGCCAGTTCCAAGGACTGGTTCCGGTTCAGACGTGGGTCACAGGCGGTCTCGTAGCGGTTTGTCAGATCGGACTCTGCTAGCTTGTCGACACCGCCCAAGCACTCCGTGACGTCGTCCCCAGTCAACTCGATGTGCACACCGCCAGGCCAGGTACCTAACTCCTCATGGACGTCGAAGAACCCGTTAACCTCGTCGCACATGTCAGCAAACGACCGCGTCTTGTAGCCGTTATTCGTTTCGAAGGTGTTGCCGTGCATGGGGTCGCAGCTCCACACCACCTTGCGTCCAGTGGCTTCCACTGCCTCGATGACTCTCGGCAGGTTAGTACGCACAGCCTTGCTTCCCATTCGGGTGATGAAGGTCAGACGGCCAGGCTCATGGTCGGGGTCAAGGGCATCAGCGATAGCAACGGCGTCCTCCCCAGTCGTCGTCGGGCCAAGCTTGACCCCCAGCGGATTACGCACGTGGCGCAGGAACTCCACGTGAGCACCATCAATCTGACGGGTCCGCTCACCAATCCACAGCAAATGGCCAGAGCAATCGTAGGGTAGCTGGGAGCGCGAGTCGATCCGCGTCATAGCGTGCTCGTAGTCGATGAGCAGGGCTTCATGGCTAGCGTAAAAGTCAACGGTGGAGAGCTGATCGCCCTCGACTCCGCACGCCATCATGAACACCAACGCCCGTTCGATCTCCGCGGCCAGCGCCTCGTAACGAGCTTCCACATTGGAGTTACGCACAAAGTCAGCGTTCCATGCGTGAATGCCGCGAAGATCCGCAAAACCGCCGGTAGCGAAAGCTCGTACCAAGTTGAGAGTAGCTGCCGAAGCGTTGTACACCCCAATCAAACGCTTAGGATCATGCTCCCGAGCTTCCGGTGTGAACTCGAATCCGTTTACGGCGTCACCTCGGTAACTGGGCAGAGTGAGGCCGCGACGGGTCTCGGTGTCCTTAGATCTCGGCTTGGCGTACTGCCCAGCAATGCGACCCACCTTGACCACCGGAAGCTGACCTGCGTAGGTCATGACGACCGCCATTGACAGTAGTACTCGCAGCTTACTCTTAATGTTGTCGGCGTTTACCCCTGCAAAAGTCTCAGCACAATCGCCGCCTTGCAGCAAAAATGCCTTGCGGTTAGCCACTGCCGCAAGATAGGCACGAAGGTCATCGCATTCTCCGGCAAAGACCAACGGAGGCAAACTACGTAGCTGGTTGACGACCTCAGCGGTTGCCTGAGGATCGGGGTACGACGGCTGTTGCACCCGTGGCAGGGCATTGAGGGCCTCAAGACTGGGAACGCTCTGAGACATGGCGGGGATTCTACTTCCCACCATGACCTTCTTCAGTTCCGTTCCACCCCTCTGACGAGGCTAAGCCACCGCATCCGAAACACCAGCCCTGGGATTTTCACCTACCTGGATGAATATCGCGCTCAGCAAGCCGATCGGCCAAGGAAGCTTGTCGAGCTTGAAGCTGAGCGGCGAGACGGGCGTTCTCCTCCTCCCGGGCCAGTTCCTCGGCATCGCGAGCGCTCTCCTCTCGCGATCGCTCCTCAGCATCGCGACGATGCCTCCTACGGTCACGACGCAACTTTCGCATCTGAAACAGCCAGATGATCGGGTGAGGCCGTTGATCTGCCCGCACTGCTGGATAGTCCTGGTACGGCAAGCCTGTGAGCTTGCATAAGGCGAGCGCGACATCGTCAGCTGCAGCCCGCAAGACAGCGTGAGAATGGGGTGTCGCCGCGTGACGCGACATATCAACCGATGTTCCCAGGCTGAGCTGTCCCGCAACAACCTGAGCCGGCACGACGAGGGCTTCAGCATCGAGAGCCAGCCGCGCTACCTCAACGTCTAGACGATGAACCTGACTAGCCCAACTGCGTATCCCCTCGGGAGCCATAAGGACTACAGAGCCCTCGCATAAGTGGCGTAGAGCCTCAGCGTGGGCCTGAGTTCTCTCCATCCGACGACCGGACATGACATACACCTTGCTGACGCGTCCCGACAGGCAATGTTCGGCCGCAGCAAGATCACCGGGCCGATGCAGATGGATAGCGACGATGGTTGGTTGGGCAGGAAGAGGATGACCCGTCATCTCACCATGGGATCGACGCAACCACTTCATGACATCAGGCCTTCGTCACACGAGGCGGGGGCAGGGGCTTGCCGCCGGGCCTTGGTTTCACAAATTTCGAGACATCTTTGCCCTTGAGGTTGCCATGCTTGACCCGGAAACCATAAACATCAACGTAGCTCTGTCCGGTGAGATCGCTGATAGCACCCATGACCTCATCAGTAACCCACCGTAGGACGGCCGTTTCCTCAGTGCGGTCTGCCAGCACGTCGAAGTGCATCGGTTTACCGAAGATGAGGGTCGGATGGTCGAGCAGCGGGATACCCAACACCTTGCGTCTCACTGTCGTTCCGCTGATACCTACTGGGACCACAGGGGCTCCAGACCCCAGAGTCATCCGGGCGACGCCGGTCTTACCCTTGTATAAGCGACCATCTGATGAGCGGGTTCCCTCCGGGAAAATTCCGACGAGGCCCCCCTCGGCAAGTCGGCGTTCTACTGAACCCATGGCATTGACGCTAGTACGGCCACCCGAGCGATCCAGCGGCACCTGCTCGACTGCGCGCAAGAACCACGCGACGACCTTCGACCATAAGCCTCGGTCGCCAGCAAAAAGCTCTTTCTTCGCCGGATAGGTGAGTTTTCTGTCAATCATGGACGCGACGATGATGGGATCCAGGGCCGCAATGTGGTTGCACGCCAGGATCACCCCTCCTTCGGTGGGAATGTTCTCCTTACCGACGACGCGGGGGTGCCACAAGGCTCGCACTCCTGGTCCAAAGAGCGCATACTTGAAGAACTCGTACCACATGGGGCCTCCTCGGCGACCAAGCCTAGCGGCACCTCGAGTTCCCTAATGGGTGGAGGGATATGGAACACGACGGCAACGATGTCGATGCCGCCTTTGAAGCGCTCATCGCTCGCGAATTTGGGGAGGTCGTCACCGCCCCAGGTCGTCCTCGCCCGAATGGTTTACCGGCCCAACGGGCGCCGGCCCATATTCCGCAAGAGCCACCCCGTGACGCCGACGAGATGGATGAGCCGCTGCCCATGGAACCGGCAGCACCTCCCAGTCCAACGACGAAGGTGGGATTGGTTCTGGTGGCGATATGCATCGTTGCCGTCCTGCTGGACATGAGCGGAGTCAATGTGCCCCAAACCACGCTGATACTAGCCATCGCATCCGGAGGAGCAGGGATTAGCCTGCTCATCTGGCGGGCCATCACTCGGGCAGACCGCGATGATGAAGGCCCCTGGGGAAACCACTCACGTTTGTAGCGAGTCACTTGTCCCGAACAACCGGACCGGCGAGAGTTTCACTCAGGCTCTGACGCAAAGTACGGCGTGGCTTGCGGACAGCAGTACGACGACGTGGCCAGAACCCGCGAGCCATGCCCGGCGGTTCGTTGATGGAGTGGCGAGCCAAGTCTGCGGCGCCGATAAGCCCAGCATCGTTACCGAAATGTGCCTTCTGAATATCGGCCATCGGGCGGAACCCCCGGCCCGTCAGCGTGCGGGCATATACAGTGCGCGCAGGTTCAAGCAAGAGGTCTCCGGCGGCGCTCACTCCCCCACCAATGACAAAGAGATCTGGATCTAAGGCTGCTGCCAAGTTCGCCATTCCACGGCCCAGCCAGATGCCAATGTCTGCAATGAGCTCAATGGCAAGACGATCGCCATCGACCGCTGCGCGTGTGACATCAGGACCAATGAGGTTGCCCGGATTGCGGTCAGCTACATAACCCAACAGATCCTGAGCACCGGGAGCTCCCTCGGCAAGCAACGCTCGAGCATCCCTCACGAGGGAATTTCCGGAGGCGTATTGCTCCCAGCAACCACGGTTGCCACATGGGCACCAGTGGCCATCGGGAACCACCGTCATATGTCCGAATTCTCCGGCCATGCCGTATCGGCCGCGGAACATCCGCCCATTGATAACGAGTGCACCCCCGATACCCGTTCCCAACGTCAGGCACACCATGACCCGTGATCCTTGTCCGGCTCCGAACCGGAACTCAGCCCACGCGGCCGCATTGGCGTCATTATCGACGAGAACAGGCACAGTGATGCGCTCAGACAGACGATCGCGCAGCGGCTCATTACGCCATGCTAAATGCGGGGAAAACCGCACGAGCGCCTGTTCAGTGTCTATCCAGCCGGCTGCCCCGATGCCTACAGCACAGATAGGGAGGTTACGAGCCAATTCACGGACCGACTCAACGATAGCGTCCTCAACAGCCTCGGGGCTGCGCGAGGGTGTCAGGCGCTGAATACGCCGAACAATCTGGCCACTTTCATCTACGACACCAGCGGCAACCTTCGTGCCGCCAATATCTATGCCAACGCTAAGCAATGAAAATCAGCCGAAACGACGCGCGCCCTGGTATGAGGACTGTTGCGCTAGAACGGAGACTTTGATGCCAGTTCGCGGACTGGAGGCGTGAATAAACTTGCCATCACCGATGTACATACCGACATGGGTAATGCCCGGGTAGAAGAAGACCAAGTCGCCAGGCTGCAAATCGGAGGTCGATACGGGGGTGCCGGCTGCGTACTGAGCAGCCGCGGTGCGGGGAAGGCTAACCCCAGCCTTGCCCCAGGAAGCCATCATGAGGCCAGAGCAATCGTAGCCGGTCGGGCCAGTGCCGCCCCAGATGTAGGGCTTACCGAGTTGAGCCAGCGCGAAACTGAGGGCGCTCTGAGCGCGCGATGAAACCCCATGAGAGGGGTCAGGAATCGGCACTTGACTACCAGCTTGGGAAGCCTGGGTAGAACTGCTGGACGGCTGTCCCAGGGCGCTCTGCTGATCGGTGGGACGTCCGGTAGACCGGGACACCGCATGTGCAGCAGCGGCCTGGACCTCAGCAGTTTGTTGACGCTCAAGTTCAGCGCGCTGCTGGGCAGTCAGACGGTCAACAACCTGCTTGGCCTCCTGCTCCTTCTTCTTCGCGTCGGCCAACAGCTTGGCCTGTTGATTACGCTGACTCTCAATTGTCGCGCGATCAGCCTCAGCCTGGGACTTCATGGATTTCAGTCTGGCCTGCTCAGCCTGGAAATCCTGGAACTGCACGCTGGTGCGCTCCGTGACGTTTTGAATGGTCGCCAATTTGGACAGGAACTGCCCAGAGTCGCCACTTGCCACAAGCTGAGTAGCCATTGAGACACCGCCGCCGCTCTGGTAGTCACTCAGCGCGACGCGACCGAGAGCCTTGCGCATGGTGGCAACCTTGTCTGACTGGGCCTTAAGGTCTCTTTGCGAACGATCGAGATCCTTCTGAGCTTTGTCGAGGGCAGCCTGGGCCTCGGTGTAGTCCTCCTGTACTTTCGAGGTCTGCTCATCGAGCTGAGCCAAGCGAACCTTCGCCTGATCAATAGGATCAGGAGCGGCCTGAGCCCCCGGATCAACCGATGCCACTGTGCCGAGAAGGATTGCCCCCGTAATGGCAGCAAATGCGACGCCGCGTCCACGTCGAGGTGCGCCACCGCTCACCTGAGAAGCTCCATACCTGTGCTCCACTGTCTACCCTTCACCATCACCTGACCGCCCCTCGCCGCGTCATCACGCGGTGCGAGCCAAGTCATCCGTCCACCTGTGATTTGGTCGATCGGACCAGGACCGTCCCTGCCGACTGAGAGAATCTTATGCGGTCCTCAGGAGCGGGGCAACTTGTTACCAAAAACCGCTCACCATGACGCTCGCTCGCCACCTCCATCCACATGGAATACCGCGCTGACTAGGTTGTTCTCCGTACTCTGCTTGTATTCGCGGCGTTTTTGTCGCCACGCCTACCTACCGTGCCGATTATGAGCGCCGTGCCCCTTCAACCGTCTTTCGACGACCTGGGAACTTCCCTGTCCGAAGTCACCTTCTGCGTCGTCGACCTTGAGACTACCGGTACTAGCGAGGGCTCCCAGATCACCGAGATCGGAGCCGTGAAAGTGTGTGGAGGCCGCGTCGAAGGCGAGTTTCAAACCCTCGTCTGCCCAACCGGGCCTATCCCAGCTTCGGTACAGGTCCTCACCGGCATCACGCACGCCATGGTGCGCTCGGCTCCATCATTGAGCGCTGTACTACCTAGCTGGTTAGAGTTTAGTCGCAGCACGGCACTTGTAGCACACAATGCTCGTTTTGATATTGGTTTCCTTCAACGCGCCTACGCTCAACATGATTATCCCTGGGGCGACCCAGCCGTCGTCGACACCCTCGCGTTAGCTCGGTCAGTGCTTGCCCGCGGAGAGGTCCGAAATTACAAGCTCAGCACCTTATCTCGGCTATTCCACACCACGACGACGCCCTCACACCGCGCCCTTGCCGATGCGAGGGCCACCGTCGACGTCCTTCACGGACTCATCGACAGAGTCGGCAATCTCGGCGTGACGACCCTTGAAGACCTCTTAGAAATGACCCATCGGGTACCGCAGGCTCGGCGTCGCCGACGGGTGTGGGCTAAGGACCTTACCGAAGGGCCCGGAGTCTATTGGTTTTGCCTGGATAAACCTGCACCAGCACATCCGGAGGTCCTTTATGTCGGTAAGTCGGTCAACATCCGACGCCGAGTATCCCAATACTTCACAGCATCGGAAACACGACGCCGCATGGACGAGATGGTGCGAATAGCTACCGGCGTCAAAGCTCGCGAGTGCTCTACTCAGCTAGAAGCGGGGGTACGCGAACTACGCCTCATTGACGCTCACCAACCGCGCTACAACCATCGCTCTCGTCGGCAAGGATCGGTGTGGTGGGTTACCCTCACTCATGAGGCTCACCCGAGACTCGCCGTCGTGCAGCGAGCTCACCGCGATTCCCAACCGCCGTGGGGCCCTTTCATTAGCCGTCAAGCAGCGACTCGCGCGGCGATCATACTGGCTGAAGCTTTTGGCCTGCGACAGTGCAGTGGAGCTATGTCACGGCACCCTGATGGCTGTCCTCTCGCAGAGATGGGCCGTTGCTCAGCCCCATGTTTGAACCCCTACGTCGACTACTCCACCATCGTCGGCTTTGCTCGTCTCGCCATGACTGGCGACGTTCGCGACCTCACTGATCGGCTTGCTCAACGCATCGCACGGCTGTCCGCGGCAGAACGTTTCGAAGAGGCCGCAGAGTTCACCGAAGACGCCCAAGAGGTGCTGCGTGCCACCCGACGTCGTTCCCGACTGGTCTCTCTGGCATCCTGCCCTGAAATTGTCGCGGCGCGGCGCGATGGCGCCTCCTGGGAGATCCACGTCATTCGACATGGCCGCTTAGCGGGAGCTGGACGATGCCGTCTGGGTATTGATCCAATGCCCATTATTGACGCAGTGTGTGCCACCGCAGAAACCGTTTCTGCTCCGCCGGCCGGGCTACCAGCCTGCACTATTGAGGAGGCCGAGCTAGTGGCTTCCTGGTTTGAAGAACCTGGGGTGCGGCTAGTTGACGTCATCGGAGAATGGTCCTGGCCCGCCCATTGCTGGATGGACACCGATGATCTCGCTGCCCGGGTAGCCGCCTTACATCACCCAGGTCACAACGAGAGCGACGAGACAGACAGCCAAGACCGCCAGGCCCGCCCCCAGCTGACGCCGGTATGACGACCACCGAGTCTGCAACCATGCCCAACCAGAAACGGCTCCCACAACGACCGCCCCGATGTCAGCAACCCATGTATTGGAACCGACGACAATTGCCCAGATGATGAACATCGTTAATAACACGATGTCGGCACGAATGTCCTGCTTTTGAACGTATTTGACGACAGCCGATGCCGCCATCAACCCAAACAGACCGCACATCGACCCCTCAAAGGAGTACAGCACCCCAGCCAGGCTGATGGCCGCTGACCCACCCACGCCACATAACAGGTACAGGAACGCAAACTGTACTGAGCCGATCATGGGCTCAATCTGGTACCCGATGAGAACAAGGAGCAGGCCGGTGAGGACTGCACTGATAACCGAGGAGGTCGTCAAGGAGAAGACGAGTGGCCGCCAGACCTGGAAGTCAAAAGCCCTGGCAGACCCTGACGCCAACAGCGACGACAGCGGCGTCAATCGCGCCGCGATCGCGATGAGCAGGGTCACGACGGCCATAGCTACCGACGCCGGACACCTCAAAGGAACCGGACGGACGGGATGTTCACTCCAGCGGTCGAGCATGAATCTCCTCTGGCTCATGACCGTCAATCACAGGGAAATCAGAATATTCAGAATACTTGGAGGGGCCTCGAGGTGCGGTCACCTCGAGGCAGTATCCATTCCTACCAGGCTGACTACTCAGGCCAGCTCGACGCTTTCAATAACGACCGGCTCGACCGGACGGTCCATGCGGCCAGTGCGGACCTGGGCGATCTCGTCGACGACCTTTCGGGACTCTTCGTCAGCGACTTCACCAAAGATGGTATGACGACGGTTGAGGTGCGGCGTCGGGGCCACAGTGATGAAGAACTGGGACCCATTGGTACCCGGACCGGCATTGGCCATAGCCAGCAAGTAGGGCTTCGAGAAAGTGAGCTCTGGGTGAAACTCGTCGGCGAATCGGTACCCGGGACCGCCGGTACCGGTGCCGAGCGGGCAGCCGCCCTGAATCATGAACCCGTCAATGACGCGGTGGAAGGTCAAGCCGTCGTAGAACCTACCAGTGGTCGGCTGACCGGTGTGCGGATCGACGTACTCCTTCGTGCCGCCGGCCAGACCGACGAAATTGTCGACAGTCTTGGGAGCCTGATCGGCAAAGAGGTTAAGGACGATGTCGCCATGATTGGTGCGCAGAGTCGCGGTAGAGGCCACCTGCCTGCCTTCCTGTGAGAAACGATGTGGTCCCTTCTAGAATACTGACTGTTGCGTCAAACCGATCGGAATTGTTCCGCCAGCCGCCGTTTGGGACCACGAATCTCTGGTCTATGGACCATTTGGTCGATACCGTGGAAGGTGCTCGATCACGAGCCATATCCCATACGAATTGGAGGAACCGTGTCCTGCAAGAAGAAAGCTTCCCGCAAGACCGCCGCCGCAAGCAGCCCCAGCACGCTCAAGGAGCAGCGTGCCCAGGCGCTGGAGACCGCCGCCGCATACCTCGCCGCCGCCCAGGACAAGGCTGCTCCGCTGGCCGCGCAAGTCAACGACAAGCTCGGTCCCTTGACGGATCAGATCTCGGACAAGCTTGGTCCCCTCTCTGATCAGGCTGTTGAGGCTAGCAAAAAGGCCCTTGACGCCTCGAAGGAGTACACCCAGGAGAAGGTCGTTCCAGCCCTTCATCAGGCTTATGACACCTTCCAGAAGGATGTCTTGCCTGACCTTGAGGAGCGTGCCGAGAAGGTCATCTCTCACCCAGCCGTTGAGGAAGCCACCCGCCGTGGACAGGCTGCCTTCTCAGCCCTCAAGGGCGAGTCGACCGAACTGGCGGCCAAAGCCGGCATCGAGACGAAATCGGTCAAGAAGGCCAAGCACCGCAGCAAGTTTGGCAAGGTGTTCGGCACTCTCGCCGTCCTCGGCGGCATTTCTGCTGCGGTAGTTGTGGCCAGCCGCCGCTTCCTGAGCTCTTCCGACGACGGTTGGACAGCCCACGAGCCCAAGGTCACCTACTCTTGGACCCCTGGCGATAAGGACAACACTGACAGCCCCGCCCCGAACACTGACGAGAAACTCAAGGACACGCCATCCCCCAAACCCGAGACCAGCCGCGGTTCGAAGCCCGTTGCCAAACCGGCAGATAAGCCCGAGCCGAAGGAGGACAAGTCGGTTCCGGCTGACCCGGTCGCCGCCATGGCCGATGAGGGTGGCCCGGCTGCTGCTGCACCGGAGACTACCGCCGAGACCACTGCTTTCGTTGACGAGGGTGCCCGCTCCGAGACCACGACCAAGGATGGTGCGGTCAAGGCTCCTGAACAGGGCACGAAGGATGAGGGCAATAAGGCCACCTCATACGTCGGGGATAACCCGCCCGAGGGCTACGTGATTAAGGGCAACGACCGCTCGATGAAGTACCACGTCCCGGGCTCGGGTGGTTACGACCGCACCATTGCTGATGTGTGGTTTGCCACCGAGGAGGCTGCCCAGGCTGCCGGGTTCACCAAGGCCCAGCGCTGAGAGCCATTCCCGCCATCTCGACGGGGCTCGCCACCATGGTGGCGAGCCCCGTCGTCGCATATTTTCGTGCCAGCGCGTCAGGGGCGGAATGACAACGTTCAGATTCCGAAACAGCCCGAACAAACCCTAGCGTTAATTGTGATATGTATCACTATAAGTGACACGATACGTAACAGTTTTATAACAACACGCTATCGATGTCACGATAAGTGCCCGCGGCAGCACTTATGCCGGTTAGAAGAGTGTTCTGCCCACATCGTGCGGACACAAGCCACGACAGAAAGGCCTGTCACATGATCACTATGGATCTCGAGTCCTCGAAGACGTCGACTGCATGGGTCGACGCCCGCTTTTTCTCGCTCCATGTCCGTTCCCTCGTCCATGAATGCCGCGTTCCGTGGCGTGTCGTCGCCCTGCTCGCGCATGTCCCCAGTCGAATCGTCCAACGACTCGCTGGCCAGGGGGACCGTCCAATTCACCGCATCCGCGTCATCGACGCCGTGCGCATCCTGCATATCAGTATCGACGACATCAACGCAGCACGTGAACGCATCGTGCCAGCAGGAAGCACGCGCGCTCGGCTCCTCGCCCTCCACAAGGCCGGCTGTGACATTGCTGAGATCGCCACCATGCTGGACGTAACGATGTCCTACGCCGCGAACCTCATGAGCGGGGAAGAACAGATGTGCACTGAGATGACGCGACTACGCAGTCGGGCCGCATGCGAAGCTCGCGGCCTGCTCTCCACTGCCGAATCCATGGCGTCCATGTGAGTCGAGCCCATGTGGATCATCCTCGGCTCCGCGGTGGCGTGTGGCCTGGCGCTGTGGCATCTACGCGTCACGGTCCCGAATCTCGTCGAGCCAACCGTCGAAGAAGTGGGGGACGCGGTCCTGGCAATCAAACCCACATACGCCTCCCTCACCACCCCGACGCGTACCTTCGTCGTCGCCGTGACAGCAGCCGTATGCGGGGCCGCATCGGTCTGCGCGCCACCATGGGCATGGGGCGTGTGGTGGATCTGGTCGGGATCGGTGACTACTCTGGTCATCGTCGATTATGCGACGACCTTCTTACCACTGAAGTTATGGCGTCGCTGCGTAGCCGAGGCTGGGGTAGCGCTCCTGAGCGGAATCGTCCTGACGCGGCCGCCACGTCCACGGTGGCTCATTGCGTGTGTTTTGATCGCGGGAGTGTCAACAGGATTCTTCTGGCTCATGTGGCGACTTAATTCATCCCTCGGATACGGCGATGTCAGGCTTGCGGCGGGCACCGGCTTCCTGGGAGCGACGACGGCCGTACTCTCCCCGTACCCAGATTTCGTCCGCGCCGGGATGATGACTTTGCTCTCCTCCACCATCCTCGGAGCCGTTGTGGCCGTCATCGTCACCCTTGTTCGCAAACATCGCCCCTCACCATGGGGGTCGGCATTTGCCTATGGCCCAGCCCTATGGGCGGGCCCCTGGATGGCATTAGCAATCAGCCTTGGGTAACAGATATCCAACGGTTGAGATGGTCGTGTGCCGCTCCCGAATCAATCGATTGAGCGGCACGCTCCAACCTCTGGGCGAGCTGTGGAACGACGCCGTCATCAACCTGCAGGCCGTCTGCAACAGTGTTGAGTAGCACGACGTCACGCCTGGGCACGAGATCGGCTAGTAGGTCAGCCCAGGTGAATTCATCGACACGGAACCTCGAACATGGACCTCTTTCGAGCCACGTGGTTTGTTCAGCGGGGGCTTGTCACCTCAGGGGACTCAGTGGTGCCCGGCAGTCTCACGGCGTCTCAGCGGCATCGCCACGAATGCCACGAATCACTGAAGCCACCGTCTGAGGCAACGCCACCGGATCAACAGGGTGGGTCGCGATGGCGTCTGCATGGGACCAGGACGCCAACCAGGCGTCCGCGACGCGAGCCACCAGCAAGACGACCGGCGGGCAATTGTCAACCTCGTCCTTGAGCTGATGGCACACACCCATCCCACCGTAAGGAGCAGATTCGCCATCAGCGATCAGAACGTCATAATGACCACTACTCACGGCGTCAACCACCGAGGCCTGAGTAGCTGTCTCAACGACCTCGGCATGCGGAAGGTCCGGAGCGATCATCCCGGTCAAAGCGACCTTCACCTGCTCGCGGACAGCGTGATCGTCAGAATAGACGAGAACCTTGAGAGCGCCCGACAGCTCCCCGTGTTTGTCGCCCATGAGCGGTCCTTTCCCTCGAAGGCGTGGGACTGACATCTCGGTCACGACCGGATGCAACATGGCAGATGCTACAGCCTGAGGGCTATCTCTGCGCCCAGCACCGTCCTGCCTACTGAGACAAGCGGTATCACGAAAGTAAGCAAGTTACCACAGTGTGCCATCTAAACCCTTTCAGTCAACTTCGAATCACACTGGAACAGCGAAACAGCATGACCAATGACACATTTCCAGCCATAATGAGGCCGTGGCCACTTCAGCGCAGACTTCACAACGACCGACGGGAGCCATCCATCCGATCGCGCCGACACGACTTAACGCGCCGACAAGTCGTCCCGATGCCCTACCTATGGGTGTCTGGGTGTGGCTGGCCAGCGAACTCATGTTCTTCGCTGCACTCTTCGCGGCGTATTTCATGATTCGCCAAACAACCAGCGACATGGCCACAGCAGGTCAGCAGACCCTTTGGCAGAGCGAGTCCTCTCACCTCACAGTGGGGGCCGCCGCCATCAACACCCTGATCCTGGTGTTGTCCTCGGTTACCTGTCAGATGGGCGTTCACGCCGCTGAGCATGGCCAAGTTAAGCGCACCAAAGGCCTTGGAGCGATCACCTCTTGGGGCATGCGCGAGTGGTACACCCTGACCTTCATTATGGGCGCGGTGTTCATCGCTGGACAGCTCGCGGAGTACATCACTCTCATCGGTGAAGGCCACACCATCTCCTCGAGCGTCTATTTCTCGGCCTTTTTCATCGCTACCGGTTTCCACGGCTTGCACGTAACTGGCGGTTTGGTTCTGTTCTTGTTCACCCTTGCCCGCACCTACATGGCTCGGCGGTTCACCCACAAGCAAGCAGTCACGGCAATGGTCGTTTCCTATTACTGGCACTTCGTTGACGTCGTGTGGATCATCCTGTTCTCGGTGATCTACATCGTGCGCTGACGCCCCTACTCCAAGAAGGGTGACTGTGGTGATGAGATTCCTCTCCACGAAACGGCACAGCCGGGCAGCTAAACCCGTACTGTTGCTGCTGGCCTTGGTTCTGGTGGGGTGCGTGTACGCCTTCGTCAGTCCTTCGGCCTCTGGCCGCGCGGATACGAATGCGTCAACCCAGGTAGCCCGGGGCAAGGAAATCTTCCAGCAGAACTGCTCGTCTTGCCACGGCTTGAACGGCGAGGGCACCACTCAGGGCCCGTCTTTGGCCGGTGTAGGCGCAGCCGCAGTTGACTTCCAAATGGGTACTGGCCGTATGCCGATGGCGCGCCCCGAGGCCCAGGCCCCATCAAAGAAGACGAAGTTCACTGACGAGGAGACTGCCTCAGTTGGCGCATACGTTGCTTCCCTCGCTCCCGGACCAAAGGTCCCCTCCCCCCAGAGCCTCAATACCTCAAACTTGAAGGCTGAGGAACTAGCTCGAGGTGCTGAACTGTTCAAGACTAACTGTTCGGCCTGCCACAACATCGAGGGTCGCGGTGGCGCCCTCCCCGAGGGTGCTTATGCCCCCTCCCTCATGAAGACTTCCAACAAGCACATCTACGAAGCTATGCGCACTGGCCCGCAACAGATGCCGGTGTTCTCCAAATCCGTCATTACCGATCAGGACGCCCGCGAAATCATCGGCTACCTGCAGACCACTCATAGCGAACCCAATAATGGCGGCTTTGCCCTTGGCGGTATCGGTCCGGTCACCGAAGGCCTATTCGGTTGGATCATTGGCATCGGCGGCCTGGTCCTGGTCGCTGGATGGCTGGCACGGAAGGGGGCTCGCGCGAAGTGAGCGATAAATACACCGAACGCGATGACTTGCCGGTCGACAACCCGGGGGTCGAACCCCATGTTGAGCGTTACACCGACGCTAATCCAAAGGCCGGAAACCGCGCTTACCGACAGGTATTGACCCTCCTCAGCCTGGTCCCAGTCCTCGCTATTGCCTTCGTCGTCGTGTACTTCGCGGTCCCGCGTGACGCGACCGTCGAAATCGGTCCGTTGTACATGAACGCCTCTACCTTCGGACTGGGCCTGTGTGCAGGGCTCGCGGTGCTATTCATTGGCATCGCGTGCATCCACTGGGCCAAGCAGATCATGGGTGACGAAGAGATCATCCAGGAGCGGCATCCGGTCAATTCCGATGCCACTGATCGTAAGGAGTTTGCCAAACAGTGGCGTATTGGCGCTGAACAGTCGGGACTTTCTCGACGCAAACTCATCGGTGGAGCTCTCGGCGGCGCTATCGGCATCATGGCCGTACCGGCTATCGTCACCCTCGCTGATCTGGGTCCCAAGCCTGGACCGGGAACTCGTCGCGCGACGATCGAACGGACCATCTGGGCCGAAGGTGTGCGGCTGGTCAACGACGTCACCTTCCAGCCCATCAAAGCCTCCGATCTAGAGATCGGCCAGCTCGTCAACGCTGAGCCCGAGAACCTCAAGGAGCTTGAGGGAGTTGAGTTCCAGCGCGCAAAGGCCAAGGCTGCCATTCTCATCGTCCGGATGGATCTTGACTCCATCAAGATTCCTGAATCCCGTAAGGACTGGCAGGTTGGTGGCATCCTGTCGTATTCCAAGATCTGCACCCACGTCGGTTGTCCTGTCAACCTCTGGGAGCAGCAGACGCACCATCTGCTGTGCCCCTGCCACCAGTCAACCTTCGACTTGGGTGACTCCGGTGTTGTCGTCTTCGGCCCTGCCGGACGCTCACTGCCACAGCTACCCATCACCGTTGACGACAAGGGGTACCTGGTCGCTCGAAGCGACTTCACCGTTCCGGTGGGCCCGTCCTACTTTGAACGAGATTCTCGTCACGACTACAAGAAGGGTGACAACTGATGGCCCGGCCAACTGGCATCGCCGAAGAATCACCCACCCTGCGCACCGCAACGGCTGATGACAAGCCAACGGGTCGCGGGATGCGGATCGTCAACTGGCACGACGACCGTCTGGGTCTGGCCAAGATGGGTAAGGAAAATCTGCGCAAGGTTTTCCCTGACCATTGGTCATTCCTACTGGGCGAGATTGCCCTGTACTCGTTTGTTGCTCTGTTGCTCACAGGTGTATTCCTGACCATCTGGTTCAAACCGTCAATGGCCGAGGTCGACTACACCGGCCCATATCAGCTGCTCAAGGGAACGCCCATGTCGGAGGCCTTCGCCTCCACTCTGGACCTCTCCTTCGAGGTGCGTGGTGGCCTGTTAATTCGTCAGATCCA
The DNA here is from genome assembly GCF_050286205.1 of Cutibacterium sp. KBN10P07758. Lineage (NCBI taxonomy): Bacteria > Bacillati > Actinomycetota > Actinomycetes > Propionibacteriales > Propionibacteriaceae > Cutibacterium > Cutibacterium sp. KBN10P07758. The sequence goes on along the minus strand of NZ_JBNNQV010000001.1, from coordinate 936,380 downwards.
CCACTGGGCCGCCATTCTCTTCGTGGCAGCGGCCACTGTGCACATGCTGCGTATCTTCTTTACTGGTGCCTTCCGCAAACCCCGTGAGATCAACTGGTTGATCGGCCTAGGTCTGTTCATGCTGGCCATGGTCGAGGGCTTCGCCGGCTACTCGCTACCCGATGACCTGCTGTCCGGCACTGGCCTCCGGTTCGCCGATGGTCTAATGCGCGCCATCCCGCTAGTAGGCACCTGGGTTGAGTTCTTCGTCTTCAACGGCGAGTTCCCGGGCACCGCAATTGTCCCCCGCCTGTACATGGTGCACATCCTGCTCATCCCAGCCCTGCTCCTGGGACTAGTGGCCGCCCACCTCGCGCTGGTCGTCTACCACAAGCACACTCAGTACCCGGGCCCCGGACGCACCGAGAAGAATGTCGTGGGTTACCCGCTGTTTCCGGTATACGCGGCCAAGGCCGGCGGTTTCTTTTTCGTGGTCTTTGGCGTGTTGACTCTCATGGGCACCTTCCTTCAGATCAACCCGGTCTGGAAATTCGGTCCCTATAACCCAGGCGAGGTAACGGCCGGGTCCCAACCCGACTGGTACATGGGCTGGCTTGAAGGTGCGGTACGTATCACCCCTAACTGGGAGTGGCACATCGGTCACACCACCTGGAGCTGGAACATCTTCCTTCCTGGCGTGTGCCTCATGGGCGTGTTGTTCACCCTGCTAGTCGCATGGCCCTTCGTTGAAAAGTGGATCACCGGTGACGAGTCTGAGCACCACCTGCTCGACCGCCCGCGCAACGTCCCGACTCGTACCGCGCTCGGCGTCGCCGCCATGAGTTGCTACGCCATGTTCTGGCTCTCAGGGGCCAACGACATTATCGCGACCCACTTCCACCTATCGCTGAACTCGATCACATACTTCATGCGTGGTGCGATCTTCGTCGTCCCGATCATCACCTACCAGATCACCAAGCGCATCTGCGTAGCCCTGCAGCGAGCAGACCGTCAGCGCCTACTCCTCGGGTCGCCCTCCGGCGAAATCATTCGCGAACCTAATGGTGCATTCCACGAGGCCCACGTACCGGTCAGCGACAATGAGGCCTGGACCCTCACTCAGCAAAAGACCTACCCCATCCTTACTGCCGGCTCGATCGATGATCGTGGTCGTAAGGTCAGCAAGAAGCGTGCTCGCTGGATGAAGTGGTTCCTCGGTGACAACGTCCCCACAGTAACCCGTGAAGAACTGGAGGCAGCCCGTTGTCACGCCGAGATCGGCTCCGGCGACTCCGCCCCCCAGGCAGAGATCGCCGACTGACCCCGCTCTACCTAGCGCGGAGGCCCTCTCGCTATGAGGGGGCCTGCGTCATATCCGGCCACGTAACTGCTGCCAGTTACGCTCCCACTCAGCTGGGTCCGGCGCATGGTCACGAAGCATCGTCGTTCCCCCGCCAAGGCCCTCTTCGTCCCAATGCTGACGAGCGTGAGCCATAAGGTGTTCAGGGAGAGTCCCCCGAACAGTCGTGACCCGCCACCAGTCCACTTCCTGACCCTCACACGCGATGATCGTGCCGACCCGCCGCGGCGACGTGCCCACGAGTTGGGCAACATCGGAATAGGACACTACGGTACCGGCGGGCAGAGCTTCTACTGCCGCGAGCACGTCGTCCACCGTCGAGGTCATGGTTCTAGTTTGCCGCGTCGCGGCATGACCCGAGGATAGTGACGTGGGACAATGGCTACGTGCGTTTTCTCAACGAGCAGCCGAACTACGACCTGACGTATAACGACGTCTTCATGGCACCAAACCGTTCCTCGGTGGGGTCCCGCATGAACGTCGACCTCACGTCAACAGACGGGCTAGGTACTCCTCTGCCCCTCGTAGTGGCCAATATGACCGCAATTTCCGGACGTCGCATGGCAGAGACCATCGCCAGGCGCGGAGGCATTGCGGTTCTGCCCCAAGATATCCCAGCAGATTTCGTCGCCCGGTCCATTCGGCGCGTCAAAGATGCGCATACTCGATTCGACACCCCGGTCACCGTCAACCCGACAACGACTGTCGGTGAGGCCATGAACTTGTTCAACAAACGCGCTCACGGCGTCGTCCTTGTCGTTGAAGATCATCGTCCGGTTGGTTTAGTCTCCCCCATCGAGGCTGAGGGCGTAGACCGATTCGCTCAATGCCATGAGGTCATGACAACCGACCTCACCTTGGTTGGTCCACAAGCAAGCCCAGACGACGTTTTCCAGACCCTTGCAGAGCGGCATCAGAAGGTCGCGGTAGCTGTTGACGAGGACGGGGTTCTCGTCGGCATCATGACGTCACGGGGTGCCCTACGCACCGAAATCTATCGTCCTGCTGTTGATCCTGACGGCCACCTTATGATCGGCACTGCGATTGGCATTAACGGCAACGTCGCCGAACGTGCCCGCAATGCCCTGGAATCCGGTTCGGACGTGCTCGTCATGGACACCGCCCATGGCCACCAGGACCAGATGATTCGCGCTATCGAGATCGCCGATGAGGCCCGCACAGCTTTTGAAACGAAGACTGGCCGACGAGTTTCCATCGTCGCCGGCAATATCGTTACCCGCAGCGGCACCCTCGATCTGCTGGAGGCGGGTGCGGACATCATTAAGGTCGGCGTCGGACCGGGCGCCATGTGCACCACTCGGATGCAGACCGGGGTGGGGCGTCCGCAGTTTTCGGCAGTGTTGGAGTGCGCCGAGGCTGCTGCTGAGGTTGATGGTGCCGTCTGGGCTGACGGTGGGGTGCGTCACCCCCGCGATGTTGCTCTTGCCCTTGCTGCAGGCGCCGGATCGGTCATGATTGGCTCGTGGTTCGCGGGTACCCACGAATCGACCGGGGCCATGCTCATCGACCACGATGGCCGGATGTACAAGGAGTCCTTCGGCATGGCCTCGGCTCGCGCCGTGCGTCACCGTACCCGTGAACGCAGTGCTTTCGAGCGAGCCCGCGCCGCCCTCTTCGAGGAAGGCATTTCCCAGTCCAAGATGTACCTGGATCCCCAGCGCCCTGGCGTCGAGGACCTCGTCGATTTCATCACCTCCGGGGTACGTTCCTCGTGTACCTACGCCGGAGCTGCTAATCTCACGGAATTTCATGAGAAGGCCGTGATTGGTGTGCAGTCGCCCTCTGGGTACGAGGAGGGCCGCCCGCTGCAACGCAGCTGGACGTGAGCCCACGGCGAACGTGTCTATATGTGACCTCCAACCCGAACCATCCGGTCCTAGTGTGGCCCCCATGACAGCACATCGGATTCTCGTGATTGGAGGCCACGGACACGTGGCCAAGCACTTCACCCAACTCGCCGCATCTCAGGGACGTCAGGTCGACTCGGTCATCCGACGCAACGACCAGGCACACGACGTCACCTCGTGGGGAGGTAACCCGGTCGTGACGGACGTCACTACCTTGCGCCCCTCACAGTGGGACGACCTCATCAGTAACCACGACGCTGTGGTGTGGTCGGCAGGAGCCGGTGGTAAGGGTGCGCCAGAAGACACTTACGCTGTCGACCGCGACGCCTGTACCGCCCTCGTTGACGCTATCGGACGCTCCCCTCACGGTCCGCGTTTTGTGCTTGTGTCCTGGTGCGGCAGCCCGAACCACGGTGTGCCCTCCGACAACTCTTTCTTCCCCTACGCCGACGCCAAAGCAGCCGCTGACCGTCACACCATGGACTCATCGATTCGGTGGACCATCCTTGGGCCGGTGACGCTGAGTCATGATCCGGCCTCGGGCGTGCGGATCCTCACCGAGGGCGAGGAATACGCTGGCACCACAGTCTCGCGTGAAACGGTCGCACAGGCCGCTCTAGCATGCCTTGACGACGGCACCACAGCGGGCAAGTTCATTCGGTTCTGTGACGGGCCAACGCCCATTGCCGAGGCGTTCTAGCCTCCCCCCACGACATCATTGTCGTTCGGTAGGCAGCAGGTCTCGGCATCGTTAACCATCGGGGCTTCGGCATTCCCACGATTCCGCGATACCGGCTGATCTGAGACGTCCAGCCTGAGCTTATGCAGGGCCCGTAGCACGCTGTGCCATCAGAACGTCACGTGTGTGTCGGGGTCAGCCAATACCCAAGACCCAAAGCATCTACAGATGCTAGCTGCATACTTGTCTAACGCACTATGGGCTTAGGAAACGAACACGTTCATAGCATTCCTAGGTTCTCAACGGACGTGCAACCCTTACCGTGTCGACGTTCAGGCCAGACACGAAAGGGATTGCACGTCCTTAACTGCACGATTTCGGCAGATGACGTCGAATGAGGACGACCACATCGACAAGTGACGAAGCGAACACTGGAGGTACCTCAGATCGCTTGGCAACTGGATCGGTCCCGCCGGTCGTGTCACACAGTCTGTGTAGGTGGTCGAGGATGACTGGGAGAAAGTCTAGCTGCACGGGAATCCATCGATGGCGAGGTCGATGCAGATCTTCGAGCAAACTCATCGAACGTGTCACCAGAAGAAGAGACAATCCAAGGCCGGTCCGCAACCTTATAGGGGTTCGCGCTCAACTACCCTGATCGATTCCCCAATCGCTAAAAAGCCCGATCCATTTACACAGAATGCCTGGCACGCCCTGACAGCCTCGTGTCATTACGCACACCCCACGGTGGCCGTACGAAGGGTTCGTGAGAAAATATATGTGATATGGTTCCTCGTTTCCGTGAATTTATCTGAGTGTCGTCACTCCTCTTGACCAGCCACAGTTCCATCGGATACTGTTCATCTCAGCGTTGGACGTTGCCGCCCAACCAGTCGGACGATAGGTCCATCCCTATTCCGCAAAAGGGAAGAATAATGAAATTCAAGAAGGTCGCGACTATTGTCGCGGGATTGACCGTGGCGATCCCCGTGAGCTTGGCAAGCCAAGCGAACGCAGGGAGTAACCTTTGCCCCTCCAAAACAGGTTTGTATCTACGAGGACAATAATTTCGTTGGCCTCATGGGATACCGACGCGCTGGCCTCGGCATTATGAATGTCAGTAGCAAAAATAATGACATTATGTCGTCATATGAAAACAAGTCAGGCACCAATGCGCGTTGGTACCATGATGCCGACGGCAAGGGTCGTTGCGTAACCATGCTCGCCTACCGGTCGGACAACGACATCAACACTTGGGATGATGATGAACTGACCTCGTGGGCAACGAACGGATCCTGCTAATAGCAAGAGGGGCGGCGCGCGTAGCTACCAGCACGCGCGCCGTCCCGCCTCATCACACAAAGGCAAGAATCATATGAATCCCACAGTCAGCGGGGAATCGCTGTCCAAAACGTTCATATCAGGCAGTACCCGAGTCCATGCGATCAACAACGTCAGCGTATCTTTCACCCATTCTGGAGTGCACCTCCTCATGGGAGAAAGCGGATCAGGAAAAAGCACCCTCATCAATCTCCTAGCTGGTCTGGATACCCCAGATTCGGGGTCCGTCTACGCAGAAGGCGTCACCGTATCTGATCAGAGCGAGGCGAACAGAGCCCGATTTCGATTACGCCACATCGCCGTCATCTTCCAGGACGACAACCTCATCGCTGAGTTGACCAATACCGAGAATATTGCGCTACCCCTGTGGGCGCAGGGCACATCGAAGTCCGATGCCACCGAAATCGCCCACGAAGCCATGCGAAAACTAGGAATCGAGTCATTGGGCAGACGCCACCCCGGCGAGGTCTCGGGTGGCCAACGGCAACGCGTCGGAGTTGCGCGAGCACTGGCCAGCGGGCAACACATCCTCCTTGCCGACGAACCAACTGGGGCGCTCGACTCCACGACGTCCGAAGGGCTCTTCGAGCTGCTGGGAAACCTCGCACACGACAACCAGATGTGCGTCATCGTGGCCACACACGATCCACTCGCCACGAAGCACTGCGACTCCGTCACTACCCTCTTGGACGGACAACTCGTCGCATGAACAGAAGACTAACGGCCCAGACATTCCACATCTGGACGCGAAACAAGCACCGTATCAATTTGTCATGTCCATTCGCAGTGGTGATTGCTTGCTTCATCGCCCTGTACCTGACGCTGTCATCCTTCGCCCTCACTGGTTCACAGAAAAGAATTAGTTATCTGGATGGTCATGACGCATCCATCACTATCAGCCAGACACAAACAACTCTGCGCCCTGCCCAGGGCACGGTAATCGATCGACTGAGAAAATCGGGGGCACGGAACATATCCGTCATCACCACTGGTTCCAGCTTCCAAATTGACGGCTTTCGTACCACCGGATTGTCGACAGGTTTCCACGATCGAATTCAATACATGGAATGGGCCTCGGGCTCACCCGCATCGCGATATCACCTGACCACTGGCCATTGGCCCTCCAGTCCGGGAGAAGTTGCCCTGTCCGAGCCTTTGGCCGCACGTCTCCACGACCCCAGTCGCATCCACGTCTTCTCCGACACCTCACGATTGCGGGTCGTGGGGACATTTCACGATGCCTACGCCACAGACGCTTTGGTGGCCATCGGCGCCGCGAGCGGTTGGAAATCCATGTCTGCCGCAGCATCCAAAGGATACCCGTCACTGTCGCCCATCGTGGAATACGTCTGGGATGGTCTGCCGCTCAGCACCGCCATACCCTTATTCAGCACGCTGTACGGGACTCCGACTGACTCACTTGTCACATCCAGCCGTGATGGAGCAAAGATCTCCGCAAGCCCCCAGGTATCGTTGGCCTCTCGAAGCCCCTATCTCGTGATGATCCCTTGCCTTTTGCTCACAGGTGCCGTCCAACTCACCGTGATGGCTAGGATCGCCACATCCATCCGCGCACAGCGGCAATCAATGCTGAAACTGGGGATCCCGCTATCAGCAACGCTCGCGTCCGCACTCGGCTCGGTCCTCGCCATCTGTCTGGCGGCATGGTCGGTAGGTGTATGTGGAGGCTGGATACTCGGAATGGCCCTTCGCAGATTCCTGGTGCCTCACCTACTCACACAACCCATCAGCCCACCGGTGTCGATCGCCCCATTAGCCATGACACTCCTGGCACTCACTGTCGCCATGAGTATCGCGGCCATTCCACTGACCGGCCCGCGGGCTGGTGGGCGAAACAGGACAACACCGCACCATGCCCGGTCGGCAACAACGCTACGGTGGGTCAGGCGAGTGGCTGGTGTCCTTCTCATTATCGGCGGACTACTCGCACTCCAAAACCGGACCCAACTCGACGACGTCATACATGGTGCCATCTTCGTCTCATCCGGAGCCGTCCTCCTCATGCCCGATCTCATTTCCGGAATCATCTCGGTCATCAAGCTTCCAACACCCGCTGGTCTGCTGGCCGTAAAGACGCTGCACTTCAACGATGCACGAATTCGGATCATGGGGTCAGCGTTGTGTCTATGCCTGGTGATCCCTGCCAGTGTCAACGTCATCATGACCTCATACCAGCAGTCAACGGCGGCGCTGAGCATGGCCCCACCGGACACCTTGATCCTGCAATCGCCAGATAGCAACCCCGTACCAAAAGACCTTCCGCGAAGCGTGCAGGCTGCGACCGGCATGAAGCGTGCCGTCAAGGTCGACATGCTCAGTGGCGAGATCACGTCGAACCATCACTCCGGAACCGCGCAGGCCGTCATGGTCGTATCATCCCCGGAAGACGCCGAACGAGTACTGAATATGAAGCTCACGACCGAGGAGCGAACACATCTCAATAACAGTTTCATGCTGTCATTTTCAGATGGCCCAGCAAAGACAATCCTCGCCCTAGACGATGGCCGCCGGGCCGCAATCCCATCCAGCCGGGTCGAGGTCAACCCGACATGGGCATACATCTATGGCGGCGTCATTGTGAAAGCGACCCTAGAACGAATCCGAGCCCAATCGATACCACACCAGTGGGTATACACGGGGGTCCAGAAAAGCGGCATCACTCAAGCCGTCAACTATGTCCACCGCCAAGGCCTCGATCCACAGCTACTCACCTACCACGTGGAACCGGAACCTCCTCAGATGCCGTTCGCTTGGTGGACGGTGTGCCTTACCCTCGTCATCATCGCAGCGGGTATCACCGCCAGCGTTTCCGCGTCATTGGGACACATTGCACGAAATCAGAGCCGGCAGCTACTCGCCATAGGACTCCCGAAACGGCTGGGGGCAATGATCCCCATCCTCGAGAGCATGCTTCTGGTCGGATTGTGCTCCGTCATCGCGAGCGTCCTGGCCATCGTTCCGGTCGTGGTCGGGCGAAGCCTGTCTGAGTCCTTCACATTATGGGTGCCGAAAGATTGGGTCATCCTGTGGTGTGCCGGGCTTGGACTACTGATTGTGTTGTCCCCTTTAGCAGGACTCCGCGCGATCAGGGCACGAGAGCGTACCGCCGATGCCCTGATCTAGCCCAAACACGGACATCGCCGCCGCGGTCTGATCCGTGGCGGCGATGGACGGTCAGTGAGCGTAATCCCCGCGGTAGTACTCAAAAGCCCAACCCGAGGCGGCCCAGATACCAATGCCCAGCCCGAGCAGAGAGATCCACCAGCCGAAGATCGGGCCGAGGCACATGATGGCGACAACGAGCGCGCACCAGAACGGCCAGATACTCTGTGGCGGGAAGAAACCGACCGGACCAGCCCCGTCGATCACCTCGGCATCCTTCTCGTCGGAGGGCCGAGGATTGATCTTCTTGGCGATGACCTGGACGTAGAAAAACACCATCAGGGCCATCGCCGCCGACAGCCCGAGCACCCAAGTGCCGGCCACTTCGTGTGCCGTGAACCAGTACACCGGGGTAACGACGAGGTAGAACAGGCCGAGCCCGCCAAATACCCAACGTTCCGGTTTCATCAGGCATCCTCCTTACCGGAGTGGACGAGTTCGCGCGGATTAGCTTCCCCAGTCTCGGGGGCCAGAGCGGCCTCCGGATGATTGATGTCGAAGGCCGGAGAGGTGGAGCGCACGCGGATCATCTTCGTGAAATTGTGGGCGGGCGGCGGGCATGAAGTAGCCCACTCGAGGGTACGGCCCCAACCCCACGGGTCAGCGACCTCGATATTCGGATCGTGACGAGTAATCCAGACGTTCCATGCGAACGGCAGCATCGAAATGGCCAGCAGGAAGGCGCCGAAGGTCGACACCTGGTTGAGTAAGGTGAATCCCTCCCATGCACCGTAGTCGGCAATACGACGCTGCATACCCTCAACACCAAGCCAGTGCTGAACGAGGAAGGTGGTGTGGAAACCGACGAACAGAGTCCAGAAGTGGATCTTGCCCCAGGTCTCGTTAAGCATGTGCCCAGTGATCTTCGGCCACCAATAGTAGAACCCGGCGAACATCGCGAAGACCACTGTGCCGAACAGCACATAGTGGAAATGGGCTACCACGAAGTAGGTGTCAGACACGTTGAAGTCCATCGGCGGGCTAGCGAGCATGACACCAGTGAGACCGCCGAACAGGAAGGTCGTCAAGAAGCCGATAGCAAAGAGCATCGGCGTGTCAAAGCTCAACGAGCCACCCCACATGGTGCCAATCCAGTTGAAAAACTTCACACCAGTCGGAACAGCGATCGTGAAGGTCATGAAGGAGAAGAACGGCAGGGAGACCGCGCCAGTCACGAACATGTGGTGGGCCCACACAGACACCGACAGACCACCGATAGCCAGGGTCGCGAATACCAGGCCGACATAGCCAAACACCGGCTTGCGACTGAACACTGGCAGCACCTCAGTGATGATGCCAAAGAACGGCAAGGCGATGACGTACACCTCCGGGTGCCCGAAGAACCAGAAGAGGTGCTGCCACAGGATCGGGCCACCATTCGCAGCGTCGAAGATATGGGCTCCCAGAGCCCGATCAGCCTCGAGAACGAGCAGACCAGCCGACAGGACTGGGAAGACGACCAGCACCATGATCGAGGTGATGAGGATATTCCAGGAGAAAATCGGCATCCGGAACATCGTCATGCCGGGGGTACGCATGAGAATGATCGTCGTCACAAAGTTGACAGCACCGAGGATGGACGACAAGCCAAGGAGGTACAGGCCCATCACCCACAGGTCCCCGCCGACTCCCGGTGAGTTGATGGCGTCCGATAGCGGCGCGTAGGCGAACCAACCAAAGCTGGCAGCACCACCAGGGGTGAGGAAGCCGCTACAGGCCATCAGGGAGCCGAAAAGGTACAGCCAGTACGCAAACTGGTTAATACGCGGGAACGCGACATCCGGGGCACCGATCTGAAGCGGCATGAAGAAGTTCGCGAACCCGGAAAACAGCGGGGTGGCAAACATCAGCAGCATGATCGTGCCGTGCATCGTGAAGAGCTGGTTGAAGGTCTCCTGGTGCATAAACTGCATACCTGGATATGCCAACTCGGCGCGAATAAGCAGGGCAAGGATGCCGCCAAAGACGAAGAAAAACAGCGACGTACCAAAGTACAGCCGGCCGATTTTCTTATGGTCGGTGGTCGTCATGTAATCCCAAACGAGGGCACCAAAGCTGGCCTTGCGACGCTCCTGGCGAGTAATGGCAGGAGGTGCGGTCCGCTGAGCAATGGATGCGCTGGTCACTTCTTCTCCCCCTCATTTGATTCGGTGGTGGTGAGGGCAGCAACCGAGTTCGCAGGCTTGATCTCACCGGTGTCGCCCTGAGCTTTGAGCTGCTGAAGGTGCTTGTTGTAGTCCTCGACCGACACCACGTGCACCTTGAAGATCATATTTGCGTGATAGGTACCACACAGCTCGGCGCACTTACCGTCGTAAACACCGATCCTCGTCGGAGTGAGGTCAAACTGGTTAGGATGGCCCGGAATGACGTCCATCTTGAAGTAGAAGGCCGGCACCCAGAACGAGTGGATAACATCAGCGGACTTGAGGCGGAAGCGCACTGACTGGCTCACCGGAAGGTACAGATTCGGAATCTTCTCGATAGTGCCAACCTCATGGGTGACAACACCACCGGCGTCAGGATTGTTGGCCTCCATATAGTTAAAAGTCCACGACCACTTCTGGCCGACAACATTAACGACATGTTGAGGGTCAGGGTTCTTGTCGAGCACCTTGTTCTCGGTACGAACGGTATAGAAGAACAGCACGCCGATCACAAGGAAAGGAACGATGGTGTAGAGCACTTCAAGCGGAAGGTGATACCGAGACTGGCGCGGAATCGCCGGGTCACCGTCCTTACGACGGAACTTGAAAGCGGCAAATCCGATGAGCCCCCATACGAATACGCCGATGACAAGCGCCGCAACCCAGGCGCCAATCCACATATTGCCCATGTGCACGGCGCGATCGGACGCCGGATCGACAAGACCGAGACGAGCTGCGCGCCCGGGGCCAGTACTGCCGCAGCCGCTGAGGGGCACCACCGCTATCGCTGCGGCACAGACGCCGCCGACTTTTCCGGCAGCACGCCTGCCACTTCGGGGCACGTTCCGGTCAAGGTCGTGTCGCCAGCTGACTCTGCGTCCCACGGTTCACCCTCCCCATTGCAAGCCCGCCCCCGACCCGACGATGGGAACAGGTAACTGTTGTGTCCGTCACATTGAACAATAGCGAAAATAAGGCGCTTCGTCCGCCCAGTAGGACTGACGAAACGCCTTAATGACTCCAACGAGCCTGCTCGGGAAGAGTTCCCGATCCTCAGAACCAGCTCAGTGGAAAGAGTCCCCACAAGCGCAGGTGCTAGTCGCGTTAGGGTTGTCGATAGTGAACCCCTGCTTTTCGATGGTGTCCATGAAGTCAATCGTGGCGCCAGCTAGGTATGGAGCGCTCATACGGTCAGTGACCACATCGACCCCGCCGTAGGTCTTTACAACGTCGCCCTCGAGGTGACGCTCGTCGAAGAACAGCTGATACCGCAGCCCCGAGCAACCGCCAGGCTGCACAGCCAGACGCAACGCGAGGTCGTCACGACCCTCTTGATCGAGCAGCGACTTCACCTTCGCGGCAGCCGCGTCGGTAAGGATGATTCCGTCAGTGGCGGGAGGGGTAAGGGCGTCGGTCATATGGGCTCCAAGAACGTGTGATGGACGATCCCGGGAGATGACCCGGGTGGTCGATCTTGATGGATCGGGCGGGTGTGTCGTCCCGTCGCAATATCCACTGTATCCGCAGCACGCCGTCCACACCGAACGGTACCGGTTCAGCGCGCAGCGGAACAAGGGCATTCAGGGGATCAACCGGGTATAAGACCGTCGCCGGCCGGGTTCTCCGACAGCCAGACTGAGACTTCCTCGATCGTCGCAGAAACGTCAGGAACGATGAGGTCCGAGTCGATGATGTTGTCGTCAGCAATCGGAGTACCAACAGTCCGCACCGTCGTCACCAGCTCAGTTAAGGCTTCGGTGAGCTCATTTTGCGAGGTTGTCCCGATAGCGTGCTCGACGCGGGCATCGATGCGATTGAGATGACCCATTTCGGTGTCGGGCACCTGCCACTGGCCTTCACCAACAATGCGAATGATCATGACTGATCCTCCTGACGTCGCACAGATCGCGATCCCGTATGCGGGTCCGTTCCGTTTTCGGCGCCGGACTCGAGCTCCGGGGCGGAACCATCACGCCCTGTCCCCAGCTGAGCCTTCAAAGCCGACAGCTCAGCATCGATGGCATGGTCGTTGGCCAGACTGTCGAGCTCCCGGGTGATGTCGTCGCCGTAGCTGCGAGTGGGATCCTCAATAGCACCACTGGCAATGAGTTCGTCCATGGCTCCAGCACGAGCCTGCAGTTCCATCGTCTTGTCCTCGGCGCGGGTGATCGCCATGCCGATGTCGCCCATCTCCTCATTAAGACCTGTGAAGGCCTCGTTGATGCGGGTCTGGGCTTCAGCTGCGGAGTAGGTAGCTTTGATGGTCTCTTTCTTGGTGCGGAAGGCATCCACTCGAGCCTGGAGGCGCTGCGACCCGCGGATGAGTTTCTCTTCCTCAGCCTGCAGGGTGGCATGCTGGGTCTGCAGATCATTGAGCTGGGCCTGCAGAGTTGCCTTACGGGTCAACGCCTCACGGGCGAGATCCTCACGACCCTGCTCGAGTGCCCGACTGGCAGCGTTCTGCATCTTGTCGACATCGGTCTGTAATTGATTCATCTGCAGCTCGACGCGCTTACGGCTCGTGGCGACGTCGGCGACGCCTCTGCGCACCTTCTGCAGCATATCGAGCTGACGCTGGTAGGAATAGTCGAGGGTCTCGCGCGGATCCTCGACCTTGTCGAGGGCCTTGTTCGCCTTAGAGCGGAAAACCGTCGAAAGTCGTGCAAATATACCAGCCATAGGTGGAGTCGAATCCTTCCCCTTCGGTGCTTGAGGACTCCGGGAAGTCGTCAGCGTTGCGGTTGCCTGATCATTAGGGTACGGGACTGCGCAACATCGGCAACAGCAATACCCGTACAATCTTCTCAGCCCAGACAGGGTTGCGCCAGCTGGAACAAGCCACCGGGCGCGCGAGGACGACACATAAAAGGATGGATCGTGGGACTGTTCCGCCCCTACGAGCAGGGAACCAGCAAGAAGACCGGACCGACGGAGGAGACCGTCGAGGCAGGGCCGGGATCCAGTACTGAGTCCTCCTCTTCCTCGGCTACCACAGCTCCCAGACGCGCTCCGAAGACCTCGTCAACCGGCAGAAAACAACGGGCTAGTAAGGGGGATCACGCCACTAAGAAGCCCGAAACGGCTGACCATAAGGCGCCTGTTGCACAGCCGAAGACCGTATCCCGGCACACCGCAAAGAAGGGGCCGACGCCAACCCGCGCCGAAGCCGAGGCTGCACGTCGTCACCGTCTCAATCCGACGCTGAGCAAGAAGGAGGCCCGCAAGCGCGAGCGCCTGGCCAAGCGTGAGCGCCAGGCCGCGGCTATGGAAGCGGCCGAGCGACGCCCAGAGCGGGGCTACCTGCGCGATTACATTGACTCGCGTTGGACTTTCAGCGAATTCATTATGCCGATCTTCCTGGCCGTCATGGTGATCTGGTTGGCCATGCTCTTTATCGCTCCAACCGCCGTGGGCGCCATCAATGCCATGTCCCTGGGCATGCTGATCGTGATGATCTTGTGGCTCATTGATTCCTGGCGCCTGTGGCACGGGGCGAAGAAGGGGATCCGAGCCCGTTACCCCAGCGCTCCCCTGCGTGGACTGTGGTCCTACCTCAACAATCGCGCTATGACGGTGCGTCGCTGGCGCAACCCGGCACCGCGCGTCGAGCGTGGCGAAAGAATTGACTCATAACTTTGTGGGACGCAGACGTGGCAGACATGATTGTCTTATAGGTATGAGTTACTCGTGGCTTTTTAAACAGTCCCGCATCACCGTCAAAGGCTCCGAACACCTCGGTGAGCTCGGAGCCGGGCAACAGTTCGAGTCCCAGGAGGAGGCCGAAGCATGGCTCTCTGAAACTTGGCCCGAGCTACAAGATGCTGGAATCGACGAAGTCACCCTTATGGAAGACGACGATGTCGTCTACGGCCCGATGGAACTGTCGGAAGGGTGATCGCGGACCCTCACGGTCTGCCAAGTCATCACCGCGCCAAAAGCTGTCAAGGCGATCCCCAGCCCAATAACAGTCGGACGGGACTGGGCTATAGAACGACGCCGTTGCTCGTACGTCTGCACGGTGTCGGTATGAGTTGCCGTGTACGTGGCCTTGTGACAGGTGTCTCCCGGATGCATCTCGACACCTCGACAAGAGACTGTGGGCGAGGCCATCACCATAATTCCCCACACCAGCAAGGCAACCCCGGCCGCAGCAACAACGACGTCGAGAACCAACCGAAGCTTGGGATGACTCGCACGGCCTAACGGTGCGCTGTGCTGTGCCGACGTTGTAGAGCCCACAAACTCACCATACTGGCGACTCATTACGACCGCGCCGCCACGCACTTGACATCCCTCGACTAGGCTGATCGACGAGGTGTCGCCCCGGGGAATGACCGGGCCCATCCCGAATTATCTACCGAATGGAACCTTCCACCGAATGAGAGGAATCCTCGTGGCCAACAGCACCCAGCTGCCCATCCGCCCGCGTCCCGACCTCAAGGTGTCGCGAAATGCCAACGGCGCCGACGTCGTGATTGCCGGTCTGGTCGAGGGTTCCCAAGGCCCCACCGTCCAGGGGCTGGCACCGCGCGCTGTCAAAGAAGCTGAAGAGACCTTCGGCGCCCCGCTCGTCGAAGTGGCCATTCGGGCCGGCGGATCTACCAAAATTGGTTCCACCGTGGTGCTGCCATGGTTTGGAAACAGCCTCGTTCTGGTTGGCTGCGGAGCTGAGGGATTCGATGGTGAGTCCCTGCGCAAGGCTGCCGGTTCGGGCGCTCGTGCCGCCGCTGACTTATCACACGGCAGCAGCCTCAAAGTAGCCGTTGACATGGGGACAGTCTCGGCCGAGCAGGTTCGAATCGCCGCCGAGGGGGCCTTACTCGGCTGCTACAAGGTGCCGACCATTACCGCAACCTCGAATGAGCCCGAGATCTCGACCGTCACGATAGTGTCCAATGCCCGTGGCGCTAAGCCCGAGCTCAACAAAGCCCGTATCCTTGCTGATGCCGTCTACACCGCCCGCGACTGGGTGGACGCTCCAGCCAACTTGCTCTACCCGAAGACTTTCGCCGCCTCGGTGCAATCCTGGTGCAACAACCTCTCGGACGTCACCGTCGACGTGCTCGACGAGAAAGCCCTGGGGCGTGGTGGCTTCGGCGGCATCCTCGCGGTAGGTGGAGGCTCAGCCCACTCCCCACGTCTGGTCCGCGTGGAATACGCCCCGGAAGGATCCACCACCACGCTGGCTCTAGTGGGCAAGGGCATTACCTTCGACTCTGGCGGCCTCAATATCAAGACTGCTGCCAATATGTACACCATGAAGTGCGATATGGGCGGTGCTGCTGCGGTACTCGCCGCTATCGGCGCGATTGCCCGCCTCGGGCTCAACGTTCGCGTGGTTGCTTACGGGTGTTTGGCAGAGAATATGCCGTCTGGATCAGGGTGGCGCCCCTCTGACGTCGTCACTATGTACGACGGGACAACAGTCGAGAATGGCAACTCCGACGCCGAGGGACGCATCGTGATGGCCGACGGCCTGGCCCGCGCGTGTGAGGACAACCCTGACTTCATCGTCGACATTTCCACCCTGACCGGCGCCTGCATGGTCGCTCTCGGTAACCACACCGCAGGTGTCATGACCTCGGGGGCCCAGGCAGCAGACACCTTGCTGGACGCTTCCGAGGCTGCCGGCGAGGACTTCTGGGAGCTTCCGATTACCGACGAGGTTCGCGAAGGCCTGCATTCTGACATTGCCGACGTCAAGTCCTCCGGCGCTCGCGAAGGCGGCGCGATGCTCGCTGCAGCTTTTCTGCAACGTTTCGTGACCCCAGGCATCGACTGGGCCCATCTCGACATCGCCGGCCCGGCGTACAACGAGGCCTCGGCCCATGACTACACCCCGATTCAAGGAACCGGGTTCGGAGTGCGCACTCTGGTCCAGCTCGCCGCACATATGGCTGGCTGATCATAAATATCACCACTGGGGGCAGGGGTTATAGACCCTTGCCCCTTGCCGTACTCGGATGACATTTTCTGAATCCAAAAATGGGACCAACTGCACATTTGGCCACAGTCAAGCTAGGCTTGCCACGAATCCGTCGCGGCTTGCAAAGGAGCTCCAACACATGTCGACCGAAGTCACTCTTCCTGCACTGGGCGAGTCCGTCACCGAAGGCACCGTGTCCCGCTGGCTCAAGGCTGTCGGAGACACCGTCGAGGCCGACGAACCCTTACTTGAGGTGTCCACCGACAAGGTCGATACCGAAGTCCCCTCCCCCGCCTCCGGCACCCTACTTGAGATCAAGGTCCCCGAAGACGAAGACGCCGAAGTCGGCGCCGTCCTAGCCATCATCGGCGACCCCTCCGAGTCGGGCTCTGCGCCTGCTGAGGCCCCCAGTGGCAATAATGAAGCTGCCGAACCGCAGCCCGAACCTGAGCCGGCTGCCGAGCGGAAGCCGGCTCCTTCCGGTGGTTCCGCTCAGGGAGTTGAGGTCACCCTGCCGGCTCTGGGCGAGTCCGTCACCGAAGGCACCGTGTCCCGCTGGCTCAAGGCTGTCGGAGACACCGTCGAGGCCGACGAACCCTTACTTGAGGTGTCCACCGACAAGGTCGATACCGAAGTCCCCTCCCCCGCCTCCGGCACCCTACTTGAGATCAAGGTCCCCGAAGACGAAGACGCCGAAGTCGGCGCCGTCCTAGCCATCATCGGCGACCCCTCTGCTGTCGAGTCGGCCCCTGCGCCTGCTAAGCCGACGGCTGAGCCCGCGGAGAAGGCCAAACCTGAGCCGGTGAAGAGCGAGGCCGAGGAGGCACCGGCGCCGACCGCGCCGAAGCCCGCCGAGGCTCCCAAACCCGCCGGGACCAATGAGGTCGCCCCACGCGCCACCAACCCGTCGTCGGACGTCTACGTCACCCCGCTAGTCCGCAAGCTCGCCCGGGAGAACAACGTCGACCTGTCGACGATCACCGGAACTGGTGTCGGGGGTCGTATTCGCAAGCAAGACGTACTAGCTGCAGCCGGTAAGTCTGGAGAAGCTCCCTCAGCTCCTCAGGCACCGGCTGCCGCCCCTGCCCCGGCTGCTCCGAAACCGGCTGGTTCAGCCCGTAAAGCCTCCCAGGAAGTCTCTCCGGAAGCTGCCGCTCTGCGCGGCACCACCGAGAAGATGAGCCGTCTACGCAAGGTCATCGCCTCGCGGATGGTTGAGTCACTGCAGATCTCGGCTCAGTTGACGGCCACCGTCGAGGTGGACATGACCGCTATCTCCCGCATCCGCAACGCTGAGAAGGCTGCTTTCAAGGCCCGCGAGGGAGTCGGTCTGTCCTACTTGCCTTTCATTACCAAGGCCGTCGTTGAAGCCCTCAAGGCCAATCCGACCTTCAACGCAAATATCGACACCGAGGTGGGGACGATTACCTACGGTTCTTCTGAGAACATCGGCATCGCCGTTGATACCCCGCGCGGGCTGCTGGTTCCGGTCATCAAGAACGCTGGTGATCTCAATATCGCTGGGCTGACCCACCAGATTGGCGATCTCGCTGCCCGCACCCGCGACAACAAGGTGACCCCTGACGAGCTGTCCGGCGGCACCTTCACCATCACCAACTATGGCTCGGCTGGAGCCCTCTTCGACACCCCGATCGTCAACCAGCCCGAGGTCGCCATCCTCGGCACCGGTGCTCTGGTTAAGCGCCCAGTCGTCGTCACCAACGAGTTCGGCGAGGATACCATCGCAGTCCGCGACATGATGTACCTCTCGCTGTCCTACGATCACCGGCTCATTGACGGCGCTGTGGCGGCTCGCTTCCTATCGGGCATCAAGGCTCGTCTGGAGGAGGGCGACTTCGCCGGAGAGTTCTGACCTTTGGAGACTAAGAAGAACGCGAGCCCGGGAAACTGAATACCCAGGGCAAGCCCGAGGCGGTGGGATCGATCCCACCGCCTCGCCATTTATGCCCGCCCCTTGCGAATGCTGCTCGGACTCGGCCGCTACGTCACCTCATTGCATGGCCGACACTATGATCGCAAGATGTGATGCAACAGGACCCTCCCACATCTCAGCCCCACACTCCACAGATAGTTGACGGGGTGAAGCCCCGCGGCTGGGTTGATCATCCCGCCGGACTACACTTCGAGTACCTGGGGATTGCAGATAGCCGTCCCACCCGCACTGAATACAACGAGTGCTGGGCGCATCAGCGCGAGGTGCACGCTGAGGTGTCCGCCCACCAGCGCCCCAACACAGTCATTTACGTCGAACATGATCCCGTCTACACAGCCGGACGACGCACCCGCAAGGAGGCTTATCCTTTCGACGGCACCCCGGTCGTTCCGGTGGACCGGGGCGGTGAAATCACCTGGCATGGCCCTGGTCAGCTTGTCGGCTACCCGATTGTCTTCTTGCAGCGCGGTATCGGCGTTGTCGATTATGTGCGCCGAGTAGAGGAAGCCGTTATCCGGCTCGTTGCCCAATACGGATTGCGTGCCGGGCGCGTCCCTGGACGAACCGGAGTGTGGTTCCCGTCCGATGGAATGGGACCCGAGCGAAAAGTGTGCGCCATCGGCATCCGCGTGTCTCGACAGACAGCGATGCACGGTTTCGCCCTCAACATCGACCCCGACACTGCTGGCTTCGACAACATTATTCCGTGCGGCATCTCCGACGCCGACGTGACCAGCATGGCACGCGAACTAAGACGTCTGCACGGCCCCGACGCCGAGGTTCCCTCTTTGCTAGAGGTGGCTGGCAACCTCGAGCCCATCCTCACTGAGATGATGTCGTTTCAGCCGTATGAGATGAGCCCAGACATTCCGCGTCGGGAACACCCAGCGTTCCTGCATCCCATGCCATGATCCTGTCCGTTCCCTCGGCTACAGTTCCCTCTACCCTGCCCCAAAGGAGATGTCGGTGACGTATCCCAGCCACGCCCGCACCACTGGACCGCTGTTAGCGGCCACAGGTGTCGCCATGGCCATCGTCGCCGCGGTGATTGGACGACTCCGTCCCCTGGAACCTCGTCTGCTGGGCAGGGAGAATCCAGACGTCCTCACTAGCGTCCTGCATGCCGTCGTCGAAACCCTGTTCTGGACAGCCCTGGTGTGGACGTTAACAGAGCTTGTTCGCGCCACCTTGTGCTCACCGCATCGGGATGTCGTCGATTCCACCCGCACCCGCGGACGCCGGGCATGGTTAGCCGCACAGATGTGGGTTGTACTGGCCCTGCTCATGATCCCGCTGGAATCCGCTGATTCCGCCGGTTTGACCTTCGAGCAGGCCTTCCTCGATCTCCCGACCTACATCACCTCAACCCCATCGGTAGCGGCTTGGCTCGTCGTCGCAGTCTTGGGGCTGCTGGTCGGCCTGCTTGCTCTGCTGAGCACCCATCTCGGCGGCCTCGTAGTGGCAAGCTTACTGACGGTCCTCGCCGCATTGCCGGTTCCCGTCACCGGGGCAATTTCGGTGGGCCTTAACCACGATTTCGCCACCGACTCCGGAGCTCTGGCCACCGTCGGCATGACAGTCGCCGCTGCTTGCGTTCTGGTCGAGGTCCTTGACGGCCCCCGCCCTGCCCTCACCGACCGTCTTATCTGGAAGCAACGCATCGGCGCCGCCGTAACCCTTGCTGGAAGCATTGTTGTCACCTGGCAAGGTCAGGCTGAGCGTTCCTGGGGCTCTGATCGATGGGGCGTGGCCCGCCTCATCGTGCTCGTCGCTACAGTTATCTGGGTCGTCATCACCTGGCTGCCACGTACCAGGATGCTGAGCTGGCTCGGGGTGACGATGGTGGCGGTCGTGCTGATCGTGACGGGAGCAGCAAATCAGCTCGTGCCACCGCGCTACCTCATTGGTCAAACCCCGGCTGTCAATTACCTCGGCTATGAACTACCGCCGGCACCCACAGCCGCCATCCTGCTGGCTCCCGGCCGTCCCAACATCGGTTTCTGGACTCTATCAGTCCTCGGAATCGTTGGCTATTACGTCGCTGTTAGGACCCTCAAGCGTCGTGGCGAAGCCTGGTCTGGGGCACGTATAGGCTCATGGATCGGGGCTTGGGCCGTGGTGATATATCTTGCCAGCACCGGGCTGTGGGAATACTCCTCAATGCAGTTCAGCTGGCACATGCTCGTTCATATGACCTTCAACATGCTGGTTCCGGCCCTACTGGTGCTGGGAGCGCCAATCACCCTCCTAAGACGGGTATTGCGTTCCGGAGACCAGATCAACGATGGTTTCAACGGACCCCATGACTGCCTCATGGCGACGCTGGAATGGCGTCCCACAAAGATCCTATTCGGCCCCTTCGCCGCATGGATCGTCTTTATTGTCAGCTTCTACGTCGTCTATTTCACCCCGATATTCGGCTACCTCATGCGCTACCATTGGGGGCACCAGTGGATGCTGCTGCATTTCCTCGTGGCCGGGTTCATGCTGTTTGAATACGTCATTGGCTTGGACGATCTACCAGTGTCACTGCCCCACATCGGCCGATTGGGGTTTGTCATTACAGCAATGCCTTTCCACTCGTTCTTCGCCGTCATCACGATGAATGCCCACCAGATCATCGGCAAGGATTTTTACGAGGCACTATCTATTCCGTGGGTTCCCAATCTGCATGACGACCAGAACGTCGGTGGCCAGATCACCTGGGCCACCGGCGAGATCCCGATGGCGCTGGTCCTCATCGCGCTGTGCGTGCAGTGGTTCATCTCGGACCGTCGCGACCAGCGGCGGGTCGATGCTTCTGAGGACGCCGACCTTGATGAGTCCCTAGCCGCCTACAACGACATGCTCGCCCGAATGGCTGGTCAGGAGATCAAGCCGCACGATCCAGGGACCAAGTCATGAGCACGGCCGCGATGAGTCCCCCAGACGAGGAGCAAACCGTCCTACATCCGCCGGTGCAGTTGCAGATCAGCGGGATGACCTGCGCTGCGTGCGCCACAACGATCGAGAAAAGGCTGTCCCGCATTGACGGGGTGCACGCGAGTGTCAATTTCGCCTCTGAGCGGGCGACGGTAACTGGCATGGGCGTCAAGGATGCGATAGCCGCTGTCAAGGATGCCGGCTACACCGCAGCCCTGCTCTCCGACATCGATCTAGCAGCCGAGGCAGAACGCCGCATCACCATGTTGAGGCGCCGCCTCATTGTGGCCGTGCTCCTGACCTTGCCCCTCATGGACATCGGCCTGGTCTTAGCTTTGGAACCACAATTACGTTTCCCCACGTGGGACTGGCTACTCGTCTCCCTCTCCCTACCGGTGGTTTTCTGGTCAGCGTGGCCATTCCACAAGGCAACATGGACAAATTTGCGCCACGGCATGACCTCCATGGATACCCTAGTTTCACTAGGGGTTTTAACCTCTTTCGGATGGTCGTTCATCTCCATCCTCATCGGCGCTCAAGACCAAGAGGGGTATTGGCTGGGCTACGGCATCACCCCGGCGGGGGCTGACACCCTGTACCTTGACGTCGCCGCCGGGGTGACCTGTTTTCTGCTAGCCGGACGCTACTTTGAAGCCCGCGCCAAGAGGTCGGCACGGTCTGTGCTAACAGCTTTGAGGCAGCTGGCTGCCAAGAATGCGCGGGTGTTGCGTAATGGAATCGAGACCGTCGTTCCCGTCGAGCAGCTACACCAGAGTGACCTCTTCGTTACCTTAGCCGGAGAGACTCTGGCCGCCGATGGGGAGGTTGTCGAGGGGTCTTCCAGTATCGATACGTCGATGATGACCGGCGAACCGATGCCCGCCGACGTCACTGTAGGGTCAGCGGTGCTCGGCGGAACGATGAACCTTACCGGGCGGATCGTGGCCAGAGCTACCGGAGTTGGTGACCACAGTCAGCTCGCCCACATGGCGGTGTTAGCCGAGGAGGCCCAAGCTCGCAAAGCCAACGTCCAGCGTCTGGTAGACAAGGTCGTCGAGATCTTTGTGCCAGCGGTTCTTGCCATCGTCGTCTTGACCTTCTTCGGTTGGTGGATCGCCGGGGCAGGAACCCGGCATGCCCTCTCGGCAGGCCTCTCGGTGCTTGTTATAGCCTGCCCGTGCGCCCTAGGTTTAGCGACGCCGACTGCCCTCATGGTTGGGGTTGGCCGAGGTGGTCAGCTGGGCATCCTCATTAAGGGGCCAGAAGCTCTGGAGGCGTCCGGTCGCATTGATACTGTGGTCCTTGATAAAACTGGTACTGTCACCAGCGGGGAGATGACTCTCGTCGCGACGCTTCCTGCCAAAGGACAGGACGTCGATCGCGCCCATCGTTACGCCGCCGCCCTGGACCAACACTCCACCCACCCGGTAGCCAAAGCTGTGGTAGCAGCTGTCAAAGGCACCATTCCAGCGTGCCCCAGCCCGCGCACCCTCGCTGGACGAGGCGTCAGTGGCGAGGTTGAGGGGCATCGTGTCATGGTTGGCAATCCTGCGTTTCTCACGGAGGCAGAGATCAAGATTCCCGCCGAGCTGAGCCACACCGTTGAGAAGGCAGCCGAAACAGGCCGTTCCGCCGTCCTGGTAGCGATCGACGGTCAGGCCGCAGCTGCCCTTGTCGTCGCCGACACCGTCAAACCCGAGGCCCCGGAAGTCATCGCCCAGCTCAAAAATATGGGGCTACGAACTGTTCTCCTCACTGGTGATTCGAAAGCCGCCGCAAAAGTCGTCGGAACACAACTTGGCACCGACGAGGTCCTGGCCGAGGTCCTACCCACCGACAAAGCCGAGGTCGTTGAGAGATTTCGCTCTAAAGGCCGCGTGGTCGCCATGGTAGGTGACGGCGTCAACGACGCCGCTGCCTTGGCAAGCTCCGATCTCGGCATGGCACTGGTCACCGGCACTGATATCGCGATGCGCAGCGCCGACATCATCTGCGTACGCCACCATCTCGGGGTCGTCCCAGACGCCATTGGGTTGTCGAGACGCACTCTGAGGACCATCCGCGGCAACCTCGCATGGGCTTTCATCTACAACATCGCAGCGATCCCGATCGCGGCCGCCGGTTTCCTGAACCCGCTGATATCCGGGCTTGCCATGAGCCTTTCGAGCCTCTTCGTCGTCACCCATTCCCTGAGACTTCGTAACTTCGGCACACGCAGTTAAACTGGCCGGCGTGAGTGTCGAAGCAGACGGTAGAAAGCTCCTCCGAGTCGAGGTCAAGAATTCTCAGACGCCCATCGAGAACAAACCCCACTGGATCAAGACTCGGGCCACAATGGGTCCGGAGTACCGCGACATGCGTCGCCGAATGATCGACGGAGATCTGCACACCGTGTGTCAAGAGGCTGGCTGCCCCAATATTTTCGAGTGTTGGGAGGATCGCGAGGCCACTTTCCTCATCGGCGGCGACCACTGCACCCGCCGTTGTGACTTCTGCCAGATCGAGTCGGCCAAGCCGGAAGGCTACGACAAAGACGAGCCGCGTCGCGTCACAGAGTCCGTCAAGCAGATGGGGCTGCGCTACGCTACCGTTACGTCGGTATGCCGAGACGACCTCGAGGACGAAGGTGCCTGGCTGTGCGCCGAGACGATTCGTCAAATCCACCAGGTAACTCCCGGCGTCGGCGTCGAGATGTTAGCCCAAGATTTTTCCGGCAAACAGGACCTGCTCGACATCGTCTTCGAAGCACGCCCGGAGGTCTTCGGTCACAACCTTGAGACGGTCCCCCGCATCTTCAAGCGCATTCGACCCGGATTCCGCTACGACCGTTCTTTGGCCGTCCTGGACTCTGCACATGAGGCCGGTCTGATCACCAAGTCAAATCTCATTCTTGGCATGGGCGAGACCCGTGAAGAAATTTCACAGGCCATGCGGGCGCTCCATGACGCCAACACCGACCTGCTGACGATCACCCAGTACCTGCGCCCGAACTCCTACCTACACCCCATCGACCGTTGGGTGACGCCTCAGGAGTTCGATGAGTTAGCCGAAGAGGCCCGCGAGATTGGATTTGTCGGTGTGATGAGCGGACCGCTTGTGCGATCCTCCTACCGGGCTGGCCGCCTCTATCGGCAGGCTATGGAAGCACGCGGCGAGCGTCCGGTGATGATCGTGACCGGGTACCGCGACGGTGCGAAACCTGCACCATTCGCGGCCAAGGAGTGACGGTGCGACCTCCTAGAGCTGGGACGCGCGTCGAACGGCTCGCATGAGGTGAGGCCGCCCCTGCATCAAAGTCACAACATCGAATAGCCATACAACGCTTCAAGATCGCCGGGAACGGGTCATCGCAGAACGGTTCCGGTCACGGCAAACGTCGTCTGCTGCCCGGGCTCCGCCTGAGCACGCAGTTGTGGATGCTGACGGGCCTTGCCCGGCATCGATACATCACTGTCAACGACCGCGAACGTCCCCTCTCGGCCAGGACCGCCACATCCAAAGGACCCATAAGCTCCGGTAGAATTGAGAAATATCCTCAATTCGTCGGTATCATCGGCGCACCTGACGTCGCCGCAGTGGAGATGAACAGTGTATGGTTTCTCCCATAAACCTCCTCACTGATTCTGTCGTAGGCCTACATATACCATCACCGCGGAAAGCACGGCAGCGGCTCATCGGGTGAACTGACCCGCTCGAGAGTGTCAATCATTCCTTTAAAACATCAACTTGGCCACGAAAAATGGTTTTCTTATTTCCATAGCATTATACTGACACACCTGCCCTTTTCCACGCCCACCACCTTGGAAGACATGCACATCCTGATACCCAACCCCGACCCAATCATTCCCTCTTTTTACCCACAACCGAACACGGGCCCCGGCCTTCCGCTCCTTAACGGACTCCGACTCCACCATCCGCATACACCCCAGCCATAGGCCTAGAAGCGCACCCGCAGCAAACACTTTGATCAAACCACTCTCCATCAGGAGCAGCATGACCACCATGCAAACCAGCAAACCCATACGCCCTCACATTGAAGATGCGTACTGAAATCCCAACCAACGTCAATCAACCACATTAACTCAATCAGCGATAGCCGTATGAACTGTTTCATTGACTCAACTTGACCGATTCAGTGCCATGCAAACACGTGATGATGAAGCTAACCTGGACACGCATCCGACACCCGATCAGGGGGTATTATTCCTGAAGACCAAATGCTCCACACTGGGATGAACTCAACCATATCGTGGGCACCTCAGAGCAGATCCTCAGAAAGGCACTTTCACCAGTTCTTGACCTCCAAGATTACAGGACGGAAGATCTCGAATTGCCCGCGCATTAACTTCATATTCGGTGTATTGGGCATACCATCTGGTCACGCCTGCAACAAGCCTAGACGGGTCTATGCACCGTCGTAGCCATACACCACACGGACCCCTGTCGGAATGACGCACGCCTGATCACAGCTCCAACAAATGTTGGCGGCGTACACGCCGTTCACCACACCGACCCCCATCCAAAATATCCGATACACTTCGCTTGCCTCGACCGGGGCATCCGCAACCAATAAACGGAGAACCTTTATGAAGAAGACCCATCTTGTAGCTCCCCTCCTTGTCGGCGCAATGCTCGTACCAGCGGCGCTGTCAGCTCCCAGTGCTCATGCTGTCGAGCCGACGACGACCATCTCGGCGACCAGCACCCACGAGCTCTCGGCCAGTGACGCTCGCAATAGCATCCAGCTTCTGAACGCACATATTGCGACCCTTCAGTCAGTACAGAAATCCGTCCCCGGTTCTGACTACTCTGACCAGATCCGAGATCTTCTCAAGGCTGCCTTCGACCTGCGTGGCCTCATCGAGACCCTTGCCCATGGGGGGATCCCGTTCTACGACCCTTCGACGATCATGCCGAGGATCAAGTTGGTCGCCACCACTATTGACACCATTCACACTGCTACCACCACTCTCCAAAACAAGGTCCGCCCCGCCCACGTCGAACTCGGTCTCGAAGTCACCAAGGCCGTCCTGCTGACCGCTAACCCAGCGACCACCGCCAAGGAACTCGACGCCGAGGGCACCGCCCTCAAGGCTCGCCTGGAAAAGGTCTCGCAGTACCCCGACCTCACCCCGAATGACGTTGCTACTGTGTACGTACGCACCAACTTCAGTAAGACGATCTGGCAGGTGCGCGCCAACCGTGACCGGTACATCCTTGGTCACAAGAGCGCCGCAGTGTACAAGACGCTCAATCACGCGATCACCAAGGCCGTCGGCGTTCGACTGAACCCAAAGACGACCGTAGGGAATATCCAGGCTGCACGCACCGAGCTCCTTGCGGCCTATCAGACCGCATTCAACTCCCCCGATGTCAAGAAGGCTGCCTGAGTCAGAACGCACTCGCTAACTGACATCAACACTCGGTGCCTTGCCCGCCTGCGTGCGGGCAAGGCACCGAGTGCGCTGTGCAGAAGAAAATTGTCTTTACGCGAGGCGCCGTAACACACATCTTCTCTCCGAGGCGGTGCGCACCACTATCGCCACCCTCATCCCTCGGGAAAACTTACCGAGCGTTTCCGGTAGCGTCGCCGCACAGCTTCGGCAATATCCATTCATTAGGGGGCGACAACCGTGACGATGCACCTTGATACCCGGGGTCACAACGACGTTCAACACCATGTCGAGATCCACGTGTACGTAGCCGTCGTCCAGACAGTTCATCGTCTCACGCGAGATCGCGGCATGATCAGCTACCACCGCCGTAAGCAGGCCAGCGCCTTGTACCAGGCGCCAGGCGCGCGTTAATCGACGTAATTCACCTGCACAGCGGAGTATACGGATCCGCCAACCATGAGTCATCATGTCAAGGACGTATGTACGCGGCATCGTAGCCTCCTACAGCCATGTATTCAGCACGATCTCAACTGGGTCGCAAAACCCACCCCGCAGAAATCGCACCAACAATCACGGATCACCGCCACCGATCATTTAGCGTGAGCGACCGGGAACATCGGCTTGCCAACATATCGGCAACCACTTATCTTCAAAATGTTGGACGTCTAACGTACTTCCTGGATCAACGACGATTGGGGGCTCATGGCCAGCTCAGACGACATCATCACCATCAAGGAGATGGGTGACAAGAGACGATGGTGGCAGTACTTAGACGCCACCAAATGGAAGCTCTTCATTGCAGCCCTTATTGGTGTCACCCTTGACGGCTACGACTTCGTGCTCATCACCTTGGCACTGCCAGAGATCAAGGCGGCCTTTGGCCTCACCCTGGTACAAAGCGCAGCGTTGGTGTCAGCAGCCTTCATCACACGGTGGCTGGGCGGACTAATCCTGGGCGGTGTTGGCGACAGGTTCGGACGCAAGCCAGCCATGATCATCGCAACCGTATTGTTCGCGATCGGCTCGCTCCTCATGGGATTTTCGCCGAACTTCATGTTCCTGTTCATTATGCGCATGGTCGTCGGCTTCGCGATGGCGGGAGAGTACGGGTCATCGGCAACATATGTCATCGAATCGTGGCACCCCCGAATCCGCGGCAAGGCATCGTCATTTCTATTGTCAGGCTATGCGATAGGCGCCATCCTGGCCGTCCAGGTCGACAAGTACTTAGTCCCATGGGTCGACAGTTGGCATGCCGGATGGGGTTGGAGAGCCCTGTTCATCACCGGAATCGTGCCCATCGCAGTGGCACTGTACATGCGACGTCGCCTCCCCGAAGCTAGCGACTGGGAAACGGCAAAGTCACGCGAGCGGGAAAAATCGTCCGAATCACGTGACGCTTTCCAGGTGCTGTTCAGCGGAAGGCGCATGTCACTAAACATCACACTCGTCATCGCGGCAATGGCAGGTCTACTAGCCATCTTCGCCCTCAACATCCTGCCTTTCTGGGGCGTCCTCGCCGTGGCCATAGCCTGTGGCGCCATCTTCGTGTGTCTCATCGTGCAATTTGATCCTCGACGCTGGGTCATCGGCATCGGAATCATGATCGTTATCCTTTCTGCCTTCATGTATGGATGGCCCATCCTTGGACTCTTGCCTACATACCTCACGGGTGCAGGATATGCAGCTTCCACCGTCGCCAATCTGCTAACGATCGCACAATTCGGCAACATGATTGGTTACTTTGTCACAGGCTTCATGGGAGACTGGATAGGAATGCTAAAGTGGTACTTCACGAGCATTCTCATAGCGCAGATCATCGTGTTTCCGCTATTCTTTGCGGGAATTAAGTCGGCATGGCTCATTGGGCTTCTACTGTTCTTCAACCAGTTGTTCGGCCAAGGTGTTTCAGGGCTAGCCCCTCGGTGGGTGTCGAGCTATTTCCCCGTCGAGCAGCGAGCTGCCGGAGTGGGGTTCATCTACAATGTCGGAGCTCTCGGCGGTGCAATTGGACCATTTGTGGGCGCCTCGCTGGCTAAGAGCCACGGTCTGGGATCGGCTCTAGGGGTGTTGTCCGTGGGCTTCGGCCTGATTGTTGTCCTTGGCGTTGGGCTGAATCTGCCACGCAAGCTACAGGCTCTCGTCAACCCAGAGGCCGTCCGACCCGAGGACGGAGATGACCGGTACATCAACAGCGGCGACCTTTCGAGCGAGTTTGCATCCAGCGAGTGCTAAATCGACAGCCAGAACACATATTCATATTCTCCAGCCAGAACGAGTCAGGGAAGCCACGAGGAGACGTCAATCATGACTATTACTGATACTTATACCGAGGAATTGGCGATTGACCTCACTGGGAGCGCCTTGATGCCGGCCCGAAAGGGCATGGACGTGCAACGAATCGACGGCGAGGACGGCTCACTTCTCGTGGAATTCAGCGCGACGTCCTCCGGATGCCTGTTCGAGCTTGTCGGAAAGAACGGACGGTTATCAGTCGATGTGGATGAAGACCGCTTGCTTGGCCGTATAGATCTGAACGGAGAATCTCGCAGTCTCGACGCCGAGGATGCGCTGGGCATGGCAGATGGCACGATTCACTCCGTCGGACTCACCGCCGATGAAACTGGGACGCATTTGTTTGCAGACGGTTACGAAACATTCTCCGCCACATTGCGGGTATGGTGCCAGGATCTGGGAGCAACCAATATTGTCATCAATCCGTCGGGCGTCCTCGACGTACGGCGATTCAAGATGTGGAACTCAGCCCTGTCCTTGCAAGCTATGGCGGCCAAGGCGCCGACGGCAACACCGTTCGTCGAGTTCGCTGGTTCTGAACTGTCGGCCCGCGACGCACGCCGTATCGGAGAACTCGCTCATGGCGCGCTCCGAGCAAGGACCCGTCTTCGTGGCAAAGGCCAGGGTGGAACCGTCCTCGCAGCCCAAGGGAGCGCCGGTGAACTGTCCTTCGAGATCGTCAACGGCGACCTGCTCCTGCACGTGGAAGTGGACGATGAACCCATCGCCCACGTGCGCGCTCCAGGCAAGTGGGACGACGGAAACTGGCATGACCTGGTAGCAATCAGTGGCCGGGGTGCCATTGATCTCTATGTTGACGGTTTCCTCGTGGCTCACGAGCCTGGTGAGGCATTCTTTGCCGATCTTGGCAAGGTGGAAAGGGTGACCGTCGGGAAGGACCTCGAAGGAGCACGGCTATTCGGGGAAGCACAGACGGCGTCCATCTTCAGCAGTGCGCTAACCGACGCCCAAGTCAAACGCCTAGCCAACGTGGCTCCTCTACGTACCCAAGCTCTCTTCGACACGGGATATCTGGGCTCGAAAAGTTACCGGATCCCATCGCTCATCAGACTTGATTCCGGAAGCTTCATCGCCGGGGCAGACCAACGTGTCAGCATTGCCAACGACAGCCCCAACGACATCAATTTCGTCATCCGTCGCAGCGAAGACGGTCGTCGGTGGGACGAGGCCCAGATAGTCCTCGAGTATCCCGGCGAGGGCGCCCTCGGAGCATCGGTTATCGACTCAGTTCTGTTCCAAGACCACAACTCGGGGCGCGTGTTCTGCTTGATCGACCAGTTCCCGGGTGGCGTGGGGCAGCCTAACGCCGAACCAGGGTCGGGCTTCGATGAGCAAGGTCGGCAGCTTCTGTTCGATCGCGATGCAACCGCCTACGTCATCGATGCAGAAGGCATCGTAACAACCGAGTCGGGGGAACCCACGGATTACACCGTTGACGAAACCGGAAACGTCTTCGCAGCCGGTGCCCCCGCCGGCAATATCCACTTGGCCACCGGAGTGGACCCCCACGAGTCCCTGCTGACCCTACGGACCTGCAACCTCATCCTCATCCACAGTGATGACGACGGACGGACATGGTCACGACCTATCAACCTGAACCCGGCTCTCAAGCAGCCTTGGATGCGGTTCCTCGGTACGTCACCGGGCAACGGAATTCAGTTGGAACACGGGACGCACCGAGGCCGACTCCTGGCACCGGTCTACTACAACCACGAGGAGGGAAAAACCTTTTCATGTGCCGCGGTGTACAGCGATGACGGGGGCCAGACATGGAACCTCGGTAAGTCACCGAATGACGAGCGCGAACTTTTCGGAAAGATCGTCAGTTCTCGAAATCTCAACGATGATCGCGGCTCGACCCATGAGTCAGCGTTAGTAGAAACCCCTGACGGGGTCGTGCACTCCTTCATGCGCAACCAACATCCCTCCGGACGGGTGGCGCACGCGGCCAGCGTCGACGGCGGCGAAACATGGGGCGAGGTGACGTTCGTCGAGCAACTGACCGAAATCTTCTCCCAGCCCAATGCCATTTCTGTCCGGGATGAGCTTGGAACCGAATCGGTGGTCTTTGCCAATGCGTCGATGATGCTCCCGTTCCGGGGTTGTGGTGTGCTGCGTCAAAGTTTCGACGGAGGCAAGACCTGGCCGCACAACCGCGTGCTCAACCCTCGCCATCATGTGTACCAATGCATGACTCAGCAAGACGAACAGACCCTGATCGTATTGTGGGAACGGGAGTGGCTAGGCTTGTTCCTGACAGAGGTCCCGTTGTCATGGCTTACCACTTCGCGCAGCACGCTGGAGTGATTCACACAGCAACACCAGATATCGCCCATTCAATGTAATCACGCTACGGAAGACTTAACGTTTAGGGATTCAGCATGCACCAACGGATTTCACGCCGATCCGCATTAATCTCTGGCGGGGCAGCCTTATTCTTGAGTGTGACAGGGCAGTTCTCTGAACACTCTCCTGCACTTGCGACACAAGAGGCAGACGTACTCGAGGTGTTCAACAGAGAGAATTCGCCATCACATTTTTTCCGCATACCGTTCATGGTGTCTACGGCCAATGACACATTGGTCATAGGCTGCGATGCAAATCGCGCGACAACAGGCGACTCCGCCGACAATATCGATGCCCTGATTCGCAGAAAACCCAATGCATCCCGTTACTCAATCTCCGACGGTTGGGAAGCCCCGTCACTGATAAAACCATTGGAGATGCGAGATTATTCGAACAAGTATGGGTACGCCCCCGCATCATCCTCCGTCATCGACGGCGCCATCATCGAGGATTCAGTTCGACATCGACTGATGATCGTCATTGATCTCTGGGCCTGGAACGGCGGAGTATTCGAACACCTCAACGTCTCCCCAGATGGCTCCGTCAACGATGGGCGCCCGCGAAAGTTCCCCCTGGGAGATGGCTTCGCCACCGTTGCCGGACGTGACATGCTCCTGCTCTCGACGCACAACGTCACAGGGGACGCCGACGGATTGAGGGGAAATATCAATCTGAACATCGACCGTTCCCAATTCGACCTCGTAGCTGACCTCGACGGCCCCCGCGACAAGCACGGTCGCATTCAGATTTATGAATTAATCGGTATACCTCGCCCGTATACCACCGCCGGAGTCGATGACTCAAATCTCGCTCTAGGACGACGATCAAGATACTCCTTGGACGACGGTTTCAACCTCTTCGAAGCAGGAATTCCTCTGTACGTGTTCCAGCACGGTTCAGCTCGCATCACTCCGATGCGCGTCTTCTACAAGGACTCGATACTTCAGGTCTTCAACACCAATCACATCGTGGAGATCTACTCATATGACGATGGCCGAACTTGAAACATGGGAAAACTGGTGACACGGCAGTTCAGACCCGTAGATTCTCGATACACGCTCGTCGCACCAGGTCGGTCCATTCAAATCCGCGCAGGGGAACATGCCGGACGCATCGTCGTTCCGACTTACATGATGCTACCTGCAGGAATTTCGTGCACCACTGTATACACCGACGATGGTGGGGAAACGTGGCAGCGGGGAACCCCGATGCCAGCCACTATCGACCTCCACGAAAGCGCGATCACAGAGGTTCTACCCGGCGTATTGCGCAGCTTCAACCGACATTCCGCTTCTTCCGGTGGGAAGGTGCTGACCGCCGAGAGCGTGGATGGGGGCCATTCCTGGAGTACGCTGACTTCCGCGTTCGGCGACGACGACCAAGGCGTCGCATGCCAAGTCTCCGCGCTCATGCTGAAGCAAACCATCGCATCACCTACGACCGGGGAACAGCTCCCTGCGCTCATTGTCGTCTCAGCAGATGACCGCAGGCGTCGACATGGCATTGCCCATGTGGCAGTTGTCCATCGATCCTCGAGAACGTTCGGACCGCGCTCCGAACTTGAATGGGTGAGTCACGCCGACATCACGAGCCCACAGACCCTCTTCGCCTATTCCTCGATCGCCCAGTTGTCTGACGGACGTGTTCTCGTGCTCTTCGAATCGTCACCTACGGACTCGTGGGCGGACGGGCTCCAACGTATGTACCTGCAGGAACTGGCGTCCTGACACCATATCGATGGGCACCAGCATCGGCCATGCTCTACCGGCATGAAGGCCCCGTGTCGTTTTTGGACTCCAGTCCTTCCTTGCCTCACCTGCGACGAGACGACGGGAATGGTCCGGCGGTAGAATTCACTAGTCACGGGGCGACCTGCGCCTCAGGAATTTGTCCCGCACACGTCCATCGACCCCGAGGAGCCGCGCACCATGCCCAAGAGCCAGGCAGCCAAGGAACTCGCCGCGAAGCAGAAAGCCCAGGCGAAGGCTGAGAAGGAGCGCCGCAAGCACTCCGACAACCCCAAGGACTGGGGCACCGGAAAGCAGCTTGTCGAGACGTTCAAGCTAACCCGCCAGGTTGATCCTCAGCTCCTCTGGTGGGTCATTGGCTCCTTTGTAGCAGGCGTCGTGGTGTTCACCGTCCTCGGTCTTATCCTCACCGATCTGTGGTGGGCATGGCTCATCGTTGGCATCTTTGCTGGTGCCGCTGCCGCTATGTGGGTCTTCCAGTGGCGCGCTAAGCGTTCCATGTATGCCCGGTTCAAGGGCCAGACCGGGTCAGCCGAGGTTGCCCTGTCTCTGCTCGACAAGAAGAAGTGGACCTCCACCCCCGCGATCGCGTTTACCCGGCAGCAGGATGTCGTTCACCGCGCTGTCGGTCCGGGCGGAATTGTCCTCATCGGCGAGGGGCACGGTAACGGCCTGCGTAACCTGCTGGCCACCGAAACCAAACGCCACGAGCAGGTCGCCTACGGCACTCCGGTGACGTCGATCATCATGGGCGACGGCAAAGGCCAGGTACCGCTAGAAGACCTCGACAAGCACATTAAGAAACTGCCCAAGACCCTCAGCACGAGTCAGGTGGACGAGGTCGTCAATCGTCTCAAGGCCCTTGACGCCATGCGCCCCAAAGTGCCGCTTCCTAAGGGCCCAATGCCAAGTTCTATGAAGGGCGCTCGCGCCGCCATGCGAGGACGCTGAGCCTCCGTTGGCCGGCACAAATATCGTCAACGCCGATCGCATCTCAAAGTCCTGGGGCACCCGAACGGTCCTCTCAGAGGTGTCTCTGGGGCTATCAACCGGGGACGTCATCGGCGTCGTGGGCCGCAACGGGGACGGCAAATCTACCCTCTTAGCCCTCCTCACTGGTTCCCTAGAACCCGACTCCGGGACAGTGACGCGTACTAATGGCATTTCCATAGGAGTGCTCGCCCAAGCTGAAACCCGCAGGGATCAGACCGTCCGCGACCTCGTCGTCGGAGGCCAACCCGACCACGTTTGGGCAGCTAACCGCGAGGCTCGTCCCATCGTCGAGGACATGCTTTCCGATATTGACCTCGACCGCGCTATGGCCGATCTTTCCGGTGGGGAACGACGGCGGGCTGCGCTGGTTTCAATCATGCTCGGAGACCACGACTTACTTGTTCTTGACGAGCCCACCAACCACCTCGACGTCGAGGCGGTGGCCTGGTTGGCCGGCCACCTGCGCCACCTACAGGAGCGCGGCGTGGCAATGCTCGTCGTCTCACACGACCGTTGGTTTCTTGACGAGATCTGCACTGACATCTGGGAGGTCCACGACGCAACCGTCGAGGCTTATCAGGGCGGATACTCGGCCTACACCTTAGCCCGGGTAGAACGAGCCCGCATCGCCGCCACTAATGAGGCCAAGCGTCAGAACCTGGCACGTAAGGAATTGGCGTGGTTGCGTCGAGGCGCCCCTGCCCGTAGCTCCAAACCGCGTTACCGAGTCGAGGCGGCCAATGCCCTCGTCGCCAATGTTCCCGAGCCGCGCGACAAGTTGGAGCTAGCACGCTTTTCCGCAACCCGGTTGGGCAAAGATGTGCTGGACCTCAACGAGGTTACCGTCACCGTCTCCTCCGATGAGCTTGGCGAGCGTACTCTACTTGACAAGGTGACATGGTCGATCGGCCCAGGCGACCGGATCGGCCTGATTGGCGTTAACGGAGCTGGCAAGACCACCCTACTCAACCTTTTTGACGGCTCTCGTAAGCCCGATTCTGGCCGGGTCAAACATGGAAAGACCCTGCGCCTGGCCCACCTGCGTCAGGAAGTTGACGACCTCGACTCAGCGATGACCGTTTTGGAATCTGTCAACGACGTCAAGGCGAGGACGAAACTGGCCACCGGTCGCGACGCCTCCGCCACCGACCTCTTGGAAGGATTCGGGTTCACCGGGCAGAAACTTGTCACCCGTATCGGCGACCTTTCCGGTGGCGAGCAACGCCGCCTTCAGCTGCTGCGCCTCCTCATGGACGAACCCAATGTACTCCTCCTCGATGAGCCGACTAACGACCTCGACATTGACACCCTGCGCCTACTCGAGGACTATCTCGATTCTTGGCCCGGCACGCTGATCGTCGTTTCCCACGACAGGTGGTTCCTGGAGCGGGTCTGCGACGTTGTTTGGGCCCTCATGGGAGATGGCACGGTGGCCCTCCTCCCAGGAGGAATTTCCCAATACCTAGAGCACCGCCGCAACCGTAACCCCGGCCCGTCGAAATCAAGCCGGGTAGGCAGTACCTCCCGGGTCGCCGAGCCAAAGATGGGTGCCGCCGAGCTGCGTCAGGCCCGTAAGAACATGGACAGGCTCGATCGTCAGATGGGAAAGGTCCGCGATGAGCTAGCTGCCCTGCATGAGGAAATGGCCGCCAAGGCCGACGACTACCAAGCCCTGGTAGACCTCCAAGCGAAGGCCAATGAACTCGACGAACGGATGACTAACCTTGAGAAGCAGTGGCTCGAGACCGCCGACATTGTGGAGGATCAGTGACCCTTCAAGACGATAGCCCCATCTCCGGGAAGCGACCGGCCTCATCCCTCTTCTGGCCAGCAATCGCGGTCATCATGACGACGGTGACGTGGACGTTGGCCATGCCGCGCCCAACAGACCTAAAGATATACCGCGACTGCGTACGCGCTATGTTGAATGATCCGAAAGCGCTATACACTGCGTCATCGGTCAATGGTCTGGGGTTTACCTACCCACCCTTCGCGGCGATCGCCCTCACCCCATTAGCTCTGATTCCGTCTCTGCCGGTAACGATCCTCCACTATGGTGTCAGTGCAATCGCTCTTGCCATCATGATTGATCTCATCTGGCGCCGTTGCGGGCACAAGCCTCAGCCATTGCTGGCGGCCATCTTCGTCGCAGTCTTGAACTTTAGCGAACCCATTGGGAAAACTTTTGTTTATGGACAGGTTAACCTGCAATTAGCCGCCCTCGTCGTTATTGACGTATTCCTGCTGCCTCGGAGGTGGCGCGGGGTGGGGGTCGGAGTGGCCACCGGATTCAAGCTCACTCCGGGCATCTTCGCCCTCTGGTATCTCGTCACGGGTCAATTCAAGGCAGCGCTTCGAGCCGCCGCGGCTGGTCTAGTCACGATCGCCATCGGGCTCGCGGTGATGCCCACAGCATCTTGGGAGTACTGGACCCACTACATGCTCACGCCGAACCGTCTGGGTGGGCTCACCTGGGCGGGCAATCAATCACTTTCGGGCATGTTGCTGCGCCTAGGCCATGGCAACCTCACACTCGTGTGGCTAGTTCTAGTCGCGCTGTGCTGCGCACTTGCCGGTATTGCATCTCGGCGGTTGTGGCAAGAAGGTGGGGCTGACCAGGTGTGGTCCCTGTTATGCGCCGGGCTGTGCGGATGCTTGGTGAGTCCCGTGTCATGGTCGCACCACTGGGTATGGGGGTCCTTAATCATCGTCGCCGGACTAGCCGACCGTCGTCGTTGCCAGCAGGTTCTAGCCCTCATTTGGGCTTTAGCCACACTGACATGGATGGTCTGGTGGTTTCCTGCCGGTCGTAACCGAGAACTCACCGCAGCATGGTGGCAGAAGATCCTGACCGACGCCTACGAATTCGTCGGCGTCGCTACCCTTATCGTCCTGCTGTCATCGATGGCTCAACCCACGGATCGGGCTCGCCAGTGATGCGGCTACGCAGGTCACGGCGCACGACCTCGATGCTCCACATCCAGACGATGTGACCCAACAACTCACTGAGATGTTCCTGCCACGGCTGGTGCCACGGCGCCGGAACGGTACCCAATCCCGGCATCACGATGACGTGAAAGACGACGTAGACGACGACACCAAACGCAACGCCCTGCCATAGTGTGATTTTCGGGAACCGTTCAGCGCCAACGCAATACGCGACGCCGAAGAAGATGGCAAATCCGAAGTGAATGATGAAGCTCATAACCGGCAAGCCATTGCCGTTGAAATACACCAGCGTGTGGGCAAAGTGATCGCTGAATCCCAGCTGCTCCAACAATTGCTGGGGCGGATTCGTTGCGTTTCGCTCAGGGGTGCGCGGTGGGAAAGGCACTTCCCACCCAAACTTGACGATCGCCGAGAAAATTCCGGCGACAACCCCTACCAGAGCCGCTACCTCAGGGTGACGACGGGCCCGATCAGTCGTGCTGGGCACAGACATTGGCATCCTGCTCAGGAAAGTCCAACCACTGGAACAATTGATCGCCGCAGGCAATCCGCTCCCCGGTAACAGC
The DNA here is from genome assembly GCF_050286205.1 of Cutibacterium sp. KBN10P07758. Classification (NCBI taxonomy): domain Bacteria; kingdom Bacillati; phylum Actinomycetota; class Actinomycetes; order Propionibacteriales; family Propionibacteriaceae; genus Cutibacterium; species Cutibacterium sp. KBN10P07758. The sequence goes on along the minus strand of NZ_JBNNQV010000001.1, from coordinate 898,707 downwards.
GGCGTCACCGATCCTTCCGCTGGAAGCGTCGAGGACGACGATCGGGCAGACCGCACTGCGGCCACCCGCAACGACCCCGGCCGGATTCCAGGTGATGAGTGGGTCTCCCACGACGACCTCGTGACCCTCCTCAGCATGAAGGGTGAACCCCTCCCCATCGAGCTGGACGGTGTCAATGCCAAGGTGTACGAGTACCCCGAACCCCTCTGCCTGGATGACGAAAGCGTGCGGGTGCAGCTTGACAATGCGTCCTGCCACCGGAGCCACTACAGTGACGTCGCCCTCACCCGTGGGTTCGAGGGCAACACCGGGCCCCACGAGACCCTGCGCAAAGACCGGATCAGGAACCTCGGACAACGGCATCAGGGTGCCGTCGAGAGGAGATGCGATAGCGGTCATCAGCGCAGATCCTCAATGTCCTCGGCCAGAGTGTCGGCCTCGGGGCCAACAACGACCTGAACGGACGTACCCTGCTGGACAACGCCGAAGGCACCAGCAGCCTTGAGCGCAGGCTCATCAACGAGGCTCGGATCGTCGACCTCGACGCGCAGTCGGGTGATGCAAGCCTCGAGGTCGTCGATGTTGTCGTCGCCGCCAAGGGCTGCCAGGATCTGTTCTGCCTTGCTCATGATGTCTCCTTGTTCTGGTTCGAGATGAACTCCGCCATGGAGGATCTTCGAACGAATACTGGCCCATCTCCTAAGTGGTCCAGACAACTAACACTGAACTCCATCAGACGTCCGAATGTCAAGATTCGGTCAGGATTCGCGATCTTCTTCCCATAAGTCCTCCAGATCTGAAGCCAGCAGGTCAGCGTCCGGGCCGACGATAACCTGAACGCTATGTCCTTGCACGGTGACCCCGTGCGCTCCAGCCCGGCGCAAAGCTTGCTCATCGACCTGCTCGCAACGACGAACCTGACACCGTAGCCGGGTTACGCATGGCTCGATCGACACGACATTGTCGACTCCACCCAAGGCCGCCAAGATGTGCTCGACGCGCTTCATCGTGAACCTCCTCGAGGTGGATACAGGGTTCTGTGTGGACCAGAGATCGGAACCCATAGTTTGTAACGATCCCCTCGGTACCAAGATCGGGAATAAGAGATCGCGGTATCGTCGGCGTAGGTACGACGGTTGATAGCCAATACAGCCGACCCGACGGGGATCTGCAGGTGCTCGCAGACCAGCGCGTCACCGCTGACAGCCTCGATCGCATCCTCGCCCCACGTAGGAACTAGCCCAGCTGCCGCCATCGCCCCATAAATACTCGCCGGAACGCCATCGGTCAACAGATCTGGCATCACTCGGGCAGCGATCCAGGTCCTTTCGACGGCCATCGGAACACCGTCAGCTAGCCGCACGCGGTAGATGTAATGGACTGGCTCCCCCGGCTCAATCCCTAGCCACACAGCCACGTCAGGAGCGGCGGAGATCTCCTCATCGCGCAGCACTCGGGTGTCTGGGATCATGCCGCGCTGACGCATCTCCTCACTAAAAGACGAGATGCGCGACTGCACATGCACTTTGGGAGCTCTGACATAGGTACCGCTGCCGCGACGACGCTCCAGCATTCCGCTACTCACCAGCGAATCAACCGCCTGGCGGACCGTCATGCGCGAGATACCGAACCGCTCAGCAAGCTCCCGCTCACTAGGCACGACATCCCCGACCGATAAGCGGGTGTCGATGAGCTCGACAAGGTAATCCCGCACGGTCACGTACTTCATGGGTGAATTATGCCTCGGGCGCAGTGCCACCAGCACCGATCACCGCGAAAGCCCCACCATGGTGACGTTCACAAACTCTGCACGTTGTCTTGACATGGCCGCCTCAGTGGTCTGTACTTCGGCGAGTGGTCCATACCACCCCTTGAACATGAGCACTCACTGTGGAGGAACTCCTATGGCGAAAGACGCTGTTGCCACCAGCACCAAGAAAAAACGGCAGATACCCGGGTTCTCCCAGATGCAGCGCATCGGGCGCTCCCTCATGCTCCCGATCGCGTCCCTGCCGGTTGCCGCGCTGCTTATGCGGTTCGGGTCTGCTGACGTTCTCGGAGCGGACGGACTCGCCAAGCACGCATCATGGATGCAGCCGGTCGCTGACGTATTAGCCGGTGCAGGCGGCGCAATCTTCGACAACCTACCTCTCATCTTTGCGCTGGGTGTGGCCGTCGGGTACGCCAAGAAGGCCGATGGATCGACCGCCCTGGCAGCCCTCGTCGGCTATCTCACCTTCACCGGTGCAGGCACCTCGGACAAGACCCAAGGAGGCGTGCTGCACGCCCTCGCTCCGTATTTCTCGCAGAAGACCGGAGTCATCAATTACGGCGTCCTCGGCGGCATCGTCATCGGTCTTATCGCGGCCAAAATGTACGAGAAATACCGCCGTACCAAGCTGCCAACGTACCTAGCCTTCTTTGGCGGCCGCCGCCTCGTGCCAATTGTCACCGCCGCCGCTTCCGTCGTCGCCGGCGTCATCATGGCTATCATTTACCCGGCCTTCGACTGGCTGTTCAATAAGCAGGTCGGCGGTTTCATCATGGCCCACGGGTCCAACCCAGGAACCGGATTCGTATTCGGCACCATCAACCGTCTCCTCATCCCCTTCGGCCTGCACCACCTGCTCAATTCGCTGCCGTGGTTCCAGCTCGGCAATTGCACCAACGCCGCCGGCGAGACTCTGCACGGTGACATCACCTGCTTCTTCAGTGGTGCGTCCGGCACGAATGCCTGGACCGGTTCTTTCATGACTGGCTTCTTCCCCATCATGATGTTCGCCTTGCCCGGAGCCGCCCTAGCGATCTACCACACGGCCAAGCCAGAGCGTAAGAAGCTCACCGGTGGCGTCATGATCTCAGTAGCGCTGACGGCCTTCCTCACCGGTATCACCGAGCCCCTCGAGTATGCCTTCGCCTACGTCGCCTTCCCGCTGTACCTGGTGCACGCGCTACTCACCGGGTCCTCCCTAGCGCTGTGCAACGCCTTGGGCATCAAGGACGGATTCGGTTTCTCGGCAGGTCTGACTGACTACATCATCAACTTCGGACGGGCCTCGGAGCTTTCTGGTGGCCCCGGCAAGGTGCTCCTGCTCATCCTCATCGGTTTGGTCTACGCCGTCATCTACTACGTCGTCTTCCGCTTCGCCATCACCAAGTGGAACCTGCGCACTCCCGGTCGCGAAGACGAGGGTAACGACACCACCGGTGGCGCCAGTGTCTTCGATGAGGCCCAACTAGCTGCCAGCGAGTCCACCGGTAAGGCAGACGCCCAAAAAGAGGGACGAATCTGATCTTCGAGTCTCCTACTCTCATGATGGCGCCCCTGGTTGAATACTGAGGGCATCATCATAATGCGTCACAAACAACTCAGTCACTCTGCGGCGCTGGCATTAATCGCCGCAATATTTGATCGAGGATGACGCCGATGATAATCGCTCCAATAATCCCCACGGTGGCAGCAAGAATGTGATTGTTGCCCAAGAAACTGGCTGCCCCAGCACCAATAGCGGTGGCATAGCAGGCCCACAATACTCCGGCTAGGGCGTCGATAGGTAGGAAAACCCGATATGAAAAACGAGTGGCCCCAGCCATCGCATTGACGACGACGCGGCCCCCAGGGATGTATCGGGCTACCAAGATGCACAGCGGGCCTCGGACCCTCAATTGATGGGTCGCCCATGCAACCGTCTTCTGCCGCTTCGGCCCACCGGTAAAGAGCTTAGTATGGCCAATCTGGCGTCCCACCCAATATGCAATATTGTCTCCGCAGATCGCGCCCGCAGCAGCTACCGGGATGATGAGCCACCGCGAAGGATGTCCAATTGCTGCCAAGGCGACGACGAGAGATTCGCTAGGAACCGGCGGGAAAAACCCATCGATGACGCATAGCCCCCACAACGCCCCAATAACCCAAGGATGTGGGGCATTGGCCGCAATGACGCCGTTGATACTCGCCATCCATGCGGTCAGATTCATGTCTGCCAGTCTTCCATCCGGACTCAACCAGCCATACCGTGGTCGGCAACCGCCTTTCGGTAGACCGTCTCCAACTGATCAACGACCGGAGCGGCCGCGAATCGGGAGCGGACGTACCCAGCGATCTGTTCGTGATCCCATGACCTAGCCAATACCTGGCACAGCCCTTCCGTCAGAGCGTCAACGTCACCGATTGGGACCACCACGCCGTTGGAATCATCAATGAACTCTTGAGGTCCGCCGCAAGCCGTCGTCAGAACAGGCAAGCCGGCTGCCAGTGCCTCGGCGCACGCGACACCGAAGGTCTCAGCATGGGAAGCCAAAGCAAAGGCGTCAGCCCCGGCGAGCTCCTCAGCGATACGGTCCCGCGATTGGGGACCCAGTAGGACAATGCGTGGATTACCGGCGGCAATGGCCTCCAGTTGGTGCCGCTGCGGTCCATCTCCGATGATTCTCAACTGAACCTCGGGAAGACGCTCAACAGCCTGAGCTAATTCAATCATGCCTTTTCCCGGGTTGAGGGTGGCGACGCTGACGACGATCGTCCCCTCATGTCGTCGATCAGGACGGTCAAACAGCTCGACGTCAACGATGTTGGGAACCACCGTTGAGGTCACGCCATGTCCAGCCAGCCTGTCGCAGAGCCCCTGGGATACGCTGATCACTGCGTCTGCCCGGTCACCCGCGATAATGATGTCTTCGTTGAGACGCTGATCCGGGTGAGCTAGGTGAGAATCGTGCTCGGTCCACACCAGCGGTTCCGGAAAGCCAGCCCGGGCGGCAGCAGCAGCGAATCTGGCGAAGTGGGCATGGCTGACGTCAGGGATGCCCCATTGCGAAGTCACGATGCGATGCAGGTGCCGGGCCGCAATGGCATGGACTCGGTGATCTATGCGCGCCGAGGCCGCTCCCAAGGGCACGTCCAGCCTCACCACCGTCATACCATCATTGCGATCTACGGCATGCTCTACCCGTGTCCCAAACTTCCGCCAGTGGCGAACCGAACGGGCATCAAGAACGGCCAGGATGACCTCGTGACCTTGCTGATGTAGAGCTACGGCCTGGTCGTACTCGAAGATCCCCCGCAACGGAGCCTCGGGGCTCGGAATCCCCCGAGACAAAACCATGACGCGCATATATCTCACTTGCGATTGACGACAACAGTACCGAGCACGAGATCGTCCAGTCCGCGACGTTCGGCACCAATAACAACAGCGGGAATGACGAGGCATTTCATGGCGGTCCGAGCGACTGCTCGCCACCACCCTACCGGGCCGAGATCGTCGAGGCGGACGACCGCCACACGGGCCACGATCTGGCCGAAGGAACCGCCTGTCATGGCGGTAAATAGGACGGACTCGACGAAGAACACCGCCATCGGCATCCACATAGGCCAGCCTCCGCCCCGGATGACTGCTGGGCCAAAGATGGCGCTGGCCAATACCATAGAGGCACCCCAGTCGATGATGAGGGCACCGATGCGTTTGCACCAACTAGCCAGTGAACCGCGCCCCTCAGCGGGCAGCCCGATCGAGACTCCTGGGGCTGCCTCGGTTCCACTCACCCGGTGAATCCTACCGGCACGACCTGTTACACGCTCGAAACACAACAGTGACGGTCGAGCAACTCATACGAACTACCGTAAAGCACATCACCAGTCATGTTGATGGAGGAAAGATGTTCGAAGGTCCCGACGACCTGCTTGCCTATGTCAAGAAGGAGGGCATCGAGATGATCGATGTCCGCTTCTGTGACCTTATCGGTATCATGCAGCACTTCACCGTTCCCGCCCGAGAGTTCGACAAGGACCAGTACGAGAACGGTCTGGCCTTCGACGGATCCTCTATTCGGGGTTTCCAGAAGATTAACGAGTCGGACATGGCCCTACTACCCGATCCGACGACCGCCTGGATCGACCCCTTCCGCGAGCGCAAAACCCTTATCGTGAATTTCAACGTCCATGACCCCATTACGAAGGAGGCCTACAGCCGCGATCCGCGCAACATCGCGCGTAAGGCCGAGGCTTACCTCGCATCTACTGGGATCGGCGATACTGCCTTCTTCGCTCCTGAAGCTGAGTTTTACGTCTTCGACGACATTCGCTTCGACACCCGTCAGAACACCTCGTACTACTCCATCGACTCCGAGGCTGGAGCGTGGAACACTGGACGTACCGAGGATGGCGGCAACCGCGGATACAAGGTGAAATACAAGGGCGGATATTTTCCGGTCGCCCCGACCGACCATTTTGGTGATCTGCGTGACGAAATCGTCACCATCATGGAGCGCCTTGGCATGAAGGTCGAGCGCGCCCACCATGAGGTGGGCACAGCAGGTCAAGCCGAGATCAATTGGCGTTTCGACACCCTGTCGCGCAGCGCTGACGATGTCATGAAGTTTAAGTACATCGTCAAGAACGTCGCCTGGCAGCACGGCAAGACGGCCACTTTCATGCCGAAGCCGATCTTCGGAGACAACGGCTCGGGCATGCATGTTCACTCTTCGATCTGGAAGGGCGGCGAACCTCTGTTCTTTGACGAGTCCGGATACGCCCAACTCTCTGACATGGCCCGCTACTACATCGGCGGCATCCTCAAGCACGCACCGTCGCTGCTGGCCTTCACTAACCCCTCGGCCAACTCGTACCACCGTCTGGTGCCGGGCTTCGAGGCCCCAGTCAATCTGGTGTATTCACAGCGCAACCGCTCCGCCTGCATGCGTATCCCGATCACCGGCCCAAATCCGAAGGCCAAGCGCGTCGAATTCCGTTGCCCAGATCCGTCTGCCAACCCTTACATGGCCTTTGCCGCCCTGCTACTGGCCGGCCTGGACGGCATCCAGAACAAGATCGAGCCGCCCGCGCCGGTCGACAAGGACATCTACGAGCTCCCTCCTGAGGAGCATGCCGCCATGGATCACGTGCCGGGCAACCTGGGTGCGGTCCTCGACAATCTCGAGGCCGACCACGAGTTTCTCCTTGCCGGTGACGTGTTCACCCCGGATCTCATCGAGACCTGGGTCGAACTCAAGCGTGGCGACCTGGCTGCCCTGCAGCAACGTCCGCACCCCTACGAGTTCGACCTGTACTACGACATCTGAGTCGTTCTACTCGCCGGGGGCGCAACTACGGTTGCTCCCCTGGCGGCGTATAAAACAAGCCTCGAACTACACACCCCCAACTCAGTCCGACCATCTCACTGCGGCTTCAGGCACTGGAACGGCGTCGGAGCCACCGGGTCCTGTCGAAGATTCGCCGGTTAAAGCGTAGGAGCTCCCTAGGTCTAGGCATCCCACCAGCATCGCCGTTGTCGTCCCCACTTTGGCTTCCAGCCGCCATGCCCCGCGGTGCTCACAGTCGCCATTGGAATGCCAGGACAGCTCCCAACTCGTGACCTTCCCGGGAGCCAATCGCTTTGACCTGGCCTTGGGGTCATAAGGTTGCCACGCCACTGGCACTCGAGCTCCAGCCTCGGTGATCTGGCGAAGCTGTGGCATGACGGGCAGGATCATCACCGAAGACCCGCAATTACGAATCGTCAACACCGTGATCCGTGCGCCCAGAGCCGCATCGACATCACTGAACGCCATAGCGGCCTTCTCACCTCGGCGACACGTCAATGCCCCTTGCGCTCCACCGACGTTGGTCACTCGTTGCGACGTGGCACTGGTCATCCGTTGCGGCGTAGCGCTGGCCTGTGAAAGCGGTGAATACCTCGGCGTCAAAGTCACTGATGAGGTAGGCACGACGGCCTCAGGCACCGCAGGGGTAGTTCTGGAGCACCCGACGATGGCTGCTACGGCTGCGACAACCGCCACTACACGCCCAATTTTCATCGCAGCGCCATAGTCACGATAGGCCAGAAAGCCAATACAAGAACCAGCATGATGCCGTTGATCCATGGCCGCGACGCTAGCAGGGCGATGTATTCTCGCAGCATCGCGCTAGGCAGGAAGTAAGTCGCCGTCGGCGCGCCAAGAACTCGGACTCGCAGCCCCTGGCGGCGACACAATTCAGCGGCCCGCACTGCGTGGTAAGAACTCGTCGCCACCACCACTTGTGGGTTCTGACGTTGACGAGCCGCCTCGGCACGCCGTGACGGTACCGACCTCACCTGTGTGGGCATGACCTGCCGGCTCAAAGAGATGTTCTCGTCGGTATTCGCAGCCTGGTTCTCCACAACGACACACTCGCGAGGAATTCCGTGCTCGACCAGATATTCAGCCATCGCTTCCCCCTCGGCGCGTGGCTCGTCGTCACCTTTACCGCCCGAAGGGATGATCACAGAGTGAAATCCAGCGTCGCGATCGGTACGCCACTGGCCGATGCCACGGTCTAAGCGACTTGCCAACAGCTTCGGCACCTTACCTTTAACGAGAGCTGATCCGAGCACGACGATCTGGTGATTTCCCGGCAATGGCTTGGCGCGGTGGATGACAAACACAGACGCCAGGTAGCCGAGAAATCCGAAAGACAGCCATCCCAGGGCCATCGTCGCCGAAATACCTGCCACAGCCCATGGCTCGAACGGGGAAAACACCGATCGCAAACACCACGCCATCAGGACCAACAGCCCCACGCCAAGCGCCCCGGATAAAACGTTCGACAGCGAACGCCCCTCCTTACGCCACATCTCGACGCCATTAACGATGAGGAGAAAAGGCAGGACGGCGGTCCCTAGGGCAGCAACGACCACCAGCGTACCGACGATGAGGGACCCGATCACCGGAACGGTCCTTACGATGATCCCGGCTGCTGTCAGACCGGCCATGCCAAGACCGACGGCCAGAACAATACCGTTGCTCCACGCGCCGGGGCGTCGATCGACCAACCAGGCATAGAATGCGAGAGGAACCACGCACAGGGCAAGTCCAATCATCATCTCGCCCCGCCCCACCGCGTTAACAACTCGCCTATCATCCCGAGATCCTGCCACGCACCGACTGCGAAGGAACCGAGCTAGCAACCGAGGTGACATCTGGTTGCCTGGCTATATCGGACACGATTGGGAACCTTCTTGCAACAGTCATGCACACCACCATCGTTCGGTGAACGGCCATAGCCTCACGCTACCGTGAAGCTATGGCAGACAATTCCTCTCGCACCTCTATCCCGCAATCCTGCAGCGACCAGATCACTGTCAGCCAGGTGCGCGCCACTCTGGATCAGTGGTATCCGCCGTCCCTGGCAGAATCGTGGGATGCCCCCGGTCTGGTGTGCGGGGATCCCGACGACACCGTCAAGCGGATCGTTTGCGCCCTGGAGGCCACTGACACCGTCGTTGATGCCGCCATCGAGGCCCACGCCGATATGCTCGTCGTTCACCATCCTCTTCTGATGCGAGGCGCCACGTCGGTGGCAGCGGATACCCCAAAAGGACGCATCGTTCACCGACTTATTCGCCACCGCATTGCCCTCATGAGTGCCCATACCAACGCCGACGCCGCAGTCGGCGGAGTCAATGACGTGCTCGCTCGGTTGTTGGGGGTGACCGTCGAGTGCCCCCTGGAACCGGCAGCGCAGCCAGTCGACCTGTGGGGAGTCCAAGTACCAGTCGATGCTGCTGAGGCACTGCGCAATGCCCTCTTCGGGGCGGGGGCGGGGCAATTTGACGGCTACGACCTGTGCAGTTTCGAGTCTGTGGGGCGTGGCCAGTTCCGCCCCCTAAGCGGGTCTCATCCGGCCCTCGGCACCACCAACCAGGTTGAAACCGTCGAGGAAGTACGCATCCACGTCGTCGCGCCGGCCATGATGCGCTCCACGATACGCAAGGCCCTTGTTGATGCTCACCCCTATGAGGTACCCGCCTACGATGTGAAAACCATCGACTCTGGATCCCGTCCTGGACCTGCCACGCCAGGAATCGGGCGCATCGGGCACCTCGACGAGCCAATGACCCTCCGCAGTTTTACCCAGCGCGTATCCGAACGGCTCCCCCACACTGTGTGGGGGGTGCGAACCGCAGGTAACCCGGATCAGCTCATCACCACAGTCGCTCTATGTTCTGGCGCCGGAGACTCTCTCCTCGACGCCGCGGCAGCCAGCGGTGCTGACGTCTACCTCACTAGCGACCTGCGTCACCACCCGGCTGACGAGCATCTTCGCGCCAACGGCCCTGCCCTCATCGACACCGCCCACTGGGCATCTGAGTCTCCCTGGTGCGCCGACGTTGCACGCCGCCTCCATGACGAACTAGGGCTCCCCTGCCAGGATCTAGGTATCCGAACTGACCCGTGGACCATTGGAACGACAGTGGCACAATAGAGGGACGTGACAAGCACTGATCCCCACGACTACCGAGACGACATTCGTCATGATCGCGAATTCGTTAATGACACCGAAGCGGTCATTCGGTTGGGATCAATGTTGCTGTCTTCTGGCACCGGCTCCTATCGAGTGAAGAGAGCCATGTGCGATGCCGGGCTTGCCCTGGGCATTGACCGACTTGATGCCAGCGTCAGCCTTACCGAGATCACCGCAACTGCCCACCGCGGGGACAACTTCCGCACTGTCGCACGCGAGGTCTACCGGGTGCGCGTCGACTCCTCGCGTATCGCCGCCCTTGAGGATCTTGCCCACAATCTGCCGGCTGGCACGACCGGGCGCGAGCTGGAATCACGATTGGATTACATTTCACGTACGGTGCGTCCCAAGTGGGCAGAATGGCAAACGGTTCTCGCTGGTGGCGTCGCGTGCGCTGGATTCGCCATCCTCAATAAGTTCTCTCTTGCTGACTCTCTCGTAGTTCTCGCGGCGGCGTCAGTCGGCCAGTTCGTGCGCGGCCGACTTAACCGTCGCTGGCTCAATCAATTCGGAGTCGCAGCTCTGGCCTCGGCCGCAGCCTGTTTGATCTACCTCATGTTGGCAGATTTGCTGACTAATACTGGCCTGCATACCATCCACGGCCCAGGTTACGTCGCCTCTCTACTGTTCCTCGTACCAGGCTTCCCCATGATCACTTCGATCCTTGACATGGTTCGTATGGACTTCACGGCGGGTTTAAGTCGGGCAACTTATTCCGTCGGTCTCATACTTGCCGCGACTATGTCTGCCTGGGTATTCTCAGCGGCTACTGGCCTGCAACCGCTGCCTGCTCAGACGGTTTTTCCGTACCCCTGGGCGTGGTTTGCCTATGCGGTAGCGACAGCATGCGGAGTCGCCGGATTCGCCATCCTCTTCAATTCCTCACCGTGCACGGTGGCATGGGCTGCAGCTCTAGGAGCTTGTGGGAACCTCTGCCGCCTTGCCCTTGTCGGCGTCAATCTTCCGGCCCAGTTGGCGGCTGGAGTTGGTGGTATAGTTATTGGTTTCCTCGCAAGCCCGCTATCGGTCCGAACCAAGCTGCCACGCATTACATTGACAGTTCCGGCCTGCGTCATCATGGTCCCCGGCGCATCGATGTACCGCACTGTTTACTGGCTCAACGGACAGGATATGACGAAGGCACTGACCTTCGGCGTCGACGCCGTCCTCACCGTCATTCTCATCGCATGCGGATTGGCGGTAGCTCGTATGTGCACAGATCCTGCGTGGGCCCGAAACCTACCGGTCCCCAGCCCCCACGCCTTCAAATTCTCCGAGGACAATCACTGATTCCAAAACACCGCGTCGACGACCCGTGATGCGCGTCGACAATGCCGCAAATGATCCTCGACGAGGTGCTCAGATGCTCCTTGACCCATTCCCGAGGCCTTAGCGATGACGTCGAGATCCGTTGAGTCCGACGGAATAACGTCACTCGGACGGCCCCTCACCACCATGATCGCGTTACGCAATCGGCTCGCCGCCAACCATGAGTCGCACAGTTTGGCGTGCTGACCCTCGTCAATGTAACCAGCCGCCAAGGCGGCGTTGAGGGCGTCAATCGTCGAGGTGGTGCGTAGAGCTGGGTCATGGCCGGCATGCTGCAATTGAATGATCTGGGCTGTCCACTCAATATCGGATAGTCCTCCAGGCCCTAGCTTGAGGTGCCGCCTCGGGTCCACTCCACGAGGAATCCGCTCCGATTCCATTCGCGCCTTAAGCTTGCGAATTTCAGCCAGCTGACTTCCCGTCAGACCGTCAGCGGGGTAGCGCACCTGATCGACGTATTCCAACAGCTCATTCGTCAACTCCCGGTCGCCGGCACCGTGACTAGCCCGCAGCAGGGCCTGGGATTCCCACGTGCTTGACCACTTTCCGTAGTATTTCCGATAGCTCTCCAGGCTCCGTACCATCGGACCGGATCGGCCTTCCGGGCGCAGATCGGCATCCAAAACCACAGCGGGGTCCGCCCCGTGTTTGCAGAGCAGGTTGCGTAGCTTAGTGACGATTTTCAGCGCCTTCTCCCCGACTCCCGGCCCGTCACCGACGACGAACAGGCAATCAGCGTCGGACGCGTATGACAGCTCCTGACCACCCCAACGGCCCATCGCGACGATTCCGATCGGCGGGGCGTCCTCGACCTCCCGCGACACCGCGGTCAAGGCAGCATCGATAGTCGCCCCGGTGAGATCGGTCAAAGCTTGGCCGATACGCCGAATGCCAGTGACGTTGAGGATATCGGCGACAAGGATCCGGAAAAGCTCGCGACGTCGTACTGCCCGGATCGCCCCAACCGCTTCCTCGACGTCATGGTGACGTCGCGCCACAGCGTTCATTTGTCGGGCGAGATCCTCCCGGCTTAACGGAGTGAGGTCGTCATCGACGAGCACCTGGACGGTCTCCGGCGCACGGGTCAGCACGTCGACGGCATACCGGGACGTCGACAACACCACCGCTAATCGCTGAGCCATCGCCCCTTCGTCACGCAGGGCTCTGAGGTACCACGGGGACTCCCCCAGCGCCTCAGATACTTGACGGAAAGCAAGCAACCCATGGTCGGGACTGGGGCCGTCAGCCAGCCACGCGAGCATCGCCGGCATGAGCGCGGTCTGAATACGTACCGCTCGGCTGGTGCCGCTGGTGAGCGCTTCGATATGACGAAGTCCGGCGTCCTCGTCGTGAAATCCCAGCGCACTTAGACGCACCTTCGCAGCCTCCGCACTCATCCGCAGATCCTGGGTGGGAATGCGCGCTACTGCCTCGACTACCGGCGAGTAGAAAACCTGGCCATGGGCCCGCAGCACCGCCTTCGACGTCGCTGTCCAGACCCTGCGGACTTCGTCTGCGGTACGCAGGCCGACGGCACGTGCTAGACGACGCAACCCGTCCTCATCGTCTGGGAGAAGATGGGTACGTCGCAGCCGGAACATCTGCACGCGATGCTCCATAACGCGCTCTAACCGGTATGCCTCCTTAAGGCGTTCAGCCGCGCCTCGCGAGATATACCCGCCCGCAGCAAGGGCACGCAGGGCCGGCAAGGTGGCGCGTACCCTCAGCGACTCGTCCTGACGCCCGTGTACCAACTGCAACAGTTGTGCGGTGAATTCGACGTCCCTCAGCCCCCCGGCACCAAGCTTGATTTCGCGGCCTTTGTTCTTAGCAGCAATAAGAGAGACCACTCTGGTGCGCATTGCGCGAGTTTCTGGTACGAATCCTTCGGCCTCTCCCACCTGCCACACCATCGGGGAGACCATCTCAACAAATCGCTGACCCAAGTCCAGATCGCCGGCCATCGGACGGGCCTTGAGCAAGGCTTGGAACTCCCAGTTCTTCGCCCATTTCTCGTAATACGTGCGCATTGAATCCATGGTGCGCACCAACGGCCCGGCATTGCCCTCTGGACGCAGAGCAGCGTCTACCTGCCAGATTGACCCAGCCCCCGAGTGGGCCGAGCACATTCTCGCCACTGAGGCTGCCAGTTTGGTCGCGATAGTCACCGCGCTGGCGCCTGAAACATCGTCATTGGCCGGTTCAGCGACATACATGACGTCGACGTCAGAAATGTAGTTAAGTTCCTGAGCCCCGCACTTTCCCATCGCGATAATGGCTAGCCGAGCATCGGCATGATCAGGGCAGTCGGCTCGGGCTAAGGCCAGGGCCGCAGTGACAATACCGTCAGCCAGATCGGCTAGTTCAGCTGCGACATCCTCAATAATCTCGGTTGGGTCGTCAGCGCTGACATCTCGCGACGCAATCCGCACTAAATGGCGCCGGTTCGCCAATCTCAGCCGATCTGATGCCGGGCCAGTCGGCGTCCCGGCAACCGTAAACTCACCTTCTTTATGCGCACCTACGACCTCAAGCAGATCGTCACAGATCTCGTCGTGACCAAGGCGAACCGGATCGCGGATGACCTCCGCGAGGTCGTCAGGGTGGGCAATAAGGTGGCGGCCCAATTCACTGGATGCGCCCAAGAGACGAACCAACCGGCAGGCGGAAGCGTCATGATCGAGCACTTCGCCGAGGCACTGCGCGGAGTCCTGTGCAAGTTCAGCAAGGACGTTGAGGGCTAGGTCCGGGTCACAGCACGTCTCAAGGTGATGCTCCCAATCCGCCAGTCGATTGGGGTCGGCCCCTATGTTCTCCGCGATTCGGTGATGGTTGGCTGAGGCCGCATCAGTGTCCATCACTCCCAGACGCAGTAGGTCTATCGTGACACTCGACTTGCGATCCACCGCGACCACCTCCTCGGTGGCACATTAGCCGACGAGGGGCACCGACGTGTTGCCCAGTCGTCACGTCAGCGTCGAGTGGGTGTACGGTCCGTGCAACCCGATGCCCCTAGTCTTGTTGAGGTGACGATCATGGCAGCACGCGCAGAGCGCAGCGTGAAGCGGTTGGCAACCACATGGGTAGCGACCGCCCGCTGTTTGCTGCCTCAGCCCAACACTGACCCTCTTGACCCCGGTGAAGCTCAGCTGTGGGGTCGCCACCACATTGCCCATCTCATGGTGATTTTCACCGACACCCTGCAAACGGTGACGACGCCGACGACCATCAGACCGATGACCTTGGCACGGGTGATCGACGAACGTCGCAAAGCCACCAATACCCTGGCAGCCATCGGCCATGAAGTGATTGCCGACGACACCGCTAGCCGTCTTGCCAGTCAGGCCCAACGTCTTCTGGATAACGTAGAGTCGGTATTGCTCGCCACCCCCGGGCCGCCTGCGACAGTGGATTCTCTTGTGGGACCAGTGCGCGTGACGGACCAACTGCGAGCCACCCTGCTCGCCATGGCTGCTATGGGGTTGCACGACGGCATCGATATTCCGTCTGGGGCGATTATTGAAAGCTGCCGTACCTTATCAGCCGTTCTCGATGAAACCCACGGTGGTCGCACGATCGAGCTTCGGGTACCACCTGCGTGCGCGGTTCAACTGGCGGCTATTGAGTCGGGCCCCAACCACCACCGGGGCACTCCACCCAATGTGGCCGAGACCGCTCCTGTCACCTTCCTGCAGTTGGCAACTGGCTTCTCACACTGGCCAGAAATGCGCTCAGCAGGACGAGTTCAGGCGTCTGGGTCCCACGTCGACGACGTTGCTGGCGTGTTCCCAGTCGTTGATATGGCCGGAGTTTTCCGCGACATTTTTGCCGACGACTAGACGCCAGCTCCAACCTGTCTAGAGGTGTGGCAGGTAGCGATCAAGCTCGAACTGGCTGACCTGCCGGTTGTACTCCTCAAATTCCGCCCTCTTATTGCGTAAGAAATAATCGTAGACGTGTTCGCCGAGGGTCTCAGCCACGAGCTCGGACTCCTCCATGCAGCGGATCGCAGCACCCAGACTTTGCGGCAGCTGCTTGATCCCCAGTGCGTGACGCTCGCGAGCTGACAACTGCCACACGTCGTCGGATGCCTCCTCTGGAAGCGGTAGCTCCTTCTCGATGCCGTCCAAACCAGCAGCAAGTACCAAGGAATACGCCAGATATGGGTTGGCAGCAGAATCGATAGAACGCAACTCCACCCGAGCCGAGGAAGCCTTGTCGGGCTTATACATCGGAATACGAACCAGTGCTGAACGATTATTGCGACCCCAGCAAATGTAGTTAGGCGCCTCTCCCCCACCGGAAAGCCGACGGTAGGAGTTAACCCACTGGTTCGTCACGGCGATGATCTCCGGAGCATGGTGCAAAAGACCGGCGACGAAATACTTCGCAACCGGCGACATGCGAGCCTCGTCAGCCGCGTCATAGAAGGCATTGGTGTCCCCCTCAAAGAGGGAGACGTGAGAATGCATACCTGACCCGGCGTGATCGGTAAAAGGCTTAGGCATGAAGGTGGCCTTGATCCCCTTGAGGGAAGCGATCTCCCGAATGACTACCCGGAAGGTCATGATGTTGTCGGCCATCGTCAGCGCATCGGCGTAACGAAGGTCAATTTCGTGCTGTCCAGGAGCGGCCTCGTGGTGGCTGAACTCTACCGAAATACCCATCTGTTCCAGGACGTTGATGGCGTCGCGACGGAAGTCGGTGCCCGCTCCCAAGGTGGTGTGGTCGAAGTAGCCACCGTTGTCCAGCGCCACCGGGGATTCCCCAGGATGATGCTCATCGTTAAGCAGGTAGAACTCAATCTCTGGGTGAACATAGAAGGTAAAACCCATTTCTGCGGCACGACCCATCGTCCTCTTGAGGACGTGACGAGGATCAGCTGCAGAGGAGGTTCCGTCAGGATTGGTGATATCGCAGAACATCCTGGCCGTGCTGGTGCCAGAACGCCATGGCAGAACTTGGAAGGTGGCCGGATCGGGGTGGGCCACCATATCTGCCTCGTAGACGCGGGCATACCCCTCGATAGCTGAGCCGTCGAAGCCCACGCCTTCAACGAAAGCTCCCTCAACTTCAGCCGGGGCGATGGCAACAGATTTCAGGGATCCCAGCACGTCCGTGAACCACAGCCTTACGAAACGGATGTTGCGTTCCTCCATAGAACGCAGGACGAATTCAGTCTGCCTGCTCACCTTTCCAGTGTGCCCGTTATGTGTTTCGAGCTGGTAACAAGGTTGGTCATGGCTTCGGTAGACTGCTGACATGGCTTCGGGTCCTCAAGCGGGGTGGTATCGAGACCCTGACGGCACGCCGGATCGCTATCGCTGGTTTGACGGCGAGCGGTGGACCGACCGCACTACCACCTCCCCCGATCCTGCCCCGCAGCACAGCGGAAAAGGCCACCGGGAACATGACAACGGTCGCAGCTCTAGTTGGCTCTGGGCAATTATCATCGTCATCCTCGTCGTCGCTGTCGTTGTTGCGTTCGCTTTACATCGCAGCACATCTTCAGATCACAACGCCGAGCCTGATCTCAACTCGTCGTCCCCGACGGTCTCGGCCTGGAATGAGAAGTCGACCACCCCGTCTGCCAGTTCCTCTGCCGTCACCTGCCCGCGAGGCCAACACCCTGGAAATCAGGATTCCAACGACGGCCGTTTGCATGGCGGTGGCGTCTCGGTGGAGTCCATACCGAACTGGCGTCATGAAAACCTCACCCTGCCATGGGTCATGGGGCAGTCAGCACAGATCGACGACGTCTATCCCGGGTGGATGAGCGTGTCCGGAGTTGGTGGCTTGCCGGTTGCCGAGGGGTTCTCTGATCCTCAGACGGCCGCAACAATGATGATGGATTGCTTCGCCAGTTCCGACTATTACGCGGGGTACACCGGAGAGAAGGAAATCCGCTCGGAGGCCCTCACCATCGACGGTCATCCGGCGTGGTGGAAGCGCAGTGAGGTCTACGTCTCGCTGCCCAGCCTGCCTCAGGTGCGCGGCGATGTTGTTGACGTCGTGGTCGTGAATACGGGCCAAACCGACTTCCTCGGGATGTACTTCAATTCCGCCACGATCGGTGACTCAACCCGTCAGACCCTGGTAGATCACGCCCGGCAGTCCCTCAAAGTGGATTGACGGTTCAGTCGTCATCCTCGTCGTCGCTCAAGCGCGGATCGTTCTCCTAAACATCGTTAACATCGTTTCGCGCTGCCACTGTGTCTAGCACCTCGGTCTGGAGGTTGGTAGGAGCCAAGATGATTCACTGCCTTGCATTCAACTAACCCCTCGACAGTGTGGTGTCTGAAACACCAGAGATACTCACCCTGCTCGGCCATGAGACCCGCTTCATGTGGGTTCGACGGCGGCGCCCTGATGTAGCCCGTATAACCCTCAAGATTGCCGCCAACTCCGTGACCAAGAGCGCGTCGTCATGGCGACCCTCATTGCCCTGCACCGCTCCTGATACATACTTGGCATTTATAGACGAAGAAGAGAGACACGAACCACGGCACGCTCACACGACCTAGACTGGACCGACGTGAGTGCCATCAAGCCGTATCCCCAGAGTCCTCGTCGTCATGTCCCCGGAAACATTGCCCGTCCCCCCTACGTCGGCCTGGGCGACGTCCCGGAAACCTATGATGGCTCCCACGTACAGTCAGCCGAGACGATCGCTGCCATGGAAGAGGCTGGACGGATCGCCTGTGGTGCCATGTACGAGGCCGGAAAAGCCGTCGAGCCCGGAGTCACCACCGACGAACTCGACCGCATCGCTCACGAATACATGTGCGACCACGGCGCCTACCCATCGACCCTCGATTACCGTAACTACCCCAAATCGTGTTGCACCAGCGTCAACGAAGTTATCTGTCACGGCATCCCTGACTCGCGCCCGCTCGAGGACGGCGACATCGTCAAGATCGACGTCACCGCTTACAAAAACGGCGTGCACGGCGACAACTGCTACACCTTCGGTTGCGGCAACGTTGACCAAGCATCTCTGGACCTCATCGACCATACTCAGCAGGCAATGAACCGCGCCATCAAGGCCGTTAAACCCGGCCGCTCGATTTCCATCATCGGCCGGATCATCGAGAACTACGCCAAGCGTTTCGGCCATGGCGTGGTGCGTGACTACACCGGCCACGGTGTTCACAGCGCCTTCCACTCCGGTCTCGTCGTCTTCCACTACGACGAACCGCGCTATGACGTCACCCTCGAGGAGGGCATGACGCTAACCATCGAGCCGATGCTCACCCTGGGAGACCAATCCAACCATCAGTGGGACGACGGCTGGACAGTCCTCACCAATGACGGTTCGCGGTGCGCTCAGTTCGAGCAGACCCTCGTCGTCGAGAAGGATGGAGCGCGAATCCTCACCACCCTGGAGTGACGATCTTCAAGGTTTGACGGCTGCCTGGGTCCGGCGAGCTCGCTGTATCGCCAGGTCTGGAATGGTAACGGCACCCGCCACGGCGCGGGTACATTCCCCACGCGGATGCGAGAGCACATCGGTAGTTGGCCCCTCCCCGACGATGCGGTCTCGACTGAGCACCTTGACGTGCACCAACACGGTGAAGATCGTTACTCACGTCATATCGTTACGGGACCCCGATCATTTTCGTCAGCCAGCGGGTCGCGGAAGGTGATCCAGCGGCACCGGAAGAATCCCGACGGCGTAGTCTTTTCTATCGGATTTGTCGGACGAAGGGATGGGACGCGCCATCCCGATTCCCACGACGCGGTTGGAATGAACGGCACCACTGGAGGTCACTGTGGACACTGTCCCACCCCGTACGTACAACAACTCAAACTTCCCCGAAGGTCTGCCCGCCGTCAGCCTGTCGGACGAGGAGCGAGCCCGTCAGCAACGATGGACACCGCTGCGCGTGACGATCTGGATCCTCATCTCCGCTATCGCCGGGCTGGGCTGGTGGATGCTCGCCGTACGACGCGGCGAAACGGTCAACGGCATCTGGTTCGTCTTCGCGGCCATCGGTTCGTATTTCATCGGCTACCGGTTCTACGCCAAGTACATTCAGGACAAGCTCGTCCATCCCGACGACAGCCGGGCTACCCCCGCCGAGTATGACTACAATGGACGAGATTTCGTCCCCACGGATCGCCGCATCCTCTACGGCCACCACTTCGCCGCCATCGCTGGTGCCGGCCCCCTCGTCGGCCCGGTACTCTCAGCTCAGATGGGCTATCTCCCAAGCACGATCTGGATCATCGTCGGCGTCATCTTGGCAGGAGCCGTCCAGGATTACCTTGTTCTCGTCATCTCGATGAGACGCGGTGGACGGTCCCTCGGACAGATGGCCAGAGAGGAATTGGGGCGCTTCGGAGGCATCGCGGCGCTCATCGCCACTCTCACGATCATGCTCATCATCGTGGCCATCCTGGCTATGGTCGTCGTCAACTCCCTGGCCGCCTCCTCATGGGGTGTGTGGAGCGTCGGACTGACTATCCCCATCGCCCTGCTCATGGGCTTCTACCTGCGTTATCTGCGCCCTGGCAAAGTATTTGAGGTCTCGATCATCGGCATCGTCCTGCTCGTGCTGGCCATTGCCTCGGGGGCCTGGATCGAGAACACTGCCGTTGCCAGTGCTCTCCACTTGAGCAAGCCGTTTTTGGCCTGGGCCATCATCATTTACGGATTCATCGCCGCAGTACTCCCCGTATGGATGCTGCTGGCTCCCCGTGACTACTTGTCTACCTTCATGAAGGTCGGCGTGATCGCGATGTTGGCGATCTCGATCGTCATCGTCCGCCCGGTCATCAACGTGCCAGCAATGACGGTCTATGCCACCAACGGTGCGGGCCCCGTGTTCTCCGGAAAACTCTTCCCCTTCCTCTTCGTAACTATCGCGTGTGGAGCGCTATCGGGATTCCACGCCACGATCTCCTCTGGAACCACCCCAAAGCTCATCGAAAAGGAATCCCAGGCACGTCTCATCGGCTACGGCGGCATGCTCATGGAGTCCTTCGTAGCAATCATGGCTCTGGTGGCCGCCCTGTCGGTGGACCGGGGCATTTACTTCGCTATGAATTCCCCAGCCGGTGCGACGGGCAATACCGTCAAGTCCGCCATCGCTTACGTCAATTCTTTGGGCTTGTCGAGTGTGCACGCCAACGCTAACACTCTCACGACGACAGCCAAGCTCGTCGGCGAAACATCGATCGTCAGTCGAACCGGTGGCGCCCCCACCCTGGCTGTTGGTCTAGCGACGATCATGCACAAGATCTTTGGTGGCGAGGCCATGATGAGCTTCTGGTACCACTTCGCGATCATGTTCGAGGCCCTGTTCATCCTCACCTCGGTCGACGCTGGCACCCGCGTCGCCCGGTTCATGCTCTCCGATGCGCTGGGTAACTTCTGGCCGCGCCTCAAGGACCACTCGTGGAAGGTTGGCTCCTGGCTGACTACCGCGATCATGGTGGCTGGCTGGGGCTCGATTCTGCTCATGGGCGTCACCGCAACACTCTCTTCCCGCTCTTCGGCATTGCCAACCAGCTGCTGGCAGCTGTCGCCCTGTCGATCTGCTTGGTGATCTTCGCCCGGGCTGGTCACACGTGGCGGCTGCTCATCATCTTCGTACCGATGCTCTTCACCGCCATTATCACGGTTTACGGGTCCTGGTTGAAGATCTTCTCCCCCGACCCGAAGCTCGGTTACTGGGCCAATCACATGACCTACAAGCGGGCCATCGCTGACGGCAAGACCTCGCTGGGGCAAGCCAAGAACATTGACGAAATGCACACCGTCGTCGGCAACACCGCCATTCAAGGAACGATGTCGATCATCTTCGTCGTCTGCGCCCTCATCGTCATGATCGTGGCCTGTATCCGCACTGTTCAGGCGCTGCGTGGTCGCAACATCATCGACACCGAAGACCCAGCCAAGCCGTCCAAAATCTTCGCTCCCAGTGGTCTCATGCCCACCAAGGCTGAGAGGGATCTGCAGGTTGAGTGGGACGCCTTCTACGAGGAGCACCCTGAGCTTGACCTGGAAAGTGTCCACAAGGACAAGGAGCACGCGTGACCGCCGCACCCCAACATCAACCAACCGACCCATTGTGGCGACGATGCTGGTCGTCTCTGAGATGGTGGGTACGCGGCGTCACCGGCGCCGACGCCTACGACAATTATCTTGAGTGGTGTCGTCGCACTCGTCACGAGCCGATGTCGGAGAAGGCATTCTGGCGTGACCAGTGTGATCGTCAGGATCGCAATCCACAAGCACGGTGTTGCTGACCCCCGCTTACTGACACCTTGCCCATCGGACTCATCACTGACGGGAGGGGCCGATGAGGTCCTCGACGATACGATCAAGGTTGTCAGCAGTCAGCTGGATGCACCTGCCGTCTGGCCACACGATAATGAGCGGGGCGTGGTTGCAAGGGAACATGCACCCGGTCACCGTAACGAGGATCTCAGTGTCAAGGGCATGGGCTAGCTTGTCCTTCAGTCGGGCGTGCAGGTCGGCTGCTCCGGCTGCATTGCAGCGCGGCCCGCGGCATGCCAGCAGGTGGTGTCTGAAGGGTGGGAACTCCTGCCAGGCCGGGCTACGCAGTGGGGCTTCGGACCCGGTAACGGCTCGCCACTCATTCGATATCGTCTGCCCAGGCCGCACCGCCCCAGCATGGACGACAACGTTTGGCCCGTCCGCATGGTCACGAACCCACTGCCCTGCTACCCGGCGCAACCAGGACAGCGGCACAGGCCCATCCTCGCTACTCCAACCGACGAGTTCGATTCGGGTGTCATCGATCGAGTCAAGAACATCAATGAGCGTCGGACCGGGGCCCTGTAGGTGAGCAGTACAGTCGGCTGCCACCTGCTGGGTCATCGCTCGGTCCAAGTCGATGGCGTCGTCCCATCGGAGGGATACTGCGATACGCGTCGTCATGTCTGCAGTCCGTTCCAGGTGAAGCCGCGCCTCGAGGAGGACCAAACCTCACCGTCGACACCAAAGTGGTCACGGACAAGGTCAGGCGTCAGCACTGTGCTCGCCGGTCCGCCAGCAACCATGCGACCCGAGTCGAGCACGATGAGGTCGTCGGCGTAGGCGGCAGCCAAGTCGAGGTCATGAATGACAGTGACCGTCGTCAGGCCGAGTCCTCGGACCCGCTCCAGGAGGTCGATCTGGTGTGGCAAGTCAAGGTGATTTGTCGGCTCGTCAAGGAATAAGATCTCGGGCTCCTGTGCCAAGGCACGAGCCAGCTGTACCCGTTGCCTCTCTCCTCCTGACAGGGAAGACCATGCCCTATCAGTAAGCTCGGAGACCCCGGTCGTCGCCATGGCCTTCTCGACAACGTCATCGTCATGTCCCTGTCTGCGACTGAGATTGCCCATTCGCCATCGGCCCAGATGCGGGATGCGGCCAAGCTGGACGACATCGCGCACCGTCAGTTCGACATGGGCCGACGGATTCTGCTCCAAAAGCGCCATCATCCTGGAGCGCTCCTTGGCGCCGATCCGGGCGAGGTCACGCTTGCCCAGCCACACTCGTCCCATGCCTGGCTTGCGAAGCCCCGCGAGCAAGTGGAGCAGGGTCGTCTTGCCGGATCCGTTGAGGCCGATAATCATCGTCATCATCTGAGGCCGAACGTCCACACTGACCCCTGACAGGATCGTCTTTCCATCCACGCTCCAACCAAGAGCCTCGGCCCTCAGCACTGCTGACGTTGTCACCGTTGTCATGATCTCGAGGCCTGTCGACGCAAAAGCACGACTAGCACCGGGGCCCCGACGATCGCGGTGATGACGCCCACGGGGATTTCGGTATCGGGACGTAAACATCGTGCAGCGGTGTCTGACCACACCATGAGCAGCGCTCCGGCCAGGGCAGATATCGGCAGAAGACGAGCGTGACGCGACCCAGTCCAGAATCTCACGATATGGGGAACCGTGAGCCCGACGAAGCCGATGGGTCCAGCGAACGCCACGCTGAGGGCCGTCAGCAGAGCCGTGCTGACCATGATTGCCCAGCGGACAGTGTTCACCGGAACACCCAACGACATCGCACTGATGTCTCCAAATGCGAAAGCGTCAAGGATGTGGCACAAAGCCATCCCGACGACCAGCGCCGGCACGGTGGCAACAACCAGCGTGATCGTCGATCCCCACCTCAGCCCGGCGAAGGACCCAAGGGTCCATGACAGAGCTGAACGGGCCGCATTCGACTCCCCGAAGATCATGATCATCACCGACACCGCTGCTCCGCACAACTGGCCCACGGCCACACCGGCCAAGATTGTTCGGCCGGCAGGCAATTCCCCTGATCTGCCCGTGGCCATCGTCAGCACCATGACCAAGGCTACGACGGCTCCAATGAAGGAGGCCAGGGTCATAAGGACCGACTGCCCGAGGGTGCTGGAAATCCCGACGATCAGGACGAAGACCGCCCCGACCGACGCCCCGCTGGAGATACCTAGTAGGTACGGATCAGCCAGATCGTTGCCGGTCAAGGTCTGCAACACCGCGCCGCACATCGCCAACAAAGCACCGACGGCCATCGATCCGATGACACGCGGGGCCCTCATTTGCCATACGATCTGGTCGTTGAGGACCGTCACGTCGGCTCCTTCAATGAGCCGAAAGCGTCGCGCCACCACCCGCGCCACATCGGAAACCGGAACCCGAACTGCCCCGATCCCCAGGACTACGAGGGCACTGCCGATCAGGGCAGCAACGACAATGCCGAGCAGGAGCCAACTGCGCCAGCGGCTCACTTCCCGGTAACCCTGGCCAGGCCGTCGTTGAGAGTCTTTGCTCCGTCAACCAGCTCGGCGCCAGGGGTAGTCTGGGAAAATGGCACGGTGACGAATTTGTTGTCTTTAACCGCCTTCATCTGGCTGAGAACGGGGTCCTTCTTCAGATAGGCGATCTTGTCCTTAGCTGTCGACCAGTCGGCGTCTGCAACGACGATGACATCGGGGTTGGAACCAACGATCTTCTCCCACGAACCGTCAGCCCAGCCCCCATCGAGGTTCGCAAACAGATTCTTGGCCCCAACAGCGTCCATGAGCAGCTGTGGGCCGCCATGGCCAGCGCCGATGAACGGAACCTTGTCACCCGAGTCGAACCACACTATCGAGGTCCCGTTGCCGTGTTTGTTACCGGAGACCTCTTTGAGGGACATGCGCTGTTCAGCGATGACCTTGTCGGCGGCATCTTTCTGCCCGATAAGGGTTCCAACCTCTCGCATCTCCTTCCACACATTCTCCCACGTGGCCTCAGCTGACGGGGTGCCTTTAGGGCATCCAAAGGGGCTGATATATGTGGCGATTCCCTGCTTCTTCAATTCCTCACGTGTTCCCACCGCCTTGTCGGTGAAAGCACTCGAATACGAGGACACCGCCAGATCGGGTTTGGCAGATAGGAAGGTCTCCTTAGACGGGTACTCTTTGGCGAGCACCTTGACCGAGTCGTAAGCCTTCTTCCATTTCTTCGGAATCCCACTGTCAAGATACGCGGTCCCCGCGAGCTTGGACTCACCACCGATAGCCAGCACATCCTCGGTGGCCCCTTGATTAAGAGTCACGGCCCGGGTCGCCGGCTTGTCGAGGGTAACCTTCTGGCCACAGTTGGTGATGGTGATAGGTCCAGCGTTGGACTGGGACGCCGACGCTGAAGAAGAAGCTGACGAGTCCTTGGGGGCGCCAGCACATCCGGCAAGCATGATGACGGGGAGCATCGAGACCGCGACAGCTCGGCGAAGGAATTTCGGGGTGGCAGGCATGGCGAAACTAGCTTTCTGTGATCGGCGTGCGCGGCCGGGCAACAACAGGGCGTCGTCAGGTGGTCTTCGGGCTCGACTTCGTCTCCGTTCCCGGCGCCTTCCCAGTGCGCATGGCGCCAGTGGTTCAAGTCGGGGCGGATCAGTCATACCGCTGCGCGTCAGCTCCGGCTTTTCACCGGATTCCAGCGCTGGTGTGGTCACCAGCAACCTGACGCGAGGATTTTAGCACCCCCTTCGCATACCGCTATCCAGGGCCTCCACGACAGCGGCACCGATGACGATCGCGTTCACCGAGCGCGGCGTTTTCGGCAGCTTCCACATGGGGATCAGACCATATTGATGCACTGACGATCCCTAAATACGCGAGCCGCCGATACGGCCCCGAGCGAGGCCCCTCAGTTCGCCTGACGCATGCCGCTCTGCGCAGCCTGCCAGCGCTTCCCGCAACCTCACCACGCGTTTGCCGGGTTCGGGGTTGGCGACGTGAGCCGTGTCACAAGTTCACGAGCTGGCTCACCCGTCCGCGAGAGACGCCCATGATCACAGCAGAGTCGGATACAGAGTAGCCAGCTGCACGCAGATGTTGAGCTGCGGCACGCGACTGGCGTGCCGCCATTTCGGTGGCCTCAGCTGCGGCACGGGTAGCCTCGCGCGCCTGTGCAACCTCGTCGGCAAGTGCTCCGATCTCGGGAATGATGGTGATGTCGACGTCGGCATGATCGACGCTCTCATCCATGGTGTCGAGATAGTCGACAACCTGCTGACGGGCATTACACAGGTTGCGAACCTGGGTGTGCTGTTGCTCGCCAATTTCAAGTTCCCAGCCGCCCGACCAGCGGGTAGCGGTGACAATGAGGCTGTTCATTGCTGCTTGCTCCTCTCGATTGCGTCGAGGGCGTCCTTGACGACCTTCGGCGAGCATTCGGTGGTCTGGGTGATGATGGTCCACGTGGTGCCGTTGCGCCACTTCTCGTGGTCGCCCTTGCCTTGAGTTGGGGTAAAGCCAGCCTCACGCAGCAGCCCGACGAGTTTGCGGTACTTCATCGGCTTGACCATGAGTCATAAGTTAGCCCACCTATACACGCAATGTAAAGCCGGGGTAAATATATCGTGATTCTGCTGTTACTCCACTGTTATGCGGCATCTCATATGGTCACGCTCATGGGCGGTGAGCTGGATGATCCGGGGCGTGCTCCCGCCACAGCCAGGCCATCGCTCACGGCACTTGGCCGCCCGACTGAAGCAATCGTGATGCCCGCAACCTTTACTATCTCGCGAGCCGTTGCAGCATGACCAGCAGCCACACCTCAGAAGAAAGAAGGCCGCCCCCGCAGCGGCGGGGACGGCCAGAGCAATAACTGAAAGGGGAGCTATGCTCATCGCTCAGCTTAGCTCTTTCACCTAGCAGAATCAGTCTGTTCGTGTCGTCACTATCGACGGTGATCCGTGATTCGTCCCGGCGGACCTGTGCAACGCGCCCGCTCCGCACCACCCATCACACAACGAAAGCCGACTCCCACACAAGGCGGGGTCGGCACGGAGCAAGTTTGGTTCCCTCATTGCGCCACAGGACGCAGCGGCATGAGTGAACTCATGCCCATGTACGTTGCGCATGGGATACCAGCTCTTGCCGCTCAGGACACAATTCCACGAGGAATTTATACGAACGACACGCCGCCCCATAACTGACCAAAGCCACATCGTTTAACCTAGTCAGATCCATATTTTAGGGACGAGCCATCCTATAAGCCGGGTTCTGTAGCCCCGCCGGGCCGGTGATCATCCATCTGTGAACACCATTGCTGGTGTCCTCCAGCCTTTCGGCTGCGCAGCCTACCCGAACACTCAAGCGAGCAACCCTCAAACGCGTCCGCGACCTCACGGTCTTCTTGGCCTTGCTCCAGGTGGGGTTTGCCATGCCGTCACCGTCACCGATGACGCGGTGGGCACTTACTCCACCGTTTCACCCTCACCGGCTCGAAACCGGCAGTCTGTTCTCTGTGGCACTTTCCCGCGGGTCACCCCGGGTGGGCGTTACCCACCACCCTGCTCTATGGAGCCCGGACTTTCCTCGACAACTCACCGCTGCCGCGATCACCCGGATGGCTCGTCCGACCGCTAATTCTACGGATATCCCGGCATCACCGCCACAAGAAGGGCTCAGATGGACTCTCCGGTACGCACCAGGATGCGATCGCATTCCTCGCATCGCACCACTTCATCGTCACCAGCTGCCTCGTATCTGCGCAGGTCAGCGGCATTGGTGGCAATGCCGCATCCCTCGCATACCCCGTGCACCAGCTTTGCGCACCCCATACCGGTGCGCTCGCGCAGCAGTTCGTATAGCTTGAAGAGGTCGGTCGGAATGCCTCCTGCCTGGGTCTGGCGCACCCGTCGCAGTTCGCTCAGCTCGTCGTCAATACCCTTGAGACCAGCGTCGCGGGATGCCAGTACAGTCCGAATGTGTCCGTCAAGCTCAATACGGCGTCGATCAGCGTCGGCATGGGCCCTCTCGGCATCCTCGACGGCCTGCATGGCGTCAAGCTCGTCGTCCTCTAATCGAGAGATGCGCCGCCCTAGGTGCTCAATTTCCTCGGTCAGGCCACGCAACGCTTTATGGTCGGTGATGGTGCCCGCATCCACGGTTTTCTGGTTGCGCTCCATTCGGGCGCGAGCTGGTTCGAGGTCGCCCTCGATACGTTCCTGCTCCATTTTGGCGTCCGACAGAGCGGTAGATTTAGCGACGACCTCCTCCGCAAGCGTTCGCCGCTGCACTGCAAGGTCCTTGAGTTCGGCCAACTCGGGCAAAGTCCGACGACGATGCTCTGCTTGAGCGATCCGCCGATCGGTCTGAGCAAGGTCCAGAAGCTTCCACTGATCCTGTGCCGCAGCTTTCACGCTTGCCTCCTCGTTCCGTGGCCCTGTTGACATGTGAGGCTCAGCCTACCTCCAGTCGGTATGGCGCTGAGCATATGCGCGATGACCTGTCCTAGAGCGAGTTCTGGCTCCCTAACACCCAGCGTGAACTTTTGGCGGTAGCTATCCCCACTGATGCTGTCTATTCGGCAACTAACTTTCGGACAATCCTGCCGCAACTCCTTATGGACATGGGCATCAGCATGTCTATGCTCTTTTTATCGCATACCTCCGCACCTCTAAGAAAGACTGATCAGTAATGGCACCCCTTCGCCCTAGCATTGCCATAGCAGCAGTCGCGCTTTCTTTACTAGCAGTGACGACCACTGCGGCATCTGCCCAAGAAAACTTGGTGGGTAGGCGGGATGACGGCGCAACCACCACAGGATTAGGCGGGAGGAGCTACACCTATTACTGTCCGCGATAAGAAGCTTGCCAATAGCAACTATGTCAACAAGAGCCAGCGGATTGGTGATTGCACCATCGAGACCAAGGGTGGCACCTGCACAATCAGCTCTGGAATGTCAGCAACCAGGACCGTCCAGCTGGCCCTCGGAGCCAGCAGGGACAATATCAGCGCCCAACTGTCCCTCTCTTCTGCTACTACACAAAGCGTTACGGTAGGATGCACTTCTCCTGCAATGGCGGCAGGAAAAGTATGGACGGCTTGGCCTACGGGAAACTTGTGGCAGTATCGAATCAACAAGCGTGTTCACGAAAGGAGATCCGATGGAATGGATTACGACGGCGGAACTAGCGATCTCCTGAAGGCATTTGACCCCTCGCAGACCAGAATCTCTTGCGGACTCAGATGAAAGTCTTGAAACTCGCTGCATTGACGCTGGCTGCAATACTTTCTGCGACCGCCAGCGCCTGTACAAAGACGCCCCATAAGTCATCTCCTGAAAATACTTCCTTAGCGATATCTGATCTTCCCGGAAGGCCGATAAGTGACGTCGGAGCAAGGATCAGGAAGGATACTTCTCTCTACGTACAAGACGCTTCTCCGATCGTCGGGATGAAACCTTCATATAACGCATCTCAGCAGTCTTCGGATCAATGGACCATCCTAGCTGCCTGTGCAGATGAAACATCCGTTGAAACATCTCACAAAATTCAGGTTTCAGTTATACCAACAACGAAAATATCCCCCTCCATAAGAAAGTCAATTTCTAGCCATAGATTTAACTATACAGTCGATTGCTCTGAGTAGAAAAAATCCTTCTGAATTCTAACCATCACGCAACGCGACGCCCTCACTGACCGGCCTGTTTGTCCGCAACCACCACGGCGAAGCCGTAATTCGATACCTGCCCTGTGGAGGTCACGTTGGTTCGATAGGCGACGGGTACCTAACTAACCCGGGTGTAGGGGGACTAGACTGACCTGGACAGAGGACCGGCATTGCGTCTGTGCGGCCCCATAAAAGCCCTCTGGACCCCAAGACTTCCGTGTCACCGAGACCTACACTAGAGGGGATACTCAACAATCAGCGGAGGTCCGAATATGACCGAGACGAGGTCCACAGAGCTCAACGAACAACTGCGGCAAGCCGAAAAACAAAGGATCCCCAAGCGTCAGACCCCGTTCTCAAAAGCCTTCGTCGAGTTCATCCCTACCGACTGGGCCCCCTATCCCGACGAGCTGCCCGAACCGCTCAGCTCGGCGCCTTCGGCTACCGCACACCGTGATGCCTTAGCCGCCCGCTTCGATAGCGATCGCCTCGTCATCCCCGCTGGCCATCTCATGCGTCGCAACAACGACTGCGATTACCCTTTCCGCCCCAACACCGCCTTCGCCTACTACTCGGGCTTAGGCACCGACAGGGAGCCCAACGCGGTCCTAGTCGTCGATACGACCGCGGAAACTCGCGATGTGCTGTACTTCAAGCCGCGTGCGCCCCGCACCGACCGCGAGTTCTATGCTGATCCAACCTACGGTGAGATGTGGGTTGGCCAGCGAGAGTCCCTTGAGGAAATGGCGGCCATGACGGGACTCGTCTGCCGTGACATCTCCCAACTCGACGACGCCCTGTCGACCGGAGACGCCACAGTGCGCGTTATTCGCGACGCCGACGAGACTGTCACCGCCACCGTCGACTCATTGCGTCCTCGGGGCTCTGAAGACGCCGACGACGAGTTCTACGAGTTTTCCTCAGCCGCCCGCTTCTGCAAAGACGATTGGGAGGTCGAGCAACTGCGGGATGCCTGCCGCAAATCCAAGGTGGGTTTTGAATCCATGATCGCTGAGATCCCGGAAGCCGTCCGCAAGGGGCGAGGCGAGCGTTGGATGGAAGGCACCTTCGGACGTGTCGCTCGTCATCTTGGCAATGAGGTGGGCTACGGCTCGATCTGCGCAGCCGGCGACCACGCCAACACGCTGCACTGGGTACGCAACGACGGCGACCTGCGCCCCGGCGAACTTATCCTTATCGACGCTGGGATCGAGGTCGACTCCCTTTACACCGCCGACATCACCCGCACCCTACCGATCTCGGGAACCTTCTCTCCCGCCCAGCGTCGCGTCTACCAGGCCGTCCTTGAGGCTCAGGACGCGGCAGCTGCCGTCGCGAAAGTTGGCCACGACCATGCCGAGATCCATCAGGCCGCCATTCGCGTCATCTGCGAGTATCTGCACGAGTGGGGCATCCTTCCAGTCAGCGTCGAGGAGTCGCTGTCCCCCGAAGGCGGGCAGCACCGCCGGTGGATGGTTCACGGCACGTCGCACCACCTCGGTCTAGATGTCCACGACTGTAACCAGGCACGTCGTCAGGATTACTCCGGACCGCTCAAGAAGGGTATGTGCGTCTCTGACGAGCCGGGTATCTACTTCAAACAAACCGACCTACTGGTCCCCGAGGAGTTCCGCGGTATCGGTGTACGCATTGAGGACGACCTGTGCATCACTGACGGTGAGCCTGAGTGGCTATCCAAGGATTGCCCGCGTCAGGTCGACGAGATCGAGGCCTGGATGCAAGAGATCTGGGGACGCGCTTGCCACTGATCCAGTGTCGATGCGCGGTGTCCAGACTTCTCAGCCTCTGGCACTGCGCATCGTCGCCGTCATGGTCAGGCACAGGATGAGCACGGCGGGGATCGCGTGCAAGGTTCCCAGACCGTGGCTGGATCCGTTAACGGCGATGAGCACCCCGACGACGAGCTCAATGACGATGAACACAGCGCAGAGAATGTCCCAGCCATTGCGACGCCCCCAGCGAGCCACGAGGGAAACGATCGCGAGCAGCATTCCGATTCCCATGATGGCCTGCTGAGCAATCCAGCCAGCGAAAGGTCCGTCCCCGGCACCACGTACGAACATCGCCCAGCCCATACAACGGGTCAGCGACCCGCAACCGGCCACCTGCACAGCGAAGAAGTGGCCGATAACGAGGAAGGCGACAGCTCCAATCCCAAGCTTGGTCCGCCCATTCCATCTCCACGACGACCGTGGCTTACGCGCAACAAAGTAAGCCCGCCACATAGCTCCCATCGAGATAATCGCGGCAAGCAGGTCGAAAGAGGCCTCAACCGAGTTAATCCCCCACTTGATGGTCATCATACCGAACACGCCGGACGTCAACGCCCCCAACAGAGCTACGATCGGGAGGGCAGCCAGCAGCTTGTCAGCATGTCGATACACCATGCCGACGATGACGCTGGCGAGCGCGAACAGACCCACCGAGGCCGAAATGACGCGATGGATGAACTCGACCCGCGGCTGGGTAGCGTCCAACGGGGTGAGACGACCGACATAACAACCGGGCCAGTTCGGGCACGAGGCCGAGGCATCAGTGGCACACACCGTCGATCCCAGCGCCAACGTGACAGTGATGGCGACAGCAGTGACGGCGAAAAGAACCACGACCCCTCTCGGCACGGCGTTCCTAGTTGTGACGGTGTTGGCCATAACATTCCTCGATGGTGCTGATTGCCGTTTGTCGGCACAGGTGCCGAAGGCGCGGACTGTCTGATACTGCCACCACCGCCGGGCACGCCCGTCGGCAGGCCCCCAAAAACAAATCAGCCTTCGAAAGCCTTCGCCCTCATGAATGGCATATCAGACACCATCTCACGGGCCTGTGCAGCCACCTTGTGTTCAGCGAGCACCTCATAGTGGGTAGCCACGACTTGCTGGACAGAGTTAAAGTCCCTCTCTCCACCACTCATCGAGTACGTAATAGCGGCGGTAATCATGCCGATAACCACACCAACGATGAGTCCGGTCAGCAGCAGGGAGAGAACGGCCCCGCCTGGGGTGAAGAACATCATCATGAGGCCGACGAGAAGGCCCATCCCGAGTCCTGACACCGCCCCTTGGCCGAGCACCGAGCCCCACGTGCGACGTCCGGTAACGCGCTCCACCGTTTTGAGGTCTGTCCCGACGATGCAGAGATTTTCGACCGGAAATTCCTTATCGGACAGCTGGTCGACAATCTTCTGGGCGGTCGCGTAGTCATCAACCACGACGACCGACTGCGGGTACTCCAGATTGAATATGGCACTCGCTCTGCCCGGGACCACACTTAACATCACGGCTTCCTCCTTGAGGTAAGCATCAGTTTACGGGTAAGCACCGACAGCTTCTTGCTCTCGTCTCGCAGCGTTAATGTTTGCCGCCTGGGTATATTTTGCGGGGTGAACAGGTCCCAATCGGTATTCATCTCTCGGATTCGTGGCCTTCCTGTCATGGATGCCAGTGGCGACCAGGTCGGTAAGGTCAGGGATGTCGTCGTCCAGATGCGTACGCCGGGGCGCGCCCCGCTGGTGCGCGGGCTCGTCGTCGAGCTATTCGCCCGTCGACGAATCTTCGTCCCGATGGTCCGAGTGCACGCCATTGACGCGGTTCAGATCATGATCTCGGGAACCGTCAACACCCGAGTGTTCTCTCGCAGAGTCTCCGAGACCCTCGTCATCGAAGACCTCTTCGACCGCACTTTCCGCCGCAATGGCACGCCAGTATGGGTCATGGACGTTTCAATGGCTCCCGTGCGCAGCCGCGAGTGGGAGATTAATGAGGTGGCCCTCGCCGAATCTGGGCGCAGTCGATTCATCCGCAAGGCTCCCAGTAACCCGACCATCGTCGATTGGCGCGAAGTCCCCTCCCTCGTGCTCGCCTCGCGCCAGTCCACTGAGAGAACCATCGCCGAGATGCATGAGATGAAGCCAGCGGACATGGCCCGGGAACTTCACGACATGAACCCGCATCGCCGTGCAGAAGTCGCCATGGCCCTGGACGACGACCAGCTTGCCAACGCCATCGAGGAACTTCCCGAGGACGAGCAGGTTTCCCTCATCACCGTCCTCGACCCCGACCGCGCCGCCGACATCCTCGAAGAGATGGACCCCGACGACGCCGCCGACCTAATCAAAGAGCTCCCCGATACCACCGCCCACCAGTTGCTGGCGCGCATGGAGCCCGACGACGCCGACGACGTCCGCTCCCTGATGGCCTACGACGAGTTCACTGCGGGAGCCATGATGACCCCTGAGCCCGTCATCGTTGCCGCCGACGCGACTGTCGCTGACGCCTTGGCTTTGGTACGTAACGAAGACATCACACCAGCCGAGGCATCCATGGTCTTCGTGTGCCGTCCTCCCACCGAAACCCCTACCGGCCGTTACCTGGGAGCGGTACACGTGCAACGGCTCCTGCGCGAACCTCCTTCGACGATGGTCTCAGCGATCATCGACTCCGACCTTGAGCCCATGCACACCGATGCCCCGGTAGGCGCGGTGAGCCGCTACTTCGCTACCTATAACCTCGTCGTCGTTCCCGTCGTCAACGATGCGAACCAGCTGGTTGGGGCGGTAGCCGTTGACGACCTTCTTGACCATCTGCTACCCGCCGACTGGCGCGGCGACCAGATGGACGGCGAATTCGTGGAGGTGAACCATGGCTGATAACGATCAGTGGCTGCATGACGCTGACCGCCTCGACATCCCGGGACCACGCAAGGTCAAACGCCCTCGAGTACAGCTGGACTCCGAGAAGTTCGGGCAGTTCGCGGAGGCCACCGCGCGGTTTATGGGCACGGCAAAGTTCCTCGTCTACATGACGGTGATCGTATGCAGCTGGGTCATCTGGAATCTCGTAGCAATCTATAAGTTGCGCTTCGACCCGTACCCGTTCATCCTGCTCAATCTGTTCTTCTCTACCCAAGCTTCTTACTCCGCTCCCCTCATCCTGCTGGCGCAGAATCGCCAGGAGGACCGGGATCGGGTGTCGATGGCTGAGGATCGTCGGGTCGCCGCCCAGTCTCGTGCCGACATGGAGTTCCTGGCCCGGGAGGTCGCATCCATTCGGATGCAGATGGGCGAGTTGGCCACGCGCGATTATTTGCGCTCGGAGCTACGCGACGAGTTGCGCTCCCTGCTCGAGGAGATCGAGGCCTCACCGGCCTCCCACTAACTGACCCGGTTCGCGACGAGCGAGTTGTCGCATCGGGCCAACGGTGTGTAGACAAGTCAGCATGAGCACCGAGAACCCAGTGGTTAAGGCCATTGCCGATGCGTTGTCGCACGTCAATGACCCCGAGATCAAACGCCCCATTACCGATCTCAACATGATTGATGAGATTACCGTCGACGAGCAGGGACGCGCTTTCGTCCGCATCCTGCTGACCGTCGCCGGGTGTCCCCTCAAGACCGAGCTACGTGAGCAGGCCACCGAGGCTGTGCGCAGCGTTGACGGGGTGACCAGTGTTTCCGTCGAACTCGGCACCATGACCGACGAACAGCGCGATGCTCTCAAAGTTCAGCTGCGCGGCGACGTCCCCGAACGCGTCATTCCCTTTGCCCAACCGGGGAACACCACCAAAGTCATCGCGGTTTCCTCGGGTAAAGGTGGCGTCGGCAAATCTTCTGTCACCGTCAACCTGGCCCTGGCCCTGGCTCAGCTCGGCCGCGAGGTTGGTCTACTGGACGCCGACATCTACGGCCACTCGGTGCCTGACATGCTCGGCCTAGGGGATGCCCACCCCACTCCTCTTGATGACATGCTGCTTCCGGTTCCTGGACTTGGCATTAAGTCGATCAGCATCGGCATGATGAAGCCCAACAAGTCCGACGTCATCGCTTGGCGCGGACCGATCCTCGACCGGGCACTCACTCAGCTGCTGGCCGACGTTCACTGGGGCGATCTTGACTACCTCCTCATCGATCTTCCGCCTGGCACCGGCGACATCGCCATGAGTCTGGGACAGAAGCTGCCCAACGCTGAGGTACTTGTCGTCACCACCCCGCAGCAGGCCGCATCCGAGGTGGCTGAGCGTGCCGGCACGATGGCTGGAATCATGCAGCAACGGGTGTTAGGCGTCGTGGAGAACATGTCATGGCTGGAAGTGACCGCGCCAAAGTCCCGCGAGACCTTCCGCGTCGAACTGTTCGGCACCGGTGGCGGTCAAAAGGCTGCCGACGCACTGTCAGAACGTCTGGGCACCACGATCCCGTTGCTCGGCCAGATCCCACTCGACGTCGAACTGCGCAGCGGCGGTGACGACGGCGACCCGATCGTCATCACCCACCCGGACTCGCCCGCAGCCGAGGCCATCACCGAACTCGCCAAGACCATTGACGCGCGCCCGCGTGGTCTGGTCGGCATAAATCTGGGGGTTCAACCCGTCAGTCACTGATTGAACGTACTCACGGGCCCGCTGGGGCGATCCTCGTGTGCTGTATCTTTAGGCCATGTATCACCATTCATGGCATTCCCCGGATGCACGACGCCGAGGCGTCACCCGGTGGGCGACCACCTTCATTGCTGCCCTTACTGCCGCCTGCATGGCACAGATGCCTGCACAGGCCTCGCCCCATACCAGCGACGCCGCTCCCCACATCGCAACGTCAAAGACCATCACCGACGCCGGCCCCATCGGGCAGTCCGGCCGTTGGTACACCGACGGTCAGGGTCGCGCTATCCTCACCGCCGGCGTCAACATGGTCTCTAAACGTCACCCATACAGTCCCGAAGCCGATGGATTCGATGACGCCGACGCTGCCTGGTTACAGAAGAACGGCTTCGATTCGGTGCGCCTGGGAGTCATATGGAAGGGGGTCGAGCCCAAGCCCGGAGAGTACGACGACGCCTACCTGGCCAGCATCACCCGCACAGTAAGAACACTTCGCGCTCACGGCATAATGACCCTCTTGGACGCTCACCAGGACATGTATAACGAGAAGTTCGAGGGTGAGGGAGCCCCCGACTGGGCCGTTCTCGACAAGGGAGCACCGAATCTGCTCAAGGTTGGCTTCCCCGCCAACCAGGTCTTCAACCTCGGACTCATCAAGGCTTACGACAGTTTCCTGGACAATGCCAAGGGCCCGGGCGGAGTGGGCTTGCAGGATCGTTACGCGGCCATGTGGAAGCACGTCGCACAGGTCGTCGGGCAGGAACCCGGCGTCATGGGATACGACATTATCAACGAGCCTTGGCCGGGACATCACTACCCCATCTGCTACGTTGCCTTCGGCTGGTGCGGCCGAGCGATGGTGTCCTTGGACACCTTGTACGAGAAAGTCGGCAGAGCCATCACCTCGGTCGACCCCGACGGCATCGTCACCTACGAGCCCTACTCAACGTGGAACATGGGGCTGGACAGCCGCCCAGCCCGCCCATCCTCACCGAAGGCTGCCATTTCTTGGCACGTCTACTGCCCCATGAACGCAATCTTCGGCTCCTACGTCGGGTGCAATCTCCCCGACACTCGCACCTTCCACAACGCCGACCAGGCAGCCCAGTTCAACAACTCAGCCTCCTTGCTCAGTGAATTCGGGGCCACCAAAGACCCCGGCACTCTCATGGGGGTCACATCCAAGGCTCGCGCCCATCTGGTCGGCTGGCTGTACTGGACGTACAACGGAAACTCCGACCCGACAACCCAGAATGCTGCAGACGAGGAGCTCGTCCGTCATATCAACCGTCCGGGACCTGTCACCGACGAACAAGTGGACCACACCAAGCTCGCCATTCTGGCGGTACCGCACCTGCGCGCCGCTGCGGGCACCCCGACCTCGACGACCTGGGACCAGTCCACCCGGACGTACCAGGCCACGTGGACGGCTAAACGTGTCGCCGGTGACGGTGACTTCGCGGCAGGATCCGTCTCCGAGATCGCCGTCCCGGCTATCCACTACCCCAATGGTTACAAGGTCGAGGTGAAGGGCGCCAAGGTCATTTCCAAAGCCGGAGACACACGCCTGCAGGTCAGCTCCACCGGAGAAGGCCCGGTAAGCGTCACCATCACCCCTGCCGGTCAGGCCTAAGCCACTTGTGGCACGAACAACCTATGCCAGACGCCCCTTGACAAGATGGCATGCAGCACTCGTGGCACAAGGGGCTCGAACGTGATGTGGTGGGCCACCCAATACCAGGTGGCCCACCACATCACAGATAGGTCATCATGTAAGGAATCACATTAGGTGGCCTCGAGGTCAAAGGGGACGGGAACGGCCTCGTCATGAACGACTGAGGAGGGTGCCGAAACGGGAGTTTCCGGAAGGCCCTCGGAGTTACGAATGTCAGCCAAGCCCAAGTCGAGGTCGGAGCGGACGTCGGACAAATCAGCCTTAATTTCGTCAATGTCGTCCTGCAAGCTATCCAGGACGTACTTGCGCACAAAATTCTGCGGCTTGAGGTCCTGGTAGTCCAGATCGGCGAACTGCGGACCCAGCTCGCTGCGAAGCTGATCGCGCGTGTTGTTCGCGATGTCCTTGAGGTAATGGTAAATGCGCGCCGCTTTGCGGGCCATCTCGGGCAGCTTGTCCGGCCCAAACATGAGCACAGCAATGACGATGAGTACCGCGATTTCCGCTGGACCTGCTGTGGACATGGCCTTTACCTTACCCCTGGCTTCGAGCTCCCAATGTCATGGCGAGGTTGTCACAGCTGAGTGCGATCCAACACACCGAAGAAAGTCTCAGCCTGCTCAGGAGTCGGCATCGTCTGAGGGGGACGCACCCTACCGACGGTAAACCCCTGGTGAGCCAGTCCCGCCTTAACCATGGTGGCCCCCTGAGCTGCAAAGACACCGGTAAGCACTGGCAGGATCTCCCGGTAGGTCGACAATGCCTCGTCAATTCGGCCGTCAACATATGCGTCGATGACCTCGTGCATGCGTCGACCGGTGAAATGGGTTGACGTGCCGACGAGGCCAACTCCACCCACTGACAGCAATGCCGGAGTGATGGCATCGTCACCGGAGTAGTAGGCCAGAGTGGTGCTGGCCATCACCGTCGCTGACTCAACCACAAGCCCCTTGGCGTCCTTGACGGCCACAATCCGTGCATGGTCGGCCAGTTCAATGAGGGTCTTCGTCTCAATCGGAGTACCGGTGCGTCCCGGAATGTCATAAAGCATGATCGGCAGGTCGGTGGCATCGGCAACAGCGGTGAAGTGCTCAATGATCCCAGCCTGTGAGGGCTTGGAGTAGTAGGGGGTGACGACAAGTAGACCGTCAGCTCCAGCCTCGGCAGCCTGGTGAGCCAGTTCGATGGTGTGAGCGGTGTCATTGGTTCCGACTCCGGCTACAACCGCAGCATCCGATCCGACAGCCTCGACGACAGCCTTAACGATCTCAGCCTTCTCAGAATCAGTCGTGGTCGGCGATTCCCCCGTCGTGCCGTTGACGACAATGCCGTCATTGTTTTGTTCCTCAACGAGCTTGTGCGCCAACTCGCCAGTCCGACGCAGGTCCACCGCCCCGTCGAACGTCATCGGAGTCACCATGGCCGTAAGCAGACGGCCAAAAACGGGAGCGGACATGCAAAACCTCCTTGTATAGCTGGTGCCCATGGTAGCCACGAGATGGCCTCAGCGGGATAGGCTGTTAGTGTGAGTCCAGCACAGCCCAGACATCAAGTCCCCGACGCCCGGTCGTGGGAGTACGCCGACGGCTTCGTCGCACCCTCCCCGGCTCTACAGGAGGCCCGCGAAGCAGCCCGCGCTGATCAGTGGGAAGTGCTCGGCAACGGCACCACCGCCTTGCTGACCTTCTTGGCGCGCACCATGCAGGCCGGGAGCGTCGTCACCATCGGCACTGACGCCGGAGTCTCAGGGCTGGCCCTCTTGGAGGGCATGACCGATCATGGTGTCTTGACCAGCATCGACCCCGACGCTGAGCGTCAGGCTGCTGCCCGTAAGGTTCTGAGCCTGGCCCGTATCCGCTCTAATCAGGTGCGCCTCATCACCGGGACTCCGCTGGATGTGCTACCTAAACTGCGTGATGGCGCCTACGACATAGTGCTCATCAATGGCGACCGACTTGAATACGTGGAATACGTCTCCCAGGCCCTACGCTTACTCCGCCCCGGAGGCGTTGTTGTCGTTAACGACGCGCTGGCCAACAACCACATCGCTGATCCGGATAATGAGGACGATGACACCCTCATCATCCGCGAAACCCTCGACTCGGTGCTAGAGACCGAAGAATTCACCCCGGTGCTGCTACCCGTTGGTGAAGGTTTGCTGTTGGCCACGAAAAGTTGAGCTTGCGCGTCTGACGCAAGACAAAACGAATCGGCTCCCCGAAAAATGGGGAGCCGATTCGTGCGTCCTGAAGATCGCTCAATCAATAGGGAACCGTGATTCCTTTACCGACCACCGTCACACCGCCTGGGGAGACGGTGAATCCACGAGCACGGTCGTGGTCGTGGTCGACACCCACTTGGGCACCGTCAGGAACAATGACATTCTTGTCGAGGATCGCACGGTGGACCGTCGCATTGGAACCAATCGCCACATTGTTCATGACGATTGACTCATCGACTCGAGCCCACCGTTCGATGCGAGCCCGCGGGCCTAACACCGTGCGATAGATGTCGGTGCCGGAAATGATGCACCCGGCAGAGACCAGGGTGTCGTCGCAGGACCCGCGCATCACGAACTTGGCACCGGGGGCCTGTTCCTGCATGGTC
Source organism: Cutibacterium sp. KBN10P07758 (assembly GCF_050286205.1). Classification (NCBI taxonomy): domain Bacteria; kingdom Bacillati; phylum Actinomycetota; class Actinomycetes; order Propionibacteriales; family Propionibacteriaceae; genus Cutibacterium; species Cutibacterium sp. KBN10P07758. The sequence goes on along the minus strand of NZ_JBNNQV010000001.1, from coordinate 858,530 downwards.
CAGATGGGCCAGTCCGGGTTGTACAGGTTGAACTCCGGCTCGACCGAGACCAGATCCATGTGCGCGTCGTGGTAAGCATCAATGGTGCCCACGTCCCGCCAGTAGTCGGCATCCTTCTCAGTGTTGCCAGGAACCTCGTTGTCACGAAAGTCGTACACCTGCGCGTCAGCGGCGTTGACGAATCTCGGAATAACGTCGCCACCCATGTCGTGCCGCGAGTCGGCGCTGTGGGCGTCGTCGTGGAGGGCCTGGACCAGGGCCTCGCGGCTGAAGATGTAGTTACCCATCGAGGCGAAAGACTCGTCCGAAGCGTCCGGCAGACCAGGCGGATCAGCCGGTTTTTCGAGGAACTCGGTGATCTTATGGTTCTGGTCAGCATCAATAATTCCGAAGGCAGAAGCGTCTTTGCGAGGCACTCGGATACCGGCGACGGTGCATCCCAGCCCGGAGTCGATGTGATACTGCAACATGGCGTCGACATCCATCCGATAAATGTTGTCGGCGCCAAAGACCACAACGTAGTCGGGACTCTGGTCATTGATGAGGTTGAGGGACTGGTAGATGGCGTCAGCACTTCCCTGGTACCACCGCGGCCCAAGACGCTGCTGGGCCGGGACCGGGGTCACATAGGAGCCCAGCATGGTCGACATCCGCCAGGTGATGGAGATGTGACGGTCAAGTGAGTGAGACTTGTACTGGGTCAGCACAGCGATCTGAGTGAGCCCTGAATTCGCCAGATTGGACAGCACAAAGTCGATAAGACGGTAGGTACCACCAAAGGGAACGGCTGGTTTGGCCCGGTCCATCGTGAGAGGCATAAGGCGTTTGCCTTCGCCGCCAGCGAGGACGATGGATAGAACCTTGGGACGCGTCTTTGCCATGGTCCTCAATCTACCGTCACCGAACACCCATGCAGGCAATCATCACAAGGTCAGCTGCACAATGTCGACGAGAGTTTTCAGTCTGTTGACCGCACCGCAACGCTACTACCCCACCGAGGCCGTCTTTGTGGGACGATCAAGCCATGTACGTGTCCGTCCTGACCCGCGAATATCCTCCTACCATCTATGGCGGCGCCGGCGTCCACGTCGCGCAACTCGTCCCCCAGCTTCGCACCCTCATCGACGTCGATGTGCAGTGCATGGGACAGCCGCGTGAAGGAGCCACCGCCCACGCTGAGAACTATCCGGAAGGTGCCAACGGCGCGCTGCGGGCCTTCGGCGCAGACCTGTCCATGGTCGATGCCATCCCTGACGAGGTCGACCTCGTCCATTCCCACACGTGGTATACCAATCTCGCTGGTTTGCTCGCCGGTGTTTTCCACGACGTCCCGCACGTCATCAGCGCTCACTCATTGGAGCCCGACCGTCCCTGGAAGGCAGAGCAGCTCGGTGGCGGTTACAGACTGTCATCCTGGGCAGAAAAGACCGCCTACGACGCCGCAGACGCCGTAATCGCGGTCTCTGAAGGCATGAGGGCCGACGTACTGCGGGCCTATCCCGAATTAGATCCTGACAAGGTGCATGTGGTGCGCAATGGGGTCAACACGGACGAGTTCCATCCCGTCACCGAGACCGATGTGTGCCGTGACATCGGGATGGACCCTGACCGACCTTCGGTGGTCTTCGTCGGGCGCATTACACGACAGAAAGGATTGGTCCACTTGGTGCATGCCGCTACTGAGCTTGATCCTGAGACCCAGCTCGTTTTGCTGGCCGGCGCCCCGGATACCCCACAGATTGGAGAGGAGTTCAAAGCCGCCCTCGAGGAGGTTCGTTCCAGCCGCCGAGCGCCGGTTATCTGGGTGCCGGAGATGCTCCCCCGCTCGTCGGTACGCCAGGTGTTCTCTGCCGCTACAGTCTTTGCCTGCCCTTCGGTCTATGAGCCACTGGGCATTGTCAACCTGGAGGCTATGGCCTGCGCTACGCCGGTAGTGGCATCTCGAGTTGGCGGTATACCGGAGGTTGTCGTCGACGGATCGACCGGGCATCTCGTCGACGGGGTCCCAACCGACTTGTCGACCCCAGAAGATGTCGCGACCTTCGAGTCCGCCTTCGCAGCCGCTATCAACGACCTCACTCGAAACATGGAACGCGCCAAAGCTTTCGGAACCGCTGGTCGTCAGCGTTGCATTGACGAATTCTCCTGGCCTCGAATCGCTGCGCAAACCGTCGAGGTCTACCAGACGGCAATCAAGCGTCACGGCTGACGGTTCACTTTGTACGATCGTGCCCGGCTTCTTCGAGCCGGGCACGATCGTTAGTCATCTGCGTCAGCCGACGACGTCCTTGAAACACGCGAGCAGTTCCTGGGCTTCGTCTGCGTTGAGTTCAACAACCAGCCGACCGCCACCTTCGACTGGAACGCGCATGATGATGCCACGGCCCTCCTTCGTGACCTCCATGGGACCGTCACCGGTACGGGGCTTCATAGCTGCCATGTCACTCTTCCTCAATCACTGGGCAGTGGTGCATCTTCCATTATTCCGTATCCGGGCCCGTGGCGTCAGGGATGGGCCTACCCGTAGTCGTGAGATCGGGTCCTTGGCCGGTCTCCATCTGGGAAGCCAGACGGTCGAGGAGCTGATCCACCTGACTCATTGAGTAGCCCCGTGGCACCACTGCGAAGCGAACTGAGCGCAGGCTCTCAGCACTCAAATCGCCCTCGGGAAGATCCGGGGCCGGACGGTCATCTACGATTGGCGGGACCTGTCCAAACTTCCCAGACCCCGCCATGACGGCGAGCCCGATGACGATGATGACGACAACAACAAGTAACCATGCCATGTCAGACCCCTCAACGAAAGAATTGGACGACAACCTCGGTTAGGTCATCGCGACGCTAACCACGTGTGCAGCGCCCGGTAGCACTCATCCAGTGAGCCAAGACGACAACACTCATCCACCTGATGAGCGCACAGCGCATTCCCCGGCCCGAAGTTAACAGCCGGTATTCCGAGTTGCCCGAAACGGGCAACGTCGGTCCACCCGTACTTAGGACCCGGTTCCCCGCCCACCGCAGCAACGAAAGACTTCGCCAACGGACGATCGAGCCCTGGTCTGGCGGGAGCCGACAGGTCAAGAACGTTCATCGGCCACTCATGGAAGAGATCCTCCATGTACTGCCGAGCCTGTTCGGTCGTCTTGTCGGGGGCGAACCGATAATTAATCTGAATAGTAGCGGTGGGGGGAATAACGTTACCGGCCACACCGGCGTCGAGCATCGTCGCATTGAGGCCCTCACGGAAGGTCAGCCCGTCAACCTCAACAAACGGGTCCCGTTCTTGCCAGCGGTTGAGACGCTCCAAAACGGCGGACAGATCATGGATCGCATTGTGCCCGACCCACGAACGAGCTGAATGGGCCGCCCGCCCCGGCACCTCAAGGGTGAAACGCATGGTTCCCTGACAACCACCCTCCACCCGGCCATCGGTGGGTTCCATGAGGATGGCGAAGTCACCGTCGATGAGGTCAGGGCGCCAAGAGGCAATCTTCTCCAGACCGTTGTGCTCGGCCGCGATCTCCTCACACTCATAGAACGCCCAAGTGACATCCCTCACCGGATTCTCAAGGCTCACAGCCAAGGCGAGCGCGACGGCGATACCGCCCTTCATGTCGCACGTGCCCCTACCCACGAGGTAATCCCCGTCCGACCGCTGCTCAATATAGGACGGCAAGTTCTCGACGACCGGAACGGTGTCGAGGTGACCAGCAATGACGACCCGTTCCGAACGCCCAAGGTGAGTACGGGCAATGACAGAGTTACCGAGTCTCGTCACCTCAAGATGCCGATGTGGTGCCAACGTCTCCTCCACAGCATCGGCAATAGGCGCCTCGTGCATGGACACCGACTCGATGTCGACGAGTCGACGAAAGAGCTCGTGCAGGTCGCCCGTCGGCTTCAAGTCCATGCCGGACACCCTACCAGGGTTGCCACGGACCAGTCCGAGGAAAACGTGCGAAAGACGACCCTGAGATTGCTATGGTGAACGCACTTGACACATTACGCATTGCGGCATAGCGAGGTGACAAAATTGGTTCAACGAATGACGGCAAAAGGCCATCACCGACGTCAAAAACTCATCCGATCAGCAGCATCATTGTTGAACAGTGGTGGCCCTAGCGCCGTCACCATGAGAGCTGCAGCACGCATGGCAGATCTCTCACCCTCCTCTACCGTGTATTACTTTGATGACCACGAAGAACTCCTGGCTGAAGCCGCCAAACTCAATATTCGAGCGTGGGCTCACATCGCTGAAACGATTGCGGACGAGGCTGAAAACCATCGCCCCAAAACCGGGGTGGATGACGTGATCGAATACCTGATTCGAGCAATGATCACACGCCCAGCTCCTCTTCTCGGACATTACCTCGAGCTCATCTCAGCAGGAGACAACGAAACCATCTCCAACGCCTACCACGCCGGACGCGGCCGGCTGAACAATGCCATATCACGCATTCTCGCCGTCGCTAACCTCCCCTACCCAGCAGAGCTCGTGATCGCCGTCATCGACGGCGGAATCGTCACAGCGCTGTCTGAGGGACGCGATCCCCATGCAACCGTCGAAGTCCTTCTTCGCCAGCTGATCAGCCTGCCGACACACAAAGCCCCGATGTCACAAGCCCCGCCCACAACGGACTGAGACGGAGTCCCCCTAGACGACCTCACTGAGGTCACGCCCCGTGTGCTCATGCGAAGCGACCATGGCGCACAGGGACAGGAGCGAGACTGCTGTCAGGTACCACGCGGGTGCCAAACGTGAACCAGTCACCCCGATAACCCAAGTACAAACGGCAGACGCTGTACCTCCAAACACGGCATTCGCCAGATTCTGACTCACCGCGAAACCGGTGTATCGAAGTTCCGTCGGGAACGACTCGGCCAAATAACTCGCCATCGTGCCATCATTGGCAGTGAGGAAAAGACACAACACTCCCTCTGCAAGGCATGCCTTCCACAGCTGTCCAGTTCCCATGACGATGAACAGAGGAACCGAAAAAAGGACGAAGCCCACACTGGCCACAACCAGCATGCGCTTTCGCCCTACATGATCAGAGAGCCAACCCATCACGAAGATTGCCAGCAGGTAGAACAAGAGGCTGATATTCACCGAGAGGAAGGACGCTCGAGAACTGAAACCTAGTTCATTCGACAGATATGTCGGCAGGTAAGTGAGGACGAGATAGAACCCCACCGCATTAAGCGATGCGACTCCGATGCTCACCAATAAAGATCGCTGGTGCTCACGCAAAAGTGTCTTCAATGGCCCAAGCCCCACGGCGGCTCCCGTTTCGCTCTCGCTGAGCTCCTGATACACCGGGGAATCCTCGAGCTCGAGCCACACGTGGCGAGCCAACAGACCCAGTGGTCCGGCCGCCAGAAAAGGCAACCGCCATCCCCACGTTCCCACCGCCCCTTGCGGCAAACAGCCTGCGATCATCGCAGCGCTCAGGGATCCCATGAGCAGACCCGCCGCCGTCGAAGCTGGGACGATGGACACGTAGCATCCGCGGCGGCAGGCGGGTGCATATTCGGCCAAGAACGTGGCCGCCCCTGCATACTCCCCGGATGCGGAGAAACCTTGAACCATCCGACACACGAGCAGGCCGATGGGCGCGAACGCCCCTGCCACGGCGAAAGAAGGCAAACAACCGATAAGGAAGGATGCGACGGCCATCATGAGGATGGAGACTGAAAGGGACCATCTGCGACCGTATTTGTCCCCCCAGCACCCCCAGAGCACCGCTCCAATCGGGCGGAGTAGGAAGGACAGGGCGAATATGGCGAATGTCTGAACAAGAGCGTCCCTACTTGTTCCTTGGGGGAAGAACACTCTGGAGATTATCACTGCCAAATATGAATACGTGGCATAGTCGAACCACTCCACGAAGTTCCCTAGAAACGAGGCAACAATGACCTTCCTGACGACCCTCGAGCGGTCCTCCGACATCAACACAGCCCCATTTCAACCGCAGTCAGGGACACTTCGCTCGTCCTTCGGCAGGTGATCACGACCGAACAGCTCAAAGACAACAGGACCCGCTCCTCCTAGCACGATCAGGGCCCCACCAATCGAGCTGGTTAAGGTAAGCGACTCGCCCCACACAAGCCACCCTAGCAGGAGTGCGATGACACACTCCCAGTACGCGGTCGTGGAGAGCTCCACGGCTTTCAAGTTCTTTCCCGCCACGACCAACAAACCAATAGCCCCCAGGCCACATACCGCAAATAAGACAATCGCCCACAACCAATTTCTTCCGGTCATAACAGCAACTGGATTAGTTTGGTCTAAGAACACAATCCTCAGTGCCAACACCACCGATGCACCTACTGTACCGAAAACGAAATTCCAGAATCCTCGTATTTCTGAGGGAACGTCACCTCTGTAGCGATAGAAAAATAGTGCCAGGCCATAAAAAACACCCGAACCCAATCCAAACAAATCTCCAAGCGGTTTTCGAGGAAGACCTTCTACAGCGCCGAATTGCAGCCCGAAAGATACCACAGAGCCACCGCCCAGCTGCACCAAACCGACCGTAAGAAGCATGCCCGTGAACACCAGCATGAAGAAAATACCGTTCCGAAGACCCACTCTCTCCTTCAGAAAGATCCTTGCGAGAATCGTCGCGAAGAGCGGACCGGTATAAATGAGGAATACCGCGTTAGCGATCGTCGTCATGAGGGTGGCTGAAACATACAAGGCCAACGATGTGCCTATCGCTAGTCCGCCTCCGACGATGGCCGGTGAGATCCGGATACGGCGAAGCTCAGACCATTTTCCAAGTATGACGATGATAAGCAGAAATCCCAGGACCCCGACCATCATCCTACCAGTGGCCAAAAAATCACCGATGATGTACTTACTGCCCGTCGTGGGATCCACAGGAGTGCTGAGACGCCCGAAAGTACCCACCAGCCCCATACCCGTTGCAGAAAGAAGCATGGACACGAATCCCACTTTCTGGTTCATCGTACCGACGCCTGGAACTTCCTGTTTGACGTTGATGATGCCCGGCTCCATGTCCATGACATGCTCCTTTTTGCTAGGCGTGATACTGCCATATCAGGCTCGGCGGCCCGGTAACGGACAACGCAAGTTCCGTACCGAGCCACCGAGATCCGTCAGTCATGACATGACCACGGGGTTTTCTCACACCAAGGTCGGGTCGTCGACCTGATTCGGGAAATAGTCCTCACAGGTACCTTCGCGATATACATCAGCCGTGGCGCAGTGGAGACCTCCACCGAATGGGTACGCGTCACGGAAGGCGACCGGGATGACGTTCATACCCAGCTTGTCCATCTGCTCCATCTGATGAACTTCCGAAGCCTCGCAGATGACCGTCTTCGGATCAAGTACCAAGCAGTTCATTGATAGCCACACAGACGAGTAGCACAATTCTGGAGGCGTGTCGTGCGCCGGCTGAGCAGCATCAACGATCTGCCAGTCATTGGCCTCGAAGATCTTCCTCTGCTCCTGCGGCAGTGGACGATTCGGGTTGTTGATGATGAGCCCCGGACGAAGCGGCACAAAGGTCGCGTCGATATGGATCGGGTACGGATCCCCAGGGAAATTCACCGCGTGAACGCGGAAATCGGGGTAGTAACGCTTAAACCACTCCATTGACTTCCGGTTCGTCGTCAGACCGTGCTGGATGAAGAGATCCTTACCCATCCGCATGACATCGGCCGCATCCCACATGGGCTCGACCTCCGTCGTGACGAAATCCTTGGCCGCAGTGCGCTCAAGACGCTCTTCGAGCGAAACCCGCTCGTCATAGTAGTTGTGCTTGTAGCTCTTATCGGTGAGACGCGGGCGTGGAGCCTGTGTCCACTTGAATTCCGGATCATCCTCAAAATAGGAGTTCATGAGAGGCCAGTAGGCCAAGTATTCGAAATACCGACAGCGGAACGAATTAGCTGAGGCCATGATTTCGCTGCCAATAGTAAGCAGGATGTCCCGAGGAGGCATGCACGTCATCATCGAGTCGTTACGGAAATCGGGGGTGCCAATGGCCTGATTCCACTGGAGCGGAGTCGGACGATCGACCTGGACTCCGTGCTTCTCGAGAACATCGACAAGATTGTCGAGCTGTGCATTCGCCTTCTCAACCGTCTCGAGCGGACGCGGCCCCCACATCCCTCGCATGGCAGAATCCACCGGAACCTTCTCGGAAGTCGCCGGCTCCTCTGGCGGAATGACGGAGTTATCCGCACGTCCGACGATAACTCGTTTCAGCGGATCCCAGTCGTTCCATGAATTAACAATCTTGGTCATCATTGATCCTTTCCTTGTTTTCCCATTGGCCGGCGCCACCATCTCGAAGGCGCACGCACCGCTATCCTTGTCGAGTCACTTGTGCATCCCGCAAAACTCATCGAGACCACATGGGCCACTCACCGATGAAACAGCAGGGTCGCCGGCGTCTGCGCTCGTCGCCGCCGGGGACACTTCAGTAAATCGGGCACGCACCGACCAGCCACAATCAGAAACTGCGGACTGCTGCGTGTTCATCGATCTCCCCTGCCTCACCGTTGAGGAACCATCACGACGTTTTCAACAATAGCGCAAAGTAATACATGTGTACAAGACCTTCACACAGCTTTCTTAGTTCCGTTTCTCCTCACCGTCTTGTCGGCGCTGCTGGTTAGACTCAGTGCATGACGCAGACGACGACTTCGCAGACCGCCTCGGCCGACCGCCGAGCCTGGGGATGGGGCTTGGCCACCGTCCATGAGGACGGGGGCGTGCTGGATACCTGGTACCCTGAGCCTCAGCTGGGCTGCCCCGACGACTCTTCCGCCCCTGCTGATCTGCACCGAGTAACCGAAGCTGGTCGTGACGCTATCCGCAATGTGCACACTGAGGTGGTGCACACTGTCATCGATCTCGACGCCGCGCCGGTCGACGTTTCCGACGCATATTTGCGCCTGCACCTTCTGTCGTCCCGCTTAGCTATTCCCCGCACCATCAACCTCGATGGCATCTTCGGCGTACTCCCAAACAATGCCTGGACGACGATCGGCCCGATCCGCATGGCCGATCTCGAAAAGGCCCGCATGGAGGCACGCATTGCCCATGCCCCCTTCACCGTTCTTCTGATCGACAAATTCCCGCGCATGGTTGACTTTGTCGTCCCCACTGGTGTGCGCATTGGTGACGCCGACCGAGTCCGCCTGGGGGCTCACCTAGCCGTGGGAACCACCGTCATGCACGAAGGGTTCGTCAACTTCAACGCCGGTACGCTAGGCCACTCGATGGTCGAAGGACGCATCAGCCAGGGTGTCATTGTGGGCGACGGCACCGATATCGGCGGCGGAGCCTCCATCATGGGGACCCTCTCAGGTGGCGGCAAAGAGCGGGTGACAATTGGTCGCGGCTGCCTGCTTGGTGCTGAGGCCGGAATCGGCATTTCCCTGGGTGACAACTGCGTCGTCGAGGCTGGCCTCTACGTCACTGCAGGCACCAAAGTAACTCTGCCTAACGGCAAGGTTGTCAAGGCCTCTGAGCTCTCCGGCGCCAGCGACATCCTCTACATTCGTGATTCAACGACGGGGATCGTCAAGGCGCGCGGCCGCGGTAACCACAAGATCGAACTCAACTCGGATTTGCATCAGAACTGACATGACGAAGCCCTCTCCCCGCCGGACCCGCCCTGCGGCTACGCGACAACGACGTAAACGTCGGTCTGCCAACCCTGTGAGGTCGATTGCCGCCCTCATGGTGGTACTGACGATCCTGGCCGGGCTGGGCTGGGGAGGCTACAAAGTATGGAAGGCCGTCGACCCCTTCGCCACGACGGAGCCTGAGGGTTGCCGAGTGGTGGTCTTAGGCCAGTCCTACGACCTCGATTTAGAGCAATCCCAGAACGCCGCCATCATCACTGCCGAGTCAATCCGCCGTGGCCTTCCGACCCGTGCGGCCGCCATCGCTCTGACAACGGCTATGCAGGAATCAAAGCTACGCAATATTGACTACGGGGATCGCGACTCCCTCGGGTTATTCCAACAGCGTCCCTCCCAGGGGTGGGGAACCGCCAAGCAGATCATGGATCCGTGGTATTCGTCGGGAAAGTTCTACGGGGAACTGGTGAAGTTCAGCAACTGGAAGACCGTCAGTATCAATGACGCCGCCCAGCAAGTACAGCGATCCGGATATCCCGAGGCCTACCGCAAACATGAGCCGCTAGCGAAGGCATGGGCTTCAGCACTCACGGGTCATTCTCCCTCAGCATTGACCTGCATCAATAGATCCTCCAAGACGACAACCGTTCAGGAACTCGCCCGCACGGCACGTAGGGCACTTGCACCGAAGGTCGCCACCCAAGTAACTGGCCCAACGGTGACATTTACCGCTACTGACCCGGTACTTGTGCGCGCGGCAGTGGCGTTGACGATGGCAAGCACGAGCCTGGGGCCAATCGACCGCGCGACGGTCGCAACGACGAGCTGGAGAGCAGACTCCGAGCATTACGCCTCATGGGGCGCGGCCGCCGGTCCCTCAGCGAGCCCAGCTGCCAGCGGGACGGGCTGGGTCTCCGGCACCGTCACCGCTCGGAGCTAGTCAAGGCTGTATCCGCTGGGCGGCGGCATTAATCCTCTCGTCGGTAGCCGTCAGTCCGATACGGACATGGTCGGAACCACCGGCAACGTAAAAATCACCGGGAGAACAGAGAATTCCCAGATCGGCTAGTCGATCCAGAGTAACCCGGCAGTCCTCGTCGTGAGTCGCCCACAGGTACAGCGACCCTTCGGAATGGTCGATACGGAAGCCGGCCTTCTCCAAAGCTGGCTTCAGGACATTGCGACGTAGCCGGTACCGCTTCACTTGCTCAAGCACATGGGAGCGATCTGCCAGGGCAGCCTGCATAGCAGCTACCACCGGGGCTGGAATCATGAGTCCCGAGTGCTTACGCACGGTGAGTAGCTCACTGGTCAACTCAGCATCCCCAACGGCAAACCCCGCGCGGTAGCCGGCCATATTCGATCGCTTGGACATCGACAGGCAGGCCAGTAAGCCGGTGACGTCACCGCTGTTGACTCTCTCGTCTAGGACCGAAACCGACTCCCCTTCCCAGACAAACTCGCCATAGCACTCGTCGGAGGCCAGCACAGCCCCCGTGCTGCGCGCCAGATCCACCCATGCTTTCATCTCGTCAAGGTCGAGGACGCGACCTGACGGGTTGGCCGGGGAATTAATCCAGATAAGGTCAGGTGCGACATCGACCTCGTCAGGCTCATTAACGGCAACAATCTTGGCCCCAGCAAGCTGAGCACCAACCCGGTAGGTCGGATAGGCGCACGCTGGTATGACGATGGTCGAATCCGGCCCCAGTCCAAGCTGGCCAGGCAGGGAGGCCACCAACTCTTTGGTCCCGATAACTGGCAGAACGCTAGTCTCCTCAAGGCTGGCGGGCGCACCCCAGACCTGTTTCATGTGATCCAGGATTCCGGCTCGCAGGGCAGGAGTCCCCCACACCTGCGGGTAACCGTGAGCGTCACCAGCCGCCGTAAGCGCCGCGATGGCAACGCCCGGGGCGGGATCGACCGGCGTACCCATCGACAAATCGACGATGCCGTCGGGATGGGACTGAGCCTTACGCCTGGCCTCGGCGATGGTATCCCAAGGAAAGGTAGGCAGGCTGGCAGAGACGTTACGGCGACTCATTCGCCCTGTGGGGGCAGGGTTTCGACGGCCGGGTGGTCCTTGTGGGTCGGGCCAAGCCGCGCAGCACCGCCCGGGGATCCCAGCTCGTTAAAGAACTCGGCGTTGATGTCAAGGAACTTCTCCTGGTCGCCGGGCAGGTCATCCTCGTAGTAGATAGCCTCGACGGGGCACACGGGCTCACAGGCACCGCAATCAACGCACTCCTCAGGGTGAATATAAAGGCTACGCTCACCCTCGTAAATGCAGTCGACAGGGCACTCTTCGACGCAAGCACGATCCTTGACGTCCACGCAGGGCAGACCGATGACGTAGGTCACGTCTTCTCCTTGTTCCGGCCCTAACAAGGGGCCTGATAGACATTCACGGTTATCATAGTGCCGCCTCGCGACACTCACCCCCAGCATGCAACGATGCCCACGACCGTCAGTCAGTCGCGGGCATCGAAAACAGGTTGCGGCGCCGTCAAAGAGCAGCTACCAGAGCGTCAACGCTTGCCTTCGCATCACCGAAGAGCATCCGGGTGTTATCGGCGAAGAACAACGGGTTCTCCACACCGGCATATCCGGGCTTCATGGAGCGCTTGAAAACAACCACCTCATGGCCTTCCCAGACGTGGAGCACTGGCATACCCGAAATCGGGGTACCAGGATCCATAGCGGCAGGGTTAACGGTGTCGTTGGCGCCAATGACCAGGACAACGTCAGCGTCGGCGAAGTCGTCATTGATCTCGTCCATCTCCATGACGATGTCGTAGGGGACGTGGGCTTCGGCGAGCAACACATTCATGTGACCGGGCAGACGGCCGGCTACCGGATGGATCGCGAACTTAACGTCCACACCATTGTCGCGCAGCTTCTTAGCCAATTCGGCGACTGGGTACTGGGCCTGAGCCACGGCCATGCCGTATCCGGGAGCAATAATGACCGAGGACGCTTCAGACAGCTGGGAAGCCAACTCGTCAGCCTTGATCTCAGTGATCTCCCCCGCAGGACCCTCACCCTCAACCGCCGGGGCATCGCCAAAACCACCGAGGATGACCGACACGAAAGAGCGGTTCATAGCCTTGCACATGATGTAGGACAGGATGGCGCCGGAGAAGCCGACGAGGGCACCGGTGACGATAAGCACCGGGATGTGCAAACTAAATCCGGAGAAGGCAGCTGCCCAACCGGAGTAGCTGTTCAGCATCGAAATGACGACTGGCATATCCGCGCCACCGATAGCGGCGACGAGGTGGAAGCCGAGGAACAGCGAGGCCAGAGTCAGTAGCGCCAGCGGCAGCCACGCAATACCACCAGAAACATTGGAGAACCAGATACCGCAGGCGATGATAACGACCAGCAGACCAAGGTTGATCCAATTACGACCTGGCAGGGTCAGTGGCTTTGAAGCGACTTTGCCCGAGAGCTTGCCCCAGGCCACCAGCGATCCCGTGAAGGTAAGAGCGCCAATGAAGATGCCAATCCAGATCTCGGAAAGCTGGAAGGTGCTGGCACCGGTTCCCTCCTCAGCGAACGCGTTGAACCCGATAAGTACAGCGGCCAGACCGACGAAGGAGTGCAGCTGAGCGATGAGCTCAGGCATTCCGGTCATCTCGACCTTAACGGCCTTCCACACGCCGAAAGCGCCGCCAATAAGCATCGGGATGAAGAGCAAAACGATGGATACCGGCGAGTATCCCGGCAACTTCACCAGAGCGACGATCGTCGCGACAATCGCGATGACCATGCCGAGAATGCCATAGGCATTACCCTTCTTAGAAGTCTCAAATTTAGACAGACCGGCCAGGGCAAAGATGAACAGTAGGCCTGCGACGATGAAGGATGCGTTGACGAAATTCACCAACGACCCGGCCAACGGGGCAATAAGAAGTGTTGACGTCATGGATCAGGCCTTCCTGAACATCTTGAGCATGCGCTGGGTGACCGTGAAGCCGCCAAAGATGTTGATACTGGCAATAAGCACAGTCAACGCGGCGACAATCCGGATACCCCACGATTCACTGCCGAGTTGGGTGATCGCACCAACGATGATGATGCCGCTGATAGCGTTCGTGACACTCATAAGCGGGGTGTGGAGTGCGTGGGTGACGTTCCACACCACGTAGTAGCCAACGACGACCGCGATGGCGAAGGTGCCAAACAAGGCTACGAATTCCATCGGGGAGAAGGTCAACAGGGCAATCAGCGCGATCGACAGCACTGCGACGATGCCGAAGGTCTGCGGCCACGGGCGCGGCTTTTTCTCCGGGGTGGCCGGAGCACTGGCAATCTCGGCTTTGGCGACAGGCTTGGGCGCGGCAGCGACCTGTACCGGAGGTGGAGGGAAAGCCACCTGACCTTCGTGGCACACCGTCATAGTGCGGATGACCTCGTCGTCAAAGTTAAGGACGAGCTCGCCGTTCTTTTCCGGGGTGGCCAGTTTAAGCAAATTGACGAGGTTGGTGCCGTAAAGCTGGCTGGCCTGACCAGGCAGGCGAGACGGCAGATCAGTGTAACCAATAATCTTCACACCGTTATCGGTGACATAGGACTCACCGGGGCGAGTCAACTCGCAGTTGCCACCCCCTAGGGCAGCAAGGTCAACGATGACGCTGCCAGGCTTCATCGCGTAGACCATCTCGGCAGTGATGAGTTTGGGGGACGGCTTGCCAGGGATAGCAGCCGTGGTGATGATGACATCGTCCTTGCCAGCCTGTTCCATGTACAACTCGGCGGCGCGGGCGTTGTAGTCGTCGCTCGTCTCTTTGGCGTAGCCGTCAGAACTGACGCCTTGGTCAGAATCTCCGGTTCGCACGTGTAGGAAGGTGGCGCCCATCGACTGCACCTGCTCAGCGGTCTCGGGGCGGACATCGGTGGCGTAAACCTCGGCACCCATCGAATTGGCGGCGCCCAGTGCAGCCAAACCGGCGACGCCAGTACCGATGACGAAGACTTTGGCCGGCGGAACCTTGCCTGCCGCAGTGACCTGGCCACCGAAGGTGCGTCCGTAGGCGAATGCCGCCTCGACGACGGCGCGGTAACCGGAGATATTGGCCATCGAAGACAGTGCGTCCATCGACTGGGCGCGCGAAATGCGCGGGACCATATCCATGCTGAGACCGGTGACGCCAGCTGCGGCCAGCTTCTCGGTAAGGGCGAGGTCCTGGCGGGGATGGAGAAAGGTGACGAGGACGGCTCCTGCGCGCATGAGGGAGATCTGGTCGTCGGTGGGTTCGTTGACGGCCAGTACGAGGTCAGCCTTCCACGCCTCCCCCGGTTCGACAATCCTTGCTCCGGCCTCTTCATACGCGCGGTCAGGCTGAGCAGCATGCTCGCCAGCTCCGGCCTCGACGACCACCTCGTAGCCGAGTTTGAGTAGGGCGGGAACAGTCGTCGGAGTCGCGGCGACCCGATTCTCACCTGGGAGTAACTCCCGTGGGATTCCGATGATCATGATGGTGACTTTACGGCCAAACGTCCTTACCCACGACACCGGGGTTGCACGTTTCCCCAGATTGGGGGCTATGTGGAGTGAAAAATGGCGCACCCCACTTGCAGTAACCCACCGCATCTTCGAAGGAAATCAGCTGCTCGGATGAGGCCCCTTGAGGTCAGAAGCCGGGTCCAAGGCTGCGGCTGGGCAAGGGGCTGACCCCACTGGTCCTGAGACGGTTCTGGGAATCCGGGTTATCCATAACCAGTGGTATCAGACATCGCCCCTACAGTGAGCAGGCCACAGCGGTGACCGCCCGAGGCGAGTGTTCCACTAGGCAGATACCCGCCGTAGTCCCCTACTTGGTCACTATAGTTACCGTCCATGGACGTCAACATCCGCACCATGGAGGAGCGCGATCTTCCTGCCGCAAGCCGCATCTACAACCAGAGCGCCGTAGCAACCACCTACTCTTACACAGTGGTCAACACCAACGTCGAGGACCGTCTGTCCTGGTGGCGCGAACTGATAGCCGATAGCAGACCACTCCTGGTAGCAGAGGTCGACGGAACAATGGCGGGATACGCCAATTACCACCGTTTCCGCGAGGGTGGCGGGTACGACGTCACAGCGGAGGTGACGATCTGGCTCGATCCCCAGGCGCGAGGACAAGGGGTGGGACGCAAACTCATGACCGAGCTCATCCGCCGCGCCCGTGCAGATGATCGCCTGCGCAACCTCCTGTCGGTGATCGATTCGGACAATGAGCGCAGCATCAGTTTCCACTCGGCGATGGGCTTCGTCGAAGTCGGGCGACTGCCGCACATCGCGTACAAACTAGGCAACTGGCGTACTGCAGTGCTCATGCAATTAACTCTTGATTGATCGTTGTCGGTCACGTCGCCACCGACCAGGCCCGCCACCGGTCCCACACCGCAAGGCGATGTCGGCTGCGGCATCGCTAAGGTTGCTCTATGACCGCGTACCATGCTGACGCCAGTGACCTCGAAGGCAAAGAGATCCTCACCTGGGAGACCTTCGGTGACGCCGCCGAAGAATTAGCTGCCCAGATTCATCATTCGGGGTTCGATCCCGAGATCCTCATCGCCGTGGCACGCGGCGGCATGATCCCTGGCGGAGCCCTCACGTATTCCCTCGGGGTCAAACTCACCGACGCCATCAATGTCGAGTTCTACACCGACGTCCAGGAAACCCTCCCCGATCCCGTTCTGTTGGCCCCGATGCTTGACACCGAATCCATCAGGAACAAGCGAATTCTGATCGTCGACGACGTTGTTGATTCCGGTCGCACCCTGGCCCTGGTACTCGAGTTGCTGCGCGGCTTCGAAGCCGACGTCCGCTCGGCGGTGCTCTATGCCAAGCCCACGACCGTCATCAACCCGGACTTCGTGTGGAAAGCCACGGACAAGTGGATCGTGTTTCCCTGGAGCGCGAAACCTCCGGTCGGTCAACGTTGAGCGCGAAACCTCCCGTTGCTCAACGCTGACTTCGACAGCACGGATCCGACTGCGACGACCACCTCGTGGAAGGACACTGCTCCCGGATCAGGCGTTCCCAGCGACTTGTCCCCCAGCGGGCGCGCCCGACCGACCGTGGCTGTCACCTCGGAGGTCGCCTGAGCTGCCATGTCGGCAGCATGACAGGCTGATTCCCAAGCCTGCGGCAGCGGATCAGACGAGGACTCGAGGGTCGTGACGAAGGGGTCCATGGCATCAACCATCGTTTTATCGCCGACGCTAGCCCCTCCCAGCCGGATAACAGCGTCGAGGGCTGCTCGAGCCGCCCGAGGGATGGTGTCCTCGCCTGCCGGGTCCTCGTCACCAAGTACCGCTCCGATGGCGGTCAGCACTGCTCCCCATAACGCACCTGAGGTCCCTCCAGCATGCTCAGACCATGCTGAGCCGGCCGCATTGAGAGTCGTTGCCGCAGCGGCACCGTCCCCGCTCACCCGTCGTGCCTCAGCAAGGGCAGCCCGGGACCCACGTGCCATGCCAATACCGTGGTCACCGTCGCCAGCCACAGAATCGAGACGGCCCAACTCGCTACTGCGTTCCGACAACCTCGTCGCCACCACTTCCAGAGCTTCGACGATAACGCCCGCAAGACTCCCGGAAGCTCGAGATCCCGGGTTAGCAACCATGACCCGCTCAACCTCCTGGGGCAGCGGCGTGGTATCAAAATCCACCTGACCGACAGTTCCGCGTCGGTACGCGGGAGTGTCGCATGCTGCCAACCACAACGGCTCGATGACGTCGTCGAGCCACACCAGAGTCAGGGAGACTCCGGCCATGTCGAGGCTGGTGACAAATTCTCCCACCTGCGGATCGACAATTGCCAGGCCAGCTTTCTCAAGATGACGGCTGATGTCATTCCACAGTACGAAGAGCTCCTCGTATTTAGTACTGCCCAGCCCGTTAACGATCGGCACCACTCGAGTCCCAGGATTCTCGGGCCGGTCAGCCAGCAATCTGTTAACGAGCATGGCAGCCACCTCGTCTGCGGTGCCCAAGGTCTCATCGTGAATGCCGGGCTCACCGTGGATCCCCATGCCCACGCCCATCTGGCCTGCCTCGACTCGGAATAGAGGCTCGTCGGCTCCCGGCAAAGTGCAGCCTGCAAAGGCCACTCCGAGGGACCGAGTGCGATCGTTAACCCGGTCAAATATCGCGACGACCTCGTCAATGTCCCGGCCCTCCTCACAGGCCGCCGCTGTGACCTTGAAGACCGGCAGGTCGCCAGCAATTCCCCGACGCTTGAGATGGTCCGGCGCCGAAGCAATGTCGTCAGTAACGAGCAGGCAACGCGCGTCGATCCCCTCGCTACGAAGCCGCTCTGCTGCTTGCCCAAAGTGCAGGACGTCCCCGGCGTAGTTGCCGAATCCAATGAGGAGCCCGGCGCCACGATCAGCGGCTTTGCACACTGCATAAGCCTGGGAGGCCGAGGGAGAGGAGAAGATGTTCCCGCACACAGCACCATCAGCGAAGCCAGGACCGACCCAACCTGCAAAGGCCGGGTAATGTCCCGATCCCCCACCGACGACGAGGGCAACCTTGCGATCGGTACGGGCGGCGCGAACAACTCCCCCGAATACCGGCCTCAGATGGTTCGGGAAAGCGCTGACAAGCCCCGCGACCGCCTGAGATGGGAAATTATCGGGATTATTCACAAGTCGGGTCATATCTGGGTCTCCTGTCATCATCGTCGATGGTGTTTTCCCCATGTCACATGGTAATTGGCGCCTGCGCAGCCTGCCCGACGTAACAGAAATGCGACACTAGAACTGACGAAGGAGATCACATGACGCACACCATGCCAGCTCTAGTTCTCAATGGCCCCGGAGACGTCCAGGTAGCCGAAAAACCCATACCCACGCCTGGTCCCGGAGAGGTCGTGCTGGCCGTCGAGGCGACGACAATCTGCGGCACCGACCTACGCATCATTTCCGGTGAGAAAACCGCCGGGGTGCGCCCCGGGGTCACCCTCGGTCACGAGATCGCCGGAAGGATCGCCTCCCTCGGCGAGGGGGTGGAAGGACTGGTTGTCGGGCAACAGGCAACTATCTCCATCGTCGTCTCCTGCGGCACCTGCCGGGCTTGCCTCGCAGGACGGGATCACTTATGTAGCCACTGCGAGCTCGTCGGTTACGGCCTTGATGGTGGCCTCGCGCCGTGGTTGTGTGTGCCAGCCCAAGCGGTCTCTCGCGGCAACATCATCCCGGTAGCTACGGAGATACCAGCTACGCGGCTGGCCCTGGCGGAACCTCTCTCCTGTGTTCTTAACGGACATCGCCGTCATGGCGGGGTGAACCCTGGGGAGACTGTTGTCATCATCGGCGGCGGGGCTATCGGCCTGCTTCATACCGCGCTCAACCTGGCATGCGGGGCTGGGCGAGTCATCCTGTGTGAGAAGCACGCGGATCGACGCGACCGCGCCGCAGCCATGGGAGCGGTGACGACCTGTCCGGAACACCTTTCCGAGGTTGTCACCGAGCACACCGGCGGATACGGGGCCGAGCTTGTCATCGTCGCTATCGGTCGTAACGAATTGACCGAGGAATCCCTTAACCTCGCGGCCCCGGGCGGACGCGTGAGCTGGTTTGCTGGTTTCCCCAAAGGATCAACGACGACCATCACCCCCAATACGGTGCATTACCAAGAGCTGACGATCTCCGGAGGATCGAATGCCAGTCGAGCAGACGTTCACCGGGCGGTCGACATGCTCGGACGGGGAAATATCGACGAAACCCCCATTGTCACTCACACTTTTGGCCTGTCCCAGTGGACCGAAGCTGTTGACGCCGTGCGCGGTCACGTCGGTGTCAAGATCGCTATCGATCCCCGCCGTTAAGTCGCACCCCGTCACGCAGCGACTGCCGCCTCACAATCTCACCGAGAGGACCCCAGCATCCGGGTTGCCGAATCGGTGCGCTGTCATCGAGACCGACTGCTCTCGCAGGAAAGGTAGAAGTTCAACCTGTGGGGCACTGGTGACCTCGTTGGCCCACAAGGCTAAATCGGGATCACCGTCAGCCTCATCGGCAGCGCGGGAGGGATTACCACCGACGAGCCGTACTCGGCTAGCCCCTAGGCTAGCGTACCAGTCCTCGTCGCTAGCAGTGGTGACGGCCACACCGACCGAACGCAACGCCCGGCCCAACCCTTCGCCAAGACTCGGGTCCAGGCACACCGAGATATTGTCGCCGGCAGCCAGGAGTCCCGCAGCAACAACGCGAGCGACATCAACCAGTTTGGCGTCAGCACAGCCTCTTACCTGTGTCGAGGCCGGGCGATACCTCAAGATGTTGCGCTCTTTTTCCAGCCCGCCAACGTCGATAGAACGTCCAAACCACTCATCCCACTCGCGAGCATCGCGGGCGACCGCGTCAAGAAGCCAGGCACGCTCGTCACGAGTAACCAACCCCTCGATGTGGCCGACGAACTGCTCGACCAGAGCACAGGGACGGTCTGCCGGAGTCGGGGCCGACACCTCAGCTCGACGCCAAGTCCCCAACACCTGTAAATAGTGGTAGCCACCGGCCTTGGCACCTGGACCGACCGCTGAACGCTTCCAACCACCGAAGGGTTGGCGACCGACGATGGCTCCCGTGATGCTCCGGTTGACGTAGAGGTTTCCAGCATTGGCCCTCTCGGCCCAGAACTCGATCTCGGCGGGGTCCAGAGAGTGCAGGCCGGCCGTCAAACCGAAAGCGGTGCCGTTCTGATACGCGATAGCGGTGGCTAAGTCAGGAGCGTACATAATTCCGGTAATCGGGCCGAAGTACTCAGTGAGGTGGTACGGATCCCCCGGTTTGATGCCACTGCGCACGCCGGGAGACCAGTACCGGCCTTCCTCGTCGATGCGCACCGGTTCCAGGGCCCATTCCTGGCCCGGGTCAAGCTTCGTCAAACCATCGAGCAATTTGCCGCTGGCGGGCTCGGCAAGCGGACCCATCTGGGAGCGCAGGTCCGACGGCGATCCCACCCGAATTGAGGAGGCGGCGTCAAGGATCTGGTGGCGCAATCGCTGAGACCGATAGGCCTGACCCACCAGGATAATGAGCGATGCTGCCGAGCACTTCTGTCCGGCATTGCCGAAAGCCGACTTGATGATGTCGGCTGCGGCCAAGTCGTAGTCAGCGTTCTCTGTGACGATAATGGAGTTCTTGCCACTAGTCTCGGCCAGCACTGGCAGGTCATGACGCCACGACCGGAACAGCTTGGCCGTTTCCCAAGCTCCCGTGAGGATGACCCGATCGACCTCGGGGTGGCTCACCAGGTGTTTACCAGCCTCATTTTCCTCAACATCGACGAGCTGCAGAACGTCCCGCGGGATCCCAGCCTCCCACAGGCATTCAGAGATGACGGCAGCACAGTGGCGGGCCTGTGGAGCGGGCTTGAGTAGTACTGACGATCCGGCGGCCAGAGCGGCAAGGGTGGATCCGGCGGTAATAGACAGGGCGAAGTTCCACGGCGGGGTGACGACGGTCACTCGTGGCGGCACAAACTGGGCACCGTCGACGCCCTCGAGCTCCTCGGCTCGGTCGACATACCAAGCAGCAAAGTCGATAGCCTCAGAAACCTCGACGTCACCTTCGGCCAGGATCTTGCCGGTCTCAGCACCGGCCACTGCCAAAAGGTCGCCCCGGCGAGTAGCGAAAGCGTGCGTCACCGTGCGCAGTATTTCGGCACGTGCGTTCCCGCCACGCCCAGCCCAGGAGTGTTGAGCCTCAAGGGCGGTGGCAATGACGGCATTAACCTCGGCAATGGTGTCGAGGTGGTTGTTTGCCAGGGTGGACTCCCCCAGCTCACAGCCCTTCATCTTCTCGGCAACCTCACCGGCCCAGACGCGGATATTGGGCAGAGAGGGATCAGAGTCAGTGGACTGGACAAACCCATTGGAAAGATCCGGCGCCCGATCAGGCTCTTGCTCACGACGAGGCTTCGGCACTTCTCGAGTAATCCCAGCCACTGCAGTGCGGAACCTCGCCTCTTCGCGAGCGAAAAGTTGGGAATCGTGGCCGAGCTGAAAAATAGCCGACATGAAGTTTTCACTAGCAGCATTCTCTTCTAGCCGACGTACCAGATAGCTGATCGCCACATCAAAGTGGGCAGGATCGACAACCGGCGTGTAGAGCAGCAGCCCACCAACATCAGCTCCGATGCGTTCAACCTGGTCAGGAGCCATGCCGAGCAGCATCTCGAATTCGACCCGGTCGCGAACCCCACGATGCTCACAAAGCAGCTTCGTCAGTGCAATGTCAAAGAGATTGTGGCCAGCGACGCCATACCGCACCGAATGGGTACGTTCGGGAGTCAGCGCCCAGTCCAGAATTCGTTTGTAGTTGGTGTCAGTGGCAAGTTTGGAAGGCCACGGGGTCTGCTGCCACCCGTGAATCTCGGCATCTACCTTCTCCATCGCGAGATTGGCGCCCTTGACCAACCGCACTTTGATCCCCGCCCCACCGGCAGCGGTACGACGGTCAGCCCACTCAACAAGACCTTGCAGAGCGGACAGCGAGTCGGGCAGGTAGGCCTGAAGGACAATGCCAGCCTCCACATGACGCAATTCGGGGCGGTCAAGGAGCTTCTGGAAGACTTCCATTGTCAGATCAAGGTCGTGATATTCCTCCATGTCGAGGTTGATGAACTTCGGCTTCGGGGAGTTCTCAGCCAAGTGGTACAGCGGCAGCAGCTGCTCAACGACCTCGTCGACCGTCGCCTTGTGAGCCCATAAGTCGAGCTGGTTGACGACAGCCGAAATCTTGATCGAGACGTAGTCAACATCCTCGCGGGCCAGTAGAGCCATCGTCCCTTCGAGGCGGGATGCCGCCTCGCGATCGCCCAACACAGCTTCGCCCAGGAGGTTGAGGTTAAGCCTGACACCCGCACTCCGCAGTGCTTTGAGGGTGCGAGTCAACTGTGCCGGTCGCGCATCAACGACGAGATGGCCCACCAGCTGCCGCAAGGCATGGCGTGCAGCTGGGACGACGACGTTAGGAGCTACGGGGGCCATTCGTCCGCCTGCCCGCACCGCCACCTGCAGTGCAGCAGGCAGAAAAGAACAATCCACCTTTGCCAGTTCCGCAAGATTCGCCGCTGCGGTGCGAGCGTCCTCAGGGCGGACAACCCGATCTATAAAGGCCAGAGTGAAAGGCAGACCAGCCGGGTGGGACAGCACGTCGGAGAGCAATCCCGCAGCGATCTGTGCACGATCTGTCCGTCGCTTCGATGCACCGTTGGCATCTCGTAACCAGGTGTGGACTTGGTCAACCGCCTCGTCAGCCAGGTCAGCAGGGCGTGGGGATGGGGAGCCCCAAGTATCAGCGTCGATGCTCATGACATGACTGTAGCCCGAGCAGACAACAACGCACGTACACAGCCCAACGATGTAAGAATATCGCTGCGAATACCTCGAGAGGACAGCTCATGACGCAGACCGCCACCAAAACGAATGCGACGACGCACAAGGGCATCGAGACAACCGGAATCGAGATCGTCAAAGAATCACAGCGCACCGCACGGCCCCAGGACCTTTTCCTTCCCTGGTTCGCCTCAAATGTCTCGGTCTTTGGCATGAGCTATGGAGCCTTCATGTTGGGATTCGGGGTGTCCTTCTGGCAGGCGATAGCCGCCACCCTCGTCGGCGTCATCGTCTCTTTCGGGTTCTGCGGCATTATCGCGATCGCCGGTAAACGCGGCTCCGCACCAACGATGGTGCTGTCTCGGGCAGCCTTTGGTACCCAGGGCAACAAGATCCCCGGGGTCATCTCCTGGATGACCTCGATTGGTTGGGAAACATCTCTCGCTATTACAGCCGTCTTAGCGACGACGACGATCTTCCGCCGACTGGGCTGGAGCTCCGGGAACTCGGTCAAGATCTGCGCCACTATCATCGTGGCCTTTCTCATTGTCGGCGGTGCTGTGGCTGGTTATCACATCATCATGAAGTTGCAGGCCGTTTTGACCTGGATTACCGGTATCCTTACCGTGATTTATCTAGTGATGGCGGTCAGCCATATCGACTGGCACGCCGCAACATCTTTGCCTGCGGCATCCTTCCCAGCCTTCGTCGGCACGCTCACCCTCATCATGACTGGCACCGGGCTGGGCTGGACGAATATCGCTGCCGACTGGTCACGTTACCAGTCGCGCACATCTCCCGGGTTCGCCATCGCCTTCTGGAATGTCTTTGGGGCCTCTTTGCCGCTCGTCATCCTCATTACCGGTGGATTGCTCTTAGCTGCATCCTCAAAAAAATCTATCCGACGCCATTGGGGCCGATCCCATTGGCGCGCTAGCAACCATCCTGCCGACGTGGTTCCTCATCCCGTTCTTGTTGGCTGCGATCCTCTCCCTGTTGGCCGGTGCCATCAACGGCATCTATTCGTCTGGACTCACCTTGCTCACCCTGGGAATCCGAGTCCCACGCCCAGCAGCTTCTCTCATTGACGGGACGATTCTCACCATCGGGACCCTGTACGTCGTCTTCGTGGCTCCGAACTTTATCTCCCCCTTCCAGTCCTTCTTGGTGACGCTGGGTGTGCCGCTCTCAGGATGGACCGGCATCATGATGGCCGATATCACCCTGCGCCGCCGTCCCTACGACGAGGCCGATCTCTTCAATGGCTCTGGGCGCTACGGTCATTTCGACCCCATCTCAATCATCACCTTCGTCATCGTGACCGTCATCGGGTGGGGATTGGTCGTCAACACCTACGAGGGCGTCAATTGGAACGACTGGCAGGGATTTCTGCTTGGGCCCATTGGATTGGGTGGGCGTGAAGGTGATTGGGCCCACGCCAACCTTGGAGTATTCGGGGCCCTCGTCCTCGGCTATGTTGTTACCCTCATCGCCCGGCGCGGCACCGTGCGTCGTCAGGAGTCACGATGAGCCAGACGTGGCTAATTGTCATTGACCCCCAGACAATCTTCGCGTCCCCCACGTCCCCGTGGGGCTCTCCTGCCTTCCCCACTATCATCGACCCGATAGATCGCATGGTCGCTGCCTTCCATGGCCGAACCATCGTGACGCGCTGGATTCCCACGGCTACTCGCTGTGGATCTTGGTGTGACTACTTCGACCGCTGGACCTTTGCAGACCGTCCCGCAAATGACCCGATATTCGACCTTGTCGATGAAGCTCAGCCATGGGCAGAACGACCGACGATCGATGTCGCCACCTTCGGCAAGTGGGGATCTCAGCTGTCAGCCGTGACCGGTGAACACCCCCACCTCCTGCTAGCCGGCGTTTCGACCGACTGTTGCGTCATCACGACAGCCTTGGCCGCCGCCGATGCTGGGGCTTGGGTAAAAGTTGTGTCTGACGCCTGCGCCGGATCCGCACCGGATAACCACGAGGCGGCCTTGACCGTCATGGATCTGTATTCCCCTCAGATCGACGTCGTGACCAGTTCGCAAGTCCTTGCGACCCTCGCCTAAGGCTGTAGATAACCGATTTTCTTGGTCATCCTGGCTTCTTTGGACGCCCTGGCTTGCCGATGCGCTTCATGAATACGACAATGGTTATCACTTGCGTACTGGAAAGGGACCATCACACATGCATCGACATCTTCTGGCCATTGCCACTCTCAGCGCCTGTGCTCTGGCAATGGCAGGCTGCTCCAACTCCGGGCCAGACTCGGGATCCGGCCCGTCCGCCAGTTCTGACAAGGTTGACGTCGTCGCTTCGACTAACGTCTGGGGCTCGGTCGCCCAGGCGATCGGCGGGGACAAGGTCAATGTGCACTCCATCATCGACAGCCCCGATCAGGACCCGCACGACTACGAAGCCACCGCCAAGGACAAGCTCGCCTTCTCGAAAGCCAAGATCGCCATTACTAACGGCGGCGGCTATGACGACTGGGCTACCAAACTCGTGAAGAGCACCAGTCCCCAGGCGGACTTCATTGACGCTGTCGAGACCTCTGGCCTCAAGAAACCCGGCGACAAGGAATTCAACGAACATGTCTTCTACTCGATCGATAGCGTTCGCAAGGTGGCCAAGGTCGTTGAGTCTGATTTGGTCAAGACCTCGCCGGATAACAAGTCCACCTTCGAAACCAACCTCAAGGACTTCGAGTCCAAGCTCACCGACCTCAAGGCCCGTGCCACCAAGGTCGGTAAAAAGCATCCACATAGCACCGCTATCGCCACCGAGCCGGTAGCCGGCTACTTACTTGAGGACATGAAGATCAAGAACATCACCCCTGACGAGTTCGTCGGACAGTCTGAAACTGAGGCCGGTCCATCCACCAAGGTCGTTCACGAGACCACCGACCTGCTGACCCAGAAGAAAGCTTCCATCCTTCTCGTCAACGGCCAAACCAGCGACGACGTCACCAAGGCCCTCCAGAAGGCTGCCAGTAAAGCAAACGTCCACGAGGTCGGCGTCTGGGAGACCTTCCCGGAGGGCGTCGACAACTACCCAGACTTCATTGGCAAGGCCATCGACTCCATCGACAAGGGCTTAGCTTGACACTCGTGACATCACATCATTCTGACACCGCCGGGACGACGATGAGGATCGAGCCTGCCAGGCTCACCGACGCCAAGGTCGCCTTCGGGAACCGGGTGCTGTGGTCGGGACTCAATCTCATTGTCGAACCCGGCGAATTTATCGCCGTTCTGGGCCCCAACGGGGTGGGTAAGACCACCCTGTTACGAGTCCTGTTAGGGCAGATTCCGCTAACGGCCGGGACCGCTATGGTCGCTGGCCGTCCGGTGCGCCGCGGTTCGACCCATATCGGCTACGTCCCTCAGCAACGATCCCTCGAGACGACTGCTCCCATCCGTGGGCGCGACCTCGTCGGGATGGGAATTGACGGGCACAAGTGGGGGTTCGGCTGGTTTAGCCGGTCGCGGCGGCGCCGTATTGACGAAGCCATCGCCTCAGTCGGCGCCACAGCCTTCGCTAATGCGCCGCTGACGATGATGTCGGGTGGTGAGCAGCAGAGATTGCGTATCGCCCAGGCGCTCGTTACTAATCCTCAGTTGTTGCTGTGTGACGAACCGCTGTCCAGCCTCGACCTGCGCCACCAGCAAGAGGTCACCCGACTCATCGACAATGCGCGCCGGACCCGCAACCTCGGGGTGCTCTTCGTCACCCACGAGATCAACCCCGTGCTGCCCTACGTCGACCGGGTGGTCTACGTCGCGGGCGGCAAGGTTCGCGTTGGCACTCCCGACGAGGTGCTGCGATCGGACGTTCTCAGCGAAATGTATGGGTCCCACGTCGAGGTGTTCCATCGCGGTAATCGCATCATTGTCCTTGCTGACGAAGAGCGCTCGACCCACCTGCATGCCCCGGGCCGACGAATCTGAGGAAATGGGCTGACATGGTTTTCTCCACAATTATCAATTTCGACAGCTTCAGCCAATTGGTGCCGCTAGTCCGCGGATCGATCATTGCCGGGATCATCCTCGGTGTGCTTGCAGGCCTTATCGGCCCGATGATCCATGCTCGAGATCTAGCCTTCGCTATCCACGGCACGTCGGAGCTTTCCTTCGCAGGTGCTGCGGTGGCCCTGTTCTTCGGAGCATCGGTGACCAAAGGCGCCGTCGTCGGATCCCTCGTAGCTGCCCTCATCCTGGGACTACTGGGTGTCAAAGCAGCAGAACGCAATGCCTCTATCGGCATCATGCTGCCTTTCGGCATGGGAATTGGTGTGCTCTTCTTGAGCCTGTACAAAGGCAGGTCGTCCAATAAATTCGGCCTACTTACAGGACAGATCGTCGCAGTGGATACCACGGAATTGAGCACCCTCGTCGTCGTAGCGATCTTCGTAGCAGTGTGTCTGGGTATTATCTGGAGACCATTATTCTTCGCCTCAGTGGATCCTGAAGCCGCCAAGGCGCGCGGGGTCCCAATGCGGTTCCTATCGATTGTTTTCATGCTGCTGCTCGGCCTCACTACAGCTATGGCAGTACAGCTTGTCGGTGCCCTGCTGGTACTGAGTCTGCTCATCACTCCGACGGCCGCTGCTGCCAAAGTAACGGCCCATCCATTGGCGATGTCGTTGCTATCTATCGTGTTTGCAACGGTCTCTGCCGTCGGAGGAATCATGCTGTCGTTGGGGCCAGGCTTGCCTATTAGCCCCTACGTAACGACGGTAAGCTTCCTCATTTACCTCGTGTGTCTAGGGTTGGGAGCTATTCGTCAGCGCCGTGGCTGGAGCCGCCGAATCGTCTGATATCCCTACAACAGTCCCGTCGACACCACTTGCCGACAGGATGTTGCCATCTCGGCGTCACGATGTCGTCACCTGAACGCAGTGAGCTGGCACGGTATTCCGTCGAGAAGATGATTCATGCATTGCTATATCAAGCCGGTAAAGTTCGAGATCGTCAAAGTCCGCCGCAACAATGGCGGCACTAATCAGGTCATTAGGGACGGCACCCCGATGAACGGTGTTGCCAGCTGACGGCTCCCCCTGCTTCACACCCGAAGCCATCCGGCACTTCTCACACCGTGACGCCTTCGCTTCCGTCAGGCAACCAGCAATTGCCCCGTACTGGAGTTTGAGCACCGCATGGCTATCGCTCCTTGTCTACGTGGTATCCCTCACAGCCGATAGCTGAAAACGAGGCGCACCAGTCGCAAACGCAGTGACCATAATGGCAAGCACACTGACCGCCCACATAGTGACGGGTAGCGCCGCAATGGTGGGGTCGAAGGATTGATTCGCGTCGGTCGATCCGATCGCGGCATTGATCGCCCAGCCAGCCAGAACTCCAACCACCAGTGACATCGTCTGGGCTGGCAGAATCGTGACGATCATCTGCATCAAGAAGGATCTTCGCAGGATACGGGCGGGAGTACCCACGGCTTGTTGAACGGCAATGGTACGCCGCATTCCCCAGCGCAATTCGACAAAAGCTGCAGTACATGCCACCAGGATCAGCAGGAATCCGGCCGCCAGGCCGCTACGCACGATTCCCTGCTGTTGGATAAACGCCTGTAGAGTGTCGGGATTTTCGGCCCCGGCGTAGGCCGCATAGGACGGCGCAGCTCCGTGGAGTTGATCCACAAGCCGATCGAGGTCGCCAGTTGTGGAGTCTGCGGTGAACTCCAGGATGTCTGGTGTGAGACCTGCCAGTCTCGGATCGTTGCGAGCGAGGAGGGCGTCATCGTCATAGGTGACGGGTAGGCGGCTGACGGGCTTGATGGTACGGACCGTGGTGTGTTTATCGTGGCCAAAGGTCCATGTCGATGACGCGTCTCGCCTCGTTGCCGGCGTCCTGGGACAGGATCGCGGATAGGGATCGAAGGCGGCCAAGTCAGCGCAGGAGGCCGCGACGAGGGTACGACCGTCGGTAGCCGTGTAGATCATACGTCGGGGCCGGGTGACGCGCCGGAGGGCTTGCTGTTCGGTGGCGGTCCGGTCGGTGAAGGGGACCTGGACGAGGACGTGGTGGGGGTCCCCCGCAGTATCGTGGGTGCCAGAAACGAGGAATCCCGATCCAAATCCAGCTAGACCGACCATAATCGTCAATGCGATCACCATCGCAGCGGAATCTAGATAGTGAGCCCGAGCCAGGGTCAACCCAAGACGGGTGGGCAGTCTCAGCTGTTCACGGCCGGCACACCATACGATGATGAGGTGGGCTGACATGACGGCACCGAGAGTTCCAAACACCGCTGCGCCCATGATGTATCCAGCGGCGTGGTCCCCCAGGCGCTGGCCGTCGTGGGCGAGTGCCATCGTCAGGCAGATCCAGCCCTCCAGACCGATCGCAGCCACCACGAGGAGAAGACCAACGATCCCGAGCAGATGACGCACTGTCCCAAGCCGGGCACGGCGGCGCGGGGGGCGGCGTGAAGCCAGCAGCCTTCGCAGGGCGCGACGGGCCAACCAGCCACTCGCGATCACCATGATGACGACGATGATGAGCCACTCAGGCCATCTCAGCCTCGCCTGCCAGGGCCACCACGTTAACCCGAGCGTCCCACTCGATCCAAGGGCGTTTTGAACGGGAATGAACAGTGCCAACCCGAGCAGAGCGCCTAGGCCAGCGGTCCCAGAAACCTCGACGGCGAAGACCTGGCCACACCAGTCGGGGTCGCATCCCATGCGCACCAACGTCATGAACCTGTCGCGGCGCGAGGCAGCCGATAGGCTCAGTGACGTCCACAACAACACGGCTGCCGGCAGCGCCACCAGTCCGATCACCTCGATCCACACGGTACGCGACGACACCCCAGAATCACCGATTCTGGTCAAGCCGAAGGCCTTCAGCTCGCGGCAACCAGCCTGATCGGAGGTGGTCGTAATCGAGAACAGTTCATCGGGTGAAGCCAAAGCGGCCCGATCCACCACCACCGGATCGATTGTGCCTAAGCTAGAGATGTTCACGACCCCGGCGTCCATCAACGACTTCAGACGCGGGGACACGATGGTGTGACCAGGTTGGGGCCAGTGCTTTAGTCCTGGGGGTAGGCGGTCAGCAGGGTGGTTCACCACGAAACTCGTCCAGGGCGTACCGTCGACCTGTAATTCCTGCACCTTGAAACCGGTATGCCCGTCAGCAGGCTCATCCGGAGCAAGGATGGGGGTACGCGCGTCACGCACTTCCTGCTGCTGAGCGGTGACGCGAGGCAGGGTGACACCCACCGCTAACCCGAGTGTGGCCAAGGCCACACCGACAATCATGACCAACGATCGCACCCGCTCATGACGACCCGCCCCACGGCTCAATCGCAACGCCAGACGCACACCTTTCACGACGCGTCCCCCACGATCCGCCCATCGGCCAAACGAATGATCCGAGCATTTCCCGGCAACGTGTGTTCATCATGGGTAACCATCACCAAAGTGGAACCCTCGGCGCGAACCAGTTCGTCTAGCAAGTCGATTACGGCATGGCGGTTCGTGGTGTCCAAAGCGCCAGTAGGTTCGTCGGCCAGAACGACCGCCGGACGGTGTGCCAGGGCACGACCCACGGCAGCACGCTGTGCCTGGCCTCCCGACACCTCGCTGGGCCTCCGCTTGTTGCTCTCGCTCAGGTCAAGGATCTCGGCAAGGTGGTCGGCGCGCTTCAGTGCGTCCCGGCGCCCAGTGCCAAGAAGCTCAAGTGGCAGGGCAATGTTGTCACGCAATGTGAGCTCGGGAACCAGTTCAGAGTTCTGAAACACCAGGCCGATCGTTTGCAACCGCCACGCCGCACGCCGCCTGTCATCTAGCCCGTATACATCCACATCGCCATGTACGACCCGCCCTCTCGTCGGCGCCTCCAAACCGGCAAGGCACATCAACAATGTTGACTTACCCGAACCAGAAGCACCGACGACCACGTTCACTGATCCCGCAGGCATGACCAGCGAGACACCGTCCAATGCGGGTCGGCCCGCGTGGGGGAACTGCATGACCACGTTGTGACATATCAAGGAGTGCCGGTTGAGCATGGGGTAGCCAATCCGTCGAGGTTCAAAGCAATCATCAGGTGGTAATTCGCTAAACCATGACCGCCATCCCAATGCTCCCACATGCGCGCCCCAACTTGGATTTATGCCATGTTATGCATACTTATACGTTATGTCGTGTCACCTGGGCCCGGTGAACTGGCGCGCTATGTCGTCGAGGTGTACACCGGGGTCGCTCCGGTGTTGGCCACCGAGCCGAATGGCGTCAAGCCCGCAATCGGTGAGCTGTACCTCGACGTCACCAAGCTGGCATGGACCGCTGATCCGTCCGGCAACACCTCCGAGAGGATCGCAATAACCTCGGTGGGGGCCACCGTCACGCTGTCGAACGACTCCGACGGCCCCGGCCACCACTGCTCCCGAGGCCCCGGCTCCGACGACTGCTGCTCCGGGCACCTCGGCCTCGATCGACGACAACGGTTGCGGTCCGCCGCACACCGGCGTCTGATCACAACCCGTATTGCGGTCGCATCGACACCAGTTTGACGATCTCGTCATCGGGCAGTTCCCGCAGTCCGTCGCGACGCTCGAGTAGGTAGGTGATCTGCGCCGTGTACTCGAGACGCTCCATGGCCATGTACGCGGCCCAGACGTCAGGTCCCCAGGTGAACGCTCCGTGGTATTCCATGAGGCAGACGGTGTGAGTCTTTGCGTACTTCGACGTCGCTTCAACAACACCCGGTGTCGACGGGGTGGCGTAATCAGCCAGCGGCACCTCGGGCATGACAATCGAGGATTCCGGCATGAGCTGTTCGGTTAGAGCTCACTCTCGAATAGCCATCACCATGGCGTACACGGGGTGAGCGTGAACTGCTCCGCTAATGCTGGGATTGGCCCGATACTGGGCCAAGTTCATGAGGGCCTCACTCGTCGGTCGGTATCCCTCGCACGGCGGTTCGACGACGGTTCCGACGAGGACCAGGTACGCGGACGGAAGATGTCCTTGGTCTCAATGTTGTGCATCGAGACCGGGATGCGCAGCATGGCTGCCAGGGTGAGAACGTCAGCGCCGATATGGCTGTACCCCGTCGAGGTGTGGTTAGCTCCCCACTTATCCATCCAGTCATAAACGCTACTGAAGGCTCCGCTCGAGGGAATGCGCGACACGAAGAACGTTGTCGGCCACGTCGGGTCCGCCCGCTCAACGATGGTGTCTGTCCCCTCGTCCGGGAGCGTCCGTCCCTCGACAATCTGCAGGGTCGGTCCAACTCCAGCGACCATGTTCATACGAACCGCTGTCACCGTCGTGTCCCCCACCGTCGTGAAGTGGGTCGAGAATCCGCCGCCCGGGAAGTACTCCTGGGTCGCCGAGTGGAAGGTCGTCGCAGCGAGATCGGCCTGGATGTCGTCCTCGGTGAGATCCCACCAGTGCTTGATGACGGGAGTGCCGTCCGCCTCGGCCTCGCATTCTGTCGCGTTGAGAGTGCTCGCGCCGGAATTCCTGAAATCGACGAAACCACCAGCGGCACGACCGGTCAGCTCATGACCGGTGACGCGGCGAACGGCCTCCGGGCTCCAATAGGTACGGACATCGCTAAAGAACTGAGGACGCTGAGTGAGGAGGCTGCCGAGCAGCATCGCTATCCCGTTGAGGGCATCTCCCTCGGTGGCAAAGACCTGGGGCTGACGCAGTCCATCCGAGTCGAAGCTGGTGTTGAGCAGGGTTTCCATGACGTCGCCGTTCAGCTTGCCATCAGTCCACTGACGCTTGCCCTGGAAGCCGGCGGCGATGGCGTCGTAACCACCGGCCTCTTCCTTGAATCCCATGTCGGCCAGACGCAAATTGCCGTTCATGAGGTCTCGGGCAACCAGCACCATCTTGACCGAATACTCCAGCTGTTCACGCTTGTCAGCATCGCTGTGCTGCTTGTCAGCCGGATTTCGGTCCTCACCGATGCTGAGACCCATGCCATCGCCCACTTCCACTCAACGTGGTCATAGATACCCGCGGTGATCCTGCGGCCGAGTTCCACCATGTCGATGTACTGGCTGCGCATGCCCAAGTAATCCTGAAGGGCCTGCTCAGGGACATGACATCCGGCAATGCCCATCGACACGGTGCCCATCGCCAAGTAGCTCCGGACTCTCATGAGCCCGACTGCCAGGGCGGCTCGTCCGAAGCTGAGAATCCGGGCCGAGACGTCGTCAGTGAGGGCGTCGTCGGCATTCTGAACATCATGACCGTAGATGGCGAAGGCCAGAATACCCAGCTGTGTGTAGGCCGCCATGGCCGCAGCCACGGTGACGGCTCCAGAACGTTCAGTGGCGTTGAACCCCCTCGCGTGCGGAATGTCCGGAGTCAGGTCGAGGATTTCGGCGATGCAGTCCCACGAGGCGGTGACGGTGAGATCCGCACAGACACCCATAGCCTCGAGCGCACACCACGACGGCGTCCGTCGATGAGAAGTCGCATTCCGATGGCAGAGTTCAGAGAGCGGGTCTTGACGTCGATGTCAGGGGCGTCAAAGCATGGAAAACCTTCCAGATATGTGATGAGGACGAGATCGCACTGCTCAGTGCTCGATGAGCTCCAGTCCGATTGCGTACTGGGTAGGAGAAGCGGGAACCTCGATGACGGTGCGACCGTCACGGGTCTGGGTTTCGAGGACAGGTCCGCCAAGAACACGGGCCTGGCGGTACTCGCCTTCAACGACGAGGCGATCCGCACCGACGACATCCTCATTGGCGACGCCCCAGGCGAACAGGTGGGAATCCTTCGTCGTGAGATACCACTCGAGGTTGTCGCCCTGAGCGGAAATTTCGGGATCAGCAGGACGAGCAGCCATGATCCCCTCCCCACAGACGTCCATCCACCCGCCGATCTCCCGGAGTCCTCGACGGACCGAATCGGGCATGTGGCCCGTGGCGTCAGGGCCAATACCGAGCAGGTAATTCCCGCCTCGCGAGACGATCTTGATGAGGTTCGCAATGATCAAGCTCGTCGGCTTGGCCGGATCGTCCGGCGACAGGGAGCACCATTCCTTCGTCAGCGTCAGGCAGGCTTCCCACGGATAGTCAAGGATATCCTCCGGAATCTCTTGTTCCGGAGTCCGATAATTCTCGTGGGGGCCATGCACCGCTCGATCGACGACGATGATTCCCGGCTGTATTTCGCGCGCACGAGTGGCAATGTCATCGATACCAATAGGTTCCTCAGGCGTACTAACCCAACCGGCATCAAGCCACAACACGTTCATCGGACCGTAATTGGAAAGGATCTCGGTGATCTGGTCCATGGTGAAATCAACGAACCGCTGCCAGCGCTCGGGCTGGGCTTCAAGGTCGTAATTGTGAAAACGATCATGGATCCGCTTGGAACGGTCCCAGTAGCAGGCATGCGACCAATCGGCTTTGGAGAAATATGCACCAGTTTCCAGTCCTGCGCCCCGGAAGGCATCGACGACCTCGCGCAGGATGTCCCGACGCAGACCGGACGACTCTGACGTCGCCTTGAGGTTGGTGTACCCCGAGTCGTACATGCAGAACCCATCGTGGTGCTTCGTCGTGAAAACGCAGTACGTCATTCCGGCGTCAGCACAGGCATGGGCCCATTCGGAAGCGTCAAAGTCCTCGCCCCGAAAGGTCTTGGCCTGATCGTAATACCAGTCCTGGTAACCGGCGTCATCGTTCGGGTCACCCGGGAATTGGGGCGCCTTGTCGGTAAACCAACCCAGGTCGTCGCGATGCAGGGACCATGACCCTCCCTGACCAATGGCGGAGTAGATACCCCAGTGGACGATAACGCCGAAGGTGAGGTCCTGCCAGTGCTTGAGGTTCTTGACGACCAGGGGGTCGGTCGGCCATTGGTATCCGGGGTCCTCAGACCCTCCGAGAGCGCCGGCTGCCTCCAGCTCTGCGGGATCGAGATCAGCATTGTCGGTCATGGTTCACTTCCTTGTGTCGGGGGAAAGGCATGGGAGTCCCAAATGTCATAAGTGCGTTGTGTGGATGGGTGAGGGTGGCACAGCTCAGAACTTCAGTCCGCCTTCCTCGATGCCACGGAAGAAGTAGCGCTGGGAGGCTAAGAACACCAAGAAGATGGGGATCACGGCAGTAATGGCGCCAGCGAGCACGATTCGGTAGTCCGTTCCGAATGAGGACTGCAGCTGCGCGATACCGATCATCATCGTGTAGTTCGAGGAGGACTGAGTGATGAGCAGCGGCCACAGATAGTCCTGCCACGCGAAGATGAAGGCTGTCAGGCCGACGACGAGGGATCCCTTGACCTGTGGCAGGAAGATGGTGAAGAACCTTCGCACTTCACCCGCACCGTCGATATAGGCGGCGTCCTCGATCTCATCCGGGATACCGAGGAATGCGGCCCGCATGAGGCGCACATGGAAGGGTCCGATCATGCCTGGAGGCCAGATACCGATGATGGTGTCGTAGAACCCGAAGGAACGGACCTGCGAGTACAACGACAGCATGATCGATTCAAAGGGGAAGATCAGAGCTGACAGGGCAACGGCCGTCACCACGCCTCGACCCGGCCATCCCTTGCGGGAGAGCATGTAGCCACAGACCGAGGAGAAGACCAGGGCAGAGACGATGTTGAGGCCGCACACCGCGAACAAGTTGGCGATGTACCTCACGATGTCAGTAGTACGGAACAGCTCACCGAACGCGTTGAGGGACCAGTGCTGCGGGAATGCCGTGGCTCCCTTCCCGTAGATCGGATCTCCGGAGCTCTTGAAGGCTCCCAGCAGTGGGAGAAACACCGGGCTCACGAGGACGACAAAGACCACGAGTAGGGCGATGTAGTGTCTGAAGAGACCCCAACCATGGAATTTGGACTTGTTGATGGAGCGTTTGCGCACGCACAGTGCCGAACTCGCAGGAAAAACAGTGGATGTGGTCACCGGTATCACTTCTCACCAGAGCGACGGTTAAAAACCTGACCGATAATGATGAAACCAACGGTCATGACGAAGAGGAAGACGGCGGCAGCCGATCATCGAGAGGATTGAGACAAGGGCCATCATAATCTTCATGCCGGGGACGGTGACCGTAAAGAAGGACTTCACAGCGCCTGCACCATCGATGACTGCGGCCTCGTAGAGGAGCTTGTCGATATTCGCCAGCGCTGTCAGATACATCAGCATGTAGTAGGGAACTCCAGACCACAGGGTTATGAGGCACGACGAGATGATCAACCACCAGCGCCCAGTGAGGAACGGCACCGGGGAGTTGATCAAGCCGGAGCCAACGAGGAAGTTGTTGACCAGACCGTTGTCCTTGAGGATCGCACTCCACGCCAATGCGATGACCACCAGAGATGAGATGGCCGACAGGTAGAAGAGAGTACGAAAAATGCCAATACCGGGGACATGCTCTTTGACAAAAACACCGAGGATCAGGGGAAGCATTGTCATTAACGGGACGACGATAATCGCGTAGACGATTGAGTTCAGAACAGCATTCCATAATGCGTCGTCTGCGAAGATTTTTCCGTAATTTCCAAAACCGACCCAGTTTCCCCCTCTCCCAACGGAGTCGTATCAGTAAAGGAAAGCCTGAGCGTATTGAAGAACGGATACACGTAGAAGTAGATAACGAGAAGTAGCGGGACCCCGACCCACAGATACGGCACCCATGGTTTTCGGAATCGTGCTGATCCATTCACAGCCTGTATGCGTCCATGGCGGTGACCACCCGAACGCCGTGAACCTCGAGGACGAGACATGAAGAACCTTTTCGTATGTGAGCGGGGGTGAATTCCTGGTCCGGACACGGAGGGGCGACCGTGCCCCATCCCACCAAGGATGACGTCACCAAGGGAGCTTCGCCAGCATCTTGTTCATCTTGTCCTGAGCAGTGTTCAGGGCATCCTGCGGCTTGGAATCACCCATAATGGCAAGGTTGACATTGTCAGCCAACGCGGCGCTGACGCCATGCGTGACATAGAAGTCAGGCATGTAGGCCTCAGCCTTGGTCGCTTCCTTGGCGCAGATGGCGCGAGCCTGAGCGAAGGCATCCTTGCCCTGCTCCACACCGGTGATCCACTCTGCGAAAGCGGCCGCGAGCGAAGCGTTCTTGGTCTTCTTCGAGATCGCGATGTATTGCCCGGAAAACAGCGGCTTGATGCCGTCATTGAGAGGCTCTGGGCCAACACCGGTACGGGCATATGCCTGGGGGGCATTCTTTTGGATGTTGCGAAGAAAGGACGCATTCGGCGTGCCGAAAGCCAGGGATCCTTCACCGTAGACCTTGGACCGATGGAGGCCCCCGGCAATCGAGTCCTTCGAAATTCCCCCTTGGCATACATGTCGG
Organism: Cutibacterium sp. KBN10P07758; assembly: GCF_050286205.1. Lineage (NCBI taxonomy): Bacteria > Bacillati > Actinomycetota > Actinomycetes > Propionibacteriales > Propionibacteriaceae > Cutibacterium > Cutibacterium sp. KBN10P07758. The sequence continues at coordinate 821,239 of NZ_JBNNQV010000001.1, read as the reverse complement.
CCATCGTCGTCAGCCAGAGTAACGCGTTGGATTCCGAGGCAAAAGTGAACTTGGTGAAGTCGTCATTCATGACCTTGACGCCGAGGGCACGCCATTCCGCGAGCATGTACCACGACGTGTTGCCATAGACCGCCTGCTTGCCGGCAGCGGTGATTTTCTTGGCGAAGTCGAGGTACTCGGTCATCGTCTTCGGCGGGATTTCGGGATCGAGGCCAACATCCTTGAAAATGTCCTTGTTGTACGTCACGACGAACGGGCCGAAGTACCAGGGCAGAGCGGTGTGCTCGTTGTCCTTGCCGAGTTTGAGTTTGCCCCAGACGTCCGGGACGAACTTGTCGCCGATACCGGGCACCGAAGTCTCGATATCGAGCAGGTAATCAGCCCTCGACAGAGCCATGATGGTCGAGGACGACATATTGACGACGTCAGCCATCGTGCCATTGGACGCCTGAGTCACCATCGTGGTGTCGAAGTCGTCAGTGCCCGGCAGATCCGTCCACTTGATCGTGCATCCGGAATGCTCTTTCTCGAACTTCTTGATGAGGTCGTTGAAGAACCCGTCAAAGGTTCCCTTCAGACCCTGAGCCTGGAAGGTGATCTCGCCCGACAACGTGTCCAGGTTGAGTTGCGACGCCTTCGCCGTAGCAGAGCCGCCCTTGTCGCCACCTTCCCCACACGCGGACAGTCCGACACCTGCAGCCAGCGTAGCGCCCAGACCGAGGTCACGGCGCCGCGAAATTGGCAACGAATCTGACATGAGGACCTCCATTGGTCTTCCACCCACGGACACGTGGCCCACGCGCGTAGACGTCGACTTCTATCGTCGAGTTAATGGGAGCGTAGCACCAAATGCGAGCGCAAACAAACAGGCGCGCAAAAAATTCCGTGAACCATTCAACCGTGCTTTTTGCAATAATGAGCATCATCGTCGATCGACCCGATCGACGTCGCTCAGCAGCCCCGCCCAACCTCCAGGTGAATCGCCATGTCATCAAGAGCAACCCTCAGCGACGTCGCCAAAGCATGCGGCGTCTCCTCGCAAACCGTCTCCCGGGCGCTCAACGACAGTCCACTCGTCCGACCTGAGACCAGAGCCAAGGTCATGACCGCCGTCGAGACCGTCGGATATGAACCAAACCTCGCCGCCCGCGCCCTCGCAGCTGGCGGATCACGGGCGGTTGGAATCTTGCTGACGACCCGTCTGACTCACGGCATGTCCACAACCTTCACCGCACTGGTAGGCACACTGCGGGAGCATAGTCGCCCATTCGTCCTCGACACCGCGATCGAGAATGACGAGGAATCCCTACGCGCCGCTCTGGCTCGACTCCGCGGCTACAGCGTCCAGGCAACCATCTTGCTGGCACAACGAGCCAAATCCGTTGCCATCGCATCCCAGCAACGCCACGGCGACAAGCTGGTCTCTGTCATCGCAGGGCACCCCGACTCCCCCGAGTCACCAATTGTCGCGATCGACCAAGCACTGGGAGCCCGTCTAGCCACTAAACACCTCATCGAACAGGGCTACCGGAATCTTCTCCATGTCCCTGGCGACCTGGAATGGCAGGACGCGTCAGAACGGCTTTCCTCCTACATCGCCGTCTGCAAAGAGGTCGGCATCGACCCTGCATGGATGCCAGCCAATTCCTGGGGAGCCGAAGCCGGGGCAGCCGTGGCTGAAGAACTTATCGCCGGACATCTCCCCGACGCGGTTCTCGCTGGCAACGATGACATCGCCATTGGCATGTGTCACACATTCCTCACTCATGGCGTGAGGATCCCCGACGACATCGGCATTGTGGGATTCGACGACATCCCTCAAGCTCGCTGGATGACCCCATCCCTCACCACGGTCGTCCAGGACTTCGAAGCACTCGGACGCCAAGCAGTCGAGGCCGCGGAAGCCCTCATCGCTGGAGAGGCTCCGGAGTCGTGCCAGCTCTCCCCCACTTTGGCGGTGAGGCACTCGTCACGCCGGCACTAAAGGACGTTCCAATATGAAGTTATATCCTGCTATGTATAATGATGCATTTTGCGGTGTCACTCCGACACCGAGCCCTCCCTCAATGCCAATATCATCAAGTCGCTCAACAACGACCCCACCATCGCCACGATAGTTCCCAACGACATCAAAATCCGGCACCCTCCACAACGGCGCCACAGCCAACTACACACCCGCACAGTCATCGACACCGACGGATCCACCATCATCAGCTACGACAGCGCTGGTCTTCATCCGGGGTCTTGTGACGAACCCAACTATCAGTGGTCAGTAGTGTGGCTGTACTTGCGTGAGGTCAAAATCATTACTGGTATCAGTTACACCATCCTGCTGACGCGGCAATGCCCCTCGGAACCGCCGTAGCACTTCTCATGGCCATCATGAGGCAGTCCCACATTCTCCATTGGGGTGCCCTTCGGAGATCTACAATTCGCCAGCGTCGAGACAGAAAAGGTCGTCACAGCGCTAGCAGCCGCCATCATCGGTCTGGGCCTCAACGAGGGCGCCTACCTGGCCGAAATCACCCGCTCAGGTTTGGAATCCGTCGACGTCGGCCAGACTGAAGCAGCCAAAGCCTTGGGCATGAAACCGTCCCTCATCATGCGACGCGCTATTGTTCCTCAGGCGATGCGAGTCATCATCCCTCCGCCGGGCAACGAGACCATCGGCATGCTCAAGACGACCTCGCTAGTTCTTGCTTTGCCCTTCACTCTCGATCTGCAATATGCCACCAGCGCCATCGCGAACTGCACCTACGCTCCAATTCCCCTCCTCGTCGTCGCTGCCTGCTGGTACCTCGTTATGACGAGTGTCCTCATGATCGGGCAACATTTCCTCGAGCAGTACTTCGGTCGCGGATTCAACGGGAGGTCTTCGTCGAAGCGGCTGCGCCGCCAGGCCGCCATCCAGGCGGCTGGAACTACGTATAAGAACATTGCCCTGGAGGTCGAGCAGTGAGCACATCCGCCGAAGCATTTGCAAGCGCCGAACCGATGGTGCACATCACAGGGCTGCACAAGGAGTTTGGACCCCTGCACATCCTCAAAGGAATCGACCTCGACGTCGCCCCTGGTGAGGTCTGCGTCCTGATCGGCCCGTCAGGCTCCGGAAAATCTACCTTGTTGCGGTGCATCAATCAGCTGGAAACCTTCGAAGTCGGGGAAATCTGGGTCGGTGGTCAACGTGTGGGCTACGAACACGACCCGCTCCCCGACGGCCGGCTCAAGAGGCTTTCTGACAAAGGCATTGCCGCCCAGCGCGCTCGCGTCGGCATGGTCTTCCAACGTTTTAATCTCTTCCCTCATATGACCGCCTTGGGCAACGTCATGGAGGCCCCCATCAAGGTGTCGGGACTTACCAAGGAAGAGGCGAAGCCGCTGGCCATGTCTTTGTTAGACCGTGTCGGCATGGCTGATCGGGCTAACCACTACCCCACTGAGCTGTCCGGTGGCCAGCAACAGCGGGTCGCCATTGCTCGCGCTATGGCCATGAAGCCCGAACTCATGCTCTTCGACGAACCTACCTCGGCCCTTGACCCCGAACTCGTCGGCGAAGTGCTGAACGTCCTCAAGGACCTTGCCGGCGAAGGTATGACGATGATCGTTGTTACCCACGAGATGGGATTTGCCCGCGAAGTCGCCGACCACGTCGTGTTTATGGATGACGGAGTCGTCGTCGAAACTGGCTCCGCCAGTCAGGTCATTGGTAACCCGAAATCTAACCGCCTACGCGGGTTTATCGATTCTGTGCTATGAAATGTCGTGTCGTCATGACACAGTGACGGTGTGCATGACGACCAGATGATCAGGCTCGGCCAATATCTCAAGTTCGCCAACCTTGCCGAGACTGGCGGGCAAGCCCGCGAACTTATCGCATCGGGGATGGTCAGCGTCAATGGCGAGGTGGAGACCCGGCGGGGACGTCAGCTCCACCCCGGTGACGAGGTGACGGTCACGAACGGCGGGCAGACCGTCACAGCGACTGTCGATCTCACCGAGCCTGACGTCCCCTGGTGATACCGCGCATACCTATCAACGTGACGAGTGGCCTGAACCATATGGCCCAGGTCACTCATCATTGACAGAATCCTAGCAATCAGGCCGATTTTGCAGCCTTGACCGCCTTGCGGGCATCAACAATGCCCGTACCGCAACCGGTCTTGCATTTAGCCGGGTTCACCGACTGTTTGAGGATTTCCTTGATCCTCGCGGGGGTGAGGTTCGGGTTGGCCGCGATCATGAGAGCAACAACGGCGGAGACGTGCGGGGCAGCCTGGGAGGTGCCCTCCATGTAGCCGTAGGTCGGGGCCGCAGGAGTCGTTTCGCCGTTATTCAGGGTGGATAGGATCATGTCACCGGTGCGGTCGTCACCGCCAGGAGCGGACACGTCAACGGTCGAACCGTAATTCGAGAAGTACGACTGGGCACCAGTCTCACCGGTAGCTCCGACAACGACCACATTGCGGCAGTTGCCGGGTGTCGACTTACGGACGTCCATCGCCTCGTTACCGGCTGCCACAACGACGGTAGATCCGCGAGAGACGGCCGCATCAATGGCTCGCTGATACGTGATCGGGCAGTAGTTAGACGGACCGCCGAGGCTCAGATTAATGACCTTAGCGGGGTTGTGGTTAGTGGGAACACCCGGAACCTCGCCACCAGAGGCCCACGTAATACCGTCGGCAATATCGACGTCGGTCCCACCGCAATGACCTAGCGCTCGAACCGGCAGGATCTTGGCGCCAGGGGCGGCTCCTGCGACACCCCTAGCATTGTTGGTCGCAGCGCCAATAATGCCCGCCACGTGGGTCCCATGCCACGACGACGGCACGTCACGCCGGGTGCAGGCCCCCGCACGAGTCCAATCGCCCTCATCGGAGGGATCCGAATCGCGACCGTTACCATCGCCGGCGGCATAACGATCAGAGATGAAGTCGTAGCCAGGTAGGACCTTGCCATCCAGATCCGGGTGCTTGGTGATGCCGGAGTCGATGACGGCCACGGTCACTCCGGATCCTGTGTTGGTTGCCCATGCGCCGGGAGCGTCAATCCCGTTCTCAGAATTCAGGCCCCATTGACGGTTCCAATACTGGTCGTTCGGGGCCGACGACACTGCAGCAGGATGGACACCGGTGTTCTCATTAATCGTCATATGCAAGACGGGCTCGACGGATTCCACCTCCGGGTTGCGTTCGATCTCAGATGCAAAAGCCTTAGCCGCCGTAGCATTGAGCCCTTGAGAAACCTGAACCGACATGGAGTTGTTGGCACGCGCCAATGACTCAGTGACGTGGGCACCTCGCACCTTCGCAGCACGATCCACTAACCCTCGCAGAGACGTGCTGGTTGCCTGCATCGCGGAGGCGGCATGAGCGGTCCTAACGCGCTGGGCAGAGGCCGAACGGTCCTTAAGATGAACGACGAATCCGCTGGTGGACTGTATAGAATCGGAAGTGCGCAGCGGTGAGATAGTGAAGCCAGGAGCGGCGCTGCTGGGGACTGCGGTCGCGACAAGTGATGCGCCGGTGATCGCACAGAGCATCAAGGTCAACGTACGGCGTAGTGCCATATGTCCATTCCTCTCAGTTTGCTGAAGGTGAAACGAACCTAGGATGACAGTGGGTCATTTATTTAGACATAGCCTGACACAGCCTATAAATGTCTCGCACGACAATCGAGAAATCTCCCTGAAATACGACCGAGCTCGCCTGGATAGCGAGTGTGCGTCCGGCATGACGAAGTCGGGGGCACTAAACGTCCCCAGTTACTTCTGCTGGCTGGCCCATCAGCTCAGGACCCGCTCGTTAACTCTCCCTGAGCCCACGGAAGGCTCGGCACGGCACGAGCAAAGGCACGCAGAATCTCCTCGGCCCCCTCCAGAGCGCTAGTAGCCTCGATACCCAGACCGGCCTCAATGCGCTCTGCCGTCTGCTGAACGCTGGGGTCGGTATCAAGTGACTCCAAGATCTCGTTGCGGACCATATTCCACAGCCATTCCCGCTGCTGCTCAGTACGACGAATTTGGAGGGAACCATCCTTCTCTAGATACGCGCGGTGGTCAACAATCGCCTGCCAGACATCGTCAAGGCCCTCCTTGGTGTACGAAGAGCAGGTGAGCACCGGAACACGACGCTTGTCCGCGTCAGAGGAGACAAGCTTCATAGCAATTGAGAGATCTCGGGCGGAGACTCGCGCATTACCCGCATTGTCGCCGTCAGCCTTGTTAACCGCGACGACATCAGCCAGCTCCAGAATCCCTTTCTTAATGCCCTGAAGCTGGTCACCAGTTCCAGCAACCGAGAGCATAAGGAAGGTATCGACCATTCCAGCCACCGCCACTTCAGACTGGCCAACGCCCACGGTCTCAACGAGGACGACGTTGTAGCCAGCCGCCTCCATGACGATCATGGACTCGCGAGTCGCACGGGCAACGCCACCAAGGTGGCCCCCCGAGGGTGAGGGACGCACAAACGCCTCGTCACGATTAGCCAGATCGCCCATCCGGGTGCGGTCACCAAGAATCGAACCACCGGTTCGCGTCGAAGAGGGATCGACGGCCAAAACCGCGACCTTGTAGCCAAACTCATCGATGAGTCTGCCGCCCACGGCGTTAATAAAGGTGGATTTGCCGGCACCCGGAACGCCAGAGATACCAACTCGAATGGCATCACCGGTGCGCGGCGCTAGCTGACGCAGCATCTCGCGCGCCATCTCACGATGAGCCGGCTTGCTCGACTCCACCAGAGTCAGCGCCCTGGCAATGTGCTGGCGGCTCCCGGCCAGAACTTGCTCAACCAGTTCGGGGACGTCGATCGGCATGATCACCATTTCTTTCATCAGGTGGGTACTTCTACCGTACCGCCCGAAGACGACGTTTACGGTTGCAGCCCCATCCCCCGTGGTTTTCCGTAGTATCCCAACATCGGGAGCTCACGAGGCCTTCGAAACCTAGGCTCCGAAGGCCTCGTTCAGGTTAGCAACCTATCGGGCTCAGTCGTCGTTGTGCGCGGCGAGCAGCTTCTCCATCAACTCAACGGCAGCGTCCGGGATAACGGTGCCAGGCGGATAGATGGCCGCCGCGCCATCCTTGCGCAGCTCGTCGAAGTCCTGGGTCGGAATGACGCCACCGACGACAATCATGATGTCGGAGCGACCAAGCTTGTCCAGTTCCTTACGCAGGGCCGGCACTAGCGTAAGGTGCCCGGCGGCCAGTGAGGAGACACCGACAACGTGGACGTCACCCTCAACAGCCTGTCGAGCAGTCTCCTCCGGGGTCTGGAACAGCGGGCCGACATCAACGTCCATACCAAGGTCAGCATAAGCGGTCGCGACGACCTTCTGGCCACGGTCGTGACCATCCTGGCCCATCTTCGCGATCATGATACGCGGACGACGGCCTTCCTTCTCCTCAAACTGCTTGATGAGCTCGTGGACCTTCTTAGTGGACTCAGAATTGCCGGCTGCCTTGCTGTACACGCCTTCAATGGTACGGATCTGGGCAGTGTAACGCCCGAAGACCTTCTCCATTGCGTCAGACATCTCACCGACAGACGCATCTGCGCGGCCAGCGTCAATGCACAGCTTGAGCAGGTTACGGTCAGGATCACTCGGATCCGGGTTGGCAGCTGCCCAGGTGATCTTCTCCAGAGCGGCCTGGCACGCCTCCTCGTCGCGGTTGGCGCGCAGCTGCTCGAGTTTGGCCTTCTGTTCCTTGAGTACCTGAGTGTTGTCGACCTTGAGGACCTCGAGGGGCTCCTCCTCGTCGAGACGGTACTTGTTGACGCCGATGAGGGGCTGACGACCCGAGTCGATACGAGCCTGGGTACGAGCAGCAGCTTCCTCGATGCGCATCTTCGGGATGCCCTTCTCAATGGCCTTGGCCATACCACCGGCCTTCTCGACCTCCTGGATGTGAGCCCAGGCCTTGCGAGCCAGCTCGAGGGTAAGCTTCTCGACGTAGGCCGAGCCGCTCCAAGGATCGATAACGCGGCAGGTGCCCGACTCCTGCTGGATGAACAGCTGGGTGTTTCGAGCAATACGGGCGGAGAAGTCGGTCGGCAGAGCGATGGCCTCGTCGAGAGAGTTCGTGTGCAGGGACTGAGTGTGTCCCTGAGTGGCTCCCATGGCCTCCACACAAGTACGAATCACGTTGTTGTAAACGTCCTGGGCTGTCAACGACCAGCCAGAGGTCTGCGAGTGAGTGCGTAAGCTCATCGACTTCGGATTCTTCGGGTTGAACTGGTGCACCAGCTTGGCCCACAGCATGCGGGCCGCACGCATCTTGGCGACCTCCATGAAGAAGTTGGTGCCAATGGCCCAGAAGAAGGAAAGACGCGGCGCAAACTGGTCGACCTGTAGGCCCACCGACTCACCGGCGCGAATGTAATCAACGCCGTCGGCCAGAGTGTAGGCCATCTCGATATCGGCGGTAGCGCCAGCTTCTTGCATGTGGTAGCCGGAGATCGAGATGGAGTTCCACTTCGGCATGTTCGCGCTGGTGTACGCGAAGATGTCGGAGATAATCCGCATCGAAGGCAGCGGCGGGTAGATGTACGTGTTACGAACCATGAACTCCTTGAGGATGTCGTTCTGGATCGTTCCGGCGAGCTGCTCGGGCTTGGCGCCTTGCTCCTCAGCGGTAACAACGTACAGGGCAAGAATCGGCAGCACTGCGCCGTTCATCGTCATGGACACCGACATGCGGTCCAGCGGGATGCCCGCAAAGAGCTCACGCATGTCCAGGATGGAGTCCACGGCCACGCCTGCCATACCGACATCGCCGGGAACACGCGGGTTGTCAGAGTCGTAGCCGCGATGGGTCGGCAGGTCGAAGGCGACCGACAGGCCCTTCTGACCGGCGGCCAGGTTACGACGGTAGAACGCGTTGGACTCTTTAGCGGTGGAGAATCCGGCGTACTGGCGAATCGTCCACGGCCGGAAGGCATACATGGTGGCGTACGGGCCATGTGTGAATGGTGGCAGACCGGCGTAGGTGTCTAGCCAGTCCATGTCACCGTAGACGTCCTCGGAGTAGAGGTGACCAACCGGAATTTGCTCCGGAGTGGTCCAGGGCTCCTGCTCACCGGCGGCCGCAGCCAATCTGGCGAACTGCTCCTGCGCATCTGCGGGAACCGAAGAATCCCCGAGGTTAATGGAATCGAAACGAGGCAGGGTGGTCACTTGGCAACTCCCAACGTGTCCAGAGTGGCGGTCAGGACGTCCACGACGTCCATCCCGAGGTAGATGCGCCCGTCGATGACCTTCTCGGCCTCGGCGGCATCATCACCGAATTCCTTGAAGGCACCTGACAGGTAAACCAGCTTGGCGCCAGCCTCCTTGAGGGCCTTGGCGACCTCGAGACCTTGAGCCGCGTAGGTCTTGGCGTTCGAGCACAGGTCGGCGATATCAGCACCAGACTCCTTAAAGGCCTTCACGACCTCCTCGGTGGTGCCCCCCTCACACTCGGGGGTTTCCATGCCGGCGATGTGCCATACCGGGGCGGAGAATCCCTCGCGCGGGCCAAAGTCACGGCGGGTTCCCAGGCAGGCCAGGAACACTTTTGGACGCTCAGGGCAAGTGGCAGAGCGATCAACGAGGGCCTCGAAGACCTCGGCGTCACGGTGCCATTCCAGACCCTCACGGGCCGGGGCTGCTGGATACGGTTTGGTCTCGACGGACTTGGCATCGAGCAGCGGGAACTCACTGACGGCCGTAATCGGCTGCTTGCGAGTGGCAAGACGCTTGGCACGCTCGGTGTTGAGCTTGTCGAGCTCGGTGCGGACATGGTCGCCGGTGAGGGCGGCAGCCATGCCACCAGCAGCCTCGACGGCCTGGAACTCGGCCCAACCGGCATCCTCCAACTTCTTGGTGAGTGCCTCGACATAGAAGGAGCCACCAGCTGGATCATTAGCGCGACCAATATTCGACTCTTCAGCGAGAATGATGCCGGTGTTGCGAGCGATACGACGAGAGAAGTCACTCTTCGGTAAACCAATAGCGGCGTCGAAAGGCAAGGTCGTGACCGCCTCAGCGCCACCGACAGCAGCACCGAAGGTTGCGATCGTGCCACGAAGGATATTGACGTAAGGATCGTCGCGAGTGAGCTCGCGCCAGCTGGTGACCGCTTCTTGACGGGCACCACGCTTAGCAGCCGGTACCTCGAAGACCTCGCCAACACGGTTCCACAAGGTACGTAGGGCACGCAGACGGGAAATAGTGAGGAACTCGTCGTGGGTGGCCGTGACGCGGAAGTTGATGGAATCGAAGGCCTGCTCAGCTGTCAGCCCCTGCTCAATGAAAGCTCGGACGTACTCAACGCCGGTCGCGACAGCCCACGCGAGTTCGTGCACGTCGCCAGCACCGGCGTTGTGGTAGATCGTGGCGTCAACGACGAAGGGGCGGGAGTTCTTGTAATTCTCGGTCTTCTTGACCCACTCGGCCATCCCGGACAAGTCTGGGTTACCGCCATTAAGGGCCGCAAAACCGATGGGGTCCAGACCGAGGTTAAACGACAGCTTGTCAGCATCGATCTTGGACTCAATGTAAACATCAAGGAGAGCCTGAGCAGCGGCCTCCTGGTCATCACGGCTAGAGACCTCAACCTTGGCCAGGTCGAGCAACACATCCTTGAGGTCACCCGCAATGTCCTCGGGCTTAATGGCGTCAGCCCCGACCCGCAGCCACAGGGACGTCACGCCACGCTCAAGGTCGGCGATAACGGCCTTTTTAGTGAACGCGACATCGGGATCCTCATGAAGGGCCCGGACATCCCATGCATCCATGCCGCCTTCACGGATCGTGGTACCACGAGTGAACGGCGGCACGCCCGGAACACCGAGCTTCTCGGGGGCATCCTGACGCCGGTACATCGGCTCGATCTGGATGCCGTCGACCGTAGTCGGCTCGAGGCGCTTCATTCCCTGCTCGATGTTGAGTTCCTTGCCCTCGGGACGACCCCGGTTCAGAACCTTAAGGACCGCCTCCTCCCACTGCTCGTGGGTGACCTTCGGGAAGTCCCCGGCCAGGCTCAACTCCTCAGGCATCCTGTCCTCGACGGACTTGGATGCGAGGTTGTCAGGATCAGTCATTCGTTAGACTCCTGCTCCGCTGTGGATGGTTGGACGACCTCGGTCGGCCCTCGAGACCTCGGACGCTGTGGTACACGCGTAGTGCACCACACGCTCTGGCAGGTATTCGGACTCGTGGGCACCTCGTCTGCCGACGAGTCCTACGTCACCGCTTCCCAGACCGAAGCCCAGTGCTTGATCGCTGCCAAACCGATTCGAGAACCGGATAAGCGACGATGGTGATGTCGTTCCCACTCACCGCTGCGGGGCAGTTCCGGAGTCTCACCGGATTCCCTCTTACCGCCTCAAAATCCCACGAAGGATTCCTTGGCACCAGCAGGTACGATACTAGGCCGCGCACAACCACCTCCGTGCAGCGGGGTCACAAGTGCACGATTGTGCACATGCAGGATGAACGGCCGCGCAGTAACTGCTAGAGCCTGCGGTACTGGGCTCAGTTAGCCGCTTTGGACATGACCCCCGTACTCACCAGCCATTCACCAGCGGCCCACGAGGTGTTAGCCTCGCCGCTATTGACAGCTGAGCCGCTGACAAGGAGGTCAATCATGGCATTGCAGGAAATCGAATTCACTTCACGCAACAGACGCGACACCATCCAGGCATGGGCTTACGAACCAGTGGGAACGCCGGCGGCCGTCGTCCAGATCATCCACGGTCTGGGTGAGCACTCACGCCGCTACCTGCACATGATTTCAGCTCTGCTAGATGCGAGCTTTATCGTCGTCGCTGACGACCATGCCGGCCACGGTCGCACCGCCATGCAGTCGGGCCAGTGGGCTGACGCGGGCGACAACTCCGCCGAGGTTGTCATTTCCGACGAGCTCACACTGCAGCAGCAGTTGACAGGCCACCCTGGGTGGTCTTCGGTCACAGTTGGGGTTCCCTGATTGCCCGTGCGATGGCTACCCGCCCCAACGCCCGCCTCGACGGCTTAGCACTAGGCGGCGTCGTGGCGCAGCTACGCGGCCTCGAGACCACCCTTGACCACGAGGCGCTCGCGAAGGCCATGGCGACCAACCCGGCCGGTCCCGCCCCCGAGTCCCTCGTCGCCCAAATGTTTGACGGATGTACTGACCGCTTGAGCGAAGGCGACGGCCCCACCGGCTGGGTGGCTCGTAACAGGGACGTGGTTGCCGACTACGGCAAAGATAAGTTCAATAATTTCGGTGCCCAAATGAGCACGCGCTTCCTGCAGGGTTTCGCCGACATCTACGACATGGCTAACGGGGAGGGCTTCTATGCGGCGATGCCGAAGATCCCCATCGCCTTGTTTGCGGGCAGCGAGGATCCTGCGGGCAACTTCGGCACCGGCGTGCAGGCTGTCGCGCAACGCCTGCGAAGGGACGGGCACGACGTCGAGCTACACCTATACGACGGCCTGCGCCACGAGGTGCACAACGAGCCCGAGTCGCGTGCCGACGTGGAATCGAGCCTCGTCACCTTCGTAGATCGAGTGGCCAAGAGGAATTAGGCGGTCGCGATAGTGATCGTTGCAGGGCTCACCCTGGACGGCGAGCCCTGCAACGAGGTGTTGCCGGAGGCCGGAAAAAGGTGACTGGTGTCGTACGCCACATCGCTGCCTTAAACTCATGGGGACCCCCGAAAGGACCTCCCGTGAAGATTGCCGTTGCAGGATTGGGCTACGTCGGAATGGCCAATGCCGTGTTGCTGGCCCAGCATAACAGCGTCGTCGCTATCGATATCGACGCTGAGCGGGTCGATATGGTCAACAACCGGCATACCACCATCGTTGATCCCCTCATAGCGGAGTACTTGGCCCATCACAACCTGGACCTGCGCGCCACCACCGACCCGCAGGAAGCGTACCGGGGAGCAGACTTCGTCGTCATCGCCACCCCGACCAACTATGACCCTGGCCAAAACTACTTCGACACCTCAAGCGTCGACGAGGTCCTTGATCTGGTCCAGGAACTCGCCCCTCACACGACGACCGTCATTAAATCAACAATCCCGGTGGGCTTCGTCGAGGGCGTTCGCAAGGAGCGCTCCGGGCTTGACGTCATCTTCTCCCCCGAGTTCCTGCGAGAAGGTAAGGCTCTGTTCGATAACCTTCACCCCTCGCGGATCGTCGTCGGGGCGGACTCCCCCAAAGCCCACCTCTTCGCCGACCTCATGGCTGCCGGGGCCGTTGACACCAATGTCCCGGTGCTCTTCGTCGGTGCCACCGAGGCCGAGGCCATCAAGCTCTTCGCCAACACCTACCTGGCGATGCGGGTGTCCTTCTTCAACGAGCTCGACACCTATGCCTCCCAGCGCGGGCTGTCTACCCGTCAAGTCATTGACGGGGTCTGCCTCGATCCTCGCATTGGCAACCACTACAACAACCCGTCCTTCGGGTACGGCGGTTACTGCCTGCCTAAAGACACCCGTCAACTATTAGCCAATTACCAGGACGTGCCACAGACCCTCATCCAGGCCATCGTCGACTCCAACACCGTGCGCAAAGACTTTATCGCCTCTGACATCATTGCCAGGGACCCGAAACGGGTGGGGATCTTCCGTCTGGTCATGAAGGCAGGTTCGGACAACTTCCGTTCCTCCTCGATCCAAGGCGTCATGAAACGCATCAAGGCGAAGGGCATCGAGGTGGTCGTCTACGAGCCGACCTTTGACGGCGACGAGTTTTTCCACTCGGAGGTCACCAAGAACCTTGCCTTCTTCAAAGCTAACTGCGACGTCATCATTGCCAACCGGATGTCACCGGATTTATCCGATGTCGCTGACAAGGTCTACACCCGGGATCTCTTCGGTGGGGACTGACCCGGGCGATGCCGGTCACAAGGATCAGGCTCCGCTAGACCAAACGACCTGACCGGCTTCCCGGATGAGAACCGAGCAGCCATCGCGCACATCAAGTTCGACGATAAGAGGTTCGACCCCCGGCACGCCGGTGCGATAGACATAGCGTTCGTTCGTGAGATCCAGGGACTCGGTGCGAGCGTCCACCAACCACGGATGTCGGCGCCGCAAGCCAAGCAGGCTTTGATGAGCGCGCAGGGTGTCGGCGCCGAGGTTCGACAAATCCGCCGGGCTGGCGGGGAATACCGGGCGAATATCGTCGTCGCCTCCGAACCTCTCTTCTTTGACTCCACGATAAGCTAGCTCGTCCCCGTAATAGATGAGCGGGATACCTCCAATGGTGGCGAGTATCGCGGTTGCGAGAACTGCGCCGTCCTGTCCCACCCTCGAGGCGATACGGGTGACGTCATGGTTGCCGACGAAGGTCATCGGGGTGAAGGCATCGCTGAACTCGTTATGGCGGCCCAAAGCATGATCTAGCTCGAAAAAGTTACGAGACTCGATAGAGGACCAGATCCCTTTCCATAACTCGTACTGGGTCACCGAATCCATCCCCGAGGCTCGAACGATACTCGCATAGTCGCCGTGAATAACTTCACCGAAGATCCACACTTCAGGGTACTTCTCTCGCACCGAGGGCAGCACCGCAGCCCAGAACTCAGGATTGACGGAATAGGCGGCGTCCAGCCGCCAGCCGTCAACACCGCGACCGCACCAATAGTTCATGATCCGGGTGACATGTTCCCGCACTGCGGGGTTGTCGTGGTTGAGTGCGACCAGGTCACTATGACCCTCGAAAACGTCGAGGCGCCCCGCACACCAGCGAACCATGCGGCCGGCGTCTGAATCGGGCCCAGCACTCTGCGCATCCTGCACGATGCGGTTGCGACGCGAGACGTGGTTGAACACCCCGTCGAGCAGTACTGACAGACCACGAGCATGGGCGGCCTGAAGCAGGTGATCGAAGTCATCGTCGTCGCCTAGCCGAGGGTCGATAGTGAAGTAGTCCAAGGTGTCGTAGCCGTGGCTAGCCGAGGAAAAGACCGGCCCTAAGGCCAGACTTGAACAGCCCAGTGCCACGGCATGGTCAAGCCAGGCTCCCAGATGAGCGAGACGATGACTCACCTCCTGAGATTCCAGTCGTGCCGGAGCTCCGACGAACCCCAGGGGATAGACGTGCCACCCAATGAGGTGGTCAACCCATCCGGGCCGATAAGCCATGATGCCTCCCCGTTTGTCACGGCCGATCAATTACCACCATCATGTCAGTCGTGATGAAGATCGGCCGTTGAAAGGTCGGCATGAGGCGCCTTGGTGACAATCTTGTGACCGACCCACAACGCCAGGAATACCGGAATGCTGATGTAAGCGACGATCATGTCGGTGACATCACCGCTGAGAACTGCGTCACGTCCCTGGCCGAGAGTAACGATGACGCACAACACCCCGGCGACGATAGGACCGGCAGGATACCAGCGCGCCCGATACGGCAACTCGGACAGGTCGTGCCCCTGAGCCTGAAAGGCGCGCCGGAACTGGATATGGCATATCGCAATACCGATCCATGCGATGAATCCACACAGACCAGAGATATTGACCAACCAGGTGTATGCCTGGCCTGACCCCACCAGAGATGTAGCAAAACAGGCCGCGCCGACAAGAGTAGTGACGATAAGAGCCGGCACCGGGACACCTCGTCGACTAGTACGGCCAAGGATGCGAGGAGCTTTGCCCTCACGCGCTAGGGCGTAAAGCATTCGGGTGGACGCATAAAGACCAGAGTTACCAGCCGAAAGCACCGAGGTAAGGATGACCGCATTCATGACAGCCGCCGCAGCAGCAACACCGGCCCGCTTTAGGACCAACGTAAACGGGCTGACAGCAACATCGGTGACCTCGCCCGCAAGCAGGTGCGGGTCAGTATAAGGCAGCAACAAACCGATAACGGCGATGGCACCGATGTAGAAGATCATGATCCGCCAGAAAATCTGACGAGTGGCCTTGGGGATCGTCATTCGGGGGTCTTTCGATTCTCCTGCAGCAATGCCGATGAGCTCGGTGCCCTGGAAGGAGAATCCAGCAATAAGAAAGACAGTCAGGATGCCACCGAACCCGTGAACGAAGGGCGCGTCACCGCGACGCCAATGAGATAGACCAGGAGATGTCCCCATCACGCCAGCGATCATGAGGATCCCAAGCACCAGGAAGACGATAACTGCCGTCACCTTGATGATGGCGAACCAGAACTCGCTCTCACCATACGCGCGGGCAGACAAGACATTCAGGAGGAAGAGCAACGCCAGGAATCCGACCGACCACATCCAGGCCGGTACACCGGGCCACCAGTAGGCCATAACGATGGAGGCAGCAGCTAATTCAGCAGCGACCGTGATGGCCCAGTTGAACCAGTAATTCCACCCCAATGCGAAGCCAAAGGAAGGCGAGACGAATCTGGTGGCATAGGTTTCGAATGCGCCTGGCACCGGGAGATAGGAGCTCATCTCGCCGAGAGACTGCATAAGCAAGAAGACCATAAGCCCCATAGCGAAGTAGGCAACCAGAGCTCCACCCGGCCCAGCTTGGGAGATGGTGGCACCAGATGCCACGAACAGGCCAGTACCAATGGCCCCGCCGATTGCGATCATGTTCATGTGCCGCGAGGAGAGCCCGCGCTTCAATTCGCCGTCCATGGTGGTCCTCAGATAGGAGCGCCCCGCCCTGCTGAACGAAGCGTCGGCCACTGTACCGCCCTCCCCCACCTCCTTACTCAATACTCCGTATGTCGATACGCGGCACAAAATCAGGGGCGCCCCGACTTTATGCCAAAACGCCCCTCAAAACCGACGTGAATCAGGCCTTGGACGCAGCCTCGAGGGCAGCGTCGTAATCCGGCTCGGTAGTGATCTCATCGACGAGCTGGGTGTAGGTAACCTTTCCCTCAGCGTTCACGACGATGATGGCGCGCGCGAGCAGATGCTGCATCGGGCCATCGGCGAGGGTAACGCCAAGGTCCTTACCAAAATGGGAGCGGAAGGCCGAGGCGACAACGACGTTCTTGATGCCCTCCGCACCGCAGAAGCGAGCCTGGGCGAATGGAAGGTCACGAGAAACACATAAGACGATGGTGTCGTCGAGTCCAGCGGCTTTCTCGTTGAAGGTGCGCACACTCGTTGCACACACTCCGGTGTCCACACTCGGGAAAATGTTGAGGACGAGCTTCTTGCCCTTCAACTCATCGCTTCTCAGCTCCGACAAGTCACTCTTGACGAGAGCGAACGACGGCAACAAGGAACCGACCTGAGGAAGGTCCCCGACGGTGTTAAGGGGTTTTCCCATGAAAGCGGTAGTAGCCATGTCGGTACCCTATGCAGGCCAGACCATCGACCACGAGTATTCGGCAGATGATTCACTCATGGGCGAACACAGCCGACACCTCGTCCAGAGCGCAAACTTCGTCGCTGGACAAGACGAGGTCGGGAGCGGCTAGCAAAGCATCAAGCTGGTCGATAGTGCGCGCCGAAGCAATAGGTGCGGTAACCCCTTTAGCCAGTAGCCACGCCAATGAGACCGAGGTCACCTCGACGCGATGGTCCCCAGCAATCTGACGCAATTGATCGAGGACAGCGAAGGCCGCCTTCTCGTGCTCGGCGTCAGGCAAGTACGCCGCCATCATGGATTCTCGGGTGACACCGTGCAGGTCGTTCCGCGTGGCGTACTTGCCTGTGAGGAACCCCGACGCCAGCGAAAAGTACGGGAGGAGGGCCAGACTGTACTCACTGGCGAGCTGACCATAGCCCTGCGGATCCTCAACGTCTGCGCGATGCAACAAGTTGTACTGGGGCTGCAATGCCACCGGGCTGGCTAGTCCTTCATGCTCGGCCACCTCAAGCCACTTCTGCTCGCGGGCCACCGAGAAATTCGACAAGCCAACCCAGCGCACCTTGCCAGCCTTGACAAGCTTGTCAAAAGCCGTTGCCATGTCCTCGATCTGCTGGGTGTCGTCGTCGAAGTGGGCGTAGTAGAGATCAATGTGGTCGGTATGGAGCCGGGCCAGGGAAGCGTCAACTGCGGCAGAGATGTTCTCCGGCGCCAAGCCCTTGAACTCTGGGTGGGTAGCAACTTTCGTGGCAATAACGATGTCGTCACGTCGCCCGCCTTGTTCCAACCAAGAACCAATGATTCGCTCGGACTCGCCCCCGTTATTGCCGTCGGCCCAATGGGAATAGCCGTCAGCGGTGTCGACCAGCGATCCCCCGGCACCAAGGAAAGCGTCGAGGATGGCATGGGAGTCGTGTTCATCAGCCGTCCAGCCGAAGGTATTGGCCCCCAAAACCAATGGTCTGATGTCCAGATCTGTGCCAGGGATACGAGTCATGAGACCTCCTAGACGATGCCCGGGATCAGGACCGGTCAACCAGATCGATGTCAACCATGATCTCGGTGGCAATGGCTTCTAGTTCCGAGCGTAGATCGTCGAGGGTCGTCGCGTTTGTAATCCGGCACTGCACCTGCGCCTCAAAGAGGATGCCGTCCCCCATCGGGGCCTCACGCAACCCAGTCGAAAGATCGTCGATGGTGACCCCGAGGCGAGCCATGGTAGCCGTTACTTTATGGATGATGCCCGGATGGTCGTGGCCGACGAGGTGAACCACCAAGGCAGCCTCGCCCTCATCCTGCTGCGGGGTAGTATCAGTAACAGTGACCCGCAAGCCCTTGACCTCAAGACCGGCTAGGTCAGCCTTAAGAGGCTCGACCTTAGAACTTTTGATGTCAACGAGGACAATCCCCGCGAAGGCACCAGCGAGCCGTGCCATACGGCTATCAAGCCAATTTCCGTCGTAATGGGCAACAATTTCAGACAAGTCGGAGACGAGCCCGGAGCGGTCGGCGCCGACCACGGTGAGAAGGAGCTGAGTCATGACACGAGTCTACGCGGCCCCGGTCACCACCGCGCCCTGGTAGTCGCAGTGGGGCCATCAAACTCCGTGAAACCGGCATCAACGACTCTCACCCGAGCAACATCAGAGTCCCAATGCTCAACCGTGGGTGTAACAACGCGAACTCGAAATCCGTCGTGGCGCCAGGTTTCCAGAGTGTGGCGGTCATCGTCGTTACCGAAGCTCATAGCCTCGTGGGCGAGCTGGGCGGCATGGCCACACTGAGCGCAAGCCTTGCCGGTAGTCATCTCAATGCGAGGGTTAATTTCTATCGTGACAACGGGTTCGGTAGTGGCGGAATCGCCGTCGGCAGGCAAGTTGGTGCCGGCGACCTGAAGTTTGTCGATCTGCTTGGGCTGCGGGTGCACCGGGGCTGGAACGAAGGCCCGTACCCTGGCTGGACCAGTTTCGGGACTGGCATACGGGGGTGGATCCTGGCTGATGGTGACGCCGTCGAGAACCTGGACGTCGTCCCATCTCTTTCCAGAGGCGCGGCGGACGATCTTGCGGATGCGCTTGTCAGACCACTGCCGCACGGCGTCATGCCATGGGCCTCCCGGTTGGGTACGAGGATCATCGAGAAGAAAGACGACGGCTCGCGCTGCCGCCTCGCAAGCGTCTACCTGACGTGCCGGGTGATGTTTATCACGAAGTAGCACCAGTTGCATTGCCCAGGGGTCGGGTTCGTGGTCGGGTGTAGTCACCCGTGGCACGATACCGGTCAGACCGACAACGGAACAGACGACACATCACTGTGTCATTGTGAAAACTCTCCTCAGCGCTGTGCCGCGCACTGGCCTTTGTGAGCGCTCGCCCGTGACAAAGCGCCAATCTCGCCATGGCGCTCCATCAATTCACTGCAACCAGTCCCTTGGCTGGCAACCCTGTCTCAGCCATTTCGCGGAACAACCTTGCAAGATCTTCTCCTTCAACTCCGACCTTACAAACAACGAGGACAGTGTCGTCACCCGCGATGGTGCCAAGCACTGTATGGACACCCGAGGTGTCAATAGCTGAACCCAAATATTGTGCTGCGCCCGGAGGAGTCTTAATTACCACCGCACCGTTATTGTAATTGACAGCGATGCACAGTGAGTGACACATACGAGCCAAATGGTTCCGAGCAGGCAGCCCCGTCGTCATTTGGGAAGGATGCTCACCCTCAGGAATGCTGTATTGAAAATTCCCCAACTGATCTCGACCGCGCGCCGCCCCTACATCCTTGAGGTCTCGGGAAAGAGTGCCCTGGCTCACGACTATTCCCTCGGCAGCTAGCCTACGCGCCAATTCAGCTTGGGAAGATATCTGCTCAGATCGAATTAAAGCGCTAATGCGCGACAGCCTTGCCGCCCTAGATATGAGAACCGGTCTGTGATCATCGTTCGACAACGACATCGCCCCTTTCGCACACACCCGTCACGAATACCCTAGAGCCTTAACCCATGGCAACCCCGCCGGGACTCTCTAGCGTCGTCGTGTACTTTGTACACGGCATGCTACTATCCCGGCGGGGTTTCAGTTCATCGCTGTCAGGGGATGATGGCAGTCCCGTGCGTGCCCGCGACCAGACCTTGGATGTCTTCCAACGACCCGATCACAGCACGTTTCCCGGTAGCCAACGCAAAGTTGCAGGCGGCCTTAACCTTCGGACCCATCGAGCCAGCGGCAAACTCCGTGTTGAGGGCATCCGATGCGTGCATCTGCTCGATGCGCTCCTGATCAGGCTCTCCCCAGTTGCGGAACACACCGGCCACATCGGTAGCGATGACCAGCAGGTCCGCGTCGACACGCACGGCGAGTTCGGCTGACGCAAGATCCTTGTCAATGACTGCCTCAGCCCCGTGCAGAATACCGTCCTCGTCGTAGACGCAGGGGACGCCGCCGCCTCCGGCACACACCACCATGACGCCGGAATCCACCAACTGGCGGATCGCCTTCTGCTCGATGATGTTCCTGGGCTGCGGGGACGCGACCACACGCCGGTAGTACTCTCCGTCCGGGGCTATCGTCCAGCCCTTCTCAGCCGCCAGGCGCCTGGCAGTTGCCTCGTCGTAGACCGGGCCGATCGGTTTCGTGGGATGCTTGAAAGCAGGATCATCTGCGTCGACGACTGTCATCGTGATCATGGTGACGATCTGCTGATCCTGAGGCATCACATTGCCGAGTTCCTGCTCGATCATGTAGCCGATCATGGCCTGTGACTCTGCGCCCAGGACATCCAGCGGATAGATACCGACTTCCTCGTAGGCTGTCGATTGCAGAGCCAACAGACCTACCTGGGGGCCATTACCATGGGCTACAACGACCTCGTGATCGACCGCAACCTCCTTGATGTGGTTTGCGGCGATGCGCACATTGGCACGCTGATTCTCCGCCGTCATGGTCTCGCCACGCCGCAGCAACGCGTTACCACCAAGTGCAACCAAAATCCTCATATTCTTCCTCAGATCACTCGTCAGGCCAGGGAGGACACCAGGACGGCCTTGATGGTGTGCATGCGATTTTCCGCTTGGTCAAACGCGATGCAGGCAGGCGACTCGAACACGGACTCCGTCACCTCAATGCCATTGGCCAGCTCCGGGTAGGTCTTGGCAACCTCAGCACCAACCGCCGTCTCACTGTTGTGGAATGCCGGCAGGCAGTGCATCACCTTGACGCGCGGGTTACCAGCAGCCTTGACCAACGCATCATTGATCTGGAACGGCAGCAAGGTGCCGACCCGCTCGCTCCAGCTCTCCACAGGCTCGCCCATGGACACCCACACGTCGGTGTGGATGAAGTCGACATCGCGCACGGCCTCCTCCGCAGAAGCGGTCACCAGCACCTTGCCACCGGACTGCTCGGCCCACTCGCGGCAACGTTCCACCAATTCGGCCTCAGGCTGCAGCCCCTCGGGAGCACCGATACGCACATCCATGCCGAGCTTGGCACCCAGCAGCAGGAGCGAACGGCCCATGTTGTTGCGCCCGTCGCCGACGTAAGCGAACTTGATCTCGTGGAACGGTTTCTCAGCATGCTCACGCATGGTGAGAGCGTCAGCGAGCATCTGGGTCGGGTGGAACTCGTCGGTCAGGCCATTGAAAACCGGGACACCTGCGTATTCAGCCAGCTCTTCCACCACCGACTGGTGGAACCCGCGGTACTCGATGCCGTCATACATACGCCCCAGGACGCGGGCCGTGTCCTTCATGGACTCCTTGTGGCCAATGTGAGATCCGCTGGGCCCCAAGTAGGTCACGTGAGCACCCTGGTCGTGAGCCGCCACCTCGAAGGCACAACGGGTACGAGTCGACGCCTTCTCGAAAATGAGGGCAATGTTCTTCCCCTTGAGGAGCGGCTGCTCCGTCCCGCAGTACTTGGCTTCTTTGAGATCTGCAGCCAAGCCGACAAGGAACTTGATTTCCTCAGTACTATGATGCGCCAACGACAACAAATGACGATTCTTCAGATTAAAAGCCATGATCTGATATTCCTTCCTTGATATGTCCGCTTCGTGCGGCGGACGCATATTACCTGTTTCGCTTTGGGACTTATCAGTAATCCACCGGATCACGAGTGATCGGGCAGGTCATGCAGTGGCCGCCCCCTCGACCGCGTCCCAGCTCGGCGGCCTTGATTTCGACAACCTCCACCCCGGCCTTCGCGAGCAAAGCATTGGTCGCGGTGTTGCGGTCGTATCCAACGACGACACCGGGCTCAAGAGCTACCACATTATTGCCGTCATCCCACTGCTCGCGTTGGGCTTCCCAGCAGTCGCCACCCGTCTCGACGGTACGCAGACCATCCAGTCCCAAGGAGCTGGCGACGACATCGGTGAAATGACGGTCGTCGACGCGCACCGAGAAGCCCGCCGCCTCGCTGCTGGGCTCGAGCACTAGCGGGGTGATGGTATCGACCACTGGCTTGTAAAGAGTCACGAGATCGACGTCGCAGAAACTAAACACCGTGTCGAGATGCATGGAGGCCCGGTCCGGCGCCATGGCCGCGACCACCATCCTGCGTGCTGCATTCTGGGCAAACAGGGAACGCGCCACCTGGGTGATGGCCTGCCACGAGGATCGCTCACCCATTCCGATAAGTACCGTGCCGTTGCCAACCGGCATGATGTCGCCACCCTCGAGGGTGGACATGCCATGATCAGCCTCGGCGCAGCCGTACCAGATCTTGAAGTCACGCTCGGCGAAGATGGGGTGATGAGTGTAAATGGCGCTAGCCAGGACGGTTTCCTGCTGACGAGCCGGCCAACGCATTGGGTTGAAGGTAACACCGCCGAAAATCCATGCCGTGGTATCTCGAGTGAACTGAGTATTGGGCAGCGGCGGAATGAGAAATTCATTTTCACTGTGCGCCTTGATAAGCGCACCAAGAACGTGCTTGCGTCTGTCCGCAGGCACTTCGCCGTAAGCTACGCCACCAATGAGATACTCGGCCAAGGTGTCCGAAGGCATGTCATTGAGCCAGTCCCGAACATCCTCGTCAACACCCAGCCCAACCGCGTTGGGGGACAACTTCCGGTCAAGTACCCAGGAACGACCCTCAGAGATATCAAGAACCTCGGACAACAGTTGATGCATTTCATGAACGACAATTCCACGTTCCCGCATCTTGGCCACGAAATCTCGATGATCTTCCTGTGCTTTTTCGACCCACAGGACGTCATCGAAGAGCAATTCTCTACAATTGCTTGGAGTGAGCCGACGATGCGCCAGACGCGGCTCGCACACCATCACCTCACGAAGCTTGCCAACTTCCGACCATGCACCAATGGGAGTAGTCATTTCTTAACCTTTCATCGTGGGGAAACAAGTTCCCTGCCATGGCAATCACCGCAGCACCGTAGGATTGCCCTCTTACATCACTGATTGTGTATATATTTATGAGTTTCCACATTAAGGGTGGGTGGAGCAATCACGTCAAGGAAAGCCTCCCGGTAACTATGGAAATGATGGATACCACGGAAATCAACGCCAGCAGGACAAGAACGCCGATCTCGTAGGGTTTGAAAATCCGTTTGGCCCGCAGCTCACGCTTGGCCCAGACGAACACTGCAGCACCAGGCAAGTAGAGCAGGGCCGCAAGCATGAGAGCATCCGCGCCTGCGGCAACGACGAGCCAGATGCCGTACAAGGTTGCGACAGTTGCGACCACGGCATCACGCACTCGCTGTGATCGGGGACCGTTCTCATAGGTTTCGCCCTTGATCACCATCTTCAGGGCGAATGCGGCTGACAGCAGGTACGGCACCAGGATGAGGGCGGCAGCCAGGGTCGCCATCGCCAAGTAAGCACCGTCCCACAACACCGTCATGACAAGGCATATCTGGGAGACGATGTTGGTGATCCACAAAGCGGGAGCTGGAGCCTCATGTTTGTTGATCCGTCCGAACAGTTTCGGCATGGTGCCGTCCTCACCCGGCACCTGCATCGTCTCACCGCACAGTAGGATCCAGGCCAGTAGAGCCCCAAGCAGGGAAATGATGACACCAGCACTGACAAGCACCGAGCCCCACGGCCCGACGACAGAGGACAGAACATCACCCATAGACGCGTCGGGCAAGCCGGCCAGCTTGGCCCGATGCATGATCCCCATGCTCAGGAGGTTGACACCGATGAGGAGAACCAGGACGAAGAGAAAACCACCAACAGTCGCCTTGCCCACATCAGAACGTTTGCGAGCACGCTTCGAGTAGATCGACGCACCCTCGATCCCAATAAACACCCACACGGTGACGAGCATCATGCTCTTGGTCTGGGCAAAGACACTGCCCAAGCCCGCGTGGCTCCCCCAGAAGTCCTCGGTAAACACACCAACATCGAACGCAACAGCACAAATGGCAATGAATGTTATCAACGGCACAATCTTGGCAATTGTCGCGATCGTGTTGACAAAAGCAGCAGTACGAACCCCAGCCAGAACGAGAGCGTGGGTCAACCACAGCAGAACTGACGCCGCAAGCACCGCCCACACGGTGTTACCACCCGCGAAAGCAGGAACAAACTTGCCAACGGTCGAGAAAAGCAGCACCAAATACCCGACGTTGCCAATGAGGGCAGAGAGCCAATAGCCCCACGCCGAGTTGAACCCGATGAAATCACCAAATCCCGCCTTGGCATAGGCATAGATGCCGTTATCCAGATCAGGACGACGGATAGCCAACTTCTGATAGACCATCGCCAAACAGATCATTCCGATCCCGGTGATCGTCCAACCAATCACCATAGGACCTGGACTAGCGGCAGCAGCAATATTCTGCGGAAGCGAAAAAATACCGCCGCCGATCATGGAACCGACGACAAGAGAAAGCATTGCGGGGAATGACAGCTTCCCAACATTGACGTCTTCACCCATGGATACTTCTGTAGACGCCTGTCCAACGACTTGCTCAGCCATACTCACCTCATAACCCTTCGCCACACCATTGTTGCGATGGCCAGCTGGCGAAGCGCCTGGCCCCAGAATGACCATAGGGAGGATCTACAGCGGACGTCAACTGATCCTAAACCAGCATCTAGCGCCATATTCAATTAATATTGAAACCTTATTCAACAACGCAAAAATACATCCATCAGAAGGCTGCTTCACACCCGTTCCCAACCAAGCGCCAAGCGAATCTAATGACGTCTTAGCAGATCTATATTCATCCGAGAGTCATCCCCGAGAACCAGCGATCGCAAGCCGCGACGCCGCAGGCACCCCTACCAGGTCACTGCCACCCCTCAGGACACACTCCTCCATCGAGATGAACCCCATCCAACCATGGATACCGATCACAACGGCTCTAGACAGCTCAACGTCGAACCCATCCTATGAAACATGATACGAGCCGGCCAGTCCACTGGTATACGCATAGTTTCTGCAAAGACAGATCAGCAGCAACCAGTCAGACAAGCTGACGTCCGACTCAGAATCATCCATAACCACGGCAGTGACGCCCACCGTATCTTAGGCATGTTCATCGAAATAACGTGGCCCTTGGCAAGCGCGCTCAACGGCCCACCACCTTCGTCATCAATTCATTTTTTGGCTGCTCCTTCTCACAAACCATTGTATGTTCCGCAAGCCCGAAGCTACGCGCACGCTTCATCCCATGCTGAAATGATTCCGGGCCTTTCACTCACATATCTAGACTCGAACACATAATAGGTCGAGCAACCGCTGGGCTGTGGCAGCGGACGAGGCCGGATTTTGACCAGTGACCAGCGTCTTGTCCGTAACGACGTAACTATCACCGTCAGGACCCTTGCTGTACCGAGCGCCTGCCTGCTTCAGGGAGTCCTCTACGAGGAAGGGAACGACGCCAGTCAGGCCGGCGGCCTCCTCCTCACCGTCGGTGAAACCGGTCACCGAACGATCGGTAACAAACAGCGTTCCATCGTGTTTTTTGACGGTGTGCAACACACCGGGGGCATGACATACCAGACCCAGCGGCCGCCCCACGGCGTCGCTATCCAAGATGATCTGCTGCGAGGTGGGATCGTCCGCCAGATCCCACAGCGGACCGTGGCCACCCGGGTAGAACACCGCGTCGAACGTGGCGATATCGACCTCCGACAACGGGGTGGTGGTCGCCAAGGCACGTTTGGCCTGCTCGTCAACATCGAAACGGCGAGTGGCATCGGTCTGCATCTGCGGCAGCGAACTCGTCGGGTCGATCGGCGGTTGCCCACCCCGCGGCGAGGCTAGGGTGACGTCGTGTCCGGCGTCACAGAACACGTAATAGGGGGCGGCGAACTCCTCTAGCCAGAAACCCGTCTTGCGGCCGGTATCACCCAGCTGGTTGTGGGACGTGAGAATCATGAGGATTCGAGACATGGAGGGTGTTCCTTTCGCTGTGTCGTGCGGTGGCGCTTTTCGCAATATCCGTCGCGTGGCGCCGGAGCGCTCGATGCCCCCGAGGGCTGACCTAGAAGCGTCCCCAGGAGCACCTGACGTCAGTCGTCGACGACGGTGACGTCAACGCGGATATTGCCCCGAGTGGCGTTCGAGTAGGGACACACCTGGTGGGCCTTATCGGCAAGCCGCTGGGCCTCGTCGTGCGGCAGAGCCGGGATAACGACCTCCAGGGCGACGGCAAGGCCAAACCCCTCCCCGGCCTGACCGATTGAAACCCGTGCGCCCACCGAGGAGTCGCCAAGGTCCTTTTTTGCCTGGCGGGCCACCATCTGCAGGGCGGAGTGGAAGCATGCGGCATAGCCAGCCGCAAACAGCTGCTCCGGGTTCGTGCCCTTACCGCTACCACCCATCTCGACGGGAACAGCCAGATCCTCAGACACGCGGCCGTCGGGACTTTGGACGTGACCATTGCGGCCGGCACCGGTAGCAATAGCCTCGGTGGTGTAGACGGGCTCGATCTCGATCATGGTGTCTCCTTACTCGCTGGACGAATGTGCGCTGACGTTTCTGTCGTGCAGCGTTATAAGAAACATAGCGCGCAACTAAGTTGTGTCCAATCTTGTTGTGCATCTAATATCCTCCCCGTTGTGCACGATCAAACGCTCGACCTCGACGACCAATTCTGTTTCTCCCTCTACCGAGCTAGCAGGGCGGTCACGCGCGCCTACCGACCGCTGCTCGAAGGCATCGGTCTCACCTACCCCCAGTACCTAGCCATGCTGGTGTTGTGGCACGCTGAGGGTCCGGTAGGCGTCAATGACATCGGAACGCGATTACACCTCGATAGCGGCACCCTGACTCCCCTATTGCGCCGCCTGGAAGACGCCGGCTTCATCACCAGAGCCTGGAGCAACGACGACGAACGGCGGCGCATCATCAGTCTCACAGAGGGAGGGCGCTCGTTACGTCACCAGGCCGCCGGTTTACCTGAGCGGATGCTAGCGCTGTATCCCACCCCGCCACAGGAGCTGGCCCAGGTAAAGGCATTTCTCGACGACCTGGCCACCCAGCTTGAGTGATGACTCAATGCCCCATGCGAGACGATTAGACGACATTGTCAGCATGGGATTCACGAGCCACTCTCGGTGCCCGAACCCCAATTGCGGTATGACGAAAGGTCCCCTTTCATCGTGCATATGCTCCTACTGGCGATCATCTACTTGGCTTTCATCAGCCTGGGTCTGCCCGACTCCCTGGTCGGCGCAGGATGGCCAGCCATGCATGAAAGCCTCGGCGTACCGCTGTCATGTGCAGGGTTCATAACCTTCATCATCGCCACCGGGACCATCATCTCGAGCCTGATGTCCGACCGGCTTACAACGCGTTTCGGCCCAGGACGAGTGACTGCGGCAAGTGTCGCGCTGACAGCCGCGGCACTGTTCGGCTTTTCCTTCTCGACTCAGTTTTGGGTGCTGTGCCTGTGGGCGATGCCGTATGGACTAGGAGCTGGAACGGTCGACGCCGCACTCAACAACTATGCAGCCCTGCATTACACCGCTCGGCACATGAACTGGCTGCACGGCTGTTGGGGACTCGGAGCATCGATCAGCCCGTTCATCATGAGCCAGGCGTTAAGTAGCGGTCACGGATGGCCGTCGGCCTATCGCACGGTCGGAACTCTGCAGGCCATACTGACAGCGATCGTCACCGTCAGTCTTCCGTTGTGGAACAAGACGCGGAAGATCAACGGCGGTGGCTCCGCAAAGCTGTTCGACCACGTGCCGACACGCGCGGCCTTGGCGACCCCGGGAGTTCCTGCCGTTCTAGGGGCCTTCTTCTCGTACTGTGCTGTCGAGAGCACCTCGATGCTATGGGCGGCATCGTACCTGGTGTCGGTGCGAGGGACGGACGGCGCGACCGCCGCAGCGTTCGCGTCTCTCTTCGTCCTGGGGATCACCGCCGGCCGGTTCTTGGCCGGGTTCGTAGCCGAACGCATCGGTGACCGGATGCTCGTGCGTGGCGGGTTCATCACGGTAGGAGTTGGCGTCGTCCTCGTCGGGCTACCCGGTGTGCCGTCATGGGTCGCCCTGGCAGGTCTGGTCATCGCAGGGCTTGGGTCCGCACCGATCTACCCTGCGATCATCCACTCCACCCCAACCACCTTTGGCGCGCACAACTCACAAGCGATCATCGGCATCCAGATGGCCGCAGCATACGTCGTGACGACGCTCGCTCCCCCACTGTTCGGGGCGATATCAGCCAACACCGGATTATGGACACTACCTCTGTACCTGATCGTCCTCGTCATCTTCGGCCTGGTAATGTCCGAGCATGTTACACGACGCGAGCGCGCCAGAGCACAAGACGGGTAGTCTCGACACGTTCGTCGTCGAGCCGGTTCGCGTCGATCCGACATATCTATCTGGAGGCTCCCATGGCCGTTCCGGTTGACTTCACTACCGTCTCGGCCCAGGGGCTGGAAACCTCCGAGCACCCCGAGGCCTTGGCAGGTTTACGCGCCAACGAAGCACGGTATTTCCACAACAAGTTCAAGCACACGTTTGAGGTGTCGCCTGCCAGTGAGGAGCCCTACGCACTCGCATGGGTAACCCAGATTCTGGCCGAAGAACGTGACATCACCATTGCCTCCCCAGCCCTGGAGATCAGCATCAATGACGTTGAGGGAATCCACTGGGTGCATGTGTTTTACGCGTCGGGCCTGGCGATCAACGTGCTGTGGACGGTGGCGAATTCCGGAAAACGGGCAGTAGGGTTCAAGCTGTGTGACGGCATGGACCAACCAGCTGAGTTGTCCGCGTTCAAGTTCGCCCGGCAACGCTCAAAACTCGCCGGAACCATCCGCGGTAGCTACTTCGTCATCAAGGGTGACTACCCGTACTGACGCCTACGTACCGGGCTAGCCACACCAGGCTTATGAAGCGACGAGAAATCAGTGCTCCGAAGGGCCCGAACGTTCGATTACTTCGAGTCGGTGAGCTTGAATAGGAGCTGCTTAGCGCGGCGGCGCTCTACCTCAGGATCCGTCGCCTGAATGAACTCCGTAGCGTTGAAGCCATCACCTCGACGGCGATTCTGTGGCGGTTCTAGGCCCTCAATAAGAAGGGCTTCCATGGTGGAAACGAGCATATCGACGGCAAAATTTCCACACGGCACATCACCGAGCGTCCCGTCATCTTTCGCGATTAGCACACCAAACCAAGAGAACCGGTCCCAGCGACCTGCAAGGCGATCGCGCGTGTGATCCCACAGGCGGGGCCCCAAACGTGGCTCAGTAATACGGCCTACGCAGATCACTCTCTCACCGGAGTAAAGAATGTAGACGCCGACCTGACCAGAAAAGTTAACGGGTTTAGCAACCTTCAACTGGGCCCCTAAGAGGGTCTGTCCGCACTTGTCCCAATCCACTTCGTCACGTCTCCAAAACATGCCGAAAGCGTTAAGAAATCCGTTGTTTTCCTCACCCGCCTCAAGTGCAGTCGGCGGGATCACCCCGCGGGAATCCGGCAACTCAGTCTCCGACTCCTCGGGAGGCACCGACTGTGGCGTCCTTAAGCTGTACACACCTCGATCTACGCGGACGACATTCTTCCGCAAGGTCGTGGAGATCGTGGCAGCCACCGTCGCAGCGGGGGTAGCGCCAGTTTGTTGACGGAGACCGCTGTCCAAGATGCGCTGAGCGATCTCGGAGTAGTGCAAGGGCTCCTTGGCTTCCGACAGCACCTTGAGGATGGCCTTTGGCTACGGCATGTTATTCATACCAATAAGGCTACGCCAAAGATATGACGGATCTCAGATGCGGTTAAGCCAAGTAAGTATCAAACCAGAGCTACACGTTAAATCGGAATTCCGCTACGTCACCGTCCTGCATAACGTACTCCTTGCCCTCCAACCGCAACTTCCCAGCAGCCTGGGCCTCCTTTTCGCCGCCAAATTCAACAAGGTCGCCGAAGGACACCACCTGGGCCTTGATGAACCCCTTCTGGAAGTCGGTATGGATGACGCCAGCAGCCTCAGGGGCGGTGTCGCCCTTGTGAATCGTCCATGCGCGGGACTCCTTCTCCCCCGCAGTTAGGAAGGTCTGTAGACCAAGAGTGTCGAAGCCCACCCGCGCGAGCTTGTCTAGACCGGGTTCCTCGATACCCGCATCCGCAAGGAACTCAGCAGCGTCCTCGGGCTCCATCTCGGCCAGTTCAGCCTCAAACTCAGCATCCAAGAAGATCGCCTCAGCAGGAGCCACCAACTTCTCCATCTTGGCCTGGAAATCGGCGTCAGCGAGCTGATCCTGGTCACAGTTAAAGACGTAGATGAAGGGCTTTGTCGTCAGCAGGAAGAGGTCATGCAACGGCTCGGGATCGAGCCCGGCTGAGAAGATCGTCTTGCCCTCTTCGAGCACCGCCTTAGCCTGCTCCCACGCCTCGACTTTGGGACGAGACTCCTTCTTGATCGCGGCTTCTTTTTGCAACTTGGGCAGTTGCTTCTCCATCGTCTGCAGATCAGCGAGCACGAGCTCTGTAGTAATGGTCTCGATGTCGTCGGAGGGATCGACGTGACCGTTGACGTGGGTGACATCGTCGTCTGCGAAACACCTTGTCACCTGGCAGATGGCGTCGGCTTCACGAATGTTAGAGAGGAACTCGTTGCCCATCCCCTCACCTTTGCTAGCGCCTTTGACGATTCCGGCGATGTCGACGAAGGACACCGTCGCAGGAATGGTCTTAGCGGAATGAAACATCTCCGTCAGCACATCGAGGCGCTTGTCCGGCACCCCGACCACGCCAACATTCGGCTCAATGGTCGCGAAGGGGTAGTTCGCCGCCAAGACGTCATTCTTGGTCAGCGCGTTGAACAGAGTCGACTTGCCGGCGTTGGGAAGACCGACGATTCCAATCGTAAGTGCCACGTTCGGCCACTCTACCGTTCAGCCGGCACCCAACCCACTAACCACCTCCCATCAGCGCTCCACACGGGAACGTCGGGTCATATGCTTGAGGCTCAGTCAATGTGGCCGAGTACTGTCGGCACATTGACTGGACTTGGAACCAATCGGCTCAGGCTCCAGCCCAGTAGGCCCCCAGCGCCTTGGACAGGTACGTCAGGTCGGCCGTACCGGCAAGTTCACGAGTGGAATGCATCGACATCAGCGGCACTCCGACGTCAACCGTCAGCATGCCAAGCCTCGTCGCCGTCAGCGGCCCGATCGTCGAGCCGCACGGGACCGAGTTATTCGACACGAAGTTCTGGGTCGGCACCCCAGCAGCAGCGCACGCCCGCTGCCACAGAGCCCCACCCACGCCATCAGTGGCATAACGCTGATGAGCGTTAATCTTGAGTAATGGCCCCTCATTGAGCAGCGGGTGATTCGCCGGATCGAACTTCTCAACGTAGTTGGGATGCACACCGTGCCCGGCATCTGAAGACACACATGAGGACTTGGCAATCATTGCCCGGTAGGCCGCACCCGTCATCCCGAACCCCTCAGCGATGCGCACCAAGACGTCCTCGAGGAACGGCCCGCAGGCACCCGACCTTGTCGCCGAACCGACCTCTTCATGGTCGAAGCAGGCCATGACTGCCACGTCGCTGGTCGGCTTGACGTCAACGAATGCCGCGACCGAGGAGTGAACCGAAGACAGATTGTCCATACGCTGGCTGGCTAGAAATTCCCCATAGGGTCCGATGACGGCCGGGGACTGGGTCAAATGGGCGAAAACGTCGTGGAAGGCCAGTTCGTCGCGCTTGATCCCAGCCGCCTCACACAGCAGGTCCTCAACGTCAAGGTCGGGCTTCCCGACCGACAGAATCGGCATGAGGTGACGCTGGCGGTCCAGCTTGAGGTCGTCGTTTACGGTGCGATCCAGATGCGGCGCAAGCTGGCTGATGCGCAAAATCGGCCCGGTTCGCACTAAATGAGCCTGACCGTCGCAAGTGACGAGGCGCCCGGACAGCCCAAGATCACGATCGAGCCAGGAATTCAGTAGGCCACCGCCGTAGACCTCCATACCGACCTGCTGCCAACCCTGGTTTGTAACGGTGGCGTTCGGCTTAAGCTTGAAGGACGGGGAGTCGGTATGGGAACCGACGATCCTCGCCCCCAGCTGCGGAGTCACTTTCTCTGGAGTGATCCAGGCGATGACAGCTCCATCCCGCACCACGTACCGGCGCCCTTCGACGGATGGCCACGACTCGGTCTCCTCTAGACGCTGAAATCCGGCCTGCTCCAGCCGCCGCGTCAGCTCCACCACAGCGTGATACGAGGTGGGAGATGCTTCCACGAAAGAGATGATGTCGCGGATGTGATCCGAAGTCGGGACGCTCTTGTCAGCCATGACGACCATTCAACCATCACCCGCTGTTCTTCACGACGAAACACGACCCTGGCTGAATGTGTCAGACCCTACTGGGACCCTCGTGGCATGACGAACATCGTGGTCGGGCTTATCGGACTAGCTATCGGTGTGGCCTTGGGGTGGCTCATCGCGCAATTGCGCACGTCCCAGCGCATTGCCGAAGCCACCTCGGCGGCACGTGTGGCTACCGAGCGGCTGGAAGCAGCAGAGAAGATCGCCACCGATCGTGACGCCTTGGCCACTCTGTTCAAGGCTTTATCCGCCCAGAGCATGGCTGACCAGAACGAACGCGCTACCCAGTCGGCACAGCGGACAATGAGCGACGCCCAGCGCCTGCTGGCACCCGTGTCCCTCGCCCTCGAACGACTTGACCGGCGCCTAGCTGAAGTCGAGCAAGAGCGTACCGACATGACGGCAAGCTTGCGCGAACAAGTCGCCGGGGTGAGCACGGCCGGAGAGAGCCTGCGCAAAGAGACCGCCAGTCTCGTCGCCGCATTGCGCAAACCTCAGATCCGGGGAGCGTGGGGCGAGATGCAACTGCAGCGCACTGCAGAGGTCGCCGGAATGCTCGAACACTGTGACTTCCAAACCCAGCAGACGACCACAGCCCAAGGCGCCCCGCAACGCCCCGATATGACGGTGAAGCTCTCAGGTCGACGGTGTATCCATGTCGACGCCAAGACGCCGCTGGCCGCATTTCTTGAGGCCGCGCAGTGCGACGATGCTGAGGAATACGACGCCCAGATGGCCCGTTTCGCACGCCATGTTCGCACCCACATCGACCAGCTCTCGGCCAAGGGTTACTGGCGCACCGACCTCGACTCCCCCGAGTTCGTCGTGTGCTTCCTGCCTTCCGATGCCTTACTTCAGGCTGCACTGCAGGAGATACCCGACCTCCACGAGTACGCTAACCGACGCGGGATCGTGCTGGCCAGCCCATCAGTACTCATTCCGATGCTACGCACGGTCGCCCTAGCCTGGCGGCAGGAGGCCGTCGCGAGATCTGCGACAGAAGTCGCAGCACTAGGACGCGACCTTCACAAGCGTCTAGGAACCCTGGCCGGCAACCTCGACAAAATGGGACGATCCCTGACCTCGACGGTGCGAGCCTACAATTCGGCCCTGGGTAGCCTCGAGACAAGGGTCCTCGTCCAAGCCAGACGTTTCGAACATCTCGGGGTAACCGCCGACGACATCGCGTCCCCGGCCCCCATCGAAGAGGCGGTACGCCCCCTCACCTCGCCGGAACTGACCGAGAACCAGACTGAGGTGGGCCTTCCGGAATGAACCTCACTTGGCCGTCGTGCGACGTTTTCGCAGTTGAGGCGGCAAGGCGAAGGACAACGACTCCTCAATGAGGGTCTCTTCCTCAGCCGGCGGCCAACCCTTCGAGATGAGCAGATCGATCACCCCCTGGACGAGGGCCTCCGGCACCGATGCCCCCGAGGTCACGCCGATGGTGGACACACCGTCGAGCCAGGTCTCCTCGATCTCTCCTGCGTTATCCACCCGATAGGAGGCTTTGGCCCCCGATTCGAGGGCGACCTCCACCAAACGGCCAGTGTTGGACGAGTTCTTCGATCCCACCACGATGACAAGGTCACATTGAGGAGCCATCTGCTTGACGGCGTGCTGCCGGTTCTGGGTGGCGTAGCAGATGTCGTCGGAAGGCGGATCGATGAGCTGAGGATGTAGGTCGCGAATCCGATCGACGGTCTCCACCGTCTCGTCGACACTCAGCGTTGTCTGGGACAGCCACGCCACGGGACGGTCGCGGTCTAACGCCAACCCATCAACATCCGCGGGAGTCTGCACCAGGGTGATGTTCTCGGGAGCCTCGCCAGTCGTCCCCTCGACCTCCTCGTGACCGGCATGACCAATAAGGAGGATCTGGGTGTCTTGGTTAGCGAACCTTTTGGCCTCGTGATGCACCTTCGTCACCAGTGGGCACGTTGCGTCAATAGTACGAAGACCACGATCGGTGGCCTCTTTCTTAACTTGCGGGGACACGCCGTGAGCCGAGAACACCACGAGGGCATCGTCGGGCACTTCGTCGAGCTCATCAACGAAGATCGCTCCGCGCCCCTCCAAGGTCTCCACGACGTGGCGGTTGTGGACGATCTGCTTGCGCACGTACACCGGAGCGCCATACACCTCTAGCGCCTTCTCAACGGTCACCACCGCACGATCAACGCCTGCGCAGTATCCACGCGGAGCAGCTAAGTACAGCTTCTTATTCGTGCACGCCCCCGTAACAGCCATGATCCTGAGTCTACGGGTACGTCGGCATCTGACGAACCCGTTCAAGTTCGCCTGCCGAGGACCCGCAGAAAGTCCGTTTACCTAAAATTCCCTGAAGGTGCATCCGTGGTGTCCCTCAGGTGCCATTTTTATTTCCTAAGTTCTGGGTTATGAGCGCTCCTCATGACACACACGTATCCAGACGACTGCGCCGAGGTCTCGCCTCGGCGTGTGCCGTTGTTACCGCAATAGCAGCCTTCTCCCCAGCTCATGCGGCTCCGTCTCCCAACAAGGCCGGGCCGATGTCGGGTTCTACTGGCCGCACTACCGTCGGTCAGCTGCTGACTCCAGCCGGTCAGCTCACCACCCTTGGTGACCTCCCGCTCAATGAGGCTTTATCCCCCGATGGCAGGTACCTCATCGTCAGCAATAACGGTCAGGGAACCCAGTCCCTGCAGGTCATCAAAACTGCCACTGGCAAGGTCGTCCAGACCATCCCCTATAAGTCTCCCGAAAGCCTGTACATGGGGCTGGCCTTCAGCCCTGACGGCACGCACCTGTTCGCCAGCGCTGCTGGCAACCACAAGATCCGCACGTACCACTTCGACTGTGGCAAACTCGTGGAAACCAGCGCTATCCAGATGCCGGTCGTCAGCCCGAAGCTCACAAAGGTCAACCTGTACCCGGCTGGGCTCGCCGTCACGAATGACAGCAAACGCCTCGTCGTGGCAGATCAGCTCGCTGATGCCGTCTCCGTCATCGACTTGGCCACCAACAAGATTCAGACGACCCACATCGGGCACCGCCCGGTCTGGGTGACCCTCTCCAAGGACTCCACCAAAGCGTTCGTCTCTTCCCAAGGCGGGGCCGACGTCGCCGAGGTTGACATCACCAAATCCCAGCCACTGGCGACCCACAAAATCAACGTAGGCTTCCATCCCAACAAGTCCGTGCTGACCCCCGATGGCAAGTCCCTCTACGTCGCTAATGGTGACGCCGACACCATCTCAGTGGTCGACGTCGCATCTCATCGCCAGACCGCCACCATCCCGGTCAACCGCAACGGTTCCAAACTGGTAGGTGCCAATCCGACCGGTCTGGCTCTCTCCCAAGACGGCAAGCGTCTCTACGTCACCAACTCGGGACACAATGAGGTTGCCGTCATCAACGCCGCAACTCGCAAGGTTATCGGGGACATTCCGACTGGCTGGTACCCGACGCAGGTCCTCGCCCATGACGGCAAGCTGAGCATCACTTCGGCCAAAGGGCTGGGAGCCGGGCCGAACAACGGCCCGGGCCACCCCAATCCCACCGACCCGCGCGATACCGCCGAGAACCAGTACTCCGGTTCCATGATCAAAGGCCTGCTCTCCACCGTCAGCGAGCCTGACGCAGCGACCCTGGCCAAGCTGACAGCTACCGTGGAAAAGAACAACACCGCTAACGATCCTGCCCGCAGTAGCGCGGTCCCCAACCAGATCGGCACTACGTCGAGCAAGATCAAGCACGTCATCTACATCGTGCGGGAAAACCGCACCTTCGATCAAGAACTGGGTTCCAACGGCCGCGGTAATGCCGATCCGTCGCTCAACCTCTTCGGTGAGGAGTCGGCTCCCAACACCCGTGCCCTGGCTCGTCAATTCACGACCTTCGACAACTTCTACGCCGACGCCGAAGTCTCGGCCAATGGATGGAACTGGGTCTCTCAGGCAAACTCGAATCCGTGGTCAGAGGAGATGTGGCCGTCAAATTACTCCGGTCGTGGCGCGCCATACCCGGCCGAAAGCAACGACCCGGACTCCCGCGCGAAGGAGCACGATTCATACTTCTGGGAACACTTGTCGAAAAACAACATCAGCTTCCGCAATTACGGCTTTTACACCACGCTCGACAAGAAGGGCAAGGCTCACGGAGTCGACAAGAAGATCCTCGATCCGAACACCGATCACGACTTCATCGGCTGGAGCTTGGACTGCCCGGATTCGGCTAGGTCCTTCGCACCGATGGCCAAAAACTGCGGGCCGAAATCTCGTGTTGACGAGTGGAAGTCCGACTTCAATAAACAGCTCGCTAAGGGAAGCGTTCCGACGGTCCAGTTGGTTCGTTTCGGCAACGACCACACCCAGGCCACCAAAGTCGGGGTCCCGACTCCCCAGGCCTACGTCGCAGACAACGATCAGGCCATCGGCCAGCTCGTCGAGACCGTATCCCATTCCCCCATCTGGAAGGACACCGCGATCTTCCTCACTGAGGACGATGCCCAGAACGGTCCCGACCACGTCGACGCGCACCGCACCATCGGCGAGGTCATCAGCCCATATACCCGCACTGGTGGGGTCGATTCCACCTTTTACTCGACAGTATCGATGCTGCACACAATGGAGGGCATTCTCGGTATAGGTCCGCTGACCCAATTCGACGCCTTTTCTACCCCGATGTCCGCCGCCTTCACCGATAAGCCCGACCTGACCCCCTACCAGGCGGCCAGTCCGTCCTATGACATGAAGACGCTCAACACCCCCAAAGCCCCGATGGCCAAGGAGTCCGGCGAGCAGGACACCACAAAGGAGGATGACATTGACGAGCAAGTGTTCAACAAGGCCATCTGGAAAGCCGTCAAAGGCGCCAGATCCACGATGCCCGAACCGAAGCACTCGGTGATCCAGTCCGGCCCCGTGTTGACCTATGACGATGATGACGACGAGGGCGAAAAACTCAAGCCTGGAGATGTCGACCTGGATGAACTAGGCAGCTACTCCAAGGATGCCAAAGGGTTCCCGGTGTGGACTCCTGACGACAAGCGGTTCGATCCTGCGCAAGGCATCGATCCCTGCTCTCCCAAACCGGGTCCAACGCTGACGCCAACCGTTCCCACCGCCGTCATGCCCAGCAACAGCACCCACAGAGGTGAGGGCCGTCACCCAGGCCTTCCGCGCACTGGAGTGTGATCGTTTGAGGAGTTCGGGCCGCTGCCTGTTATGGTGACGGCCCGACGCTTCTGTCGTCATTGTTGGCTAGCGTAGTGCCCATGGTCGAGCCGAACGCCGCCGACAATCCGCGCTCCCTGGCGTGGGTCGTCAACGCCGTCAAGGGGTGGGTAGAGCGCTGCGGAGCCATCTGGGTGCAAGCCCAGGTAATCGAGATCACCAGGCGCTCCAGTCCGACACAGTTCCTCACCCTGCGCGACCCCATCGAGGAGATTTCGGCCAGCGCCACCTGCCATCGCAGGGTCCTCGACGCCGCCGGACCAATCGAGACGGGCATGACGGTTACCGCCCTCATCCGACCGACAGTGTGGTCGCGCACTGGGAGGCTCTCCTTCGAAATCTCCGAGATCACCCCCACCGGTGAGGGCCAGCTCCTCGCCCAACTAGAGAGACGCAAACGACTTCTCGAGGCTGAAGGGCTCTTCGATGTCACCCTCCATAGGCCGATTCCCGTTTTGCCCCGCGGCATCGGTCTCATCACCGGAGCTGGCTCCGATGCTGAACGTGACGTCCAGCGTCATGCCACGTTGCGCTGGCCTGCCGCCCGATTCGTCGTCCACAACACCCGGGTACAGGGCCCCATGGCGGCCCAACAGATCATCGCCGCCCTCGCTGACCTTGACGCCGACCCCACCGTCGATGTCATCGTCATTGCCCGCGGTGGTGGCCCCTTGGAAGACCTCCTCCCCTTCAGCGACGAAGCTCTGGTGAGAGCGGTTTACGCCACCCGGACTCCCGTCGTTTCGGCCATCGGTCATGACCGTGACAATCCGATTCTCGATCTCGTCGCTGACCTACGCGCGTCGACGCCCACTGACGCGGGCAAGCTCATCGTCCCGGATGCTGCTGAGCAGTCCC
Source organism: Cutibacterium sp. KBN10P07758 (assembly GCF_050286205.1). Lineage (NCBI taxonomy): Bacteria > Bacillati > Actinomycetota > Actinomycetes > Propionibacteriales > Propionibacteriaceae > Cutibacterium > Cutibacterium sp. KBN10P07758. The sequence goes on along the minus strand of NZ_JBNNQV010000001.1, from coordinate 782,108 downwards.
AAGCTATCGAGACAGCCAGAGCTCAACTTCGCCAGGCCGTTACGAGGTTCATCGACGTCGAAAGCGGACACCTCTCTCAGATCCGCTCCCGCCCAGTAATGGTCAATCCAGCAGCCACTCTCGATATCGCGGTAGAAAGGCTCGACTCCACACTGCAACGTCTACGTCTTGCTACTCACCGCGTCCTGGACGCCGAGAGCCGCGACGTCAACCACATGCTTGAGCGCGTGCGAGCAATGTCGCCCAAGGCCACCTTGGATCGCGGCTACGCCATCCTCGCCGACACGGAGGGCGACTCCATCACCTCAGTCAATGACACCAACGCACGCGCGAACCTATCGGTCTACCTGTCTGACGGTACCCTCAGCGTCACCGTCGATTCTCTCGACCGCCGCACCCCAAACCGTCCCACCTTCCAGGAGGACTCATGACCGACACTACCCCGAACTCAGCTCCCGAGGAACCGGAAATCACCTACGAGGCTGCACGCGACGAACTAGTCGAAATCGTCACCCGGCTCGAATCCGGTGGGATCTCCCTAGCCGAAACCATGACTTTGTGGGAGCGCGGCGAGAAACTAGCTGACATCTGCCAGTCATGGCTCAACGGGGCGCGGGCCCGCATCGAAGCGGCACGATCTGACGCCGAAACCGCGCAGCCCTGACGCCGAGCGGCCCACATGCCGAAAGGTCAAGACGTCGTCAGCATCCCCGCAAAGTCGGTGAGAACTCGATAATCAGTGTCCGCAACGACCACCGCCGTCGCGGAGCCAATCTTTGTCACCAAGGCGTGGGTGCGATCGTCTGGGCTGACCATCTTCGTCCAGATATATCGGCCCACCGAGACCTTGCCGTCTTCAGTGGCCGACCTTGTCACGGAGGCGACGAATGCCCTGCCAGGTTCATCGGACTGATCCACCGCCAGGTAGACGTTCTTGCTTGTCAGAAATCCCAACTCCCACCGGTCCCCTGCGGAGATGGTGTTGCCTACCCAGCGATCCCCCTTGTTGGCATAGCGGGCCTTGGTCGGCCGCCAAACCTCCGGAACCTCCTTGGGAGCCAGCACCGGGTATCCCGCACGGGATCGCGCCGACGCCACCACTGGCTTCCAGTCGACCTGCTGGATATTTGGCTCATCAGGGGTTCTGGTGAAGAACCACACGATGAGCATCACCGGGACGAGGATGATCGCCAGGGACAGAAGCATGTCCTTGACACCGGCTCTGGGATTGCGTGGCACTTGTTGATTGTTGCAGATGCCACCCACACCGTCGCCTCAGTTCACTTCAGCCGACCATATCCTCCATCATCGATGTCACCAGAGCAGCAATCGGGGAGCGCTCCGAGCGAGTCAAGGTGACATGCCCGAACAGGTCGTGGCCCCGCAGCCTCTCCACAACCGCTGCCACTCCGTCGTAGCGACCAACGCGGAGATTATCCCGTTGGGCGACATCGTGGGTGAGCACCACCCGCGAATTCTGGCCAATACGCGAGAGCACCGTCAACAACACGTTGCGCTCCAGGGACTGAGCCTCATCGACGATAACGAAGGCGTCGTGCAAGGACCGACCTCGAATGTGTGTCAGCGGCAGGATCTCGAGCATTCCGCGCGACATCACCTCTTCAATGACGTAGTTATTCGTCACGCTAGTGAGGGTGTCGAGGACTGCCTGCCCCCACGGGGCCATCTTGTCTCCCTCGTCACCGGGCAAGTAGCCCAGATCCTGGCCCCCCACAGCATAGAGCGGCCGGAACACCATGACCTTCTTGTGGAGTTGGCGTTCCATGACCGCCTCAAGACCTGCGCATAGAGCGAGAGCTGACTTCCCTGTTCCGGCCCGTCCTCCCATCGAGACGATTCCAACCTGGGGATCAAGCAATATATCGAGTGCTATTCGCTGTTCTGCGGAGCGGCCGCGAATCCCGAAAGCTTCCTGATCATTCGGGACAAGACGGGCAGAGGCGTCCGACATCCGCCGAGCCAAAGCTGTTCCGTTCGGCCCCTCCAACACCAGTCCGGCGTGCACCGGAATCTCGTCGAAAATCGAATCGACGACGCTCCCCTCCTCGTAAAGGGTCGAGATCATCTCGTCCGGAACCTCGAGGTTCACCATGCCGGTCCAACCGCTGCTGGGGACGAGCTCGTGACGGTATTCCTCAGCTTCCAAGCCAATCGCCGAAGCTTTGACACGCAGGGGCAAGTCCTTCGTCACCAAGACGACCGAGTGCCCGGCCAGTCGGTAGCTTTGCGCGACCGCCAGGATGCGAGTGTCGTTGTCCCCCAGCCGGAAACCGTCAGGTAGACACAGTGGGTCGGAATGATTGAGCTCGACGAGCAGCACACCTCCCTCGTTATTGACCGGCACTGGTCCTACGAGGCCGCCATTCTCAAGCCTCAGCCGGTCGAGGATGCGCAGCGCTGCGCGGGCAAAGTGTCCCAGTTCGGGGTGATGACGCTTACCCTCTAATTCAGTGATGACGACGATCGGCACGACCACCTCATGCTCGGCGAAATTGAGCAAAGCGCGGGGGTCAGACAGCAAGACCGAGGTGTCGAGGACGTAGGTTCGCCTCCCCTCAGGTGCCTCCGGGATCAGGCTGTGGGCTCGCTCGGAGCCTTCTGGACGGACGGACACGAAAACCTCCCGTGACGTGAGAGGTCGCATCGAGGAAGGAAACGTCATCGAGGCGTCGAAAGCGGCCCCTCTAGCATCAAATGTAGAACCAGCGTGGTGGCATCGGAGCGGGTGGTTCTCCCATTCGCTCAGAGTTCACCAGCTGGTCAGATGACGGCAAGCCCAATAGCAACGGCGTGACAGATCGCTGCCACCGCCGTGCAACTGTGGAAAACCTCGTGGAACCCAAACCAGGTAGGTGAAGGATTGGGTTTCTGACGGGCATAGGAGATTGCTCCGACGGTGTAAAACACCCCGCCAATGAGGATAAGAATGACGACTGCCGGCCCGCATGTGCGCCAGAATTGAGGGAGCCACCACAGCGCTGTCCATCCCATGACGACGTAGAGGATCGTTGAGGCCCATCGGGGCACGCCGTTCCATACGAATCGGAACGCGACCCCGAGCAGCGCGCAGGCCCAAATAATCGCCAATAAGATCACCCGAGATGCGCCGGTCGCCAGGGAGACAGCCAACGGGGTATACGTTCCAGCAATAAACACGGCGATGTTGGCGTGATCGATGCGTCGCAAAACATCCTTGACTTTCGCACCCCATGGCACTCGGTGATAGACCGCTGAATTCCCGAACAGCTCTAGGCCGGTAAGCATCCACACCCCGACGGCAAATCGGTTTCCCCAAGTCGGCGTAGCAATCATGAGGCCAACTCCGGCGAGCAAGATCAGCGGGGCCATCACGGTGTGAACCCAACCACGCAGCCGCGGTTTAGGAAGCACCGAACTACGATTCTTGGTCTTGCTGCTGCACCCGGTCGCCATGCGTCGTCCTCCCCTCACCTACTGCAAACCTACGGTTCGGTAGGTTTCTTTTTCCAGCCTACCTTGCCCTATACCCACGACGCGATCTCGCCTCATAACGCGAGCTAGCAACCGTTTGTGCCAGGCACTGACTAATCTGGACCTATGAGCAGCCTGGACCACCGCCTGTCGAAGGTCAGTGAGACCCTCGACCGCATGCACCCGTCCGGTCTGCTGTACACCACCTACGAGGCTCGTCTCCTCGACCAACTCGACCGCAGCCGTCTACCCCAGCACGTCGCAGTCCTGGCTGACGGCAACCGTCGCTGGGCCCGCCTCAACGCTCCGGGAGAACCCTTGGTGGCTGGCTACGAGGCGGGGGCAGATCGCCTTAGAGAGTTTTGCACATGGTGCGACGCTGTTGGCATCCCAATCATCACCTTGTGGGTGCTGTCGACTGACAACCTACAACGAGCCGAAACCGGCGAGCTCGGACCACTACTCAAGGTCATCGAGTCCCTCGTCGACTCGTTAGCAGATAATTCACGGTGGCGGGTCCAGGCCGTTGGCGACCTTGATCTTCTCCCAGACGACATGGCCGAATCGCTGTGTCGGGCCGGTCGCACCTCCATCGGGCATGTCGGTATGCATATCAACGTCGCGGTAGCTTACGGAGGCCGTCATGAACTGCGTGACGCCTTCCGTTCCCTCCTGGCCGAAGAGGCGGAGAAAGGCACCAGCCTGGCTGACTTAGCCCGAACCCTGGAAATCGACCAGATCGAGGACCACCTGTACACGCGGGGCCAGCCTGACCCTGACCTCATTATCCGCACCTCAGGAGAGCAGCGTCTTTCCGGATTCCTCATGTGGCAAAGCGCCCATTCAGAGTTCTACTTCTGCGAGGCGTTGTGGCCCGATTTTCGCAAGGTTGACTTCCTGCGGGCGCTGCGCTCCTTCACCCAGCGGGAGCGGCGCTATGGTCGCTAATCCGCTGCTGGGGCGACGACCTCAGGCTCGCCGCCAGAGCGGTTCTTTGAGGTCCAGGTAGTCGGTTACCGGCTCAAAGCACACCGCGCCGCGGCATACCCAACAGGTCGGTTGACCATCACGCGGGACGCGCTCGTTGAACCAAGTGCCAAACCCAGAGTCCTCGTTAAGTCGACGCATGATCGCTGACCCTGCTGGGGCCATTCGCCACGCCGCAGCGGCCAGGTCACTAGGCTCGTCGGTCGTATCCGCGATAACGACTCCTGCCGGCTTGAGACCACGACGGGCCTCGTCAGTAATGAGGAAGTCTGCCACGGCCCAACCGGCGAATCGCGGCGTTGCTGACACCACTGGAAGTAGGGCCACGGAGGCCTTGTTGGCACGCTCGATGAAATCGGCACGCTCGGCCATGAGCCCCACTCTGCGCAGGGCCATGACCATGGCCGCGGTCGGGCTGGGGCAGGCGTCGTCAGTCAGCGTGTGAGCGGTCACCGTCAGCAGGAATGAATCCTCGGCGTCAAGAAAACTGCCATCGACAGCGCTGAATCGAGCAACCGCCTCGCCAAGCACCTCGACGGCATGATCTAGCCACACCGACTCCCCCGTTGCCCCGGCCAAGCCAGCAAAGGACAGCGCGACCCAAGCGTAATCCTCACACACCGCCGGAACTCCCGGACGATCGTGGAAAGAAGTGCGCAGTGCCATGCCGTGATCCCAATGCGCGGTCCACAACGAGTCGGCGAGCTCGCGGGCCTGCTCCACCCATGACCATTCGCGCAGGATCATGCCGGCCTCGACGAGACCGTCAATGAGCATGGCGTTCCACGCTGTGATCGCCTTTTCGTCACGAGCAGGGGCACTGCGACGCCCCCGGGCCTCGAGCAAAGTGTCCATGTCGGCGTTAATGCGCTCCCACTCGACGCGCCCGCGCAGCTGTAGAGTGCCCAAACCGTTGTCGTTACAAGGCTCGAGATGCACGAGGGGGCGCAGCCACTCGGCCTCGTCGGTTCCTAATGCGTCCGTAATCAGATCTTGATTCCATAGGTAGTAGATGCCCTCGTGAGTGTGTCCAGCGGCATCGTCGGAATCGGCGTCCAGACCGGCGGCATACAGACCGTTGGGCAGCCGCATCTCTCGATTGAGCCATGCTACGGTGCGACGAGCGGCGTGGGAGTACAGATCACGGCGATCGGAGTCGTGGTCGGCAGTGCGACGCCAACAACGGGCCATCGTTGCCAGTAACAGGGCATTGTCATAGAGCATTTTCTCAAAGTGCGGCACCACCCATTGTGAGTCGGTGGAGTAACGGTGGAATCCGCCACCGACCTGGTCGAAAATGCCACCGCGAACCAAATGCTCACACGTGTTCTGGGCCATGTCGAGGCTGGTCGGGTCGCCCTTGACGAGCAAGGCGTCGAGCAGGGTGGGCATCGGGAACTTCGTCGGACTTCCGAAACCGCCGTGGACGATGTCGTAGTCGGCTCCGACAGCGTCAATGAGCTCCCCAGCGATCGGACGGGCAACCTCGGGGTCCTTCTCAACAGGGCGCAGGTGCTCGACGATTGCCTCCGCGGAAGACACCACTTCGTCACGACGCTCACGCCACGCCCCACCGAGAGCTTCCACGAGCTCGACGAACCCCGGCAACCTGCCACGGCGCACCGGCGGAAAGTAGGTTCCGGCAAAGAATGGCTTGCCCTCAGGAGTGAGGAACACGGTATTAGGCCACCCACCCTGGCCGGTCATCGCCAAGGTCACCTGCATCAGCGCCGCGTCGACCTCGGGGCGCTCCTCTCGATCGACCTTAACGGGGACGACATTGGCGTTGACGACCTCAGCCACCTCCGGGTCGCTGAAAGACTCCAGCGCCATAACGTGGCACCAGTGGCAGCTCGAGTAGCCCACTGAAACCATGACAGGCACGTCCCGACTACGGGCCTCGTCGAACGCTTCTTCTCCCCAGGGGAACCAGTCGACAGGATTCGCGGCGTGCTGGATAAGGTACGGGCTGGTGGACTCGCCAAGGTAATTAGGCATAGCAGTCAGCCTACGAGGACAACCCCATTCTCGACCACTGGTCAGCCTGGTCTGGGTGGAGTCCCGTCGATTGAGGCTCAGATGCCGCGATTCGCGTCTTCTCTGTGACTCTCCTTGAGGGCCGGGCCGCAAGGAACCTCGTCAAAGTCGATACCGCGGATGTTGTGACGAATACTGATCCACGCGACGACGCCGAAGACAGCCAAAACGAGGCAGCACAGAAAGTTAGCGAGGCCGGTACTCACAAGTTGGGCTGCAAGAACTGTCATGCTGACAGCCTACGCCCTAGGGCACAATGGGCCACGTGCCAACCCCTGACCATTCTCTCACTGACGAGGCCCGCGAGCGCATCGCGAATCGCTACCCCAGCCCTCGCCGCGCACCGTGGGTCGTCCTCATCATCGTGCTGGCGGTCATCCTCATCGGATGGACAGTATGGACGGGGCTCTATCACGCCGATCAGCCGATCCGAGCCAGCTTGCACGGTTACCAGGCGGTGTCCGATTCGCGCGTCGACGTCACCATCAAGCTGCACCGTCCCGACCCATCCGTCGCAGGCTCCTGCACATTGGTCGCAACCGGGGCTGACCATGTACGCGTTGGGGAGACGACGGTGACGTTCCCAGCAAGCTCATCGCAGGATGAAACAATCCGCGCCAGCGTTAAGACCTTCTCGCGGGCTGTCACCGCCGATCTGGAGAAGTGTGGACCGATCAGGTGACACTCGCGGTAGACTGAATAGATGCCTGAGTCTGAAGACACTGTGTGGCTGACCCAAGAGGCCTTCGATAAGCTCACCCAGGAGCTGGAGTACCTCAAAGGCGAAGGCCGCACCGCCATTGCCAACAAGATTGCCGACGCCCGTTCGGAAGGCGACCTTTCTGAGAACGGCGGCTACCATGCCGCCCGTGAGGAGCAGGGGCAGGCCGAGGCCCGCATCCGTCAACTCGAGCAGATGCTGCGTAACGCTGAGGTGGGCGAGGCCCCGTCCTCTCCCGACGAGGTCGTGCCAGGTTCCAAGGTGACGGTCTGCTACTTTGACGACGAGTCCGACACCGACACTTTCCTGCTGGGATCGCGTCAGGTGATGGGCCTTGACGATTCCGTCAACGTCTCCGTCTATTCGCCGCAATCTCCCCTTGGCGGCGCCATTTTGGGCCATTCGAAGGGCGAGTCGACCGAATACCAGGCTCCCAATGGCAAGACGATCAAGGTGACGATCCTTAACGTCGAGCCGTTCGAGGAGTGACACTCACCAATCGTCACACGCATTGTCGTACAACATCGCTAATCGCTATGAGGGCAGGGCGCCATGCACCCTGCCCTCATCGTGTTCTGCCTGATATCGCTACCTCACAGCGCGCGAACGGCAATCCGCCCGACCAGGCACGTAAGGTCGAGACGGGCAGATCCGTTGCCCATGACGTATTCGTCAACCTCTCCACCTTCGGGCCAGGAGATCATGCCGGTCTGCGCCTTGCCCCGCACTGACACGTTGGAACCGCCCGCCAGCTTGATGTTGAGATTGCCCGACTCGACGCGAATCTGGGAGCGACCAGTATCGATGCGCCCGGTGATGCTGCCACTTCCCGCTTGGAAGAGCCCATCCTCAATCTGGTGCACTCCGTCGATCTCGGTAACACCAGCAGTAACACGCACACGCCCGAACCTCTCGACTCCGCTGGCCCGCAGCGAGCCACCGGACAGCTCGATGTCAACAGGAAGATCAGGATGCACCCGAACCGTCACCTCACGGCCGAAGCTCAAGTCCTTGACCCCGTCCATACCGGTCGGGAAGCGGAATCTCTTGAGGACGCCGAGGTCCGGAGCCAGATGTCCATCGATCCCGATTTCAACAACCCGTCCAATGCGTCGCCGGGTGTGTTTGCCCCCAATCTGCACACCTGGAATCGATCGGTCCCCGATAAGCCGAATTCGACGTCCGCTGCAGTTGATGCGTACCCGGTCCAGATCCGTCGTCATGTCGACACTTCTCTCCGAATCGTTGCCTCCGCTGGCTCGGCGCGACCCGGACGACACCGTCGAGGCGACGGTTTCTCCGACGCTCTCAGCCATTCCGGACACGACTCGCCATGCAGACCGAAGTCCTTCCTTCGCCTCGGAGGGAATGGTAAACCCACCTAGCGAACTGCTATCAGCCCCCGGAGCGTCATCCTCAGAAGCCCCGTGCCGGGGGCCCGGGCCGCAATCGGGGCCACTCGTGACCCCAGACGTGGGCTGGTCTTGTCCAGCGGCAGCGATACGGCGGCTCGCCTCGGCGGTGTCTATCCTCCCGGCAGCAAGGTCTTCGAGGATAGCGGTGATGTCAGCGCTCATGACATCAACTTTACGGGGGAGCCCAACAGGTTAATGTTCACGTGTGCTCAGCAGCCAGGTCATCGTGGTTTGGCGGGACTTCGTTCGCCGGGGTCTCGGGGTTCAAAGCCTTGATGAAGGCTACCCCAAAGGCAACGATCGGAATGGCGAACAGAGCGCCCACGATGCCGGAGATGATGGCACCGACAGCAATACCGAGCAGCACGATGAGCGGATGAATGGAGACGGCCTTGCCCAACAGGAAGGGCTGCAGGACGTGTCCCTCAATCTGCATGACGGCCACGAAAACGATAAGCATGATGAAGGCCTTGAAGAATCCAAGCGTCACCAACACCACGCCGACGGCGACGACACCAGCCGTCAGCGCACCGACAATGGGAACGAAGGCCAAGATGAATGTCAGAGCGCCAATCGCCACTGACATTGACGACCCGATAATAGCGGCTCCGATCCCGGCGCCCAGACCATCGACAAATGCGACGATGACCGCAGCGCGCACATAGGCGACCAGCGCAACCCAGCCGCGCTTCGCGGCGTCGAGGATTGCGGCACGATGCTCGCGCGGGATCAAAACCGCCGATTTCTCGGCCAATTTGTCGCCCTCGTAGACGAAAAAGAACGTTGCAAACAGCGCCATTACAAGACCGGCGCCGAACCGTCCGATCTGGGAACCGGCAGCAGCAGTCGAGGCGATGCGCCCTTGAGAGCCGGCCATGGCTGCCTCGGCCTTCTGCATGAGGTGGGTAAGTTGAGCCTCATTGGTGTGCAAGGGGCTCTTGGCCAGCCACTGCAGAGCCTGTTTGAAGCTAGCGACACTTTGGTCACCCAACTGACGCCACTGCAGAGCGATCTGGGCTCCGACGAGAGTGAACACCCCACCAACAAGGATGACAAGGAGCAATAAGCAGATTCCCGACGCGATACCGCGATGGATGTGATGTCGCGACAACCAGTTGGCTAGTGGCCACATGGCAGCAGTAAGCATAAGAGCCACCGCGACTGGCACGGACACCTCAGAAGCCGCGTGGAGCACTTGGTAGAGGCCATAGATGAAGGCCGCAATAACGATCATCCGCCAACACCATCCGGCAGCGGTGCGCACACCATTAGGGACGTCTTCGACGGGAGTAGGGACGGGCTGAGTAGCAACGTTAGCGGCCTCGGACGTGGAGGTGACGCCAACCGTCTCATCCATAGCCCCGGCGTGCGAAGATGCCGGTGACGACGTGGGGGTCTTCCTACCCGAGCTAAAGAGCTTCATGGGTTCCTTCCAGGATAGCGTGGTGGGGCTGCGGTCTCAAAAGGCGCGATCACAGGGTAGCGTCATGCATGTCATCCGTATGTATTCTCTTGGAGGCCACCGTGGTTGCTCATCCCGTTGCTGAACTCGTCACCCCCGACTGGGCAGAGGCATTAACAGGAGTGGAACCCCGGATCCACGAGATGGGCGACTTCCTACGAGCGGAGACAGCTGCCGGGAGAGGCTTTTTACCTCATGGTGACCGTATTCTACGTGCTTTCTCCCGTCCGATGGCTGATGTTCGCGTACTTATCGTCGGTCAGGACCCCTACCCGACGCCCGGGCATCCGGTGGGTTTGAGTTTTTCAGTGGAGCGGGATGTCCGACCGCTGCCGCGGTCCTTGCAAAACATCTACACCGAGTTGCAGTCAGATCTCGGTATTGCCCCATGTGAGCACGGTGATCTCACCGGCTGGTTTGAACAGGGCGTACTGCTTCTCAACAGGTGTCTAACAGTCCAGCCGGGGCGGCCAGCATCCCATCGAGGCAAGGGATGGGAGGAGGTCACCCAGACGGCGATCGAAGCTTTGGTGGCGCGCGGCGGTCCGCTGGTGGCGATCCTGTGGGGACGCGATGCGCAGTCCCTAGAGCCCATGCTGGGCAAAGTTCCTATTGTAAAGTCCTCGCACCCCTCCCCCATGTCAGCCCGGTACGGTTTTTTCGGATCTCGACCGTTTAGTCGCACGAATGAATTGCTCGTACAGCAAGGGGCCGACCCCATCAACTGGGATTTGTCGTCCCACTAATCGACTCGGCTCATGGCATCTTTCACGTCAGTCCTGTTCAGGATGTCGGAAGAGCGAGATGGCCGACGCAGCTAGTCCGCCCCACACCGTGACCATCGCACTGATCATCATGATGATCGCTGAAGTGCTCATGACAGGGCTCCTTCCTCGGTTTCTTGGAAGTTTTCGCAGGCCAGCTCCTCCTCGTGGGTAAGCTCATGATGAATCGCCGAGCGATGTGGCCACGGGATGAGTGACAGCACTATCGCCAGAACGACGAGGAGGATGGACATTCCCCAGCCGAAGATCCCAACGAAGTTTCTGGGCATTTCGCCATATCCCTTACTCGCGACAGTGATGATCTCCGTGATCCACAGGCTCAGCAAGACCAGCGGGGCGACAACACTGACCAGGGCCATCCACACCTTGTTGACCTGGAACGAGGAGTACTCGTTGAGGTGATCGCGCAACACCGGCAGCTTCCGCAGCGCCCAGGAAATGACGAGGCATGCGAGCAGGGCAACCCCAACGATGCCGATGTTGTTGATGAAGTGGTCGGTAACGTCGAGCAGATTGAGACCAGTCGTCGTCGGAAACAACACGATCGACGCAATCGCCGTCACACCGCCAATAATCCAGGTCGCAGCTTTACGTGAGATACCCGTCTTTTCTCGGAAAGCAGCGATGACGACCTCGAGCAAGCTGATCATTGAGGTGATGCCGGCGAAGACCAGGGAGACGAAGAACAGCACTCCCAGAATTGGTCCGACAGCACCGGCCTGGCTGATGATCTGTGGGAAAGCGATGAAGGCCAGGCCAATACCCGAGCCGGCGACCTCACTCACCGGCTTACCGGAAGCGGTCGCCATAAATCCCAGAGCAGCGAAGACGCCGAGGCCCGCGAGGATTTCGAACGAAGAGTTCGCGAATCCGACGACCAGGCCAGATCCTGTCAGGTCAGACTTCGGCTTGAGGTAGGAGGCGTAGGTCACCATGATCCCGAACCCCACCGATAGCGAGAAAAAGATCTGACCGTAAGCCGCCATCCACACCCGATAGTTGCCCAGCGCACCCCACGACGGGGTGAACAATGCATTAAGTCCAACCGAGGCCCCGTCAAGGGTAAGAGCGACGATAACCAGAGTAATGAACATCACCGCGAGCAGCGGCATAAAGATCCACGATGCCCGGGTAATGCCCTTCTCGACGCCGGTAGCCATGATGGCAAGCACAAAAAGCCATAGCAACAACAATGGCCAGAACACTCCAGACACGAAGTGGAACTCGACGTCAACGTTGCTAGCCACGTGCAGGAAGCTGCCCGTAAGGAACCCCTCCGGGTCGTGTCCCCACGTTTTCGTCACAGAGAACCCGACATAGCGAATGGCCCAGGCAATGATGACCGCATAGTAGATGACGATCACCCAACAGATGAGGGTCTGCCACCACCCGATGGCCTCCATGCGCCTGTGGAGACGGCGTAGAGCCATCGGCGGAGAGCCTCGGAACTTATGCCCGACGGCGTAGTCGAGGAAGAGCAACGGAATACCAGCGGTGAGCAGCGCTACCAGATAAGGCACGATGAAGGCTCCACCACCATTGCTATAGGCGACATAAGGGAACCTCCAGATATTGCCCAAGCCGACCGCAGAACCGATCGCAGCGATGAGAAAGGCGCCTCGGCCGACGAAACTCTCACGCCGCTGGGGCTTTCGAGTGGCTCTCCCCCCACCTGCGACGGTTGCGCCGGACTGCGCAGGGTCAGACATGTTGATCCTTTCGTGCAGTGAACTTTGGTGACAAAGTCTCACATACTGAAGGGAGGAGACCGGATCATGGACCATCCACTGAGATAGGCAGGAATGGATCGCTGACGTGATTCGTTGAACCCGTAACGAGAGAGCTGGCCTGCGAGGAGACAGCACATGAATAAAACCGAGATGGTCTCATCGGAGAACGCACTACCAGGGGGTCATACCCCAGTGCTGGCGATGCCGTTCTTCCACCGAGTGACCGGAGACCGGCTCGATCGTCCCTTCCCAAGCTCAGAGACGATCTACCTAGCCATGGGCTGTTTTTGGGGAGCCGAAAAGCTGTTTTGGAACACTGACGGAGTACTGCAGACCGCCGTCGGGTACATGGGCGGTCTCACCCCTAACCCCACCTACCGCGAGGTGTACACGGGATGCACCGGACACGCCGAAACCGTTCGAGTAACCTACGACCCCACTCAGGTCTCGACCGAGGCGATCCTCACTATCTTCCTGGAAAACCATGACCCTACTCAGGGAATGCGCCAGGGCAACGACGTGGGCACACAGTACCGTTCGGCGATCTGGTGCACCACCACCGAACAGTTCATGACGGCCACCACTGTCAAGGGCTCTTACCAAGCCAACCTACTCAACGCGGGCTATGGAGCCATCACGACCGCGATCTCCATGGCCAACGGCGTCGAGTTTTACCTGGCGGAGGCCGAGCACCAGCAGTATCTCGAAGACAACCCCTTCGGTTACTGCCCCGTTCACGCCACCGGGGTATGCCTCGCCGGCTCGTGAGCGAAGTAGATCTCTCCCACGTCCTACGATCAATGCACTTGGTCGCGACTCAGGGCACGATGTAGTTGCCACACCACCGGAGCATCATGGATACGACCACTACTAAAGGAGATGTATGAAGTACCGCCAGATCGGACCATTCCGTACGTCAGCAATTGCCTACGGCTCGATGCCGCTGTCTATTGAGGGCCGTCCCGACCGCGAGACCGCGATCAACATCCTCCATGACGTCCTCGACGCGGGATGCACCCACATTGACACCGCTTGGGCCTATTACGAGTCAGGAGGCGTGGAGCAGTACGGCGAAAGGCTCGTCACCGATGCCTTGGCGTCATGGGATGGTGACCATTCGACAATCTCGGTGGCCACTAAAGTCGGGCACTTTCGCTGTTTCAACGACGCCGGGCAACCCGTCTGGGATGTTGATGGGTCACCGGAACGACTGCGTCGCGACGCGAAGCTCTCGGCTGAGGCATTGCGTACCGACCAGATCGATCTATTGTATTTGCATCGCCCTGACCCCAAGGTCGAATACGAAGGCATGGTGCGGACTCTGGCCGGAATCCTCGACGACGGTTTGGCGCGTACCGCAGGCATCTCTAATGCCAATCCCGACCAGATTCGACTGGCCCACAGCATCCTCGGTGATCGTCTCGTGGCGGTGCAGAACCAGTTCTCCCCAGGATTTCTATCCTCGCGTCCGGAACTGGAGCTATGCGGCGAACTCGGCCTAGCCTTCGTCGCGTGGAGCCCGCTGGGCGGGTATCGTCGTCCCCTCGACGAGGACGCATTCGCGGCCTTCCAGCGCATCGCCGACGCCCGTGGCATCAGCCGGGCACAGGTCATCCTTGCTTGGGAGCTGAGCAAGGGCCCGCACGTCATCCCGATTCCCGGGTCCCACCGTTCCCAGACGATTCTTGATTCCCTCAGGTCCGTCGACGTCACGCTGAACGACGAGGAGCTTGCCCAGCTTCCGTGATAGCTCCTCGAGGTGGCCGAGTGCACTCGGTGATCGCTCCTCTCACGCTTCGACGCGCTCTTTCGCCTGGCGCTTGGTCCACCGGTACAGGAACGCGATTGCAGCGGCGAAGGTGATCACGCCAACGATCCCAGCGCCGCTGTCCCATGACTCAGGCGCGATGGCAATGGCGTCCTCGGATCCCGCGGCCGCGATCATGGCAGCATAGATGACACCGAAGATTGACTCACCGACGATGAGGCCCGTGGCCAGCAAGATTCCGGTCCGCTTTTTACCTTCGACATCACCGGCGGTGTGGGCCGCCCACTTGTCGAACAGCCAGCCAAGCGCGGCGCCAATCGGAATCGTCAAAGACAGGGTCATCGGCAAGTACATGCCCATCCCGACGGCTAGCGGCGGAAGGGAGAACTTCTTGGTGGTGTGAGTGAGGATCTCGTCGACGACGATAACGCCGATACCCACCAGGGCACCAATCCCCATGAGTCCCCAGTCAAGAGCCCCGCCGAAGACGCCAGTCGCCAGCGAGGAAATAAGGGTAGCTTGTGGGGCTTGCAAAGCGTTCGGACCAGCACCGGGGGCACCCTGGAAACCAAAGGCGCTCTGCATGAGCTGCATGACGGGCGGGATGATCGCCGAACCAAAAATAACTCCGATGATCAGCGCAATCTGCTGTTTCCACGGCGTCGAACCAACCAACTGACCAGTCTTGAGGTCCTGCAGGTTGTCATTCGAGATCGTCGCGATACCAAAGACGATGGATGCGGTAAACAGGGTATAGGCCACCAGCTTAACCGTCTCACCACCACCAACAGCACCATAGGTGAGTTTGATGAGGAGAGCAGCCACCAGGACGACCAGGATGCCAACGCCGGAAATCGGGCTATTGGATGCACCGATGAGACCAGCCATGTAACCGCACACAGAAGCAACAGCCAGACCGACGAGCAGGATGAACGCCAAGCTGACGATGATGACGCCGGTCATGGACCGCGATACAACCATGTCGCGAGCAAATCCCCACAGCATGAAACCGATCGGGATCATCGAGATCAACACCACGGTGAGGACAACAGAAACCGGTAGGTCACGCTCGGTCAGTGGGACTTCGCCGCCCTCGTGACGTGTCTTGGAGGAACTTATGGAATCGCTGATGCCCTTGACGATGGGGCCAATGACCTTGACAAGAGTCCAGATAGCCGCAACACCGATGGTGCCAGCACCGACGAAGCGGACATCGCTAGTGAAGACGTCCTGAATCACCGTAAGGTCGCTACCAACTTTGCCGGATACCCGCCACGGCAGGATCGCACCGTACGAAATAAAGAGACCGACGAGGATGGCCGCGGCCACGGCAATACCAACCAAGTGACCGACGCCAATGAGCGCCATCGACATGCTCACGCCAACCATCGAGCCGCTACTGTCGCCCGTCTTGAAAGGCTTGGTCAGCGCCGACTTCACAAGCTTAAGATCCGACAACAGGGCGTACGCTGCAGAGACCACAGAACCGACGATGATGACTCGCAGACCCACCTTGTTAGCCTCGGCGGCACCAGCGGAATCGCCTACTTTGAGCACCTCAGCTCCTGCGACGCCCTCCGGGTAGGGAAGATCCGAGCCTGTCACGAGGGCCCGACGCAGCGGAATCGAATACATAACGCCGAGGATGCCGCCAACTAGACAGATAGCTAGGGTGGTCCAGTACGGGAAACCTGACCACCAGCCGACCATGATAAGTCCGGGCAGCACGAAAATAATCGCGGAGAGGGTGCCGGCCGCCGACGCGATCGTCTGGACAATGTTGTTCTCTTCGACCGAGTGTCCCTTGAAGTGACGCAGCACGGCCATCGAGATGACGGCAGCAGGAATAGACGTGGCGAAGGTCAAACCGACCTTGAGCCCGAGGTAAACATTCGCCGCGGTGAAAATCAACGTCATGAGGCCACCGAGGACGATGCCTCGGAAGGTCAATTCACGTACTGAGGTTCCCGGCCGTCGGGCCGGCGCTGACGAGCTCGATAGGTCAGACATGTTCCCCTTCTTCCATAAGATGGCTTGACCACTATGCCACCATCAGAGCCCCAAGGTATGGAAAGCAACGTCCTTCACGCCAATTGTCGTCTCCCGGACTTCGGGAACACCCAAATACTCAACATCAAATAGACGTAAAGGCCCTCAACGCAAGCGGCGGTGAACCTAGCGAGCTCAAAATGAACGCCCAAGGATTCCAGCAAGGACGACAATCCCAGGGTTAGGCACACGTAATTCGTCACCATCGTCACCACGTAGCGTCCGCTCTGACGACCGAGGTTACCGTGAGAGTGGAAGTTCAGCCATCGATTCACAACGAATGAGTAGACAGCCGACAGCCCGTATCCCAGGGACACCGACACCGGATACGGCAAACCTACCCCTCGGAAGAAAACGGCCAATAGGCTCATATCGATAAGGAACCCCAACCCGTTGATAATGCAGTAACCGATGAAGGTAACGGGCAGGCCAGACAAGGGAAACGGCAGGACGGAGTGAACCGTCAAGCATCCTCTCGCGAACGCGCGGGGAACAGAACGCCGGGGAACCTTTCTAGCCCGGATGCGCCTCGCACTTGTTACCACAAACCTATTCTTGCAGCCCTATCAAGGATCGTCGTCACCGATCGGTAACCTGACGTCATGGCTACGACGAGACGGGCAACCCCCGCAGACCTACCTTTCATGGTCCACGTCCTGAGACATGCGGCAGGCGGTACATCCGGGCCGCTCGACGTCGAAGAGTGCCGCACAAATCCAGCTATCGCACATTACATCGATGGCTGGACGCCCGACCAAGTAGGGCTTATCTGTCTTGTTGACGACACCCCCGTCGGCGCCGCATGGGTCCGCAATTTGCCTGCCTCGGACCCAGGTTATGGATTTGTTGCCCCCGGAATCCCAGAACTGGTCATCGCAATCTCCCCTCACCACCGTGAGCAGGGGCTCGGCGGATACCTTCTGGAAAGCCTCCTCGACACGTGCAGTGCGAACGGAATTAAGTCTGTAAGTCTCAGTGTTGGTGTTGGTGTTGGGTGGTTGGTGCGGGTGTGTCGTCGGGTGGGGTTTGTGGTGGTGTCGTATCGTGGTAGGCGTGTGGTTATGTTGCGTGTCGACCAGACTCTAGGTTGTTGTGGCTAGCCGGCCCTGGTGTGCATGGTTGGTCCACATACTTTGATTGTGATGGTTTCTGGTCGTAGTGCTAGCGCGCCGAGCAGTTAGTGTTGGTGTGGTGGTTTCAGTGAGTGTTAGGACACGCTAGCCATGCCTCCCACGTGGCATGGCTACATAATCTGGTGGTGTGGTGTCAGGCCACACTCGTATTCCCCTACACCCGGGCCTGGTTATGTCTAGCAATAATGCGACCTATAGTCTGGCTGGGGCCTGGGCGTGTGGGTATGCGTGTGTGGGTGTATCACCCCTCCAGCCAGACTGGCTGGAGGGGTGATACACCCACACACGCATACTCCTTCCCCCTTGGGGGGAAGGAACAGTATAAGTATTCCGGCAGCGTCTTACTCTCCCACACGATCCCTCGTGCAGTACCATCAGCGTTGGAAGGCTTAACGACCGGGTTCGGAATGGGACCGGGTGTTTCCCTTCCACTATGGCCACCGGAAAACCTGATAAAACCATATCATTAATGTATGAACGGCGCCGCCCGTGAAGGGGCTGGGAGCCGTATAGTGGATACGAGTCACGCGCACACACGCGTATGGTGTTAATGAAAGTCCTCGGTCTATTAGTACCAGTCAGCTCCACACCTTACGATGCGTCCACGTCTGGCCTATCAACCCGATCATCTCTCGGGGACCTTACCAGGAACACTCCTGTGGGAACCCTTATCTTGAAGCGTGCTTCCCGCTTAGATGCTTTCAGCGGTTATCACAACCCGACGTAGCCAACCAGCCATGCTCTTGGCAGAACAACTGGCACACCAGAGGTCAGTCCGTCTCGGTCCTCTCGTACTAAAGACAGCCCTTCTCAAGATTCCTCCGCGCGCAGCGGATAGGGACCGAACTGTCTCACGACGTTCTGAACCCAGCTCGCGTGCCGCTTTAATGGGCGAACAGCCCAACCCTTGGGACCGACTCCAGCCCCAGGATGCGACGAGCCGACATCGAGGTGCCAAACCATGCCGTCGCTATGAGCGCTCGGGCAAGATCAGCCTGTTATCCCCGGGGTACCTTTTATCCGTTGAGTGACGGCGCATCCACAAGCCACCGTCAGATCACTAGTCCCGACTTTCGTCCCTGCTCGACCTGTCAGTCTCACAGTCAAGCCCCCTTGTGCACTTACACTCACCACCTGATTACCAACCAGGCTGAGGGAACCTTTGGGCGCCTCCGTTACCCTTTAGGAGGCGACCGCCCCAGTCAAACTACCCATCAGGCACTGTCCTTGAACCGGATCACGGTCCACAGTGAGATAACCAGAACAATCAGAGTGGTATTTCACCAACGACTCCACCACCACTAGCGTGGCCGCATCAACGTCTCCCACCTATCCTACACAAACCGTCCCAATCACCAATACCAAACTATAGTAAAGGTCCCGGGGTCTTTCCGTCCTGCTGCGCGTAACGAGCATCTTTACTCGTAATGCAATTTCACCGAGTTCATGGTGGAGACAGTAGGGAAATCGTTACTCCATTCGTGCAGGTCGGAACTTACCCGACAAGGAATTTCGCTACCTTAGGATGGTTATAGTTACCACCGCCGTTTACTGGGGCTTAAGTTCACCGCTACGCATACACTCACAGTTCCCCTTAACCTTCCAGCACCGGGCAGGAGTCAGTCCGTATACATCGTCTTACGACTTCGCACGGACCTGTGTTTTTGGTAAACAGTCGTTTCCCCCTGGACTCTGCGCCCCTCACCGCCACCACACCGCACGGGTGCACGACAGCTCAGGTCCCCCTTATCCCAAAGTTACGGGGGCATTTTGCCGAGTTCCTTCACCACGATTCACTCGATCGCCTCGGTATACTCTACCTATCCACCAGTGTCGGTTTAGGGTACGGGCGGACCCGCCACCTCGCTCACGAAGCTTTTCTCGACAGTACAGGATCACTCACTCACCCACAACCGTGGGCTCCCCATCATGCCTCAACCTTCACGCCCAGCGGATTTACCTACCAGACAGTCCACACACTTAGCCCCGGACAACCATCACCGGGGATGAGCTACCTCACTGCGTCCCTCCGCAGCTTGCCTACTACATGATCGGTTCACACACTCACCCACCCCAGAAGCATCAAAAACACTCCCAAGACAAGCTCACATGCTTAGCATCACACACCTCGACACGGACGGTGACAAGCCGGTACCAGAATATCAACTGGTTACCCATCGACTACGCCTGTCGGCCTCGCCTTAGGACCCGACTCACCCAGGGCAGACAAACTTGACCCTGGAACCCTTGGATAATCGGCGGACGGGATTCCCACCCGTCACACGCTACTCATGCCTGCATTCTCACTCGCATCAACTCCACCACACAGTCACCCGGCAGCTTCACCACTGACACGACGCTCCCCTACCCAACCACACAGGTTGCCACAGCTTCGGCGGATAACTTAAGCCCCGCTACATTATCGGCGCGGAATCACTTGACCAGTGAGCTATTACGCACTCTTTCAAGGATGGCTGCTTCCAAGCCAACCTCCTGGTTGTCTACGCAACTCCACATCCTTTCCCACTGAGTCACCACTTAGGGGCCTTAGCTGATGATCTGGGCTGTTTCCCTCTCGACGACGAAGCTTATCCCCCGCCGTCTCACTGCCACGCTACACTTGCCAGCATTCGGAGTTTGGCTGATTTCGGTAAGCCGATAAGCCCCCTAGACCATCCAGTGCTCTACCTCCAACAAGAACCACGCAACGCTGCACCTAAATGCATTTCGGGGAGAACCAGCTATCACGGTGTTTGATTGGCCTTTCACCCCTATCCACAACTCATCCCCTCCATTTTCAACTGAAGTGGGTTCGGACCTCCACGACGTCTTACCGACGCTTCATCCTGGCCATGGATAGATCACACCGCTTCGGGTCTAGAACACGCGACTCACGCCCTTATCGGACTCGCTTTCGCTACGACTCCCCCACCACGGGTTAACCTCGCCACGCATCACTAACTCGCAGGCTCATTCTTCAAAAGGCACGCCATCACCACACAGGCTCTGACGGCTTGCATGCGACCGGTTTCAGGAACTCTTTCACTCCCCTCCCGGGGTACTTTTCACCCTTCCCTCACGGTACTCATCCACTATCGGTCACCAAGGAGTATTTAGGCTTGACGGGTGGTCCCGCCAGATTCACGCGAAATTCCACGAGTTCCACGCTACTCGGGGCAACCCCACACCAGTGCCACGCTTACAGTTACAGGACTCTCACCCACTCCGGTACGCCTTCCCAGACGCTTCACCTTCACGCAACATTTCTCACTGGCCAATCCTGCGGCAGCAGAACCACAAGGCCCCCACAACCCCGCACATGCAACACCTGCCGGCTTGAACACACACACGGTTTAGCCTCCTCCGCTTTCGCTCGCCACTACTCACGGAATCACACTTGTTTTCTCTTCCTACGGGTACTAAGATGTTTCACTTCCCCGCGTTACCACCCACACCCCTATACATTCAGGGCAGGGCCACCGGACACTACTCCGGACATTCCAGGTTTCCCCATTCGGACATCCCCGGATCACAGCTCGCTCACCAACTCCCCAGGGCTTATCGCAGGTCACAACGTCCTTCATCGGCTCTTGGTGCCAAGGCATCCACCGATCGCACTACACAACTTTGCACAACACCACGTCGCACAAACACATACAACAATAAAGATACTCGCATCCACTATACAGTTCTCAACCACCACACGAACACCACATCACGCACACACGCACGCAACACAGCACCGCACAGGCCACCACACATGTGATACCCCACAACCCAACAGCATGCCCCCAACCCCACCCATCACAGGCAGGACGCCAACATTCCACTCACAAAAACTCCTTAGAAAGGAGGTGATCCAGCCGCACCTTCCGGTACGGCTACCTTGTTACGACTTAGTCCTAATCACCAGTCCCACCTTCGACGGCTCCCCCACAACGGTTAGGCCACCGGCTTCGGGTGTTACCAACTTTCATGACTTGACGGGCGGTGTGTACAAGCCCCGGGAACGTATTCACCGCAGCGTTGCTGATCTGCGATTACTAGCGACTCCGACTTCATGAGGTCGAGTTGCAGACCCCAATCCGAACTGAGACCGGCTTTCCGAGATTCGCTCACCCTCACAGGCTCGCCACTCTCTGTACCAGCCATTGTAGCATGCGTGAAGCCCTGGACATAAGGGGCATGATGACTTGACGTCATCCCCACCTTCCTCCGAGTTGACCCCGGCGGTCTCCACTGAGTCCCCACCATAACGTGCTGGCAACAGTGAACAAGGGTTGCGCTCGTTGCGGGACTTAACCCAACATCTCACGACACGAGCTGACGACAGCCATGCACCACCTGTGAACCGACCCCAAAAGAGGCACACCCATCTCTGAGCGCTCCCGATCCATGTCAAACCCAGGTAAGGTTCTACGCGTTGCATCGAATTAATCCGCATGCTCCGCCGCTTGTGCGGGGCCCCGTCAATTCCTTTGAGTTTTAGCCTTGCGGCCGTACTCCCCAGGCGGGGTACTTAAAGCGTTAGCTACGGCACGGAACCCGTGGAATGGACCCCACACCTAGTACCCACCGTTTACAGCGTGGACTACCAGGGTATCTAAGCCTGTTCGCTCCCCACGCTTTCGCTCCTCAGCGTCAGGAAAGGCCCAGAGAACCGCCTTCGCCACTGGTGTTCCTCCTGATATCTGCGCATTCCACCGCTCCACCAGGAATTCCATTCTCCCCTACCTTCCTCAAGTCAACCCGTATCGAAAGCACGCTCAGGGTTAAGCCCCAAGATTACACTTCCGACGCGATCAACCACCTACGAGCCCTTTACGCCCAATAAATCCGGACAACGCTCGCACCCTACGTATCACCGCGGCTGCTGGCACGTAGTTAGCCGGTGCTTCTTTACCCATTACCGTCACTCACGCTTCGTCACAGGCGAAAGCGGTTTACAACCCGAAGGCCGTCATCCCGCACGCGGCGTTGCTGCATCAGGCTTCCGCCCATTGTGCAATATTCCCCACTGCTGCCTCCCGTAGGAGTCTGGGCCGTATCTCAGTCCCAATGTGGCCGGTCACCCTCTCAGGCCGGCTACCCGTCAAAGCCTTGGTAAGCCACTACCCCACCAACAAGCTGATAAGCCGCGAGTCCATCCCCAACCGCCGAAACTTTCCAACCCCCACCATGCAGCAGGAGCTCCTATCCGGTATTAGCCCCAGTTTCCTGAAGTTATCCCAAAGTCAAGGGCAGGTTACTCACGTGTTACTCACCCGTTCGCCACTCGAGCACCCCACAAAAGCAGGGCCTTTCCGTTCGACTTGCATGTGTTAAGCACGCCGCCAGCGTTCGTCCTGAGCCAGGATCAAACTCTCCAATGAAAAAATATCACCCACCCACACACGCGCACACAGCACGCACACAGGCAACAGTGACACCACGAAGAATCCAATACACTAACCCCAAACACTGACCAAAAAAATTCAGTCACATGTCCAGAATCACAAAGGAATCATAAACAAATCCGACACATCCACAACAAACAGATGCATCAAAACTATTGACTATCAAAGACACACTGTTGAGTTCTCAAACATCACACCCACCACAACAATCCCCACACAAACCATGCAGAAACCATCACAAGGCGACCCGACCAACCCTACCACACCAACCCCGAAACCACAAAACCACGATCCCAGAACCAGCCAGCAGAACCAGCCAGCAGAACCAGCCAGCAGAACCAGCCAGCAGAACCAGCCAGCAGAACCAGCCAGCAGAACCAGCCAGCAGAACCAGCCAGCAGAACCAGCCAGCAGAACCAGCCAGCAGAACCAGCCAGCAGAACCAGCCAGCAGAACCAGCCAGCAGAACCAGCCAGCAGAACCAGCCAGCAGAACCAGCCAGCAGAACCAGCCAGCAGAACCAGCCAGCAGAACCAGCCAGCAGAACCAGCCAGCAGAACCAGCCAACCACACCACCACCAAAGCAGCAGCCCGGAAAACCATACCCGAACACTCCCCCGCCGTCAAACCCGACAAGAAAACATCCAAACACAGCCACCACCAAGAACCACACACGCAGCCCCCAACGGCCCGACACACACTACACACACCCCCACCACCAACACAAACCCACACCCACCAACCAGCAACACCCCTAGTCAGAAGGCCTTCACCGGAAGTCACGCGACTTCGTTGGTACTGACAGATCCAGGGCCTCTAGTCGATCTGCCTGCAAACTCATCACTCCTTCATTCCCTCTCTCGAGGATTCCTCGCACCACCAAAGCCCGCGACGCTCGGGCAACACGTCGATAATGTCTCCACACCCCCGGAGTGACGATGACGTTGAGCAGACCGGTTTCGTCCTCCAGGTTGAGGAAGGTCACTCCTCCAGCCGTCCCGGGTCGTTGACGGTGGGTTACCACCCCGGCGACCTCAATACGTCGTCTGGCCTCAACACCATCTAACCGGTCGACTTGCACCACACCCCGTCGATTAAGGGCATCTCGTACCTGACGGACCGGGTGATCAGTCGTACTAATACTGGTGGCGCGGAGGTCGTCACCCAGTAATTCCATCTGAGTAGGTTCGGGAAGTAGAGGAGGTTGGGTGACCACCTGAACGTCCAGCTGTCCTGGGGCGACACCATTTATCTGGCCGATCTGCCACAAAGCACCGCGTCTGGAGCCAACGAGATCGTCGAAAGCACCGGCCAGAGCAAGTGCCTCGACCTCCTCACCGCTCAGATCAACCCGACGGGCAAGATCGTCAAGGCTGACGAAAGATTCGCGTTCCCTCTCCTCAACAATCCGAGTCGCCGTCTCGATACTGATACCGGAAACATCGGAAAGTCCCAGCCTCACGGCGAAGTGGGTATCGCGACGATGATCACCATCATCACGATTAGGATCAAAGGCCCCGATCTCGGATTCGTCGTGGTCGTGGAGACACTCATCTATCCCTGTTTCCAATTCTTCACTACCGAGCTCTTCACAGCACGCATCCAACAACTCCAGATCTGCGCCTACTGAAGACCTCGCCACATCAGGACGTCTCGTCACCACCCCATGCCGTCGGGCATCAGCTACCAAGGTTGCCGAGGAGTAGAACCCCATCGGCTGACTGCGCAGCAGGGCCGCCAGAAAGACCGCCGGATAGTGGAGCTTGATCCAGGCCGAGGTGTAGACCAACCCGGCGAAACTCAGAGCATGAGACTCGGCAAACCCGAAATTCGCGAAAGATTCGATGCGGGCGTAGATGCCTTGGGCTGTGTCGTCGTCAATCCCATTGGCAGCCATCCCCTCGAAAAGTTTGGTACACAGCGAGTCGATACGCTCTACCCTCCGCTTGGACCCCATAGCTCGACGTAACAGATCAGCATCGGCAGCTGTACAGTTGCCCACCGTGGTAGCCATCTGCATAAGCTGTTCTTGAAAGAGCGGAATACCCAGGGTGCGCTCGAGCACCGGCTCCAGCAGCGGGTGGGGATAGGTGACTGGTTCAGCGCCGGTACGTCGACGGATGTAGGGATGTACTGCACCTCCCTGCACCGGGCCAGGACGAATAAGTCCGATTTCCACAGCTAGATCGTAGAAACAGCGCGGTTTGAGACGCGGCAAGGCACCAATCTGGGCGCGGCTTTCTACCTGGAATACCCCGATGCTGTCACCGCGACACAACATGTCGTAAACCCCCGGCTCATTGCGTGGAATAGAGGCCAAAGTCCAGAAGCGTCCGCAATGCTGGGAGATGAGGTCAAAGGAAATACTCAATGCCGAGAGCATCCCCAACCCAAGCAGATCGAACTTCACCAACCCCATCCAGGCACAGTCTTCTTTGTCCCACTGCAGCACCGTGCGACCAAACATTCGAGCCGGCTCAATGGGGCAGATGCGTCCTACTGGTTCTCGCGTCAGCACCATTCCAGCTGAGTGGATGCCTAGGTGACGTGGCAGACCCATTACCTGTTGGGCGAGGGTGGTGACATCGTCAGGAATCTCGGAGCCATCAGGATCGTGGGGCAAGGGCGGCACCGATCGCCTCTCCATTTGACGCGACCACGCGTCTTGCTGGCCCTGGGAATAACCGAGGGCCTTAGCCATGTCACGGACGGCACTGCGTGGACGATAGGTGATGACATCGGCTACCTGAGCAGCATTGCGCCTACCGTATTTGGCGTAGACGTACTGGATGACCTCCTCGCGACGACGAGCGTCGAAGTCGACGTCGATGTCGGGTTCCTCCTCGCGTAACACCGACAGGAACCTCTCGAAAGGCAAGCCATAGAAGACCGGGTCGACGACGGTAATTCCCAGGACATAACAGACTGCCGAAGCCGCAGCCGATCCACGTCCCTGACACAAAATTCCCTGCGACTGCGCAAACTCCACAATGTCGGAGACAATGAGGAAATATCCGGCGAAACCCCGATTCTCAATGAGGTTAAGCTCGGTAGCCAGGCGGTCCTTGGCTACCGGATCTTCCCCGTAGCACGCCCGACGTCCCTCCTCTACCAAGTGACGCAACCAGCTGATGGGAGTATGGCCGTCGGGCACTTTCTGGTCGGGCAGACGAGGACGCACCGACTTCAAGTGGAAAGCCGTCCTCTCAGCCACTGACACCGTGTTGTCCACCGCATCTCGATGACGACTGAAAAGATCTGCCATCTCAGCGCCACTACGCAGCCGTGCCACCGGGCCGGGAGGCAACCACCCGTCCATCTCGTCGAGACTGCGTCGGGCTCGCACCGCTGACAAGGCACAGGCCAACTCAAACTGCTCGGCCCCGGCGTAATGAGCAGCCGTCGTCGCCACCGTCAACAAACTGTGACGAGAAGCTAGTTCTGCGAGGAGGTCGTTGTCGCGGGAATCAGTGGGAGCCCGGTGGTCGGTCAGTTCAACTAGGACATTGTCGATGCCAAAAAGGTCAACCAGACGACGCAGCTCCGCCTCGGCCTGCAGCATTCCCCTAACTAAGCCTTGCCTTACCGCTCCTTTGCGGCACCCGGTAAGGACAGTCCAGTGCCCGTCGGCTACCTCGGCTAGATGGTCGAGATCGTGCACCGGACGGCCCTTGCGACCTCCCTCGACCAGATAAGCATCGGTGAGAGCCTCAGCCAGACGTCGATACCCTTCCGGCCCATTGGCCAGCACGAGTAAATGACTACCCATCGGGTCGACCACCCCGTTCTGCGGCTCAGGAACACCAATCGACAGTTCCGACCCGATGATGGTAGAAAGACCACAGGCTTCAGCAGCCTCGGCCATCCTGACTACTCCGTAGAGACCATCATGATCGGTCAAAGCCAGTCCTGATAGCCCTAGCTCTACCGCCCGAATGACGAGATCTTCGGGACTGGAAGCGCCGTCAAGGAAACTGTAAGAGGAATGACAGTGCAATTCGGCATAGGGCACTACCGGCCCCTCCGGCCGGACTGGGTGACGGTCAAAAGGTTTGCGGACGTGACGGTAACCGACCTGGTCAGCGTGGCTCTCCTGGTGACCATGGGGAGCAGGTCTCCCAAAAATACGTCCTTCTAGTTCACGCCAAGGAATTGGCGGATTGTGATAGCTCACCGCAATCACGCCTCGTCGTATCGAGCCTCGATCCACCAGCGGTCAGCCGACCCTGCCAACACCCAGGCCTGTTGATCCTCGGTGATCAGTTGCACCCTTTCCACTGAAACGGTCGGGGTACTCCACCACCTCTGGCGTACCGGCCATGGCCCTGCCCACGCGATAACACGCCGCCGCAACGTGCCGTCGTGGAACCACCCAGGAGTAATAGTGGGCAAATCCGAGGAGGTCGTTAGAGGCATACCATCCGTCGTCTCTAACCGGGCCGGCAGGGGGCGGGAGTACACGATCCCGGGGGCCGGGCCATCTAAGTGACCGGGCCAGGGACGATCCACCGGGCGAGCATTTTCAACAACCGTCCCAAAGGGGACGAGTCGGCGTCGATCCTTGAGCATCCGGCCACCGGCGACCTCCCCCACCAAGACCCCCTCAGGGCCCAGCCTCTCCTGCAACTGAGAGATGACGTGGACGAGGTGCTCAGTGGGCCTGGCACCAAACAGCCCCTCAGCAGCTTCCCCCGCGCGATGGATGGTGGGAACGATGCGCACCGCCTGTACGCCTGATTGACAGAACTCGTCAGCACCAAACTCGTCGATAACACGCGGAAGGTCATTAAGTTGACGCGACAATCGCCCTAGCAGATCGTCACCGCTGAACTGCCAAGGCTGACGCCAGGTGTGCTCGGAGAAACCGGTAGTAGCTCGCAACAAAATGCGGGCCTGGGAGCACACCCGCCCGGTCTCTGCCAGACGTGTCATAAATTCCTCCACCACCGGACGTACCTTGGCAACAACCTGAGCACCAGAAGGCTCCGGGTCATCAAAGACGACCTCCATAGCGTCGTCATCCTGGGGACGTCGAGACGACAACATTGTGACGTCCATCCCCCGGGCCCAGTCATGAGCACGCTGACCGGCATCAGCAAACCGCTGCACGACGTGTTGACGATCTAGATCAGCGAAGGCGCCCATTGTCGTCAGACCGAGTTGGCGCAAAGTTCGCACCAATTCCCCATCGGCCCGTCCTGTGCGAGCCAACACCGAGACGTCGTAGGGAGCCAAAAAAGCTCGAGATGTTCCTGAGGCGAGAAAGACGGGGCCCCGTTTCCCCTCACCGCTACTGTCGGTAGCCGCCACCTCGGCAGCGAATAGGCCGTCAGCTACCGATATCCCCACGTGGGGATATCCAATATGGGTCAAGACATTGACCATACGCTCAGCAGCAGCAACCTCATCGCCATAGAAACGAGCTACACCGCGAGCTGCTACCGCAGCCACACCTGGTCGCACCACGTGGACTGAAGGGGCCACGGACTTTTCGATCTCACGGACCACCTCGTCGAAGAGGACCTCCTCAGAGGCAGAATCGTAAGGCACCACAACGCCCTCGGGACAGCGTAATTGGGCCGCTCGCACCCGCAGGCCGGGAATCACACCTTCCTCGGCCGCACGTGCACAACAGTCGATGACTACACCACGGTCAGCAATCATAAGCGGGGCGTCACCAGGGTGACGCCGAGATGCGGCCACAATCCGCCACTGTGGGATCACCATCAAGAGGACCCGGACCGGAAAGGGGCTCAGTCGTTCAGCAAGCATCCGCCCTCTCCTTGGCAGAGTGCACCCCAGCACCAGTGCGAACTAACCTCACTGAACGGTTGCGGTGGTGCCTGACCACCGTTACCTCAAGTTCTTGGGCTGATAGACAGCCATACCCCTGCCCGAGGCCCCGCCAACCGATCGTGCGTACATCGATTCGAGCAGCCGGATTGGGCCAGGGCCCCAGCACTACCAGAGTTGAACCTCGGGAACGCAACCGAGCTGTTAATCGTCTTCCCGCTGTTATCGGCAGCGGTGGCGGAGCTACAGCGAGGACAACATCGAGCCCCTCAATGAGGGTAGCTACCGTCTCGAGCCAGTTCCCTGGATCGGGCACGAGCACCAACCGGGACAGCTCGACTCCCCACTGCCGCGCCGCCTCGACGCTCAACTCGGGCAGGCCTACCACTCCACACCAGCCGTGGGTGAGTAATCCCAGCCCGACCGAAGACGCCCCGTCTAATCGGTACACCGCAGGCATGAGCCCACCAGGAAAGAGCGGCTGAAGCAACGGGTGAATAGCATGACCGTTAGGCACCTCTAACCCATCAACACCACGGCTCACCAATGCGTCGACGTCGACCATCGCACCCCCTATGTCCGGCATCCAGCAACCTTCCGAAAACTGACGAGAATCACCGTGACACGCGTGCCCGACAGCTTTACCGATGGGTCTCCAGAACAACAGCGAACACCCTTGTCAATTCATATTGGTGTGGCTCTAAAAGCGCCGTCATCCACGGTTGAGCACTTCGATGCCGTCATCCCTTCCTGCCATGATTGGGACTATGACCTCGTCACCTCAAAGACACCGCAGCTCCCCGCAGCTGCAACTGGCCCTACTGGCCGGACGGACAGCTGCAACGGTCTCCCGCATAGCGGGGAAGGGCTCAGGAGCGTCCATCCGAGGTCGGGTGGCAATGAAACTGGCCCCCAGGGCCTTGCCCGAACTCTTGGCGGGACGTCGCATCGCAAGCGTCACCGGGACCAACGGCAAGACCACGACGACCCACTTCCTCACTGCCGCAGTGCGGGCCGGGACCTCCGACAGTCAGCGGTCCGTCGTCACCAACGCTGACGGTGCAAACCTGCATCACGGCATCGTCTCAGCTCTGGGACAAGCTCCTGACGCCACTATCGCGGTGCTGGAGACCGACGAACGAGTCGTCGCTGATGTCGTAGCAATGGGCTCCCCGGAGGTGCTGGTGCTGCTCAACTTCAGCCGCGACCAGCTTGACCGCAATCACGAGCTGACTTTCCTGGGTCGTGATTGGCGGGTGGCCCTCGAGAAGGCAGCCGAACGCGGACCGACAGTGGTTGCTAATGCCTGCGACCCACTCATCGTGTGGGTGTGTCAAAAAGCTCGTCACGTCATTTGGGTAGATACCAAGCCCCGCTGGACAGCCGACGCGACGCTGTGCCCCAACTGTGGTGCCGTCCTTACCCATAGCGATCAAGGCTGGGACTGTCCTGGATGCGAATTACAGCAGCCAGCCGCTGATTGGTGGGTAGAAGACCACGACGCCGTTGAGGCTTCGGGACGGCGCTTCCACCTTGACGTCCAAGTGCCGGGATCTTTCAACCTCACCAACGCTACTTGTGCTCTCGCAGCGGCTATCCATATGGGTATCCAGCCTGAGGACGCCTTGCGTGGGATCGCCACAGTGAAATCCCCCGCTGGCCGCTACGCTACCTGCACCATCAGTGGCACTCGCTGCCGTCTACTGCTGTCAAAGAATCCCGCCGGCTGGACAGAATCTCTGCCGCTGACGACCTCAGATCCACTGGTGCTGGCCATTGACGCAGTGGCCGCCGACGGCAAAGACGTCTCGTGGCTATGGGATGTTGACTACGAACAGCTAGCCGGAAGAACCGTCATCTGTGCTGGGCCGCGTGCCCTTGACCTGGCCGTCAGATTGCAATACGCCGAGGTGAAGCACATCGTCATTGAGGACCTCTCTCAGGCCCTCTCCTCCCCGCTCCTGGCCGGAAAGTGGGACGCCGAACACCCTATTGACGTGCTGTCAACCTATACACCTTTCCAGAAACTGCGCCGACTCGGAGGACTGGCATGAACATCGACCGTCCCAAGATCGTCCTGCTGTACCAGTCCCTGTTGGGCATCTACGGCGACCACGGCAATGCCGTCGTCCTCACTAAACGACTGCAATGGCGTGGCATCGACGCCGAGCTCCTCATCGTCGAGCCTGGTCAGCCTGTGCCCACCGACGGGGCCGTTTACCTGCTGGGGGGCGGAGAAGACACCGCCCAGATCACCGCCGTACAAGAGCTCGAAGCTGATGGCGGGCTGTTCACCGCCCTCGACGACGGCGCAATGCTTTTTGCAGTGTGCGCCGGCTACCAGATCTGCGGAAAGTCCTTCACCATTGGGGCCCGTAATGAGGTCATCAAAGGGCTAGGGCTCCTCGACGCTGAAACTCGACGTGGCCCAGAGCGTGCCGTCGGGGAGGTGCTGCACATCTGGACTCAATCCGACAGCAATACCTATCCCATTACCGGTTTCGAAAATCATGGCGGCTGGACCGAACTCGGTTCCGACGCCAAACCGCTTGCTGCCGTAGAGATTGGCTGGGGCAATGGCAACCGTCGTGACGAAGGGGCTGTGCAAGGTCGCGTCATCGGCACGTATCCTCACGGACCAGTACTGGTACGCAACCCGCAGCTAGCCGACCACGTGCTTGAAATGGCTCTAGGACGCCGTTTAGAGCCCCTCGATATACCGGAGATGGCGGCGCTGCGACAGCGTCGGATCGAGGCTGTGCGAACCGATCGGTCATGAGCTTGTCACTTCGATTTTGCATCGTGACCGAAGTCCGCTAATGTTATCTCTTGTCGGCGCTGCTAGCTCAATTGGCAGAGCAGCTGACTCTTAATCAGCGGGTTCAGGGTTCGAGTCCCTGGCGGCGCACCGAAGTGAAAGTCGTTTTGCCACTAGAAGTGGCAAAACGACTTTTTCATATCCTCTACAGCCAATCCCGACCAGCAGCATACGGTTCTGAACTGATCACCTGCACGATTATTCACCCCATTGATGAAATACTGTGCAGACATGCTGGGGAGGCAGTGTAGGGTGCTGCCTAAAGTTGTGACCTGTCGCACCTGCAGAAAGTCGCTGATGCGCACGTGATGTCGCTGCCGACATCGCTGTATCAAGGAGGAAGAAGTCACATGATGCACTACACACACTCCCGCCGAGCCTTTATCCAGGGCTCTGTCGGAGCACTGGCGCTCAGTGCCTTAGCAGCCTGCTCTAGCGGGGACTCGAAGGGCTCGGAATCCAACAAACCCGCAGCCAAAGAGGGAGACTTCACCGGTGAGGGCCCGATCAGCTGGGTCCAGGGCAAAGACCTCTCCGGTGGCATGGTCCAGAAGCGACTCGACGAGTGGAACGCAAAGTACCCCAAGGAAAAAGTCTCCCTCATTGAGCTGTCCTCGGAGGCTGATCAGCAACGCCAGTCACTCATCAACGCTGCCCAGACGAACTCTGCGGCTTACGACGTCATCGGCCTTGATCTGGTGTGGGTAGCCGAGTTCGCCGCTAACCGTTGGATCGTCGAAATCCCGTCAGACACAAAACCCGTCGGCGTCATCGACTCGGTGTGGGAAACCGGGTCCTACCGCGGCAAACAGTACGCCGTCCCGTACACCACTGACGCACCGATTATGTACTACCGCAAAGACTTCCTTGAACAAGCCAAGGTTGAGATCCCCAAAACCTGGGAAGACGTTAAAAAGGCCACCGAAGCCGTCCGCAAGCTTCCCGGTATGCAGAACATCGGCGGCTTTGGTGGTCAATGGGCCAAATACGAGGGGCTGACCTGCAACATCGCCGAGTTCATCAACACCTGCGGTGGTGCGATCGTCGACGACTCAGGCAAGGTGACCGTCGACTCTCCGGAGTCCATCAAAGGCATCCAGACAGCCATCGACGCCTTCAAATCCAAACTCATCCCGACCGCTGCTCTGGAGTGGAAGGAAGAGGACAGCCGCAATGGCTTCGAGTCTGGCAAAGTCCTCTTCCTACGTAACTGGCCTTACCAATACGGCAACGATCTTAAGGAACTCGGCCCCGACAAGTTCGGTCTTGCCCCGTTGCCGTCCATTGATGGCAAGGCCTACACGCCGGCCCTGGGCGGCCACAACTGCGCTATCACTACTAACTGCAAGAACAAGGCCACAGCCCTTAAGTTTGTCAAGTGGTGGACCAGCAAGGAGTCTGAGCAGTACAACCTCGAGAAGCAGTCCAACGCCCCCATCTACGGCGAGCTGTACACCAAGGACGAGAACGTCAAGAAGCTCCCGTATCTGCCAACTTTGAAAGCCTCCCTCGACGCTGCTAAGGGGCGTCCGCACGCTGTCGCCTATGGTGACGTCACTGCGGCCATCCAGGATGCCATCTACCCAGCTCTGCAGGGCAAGACTGATGCCGAAAGCGCGGCCAAGCAACTGGCCGAGAAGCTGAAGACGATCATCAAGAACTGACTGTCATTCGACCACATGGACACGGCGGGGCGGGTCACCTACCCCGCCGTACCTATGGATCTTGCTCGCACCACCCGGCCAACAGCGCCAGGGAACAAGGAGCTTTACCATGACCACTGCAACAGTGGAACAGACCAACAAAAGGTCTTCGCGGGCCAAGTCCCAAGAACGTCTAGCCCTAGCACTCATCGCACCTACCCTTATCGTCTTGACGATTGTTATCGTCATCCCCGTCATTCAGTCGGTGAAGCAAACCCTCTACGGCCAGCCCGGGCTGGATCCAGAAACCGGATTCGTCAACGAGACCGAGCCGTTCGTCGGGATGAAGAACTTCGCCGACATTTTCACCGGCTCCGGGGAGAGATTCTGGACCGCCTTCTGGAACACCACCTTGTTCGGTGTCGTTACGGTCGTGCTCGAGACCATCCTCGGCGTCATCATGGCGCTCATCATGCACCGGGCGATGGCCGGACGTGGCATCGTCCGAGCCGCCATTCTGGTTCCTTGGGCTATTCCCACCGCCGTCTCAGCCATTTTGTGGGGCTGGATCTTTAACCAGAATGGTGTGGCGAATGCCATCATCGGCACGCATATCATGTGGGCCTCGGGCAATTGGACGGCCAAGTGGTCGATCATCATTGCCGACGTTTGGAAGACGGCTCCGTACATCGGTCTATTGACACTTGCCGGTCTGCAAGTGATTCCGACTGAGGTTTACGAAGCGGCCAAGGTGGATGGTGCCAATGCGTGGAAGAGATTCGTCTCCATCACTTTGCCCTTGGTTAAACCGGCACTGGTCGTCGCCGTGTTGTTCCGGGCCCTTGATGCTCTGCGTATGTTCGACCTGCCGTTTATTCTCGTGGGGCCGCGTATGAAGTCAGTTGAGACACTGTCCATGCTGGTCCAGGATGAGGCTTCTAACCTGCGGTACGGCGCTGCTGCTGCGTACGCGATCATCCTGTTCCTCTACGTGTTCATCATCGCATTCGCGTTCATCAAGATCCTCGGAGCTGACCTCGTCGGCGACGAACACAAATACAAGAAGATGAAAGCCACCACCTTCGTCTCTGGTGGACGTCCGGGTGGACGTCGTGCCCGGCAGAAAGCCAATGCTGTACAAGCCGCAGCTAGCAAGGAGGCGGCGTCATGAGCACCGTAACTGCAACTGCGCCGGGGACCTTCGACCAGGAGACCCATCACAAGAAAAACACCTGGGCCAAGGTGCTGCCGATCATCGGCATCGTCCTCATCGTCATCTACTGCCTGGCGCCGTTCTACTGGATACTGGTGTCCTCGCTGCGTCCCGACTCGGAGATCTTCGACAATACCTGGTGGCCAGCCCATCCGTCGATGGAGAATTACCAGGCAGTCTTCCAGCCGAGCAACAACTTTCTGCGCGGCTTGCTGAACTCCCTCATTGTCTCCGTCGCAGTGACGGTCATTGCTCTGCTCATCGCCACCTTCGCGTCTTACGCGCTCGCGCGCCTAGATTTCCGCGGCAAGGGCGGATTCCTCATTC
This sequence comes from Cutibacterium sp. KBN10P07758, assembly GCF_050286205.1. Taxonomy (NCBI): domain Bacteria; kingdom Bacillati; phylum Actinomycetota; class Actinomycetes; order Propionibacteriales; family Propionibacteriaceae; genus Cutibacterium; species Cutibacterium sp. KBN10P07758. The sequence goes on along the minus strand of NZ_JBNNQV010000001.1, from coordinate 747,360 downwards.
TCATCATCGCGACGTCGATGTTCCCACTGGTGGCCATCATCGTGCCGCTGCTGAAGAATTTCTCGGCATGGCATTGGATTAACACCTACCAGGCCATGATCATCCCGGACCTGTCGTTCTCCCTGCCTCTAGCAGTGTGGAACCTTACGACCTTCTTCAAGCAGATGCCCGACGAGTTGGAGCAGGCGGCCATGATTGACGGCTGCTCCCCGGCTCAGGCTTTTCGCAAGATCATCCTCCCGCTGGCGGCCCCCGGCATCTTCACCACCGCGATCATCGTCTTCATTGGTGCGTGGAACGAGTTCCTCGTCGCCGTCACCATGATCAACGATCCGGAGATGGAGCCCGCCACAGTCTTGCTGTCGAAGTTCACCGGAGCCTCACAGTTCAACTCCCCGTTCGGCTCCCAAATGGCTGCTGGCGTCATCATGACGGTGCCACTAGTCATCATGGTGCTGGTATTCCAGCGTCGCATTGTCGCAGGCCTGGCTGCTGGCGGTATCAAATGATGCGGTAACACAGTGTGGCTCCGGTCCACCATGGGCCGGAGCCACACCTGCTTTGCGCTGTGACCGCTGTTTGCTAGGCGGCACTGTTCTCACGCTCGGCAGCCGCTTGTGCACGCAGCACGGCGGCCTGTTTGAGCATTTTTTCGGCAAGGTTGCTTACCGACGAGTCATCGGTATCGAGCTTGCCGTACTTCTTAGCGTTCTTCTTGCCGAGCTTGGCATTTTTCTTGGCAGCTTTAACGTCTTCCTTACGACGCTGCTTGGCATCTTTACGAACCCGCTTCGCCTGAGAAAGCTGCAGCTTCTCAAGTTTGCGACGAGCGGTAGCGCCGGTAGCGCGACCGACTATCGCGCGCAGCACAATGATGCTGACGACGCCGGCCGCGAGCGCACCTGCGGCCATCGCGATCCGCTGCACGCGCCAGCCATTCTCATCTTTGACTTGGCTCTTGACCTGATCAAACTCACCCTGCACAAAATCACGGGCACGATCAGATGCTTCACGCTTGAGGGTTGCCGGATGCACCTCCTCCACGAGGTTCTCCACCCCGGCTGCCAGGCGAGCACGGGTCGCTGCAATATCCCGCCTGATCTCATCGGCAGTGCGCTCGTCCTTCGCCTTCGACTTGCTATCAGCCATGTGACCCCTCCTGGTGCCGTGTCTGCGCTTTGCGCCGGCGTGGGCGCGGCGCTGGTCTGGCAACAGCCTATATCGTTGAGGTCATGAGCACCCGTCTTCAGCCCGGTAATGCGGCCCCTGATTTTACTCTGCCCGCCGCCAGCGGCGACCACATCACGCTTTCAGACTTCACCGGCAAGCGTGTCATCGTGTACTTCTATCCCGCCGCCATGACGCCCGGATGCACAACCCAGGCTGTCGATTTCACCGCTCATTTGGACGAGTTTGAGGAGGCTGGGTACAAAGTACTGGGGATCTCCCCCGATCCCGTCGCCAAGCTGCAAAAGTTCGTCGCCAAGGAATCGTTGACCCTGACTTTGCTCTCCGATGAGGGCAAAGAGGTTATGAAAGCCTACGGGGCCTACGGATCCAAGAACGTCTATGGTAAAGAGATCGTCGGGGTCATTCGCTCCACCTTCGTCGTCGACGTTGCTGAGGACGGTTCGTGCAAAGTCACCGAAGCCCAGTACAATGTTCGAGCCAAGGGTCATGTCGACAAGCTCTGCAAGGAGCTTAAAATCGACTGTTGATTCGGGAATGCTCGAGGGCCTTGGCGGCCCAGGGGCGGTAGCGTCCCTATGCCGGAGTGGTGGAATTGGTAGACACGCAGGATTTAGGTTCCTGTGCCTTGTGGTGTGAGGGTTCGAGTCCCTTCTCCGGCACCGCAGCAAGGTCTGTGACCGTCGCCCGGGCAGATCGCTCGGTCCAGTTGAGGGGGCAAGTGCCTCCAAAGGATCATCGCTTAGTGAAGCAGCTGGGCAGCCCTCTGGTACGCGATGGCTTCCCGAATATGCTCGGCAGCATCAGCCCAGGCGTCGCGCTGGGGAGAGGCTGTCAGCCTCGAAGCATTCCGCCATCTACCAGTTTCCGGTGCCACGCCGAGCAGTCACCGTGAATGTTGCGGCTCACCACTCCCCACCCTTTCCCGAGCACGGACTCAAACTGGCCGAAGCAAGTGTACGAGCGAGGTGGTGTCGTCAACCTCGGTGTGACACTTGAGGGTACGATTCACGCATCGGCCCCCTTGCCGTATACTGAGGCCAGTTTCTAGTCGTGGGGGTTTGCATGAACTGCTCGTTTAACCGTCGTCAACGATCATGGCTTGCCGCAATGGTTTCCGGTATGACCGTGATCACTTTCGTGCCAGCCGCCGTTGCCCACGCATCAGAAACCCAACTACCTGAGGAGTCGTCGTCCTCGAGCGCTCCTTCCTCCAGCGATCACGCAATGGGGTCTCAGATCAAAAAGCATGAGCACGAAACTGCGGTGACCAATCGGGTGCAGAGCTTGACGATAGATACCGAACCTGAGGGAATGGACGTCTCGAGCCATGATGGGAACGTTGACTGGCCAGCGAAGGTTTCTTCGGGGATGTCATTTGCATGGGTGAAAGCCACCGAGGGAACGTCATATCAAAACCCGTTCTACGCATCCCAGTACAACGGGTCCCAGAGCGCCGGTCTGATCCGGGGTGCCTATCACTTTGCCTTGCCATCGAACTCGTCTGGGCAGGCCCAGGCGACGTATTTCTCCGATCATGGCGGCGGATGGTCGGAGGACGGCTACACCCTGCCCGGGGTCGTGGACCTGGAGTACAACCCGTACGGCGAGAATGCCTGCTATGGGTTGAGTCAGACCGCGATGGCCTCATGGATCCGTGATTTCGTGTCCACCTATCAAGAACGGTGGGACAGGGCTCCCATGATTTACACGTCCACGAGTTGGTGGAACATGTGTGTGGGGTCAGCAGCCTCGGACATCACGGCTGTCGCACCGTTATGGATCGCCCGATACTCCTCCACCGTAGGGGAATTACCGTCGGGATGGGACGCATGGACAATGTGGCAGTACTCGAATACCGGTTACGACCATGACCGGATGGCCGGAACCCGCGAAGACCTCGAGAAATTCGCAACCAACGAAACTGCGACGCCACGTCACTAGCCCCTGCCGATGAAAAAGACTCATCTCAAGAATGACATGACGACGACTTCGATAGAGACTTATTCTGGCAACACCAAGCGCCTACCCAGCAACAGGAAGGACGATCAGCGGAGCTGAGATAAACGACGAATGCCTTGCCGCCGAAGGTAACACACCTTGGTATGCCACTATTTAGCAATCTGTAATCTTGGATCAGAGTCGCCATGGCAGCGCCAATTGATCTGACCCTGCACTTCTTCTTTACTGGAGTCACACATCGACGCTAAGAATCGTGTCCGTAGAGCCGCATCCACCGGCACACCTCGCTGAAACAGTGCGAACCATCAAGAGTGAGAATATAAGGACAATCCTGTAATAACGAAAGCACACCACCACAGCCATGAACAGCATGATCACTGAAGTAATGCCCATGCTGAGAATAAATGGGCATTACTGTTCTTGAGCCTGATTCCAATAATACTGAGAGCCAGCCCAGCAAAAGGAAACACTACTAACGGCAGCGGATGCGTTGCCACCTTCACGCCGCTAAACGATACATGATCCGCAAACAAGAAAAACTCAATCAAAAACATGAGCACGCTCGTAAAAGTCGCCATGGCGACGCCAATAATGGCTCCGATGACCAGGCCATTGAGGGGTGCGGCGGTATTGCTCTTCGAGTGTGTTCTCATGGGTGGTCATTGTGGCTCCTTTTTGGTGGTGGTGTGGGAGTCGCAGGCGTCTCCGAATACCGTCGCAGCCAGAGTCAGTTTATTCCGGGTTGGCCACCGTGAGGCAGCCGTTCCAGCCATCAACCACGCTATTGCTAACATTGACAGGCATAATCACAACCTAATTTCATGTCCCCAAGATGAAGATTTCGATATATCAAGAATCGAGGAAAAAAATCAAGCTAAGGCTTGCTGTAATATAAAACCAGGCGATCACCGAGGCGATCACCGATACGAACACAGCCACCACTGTTACGCAACTCATCCGAATGATGTCAGTCCCGTTATTATGCAGGATATTGGCCCTGACTGTGCCGAGCATCCACCCAACCACAGGGAAAACAATCAGTGGGGCACGTATATGATAACAGCTTTGCCGCTAAAAATTGCATCTCTGGGTATATAATTACGCCATGCAATAAAATGCTCATGAATCGTCATGATTAACCCGGTAAGAGTTGCCATCACGGCACCTATAATCCTGATTTTGCGTTTCTTTATTGCAGGATTTTCGCAAGCGCCAACTGTTCTCCCCCACAGCCCGGCAAGCCACCCGGCCACAGGGAAAACAACCGACATCAAATAGTTGCCCTGTACAGACATGAAAAAGTTTCCCCGTACACCCCAGAGCAAGAATACGAGCGCCCAGAGGGCTCCGACGATGGTGCCGGTGGTCAGGCCGTTGAGGGGTGCGTGGCGGTATTGCTGTTCGTGTGTGTTTTTGTGGGTGGTCATCGTGGTGTCCTGGTGGTGTGGGGGTCGCAGGCGTCTCCGATGCCGTTGTGGTCGGTGTCGGTTTGGTCTTGGTTGGCTATGGTGGGGCAGTTGTCTTGTGTATCGGGTACGCCGTCGCCGTCTCGGGTGACCTGGATTGGGAAGGTGAGGGTGTCAGTGGTGCCGGTGGTATCGGTGATGCGCAGGTGTGCCTGGTATGTTCCGATTCGGGTGAGGGTGCGAGTGATCTCAGGCGTGGTGGTATCGATTTCGTAGTGTCGGTCACCGTCTAAGTCCCATTGCCAGCGGCGGATATGGCCAAAGGCTGTATACGACGAGGACGCGTCTAGGCTCAACGGGTTACCCCGGCGCACCTGGCTTTGCCCGATCACCGCGGCACGCATCCGCACCCCCGGCACCGAGGCCACCTGCGCAACACTCTCAGACAAGCTCGCACTCCTGACCGTTCTCGACAGGAGCGCATCATGGACCAACCCAGCAATCTTCTCATGACCGACCACATTCGGATGGTACCAATTCTTTTCATCTTGACTTGGCTCTGACAATATGACGCCATTTCCATTATATGAGTAGCCAGCGGTCTCAAAGACGGCGTTGATCCAACGTTGCGGATTCTGGTCACCGTTATGAACCAGCGGTTCGGGTTCGTGGGTGTTGAACAGGCTGGTGGTGGGGGTGTAGGTCACTTTGAGGGCATGGGTTTTGTTCCAGGCCTTGACTGTGGCGGTTTGTTTGGTGCGGAATTCGTCCTCGGCGGCCCGCACCCGAGTAGACGGCACGTCGCTTCCCGGGGCATCACGGTCCGCCCGGATGAGGTAGGGGTATCCGATCAGGATGACCCGTGTGTGAGCCGGATCGGCCAGCCGCTGCTGAATATGCGACAACAACGTCGTCGTTTTCGTCATCGTGGCATCAATCTTCTTGCGTGACGCATCAACAGAGCCGCCACATTCGGCTGCTGACCACACTCTTTCAATGAAGCAGTTTTCGACGACGCTGGTGAAGTCTAGGTCGTTGCCTCCGGCGGTCATGAGGACCACATGTGTGTGGGGATCCATTCCGTCGGCCTGACTGACAATAGTGTGGTCCCCGGTAGTGATTTGGGCGCCACTCCAGGCCCGCACATCAGTCTGAAACGTGGTATCGTCCCCGAACTCCCGATTCAACCGGCGCGTAAGCACCGAACCATAATTCTTAGGGCTGCGATACGACCCATCAGCCGGATACCCATCAACCAAGGTTCCGTTGCCTGCCGAGTAGGAGTCTCCCAGCACAGTCATCTTCACCAACCGGCGAGGCGGCACCCACCCATCAACCGTGACCGCCCGAGCCGGATTAGCACCAATAGTGTCCAACGACTGCAAACCCCGCAACACCGGAACCGCCTGCACCGTCGCCATCATCGTCCACGCGGGACTAACGACATTACTTGGGAACGAGCCGTCAACCTGCTGCTGACCGGCCAGCCACGCCTGACCCTTGACAGCCTGGTCTTTGTGGTTCGCGTCACCGGCCCGATACAAACCCGGTGCCACTCGCGTCGTCGCACGCACATTCGCACCGTGGTCTGGCCAACCCCACCCATCTGTCTGACGATCGGCATCCAACCGTTTGACAAGCGCCGCCTTGACAGCCGTAATCCCCTCCTGACCGTATGCTGTAGACACCACATGCGACAGGGCGGCGAGCATAAGACCATCAGTACTCGGATAATTCCGCCCGGGACGCGCCGAGACATAGTCGGTGATCGACTTGAATAGCTTCTGCGGGATCGGTTTGCCCAGCCGCTCCAACGCGATCATGTCCAACGCCTGATGAAACGGGCGCTCCTTGAGTGCCGAATCCGGCAACGACGTCACCGGCTTAGCGTAATCAGTTCCCCCATAGGTGGTCGGCTCGCCAGCTGCCAGCAAGGTGATCGTCACCTTCGCACACCCACCCACATTCTTAGAAGTGCAATACGACGGCCCCTTAGCCTTAATATCTTTCTTGATCATGCCGAAAAGCTTCGCATCGGTCTTGCCGGCAGAAATCAACGCCAGCGCCCCGTCCAACTCCGGACCCAAATCACCCTTCGTCAGATCAGCACTATGCCCGTTAATGTAGTCGGCTGCCTTACCGGCCTGGGCAGCGTAATCGGCGGGTTTCGGCCCACCCGCTGCTAGAGCCGGGACAGGCACCCCCCACCGTGCCAGTCACCACCGCAGCCACCACCAGCGAGCCCAACACTCGCCTACGTTTCGTTGTTGCTGCTTCTATCATCTTGTCCCTCCACGGAAACGTCCCGAGGGGACTCCACAGACAACACAGACGTTCACGCGTCGATGCCGACCCCGTAACCCGCAACGGAACCCCACACCACCCCCACGTGACCTGGTACCCCGACTCCCACACCACACAGGCATGGTCACGGTTACGCGACAGTGCCGGACTCCCACCAGCTTCCCCACACCACCTAGGCATCAACCCACCCATTAGGCTAACGGCGAACACTATACACCCTCCTCACAGGAAAGGTTAAGCCTCTCCGGTAAGCGCCCCCACCCGGGGATGTAAAATTACTGACACAAATGGTCAGCTATAAAAGGTGACAGACAATGGCGTTCGGATCCTTCGACAACCAGATCACCCATCGCGGCTACGTCACAAAGCAGATGTACCAGATCTGGTCGGAACGATCGACGGTTCAAAGCTGGTTCGACGTCGAGGCTGCCCAGACGCGAGTCCAGAGTGCCATCGGGCATGATCCCGGCCGGAACCGGTGCCCAAATCACCGGCCAGGCCAAAACCACCGACACCGTGTCGATGACGACATCCGCCAGTGAGTTCACTACGGAGCCACCACCCTCGGCATGAGGTTCGCCCGCTTGGCAGTCGACCTCGAGCGCTCCCGCGACGGCCTCACCGAGCAGGAATGCCATCCCTCGCATCCTGGCAACCGTCGACAGAGCAGGACCGAACCTACGACCTGCTATAGGAATATTCGGCCACATACTGGAGCCGATATCACGGAATAATAAAAACCCCGAGTTCGTCAAACAGCCCCTGCATCGTCTCAACCCGGAAACGCTCGACCTCGTGATCCGCCGGGGCTAAAGAGCCACCAATGATTCCAACAAGATGAGGTAGCAGGCCCTCGACCGAAACGCCGTCGAAGACTCCGAAGACACCAACAAGACGTGGTCAGCGTACCTGCGCATCGGAGTGGAAGAACGGTTCGTCAAAAGCACCGTCGTCATGTTGCGCTGGTGGAAAAGCCGCAAGACCGACTCAACCATCCGGGAATGCCGGTCAAACACAGATGCCAACAAGATAGCGTTGTCGGGAAGGTCAATGAGCTGATGGGCCATCCGATCAGTCGAATCCAACAAGATGACGTCACGCCGGTAATAGCGCACCAATAACCGGAAATAGTCAAGCAGAGCATGCCCAGTAGCAGCAGCGACAAGGCAGAGCGGACGGGAATCGTCGCGCAGCAACTCAACAACTCGGTCGAATGTTTCGCCATCCAAAGAGTTCAGACCAATATCAATGCTGCGTCGGGCAGCTTCCATCTTGGAACGCCACATGGCTCCCGGTTCATCAGTCATGGGGTCATTGGTTGTGCGATCACTAGGAAGGTCAAAGTTGGCGGCGACTTCCTCACGAAGGCTCCGCGAGAAGTCACGGAAGCTGGCATAGCCCAGCTTACGCACAAAGCGCGTCACCGACGCCGTTGAGGTCCCCGTCGCAGCACTGATCTCGTCCAAGTTCTCCAAGGCCACATGAGGAAAAGAATCTTCACAGTACTGAGCAATGATTGCATCGGTCGGCGTCATCGCTTGTAGCTCTCCCAACCGGGTATATAAGCTGCCAGGTGCCGAGCCCTTGGACTCAGCCATCTTCGCCTCCTCCATGGTAAAAACTCACAGCAACCACTGTGGCAGCCGTAGATATTACCCGGGCCTCACATGAGGATCAGGCTCGAGGTCATCATGACGATGAATCCGACAAGCATTGGAGGCGCGGTTAGCCTGACGACGGCAACCGGCAAGACACCCGCGGCTCCAGCCGCCGGACTAACCCCCGCCGCAGTAATGATGACCCCTTCGTCAACCCATCGTCATCGTGAAACGTAACTTGTGAAAATTAATATACGTCCTCGACATTGTCAGAAAAAATACTAACATTGCTCCAGTTGACAACGGTGCCCCTTGTGGCACTGACGTCCCCATGAACTCCATCCCCATGGGAGCCAATGGCAAGGAGCACTGATGCACTCAGCAACCGGGCTGCGACGATCCCGACCGGTAATACACGTCCTCATCTGTCTGTTGCTCATCCTGGCAGGAGCGGTTGGAGCAAGCCTCATCCAAACCGGAGGCGGCCACATCGCCGTCCAGGGGCTCAAAATCCCTGGCAAAGACGGAGCTGTAGCTAGTGCCGACTCTTCCGACCCGACACGGCAACAGCAACGCACAAAGCCCCTCTCATCGTCGTGACACCAGGATTCCAGCGCACCAAGGAGACCCAGATCTCCTACTCCCTGGAACTCGCTCGCCGTGGATACGTCACCCTCGTCGTCGATCCGTACAACCAAGGCGAATCGACCTCTCAGCCTCCCCACAGCGACGACCCCAGCATCCAGCCAGCCATCGATTACGTGTCGCGTACCAACGCTCTCAACTATGTCGATAAGACCAAGATCGGCATCACCGGCCACTCCGCAGGTGGATCCCAAGTGCGCCACATAGCCGCAGAATACGGCACTAAGGAGGCCAAAGCCCTTAAGAAAGCTAAGGCTCCCGACTCCCCCGGAGGCACAACGGTTACGAAGGAGGAACGCGAAAAAGCCGAACAACTCAACCCCATCCGCTCTGTCTTCATCTCGGGCTGGTTACAGCAGCTAAACGCCAAGAAGCTCAAAAACATCCGATCCAATATCGGCATCGGCTACGCCCTCTACGACGAAGGCGGCTACCGCAATAAAACCCACAATGGCGATCTGCGTCACGCCCCAGAGGCCATTGCCGTCATCAACTCTGGCCTGCCAAAGTCACAGCACGTCAATCATGTGGTCGTCGGAAAAGGTTACGGGTCAGCTGCCGATCGAACCTACCGCGTGGCTTATAACGACCGGACGATTCACCCGTTCCAGCCGCTCACACCCAGCGCCATCGGGTCGATGATTCAGTTCTTCGACGACACCATCGGCGCCCCGCACCAGATGAGTACCTCCAACCAAACGTGGTGGCTTAAAGAACTCTTCAACGGCCTATCCCTCGTCGCAGCGCTGGTCATGCTCGTGCCCCTGACGAAACTGCTTCTGACAATTCCATGGTTCGCAGCGGTTCGTACCGACATCTCCCCCGCCCCACCGAAACCCAAAGGCAAAAGCGCGGTAATATTCTGGACTATCTTCGTCATCTCAGCAGCCGTTGCCTGCGTAACCTTCATCCCCTTATCGGTAGCTAGCCAGCACATCTTTTCGGCCGCAGCCAACAAACAAAACGGCTGGTTCTTTCCCGGACGAATGGTTAACGGGGTCGTGCTGTGGTCGCTCGTTAACGGCCTATTCGGTCTCGTCCTGCTGTGGATCAGCCACGCCATATCGAAGAAACACGGCGACGACGAGGCCAAAGACTGGGGAGTTCGGATGAACTGGGTCCAGACCGGGCGGACCCTCGCCTTAGCCCTGCTCGTCATCGTCATCTTCTACACAATCCTGGCAGCCATCTACGGCTTCTTCCACGTCGACTACCGACTTTTCGTGGTAGCTGCCCGCCCGCTAACAAAGCGCTGGTTCCTCATTGCACTGGCCTATGTGCCGGCCCTGTTCCTGTTCTTCTTGTCAAACTCGTTGCGGGTCAATACCTCAATGCGATTCAACAACCAACGTCGCTGGGTCAATTGGCTCATCATTGCCCTGGCCAATTCCATCGGCCTGGCAGCCATTTTCGTCATCCAGTACGTCACACTCTTCTCGACCGGGACGGTGTTCTGGACGACGACCTGGCTGTACGTCAACATGCTGCAATCCCTGCTACCCATGATGGTGGTATTGCCGCTGTTCAACCGTGCCTTCTACCATGTCACCGGGCGGGTGTGGCTCGGCCCGATCGTCACCACTACGATCTTCGCCCTGATGGCACTAGGTGGATCGGTGGCGTATATCCCCATGTTCTGATCGGGGCCACAATGCGCCCCGACGGGTCAGCCTCATGGTCCGAGGCGCACGTCACTCGGAGGGGACGTCCTCCTGTGGCGGTTGCCATGCCAACGGAAGAGGATGAGCCGGGTGAAGCGCCTCATCGTCCTGAGGAACCGACTTTACCCTTCCGATCTCACTTCCCCGGTACTCAAATCGACACGTGACAATGCCGTGACCCGACCCCCACACCCAGCCACGCCCATATTCATCGTGAATGAGGTCAACCCCAGGAGGCCAATTTCGCCCGTCAAAAGATCGACGTCGACCAAAGGGTCCCGGCTGGATGGGGGTGATCTCCTCGGTCACCTCAGGTTCGTCGAGCAGCCTCCCCTCATCATCAACGACGAAAAGTTCCTCCTGGGCCGACGTGGCGAAATTCGATACCCCGACGCCCAGCAGTCGCACTCCCTCGCGCAGATCAAGGGAATCCAGCATCCGCACCGCCAGCTGGGAGATCCTCTCAGGCGAGTCGGTGGCTCCAGTCAGAGTCACCGACCGCGACCAGACGGTGAAGTCGGCCATCTTCGCCTTAAGAGTGACAGTGCGAGCGAACTGCCCAGACTTCTTCAACCGGCCACACACCAAACCCGCATGACGCTCCACGATCTGACGGCACTCCTCGCGATGAGTGAGGTCATGCTCGAAGGTATCCTCCACTGAGATCGACTTAGCGATTCGGCTAGCCACTACCGGTCGGTCATCCCGTGCCCGTGACAAGGCGACGAGGCTCGCCCCGGAAGCATGGCCCAACTCATGGACCAACTCGGACTCCCGCGCAGCCCGGACGTCAGCGATAGTGCGAAGCCCCAATTTCTCCAACCGTTCCGCCGTAACCGGCCCGACTCCGGGGATAGCTCGAGCAGACAAAGGCGCGATGGTGTCAGCCTCGGTACCGGGAGCGATGAGGGCGATCTGATCAGTATGGCCACGTTGCGGCTTGGCCATCTCAGAGGCAACCTTGGCCATGAACTTGCTCGACCCGATACCCACCGAGCAACTCAATCCCTCGGTGCGCTCTGCTACCCGGGCACGCAATTCAACGGCAACTTGCTGCAAAGCGTCAAGGTTCTCGACGTCGACGTCACCGGCTTCTAGATCAACGAAGGCTTCGTCAAGACTCAGCGGCTCAACAAGCGGCGAGAGCTCCCGCAGCGTCGCCATGACAACCTTCGAGGACTCCCGGTAGGCCTCAAATCGTCCGGACAAAAAAGCGGCATTCGGGGCCAATCGACGCGCCTGAGACCCGGCCATCGCCGAGTGCACCCCAATTTTGCGGGCCTCATAAGAGGCCGTCGCGACCACTCCCCTGCCACCGACCCCACCAACAATGACAGCCTTACCAACGAGGGAGGGCTTATCCCGTTGCTCCACCGAGGCGAAGAAGGCGTCCATGTCCAGGTGGAGGATCGACGCCGTCGATCTCATGACCGGCGTCGGTACCCGACGAAATCGAAGCCGTCACGAGACTCACGACGAACCTCCACCCACACCTCAGGGTCAATGGCGGGGAAACGCGCCGCACCATTCGGATTCTGGTGGACTTCGGTGATGTCGAGCTCGTCGCACAACTCGAAAGCGTCGGCGTAGATCTGTCCACCTCCGGCAACAAAACAGATCTCCTCGCCTGCCTCACGCGCCATCTCGACGGCCTGACGCGGGCTGGTTGCGACGTCCACCCCCTCATGGGACCAGTGCGGGTCGCGGGTGCAGATGATGTGACGACGCCCAGGAAGCTTGCCGATCTGTTCAAAGGTACGACGCCCAAAGATCAATGTGTGACCCATCGTCACAGTCTTAAAACGACGGAAATCCTCACTAATGTGCCAGAGCATATCCTGCCCCGACCCGATGACGCCGTTATCAGCAACGGCGGCGATAGCGACGACCTTCATCAATCCTCCTGCGGCCTGGTGGAAACTTGATCCCGGCACCCGATCAGACCGCAATCGGAGCAGGCAGCGCCGGATACGGGTCATAACCAGTCAGGGTGATATCGGACAGCTCAAACCCGTCAATGTCACGGATACCCGGGTTGACGGTGAGCGTTGGCCGGTGCCGCGGCTTACGTTTCAACTGCTCATGAACCTGGTCGAGGTGATTGAGGTACACATGGGCATCACCCAAGGTGTGGACGAACCGCAACGGCTTGAGCCCGGTCACCGAGGCCACCAGATGGGTGAGCAGGGCATATGACGCGATATTGAACGGCACTCCGAGGAAGGTGTCACCGGAGCGCTGGTACAGCTGGCAGCTCAACCACGTCGGGGTTCCCCGATCATCCGGCGTGACGTAAAACTGGAACAAAGTGTGGCACGGCGGCAGGGCCATCTCCTTGATCTCGGCCACATTCCATGCCGAGACGATGTGACGACGCGACCACGGATTGGTGCGAATCTGCTCAACCACGTTGGCGATCTGATCAATTGTGCCATCGTCGTCGGGCCAAGAACGCCACTGATGCCCGTAGACCGGCCCTAAATCACCGTTCTCGTCGGCCCACTCGTCCCAAATGTGGATGTTATTATCATGCAGCCAGCCGACATTCGTATCCCCGCGCAGAAACCACAGCAACTCCCCGAACACGCTGCGGGTGTAAATCTTCTTCGTCGTTACCAGCGGGAATCCCTCGCGCAGATCAAAGACCATCTGGTGACCGAAGACGCTGACCGTCCCCGTTCCGGTACGGTCCTCGCGGCGCACGCCCTCGTCAAGGATCCGCCGCAACAAGTCGAGGTAGATCTGCATTCAGCGCCCCTCCAAATGGGCGACGACCGCCGGAACAATCGCGCGAACAGCTTGTCCTCGGTGGCTGATGGCGTCCTTGACCTCAGGAGTCATCTCAGCACTGGTGAGGTCACCGGGCTGGGCATCGGGAACAAACATCGGGTCATAACCAAACCCGTTTTTCCCGCGGGCCTCCGAGATGATCCGCCCCTCCATCGTCGCCACCTTGGTGATCTCGGTGCCGTCCGGGTCGACGAAAGCCATCGCACATACGAACCTACCGTGACGTCGCTCGTCCGGAAGGTCAAAAGTCTGATCAAGCAGCAGCTGAAGGTTGCGCTCATCATGAGCGTGAGGCCCCGACCAGCGTGCTGAACGGATACCGGGCATCCGGTTGAGGGCGTCAACCTCGAGTCCGGAGTCGTCAGCCAAAGCAGGCAAACCGGTTTCGTGGGCCGCAGCACGAGCCTTGATGAGGGCATTCTCCACAAAGGTTCTACCGGTCTCCTCCGGTGCCGGGGCATCGCTGACCTCCGACAAACCGACGATTTCGACCTCGGTGTCTGCTCCCTCGAAAGTGCGACGCAGCTCGACCAGCTTCTTAGCATTATTGGATGCCAGCACAATCCGGCTCATAACGTCACCCCCAAAGCCTCGGACTGGGCCTGCTTGAGGGTTGCGCAGCCGCCGGCGGCTAGATCGAGCAACTCATTGAGCAAGTTGCGGTTAAAGGGGGTGCCCTCGGCCGTTCCCTGGATCTCGACGAAATCTCCATTGCCGCTCATGACGACGTTCATGTCGGTATCGGCGCGCGAATCCTCCTCATAAGCGAGGTCGAGCATCGGGATGCCGTCGACCACACCAACCGAGATAGCCTGCACTGATCCGATGATGGGCTCGCTAACCAGTCCGCCACGCCCCCGCAGCCAGTTGACGGCGTCAATAAGGGCAACATAAGCGCCGGTAATGGAAGCGGTGCGGGTACCACCGTCGGCCTGCAGCACGTCGCAGTCGAGGATAATGGTGTTTTCTCCCAGCGCCTTGTCGTCAACGACGGCACGCAGGGAACGGCCTACCAGGCGGGAAATCTCATGGGTACGGCCTCCCACCTTGCCCTTGCGCGACTCGCGTCCAGACCGCTCATTGGTGGCACGCGGAAGCATCTCATACTCGGCGGTGACCCATCCCAGCCCGGATCCCTTACGCCAACGCGGTACACCCTCAGTGACCGAGGCATTACACAGCACAGTGGTGCGACCAAAGCTCACCAACACCGAACCCTCAGCCTGAGACAACCAGCCGCGTTCAATCCTGACGTCTCGCAACTGGTCCAGGCGGCGTCCGTCAATTCGAGAAGTCTCACTCACCTTGCCAAGGATAGTGGCCCACACCGACACACAGCAGCTGTGACAACACCGTCGCGCAGGAGTTCAGTCTCGTACAACCGCGCGATCACCGAGGGAGTGCGCATCAGCATGCACCGACTGCACATCGTGGACGAATCCCTCCATCAGCCGTCGTCCCAGTTTCTCGAAACGCTCAGCATTCCCCGTAGTAAGGAAATAGCGGCTCGACTCGCGAGGATGGGAATGCAATAGCCCAGATTCGACCATCAAAGAGTACGACGCGCGGGCACACTGATGAGAGGAAGAAATGAGGGTGACGCCATCACCCAAGACATACGAAATGAGCCCAGCCAACAACGGATAGTGAGTGCACCCCAAGATGAGAGTGTCGCAACCAGCCTCCTGGATAGGCGCCAGATACTCCCGGGCAATAGCCTCAAGCTCCGGTCCGCTGGTGATCCCCTCCTCAACAAACGGGACGAATTTCGGGCAAGCCTGAGTCGTCAGAGTGATACCGGGCACCGCAGCCAATGCATCCTCATAGGACAGAGAGCGAGCTGTCGCCTCAGTACAAATAACGCCAATTCGCCCGTTACGGGTAGCAGCACTGGCCCGACGAGCAGCCGGCATGATGACATCAATAACCGGCACACCGTAACGCTCCCGGGCATCTCTTAACACCGCCGAGGATGCGGTATTACAGGCGATAAGCAGGGCTTTGACGCCGTGGGCGACAAGTCGGTCGAGGCATTGCAACGCATATCGTCGTACGTCAGCGATGGTCTTCTCACCGTAGGGAGCGCGGTCCGTGTCGCCCAGATAGACGATGTCTTCGTTCGGCATAAGGTCGACGACCGATCGAGCCACCGTCAGCCCTCCGAATCCGGAGTCGAAGATGCCGATCGGCGAGTCGACAACGTCGAAATCAGGTTCGGTCACAGCTCGACAGACTACCGCGCGATTTCCCCGAGCGACCACTCACGGGAAGTCGCAGCACCCCTGTTTGGACGGTACACTCCCATAGGGTCATTAAGGTAAGGCTTTGCTATCATCTAACGATGCGCCGGGTCCCAACGGCAGCATGAAATCACTTCATTGGGGGGAGACAACATGACGAGGCATATGAATCGCAGCACCGCAGACAGCCAAGGCGTCGTGCCACTCAGTTCACTGGCGGCAGGGCAGAACGCGACCATTGAAGACATCACCATCGAGTGTGCCGATTACGTCCGTCGCCGCCTTCACATGCTCGGTTTCGGCCACGGCCGCGCCGTCACCAAGATTCGTCAAGCGCCCTTCGGTGGCCCCATGGTGTTCCACGTCTGCGACGTCCAGATGTGCCTTCGCCGCGCCCAGGCAGACATGATCATGGTCCGCCCGGCACCCCAGACCGCGCCACAGCCGGTCGTCGAGTCGTGTGCCACCACTGCTCTCGCCTGATCAACCACCCTTCATCCTGCCCAATTCACGTAGAACCCACACCCATTCCGAGGTTTATTGATGCCCATACCCACCGCAGCACCCTGTCACACCGTTCCTACGACGGAACCGAGGACGGGTTCACCCAAACTGGCCCTGGTGGGCTCCCCCAACGGCGGCAAGACGTCGATCTTCAATCAACTCACTGGCCTGCATGCCAAGACCGGAAACTATCCCGGCGTTACCGTCTCCCGCAGTACCGGCGTCTGCCGGATCGGTAAAAATGAATACGGCATCGAGGACCTTCCCGGTACCTACTCCCTGGCCCCCATCTCCCCCGATGAGGAAGTCGTCGTCCACGCCCTCGAAGGCACAATGAAGGGCATCCCTGCCCCCGACGGCGTTCTCGTCGTCGCCGACTCGACGGCACTGCGTCGATCCCTCCTGCTGCTCGCCGAAACCCTGGCACTCGGCCTGCCCACAGCCGTCATCGTCACCATGACCGACGAGCTACGCCGCCGAGGCGGCAGCCTCGACACCACCGCACTGTCCCAGGCCCTGGGCGTACCCGTGGTCTCGGTAGTCGCAAACCGCGGCATCGGCATCGGCGAACTGCGTCACCTCATCGCGGACTGGCAAACCTGGGACCGCCCCCCGGTACCGCCGCCCACTGCCACCGAAGAACTTGCCGGGTGGGTAGATTCCGTGCTGACCAGCGCTGGTTACCAAGACCCCCACCTCGACTCGCGCACAGAACGAATCGATAAGGTGCTACTCCACCCAGTGTGGGGAACGATCGTCTTCTTCGTCGTGATGTTCCTGTTCTTCCAGGCGCTGTTCACCTGGGCGGCACCGGCACAAGATGCCATCGACAACTTCTTCAGCTGGTTGGGAGGCTGGGTCGACGACAACGTCTCCAACCAGATCCTGGCCGGTCTGCTGGGAGACGGAATCATCGGCGGTGTCGGCTCCGTGCTGACCTTCGTCCCACAGATCCTGTTGATGTACCTGCTGTTGGCCCTGCTAGACGCAGTGGGTTACATGTCACGGGCGGCATTCCTCATGGATAAAGTCATGAGCCGTGCCGGGCTGGAGGGGCGGGCCTTTGTCGCCATGCTCTCGTCCTTCGCCTGCGCCATCCCCGGCGTGATGGCCACCCGCACCATTCCCTCGGCCAAAGACCGCATCGCGACGATGCTCGGCGTTCCGCTGGCCACTTGTTCGGCAAGACTGCCCGTCTACGTATTGCTGGTGGGAATGCTCATCCCCAACACCACGCAGATTGGGCCGTTCTCGGGCCGTGGCGTGGCAATGTTCCTGCTCTACCTGCTTGGTGCCGTCTCGGCAATGGCTGCGGCATGGGTCGTCAAGAAGATCACCGACCGTTCCGGCATCCTGCTGCCCTTCTACATGGAAATGCCGCCGTATCGCATCCCCACCCTGCGTTCGGTGGGCATCGCGATGTGGGAGCCCACCAAGGCCTTCCTTCATAAGGCTGGCACCATCATCATGCTGACGACCATCGTCATCTGGGCGCTGACGACCTTCCCGATGCGTTCCAACGCCGAACTCGCGAAGGCCGGCATCGACCCCAGCAACGACGTAGCCGTGGCGGCCTACACCATGGATCACTCAATCGCCGGAAGCATCGGCAAGGCCGTCGAGCCCGTCTTCGAGCCTCTCGGATTCGACTGGCGGATCGACGTCTCCCTCATCGGCTCCCTGGCCGCCCGTGAGGTCTCGGTGTCGACCTTGGGACAGATGGCCTCGGCTACCGATCCAGAGGATGACGTAGACGTCTCCCATCAACTCGACCATTGGACCTGGACCCATGGACCCAACAAGGGCAACAAGGTCTTCACCCCGGCCACCATCGTGGCACTCATCCTCTTCTTTGCCTACGCCCTGCAATGCATGTCGACCGTGGCGATCATGAAACGGGAGACCGGCGGATGGAAGTGGCCCGCCGTGGCCTTCGGGTATATGTTCGTGCTGGCTTGGGTCATGGCCTTCATCGGACGTCTCGTGACAGGTCTGCTGATGTGATGAAGCTCGCCTGTCATCCCTCCACCGCCGTTCATCCGGAGACGACCACCGACCCTGCCACCCTGCGCTGGGTGGTCTCCGGGATCACGCTGCCCTTCGCCGGGCTCTTGGTAAGCGCCCCCGGCCTCGACGAGTTCCTCAACCAGGTACGCGTCGAGGCGACGGTCGGCGCCGTCATGGCGACTGTTCTCGAGGGCACATGGGAACGCATCGGTGCCGGATTCCGGACTGCCTTAACCACAGCCTTGGAACGCACCGATGAATGGGTGGGCGGCCCTGACAGCAAGCCCCTCAACGAAGTCGAGACACTGCGCCGGTGCGCCGATGAACTCATCGGCGGGCCCGTCGGCGCGGTTGCCGCGATGCACGGAGGGTCAATCGAATTGGTCGACGTGTCGGTCGGTGACGAAGAGCGCAGAGTCGACGTCACCATGAAGGGAGCATGCCGAGGTTGCCCGGCAGCCATCATGACCCTACATCAGCGCCTGGAACGTCAACTGAGTCTGCGATTGCGCGAGCCGGTCACCGTACGGGAAATCTGACACCTACTCCGACAGCTCCACCTCAACGAGCACCTCCACGACGAGGCCGAGCCACTCGTAGACGCACTCCTCCTCGGCACCCAATTCCTCCCGGGCCGCCCGAGCGACTTCGTCGGCAGTAACCTGGTCGATGATCCCTAGCCGGGCGGCCATCATGCCACGCAGCGCATTGACAGTACGAAGCCAACGTTGCGTCATCTCAGGGTTCATGGAAATACAGCCGGTTCGGTGCAACGTCTCCACATCAGCGCTTAAGGACTGAGCGTCTTCCCAGCGCGCCGCGACATCCTCGGCGTCATGGTCGACATGGAATTGCGCGTCAGCTGAATCGTCGTCGCGATAGGCGCTGGGCAGGATCGATCGACGCACCTCGTCGTCCTCCTGAAGTCCAGAAAACTGGCTCTCCCAAAAAGCGAACGGGCCCCCTCCGTCGTGGAATGGGCAGGAGCGGCACGCAAACGCGACAAGGCCTCCACGTAATATCCCAGGGCAGTCTCGATGCCGATAATTTCGACGTGTTCTAGATACCAGACCCAGCGATTTCGAGTGCCCTCGATCCTCATCCTTGGCCGCCCTTTTCGACCGAGGCCTGCAAACCGTAGCCGTGCATCGCATGCACGGCTACCTCCATCTCTTCTTTACTACCCTCGGCAACCGTCGCTCGACCCTGGTTATGTACCTGGATCATGAGTTGGGTGGCGCGTTCGCGCGGGTAACCGAAATATCTCATAAACACCATCGTCACGTAGTCCATGAGGTTCACCGGATCGTCCCAAACGACCGTCGTCCATGTCGATTCCTGGCCGACAAGGCGGTGTGTCATGGGTTCCGCGGTGGCTACAGACATGTGCTCATTCTGTCACCCAGGTGAGACACTCAAACTTCACCGACGCAAACATCCTCTAGAGCGCACCCCCTCTTAGACTGTGACCCATGTCGACCGCACTGTTCACCGACCACTACGAGCTAACCATGGTCGAAGCCGCCATGGCATCAGGGACTGCCAACCGCCGCTGTGTTTTTGAATTATTCCCCCGACGTCTGCCCGAAGGCCGCCGCTACGGCGTCGTAGCCGGTACCGGACGCGTCCTTGATGCTGTCGAGAACTTCCGATTCACCGACGAGGACGTCTCCTTCCTGGAACGCACCGGGGTAGTCGGCCCGCACATGGCCGAGTGGCTGTCACACTACCGATTTACCGGATCCATCCACGGTTACGCTGAAGGCGATCTCTACTTTCCTGGTTCCCCGCTGCTCACCGTCGAGGGCACTTTCGCCGAAGCCTGCGTGCTCGAGACCGCGCTGCTCAGCATCTACAACCACGACTCAGCTATCGCCTCCGCCGCATCCCGCATGGTCATGATGGGTGAAGGCCGCTCGATCATCGAAATGGGCTCGCGACGCACCCACGAAGAGTCCGCCGTCGCTGCCGCCCGTGCCGCGTGGATCGCCGGCTTCGGACCGACCTCTAACTTAGCCGCCGGGATCCGCTATGGCGTCCCCACCTCTGGTACCGCTGCCCACGCCTTTACCCTCCTCCATGACACCGAGGAAGAGGCTTTTCGCGCCCAGCTAGCCGCCTACGGTGAAAAGACAACCCTTCTCGTCGACACCTATGACATTGACAATGCGGTACGCACGGCCATCCGCCTCACCGAGGGACGCCTCGGCGCGGTCCGTATCGACTCCGGCGACCTGTCCATCGTCGCTCGTCAAGTCCGCAACTTGCTCGACGACCTCGGCGCCCCGAACACTCGCGTCATCGTCACTAGCGACCTTGACGAATGGCAAATCGCCGCCCTGCGCGGTGCCCCCGTCGATGGATTCGGCGTCGGAACCTCCCTGGTAACCGGTTCGGGAGCTCCAACCTGCTCCTTCGTCTATAAGCTAGTCGCCCGCGCCACCTCAGACAGCCCCGACGCCGAGTTGCTGCCGGTGGCCAAGAAGTCGTCCCACAAAAACACTGTGGGCGGGCGAAAGTATGCGGTGCGCCGCATTGGCTCAGGTGGGATCGCCACCGCAGAGGTCGTCGGGGTGGGCCAACCGCCAGCCGCCGACGCTGACGACCGTAACCTCATCGTCCCGCTCATCGTCAACGGGGAAGTTGTGGGCCGTGAACCGCTGGAGACGGCGCGTAAACGTCACCAGGCTGCCATCGCTGAACTGCCAATTTCCGGACGACGCATCTCGCGTGGCGACCAGGCCATCCCCACAGTCATGGTGAAGCAAGGCAACGACGGCGCTGACACCGTTCTTGGAGCATCCCTCTCCTGAGCACAACCCCAGGGGCACGGCCCAGAGCATGCCAGAAATACGACACGCGAGGTACCTCAGGGCCCGAAATCTGTCCAAAAGCCCCTTATGACGCCGTTTTGGGCTTGACTGAGAACCGACAACCGCTAATGTCAACTATGAGGGAACCGGCAACAAGCCCGAAATCGAACACAGTCCATTTGAGGAGACCCCATGACCAAGTCCGAGCTCATCAAGACCGTCGCCAAGCAGGCCTCGCTCACTGAGGCCCAGACCAACGAGGCCGTTAAGGCTCTTACCGACGTCATCACCGCCGCTCTAGCCAAGGGTGAGAAGGTGCAGCTTCCCGGTCTATTCACCGCTGAAACCGTTGAGCGTCCCGCTCGCAATGGCCGCAACCCTCGCACCGGCGAGTCCATGACCATCCCGGCTCACAAGGCCGTCAAGATCTCGGCCTCCAGCACTCTCAAGAAGGCCGTCGCTGACTGAGCGACCGCTCAGAGTTGTTGGATCTCAACATGTGGGGTCCGGTGCTTCACGGCACCGGACCCCAATTTTTCGTTATTACGCTCGCACCAGCTCACGCATGACGGTCACTTCTCGTTCATGACGTGAGACAGTCGCGCAGCCCGCTCGTCAGTAAATACCTCCTCCAGCCACATCGGGGAACCATCCGGATGGCTGAGAGGGACCCGCCAGTTTGGATATTCATTCGTGGTACCCGGCAAGTTTTGGGTGCGACGATCTCCCACTGCGTCAGTCAGGGTGGCATTGAGCACCTTTGACGGAGTGCGGGTAAGCATGCGATGCATCGCTAACACGATGTCCTCTTCGGAGGGGTCATCCCCCACCAACACGCCACGCTCACGCAGGATGGCGATCCAGGTGGCAGTCTGACGAGCCACCTCAGCGCGCTCGTGCTCGAGAGATTCCGTGAGTAGTCCCAGCTCATGACGCACCTCAACGTGATCACCAGCCAGATACCCAGTAGTGGGAGGTAGATCATGGGTAGCGACCGAACTCATGGCGTACTCGCGCCACTGCTCAGGAGGCAGCGGATTGCCATTCTCACCGTTCTCGAACCACAGGACCGAGGTGCCCATGATGCCGCGCTCACGCAGGTAGGCGCGCACCCACGGCTCTACCGTTCCCAGGTCCTCGCCCACGACAAGGGCGCCAGCCCGGTGCGCCTCCAGCGCCAAAATACCAACCATGACTTCGTGGTCGTACCGTATGTAAGTACCCATACGCGGGCCGAGACCGACGGGAACCCACCACAGCCGGAACAGGCCGAGAATATGGTCGATGCGAATACCACCAGCGTGACGCAAAGCGGCGCGCACCATGTCGCGGAAAGGCCGATATGCCAGATCGGCGAGGATGTCGGGACGCATCGGAGGCTGTCCCCATTCCTGCCCAGCCTGATTAAAAGCATCAGGCGGTGACCCGACGCAAACGCCGTCAGCAAAGAGCTTCCCGAGCATCCACGCATCAGCTCCGGCACCGGAAACACCCACCGCCATATCGCACATGAGTCCCAGCGACATCCCGGCATCACGTCCGGCAGATTGAGCCGCCGAAAGCTGTTGGTCAGCAATCCACTGCAGCCACATGAAAAAGTCGACGCGTTCCTCGTGGGCTCGCACGAACTCTGAGACGGCACGGTTGCTGGGGCGTTGATACTCCTCGGGCCAGGTGCGCCAATCGTTGCCGTATACCTCCGTCAATGCACACCACGTCGCGAGATCTCCTAGACGAGTACCGCGCAGCCGGCGGAATGCCTGGTAGGACAATTCCCTCGATCCCTCCAGGCCAAGGGCATGGACGGCTTCTAGCACTGGCAGCTTAGCGTTCCAGGAACGATCTCGATCGATCGCCTCAACATCGGCCGCTGCTTGGGCCCGGGCCAAGCGTGCCTGGGAACGCTCATAGACGTCGAGGTCGGCATACTCCGGGATGATCTCGGGGCGCACATACAGCGGGTTCAGGAAGAGGCGGCTGCAAGGCAAATACGGCGACGGCTCGATAGGGGAAACAACCTGGCTGGCATGCAGCGGATTCACGAGCACGTAGTCAGCACCCTGAGTGGCCGCCCAGGTGGACAGGTCCGCCAGGTCGGAAAAATCGCCCATTCCCCAGGAGGCGCGGGAGCGAGTCGAATACAACTGCACGGCATGGCCCCAGACCCGAGACGAACCCATCGAACGAGGAAGGCCGAGCCAGTTCGGGGAGACAACAAGCGTAGAAGTCGCGCGATGGTCCGCAGTCGTCGCGACGATCGTGTGGTAGCCCAACGGTAGATCGCCAGGGATACCGAAGGTGGCCTCACCAATCCAACGATCGTCCACATGGCGATCGGGGTTCCAATTATCAACCTGCCAACACTCGCGGTGTTGCCCGTCCTCGCAAACGACGTGAACCTCCACCCACTCCCCTGCGTTAACGTGGACGTCAACCCGCCCCTCTTGGCCCTCACGTAGGACCACGATTCCGGGCAACACTCGACGCCACTTCCGGTTAGTCACCTCGTGGCACGCGCGTTCGGCACGTTCCGGAGTCGACGCGTCAATTCCCAAACCGTCAAGGACAGCAATAACAGTCGCCTCCCCGACCTCGGTGTACTGGCCCTTCCAGTCGTAATAATCACGAGCGATGCCGAAATGATCGGCCAGGGTCGTCAGGTGGGGATCTGTCAAGGACATGACGGCCTTTCGGCGCCCCAATCGTCGAGGCGAAAGTCAGGATCGGGCAGATTGTGCCAGGACGACGAATCGCCCCTACAACGACGAAATTTACTCGACGCCAGACTGGTGGGGCGGGCGAACCACCTGAGTGCCTGCCACTGCGTCATGAATGGTTTGACGGGAACGCTGCCACAATGGCATGAGGTAACTAAAAGGTGTCAACAGGACGATGGCTTGATTACCGATCTCGACGCAGGCCCACACGGTGGCCCTTATCAGAGCACGCCACCACACCAGACGACGATGTTCCTTGCCCTTATTCAGGGTGACGACTCGCAGCCCGCATATCAGCTGACCGACCGAACCCGCACAAGCTGCCAACATGATGAATTGGTAAATCGCCTGCGAAATGATCACCGCACCGACGAGGTTCGACAGGTCGCTGACGAATCCGGCCTTCATCAGGGATTGCATCGTGACGACGTCAGAGGGGCTAGCCCCAGCGTTGACTGCACGCATCGAGGTGGCGAGGAACGTCTGGTAACCGTCGACGATGCTCGCCACTGTCTCATGCATCGTCAGTCCGACGACGATCCACACCAGAACGGCGTCGATGATGGTCGACAACACTCGCCACCACCAGCCGGCTAGGGGGACTCCGTCAGCAGTCGATCCCCACCGACTCTGCGCCGGACTCTGTGACCTATCGGCATTCCCGCGACGCGAAACGGCTGCGTTAGGTCGTGGCGATGACGGAACCCGCGACACCGGAGCGAGCGTCTCGGGCACATGGCCGACACCAGGGTGCGGTTGAGGATCCGGCGGATTGCGCAGATTCCGGGTCCAACGCTCGCCGTCCCAATACCGCTCCTGTTCGCTTCCGGCAGGGTCGGGGTACCAGCCCATCGGGGGTGGAGTCGCATTCGTCATTAGTTCATTCTCCCACGAGGAAGCGGTCATGCCAGTTTCCGCCGTCGGCAAGGTCGTCGAGTGCCGCTATCAGCCCAGTCGGAGCTCAGCACCGTTCCACCATCCTTGCCCACTGATCCTCCAGTTTGGCCCAATTACGAGTCGCTATCCAGTCGGCAAGGGCCGTCGATTCCGTGCTCAAAGCGACTTTTGGAGCCTCTCGAAGGAGATGTGAGCCCGGGCACATCCCGGCCTGCACTGCTCGGGGCACAGCACCTGCCAGCAATCACATATCCCGTGACGAGGGACGCGACTACACGGTGTATGCGTGCCAAGATCCGTCTGTCGCACGACTGCGGGCGGCCACGTACACTGGTTGACCATGAGCACACAGGTGGCACCAAGTTCCAGCACCGCGGTCGAGGAAAAGACTCGTCCATCCTTCGATGACGGTGACGCCGAACGCTTCTCACACTATGTCCCCAAAGCGAAACTCACCGACGCGATGGTCAACGGGACCCCCGTCGTCGCCCTGTGCGGCAAGGTATGGGTACCCTCCCGCAACCCCGAGAAATTCCCTGTCTGCCCGGAGTGCAAGGAGATCTTCGAGTCGATGAACCGGTAAACACACCGATGAGGAACACAGACCTCAATCAGTGGCCAGCCAGGACAACGCCAGCTCATACCCCTTCAATCCCAGCCCGGCGATCGTCCCGGTGACATGCGCCGACACCACACTGTGGTGACGGAACTCCTCCCGGGCTGCGATGTTAGAGATATGGACCTCAATACAAGGCGCCACCAACTGGACGAGGGCATCGGCAATAGCGATGTTGTAGTGGCTCCAAGCCGCCGGATTAATGACGACCGGGGTCCGGTCATCAGCGGCCTGATGAATCCACCCCATCATCCGTTCCTCAGAATCGGTCTGACGCACCTCAACGTCCAGCCCCAGTTCGCGACCGTATTCGATCAGCCGGGCCGCTAAATCGTCATGGGTGGTCGTCCCATAAATCTGTGGCTCCCGTCGACCAAGCCGACCTAAATTCGGGCCGTTGAGAACCAAAATCTGCTTGCTCATGACTGATCCTCCGGTCTTTCCTCCCCGTCTTTAATGCGCTTATCCCCATAACGGATATCGGGCTCAAGGAATAGCGGACCAACCAACGGCTCAGCGGCGCGGACCGACGCCTCGGCGTTATCGATAATGCGCGCGACCTCGAAGGCGGAATCCGTCGGATCAACCGCGATCTTGGCGGCCAACAAGATCGTCTCAGGACCCAGGTGAACCGTCTTCATATAGATTACCGAGTCAACTCCGTCAGAATGTATCAAGGCGTCATAGACGGCCTTACGTGACTCCGGGGCAGCTGATTCCCCCTCCAACAGAGATTTCATCTCGCGCGAAAGCACCCCTGCGACAACGACCAGCAAAATACCGATACAAGCCGAGCCAATGCCGTCGAAAATCGGGTTATGGGTGAGCAGGGTGAGGCCAACACCCAAGAAAGCAAAAATCAAACCAAGAACGGCAGCAGAGTCCTCCAACATGACGACCGGAAGCTCCGGGGCCTTAGCCTTCCGGATGTACTGCAAAATCGTCATGCCTTCGCGGTCCTGGCTACTCTCCTTGAGAGCGGTACGCAGACTAGCTCCCTCTGCGCAAAGAGAAATCATGACGACTGCCAGCGGCACCCACCACCACTGGGAATCGAGGAGCTCATCGGGATGACCACCAAGAGTCGCGCCGATCTTGTGATAGGCCTCATACAGGGCAAACAGACCACCAAGGGTGAAGATGACGATAGCGACAATGAAACCAGACAAGTACCGCGCCGTCTCATAGCCGAAGGGGTGGTCCTCGTCAGCTTCCTTGTGGGACTCCTTGCCACCCATCATGAGAACGACCTGGTTGGCGGTATCAGCCACCGAATGGATAGCCTCGGCGAGCATCGACGAGGCCCCAGTAAGTGCCCATGCAATGGCCTTCGTTACCGCGATCGCAAGGTTGGCGGAGGCAGCTGCGATGATCGCTTTGCGGCCTCCCTGCGTCGGGTTGGCTGGCTCCTTGGCCCCGTTCGGCCGCTGGGCAGCGTGCGCTTGGCTCATGTCATCTCTTTCAGACGATCCAGCCCGAGAGCCACGTAGACAGCGGCGAAACTTCCCTGGAGTAGCAAGGCGACATAGCGGCTCATCGGCGAGGACTGCTCATCAATGCCGAGCGGCAAGGT
The DNA here is from genome assembly GCF_050286205.1 of Cutibacterium sp. KBN10P07758. Lineage (NCBI taxonomy): Bacteria > Bacillati > Actinomycetota > Actinomycetes > Propionibacteriales > Propionibacteriaceae > Cutibacterium > Cutibacterium sp. KBN10P07758. The sequence continues at coordinate 720,439 of NZ_JBNNQV010000001.1, read as the reverse complement.
GACGCTGCGCACCGTCACATCATGGGCGGCGCACAGCTGCTCAAGGTCGCGGCGGGCAGCGGCGTGCTCAGTCTCGGCGTCATCCATGACGACAAGGACAGGGCGACGCGTCTCACCGTCAAGGTCAGGATCAGCGAAGGGATCCCTCCTAGGAGCAGAATCAATGACAGGACGCAGCGCTGCGGAGTCGGCGGACAAGGCGATACGACCCGTGGCTCGCCTCATCCATTGTGCGAGGCGTCGCGATGCCCGCGCCGCAAGGACAGAACCACCCCACAAGAGGGGCTCTGCATCGGCTAACGCACACGCGAGATCCTTAGCCTCGTTGACGGCGAGGTCATGGTGGGGCGAAGCCGACTCGGCAACCATATCCGCAACCCGAGCAACCTGCCCGGGATCGACAACTGGTCCAAGACCCAGGTCGCTCAGCACCGACAGAGCCGCGACAGCGGCCGACATAGCATCCTCGGAGGCCATCTGAATACGGGCAGTGCCGTGGCTACCGGCAGCTTGCCAAGCCTCGGTCTCGCCACTGGACGCCAAGATGATGGCACTACCTCGACGTCGGGCCTCAGCTACCTGGGCCGCACACCGTCCATCGCTATCGAGGGCGACGACAAGATCAAGGGGGCCAACCCACGCTGGCAGCCGCAGGAAAGGCCACGCGACTAGCGGGACGGGACATATCGGCTCAAGGACAGACCGCACTAAACGAGCCTCGGGGCCGACAACGAGTACCCCCCGGGGCTGTCCCCACTCACCGACCGTTCGACGTACCTCGCCGAGATCCGCAGAGTCACGACGAATGCGCGCTCCCGTGCTAGCCAACTGACGCAGCACCCGCTCGGCGAGTGCGTCAAGAGGCGCGTCGAGACGCGAATCGTCGAAAGTCACTGCGGCCTCATCTCATGACGATGAGTGGGCTCAAAAGCTTCGGTGTCCTCGGCAGTGACCCCCTGACCAGTTTCTCGCTTACGCGCCGCGTCAAGGCGAAGGTCGGGAACGCCGTCGCGCACGAGAAAGGCTAGCCCACACGACGGAGAGGAACACACCAATTCCCCACTGTCGAAATCCAGGGCAAACCGGGAATGGCACGCCGGGCAAGCTGCCACTTCAAGGAATGCCGGAGAGAGGTCGAGTGCCTCAGGGGCCAGCGGTAAATCAGGCATACCGTCATACTAGTGGCCTGTGACGTCACGGCTGGCGTCCGTGATGACGGATAGATGGCCACGCCGACCTAAAACGTGCACCGAAGCGGGGTCCGGCTCAGGCAGCACCTCGTCCTCGAGCATTCCCACCTCCCGCACCGCTGCCGCCAGCGCCATCAGATCATCGGCTGGTGGGTCTGGGGCTGGATTGTCGATACCGGGCAAGCGGATGACTTCCCACCCCACCGGCGCCGAGAGCGCTTCGGCGTGTTCGGCACACATGTCGTAGGCACCGGGTTCATGGCTAGGCCCCAAAGGCCCGACAACTGCAGTGCGCTCGGCATAGACGTAGGTCAGCGTCGCGACCGCTGGTCGGGAACATCCGGGGCGAATGCACTCTCTCACCCAGGGCACGGTACGCCACACACTGATAGTCACACAGTTGCCACGCGGACACCGCAGAGACCATCGGTGCCCCGGTACACCACACACCCGCTCTTCGTCGCACTACGTGCCCAACCGCAATACAGTGGCGGCATGTCCAAGCGTCGCAACCGTCATAGTCGTGGCCAGCGCGGGCCCGTCGTCTTGCCTCGCTCCTACGGCGGACGCATCGACCGCGTTGATCCCACCCACGCCGAGTTTTTCACGGCCTGTCTGACGCAGGCCGTTCAGCAAGTACACATGTCGTGCCCGGGGATCCTTGACAACGTTGTCGTCGGGGCTGAGGATGTCCCGACCATGCCAGACTGGACGGAGGGGCGGGTACCGCTGTCCTCTGCCGTCGACGGTAGCGAGCACTCCCCCGCCAAAATTGTCATCTATCGACGACCCCTCGAGTTAAGGACGGCCAGTAGGCGCGGATTAGCCATCCTCGTTCATCGCACTCTCGTCGAACAGCTCTCAGCGCTGACTGGCACCCCAGTAGAGACAATCGATCCCAGCATCGACGATTGAGGCCGTCAGCGCAGCTGAGGATCAACGTCAACACTGCGACCGTTCGTCATGGCCGCCACAGCCTCCAAGGGAAGAACGGCCAAACCGCTGGCAGATATGACCCCACCAATGAGCGGAGCCGACCCCACAATGTGCAAGTGGCCAGCTGCTGGAACCTTCCCCGACCAGGTGGACCCAGCCGGAACCGTGCCCTCGATCGCCGTCTTCTCCCCGTGAGTGCCTGTCAGTTCGCCTGAAAAGGTGACGGCCTCCCGACCCGGGTTCGATAGTTCAAGGGTCCCCGCTGTCCCTACAGTTTGCTCCAGGACCTTGCTCGACCCTCCCGGACTGACCAAGGCATTATCGGTGGTGCCAGGCTTACCCTGAACGAATAACCGAGCAATAACCGGATCATCAGCGGATAAACGTAGCCCGACACCTTCCCCTGCTAAAGCCTTAGACAGGTCTACTTGGATAGTGGATCGGGGGTCAATATCGATCTCGTCGGCACCGTCAGGGGTGAAGGGGCCACGCCCAGCCAGCGCTGTCACCGACACACTCAACCGTCTCGTGCCGGGATTCGAAATGATAAGGGTTGCAGTCGACACCTTGGCAGGGACAGCTGGCAAAAACAGCGTCTTGGCTGCCTGAGTCATCGCGCTCGTATCGTGGCCCTGACCTGCCCACATACGAGCACCAACGACGACTCGTCCCTCTCGGGCGTTAACAAGAGCGGTCACCGGGGTGGCGCCGTTATCCCACACCGACATCGGCAACACCTTGGTCTGTCCCGGAGAAACACGAATCCCTCGCATCCCGGCGGTAACAATTTCTCCCTTCGGCCCCAACATAGTGACGTCGACGGTGGCTGCCCGGATGTCCGAGTTGACCACCACAAGGTCCGAAGTGGAAGGGTTCGTGACACTGACCGCTCCTCCCGTGGCTGCGCCAATACACGGCACCCACGTCGTCATGCCACCTTCTGAAGATAGAGCCGAGCCAGAGGGCCGACGCTGCCCGGCCGTAGACCGGATATAACCTGCTGAAGTATCCACGTTGGTCATTACAGGAACCGACGCTTCAGACAGCTTCTCGACCGAAATGCCGACTTGTAGGCTTCCACCCGAGGACCCGGCAGCGAGGCTGGCCTTCCCCTGGGAAGGAGGGCACACCAGGGTACGTCCTGAAGAGATGGGCTGAACCTTAGCGGCAGAACGCTGCATAGGCGGAATCACTGAAGTGGCCAACGACATTGCGATCGCCACGATGGCCAAGGTCACTGCCCACACCGGCCCCTTCCAGTAGCGTCCGGCCTTCTTATCGGGTTCCGTCAGCTCATCGCAGCTATCTTCGCCGGATGCCGGCACCTGAGCCATAGCGCGGGCAGCATGAGGCGTCGGCTGGTCGCTGACATTTTCAGAACCGGCCGCGCGACGCGCTGGGATCGCGCCCTCCTCCACGAATCGAACCTCAGGAATCTCCTCGGGCTCCTCGTCATCCGCGAGGGCGCGACGGGGACGATCGCTCATGACTCCTCCTGACGACGGCGTGGCTTACGCGACAGGGATCGGCGGGGGGCGGCGATGCGGTTGCGCTGAGCAGCCTGAGGCCCAGCAACCACCAACAAGATGAGAAGGGCAACCAGCTCGATGGCACCGGCCCACCTCTGGGTCGGCATCGACCAGGTCAGATCACCACGGGCCGAGCCAACCTGGTACGACTCTCCGATTCCGTGCCGCACCGCCGGACTCAGCCGCGTGCCCCCTACCTCGACCCTCCACCGATGATCACGGGGCTCGAGTATTGTCACGGTTCCTGATTCGGTTACCTTCCCGGCGACAGGAACTTGGCCGCTGCCACGACTACTAAGCAAGGCCCGTGAAGGATGCCCATCGACGGTCCAGACCGTCGTCGTGGGATCCGTATTCGCGGCAGCCAAACCTGAGGCATTACCCACCTGGGACACGACATCGGCCCCTGCACCACGAAGCCAGAGATGACCGATTCCCAGGTCAGACAGACGATCAGCCAGGTCGTCTGGGACAGCTCCGGTCGCCACCGCACGGGCAAGATCAGCAGCCGAGTCAGCAATGCGGCTGTCCGAAGAAATAGTCGGACGCTCACCGCTGCCCCAGCTCGGATTATTGGAGTCGACGAGGTTCCAGTGGGCGCTGCCGCTATGCACATTCACCATAAGAGTACGGGTGTGACGAGCCGAATCCTCGACTGCTGTGACATAGGCCGGGCGCGTGGCAGCAGTGGTGGACATCGGGCCGCGAGCGCCCCCCACCAGCCACCAGACGCCACTGGCGGCCACAGATATCGTCAACACCCACGGCAACCATCGGTTACCGATGCCAACAAGCAGCTGGCCAAGGGTCGGGGATTCGTCGGCGGGAAGATGATCCGCTTCGGCACGCTGCAACATGGCCGGCTGGCGGGCAGCTGCCACAAGTATGAGGAGCACCCCGGCGCCTACCAACTGCCACGGTTCGATAGCCGGATGCACCTGCACATTCCAGACGGTGACCAAGGTGCGCGACGCCACACCCGTGAGGACAAGGCACACCAGATAGACGATGGTGAGGGCCAGCACTCGACCGCGGGGATGACCGGTCAGGGATCCGATGGATGCCGAGCGATCGATGACTAGACGCCAGACCGCCCACAGCGCAGCAATCCACAACGGAGCCATCGCGATCACGGTAAACACGGTAGGAGCAGTACCGGGGACAATCGCGCGGCCTACTAGCAGCCATAGCCCGGCACGCGTCTCTACAGCCGGACTAAGCACAGGCTCAGCCCCGGTCGCCATGCGCCCAGGCTCGGTTATCAGCCGAGGAATCCACGGCGAAATGACCAGTAGCGGCCCTAATACAACTATGCTGCCGAGCAGCAGACGTCGAGGTCGGGTCATGAGGATGCCGACGGCCACCGCGACCGGGTATACCCACAATGCAGGAACAAGGCTGATAGCTAGGGCTGACCACAGAGCCAGGCCGCCTGCCGAGGAAACGCCCCCCACCTGGTGACTGCCAGTATCAGCACCGCGCAGCTCAACGACGTCAACAGTCTCGGGATTGACCAACCGCCACGTATGCAGGGCCATGTGGGGGAGAATCACCCCCAACGCCAATGCTGTCACCGAGCCTCGGGCTAGGCCGCCGGTGAGGACAGGAAGCATGCCCCAGAAGCTCGCGAGCAGCACCGTCGTCGTGCCAAGGCCAACCACCCGGCGGAACAATCGATGTGCCGACATCGCCGTGAGCAGCGGGGTTACGACGAGCAGGATACGGACCAGAACTTCCGGCTCCCCAATTGTCAACACCGAGCCGAAAGCTGGCCACGCCAACCAGGGGGCGTTCCCTCCAGACAATCCAGGAACAGCGGTCAACCAGCGATGCCACGCTCCAGCCAGACCACATGGCGCCGGCGCGAGCCAGGTCGACGTCGCTCTACCAGAGCCGTAGAGACCACGGCAGGCAACGATCCCGATTACCACCATAAGGCTGACCATGACGGTGTACGGATTGACGACAGAACGGTGGTCGCGGACGGTGAAGTCGTCGCCAGTGAGATCGTCGATCGTCGTTCCATCCTCATTGCGCCACGGGTGGATCCGATCAGACAGATCCCCGGCGTAACGGTCAACTGCCCGAACCCAGACACTGCGTCGGCTGGGTAGGAGACGGTTGGTGTTCTCAAGGTCGTCAGGATCGCACTGCGCATGGAAGTCCTGCAGGCGCTGCGTCATCTCGCGGGTAACCGAGCGTGACCGCCACAACTGCAGGCCGGACCGCCACTCGTCGACCGCACGCGAGGGGGCCTTACCCACCATAAGGACGAGAAAACGCCACACGCTAGCCACCAGGAGAGCCAGACTCGTGCGGGTGGGATGACCGGTCCGGGCTGCAACCATTCGCATCCCCGCGAGACGGTCGGTGACATCCGGGCGGGGAGCCAAATGCGACTCTCGCTGCCACCCTCGGCCCGCCTGACGGTGATGAATAGTACAACTCGGCGCAGTGCGAACCACCATGCCCGCTTCATTGGCACGCCAGCCAAAATCCACGCCGTCACGGAAAAGGGGAAGCGCCGGGTCGAAACCACCCAGGCGCCGCCACACGTCCACCCGAACGAACATGCCAGCCGTCGAGCCACCCAAGATCGGACCCGGATCAGCCTGCTTCTGGTCAATATCTCCGCGATCGACGACCGGCAGAACACGAGCACCGCCGGTACTGACGCTCTGTCCTTGCTCATCAATAAACTCCGGGTAGTTATGCCGGGCCGGTTTAAGCAATGTGGGATACAAGACGTCAGGGTGAGGCTTGCGCGAAGCCTCCCGCAGCATGCACGTCAATGAGTCACGACGCACCTCAACGTCGTCGTGCAGGATCCAGATATGGGTGACACCGTCAGAAAGTCGATCGATCGCTAGGTTAATGCCCTCACCAGGGGTGGTGTCCGCGCTAGCCGTCACGCACTCGTCCAACAATCCTTCGTCCACAGCAGCCACGAGCAAGTCGGAAGAACCATCCGTAGAGCCGAGGTCGACGGCAATCTGCACTGCCGCGCGCTCTCCACTACGCCGCAATGCGTTGAGGGCTCGCGGCAACCAGCCGGCCGCCTGGTGAACGAGGAGAATCGCTGCGACCTGGTCGACTGTGATGTCGGGGTCTACCGGTTTGCGTTGCTCGTGTGCCCACGCCCAATCCTCCGGATCAATGCGCGTCGACGGGATGACAAGGATAGTCCAGTCGGTCAACCCCTCCGCAGTGCGGGGAGCATCACTGCGGTCACACTGGTGACTCTCGCCGGGTCCGGTCTCCGCAGAGTACTTCTCGTCACTCACCTAGCAGGCCACCTGTTCGTCGACGTCATGGAGCACGGGATGCACACCACGTCTGCGATCATCGCATATGCCGCATCGTGCAGACAGCCATCCCGGGCAGACAGGGCATTTTACCGGGCCGTGTCAATAACCGCGCTCCGACGTCAGGTCACGCCCGCTTGCGCAGCCGACGCCTCTCCATCTCGGACAATCCGCCCCAGATTCCGAACCTCTCGTCATTCGCAAGGGCGTACTCCAAGCACTCCTGGCGGACCTCACAGGACTCACAGATGCGCTTGGCCTCACGGGTGGATCCACCCTTTTCAGGGAAGAATGCCTCCGGATCAGTCTGGGCACATAATGCCTTGTCATGCCACTCTGGCTCGTCGTCACCGCCTCCGGCAAGCAAGGTTAAAATCTCGTCCATGGGGGAAGCTCCTCGAGATCAGACGCGGCGAGTTCCGCGCCGATACACAAACTACACGCGTGAGATTCACTGCGCGACTTTGTCGCGCGGAAAACCCGCAATAACCGGCGTGTCGCGCCAGCAAACGTGGTCGATTCGTGGCCTCAGCACAGACCGCACTCAGACAAGCTCCATGACTACGCCTGGCCGTCCGGCTCGTCGCGTGAAGGGCCCGACGCCTCCGTCGTCCAGCCGCCGCCTGCATCATTCTGATCCCACGATGATGCCCCCGCGCCACTCGCAGCATCCCCGGCCCTAGTCCACACTGCGCCGACCCCGGCTGGCCAACTAACTTCATCGCCGTGAGCCGGGCCCTCGGCTTCATCGGCGACGACGGAGCGGTCAGCAGACCCATCCTGGACGGCCTCAGGTTCTGCGGGGTCCTCATTGTCCTGGACTGAAGCTGCCTCGGGCCGCGTCAACACCAATAAGACCCAAGCAGCGAGGGCTTTAATGGCGATCGCCAAAAGATCACCAAATAGTCCCAAGGCAGCCCCAAAGGCCCCGCCGGGGCCGTGAATTGGTGACAATAGGGCGAGAACGAGGTCACATCCCGCTGCGACGGCAACAACACAGGCAGATACCTTGCCAAGCAATTCAGCATGCGGCGTCGCCGGATGGATAAACCGGCACACCAAAACTGCCGCCAGCAGCAACAAAATCATGCCAATTCCCAGCGAGCTTCCAGACAGGCTGCGAGCCATACCGAAGAGCCCACTGCGATCGTGAGTTAGCATCTTGACCACACGCACAACAAAAGCGACAAGGAAACCAACGCTGACAACGATGACTGTCCACGCAAGTGGCTCACGAATTTCTCGGGCGTTGCTCACGCGTATCGCGCTCCCGCCCGGGCAGCAACCTCGGCCACCACAGCCTTAACCTGCTGCGATTGAGACATCGGCACCACCAGGGTGGCGCGATCAGTGCTCACGACGGCCATGTCATGCAAGCCTGCGACGGCTAAGACAGCGTCAGGACGGTCATTGATCAACAAGTTTCCGGCTGAGTCAACCGATACCGTCAAACCGCTCACGTTGTTGCCCATCCCATCACTAGGTAAGTGGGGAGCCAACGCCTCGTAAGAGCCGACGTCGTACCACTGGATCTCCAACGGAATAGCTGCAACATGAACACCACATCCGCCGTGAGATGCCGGTTCCATGACCGCGATGTCGACCGAGACTTTCTCCATGCACGGGTAAACCTCAGCTAGTCGGGACGGATCCGCGACCAACTCGTCGACGTGATGACGGGTCTGGGGCTTGAGTTGAGATAAGCAGTCCAATAGGGTCGCAGCCCGCCACACAAACATGCCGGAATTCCACCAGTACTCACCGGAATCCAGATACTGACGAGCCACCTCAGCGCTGGGCTTCTCAACGAATTCCAGTACCTGGTGAGCACGCGAACCAGGCCTTAGCCGGCCACCCCGATGCAGGTATCCGAATCCGGTATTGGGCTCGGTGGGGACAACACCGAAAGTCACTAAAGCGGTGGGGTCAGTATTGGCGAGATCAAAACCGTGCTGGAGGGCGGCCCGAAAATCATCGACAGGACGAATAATGTGGTCAGCTGTGACGACAGCCATGACGCCATCGGGGTCGCGGTCGGCGATAATTCCCGCCGGCCATGCCACGGCGCTGAGGGAGTCACGCCCCACCGGCTCGCCCAGAATATTCTCGGCGGGAACTTCTGGCAACAGCTTGGCGACGGTATCGGCATACGACGAACCCGTGCACACCAAAATGTTGGCGTCGGGCACCAGCCCAGCGACTCGTTCGTAGGCCATCCGAAGCAAACTGACCCCGTCAATAAGTTCCAATAATTGCTTGGGCTCTCCCTGGTGAGACAACGGCCACAGGCGAGTACCGGATCCTCCGGCCAGGATGAGGATGTGCTGCATGTCTACAGAGTATCCGGCCGCGACAACGCAACCGCGTTAGACGCACCACAGCGTCTTATCCTTCACAATGGGTGCCATGGTTTCCCTTACTCGGCCAACTCCAACCCGAAGCTCTGACCCCCTGACTGCCCTATGCCAGCGCAGTCAGAACGCAGGAGCATTGCCCCTACTGACGTGGTACCACGGCGCCGACCGCGGTGAGCTGTCAGCACGCACCTTGTTGACGTGGGTTACGAAGTCGGTTTACCTGCTCGATAGCGAGGGAGTCGAGCCCGGTGGTGTCTCCCGTCTTTCAGTATGCGGTGTGCGTCCCGGCCATTGGACAAGTTGCGTGTGGTTGCTGGCCTCGTGGTGGGCTGGACTACGAGTCGATCTGACTGGGCAAGAGGAAGCAGCACTAGAAGTCATTGGCCCGGACGTCGCCCCCGTCAACTCCCCCGATGTCCTCATCCAGTGCAGTCTTGCGCCCCTTGCTACTGCGTGCGAGACCCTGGTACCAGGGGCCATTGATAATGCCGATGTTCTTGCCGCCCCTGACGACCTTGTTGCAGCACGGCCTGCCGCCACCAATGCTGTGTGGCTCACAGGGCGCCAGGAATGGACCGGAGAACAACTTTTCAGCCTAGTGCCGCTAAACCAACCAGTTTTGCTCTCTCCCGATCGGATTCGTCTCGGTGGCAGCGAACTCGTAGCCACCACCCTTACTAGTTGCCTCCTGGGTGGCGGGTCGTTAGTCCTCGTCGAGTCCACCGATGACCTGGCCACCATCGCAGCCCAGGAGGGTGCCGTCGACGTATGAGATCAGTCGTTTGCGCGATCACCTAAACCGACGAGAAATCCAGCTCCCCAGCTCATGTGCATAATCGCCAAGACGAGAGGCAGACGGGCTCGAACCCCGGGATCCAAGTCACGTTTCATGGCGGCCGACCCAACCCCGATGATGCTGGCATAGCCCAGCGGCGCCGCCCAGCCGATAAGCGGCCAGCGCTTCAGCGATGTGCCCTTAGCAGCATGAACGACCCCGATGAGACCGAGGATAGTTCCCGCCGTAATCCCCGTGACCGCGATAGGGGCAGCCACATATCGCAGACTCACCGAATCGCGATGGCGGCGCATGACCTCGCGACGCCACTGGCCAGTACGGAAAAACTGCTTCGCCAAGGCCTTGACGGTAGAGCGAGGCCGGTACGTCACTCGAAGATTGGGGCTGAACCACACCTCTCGTCCAGACTGACGCAATCGGTAGTTAAGCTCCCAGTCCTGAGCCCGGTCAAACTCCGGGCAGAAACCACCGACGGCTTCGAGATCAGCCTTGCGGAAAACGCCAAGAAAGACCGTTTCAGCCGGGCCCTCTGGCGCATCGCCCTGATGGAAAGCGCTGTTACCCAAACCCAACTTGGAGGTATAAGCCACCGCCACAGCCTGCTCGAAGGGAGTACGTCCCTTCGCGTCCATAATCCCACCGACATTGGCCGCGCCAGTACGCTCCAACAATTCGACGGCGGTTGCGATGTATTCCGGGCCCAGCTCACCGTGAGCGTCGACGCGCACGATGATGTCGTACTGGGATACGGCCACACCAAGGTTCAGGGCCTTGGGAGTGGTCCCGTCGGGGTTGTCAATCACCCGAATGCGATCGTCTCGAACAGCCAGATCCTGAGCTATCTCAGCCGTGCGATCAGTGCTCGGGGCGATAGCGAGGATGATTTCCATCGGACCCGGGTAGCCCTGATTAAGGACTCCGGCAACCGACTCCTCGAGATATCTCTCCTCGTTCCTGACCGGTATGACAACACTGACCGGAGGCGCGAGGTATGACGACATGCAGGCTATTGTGCCAGGTCTGAATAGCCTTTTAATCCTTCGGCACACAGGACTCGCCCGATCAAGCCCGCGGATCTGAATGGACTTGCGACTACGGTGGAGTTCATGTCTTATCGAGGCACTGGGCGCAGGCCCCGCGACGAGCAATCTCGTCAGTCTGACCTGGACTGGCTATACGGGGTTGACGAAAACGACGCCACTCGTATCGATCCAGTGAACCCGCCGCGCGGCACGTCCGATAGGACGGGTCGTCCACGGACAGACCGGCGCCCCCAGCCCCGTCAAGGTGCACGTCGCTCCTCCTCCCAGCAATCCCCACAACCGCGACCCTCTCGGCGTCCTCCTGCTGAGCTGTACGGATCCGATGGCCAACGACGCCCACCGCGTCAGGCCCGACAGCGGCGGCAGGCCGCGAGTCACCCAGCGCCACGCGCACGTCGACGTCGGCATCCCTTCAAGGTCGTCATAGTGCTGTTGTTGGCATGGGTGGTGTGGCTCGTCGCGGTGCCGTCATATGCCCTAGGCCATACTGGAACGGTGGACGCCACTCCAGACGGACCACGAGGCGCAGATCACCCGGGCACCCTCGTACTGCTGGTCGGCACCGATGAGCGGCAGAATCTCACGCCCAGGCAACAGAAGCAATTGGGCACCGGCACCGAAGCCGGTCTGCGCACCGACACCATGCTGCTGCTCTACATGCCACCAGAAGGCAAGGATGTCCTCATCTCCCTGCCGCGAGATACGTTCCTGCGCATTCCCGGGCATCATCACAACAAGCTCAATGCTGCCTACTCGATGGGCGGAGCGAAGTTGCTCGTTCAGACAATTGAAAAGGCCACTAACCTGCGCATCAACGGTTACGTCGAGATTGGATTCGGTGGGTTCGTCCAAATGGTCGACGCGGTCGGCGGGGTTCATGTAACCCTCAACAAGCCAATGGTCGACAAGGACTCTCACACGAACCTTCCTGCCGGCCCCCAGAACCTCGATGGGGTCCAGGCCCTCGGGTACGTGCGGATGCGTAAGGCCGACGCGGAAGGAGACCTAGGCCGCGTCAAAAGGCAGCAGCAGGTGGCCGCCCAGGTGGCCAAGAAGACCCTTAGCCCGTGGACCTTCATCAACCCGGTACGCTATTGGAAAGTGAATATGGCCGCGTCGAAAGCGGTAAAGCTCGGCACCGACACCTCAATCTTGACGGCCTTCAAGACGGCCCGAGGGCTTATGAAGGTCTCCGGAAACGACGGAATCAAGATGACCGTCCCCGTCTCGACCGCCTCGGCCTACACCTCAGCCGGATCGTCGGTGTTGTGGAACGACAACAAGGCCGCCCAATTGTGGGACGACCTGCGCAGCGGCGACACCTCAAAGGTAACCGAACTATCCTGATTCCCACCTCTGCGTAACCCTCCGGTTGGACAGCTCACAGCAGCCTCGCCGCGCCCCAAGGCGATCGGATCGTCGTCATACGCCACGTGAGGCCACCCTGATGGCTAGCCCGAGAGTCACCGTCACATCGAGAACCTCCCCTAGGCGGGCACTACCGATAGTCACCCTTTTGAGAGCGTGATGCACACGTTTTCATCATGACTCTCTAAGGTTGGTGCCATGGTTGCCAATGCCGACACCGCACACAGGCTCGACGATGCTCTGACGAACCTTATTCCCTGGCACGGTCCGGTAGCTCCCCGAGCTCACCTGCATACCGACGCCCCCACCCTCGATTTGTCTGGAACCTGGCGGTTTCAGCTAGTCGACTCACCCCACGATGCACCGGCTGGCTTCCCCGATCCTCAGTTCGACGACACCGATTTCGTCGACCTCGCCGTGCCGTCCTCCTGGCACATGGTCGACCCAGCCGGAAACGCGCCCTTTGGCCGTCCGGCTTACCTCAACACCAACTACCCCATCCTGGTTCCCGCCTCAGACGAGGACATCGTCGTTCCCAATGAGAACCCCACCGGGTGCTACCGTCACACTTTCGAGGTCGGAAAAGAATTCACCGACGCCAAGCGAGTGCTGCTGCGCTTCGAGGGCGTCGATTCCTTTGCCCGTGTTTGGTTCAACGGGGTCGAACTAGGATGGACCAAGGGTTCGCGTCTCACCAGCGAGTTCGACGTCACGTCGCAGCTGCGTTCTGGCCGCAATGTGCTCGCTGTGGCCGTCAGCCAGTGGTCTGACGGTACATTCCTCGAAGACCAAGACATGTGGAGAATGTCAGGAATCTTCCGCGAGGTCACCTTGCTGGCTCGGCCTCATGGCGGCATTGACGACCTTTTCGTCCATGCCTCTTGGGACGGTGACGCCAAGCTCCTCATCGACGGGCCGGAGGGCGCAACCGTGGCCATCCCCGAGCTTGAGCTCGCCACCACCTGCAACACCGAAGTGGCGATCCCCGACGCGCAACCGTGGACCGCCGAAACCCCCAAGCTCTACGACGCCACGGTCTCCACCGATACCGAAACCGTCACTATAAGGATCGGATTCCGGAGTGTCGCCATTGCCGGAGATATCATCACCGTCAACGGAGAAAAATCGTATTCCGTGGGGTTAACCGCCACGAATGGCATCCACGCACCGGGCGAACCCTCGGTGAGCAGACGATGCGCGCTGACCTCGAGCTCATGAAGCGCCACGGCGTCAATGCCATTCGCACCTCGCACTACCCGCCGAATGTTCGTTTCCTCGATCTGTGCGATGAATATGGCGTCTGGGTCCTCCTTGAGTGTGACCTCGAGACCCATGGCTTCGAGAGGGGTGGCTGGGACGGCAACCCGACCAATGACGACCGCTGGTATGACTGCCTACTTAACCGCATTCAACGCACCGTCGAACGCGACAAGAATCATCCCGCCATCATCGGGTGGTCGATGGGCAACGAATCCCACTGTGGCGAAGGCATTCGTCTTATGAACGACTGGGTTAAGAATCGTGACCCATCCCGTTTCACCCACTACGAGGGGGACGACGCCCACGCCATCTGCGATGTATGGACGGTCATGTATCCGTCCATGGAGTGGGTCGAGGCCGTGCGGGACCGCACCGTCATGCCCGGGGCCGAGCCTGCTCCGCAGACGGGACGCGAGCTCGGGCTGCCCTTCTTCATGTGCGAGTTCGCCCATGCGATGGGTAATGGCCCCGGAGAACTCGACGCCTACGAGGAGCGCTGCTTCGACCCGCACTTCCACCGTGACCGCATGCATGGTGGATTCATCTGGGAGTGGATCGATCACGGCATCGACACTGGACGTGGCTATGCCTACGGGGGCGACTTCGGTGAGGTCCTGCACGATTCAAACTTCGTTTGTGATGGGCTCGTCCTGCCCGATCGCACTCCTTCCCCAGGCCTGCTGGAGTTTACGGCGACGATGGGGGCGGTGCGCATCGAGGTCGACAGCGAGCAACTGCGCGATGGCAACGGCATCACCGTGATCAACCGACGTGATTTCTCAGACCTATCCGACCTCACATTCGTGTGGCAGCTCATTGACGACGACGAGTACGTCCAGACAGGAGTTCTCGAGGTCGGCGCCTTGGCCGCCCACCAAATCTGGACTGGGACCGTGCCACTTCCTGACGAGATCTCCGATCGGATGGTTGTCGTCGTGGAAGCGAAGCTGGTGAGGGACACCATCTGGGCACCGGCCGGTCACGTTGTAGCCCGGACATCAGCTCTGCTGGTTCCCAAGCCGGGCCCCCGCCTCTATCTTCCGGCATCGTCACAGCCGCATCGTGACGGTACTGGCTGGAGTCTCGGACCAGCACACTTTGACCGTCGTGGTCGCCTCGTGACATGGGGTAACGCGAACCTCGTCGCTCCTGTTCTTGACCTCTTCCGTGCCCCCATTGACAACGATCGGGCAAGTTCACTGGCCCGCAACGCTATTGGTGACGCAGCACTCGCAGCTGGTCTCGACCGACTCGTCCACACCACGACGTCGGTGCGCGACGAGGGCGATGAGTTGGTCGTCGTTACTCGCAGCGCTGCTGCCGCCGCACGCAATTCCATGACGACAACGTGGAGTTGGCGCGCCATCCAGACCAATGATGGTTCCGAAGGGGTGCACCTTGACCTCCACGTCGATCCGCACGGATACTGGCCGACCATGCTCGGTCGCATTGGCGTGACAATCGGCCTGCCCGCAGAATGGACCACCGTTTCATGGTTTGGCCTCGGGCCGACCGAGAACTATCCCGATTCTCAGCACACCGCCATCTGGGGACGCTGGAATGGAGAGGTGGATGACCTGCAAAACCCCTATGCCATGCCCCAGGAGAACGGCCTTCGCCAGGGAGTCCACGAACTGACGATCAGCGGTTCGAACGGCGGCCTGCGGATCACTGCAGACGGTAGCTGGCCGGCATTCGCGGCCCGGCCGTGGACTTCACAGGCCTTGCTGACTGCCGCCCATACCTGGGACCTGAAGCCCGACGGGCACACCTGGCTTACCTTGGACGCCGTGTCAGCCCCGCTTGGATCGACGTCCTGCGGCCCGATGCCGATCATGTTTCACCGACTGTATGCCCAACCGGTTGACCTGTCACTAACCCTGTCGCTGATCTAATGGCCGGGTCGTAGCTGGCCCAATCCCGGGCCAGCTCAGCAATGAACTCTCGGTAGTCGCTCAGGGACAGGAGTGACGACGCACTTTCTCGCCCTTGCCCGCAGCCACATCGTGCAAATCGGACTGGTACTTGACCATGGCCTCGCACAGCTCAGGGGTCGACGCGGCAAGAATCCGTACCGCTAGCAGGCCGGCGTTCTTGGCATTACCGACGCCGACCGTCGCCACCGGCACACCACCTGGCATCTGAACGATCGATAGCAAGGAATCCATACCGTCGAGGTGGGCTAGCGGCACGGGAACCCCGATAACCGGCAGCGGGGTCAGCGCGGCGACCATGCCCGGCAGATGGGCGGCACCGCCAGCACCGGCGATGATCACCTTGATACCGCGCTTGTGCGCGCCTCGACCGAACTCGATCATGTCCTCAGGCATGCGGTGGGCCGACACGACGTCAGCCTCAAATCCCACATTGAAGTCGGTAAGCACCTGAGCCGCAGGCTCCATCGTCGGCCAGTCAGAGTCCGAGCCCATGATGATCGACACTTGAGGGCCATTGGCGTCGCACGCCAGCCGGCGTGCTCCCCCGGTGGTTGTTTTGACCTTCTCACCTCGGCGCGGCTTACGGCTAGCAGTGGTGGTCTCAGGCATCGTGTTCTCCCATAAGGTAGGCGGCGGCATGGCGGGCCCGACGATGAGTCGTCTCAATGTCGTTACCAAGGCAGGTGACGTGACCGACCTTGCGACCGGGCCGCACGGACTTGCCGTACAGCTCGACGCGAAGTTCTGGGTCACGAGCGAAGCAATGTTGCAAAGCCCCGGTCAAATCCTCTTCGGACCCACCGAGGACGTTGGCCATGACAACTACGGGAGCGATCAGGGCCGGTGAACCGAGGGGTAGGTTAAGCACGGCTCGCATGTGGTTTCCAAACTGACTCGTCTCAGCTCCGTCGATCGTCCAATGGGCAGTGTTGTGAGGACGGGTCGCCAGCTCATTGACGACGACGGATCCGTCCTCACGCTCCATCAGCTCGACTGCCAGCACCCCGATGACGTCGAGGCGTCCAGCAATGTCGAGCGCCATGGTTTGCAGCTCAACTTGACGGTCCGACGAGAGGTCAGGGGCCGGGCTGATAGTCTCCGCACATACCCCGTGACGCTGAATAGTTTCGGTAACCGGGTACGCGGCTCCCTGACCCGACGGGGAGCGCACGACGACCGCGGAGAGTTCGCGTCGGAAATCGACGAACTCTTCCGCGAGAATACGAATCGGCTGCTTGCCGTCGGCCAGATCCCCGGCCGCGTCAAAGGGCTCACCAGCACCATCGGGGCCGTCGATCTTGAACACTCCTTTGCCGTCATAACCGCCACGGGAGGTTTTCGCAATGACAGGCCAGCCACGGTCATGACCAAAAGAGACGAGGTCTTCGGGAGTGTCGCAAACCTGCCACGCAGGATTCGGGAAACCCTCGCGCTCCATAAACTCACGCATGACGACCTTGTCTTGCGCGTGAACCATGGCGGCCGCCCCTGGGCGGACCGCGTACCCGGCCTCTTCCATCTCCTCAACGAGGACCGTCGGTACGTGTTCGTGGTCGAAGGTGACGACATCGCACCCGGCGGCGAAATTCATAACAGCGTCGTGGTCGAGGTGGGAGCCAACGACGACGTCAGACATCACCTGGGCCGCAGACTCTTCAGGATCAGAGGCCAGCAGGCGGGTGCGCACCCCCAATCCGATCGCAGCCTGATGCATCATGCGGGCTAACTGCCCGCCGCCAATGATTCCGATGGTGTAAGACGTCACGACGTTCATCGTAACGACCACCGGACATAAAACGCCCACCGTGACGGGCGTAGGACTCAGACTCACCTCCCGCAGCCGCAATCACCTCGCAGCGCGAATCGTCCATACTGGAAACATGGTGCGAGTTGGACAGCCACTGAGGCATAACCGTAACGAGACGGTACTCGTGCACACCCGTCGTCACGCCAAAGCCCTCTTCTGGCCCGTCGTCATGGGGTTTGTTGGGGTTGTCGGAGCGGCCGCTCTGCTTGGAATCATGCCTTCCGACATGCGAGCACAGTATTGGCCGATCGTTGTCACTATCGCAGTCGCACTCATTATCGTCGGCACCCTCTCCCCCTGGCTGACATGGTTCACGACAACGATGACGATCACCGATCGCCGCGTCATGTTACGCCATGGCGTTGTCGTTCGACGCGGCCACGATGTCATGATTGACAGCCTCATTGATGTGTCATGGCAGGCCGCGTTGTTTGACCGGATGATGGGCTGCGGAACACTCATCCTCACTACCCCGTCCGACCAGATGGTGCTTAACGATGTCCCCGGGGCACGTCGGGTCGTCGACCTCTTCACGGACCTGACGGACAACGGATACGGCGAGTACCTGAACGACTACTGCGAGGAATCGGTCACAGCACGGTGACGTCGAGTTCCTCGCGCAGAACTCCCGACGATGTCGGCTCATCAGAGGCAGAGAACCTTGATACCTCGGCCCTTTCATGCTCAGCGACCGCCCCAGCGAACATTCCGTCGACAAAATGCACCGCCGCCCCATCGTCGACCGCGTATCCGCCAGGAAGCACCCCGTTGGCGACCGCTTGGGCGTAGATAGGCGCTCGCTCGGACTCACCGTCGAAGTGAGGACAGAAAGAACCGTCCAACAGACCCATACCGCCACGCCAAGCTCGCAGATCCCCGAAAGCGTCGGTTAGACACCCGGAGAACCAGCACGCTGCACCAGCAGAGACACCGGCGAGGACGACGTCGCTGTCAGCTGCGATCATGCGCCGAATCACGTGGTCGACCCCGTGCATCTTCCACAGCGCCATAAGGTTGGCGGCTGATCCACCACCAGAGACAACGATGTCCGCTTGAGAGAGACGCTCCACCGACTCCGCTGCTCCCTGCCACAGTGTCAACACCATGTTGCGCACCCCGAGGGCCGAATAGGCGGCCAGAAAACGGTTGACGTAGACCGGATCGTCAGCAGCTGCGGTGGGGGCGAAGCACACCAGGGGGGAAGACTTTCCAGACAGGTCAAGGATGTGACGGTCGAGAGCGGTAGGCTCACCGCGGTTCGACATCGAAAAACCGCCACCACCAAGGGCCAAGATGTGGGTCGTCATAGTCAGCAGTCTAGATGGTGGGAACGCTCAGGACGCCGTAGCGGAACTCACCTGGTTCGCAAATGATGAACGTCAGCAGCGTTGAAACTGCGACGCCCGTCAGAAGTTTCCACCACGATAGCGCCATCAACGTCAACGTCGACACCGATGCCCTCAATGGCCCCCTCACCACCACCCACGATTTCTGGGTCGAAGGTCAGACGGACCGGAGTACCAATGGTGTCACAGCGGGCCACATACTGATCCCGCACCGTTCCGGTCTCCAACCACACTGTTAATAGCTCGTCAAGGTGGATGAGAAGGCTGGCCAGCAACTCATTCTTGTCGTGGTTCAACCCACACAGAGCCAGAGAGGTCGCCGTCGGCAGGGGCAATTCGTCACGCCCCATCGAAACGTTGATGCCGATTCCGATGACGGCGTGCGGACCGGCTGGACCGTCAACGCGTTCTGAGAGAATTCCGCACACTTTGCCGCCCTGGTCAGTGTCCAGATCCACGAGCACATCATTGGGCCACTTCAGCGTCACTCGGGAACGGTCAGCCCCACCGACCTCCTTGATGACCTTGACAACAGCGAGCCCCGCAACCATCGACAGCCAGCCCCAGTCCTGCGACGGACGATCATTGGGCACCAACGCTGAGATCGCCAAACTCGTACCGGGGACATCCTGCCAACTGCGCGTGAACCGTCCACGCCCGCCCTCTTGGTGGTCAGCAACGAGTAGGCAGAAAGACGTTCCCCCTGCTCGCACGAAAGCAGCCATGTCGGCGTTAGTGGAACCGGTGGAGTCAATGCAGGTAACTCCTCCCCCACGAGGCCCCGTAAAAAGGGTGTCCCCGGCAAGCTCAAGAACGCGATCAGCAATAGGCGAAGGTGTGGACGGCACCTGCTCAGACTACCCAAAAGTACCCACGCGCGACGGCCGGACCAACGCCGGGTTCCCTATTGTTATCCTAAATAGATATGTCATCGCTGAAAGAGACGACAGATCACCGCGGCAATAAATACGGAGACACCATGCAAACGCTCTACGAGCACTCCCGTCGCATCCTCGCCGTGTTCCTCATCGCAGCACTGTTGTGCCTGGCGATTATCGGCCCTCTACCCGATACGCAGTCGAGCGCCACTCTCACCTGTACCACGACCGGCATCGCCGCAATCTTCCTCGTTGTCGTCGCATCTCATGCCGATCCACACTTCGGCCTCGACAGCCTGGCCTTCATCGTCACCTTCCTGGCCTCAGCAGTGTGCCGAAGAGCGGCGACGAATCCGGTCTCCCACAGCCTCTACCTGCCAGTCATCATCACCGCGGTTGCCCTGGCTGCTGTGGCGGTGGTGCTGCGCGCTAGTGCATCTGTGAGTCGGCAGGAGACGACTGCCTCCCAGTGATCCCGCGGCACCATTAAATCGTCCCGGGGATAAGTCGTCCCGGGGAGCGGCCCGGCACCACATTTGTCGCCTCTGACGGATAGTCTCAGCATATGGAGATCGACATCCACACCACGGCCGGGAAGATCGCCGACCTCGGTCGGAGGATCGACGAGGCCGTCAATGCCGCATCCCCCTCGGCCATCGAAAAGCAACATGCCACCGGAAAGATGACCGCCCGGGAACGCATCTTACGGCTACTCGATGAAGATTCCTTTACTGAGCTTGACGAGTTCGCCCGTCACCGCTCAACGAACTTCGGCATGGACCGCAAACGTCCGTACACCGACGGGGTCATCACCGGTGTCGGCGCGATCCATGGTCGCCCGGTTTGTGTATTCAGCCAGGACGTCACTATCTTCGGCGGATCCCTCGGCGAAGTCTACGGCGAGAAAATCTGCAAAATCATTGACTTCGCCGTCAAGACTGGTTGTCCCCTTATCGGCATCAATGAGGGCGGCGGCGCACGCATCCAAGAGGGAGTGGCCTCCCTGGCCCGCTTCGGTGATATTTTCCGCCGCAACACCAGGGCCTCCGGTGTTATCCCCCAGATCTCCATCATCATGGGTGCGGCGGCCGGAGGCCACGTCTACTCTCCTGCCCTCACTGACTTCATTGTTATGGTCGACCAGACCTCCCAGATGTTCATCACCGGCCCGGCTGTCGTCAAGCAAGTCACCGGTGAGGACGTCTCTCTCGAAGAGCTGGGCGGCGCACGCACCCACTCCGTCAAGTCAGGCAATTCCCACTACCTGGCCAATGACGAGGACGATGCTCTCGAGTTCGTCCGCGGCCTCATTAGCTATCTTCCGCAGAACAACCTTGAGGATCCGCCGTTCTACGACGATGGCGAGGCCGACCTGACGATCACCGATCACGACCGCAAGCTCGACGTTCTCATCCCGGACTCTTCACATCAGCCCTATGACATGCACGAGGTCATTACGACCGTGCTGGACGAAGACACCTTCCTGGAGATCCACGAACTTTTCGCCCCCAACGTCATCTGCGGATTCGGACGCATTGAAGGTCGTGCGATCGGCATCGTCGCCAACCAACCGATGATCAATGCCGGCACCCTCGACATCGACGCATCTGAGAAGGCCGCCCGGTTCGTACGCACCTGCGACTCTTTTAACATTCCGGTGCTCACCTTCGTCGACACCCCTGGTTTCCTACCCGGCGTCGAGCAAGAGCACGACGGCATTATCCGCCGCGGCGCCAAACTCATTTATGCCTACGCTGAGGCCACCGTGCCGCTACTGACCGTCGTCACCCGCAAGGCCTACGGCGGTGCCTACATCGTGATGGGGTCCAAGACCCTCGGCGCCGACGTCAATCTGGCCTGGCCTACCGCACAGATCGCCGTCATGGGGGCCGAGGGGGCCGTCAGCATCCTGCATCGACGCACCCTTGCCACGGATCCTGATCCACAGGCCAAGCGCAAAGAGCTCATTGACGAATACGAGACGACGCTATCGAACCCGTACCAGGCTGCCGAGCGCGGTTGGATCGACCAGGTTATCCATCCGCACGAGACTCGCGCCTCGGTCATCCGCACCCTTCGTCTGCTGCGTACCAAGCGTGAGACCCTGCCTCCCAAGAAGCACGGAAACATCCCGCTGTGAGTGAGGGCGCCATGAACGATGCAATTACGGTGACGAAGGGGAATCTCACCGACGAGGAGCTCGGCGCGCTGGTGACGGTGTTGGCCGAGCTCACTCGCCCCAGCCCGAACGCCTACGTGCCTGATGACCGGCCGATCGCCTTTGGCTGGAAATCGTATTGGCGTACCATCCGTGAACCTTTTATGCCCGGCCAGGCAGCCTGGCGTGGATCTTTGCGACGCTACTGATATGACGACCTGTTTCGTTCTTGCCTCGAAGTCCCCAGCTCGGCTACGTATGTTGCGTTCCGCCGGTATCGAGCCCGTCGTCATCGCATCAGGGGCCGATGAGAGTCATCTGCGCGGGGAGGACGCGGTTGCCATGACGGCGAGGTTGTCCCGCCTCAAGGCCCACTCAGTCATCGAATCCGGAGCTCTTGAGGAGTACCCCGCTGACCGGATGATCGTGGTGGCCTGCGATTCCGTTCTCAACCTTGACGGACGCATTCTCGGCAAACCTCACACTGCCGAGCGCGCCCGGCAGTGGTGGCGTCGGATGCGCGGTCACCAGGGCGTGTTGGTGAGCGGCCATCACGTCGCGGTCATTGTGAACGGGCAGTTACGCGAGCAGACCCGCATCGGCCAAACCGTCGTCACATTTGCCGACCTCACCGACGCCGAAATCGACGCCTACGTGGACAGTGGGGAACCCGCCGCGGTGGCGGGGGCGTTCACTATCGACGGTTTGGGCGGCGCCTTTATTACTCGTATCAACGGTGATCCCCACAATGTCACCGGTATCTCTCTACCCCTGCTGCGCCAGATGCTCATGGACCTCGACGTCGAATGGTCCTCACTGTGGAACGGTCCGAAGGGTGGCCATCTGAGCTGACGGTGGGAAGATCGTCCCGGGGCGGTTTAAGGTTCCGTCGCAGATTACGGGCATCGATGTGTCTCGTCAGCACCGCTTGAGCGCTCGATTGCATGCCACCTGACGTTTAACCAACGATGACCAGGAGAGCCCGAGCGCATCTCCTTGGGTGATACCCCCAGTATTGTTCACATCGTCCCCATGGTCGGGTTTGACCAGAACAGAAAGAACGGTTCACCCATGCGACCCTTCAACATGTAACAGATGTTGCGTCAGGGTAATTAGCATTACCGCCAGAGAGCCAACCGGACTTCTCATGCTAGCCGCAGCAATATCTTTTAAAGCATCCTTCCGAACAGGATTATCCCACGGCGAGATACTCACCTCAGATTTTCTTCTACGCAATCTGAACGATTGTTTCCCTATCACTGGGTGGATGCTTGACATCATCACAGTACACCCCAAAAAGGAAATACTCGACTATCCCCAGAATAGGAGGTGACAGCAATTACTACACCGATGGTTCCGAGTCACACGAGACGAACTGTATGGATTATTAATATGTGTCATGTCCCGCCCTGTACCTTCCACAGCTTCAGCCGTGACGCAAAGTCAGCCCCGCCGCCTCGTCGGAACTGGTGAAGCCTCCACTCCACCCCTTGGTGTCGCCGCGATTCGAGATGAAAGTCAAGGATCCGTTGGCGTTTCCCGTCACTGTAAAACCCGATGCCGACAGATTATCGGCCAGAAAATCGTGTACTTTACCCGACGTATCCGGCCCAGTAAGCAGGGTGATGTTGTTGACGTGATCAACCCGTAACGTGACGGCCAGTCCCTTGGGCAGCCGGAAATTCCGGGGGCCATATTTAAACCCCAGATTCGCCAGCGTCTCCGCACCGGCAGGAGCCGGGGTAGCGGATGCAGCAGAAGGGCTCGGCACGGCTCCCCCGTGTGAAGGAGCACACCCTGCCACGACGAGCAGAACCGTCACCGCGACCGCTGCCCTGGCATTCATGCCGACGATGCTATCGCTGATCGTCCCTTACACCTGGTCATGCAGTATCAGGCACGACACACAGCATGGATCGCACTGTCAGGGGCGCGGGCGGGGCGCTTGAGGTTGTTGGCAACCCGCAGATACATCGCGCCGGCGTCTACGTCGGCCATGGTGTACGCGGTATCGCTCCTGGTAGGACGAGTACGGTGGCGTTATGAAAGCGCCCACGACGTCAGAAATTTCACACAACAGCCATGGTGCTAAGAGTGTCCTCGTGACCGGGGCCACCCGCGGCATCGGGCGGGCCATCGCCGACGAGCTAGGGCGCGACCACCACATCATCGTGGGAGGACGCCACCAAGAAGCCGTCGACAACGTGGTATCAGAACTACCCAACGCCTCCCCCTTCGTCGTCGATCTGACCGACGAGGAGGCCACCGCTGCAGCCGTCTCCCACCTGGACCACCTTGACGTCCTTATTAACAGTGCAGGAGTGAGCGCGGCGTCACCTGGCGATATTGCCTCCCAACCCCGAGACGAATGGCGCCGCGTGCTAGAAATCAACGTCGTCGCCGTCGCCTACCTCACTCGCCTAGTACTTCCCCTACTGCGCGCCAGCCACGGCGATGTCATCATGATCAATTCCGGATCAGGATTCCTGCGAACCCCCGCCAGCGGTGGCGTATACGCAGCATCAAAGTACGCACTGCGAGCACTCACCCACGCCCTACGCGAAGAAGAACGCGGCGTAGTCCGGGTAACCTCCATTCACCCCGGCCGCGTCGACACCGACATGCAAGTGGAGCTCCAAGCCCAGGCCGGGCGCCCCTACAACGCCGCCGACCATCTGCGTCCACAGTCGGTTGCCGTCACCGTGCGCGCAGCTTTGGAAGCCAGCCCGGACGCCATGATCGAAGAACTCTCAGTGCGCCCAGTCTTCCGCGGCTGATCCACCCCGCAGCACGACCCGGGCCATCAGAGGGCGCAAGGGGCAAGTTGGCCCCAGCATCATCACATGCCAGGGCCAACATCATGTGAACCTTGTGATGGTTTCAGGCTCGGTAATTACCCTGGTAAACGCAGTCGAACGGGGCGTTGCCGTGCATCCGGTTTTCGATCGCCGAAACGACAACCTGCTTAGCAGTGCGGACAGCATCGAGGGCGCTGGCCCCCTTGGCAATCTCCGCGGTGATCGCGGCAGCCAAGGTGCATCCAGCACCAGAGACGCGCTCCTGGCCGACGGCAGGAACTTCAAGGACCTCGCAATCATGGCCGTCGTAGTAGACGTCCAGAGCGGTGCCAGTGTCCAGCAGGGTGCCGGCCTTGGCGATGACGACCGGAACTCCCTGGTCACCGATCCGCTTGGCAGCATCTTTAAGGGCTTCCACGGAGGTGATCTCGTCCACCCCGGCCAAGGTCTGAGTCTCGAAGAGGTTCGGAGTCACGACGTCAGCTCGTGGCAGGAGCTTCTCGCGCAAAGCATTGTCGGTGTCAAGGGCGGCACCGGGCTCCTGACCCTTACAGATGAGCACCGGATCAAGGATGACCTTAGGGAACTGATAGCTCTCAAGAGCCTCAGCGACGACGCCAATCGTCGTCGGGGTGCCGAGCATACCGATCTTCACGGCGTCGACCCGACCATGGACGGCAACGGCCGCCTCAATCTGATCATGGATGACTTGCGGGTCCACCGGCACAAACCGGTGCCCCCAGTCATTGTGAGGGTCAAACGAGACGATGCACGTCAAGGACGTG
This sequence comes from Cutibacterium sp. KBN10P07758, assembly GCF_050286205.1. Classification (NCBI taxonomy): domain Bacteria; kingdom Bacillati; phylum Actinomycetota; class Actinomycetes; order Propionibacteriales; family Propionibacteriaceae; genus Cutibacterium; species Cutibacterium sp. KBN10P07758. The sequence goes on along the minus strand of NZ_JBNNQV010000001.1, from coordinate 694,946 downwards.
CATCCGAACACCCCGAGCTGGTGAAAAGTCTTGAGGTCGGTCTGGGCTCCAGCGCCACCGGACGCCTCGGACCCGGCAATAGCAAGTGCAATCTTCGTCACGCTGTCAAGTCTAGAAGGCCTTCCCAGTAACGTCGGGAATTGCCGAGGAGTAACCACAACGTGGCCCAGAATTGGTGGGATAGCCGATGGCAACGTCACCACGGCTCATCCTTTCCCCCTCAGCCGAGCACGAGCGAGCACAAGAAACTCACGACAAGCGCTGCGCCGACACAGACAGGCAGGCCGACGGCGAACTCACGGTGGAACATGTCGTCCCTCTCGTCCTTGTCGGTGAATCCCAGAACCATGGCTCCGCCGGCCGAGAATGGCGAGATACCGGTGGCCAGACCACCGATCGTCGTGCTCGTGTACAGGAGCACCGGGCTCATGCCGGTCGCCCTCGCGAGGGTCGCCACGACTGGGAACAGAGCCGGGGCGACAACCCCGACGAAGCTGCCGCCGAACATGTTCAAAACTGCCGCCAGGAAGCACAGAACAACGGGGATGAGCAGTCTCGGGGTGTGTCCAACCCACCCAGCAAGCAACGAGATCGTGCCCGCCTTGACAGCTATCGAGACGAGCATGCCCATCCCACCGATCATGATGAGGGTCGACCACGGTACGTGTAAGAGCGACTCTTTCTCCTCACCGACCCTCATAAGCGCACAGACAACGGCGAAGAGGATAGCGAAGAGCGAGACATCGACCCGCGAGTTCACCCAGGTCACGGCCGAGTTGTGCGGCATACAAAGATGGAGGATCGGCGGCACGAGAAGAATGACGACGAAAACCCCGATGAGCCACACATTCGTGCGCTGACGTCGGTCCAGTGGTATGGGTTCGGCAAAGGTCACTTTTTGAGCCATCATTCCGTCGCGTTTGCGTTGATGCGAGGAGATGAAGAGCATCGTCAGGATAATGAAGAAAGTCATGACGAGGTAGACGACGAAGATCGTCGTCGAGACCACGAAAGCCTCGTTTGAGCTAAACTTCTCGCCAGTGATGAGGTTACGGAAAATCACCCCGTTGAGGCCGACCATAAGGTTCGACCCCACCTGCCCCCGCAGTCGGCGCACAACGCACCAACGAGCGGGTTGATCCCGATCTTGCGACACACGAGGAGAGCAATGGGCGCCATAAGCACCATGACGGCGTAGTACCCGGCACCCAAGGCCGAAATGAGCACGGACACGAGGAAGATCATGACCGGGAGCATGACTGGAGCCGCACGGAATCTATAGAGCAACCCGTTGGCGATCTCCGCGAGCGTGCCGTTGGCCATCGCAAATCCGAAGAACAACGAGATCGCGAGGATGGCAAAGAAGATGTGGCTCGGCCACAGGTCGATGACGTCGGACGGCTTTATATGCATGAAAAACGCGCCGATGATGTAGGCGAACGGAATCGCGACGAGACCGATGTTGATCTTCCGAACGCGGCCGATGGCTATCGATACGGCAAGTGCTAGTCCAATGGTGAGACTAATCATCTGCGCTCCTCTCCCTTGAAGGCGGGTGTCACAAGCCCCGTCCGGACCCGAGTCAGAAGTCCCCGATGACGTCACAAGTTCGCGAACCGGGTGGACACGAACTCCTCGTCATCGTGAATTCGTGCAACACTCACCCTGAGACTTGCACCTTTACCCCTCATAATTCCACAGAATCCGTCTCATAGCGCAGATATTCAGACTTTCCGTCCTCGTGACCGGAGCCACCCGCGGCATCAAAGTACGCACTGCGAGCACTCACCCACGCCCTACGCGAAAAGGAACGCGGCGTAGTCCAGGTGACCTCCATTCACCCCAGCCACGTCGACGCGGCGCCTCAATCAACGCATAGCAACCCAGCGGCCCTCTTCGGCCTCAAATCTCACTTGATGGCATATACAAGACTCATTCAGCTCATCTATTGTCATGCCGCCGACGCCCCAGAGGTACGGTCGTACGACCCCAGGCACCTTCAACCAAATCATCACGGGGACAATATCGCGACCAATGCGATCAACTCGCCGCACGTACGACCGGAAGTCTTGCCACGAGAACGCATAACACAAATTACCCAGTTGACACCGTATATAATTTTTGATATGATTACGCGTCGATTTGACGATTTCGAAGGAAAAGGAGAAAAGAAAAGAAAGCCCTCAACCAATCGTTTCACATAATTTTTCGTTTCACATAATTTTTCCAAGACAACCAAAACAAAAGGATCATCTAACCACATGAAACAAAGGTTTAAATCCCCCACGACCGCAGTATTGACCGGAGTGCTCATTGCCGGGTCTGCGCTTTTACTGCCCCCGCTCCCCGCGAAGGCTGACGCAGTAAATGAAATTCATGCGAAGGCTGGAGATCAAGCCTCGGTGTCACTGACCGCATACGCAGATTCCCCCTTCTACAAGAAACTCCCAAGTTACGTCAGCGACTCACTGAGGGACGGCCTCTTCTATTACACGGGATATTATCTCGAAGATGGAGCAGCTGCGGGGCTTGCTAATCTAACGGCGCTCCACCCGACGGACACACAAGATAACTCTCATACACTAGATGGCGATCCAGTACTGGCGTACTGCATTGAGAAGAATTCGCTTCAGGAGCGGTACCATCAGGACACTGGTACTCTCACCAAGTGGAGTGAACTGAAACCACATTACAACGATAATCTCACCAACGCGCTCCCCAAGATTGGGTGGATTGCGAAAAACGGCTACCCTAGCAAAGCTCTTGACGAGTTAGAGAAGCAAGCTAACGCCGCCAATGGGAACGATGATGCAACAGGATCCGATCACAGGGATGCCGTAACCGCCACCCAGGCGGCAATATGGCACTTCAGTGACGATTTCACCCTGAAAAGCGATGACATCACCGAATATGAAAATGGTAGGCTGATATCCGTTCCCGACAGTGCAAAGAAGCACATATCGAGTCTTTATAATTATTTGATCAAAAAGGCTGTTCCTGTCTCAGATCCGTTGGACTCAACGTCCGACGCACGGGGGACCTCAGATTTCGCCGGTGCAGCCCTGAGCCTTGAGGCAGGGCAGCGGGGACATCAAGATCGCATCATTGTTCCCATTCAGCCAATAAGCCCGGCCCCAACCCCGACACCAACCCCGACACCAACCCCGACGCCGACACCAACCCCGACGCCGACACCAACCCCGACGCCGACACCAACCCCGACGCCGACACCAACCCCGACGCCGACACCAACCCCGACGCCGACACCAACCCCGACGCCGACACCAACCCCGACGGTTGATGTGAAAGTGACCACCACCGCCGACCAGACCGCCGAGGTGGGCAAGCCCTTCGGCGATACCGCCCACATCACCGGCACGGTCCCCGAAGGCGCCCACATCACGTTCAAGCTGTCCCACAAGGGGCTACTACCGAACATGTGCGGCGACTCGGTTATCACGACCAAGCCCGTCGCGGTTCCGGCCGGCAACCACATCCAGCCCATCGACATCGCCTCTCCCAAGGTGACCGTCGGGCAGGCTGGCACCTACTACTGGGTGGAGACCCTCACCGATAGCAACGGCAAGGTGCTCGCCCAGGGCAAGTGCGGTGAACACGCCGAAACCACCACGGTCACCGCACCAGTGGTTCCGACACCAACCCCGACCATGATTCCGGTCGGCCCCAGCCACCCAGGGCTAATGCCTCACACGGGTGTGTGATCCCACGGTGATGGCCCCATAACGGCCATCACCCCGTAACACGGCGGGGGCGCCCACCATCACAGGTGGACGCCCCCGCCGTTTCGCACCTCGTTCATCCACGATCCTCGACACGAGCGTGCACCGGCCGCGTCAGTTCGTCACCCTTCCATGGCGCACGTCCCGCCCCCCGCAAGCACGCACAATCACCCGCCCGCTGCTTATATCCAGTCCTCCCTACGGAACACCAAATACAGGAGGACACTCGACGCAACGACCAGCACCGCAGAGATCCATAGCCCCAAGGGTCGTCCATCACCCAAAAAGGGCACATTCTGACCAAACCACCCGGTAACAAAGGTCGGTACCGCAATGATGGCCGCCCAACCCGCCAGCTTCTTCATGACGATGTTGAGCTTGGCATCCTGGATGGAAAGATTCGTCTCGAAAATCGTCGCCACCAGGTCCCGCAGGGAGTCGGACCACTCTGACACCCGCATGGAGTGATCGTAAAGATCATTGAAATAAGGCTCAAGGACACGCGGAACAGCAACAGCTTCCCTACTCGGACGACAAATCGTCGAGACGATCTCGCGCATCGGAAGCACGATCCGACGAAACTGCACCAGCTCCTTGCGCAGCCGGTAAACCCGAAGTTGCACCTGCTGGGTATCGATGGAGTCGTCGAAGAGCTGGTCCTCTACGTCTTCAACCACGTCGTCGAGATGCTGAACGGTATCGAAATGGCCGTCAACAAGGACATCGAGAATAGCGTGGACGATACCCATCGGCCCATTCGAGACGAGGTCCGGGTTCGCGTCGAGGCGGTTGAGTACCTCCGCGATCTCTGGCAGATCGTTGCGATGAACGCTAACGACGCCGTGCCCGAACACCCACACCGAAACCCGCGAGACGATCAAACGACTGTTGGGATCATCGGTCTCACCAATGGTCGCGGCGTAGGTCGTGAGGAAGAGATGGTCAGGATAGCGAGTAACCTTCGGGCGCTCACCGGGAGCCTCGGCATCCTCAACAGTGTGAAAGTCCAGATTAAGCTCATCGGCCAAGATGTCGATGTCCTCACGGTCAGGAGCGGTGAGATCGTACCAGCTAAGCGTCCTGGTATCGGAGAGTTCCTCGTTTAGGGTCTCCAAAGGCACCGACTCTGCGATGACCTTGCCGTACTGCCACACTCGGGAGGAGAATTGGGAAAGGCTCATCGGACCTCCTGGATGTCTGGGCTCACCATGTCCGAACTCATGATGACGGTATCGGCAGGATTGAGCGCGGTCTCGATGCGCCGACGGTGACGCGGCACCATCGGGGGCAGCTGGTCGATGCTGAAGAACCCGGTATGGCTGGACTCGTCGTCATCGACCATGGGCTCACCGCTCACCCACCGACACAAGAAGTCGTGGTCGAGGAACTGGCACTGATCGCCATTGGGATAGGTGACGGGGGCAGCCACGTTAACCCGAACTAGTCGGACGACCTCTGCTACTACCCCTGTCTCTTCGTGGATCTCGCGAAGGATGGCCTCATCGGGCCTCTCCCCCGGCTCTATAATTCCGCAGACCGGCGTCCATTGCCCGTCATCGGCCCGCTGCACCAACAGCACCTGAGGCCCCCGAGGGCCATCACGCACCACGACAGCACTACTGCCGGCCAACCATAATGGCGCATGACCAATATGACGTCTCAGGTCCAGGATGAACTGTGGTGTCGCCATGACGGTCAGGCTAGCGGCCTCGCGCGTCGTCTCCGATTACCCACAACGACTACCCCACCTATTTATGGCAAAGCTAGTCAGCAAGATTCCCACTGCCATCCATGCAACCAGAACGAGATTTTCCAGGGCTCCCACATCAACGTCGCTACACGGTGGCGAGGGGAAGAAGAGATGGACAATGACCATGCGACGTACGTCAACCCCTTAGACTCGCCGTGAGGGCGTCCCGTCCCCAAAAGCCGATCGGAGGAACTGTGGATAGGACCATCAAGCGGGTACTCGTCGCGAACCGCGGTGAGATCGCGGTACGCATCATCCGTGCCGCCAAGGACGTCGGCATCACCAGCGTGGCCGTCTACGCAGACTCCGACTCTGAGGGGCTGTTCGTCAAACTCGCCGATGAGGCCTTCGCTCTCAACGGCGTCACCCCTGCCCAGACTTACCTCGACGTCGACAAGATCCTCGACGTCGCCCGCCGCGCTGAGGTCGACGCTATTCACCCTGGTTACGGATTCCTCTCCGAAAACGCCGACTTCGCCCAGGCCGTCATCGACGCTGGATTCCTATGGATCGGCCCACCGCCACATGCCATCCGCGTCCTGGGCGACAAGGTACAGGCCCGCCACATCGCCCAAAAAGTTGGTGCGCCACTCGTCCCGGGCACCGCTGATCCAGTCGATGATCCCGAGGAGGTCGTCCAATTCGCGAAAGAACACGGCCTGCCGCTTGCTATTAAAGCGGCCTTCGGCGGCGGTGGACGCGGCCTCAAAGTCGCCCACTCGATGGACGACATCACCCCACTCTACGAATCAGCTGTTCGTGAAGCCGTCACCGCGTTCGGACGTGGGGAATGTTTCGTCGAGCGCTACCTGGACAAGCCGCGTCACGTCGAGACCCAGTGCATCGCCGACCACTACGGTACCGTGCAGATCATCTCTACCCGCGACTGCTCCCTGCAACGTCGTCACCAGAAGCTCGTCGAGGAGGCCCCGGCACCTTTCCTCAGTGACGAGCAACTGACCCGTCTCTACGAGTCCTCCCGCGCCATCCTCAAGGAGGCCGAATATGTCGGCGCCGCAACCTGCGAATTCCTCGTCGGTCAAGACGGAACAATCAGCTTCCTCGAGGTCAATACCCGGCTGCAGGTAGAGCACCCTGTTTCTGAAGAAGTGGCCGGAGTCGACCTGGTGCAAATGATGTTCCATGTCGCCCAAGGCGGTCACCTGACGCCCGAGGACCCACAGCTGCGCGGTCACTCCTTCGAGTTCCGCATCAACGCTGAGGACCCCGGAATGGGGTTCATGCCAGCTTCCGGAACCCTCACCTCTTGGCAGCCACCGTACGGCCCTGGCGTCCGCATGGACGAGGGATACCATTCCGGCATGACGGTGCCGGGTGCCTTCGACTCCCTCATCGGCAAGCTCATCATCACTGGTGATAGCCGTGAGCAAGCCCTGGCTCGAGCTGCCCGCGCCCTCGACGAAATCGTCATCGACGGCATGCCGACGGTCATTCCCTTTCACCAGGCGGTGGTTCACGACCCGGCTTTCACTGCCGCCGACGGCTGCTTCGGCGTCTTTACCGACTGGATCGAAACCGAGTTCGACAACAAGATCGAGCCATACACCGGGTCTCTGGGCGAGTCTGCCAATTCCGAGCCTCCTCGTGAGGTCGTCGTCGAGGTCAACGGTAAACGCGTTGAGGTGCGTATCCCCGCCTCCTTGCACGGCGCTCGTCAGGTCCCCAGCACCAAATCTCACCGACCTACCCGTCGCAACCGCGCCGGTCGCCGCGCCGCAGCGACCGGCAACTCTGTGGCCTGCCCGATGCAGGGAACAATCATCAAGGTTAATGTCGTAGAGGGAGAAGAGGTCAACGAAGGCGACCAGATCGTCGTCATGGAGGCCATGAAGATGGAGCAGCCTATCGCTGCCCATCGCAGCGGCATTGTTCGCAACCTCAACGCCATGGTCGGCTCAACGGTCTCCTCAGGTGAGGTCGTGTGTGAAATTATTGATGAGTGAGGGTCAGAACATGGTTTCGCTTGTGAGTGTCGCTTCGAGGCGGCATTCTGGTCATCATGTCCGGTAACCTCCTGCTGTTCCTCCTCTTCTTTGTGGGGCTCGTGGCGACGACAACATCACTTATGCGTGCCCAGCGTCAGTCCCGCGAGTTGGAGGCTCAGCGGGCGAAAGCCATTCAGGCCAAGGTCTCCCAGATGCGGCAGGAAACAGAAGAGGACGTCACCACCTTCGGCGAGGCCTTACGAGACCTCGACATGGAAATGGTTGGCAAGGATATATCGGCTGACGGTCGCAAGGACTGGAATATGGCCCTTGATTGCTATGACCGCGCCAAGACACTGATGGCCCAGGACAAGAGCACCCGCTCGATCCCGCTCGTAACTGAAACCCTCGAGGAGGGGCGGCACGCCATCGCCTGCGTGCAAGCTCGCGCTAACGGTGAGCCGATCCCCGAGGTGCGTCCACCGTGTTTCTTTGATCCGGCACATGGCCCGTCGACGACTGACGTCATGTATTCGCCCGACGGCGGGGTGGCGCGCAAGGTTCCCGCATGCGCCGCCGATGCCCAGCGCGTTCAACAGGGTCGTTCCCCATGGATTCGTACCGTCGACGTCAATGGCGCCCAGCTGCCTTACTGGCAGGCGGGCCCCGACTATGCCCCGTGGGTACAGGGATACTACCGCCGCTACGAATCTGACCCCGTCATCAGCGGCCTCGCTGTTGGCGGTCTTGGCCTAGTCGGGCTGGGTCTATTCTCTGCTCTCTTTGACGATTTCTGATCCGCCCGGATACTCGCGCCCCGGGGCTACGGGCGAATTCACGCGACGAAGGTCTGCAACCGGCGTGCCGCCTCCGAAACCGATCCCGATAGGGATGGATAGACGGTGAAGTCATGCTGAAAAGCGTCGACGGGTATGCGTTCGGCTACTGCTACCGAAATGGGATGGATGAGCTCGCTAGCCCGCGGTGAGACGACCACTCCGCCAATGATGTTGCCAGTCGCTGGACGGCAGAAAAGCTTGACGAAACCGTCGTGAAGCCCCTGCATTTTGGCACGCGGGTTCGTCGACAAGTCCAGCCGAGTCGACCTTGCCTGCACCTTCCCGGAATCGACGTCAGTTTGCGTCACACCAACTGTGGCAATCTCGGGAGAGGTAAAAACGTTGGAACACACCAAGGACAAGTCCAGCGGTTGGAGTGCCTGACCCAGCGCGTGCCACACCGCAATGCGTCCCTGCATCGCTGCCACAGACGCCAGGGCGAAGACGCCGGTGCAGTCTCCGGCAGCATAGATACCCGGAACGTTGGTACGCGAAACTTTGTCGACGGTGATGTGGCCGCGCGGACCAACAGCTACACCGACCTCTTCCAAACCGAGATCAGCGCTGTTGGGGGTCGACCCGACTGCCATCAGGACGTGGGATCCACGAACAGTCCGGCCGTCCTCCAGCCCGACCACGACTCCGTCCCCGTCGCGGATCGCGGACACTGCGCGGGAGCGCGACAAGATCTCCATGCCGCGAGACTCGAAGACCTGCTGCAACACCTGGGCCGCGTCGGGGTCTTCGCCGGGGAGAACCTGATCGCGTGACGACACCAGCGTTACTGGGCATCCCAACGAATCGTAGGCCGACGCGAACTCCGCACCAGTGACGCCAGATCCCACCACGATGAGGTGTTCGGGTACCTCCCGCATCGAGTACACCTGTTTCCAGGTAAGGATGCGCTCCCCGTCACAGCGAGCCGCGGGCAGCTCGCGCGGAGTGGTCCCGGTGGCTAGCAGCACAATGTCGGCGTCGATTGTCTCATCGTCATTGATAACAACCCGATGCAGGTGACCAGGAGCACCTGTCGCCAACCGCGCCCGCCCGCTGATCAGCCGCACTCCTTTGCGCTCCAGTCCGCGGCTAATGTCGTCAGACTGGGCTTGAGCAAGCTGACGCACCCGAGAGTTAACGGCGTCGAGGTCAACCTCGAACGTCTCGGTGTGACGTAATCCGAGCTCAGCTGCGCGGCGCAAGGTCGATGTGACCTCCGCAGTGGCGATGAGGGTTTTCGACGGGACGCAGTCGGTGAGGACAGCAGCTCCTCCGATACCAGTTTCCTCAACGACAGTGACTTCAACGCCACCAGCTGCTGCAACGCTGGCGGCCTCGTATCCTCCAGGCCCTGCCCCAATGATCACCATAGACGTCATGGCGGCATTCTTTCAGTCGCGACGGCTCATCTGTCGACATCGAGAGAAATCTCCGGTGTGAGGAAACCCTCGATTCATCACGCATTTCGACACTGAACACCCCAAACGGCTATCCCAGCTGACGAAAATCGCAGCACATGGCCAGGGCTGGCACTCCCGAAACAGCGAAAACCTCTAGGGTTAACCCCATGACGTCACCGGAGTTCACCGATCCCCAGGCCATCGCCCGCAATGCTGCCGATGCCATCCGTTCCCGCCTATCTCTGACCAGCGTCGACATGGGCCTCGTCCTTGGTTCAGGATGGTCTGCTGGAGTTGATCGCCTGGGCACGACTCTTGGGAGGATCCCGCTGAGTGAACTGCCCGGATTCTTTGCACCTGTTGTTGCCGGACACGGCGGCGACCTCGTAGCCGTGGCCCTGCCCAGCGGAAAGACCGCCGTTGTGCTCACTGGCCGCACTCATTTTTATGAAGGCCGTGGGGTCGAGCCGGTGGTCCACGGAGTGCGCACTGTCGCCGCGCTGGGTGCCACCACGATGATCCTCACGAATGGTTGCGGCGGATTAGACCCGTCGTGGGGCCCGGGAACCATCGTCGCTATTCGTGACCACATCAACCTCACCGGTGCCACCCCGCTGCGCGGCGCCACTTTCATTGATATGTCGACGGCGTGGACCCCACGCCTGCTGGAGGTCACCGAGAGGGTTGCCCCTGGCACTCCAACCGGTGTTTACGCTCAGTTCCGCGGCCCCCAGTACGAGACCCCAGCTGAGGTTCGCATGGCTCGCACCATCGGCGCCGACCTTGTGGGAATGTCAACCGCCCTTGAGGCCATTGCCGCCCGCGAAGCCGGTCTCGACCTACTTGGGCTGTCCCTGGTCACCAACCATGCAGCCGGGGTCACTGATGCCCCACTTGACCATGCCGAAGTTATCGCTGCTGGCAAGCAGGCCGCCCCTCGACTAGCTAGCCTTCTCGCCGATATCACGGCTGCCATCTGATCCATCCCACAGCCCATCGAGGAACCATGACCACCACCCGCCCTGAAAGGCTTAGCCCCGAACTCGTCGCAGAAGTTCAGTCCTGGCTCGACCAAGACCCCGACGAGGCCACGCGCACCGAACTGTCCGATTTGCTCGTCCGCGCCCAGTCTGGTGAAGCTGAAGCCATCGCAGCGGTGAAGTCGGCCTTCGCCGGACCATTGACCTTCGGCACCGCTGGTCTACGCGCGGCACTCGGTCCCGGCCCGTCCCGCATGAACCGAGTCGTTGTCCAGCGTGCCGCTGCCGGTTTCGCTTCCTGGTTGCGCTCCCACAGCAGCCGAGGAGGGACCGTCGTCATCGGTTTCGACGCTCGTCACAATTCTGACGTCTTCGCCCGCGATACCGCCGAGATCATGGCCGGGGCAGGTTTCCACGCCCTGCTGGCCGACTCCCCCATTCCGACCCCGGTGACGGCTTTCGCTATCAAGCATTATGGGGCAGTCGCCGGTATCATGGTGACGGCCTCCCACAATCCTCCCGCTGATAACGGGTACAAGGTCTATCTGGGGGACGGTTCCCAGATCGTTCCACCCACCGACGCCGAGATTGCCCACGAAATCGAGGTCGTGTCTGAAGAGCCCGTGGGTGCGATTGCTCGCGGTGACGACATTGAGTTCATCGGCGACGAGCTCATTGATGCCTATGTCTGTCGCGCCGCCAAGCTGACTACGGCCAATCCCGACGTCACCTGGGTTTATACCGCCATGCACGGGGTCGGAACACGGGTCGTGCGTCGTCTCGTTGAGAAGGCTGGCTTACCCGAATTTATCGGGGTGACCGAGCAGCTCAATCCAGACCCGGATTTCCCGACTGTAGCCTTCCCGAACCCCGAGGAGCCCGGCGCCATCGATCTGGCCATTGCTCAAGCCCGCAAGCACGACGCCGACGTCGTTATCGCCTCTGACCCCGACGCCGACCGCTGCGCCGTAGCAGCCGTTATTGACGGGGACTGGCGGATGCTTACCGGCGACGAACTGGGCACTCTTCTTGGTGACGATGCCCTGCGTCGTGGTCTCGACGGTGTTTACGCCAACTCGGTGGTTTCATCGACCTGTCTGGGACGGATGGCTAAGGCTGCCGGACGCAAGCACCACATGACTTTGACCGGGTTCAAGTGGATCGGCCGTGTACCTGGACTCGTCTTCGGCTATGAGGAAGCCATTGGTTACTGCTGCGATCCTTCCCACGTACCCGACAAGGACGGCATCACCGCCTTGGCAACGATCCTGCGTCTGGTCGGTGAACTCAAGGCCTCCGGCACCACCATCGCCGAACGTCTCGACGAAATCTGGGCCGCCCATGGTCTACACCGCACTTCCCAGCTCGCGGTGCGCGTCACCACCATGTCGATCATCTCCCAGGCCATGGACCGCTTGCGCAACCAGCCCCCCGCAACCCTGCTAGGTGATCGCGTCGATGTCTGCGACCTCGACGATCCCAGCAATGGGTCCGGGCTACCACAGCAGAACGCGATCGAGCTGACCGGACCTCGCGTTCACGTTGTCACTCGTCCCTCAGGCACCGAGCCGAAGCTCAAGTGCTACCTCGAGGTACGCGCAACCCCAGCGGAATCGGCCGCCGATCTGTCAGCCACCAAGGCCCGTCTTGACGCAGACATGACGACCCTACGAGACGAGATGTCCCAGGCTCTCGGAATCTGAGCGTCCCTGCGACCCGGACGATGCGTCCTCGTCAGTAATGACGGGGACGCACGAATGTGTCGGCCTCCCGGCATGCCATAGCGGTGGCCTCAACATGCTTCTTCTTGCCTGTCGGCGTCATCGGCAACTTGTCAACGAAGCGGTAGGCGCGAGGTCGTTTGAACCGGGCCAGGTCCTCACTAGCCAGGCAGTGAGCCTCCAGCTCATCAGCTGTCACTGCAGCAGCGTCAGGATCGGCCACCACGTAGGCAACGACCAGCTGCCCCCATTCCGGATCAGGCAGACCCACCACGATCGACTCCAGGACGCTCGGGTGGGATTCCAGCACGGACTCCACCTGGGTTGGGAACACGTTCTCACCACCGCTGATAATCATCTCGTCTTTACGTCCGACGATGGTGACGAACTCATGCTCGTCCCAAGTCGCGAGGTCACCCGGGTAGAACCATCCGGCATGGAACTTCGGATCCTTCGAGCCAGTCTCGCCGGAGTAGGACATACCGCACTTGGGACTGCGCATCGCGACCTCACCGACCTCAACGCCGTCCTTGGCGGCCAGCTCGTCGGGCTCAGCGATACGGTCGTCAAAAACCTTGACCACCTCGACGTCGTCATCAGTGCTGGCCCGACCAGCTGTACCAGCCATTCCCGGCAGATCGAAGGGACGCAGGAAGGTGTTCCAGAAGGTCTCAGTGGTGCCGTACCCGTTCGAGATATTGGGGGTGAGAACCTCCATATACCGCCGGGCCGAACCGGCGTCGAGTGGAGATCCCATAGTGACGATGCCCTTCAATCCCGACAGGTCACGCGCATTTTTCTCCTGGGCGCGGGCCAGACGCTCCAGGGCCGTCGGTGCGCCGATGAGGAAGGTGATTTGGTAACGGCCCACCCAGTCGAGCACGGTGTCGGCGTCGAACTCGCGCATCGGCACCACTGATCCCCCGACGTAGAAGGTGGGGTTAGGACCGCCAGAGTGCAGGCCACCACGGTGGAACCACGGGGTCATGTTAAGGGTGCGGTCTTGTGGAGTGAGCGGGAAATGCATGATGACATCGTGCGCACTCATGACCTCCACGAAGGACGGCAGCGGGACACCTTTCGGCAGGCCGGTCGTCCCTGAGGTGTAGAGACGGATGACCTCGTCGTAGGTGCTGAGATTCGACGGACGATCCGGGGCCCTTCCATCGGCCTGGGACAAAGCGGTGTCGAAGTCGACGGCGCCGTCGGGCAGGTCCGGTGAGGTGCCAGCCGGAGCCACCTGGATGAGCGAGGGTGTCGGGGTCTCGCGCTCCGGAGCGACCTCCTCAAGTGCCGGCAGCACTCGAGAAGTGACCTCGGCATCGTAGACCAGCACCTTGGGGCGGGCATCACGCAGGGCACAGGCCAACTCGCCGGGAGCGAGCCGACAGTTGAGGACAGTTCCCACCGCCCCCAGACGGTGAGCGGCAAGATAGCAGATCGCGAACTGCGAGGTGTTGAACAGTTCGAAGGCGAACGTGTCCCCGGGACCGACACCATGCTGGGAGAGCACGACGGCGAAGCGTTCGACGTCGGCGGCCAGTTCGCGATAGGTCCAGCTGCGATCGGCCACCGGGTCGATCATGGCGGGTGAGTCGCCGAATCGGTGCAGGTTACGCTCCAGCCCTGCCACGTAGGTGAAGTTGTGTTCAACGTATGCGCGCAGCGGCTGCGAATCAAAGCCCATGAAAGAAACCTCTCTGCCAACGTTTAGACGTAATCGCCACGTTACGCCGGTCACGGTCAGCTTCTCAGCGTGGTGGGTGATAAGTGACGCTGGCCTTTGTTTATCGCCCAACCGCGCCGACTCACGCCCGAGGGCTGAGGAGGCTCCCATGGAGCCATGAGAGCATCAGACATTGTGATGCTTGGATGCCCCGCTTTTTCGCAAGGGCCGAGTCGGCGTACGTTCCGGATACGTTCCCGATAGACTCGGCAGCCGTGGCGCGCACGATCATCCTATTGGCAGGACCCTCTGGATCCGGGAAATCCCGTCTCACTCATATGGCGGATTTACCCGAGCTACGCCTCGACGACTTCTACCGAGATCACGACGAACCCGGACTACCCATGGTGCGCGACATGGTCGACTGGGACGACGTCTCCTCCTGGAATCTTCCGGTCGCTGTCGAAGCCCTCGGAGAACTCGCCACCACAGGGCATACCGTCGTCCCTTGCTATGACATCTCACGGTCGCGAGCCGACGGCAACCACGTCGTCGAGGTTGGGGACGCACGGGCAGTCGTTGCGGAGGGAATTTTTGCCCCCGACTTGCTGGAGCCATGTCTGCAGGCGGGCCTCAACGTGCTACCGATCTGGTTGGACCGACCTCGCTGGCTGAACTTTGCCCGGCGTCTCGTCCGAGATTTGCGACAGCACCGTAAGTCTCCACCCGTGCTGATCCGTCGCGGTCTCACTTTATGTCAGGCTGAACCGGCTCTGCGGTCACGAGCGATCGTCATGGGATTTCAGCCTATGAGTATGAGGCGAGCAAGTACCACTGTCGCCGCTCTGATGGGCTGAACGTAGGAGAGGTTTTCAACCTTTTGGTCGATGCCGATGGACCATCGCCTTCGTAATGTCGACAAGTCGAAAGGAATGCCGTGTCAGACGCCAGCTCCGCCGCCACTGCGGCCCAGCCCTTCCCCGGGCGCTGGAAAGCCCTCGCCATCCTCGCCGCAGGGCTCTCCCTCATCATCTTGGATGGCACAATCGTCGGTGTTGCCCTACCGACGATGATTTCGGCCCTCAACCTGAACCTCACCGACGCTCAGTGGGTCAACGCCATATACAACGTCATCTTCGCTGCTCTCCTACTCGGAGCCGGTCGCCTCGGCGACCGAATCGGGCGCCGCACCACCTTCGCGACTGGCGTGGTCCTCTTCGTCGGAGGGTCTCTGCTGGCCGCGACGGCGTCGGGCCCTGGCTCCCTCATCGCCTCGCGTACCGTCCAGGGTGTGGGAGGCGCGCTTGTGTTGCCGTCCACCCTGTCATCAGTGAACTCGCTCTTCCAGGGCAAGGATCGCGCCGCCGCTTTCGGCATCTGGGGCGCCGTCATGAGTGGCATGGCAGCCCTCGGCCCACTGCTGGGCGGAGTCTTGACTGAATACGCGTCATGGCGTTGGATCTTCTGGGTCAACCTTCCGTTGGGACTGCTGGTACTGGCTGGAATTGCCGCATGGGTGCCACAGACTCGCGGCAAACCTGCTGACAAAGGCGTCGACGTCGACGGTGTGCTCACCTCAGCCATCGGCTTTGGCCTGCTCATCTTTGGGCTCATTGAGGCCACCACCCTGGGATGGTGGGATAAGAAAGAAACCTTCAAAATATTCGGGTGGGAATGGCCGGCCAGTTGGTCGATGTCCCCCGTGCCGTGGGCGATCGCTATCGGCCTGGTTTTCATCATGCTATTCATCGCCTGGGAGCATCACCGCGCCAAGGTCGGCCGCGACGCCCTACTCGACCTGACTCTGTTCCGGGTAGGGACGTTCTCCTGGGGTAATCTCACTGCCGCCACGGTGGCCATCGGCGAGTTTTCCCTCACATTCGTGCTACCGCTGTTCCTAGTGAACTCGCTTGGTCTCTCGACGGTGCGTACTGGCATCGTGCTCGCCGCAATGGCCTTGGGAGCATTCTTCTCCGGGGCGTCGGCACGTCACCTAGCCGCGAGGATGGGTGCCACCGGGGTGGTGGTCCTCGGGCTGGCCCTCGAGGTCATCGGCGTCGGGTTGCTGGCCTGGGTCGTCGGTATGCAGGGATCCACCTGGCTGAGTGTTCTTACTCTCATTGTCTACGGTGTTGGGCTCGGCCTGGCCTCGGCCCAACTGACCTCGACGGTGTTGCACGACATTCCTGCCGACCAGTCCGGGGCAGGATCGGCCACCCAATCGACGGTGCGTCAGCTGGGTTCGGCCCTCGGCGCCGCCATCGCCGGGACAGCGCTGGGATCGGCCATGAACCACACCATTCCCGACGCGGTGGCCTCGATTAGCGCAGTACCGACCAGAGTCCTCGACAAGCTCGTTCACACCACTGAGGACTCAGCCGGTTCGGCCATTCCAGGACTTCGCAATGCGTCCCCCAATAGCCCCTTCCTTCGCCCGCTCGGTGAATCCCGCGGTGCCGTCATCAGCAGTCTCGAGACCGGTTTCGCTCACGCAGCAGCGTGGTCGATCGGGTTGTCGTCGCTGTTTCTGGTTATCGGTCTGCTCGGGGCGATCATGGTGAGGTACGAGGCACGCAGGCAGGTCGGCTAGCAGCTCCATAACGGTACCGCCACAGGAGAACAGCTCCTATTCCCAAGTATCTTGCATTCATTTACACCGAAACGTTCCAGTAAATGCAGCAGGCACACTGATCGATTTCCCTCGAGCTGCTGGCGGTCCCAACACATTGCCTCAATTGACAGCACCACTGCCCGACGTCACTTCAACCAAACCCTACCGACGCCGCTGTAGAGGATCGCCAGTGTCGCAGGTGGGAACTATTCTGACGCCAGTCGCTTTCCGCGGATAGGGAAGCAAGAGGGTTAAAGCGGAGGTACAAATGGCGTTGCAGAAATGGCCCAACCGAGGCGCGAGCAACGCCACACCGGCAGACTTCATGTCGACCCGGAGGACTCAGCGTCGGTCCTTCTTCGTCCCCTCCCCCTCGCAGATCGCCGAGCCGAGTTTCGTCGCGGTGGACTTCGAGACAGCCAACCGAATGGGCGGAGTATCGGCCTGCCAGGTGGCCATGGTGAAGGTGCTTGACGGACAGATCGTCGACAGGTTAAACACCCTGATCCGTCCGCCCAAAGGGTGGGACTCGTTTGAGTTCACCTATCTGCATGGCATCTCAGCAGCCGACGTCGCGGACGCCCCCGGCTGGATCAACATTGCCGACACCGTCTCCCACTTTGTGGATGGGGCGACCGTATACGCCCACAACGCCGCTTTCGACTCCCGGGTGTGGCGACAGCTCGACGAGCACTTCGGCACCACCACCCTGCCCGCACCGTTCTTCTGCTCTTACCGGACAGCGCAGCGCCTCATCCCGGGGTTACCCAACTACAAGCTCCCCACGGTGCTTCACGCTTGTGCCCCGAACTACCAGCTCAACCATCATCGAGCCGACTCCGACGCCGAAGCCTGCGCCCTCATCGTCTGCGAGTTACAGAGACGGGCGCAGACAAGCTGACTTACTGCGGGTTGACCGGGGCCCATTGCGGACCGGTCTGGGCGAGCTTAGCGTCAAGCTTCCGGAAGATGGGCGAAGGTTTGGACAGCGGAGTACCTACCGCGATTTCATGACGGCCCCATGACGCCTGCTCGGTGGCGTAATCCCCCATGAGGATCGGTGCCCCATCGGTCTCAATGAGCTCAGGCTGGGCCGCCCACACACCCTCGCCACCAAGGGCCTCATAAATCTTCTGCGCCGAATGAGGCATGAACGGGGTCATCATGGTGTTAACGTCACTCACGACCTGCAAAGCCACATGCAGCACGGTGTCACGGCGCTCAGGGTTGTCCTTGAGTTTCCAGGGTTCCTCAGCAGAGATATAGGCATTAGCTAGCCCAACGATCCTCATCGCCTCAGTAATGGCAGCCTTGAATCTGGCGTGGGCAAGCAACCCGCCCACGGTGTCAAACCCAGTAGCAGCGGCATCCAGCAACTCACGGTCAGCGTCTGTCAGCTCACCAGCAGCCGGAATCTCGTGGCAATTCTTGAACGCCATCGAAATCGACCTGTTAACGAGGTTGCCCCACTCGTTGGCGAGCTCAAAATTCACCCGGCGGACAAACTCTTCCCAGGTGAAATCAGTGTCCTGATTCTCCGGACCGGCAACCGCGATGAAGTAGCGCAGGGCGTCGGGGCCGAACTCATGGAGGAAGTCTCCGACAAAAATGGTGGCGCCACGAGAGTTCGACACCTTTGAACCACTCATCGTCAGAAACTCGCTGGAAACAATCTCGGTGGGAAGGTTAAGGGTTCCAAGTTCCTCGGATGGCTCGCCACCCTTATCACCACGTCCATTTGTACCCAGCAGGATGCCGGGCCAAATAACCGAGTGGAACACAATGTTGTCCTTACCCATGAAGTAGTACGAACGGGCATCCTCGTCATTCCAGAACTCACGCCACGCATCAGGCCTACCAATACGGCGCGCCCACTCAATCGAGGCAGACAGGTATCCGATGACAGCGTCGAACCACACGTAGATCGACTTCATCGGGTTGTCCTGCCAGCCTTCTACTGGCACGCGAATGCCCCAGTCGAGATCGCGGGTAATAGCGCGCGGACGCAACTCCTCAAGCAGGTTGTGGGAAAACTTCAAGACATTGGGACGCCAATCGGTGCGAGTGTCAATCCACGACGCCAACGACTCGGCCAGGGCAGGAAGGTCGAGAAAGAAGTGCTCGGTCTCGCGAAACTCGGGAGCGGCCCCTGTGGTCTTTGATCTGGGGTCGATAAGGTCGGCCGGGTCGAGCTGACGGCCACAGTTATCGCACTGGTCACCGCGGGCATCGTCGTATCCACACACCGGACAGGTGCCCTCAATGTAACGGTCCGGAAGGGTACGTCCGGTCGATGGCTCGAACGCCCCCATCTCGGACCTCTTGACGACGTAGCCGTTTTCGTGGAGGCGAGTAAAGATCTCCTGGGTGACGTCAGCGTGGTTGTCGGTCAGCGTCGACGTGTACAGATCGTAGGACAACCCGAGCCCCTGCAAGCCTGCCGCGATGATGCGGTGATACTTCTCAGCGCACTCTTGAGCCGTCACGCCCTCCTGATCAGCCTTGACTGAAATAGCGGTGCCATGACAATCCGAGCCGGAAACCATGAGGACTCGGTGACCCGACATTCGCATGTACCGGGCAAAGACGTCAGAGGGGACACCGAATCCGGAAACATGGCCGATATGTCGAGGCCCATTAGCGTAAGGCCACGCGACGGCGGCAAGAACGTTGGCACACATAAGGTTAACTCTATCGGTAGCCGGCATCGAGGACGTCAGTGATTGAAGCAGCCTAGGCCGATGCTAAGTACCGATCGAGGTCATCGTGATTCATGACCCGAGCAACTTTTCAGCGCACCGGGGTGATTTGGTGGAATCTCAACTGCCAGCCCCTATCTGGGTCGCGATGCCATAGCGAAACCCGCACGCTTACCCGTGATCCTGCCCGTGCCCGCCACCGCAGCAGGACATCCTGTGGGCCGATCCTTACCATTCCGAGAATCTCAATACTGGCCCTCACCTCGGGGACCGGCATGTCGGCCAAGGCCCGGCCTCGCGTCCACAGTCGGCCATTCCCGTCATGTTCGATGAAGTCAGGGGCGGCAAGCTCCTCCAGAGCGCTGCGATGGGCGATCGCATCGGTCTCCAGGAAGCGGCGCTCCTTGTCGGTGAGGATGCCGATAAGCTCCTGGTCAGGGGTGGCAGGGCGCTCGGGTAGATCAAACAACCGCTCTTGCTCATCACCGTTCCCAGGTCTCGGCACATCCTCTTGCGGCTGCGGATCGCGGTCGACCCTGCCGAACCCAGGCCCGTGATCGACTGGGGTGCCGTCGCGGAAGGCCGTGGCGGCAGCGCGAGCACGCTGATCGGCAGCCTCGTTCATAGCATGGCCAGCGTGCCCTTTCACCCACTCAAAGGTGACGTCACGGCCGTCGAGCTCTTCATCAATGGGCTCGAGGAGGTCCCGGTTGAGTACAGGCTTGCCGTCACGTTTGCGCCATCCTTTACGTTTCCATCCCGGAATCCACTTCGTGCAGCAGTTAATGGCGTACTGAGAGTCACACAAAATCGTCAGTGGCTCGTCGGCGTCACGAGTGGCGCGCAACACGTCGAGAACAGCCTTGAGCTCGCCCATGTTATTCGTACCGCGTGGCCAGCCGCCGGCAGCCCAGGTGTCGTCGTCGATATACCAGGCCCAGCCGGCTGGCCCCGGATTGTTGAGGGAGGACCCGTCAGCTGCGGCCACTATCATGACTTCTCCTGCTGGTTGGCGACACGATCAAGGTTGTCGACGCCGAAGGCCTGCGGTAGCACCTCGGTCATCGTTTGCACCCCGGCTGGGGTGTCGATGAGCATCGTCGGGCCACCATGTTCCCACAGCAGTTGGCGACAACGCCCACACGGCATGATCGTCTCACCCATAGCGTCCACGCAGCAGAAGGCGAGAAGGTGCCCACCACCCCCGGCCACGAGGTCACTGATAAGCCCGCACTCTGCACACAAGGTGACGCCATAACCAGCGTTTTCCACATTGCATCCGACGACGACGCGACCATCCTCGGCAAGCCCGGCTGCTCCCACTGGGAAGTGGGAGTACGGCACGTAAGCTCGTTTCGTCAGTTCGTGAGCTCGACAGCGTAACGCGTCCCAGTCGACGTCCACGTCACTCCTTGATGTAAGGGGTGCCATCGGAGGCAGGTGCCCTCACCTTGCCAACCAGACCAGCCACAGCGACGATCGTCGCAATGTATGGCAATATGAGCAGGAACTGCGAGGGCATCGGGGCGCTGATCGTCGACAGCTCGGTGGACAGCTGGGTTACGAAGCTGAAAAACAGCGCCATGACGGCGGCTAAACCTGGACGCCAACGACCCATGATGAGAGCGGCAAGAGCGATGAAGCCGTTACCCACCGTGATGTCCTTCGAAAACGACCCGACGGTACCAATCGTGAAGTAAGCGCCACCCAGGCCAGCAAAAACGCCACCGACGAGCACTGCAGACCAGCGCACTCCAGCAACCGAGATACCCACAGTGTCAGCGGCCTCGGGATGCTCGCCAACAGACCGGACCCGCAGCCCCCACTTAGTGCGCCACAGCAGGAACCACACCAGCGGAATGCAGAGGAACCCGATATATACCAGCACAGTCTGGTCGAAGAAAATCGGGCCAAAGAACGGAATCTTCGACAGCCCCGGGATCGCGACTGCTTCCATGATCGGTGCCGTGTTGTATTCCTCGGCGTTCGGAGAAAGCAACTGGGTGTAGAAGAAGCCCGTTAGACCAGATGCAAAAAGGTTGACGACCACGCCCATAACGACTTGGTCGACAAAATATTTGATGGTAAAGACAGCCAGCAACGCGGCAGTCAGCACAGACGCAACGATCCCTACAACAATGGCGGCAAAAATAGACTTCGTTATGGATCCGACGAGGGCTGCCGCAAAGGCTGCCGTGAGCATCTCGCCCTCGATAGCGACGTTGACGACGCCAGCACGCTCACACATGACGCCGCACAGCGCGCCGAGGACCAGCGGAGTGGCCACAGACAAGGTGCCCTGAAGTTGGCCTGCGACCTGGAACGGCAAGCCACGTCCAGCAGCGGCCCAGCTCAGGAACCCGACGATGATGGCGATTCCGGCAACGACACCGGCAGTAACCGTGAGAGTGTGACGGCTGCGCCCCATAAAGAAAGCCCCAGCCGCCAGTAAACACGCGATAGCGCTGACGAGCACAACTGGGAACCCAGACACACTCATAGTGCCCAATTCCTTCCCGGCGAGGGCGTCAGTAAAGGCGAAGTGTGCTTCGCCTGACGTTTTGGTCACCAGGATGAACAGCACCAACGCCATGATGCCGATGAGTACACCCGTGGATAGTCGATGCGTACGGGCCTCACGCGATTCCACCTGTTCAAACTCCAGTTCCCTATCGAGGGCCTCACTGGCTTCAGCGGGGAGCTCGATACCGATCTTGGTGATATCAGAGGTGGTGGGCCGGGGAAAACGCGATGTTGGGCTCATGCCAGGGCTCCCTTCGTGGTGGTGTCGGCTGGGACCGGCCCACGGTCACGTTTCTTAGTGCGCTTTTCTCTGCGCGTTTTGAGGAAGGGCAGGATCGTCTTGACCAGCATCGGAGCGGCCACAAACATGACGATCACCGCCTGGATGACCCGAACGAGGTCCAAGGAGGTCTGGGTCATGGCCTGCATACGCAAACCGCCCTGGTTCATAGCGCCCCAGAACAGACCAGCGAGAACGATGCCGAGCGGCTTAGAACGACCCAACAGAGCCACCGTGATGGCGTCGAAGCCGATGGTTCCGACCAGGCCGATAGACAGCTGAGTTGGAGTGGCACCAGAGATCGGACCCAAAGCCACCTCGACACCGGCCATACCGGCCAAGCCGCCGGAGATAATCATCGTCCACGCGATAATGGAGTTGGTATTCATACCAGCGGTAGCCGAGGCATTCGGATTGGATCCGACCGCACGGATCTGGAAGCCCAAAGGAGTTCGATCAAGCAACCACCAGGTGCCCACGGCAAGTAGCAGGGCCAGGAAGAATCCGAGGTGCAACTGAGATCCGGCCATCCGCGGGAACGTGGCGTTCCAGTCGACAATAGGGGCGATCGGGTCGGTACGGCCAGGCATCTGAAAGGCCTTGGTCGTCAGCAACCAAGCCAGCAGACCACCAGCAATGTAGTTAAGCATGATCGTCACGATGACCTCGTTGGCACCAGCGCGGGCCTTGAGGATGCCAGCGATGCCACCCCAGATCGCTCCGCCAATGAATCCGGCAATCACTGCAAAGAGCAGGTGAACCGGCAGCGGCAGCGAGTGGAAATTAAACCCAACCCAAGCGGCCAATGTTGCTCCGGCAATCGCCTGGCCCTGACCACCAATATTAAACAGGCCAGCCTTGAAACCCAGACCAATGGCAAGGCCGCCACAAATGAGGGGAGCCGACTGGGCCGTCGTCGCAGTAAGAGCCTGCCAGGATCCGAAAGCTCCCTGGAACAGGGCCGCGTAGGCCGAAGAAATCTGAGCCCACGAGTCACTCAAAGCGTCAGGACGAGAGAAGAGGTAGCTCCACTCCTTGTTGATCGCGGGATCGGCGGCCACCATAACGATGGCCGAGACGATGAAAGCCAGCACAAACGCTGCGACCGTCACCCACAGATCATTCCAGGGGAAGGAACGGTGCGAGGTAGCCTCAGTCTGGGAAGCGGTAGCTGCCGTCGGAGAGGTGGCCTCTTTCGACGCAGCGGGCTTCAAGGATTCAGTGCTCATTCCGAGACCTCCTTGTGTCCCTTGGCGACGCTGTCACACGCCTCGTCATAACTGAATCCGGCCATCATGAGGCCGAGAACATCGCGGGGAGTTCCCGCCGGCGCGATGCCGACGATGCGACCGCGGTACATCACCGCAATGCGGTCCGATAGCGCCTCGATTTCGTCAAGCTCAGTGGAGACGATGAGCACCGCTGTGCCGTTGTCACGCTCCTCGACTACCCGCTTGTGCAAGAACTCGATAGCACCGACGTCGACACCGCGGGTGGGCTGAGAAGCCACCAGAACACTCAACGAACGCGAAAGTTCGCGCGCCAACACGACCTTCTGCTGGTTACCACCCGACAATGAAGACACCGGCAACGAAGCCGACGGGGTACGAATGTCGAACTCCTCGACACGGTCACGTGCATTGTCAGCGATCCGCCTGAGCTGAAGGTTACCGTGCTTGGAGTACGCGCCAACCTGATTCAGCACGAGGTTCTCAGCGATGGAGAACTCGCCAACAAAACCGTCCCGCTGACGATCCTCAGGCACGAATCCGAGTCCGGCCTCAATAACCTTGGCGGGGGCCGCGCCCGTGGTGTCCTTGCCATCAATGCGGATCGTTCCCGACGTCGGCTTAATGAGTCCAAGCAGGGAGGAAGCGAGTTCCGTCTGACCATTACCCTGCACTCCGGCGACGCCGAGAATCTCACCCCCCGCAACGGACAATGACACGCCGTCGACAACGACTGAGCCGCGGTCGTCAGCCACGGTGAGGTCCTTGATGTCCAGGCGAGAACCGGTCGGCTTAGCCTCGTCCTTATCGACGACGAGCTTGACGGCCCGTCCCACCATCATCTCAGCAAGTTCAGCCTCGGACTGGTCCGCGCTGGCCTTGCCTACGATGCGGCCACGTCGGACCACAGTGATGTCGTCAGCGATGGCGCGAACCTCACGCAGCTTGTGGGTAATGAAAACGATGGCCCGGCCCTCGTCACGCAAGGTCTTCATAACAGCCATGAGCTCGTCGATTTCCTGCGGGGTAAGCACAGCAGTGGGTTCGTCAAAGATGAGGTACTGAGCGTCGTTGGCTAGGGACTTCAGGATCTCGACACGCTGCTGGACGCCAACCGGCAGGTTCTCGATGACCGAGTCTGGATTGACGTCAAAGTGGTAGCGATCAGACAATTCGCGCACCTTTGCGCGAGCCCGTCGCATCGACAGGATGCCAGCGGTCGATTCTTCCCGCCCCAACGCAATGTTCTCAGCCACCGTGAATACGTTGACGAGCATGAAGTGTTGGTGAACCATTCCAATACCGGCCGCCATGGCCTGCTTGGAATTATCGAAGTGTTGCTCCACCCCGTCGATGTAGACCTGCCCTTCATCGGAAGGCAGCAAGCCGTACAGAATGTTCATCAGGGTTGACTTGCCGGCACCGTTTTCACCGAGCAAGCAGTGGATTCGCCCGGGAACGATGTCGAGGTCAATGTGGTCGTTGGCCGTGAGGGTCCCGAATCTCTTCGTGACGCCGCGCAGGCTCAGCCCATCTTTGAGGGGTGCATTGTCACCGGGTGGGGCGACGGTGGTGTTGGTGGTCACGGGGCAGATCCTTCCACGTCTGGTCCCTGATGTCGCGTGCGCCGACGACGCGCCGACCTCCACAGGAAGTCGGCGCGTCGTCGTCTCACGTGGTTGGCCGCACAGCGGCTGAGCGAACCGAGTTCGCGCTCAGACTCACTTAGGCTGGGCCTTTGAGGTGATTGTGATCTTGCCGGAGTTGATGTCGTCCTTGATCGCCTTCAGCTCGTTCTTAACGTCAGCGGGGATCTTGGAGTCGAACTCGTGGAACGGGGACAGGCCGGTGCCACCGTCTTCCAGGGAGCCGACGTACGGCTTGTTATCGAATTTGCCGTCCTTGGCAGCCTTAACCGCATCGAAGACGGCAACATCCATGCCCTTGAACACCGAGGTGATGATATTCGAGCAGTAGGCCGGCTGGGTCTTGCAGCCATCACCGTCAACCCAGATGGCATTGGCCTTTCCGCCAGAGGACTTCACAGCTTGCAGCGCACCGTTTCCAGCATTGCCCGCCACCGGCAGAATGATATCGGCACCCTGGTTGAGCAGTGCTTGAGCAGTAGCCTTACCACCAGAGACGTTCTGGAACGGGTTGGGCTGCGGGACGAACTGACCGTCCTGCTTCTTGACATCCCAACCGATAGCCTGAACCGACTTGTGCTTCTGCTTGTTGTAGTAGTCAACGCCCTGGGAAAAACCATCCATGAAGATGGTGACGGTCGGGATCTTCATGCCGCCGAAGGTGGCAACCTTGCCGGTCTTGGTCAGTGCGGAAGCCAGGTAGCCGGCCTCAAAGGAAGACTGGGCAGTGTTGAAGATCAGCGGTTTAAGGTTCTCAGGAGGATTCGCCGGGTTGTCGTCAACGATGGCGAACTTGACGTTCGGGTTTGCTTTGGCAGCAGCGAGGGTGGGCTTCTCGAGCAGGAACCCAACGGAGACGATGATCGAGCACTTGGCGTCCACCATGGACTGCAGGTTGGTGGCGTAGTCCTTATCGTCCTTCGACTCGACCTTGGCGGTCTTCACGCCGAGATCGCTCGCAGCCTTGTTGAGACCCTGAAGAGAGGTCTCGTTGAAGGATTTGTCGTTAAAACCAGCAGAGTCGGAGACCATACAGGCCTTAAACTCACCGGAGTTGGAGTTATCCTTCCCAGCAGCAGACGTGGAGGAACCCGCCGAGGAGCCCGTGGACGCGTCCGGAGCCTGCGCGCAGGCCGACAGTGACAAGGCTGCGGCAGCGAAAACGGCGGGAATAGCGAGGTGTAACTTCTTCACGGACTGCCTCCTGGAGCAGACGATGATCCAACGGTGGAAAACCCGTGGGGCATGTGTCGCCGATCGGGCCATAAAACTGTAACCCCTTCGTGGAGAAATCGACACCTTAACGGTCAAACTGGCCCCAAGAAGCGGGAGCATATCGCCTCGACCTTGGGTGGCGCCAGCAATTCATAGGGCGAGCGGGTCCATAGAGCGAACCGGGCTTCAGGCCACCTGATTGACCAGCGCTTCAGCCGCGTCAACGATTGATAAGGTTTCGGCCTGCCAATTGTCCTCTTGACTGCGATAAGGCCCGGTAGCCAGCGAAATCGCGACCGCCGCAGAGCGCAGTCTCAACTCAATCGGATCGACCCGCGAATCAAAGACCGGAACCCACGCTGTCAAAATCTGCCGCATGCGATCGGCCTGGGGCACATTCATACGCTGCACCGTAGACAGGTGGGCAACAAGACACGCGAGATCATCGGCCCGGCGTCCTGGCCCGACGGTGTCGACATCGAGGATTCCGCACACGTGGCCATTCCACACGTGGATCTGGCCTTCGTGAAAATCTCCATGGGTGGGTTCGTTCCCTGCCGGCACATCTGACAGCCCCTCGGTAATGATCTGGGCCATCCTTTCTAACCGTTCACTCTGGTCCGGCAGGGCAGCTGCGACCATACGGCAGTAGTGAGCAACCGATTCACTCCACGGTGACCGGCGCGGAAGGTCGCACACCTGCGGAGGTAACTGGTCGAGTAAACTAACAAGGCTCTCGGCGGTGCACGGACTTCCTGGTTCAAATAGCGCCTTGCTAAGTGGGCATCCCGGCAATTCGGTAAGAAAAAGCAGGTTGTCCTCGGTGACGCCGGCCACCCTCGGGCTCGGCACTGACGCGCGGGTCAGCAAGTCGTGGCGCGCCAGCGTCGCCTGGAAGATGCCGTCACGCAACACCTTGACATAGAAGCGTCGATTGTTGACCTCAGCGCACAGCACCGCCCGACGTCGCGGCCGATATCCGATCATGTGCAGATTGATCTGCTGGGCGCTCACCCGGGCGCCAACCAAGTTAAGGTCAGAGATGATGGCTGCCATTTGTTCGGGGTACGCCGCGCGAGAAAGTCCCGGGAGATCAGGGTCGTCAGGATAACGCCAGACGGCGACCTCCCGGGATCCGTCAACATAAATGTCAGCGCGTGAATCAGTCACTGCCGGGCCACTCGCTCGAGCACTCATGCCGAAGAGTTCTTCTCGCTCCCCCGCAGGCCACTGCACCCGAGCCTGATAGGTCGCCGTCGTGGACTGACCAGGGTTCGCGTCAACGTGGTCGAGGTGCCAATCGACGAGCCCTCCACCAGCGTGCCCGACAGCTGCTTTCAACAACTCGCCGGCCTCCGGGCCAGTCAGCAAGACCGCTCCGTCGGCATCTTTTCCGGGACCGCCGAGCCATGCGGGTCGCCTCCTCACGCGCTTGCCGCCTCCCGCTCAGGGCGCGGGATTGTCGACGTCCCCGCTGGCACCGTTGACGCGCCAGGCGCATCTAAGCGACGAATCCTCAGCCACGCTGCACGTAGACCATCAACCTCGGTAACCGTCAGCTCAATATTGGGATCGGGTTCAACATCCTCGTCGTTTTCATCGGGCACGTATCCAACCGGATCGAGGTGAACGTCGACCTGGGCACCCTTAGTGGGCACCTCACCGGTCTGAGCCATGAAATACCCCGCGAGAGTGTCGTAAGGCCCCTCGGGCAGTACCAGGCCAACCTTGTCGGAAAACTCTTCGAGCGTGGTTAGGCCGTCAATATCGCGCTGCCTGACGTGAGCCAGATCAGACGGTTCAACGGTGTCATACTCATCGGTAATATCGCCAACTATCTCCTCGACGAGATCCTCCAAAGTGACGATGCCAGCCGTGCCACCGTATTCGTCGAGCACAATCGCCAAATGAGCATTAGTGCGACGCATCTCGGTCAGCGCCTTAAGCGCTTTGACGGTATCGGGTAGGGAGACGACGGCACGTACCAGTTGGGATACCCGACTGGTACGAATCTGAGGGTTGAGTTCGAGCAGATCTCGAACGTGAACGAATCCAAGCACCCGATCCGCCGATCCGTCGATAACCGGATACCGAGAATGGGACCCGTCGCGAACCACCTGAGCCGCCTGGACAGCCTTCATTGATCCCTGCAGAAAGTCGACCTCGGTGCGCGGAACCATTACCTCGCGCAGGGACTTCTCTCCCACGGCGAAGACCTCGTCAAGGATGGTGCGCTCCTCGTCCCCCAACGTCGCCGAGGAGACGACCATGGAACGAATCTCCTCGTCGGTCACCTCTTCGCGAGCCGCAGTTGGATCACCGCCAAGGATCTTAACGACAAGGTCTGTCGAAACCCCCAGAAACCAAATGATGGGCCGGAACAGGGTAGCAATGCCATTTACCATCGGACCAAGCGCCACGGAGAATCCCTCTGCACGCTGCATCGCCAAACGCTTAGCTACAAGCTCACCTAACACGATCGAAAAGTAGGAAATAATGACCGTGATAGTGACGAGGGCGACCGTTGCAGCCACTGACGCCGACATTCCCCAGGACTCGAATACTGGCGCGAGCTCGCTGGCCAGCGTCGCACCACCAAAGGCCGAGGCGAGGAAGCCTGACAAGGTGACGCCGATTTGCACCGCAGAAAGGAAACGATTGGGATTTGATTGCAGCTTTTGAATGGAACGACCGCGAGATCCGCGGGTCGCCGCCAACTGCTTGATCTGGGAATCGCGGAGGCTCACCAGCGCCATCTCGGCAGCCGAAAACACCCCGCCCACGAGGATGAACAAGAGAATAAGGGCGGCGTTCTCAAAGACCTCAGCCACGGGCCTTCACCATTCCTCTCTTCACAGAGGCAATAACGAAGGTGGCGTGACTATCGCCCTCCCGGTCATCGTTGTGCATAAGACAAGAATAGGAGCTCAGCCCGGCAGAACTCCACGGCAGGACGCCTCAGGGTGAGAGGTTGTGTCCTAAGATGTCCAGGCTCCACCACGTCGATACTGCCGAGATGACGAGGACGAACACCGCTTGAAACCATCTCGGACTCCGGTCAAGCAATCTCGCCACTGGCAGAAATGCCGGAAAAGCGGGCAGCAGAAATCGGGCCTTGGAGTTGAAGTACCCCTGCATGTGACCAACGAAGATCACGGTCACAAGCACGTATCCCGTCAACCACACCTGTTCGCGTCGAACTGCCATGACGATGCCAAGGGCGAGATACATGCACCAGGTCAGGGCGACCAAGCCGGTATACCGCCAGTCGAACGGAACGTGATCCATCCGCGAATGAAGGTCTTCCCACGTGTCAAGCAGGGTCCCCATCTCGCTCCCCCACGCCTTCTGAACAAGCAGGTAACCATTCCATCTACCAGTGCGATGAGCGACGATAACAAACCAGGTCAGCAATCCCAGCGGGCTCAACGCCATCCCGACGAAACGACGCCACCGCTGCCCCGCTTCAGCCTTCGTACACAGGCTCGTCAACCACGCGATACCGAGGACGATGCACACCGGGGCGACGGATGCCCGGAACAGACCGGCGACGCCAACGAATACGCCCGCGAGGATCCACCGTCCCGACAGGATGGCAAGCAGCCCGAGCCCAACAAGGGCGATGAACCAGCCCTCGGTGTATCCCATCGATTCAACGACAGCACGAGGCGCAGCGCCCCAGCACGCCACCAACAGCACCGCTGCGGTCGGTCCTGCCACTCGGTGTCCGACCGCTGTGATGACCGCAGCGGCTGTGAGGAAACCCATCTGCGCGGCAATGAGGATCGCTAAATACGGCGACATACCGGTGACAAGGATGATCACCCTGCCAAGAGCTGGCAGCCCTGGCAAAAACGCCAGATCGGATATCCAGGGATCGGTATGGCCAAACATGGGGTTGGGCCAGTGATAACCCCCAGCCGCAATGACGGAATACCACCTTCCGTCCCATCGAGTCAGCCTCGGAACGACCGGTCCGTCCGAAGCCATCGCCGCTATGAGGGCCAGGCGTTGAGCCACCCACACGGCAAGACCGATGCCGATGGTGATGAACCACCGACGTCGGTCCACATCCTCATGACCGGCCGAAATCGGGGCTGCACTCACAGGGATTCAATGATCGCGTTAAAAGTGGTGCTGGGACGCATGGCCTCCGCGACGAGCTCCTCGTCAGGGTGGTAGTACCCGCCCATATCGACCGGGCTGCCCTGGACCCCGTTGAGCTCCTTCAGGATTTGGTCCTCACGAGCAGCCAGCTCGGTCGCGACATCGGAGAATCGGTCGGCAAGTTCAGCATCATCATGCTGAGCAGCCAGCTCGGAAGCCCAATAGCGGGCAAGCCAGTAATGAGACCCCCGGTTGTCGCTCTGTCCGAGTTTGCGGGCCGGGGAGCGGTCGTTCTCGAGGAAAGCACCGATAGCCTTGTCAAGGGTCGCCGCAAGTATTCCCGCTTTGGTGCCCTCGCTGGTCTGGTCGATGTGCTCAAGGCAAGCACCTAGAGCGCAGAACTCGCCCAGGGAATCCCACCGCAGGTAGTCCTCAGCGACGAACTGGGCGACATGCTTGGGCGCCGAGCCTCCGGCACCAGTTTCGAACAAGCCGCCACCGGCCAGCAGTGGGACGACCGAGAGCATCTTGGCACTAGTGCCAATTTCCAGAATCGGGAAGACATCAGTGAGGTAGTCGCGCAGCACGTTGCCGGTTACCGAAATAGTGTCCTCCCCGCGGCGGATCCGCGCCAGGGTGAACTTCATAGCGTCGGCAGGGGCCAGGATGCGAATATCCAACCCCTCGTGCTCCGGCAGATAGGCCTTGACCTTCTCAATGACGCGGGCGTCATGAGCACGGTTCTTATCGAGCCAAAATACCGCCGGGGTATTGGTGATGCGTGCCCGCTCAATGGCCAAGCGCACCCAATCGCGCACCGGGATGTCACGCACCCGGCTCATGCGCCACACGTCACCGGCTTCGACCTGCTGGTTCGTCAACACCTCGTCACCACAGCGCACCTCAACGCGGCCGTCATGGGGGACGATGAACGTGGTGGGGTGGGAGCCGTATTCCTCCGCCTTCTGAGCCATCAGACCGACGTTCGGGACATCACCCATGGTGGCCGGGTCGAGGGCGCCATGCTCGCGGCAGTCGTCCATAATCGCGGCGTACATGGTGGCGTAGCTGCGATCGGGGATGCAGGCTAGCGTCTCCTGACGCTTACCTTCGGCGTTCCACATACATCCGGAATCGCGGACGACAGTTGGCATGGAAGCGTCGATAATGACGAGATTTCCGGCATGCAGATTGGTAATGCCATTGTCGGAGTCGACCATGGCCAGGGCCGGGCGAGCAGCGAAGGCAGAATCGATGGCCGCCTTAATTGCAGTCGCGCGTTCTGCGGGAAGTTTTTCGAGACGGGTATAAAGATCGCCCAGTCCAAGATCGGGATTGACGCCTACCGAGTTGAGGTCGTCACCGTATTTATCGAAGACGTCGACTAGGAAAGTGCGCACTGCATGGCCAAAGAGGACCGGATCGGAGACTTTCATCATCGTCGCTTTGAGGTGAACCGACCACAGTAGATCCTCTTCGTTGGCCTGAGCTAGGGAAGAAGCGTAGAACTCGTCAAGGGCATCAACGGACATAAAGGTGGCATCAACGATCTCACCGTCGAGAGTCTTGATGCCGCTGGCCAAGGTCGTCTCGGAACCATCGGTCCCGATGAGCACAACGTCGAGATCCTGCCCCCGGGAGACGAAGGACTCCTCGTGGTCGAAGAAGTCTCCGTGATCCATATGCGCGACTCGGGCCTTGACCTGGTCAGTCCACTGACCCATCCGGTGCGGGTGAGCCTTGGCGTATGCCTTGACTGCGGTGGGAGCGCGACGATCGGAGTTCCCCTGACGCAATACGGGGTTTACCGCCGAACCGAGCACGGTGGCATAGCGAGCAGCGATTTCCCTCTCCTCATCGGTGGAAGGCTTGTCTGGGAAGTCCGGAAGCTCGTAGCCCTGGGACTGCAGCTCGGCAATAGCAGCCTTAAGCTGCGGGACCGATGCCGAGATATTGGGCAGCTTGATGATGTTGGCATCCGGGGAACCGGTGAGCTCACCCAGCTCAGCTAGGTGGTCGGCAACTTTCTGATCTTCGTTCAGACGATCCGGAAACTGGGCCAGGATGCGCCCCGCCAACGAAATATCCGAAGTCGTGATGTCAATACCCGACCCGTCGAGGAATCCCTCCACGATGGGAAGTAAGGAATATGATGCGAGGGCGGGGGCCTCGTCGATCTTGGTCCAGACGATGGTAGGCATGCACGAACTCCTGTGATCGAGGGGAACGCCGCTGTGCAACCCGTCAGGGCGTCTAGCGGCACTTCGTCTTAAGAATAGTGGAGGTGGTGGACATTTCTGACACACCGAAAAGGAACACCGTAGAACACCGAATTGCCGTCATCCAGTTCGCGAGATATCGCATCCGGTGTGACGAGGCCGACTACTGTACCGGTCATGTCGGAATCCCATGAGCTCGTTGTCACCTGGACTAGCCCGGATCGCCCCGGACTTGTCCATGCCGTTACCGGGGCGTGCGCCCAGGTGGGCGGAAACCTCACAGAGTGTCAGCAATTCACTAGCACCGACACCGGAAACTTCTTCATCCGGTTGCAGGTCGAGTCAGCGAGCAGCCGCGCCGACCTCGAGTCGGCCGTCAGCGAGCTCGCCGGAAAGTGCAACGCTACTGTCCACGTCGACGAGTTGGGGCGTCCCGTCCGTACCCTCATCTTGGCCTCCAAAGCGTCCCATTGTCTGTCTCACTTGCTGTTTAACCGGGACGCTGGTCGGCTGCCAATCGACGTTGTCCAGGTCATGGCGAATCATCCTGACCTCGCCGACTTGACTGCTTTCCATAAGGTTCCGTTCCGGTGGCAAAAAGTCGACCGCGAGTCCAAGACGTCTTTCGAGCAGGAGGTATTGCGCACCGTCGGGGACCTTGACGTCGAGCTCGTCGTATTGGCTCGCTATATGCAGATCCTTTCTCCTGAACTGTGTGAGCAACTATCAGGACGGTGCATCAACATTCATCATTCTTTCCTGCCCGGTTTCAAAGGTGCCAACCCGTACCGCCAAGCCCATTCCCGCGGGGTCAAGCTCATTGGCGCGACGGCCCACTTCGTCACTGTCGACCTCGACGAGGGCCCCATCATCGAACAGCGAGTGCAACGGGTCAACCATTCTCAGACGGTGGCTCAACTCACCGCCGTCGGCCAGGACACCGAATCTGCCACCCTTAACGAGGCCGTCCGTCTGTTCGCTGAGCACCGCACTTTCCTAGACGGAATGCGCACCGTCATCTTGCAGTAGCGGTACCTCCTGACGCCTCCACCAGGGCCGTCACCCGATCCCACATGGGGGCCACCACCTGGCCCCCATGGGCGAGGTCATTCTTGATACGAATAAGTCCCCCGGCCAACTTCGCGTCGTCACCGCGAGTAGGCTTCAAAATAGCCAAGTGTCATCGAGGACTTTCAAGGAGAGATCCATGACCCAGACCCCAGTCAAGATTGCCGTCACCGGAGCTGCTGGCCAGATTTGCTACAGCTTGTTGTTCCGCATTGCTTCCGGTTCGCTGCTCGGAGACACTCCTATCGAGCTTCGCCTTCTCGAGATCACCCCGGCCCTCAAAGCCCTTGAGGGCGTCGTCATGGAGCTTGACGACTGCGCCTTCGGCAATCTCGTGAATATCGAGATCGGTGACGATCCGAAGAAGGTCTTTGACGGAGTTAACGCCGCCTTCCTCGTCGGCGCCATGCCCCGCAAGGCGGGTATGGAGCGTTCCGATCTGCTCACCAAGAACGGGGCTATCTTCACCGCCCAAGGCAAGGCCCTCAACGACGTCGCCGCCGACGACGTCCGCGTTCTCGTCACCGGTAACCCCGCTAACACCAACGCCCTCATCGCTGCTACCAACGCGGTCGACATCCCGAACAACCACTTCGCCGCCTTGACTCGTCTAGATCACAACCGCGCCAAGACGCAGCTTGCCCGCAAGACCGGAAAGACTGTCAATGACGTCCGTCACATGACCATCTGGGGCAACCACTCCTCCACCCAGTACCCCGACGTCTTCCACGCCGAGGTCGCCGGCCAGAAGGCAACCAACCTGGTGAACGAAGCTTGGATCGAGAACGAGTTCATCCCAACCGTCGCCAAACGTGGCGCTGCCATCATCGACGCGCGCGGCGCCTCCTCGGCTGCCTCGGCCGCTAACGCCACCGTCGAGTGCATGCGCGACTGGATGGGCTCCACTCCTGAGGGAGACTGGGTGTCCATGGCGATTCCGTCTGACGGCTCTTACGGCGTGCCCGAGGGCCTCATCTCTTCCTTCCCGGTGACCATCACCAACGGCAAGGTCGAGATTGTTCAGGGTCTTGACATCGACGACTTCTCGCGCGCCAAGATCGACGCCTCTGCCAAGGAGCTGGCCGACGAACGTGACGCCGTCAAGGAACTCGGCCTCATCTGATCGACCCGACGAACGGGCCCGGAAAACGTCAAGTTTCCGGGCCCGTTCTGCGCGTCACGGCGTGAAACTTCGATGGTTTCGGCCGGTAACCGAGCGTCGAGAGAGATGCACCACACTTGTGCACGAATGTGCAGTACATCGTGGTTCCTGAGTTGTCGATAATGATGCTTACTACACTGCCATAAAGCGGTTTTAAGCCTTATCTAAAGGGTTAGCGCGCAGTGGCAAAGGCCACAATTAAGGCATCCGCAGAAATGCACATTAGTGCACACACAGGCATGCCTTAACTGCACCTCGGACCCGTTCTAGTTGTTGCTCTAGACGAGCGACTACCACCATTTCTATGGTCGATGCATCAGATGTCCTGATGTCCACCGCAAGGAGGCGGATCTCCCCCAGGACTCCACACCCGAAGGAGCCAGCAGCCATGACCACTACAGCAGTCCCTCCCACCAGCACTCAACTCTGCGGAGTGTTCGCCGACGTCAACGCCGCAGTGGCTGCCGCCCGTGAGGCCTTCCTCGCCTTCTCTGACTGTTCCTTGGCGCAGCGCCGTACCTTCATCAATGCCGTGCGCGAAGCAGCCAGTCAGCAGGAACGTCTGGAATACATGGCCACGGCTGCTGTCGAGGAGACCGGGATGGGCAATGCCCACCACAAGGTTCTCAAGAATCTCTATGCGGCAACCCGCACCCCTGGTGTCGAAGATCTCGTCATGGAGGCACGTCAAGGCGACGACGGCTTGACCACCCTCGAATACTCCCCCTACGGAGTCATTGGCGCCATTACGCCGACGACGAATCCCACTGAGACGATCATCTGCAACACCGTCGGAATGTTGGCTGCCGGTAATACCGTCGTCTTCAGCCCCCATCCGCGAGCCCGTCATCTCAGCGCATGGCTCGTTGACGTTCTCAATCGCGCGATGGTCGAGGCAGGGGCTCCCGACAACCTCATCACTGTCATCACTGAGCCGACTCCAGACACCACCAAAGCTCTCATCAACCACCCCGACATCACGATGCTTGTAGCGACCGGCGGGCCGCAAATCGTCAACATGGTGCTGTCGAGCGGCAAGAAAGCGATTGGCGCCGGATCGGGCAACCCGCCTGCCGTCGTCGACGAAACCGCTGATGTGGCCAAGGCCGCCAGCGACATCGTCCAGGGAGCCAGCTTCGATAACAACCTGCCGTGCACCGCCGAGAAGGAAGTCATCGTCGTCGCCGAAGTGCTGCCCCAGCTCATGACAGCCATGACGGCCAATGGCGCGCAGGTTGTCAGTGATCCTGAAGAGCTCGCCAAGCTGCGTTCTTTACTGCTCGACACTTCTGGTACTCGACCGAATACCGCATGGGTTGGTCAGGACGCCCAGAAGATCCTGCGAACTGCGGGGATTGAGCCTCATCAGGACACCCGCTTGGTGACAATGGTTACTGATCCGTCGGACCCGTTCGTGCAAGTCGAGATGCTCATGCCAGTGGTGCCGGTGGTCCCCGTCACCGATTACCTGACCGCCATCGACTTGGCTGTCGAGCTGGAACACGGCAACCGTCACACTGCAATCATGCACTCCAAGGATGTTTCGCGGTTGGACCTCATGGCCCGACGCATCCAGACGACGATCTTCGTCAAGAATGGGCCATCTTTCGCCGGCATTGGGATCAACGGGGAAGGGTTCGCCACTTTCACTATCGCGGGGCCAACCGGTGAGGGGCTGACCTCGGCCCGCAGCTTCGCTCGTCGGCGGCGTTGCGTCCTGGACGCACATTAAGTTCTGCGTCCTGGGCAAGACCCTGCGCGATGTCCCACCCACGCCACTAGTGAGGCATCGCACAGGTGAGTACGTCACCTCGTGAGGATGACGACGACCATCACCGCCCCTAGCCCTAACAGGAGAACCGAATCAATCCACCGTGTCCGGACAGCTAATAACCCGGCACTTTGTTCGGGCAGCACTACCCGCAAAATCCCCGCCATAAGCACCGATGCCGCAAAGACCATCGCGCCGCGACGCCAATGTCCCGTGCCCATGACAATTGCTGAGGCAGCAACCCCGAGCAAACAGACCGTGAGCGCCCACCAAGATTGAAGATGCTCCTTAGATTCAGCGCAACGCTCGCTCCGTCGAGCATGTCGAGTCGCGGTACTGACGGGCGCCTCAGCAGCGTGGCGCGGCTGCCTCATGAAGGATCCGCGGTGAGCCGTTCAGCCCGGTCTACCACGTTAGATAGCAACATGGCGCGGGTCATCGGTCCAACGCCACCGGGGTTCGGAGAGACCCACGCGGCCTTCTCCCACACGTCGGCAGTAAAATCGCCCTGGATCTTCCCCTCGGGGGTCCGTGACACACCGACATCCACGAGGACTGCCCCTTCACGGATCATGTCGGCATTAATGAGTCCCGGCGACCCAGCAGCGCCGATAATGATGTCGGCCTGCCGGGTGTGTTCGGCAAGGTTACGGGTCCCGGTGTGACACAGGGTGACGGTGCAGTTCTCGGAACGACGGGTCAGCAGCAGCCCGAGCGGACGTCCCACCGTCGTACCGCGTCCGACCACGCAGACGTTGGCACCCGGCAGCTCGATGCCATGACGGGTCAGCAACTCGACGATGCCGCGCGGGGTGCACGGTAGCGGGGCCGGCTCGTTGAGGACAAGACGCCCCAGTGATGCCGGGGTCAAGCCGTCGGCGTCCTTGTTAGGGTCGATGAGGTTAAGCGCCCAGTTCGTGTCGATATGACGTGGCAGCGGTAGCTGAACAATGTAACCGGTGCAATGCGGGTTGGCATTGAGCCCGCGGATCTTTTGAGCAAGTTCCTCCTCGGTGACGTCGGCAGGCAAATCAACACGAATCGATTCAATGCCTACTTGCGCGCAGTCGCGATGTTTGCCAGCGACGTACTGGTGCGAAGCCGGGTCCTCCCCGACGAGCACGGTGCCCAGTCCCGGTACGACACCTTGATCGCGCAGAGCTGCTACGCGTTCGGCCA
Source organism: Cutibacterium sp. KBN10P07758 (assembly GCF_050286205.1). Classification (NCBI taxonomy): domain Bacteria; kingdom Bacillati; phylum Actinomycetota; class Actinomycetes; order Propionibacteriales; family Propionibacteriaceae; genus Cutibacterium; species Cutibacterium sp. KBN10P07758. The sequence goes on along the minus strand of NZ_JBNNQV010000001.1, from coordinate 657,198 downwards.
GTTCGGACTTGATCGCGGCGGCAGTGGCCTTGCCGTCGAGTTTCTGGGCGGTCATGGATCCTCCTTGTGTCACGGCCTCAACAGGTCCCTATCTTTCCACGAGAACCGCGCTCCCTCGACCACCATCGTGGCCACGTCAATAACCCGATCAATCGTGGTCTCGTTCATCACCGGAGGCAGACTGACGAGGTCGTCGGGCCAGTCGACGTCTAAATGCTGCGGCCGATCCCAGTGCAATGGCCCAACCACGCCGACGTTACGCAGCCGATCTGCCAACTCATCGGCGGCCGGGTGTGAAAGCACCATCGCGCAGCGGGCACTCGGATTGACGATCTGGGCCACCTCCAAGCCGCTCAGGAGGGCAGCGCGGGTCTGGTCCACCCGGCGAGAGAACTCAGCAAGGTTAAACCCTTCAAATTCAGCTCGGGCGTCATCGTCAGGAGGAACTGGAACCCAGCAGTCGTCAGCCAGGTTTTCAGCCTCTTCGAAGGTGTCGAGGCCTCGATCCTTCAAAAACCGACGCCGGGCGCTCGTCAGAAACACGTCTTTGTTGTCTCGCGTTCCAACGAGTTCCGAAAGGTCTTCGTCTGCTTGCACCCATGCGACCTCGGTCAGGGGAAGAAGCTTGCGAGTACTGACCACCTCAATGTCAGCAGGGGTCCGGGACGGCGCGAGAAAAGAATGAGTACGATCGACGATAACTGGCACACCGTCACGACGGGCCTGCTTGAGCACCTCGATGAGCTTCGAACTCGGCTGAATTCCGAAGGTCTCGCAGGTCAACACCGCTGGGTGTTCACCTTGGCGTCGGCAGGCGGCAAGGGCATTAGCAAGAGCGTCCGCGTCGAGCTGGAAGTTGTGGCCGACCGGCAGCCTGTGCACCCGGTATCCTTCTAATTGCCATGGAGTGATCATCGTCTGGCAGGAAAACCAGGGCACTACCAGGCTGTTTGAGCGGCCCCTCTTGCCGCTACAGAGTCCGTCGCGAAGCCATCTGGCGGTCACCGCAAGCGCTTGCCGACCGAGCGCCGTCATCGTCGTCACTGTCACACCATCACCACACATTCACCAGCAATTTTCGCGCTGTTAACCAGCTACTCTCCCAGCCTCCGACTGCCATCGGTAGACCGGTGTCATGCATGCAACACGTCGCCACCTCACCAGTACGGTGGACACCTCGACCGGCGCCTCGACATCAGTCCCGGTTAACACCATTTCACCAAAACCCCACAAATCTCTCTTTGCCGGGTATAGACCTGTCGTCATGCACATCCACAGACGATTCACGAAGGCTGTCGGAGCCGCCGTCGCCGCCGGCCTCCTTGCATTTGGGTTGTCAACCCCCGCCCCAGGGCTTGCCCTGCCCGCCGAGGGAGTTCCTGTGAAGGCCGGGAACGCCCCCGCTCACACCACCATCACGACGACGAATCCTGCCACCGGCAAGATCAAGCACGTGTGGCTTATCATCCTGGAGAACAAGTCCTACGACGAGAACTTCACCGGGCTCAACCAGAACTCCTATCTGTGGAAGGAACTCCCCCGCCAGGGGGCTCTCCTTAACCACTACTACGGCACCGGTCACTATTCCCAGGACAACTACATCACCCTCGTTTCGGGCCAGGCGCCGCAGATGGACCTGCAAGAGGATTGCGGGGACGTCAATTCGAACTTCGGGTCTAATTCCTCAATTATCCGTACCCACACCGGCAAGGAATTCGGACGCAATGACAATTACGGTCAGGCAATGTCTCTCGCCGGGCCGAATGCTCCAGCCGGAAAGAATGGCTGCACCTACCCCAAGGATATTCCCACCCTGTTCAACCAGTTCGATGCCGCAGGGGTGACGTGGAAGGGATACGCCCAGGACCTGCGCAACCACCCGGGCCGTGAGGATGGCCTGGCCGGGTCGCCAGGCACCCTCGCCAACACCCCCGACAAGAACCCCAAGGTCATGAAGACGAACGCGCAGGACGAGGCCAGAGGGATCACCTCGTACACCGGCGCCCAGGCTGACGACCAATACGTCGCCAAGCACTTCCCTTTCGTGTGGTTCCACTCCATCATCGGCAATGACGGCACCGGCAAGGACGCACTGACCCATCCGATTGACGGCGGTACCCCCTCCGACACCAAGCACATCGTCAATCTTGACGATCACTCCCGCGGTCTGGTGAGCGATCTGTCTCGACCCGCCGACCAGGTGCCAGCCTTCAACTGGATCACCCCGAACAACTGCTCAGACGCCCACGACGCTACATGCAAGGGCAACAACCTGTCCGGTCTCTTCGACGCCCACGGTAGCCCGGACTACTCCAAGCCCCTGACAACCCCACCGAAGAACCACACCGGTGGCCTCTACGCCGCCGACCTGTGGCTGCGCTACTACATCCCCCTCATCGAGAAATCGGCCGCCTTCAAGGACGGCGGTCTCATCGACGTCACCTTCGACGAGGCCAACCCGCCCTTCGCGAACCTGTCGTTCAACAACGCGACCGACAACACTGACGTCGCCAAGGCTGCTCGCCGACACGAGCTGTACAACTATTCCCCCCAGACGGTGAAGGACCTCGCCCCCGGCTACCAGAAGTACGCGCCCGGCACCTTCCCCGGCGCCACAACGACGGCCAGGAACTACCTCAAGGCCGACCTCGCCGGGCAGAACATCAACGGCAGGAACGTCGACTGGGAGCCCACCGGCCCGAACTCCACCCTGGCCACCGATAAGCACGGCAACCAGCTCTTCCCCGGACCGGGAGGAAACGGCTTTATCACCCGGCCCCCGTCGTGTGAGCAGGACACCAAGCTCGTCAACGCCGACAAGTCCAACTGTGTCCATGGTGCGAAGAACACCGGGGCGAGCTGGGGGTATTCGCAGGCGTCAACCCTCAAAGCCTCCGCCACCGCCGGCAGCTCGACGGTCCAAGCTGACGTCACGTTCGCCGACATCGGACGCCGGGTCACCGGCAACGGTATTCCCGAGGGGGCCCACGTCGGGAACGTGACCAACCTTGGACCGAACATGGTCGCGTCGGCCTCGGACCCCGTCACAAAGGGCATGTTCACCTTGGTCGATAAGAATGACAACCCCTTGACCACAACCGGTGTTGTGTCGTCCGTCAAACTTTCGGCCACTGGCGTCCCAGGCCACCTGGCTGAGGGGGAAACTCCGGCGTCGACCTTCGACGCACACGACGCCACCCCGGGAGGCGGCATCACCGGATCGATCCTCATCTCCCCCTACATCAAGCCCGGAACCGTCAGCTCCACCCACTACAACCACTTCTCCTGGCTGCGGACGATGGAGGACATTTTCTCCGTCTCCAAGGGTAAGGACACTCGTCAGCTTGAGGCTGGCACCGTTTCCGGTGGCCTCGACGGAGCCGGACACCTCGGCTTCGCTGCCCAGGCCGGATTGGGAACCTTCGGGAAGGACGTCTTCACCAACGTGTCCACCGGCGACGAACCCCACCCGAGTGCCAGCACCACCGCGGGTGCCCCGAGTAGCCACCCATCCCTCGCACCTTCCCGCGGCCCGGCCACTCACCCCTCACGGTCAGGCAAGCCCAGTCTGCCCCGCACCGGGGCCGAGGGCACAGTTGACCCGGTATCCGACAGCCATGCCTCGATGGAAACCGGCCTGGCAGTCATCGGTGCAGCCCTGGACACACGGACCTGGCACCGCCACCACTGAACGGGAAGAACATGAGTCGTCGCACCACGCCCCGACGAGGGCGCCGCACCAGCATCCGTAGGGTCAGTTGCCAGGTTGCCGTGCTCGGATTGTGTACTGCAACAGGCCTGCTCGCAGGCTGTTCCTTCTCCGACCACACGACCCCGGCACCGTCCGACTCCCGTCCCCCGGCCCAGCAGCTGGCGTCCCAACCACTGCCATCGTGGATCCCCAGCCCGACCACTGGGCGCAAAGCCACCGGAAGTGTCCAGCGTCCCGCCCTGTCGTACCAAGGTGTTGAAGTGCGGGTCGATCTCGACCGGGGCAATAGCGTGACGATGAATGTCCACGGCCCGACCGCCCCTGCGGGGACGAAGGTGGGTGCCGAGGCTGCCGATCTCACCTGGACCGTCACCGTCAGTGACGCCACCGGCACGATTCCGCTGTCGATCACACAGTTCAACGTGCAAGACGAGGCCGGAAAATACCACTGGGCTCAGCCAGTCAAAGGATCCCCGGTCCCGGCCAAGATCAGCAAAGGTCAGAAGGTGACCTTCACGATCCACACCGTCGCCTCCGCGGGCGAAGGCATGGTTCGATGGGCGCCTGACGGCAAGCATGTCGTCGCCCTATGGGACTACATCGCCGAGCTTGACTGACCCCTCAGAACCGTCAGGGGGTCCGAACCATCGGACCCCCTGACGTGTTCCAAGAAACCTCTATGAGGAGCGCGGAATCAGTGGAAGAAGTGGCGAGTCCCGGTAAAGTAGAGTGGGACGCCGGCCGTACGGCAGACCTCGATCGTCTGGTCGTCACGAATGGAACCACCCGGCTCGACGATCGCAGCGATATGGGCGTCAATGAGCACCTGGGGACCGTCGGCAAATGGGAAAAAAGCGTCGGAAGCGGCGACCGATCCGGCGGCACGATCTCCGGCCCGCTCCACGGCGAGCCTGCAGGAGTCGACCCGGTTCACTTGCCCCATACCGACACCCACTGAGGCGCCGTCGTGGGCCAGCAAAATGGCGTTGGACCTCACCGAACGGCATGCCCGCCAGGCGAAGGACAGGTCGGCCAAGGTGACATCATCAACCGGGTCACCTGCCGCCAGAGTCCAGTTGGCCGGATCGTCGCCGTCGGCCTGGAAGAGGTCGGTCTCCATGGCCAGCAGGCCACCGTCGATCTGACGCAGCTCCCAACCGGCCAGGTGCGGGGCAGGGCACTCCAACAGCCGGATGTTCTTCTTGCGAGACAGGATCTCGACCGCACCATCCTCATAGCCGGGAGCGACGACGACCTCGGTGAAGATCTCGGCAACCTGCTCGGCCATCTCCACGCTGACCGGGCGATTAGTGGCGATAACGCCACCGAAAGCGCTCAGAGAGTCACAGGCGTGAGCCTTGCGATGGGCTTCGGCAATGTCGGAGCCGGTAGCGATGCCGCACGGATTCGAGTGCTTGATGACGGCCACGCAGGGGGCCTCGAAGTCGAAGGCCGCCCGCCGCGCCGAGTTGGTGTCGACATAGTTGTTGTAGCTCATGGCCTTGCCATGGAGTTGGCGGGCTCCGGCCAGGCCGGGCTCGCCGGAGCTACGGTATACGGCTGCGGCCTGGTGGGAGTTCTCGCCATAGCGCAACGGGTGGGACAGCTCCCCGGTCGTACCGACGAAGGTGGGAACGCCGTCAACGGCCACCCCATCACGACTGCCGAACCAGGTGGCCACCGCGACGTCATAGGCAGCGGTGTGGGCGAAGGCACGGGCCGCCAGCACGCGACGCTCCTCCATGGTGTACCCGCCTTCGGACAGGGCCCGGGCAAGGTCTTCGTACTGGTCCGGGTTGGTCAGGACCGCCACATTGGCGTGATTCTTAGCAGCGGCACGCACCATCGACGGGCCACCGATGTCGATCTTCTCAATGCACTCATCGAAATCTCCCCCTTGCGCTACGGTCTCGGCGAAGGGGTACAGATTGCACACGACGAGGTCAAAGGGCTTCACTTCTAAAGCAGTCAGCTGCTCACGATGGGACGTCAAGCGGCGGTCGGCGAGGATCCCGGCGTGCACCTTCGGGTGCAGGGTCTTGACACGTCCGTCGAGGCACTCCGGGAACCCCGTAATCTCACTAACCTCAGTCACCGTCACCCCATGAGAGGCCAGCTCTTTAGCGGTTGACCCCGTCGAGACCACCTCGACCTGCGCGTCAATAAGGGCCTTGGCCAACTGGTCAAGACCAGACTTGTCGTAGACGGAGACGAGGGCCCGACGGATGGGTTGACGTTCGCTCACTGGGGATCCTTTCGAGACGATTCGGTGCCGAGTTCTTCCATGCCGGGACGCACCCCGGCAAGTTCTGTGACCACCGTGACAAGCATTTCGCGTTCCTTCACCTTGATGCGTTCGTGAAGGGACTCGACGGTGTCGTCGGTGAGGACGGGCACAGCCCGTTGGGCGAGGATTCGGCCGGTGTCAACTCCGGCGTCAACCATAAAGACAGTAGCCCCGGTAATTTTGACCCCGTATTCCAAAGCATCGCGGGGGCCGTGGATTCCTGGGAAAGACGGCAACAGGGCTGGGTGGGAGTTAATGGTGCGTCCACCGAACCGGTCCAGGAAAGTCTGTCCGAGCAACTTCATGAATCCGGCGCAGACGACCAAGTCAGGATCGAAACGAGCGACAGCGTCAGTCAGACGAGTATCCCAAGCCGCGCGCATAGTCGTCTGCGCATCGCTGCGCGGTAGCGGCTCGGCGAAGGTCGGGATGCCGACTGCCTGGGCTCGTTGCAGGGCGACAGCATCGGGCTGGTCAGAACCGACGGCGACGATGCTCACCTGCTCGGGCAGGTTGTCGATGAGGGACTGCAAGAGGGTTCCGGTACCTGAGACGAGGACGACGACGCGAAAGGCCACAACCCCACCTTAAGCCCTCTGGGTCTACGATGGGCCAGACGCAAGGGCAGTGGACAACGCGGTGAGGGTAGCGATAGCTGCTTGGGCAGCCTCATAACCCTTGTCTTCGTGGGATCCCTCGAGCCCGGCACGGTCGAGGGCTTGGGCTTCATCGTCACAGGTAAGAATGCCGAAACCGATAGGGGTCTTGGTACGCACCGCGACGTCTGTAATACCGCGGGTAGCAGCGTCACAGACATAGTCGAAGTGCGGGGTTCCTCCCCGGATAATCACTCCGAGGGCGACGAGAGCGTCAAAGTGATCGGCCAAGGAGGCACAGGCCACCGGCAGCTCGAAGGATCCTGGTACTCGGATGACGGCGGGGTCGTGTACTCCGGAATCGACCAGTCCGCGCAAGGCACCGTCAAGTAGCCCAGTCATCACTGTGCCGTGCCACTGGGCTGCGACGACCGCAACCTTAAGACCGCTGCCATCGAGGCCGCTGAGGTCGGGTGCGGAGAGGCCGAGGGTGGTGCGTGAACTCATGGTCGGTCTCCTTTGATGGTCAGGGCGGGCGTGGTGGATGTCGTGTGGCTACTAGCCAGGGGCTGCGTGGACATCTCGGACGGGCTGACGCCGAGTGTCAGCGCGTGTCCCATCCGATCGCGTTTCGTGCGCAGGTAACGTTCGTCCTCAGGACGAGTCGAGGTCTCGAGGGGGGACATCGTCACCTCAAGTCCCCCATCGCGCAGCGCCTCAGCTTTAGCCGGGTTGTTTGTAAGTAGCCGGACGCTCGTAATCCCAATATTCGCCAGGATTGCGACGGCTGCCCCGTACTCGCGGGCATCGACGGGCAAACCGAGGTGGGTCTGAGCGTCGACGGTGTCCAGACCGCCATCCTGGGCTTTGTAGGCCGCAATTTTGTTGAGTAAGCCGGTAGCACGTCCCTCATGGTCACGCAGCAGGATGATTGCCCCACCATGGCGGCAGACGTGCTGCTGGGCGGCCGCCAACTGGTCGCCACAGTCACAGCGCAACGACCCCAAGGCGTCCCCGGTGAGACATTCCGAGTGCACCCTCACCCAGGCGGGACCACCGTCGTCAGCGTCGATTCCCTTCTCGCCTACCAGCAGCACATGCTCGACCCCGGTACAATTATCCCGGTAGCCAGTTATCGCGAACTGACCGTGACGGGTCGGCAAGTGAGCGCTGGCCAGTGCTGTCACTCGCTGGGTCGGGACGGCCGGGCCCGGATCATGGGCCTGACGCCATTGGGCGAGCTGGTCGATGGTAGTCAAAGCCAAGCCCTCAGTGCGGGCCAGATCAGCAATCGCGTCAGCACGCAGGCACATGCCGTCATCTCCGACAAGTTCACCGATGAGACCGACAGGTTCTAGACCCGCCAGCCGCGCCAGATCGACGGCAGCCTCAGTGTGGCCGCGCCTCTCCAACACTCCCCCAGCCCGAGCCCGCAGAGGCAGCACGTGACCGGGACGCACCAAGTCCGACGGGGTGGAGGAAGGATCGGCCAGGACCCGGGCGGTACGGGCACGCTGGACGGCGTCGATCCCTGTGGTGATCCCGTGGGCCGCGTCGACAGCAACGGTGTAGCGAGTGCGCAATGGGTCCTGGCTCGCCGGCCACATGAGGGGCAGATCGAGCTGATCGGCCCTTTCCTCGGTCATGGGTGCACACAAGTAGCCGGAAGTGTGGCGCACCATCCAGCCGACCCAGCGCGGATCAGCGAGTTCTGCGGCCAGGATGGCGTCCCCCTCGTTCTCCCGGTCGGCATCGTCGGTAACGAGCACCGGTCGTCCGGCACGTAGCTCAGCCAGGACCTCCTCAATAGTGTTCAGCATGACCTCTCCTTGTTCGTCAGGGCTTCCAAGTACTTTGCAATGATGTCGACTTCGACGTTGACCTCATCACCGGGCGACAGCGCCCCCAAGACGGTTCCGGTAAGGGTAGCCGGAATGAGACTCACCTCAAACCACTCCGGGGCCACCGCGCAGACGGTCAAAGATGTGCCGTTGATCGCAATCGATCCTTTTTCGACGACATAGCGCGACACAGCGGCGGGGAGGGCGAATCGGAATACCTCCCAATGGTCTCCGGGGGTACGGAACACAAGCTTGGCGAGCCCGTCGACATGTCCCTGGACGATGTGCCCGCCGAGTCGATCCCCTACTGGCACCGGGCGCTCCAGATTGACCCTGCTACCTGGAGCTAGGCCTCCTAGTGCGGTCCGGTTAAGGGTCTCGGCCATGACGTCACAGCCGAAGGAGGCCTCGTCAAGGTCGGTGACCGTCAGGCAGGTGCCGTTAACGGCGATAGACGACCCAAGCCGAGCATCCGAGCAGACCAGCGGCCCGCGGATGGCGAGTCGGGCGGAGTCCCGTCCCTTCTCGATGGCGAGCACCTCGCCGATTTCCTCGATGATTCCGGTGAACATGGTATCCTCACTCATGATGTGCGTGAATCTGGATGTCGGGGCCCAACTGGGTCACGTCGTCGATGACGAAGTGGTGTGCCTGGGACAAAGTGGCGACGGTGGGGTCGACGACTGCTGCTCGACCGCCTCCCAACACCGTCGGTGCCATGTGGGCGATGACCTCGTCGACCAGGTTGGCCGCGAGGAAGGCTCCGGCCAGTTGTGGTCCGCCCTCCAGCCAGACACGGTGAACACCGCGGCACCACAGGAGGTCCAGCACCTCAGCAGGGTCGTGGCTGGGAATGTGCAAGGTCGAGGCCGAGTCGTCACGCAAATGACACCCAGCAGGCGGTTCTCGCATGCCCACCACGACTCGTAGGGGTTGGTGGGTGACGCCGGGCAGCCGAACCGTCAGCCTCGGGTTATCGGCCAAGGCAGTTCCGGTGCCGACGATGATCGCCCCGCACCGAGCCCGGCCGAGCTGCACCTGGTGGCGGGCCTGTTCCCCGGTGATCCACTGGCTGGTTCCGTCGGGGGCAGCGCTGCGTCCGTCGAGGCTCGCGGCGTACTTCCAGCACACCCGGGGGCGTCGGTGGATCTGGCTGAAGGTCCAATCGGCGTTGAGGGCTGTGGCTTCCTCGGAAAGAACCCCGGTGACCACCTCGACGCCGTGGGTACGCAGCCACTGTTCTCCCCCGGATGCCACCGGGTTGGGATCCGACTGGGCGATGACAACCCGGGCAATCCCGGCGTCGACCAGGGCATGGCTGCACGGTCCGGTACGCCCGGTGTGATGACAGGGCTCCAAGGTGACGACGGCGGTGGCTCCCCTGGCATCATCGCCAGCCTGGCGCAGTGCCTCCACCTCAGCGTGTGGAGTTCCCGCTCCGCGGTGCCAACCCTGACCTATCACCCGGTCCTCAGCGACAATGACACAGCCGACACGCGGGTTCGGATCCGGGCATGGTGATTTCGCGGCCATATCCAAGGCGAGCGCCATAGCGTCGTCCCATCGCTGATCCATGGTCCTCCTGAGCTGTTGCGGCTCCGGGGGTGCGCAAGGACGACACACAGGGCTGACGGCGACGCCAGCCACTTTCCGTGCTACCTCCCATCCGGACTTTTACCGTCGGTACCGGAATTTCACCGATTCAACCTCACCGCCACGAGGACGGCTCGGGTCGCGGACTATCACCGCCGGTTCGGACTTTCACCGACCCCGGAGCACGTGTGCTTGCTGATAAGTATGCACCTGTTCGCCATGGGGTGCGACATCATCTCACTGGTTTGTTACCGCAGACGGTCCAGCTCAAGGTCGGTCCGTGGTGTCGCCATCGTCAGGGGCGTCCTGGTTGTGTTGAATGGAGTCGTATATGTCGTGACCGATTGCCTCATCGTCGACCGGCTCTGCGGTGGCATTCTCGGGGGCAACCTTGTCCTGTTTAGCTTCAGCTTCTCGCTTGTCAGCTGCCGCCTTCTGCTCAGCTTTTGCCTTCTTCTTAGCGGCGCGGTTGCGAGCTTTTTTCTCGGCTTTGACGGCGTGGTTCTTCTTGCGCTCCTGACGGCGCTCCGCGCGCCCCTGACGCGACTCTTCGGACCTCAAACGTCGAGACAAGCCGATGACGAAACCGCACAGCATCGTCACCAGGGTCAAGACACCAACGGCACACCCGCCAGTAGCCGGCATGATCGTGCCGACCTCACTCAGTCGCCCATCTCCGAGATTTCCGCTGCTGAGCGACCCCAAGGCACCGAGCACAAGCCCTGATAGCAGGCCCGATAGGGCGCCGAGCCCACACCCGATCTCGAATTCGGCCTCCGGAAGAGACCTCATAACAAGGATTCCACCGACGATCGCAGCGACGACCGGTACAGCGAGCCATACACAAGCTGCCGGGTTTAACGGACCATTAGGCGGTAGTGCACCAAGCACCGGCAGGGCCGGAACGATACCAAGGTGGCTTCCCAGCGGGGATACGAAGGTTCCGGTACCGAAGGCGAAGCCTGGACTCATCGTCCATGCGGTGCCCCACAGCGCCATCGTCGGTAGCCATGCCAACTGCAGGAGGATGAGGCAGAACCCACCCCACCCGGTGGCCCCGATCTGCTGATGCAGATGAATGACCCGGTCTGCATGAACTAACAGCGCCACGGCAAGCGCCGCTGCCCCGCCAGCCAGACAGACGGCAACGGTTGCCCCGACGGCTTTCGGTAATCCTCGGGCCCAGTGTGGTAATCGACTCAGGGGATTGATGTGGGCGCCACGACATGCCCCGACGATCCCTGAACACAGCCCGATGAGCAATGCCCCGACCATGGCTGCCAGCCAATGGGGCGTCGTTGCGCCAGCCGCCATCACGACGGCCGCTAGCAGCTCAATTGTAGTGTGGAGGGCTACCGCCTCACCGACGTGTCGACGTGCTGGTCTTTTATCGTGTCGGTGCCATAGAACGCGAGCACCGTATCGGCAGGCTTCTTCGCCGAGTAGCAGGCTAACGCAGGTTAGACCGAGCGGAATGAGGCCAATGTGCACCCCGATGATGTCAACGGGCACCCCATGCCCGCTCAGCCACAAACTCGACGCTGCTGCCAGGATGCTAGGAAATGAGCGTCCGTTACTGGCCAGCCATTCCGGAACGATAATTCCGGCGAAAGCGAGCCATTGCACCAGGATCGCTGCCGCCGCGGCCACCACGACGACGACTGGCCACGGCCATGGCACGCGCGGTTCTCGGGATTCGTCGGCCTTGGAGGACTCGATGACGAACCTCGCCGAGGTCGATGTCGAGCCTGATCTGACCATGCGGGAATCCTGTTCGGTTTGGGGAAGGAAGTTATAGGGAACCCTACCGTCCACCAACAACTTTTTCGGTTACCACACCAGGGCCGTCTGAATGCATGGAGCCCGGTCCCACGTGGGACCGGGCTCCATGCATTCAGACGGTCAAGGCGTCACTTCTTGAGGGACTCCATCGCCTCGTGGGCCAGCCGGGCGGTCTCAGTCGGGGTCTTGCCAACGCGGACGCCGACGGCCTCAAGGGCCTCCTTCTTGGCAGCCGCGGTACCCGAGGACCCAGACACGATGGCGCCGGCGTGGCCCATCGTCTTGCCCTCAGGAGCGGTGAACCCAGCTACATAAGCAACTACCGGTTTGGTGATGTGCTCAGAGATGTATTTAGCGGCACGCTCCTCAGCGTCACCACCGATCTCACCGATCATGACGATGATGTCGGTCTCCGGGTCATCCTGGAAGGCCTGTAGGGCATCGATGTGGGTGGTGCCGATGATCGGGTCACCACCGATGCCAATTGCCGTCGAGATACCCAGGTCACGCACCTCGTACATGAGCTGGTAGGTCAGGGTGCCCGACTTCGACACCAGGCCCACACGACCGGGGCCAGTGATGTCGGCCGGGACGATGCCGGCATTGGACTTCCCGGGGCTAATGATGCCCGGGCAGTTCGGGCCGATGATACGAGTCTTGCCGGAGCGCTGGGCAGCGGTGAAGAACTCCGCGGTGTCCTTGACCGGTACACCCTCGGTGATACAGACCACCAATGGCATCTCGGCCTCGATGGCCTCCATAACGGCCGACTTGGTGAACTTGGCCGGGACGAAGATGACGGACACGTTGGCGCCGGTAGCCTCAACGGCCTGCTTGACGCTGCCGTAGACGGGGACGGTAGTGCCACCGTTGAAGTCAACGGTGGTACCGGCCTTGCGCGGGTTGACGCCGCCGACGACGGCAGTACCGGAGTCGAGCATGCGCTGGGTGTGCTTCATGCCCTCCGAGCCGGTCATGCCCTGAACGATGATTTTGGAGTTCTGGTCGAGAATGATCGCCATGTCTCAGGCCTCCTTGGATGCGAGCTCGGCGGCCTTGCTGGCGGCCTCGTCCATGGTCGAGACCATGGTCACGAGCGGGTGGTTGAATTCCTCGAGAATCTTGCGGCCCTCGGCCACAGCGTTGCCGTCCAGACGGACGACGAGCGGCTTCACGGCCTTGTCGCCCAACTTCTCGAGAGCGCCCTTGATACCAAGCGCCACCTGGTCACAGGCGGTGATACCGCCAAAGACGTTGACGAACACGGAACGCACCTGCTCGTCACTCATGATGAGGTCAAGGCCGTTGGCCATGATCTCGGCCGAGGCACCGCCACCGATGTCGAGGAAGTTAGCGGGAGCCGGAGATCCCGGGAAGTTCTCACCGGCGTAAGCAACGCAGTCAAGGGTGCTCATAACCAGTCCAGCACCGTTTCCGATGACGCCGACGTTGCCGTCGAGCTTGACGTAGTTGAGACCGAGCTCGCCGGCACGCAACTCGAGCGGGTCGGTGGTGGCGCGATCCACCAGGCCGGCATGGTCAGGCTGACGGAAGGACGCGTTGTTGTCAACAGTCATCTTGCCGTCGATAGCCAGGATGCGTCCATCGCCGGTCTTGATCATCGGGTTGACTTCGACGAGGGTGGCATCCTCGTCACGGTAGGTCTCCCACAGCTTGAGAACAGCCGGGACGATAGCGTCCTGCTCAGAGTCGGGGAACCCTGCCTCGCTAAGGATCTCGCGGGCTTTAGCATCGTCAACGCCGTCAATCGGGTCGACCGGCACCTTGGCGAGAGCCTCGGGGCGCTCCTTAGCAAGGGTCTCGATGTCCATGCCACCCTCACGCGAGCACATCGCAAGGTAGCGACGCTCTCCACGGTCGAGCAAGATCGAGAAGTAGTATTCCTCGGCAATGTCAGCACCTTCAGCGACCATCACCTTGTGAACGGTGTGACCCTTGATGTCCATACCGAGGATGGCCTCGGCGCGTTCAGCCGCCTCGGCCGGGGACTTAGCGATCTTTACACCGCCAGCCTTGCCACGGCCACCCACTTTGACCTGCGCCTTGACGGCGACGACGGGGGTACCGAGCTTCGCTGCAGCCTCGGACGCCTGCTCTGGAGTCTCCGCGACGATGCCTCGAAGTACGGGCACGCCGTGCTTCTCAAACAGGTCGCGGGCTTGGTATTCATACAGGTCCACAATCTCTCCACTCTGCGAGTCGACCGGCCGTTGACGGGCCGGGGAACTGGGCGACGGCAGCTGTCTCGACTTCACAGCACAAGAACGTTCACAGCGAAGCGGACGCAGCTGGTCGTTTGCCCACCAATGAACAGACTAACAACCCCGGAGGCCCGATGCCCACCTGATCTCACGACGTCGAGCAATCTGATCTTTCGTAGCGACCGAAGACTACGTCAGCATCCACTTACAGCTTCTCCAGTGGAGCGAACCTCAACGCCAACCTCTTGAGCCCCGCTGACCCGAAGTCGACATCAGCCTTGGCATTGTCGCCCTGGCCTGACGTGGCTTTGACGGTCCCCAGCCCGAAGGTCGAGTGAAGCACTTTATCCCCTACCGACAGCGCGAGGGTGCGTCCCTTGAGCGCACTTGCTGACCCTCGTCCAGAACCGAAGGCCGGAGTGTCGTCGCGAAGGGCCCCGCGTGCTGATTGCGAGCGGCCACTCGCCGAAGTTGACCATCCCACCGAGGCCTGGCCGATTCTCTCCCACTCAATGAGGTGTTCAGGGATCTCGTCGATGAATCGGCTCGGTGGGTTGTACTGAGCCTGGCCCCACATCGTGCGCACAGAGGCCCGCGACACAAACAGCTGTTTGCGAGCGCGAGTGATACCGACGTAAGCCAGCCGTCTCTCCTCAGACAATTCAGTGGCGTCGGCAAGAGACCTCATGTGAGGGAAGACACCGTCCTCAAATCCAGTGATGAAAACTGTGTCGAACTCCAAACCTTTGGCGGTGTGCAGGGTCATGAGGGTGACGACTCCATCGGAGTCGGCTGGTACCTGGTCGGAATCGGCGACCAAGGCGATCTGCTCCAGGAAGGCCGGCAAAGAGTCGTCGCCGGACAATTCGAGGTCTTCGACATTGCCCTGCTCAGCCTCGTCAATATCGACAGCATGAACTCTGGCAACGAATTCCTGAGCCACCGAAACAAGCTCGACGAGGTTTTCCAGCCTCGTCTCATCCTGCGGGTCTTTGGAGTTCTCCAGCTCGGTGATGTAACCGGATTCTTTCAGGATCGAGTTGGCGATCTCGTCGGCCCGTTTCCCCTGCCCCACCATGGCGATATGGTCATCCATGAGGCTAACGAAAGCTCGAATTTGATTGACCGATCTGGTTGCTAGACCGTCGATTTCATCGATCCGTTTCAGAGCTTCCCAGAAGCTAATTCTGCGAGCAGTAGCAAACATCTCGACGGCTGCTTCAGCTCGCGCCCCGATGCCACGGCGCGGAGTATTGAGGATGCGACGCAGGGAAACGTCATCGGAGGGGTTAGCGATCGCGCGCAGGTAACTGACGGCGTCCCGGACTTCTTTGCGCTCGTAGAACCTCACACCGCCGACGACACGGTAGGGCAAGCCAGTGCGAATAAAGACATCCTCGAAGGCCCTCGATTGGGCGTTGGTACGGTAAAAAACGGCTACTTGTCCATAGCTGGTACGTCCCTCATCGACGAGTTCGTCAATACGTCGGGCCACCCAGGCGGCCTCGTCATGTTCAGTATCAGCAACATACCCGACGATTTTGTCGCCATCGCCCTGATCAGTCCACAAGTTTTTGGCGGGACGATTTAGATTGACCTTAATGAGATTGTTTGCAGCGGTAAGAATCGTCTGAGTCGAGCGATAATTCTGCTCCAGGAGAATCGTCCTAGCCCCCGGAAAATCCTTTTCAAAGTCAATGATGTTACGGATCGTCGCGCCACGAAATGCGTAAATCGACTGATCTGAATCGCCAACCACCATGAGCTCCGGCGGATCGACA
The DNA here is from genome assembly GCF_050286205.1 of Cutibacterium sp. KBN10P07758. Lineage (NCBI taxonomy): Bacteria > Bacillati > Actinomycetota > Actinomycetes > Propionibacteriales > Propionibacteriaceae > Cutibacterium > Cutibacterium sp. KBN10P07758. The sequence goes on along the minus strand of NZ_JBNNQV010000001.1, from coordinate 641,384 downwards.
CTGCGAGCACCGTCATCTAGCTCGACTGGGTCATCCCCACACAGCTCACGAATGAACTGATATTGGGCGGTGTTAGTGTCCTGATACTCATCAACGAGTACATGCCGAAACCGACGTCGATACTGTTCGCGAACCTCAGGGAACTGCCTCAACACGGTGACGGTACACATAATAAGATCATCGAAATCCAGCGCATTGGCAGCTCGTAGTCTGCGTTGGTACTCGACATAGACGTCACCATTAATTCGATCATTTCCGCTTTTGGCAGCCGCGACTGCTTGATCCGGGGCAATGAGCTCGTTTTTTTGATGTGAGATCCAGTTCATGATAGCGCGAGGCTGGAACTTCTTAGGATCCAGATTCTGGTCACGGGTAACGAGAGTGATAAGCCTTTTAGCGTCCGTATCGTCATAGATTGAGAAATTACGGGAAATGCCCAGACGGTCAATGTCGGTGCGTAGTATTCTCACCGCAGCAGAATGGAAGGTTGACACCCACATCGGTTTAGCGCGATTTCCCACCAGGTCAACGACGCGCGCCTTCATCTCGGCCGCCGCTTTATTGGTGAAGGTGATCGCCAAAATCGACCCAGGATGAACGCCTCGGTCCCCCACCAGGTGAGCGATGCGTCGCGTGAGAACTCTCGTCTTTCCCGAGCCTGCCCCCGCGACAACGAGGACCGGCGAACCGGCGTGCAACACCGCCTCACGTTGGGGCTCGTTGAGATCAACCAGTAAGTCAGCAGGAGAGGCTGCTCCGGCCGTCACGGGGGCATAGGTCGGCAAAACCCCTGGCTCAACAGAGCTGCGTCTCTCATGAGCCGATTCGAAAAACGAAAACAGATCCGGTGTCGTCATGGCGACTCACAGCCTACCGGCCCATAGCCGTCCTCAGCCGACCGCAGATGACATAACCCATCGCATGTTCACACGGCAAACCAGCGGCCCCGTATTGACAGTGATCCTCAAAGGTCCTAGATTCAAGGGTAATTCGGCCCGATGAGGGCCGTCATCGAATCCAGGAGCACTACCATGACCGCGGCCATCAGCCACACCGTCGACGCCGACCTTCGCGCGGCCTCGATGATGATGTGCCGCCTGTGCTGCTTGCGAATGCTCGGCACCTGCTGACGGCGGATTCATCTCCGCTGGCAGGACTTCCGCCTCCTTTCCCACTGGTTTGAGCCAGTAGTCGATCTATGCCCATGTCTGCGTCGCTACGCATACCGACATGTCACCCTGCACGATCCCACGATCGATGACCGTTCGCCACACCTCTCTGCGACATTTCCAGGAGACCTACTATGAGCACGCCTATATCCTCAGCTTCCACCCCTGAGGCACTTCCCGAAAAACCCGGAGGACGCCACACCGGCCTCATCATCGCAGCAATCATCATCGTGCTTGCGATCATTGCCAGCATTATCTTCGCGGTAACCAAGAACACGGGACAGGACTCCGCAGCTGATGGCAAGACGACCGTCAAGATCGGCACGACTGAGGCAGCCAACGATTACTGGAACGTCATCAAGAAAAAGGCCGCTGCTGAGAGCATCAACATCGAAGTCGTCAGCTTTAACGACTACACCCAGCCTAACGTGGCGCTGTCCCAGGGACAGATCGACCTCAACGCCTTCCAGCACCTGCTCTTTCTGGCTGATTACGACGTCAAAAATAACGACAACATCACCGCGCTAGCTGCGACCTACATCGTCCCGCTAAATATCTACTCGAAAAAGTACCAGCGGCTCTCCCAGCTGCCCGCCGGGGCAACTATCGCCATCCCGAATGACGCCACCAATCAGGGACGCGCCCTGTTAGTGTTGCAGGAAGCTGGCTTGTTGAAGCTACGGGGTAACGGTTCAGCGTTATCCACCCCCGCTGATGTCATCACCAACCAGTCCAAGGTGAAGGTTAAGGCGATCGATGCAGCCCAAACTGCTGCCTCCCTCGAAGGCGTCGATGGTGCCGTCGTCAATAACAACTTTGCCACAGATGCCGGACTGGACCGCAACAAGGTTCTCTACCAAGATGATGCCGCCGGCAAGTCGGCCGATCCATACCTCAACATCATCGCAGTCAAGGACGCTGACAAGGACAACCCGACCTATAAAAAGGTCGCTAAGCTGTGGTCCGATCCCGACGTCAAAAATGCTATCGTCAAACAATCTGGCGGCACCGCCAAGATCGTCTCCAACCACTCCAAGGCCGATTTAGACAAGATACTTAGTGGCCTAACTACCGACATCAAGAAGTCGAATTCCTGATCCACATCCGATTTCTAGCGAGGCCTTCCACATGGCAACAGATATCACGCCTTCCTCGGCGCCGCAGTGTCCCGACCACATCGTCTTTGAACACGTCACTAAAGAATTTCGTACCCGCTCCGGCACAGTACGAGCCCTTGACGATGTGAGCCTGGCTATTAAGAGGGGTTCCATTTCAGCCGTTATCGGGCACTCCGGAGCTGGCAAATCCACCCTGGTTCGCCTCATCAACGGATTAGAGACTCCCACGCGTGGCCGCGTCTTGGTAGACGGCACCGACGTCTCGCAGCTCTCGGACAAAGCGATGCGCCCGCTACGCGCAGACATCGGGATGATCTTCCAACAGTTCAACCTATTCGGCTCAAGGACCATCTACGACAACGTTGCCTATCCACTCAAGCTGGCTCATTGGAAGAAAGCAGACGAGAAGAAGCGCGTCACCGAATTGCTGAGCTTCGTCGGGTTGACGAGCAAAGCCTGGGACCATCCAGACCAGCTCTCGGGCGGACAGAAACAGCGGGTTGGTATTGCCCGAGCGCTAGCAACTAAACCATCGATTTTGTTGGCTGACGAGTCCACCTCGGCGCTGGATCCAGAAACGACAGCTGATGTCCTATCCCTGCTCAAGCGGGTCAATGCGGAACTAGGGGTGACGGTCGTCGTCATCACCCACGAGATGGAGGTCGTCCGCTCGATTGCCCAGCAGGTCTCGGTACTAGCAGCTGGCCATCTCGTCGAGTCTGGAAGCGCCCGGCAGGTCTTCACTCATCCACAGTCAGAGACCACCCAGCGTTTCCTGGCGACGATTATCGGCCAGCACCCGAGTGGGGAGGAACAGGCACGGTTGCAGTCGGAAAACCCAGATGCACGACTCCTCGACGTCAGTTCGGTGGCCAGTCACTCGTTCGGTGACGCGTTAGCCCGTATAAGCCGTACCGGGGCGTCCTTCCAGATCGTCCACGGCGGCGTCATTGAAGTACACGACGGCTCGCTGGGCAATTACACGGTGGCCTTGTCTGGTCCAGCTCAGGCCGTCGAGCAGGCGGCTCGGATCCTCGACGAGGTATCCAATTCGGCGGCACCAACCGCATCCGCAACCGTCCCGACGCCCACTGAGGAGGCCCATTGATGAACGACTATTTGCGCCCCATCTATCTTCAGTCGATTTGGGAAACCCTCTTCATGGCCCTTATCACCCTCGTCATTGGGGGAATCTGCGGCCTGGTACTGGGAATCTTGCTGTATGCCACCCGGCGTGGTGGCCTGCTGGCCAACAAGATCGTTCACACCATCCTCAACGTCATCGTCAACATCATCAGGCCGATCCCGTTCATTATCTTTATGACGGCGATCGCTCCCCTCACCCTCAAGGTCATCGGCACCACCATCGGGGTGCGGGCGGCCACCTTCCCTCTGTGCATCGCAGCGACCTTCGCCATCTCCCGGATTGTTGAGCAGAATCTTGTCACCGTCGATCCTGGGGTTATTGAGGCGGCCCGCGCGATGGGGGCCGGGCCGTGGCGGATCCTCTTTGACGTCGTTGCCCGGGAGGCGCTAGGGCCGCTGATTCTCGGTTACACCTACATCCTCATTGCGATCGTCGATATGACGGCCATCGCCGGCGCTTTGGGTGGCGGTGGTCTAGGTCAATTCGCTATTACTTACGGTTACCAGCGTTACAACTGGGCAGTCACAGCCGTCGCAGTGGTGACGATCATCATCGTCGTACAGTTGGCGCAGTTCCTGGGCAACTGGTTAGCTCGCCGCGCGCTACGGCGGTAAGCACTGTGGCGACCACCTATATCACCACATACCAATTCCGGACCCTGCCGCCGGCCGCCTCGTCGCCAGTGCACGAGGGCCCGATACTCTGTGCACATGACCTGGGCCCCTCGCCAGAGATTCACTGTTCGCCGCGCACTGCACTGGGTGGCAGGCGGGATAGTTGCCGCCCAGATGGCCACGATGGTCGGACTAGTCACCTTCAACGGCATTAAGCGACGAGGCCGTCGCCCATACCGTTTCCCCACTGCGCCGACGGAGCCCCTCAAGGTGTCTGGTCATCAGGTCGAGATCTTCGCTTTCGGACGTGATCTTTACGCGGCGATGATCGCCGACATCGAGTCAGCTCAACACACCGTCTACCTTGAGACCTTCATCTGGAAAAACGACGAAGTCGGGCGTCATTTTCGGCAGGCACTCGTAGAAGCCGCCGCACGCGGAGTCAAGGTCTATGCGATGTGGGACACCTTCGCCAACCTCGTTGTGGACCCACGATTCTTTCGGCAGCTCGAGGGGGTGCAGGTGCGAGCCCAACCTCTCGTAACTCCCTCATGGATACCGACGCTACGCAATCTGGGGCGAGACCACCGCAAGCTCCTCATCGTCGATTCCAAAGTCGCCTACATCGGTGGGTACAACATCGGCTCCCTCTACGCCGACCGCTGGCGTGACACCCATGCTCGTATTACCGGGCCTGCCGTCGGGGAGCTCGAAAGCGTCTTTGTTGACATGTGGAATCAACGCCCCAAGGGAGCCCTCATCCCCCGGCGCAACCAGCCCGTACTACCCACTCCCGGCGTCCGCTATTGGGATACCGCTTTCGCTGTACACCGCAATTCCCCCCGGATGGCGGTCTATCCCATCCGGAACATGTACCTGGAGGCCATCGATCGCGCGAGTGAGCGGATCTGGATGACCCAGGGCTACCTCATCCCCGATGACGACGTTGTCGCAGCCCTCCACCAAGCTGCATCTCGCGGGGTTGACGTTAGGATCGTCATTCCGGCTGAATCGAACCATGTCATCGCCGACTGGCTGAGCCGGGGCTATTACGACCGTCTCCTCCACCAGGGTGTGCGGCTGTTCCTTTACCAGGGAGCTATGGTCCACGCGAAGACCTGCACTATTGACGGCATTTGGTCGACGATTGGTACAGCGAACCTTGACCGGCTATCCCTCCAAGGTAACTATGAGGTAAACGTCGCTATCACTGACTCCACCGTCGCCCAACGAATGGCTGAGATTTTCGAGATCGACATGGCCAACTGTGTGGAACTGACCTTAGACGAATGGCAGTCGCGCTCTCACATAGCGAAACTCACTGAAGCTCTACTGTCACCTTGGCGACCATTTTTCTAGAATTCCGTCTGCAGCGTAATAAAAATACGTAATCCCTTGTCAAGGTATAGTTGACATTAGTCACATTAACTATATTTACAGTATTTTTCATCCGTTTCGACGGTAGTTACTGGACGGCTGACCCTCTGCAATGGAGGATAGGCCCATGGGATTCATCGGATGGATTGTTCTCGGCCTCATCGCAGGCGCCATCGCTAAGGCCATCATGCCGGGCAAGCAGGGCGGCGGGTTCCTCGTTACTCTGCTTCTCGGTGTCATCGGCGCGGTCCTCGGCGGCTGGCTCGGTTCCGCTATCTTCCACAAACCGCTCGGTAAATTCTGGAGCCCCTGGACCTGGCTCATTTCAATCGTTGGTGCTCTTATCGTCCTGTGGATTTGGGGCATCATCACCAAGAAGAAGGCACAGTAATCACCTGGCCTACCTCTACTCCGGCGAGGCCTCGTCATTGACGGGGCCTCGTTGCGTATCGCGCATTACCCGCCGTCGTCAAGACGGCACGGGAGGCCACGCGGAGTGTAAGCCTCGCATTGCGCTGTTCGCCAGAGTTGGGGAACAGCTTTGACGTGGCATCATGGGTGAAAATCGACCATCTGGAAGATCGACATGATCACGATCACGCACACCCCTCAGGAGGAATGACATGACCAAGCTCATACGCCCCAGCGAGGGGCGCATCATCGGCGGCGTCTGCCAAGGTATCGCTAACTCCCTCAATCTCGACCCCACCGTCGTCCGCGTCGTCGCGGCCCTCCTCATTCTCATGGCAGGTTCCGGACCGCTCATCTACCTCGTCCTATGGGCCATCATCCCCGACGAGGGCAGCGGATCGAGTATGGTGACAGACCTGGCCGACCGGACCCGTTCTCCGCACAAACCTGAAGGCACGCAAGGTTCCAGCGCCCCCTTCGACCCGTACAAGGATTGACGGTCGGGCCTGCGACGTCGCCCGGAACCATCACCATAACCCCGCTGAGTACCTCACCCCGTACGCACTTGAGCGTTTCCTCGCACGGCTTGCAGCCTCGGATTGCACGACACAGACCACGTACTTAAGGGTGGCATTCTCATGGCGGCGTTTACCGAACGCGGACTAACCCGAAACATCGATTTCACCGACATGACCGCACTAACACAGCATGGCCCGCACCAAAAAAGGTACGGGCCATGTCATGTTCACGGTGAGACGGGACTCACTCCCACTCGATGGTAGCCGGCGGCTTAGATGTGATGTCGAGTACCACCCGGTTGATTTGCGGACACGCATTCGTAATGCGAGTCGAGATCTTTTCCAGCACGTCGTACGGGATACGTGCCCAGTCCGCAGTCATGGCGTCCTCGCTCGTCACCGGGCGAAGCACAATGGGAGAACCATAAGTACGCCCGTCACCCTGTACCCCTACCGAATGGACATCACTGAGGAGGACGACCGGGCACTGCCATACCTTGCGATCCAGGCCCGCGGCCCCCATTTCCTCACGTGTGATGGCATCGGCAGTGCGTAACACCTCCAGACGCTCCGCGGTGACTTCGCCAATAATGCGGATAGCCAGCCCCGGGCCCGGGAAGGGCTGACGCCACACGATGTCCTCGGGCAGACCAAGTTCGAGTCCGACGGCTCGCACCTCGTCCTTAAAGAGGGTGCGCAATGGCTCAACGAGACTGAACTGGAGGTCGTCGGGGAGCCCACCAACATTATGGTGGCTCTTGATATTGGCAGCGCCCTCGCCGCCACCAGACTCGACGACGTCGGGATACAAAGTTCCCTGCACCAAGAAGTCGATCGGCTGGTCAGCGTTGAGACGCTTGGCAACATCCTCAAAGGTCCGAATGAACTCGCGTCCAATGATCTTGCGCTTGGTCTCAGGATCGGTGACCCCGGAGAGGGCATCCAGGAAGCGCTGCGACTCATCAGCCACCACCAAATCAGCGCCCGTGGCGGCGACGAAGTCATTCTTGACTTGCTCAGCCTCCCCTTGACGCAGCAGTCCGTGATCGACGAAAACGCAGGTGAGCTGGTCGCCCACAGCGCGCTGCACCAAAGCCGCAGCAACAGCAGAATCGACGCCGCCCGACAGTCCGCAGATGACGCGCCGGTCACCAACCTGACCACGAATCTGCGCGATCTGGTCGCCGACGATCGAGCTAGCATTCCAGTCAGGACGGCATCCGGCAATGTCGAAAAGGAAGTGCTCGAGCACCGTCTGTCCGGACTCCGTGTGGTGCACTTCGGGGTGCCACTGCACGCCAACGAGCCTGCGCTCAACGTCTTCAAACGCCGCCACCGGCGCACCCGCAGTGCGGGCCAACGTCGAAAATCCCTCCGGGGCACGGGAGACGGAATCGCCGTGACTCATCCACACGCTGATGGTGTGGGGAATACGGGACAGAAGCTGCCCCGCGGACGTAATGCACAGGCTGGTGCGTCCATACTCCGATGCTCCGGTATGAGCCACCTGACCGCCGAGAGCCTGGGCCATGGCCTGGAATCCATAGCAGATGCCCAGCACCGGCACACCAGCGTTAAACAACGCCGGGTCGACGCTCGGGGCGCCCTCTGCGTAGACCGAGGCCGGACCACCCGAAAGAATAATGGCGGCGGGTTCCTTAGCGAGCATGTCGCGCACTGGCATGTTATGCGGGACGATCTCGGAGTAAACATTCGCCTCACGCACCCGGCGGGCAATGAGCTGGGCGTACTGCGCGCCGAAGTCGACCACCAGAACGACGTCGTGAAGTTGTTCCATGAAGGCGAGTCTATGGCCCACGACCCCACCTGGCGCCACTCGCGGTCCCCATATCGGCGTGGATCCCTCATCGACCGTGTGACACGATGCCGCACAATGGCGTCAAACCACCTGTCCCCGTTGGCCGGAGGGCCACGGCTCGATATGGTTTGGTTCATCCACCGGCAGTATTCACCGGCAGAACCGAGGTTGACATATGAGCACTGAGACGACGGCCCTGCTCCGGACCCTCAAGCGATGCAAGGAACGTGCGATCGAGGACCTCGACGCCGCCATGCGCGAGGATCCCGCCGCTACCTCGAAGCTCATGGTCGCCATCGCCTACCAAGGTGTTCACGCCATCTGGGCGCATCGCCTAGCCCACGCCATGTGGGTCAAGAAGCCCGCGCTGCGACCACTAGCGCGGTTGTTGTCACAATTGTCTCGCCACATCACCGGCATTGAGATCCATCCGGGAGCGACGATTGGACGCCGGTTCTTCATCGACCACGGCATGGGCGTCGTTATTGGTGAGACGGCGGTCGTCGGTGACGACGTCCTCATGTATCACCAGGTGACCCTCGGCGGCCGCGCCCGCGGACAGTTCAAGCGTCACCCCACGATTGGCAACCGTGTCCTCATCGGTGCCGGAGCCAAGATCATTGGCAACATCACGGTTGGCGACGACTGCAAGATCGGCGCCAACGCGTTGGTCGTCAAGGATGTCGCCCCCGGCACAGTCGTCGTCGGAATCCCGTCGAAGGTGCACCAGGGCGACGTCATCGCCTGATCTGTAGCTCAGCTGCCCGACCCAGGGACATCCGCCTCCCCCGCATCCGCCACTCTAGAGTCGTCGCCAGACTCGTCAGCAATAGCTTCGTGGTGACGCACCACCTCGGCCACGATGAACGTGATGACCTTCTGCGCGAATTCGGGGTCGAGGTTCGACTCGACCGCTAACTGCCGCAACCGCGCGATTTGCTCAGCCTCACGGGCGGGGTCGGCCGGAGGTAGACCGCACTCAGCCTTGAGACGGCCTACCTCGCGGGTAATCCGGAACCTTTCGGCAAGCAGATGGATGAGGGCGGCGTCCATGTTGTCAATCGCGCCACGCAACACGACCAATTCATCGGGCACTTCACTCATGGCCGAAGGCTAGCTATCCACCCGCTCACCGGAACAACATTCTGCGTGGTGGGACGGTTAGCGAATCGTCAGCTCGATGCGCTGGAACTCCTTGACCTCCGAGTAACCAGTGGTGGCCATAGCCTGACGCAGCCCACCAACAAGGTTCATGGTGCCGTCCGGGACACGAGAAGGGCCATTAAGGACCTCAGCGAGGGTCCCCACCGGCTCAAAGTGAACCCGAGCACCACGCGGCAGGTCGGGGTGCCATGCCTCCGCTCCCCAGTGCCAACCCCTACCGGGAGCCTCAGTAGCCCGAGCTAACGGAGAACCGACCATGACAGCGTCAGCACCGCAGGCGATGGCCTTGGCAATGTCACCAGAACGACCCACCGAACCATCAGCGATGACGTGGACGTAGCGTCCCCCCGACTCATCCATGTAGTCACGACGCGCCTCAGCGACGTCGGCGATCGCAGATGCCATCGACACCTGAATGCCCAGCACCTGGCGGGTGGTATGGGTCGCTCCCCCACCGAAACCCACGAGGACGCCAGCAGCACCGGTGCGCATGAGATGCAGGGCTGCCTGGTAGGTGGCGCAGCCGCCAACGATCACGGGGACGTCGAGATCGTAAATGAACTTACGCAGGTCGAGAACGTCGTCACCGTTGGCCACGTGCTCCGCCGACACCGTCGTGCCACGGATGACGAAAAAGTCCGCCCCGGCATTGACCACCGTCTCGGAGAAACGCGAGGCATTCTTCGGTGACAGCGACCCCGCCACCGGCACCCCGGCGGCCCGGATCTCAGCCATCCGTTCGGTGATGAGCTCAGCCTTGATCGGCTCGGCGTAAATCTCTTGCATCCGACGGGTGGTGGCGACATCGTCGCTCAACCCGGCTAGCTCCTCGAGGTACGGGGTGGGATCCTCGTAACGGGTCCACAAACCCTCAAGGTTGAGCACACCAAGGCCGCCCAAACGCCCAAACTCAATAGCCGTTGCAGGGCTCATAACCGAGTCCATGGGGGCGGCCATGATGGGGAAGTCGAAGGTGAGTGCGTCGATGCGCCACTCCAGGTTCACCATCTCGGTGCCACGGGTGCGCCGGGAGGGAATGAGGGCGATGTCGTCCAGGCTGTAGGCCCGGGTGGCACGCTTGCTGCGTCCGATGTCGTACATGATTCCTTTCCTGCCGGATATCCGGCTCGCCCGTCAATGGGCAGAGTAATTAGGGGCTTCGACCGTCATCTGAATGTCGTGCGGATGAGATTCGCGCAGGCCCGCCGAGGTGATGCGCACGAAGCGGCCCCGCTCGTGCAACTCGTCGATAGTGCGAGCCCCGGTGTAGAACATCGACTGACGCAGCCCACCAACCAACTGGTAGGCCACTGCGCCAAGGGGCCCGCGGTAAGCGACCTGGCCCTCGATGCCCTCCGGGACGATCTTGTCGTTGGTCGTGACATCGCCCTGGAAATAGCGGTCCTTGGAGTAGGACAGCTTCTCGCCGCGCGCCGACATGGCTCCCATCGATCCCATACCACGGTAAGTCTTGAACTGTTTACCGTTGATGAAGGCGAGCTCGCCCGGAGACTCTTCGCAACCAGCCAGTAAAGAGCCAAGCATGACGGAATCAGCTCCGGCGACCAGGGCCTTGGCGATGTCACCAGAGTATTGCAACCCACCGTCACCGATAACCGGCACATCATACTGACGAGCAGCCTTGGAAGCTTCAAAAATCGCGGTCACTTGCGGGACGCCCACCCCGGCAACGACGCGGGTAGTGCAGATTGACCCCGGCCCAATACCGACCTTGATGCCGTCAACCCCGGCCGCGCACAGCACCTTAGCAGCCTCATAGGTAGCGATATTGCCCGCAACGACGTCAACCCCCCGGGCAGCTGGCTCGGCCTTCAGCCGGGCGATCATGTCAAAAACACCCTGGGTGTGACCATGAGCGGTATCGACGACGATGAGGTCAACCCCCTCCTCAACCAAGGCCATAGCGCGATCCCACGAGTTGCCGAAGAACCCGATCGCAGCACCCACACGTAGCCGTCCTTGCGGGTCCTTGGTGGCGTTGGGGTACGTGTCAGTCTTGACGAAGTCTTTGAGAGTGAACAACCCACGCAACTTACCGTCGGCGTCGACAAGCGGCAACTTCTCAATCTTGTGGGCAGCCAGCAAAGAAAGAGCGTCAGACGGGCTGGTTCCCACTGGAGCGGTGACGAGTGGGGCTGCGGTCATGACCTCGCGGATAGGACGCTGTGGATTGTCCTCAAAGCGCATGTCACGGTTCGTGATGATACCGACCAGGTTTTCCTTGTCGTCGACGACGGGCACCCCGGATATCCGGTAGGTGTGGCAAAGCTCCTCGGCGTCAGCCAGGGTGGCATTCGGGGAGATCGTGATGGGCTCGTCAATCATGCCGGCCTCAGAACGCTTCACCTGATCGACCATGGCAGCCTGATCCTCAATGGACAGGTTGCGGTGCAGGATGCCAAGGCCACCTTCACGCGCCATAGCGACCGCCATCCGGGTCTCGGTGACGGTGTCCATCGCCGCGCTGACGAGCGGAATCGCAATGGAAATGTTGCGGGAAACCCTCGTCGTCGTCTTGACCTGGGAGGGAATGACGTTACTCTCAACTGGCTGGAGCAGGACGTCATCGAAGGTGAGGGCCAGCGGTGCCAACTCCTCAATCGTGGTCGGGCGGGAATCCGAGGTCATAAGCCACCTTTCGCCGGGATGCTCGCTATCCTATCGCCGCTCGCGTCGACGGTCTTCACCCGTAGCCTGGTCTCCGGCCTTAAGCGAGGTGACCCCGTCAGTTCGCCGCTGTCACGAAAGCCCATGCTTTCGGAATCCGCCAGACGATGAGATACCCCACGATGACCAGCGGCAGGCACACGTATGGCGACCAGTACCACTGCATCATGGTGAGTATGGCGGTAGCAACGACGCCACCAATGACAGCATCGCGATGGGTTCGCCGCAGCTGAACCGAGGCGAGCAACGCCAGTGGACCGATGAGATACCAGGGCTGCAAAGATGCCCCGAAAGCGGCAAAGACAATCATGACGCCCGCCTGCAGCCGAAGCGGGCTACCAATACGGCCGGTCACGACATTGACCGCGTTACGGCTACGCGATGCAATTCGGCCTAGTCGGATATGACAAGGCGGAATGGGGCCCCACCGCACCCAGCACCACATCATGGCAGCGACGGTAAGGGTCAGGCTGACACCAGTCGCCGGCCCAATGAGCCTATTCAACGGAATACCTCCGCTGCCTCGCAAAAACTGTACGACAAGCGCTATCGGAGAGTCGCTGGTCACCGATACCGGGCTACCAGCCGTGCTATTGAGCCAGCCCATGCCTAACCCATGGATCGCGGAAATCCCGCCGAATACAGTCAAGGCAGGAATTGCACCTGCTGCGATACGCGCGAGTAGCGCCGTCCAGCAATTGCGCGTCAACCACCGACGGCCGCCATGACGCACCGCATTGACGTGAACCAGGGCGACGATGCCAACCCCGGCCAACACGCCAGGCTGCTTGACGCTGCCAGCCAGCCCGACGAACGCCCCACCAAGAACGAGCCCGAGCCATCCCCGGCCAATCAACGCCAGACGTATGGCCACAACGAGTGCGACGAGGGACAAACCCACCTGGAGTCCGTCGTTGTGCATGCCCCCCACCACGCTCAACGTCGTCAATGGACAGCACACCGCCAGCCAGAGGGCATGATCCGGGTCGGTTCCGGCGTAGCGTGCTAAGCGAGGGACGGCCCAAACCATGAGTGCAACACCGATGAGGGCGGGTACTCGCATGAGCATCACTGACCACGTGGGATCTGCGTGAGCGATCTTCACCACGGCTGCCTGAATCCACAGTGACCCGGGGGGATACACCGCCGTCGTTGCTTGCCACGGCGTGTCAACAGCCTTGCCGAGAACTTCAGCCAAACCTTGTGGGACGCGGTATGGATCCATCCCCTGGGTGAGAATCCAACCTTGAGCCGCGTAAGCCCAGCCATCTTGGCTCAACAGCGGCGGGCTAAAGAGCAGTGGCAAGGACCAGACGACCAAAGTCAGCACGCGGCGTCCCACGAGTTTACGAGAACGCAACCACGCAATGATGATGGCGATCAGTCCTGCGATACCGCTGACAGCCACTGCCACACCGACCGGACGCACGTGCGTGGGCACACCACCTTGCGGAGATCCCCACCCCCACAACGTCACCATGACAGAGCCGACAAACCCCATCGTCAACACCTCAACCAGACGTCGCCAATCCGGCTGATTATGCGCCAGGACAGGCTGAGGCTCATCGGGGGGAACGGTCGCGATCATCACCACTCAGCGTAAGGGAACCACACCGTAAGACATCGCGAAGACGCGTCAGTGTCGAAGGTTTTGGACAATGTGACACACCCACCCGCTAAGGTAGCCAAGGCGGTTTTGCTCCGCCGCAGGCGCGGCCTTGCCCGCGGTCATGGTGATGACTGGGCGGCCGCGCTCGCCGAGTCGCTGGTGCCGGTGCGCGCTGAGATCGGTCATCACAGATGGCTGGTACCACACCGTGGTGTTGCCGGGCTTGGTGTCCAATGTCGTCAACGGATAGGACCATTCGTGCCACTTGGCATCATGACATCTCCCGTTTCCGCGAATCTCGAGGCCCTTGTCCCAACTCCACTGAGCTTGGATCAAGCCATCGACAACATTGTCTCCCCCATCGCTACTGCTATTTCTGACGCGGTGTTCTGGGCTATTCCACTGCCCGGGGGAAATGAGTTCCCGCTCATTCTGGCTTGGTTACTTGGAGCCGGACTCTTCTTCACCATTTACCTGGGCTTCCAACAGCTGCGTCCAGCATCGATCCGTCACTCCAGCCACGTGATGCGGGGCCACTTCTCCCGACACACAGACCCCGGTGACGTCACCAGCTTCCAGGCCCTCGCAACCGAGTTGTCAGGAACCGTCGGCCTGGGAAACATCGCCGGTGTTGCCATCGCGATCGCAACCGGCGGCCCGGGAGCCTCATTCTGGATTGCGGTAGCCGGATTGGTGGGCATGAGCGTCAAAATGGCTGAGGCCACCCTTGGAGTGAAATTCCGCGTCATCAACGAGGACGGAACCACTTCTGGTGGCCCGATGTACTACCTACGTGACGGTCTTGCGTCGATCGGTAAACCCACATTGGGCCGCGTCCTTGCTTCTCTCTTCGCCATCTGCACTGCCTTCGGTGTCATTGGCGCCGGCAATATGTTCCAGTCCAATCAAGCTGCCTATCAGCTCGCAATGTTCGCCGGCGGTCAGGACTCCTGGATCGGCCCCCACATGTGGGTCGTCGGCGTGGTCTTCGCGATACTCGTCGGGATTGTCATCGTCGGGGGTGCCTCCAAGATTGGCGCCGCGACCTCCAAGATTGTGCCATTCATGGGCATCCTCTACGTCATCATGTGCCTGGCCGTCATTGGCGCCAACATCTCCCAGGTCGGCAGTGCCTTTGAGGCCATCTGGTCCGGCGCCTTCACCGGTCACGGTGTCGCCGGGGGAATCCTCGGAGTCCTGATCGTCGGCGTCCAGCGTGCGGCATTCTCGAATGCGGCCGGTATCGGTACCGCTGGCATCGCCCACTCTGCGGTAAAGACGCGTCGTCCAGCCCAAGAAGGCTTCGTTGCCATGTGGGAGCCCTTCATCGACTCAGTCGTCATTTGCACCATGACGGCCATCACCATCATCATCACCGGGGTCTATCGGAACAGTGGTGCCGATGGCGTGCAAATGACCGCCCAGGCATTAAAGACCGTTGCCCCGTGGTTCAGCTCCTTGCTGACGCTAGCCGTAGTGTTATTCGCATTCTCGACGATGCTGTCCTACTCGTTCTATGGCAAGAAGGCCGTAGGCTACCTGTTCGGCAATTCGACCACCGCCGAGCGCATCTACAACGCACTCTTCCTCATCTTGCTGGTAGTCGGAGCTGCGACAAATATGGCATCGATTCTTGATCTGGCCGACGCCATGCTTTTCCTCATGGCGCTGCCGAACGTGCTAGGAATGTACTTCTTAGCACGCGTCGTGGCGCGCGAGATTAAGGGGCACCGGGAGCGTATCGACGCCGGAGTCATCCCGCAGGTTCCCGAGGATGCCCAAGTGGGCATGATGGTGGTCAATGAGGCAACCCCCGAACAGCTCGAGAATGCCGATACCGAGTATGCCCTGCGTGCCGCAGCCCAGGATGCTCGCAGTAAGGAGCTTCAGCTAGGACACACTGCCCCCGATACCGAGCGCGACTACCTGCAACACCTGCCGGAAGACCATGAGATTTTTAACACCATGGACCGGGAAGGCAAACCGCTCAAAGACCAGCGTCACGAGTCGTAGAGCCTGGAAATGGGGCGCCTCGCAATCCGCAAAGCTTCACGGCGCTGCGAGGACTACTTTCTGAGCACCAAGCCTCCTTAGAATGAAATTCCGCGTCATCAACGAGGACGGAATCGCCTCTGGTGGCCTATTCTGCGTGACGGACTGGCCCCCATCGGCAAGCGCGACCGCCACTCCGCACACAGATAGGCCGACCGAACCCCGAAGGGCTCGGCCGGCCAATCGTCGTGGGCATCTGCCCGATAATTCTCAGCCCTGGGTGTTCGGGTTCGGCATCTGGGTAGGCGGCTGCTGACCCTTGTCATTGCTGAGCTGGTTCTGCAACTGGCCCTGTGCCAGGAGAGCGGACATTTGGGCCTGCTGGATGGTCGCGAAATTCTGGGCCTGGTTCATCGACTCACGGTGCATGAGAAGGGCCTGATCGGCGTACAGACGCTGTTCGACCTCCTGCTTGAAGCTCTGCAGCTTGGCCTTCTCCAGAGCAGAAACGGTCAGGCTCGTGACAGAACCAGCATTGTTAACGACCCTCAGCTCGGCGTCCATCGTCGTAAGAACCGCGACGATTAACAGGAGCAAGGCGAGGACGCCCAGCACCGGTTGATGCGCATTGAACATGGAAATCATGAGGACGAGCCAGACTATTGCCATGATTGCGCGACCTGGGTGGAACTTGCTGTTCACGCCAACCTCGCTGATGGAGCCGAGGGGCATGGCGGCATCGTCATGCCCCAGCGGAATCACACCCAGGAGCGTATTGGACTTTCGCGCCAGAAGGCGCCGGCTCGTCACGGTCAGCTCGGTCTTGAGCCAAGCCGTCATCAATGATGGGGAATAGTGGGTGACAAAGACATTCGTCTCCCCAGGAGCGAAACTGAATTCACTTTTGCTGCGGTCTCCCTGCTGCGTGCTCTGGAAACCGGGTTGGTACGGACTGCTCACGATCTAACTCCAAATATGCACTGCGGGATGACTCGTACGCCATCACCAATGCCAATCTCGACGGGGAAAAGGTATCCTCTCTCTCCCCCCCCCCCGATGGACTTGTCCAGTCTTTCGAGTTAATCCGCTCAATACTTCCGTTTCTTTGTGACAAACATCAACCCAGATATGGCGAGGGCCCCGAACCACGACGGTCCGGGGCCCTCGACGCGACGAGGTCACTTGTCCTCGTTGTCCTCCTCGGGCTTATCGACGACGAGGGTCTCTGTCGTCAGGAGCAGCGAGGCGATAGAAGCGGCATTGGCCAGGGCCGAACGGGTCACCTTGAGAGGGTCAATGACGCCGTCAGCGATGAGGTCCACGTACTGTCCGGTCTTGCCGTTGTAACCGTGTCCGGGCTCCATCTCAGCAACCTTGGAGACGATCACGTAGCCGGGCTCGCCACCATTCTCGGCAATCCAGCGCAGCGGCTCACGAACGGCCTTAGCGACAATCTGCACGCCGGCCTTCTCGTCACCCTCGAGGTGGAGATCCCCGTCGAGCACATGGGCAGCGTGGATAAGGGCAGAGCCGCCGCCGGCGACGATACCCTCCTCGATGGCTGCACGGGTCGCGGAGACAGCGTCCTCGATGCGGTGCTTCTTCTCGTTGAGCTCGACCTCTGTGGCCGCACCCACACGAATGACGCACACACCACCAGCGAGCTTGGCGATACGCTCCTGGAGTTTCTCGCGGTCCCACTCGGAGTCCGAGTTGTCGTACTCAGCACGCAGCTGGATGACGCGACCCTCGACGTCGGCCTTATCACCGGCGCCGTCAACGATGGTGGTGTTGTCCTTGGTAACGACAACCTTCTTGGCACGGCCCAGAACCTCGAGGCCCACCTGGTCGAGCTTGAGCCCAACCTCGGGAGCGACGACCTGACCACCGGTGAGAGTGGCGATGTCCTGCAGCATTGCCTTGCGGCGGTCACCGAACGCCGGAGCCTTGACTGCCACCGAGCTGAAGGTACCGCGGATCTTATTGACGACGAGGGTGCTCAGAGCCTCCCCGTCAACGTCCTCGGCCACGATAAACAGGCTGCCGTGGGCGGCAATAACCTTCTCCAGCAAGGGGAGCAGGTCGTTCATCGACGAGATCTTGCCGGAGTGAATGAGGATGTAAGGATCCTCAATCACAGCCTCCATGCGGTCCTGGTCGGTGACCATGTAAGGCGACAGGTAACCCTTGTCGAACTGCATGCCCTCGGTGAAGTCAAGCTCAGTGCCGAAGGTCTGCGACTCGTCGACGGTGATAACCCCGTCCTTACCAACCTTGTCGAAGGCCTCAGCGATGAGGGCGCCGATGGTCTCGTCACGGCTGGAGATGGTGGCAACGCTGGCCATGTCCGAGGTGGTGTCGATGGCGCGCGAGATAGAGCGGAGCTCCTCCACGACGGCGTCGACGGCCTTCTCGATACCGCGCTTGAGGCCGACCGGGTTTGCCCCGGAGGCCACGGCGCGCAGCCCCTCGTGGACGAGAGCCTGGGCTAGCACGGTAGCGGTGGTGGTTCCATCACCGGCCACGTCGTTGGTCTTAGTGGCGACCTCCTTGGCGAGCTGGGCGCCAAGATTCTCATACGGATCAGTGAGGTCGACCTCCTTGGCGACGGTCACACCGTCGTTGGTGATGGTCGGGGCTCCCCACTTCTTGTCGAGGACAACGTAACGGCCCTTAGGACCGAGGGTCACCTTGACGGTGTCGGCAAGAGTGTCGACACCGCGCTCGAGGGAGCGACGGGCCTCCTCGTCAAACTGAAGTTGCTTAGCTGCCATGTATCAGCGCCTCACTTCTCGACGACGGCGAGGATGTCACGGGCGTTGAGGAGCAGGTACTCCTGACCGTCGTACTTGACCTCGGTGCCGCCGTACTTGGAGAAGATGACGACGTCACCCTCCTTAACATCCATGGGAACACGGGTGCCCTTGTCGTCGACGCGACCGGGGCCAGCGGAGATGACCTTGCCCTCCTGCGGCTTCTCCTTAGCGGTGTCCGGAATGACGAGCCCGGAAGCGGTGGTCTGCTCGGCCTCGAGAGGCTGGACGAGGACGCGGTCCTCGAGCGGCTTGATCGTGGTTGCCACGTCAAGACCCCTTTCTACTGAAGACGGATTATGTCGTTGTCTCTCGCCAGGGGTTGCGAGCCCCGAGCGCGACGGGCCGTCGGCGTCGCGGGTGCCTCAGGTCCGTTGGCACACTCACCACGAGAGTGCCAACCACGAAAGTACACCCGGAGTTGGCACTCAGGCAACGGGAGTGCCAGAAATGACCCGCCAAAAGTCAGCAACCTCAGCAAGAGCTGTGGTTCTTCCAGAAGTCATCAGGGTTTGACGGAGGCTGCTGACCCGGCTGCGAGCCCTGATAAGGGATCGGGTTCTGGCCGGTCTGGGGCGCACTCGTCGCGCCGCCCGAGACATGACCTAGCGGCTGATTGCCCCAGTGCTGACCCGGCTCCTGTTGCCTCGGATCCTGGTAACTCGGATCCTGGTAAGGAGGCTGCACGTAAGGGTCGCCCTGGTAAAGCTGACCGTTCCACTGCTGCGGCTGTCCCTGTGGCTGTCCGTCACCTGGGTACTGCATGGTCCACGGAGCGCCACCATTCTCCGGCTGCCCTGCCTTCTGTCCCTTTTTCTTGTTAAGGATGACCACAACAATGCCGACAATGGCCAGGACAGCGACGGCGACAACGATCCAGGCCCAGGTCGGTATGCCGTTGGAGCGTTTACTCGTCGCGGTCAGCCCCGAACCGAACAACAAATCGTTCGGATCGGTCCAGGTAACGGTGTTCCCATCAACCTTGCTCGATCCAGAATGGCTGAGGACCTTGCCCGGGAAAGTCACAGACACCTTAAAGTCGCTGAACATACTCGCATCAGGGGTGCGGTCGGAGCGCCCGCTATCGCGGAACAAGTCCGAGGTCATCTTGAAAGACACCTCGTTTTTGTCGAAGGTGATCTGCATGCCAACCTCTTTGTCGAGATTAGCAGCGGTGGTCTCCCCGGCAATGATGCACCCGATGTAATTATCGTCCTCGAACTTCTCGACCTTGCCGTCCGAGCCGGTACCGGCGGACCCCTTCGAGTTGTTGCAGTCGGAAAGCTCAGAGACGAGGGGGTCATCCGACGTGCTGGCTATTGACTTGGAGACACCAACCGTGCTTTTGAGGTGAACGTGATTCTCATCCTTGATCTCCATGGCAGTGTCAAATTTTGCGCACCCGGCAAGCAACAAGAGGGGTGCGATAATCAAAACGAGACAGCGTCTCATATGACGCGAAGCATTCAGCATGGGCATATGAAACCACGAACGGGAGCGGTAGGGGTAACTTCCGTACAAATGTGCTGACAGTTTCTCACTACCCAAGGCGCACGGAATGCCTAGAACCAGTAGCTAGGCCCCGCGCAAACCTCCATTAGCTTCCCGGCGCTGCGCCCCCATCACGCGGGCGAGCCCACCACCTCCTATTAATGATCATTGCAGCCACGGCACCACCACTAGCCAGCGTCACCAACGCACCAATACCCCACACCCAGCCGGGCAGGCCGCCCTGGCTCTTGCCTGATGCCGTCAACCCATCTGGGGAAAGAAGATCGCTGACGTCAGTCCACGTCACCGTGTCCCCGTCAACTTTGCTCGATCCAGAATGGCTAAGCACCGTGCCGGGAAAAGTCACCGACACCTTAAAATCGCCGATACCAGCCATGTCACCGACGCCAGAAGAATTAACACCTGGCACGAAATCGAACAAAGCTGATCTGTCAAGGTGGAACCGAATTATCTCATTGTCGAAAGTGATGCCGATTGGGCCATTTTCCTTGTGCCCTCTGAACACATCTGTGGACGGATCCGCAACGCTATGTGGTCGGCCTGACTGAACGGTGATATCGGTTGCCGTCATGGTGCCAGTGACCGTACAGCCGACATACGTACCGTCGTCGAATGGTTTAACCTTCACCTTGCCAGTCAGGCTGGCATTCGGTGGAGTCAACTCGGAGCAGCCGCGAAGCCGCTTGGCGAGTCCTTCAGACTGACCACTTCCATCACGATCAACGCTAGATTTGAGGACTCCAAAGGCGACGGTACCGTCGATATGGTCTTCGTCTTTAATGACGAAGCCAGCATTGAACTTCCCACAGCCGGACAGCAGGACGAGCGGGGCCAGCAGCAAGGCAAAGAAGTATGTCGCTGAGCGCCGTGTGGTCAACATGGATTCATGACATCACATCTGAGCCTGCTCCGAGCAGGCCACATGGCAGTCTCACGCGATCACATACCAGCGCCTTGGTTCTTCCGGTCGTCGGGGTGCATACGACCGTCACGCGATTCGGTCCCGAAGGCTTAAGCTTGCGTCGCCATGTAACAGGGTCTACGTCGACACCGCGTTTCTTGATCTCCACCGTTCCGACGTGGTGATGATGAACCCAGGAACGCAACGCTCTGACGTCAAGGGGCAGGACCTCTTTGACCGCAAACCATGTCAGCCACGGCGAGGCAACGGGTTCTTCTGCAGTGAGATAGGCGATACCCTCCGACACCGCGTGCAACGATCCATCGATCGCCGAGAGGCTGCCAGCGCGGATTGCTGCTGGGTGAGGCTCAGCCACGAAGGTGCCAAGTTCACCAGCTGCAGGAGCCGGAGATCCGCCGGGCAGCTCGTGAATCCCGGCAGGCTCAATGAGTACTGCCCGATCGCCCGGCCACTGATCCTCAAATCCAGACCACACCGTCGCCTCAACCAGGTCTCCACGATGTCCGACATACGTGACGGGAAGGTCTGGCAGCTGGGAGCGGTCGACGCCAGGCCCTAGCTTGACGACCGCAGGCACCGATTCAAGCACTGTCACAACAAATGACCATGGCGGCTGCACATCTTCTAACCGCCAAGTTCGCCCCCTGCCCGTGCGCCGAGCCGGATCGAGCATGACGACTGTGTTGCCGCGAGCCCGGAAGTCAGCGAAGACCGCCATAGCGTCAGCACACATCACGTGCGCTTCGGGCAGATTATGGCGCGCTAGCTCGGCTGTTACCGGATCAATCTCGGCGGCTGTCACCTCGAGGCCAGTATCAAGACATGCCCGCGCATCCGCCCCGCAGGCGCATCCAAGATCGACGACGTGGGTAAATCCGGCTTCTTTGAGGCGATGTGCACGCCACCGCGATACATCTCCACGGGTGGCCTGCTCTAGACCGTCACGGGTCCACAACATTGACGCTGCAACCGGCCCAATTTTCGCAACAGCCCGACGCCTCAGACTGATTTGGTCTAGTACCGCTGCGGCGAGATCGCCATCTATCTGTTGACGCAACCTGGTGGCAGCCAACAACGAGTCGGGATCAGCTTCAGCACCCGCTAACTCAAGAGCTTTGCGCCCCTCGCTACTAACCAGACGCCGTGCCACGGTGTAATCCACGTTGTCACCCTAGACGTACTTTCTGACAGTGTGGGTAGAATCTTCGGTCGAGACATTGCATTCGCATTCACCGCTTTCTATACGAGGAGCAACCAGTACCGTCGTGGCCGTCACCACCTACGAGAATCGATCAAGATTTACCCAGCGCCTACAGTCCCGGGGGTCAAAGAACACGACTTCCGGGGGAGATCCGTCGCGCCGTTCAGCAGGGTGGTACATCCACCATTTCATCGGTTCAGCATTCCAGTTGGGCGCCATGGCGACGACCTATTACGCGTCACGCACCGAGCCTCTCAACTGGGACGCCCACACGAACATCAGCTGGGCGCTGCTCTTTATTGCGATCATCGTGACTCCCGGCTTGTTAACCTTTGTAGAATCCTTCGTCGAACCGGACGGTTCTGGGCAGGACGTCGTCGCTGGGGTTACCATCATGCTGGCTCTCGGCAGCATTATAACGATGGGGGTCCTCGCGGATACCCCAATCGTGACAACACCGGTACCGTTCTCGATCCTGTTGCCGGTAAGCCTCGCGCTCACAGCCATTGCCCCATGCAGCCTGCCAGGGAGCAACCCTCGAGCAGACAGTATGTTTACGGAAACTCACTACGGAGCGTGGAGTTCTCGCTGGGTGGCTCCGGTGGTTTGCCTCATTCTGTGGATCATCAGGCTAGCCAGCTGACCACGATAACGCCCGCAATTGACGGATTACGCGGTTACCACTGGACGAACGACGGGGATGCCGCCGTCGCTGAGCACCCGGGCACGGAACCCATAGACGCGCTCCAACACGTCCGGGGTGAGGACTTCCGAGGGTGATCCTTCGGCATGCACCCCGCCCTCGTGTAACAACACCAGGCGGTCACAATAACAGGCAGCCAGATTCAGGTCGTGGAGGGCGACGATTGCCATCCTGTGCCCGCTGTCAGCGGCTCTGCGCACTAGGCGCAACACCTCGATCTGATTGTGCAGATCTAATGCAGAGGTGGGCTCGTCGAGCAGCAAGACCTGAGGATCTCGAACTACCATCTGCGCCAACGCCACCAATTGCCGTTGTCCGCCAGACAGCTGGGAAATGAAGCGGTGGGCGATATGGGCAATACCGACGCGCTCCAAGACATGAGCAGCACGTTCCACCGTCGCTTTGCTCCTGCTGCGAGCCGAGGTCAGGACCGACTCAAGGACGGTCAGGGATGCGGTGGCAAGCACGTCCTGGGGTAGGTAACCCACGACATCGCGCAGTTGGGCTCCGCTGACATGGCCATCGTCATCGCTGATGATCACCTCTCCCGAGGTAGGGGTCTTCAGCCCGGCGATCGCCTTGATGAGCGTGGATTTTCCCGCTCCGTTGGGTCCGAGCAGCCCAGTGACCGTCCCCCGCTCCAGCGGACCGAGGCTCACCCCGTCGAGCACGTGACGCTGCCCGTAAGACAAGTGCAGGTTAGACAGGCGGATGTTCACGATGCCCCTCCAAAGACACGATGCCGAGTGAGGATGAGGGAAACGAATACTGGCACCCCCACTAGCGCGGTGATGATCCCAATAGGTATCGCCACCCCAGGGATGATGGTGATCGACAGGGCATGGGCGGTGGCCAGTAGGAAGGCCCCAGTAGCTGCGGAGGCAGGGGCGAAGTATCGCTGCTCCTCGCCAACCAGGATGCGGGCGACATGGGGACCGACCAGACCGACGAATCCGATGACCCCAGCAAAGGCGACGGTAACCGCTGCCAGCAGTGACGCCAGAATAAGGATTCGCGACCTCAGCCGGGGCACATTCACCCCCATGGCGGCAGCACGTTCATCTCCGAGTCTCAACGCGGTCAGCTGCCCCGAATGCCTGATCGTGATGGGAATAGCGATAGCCAGGACGGCGGCGATGATGGCATTCGAAGTCCACGTAGCCCGTTGAAAGGAGCCCATCGTCCAGAAGACGATCTGTTGGAGGGCCTCCGGGGTGGCTCGGTACTGCAAGAGCGCCAGGAGCGCATGGAATCCGAATACCAGGGCGATACCAAGCAGGATCATGGACTCCCGGCCATCTTCACGGCGGCGTGAGACAGCGGCAACAATGGCAACCGCAACAAGGGATGCCACTGCTGCGCAGACCGCCACGTTGAATTGGGAATTGGGAATGATCGTCCAGTCCAAGACGATAGAGGCGGCCGCCCCAAAAGCTGCTGCTGCAGAGATCCCTAACGTGAAAGGTTCTGCCAGCGGGTTGTCCAGGATGGTCTGCATGTGCGCGCCTGCGAGCGAAAGGCACACCCCAATGAGTACCGCCATCACCGACGACGGAATGCGCAATTGCCACAGCACCATTCTGGTCTGAGCATCCACCGTGGAGGGATTGACCAGTGCTCTCAGCAGCTGGGGAAGAGTGATGTCCACGGGGCCAACCACGATGGTGACTAGGAAAGCAGCCACCGCAATGACCGAAAGCAGGACAATGGCCCAGCGCTTCCAACGGGCACGCCGGTAGTATCCCCTCACCACAGCCACCATTCCGGTGGCAGGATCCTCCCGGGCAAGGGACATGTCAGTGTTACTCACGTCGGATTCACTTCTTCAGCGTGACGAAAAACACGCCGCGGTAGCCAAAAGGCAAGTAGTCCTCATGGAATTTAGCGAAATCCTTCGTTGGGTCGACACCCTTGAATTGTTTCGGATGTTGCCATGCCGCGAACTGCTCAAGTGCGAAAACATTAAAGGGAGAGTCGTAGAACTGATGATAGACGGCATGCAACTTTCCGTCCTTCGGGGCCTTGAGTAAGGAAAATCCCGGGGTCTTGAGCAGGCCAGCCAAGGTCCTCTGTGCATCGTCATCAGTGACGTTATATCCAAGTTCGACGTGAGGAACCGACTCCGGTTTCTTCGGATCCTTAGCCCACGAACCACCGGTGGCGATGATGTGTTCAGGTTGGGTTGCCACAATCTTTTCTGGGGTGACGTCACCTGCAGATGTCCAGAGGAGGTCCGCCCCAAGGTTGTGGCCTCCGGCAGCGGTGATGACGTCGCCCAGATTGAGATTCGCATAGGTGGAGCAACAGTCCTTAAGCCCGGCAGCACGCCACAGAAATGTGCGAGGTTTGTCACTGTCCCGGGAGACTCTTCGTGACACGTCATCAACCTTCGATTGATAGAATTTATTGAATTCCTTAGCTCGGGAAACAGCCTTTCCACCAAAGATTTTACCGAGTGTCGCCATCGATTTCGTGGTGTTTTCTAGAGGCTTCCTGCGGAAGTCGATGAAAACATATGGAAGCTTGGCGCGGTCCATTTTCTGAAGAAATCCAGCCTTCTCCGCAGCCTCTTTCTGGTCCAGAGTCATGACCACCGCATCGGGCTTGAACGACAGCATATTCTCCACAGTGACGTCCCCTTTCGCGATACTGCCAATCATCGGAAGTTTGCTCACCTGTGGGCGGGCCTGACGCAATGCAGATTCGAAGCTGGGCGCCGCCTTGTGTAAATCAGCGCCGATGGCTACCACATCCTTAGCCGGATTCTCCTTGTTCAGGACACTGGTGACCATCAGCGCGCGCCCCTCAGCCAAAAGAATGCGCTTAGGTTGGGCGTCAAAGGAAACCGTACGCCCTGCAACATCGGTGACACTCAGAGCGGGAGTATGGCCACTCGACGCCTTCTCCTGGGCACCACCGGCGCAGGCACCAAGACCTAACGTAAGAGCAATCGTGGCAATGGCGCCGAGAGTTCTTGTGACATTCATGATGATGGCGGGCCTTCCTGTGGGGGGCGTACAGCGCCGATACAAAGTGGGCTTAAGGTTAGCTTTACCTAAGCCTCGGTGCAAGCATGACGCCGCGCATCCACGAAGCCCCCAGCGTCAAAGGTTTACACCGAGTATGACCACCCGGTCGGTCGACCATCGTGATAGGGCAGACAGCCGTGGAACTGCGGAACATCAGGATCAAAAACCAGCGGCAGAAAGTAGCGGTCCCCCTCCCACATCGGTAACTCGTCGAGCGAGTCGACGCGCTCCCAGGTCAGTGGCCCCTCTTCATTGGCGTCAGGGATGGCGTCGGCAAGGGGATGCCAGGAGTCGACGACGAAGATGAAACCGAAATGGTCTTCTCCGTGCCGCCCGAACCCCGGCCACGAGACGGTGCCACGTAGGCGCATAGCGTCAACCTCGATCGCAGCCTCCTCGCGCAGCTCGCGCCTCATACCGGCGACGACGTCCTCCCCCGGCTCAACTTTGCCTCCCAGCCCGTTGTACTTGCCGAGCTGCTCATCGCCAGGACGTGCAATGCGATGCACCATGAGGACACGCTCGGCATCGGGGTGCATGACGAAACCAAGGGTGGTGAGGATCGGGGTCATCATGGGCTAATCCTCCCACCCGGCAGCAAGATCAGATCATGTCCACTTTCGAAGGCATGCGGCACGATCTCGTAGGCGAACTCCAGCGGGTCGCGCGTTCACATTCCTGCCCCGACTCAGACGAGCACCGTCTCGATAGGCAATCCTGAATCAGCCGAAATATCCATGGCCGACGCAGGCAGCCCCGCCTTGATAACCTGCACACCTAAGGCCGCGATCATAGCCCCATTGTCGGTGCATAGGCCCGGACGTGGCCGTCGCAACTCAACGCCGGCGTCCGCCATCCGCTCAGCAAGCAGAGTCCGCAGACGAGAGTTCGCCGCGACTCCGCCGCCGATGAGGAAGTGAGTGAGGCCATACTCCTGGCACATGTCGACGGCTTTCGCAGTGAGAACGTCGGCAACGGCCTCCTGGAAACTGGCGGCGACGTCAGCGATGCGGAACTCAACTCCGTCACGCTGCTGGGTCTCCACCCACCGACTTACCGCGGTCTTAAGGCCGGAAAAGGAGTAGTCGAAGCGATGTTTAACCATGTCGTGGCGAGCCGTCAGTCCGCGTGGGAAACGAATCGCTGTCGGGTCCCCCTCGGCGGCAGCCTTGTCGATGACCGGCCCACCCGGGTACGGCAGGCCAAGCACGCGGGCCACTTTGTCGTAGGCCTCACCAGCAGCGTCGTCGATCGTCGAGCCGACCTCAATAATGTCTGTGGCGATGTCGTTTACCCGCAGCAAGCTGGTATGGCCGCCTGAGACGAGCAGAGCCCCACATGGCATCGGCAGCTCACCGTGCTCAAGCAGGTCGACGGCGACATGTCCAGCCAGATGGTTGACGCCGTACAGAGGCTTGTTGAGCCAGCTTGCTAAAGCTTTGGCCGCCGACAGGCCGACGACGAGTGCCCCAGCCAGGCCTGGACCGGCTGTCACAGCGATGCCGTCGAGCTCGGACAGATCCACCCCGGCGGTCGAGGCGGCCTTGTCCAACACCGGGACGATGGCCTCCAAGTGGGCTCGGGATGCCACTTCCGGCACGACTCCACCGAAGCGCACGTGCTGTTCCATCGAAGAGGCGACCTCGTTGGCGAGCAAGTCATTGCCCCGAACGATGCCAACTCCGGTCTCGTCGCACGATGACTCGATGCCCAGAATGAGCGGTTCAGACATGGTTCTCCTCGGATGGGGTTGTGGTCTCGGCGCGGGGCAAATCAACGGACATGACGAGGGCGTCGATCCCGCCGCCGTAGTAGTTGGGTCGCTGCGAAATCGTCTCGAAGCCGAAGCGTCGGTAGAGAGAAATGGCCGGGTCGTTATCGCGGCGGACCTCAAGCATCATGGTGTGACACCCCCGGGACGTCGCCCAATCCAGGCCACGGGCGAGCAGTTCGACGGCCAGGCCGCGCCCACGCGCTGCGGGCGTCACCATGATCCGGTCGAGGTCCGCGACGTCGAAACCGTGGAAGGTCGCGACGGCAGCAACCTCGTCATCCCCAGCGACTAAGGTGAGGCGGTGATCAGCCGGGGCGATCCCTTCGGCCCAGGAGGCACGCGACCACGCTGGGTCAAAGCTGGCCTGCTCAACAGCCATAACGGCGTCAAGGTCGGCCATGCGAGCGGGTCTCGTCATCACCTGAGGCCGGGCAGGGTGAGGCGGGTCGGGGTCAAGGTGGCCTTACGCGCCGTCGGAACGGTGGCATCAGGATCGCGCAAGTAGAGCGGCTCCAGCCCGACGTCAGGCATAGCCTGCCACGACGCCGCAAGCACCCCGGCGTCCAGATGCTCAGGCGATCCCGGGGTCGGCGTCAGACCGCGAACCAGACATCCCGGACCACCGATGGGCAGATCCTTCGGCAGGTCCTCAGGGCGAGTGACATTGGGGCCGTCGAGACGATGCCCGGAAGCGTCGTAGCGAGCCCAATACAGCTCATGGCGACGAGCGTCAGTACATACCACGAACTCCCCATCGACCCCAGCCCACTGCCGGGCCAGGATGTCGAGGGAACATACCGGGTGCGGGGTAAGACCGGCCAGGTGTGCCAGTACCCTTCCTGTTGCCACCCCAACCCGCAGGCCGGTGTAGGGGCCAGGGCCGACCCCAATAGCGACCTCTGCGATGTCGGTTAAAGCAATCCCGGCCTCCTCACAGCCGCGATGGATGAGGGGCATGAGCTGCTCAGCATGGGCACGAGGATCGTCGTAGTGCAGGCTGACGAGCACCTCAGATCCACGTGCCAAACCGACGCTGACAGCCGTCGACGTGTCGATTCCCAAGACGATGGTGTTCATCAGTTGTTGTCTCCGGTCTGGTCGGGAGAAATGGTGTCGAGGGGAAGTTCGGACAGCAGCGACAGGTCGACGTCTTGCCAGCGCGGGCCGAAGCCTTCCAAATAAACTACACGGGTCTCGTCGGCAGGGTCCCCGCTGCGACGGATGTCGACGTCGAGGTGGGAGCCACCGAGATCCTCAGCTATGCCAGCTCCCCACTCAATGAGAGTAACCGCCTGGTCCATAGTCTCGTCAAGGTCAAGGTCAATGAGCTCGGCGGCCGAGCCGAGACGGTAAGCGTCAACGTGGACTAACCCGGGCCGCCCCTCAGATCCGGCGTGGCGGCGCGCCAGCACGAAGGTCGGGGAGATAACGGGCCCATCGACGCCGAGCCCCCTACCTATCCCCTGCGCCAAGGTGGTCTTACCGGCACCGAGATCTCCGGAGGCCAGCACAATGTCTCCGGCACGCAACTGCGCCGCCAGCGCTGCTCCGAAGGCATGCATAGCCTCAGCGGTGGGAACGACGACCCGGGTGGGTAGTACACGAACCCAGCCACTGTTGTAGTGATAGGCCGGGCCGGGGGAAGCCTTGAGGCCCGAGACGACAAGGACGCGCGACTCCAGCTCCGTAGCGATCTGTTCAGCCCCACCGATGAGGGCTGCAACGACGTCGGCATCGTCAGGGGTAGTCAGGGCCAGATCGGTAACGTCGGCGTGGCCACCGTCATCCACCAGGTGAGCTAGACCGACAATCTGGGAACCGACGCGGGCAACAATGCCGAGACCCTGCGTCAGCCACGTCGAAACAGTCTGTGCCTCGAGATCAAGGGCGCGCGCAAGAGCCGCGGCGTCCTGCGGAACTGCGACGGCAAGTTCCGGGATCGCCTCTTGCAGGCTGGTCTGTTTATCCACGAGAACCCAGGATAGTCGTCGAACCTCACCTCAGCCTCGCCGTCCCAAGTCCTCCGGCAGGCAGCGGGACAGGTGATCCAGCCCAAGCCTTCTCACGAGCCAGACCCGTGGTGTAGCGTCCGCGACTATGCCACCAGCGACGCCACGCTGGCTAACAAAAGCTGTGGGAGGTAACGATATGGCGTCAACGCCGCGACGGAGATGGGCATGGGTGCTGCTGTTGGTCGTCGCATCGTTGGTGATCGTCGGGGTGTACCGCAAGGCTGTTCCACAAGAAGGATCGACGGCCTATGGCCAGGCCGCAGAAGCTCTCGGTGACCTCCCTGTCAAGGGACGTGCGCCGATGACCGGCTATTCGCGGGACCAGTTCGGGCCAGCGTGGAGCGACAACTCTGACCCCGCCCTCACCCATCCCTGGGGCCATAACGGCTGCGGTACCCGCGACGACGCCTTGGCTCGCGACCTCGTCGGGGCGAAGCTGAAATCCGGCAGCCGATGTCGAATAGTCTCCGGCGAGTTACACGACCCCTACACGGGACGGACGATACAGTGGAGGCGCGGTCGCAACACTTCAGCTGTGGTACAGATCGACCATGTTGTCGCGCTCGGAAACGCCTGGGTCACAGGGGCTCAGCAGCTGCCCATGGACCGGCGTCAGGCATTAGCGAACGACCCCCTCAATCTGCTAGCCGTCGAAGGACAGGCCAACCAGAACAAGGGGGCCGGGGACGCGGCGACATGGCTGCCGCCACACAAGTCATATCGCTGTGACTACGTGTCTCGCCAAATCGCTGTCAAGCGGAAATACCATCTCTGGGTCACCTCAGCGGAACGCAACGCGATGATTCGGGTGCTCTCGACGTGCCCGAACCATGCGCTGCCCGCCCGGTAAGTGGTCGACTCACCAGGTGTCGTTTCCGGAACGGCCGTATTTAGCCTCAATGTCGCGACGATCGCGGCCACGGAAATTGTGTCCGCGCGAGTCATGCCCACGATCATGGTGATCACGGGAGTCGTGACCGCGATGACGGCCCCCGTCGAATCCACGTCCACCGCGGTTGCGTCCGCCCTTGCCACGACGAGGCTTTCCGTCACGAGCCTTCTTGCCGCGCTGCTGCTTGGGAGCGACGAGAGCCTCGTAATCCTTCTCGTCAATAGGAGCGCCCAGGGCCGGGCTGCAACCGGCCACCTCGGCAACGTGGTCGTCGCCACGCGTGACCTGGGCCTCTACCGGCTTCACCCCGGCTTGACGGTACAAACGAGCCATTGTGCGACGCTGATGCGGCAGGACAAGAGAGACGACGGCCCCGTCGTGTCCGGCGCGAGCGGTACGGCCGGAGCGGTGCAGGTAGTCCTTGAAGTTCATCGGCGGATCGACTTGCAACACCAGAGTGACGTCATCGACGTCAATTCCTCGGGCCGCGACGTCAGTGGCAACCAAGACCGGCAGGGAACCGTCCTTGAATGCCGCCAACACGCGGGCACGGGCACCCTGGGTCAGGCCGCCGTGCAGAGCACCAGCCATGACGCCGGCCTCACGCAGTTGCTCGGCCATCCGGGAGGCACCTCGCTGGGTTCGAGCAAAGACGATGGTGTGGCCGCTACGGTTAGCGATCTCGCACATCAGCCCGACCTTCTCGTGAGGCTTGATCTGGAAAGCGTGATGGGTCATCGTCGCGACCGATCCCTTGTCGGGGTCGACCTCGTGGATAACCGGCTCGTGCATGTACCGCCTAACCAACTTGTTAACGGCACCGTCGAGGGTGGCAGAGAACAGCAGGCGCTGCCCGTCAGCGGGAATGGCATCGAGGATCGAGCCAACGGCCTCCATGAATCCCAGTTCAGCCATGTGATCGGCTTCGTCGAGGACAGTCACGGCGACACCGGAAAGGTCGGCGTCACCAGTCTCCAAGAGGTCGACCAGACGCCCCGGGGTGGCGACAACAAGGTCGACTCCCCTCTTAAAAGCCTTGGTCTGCGGGCCGTAGCTCATACCACCCGCGATGAGGATGGTCGATAGCCCCATTGAGGACGCCAGCGAGGACAGCACGTCGGCAATCTGCATGGCCAGCTCACGAGTGGGAGAAAGGATGAGAGCTCGAGGCCGGTTATCCTCACGCGGGGTGGCCGACAGGCGCGACAGCAGCGGGACACCAAAGGCCAACGTCTTACCCGAACCCGTTGAGGCGCGGCCCAACACGTCACGCCCAGCGATGGCGTCGGGGATGGCGGCGATCTGGATGCGGAAGGGATCGGTAATGCCAGTCTTGGCCAAAGCAGCAACGATCTCGTCGGGCACGCCAAGGGCCGAGAAACCGCCCTCGTGATCAATACCGGTGACGTCGAGATCGGTCAGCTCAGTGGCCTCCCAATCCATATTGTCGTCGTCGTGGTCGTCACGGGACCAGTCGTCGCGGCGGTGATCCGAGCGGTCTGGCCAGCGGTCATCACGGCGATCATCGCGCCAGCTGTGACGGTCCTCACGCCAGTTTCGGGAGTCCCGGCGGTCGAAGTCACGGCCGCCATTACGGCGATCCCAGTGGTCATCGCGGTCGCGCCGCTGTCCACGACGGTCCTCGCGCCAATCGTCACGGTCCCATGACGATCCGCGGCGGTCGTCACGCTTCCAATCACGATTAGCGTGGTGGCCCGGTCGACGCGATTTGTGGGAGCGGAACTCGCCGTCATCGGGCCACCTGCGGTCGTCGCGACGATCCCAGTCACGGCGGTCGTAACGACGGTCCTGACGGCCATCAGACCACTCATGGTTGCGTCGATCCTGGGAAAAACGGCGGTCTCTGCTACCGCCAGCGTCATCGCGACGCACGTCTTCCCGGGGAGTCCATGCCTCGAAGTTACGACCCCGGGAATCGGTGTGCCCGTTGCGGACACCTCCCCTAGTACGTGGCTTGTGCCCGCGGGCAGCTCGCTCAGCTGCGGTCCAGCGGCGCTTCGGGCTGCCGTCAGCCTTGAAAGATTTGGGATTGCGTTTTTTGTTGCTCAATGGGGTGTTCCCTCATGGTCAGCGGACTCCTCGGCCAGGGGCGACCGGCATCACTGCACACAAACGGCGCAGTGCCACTAACGGGGGTCGCGGAATCTGACCGCAGCACGCCGAACCCAAAGCGGGTCTCGGTGATGGAATCCTGGATGGCTGTCTGTCTCGATGGCTGGGCGAAATAGCTGCCGTGCAGGTGAATGCAATAGAACCGGAGCCGGTAACCCCGCCACGCCCTCAAGGCGCATCGAGCAACTGAAACGCATCATAGGCTCGAACGAATCGGGCCGTCGCCAACGTCAGCACTCTACCCAAAAAGGTCGTATCGACGAAATCGACCGCATTCCTCAACGAACGTCAGTCGCTGATGGTCGTGTTCCACGAGTAGGGCCGGTGGATCGTGGCACCGAGGGTGGAACCAACCATGACCGATCCCACGAGCGCAGCCACAACCCACCATCCGCTGTGAACCAGATCCATCGTGCCGGACATGATTCGACTGGTAGCCAGCAAGGCGAGCAGCGATCCTATCGTGCCAGCGATGACCGCGACGACACACGTCATGGCGACCTCGAAGAAGATCACACCGTCCACCCAGCGCGGTGTCAGTCCGAGGCGTCGCAGGTGCGCAGTGAGTCGCCTCTGCGCCAAACGCTCGTCTCGGGCCAGGGAGCCAGCCATGATGACCGTCATCATGGTGAACAGCCCGGTAGCGACGAGGGTCGCCGCGGGTAAGGGAACCTTGGGCGCCATTCGTGGGGCCATGACATAAGACGGGTCAATGTGGTGCGTCGTAGCCCAGTGGTAGGCGGTGTCCTCCTGATTTGGGCTCAGGCCGACATATAAGAATCCCCTGCTCACCGACGAGTCACTGGACTTAGCTGGTGGGGTATACCCATGCCCGATGACCTTAATCTGGCCAAGCCAGCCAAGATCTCTGGGCACAGTGATTTCGGTGCTGGAGGCCTGCTCATCGGTAGTGACCCGCAAACTTCCGGCCGTTTGCAACTGACGACGCTGCCTATCAGTCAGGGGGAAAATACTGGCGACGTCGTCGACGTTGTGAAAGGCCCACCACGCCACAGAATTGCCAGCGCGGTCGTCGCTAGAACCGTATGTCATCGGCACTTTACGGGCACCGTGCAAGTCGTCGTCGAACTGCTTGACGAGATTGCCGGGCAGGGAAGGGGAGAACCCCGGCTCTGCCAGAAAGTAGGCCATACCGTGCGGGATACCCGTGGAACTAGTGGCATTCATCTGTGCGAACAGTGAGGCGACAATAAGCAGACCTGTCGCAGTAGCGGCAACAAGCCCTGCCGTGAGCCCTGCGAACAGTCCGTGCCATGAACCCCGAGAGCGAAGGGCACGAGACGCGGCGAGCCTGCGGCCCGGTGAAACGTCGCGTCCTGAGACCAAAGCTAGTAACCACGGTGTCACCAGTCCTGCCGCCAACGACGAGAGCGCGGAAACGATGGCCACCGAAATCAGCGAGACTTTCGCTGCCACTGAAGCCCATACCAAGAGGGCGCAGGCCACGATAGCGCCACTCCATGCCAACAGACGAGCCATTTTCACATTGATGCGTTTGCCATGAACCTTGCGTTCCCGCTGACTGCTCGGGGTAACCATGACGACGGCGGTCACGATGGCGGCACCCAGGCAGGTGACAGCGCTCATAGTGGGTGATGAGACAGGTGACAGCGGGTTATCGGAGAAACGGGCCAATAATGGCCGAATAGCTATGACGAGCAGCTCACCAGTAACAAGGCTTGCTGCCGCAGTAGCCATGCTCATGAACAATGTGACGACTCGCAGCGACAGAGCTAGTTTGCGACGCGGCACGCCCATGGCAGTAAGAGGTGCGATGATTCGGCGCGCCGACGTTGTGGCGGCCGCAGCAGCCAAACCCGCCCCCAAGCCGGCGACGAGAAACCAAGCCAGATACTGCTCGACGATTTTCTTTCCAGATAGCGGTGCAAATTCCTTGGAGAGGAGTTGCTCCCTCGTTGTACATGCATCAGAATCGAGAGGATCGGAGCCCAAATCGTCATTAACCTTGCTGCACGTTCCAGCTGAATCAGACGAGGTAAAGAAAATAAGATAGTTTCCACTCAACCCAGATATTTTAGCCTGTTTTTGAGTCAGAGGCCACGCCTGCCATGTTCCAGAGCGAGACAGAATTTCACGAGAAGACTTATCGAACGTTGCCCCAACTGTTCCGACGATAGTGAGATCGTAGTTCCCAGGCTCCAGGACGAGCTTATTCTTGCCACCGATCCCTTGCCTCAGGGATGGAGTAACAACAATTTCAGAGGGTTTTGTAGGCCATTTTCCAGAGATTAAAGCGTATCTTCCCTTAGTATTGATTCCCGGCATGCTGGATTCCTGATAGAGAACCTCCTCAGGCAATCCCTTCACGGAAACTTGAGTTTCGAGATATGGATTGATTTGGCGGACTTTCCATCGATTAATAGGCACGGTAGGAGATGACGACCCAGCAAGAACTGAAAATCCTGGACTTACCAAGCCATCGGCTGCCCCGAGCGTCGATGTCACCGATTGTTCCGGGCTCAGGTTGATGGAACGATTCACCCCGAGGCTGACGGTCATGATAAGTAAAGCAACAGCCATAGGAACCATGCGCAACCAGCTTTTCCGGGAGCGCAACATCAAGGCAGCCAGATTCCACACCCACATCAGCAGGAATCCTCCAAGTGACCATCGACCAATTCGCAGGATCGGTGCGCATATTCCTTGGCTGTAGGGTCATGAGAAGAGAGCACGACGGTGCGACCCTTCTCATCTTCAGCAAGTGCGCGCAGCAGTTCAAAGACCATCTGGGAATTGCGCCGATCGAGCTGGCCAGTAGGCTCATCGGCTAGCAGTATTGGACGGTCTCCAGCTATGGCGCGGGCTATCCCGACCCGTTGGGCTTCACCACCGGATAGCTGTCGAGGATAGCGATCCTGGAGGTGGGCGATCCCAACCCGTTCGAGAGCCTCGATCGCCATAACGCGGGAACGAGAGCCGAATCCACGAACTCGAAGAATGAGTTCGACATTCTCCCGAACCGTGAAATCGACGATGAGGGAGTGCTCTTGGAAGATCATTCCGATGCGATTAAGGCGAATATCGTCGCGCTCGGACGTCGACAGGGAATAAATGTCGCTACCTTCAACGAACACCGTTCCCGAGGTCGGCTTCAGTAAGCCTGACATGATGTTGAGCAATGTCGTCTTCCCTGATCCGCTCACCCCATGCAGCAGGGTCATTACCCCAGGCTGCATGGAGACGGTGACGTCATCCAGGACGAGATTGCGATTGTGCGTGGTCGAGAAATTGTGAGATACCCCCGATACGACGATTGATCCACCGCCAGCACTAACCTCCATGACGATGGCGGTGGATCGATCCAAGGGAGACCGCCGACTCAACACCCGCGCCCAAGAGCGAAGGATGATGCCTGATTGTCGTCATACCACCAGAAATAGGGGTCATCAGTCTTGGGGCTATAATCCCAACAATGACCTCTTTGATGTGCATCGTACCAAAATGCAGCTGACCAGTTCGTGTGATTCTTCACCGAACTCAGTGTATCATTGTTACCCTTGCTAATATTCCAACTTCCAGTCGTTGTTCGATATCCGATACGCGCCTTGTAACCTGGCTCAGCGAATAGCTCAAGGCTACTTGAATGAGCCACAGAGGGCGCGACAGCAAAACTCCCCCTAACATGACAATGAGGACTCCTACGCTCACTAATTTGGGCAATCGAATCATGATGACTCCTCGTTGAGTAGGTTGTGGATATTCGCAACCTGACAGACAGCTGCCGTTAAGATAACCTACGCATATCTGACGTGGCAAAGGACGACCAGGCTCACACAACGTCCCCGCGAACCGCAGGTGATCTCGTCACCCCGAGTTCACCACCCCGACACCGCGACCCCGCCAAGATGTCGCGTGTCCCGGTTACCATGAAGTTGTGCGTGTTGCGATCATCACGGAGTCATTCCTGCCCCAGGTCAACGGGGTGACGAACTCAGTACTGCGGGTTCTGGAGCACCTTAGCACCCATGACCACGATGCCATCGTGCTCGCCCCCGGTGATGCCCAGACCCCACACGAGTACGCCGGATTCCCCGTCATTCCGTTAGCCTCCCTGCACTGGCCGGGTTACCAAGACGTCCGTGTCTCCACTAGCCCGCAGTGGACGATGGAACGTTACCTATCGGAGTTCGAGCCTGACGTCGTGCATCTGGCCGGACCATTCATGATTGGGTATAAGGGCGCCATGGCGGCAGCCTCCCTCAGGATACCTATAGTGGCGATCTATCAGACCGATATCCCCTCCTACGCGGGCCGCTACGGGCTGGGCAAGCTCGAGTTCTACGGCTGGTACCGCGTGCGTCAGATTCACTCCCTCGCTGTGGCGACTTACGCACCCTCCACCTTCTCCCGCGACCAACTCGTCAGCCATGGCGTGCCCCGGGTAGACATCTGGGGACGTGGCGTCGACAAGGTGCGATTCCATCCGTCAAAGCGCTCCCAACAACTGCACGATGAATGGGCTCCCAACGGCGAGGTAGTCATCGGATACATGGGGCGTCTAGCTGCCGAGAAACGGGTCGCCGATATGACCAACCTCGCTGACATCCCCAACACCAAGCTCGTCATCGTCGGAGATGGCCCGGCTCGCGCCGAGGTGGAAAAGCAGCTTCCTCATGCTGTTTTCACCGGCGGTCTCGGCGGGGAGGACCTCCCCCGTGCCGTCGCCAGCATGGATGTGTTTTGCTCGACGGGCGAACTCGAGACCTTCTGCCAGGCTGTCCAGGAGGCCAAGGCCTGTGGCCTCCCAGTCATTAGCCCGCGCAAGGGCGGTCCCATCGACCTCATTGACCCGTCTCGCACTGGATGGCTTTACGAGCCTGGCGATATGACCGACTTCCGCTCTCGCGTCGTCGATCTCGTCGGTGACGACTACAAGCGACACGCCATGGGCATAGCAGCACGAGCGTCGATCGAGAACCGCACCTGGGAGAACCTGTGCGCCGAACTCGTCGAGCACTACAAAGAAGCAATTCGGCTAGCTGGACGCTCAACGAGGATTCGTGCAGTCCTCTGACACCCCTTTTGGACCTCCCATTCTGGTGCGAAACCGGGGCTCATCAGCGTGACAGAACCGTTGTGACGGTTCCGGGCAGCAATTCGGCAATTTGGTCCGGAGCGTACGGCCCTGGCATTGAAATAGCCGTGGCGGCTTGCATTCCGGCGGCGCATAGAGCCGCGTCGTCAGCAGGTAGTCCGGCGGCCATGAGAGTGCCGCACATTCCGGCCAAAACGTCACCAGACCCACCTTGAGCGGTCCATGCGGGACCAGGAAGAGCGGCACGAACGCCCCCGTCAGGACGGGCAACCCATTGGATAGAGCCTTTCAGCAGGACGGTCGCGCCGAACCGCTGAGCGGCACGGACAGCCGAGCCTCGCGGATCGGCTACTACCTGACTGCGCTCTATCCGCAGCATTCGGGCCAGCTCCCCAGCATGGGGCGTAAGTAGACATCCCTCCGGCAACTCTGCCGGGAGGAGGGCCAGGGCATCAGCGTCGATCACCATGGGGACGCCTTCAGCCGCCCGTTGACTAAATCGGTCGGCGTTGCCATCGTGAGTGCCCCAACCAGACCCGATAACCCAGGACTGAACGCGACCCTCACCAATAACAACGGATGGAGCCCGGCTCAGAATGAAAGCCATGATGGCACTTGGCCCAGAAAACCGCACCATTCCCGGGCCAGTGCGCAACGCTCCGAGAACGCCGAGCACAGCAGCCCCCGGGAACTTCTCGGATCCGGTATCGATGCCGACAACCCCGCGAGAGTACTTGTCGTCAAGCGCGCCAGGTACCGGCCACAGCGACGCCATCTCGGCGAGGTCGCAATACTCATCGACATCATCGAGACACTCGCCATCATCGTCGACAAAGTCGAGGCCGATGTCATGAACCTCCAACTCTCCGCAATAGCGGGCGGCCGGGTGAGCAATATGGCACCACTTGAGGCTGGAAAAGGTTATGGTGTATGCGGCGTGAACACAGGACTCCACCTCACCAGAATTCGCATCTAGGCCCGATGGTAGATCGACCGCGAGCACTGGGATCTGGCGAGCACGCAACCAGGTGTCGATTCGCTCTAGAGACTGCGGAATACCTGGACGGCCTCCAATGCCGAGAACAGCGTCAATCGCGAGATCGTACGAGTGACTGGTGACCTCTCCGAGTGAGACACGGATGCAACCAGCGTCGAGCGCGGCAGCCATGCCAGCCTCGTGCGGTTGGCCCATGACCTGAGCGAGTTCGACCCGCCACCCGCGCTGGGCCAAAGCCGCAGCTGCGAACAGCCCGTCACCGCCGTTATTCCCACCACCAACGAGAACGAGAACACACTGGGACGCTGCCCAATCAGGCATGATCTCATCGACGGCTCCGCCCAGCAGAAGCTCCTGAGCTTTTCGTGCGACGGCCTGAGCGGCAATGTCCATGAGGTCTTGTCCCGGGTGGGCATCAAACCACCTCTGCTCAGCTGCTCGGGTGGCCTCGGCGGTACAGACACTTGCCATGACGATCCCCCTTCAGCCCCGCCCGGGGCTCTCGCTGCAGATTGGTATTCATTCAACCACGATGACAAGGGCGGGATGGGGAGGCGCGACTTAACCTTCGCAGAACACCATCGCCACCGCGACACCGGCATCGTGGGTCAGTGAGAGATGAACCCTACGCACACCCAACTCCTCGGCGCGTCGAGCCAGCGATCCACGAAGTTCGAACCTCACAGCTTCACCGTCAGTGACCACCTCGCAGTCTTGCCAGGAGAGTCCTTCTCCTCCACCCAACGCCTTGTACAGGGCCTCCTTAGCGGCAAATCGGGCAGCCTGAGAGCGCGCCGGCATCACAGCCTCAGTATGAGTGAGCATCTTGCGGACCATCCCCGGGTGGCGTTGTACAGCAGCCTCCCACCTGGAGATGTCGCAGACGTCCACCCCGATTCCGATGATCATAGGGTCAAGATTAGGGGTCCGGTCAGTTCCGAGCACCTGGCGACTGCCGCCCGACGTACGAACGGCACATCACCAAAGGTGTCCCCGGGGGCACCTAGTCTGAGTGAGCTCACTCCACCGTGACGGACTTGGCCAGATTCCTTGGCTGGTCAACGTCATGACCCTTGGCGGTGGCCAGTTCACAGGCAAAAGCCTGCAATGGCACTGCGGCTACCAACGGTTGGAGCAGGGTCGAGCAAGCCGGAAGCCCGACGAAGGTGTCAGCGTACGGTTTGACGTCGTCGTCCCCTCGCTCGGCAAGCACGATCGTCCTAGCGCCACGGGCACGGATCTCCTGGATGTTCGAGACCACCTTGTCATGAAGCTGATCTCGCCCCTTCGGTGGCACAACGACGAAGACCGGGGTGCCCTCCTCGATGACGGCTATGGGGCCGTGCTTGAGCTCGCCAGCAGCAAAACCCTCGGCATGCATATAGGCGATCTCCTTGAGCTTGAGAGCACCCTCAAGGGCCACTGGGTAACCGACGTGGCGCCCAAGGAAGAACACCGCTTCCTCTTCTTTCGCCATCACACGAGCCAACTCATAAACCGGTTCGATCTCGTCGAGAACTTCCTGAATCTTGCCAGGCATCTGGTCGAGCTCAGACATTACGCCGCGGATTTCGTCTCCGTACTTCATGCCACGCACCTGAGCCAAGTAGAGGCCCAGCAGATAGCAGGCGACCACCTGGGTGAGGAACCCCTTGGTTGAGGCCACGCCAATCTCGGGGCCAGCGTGGGTGTAGATAACAGCATCGGACTCGCGGGGAATCGTCGCGCCGTTGGTGTTGCAGATCGCGATGACCTTGGCATGCTGCTCACGAGCATGTCGGATGGCCATGAGAGTATCGGCCGTCTCACCAGACTGGGAAACTGTCACGACGAGCGTCATCGGGTCGATGATCGGGTCGCGGTAGCGGAACTCACTTGCCAGATCGACCTCGCACGCGACCCTCGTCCAGTGCTCGATGGCGTACTTGGCAACCATGCCGGCGTAATACGCCGACCCGCATGCGACGACCACAATTTTGTTGATGCGGCGCAACTCCTCCGGCGAGATATGCACTTCGTCAAGGACTAGATCACCACGGTCGGACCAGCGGCCCAATAACGTGTCGGCCACCGCACGTGGCTGCTCGAAGATCTCCTTGCGCATGAACCAGTCGTGACCCTGCTTCTCAGCTGCTGACAGGTCCCAGTCGACGTGATAAGGGCGGGCCTGGCTGGGGTTGCCCTCGAAGTCAGTGACGGTGACCCCGTCGGGGGTGAGCACAACAATCTGGTCCTGGCCCAGTTCGAGGGCCTCGCGGGTGTGCTCGATAAACGCTGCGACATCAGAGGCTAGGAAATTCTCTCCCTGCCCCAGCCCGACGACGAGCGGAGAGTTGCGACGAGCGGCCACCACTGTGTCAGGGGCGTCCGGGCTGACGGCCACCAGTGTGAAAGCTCCTTCGAGTCGTGACGCCACCGCCCCCATGGCCTCTGTCAGCGAGGACCTTCGCTGCATCTCCAAAGCGAGCATGTGAGCGGCAGTCTCGGTGTCAGTCTCCGACGAAAAAGTGATGCCCTCGCTCTCAAGCTCAGCGCGCAGCGCGGCGAAGTTCTCGATAATGCCGTTGTGAACGACTGCGACGCGGCCGTCGAAGGACATGTGGGGGTGGGCGTTCTCGTCAGTGGGAGCGCCGTGGGTGGCCCACCGAGTGTGACCGATACCTTGAGTGGACTCTGGGAGCGGATGGACTGCCAGCTCCTCTTCGAGGTGAGTTAGCTTGCCCGACTTCTTGGCTCGGTACAAGTTTCCGTCCGCCACGACCGCCAACCCGGCCGAGTCATATCCTCGGTACTCAAGACGCCGGAGCCCGTCGATGATGACGCGTTCAGCCTGCCGATGGCCGCAATAACCAACAATTCCGCACATGGCAAGAAACGTACATGAATCATGAGCGTTCCGCGACTTGAAACGCCTGAACGTTTGAACAACACCTCGCACGACCATTTGCACGTATGCGCTACTTCGCTATCTGAAGCCTCACGTGACCCCGACGATTCATAGCGTCAAACTCACATCCTGCATCGACGCATATGGAGAAAACATGAAAAGATCGAAAAGGATTGCAGCAGCCCTGACCTCGCTGACGACCATCGTGGCAACCGCCTTCGCGACCATCTCGGCAGCCCCGGCGCACGCCGCTGACAGCGACACTTCAGTTCCGCCGGAAATAACTATGCCCGGCAGTCCGGACGGTATTCCATCTGCCGGCAACGGCCCGATCAAACTGTTCACCTATCCTGCTTCTGTTTATGCCTTAGCCCACCCTGGCACCAACCCGCAGGGGGCCAACAATTTCAGCTGCAAACCGCGCGAAGGTCAGAACCCCGTCGTCCTGCTTCCCGGCACCAATTCCGACGCCTATGCGTCATGGTCGATGTACGCGCCGAAGCTCACCAAACTCGGCTATTGCGTCTTCTCCCCCAACTTCAACGGGCTCAAGCTGCTGCCAAACTTCGCCTATACCGGTGATATCCGCGTCTCTGCGAAGGCCGTCTCCGGCTTCGTTGACCGTGTCCTCACGGCCACCGGATCCAAAAAGGTCGACCTCATCGGGTGGTCCCAGGGTGGCGGCCCGCTGCCGAATTACTACATCACCAAACTCGGCGGTGACAAAAAGGTCAGCAAGCTCATCGCCCTTGCCCCGTCGAATCACGGCGTCGGACCCCGAGCCGTCTCAAGGTTCGTGAACGAGTCCATCTCTGAGGCAAAACACAAGAAGATCGAGGCCACCTTCGCCAAAGCCCACATCGCCAGCTATGAGCAGCAACTCGGCTTCTCCAACTTCAACAAGGAGCTCTATGGCAACGGTCCGGTGACACGCCCCGGCGTCAAGTACACAGTCATCGAAGGCCGCTACGACGACGCGGTCGTGCCATTCACCAACGCTTTCTTGAACGAGCCTGGTGTCAAAAACATCCTCGTTCAGGACACCTGCCGGAACGATCACGCCAGCCACGTCAATTTCACCTATGACGTAAACGTCTACCAGATGGCCGTTAATGCCCTGGATCCTGATCACGCACAACCAGTGACATGCGTATTCCAGCCGTTCATCGGCTAATCACCTGATACCGCCCCAACCCGACTGTGGGGCCTTCATATCGAAGGCCCCACACTTTGTCGTGAGGCCAGCGTCGCACCCCCTGTCGGCACGATAACCAACAACCGTAGATACAGATACATCTGAGGAGATCCATGAAGAAAAACTGGTTACTCACAACCCTCCTTGCCACAGTGACGATCGCCATGGGAACGACGACCACCGCCTTCGCCAGCCCACCTACCGACATCACTCCCGAACATCCAGGCGGGGTTACCGCGCCTCACAGCCCCGACGGAATCCCCTCGAATATTGAGGGACCAAGTACGCCCAGCTGGACCTCTGCAATCAGGTTCGCAATGAAGAATCCCGGCGCGAAGGTCCCGGGCACCAACGACTTCGCCTGCAAACCGAGGAAAGGCACCCATCCCGTCGTGCTCATCCCGGGCACATCCGAGGACGCCTTCATCACGTGGTCGTACTACGGCCCCCACCTCAAGGCAGCAGGATTCTGCGCCTACACGTTCAACTACAACCCGGAAACACATCCGCTTGTGGAAGCTGCTGAGACCAGCGGCAACATCTACTCCACGGCAGCCTTCATGGCCCACTTCATTGACAGGGTGCTCAAGACAACCGGTGCTCAGAAGGTCGATCTCATCGGCCATTCGCAGGGTGGCGGTCCCCTGCCGCGCGCGTACATCAAATATTACGGAGGCGCCAAGAAGGTCCATCATCTCGTCGGTTTAGTTCCTTCCAACAAAGGAACAAGCATGCTCGGCCTGGAGAAGTTCCTCAATGCCAGTGGAAATCCGCTCAACACTATTTTCAATGCCGTAGCGCAGTTTCACAATCTGGGATCCCTGCCCCAACAGTTGCAAGACTCCACATTTCTCAGGGAACTCAACGCGGATGGAATGACCGTCCCCGGCATCACATA
This sequence comes from Cutibacterium sp. KBN10P07758, assembly GCF_050286205.1. NCBI lineage: Bacteria > Bacillati > Actinomycetota > Actinomycetes > Propionibacteriales > Propionibacteriaceae > Cutibacterium > Cutibacterium sp. KBN10P07758. Next base: position 597,713 of record NZ_JBNNQV010000001.1, on the reverse strand, counting down.
CACCGTCATCGCCACCCGGTTCGACAACCGAGTATTTCCGTGGACGAATACCTTCATCAATGAGCCCGGAGTCAAGAACATCGTCATCCAAGATGTCTGCCCCTTAGACCACAGCGCCCACACGAATATCCCCTATGACCCGATGACCTTCCAGATTGTCATCAATGGCCTTGGACCCCGAACGGGCCGCCCCGGTCATCTGCACCATTCGCCCATTCAGGCCCAGGTAGTTCGCCGGCAAGACATTCGATGGGCGTGGTTCGACGCTACTCGGAAATGTGCCCACCAATGACGCATTAACTACGTCCCCAACGTCGCGGTGAAGTACAGTCACTACGACCAACCATTCGGAGGCGCCCGATGAACTTGACCCCCACCACCCCCGTTGACGACGACAACACCGAACCGGGGCCGTTCATCGAATTATCGCGAGAATCGTGGGCCGCACTTTCGGACTCGACCGAGATCGATATCGACGAGGCCACCCTGGACCACATCCGTGGTCTCGGCGACCCCACTAGTCACCGCGACGTCGTCGAGGTGTACCGCCCGTTGACCCAACTCATCCACCTGTACTGCATGCACACGGGCGCCCTCTTCGACGCCTCCAATAACTTCCTCCAACTCACCCGCCACGGTATGAAGCGCACCCCCTTTGTCATCGGGATCGCTGGGTCGGTGGCCGTTGGCAAGTCGACCGTGGCTCGTCTGCTACGGGAGCTCCTGGGACGTTCCCCGCGCCGTCCGGTCGTGGACCTCGTGACGACCGACGGATTCCTCTACCCCAACCGGGTACTCGAGGAACGCGAGCTGCTTTCCCGCAAGGGATTCCCTGAATCCTACGACCGCAAGGCTTTGCTGAGGTTCGTCGTCGATGTCAAGTCCGGGATGCCTGAAGTCACCGCACCGGTTTACTCTCACGTCACCTACGACATCGTGCCCAACCAGCAACTCGTCGTCCGGCAACCCGACATCCTCATTATTGAGGGGCTTAACGTTCTACAGCCACCACGACCGCGCAGCAGTGGGACAATGGGACTAGCCCTGAGCGACTTCTTCGACTTCTCGGTATACGTCGATGCTGAGGAGGCCGACATCATCCGGTGGTACATCAACCGGTTCCTCACCCTGCGGCAAACCGCGTTCACCGACCCCCACTCGTTCTTCGGTGAGTACGCACGAATGCCCGACAACGAGGCCATCACCATCGCTAAGGAGATCTGGGACACCATCAACGGCCCGAACCTGGTGCAGAACGTGCTGCCCACCCGCGGCCGGGCTACCGCGATCCTGCATAAGGGTCCCGACCACGAGGTCCGCAATGTGTGGATCAGGAAGGTTTGAGTCGGTGTCGTCTCCTCGGGTCTGCCCCTCAGAGGCCCTACCGGTCACATGACATGCCAGGGAAACGGATCCGCGATTCGCGACGCCGCCAAGGCCTGGTCGATCTGCCCCTCGCAGCCCGGCGGCGCTACCACAACGTGATCCGGCGCCTCGATCCCCACAACCACGCTGTCACCGAACTCGTTGGCGATGGGGCGCCCCACTCCTTTCGCCAACGGCCATGACGACACCAGCCACGACGAACCAGCTACGACTAGGACGTCACCGTCGCGGGAGAAAGAAAGCTCACCAACGAGGGCCGACGCCAATCTTTCGGTGCCGAGACGATATGCCGCGTCAAGATCTTTGACCTCGGCCAGTGCGGCGTCATTGAGCAGCTCAACGTCGCCGTCGAACCAGGCCAAAGCGACAACCAGCCCGGGAACGGTCTGGCCAGTAACGTTCGAGACGAAAGGCCGCGCGTAGTCGAAACTGCGTCCGGCGCGCTCCTGATTCCCCACTACTTTGACCACGACGTGCGCAGCGAGGGTGGCGTCGGTCAGGCGAGTGGCACCGTCGAAAAGAGACCGCACCATCCGCGTGACAAGCTCGTCGGCAACCAGCTCCCAGTCGTCGCGGTGATGGCCACCCAACTCCTCAGCGATCAAAACTAGCGGGATATCACCGATAGCAGTCGTAGCAACCTGAGACATCAGCGTCGATGCCCATAGCCGTCAAAGACTCCTCGACCATCGATCGCAGACGGTTCGCCGCCCCGACGTCCAGACCGGGCAGGTCGGCATCTGGGCGGCGACGAAAGACACTCACAACGCCAGGCTCATCTTGACGGTCTCGGCCAACTCAGAGCAGATCTGATCAGCTTCCTCCTGGGTACCAGCCTCGACCATGACCCGCACGACCGGCTCAGTACCCGACGGACGCAACACCACTCGACCGGCGTCACCGAGCTTCTGGTTAGCGTCAGCAACCGCTTTATTAACGTCTGGATCGATACCAGCTCGCAACTTGTCGACGCCACGCACATTGATGAGCGCCTGCGGCAGACGGGTCATCACCGAGGCGAGCTCCTTGAGGGTCTTGCCGGTACGAGCGACGCGCGCAGCCAGGTGCAAACCGGTAAGAACACCGTCACCAGTGGTTGCGAACTCACTCATAATGACGTGCCCGGACTGCTCGCCACCCAGCGAGAACCCATTGGCGTTCATCGACTCGAGGACGTAGCGGTCACCCACCTTGGTCTGATCGACGTGAATATCGTGCGCGCGCATTGCGATGATGAGGCCAAGGTTGCTCATGATCGTCGCGACAACGGTGTTGGAGGCCAGACGGTGGTCCTCCTGCAAAGCCAACGCGAGAATCGCGATGATGTGATCCCCATCGACGATATTGCCTTCGTGGTCGACAGCCAGGCACCGATCAGCGTCACCGTCAAAGGCCAATCCCATGTCAGCCCCAACCTCAACAACCTTGGCCTGCAGCTTCTCCGGGTGGGTGGAACCGCACCGCTCATTGATGTTGAGGCCATCGGGCTGGTCATGAATCGCGATGACCTCGGCACCCTGAGTAGTGAAGGCAGCCGTCGCCGTATGGAAGGAGGCACCGTTTGCGGTGTCGAGGACAATCTTCATCCCCTTGAGAGTGTCTTGCTGGCGCAGCGAGCGCACCAGGTGATCGACGTAGGTGTCGACAGCCTGCGGGGTGTAGCGGATACGTCCTACCTTGTCGCCAATAGGGCGGGCCCACGGCTCACCCATACGCTGCTCAATGGCGTCCTCAAGATCGTCGGGAAGTTTCACGCCCCCGCGGGAGAAGAACTTGATGCCGTTATCAGGCATGGGGTTGTGAGATGCCGAGAGCATCACGCCCAAATCAGTGCGGTACTCGTTGACGAGGTAGGCCGCCGCGGGAGTCGGGATCACGCCGACGCGCAACACGTCAACACCGGCGCTGGCTAGCCCAGCGCAGACAGCGGCCTCGAGGAATTCGCCGGAGGCGCGAGGATCACGTGCTACCAGCGCGGTAGGTTGGCGGTGTCCGAAAGCACCCGCCTCGCCCAGAACGTGCGCGGCCGCGACCGAAAGGTCAAGGGCCAACTCGGCGGTGAGGTCTTGATTAGCCACACCGCGCACTCCGTCAGTTCCAAAAAGTCGTGCCATGAAGTTTCACTTTACCCACCGCTCACGCCAAGTGAGCGGAACACCCGCTGAGCGTGGGCATTTCGAGTGACTCGGTGGTAGAGGCCATGTCACCCTGTGCAACAGCCCCACCAGTCCATCCAGGAAATCACGACAGGTAGTCACCACGCCCGTGAGACCCCGAAAAACGCCTCGGGGTGGTTCTCCCCTGGGGGAGAACCACCCCGAGTTCCAGAGAAAGACCGGATCAACGCTTCGAGTACTGCGGAGCCTTACGGGCCTTCTTGAGTCCAGCCTTCTTGCGCTCTTTGACGCGGGCGTCGCGGGTCAGCATGCCGGCCTTCTTGAGGGCCGGACGCGAGGCCTCGGGGTCAACGTTATTGAGCGCACGGGCGATACCCAGACGCAGCGCACCAGCCTGTCCGGTGACGCCGCCACCACCGATGCGGGCAATGACGTCGTATGCACCCTCAACACCAGCGGTAGCGAAGGGCTCGGTCACAATCTGCTGATGGACCTTGTTCGGGAAGTAGTCCTCCAGAGTGCGGCCGTTGATCTTCCATTGGCCAGAGCCGGGAGTGATGCGGACGCGGGCGATGGCCTCCTTGCGGCGGCCGGTGGCAGCACCGGGGGCGATCATGGCGGGGCGCTTGGAATCACCGGCAGCCACGGTCGGGTTGGAGTCGGTGCGGTAGGCGATCTCACGGTCGCCTTCGGTGAACGGGGTGACCTCGGTGTTCTCGAGGTTCTCGGTTGGGGTGTCAGTCACTGTCACAATCCTTCGTGGGCGATCACTGGGCGATCTGGGTGATCTCGTAAGGCTGCGGGTTCTGCGCAGCGTGCGGATGCTCAGGGCCGCCATACACCTTCAGCTTCTTGAGCTGCTGACGCGACAGCTTGTTCTTGGGCATCATGCCCCACACCGCGCGCTCCACGGCACGGCGCGGGTTCTTCGCAAGCATCTCGCCGATGCTGGTGACGCGCAGGCCACCCGGGCGTCCGGAGTGGTCGTAACGCAGTGAGTCGGTGGCCTTCTTGCCGGTCAGCGCAATCTTAGAGGCGTTGACGACGACGACAAAGTCACCGGTGTCGATGTGGGGGGCGTACTGCGGCTTGTGCTTGCCGCGCAGGAGGTTGGCAGCAGTGGTAGCCAGACGGCCCAAGACGATGTCCTCGGCGTCAATGACGTACCACTTACGCTGCACCTCGCCGGCCTTGGGGCTGTAGGTGGTCACAGGTACCTTCTCGAACTCGGTCCCATACGTAGGATCACGCACAGGGATCTTGCAACGTGGTGGTGCTCTCGGGCGACTCCTTCACTCGACGGCGTGACACGCCGGAGACCGGAACCGCATCACGACATCGCTGTGTCGGACAGGCGGAGCGACCGCGGCGGTCAACTCCCGTTTGCTCGAAGGCAACACGGGTATTTTACACATGTGCCGCGGGAAGAGCGAATCGCCGGGCGGAGGTCGATTCCCGCCCGGCGTCTTCCCGGTCAGCACCCGGTAAGGGGCATCCTCACCGGCCGAGTCGATCCAGAGGAGGCAGACGAGGACGAGTCCCACCCAGGCCGGATGGCAGAGTCGGCACTCGCTGACGCAGATGGGCCGGACGATCCTCCGGAGCTACTCGGGGCGCTGCCGCGAGCCGCCTCCACCACGACACTTCGCGTCACCGTGTTGCCGAAAAGGTCGCTCGCCTCTACCACGATCCGGTGGTTACCCGCCGACCTCGGTGATCCTGAGAGGGTGGCTGCCAACGAGGTCAGTCCGTTCACCGACATGTCGTTGGTCCAGCGCAGCCCGGCAGGCAACGCACCGCGAAGTCGCCAGGACACCGGCTGGTCACCGGACACTGAGATCCTCACCGGAATGATCGGGTGCGAGACCGTCACGCGTTGGCGTGCCGGTTCGACCACAGTGAATCGGGGAGCGATGGCAGGACGCACCAGGTCGTTGTTCTTGACCGCGAAATGCTGGGTAGTCGTGTTGCCGGCATAGTCGGTCACTTTCATGATGAGAGTCCCCTGGGACGAGGGGAAGGAATGGAAAGCGGTGGGGTCGTCGGGGCAGTGCCCCATCCCCCACGCACCGATCCGCCGCGACGAATCGTCGTGAGTTTTCTGGATGTACCGTCCGTCCCCTTCCACATAATCTGGAGGCCGTACCAATCGGGTGAGGTGAGGTTCCTCATGTGGAATCCTGACCGTTTCCTCTCCACGACGATATCGTCGAGGGTCACCGGCGCGGCCCAAGAGTCATGGGTGTGACCGCGATAGCTCAATCCCAATCCGTGACCGGCCGTCACCGTGAGGTCATAGGGGTGCCCCTCGCGTATCGGAACCGGCACCCTGGCACCGCCAGCAGCGCAGGGCACGTCGAGTCCGTAGGGCTGGTTGTCGATGTCGTCTTTCGCGATGTCGACGAGGTGGACGTCGACGCGACAGGTCGACACTCTCACACCCTTGGCGTCCCAGGTGACGTCGAGTACCCCCGGCCTGACAGCATCAGTAAGCAGCTTCGACGCCGTTGCGGCCTCGGCCACCTTGATGTGGCGAGGCTGAGCGGAGTAGTCGTAGCTCACCGTCGAGGGGCTGACATTTGGCCGTCATGACCCACAGCACGCACCCTGAAAGTGACTTTCCCGGTCTTCTTCGGCACCGCCTTAAGATAGGCAAGATCGGTGTAGCCAGAAGCTAGATGGACGATCTTGCCGTCCGGGCCCATCGACTCGACGACGTACCCTGCTACGTCGTCGAAGGGCGCGGCGTGCCAGGATAAAATGGCTTGGCCGTCGTCGTACACCGTGTCGAGTTGCACCTCACTCGGTGCCGCAGGCACCCCCGAACCGTCACGCACTGAGATGGCACCGACATTCATCTGGTAGTCGGGGGCGGGTGCGAACTGCAATCCGAGGGTGGTCAGCGTTCGGCCTGCGAACCGGCCTAAGCGCAGGGTGGAGGTGTGCCAGCCGCCTTTGACACCGCTACCGGGCACGTCAACCGTGACGACGCGCCCCGGGTCGTCAGCGAAGACGAGGGCGGCTTTCATGGTGCCATGGTCCTTCGAGCTCTTGCGGAAGGTGATGGGCATGCTCGTGTCTGCCGTCATGGCCAAGCGGGTCTTGAACAGCCGCAACGTCGTCGTCTTGCTCATCATCCCGTGGACGACGAGCGATGACCCGCCACACCACGCTCCGACTTGATGGTACAGCAGGCTGACCGGAGCGCCATGAACGTCCTTGCGTCGGTCCGACGGGCCATAGTCGAAGTCAACCGACGGACGTGTCCCCTCGGTGTCGATCCACCACTGCCAGCTCGGCAGGATCGACTGGGCGTCCATGTCGGTCCATGATGCAGCAGCCGAGACGTCGCCCGCCGAGTACCACTTCATGCCGTGCCCGGTATTGAAGTCGGTGTGGAACTGTCTCCCGCCGATGACCGAACGAGCCGGAATGAAGTCGGCGGCCCCTACCCAGGACGATGAGTCCGCTACGCCAACCTCCGGACGGGAATGGCCAGGATGGGCTCCGGTGTCCTTCGGATTCGACGTCACTCCTGAGAAGTACATCCGCTCACGCTCAGCCACCATCCACTGGTAGGGATCCTGTTGGAAAAGTGGTACGTCCTTGTCCGCACCCTTGGGTTTGACCGCATCAGCCAGACCTCGCTGGTACATGTCGCTGGGGGTGAAGAGTGCAACCGAGGCCTTGGGGCTGTGATTTCGCCTCGACTCGTAGAGACTCGGAAGTTCGGTAGCTGACCGATGCTTGCCGTTGAACCCCGCCTGATTCGCCTCGACACCGAAGAACAAGGACTGGTATGGATCGTATCCTTCAGCCTTGGCCGCCTCGACCGAGCGATCTTGAGTCCCGGGCCAGTTGTAGTTAAGGAACACTGAGTTCATGATCCTGCCGTGGTCAAGCAGACTGGCCTTGGACGAAGACCACGTACCTGGAGTGTTCGTGTACCACTGGGTGTAGAGGCCTTTCGACGTGAGATAGCTCATGAACGGCCGGAAGCGCGAGTCCTGAAGGTTCCCCTCCTCCTCGTTGAGGAAGTACCCGTCGTAACCGAAGTACTTAGCCATCTCGACTAGTTTCTCGGCGATGATGCACCCCCGGGATGTCGGATCCTTGTCGAAGGCTTCCTTAAAAGTCAGCCCGGGGCGGAAGGCCGGGTCGAAGTAGATCGTCGCGATGGACTTGACGCCGTTGCGATGGGCGGCGTTGGTGTACGCGGGATTCGGAATGTCGACGACGCCGAACTCGAAATTGCGCGTCCGCCAGTCACTGGTGGCAGGGTCATAGAGGGACTGTGGAGTCCGTGCGGTCGCTGAGCCGTGCCAGGGGCTCCAGTAGTCGGCATACTGCCAGAAGTTGAGGACGTTGTGGGCGAACCCGTCATTGGCACGGAAATTGCCGAAGAAGGAGTTTCCGTAGTCGCCCTGCATGAGCATGACCTGGGCCTTGGCATCCAGCTCCGGATGGGCCTGGGTAGACGGATCGTGAGGGATACGAGGTTGCAGGGGCACCTCGGCACGCAGGTACCGGGCGTAAGGGTCGGTCTGGGGACTCCGCGTCCGGATGTCCTGAAGTCGATGCCCAGCGTTGCGGGGTTGGGCCGATGCCAGGGCATGGGCTCCCACGGGTGCTACGGAGTCATCGGCGACGGCAGGGGGCGTCAAGGCCGCGAGCCCCACCAGGGCAGCGACCCCAGCGATAAGCGCTCGTTTCACGGTGTTCCTTTCTACGGTGAAAGCACCACTCATGATAAATCGATTTAGCTCTGCACGGAGGGCGCTCGGGTAATCAACCCGGCACGTACCCCTGTCACGACATGGAGTTATATGTTAGATTAGGCTCGCCTAAGGCGAAGGGATGTGACAATGACTGCTCCACGACACGGTGAGGCCTCCGATGACTCCGACGTCCGGGAGGACACGGATCACATCGCATCAGCCCTGTCGCAGCGCTGTTCTTCCCTAGCCCGTCGCATCCTCAGCGGTGCCGGCATGGCCACAATGGTGGCCCACACCATGATCTCTGCCGGTGAAAGCCCAGAGAAGTGGACCTGCGATCTCCAAGCCCACGGCGTTACGGCGTCGGGGCGTTTCGTCGTCGCCCAGCGCTCCCATCCCGCCCAGGCCCTCTGCCAAGTCCCGGCCGGACTGCCCACTGATGTCCGGCTGGAGATCTCCAAAGACGCCCCAGAACCGGCCATCCGCCTCCTGGCAGCCACCCTCCATGTGCTCGGAACAATTACATGGCTGACCCCCGCCCAAGTCGACCACCTGTTGGCCACGGACGTGCTACCAAGCGAGGTATCGATCATCGCTGGATTCGACGACGCCCTCATCGGGGTCGTCGCCCCGTATCGCGCGATCCTTCATGACGCCATGGGCAGTACCGAGATCGACGTCCCCGCTCTCATTGACAACATCCCCGACGACAAAGTCTTCCCGTCCGCCGATGATGAGCTTTCCGCCTTAGACATCGTCGCCTCACTCGGCAATGCCCACCTCTCGCAGCTGTGCGACGGGGTACGCAAGAAAACTGTATTCGGCTGCAGTTGCTGGTCTCGCACAACTCATCACGCGTGCCCGCACACCGTAGGCCGGGTATTCTGCGCTGACATCGATCGCACCGGATTGACCCTCATGTACGTCAACCCTGACCAGACGGGTGCGATGTTCATACCTTTGGAACAGGACGCGACGTCCCTCACCGAGCTGGAGGCCGCCGTGACCCGGCTCCCCCTGAACTCGGATCCAGTACGCCCTACGCGTGTCTGACAGCCGGATCCGGGAGCAGCGTGGGCCCCCTCTCCCCCGAGGGGGCCCACGCCTGAATCACGGCGGTCAGTTGTACCGGAGGCGACGTAGTGCGGGAGCATGAGATGCCCGCACGTGACTCAGCGAGCCTGGTAAGCAGTGCAGCTCGCGGCGTCGCTGATGGCAACCTGCTGGGCAGTGCACATGAGCTTGTCATTGTGGACACACTCAATACGCTGACATGCACCGACGCGGCCATCAGCTGAGGACAGACCGGCGCGAGCATCGAGATGGGTGACGGTTGCGCACGTGGGCTGCCCGGAAGCTCCACCGACGGTCACCGCGAAGGCGGTGCAGCCGGAATCATTAAAGGCGCAATCGGTAACGGAACAAGAAACAACAGGAGTTGCGGTAGACATGTCGAGACCTTTCATAAATGACCACCGCGTGTCTGACATCGCCAACAATAAGCACTGAAAATATCGCCCACAAGCAAGGCTAGGCTGATCTCAGATCGCCTAGCGACAAGGAATGACGCCTGGAATCAGCGAAGCCCGACCTCTGTTTTCCCAGCCTCTTTCTGGCCCATTTTTCACAACACTACCAATGTCAAAATATTCATGCTCGCCAACTTTTGACGTAGATCGCCGCTCCATCACCTCAGCCGGCGAACACTTCAATCACCGCGTCGCTCAGAGTCATCGACTATCATTCGACCCCGTGCGACCCGATCCCGCTCCCCTCGATCCGACCGACGCCTCCCCCGCCCAGGCCCGCCGCCACCAGCCGGGGCTAGGGGTCGAGGTGTCAGCCGGGGCACACCGCTCGGGCGACCGGGTCCGGCGCGGTGTCGTCTCCTTCGTGCGGCGATCCCCCCGGATGAACGTCTCTCAGCAACGGGCCATGAATACCTTGGCCAGCACGTACCTCATCGACGTCCCCCGCGACGCCACCAGCACCTCGGTCGCCCCTGGATCCCGTCTAGACCTCCCCGCGATCTTCGGTCGCACCGCCCCGCTTACCGTAGAGATCGGAGTTGGGTCCGGCGACGTGCTGGCAGCGCTAGCGGCCGCCCATCCCGAACGAGACTTCATCGGTTTCGAGGTCTACCTGCCCTCCATCGCGACGACCCTCAACAAGCTCGAGAACGCTGGTGCAAGTAACGCCCGGGTCATCATGGCCGACGCCACAGCAGGGCTGGACCACCTCTTCGGACCCGCCGACCTCGACGAATTGTGGACCTTCTTCGCTGATCCATGGCACAAGAAGCGTCACCACAAACGTCGCATCGTCAACCCCGACACAGCCCGTTTGGTGACGTCCCGGCTGCGTCCGGGCGGTCTGTGGCGTCTGGCCACCGACTGGGACGACTACGCCCACTGGATGCTCGAAGTACTCTCAGCCGAGCCGCTGCTCAAGCCGGTCGACGCCGGGCCGGACGGTTTTAGCCCGCGCTGGCCCGAACGGCCAGTGACCCGCTACGAGAACAAGGGGCTGACGGCCGGACGCACTATTCACGACCTCACCTGGCGTCGCGTGGACGAGTCATGACCCGCTGGCGCCTGGACATCGCCTATGACGGGGCGAACTTCTCGGGGTGGGCCACCCAACCCGATCGCCGCACCGTACAGGGTGAGCTGGAAACGTGGATTCCCCGCGTACTCCGTCTCGACCAGCCCACTCCCCTAACCGTGGCGGGGCGTACTGATGCTGGCGTTCATGCCCGCGGCCAAGTGGCCCACGTCGACCTGCCCGACAACGTCGACACCTCAGCGATGCTGCGTCGGCTGTCCCGGGTCCTCACCCCCGACGTCGTCGTAAAGTCGGTGCGCCCCGTCCCCAGCACGTTCGACGCCCGGTTCTCGGCACTATGGCGTCGCTACGTTTACCGCCTGTGGGACGAGTCCTCCCGTCCTGACCCGGTGACCCGGTTCCACGTGGCACCCGTGCGGGGACACCTCGACCTCGACCGCCTCAACACCGCCGGCACTTCCCTTCTCGGGCTGCGCGACTTCGCGGCCTTCTGCAAACACCGCGAGGGCGCCACAACAATCCGTACCCTCCTCGACTGCCACGCCAAACGGCTCGACGACCCGTGCGGCACCGTCGAAGTGACCGTCCGCGCTGACGCCTTTTGTCACTCCATGGTGAGATCCCTCGTCGGAGCTCTCACCGCAGTCGCCTCGGGGCGGCGCAGCCAAGACTGGCTCGACAACGTCGCGGCCAGTACCTCGCGGGCATCATCAGTGCTCGTCATGCCGGCCTGCGGACTCACCCTCGAAGAGGTCGGCTACCCGTCCGACGAGGATCTCGCTCAACGCGCTGCCCAAGCCCGTTCCCGTCGAAGCCACAACGACATCTGCGACACCTGTTGGGAGGACCGATGAGCCAATCCAGCCATGACGACCATTCCCCCACCCACTACTTCACCACCCCAGAGGGACCCACCCGCACCCGCACTATCGCCGTCAACGTCTGGGATGATTCCATGACTATGACGACGGCCGGCGGAGTGTTCTCCGGGACTCGACTCGACCCGGGTACCGCTGTCCTTATGCGGTCAGTAACTCCTCCACCATCCGACGGCACGTTCCTCGATCTCGGCTGCGGGTATGGTCCGATCGCCTGTGCGCTGGCCCGGGCCTGCCCCGGCTCCCACATCGTCGCCGTCGATGTCAACGACCTGGCCATCGACTTGACGACCCGCAATGCCAAGGCCCTCAGGGTCGGCGATCGCGTCCACGCCTGCCGTCCTGAGGAGGTCGACCCTGACCTTCGTTTCGACGAGATCTGGTCAAACCCGCCGATCCGGGTAGGCAAGGCGGCCCTACACGAGATATTGACAACGTGGCTGACGCGCCTGAGCGACGAGGGAGTCGCGCACCTCGTCGTCGGGAAAAACCTCGGCGCAGACTCTCTCACCAGCTGGCTGTGCGAGCAAGGATTCGACGCGGCCCGAGTCGCTTCCGCGAAAGGATTCCGGGTCATCGACGTCCATGCCTGACCTGGTCGTAAACTAAAATAGTGCCACTAGGAAGCGAAGCCGACAACGACTGGAACCGGCGCTGAACCGTGTCAAGATTGGTGACGAGGACGGCCGACCCGGTCATTGAGATTCCTGTAGCAGCCGCCCCAAGCAGTACGAGGACCGTCCATCCGTGGTCGTGGTGGGCCTGGGCGGCAGGCTGCGGTATCGCCATCAGCCTCACCAATAATCCACTCCTCGTCGTCCTCATCACGGCAGCCGTCACCCTCGTCGTCGCTGTGCGCCGCACTGACGAACCGTGGGCCAGGTCCGCAAGGGTGTATGCCGGCATGGCCTTCACGGTCATCATTATTCGCGTATTCTTTCAAATTCTTATGGGTGGTGACGGGAAGGGAACAGTGCTCTTCCGTCTTCCCGAAGCGTCCCTGCCCAACTGGGCTGCCGGGATTCGCCTCGGCGGGCCGGTCACTGCTGAAGGGCTGGCCGCCACCGGTTACGACGCCCTCCGACTAGCCGGAATGCTGGCCTGCTTCGGTGCCGCCAACTCGTTGGCCAACCCCAGACGCATCCTCAAGTCCGTGCCAGCGGCACTGCACGACATTTCGGTGGCCGTCGTCATCGCGCTATCGGTCTTTCCTCAACTCATCGCCTCGGCGCAGCGGGTCCGACGAGCCCGACGGCTGCGCGGGGACACACGTAAGGGGATCCGCGCTCTGGGAGCCGTGATCGTTCCGGTGTTGGAGGACTCGGTGGAGATGTCGATGTCCCTGGCCCGCGGGATGGAGTCCCGCGGATACGGGCGCACCCGTGACGACCGTCGCGTCCGCCCGGGAACCCGCGTTCTGCTCGTCGTGTCCGTGATGGCACTGACCCTGGGGTGCTACGGCGTCCTGGCCAACCCGACCGGATCCTTCAGCACCGACCCGTCAACGTGCGCACCCGGCAGCCTGTGCTCATGGCTCCTCATGGACCGGATGGGTCAGCACATCGGCACCGTGCTCATCGTCGCCGGGATCATCGGGTCGGTCATCGGATTACGGATCTCAGGACGTCGTCTTGGGGTGAGTCGATACCGCCCCGATCCGTGGACCTGGCAGGCGACGGCGTCATGCCTGTGCGGAGCAGTTGCGATAGTCGCCATGATCTGGCTATCCCGCGCCAACCCCAAGGCCATCACCGTCTCTACTTCGCCGGTAGTTTGGCCGCCACTGGAACCAGCAATGCTCCTCCTCGTCGTGGCAGCCGTCTTCCCTGGGGTCTTTACCCCCGCACCCCAAAGATCCACCCAGGCTGACCCCGAGCAGGCCGCATCGTGGACATCCCGACAAGACGAGGTACCCCAGTTATGAGCGATGTCATCACCCTGTCGAACGTGTCGATCACCCACCCCGGGGCCTCGACTCCGACCCTCAAAAATATCAATCTCGCCGTCGCGGAGGGGGACCTGACCCTGGTCGTCGGGCGCACCGGCACCGGTAAGTCAACGCTGCTGGGAACCCTCAACGGGATCGTCCCACACTTCAGCGGCGGGCGCCTCGATGGCACCGTGACGGTTGCCGGGCGCGACACCCGCACACACCGCCCCCGCGAACTGGCCGATGTCGTCGGTGTAGTCGGACAGAACCCGGTTGCCGGGTTCGTTACCGATACCGTGGAGGACGAGATCGCCTACGGCATGGAGCAGCTGGGCATTTCGCCGTCCGTGATGCGCAAACGGGTCGAGGAAACCCTGGACCTCATGGGCATTGCCGATCTGCGCCGCAGGGCCTTGCTGAGCCTATCTGGCGGCCAGCAACAGCGGGTGGCCATCGCCGCCGTTCTGGCCGCGCAGCCTCGCATCCTTGTCCTCGACGAACCAACCAGCGCCCTCGATCCCACGGCAGCCCAGGACGTTCTTGCCTCTATTACCACGCTGGTCCATGACGTCGGCCTGACCGTGATCCTCGCCGAGCATCGTCTAGAACGCGTCATGCACGCCGCCGACGCTCTCTGGTGGCTACCCGGTGATGGTTCGGTCGTCCAGGGACGGCCCGAGGAGGTGTTGGCTCGCGCCGACGTCGTCCCGCCACTGGCTGCCCTAAGCCGCGTCATGGGATGGCCGACTGTCCCGCTGTCGGTACGCGAAGCTCGCCGTCGAGTCGGTCCACGTCCGGGCCTCCCACGTGCTCCCCAACCCTCCGAAGCGATGACTTGGCACGGCGGTGGCGACGAGGTATTGCGTGTGGAGACGCTTGGGGTCAATTACGGCCAGGTGTGCGCCGTCGATGCCCTGACAACCACCGTGGAGCGCGGCACCATCACCTGCCTCATGGGTCGAAATGGATCAGGCAAGTCGTCTCTGATGTGGGCGATCCAAGGGGCGACAAAGTCCTCAGGGAGGGTGCTGGTCAACCACGAGGGTTCTTGGGCTGACCCCCGCAAAGCCGACGCCGCGACGGCTCGACGAATGGTGAGCTTAGTACCGCAGTCAGCCTCCGACCTGCTCTACTTACCGACCGTCGCTGAGGAGTGTGCCCAGGCCGACAAGGAGTCCGAGGTGCCTGCCGGCACCACGCGCGCCATCTTGTCCCGTCTCAGGGTGGAATTGCCGGAAGATCGCAATCCCCGGGACATGTCGGAAGGCCAGCGACTGGCCCTCGTCCTAGCGGTCCAGCTGTCCAGTCGCCCCGATGTCGTCCTCCTTGACGAGCCCACCCGCGGCCTCGACTACGCCATGAAAACCGAGCTAACCAGAATCGTCAAGGGTATTGCCGCCGGCGCTACTGGCGATCCAGCGGCGGTATTGCTGGCCACCCACGACGTGGAATTCGCCGCAACAACAACGGATCGCACCATCGTCATGGCCACCGGCCACATTGTTGCCGACGGATCCACACGCTCAGTGTGCACCTCCTCGCCCGGATTCAGTCCACAAATCGCCAAGGTCTTTCACCCGGCCGATGTGATGACGATCGCCGACGTCGAGAGGCTCGTGAACACCCCGGCAGGAGACCGCCGATGAGCAGGAGGCAGCACGTCGCCGTCCGCACCTCAGCGACTTCTCGAATCCTGCTCATCATCACCGCCATGATGGGGTTGCTGGCCTTCTGCTGGCCGCTCTTCCTCAATCCGGGAGGCGCTGCCGACTATGAGACGCGCACCCCATTTCTTTTCGCCGCGATCCTGCCCGTGGTGTTGGCGGTGGTGGTCTCGCAACTCAGTTCGGACGGGATCGACGTCAAGGCCCTCGCCATGATTGGTGTCCTCACCGCATGTGGGGCAGCGCTACGCACCATCAGCCCGTCGATGGCAGGGATCTCCTTCGTCTTCATCCTCATGATTGCCGGGGCAAGGGTGTTCGGTGCGGCGTTCGGTTTCGTCCTCGGCACCACGACAATGTTCGCATCCGCCCTGCTCACCGCAGGTTTCGGGCCGTGGCTGCCCTACCAAATGATCGCCTCGGGGTTCGTCGGGCTGGGAGCGGGGCTGCTCCCCCGGGCGCGGGGAAGAGCCGAAATCGCCTGGCTATGTGGTTGGGGATTCGTGTCAGCCTTCGTCTACGGGTGGCTGATGGATTTCGCCTTCTGGCCCTTTAACCTCGGCACCAGCACCCAGCTATCTTTCGACCCGCACGCATCTCCACTGACGAACCTGTGGCATTTCGTGTTATTCAACATGGCGACATCCATGGGATGGAATCTGGGACGCGCACTCACTAACGTGGTGTGCCTAGCATTGTTAGGAGGCCCGATTCTCCGGGTATTACGGCGGGCCTCCTGACGCGCCCAGTTCGTGCCAGATGCAATCAGCCTCGGCGCGGAGGAAAACTAACTTACATTTCCGCAAGCGCCTCCGGCCCCTCAGGCAGGACCTGTCCGCCATCCACCACGATCGACTGACCGGTCACATAGCGCGCCCCATCCGAGGCGAGATACGCCACTGCCTCACCGATGTCCTTCGCCTCGCCCAGCATCCCCAGCGGCACAGACTTCGCCATCTCGGCGAGGTAATCATCACCGAGCGCCTTCAGACCTGGGGTCATAATATTGCCCGGCATCACGGCGTTGATGGTGATCTTGTCGCCTGCCAGCTCCATCGCGGCCGAGCGGATGAATCCCATCTGTGCCGCCTTGGTGGCGCCGTAGTGGGACCACCCCGGGTAGCCGGTGATGTTGCCAGTGATCGACGACGTGACCACGATGCGCCCGCGACCAGATTCACGCAGGGCTGGCGTTGCCGCTTGGACGACGTGCATCATCCCTTTCACATTCACGTCAAAGATGAAGTCAATTTGGTCATCGTCAAGATCGGCGAGACGGACCTGGGGATACACACCAGCGTTAGCAACGAGCACGGACAGGCCACCACACTCGGCAGCAACATCATTCACCACGCGAATGCAGGCTTTCTTGTCCCGCACGTCGAGTTGGTACACATCGAGTCCGTCTTCGCGCGCCTGAGCACACCTTTCCTCGGTCACACCAGTCACCGCGACACGGGCGCCGTGGAGTGCGAGTACCTCCGCGATTCCGCGACCTATTCCAGCGGTTCCACCGGTCACCAGCGCGGTACGACCAGCAAGCAATCCAGTCATTGTCACTCCTCCAACACCGTTGATCGCAGGAGACACAATTCATGGTAACAAACTGGCGCGGAAACACCGCGAATCGGTGTCCCCGACCGGATTCAGGCCACCGGGGTAATCTTCGTCAGCACCTCGCCCCAGGTGCGGTCGAGACGCCGCCCACCTACGACGATCCCGACGTGCAGCACCAGGAAAGACCATCCCAGCCCGCCAACGAAGGTCAGCAGGATGCTCCACCACGCATGTCCCGAAATCGCCACCAGCACCACGAGGGCAATCATTGGAATAGCAACGAGAATCCCTGCCCCCATACCGAGAAGGGCACCGAGACAACCGGCTCCGACCGACGATCCTGAGTTAAACCCGTTGCCCTTGCGGCTCTCGGCAACTCGCATCGGATTGACGACACTCGTCCACGAGCCGATCCCGGTCGAGAGCAGGAGAACCCCCAAAGCCTCTGCACTCACGACCGGCAGCAACTTCCACTGACCACACCACCAGGAGGCGATGACGGCCAGCGCCAAGCTGACCGGCATGGTGACGAGGAGATACGCAATCGCGCGACCGCGGCGATCCTCCACCCCCGTAACCGATGACTCAATGTGGTGCCACAGAGCCGTTCCGTCGTAGCTGATGAGCGACCCGGCATACATCGGCGTCGCAACGAGCATCGCGGCGAAGGGGATCGCGGTAAAGATGAGAGCCGTCTGCGGACCGTGCACCTCGCCCCCACCATGGACGAGCATCGGGGCACTAGCCAGCAACGGGACGAGGAAGGTGTTGAGGAGCAGAGACGTCATACGGGGGGCCCGCTTCAGGTACCTCAGGGTGCGTCCAGTAATCGCCCCGGTCGGGGTGGCCGGCATCATCCGGTCGATCCCATTCGCCGCCTTTACCTTCTCAACGCTCCCGCCGTCCCCGGTCGGTGCGACGAGGCGACGTGCGACGATGGCCTGCCACGCCCACACCATGACAGCGACCGTGGCGATGCTGACGACGAGCTTGATGGCGAAGGCTAGCCAGCGGCCATGGGCAACCTCCCACGGCATTGACCATGCCCAGCCCAACGGGGTCCACCCGATGATTCGCCCGACGTTGACCGGAACCGTGCGGGTGACTGTGGCGGTCCTCGTCACGACCTGCATCCCGAGGCCTAGACCGCAGCACAACAGCATGACGAGGATCATCATGGTTTCACGGAACCGTCGCTTAGCCATCACAGCCGACATCGCTACCAGCAGGAGATTCGACGCGATCATGGCAGCTGACCATCCCAGCAGGACACCGAGCACAGCCGTCACCATCGCGACAGCTCCGGCACTCGACCACGCGAGGACGTGCGAGACCGATGCCACAAGGGTGACGACCCCTCCCCAGCTCAATAGCCCGACGACAACGAAAGCGGGCATGAGTTCCCTCGCCCGCCTCGAAAAGACCGCATATCGCGACGGATCTGTGTAGGTGGGCTGAGCACCAAAAAGCACCGGCACAGTGATCCAGAAAACGATCAGCGACGCCCCCGCTACGGCGGTGCTAGCACCGCGAGGGTCGATAGCGAGTTGCCCGGCTGCCCGCACATAGGCGAAATAGTTCCCACCGAGGAACAGGGACACGAGGACCAGAAAGATGAGTCCGAAGATCTCGGCCGGCTTGGCACCCTTGCGAAGGGGGACCAGGGTGGTGGCCCACTGGTGCTTCAGGACCTGCGCAACCACGTAAGACCCTCCCCCATGTTGGCGTTGCCGCCGACGAGTTCGACGAACCTATTTTGCAAAGACTTGCCCTGGCATACGTCGTCGAGGGCACCAATAGCGTGGAGACGTCCCCCGGCGATAACGGCCACCGAGTCGCACAAGGACTCGACGAGCTCCATGACGTGGCTGGATATGACGACCGTCCCGCCACCGTCAACGAAGCGGCGCAGGATTGACCGAATGGTCTGACCCGAGAGTGGATCGACGGATTCGAGGGGCTCGTCGAGAACGAGAACGGCAGGATCGGCGATAATGGCGCAGGCCAAATCAATCTTCTTGGTCATACCCGCGGAGTAGTCACACACCAGGAGGTCGGCAGCGCTTGTCAGGCTGAGGGCGTCAAGGAGCCCCTCTGCGCGTTCGTTGATGGTGGCCTCGTCAAGTCGGTGTAGCATCCCGCAGAAGCGGAGTAGCTCGCGGCCAGAGAGACGGTCGAAGGTCTTCATCCCGTCGGGCAGGACACCCATCTGGGCCTTCGCCGCCGCCGGATCAGCCCAGACGTCATGGCCGAGCACCTCAACCCGACCGGCATCGGGACGCAGCAGCCCGGTAACCATCGAGAGGGTCGTCGTCTTGCCAGCGCCGTTGGGACCAACGAAGCCGAACATTGATCCGCGCGGAACCCACATGGTGAGGTTGTCGACGGCGACCTTGGGCCCAAACCGTTTGGTCAGTCCCTCGATCATGACCGCGGGTTGGCCCGGTGGCCGGGTGTCCGCAGGGACGGAAACAGCTGCCTGTGGGATGGTCCGGGATCCGGTGGGGTCATCACTCATATTACTCATCACATCATCTCAAAGGGCCAGTCTTACAGGCCACCCTCAGAAAAAGTCAGAATCATTCATAACAGTCTCTCTGTATCCGATCCAACTTGTTTGATCCTTGGCGACCGGAACATATAACAACACGTGGGGCCACACGCCCCACGACGCATAACCTTACAGTTAACCGCCATCGAGACTCAAACAGCTTAATCTTAGTTATACCCATACCAGTACGCTGGATATCGTCGCTATGAGCGATCGGGGAAGCCGACCCGGGCGAGGTGCCCAAAAAACCATCACCAACACCACGACACCGGGCGCGACAAGGCGAGACATTCATGTGGACACTGAATCCCTCTCAAAACTCACACAGATCAGCATGCAGAGCGCTACTCATGAACACGAAGGGCGAATGACAATTTGTCGTGATGAATTATTACAGATGACGCCATCGTTGATCACCCGCCTATCACGAATCAAAGTTATTTCCGTGCGTGATCCAAAAGTTAACGTCACGCTGTCCAGAAGATCTTTCCTAACTCGTGCTGCGGTCATCACATGGCGTTCTCCGTATCAACGGCATGTAAAAACATCGGTCTCATCACACACGGCGACCCATCCGGGATGGTGCCCTGAAATCCGGCAGAACCGGGCAAGCCCCGCATGTTTCCGTGGCGTCAAACCGTCACCTTCGCCTCCAATAGGCGACGTCCGAACACGCCCTTCGAAGCCCCGCCCCTCATAGGCTACGGCCGAATAGGACCAGTTCCTCCACAGCGCGTGAAAAATCTCGCAAACACGGGAATGATGGAAACAGGTTCGGTGTTGTACCACGTAAGCGGCTCTGCCAAGGGCCACGTCATGACGGACGTCGTGACGTATCTCGTTCCACAGGAGGAAGAATGGCTGTTTACACCCTTCCCGATCTCGACTACGACTACGGAGCACTGGAGCCCCACATCTCGGGCAAGATCATGGAACTGCACCATGACAAGCACCACAACACCTACGTTCAGGGTGCCAACACCGCCCTGGAGAAGCTGGCCGAGGCCCGCGAGAAGGGCGACTTCGGAACCATCAACAAACTCGAAAAGGACCTGGCCTTTAACCTCGGCGGCCACATCAACCACTCCGTGTTCTGGAAGAACATGTCCCCTCATGGGGGCGGTCGTCCGGAGGGCAACGAACTCGCTGCTGCGATTGACGAGTTCTTCGGTTCCTTTGACAGCTTCAAAAAGCAGTTTGAGGAAACCGCTAAGGGCGTTCAGGGCTCCGGCTGGGGCATGCTCGTGTGGGACGTGATGGGTCAGCGCCTCAACACCATGCAGCTGTTTGACCACCAGGGCAATCTGCCGTCAACCCAGATCCCGGTCGTCCAGCTCGACATGTGGGAACACGCTTATTACCTGCAGTACCAGAACGTCAAGGCCGACTACGTTACCGCCTGGTGGAACGTCGTTAGCTGGACCGACGCCGAGCAGCGGTTCGTCAAGGCCCGTTCGATCACCGGTTTGTTCTGATCCGTAGGCCCTGACGATCCCGTATATTTTTCATCGTCGCTGGCTGCGTCCCCACCCGGACGCGGCCAGTGATGTGCCCAGGTTGCACCAACGTGTCCGGCGAATCGGATCGGACTGCATGAACGTGCACCCGAGCTGAGCGCTTGAACTCACGCGTCCATATGCCGCTGATAGCTTCGACTGCGCGTGAGGCACTGAGGCCCCGCGCCCACCACGAGGTGGTTCGCCCACATGACGGAGCCGTCCATGCGCAAAGCCGAGCATCGCCATTCCCTATCCCGGACGATGGCCGCACTGACCGCGGTCGCCTGTGCCTCAACCTCCCTTGCCGCCACACCTGGCACAGCTGCGGCAACGTCACCGTCACAGACACCGAAAGCGATGTCATCGACGCCTTATATCTTCCCGGGCAACGACGGAAAAGCCCACAAAGTCGCTTGGGACAAGCACTCGTTCACCATCGACGGAACCCGGTTGTCGATCTGGTCCGGGGAACTGCACTACTGGCGCCTCCCCTCCCAGCAAGCGTGGCGCGACGTCATGCGCAAGGCTCGCGCAAACGGTTTCAACGCCATCTCGTTGTACTTCTTCTGGGGCCTGCACCAAGAATCCGCTGACGGCAAGTTCGACTTCTCCGGCATTAAAGACATCGACACACTGCTCACCATCGCCGAAGAGGAGGGTCTGTACGTCATCGCCCGGCCCGGCCCCTACATCAACGCCGAAATCTCCATGGGGGCCTCCCCGCCACCATGAGCAACCAGCCCGGACCTCTGCGTGGCACTGCGAACCTGGCGCGCTCAAAACAATGGCTGCATGCATTCGACGCCATCGCCCGCAAGCACCAAGTGACGACCGGCGGCGGTTCCCTGCTCATGTACCAGGTGGAGAACGAGCTGCTCGACGAGAGCTCCGACCGATCCGCCTTCCTCAAGGCGCTGACGAGCTACGTCCGGGCCGACGGCATCACCGTCCCGCTGTTTACCAACGACTACTCAATGGCCGGGCATTTTTCGGACACCTCGAAGTACGGCACCGACTTCTATGCCTATGACTCTTACCCATTAGGCTTCACGTGCAACGGAAAGCGCAATGCCCTGAGCGACCACGAAGCCGAGTTCCGGGCCATAGCTCCCACCACCCCACAGTTCATCACTGAGGCCCAAGGCGGGGCCTTCACCCCATGGGGTGCCCCTTTCACCTCCAGCGCCTGCGCCAAATTCGCCGATCCCGCATTCACCCGACAGTGGGGCGTTTCCACCATTGGTAATGGCGTCACGGCATTCAACTACTACATGCTCGAGGGCGGGACGAACTGGGGATGGACAGGGGCCCCTGCGTCCGGCTTTACCTCCTACGACTACGGCGCCGCTCTCGACGAAGAACGCACCCTCACCGACAAATTCGCGGTGCAGAAGGAGATCGGTTACTTCCAACGCGCCCTGCCATGGCTGGCAGCCACCAATCCGGTAAGTGCCCCCGAACCTACAGACGTCAAGGGCTCCCCAGTCCACGCGTACCAGCGCACTACCGGCGCAACCGGACCACGCTTCATCGGCTTCCGGTTGGGCGACTCCAACGCGACGACCGACACCACTTTCACCACCCCGCTTGATCTTGACTCCGACGGCTCCGCCAACCGCCAGCACGTCGTCGACGACCGTGATTCCGCCATCTCGTACCAGGGTTCGTGGGTGCAGCGCAGCGATCCCGGAGCCTCGGGCAAAACCCTGACGGTCTCGTCCCGCAAGGGGGACACGGCGACCTTGGCCTTCACCGGCACCGGGATCTCCGTCATCTCCGGTACCGGCACCGATCACGGCATGGTCTCCCTCCGCGTCGACGGCGACGCCCCGGTCGAAGCGACCGGTCACGTCGACTCCGACCAGAACCGGCCTGCCCAAAAAGTGCTCCACGAGTTCACCGGCCTGTCCGGCGGGCGCCACACCCTCACTGTCACCAATCTCGGCAAACCGGCGCAGGGCGGGAAGGGCACCATCGTCAGCCTCGACGCCCTGCGCGTCACCGACGACTCAGCAGCGGACGCCCACGGTGAGAAACCCTCGAACCCGGCCCGGCAGTGGGCCCGTGTCCCACAGGACACGTCCACGACCCTTCACTTGCACGGTCGTGACGCTCTCATGATGACCGCCGATTTCCCCATCGGCAACCACAAAGTGCTCTACACCACCTCCCAGCCGTTCGGGGCCCCGGTCGTCACCTCCGGGCGCGGCACCGTCGAGTACCTCATCGGTCACCGCGGTGACCCAGGCGAGACCGTCCTGCAATTCAAGGCAGGATCTTCCGCGCCCACGGTTCGGGGCTCCGGAGTACGGACCGTCTGGAACGCGACCACCGGTCAACTCCGCCTCAATTACACCCACACCGGCACTCCGTCCGATATCCGCATCGGTGAGGGCGACGACGCCTTGACCTTGCGCGTCATCGACCGGCAGAGCGCCCGCACCACCTGGCAACTCGAGAGCACTCTCAACGGCCGCACGGTGCACACTGACGTCGAGGGCGCCTACCTCGCCGGCCGGGCTGTCACCAGTGGCAGCACCGTCGCCCTGAGCGGCCAGATGGCCGAGCCCGGTACCGTCTCCATCATCCCGGACGCCACGATCACTTCAGCCAGCTGGAATGGTCGGCCCCTGCCACACTTCACCGACGCGCCAGTTCCCGGCCCGGCCGCCGTCTCCGCCCCCACCCTGCACTGGGTCTCCAAGACAGGCGCTCCGGAGGCTGCCCAGGGCTACGACGACTCGACGTGGAAGGTAGCCAGCTCCACGACAGAACGCACGCCATGGCAGAAACCGACGCTCGGCGGTGCCGCCCTGGACTCGAATCTCCTCGGCTTCTATGAGGGTTCGGTCTGGTACCGGGCTCACTTCACCGCCGACACAACACGTACGCTCAAGCTCAATGCCAACGGTGGTCAGGGCGCACCCAAGCCCAATGGCGTCGACCCGGCCTTTATGCAAGTTTGGATCAACGGCACCTACGCCGGAGCCTATCGCGCGGTCGGAAACACGACGAGCATCGAGCTCCCTTCCTCGATCAAGGCCGGCGATCCGGTCGTCCTCTCGGTCGTCGTCCACAACCTCGGCCAGAACCTCGACTGGTCCGACAACGGGTTGTCGCGCCAGTCACGCGGTCTCAACTCCGCCAGCCTGCCTGCGAAGGGGGCGGTCACGTGGCGGGTCCGTGGCGCACTAAGCACCGAACAGACCGGCGATACCGCCCGGACGATGTACAACAATGGTGACCTGTACGGCGAGCGCGCCGGATGGTACCTGCCGGGCATGCCCGACAAGGACTGGACAGCGGCCACGACGATGACCGTCGACCATCCGGGCATCCGGTGGTACCGCTCCACCTTCAACCTGTCGGTGCCCACCGGTCAGGACACCACCTTCCAGGTCGTCGTCAAGCCTTCTGGGAACGGCAAGGGTCCTGGCGGCGTGGGAGCCGACCATTCCCAGGCGACAATCTTCGTCAACGGCTGGAATACCGGCGTCTACGTCGGTGACGTCGGACCACAGACCCGCTTCGTCATTCCCGCCGGGTTCATCAACCTTCACGGTTCGAACACCATCGCCGTCGCTGTGGCCGCCAAGGAAGCGGGTTCCGGTCCTGCGTCGATCACCGTCGAGCCGACCCATTCGGTCACGGGGTCCCTCGTCGGGGACCTGAACAAGGCCCCGGCCTACAGCCCACGGACACCCGACCCCGCCACAGGCACTGTGCCCTCCTTGGTGCCGCTGCCCGCCTCCCTCAAGACCGACAGCGGAGCACCCTTCACCCTCAAGGACTCCACCGTCATCGTCGCCAAGGGTCAGGCCAGCGAGAGCGCCAAGTTCCTGGCAACGATCCTGCGTCGCTCCACCGGCTTCCCCCTACCGATCGTCTCGAGCGGCAGCGGCCACAACTCGGTCATCAGCCTGACCGTCGACCCGCACACGAGAATCGGCACGTACACCCGACAGGAAGAGGCATACTCGCTCGTCTCACGGGCCGGATCCATGACCGCCCGGGCCGTGACGAGCCATGGTCTCTTCGACGCCGTCCAGACGATCCGACAACTCTTCCCGCCACTCATCGAGTCGACCCGGCCCATGATGCGGTCATGGACGGCCCCGGCCGTTACGATCACTGACGCCCCACGGTTCAGCTACCGCAGTATCCAGCTCGATCCGGCACGTTCCTTCCTGACCGTCAACGAGGTCAGGTCAGTCCTCGACGTCATGGCAGCTCACAAGATGTCGGTGCTACACATGCACCTGGCCGACGATCAGGGCTGGCGGATCCAGATCACCAATAAGGGCCGCGCACCCGGCGACACTCTCGACTACACGAAACTCACCTCGGTGTCCGGACACACCGCAATGGACACCCAGGAGTACGGCTACCGCGATGAGCTGGGTCGCACCGGGTTCTACACTCAGCAGCAGTACCGCAGCATCGTCGCCTATGCCGCTGCTCGCCACATCATGGTGGTCCCCAAGATTGACTCGCCGGCCCACTCCAACGCGATGTTGCACGCCTTCCCCGAACTCAACAGTGCCAACTCGCATCCGGAAACCACGGTCTACGGGACGGTGCCGCAGAACGGCACTAGTGCCGTCGGATACTCCTCCCTGGACGTTGACAATCCCAAGACCTGGACGGCTCTTGCGCACATCTTCGGCCAAATCGCCCAGATGACTCCTGGCCCGTATCTCCATATCGGCGCCGACGAGTCCCACTCGACCCCACATGATCAGTACGTCAGATTCGTCACTCGGGTGGTCAACCTCGTCCACAGCCTCGGCAAGAAGCCGGTTGGCTGGAACGAGTATTCCATCGGCGGTGTGACCGCGGGCGACGCCATCCAGTACTGGGTCGGTGACACCGAGAACACCCGTCGTGCCGTCAGGGACAGAGGAGCCAAACTCATCATCTCGAAGAGCGACGCCGCCTATCTGGACCAGAAGTACACCCCGGACACTGCGATCGGCCTCGTCTGAGCCTCAAACGGCCATGGTGGGCTGCGTACTTACTACGACTGGGATCCGGAGAGTGTCATCCCCAAAACCACCGATGACGACATCCTCGGGATAGAAGGACCGCAATGGTCCGAGACTATTCGCAACGGCAGCCAATCACAGTATCTGGCCTTCCCCCGTGCCCTCGCCCATGCCGAGATCGGCTGGACACCGCAGTCGCGCAGATCGGTCGGTGACTTCCTCAACCGGATGGCCGACGACGGTGCACGCCTGCTGGCCATGCAGTCGAATTTCTACGACACCCCTGAGGTCACATGGGCCAGCGATGCTGCCGGGACCCCGAGCGTCACCGCGCCGGGTCGTCACGGCGAGGTCACCCTCGCAACCCTGGCAGCGCCGGGGACGAAGGCTTCCCCAGACGGTTCGTCGGTGACCGTCGATTCCACTGCGGACGCCGATGGCACGTCTGCCTCGACGATCAGTTCCCTCACTGCAAGCGTCGATCTGGGAGCCGAAGGTGGCGTCCAGAAGGTACGATTCGTCGATCAGCACCGCCGTGGCCTGCTGACCGCAGGTGGGCTGTATGACCTGCGCGTCTCACACGCCTGGAGCCACACCGGCACCTTTCCGATCACGGTGAAGCTGTCGGACGGCCGGGTCCTCGTCACCTCGGTGGCGGTTCGCGACGGAGCCCCGGCACAACCCACCGGCCCCGTCGTGGGCCCCTGCGACAAACCAACCGTCTCCTTCCCCTCCGGCAGCTCCGTCCGCGACGATTCTCGACTCGGCGTCTCGTTCACGCACCTAACACCGAACACTTGGGTCGACGTCCTCATCGACGGCACGAAGATCGGCACGGTGCACACGAACGCCAGCGGTTCGGGCACCCAGGACGTCCCCATCACCTATCAGACCCCCAGCGGAGCGCACCTGCTGCGCATCGCCGGACCCGACGGACGTTTCGTGGAGAAGGTGTTCACAGTCACGTCCAAGACGCCGCCCTTCCTCAACGCCATCACGAGCGGAGTCACCGCCAAGGCTTCCAGTGAGGCAAGCAATGAGACCGCTCCCAATGGCCGGGCATCGGCTGCCGTTGACGGTAATCCAAACACGTTCTGGCACTCCCGCTGGGAGGCACCCGTTGCGACCTATCCGCATACCTTGACGGTCGACCTCGGTCGCAAGTACGCATTGTCGGCGATGAGGTGGGTCTCCCGCCGGGGCAATCCCAACGGCCGAGTCAAGACTCTCGTCTTGGAGTTCTCGACCGACGGTTCCCATTGGACCGGCAGACAACCAGTCGCTCTGCCCTCCAGCTCTTACCCAACGATCGTCAGCCTTCCGAAACAGGCGGACGCACGGTATGTGCGAATCACGATGGCCTCACCTCAGGACGCCTCCCAGCCCTTCGCGGCGATCGGTGAGGTGACCTTCGCTGGCCTCGCAAACGGCCATGCCGATCAGCCCCGGCACGATCCGACGGCGCACACGTGGGCCCCGCCGGCTCACTGTCAGGTGACGCCCGAACCTTCTCCCACGGGGCGCCCCACCACGATACAACCCACCGCGACTCCCGCGAGCGGTTCCACAGCGACCCCGACCGGTACCGCTTCCCAGGCAAGTACGAGGCCCACGAGGCTTCCTGCGACGGGACGCTAAGGACAAGAGTTCCTTTCATGACGCACGCGCAACTAGATGTGTCCCCATGTGTCCGGAGTGCCCGCGCCCAGCCGCCCGCGACACTTCCGGGCTGAGACACGGTCTGGTCTTACGAGGGGCCCGTCACAGCGATGGGCCCCTCGTCGTGCATCCGGGACAGGATTCACATCACCCTCGAATCCCAGCGCCGCGACCCCCATGACCAGTACGGTGAACAGATGGGCCGGAAACCACAGTAACGGTCCTAGAACCACGGAAGGGCATATCGGTCGACCGACGGGTCCGCTCTACATTGCTTCGTGGTGCACTGTCCGCCACC
Source organism: Cutibacterium sp. KBN10P07758 (assembly GCF_050286205.1). Classification (NCBI taxonomy): domain Bacteria; kingdom Bacillati; phylum Actinomycetota; class Actinomycetes; order Propionibacteriales; family Propionibacteriaceae; genus Cutibacterium; species Cutibacterium sp. KBN10P07758. The sequence goes on along the minus strand of NZ_JBNNQV010000001.1, from coordinate 569,906 downwards.
GGAAGGGGCTGCCACAATGGCCGCCAACATCCCGCTTACGAACACCGCCAGTTTGACGCCCGACACGCAATTGGCGTCAGCACCAATCTCCCCCGAATCCAGACGTTTCCTGCGCCATGTCACAGCCGCCACCGCTTTCGGTGGCGGGCTCGACGGCTTCGACCTGGGCGTCATTAGCGTGGTCATCTTGCACATCAATCACGACCTCGAGCTCACCCCCGCTATGGAGGGGCTCGTCGGTGCCGCGAGCCTACTGGGCATCTTCATTGGTGCCCCACTCTTCGGCTTCCTCACCGATAAGTTCGGACGCCGCAGGATGTTCCTCGTCGACATTATTGCTTTCATCGTTATCGGCGTCGGGCAGGCTTTCGCGACGGGTGGAGTCTCCCTAGGGATCCTCAGATTCCTTTTAGGGATGGCCATCGGAGCCGAATACTCGATCGGAGCACCGATGCTTTCAGAGTTTGTTCCGGCCCGGGAGCGTGGATCGAAGCTGGCCTTCCTCGAACTATGCTGGCGCATCGGCTTCCTTATCGCTGTCCTATTGGGGTATGCGCTGCTGTGGTCTGGAGTGTCGTGGAAAGTCATCTTGGCCACTTCAGTAATCCCAGCCCTCATTGTGCTCGGGCTGCGAATCGGTCTTCCAGAATCCCCGCGCTGGTTGCTGCGTCACGGCCGTGAGGCCGAAGCACGTGAGATCGTCGAAAAGCACATGGGTCCGAAATACTTCGCCGCCGAACAGCTCAGCGACGAGTCGGTGGACGGGAAAGGCTACCGCAAGCTGTTCCGCAAGGGTCAACGGCGGCGCACGATCTTCGTCTGTATTTTCTGGACGTGCATCGTCACCCCGTATTTCGCGATCTTCACCTACGCTCCGAAAGTGCTGGAATCCCTCAACGTGAAGTCTCAAGCCGGCGGCACGATCCTCTCCAATACCATTGGCGTCGTTGGCGCGGTCGTCGGTCTGCTGGCGATCGATCGCATCGGCCGCCGACGTATGCTCATCGGGCCGTTCTGGATGCAGACCGCAGTCTTGTTGATTGTCGGGCTGTGGACCGACGCGCCGCCGTGGGTGCTGGTGGTGGGCTTGGCTCTTTTCGCCTTGGTCAACTCCTACAGCGACATTCTTACTGCGGTGTACCCTTCTGAAATCTTCGACACCGACATTCGATCCAGTGGCGTAGGGTTCGGGTCGGCAGTCAGCCGCATTGGTGCCTTCCTTGGCACCTACCTGCTGCCCATTGGCATCGGGACAATCGGGGTCAAGTGGTGCATGGTCATCGCGGCAGGTCTATGCGTCGTTGGCGCTGTGACCGGCCAGACGCTGGCACCTGAGACCATGAACCGGCCCCTGACGAAAACGGCAACCGGAGAGTTGTCACATGCCTGACCCTGGGCCCGGCGCTCAGGCTGACAGCCCAAATGGGCGGTACATCCAACTCTGGATGCCCGATCCCGTCAGCCAGGATTTCCAGACACTAGCAACAACGATCGGGGCCAGAGCGAGGGCGGTATCAATGCTATTGAGCCTGGTGCGATCGAGTACCTCGGTGACGGGGACGAAGGCGACGTTACCAGCGGTGTTACCGGGTCGTGACGCGCAGACGTCGAGCTCTTTTCCCTGGTGTATCACCCGGAGCCAGCTGTGTCCGGTGTGATACCACGGGTGGTGATCCAGACGGACCCGTGCTGCGTGGACTGGACGCACCTGAAACCCCAACTGCTCGAGTATCTTTCCCAGCACAATGTTGTACTGACCTGAATGGCCGTGCCCAGCCGCTAGCGAGGTCTCGGGGCTGAGCCAGAGGTGCCAACACGAGTAGTGGGTGTACATCCGGTGCACGAGTTGGGTTGCTTCATCGACAAGCTCCCAACCCGCCTTCCCGGACGCCCGGCACGCAGCAACGGCGTCGTCGACGGTGCGCACAGGTCGGCCAGCGGGGCCGTCAGGCATGGCCGGCTCAGGGCCGGGAGCCGCCAGGACGACGGGGGTGACGGCAGCCGCCACGCCGGCCAGCACGAGTGGGATCTTCCTCATCACTGCTCCTGGGAGTCGTCGGTTGGGGCGAGGGGGTCTTGGGGGTCCCGCCGCGCGTTGCGACGGTTCACGAGGCGCTGTTTCCAGTAGGGCTTGGCGTCGGGGCGTGCAGCAATCTCGGAATGGATCATGAGCATTGTCTTCACGCTGGCGTCCCAAGTGAACTGTTCAGCTCGGTGTCGCGCGGCGTCCCGCAGTTCTGGACCGAGCCTGGCCGCAAGGCGCTGGGTGGCGTCGGCTAGGCCCACGGCGTCGGGGCTGCCGGCCTCCCCGCTTGTCACATCGACGATCTCGTGGGCGCCACCCCGGTTCGCGGTGACGACCGGGGTGCCACAGGCGAGCGCCTCCAGGGAGGCTAATCCGAAGGTTTCTGCGGGACAGACCGACATCGAAATATCGGCTGCTGCAAAACGCCGGGCAACCTCGTCACGGCCCACGACGAACCCGTTGAAGAAGACCGGAGCGTCGCCGGCCTGCTGTTTCATGGCATCCGTGTCTGGGCCGACCCCGTACATGTCAAGGCGCAGTGGGACCCCGCGTCGATGCAATTCGAGAGCAGCAGCGACGGCCAGCTGGGGGCTCTTTTCGTGGCTCATCCGACCGACGTAGCACAGTCGTAAGATATCGTCAGGGCGCGGAGTTGGCAGTCCTGGTTCACGTTTGTTGGGGTTGAAGGTTTCTAGGTCGACGCCGAGGGGAACCTTGACGAGGCGGGCGCCGGTGTCGGCGAATTCACCCGCAGAGTAATCAGAAGTGACGACGACGACGTCGAAGGACTTGGAGAGACGACGATTGAGGGCACCAACGGCGGCTGCGACGCCGAACTGTCTGCGTACCCACATGGTGAGCATGTCGTCGAGACGTTCGTGACTAAATAGCACCGATCCGATGCCTCGACGTGAAGCCCAGCCGGCGGCCGGAGTGAGGGTCCACTTGTCAGAGGACTCAATGGAGGTGGGGCGGAAGCGGTCCAGGATGTCGAGGGCTCGCCACGGCGTAGCGATCATGCGGTAACCCGCAGAAACGCGCGGGGCTGCGATCTCGACGGTGATGCCGGATTCTGATTCGGTGATGCGGTCTTTAGGACCCGGTATTACCAGGATTCGCTCGTGACCGGCCGCAACGTACCCCTTTCCGAGAGCGTCGATGGCCACCTTCATGCCGCCGGACACCGGGCCGACAAAGTTGGCGAGCTGAGCGATACGAAGAGTGGTCACCTCTCTAGCCTATGCGGTGAATCTGAACCTCGATACTAGGGGTTGGCTCGGGACACAGGCATAATAAACGCCGGTCCTCACTAGTGAGGACCGGCGTTTTGAAGGAGGATCAGGCCTCAGGCTTCTCCTCGGCCTTCTCGTCAACCTCGGCGGCCTTCTGCTCGTCGGCCACGGGAGCCTGTGCAGCGGCGTCCTCGGCTGGGGCTTCGGGCTCGGCGTCCTTGGCCTCGGTAGCGGTGTTGATCTGCGCCTTGGCGTCAGCAGCGCTGGCCGGAGCCTTCGGAGCGACCTTGTCGCTGATGACCTCGATAACGGCCATGGGGGCGTTGTCACCCTTGCGGTTGCCGATGCGAGTGACGCGGGTGTAACCGCCGTCACGACCCTCCATGCGGGGGCCGATCTCGGTGAAGAGGATGTGCACGATGCCGCGGTCGGTGATCGTGCGGTTCACGAAACGACGGTTGGCAACAGTGTCGGTCTTAGCGCGGTTGATGAGCTTTTCGGCCAACGGGCGAACGCGCTTGGCTTTGGTGACGGTGGTCACGACGTGGCCATGTTCGAAGAGCTGGCTGGCCAGATTGCGCAGAATGATGCGCTCGTGAGCCGGGGAACCGCCAAGACGGGGACCCTTTGTGGGCTTCGGCATTCTTTTCTCCTTGTGTGTCGGTGTGGCGGGCAGGTGGACCCGCCGCAGTCCGGCTGAGGGAGGACGGGCGTCCTCCCCTCCCCTTTCCCGTCATGTGACAGATGGGGGTGTGGCCAGGGTCCACCCCCCTGGCCTCCCCTCCGAAGAGAGGAAAATCTTGAGTTGTCACGGTGTGGGGGTCTCCCCCGCGACCACCCCCACCAAGTCAACCCCAAACGCAACTAACAACACACTTGCGACTGCGAAAAAGGCCAACCCACGCGGGGGATGCAAGGGGGTCGCCCCCCTTGCACTTAATAAATCAGTACTGCTCAGTCTCCGCGTAATCGTCATCATTGGCCTCGTCGTAGGCCTCAGCTGCGGCGAGTGGGTCAAACCCCGGAGCCGAGTCTTTGAGGGCTAGGCCAAGCTCGGTGAGCTTTTCCTTGACTTCGTCGATCGACTTGGATCCGAAGTTACGGATGGCCAGCAGGTCCTGCTCAGACCGCGAGACGAGTTCTCCAACAGTATGGATGCCCTCACGCTTGAGGCAGTTGTAGGAACGAACGGTGAGGTTAAGCTCCTCGACCGGGGTGCCCAGGCTCTCGGCGTACTCCTCGTCGACTGGGCCAGAACCGATCTCGATGCCTTCAGCTTCAACGTTGAGCTCGCGGGTCAACCCGAACAGCTCAACGAGGGTCTTGCCAGCGGAGGCAATGGCGTCGCGAGGGAGGATGGACGGCTTGGTTTCGACGTCAACGACGAGCTTGTCGAAGTCCGTGCGCTGCTCGACCCGGGTGGCCTCAACCTTGTAGGTGACCTTGAGAACCGGGGAGTAGATCGAGTCGACGGCGATGCGTCCGATCTCGGCATTCGGATCGTCGTTGAGGGCGCTGGAGACGTAGCCGCGGCCACGTTCGACAATAAGTTCCATCTCGAAGCGGCCATCGTCGTTGAGGGTTGCGATGTGCAATTCCGGGTTGTGGATGGTCACACCGGCCGGCGGGTTAATGTCGGCAGCGGTGATCTCGCCGGCACCGGTCTTCCGCAGATACATGGCGACCGGCTCGTCCTCCTCCGAAGAGAGCACAAGGCCCTTGAGGTTCAGAATGATCTCGGTGACGTCCTCAACACAGCCCTCAATAGTGGAGAACTCGTGCTGGACTCCCTCGATCTTGATGCTCGTCACAGAGGCGCCCGGGATGGACGACAGCAGGGTGCGACGCAGCGAGTTGCCGATGGTGTATCCGAAGCCTGGCTCCAGAGGCTCGATGACGAACTTCGAGCGGAATTCGGAGATGGACTCTTCGGTGAGAGTGGGGCGCTGTGCAATGAGCATATTTTTCTACCTTTCGCGCCAACCGCTATATGAAGGCGCACAGGGGACACGTTGACGGGGATTCCCGCCGCGATATTCGGTTGTGAGGGTGGCGGCCGCGGCATCCGCGGACCGCCACATCGGGGGTTACCCCTCGCAATTCTCCCAGCAAATTCAGCCCAAAAACGCGACCACCACCATACAGGAAGTCACGAACTGGAATTGACCCGCCCGGGGGTTGCAAGGGGGTCGCCCCCCTGCGTAGATCACTTCGAGTAGAGCTCGACGATAGCCTGCTCGTTGACGTCAATGACGATCTGGTCACGGGTAGGCAACTGGTGAACGAGAATACGGCCCTTATTGGGACGAACCTCGAGCCATGCCGGGACGTCGCGAGTCTCGAAGGTCTCGCGAGCGATGACGATCGGGGGGAGGTCCTTGGACTTCTCGCGAACGTCGATGATGTCGTGGGTGCTCACCCGGTAGGAAGGAATGTTGACCTTCTTGCCATTGACCAGGAAGTGGCCGTGGCTGACCATCTGGCGAGCCTGACGACGGGTAGCAGCAAGTCCAGCGCGGTACACGACGTTGTCGAGACGCGACTCGAGGATCTGCAACAGGACGTCACCAGTCTTACCCTGGGCGCGGTCAGCCTCCTCGTAATAACGACGGAACTGCTTCTCCAGGACGCCGTAGGCGTAACGAGCCTTCTGCTTTTCACGCAGCTGCAGCGAGTACTCGGAGTCCTTGGTGCGACCGCGTCCGTGGACACCCGGGGGGTACGGACGACGCTCGAAGGACTTGTCGTTGCCGACAAGGTCAGTCCCGAGGCGACGGGACTTCTTGGTAAGGGGGCCGGTGTAACGGGCCATTGTGTATCAGTCCTTTGCTCTCGGAGTGGATCAGACGCGGCGGCGCTTCGGCGGGCGGCATCCGTTGTGCGGAACAGGGGTGACGTCGGAGATCGGGCCGATCTCCAAACCGACAGCCCCCAGGGAACGGATGGCGGTCTCACGACCGGAGCCGGGACCCTTAACGAAGACGTCAACGCGCTTCATGCCATGCTCCATGGCACGACGTCCAGCAGCCTCAGCGGCCATCTGAGCGGCGAACGGGGTGGACTTACGGGAGCCCTTGAAGCCGACAGTGCCGGCAGAGGCCCACGAGATCACTGCACCCGAGGGGTCAGTAATAGCGATGATGGTGTTGTTGAACGTGCTCTTGATGTGCGCCTGACCGGCGACGACGTTCTTCTTCTCCTTGCGGCGCACCTTGGTCTTGGGTGCACCCTTGTGGCCTGCAGTAGCCATGTGATGTCTCTCCTGAAATCAGTGTGATCTGCGCGTCGGTGACGGTTGGTGAGTGCCCTGTAGGCGATGACTCACTTGGCCTTCTTCTTGGCGACGGCCTTCCTCTTACCCTTGCGGGTACGGGCGTTGGTGCGGGTGCGCTGACCACGAACCGGGAGTCCGCTGCGGTGACGACGGCCCTGGTAGGTGCCAATCTCGATCTTGCGGCGGATGTCAGCAGCCACCTCACGGCGAAGGTCACCTTCGACGTGGTAGTTGGCCTCAATGTGGTCACGCAGTGCCACGAGCTGATCATCTGTCAGCTCGTGGACGCGCAGGTCACCGCTGATTCCGGTGGCCTTCAGGGTCTCGGTGGCGCGGGTGCGACCGATTCCGTAGATGTAGGTCAGGGCGACCTCGAGGCGCTTGTCGCGCGGCAGGTCGACTCCGATGAGGCGTGCCATGTGGCATCCCTTTCTTGTTCTTTCGACCCGATTGCTCGGGCCGCGAAGGTGTCCGACGTGGAGCGCCCTCGTCATTCCTGAGAACGATGGACAGTGTCTGACTGTCCGACGAGGCCCCGGCCTTCGTCCGGGGGTAGTAGCCCGAATCCGTGCTCGATGGGTTCGAGCGGGGTTCCGGGACGTGCTTCCACGGTGTCCCGAGCATTGCCCGGGAGGTCTGCACCAGCGTGTGCTAGCGGTGCGTTTATTTACTTGTGGAATTAATGTGTTCACCGCTCCCACCTGGATGATGGGCCTGACGGTGGACCTCAGGGGCCGAACCCCTGCATTCCTGCTGACCGTCGCGATGACGATCTGCGATCCCGTCGCGGCGTGGGCTCAGCCCTGACGCTGCTTGTGGCGCGGGTTATCGCAGATGACCATCACGCGGCCGTGGCGACGAATGACCTTGCACTTATCGCAGATCTTCTTGACGCTCGGCTGAACCTTCATGAGATTCTCTTTCGCGTAACGGCCCCCTGGTGGGAACCTGGGTGGTGCGCCGCTAAGCGCTTGGCAATGAGCCGCAGCTCACTTGTGGCGGTAGACGATCCGGCCGCGGGTGAGATCGTAGGGCGACAGCTCAACAACGACACGGTCCGACGGCAGGATTCGGATGTAGTGTTGACGCATCTTGCCGCTGATCGTGGCAAGAACGCGGTGCCCATTCTTGAGTTCGACGCGGAACATGGCGTTGGGCAAAGCTTCAACGACAGTTCCCTCCAGTTCGAGTGCTCCCTCTTTCTTGGCCATTACGTCCCATCTGTCCGCTACCCACACCCCCTGCGGGCGTGGTTGTGGCTCCGCACACACGAAGCCAGCAGTTGACGATACCTTCTCAACGTCGTCTCCCCAAATTGAAAGGAGCTAAAGGGCACCGGCAGTAACTCACACAGAGGGCACGCGTCCCGCCCGTAGTCCACAGTGCTGCCGGAACCCACGGCCCCGGCAGCACTACAGATCAACCTCAGTCAAGGGGCCCGAATGGCACTCCGCGCTTCTCGAGTTCGGCCTGACCGCCATCGGGCTCCGACAACACCCACAAACCTTTACTGGTTACGGCAACGGTGTTCTCCCAGTGGCTAGCCCACGAGCCGTCCACCGTGACAACAGTCCACTCGTCGTCCAGGGTCGCGGTGACCTCCGTGCCGAGGGTGGCCATCGGCTCGATGCACAGCACCATGCCCTCAACGATCTTCGGGCCACGTCCGGCCCGCCCCCAGTTGGGGACATCCGGATCCATGTGCATCTCGGTACCGATCCCGTGGCCGGTGTACTCACGAATAATGCCGTAGTCACCGTCATGGGATTCCAGGGATGCCTGCACCGCTGCGGAAATGTCGCCGATCCGGGCTCCAGGCGCGACCTTGGCGATACCGGCCCACATCGACTCACGGGTCACCTCGGATAAGGTCCGAGCCTCCTCGCTGACATCTCCCACGAGGACGGTCCGGGCAGCATCTCCATGCCACTCATCAACGATGGCGCCATAATCGATGGAGACGATGTCGCCGTCCTTGAGCTCCCGCTCGCCGGGGATGCCATGGACGATCGTCTCGTTAGGGCTCACACAGGCAACACCCGGATAGGGCGGCAGACCCCAGTCACCCCCGTAATTGAGGAAGTTTGACCTGGCGCCATGCTGCTCAAGGACGTCCCGACCGGCTCTATCGATGTCGGCGGTGGTGGCCCCGGGCACAGCGACCGCTCTCATGGCTTCCAACCCCTCAGCGACGACGAGGCCAGCCCGTCGCATCGTGCGAATCTGGTCGGGCGTCTTGATCTGGAATCGGTTGCGACCCAACACGTCAGTTCTTGGAATCGAGTGCGGCGAAAATGCGCTGACGCACCTCGTCGATCTCGCCGACTCCATCCACCGGGACAAGGATGCCGGCCGAACGGTAGTGCTCCAGCAGCGGCTCAGTCTGGGAGGAGTAGACCTTCATCCGGTTACGGATAGTTTCCTCGTTGTCGTCAGCACGTCCCTCAATCTCAGCACGCTTCAACAGACGCTGAGTGAGCAGCTCAGGATCGACGTCAAGGCTGATGACGGCGTCAAGCCGCTGGCCATGCTCCTTGAGGTAGGCGTCAAGGGCCTCGACCTGGTGCATATTGCGGGGGTACCCGTCGAGCAGGAAACCGTTGGCAGCATCGTCCTGATTGAGGCGATCAACAACGATCGCGTCGGTTAGCTCGTCGGGGACGAGGTCCCCGGCGTCCATGATGGCCTTGACCTTCTTGCCCAGCTCGGTGGCGTTCTTGATATTGGTACGGAACATATCGCCGGTAGAAATCGCGGGCACGCTGTAATGCTCGGCGATGGCGGTGGCCTGAGTCCCCTTGCCTGCTCCCGGGGCGCCCATGATCAGCAATCTCATGATGACAGGAATCCTTCGTAGTGTCGTTGCTGCAACTTGCTTTCGACCTGTTTAACGGTGTCCAGCGCCACACCCACGATGATGAGGATGCTCGTACCTCCGAAGGGGAAGTTCTGATTCGCATGGAGGGAAACGAATGCGAGCGTCGGGATCATCGAAATGAGGCCCAAGTACAAGGACCCAGGTGCCGTCAGCCTCGACAACACATAGGCCAAGTAGTCCTCGGTGGGCTTCCCGGCCCGGATGCCGGGAATAAACCCACCATACTTCTTCATGTTGTCACTCATTTCGACTGGGTCGAAAGTGATGGCCACGTAGAAGTAGCAGAAGAAGATAATGAGCAGAAAGTAGGCGATGTTGTACACCGGATGGTCACCACGCGTGAAGTAGTGACCGATCCACTTTGCCGCAGACGTCTGCGGCCGGAAAGTTGCGTAGAGCACCGGAAGGTACAGGATCGACGAGGCGAAGATGACCGGGATAACGCCGGACTGGTTTACCTTGAGCGGAATGTACGTCGTCGAGCCACCAAACATTCGGCGCCCCACCATCCGCTTGGCGTACTGCACCGGGATACGTCGCTGGCCTTGCTCGATGAACACGACCGCAGCCATGACGGCTAAACCAATCGCGATCACCATGCTGAAGATAAACCAGGCGTGAGCCTGACCGGCACCATTTCGAGCGACCTTGATAGACCACAGCGAGTCAGGGAAACGCGCCGCGATCTGGGTGAAAATCATGATCGACATACCGTTGCCGATACCGCGGTCGGTGATGAGCTCACCCATCCACATGACGATGGTCGTACCGGCCGTCATGGTCAGGATCATGACGACGACTTCGAAGACCGAGGTGGAGTAGACGACTGGCAAACTGCAGGTGAATAGACGACCGGAGGTGGCAAGCGTGACGAAGGCCGTTGCCTGCAACAGGCCAAGCACGAGAGTGAGGTAACGGGTGTACTGGGTAATCTTGTTCTGACCGGACGCGCCCTCCTTCTTGAGGGTTTCCAGCTTCGGAATCACGACCGTCAGCAGCTGCAGGATGATCGACGCAGTGATGTAGGGCATGATACCCAAAGCGAAGATCGCCAACTTCAGCAAGGCGCCACCGGAAAACAAGCTGATCATCGAATACAGACCGGCGGAGGAACCGGAGCTCGCCTGGGTGACACAGGTGTTGATGTTCGTCACATTGACGTTCGGAACGGGGATGACAGACCCGAGCCGGAACACCGCCAGGATGAACAACGTGAACAGGATCTTGCGGCGAAGATCCGGTGTTCGGAACGCATTGGCGAAGGCGGAAAGCATCCGGGCCCTCTCCCATCTCGTGGACTACTGACTATGCACATCCAACCCCCATGACGCGCTGCTGGCAAATGTCTGGGAGCATGGACGCAGCGGAGGTAGCCTATCAACTTACGAGGGCAATACCCACGCGCCGTTCATCGTTACTTATCCGACCCCCTTCTGGAGCGCCATGAGACCGCCGATCATCATCTCCTCGCACCGGGGACGGATCGGCGTCGGGGTCATCGTGGCGGTGATCATCGTGCTGACGATCCTGGACCTCATCAGGTCTGGCCTTGCTGGATTGACTAACTTACCCGCCCTACTGCTCTTCGTGTGGCTGGTGTGGATCATCTGGGGAGTAGCCGAGATTCGGATCGACGACGAGGGGGTAAATATCGTCAACCAATTCCGCATCTGGGACGTGCCCTGGCGTCGGATCACCGGAGTAACGGGACGTTGGGGCCTGTCACTCACCGCTGAGCGTCGTCCGGATGCCGAGGGAATGCGCAAGCCGAGGACGATCTCAGCGTGGGCCGCCCCGGCTCGGGGCACAGCAACCGCAATGAAGGGCAATGCCGACCACATCCCGCAGATCATCATCGACTCTGAGACACCCATGAGGTGGTCCCTCGACTCTCATTCGACAGCTCGTCTTATCGAGATGGAACGGATCGAGCGTCACCCATCTGGTGCGGTAGCTTCGGCTGAAGGGCACGAAGCGGCAGGCTCAGGCACGAAGTCCTACGACGGCGAGATCCACGTGCACCCCAATTGGATGACGATTTGCGTCACTGTAGTGCTCGTCGCGACCGTTATCATCGTCTGAGGCTCACCGTACTCGGTTCCGCGGGCGAGGTTGCGACATCACCAACAGCGTGAATACCAACCGCCTGACGATCACGCTTTTTGACGCGCATGTTCATCAGATCGAGTGCAAACGCACACATGGAACCACCCAGCGCCACCACAAGAGTAATCATAAAGATCTGGTGATACCCCACATAGGCATTTCCACGATGTTTTTCAATTATTCCTGCGGTAAGTGGGTTAGCCCAGAAGATCGAGGCATACGCCAAAAATGATCCCACCGCCATCGCAGACCCATTGACGTGCTCGGGAAGATTCAATTCAGCGACCGGCGCCAAGAGCACAGCCTTACCCATAAAGATACCGAACGCCATGACCATTAACAGGATCATCGCTGGCCACATCATCCCGTCACCAACTGGCAACAACCTCACCGCCAAAGTACCGATCGCAGTAATCAGCAACGCGATACCCATCATCCTGGTCGATGACTTAAACAGGTAGTCAGCGAGTACCCCGGCCACCAGCCCGGAAATGATCCCCAACAATCCAGTATTGAAGATACCAAAGGCGCCGGCCACAGCATCAGAAGCCTTGAATACCAACGAAAGGTAGGGCGCAGACGAGTAAATGAGGTTAACGTAGCACCAGTAAACGCACAACCCAGCCAAGCCCGCAAGCCACATCCGAGGCTTTATCAGCACTGCTACCAGACCCTTGAGCGCCTCCACATTCGCTGATTCTCCCTTGCCTGCGGTGTCACCCGCCACGGCATTCTTAGGGACCCGGCGCAGCAACGCGAAGATGAGTGGTACGAGAACGAGAGTGTAGGCGATCGCGAATCCGCGCATCACCGTCGTGGTATGACCAGACCAAAGCGCCAATGCACCAATTACCACGACATTCATGAGAAACTCAACACCGCGGCGAATTGACTCCAGCAGGCCCATTGCCAAGCCCCGACCCTTCTTGTCCGCATCTTGGGACATGAAGGCGACGCCATTGACCACAGCTGGCCACCCGATAGCGTCCCACACACCCCACGATGCCGCGATGACGATCATGACGTCGAAGGACAAGTTGGGGATGGAGAACAGAATGAGACCAGTGACGAAACGCCACGTACACCACGCGCACAAAATCGAACGAACAGTGAAACGGTTGTTGATCCAGCCGCCCGGCACATAGAGGAACATCGCAATGCCGAGCCACCCCATCAGGATGCCAAATTGGTCGATCCTGATTCCGAGGGTCTCCGTAAGAGGGACGATGAGTGACCCCTTGAAAGCCTCGAATGCCGAATAGGTCAGCTGGCCCGCCAGCACCACCGTGAGAAACGGCACCGCCCTCGCGCCTCGCAAAAACACTGGGAGCCGGCTATTTTTTCCCGATTCAGATACGCTCGGGTCAGCTAAGAGAACAGTTGTCTCCATGGTTTTCCACTTTTTAGTGTGCCGCGACAGTGCCGGCCAGCAGATCTGGGACGTCGGATATCACTCCATCGACTCCCCAATTGAACAATTGGTTCGCACGATCAGCCCGGTTGACCGTCCACGCATTGACTCGAAAACCAGCTTCCTTGAACTGCACAACACTCCGCTCGGTAAGTGCAGAATCCTCAGGGTGGATGTAAGTGGCTCCCACAAGCTCCAGCATGGAACGCCAATCGTCATAGAGCGCCGCCGTCTCATACAGACATGCCACGTCCCATTGCGGAGCCGCTTCCTTGAACTTGGATAACAGCACATGGTTGAACGAGCTCACAATCACCTGACGTCCAGGCTTGAGTCTTTCAAGCTCTGCGATCACGGAATCGCGTAACTGAAGCGAACTGCGAGCTCCCTCCTCGTTCGACTTGATTTCAATATTGGCGTTGACACCAGTCTCATTCATGAAGTCGATAAGGTCCGCTAACCGCGGCAGCGGCTCCCCGATGAACTGGGGCGAAAACCATCTGCCAGCGTCAATGGCAGGTAGATCCGAGGCGGTCAACTCATTATAACGACCGCGGCAATTCGTGGTTCGATCCAAGGAGCTATCGTGGATGAGTACCGCGGTACCGTCACCAATGATATCAACATCGGTCTCGATCCACTTGATACCAGCTTCCACAGCGGCTCGGAAAGCTGACATCGTATTCTCAGGCGCACGAGAACTCAATCCTCGGTGCGCAATAACTCGTTGAGTAGACATACAAGATTTCCTTGCGTATAACAGTTGTGCCAACGTCGGCGGCACAACTGTAGCAGAACCTTGCGAAACACCATGCCGGGAAAACATTCCCAGCACGGTTCTCAACACAGATATGTCATCGTCACTTCTGGAAGCCGATGTCCTCTGCGCGCACGGTCTGGAAGGTGGAGGCACCGAAGTTCGCCAGGTTCTTCGGAACAGCAGTAAGGGACATACGTCGGTACAGTGGCAAAGTCATGACGTCATCCCAAATGGTCTTGTCAGCCTGGTTAGCCAACTCGCGGCGCTTTGAGACATCAGACTCGGTGTCGATCTTCGAAATGAGTTTCTCAACTTCTGGATCGAGGAGCTGAGAGAAGTTGGACTGCGACGGCTGCTTGGACCCCTCCGCAGCAGCGCCATAGATCTGGCGGATGTTAGCCATCGGGTACGCGGTGCCCCAGGTGAAGGCGATGACGTCGAAGGAGTGGCTGCTCAAGGTCTGGATGAAGGAATCACTCGGGGTGTTGACCAGATTGACCTTCACGCCGATCTTCGCCATGTCCTGCTTGAACAGCGCACCCTCGTTCTCGGAGGTGGGGACGCCAGTCAACTTAGCGTAATTAATGGTCAGAGTCTTGCCATCCTTGACGCGGTAGTCACCCTGCTTCTTCCAGCCGGCCTCGCCCAGACCCTTCTTAGCAGCTTCAGGATCGTAGTTGTAACCCGCAGAGTTATCCCGGTAGCCGGCCTGACCCGGCATAAACAAGTGGTTGCCCAGCATCAGAGTGTCAGGACTAACCGGCAGGCCCGCAAGGTCCGACTTGGCGATAGCGGGACGGTTGATGCCCTTGACGATAGCCTGACGCACCTTCTTATCGGACAACATCGTCGACTTGGTGTTGAAGGTGAAATGGCGCCTCTGCAACGAACCAGCCTGACGCATCTCGACATCTGGACGCTTCTGGGCAGTCCGATAGCCATCCTTAGTGGTGATGTTTGAGGCGGCGTCAATCTCCTTGTTAGCGAACGCCTTGGTCTGGGTGGCGCTATCCATCGCCTTGAAACTGACGGTATCGAGCTTCGACTTGTCGCCCCACCACTTGCCATTGCGCTTGACGGTCAGAGTCTTGGACGCCTCATCGACTTTCATCGGGATAAACGGGCCAGTGAGCCAGTCGGGGTTTAGCGTCTTCCACCCGTCGTTGAAGGTGTGGGGATCCTTGACGCCCTCCTTCGGCAGCACCGTGCTGAGGACAGTCGTCCAGTCGGGGTAGGTGGTCTTAAACGTCAGGACGACATCAGTGTCCTTGGCGCCTTTCTCCACCGAAGAAATCTGGTTGAAACCGTCGGTGCTGGCCGGCAGAAAGTCCGGAGCGAACCCGCTATTCGCCTTCCAGGTAGCCCGGTAATCGGTGTAGTCAATGGTGCGACCCGAGTTCCACTTAGCCTTCGGGTTGAGGTGCAAGGTCACGACCTGCTTACCACCCTTGGTCTCCACGTCCGTCGAGAAGATGTAATTCGGGTTCGGCTTCGGGGTGCCGTCTTCGGTGATATCGAAGTTGGTGGCACCCACGAACCGCCATATCGTTGTGCCCAAGTCAGCGGTGTCGCCGTTGACGTTCAGGGGGTTCCACTCCGTCGGCAGCTGCTCGATGGCCAGACGCAGCGTTCCGCCGTCCTTGAGTTGACCGCGGTCAACCACGTTGAGTTGAGCCATCGGGGCCGACTCCGATGTCACCCCCGACTGCTTACTTCCGCCAGACTGGTTCTTCTGTCCGCACCCGGTGAGTGCCATAACCAACACGGCCAGCACTGCCACCGGGGTCACGATTGCCTTGCGCAAGATGTCCTCCAGTGAAGTGAATGGCAGGACGCTCCTGCCATCATCCGGCCTCTGCGTCGAAAACCGGACATCACACCCTACGAAACCACCGTGAAGATCATCAAACCACCCTCAGCAAGGCAATCCGCCCCAACATCGTCGAGGAAGAACATTGGAGGGCCCGGCAACCTATGCCGAGCCCCTCCACAATCCATCAGATCTTGACGTAGCCGAAATCCTCAGCGCGGGTGGTTTGGAAAGTCGCGGCGCCGTAGTTCGTGAGGTTCTTCGGGGTTCCGGTGAACAGGAAAGACACAATCCGGTCAGCAGCCGAATATTGGCGCACCGCCGACCAGACACCAATCGCAACACTGTCGATCATGCCGATAGTCGTTCGGCAAATCACTAGACGAACCGACACACCGATGTGGGTGCCAATATAGGGAGTTGATCGCGTCACCATGTGGGGTCCAGCCCCAGTTCCAGTGGAGGAAGACCATCTTCAACCATCGCTCGTACCGCACCCATGTCGGGGTTGATGTTGTAGTTGGTCAGTGACTGATTGATCGCCTTCAAATTCGTCTGGTTGAAGGCGTTGCGCGGATCCAAGGCATACGAGGCGAGCAAGTATGCGACAACACGACGTAATTAATGAGGCGACGCACCACGTATTTGAGCACAATCGTCCTTTCTCACAGTGTGCATTGCCTGTGGCAAGCGGGCCACCGGCGAGTGTGACGACGTTCCACGCGGCAAGACTTGCCGCCACACACAGGTGTGAGGTCATCACGGCACGCGAGCCGCACGGTGTGCGTGATCACACACCTCGCCCCCGCGAGCGTCTGTTGAGATTAAATAAGTGAGGTAGGTCGTCTCTGGAATTGTGCTGTCCGTTGATAGACGACGGGAGGGATGGGAAACACTGTGTTTCCCATCCCTCCCGTCGTCAAGCGGTCGTATCTATGACGAGAAGAGGTCAGCGTTTGGTAACGCTGCCACCAGCTTTCTCGATTTTTTCCTGAGCCGACTTTGACCAGGCGTCAACCACAAGGTCAACCTTGACGGTCAACTCGCCGGTTCCGAGAACCTTGACGAGTTCGTTGTCACGCACCGCACCAACGGAGACCAGGTCGTCAACAGTAATCTTGCCGCCCTTGGGGAACAGAGCCTCGACCTTATCCAGGTTCACGACCTGGTACTCGGTGCGGAACGGGTTGTGGAACCCGCCCAGCTTCGGGGCCTGCATATGAATCGGCATCTGGCCGCCGGCGAAGAACTCGGGCACGTTCTTGCGTGCACCGGTACCCTTGGTACCGCGACCAGCGGTCTTACCCTTGGAACCCTCACCACGACCAACGCGGGTCTTGGCCTTGTGGGCACCAGGAGCGGGCTTGAGGTCATGGAGCTCAATAGCCATGTCAGTCCACCTCTTCCATGGTGACGAGGTGACGAACGGTCCGGACCATGCCGCGGAACTCCGGGCGGTCCTCCTTGATGACCGTGTCACCGATGCGCTTCAGTCCGAGGCTGCGCAGGGTCTCACGATGATTTGGCTTGGTAGCGATGCCAGACTTGATCTGGGTGATCTTCAGCTTGCTCATCAGTTAACACCCGCCTTTTCCTCCATGCGGGCAGCAGCGGCGGCCTCGTCGGCCTCCTTGCGCGCACGCAGCATGGCTGCTGGGGCGATGTCCTCAACGGACTTACCGCGGCGACGGGCGACCTCTTCGGGCTCCTCGAGCTGCTGCAACGCGTCGACGGTGGCGTGAACCACGTTGATCGCATTGGAAGACCCGAGGGACTTGGCGAGCACGTCGTGCACGCCGGCACACTCGAGAACAGCTCGGGCCGAGCCACCGGCAATAACACCGGTACCAGGGGAAGCCGGACGCAGCATCACGACACCGGCGGCCTTCTCACCGATCACCGGATGGGTGATAGTACGACCGACCAGCGGCACCTTGAAGAAATGCTTCTTGGCTTCCTCAACGGCCTTGGCGATAGCTGCGGGCACCTCTTTAGCCTTGCCGTAGCCGACGCCTACGCTGCCCTCACCGTCACCCACGACGACGAGCGCCGTGAAGCTAAAGCGACGGCCGCCCTGGACCACCTTGGCGACGCGGTTAATGGCCACGACGCGCTCGAGATATTCGTTCTGATTGCGGTTGCGATCGTTCTGGCCACGACGGTTGTCACGGCCACGACGCTCACCACCTGCACCGCCACCGCGGCGCTGGGTTCCACTCATCGTTGCTCACTTGCCTTTCGTGGGTCAGAAGTCGAGACCGGCCTCACGGGCCGCATCGGCCAGCGCGGCGATCCGCCCGTGGTACTGGTTTCCGGCCTTGTCGAACACGACCTTGGTAATGCCAGCAGCCTTGGCGCGCTCACCAATGATGGTGCCGACGCGGGCCGCCTTCGCGGTCTTGTCTCCGGACATCTCGCGCAGCTCGGCCTCCATAGTGGAAGCCGACACCAGAGTGTTGCCGGCAACATCGTCGATAACCTGAACGAAGACATGCTTCGACGAACGGGTCACGACCATGCGAGGACGCTCGACGGTCCCGAAGATCTTCTTGCGACCACGGGCCTGGCGACGAGCACGTGCCTTGGCGCGGTCGGACAGGCTCTTGCGAACAGTCAGGGTGCTTGCCATGTCACTTACCTGCCTTTCCAACCTTGCGACGGACGTTCTCGCCCTCGTAACGCACGCCCTTGCCCTTGTAGGGCTCCGGCTTGCGGATCTTGCGGATGTTGGCCGCGGTCTCTCCCACGACCTGCTTGTCAATGCCCTGAACCGAGAACTTTGTGGGGTTCTCGACGGCGAAGGTGATTCCCTCCGGGGCGTCGACGATCACCGGGTGTGAGAAACCGAGATTGAACTCGAGCTGCTTGGGGCCCTTGGACAGCACGCGGTAACCCACGCCCTGGATCTCCAGCTTCTTCTCGTAGCCCTCGGTCACACCAATGACCATATTGTTGATGAGGGTGCGAGTCAGCCCGTGCAATGAGCGATTCTCACGCTCATCGTCGGGACGCTCAACGAGGATCGCGCCCTCATCATTCTTGCTCACGGTGATGGGTTCGCGAACGGTGAAGTTCAGGGTTCCCTTGGGACCCTTCACCTCCACGTACTGCCCATCAAGCTTCACCTCGACACCGGACGGGACGGCGATGGGAAGCCTGCCAATGCGCGACATTGATTACTCCTATCTGTCTCGTCGACGGTCACCACACGTAGGCGAGGACTTCCCCGCCCACGGACTTCTCATGGGCCTGCTTGTCAGTGAGCAGCCCCTGAGAAGTGGAGATGATAGCGATGCCCAGGCCGCCGAGTACCTTCGGCAGGGCGGTGGACTTGGCGTAAACGCGAAGTCCGGGCTTGCTGATACGACGGACGCCAGCGATCGAACGCTCGCGGTTCTCGCCGTACTTGAGGGTGAGGGTCAGGGTCTTGCCGACCTCGCCCTCCTTGGGTTCGTTGACCTTATAGTCGGCGATGTAGCCCTCGGACTTGAGGATACCGGCGATTCCCGCCTTAATCTTCGAGTGAGGCATCGACGTCTGGTCGTGGTACGCCTGGTTGGCGTTGCGCAGACGGGTCAGCATGTCTGCGATGGGGTCAGTCATGGTCATGGCTGGTTTGGCCTCTTTCTCACAACGGTTTCCCTGAATGCCGCCTCCGTGGGGACCGGCTCGGGACCTTCTGTGTTGTTCAGGTAGGTATGGGGCGGGTTACCAACCCGCCGGGGCCTTATCGGGCCCGTGGATCAGCATCCTTAGACGGACGCGCGGTCACCAAGAAGACTTGGTGACACCCGGGAGCTGACCGGCGTGGGCCATCTCACGCAGGCAGATTCGGCATAGACCGAATTTGCGGTACACCGAGTGCGGACGACCGCAGCGCTGGCAACGGGTGTAAGCACGGACACCGAACTTGGGCTTGCGGGCCGCCTTGACCTTCAGAGCTGTCTTGGCCATCAGATCCTCACTTCTTCTTCTTCTTGGCGTAGTAGGCGGGACCGCGCTTGGTCTTCGCCTTCTTCGGATCATCCTTCGCCTTGAACGGGAATCCCAGGTGTTTGAGCAGGGCCTTGCCCTCCTCGTTGGTCTGCGCGGTGGTCACGAAAGTGATGTCCATGCCACGGATGCGGTCGATCTTGTCCTGGTCAATCTCGAGGAACATAACCTGCTCGGACAGGCCGAAGGTGTAGTTACCCTTGCCGTCGAACTGGTTCGAGTTGAGACCACGGAAGTCGCGGATGCGCGGCAGGGCCAGGGTCAGCAGACGGTCGGCAAACTCCCACATGCGGTCCCCGCGAAGGGTGACGTGGCAGCCGATCGGCTGTCCCTCGCGCAGCTTGAACTGAGCGATGGACTTGCGAGCCTTAGTAACCTGCGGCTTCTGACCGGTGATGGCGGTGATGTCGCGAATAGCACCATCCATAACCTTGGAGTCGTGAGCGGCATCACCGACGCCCATATTCACCACGATCTTTTCGAGACCGGGGATGAGCATCGGGTTACGGTAGCCGAACTCCTCCTGCATGGCAGCGCGAATCTGCTCGCGGTACTGCTTCTTCAGACGAGGCATCTCGTGCGCGATAGCGTCGGTGCTCACTTGGCCTCCTCCTTCTTGAGGTAGCGGACGCTGCGCTGGGCGGCGTACTCAGAGCCGTCGGGGCGACGCTTGGTGACGTCCACGCGACGGTAACCGACGCGAGTCACGACGTCCTTGCCGTCGATCTTGGTCACGAGCTGAACGTTCGAAACGTGGATCGGAGCCTCAGACGAGATGATGCCGCCCTTAGTGGTGCCGCCCTGTGGGGTGGGCATGTCGCGACGATGATGCTTACGAATGTTCACACCCTCGACGACGACGCGCTCACGGGCCGGGTCCACCGAGAGGACCTCGCCGATGGCACCCTTGTCGTTGCCAGCGATGACCTTGACGCGGTCACCCTTCTTGATCTTGAGCGACTTCATTCAGATCACCTCCGGGGCAAGCGAGACGATGCGCATGAACTTCTTCTCACGCAGCTCGCGGGCGATGGGGCCGAAGATACGGGTACCACGAGGCTCCCCGTCTCCCTTAAGGAGGACGGCAGCGTTCTCGTCGAACTTGATGTAGGACCCGTCCGGACGGCGGTGCGACTTGACGGTCCGAACGACGACGGCCTTGACGACCTCGCCCTTCTTCACGTTTCCGCCGGGGATGGCATCCTTGACGGTGCACACGATGGTGTCACCGAGGTAGGCGTAGCGACGCTTCGATCCACCGAGAACACGGATGCAAAGAAGCTCCTTCGCACCAGTGTTGTCGGCGACCTTGAGTCGCGTCTCCTGCTGGATCATGTCTTCTCCTTTGTCCCACTGGTTCCCTCCCGGGCCTGGTAGGACTGTTGAACACGAACCCCCTGGATTTTGCCAGAGGGTAACCCGCACCTCAGGGGGTACGCGGCTGTCATCCGCGAGAGGTCCCGCCACCCTCGGGCGGCGCACGGTAACCTTCGACTCCGCAGAGTCGGGGCTCCGCACTGTGCTTAAAGGTGGGCACAGTCGCAGGACAACTTCAGCAGTTTAACTCTCGTCGCGACAAATTGCCAGTCGTCGCGTTGACTCATCAAAGATGGCCGCGTGGGTCGTGACGTGGATGGGGCCAACCCTCAGGAGCCACCACCCCCAGCATCTGGGCAGACGTGCAGGTCGTCAATATCCAGAACCGGTAACGAACCATAACGCACACGCAAGCGGCTGGCAGACAAGGTGAAACGTTGGTTTGAGATTGATCCTCTGGGCTGTGGTTGGCTCCTCCAACGCTAGCCCGCCTTAGCCTAACTACGAAACGCAAGCCAAGGCGCTTACTCCCCCTGTCCCCACACACAACAAGGCGACCCACCCTTTCGGATGGGTCGCCTTGACGTCAGTGTGGTGATCGCCTCACCAACCAATCACTTAGCCTTCTCGATGATCTCGACGAGGCGCCAGCGCTTGGTGGCCGACAGCGGACGGGTCTCCATGATCCGAACGCGGTCACCCATACCGGCCTCGTTGTTCTCATCATGGGCCTTCAGACGCACGGACTTTGTCATGACCTTGCCGTACAGCGGGTGCTTGACGCGATCCTCAACCATGACGGTGATCGTCTTGTTCATCTTGTCGGACACGACGAGTCCCTCACGGACCTTGCGGCGGGTCGTCCGCTCAGCGGTGTTCTCGCTCATGCTCAGGCCTCCTTAGTGGAATCGGGATCGTCGACGATATTGAGGTTGCGCTCCTGGAGCACGGTGTACACCCGGGCAATATCCTTGCGGACCTCACGCAGGCGAGCCGTATTCTCGAGCTGACCGGTGGCCGACTGGAAACGCAGCCCGAACAGCTCCTCCTTCAGTTCACGAACCTTGTTGCGCAACTCTTCACCGGAAAGCTGGCGCAGCTCAGCAGCAGAAAGCTTCGGCATCAGTTGTCACCACCTTCACGGGAGATGAAACGAGCCTTCATCGGCAGCTTGTGGATGGCCAGACGCATGGCCTCGCGGGCCACGTCCTCCGGCACACCCGACAGTTCGAAGAGAACTCGTCCAGGCTTGATGTTGGCGATCCACCACTCAGGCGTGCCCTTACCGGAACCCATGCGGGACTCGGCAGGGTGCTTGGTCATCGGGCGGTCCGGGTAGACGTTGATCCACACCTTTCCACCACGCTTGATGTAGCGGGTCATGGCAATACGGGCAGCCTCGATCTGACGGTTAGTCAGGTACCCACCCTCGGTGGCCTGAATGCCATAGTCACCAAAGGCCAACTGGGTGCCACCCTTAGCAGCGCCGGTCCGCTTGGGATGGTGCTGCTTACGGTACTTCACTCGACGAGGAATCAACATGTCAGGCTCCTGCGTTCTCGGTCTGCGGGGCCGGAGTCTCAGCAGACTGCTTGGCGGCCTCGGCGCGACGCCGTCCACCGCGACGGTCAGGACGATCGCCCCGGCCACGACGGTTTCCACCGCGTCCACCACGACCGCCCTGGGCAGCCTGGCGAGCAGCCTTCTGGGCAGCGCGCTCCGCGCGAGTGCCGGTGACGTCGCCCTTATAAATCCACACCTTGACGCCAATGCGGCCGAAGGTGGTGCGGGCCTCGAAGAAGCCGTAGTCGATGTCAGCGCGCAGGGTGTGCAGCGGCACACGGCCTTCGCGATAGCCCTCGGAACGGCTCATCTCAGCGCCCCCCAGACGTCCGGAGCACTTGATACGAATACCAAGAGCGCCGGCGTTCATGGCGGACTGCTGAGCCTTGCGCATGGCGCGACGGAAAGCGACACGGGCAGCAAGCTGCTCGGCGATTCCCTGTGCGACCAGCTGAGCGTCAGTCTCAGGGCTCTTGACCTCGAGGATATTCAGCTGGATCTGCTTGCCGGTGAGCTTTTCGAGCTCACCGCGCACGCGCTCGGCCTCCGCGCCATTGCGCCCGATAACGATGCCCGGGCGAGCGGCGTAAAGAAAAATGGTCACGCGCTCGGAGCGACGCTCGATCTCGATGGACGAAAGACCGGCGCGCTCCAGATTCTTGTGGAGCCACTCTCGGATCTTGACATCCTCACCCACGAGCTCGGCGTACTGCTTCTCGGCGTACCAGCGGGTCTTGTGATCGGTCGTCACACCGAGACGGAAACCATGGGGATTGATTTTCTGGCCCATGTCAGGCTCCCTTCTCGGTCTCGGACTTGGCTGCAGCTGCTGGACGTCCCGACTTGGCCTTCTTACGGGCCTGACGGGCTTCCTTGGGCTCAACAACCACGGTGATGTGAGCGGAGCGCTTCAGAATCCGGCTAGCGGATCCCTTGGCGCGAGGACGGATGCGGCGCATGGTGATGCCCTCGTCGACAAAGGCCTGCGAAATGTACAGGTCGTCGGCACGCAGGCCCTCGGTCTGCTCGGCGTTGGCCATGGCTGAGGCAATAACCTTGCGAATCGGCTCGGCCGCGGCCTGCGGCTGGAACTTCAGCATGGTCACTGCATCAACGGCGTCCATACCGCGAACCAGGTTGATAACACGACGGCACTTGCTGGCGCTCATCCGGACGTGACGCGCAATAGCGTACGAGCCGGGTCGATCGCCGAGCAGGGCGGCGCGACGGCTGGGCCTCTCAGTTTTGCTCATGAATCAGATCCCTCTCGTCAGCGCCTGCGCGCCTTCTTATCGTCCTTCACGTGACCCTTGAAGGTCCTGGTCGGGGCGAACTCTCCGAGCTTGTGCCCAACCATCGATTCGGTCACGAAAACCGGGACGTGCTTGCGGCCGTCATGCACGCCGATGGTGTGCCCGATCATGTCGGGGGTGACCATGGAGCGACGCGACCAGGTCTTAATGACGTTGTGTGTGCCCGCCTCGTTCTGGGCAGTGACCTTCTTGGCCAGATGCTCGTCGACGAAGGGGCCCTTCTTCAGACTGCGTGGCATGTCTCAGACTCCCAATCAGCGCTTCTTGCCGGACTTGCGGCGACGCACGATGAGACGGCTGCTCGCCTTTTTCTTGTTACGGGTGCGACCCTCGGGCTTACCCCAAGGGCTCACTGGGTGACGACCGCCGGAGGTACGGCCCTCGCCACCACCGTGCGGGTGGTCGATCGGGTTCATGACCACACCGCGAACGGTCGGGCGAATGCCCTTCCAGCGGTTACGGCCAGCCTTACCCCAGTTGATGTTGATCTGCTCGGCATTACCGACCTCACCGATGGTGGCGCGGCAGCGAATGTCGACCATGCGCATCTCACCTGAGGGAAGACGCACAGTGGCGTATTTACCCTCGCGAGCGACCAACTGCACCGACGCCCCGGCGGAGCGACCCATCTTGGCGCCACCGCCCGGACGCAGCTCCACAGCGTGAACCGTGGTACCGACCGGAATGTTGCGCAGCGGCAGGTTATTACCCGGCTTGATGTCAGCCTCAGGGCCGGACACCACGACGGTTCCCTGGCCAACACCGTCAGGGGCGATGATGTAACGCTTCTCGCCGTCGGCGTAGTGGAGCAGAGCGATACGAGCGGTGCGGTTCGGGTCATACTCAATGTGAGCAACCTTGGCCGGCACGCCGTCCTTGTCGTAACGCTTGAAATCAATGATGCGGTAGGCCTGCTTATGTCCACCACCAATGTGACGGGTGGTAATGCGGCCTGTGTTGTTGCGACCACCCGTCTTGGGCTTGGCAACGAGCAGGGACTTCTCAGGAGTCGAGCGGGTGAGCTCGACGAAGTCCGACACGCTCGAGCCGCGACGGCCCGGAGTGGTGGGCTTGTACTTGCGGATACCCATTGGTACTTCGTTCCTTCTCTCGCGGCTCAGGCGACCGGGCCGGTGAAGATGTCGATGCGATCACCCTCGGCAACAGTCACGATGGCGCGCTTGGTGTCGGGACGCTTACCCACGCCAGTGCGAGTGCGGCGTACCTTCCCCTTGCGATTCATCGTGTTCACCGAGGTGACCTTCACACCGAAGATCTGCTCGATCGCAATTTTGATCTCGGTCTTATTAGCAGTCGGCTTGACCACGAACGTGTAGGTGTTCTGGTCGAGCAGACCGTAGCTCTTCTCGGAGACGACCGGGGCGAGGATGATGTCCCGGGGATCTCGGATCTTCAGCTCGCTCACTTGGCGTCCTCCTTCTCGGAGTCGGACTTAACGGCGTTGACGAAGCCAGCGGCCTCAGCAGCCGCGGCGGAACGGAAC
The DNA here is from genome assembly GCF_050286205.1 of Cutibacterium sp. KBN10P07758. Lineage (NCBI taxonomy): Bacteria > Bacillati > Actinomycetota > Actinomycetes > Propionibacteriales > Propionibacteriaceae > Cutibacterium > Cutibacterium sp. KBN10P07758. The sequence continues at coordinate 544,719 of NZ_JBNNQV010000001.1, read as the reverse complement.
CACACCTCAGCGATGGTGCGCCCGTACCACGGAGATGACGGCTCGTGGAACTTCATGGAGTCCTCGTTGCCCTTGATGTCGAAACCAGCCGGCGGGTTGTCACCACGGAAGGAGTCCTCACCGTAGGGGTGCTGATCGGCAACATTGGTCTCAGGGACCTCAGGTTCAGCGGACAAGGCCTGGGTATTAGCGCTGCGGGCACCGACGAAAGCGTCGAGGCCAGCCTGGCTGAACACGATGGTCCGGGCGTTGACGACGTCATAGGTGTTGAGCTGATCGGCAGCCAGAACGTGAACCTCGGAGAGGTTACGCACCGATAACCAGTCGATTTCGTCGCTGCGGTCCAGGACGACGAGCACCTTACGAAGCTCAGCCAGACCGGACAGCACAGCCTTGGCCTGCTTAGTCGAGGGCTTGTCACCGTCAACCAGCGAGGTCACGACGAAGATGCGGTTGTCGCGAGCCATATCAGACAGGGCCCCACGCAAAGCAGCGCCCACCATCTTCTTAGGGGTGCGCTGAGCGTAGGAACGCGGCTGCGGACCGTGAACGGTGCCGCCACCGACCCACTGCGGTGCACGAGTCGAACCCTGACGAGCACGACCGGTGCCCTTCTGGCGCCACGGCTTCTTGCCGCCGCCAGAGACCTGGCCACGGGTCTTCGTAGCGTGGGTGCCCTGACGAGCAGCCGCAAGCTGGGCGACGACGACCTGATGAATCAGCGGAATGTTGGTATTCACGTCGAAGAGGTCACCGGGAAGCTCGGCCGATCCGGCCTTCTTACCCTTGACGTCAAGGACGTCGATGGTCTTGGTCTCGTTCATGCGGCATCCCCATTCTTGGCGGCCTTCTTGGCGGCACTGCGGACGACGAGCAGGGAACCCTTCGGGCCGGGAACCGCGCCGCGGACCAGCATGATCCCGCGCTCGGCGTCGACGGAGTGAACCTGCAGGTTCTGGACAGTCACGCGCTCGACACCCATGCGGCCGGCCATGCGGAGGCCCTTAATGACCTTGCCTGGCGTCGAGCAGCCGCCGATGGAGCCTGGCGAGCGGTGCTTGCGGTGCACACCGTGGGTAGCACGCAAACCACCGAAACCGTGACGCTTCATGACGCCAGCGGTGCCCTTGCCCTTGCTGGTGGCGGTGACGTCGACGAAATCGGACTCGGAGAACACGTCAGCAGCGATCTCCTGGCCCAGGGTGTATTCGGAGGCGTCGGCGGTGCGCAACTCGACGAGGTGACGTCGAGGGGTCACACCAGCCTTCTCGAAGTGGCCAGCCTCCGGCTTGGTGACGTTCTTCGCCTTGACGGCCCCGTAGCCAAGCTGGACGGCGGAGTAGCCATCAGTCTCGGGCGTGCGCACCTGAGTGACGACACACGGTCCGGCTTGGATGACGGTCACGGGAACGAGCCTATTGTGCTCGTCCCACAGCTGGGTCATGCCGAGCTTGGTGCCCAGCACGCCCTTGACAGTGCGTTCATTGGTCATGGTGCTCAACCTCACGGAAGCTTGATCTCGATGTCGACACCAGCCGGCAGGTCAAGACGCATCAGCGAATCGACTGTCTTTGGGGTCGGCTCGAGAATGTCGATGAGCCGCTTGTGGGTGCGCATCTCGAAGTGCTCGCGGCTGTCCTTGTACATGTGGGGCGAACGGATCACACAGAACACGTTCTTCTCGGTCGGTAGCGGCACCGGGCCGGCGACCTTAGCGCCCGTGCGGGTCACCGTGTCGACGATCTTGCGCGCCGACGAGTCGATGACCTCGTGGTCGTAGGCCCGCAGCCTGATGCGGATCTTTTGTCCCGCCACAGTTGTTCCTTCTACTCGTCTCTGCCGCGTCCAAGATTCCCTGACGTGGGAGTCCGGTACGCCCAGAGGGTTCCGGCGTGAGGAGCGAACTCCTCATTGGTCCCAACCTCACGATCCCGCAGATCCGGAAACCGCAAGGTCACGTCGCTCCCCTCCGACCCACGCGCTCGGGTGTGTCGCGCATCGCAAACCGCAGAACACCACCGCTCACTAGCCGTCGAGGACCCCGTGAACACTGTGGATTTGTCGGCAGTCATCCGATACTGACCCGCTTCCATGGGCCCGGCAGCGGACTCACCTTGGTGGTGACACCTCTACCGTATGGCTGCAGTGGCCGGGCCCGACCTCGAAAGATCATTGGGCGGGGCGCACTACAACCCCGTTCGGAGCAACTTCTACAGTGTGTCACCGACAAACCAGCAAGGCAAATCAGGACCGTCAGACCCCAACAACGACTCGGCAATTGAATGGTGTTCAATTGTTATCCGGTTGCCAACGCCGAGGAGTCGCCAATGTCATCGCAAAACCCCACAACTGTGGCCTGGTGGAGTGTGCGCATGAGAGCCACTGGGACCCTCGATGACGAGCCCTATCACGTCAGCGGAGCCGAGTCACTCGTTGCACCGGGAATGATCGAGCAGACCGTGGCCGGTCTAACACAACGTGCCCTTGCGCCGGGGCATACCGTCAAAGCCCGGCAGGTGCGAGTCAGTCTGGATCAACTCGACGTCGAGCCCACCATCATTCCTGCTCTTCCCACTGAGCTTAAGGAATGTCCTGATCCCGTGGCGGCTCGCCAGTACTTTGTCGACGTCTTATCCCGCTTCGTCCCCCATCCTGCCGAAGCACTGCGTGTTCTCACCGAAGGCCCAACCATGCGAGGAGCTGCCATGGTTGAAGCGGGAACTGACCGTCGGTTAGAGGCCGACCCTCTGCGTGGGGTGCGAGTTACGAAGTTCGGAGATCTCACCGAATCGGCCCCGGGAGCGTCTTTGGCACACAAGAAACACCATCATGAAGCCGTGTTGTTGGCTAGCAAAGTCGCAGCCGCACCAGGAGTACTGGCGGAATTCTGCATTTCCGACGACCCCCATTACACCCGCGGCTACGTTTGTGTCGACGGGGTCTACACGACGGTGACCAACGTCAAAGCTGACGGCGACCCCAATGGTGGACGCGTCATCCTCGTCGATACGGCACGTGCCGACCCGACCACGATCACCACGTGGCTCGAAAACCACCCCGTTCTTATCGGCCCTGCCACGGCCAGCAGCCAGAAAGCGACCTCCTGGCATGGTCACCTCTGCGGCCGTCTCAACGCATGGCGCGCTGCTGGCCTCGAGCGCCGTCCCCGCACCTTCTGTTCTGCCCAGGATCCTGACGCCGTCACAACCGACGGGCCTGCCTTGCTGTTCTCCTCATCGGACTACCTCGGCCTGTCGACCGAGCCTAAGGTTCAGCAGGCTATGAACAACACTGTCAGAAGGCTCGGGAGTAGTTCGGGTGGCTCTCGCCTCACGACGGGCACTTCCGTAGCTCACCACCAGGCTGAACATGAGATCGCCGCATGGTTGGGATACCCGCAGGCCGTGTTCATGGCCAGCGGCTACCAGGCCAACATCGCGACCATACAGTTGCTTGCCGACCCTCACGTCACCGTCATTTCTGATGCTGAGAACCATGCCAGCCTGATCGACGGGTGCCGCTTGGCGCGAGCGCGCACCGTCGTCGTCCCCCACGCCGACCTCGACGCTATCGACACAGCCCTTGATTGCGTCACGACCGACAGGGCGCTCGTACTCACCGAAGGCGTCTACTCCATGGGCGGCGACGTCGCCCCTGTCGGCGAGCTCGTCGAGATTGCCCACCGCCATGGTGCTCTGGTTGTCGTCGACGATGCTCATGGGATTGGTACGGTCGGGCCTACTGGCCGCGGCGCGACCGAAGAACTCCCGGCATCACAACGACCCGACGTCTTGTTGGGAACAGCAAGCAAAGCTCTCGGAGTCGAGGGTGGTTTCGCATGCGTCGACGAGACTCTGGCTACCCTGATGCGCAACTGCGCACGAGGGTACGTGTTTTCCAGCGCCCCTTCCCCTGTCGTCGCGGCAGGCGTGGCCGCAGCCGTGGAGTACCTACGAACTGACACACGTCGGGTCTGTAGTCTTCAAGCTAACGTCGCCCAGGCACGTCTCCTCCTGGCCGAAGCCGACCTCATCCCGCCCTCGGCCGCCCATGATCGCGGCCCGATTATCCGGATCCCCGTGGGACCGGAATCTCGTGCTGTCGCAGCTCAGGAAGAGCTGGCTCGTCGCGGCCTCATGGTCGGTGCAATCCGCTACCCCGCAGTCGCGAGGGGCGACGCCATCCTGCGTATTTGTCTCACGGCACGTCACACTGACGAGCACATTCGGATTCTCGTCACGTCCCTCCGCGAAGTCCTTGACGGCGCTCTCAGCGACGCACCACGGTGACGTTCTTCGGGAGGTCGTAATACTGATGAAGGCGGGCCTCGGTGGTTCCACGGCGGCCCGCATAGTCGGGCAACCAGTCTGGGGCGGGCAGCGCCTTCGGGACGACGACTGTGTCGCGCTCCCCACGGCGTGCCGCGTCTAGCTGGGCGTTGACCGCTCGCCAGACACTACCGTTGAGTGTCGCTCCCTCGAGCATCTCCCACGCTCCCAATGGGCCGGTACCCAGACATGACGCGGTAGTAACCATAGCCAGAACCGTCGCGAGTTGCGTCTCCGATACCGCCATAACTCGCGCGCCAGATTCCGAGGCTGGAATACAGCTGTCGCCCTGGGTTGTGCCACCCCGCATCAGCCCGACTGCAGCCCATGCCCATATCAGCGCACTCACGGTAAAAACCACTAGGCCGAGGAAGGACGTTCGTCCCCCTGGAGAACCTTGAATCAACGGCAGCGCATAGTAACCAAACGCCGCGCCCGTCGACACCCCCACCATGCCGCATCCCGGTATCCGAGCAATCATCACTGTGAGCACTACAAGGATCGCCATCACGATGCCGAAGCACACCCCGCTCAGCACTCCGGTGGCCGAGAAGTACAGTCGAATATCTCCCACGAGCTTTCGTTGCGCGAGTACCGTAATAATTCGCAGGCTGGCCGCGGCTAGCCCGACAGATGCCACACAGAACAGGGCGAGCAGGATCCCGATAGCGCGGCGGTGGAATCCGCGCCTCATGACTACCAGGCACAGAGCGATAACTGACAGCACGATCGCAAAGAACACGACCGGGTAATTGCTGAGCGAATGACTGACGGAGTGGACGATGAATGACACTCGTTTGGGAATCTCCCCGGTTGATTTCGGGTACGGATATGGGTCTCCCACTCGGTGACGACGTGCCCACAAACCCGGCATTCCCATTCTCGCGGCATTTCCCACAGCCGCCACGATCAGAGCCACCGCCCACCGAGTAGTCCATTTCCCAGCAGGTGTTATGAGAGCCATGGCAACAATTGCTCCGACGATTCCCGGCGCATTCAATTCATGGTGAATGCTTGCTACACATGACAGCACCACCGCTATCCACAAAACCCAGCCGTGGTCGACATTCGGTCCCCGCTGGGACCACAGCAGAAGGATAGAAACGATACCGAGCGCTAGACTCCACATATAGCCGATGTTCGCAGCAATGAACATGATTGTATCCCCACCCATATGTGGCTCGAACCCAATCACGGCCATTGGTGCGAGAAATGCACCGATGCCTGCTAAAAGGTCAGCACCGGGCGACACTACTTCCCGTAGATCTCGAATAAGGCCTCGCACCATGAGCCATAGTGCCAGCGACGCCGTCACAGACGAGAGTATGAGGGGAACGCGAATCCATCCCCCCATCGCCATGACGAGTTGCACCATCATGTCCGAGAAACGACCATTGCGCTCTACCAGATCGCAGACGGTGAGCCGCGCAAAATCCGCCCAGTCAATACGCCCGCCGGGAGTACCAGATCGGGTGGCGAAATACAAATCATCGATATCCCACACAGGCGTTCGCCACACCAACGCCCAATAACAGGTGACGAGCACCCAGAACCACACTATTGGGCGTCGCAGAAGTGGATGACGCCGCAGCACAACCCCCGTCTCCCCGTGTTCAGTCATTACTTCTGGTCTATCTCAGCCTCGAACCTTTGCATACGACGAAGAGTCGACTCCTTGCCCAGAATCTCCATCGCCTCGAACAGCGGCGGGGACACCCGCGAACCAGTCACGGCCACCCGAACCGGCGCAAAGGCTAGGCGGGGCTTGATGCCCATCTCGTCGCACAGTCGGGCGCGCAAGGCAGCTTGGATAGCGTCAGCGGAGAAATCATCAAGTCCCTTGAGCACCTCAACAGCGGCATGCTGGATGTCGTCGGCTCCTGCCTTGAGCTTGGCCACAGAATCCCCATCGAAGACCAGGGCGTCGTCGTCAGTCAGCAGGAAGGCCAGCTTGGGCAGAGCCTCGGACAACAACGTTAATCTTTCCCGAACTAGCGGCATCGCGGCGTAAATGACACAGCGATCCTCCTGGGTCAGATCACGACCCAGAACTTGTCGCGCCTGGCCCATCTGGTCGGCGTAGTCGAGCACACGATCAGTGAGGACCTCAGCGTCAAGGCTGCGAATGTACTGACCGTTGAGCCAGTCCAATTTAGTGACGTCGAAGACCGGGCCGCCTGTAGAAACGTCTCCCCAATCGAACCGGGACACGAAGGAATCAAAGTCCTCCATTTCCTGGCCCTCAGCAACCGTCGGGTAGGCCAACAATTGAAGGAAATTACGCAACGCCTCAGGAAGATAGCCTTGCTCACGGAACCACATCAGCCGAGCAGCCGGGTTCTTACGCTTAGAAATCTTGGATTTATCAGTATTACGCAGCAGGGGCATATGAGCGAACCTCGGCGCTTCCCATCCCAGCCACTTGTAAAGCAATAGATGCTTGGGCGTCGACGAAATCCATTCCTCACCGCGCACAACGGTATCGATACCCATCAGATGATCGTCAACGACGACGGCCATGTGGTAAGTCGGGAACCCGTCAGCTTTGAGGATCACCTGATCGTCAGGACGAGGAGCACGCACCGTGCCCCGGATAAGGTCATCAAACTCCAGATCGACATCCTCAGGAATAAGCATCCGAACCACCGGGGTCTCGGTGAAACCTGGCAGTTTAGCTCTTTCCTCTTTCGACATCCCCAGGCACATCCGGTCGTAACCGGTCTCCGGCGACTTCGCCGCAGCACGCTCCTCGCGCAACTGCTTGAGCCTCTCCTGGGAGCACCAGCAACGATAGGCGTGACCGGACTCGATGAGTTTCTCAACGAGCGGTTTGTACGTGTCTAACCGCTCAGACTGCTTGTACGGCTCATACGGGCCACCGACGAGCGGGGACTCGTCAGGAGATAACCCCAGCCACTCGAGTGTCTGATAAATCTGATCCTCCGAACCCGCCACCAGACGAGTGCGATCAGTGTCCTCGATGCGCAGCACGAACTGGCCACCGGTGCGTTGTGCCCATGCCTTGTCGAACAAGGCCATATAGGCCGTACCGACGTGAGGATCACCAGTGGGCGAGGGGGCAACGCGCGTGCGCGCGGGATGCAAATCAGTCATGATGACACGAAGTCTATCGGGATCCGCTGACAGACTCCGGTAAAGTTCCCGCCATGGCAGAACCTACTGGAAACCCGGCTGAGTCCAGCTCGGACTTCATTCATCAGGTTGTTCGCGCGGACATCCACCAGGACACCTACGGCGGGCGCGTCCAGACCCGGTTCCCACCTGAGCCTAACGGCTACCTCCACATTGGCCACGCCAAGGCCATCGTCACCGATTTCGGCGTTGCCGAGGATTTCGGCGGCACCTGCAACCTGAGACTTGACGATACTAATCCAGGCACCGAGGAAACCGAGTATGTCGAGTCGATCGTTGCAGACATTGAGTGGTTAGGTTACTCCCCGGCCCACGTTGTCCACGCGTCAGACTATTTTGAGCAGCTTTACGAGTGGGCGAAATACCTCGTACGTGAGGGGCTGGCCTACGTTGACGACCAGTCCCCCGAAACTATCCGCGAGCAGCGCGGCGGCTACGGTAAGCCGGGCATTGAAAGTCCCTATCGCAACCGTCCTGCCGAAGAATCCCTTGACCTGCTGAGGCGGATGCGTGCCGGGGAATTCCCCGACGGTTCCCGCTGCCTGCGCGCCCGCATCGATATGCAGGCCGAAAATATGTGGCTGCGCGACCCAGTCATGTACCGGATCCGCCACCAACCCCACCACTCCACCGGTACCGAGTGGTGCATCTACCCCACCTATGACTGGGCACATGGTCAGTCTGACGCTATTGAGGGCGTGACTCACTCGTTGTGCTCCCTAGAGTTCAACAGTCATCGTCCGCTCTACGACTGGTTCCTTTCTCACCTGCCCCTGGACGGCCCTGCCCCCAAGCAGCGCGAATTTGCCCGTCTCGAGTTGACCCACACCATCACCTCGAAGCGCCGGCTCAAGTCCCTAGTAACCAACAACATCGTTGACGGATGGGATGATCCGCGTATGCCCACCCTGCGCGGTATGCGTCGCCGTGGATACCCAGCAGCCGCCATTCGAGCCTTCTGCCAGGCCGTCGGCACTACCAAGAACAACTCGGTCAAGGCCATTGAGGAGTTTGAGTCCTTCATGCGCCGCGAGCTCAACGCCACCGCTCAGCGACGCATGGCTGTGTTGCACCCCCTCAAGCTTGTCCTTGATGGCTGGCCGACTGACGACGACGGCAACCCGGTGGTGGAATGGTTCCAGCTGGTCAATAATCCGGAGAATCCTGACGACGGTACCCGTCGCGTCCCCTTCACCGGAGAGCTCTGGATTGAGGCCGATGATTTCCGCGAGGACCCTCCCCGCAAATTCTTCCGCCTCTCCCCTGGACATGAGGTGCGCCTGCGCGGCGCCTACCTGGTGACAGCCACCGACGTCGTTAAGAATCCTGACGGAACTATTGCTGAGGTTCACGCCAGTTACGACCCGCAATCGCGCGGCGGAACCGCCCCTGACGGCCGCAAGGTGAAATCGACGATGCACTGGGTTTCGGCTGGCCATGCCATTCCCGTGACAGCCAACCTGTACGACCGCTTATTCAGCGCTGAGATTCCCGGGTCGCAGACCGGGGAAGCCCTTGACGATCTCAACCCACATTCCCGCGAAACACTCACCGAGGTCATGGCCGAACCGGCCCTAGCCAATGTGGCTCCGGGCGAGGTGGTGCAATTCGAGAGACTGGGATACTTCGCTGCAGATCACGACACCGCCGTGTTCCATCGCACCGTCGGTCTGCGTGACGAATGGGCCCAGCTACAAAAGCGCCAGGCCTGACTAGACAATGTTGCCGACAAAAATCCATCGATTTATCCCCCAACGCTCACCTCATTCGGTAACGATGGTGTCGCTTCCCAACCCGTTGGAAGGACACCATCTATGCATGACAACCCCCTTGGTACGAGCCTGTCGCGCCGCGCCCTGTTGGCCGGCTCGCTGGGAGCTGGACTCGCCATGACAGCAGTTGACCGCTCCTTCGCATCACCGATCCCCACAGTTTCAGACTCCACGCTCAGCACGGCGGCGCTCACAGTGTTGGCGACGACCGATATCCACGGTCATGTCTTCGACTGGGATTACTTCGCTGACGCTGCCTTTCCGCCTTCGGGGAGCGTTCCTCGGCTCCCTTGGGTGTGAGCCGCGTGGCCACGATCGCGAAACAGGTCCGCGCAGAGCAGGGCGCCGACTCCGTCGTCATGCTCGACAACGGCGACACCATCCAGGGCACCCCGCTGACGTACCTTTCAGCGAAGCAACCCGACAAGCTCGGTCACGATGAGGTCATGGCTCGCGCCTTCAACCTGGTGGGTTATGACGCTGCAAATATCGGCAATCACGAGTTCAATTACGGGATCGCAGAATTGTTCCGCTACCACAACGACCTCAAAGCCCCGCTGCTATGCGCCAACGTCATTGATGTCAAGACCGGCAAGCCCCTCACCCAGGGCAGCCTCATGCTGACCAAAAACGTTGCCGGTCACGAGGTGAAGGTTGGCATAGTCGCGGTCACTACCCCCGGCTCAATGGTGTGGGACAAGGCAAATCTGGTCGGCAAGGTCGATATCGCTGATCCAGTCAAGACCGCCGCTCGATACTCAGTACGTCTTCGCAAAGATGGTGCCGACGTCGTCGTCGTGCTCGTTCATGCCGGGCTCTCCGAAGTTCAGGCTGCCCCGGTTTACCACGGGCTGCCCGAGAATAACGCCACCGTGTTGGCAAAGTCCGTTCCCGAGGTTGACCTGGTTGTCATCGGTCACACCCATCAGGATGACCCCGTTGAGATTGTTGACGGCATCTCAGGGCACAAGGTCGTCATCACTCAGCCCGACTACTGGGCTCGTTCGGTATCTCAAGTGACGATTCCGCTGAACTTCTCCGCCACCAAGGCCACGATCCGCCACGATCAGATCACGGTCAGGCCGCGTTACACCCGCGATGTTGAGGAGGACACAGAGTTCGCCTCCGACTCCCAACTACAGACCGACCACAAGGCCACCGTCAGGTACGTCAACTCAGTTGTTGCCACCTCGACGGAGACGCTGACAACTGAGCGTTCGATGGTCGAAGACACCCCGATCCTCGACTTCATCGGCAAGGTCGAGGCCGACACCGTTGCCAAGGCGATCAAGGGCGGCACATATAACGGCATCCCGGTCATCGCCCAGGTGTCACCGTTCTCCCGCACTGCGGCCTTCCCGAAAGGTGACGTCAAGATCAAGGACATCGCCGGGCTGTACGTCTTTGACAACACGTTGGCCGGAATCCTGCTTACCGGTAAGCAGCTCAAGGACTACCTGGAGTACTCCGCGAAGTACTTCAAGCAGGTCAAGAAAGGGGCCGCCGTCAATCCGGCTCCGGCCAGCGAAGGCGGCGACACTCAGGCCGATTACCAGGGCAAGCCGGTATGGGATTACAACTATGACGCCGTTACTGGGGTCACGTACTCCATCGATATTTCCCGGCCGGTCGGCGCGCGTATCCTGGGCTTGTCGTGGCAGGGTAGGCCGGTCGCTCATGACCAGAGGTTCGTGCTGGCCATCAATAACTATCGCATGAGCGGTAGCGGGGATTACCCGCACGTGACCGAAGCTCCAGTCGTCTGGGACGAGATCCTCGAGATTCGCCAGCTACTCATCGATACTGCCATGGCAATGAAGACGATCGATCCGAAGGACTTTTTCGATCGCAACTGGTTCCTCACCACGACCGGCGAGACATGGCCAAGCAGCGGCAAGCCAGGTGACGGCGGCACATCTGGTGGGTCCCAACCGGGATCTGGCTCTCCCAATCATCCGACAACCCTGCCCGGCACTGGCGTCTGACTACGTGTGAACATTGTTAAGCCTCGGCCCACCTCAAAGGTAGGCCGAGGCTCTTCTTATCCGGGCAACGTGGAAGAGTGCGATCATGGCAGGTAAAGACCGCACGTCGTCGATACTGGAAGGATGTAGCGCTGACTACCCAAATCGTCCCGTGGGTTCCTAAGCATGGGTACCCGGCTCGGCTGGCCAACCGGAGTTGGCCGGCGAAAGTACTGCGCCGTGCCAGCATCGTTGGCCTCATCTTTGCCCTGTTCGGTCTATGGACGGCTTTAACGCCCTCACTGGTTCCCCGGACGTGGTGGATGGTTGCGGTCAATGTGTGGTTATCAACACTCTTTGCATACGGGATCGGCGGATTCATTGGCCGAATCTCGCGATGGTTAGCAGAGATCACTCGGTTACATGTGACAGTGTCGACCAGCGCCGTGCGAGGGATTCGACGTAGTTGGTATGCAATCCTCACCCTTATATCGCTCGGAATGTTCATATGGTGCACCCGACAGCAACGTTCTGTATCCGACGCTGTCGGGCTGCCACGTAAGGTGTGGTTCGCGCAGACGGTCGGGGTATTGACGGGCCTCGTCTTCTTCGTCACAACAGTGCTACTTATGCGTTTCATCGCTCACGGCATCCGAACTCTGTACACCGGTGTGCACCGTTTCATCGCCCAGCCAGTTCTCGCCGTCGTTGTCGTTGCTTTAAGCGTGGCTTTACTGCTCTGGGCGACCAATAACGTCATCGTGAGAACCACCGCCAACGGCGTCGCCCATGTCATGGCACAGACGAATGCCCAAACAGCAGCCGGACGCACCCCGCCGACGTCTCCCCTGAGGTCTGGCTCCCCGGCTTCCCTCCAGACCTGGGACGGACTGGGCCGAGAAGGCAAAGACGTCGTCACCGACGGGCCGAGCGCCGCCATGATCAGCGATGTCATGGGGAAACCGGCGAAGGAGCCAATCCGGGTATATGCCGGACTCAATGCCCAACGTGATTACACCGCGGAGGCTCGTGGCGTGCTCGCTGAGCTCATTCGCACCGGAGCGTTTCACCGTAAGGTGCTCGTCATTCAGAACGGCACGGGTTCCGGCTGGGTGGAGGAATGGTCAGTGTCTGCGGTCGAATATTTGACCCGCGGCGACTGCGCCACCGCCACCATGCAGTACTCGTACTTAGGCAGCGTCGGGGCCTTCCTCCTTGACCGCGAATCACCAAAGCAGGGAGCCCGAGCACTGTTCACCATCATCTATAACTACTGGAAGACACTTGATCCGCAGACTCGTCCCAAGCTCTACACCAGCGGGGTATCTCTGGGGTCCTTCGGAGGGCAGGCAGCCTTTGCGTCGATCAATGACATGGTGTCGAAGGTCGATGGCGCTGTGTGGGTGGGCACGCCCGGTTTCACACCAATTTGGAAGGACCTCGAAAAGCATCGACGGGAAGGGTCTCCCGAAATCGTCCCAGTGATTGGCAATGGCCGGGTTGTACGTTTCATAGGCAATCCACGCGAAATCACTCATGATCACTGGGGAGCCCCCTACCCACCCTGGCGTTCACACACCCGCATTGCCTATGTCCAGCATCCTTCAGACCCAGTGACGTGGTGGTCCCCTGAGATGATTTGGGCTGAACCCGACTGGATGCGCGAGAGAGCTGGCAACGACGTCAATCCCCACATTCTGTGGACACCGTGGTCAAGTTTTTGGCAGGTAACCGCCGACATGACCCTAGCGACGACCCCACCAGGCGGCCACGGTCACAATTACCACAGCGAGTTCATCCCCATCTGGGCTGCTGTGTTGGGGATTTCCTGCGACGACAACACCGTGGCCGCGGTCGCCAAGGCAATTCCTAAGACGTCAGCCCCTCGGTAACAGGCGGGGGCTACCCGGATGTACTTTGCTGCCTATTGCCAAGTAAGCAGAATTTATCTGTATTCACATGCGACGAGGCCCGTTCCCCTAGGGGAACGGGCCTCGTGAAAAGCTCAGATCACATCACTTGATGATCTTGGTGACTCGACCAGCACCGACGGTGCGGCCGCCCTCACGGATAGCGAACTTGAGCTGATCCTCCATGGCAACCGGGTGAATCAGGTGCACAGTCATGTCGGTGTTGTCGCCAGGCATGACCATCTCGGTGCCCTCGGGGAGCTCAACAGTGCCAGTCACGTCCGTGGTACGGAAGTAGAACTGGGGGCTGTAGTGGGAGAAGAACGGCTTGTGGCGGCCACCCTCATCCTTCTTGAGGACGTAGACCTGGCCCTCGAAGTCGGTGTGGGGGGTGGTGGAACCAGGCTTGGAGAGGACCATGCCGCGAACGACATCCTCCTTCTTGGTGCCACGGAGCAGAACGCCGACGTTCTCACCAGCGCGGCCCTCGTCGAGGATCTTGCGGAACATCTCGACACCGGTAACGGTGGTCTTCTGGGTCTTCTCGTGGATACCGACGATCTCGACCTCTTCGCCAGTCTTGACGACGCCGCGCTCGACACGACCGGTGACAACGGTGCCACGGCCGGTGATGGTGAAGACGTCCTCGATCGGCATAAGGAAGGGCTTGTCGAGATCGCGCTCAGGCTGCGGGATGTACTCGTCCACGGCGTCCATGAGGTCGAGGATCGACTGGGTCCACTTCTCATCACCCTGGAGGGCCTGGAAGGCGGAGATGCGAACGACAGGGCAGTTGTCGCCGTCGAACTCCTGCGAGGTCAGCAGCTCGCGGACCTCCATCTCGACGAGCTCAATGAGCTCCTCATCGTCAACCATGTCGCACTTGTTGAGGGCGACGACGATGGCGGGCACGCCCACCTGACGAGCGAGCAGAACGTGCTCGCGAGTCTGAGGCATCGGGCCGTCGGTAGCAGCAACCACGAGGATGGCGCCGTCCATCTGAGCAGCACCGGTGATCATGTTCTTGACGTAGTCAGCGTGCCCAGGGCAGTCGACGTGAGCGTAGTGACGCTTCTCGGTCTGGTACTCGATGTGAGCGATCGAAATGGTGATGCCGCGCTGACGCTCCTCGGGAGCCTTGTCGATCTGGTCGAACGGCGACTCCTCGTTCAGCTCCGGGTACTTGTCGTGCAGCACCTTGGAGATCGCCGCGGTGAGGGTCGTCTTGCCGTGGTCGATGTGTCCGATGGTGCCGATGTTGCAGTGCGGCTTGGTCCGCTCGAACTTGGCCTTTGCCACTGGGGCTCCTTCTGGAATGTCGCCCGCTTGTGCACGGGACGCGTCATGTGGATATTCCTGGGAGGTTCCCAGGAACGTTTCTGGACGGGCCCCCGACCAGAGGTCAGGGAACTTGTCTTATTATTCTGCACGCGCCCAGGGATAGTCAAACCAGGTTTTCCCCTCCTGCTGGCCGCAACGCGCCAGCCGCTGCCACGACTGCACGCCGGATCCATGACCCGACGCGCTACGTGGCAGCGGGCACCTCCATCGCTGGAGGAAAGGGCGCTTACTGCAGATCGTTTTCTGTCCACTGGCCACCGCCACTACGGTCAGGGGGGGTATCCGCCCGGCGACGGAGGCACCGGAGCGCCGGGCTGTGATGCCCATTGCTGATTCTGCGGTGTTTGACTCTGCGCAGGAATTCGGTACTGCCCGTTCTGAGCAGCCTGCTGACGCGCAGCCTCAGCACGCTTCTTACGCCATGCCCGAATAGCATCGAGCTTGAAGTAGGCCAGAACAGCAGCGGCGACAATGAGAACCCCGATAACGACCGCGGCAACGACAGGACCGGTCCGCAGGGTACTCGCACGGGTGCGGAACACCGTAGATTCGCCGGGTGTCCACGTCTTTTCGGAGCTGCCATCATCGAACTTGCCGTGATCGGTGATGATCTTTATTTCGCCTCTCGGCATCCAGTCCAGGGGGGTGATCACGATCATCCAGTGGTTCTTGAACGTCGTCGGCTTCAGTTCGTTCTCTACGACCAGGGGAGAATCGCTCCCCGAGTACTTCTTACTGAAGGTGAGCGCGTCGTCGGCGCTCCCCCTGACCGTGTACTGGGTGGTGCTCTTGTCGGATTTTTGCTCGACCGACCAGTTCCTGACACCCCGGAGCAGTTTTTTGACCTCCTCCTTGTTGTCCCCCAGGACAGCATTGTCGAAGGTCAGATTGGCCTCGTACGAGACCTCTTTCCCCGGGTTAAGGTGTATCGCTGTACTGGTCTTCTTGGTCTCCAGCGGCACATCCAACGTCAAAGGCGCGTCGCCCCTGATGATCTGAGTGCTCGTCTGACCCTCGTCCGATGGCGCAGAAGAGTCCTCATCCACCCACTGCGAAGGGTGGGTGACCACCATCACCGGGTCCCCGGCGTCGCGGGAGCAGATAGCCGAGCAGGAGACCTGACTAGTCAAGGACAGCGGGATCACGAATGCCGCTGTTGCCCCACTGCTCGGGTCGCTCTGCTTCGCCTGTCCGGGGGAGATCTTCAAACTGCCAGACTTGTTGCCGAGAGCCTGAGCGACCCTCTTGTCGACCTCATCCAGAGAGCCGGCCTTGATGGTGACCTTCTTGCCCACTGGGTAGGTCGACGAGAGCCGTTGGCGCACATTCTCAGGCAGGTCGTCACTCTTCGCGTCGGCGGCCTCACCATTGCCATCCTTGGTGACCTGGTCTAGGAAAGCTTTGACCTTATTCTCCTTGTCAGCGCCCCAGGCCTGCTCGGAGAAGTACCAGACAACGGCACCGACGTCCTTCATGCTCTTGAAATTCAGCTGAACGACAACCTGGTCGAAACCGTTGTCAGCCACGTGCTCGATGTCCAGCGGCGTCTGCGAGGTGAAGTTCTTGCCTCCGATCGTCAACGTCATGTTGTTCTCGGAGTCGAGGACGTTCCCAACGTTGCCGGAATCGACGATTCCGTCCTGTTCCAAACCGTCCGGCAACCACTCAAGAAGGTCATGGGACGTGAAGTTCTCCTTGCCGACGACTCCGTTAACCAACGGGGTGTTGATGTTCTGGATGTCAGAAGTCGGATCCTTGGAGCCGCCAATGATGGCACGCACCTTGGTGAGGTAGTCCTGGGGACTAGAAAAGTCGAGCTGGAAGGAGGCAACCATCGACTTTCCCTGCATGTGCAAGCCGTTGTACGTCAGCTGCGAGGGAACATGCTTCTTGATACTTGCGTCATAGACGCTCAATGGCTTGGCAAACATCTGCTTGGCTTCGTCGGAATCGTCATTGGTGAAGGTCACCGTCAAGCTCCGGGAACCCGAACCATCGTCGTTGACCTTGAGCGTTGTACCTATGACAGCACCGCACCCCGACAACACGAAGGCCATCGCCACGCACAGTGCCACGATGCCACGTCGCATTGGCGCGCTAAGACGCCGCTCGCTCACCGTCGGACTCATGACATGATCCCCCTGCCGACCGTGCCGCAGAGCAACCAGAGTACGGCAACCACTACCGCGTAAAAGCCAGTCCCAATGACGTGCGGGACGAGCGGGAAACGAGAATATGGGGGGAATCCTCCGGTCTTGTTCACACCAGTGTAGAGAAGTAACTCACCAAGGAACTGGCACATCGCGCCGAGCGCCCCCAGCATTACAAGCCCTACCAGGACCAGTGCCCCGGAGGGCACAAACCACAGGACACTGACGACTGCGACGACGAAGGTGGAGGACAGGGTCGCAACCGAGTTGACGGTATAGGCAACCTCCCAAGTCTGCCTGGACTGACGCCACGCGTATACCATCTTGATGAAGAGCGGACGTACAGCGAACACCACGGCGACGGCCAGGAACATGGTTATGAACGCCTTCAACCATGCACTGAAGTCGAATCCGGTGATCTCATAACTCTGATTGGGGTCGTCCATACCGAACCAACCAAGGAAGCTGTGAGTAACGTGGTTGGCGCCGTTGTCAATGGAGGACATCACCCGCCACAGCAAGTTGGCATAGGCTAACCCGGCAAACCCAGCCTGAGCAAGACCAGTCCAGAGCCAGAACTTCCGGGAGGCCATGGACAGATCAAACGCTTCTAGGACATCACCTCTCCAGATCCGACGGAACACTCCCCACGCGTCAGCGAACCAGTTACTAGACGGTTGTACCGCGAGCGCCCCCTGATACGGCTGCTGCATCATCGGCGCTTGACCAGCGGCGGGCATGGTCGGCAGGGGCTGCGTGATGGTGTACCCGCCCTGCTGCGGACTCGTCTGGTAAGGGCCCGGGTGCCCAGGGTTCGGCGCCATGCCGGGCTGGACGCCAGAACGCTGGCCCGGAGCCTGCGCCGGGTAGGCAGGTGCCGTGCCAGGTTGGGGCACGCTCTGCTGCCCAGGCTGGACACCCGGATGACCCATCTGCTGCCCGGGCTGAGGACCTGGACCGTAGGGACCGGAATGGCCCTGGGGCTGCCACCCACTCTGCCAGCCTGGTCGAGGGCCATTGAGCTGATCAGGGCGAGGGCTGCCCTGGGGGCCCGTGAATCCCCCAGACTGGTGGGGCTGATTCGGGAGTGGCGGATTCGGCGGCATCGTCTGCGGCTGTCTCTGAGGCTCTCCGCCCACACTCGCCGGACCTGCAGCAGGCTGTCCGAAGCCCCCGTCGGGACGCCCGGGCTGGTCTGCCGGACCAGTGCCGCGACCATCAGCGAGAATCTCCGGCCCCGAGGATGGTTGCGGTGTCGGTGTCGGCGCTGGACGGATCACCGTCTGCGAAGGATCAATGGAATCGTAGGCGTTGTTGGATTGGTTACTAGTGGAAAGCTGATCGTGTTGTTCCTTGTCGTGACCGGATTCATCCGTCATGGAGGTCCCCTTAGTTCATGACAGGGGATTTGAATTCGTCAATCCTCGGCTCGTAATGTCAAATTCCGGCAAAAGTATAACCCTATCCGAGTCAGGTGATTACATGCGTATGCCTTGCTTGGGCTTCATGAACGTTTTGGCCCGGCCCCACATTGTGGGGCCGGGCCAAAACGTTCATGAAAAAGTGAGCTTACTTGCCTCCGTTGGCCTTGGCGATGATCTCGTCAGCAACAGACGACGGGCACTCGCCATAGGAATCAAACTCCATGGAGTATGAAGCCTGTCCGGAGGTCTTTGAGCGCAAGTCACCGACGTATCCAAACATCTCGGACAACGGAACCAAAGCGCGTACGACCTTGTTTCCGTGCTCCTCAACCATCTCTTGGATCTGACCGCGGCGGGAGTTGAGGTCGCCGATGACAGTACCGAGGTAATCCTCAGGAGTCGTCACCTCAACAGCCATCAATGGCTCGAGCAGACCCGGGTTAGCCTTGCGAGCGGCCTCCTTGAAAGCCATCGAGCCGGCGATCTTAAACGCCATCTCGGAGGAGTCGACCTCGTGGTAAGCACCATCGAGCAAGGTAACCTTGACGTCCTCGACCGGGTAGCCAGCGAGGACACCGAACTGCATAGACTCCTGAACACCGGCATCAACCGAGGGGATGTACTCCTTGGGGATACGGCCACCGGTAACGGCGTTGACAAACTCATAGCCGAACCCGGGCTCTTTCGGCTCGATCGCGATGATGACGCGGGCGAACTGCCCGGAACCGCCGGTCTGCTTCTTGTGTGTGTACTCGTACTTCTCGACAGGCTTGCGCAGGGTTTCGCGGTAGGCGACCTGCGGCTTGCCGATATTTGCTTCGACGTGGAACTCGCGCTTCATACGGTCGATGAAGACATCCAGGTGGAGCTCGCCCATACCGGCAACAATGGTCTGACCGGTTTCCTCGTCAGTGTGGACGCGGAAGGTCGGGTCCTCCTCGACGAGACGCTGGATAGCGTTCGAGAGTTTCTCCTGATCCGCCTTCGACTTCGGCTCGATAGCCTGCTCGATCACGGGGGCCGGGAAGGTCATCGACTCCAGGATGATGGGGTTCGTCTGGTCACACAGGGTCTCGCCGGTGGTGGTGTCCTTGAGGCCCATGACCGCGCAGATCATACCAGCCCCAATGCTCTCGATCTCCTCGCGCTTATTGGCGTGCATCTGGTAGATCTTGCCGATGCGCTCCTTCTTGCCCTTGGTGGCGTTGAGCACCTGGTCGCCAGCATGGAGAACGCCGGAGTAGACGCGCACAAAGGTCAGCTTGCCCAAGTGCGGGTCAGAGGCAATCTTGAAGGCCAGAATCGACAGCGGCTCGTCATCACATGGGCGACGCTCAAGCTCGACGGACTCGTCACCGGGCTTGAAACCGGAGATGGCGGGAACGTCAGTCGGGGATGGCAGGTAATCGACGATGGCGTCGAGTAGCGGCTGCACACCCTTGTTCTTGAAGGAGGTACCACAGGTGACAGCGGTGAAGGCGGAAGCCAACACACCGCGACGGATGGCGGCCTTGACCTGATCGACGGTCACGGCATCGGGGTCCTCGAGGTAGAGCTCCATGAACTCTTCGTCGTTCTCAGCGACAGTCTCGAGCATCTCGGCTCGGGCGGCCTTGGCCTCGTCCTTCATGTCGGCCGGAATATCCTCGGTCTCGTAATGAGCACCGAGTTCAGTCTCGCCACGCCACGTCTTGGCATTCATCTCGACCAGGTCGACGATGCCCATGAACTGGTCCTCGGCACCGATCGGCAACTGCAGCAGGACCGGGATAGCGTGCAGACGCTCCTTAATGGTTTTGACGCAG
This sequence comes from Cutibacterium sp. KBN10P07758, assembly GCF_050286205.1. Classification (NCBI taxonomy): domain Bacteria; kingdom Bacillati; phylum Actinomycetota; class Actinomycetes; order Propionibacteriales; family Propionibacteriaceae; genus Cutibacterium; species Cutibacterium sp. KBN10P07758. The sequence continues at coordinate 524,872 of NZ_JBNNQV010000001.1, read as the reverse complement.
TGGTCGAAAGAAGCGCCGGTGCGGTCCAGCTTATTGATGTAGCAGATACGCGGCACGCCGTACTTAGCGGCCTGACGCCACACAGTCATCGACTGCGGCTCGACGCCCGCCACACCGTCGAATACGGCAACAGCACCGTCGAGGACACGCAGGGAACGCTCCACCTCGACGGTGAAGTCCACGTGCCCGGGGGTGTCAATGATGTTGATCTGGGTGTCATGCCAGAAGGTGGTGGTCGCGGCGGAGGTAATGGTAATGCCGCGCTCCTGCTCCTGCTCCATCCAGTCCATGGTGGCGGCACCGTCGTGGACCTCACCGATCTTGTAGGACTTGCCGGTGTAGTAAAGGATGCGCTCGGTCGTCGTCGTCTTGCCGGCATCGATGTGGGCCATGATGCCGATGTTGCGAACCTTGCTCAGGTCAGTTTTGGCCACTGTGTTTGACCTCGAATCTTGGAGTAAGTGGTCTTCGTATGATGCTCGACGCAGATGAACCTGTGGTGAACCGCAGGTTTTCTGGGCTGGACGTGATGGTGCCCCCTCCCCGGACGGGAAGGGGGCGAACGATCACCAGCGGTAGTGGGCGAAGGCGCGGTTGGCCTCAGCCATCTTGTGAGTGTCCTCACGGCGCTTCACCGAAGCGCCCAAGCCGTTGGAGGCGTCGAGGATCTCGTTCATGAGGCGCTCAGCCATGGTCTTCTCACGACGCTCGCGGGAGAAATTCACCAGCCAACGCATCGCCAGAGTGGTCTGACGGGCAGGCTTGACCTCGACCGGCACCTGGTAGGTGGCACCGCCGACGCGACGAGACTTGACCTCCAGCGAGGGCTTGATGTTGTCGAGCGCGCGCTTGAGAGTCTGTACCGGATCAGTGTTGTTCTTGGCCCGGCAACCCTCCAGAGCGGTGTAGACGATGTTCTGGGCGACAGTCTTCTTGCCGTCGAGAAGGATCTTGCTCACAAGCTGGGAAACGAGAGGAGATCCATAGACGGGATCGACCATCACTGGGCGCTTCGGCGCGGGTCCCTTACGAGGCATGAATCACTTCTCCTTCTTGGCGCCGTAACGGCTACGGGCCTGCTTGCGACCCTTAACACCCTGGGTGTCGAGGGAGCCGCGGACAATCTTGTAACGCACACCCGGGAGGTCCTTCACACGACCGCCACGCACAAGCACCATGGAGTGCTCCTGGAGGTTGTGTCCGACACCGGGAATATAGGCCGTGACCTCAATGCCCGACGAGAGGCGCACACGGGCGACCTTTCGCAGCGCCGAGTTCGGCTTCTTCGGCGTCGTGGTGTACACGCGGGTGCACACGCCACGACGCTGCGGCGAGCCCTTGAGGGCAGGCGTCTTGTTCTTGCTGATCTTGTCAGTGCGGCCCTTGCGGACCAGCTGCTGGATTGTAGGCACCGGCTGGTATCTCTTTCCGTCTGGTGGGTTCGGAATTCCCTGGCTTCGCACTCCGCCATCGCTGCGTCGGGATCACCGCTGCCCTCGCTGCAGATTGGGAGTGCCGTGCGAACTCCGCACGGGCAAACCTTCTCGCAGCAACTCGAGCGGTCGTGAATCGCCATGCCAGGGCACGCACAAGCGTCCGGACGAACCGGACATGCCTTAACAGGGTATCCCCCTGCATTGCGAGGGTCAAACCTGACAACGCTACGACAAAGCACGCCAGGGAAACCCCGTAAGCACCGTCGGGTGAGAAACCACTACCGGTATTCTTAGGCGCCGGTCTGCGGAAGGGACATCGGACGGCCCGCGGGGGCACCCATGCCGCCCGCAGCAAGGAAGTTCCCCCGACCGTTAGCCCAGCCAGGGAGCGTACCGTTAACCTGAATACTGCCCCTGGCATGGAGCGACGGGAACACGATCGGCGGAATGCTCACCGCACCACCCTCAATCTTAGGAAGAATAATGGGGCGTCCGCTGATATCGGGCAGGGTGATTGTGCCGCCTTTAATGTCAGGAAGGGTTATCGTCCCACCCTTGATGGTCGGCAGAATGATAGGACCGGCGCTGATATCGGGAAGATAGATGGTGCCACCGTGGATTTCCGGAGGCACGATACCGTGATGGCGAGGTGACCAGGTGATTCCGCTTGATGGACGATTAGCCAGACGAGAATGCGCAGTTGCCTTGGACGTCGGCACTGGAATCGGGGCGCTCTCCGCTCGCGCATCTGGGGTCGTCACCGCGAAAACTGCCATTCCCAGGCACGCCGCGACCGCACCCGCCAGAACTGTTCGCTTCATACCGTCATCCCCTCGCAATACCAATGGTATCCTTATGCCTTCGAGTCTACGACATCAGGCGGATGGGCAACAATTCGATGTTGTCTCAGATAGTGAAGAACCCCGCGTCCTCAGACGCGGGGTTTCACAGACAAGAAGAGCAACTCAAACTGTCAGACACCAGTATGAGGCAGAGTACCTAACCCACCAGCGACACGCACAACACCCTGATCACTTCCATCAGTAACGACAGTGGCCGCCGACGTAGTAGCAGCACCCGGAACCGGCTTGACAGTAGCCTCACCGGAAGTCGGGGCCGGGGTCGGGGTAGGAGTCGGCTTCAGGGTAGGAGTCGGAGTCGGCGTGGGAGTAGGAGTCGGCGTCGGCTTAGGAGTGTCGCCACTCAGCAGGTAACCGGCCCCATGATGCAAATGCACACGAACCGTCCGAGCGGTGTTTCCATGATCAGTGAACGTCAAAGTGTAATCACCCACGGGAACATTGCCGGGGAAGGTGAAATCAGAGGTCTCGCTGGCCCACTGGTACCAGATCCTCTGCGAATCCAGCAGATCACCATAATCCTTGGTATCACCATCACGAACCAGCGATGCAGACAGCGTATCGCTAGAGTTAAAGCCCTTAGTGACCATCCGGACATACTCGTCGGCCGCCCACTTGGTGGGGTTCATGGTCGCCTTAGTGCTGTAGGACGTGAAAGAGGAACTGCCACTATCCGAAACGCGCTCACCAGAAACATTGGCACAGTACGCCCAAATGGTGTACGTGCCCGTGGAGGTCGGAGTGTAACTAACCCGCTGCTGTTCATCCTTCACAGTAGTCCACGTCTCCGGAGGCGCCGATTCACCCTTAGCGACACCCCATTTAATCTGCGACGCCCCATCCATATCGCACTTGTCAAGCCGGAAGTTGAGTGGCTTATTCACATCAACATGGTCGGGAGCGTCGATACCAAAATAGTCGGGCAGCGTTGCGTGGGCCGACGCAGCACCAGCGAACGGAGTAAGTGCAAGAGCCAGCCCAGTCAAGCTCGCCCCAATGACATGCTTCTTCACGATCGGAAACCTTTCAGTAAGCGCCATACAGCGCCGCAGACATTCTTCTGACAGCCACGGATCGGGCAACTGCGCTAGAAATACTGCCCCCCCCCCCCCCCGCGATTTTGTCAACATCATTCATAAAATAGGTAGCAGAACACAAATGCCCCACCCCAAAACCCCAACCCCCTCAAACAAACCTGACACCACGAACCACAGACAAGCCACACGACACACAGGCCCAGCCACCGCGAACACGGAGACCAGACCTGTCCGTACAGTGGTAGCTTGAGCTAGAAATGGCTGCGGCTTATGCGCCCGCTCAGATGCCCGTCTGCGGCAAACCAGTGATCGTCAGCTGTGGAGTCCTCGTGGCATCCCGGGAGACCGCACCAGAATCCATCGTCGGCATCGGCGTAAACGGCTCAGGAGCTGTCTTCTCATCCACCCTCTTGACAAGCTGGCGAGCACTGACCACCGCAGATGACTGACTACCGCTTCGGCCACCGACGACCCACGTGTACCTCACCGGCTCAGAGACAACGGCCTTGCCATCAATCACCTTGACCGGAACTCCCCTCAGACGGACCTTCATGGTGTAGGTACCCGGCTTCCCAAACAACCAGTTAGTGTGGACATGGCCCGGTTTCTTCTGCGAGATGAACTCCCCCGAGGCCAGCACCCATGAGCCAGACGCCAGCGGGGAACGTAGTTTACCGATCCCCTGCATGAACATGTACACCTTCCCCGGCCCCTTCACATCGACAAACTCGAGGTCAACAGCCCCGAAATCAGGTGCAACGCCATAGGTGTCCCAGCCCGGGAACAGTACCTCCTGTTGATTGTCGCCATTTTGGGCCAGAAGATACCCCTCGGGCGCGAAGCGGTCGTGCATGCTCTGGGGTAATTTCCGGTAGGCATTCTCCCCGACGCGCAATGTCACCGCCTCGGGTGCCCGGTAAATGGCCTGGCCACTGCGGTCATCCTTGATGACCATCGACAGCTTGCGGTTGCGGGCGATACCAGCGAAGACGTCAAGATGACCTTGGGTAATCTCGACCTTAGTGTCATCAATCTTCGGCGTTGCCGCGTCGTGGGGCGCACTGGACGGCTCTTCCGACGGATCGCGCAACGGCTCAGCGGAAGGCTCGTCCGAGTCGTCAGAAGCACCAGGCCGCTTGTCGTCGTCGGACTTCAGCACCTCCCACGACAGGGTGAACGGCTGCGACGAAACTTCCTTCCCGTCAATCTTCTTACCGACAGCAACCCCACTCATGGTGTATTTGCCGGCGCGAGTGAAAAACCAGTGGGCATGCTGATGACCCTTAATCGGCAATGAAGCCCCTTTGACAACCTGATATGTGTCACCGGCAAGGAAGGTGCCAAGCTTGCCGTTCTCGTCTGCCTCAGGTGAATTACCGACGAGGTACATCTTGCCTGGACCCGTGATCGAGGTGAAGTCAACGCGCAATGCGTCGAACCCATTCTTTGTGAAGCCCGGAGCATTCCAGCCAGGTTCAAACCATTCGGCGGTATTCTCACTGCCGGTGTAGTAGCCCTCAAGAAGTGACTCACTCAGCCCCGTGAGCCTGTACTGCCTGCCGTACGTGTCCGACTGGATTTGGAATTCGACCTCGTTTGGCTCATACATCCGCGAGTGGAGCCCATTGGCAACCTTGACGACGGGAACACCGCTGTCAGTGGTGATGTAAAAGGCGTCCGTGTGATTTTTACTCAAGACCACCTTTGCGTCCGTGGCCCATGACATCGGCGCAAACAGCGACGCAATCACGGTCATGAGGACGGCTAATAGCACCGGCCTTCGTAGGTTTTTCTTAGTCTGCATATCACTTCTTTCCAACGCGACGGGTGGTTCATAGACGGGCAGCCCAGGAGTCACCTACGCATATCCCTGGCGAGAGAACCACCATCATGCTACATGATATTGATAGTCTTTCGCATTAATAGCTCAAGCCTCCACCCCACGAAGCTCCAAGGCCCTGCTTACAACCTCCCGCCTCATGCAAAAAGCCTCTCCTCCCTCACATGAGGGAGGAGAGGCTCGCAGTCGGCGTTGATAAACCTCAGCCCAGATCGCCCAAGTCCAAGTCATCCAGCGGAACAGCCTCGCCCGATCCCGAACCGAAGTCGTAATCGAACGGGTCATAGTTCATCGTAAACGCAGCAGCCTTGGCCTCCGCAGTCGGCTCCACCCGCATATTGCGGTAGACCTCCAAACCAGTACCGGCCGGGATGAGCTTACCGAGGATGACGTTCTCCTTAAGACCAACCAAGGTGTCCGTCTTGCCATTGATCGCGGCATCAGTGAGAACCTTAGTGGTCTCCTGGAAGGAAGCCGCCGACAACCACGACTCGGTAGCCAACGAAGCCTTGGTGATGCCCATCAGCACCGGCCGGCCCTCGGCCGGACGACCTCCCTCAGCAACCGCCTTACGGTTAGCAGCCTCGTAAGCACCGCGGTCCACGAGCTCACCTGGCATCATCTGGGTGTCACCCGACTCAATGACGGTGATCCGGCGCAACATCTGGCGAATGACAATCTCAATGTGCTTCTCGTGGATACCGGCACCCTGGGTGTTGTAAACCTTCTGCACCTCCTTGACGAGGTACTCCTGCACCCGACGGACACCGGAAATACGCAACACATCCTGCGGATCGGCGGTGCCACCCATGAGCTGCTCGCCAGCGGCGACTCGCACACCGTCGCGGATAACGCGGTGGGTACCGTCGAGATCAAACTCGAGACGGGCACGGCGCGGCACGACGTACTCGACGTCGTCCTCACCGTCGTCACGTACCAATACGAGCTTGCGGCGGTTGTCGGATTCGTCGATACGGATGACACCCGCAGCCTCAGCCAGCGGCGACTTACCCTTCGGGCTACGGGCCTCGAAAAGCTCGACGACACGGGGGAGGCCCTGGGTGATGTCGTCACCAGCAACACCACCGGTGTGGAAGGTACGCATCGTCAGCTGGGTTCCGGGCTCACCAATCGACTGAGCGGCGATAATGCCAACAGCCTCACCGACGTCGACCAGATGACCGGTCGACAACGAACGTCCGTAGCAGCGAGCGCAGCAGCCCTGGGCAGCAGTGCAAGTAAGCACAGAGCGCACCTTGATCTGCGAGATTCCAGCCGCGATGAGCCGAGAAATCTCCTCATCACCAAGGTCAGAGTTGGCCTCCACCACAACATTGCCGTTAGCATCGACGGCGTCAGCAGCCAGGCAGCGGGCATACACCGCAGTGTCCAGCCCCTCAACACGCACCAGATTGCCGTTGCCATCGTCAACAGCAATCGTCTTGGGCATACCGCGGGTAGTGCCGCAATCGTTCTCCCTCACGATAACGTCCTGGGAAACATCGACCAGACGACGAGTCAGGTAACCCGAGTCCGCGGTGCGCAGAGCGGTATCGGCCTGTCCCTTACGACCACCGTGTGTGGAGATGAAGTACTCCAAAACCGTGAGGCCCTCACGGAAGTTCGACTTAATCGGGCGAGGAATAATGTCACCCTTCGGGTCAGCCACCAGGCCACGCATAGCGGCAATCTGGCGCATCTGCGTCATACTGCCTCGAGCACCCGAATCCACCATCATGTGAATCGGGTTGGTCTGGGTGAAGTTAGCCTCCATGGCGGCGGTCAGCTCGGCAGTGGCCTCGGTCCAGATCTGGATCAGATCCTGACGACGCTCCTCCTCGGTCACGGCGCCACGGTCGTACTCACGGTCGACCTTGGCAGCGCGAGTCTCATACCCAGCCAGGATCTCCGGCTTGGTCGGCGGAGTCTGGACATCACCGATGGAAACGGTCACGCCGGACAAAGAACCCCACTTATACCCGATGTCCTTAAGGTTGTCGAGGACGTGCGCCACTTCGAGCTGGGTCATGCGCTCGCTGAGGTCATTAACGATCTTGCCGATCTGCTTCTTGCCAACCAAGAAATCAACGTACGGGTAGTCGTCCGGAAGTACCTCGTTAAACAGCGCCTGTCCGAGAGTGGTATCGAGGATCACCGAGCCGTCGGCGCGAACCGTCTCGTCGTGCGGCGGCACAATGCCCTTAAGGCGCAGCTTGATCTTGGCACCAATCTCGAGCTCGCCAAGATCGTGGGCCATAATGGCCTCCGCAAGCGAGGTGAAGGCACGCCCCTCACCCTTGAGACCGTCAAGGGCCATCGTCAGGTAGTAAGCACCAATGATCATCTCGTGCGAAGGCAGAGCGACCGGGCGACCATCAGCTGGCTTGAGAATGTTGTTCGTCGACAACATGAGGACGCGGGCCTCAGCCTGGGCCTCAGGGCTCAACGGCAGGTGCACAGCCATCTGGTCACCATCGAAGTCGGCATTGAAGGCCGAGCAAACGAGCGGGTGCAGCTGGATAGCTTTACCTTCAATGAGCTGAGGCTCGAAGGCCTGAATACCCAGGCGGTGCAGCGTCGGTGCGCGGTTCAGCAGAACCGGATGCTCCTTAATGACCTCCTCGAGGACGTCCCACACCACCGGACGTTGACGCTCAACCATGCGCTTAGCAGACTTCACATTCTGAGCGTGCTCAAGGTCAGCCAGACGCTTCATGACGAAAGGCTTGAACAGCTCCAACGCCATCGTCTTCGGCAAACCACACTGGTGCATCTTGAGCTGCGGACCGACGACAATGACCGAACGGCCGGAGTAGTCGACGCGCTTACCAAGCAGATTCTGACGGAAACGGCCCTGCTTGCCCTTAAGCATGTCCGACAGCGATTTCAGCGGGCGGTTACCCGGACCGCTCACCGGACGCCCACGACGACCGTTATCGAACAGCGAGTCGACAGCCTCCTGGAGCATTCGCTTCTCGTTGTTAACGATGATCTCCGGGGCGCCAAGATCAACCAACCTCTTGAGGCGGTTGTTTCGGTTAATGACGCGACGGTAAAGGTCGTTGAGGTCCGAGGTGGCGAAGCGGCCACCGTCGAGTTGCACCATCGGGCGCAGGTCCGGCGGGATGACCGGCACGCAGTCCAGCACCATAGCCTCCGGCGAGTTACCGGAATCGAGGAAAGCCTGCACCACCTTAAGGCGCTTAAGGGCGCGGGTCTTCTTCTGGCCGCGACCAGTCTTGATAATCTCGCGCAGCTTCTCAGACTCACTCTTGAGGTCGAAATCGTGCAGACGACGCTTAACCGCCTCGGCACCCATCGAGCCCTCAAAGTACTTGCCGAAGCGCGACTTCATCTCGCGGTAGAGAATCTCGTCACCCTCAAGGTCCTGAACCTTGAGGTTCTTGAAGCGATCCCACACCGCGTCCAGACGATCAATCTGGCGCTGAGCGCGGGTTTCAATATGCTTGAGCTCCTTCTCGGCACCGTCCTTGACCTTGCGCCGCACGTCAGCCTTGGCACCGTCGGCCTCGAGCTGAGCCATGTCTTCCTCAAGCTTGACCCGGCGGGCCTCCAGCTCGGAATCACGACGCTGCTCCAGCCGCGACCGCTCGGTCTGCACCTTGGCCTCCAGCGACGGAAGGTCACGGTGGCGAGCCTCATCGTCGACGGCGGTGATCATATAGGCCGCGAAGTAAATGACCTTCTCGAGGTCCTTCGGAGCGATATCGAGCAAGTACCCCAGACGGGAGGGAACCCCCTTGAAATACCAGATATGGGTCACCGGGGCAACCAGCTCAATATGTCCCATACGCTCACGACGCACGTTGGAGCGGGTCACCTCGACCCCGCAGCGCTCACAGATGATGCCCTTGAAGCGGACGCGCTTGTACTTGCCGCAGTAGCACTCCCAGTCCCGGGTCGGTCCGAAGATCTTCTCGCAGAACAGGCCGTCACGCTCGGGTTTGAGGGTGCGGTAGTTAATGGTCTCGGGCTTCTTGACCTCGCCGTGGCTCCACGCACGGATCTGGTCGGCCGTGGCCAGGCCGATCTGCAACCGGTCGTAGTAGTTGGTGTCCAGCACGATTGTTCTCTTTCCCCCACTCGGGTGGGTGGTAGCCCCTCCTCGTCAGGAAGGGTTCCAGTCGGGGTGTCTGTGTGAGTCGGGTTGTCCGGGCCCGTCCCCACCCCCGTCAAACGGACTGTGTTCAGGGGTCGGGGGCAACGCCGTCACCCCCGACATATGGGCAGGTCAGTCGGCCATAGCGTTGTCGGCACCAGGACGACGCCCAATGTCGATACCCAGACCAGACCGGGTGTCTTCCTCAGAGCCGCGCAAGTCGATCTCTTGGCCCTCCGAGTTGAGCACCTCCACATTCAGGCAGAGTGACTTCATCTCCTTGACGAGCACCTTGAAGGATTCAGGGATACCCGGCTCAGGAATGTTCTCGCCCTTGACGATCGCCTCATAGACCTTGACACGGCCTGGAACGTCATCGGACTTGATAGTGAGCAGCTCCTGCAAAGCCCAAGCGGCGCCATAGGCCTCCATGGCCCACACTTCCATCTCACCGAATCGCTGACCACCGAACTGGGCCTTACCGCCAAGCGGCTGCTGGGTGATCATCGAGTACGGGCCGGTGGAACGGGCGTGGATCTTGTCGTCAACCAGGTGGTGCAGCTTCAGCATGTACATGTAGCCGACGCCCACCTTCGAGGGGAAGGGCTCGCCGGTACGGCCATCGAAGAGGGTCGCCTTACCGTCGGTGTCAACGAGCATCTCGCCATCGCGGGTTGGGTGGCCGTACTGCAGCAAACCGGTGATCTCCTGCTCGGTGGCACCGTCGAATACCGGGGTGGCCAGACGGGATTCCTCAGGAATATCAATGAGGCCAACCTCGCGCAGACGCTCGGCCCAATCACCCTCGGCCTGGGTGATATCCCAGCCGGAGTGAGCGATCCAGCCCAGGTGCATCTCAAGAACCTGCCCGACGTTCATTCGGGAGGGCACACCCAACGGGTTGAGGATGATGTCGACAGGGGTGCCGTCCGGCAGGAACGGCATGTCCTCGACAGGTAGAATCTTCGAGATGACGCCCTTGTTACCGTGGCGTCCGGCCAGCTTGTCACCGATGGAGATCTTGCGCTTCTGGGCGACGTAGACGCGAACCATCTGGTTAACGCCCGGCGCCAACTCGTCACCGTTCTCGGTGTCGAAGATGCGCACCCCGATGACAGTGCCTTCCTCGCCGTGAGGAACCTTAAGGGAAGTATCACGGACCTCGCGGGCCTTCTCACCGAAGATCGCGCGCAGCAGACGCTCCTCAGGGGTCAGCTCGGTCTCGCCCTTCGGAGTGACCTTGCCAACCAGGATGTCGCCAGTGCCGACCTCTGCACCGATACGCACGATGCCGTTCTCGTCAAGGTTGGCCAGCATATCCTCGGAAACGTTCGGAATATCCCGAGTAATCTCCTCAGCACCCAGCTTGGTATCACGAGCGTCGACCTCGTGCTCCTCGATGTGGATCGAGGTGAGAACGTCATCAGAGACGATCCGCTGGGACAGAATGATGGCGTCCTCATAGTTGAGGCCTTGCCAAGGCATGAATGCGGCCAACATATTGCGACCGAGGGCAAGCTCGCCGTTGTCGGTCGACGGGCCGTCGGCCAGCGGGGTGCCAACCTCAACGCGCTGCCCCACCTTGACCAGCGGACGCTGATTAATGCAGGTACCGGCATTCGAGCGGCGGAACTTTTCCAGCTTGTAGGTCTGGTAAGTGCCGTCGTCGCAGGCGATGTCGATAAGGTCAGCGCTCACCGACAGCACCGAACCGGCCTTCTCAGCAAGAGTGACATCACCGACGTCAACCGCACAACGGTATTCCATACCGGTTCCGACGAATGGAGCCTCAGTGCGCACCAGCGGCACAGCCTGACGCTGCATATTCGCGCCCATGAGGGCTCGGGAAGCATCGTCGTGCTCGAGGAATGGGATGAGAGCAGACGCCACCGACACCATCTGGCGCGGGGACACATCCATGTAGTCGACCTCGGAGCTGGGAACCTCGTCGGCCTCACCGTGGCGCTGGCGCACCAGCACACGATCGTTGGCGAAATGGCCATCGTCATCAAGCTTCGCGTTGGCCTGGGCAATGACGTGACGATCCTCTTCGTCAGCGGTCAGGTAGACGACCTCATCGGTAACATGCCCGTCAACGACCTTGCGGTATGGGGTCTCGATGAACCCAAAAGCATTGACGCGAGCGAAGGAAGCCAGCGAACCAATCAGACCAATGTTCGGACCCTCAGGGGTCTCAATCGGGCACATACGACCGTAGTGCGACGGGTGAACGTCACGGACCTCCATGCCGGCACGGTCACGAGACAAACCGCCGGGGCCCAAGGCCGACAGGCGACGCTTGTGGGTCATCTCGGCCAGCGGGTTGTTCTGATCCATGAACTGCGACAGCTGGGAGGTTCCGAAGAACTCCTTGATCGCCGCCGTCACTGGGCGGATGTTAATCAAAGTCTGCGGGGTGATGGCCTCAATGTCCTGCGTAGTCATGCGGTCACGCACGACGCGCTCCATACGGCTCAGACCGGTACGCAACTGGTTCTGGATCAGCTCGCCGACGGTACGCAAACGACGGTTACCGAAATGGTCAATGTCGTCGGGCTCAACGACGATGTCGTCCTGTCCCTCCCGCGGCAGAATCGCGGTGCCCTCGTGCAGGGCGCACACGAAGTGGATAGCAGCGACGATGTCGTCGACCGTCAGAACCTGCTGATCGAAGGGCAGGGACAGACCGAGCTTCTTGTTGATCTTGTACCGACCAACCTTGGCCAGGTCGTAGCGCTTCGGGTTGAAGTAGTAATTCTCGAGCAGCTGCTGCGCGGCGTCACGGGACGGCGGCTCGCCAGGACGCAGCTTCTTGTAGATGTCAAGGAGAGCTTGATCCTGAGTCTCGACGCCATGGTCCTTCTCAAGGGTCTGACGGATCGACTCATGAGTGCCGAACTCCTCGAGGATCCGGTCGGCAGTCCAACCGAGGGCCTTAAGGAAGACGGTCACGTTCTGCTTGCGCTTACGGTCCAGACGGACGCCGACGGTGTCACGCTTGTCGATCTCGAACTCGAGCCAGGCGCCACGCGACGGGATCACCTTACAGGTAAAGATGTCCTTGTCGGAGGTCTTGTCGGCAGTCTTTTCAAAGTAGACACCGGGGGAACGCACCAACTGGGACACCACGACACGCTCAGTGCCGTTGATAATGAAGGTGCCTTTGGAGGTCATGAGCGGAAAGTCACCAATAAAGACCGTCTGAGACTTAATCTCCTCGGTCTCATTGTTCATGAACTCCGCAGTCACGAACAGTGGGGCTGCGTAGGTGGTGTCGCGGTCCTTGCACTCGTCAACGCTGTGCTTAGGATCTTCGAAACGGTGATCCCGGAAAGACAGGGACATCGTCTGGGAGTAGTCCTCGATCGGAGAGATCTCCTCGAAAATCTCCTCGAGCCCGGACTTGGTATTAATGTCGGTACGCCCCTCTGCAAGGGCGGCGTCCACACGGGACTGCCATATCTCGTTGCCAACGAGCCAGTTAAACGACTCGACCTGAAGATCGAGAAGGTTGGGAACTTCCAACGGCTCGTGAATCTTGGCGAATGAAATTCGTCCCGACTGGGGCGAAATGGCGCTGGTGTTCTTCGACGCGGTACGCGTGGCGGCCAATGTGCGGTCCTTCCGAGAACTCCTACAACCGACCTGTCGGCCGGTCTGGGGGCATGACAAACCGCCCATGTCAAGCATGGGCGATCGCTGGCAATGGTGCAATGAGCTATTGTAATACGCCTTATTACTTTACCGCAAGTCCACGCCAGCTAGCCTTCACCACGGAGGGAACTCTATAAGGCAACGATCTCCTCTTCACTGAGACCTGGCCGTGATGGGGGTTTACCTGCCAAGCACGTGGGGCCACCCTCAAAGAGGAGTGGCCCCACGTAATGAACTTTGTAAGCAGTCACATGCTCACTTGAGGGTGACGGTGGCACCGGCGGCCTCAAGAGCCTCCTTGGCCTTCTCGGCGTCCTCCTTCTTGGCCTTCTCGAGGACCGGCTTCGGGGCGCTCTCGACGAGGTCCTTGGCGTCCTTCAGGCCCAGGCTGGTGAGGCCACGGACCTCCTTGATGACCTGGATCTTTTTGTCGCCGGCCGACTCGAGGATGACGTCGAACTCGTCTTTCTCCTCCTCGGCAGGAGCGGCCTCGCCACCGGCAGCCGGAGCACCGGCAGCAGCGACAGCCACCGGGGCGGCGGCGGACACGTCAAAGGTCTCCTCGAACTGCTTCACGAACTCAGAGAGCTCGATGAGGGTCATCTCCTTGAAAGCGTCAAGGAGCTCTTCGTTGCTGAGCTTCGCCATGATCGGCGTCCTTTCACTCGTTGGTGTTGTCCTGGGCGGCGGACGCCTCAGGGGTCTCGGTTGTCTTGGGCTCCTGGTCGGAAGCCTCTCCAGCTCCACCGATCACAGACGGCTCGGCAGCAGCCTTCTCCTGCAAAGCGCCCAGGCCGCGGGCGGCCTTCGACGGCAGGGCGTTGAAGACCACAGCGGCCTTCGTGAGGTTGGCCTTGAGGCCACCGGCGAGCTTGGCGAGGAGGACCTCGCGGGACTCGAGATCGGCGAGCTTCTTAACCTGGTCGGCGTCAAGGACGTTACCGTCCATCACACCGCCCTTAATGACCAGGAGCGGGTTGTCCTTTGCGAAGTTCTTCAAACCCTTGGCCACGGAGGCCACGTCACCGTTAATAAAGGCGAGGGCGGTGGGGCCGACGAGCTGGTCGTCGAGTCCCTCAATACCCGCCTCCTTGGCGGCAATGCGGGTGAGGGTGTTCTTCGCAACAGCGTAGGTGGCGTCACTCCCCAGTGAACGGCGCAGATCCTTGAGCGCCGACACGGAGAGACCGCGGTACTCGGTCAGCACGGTGGCGCCGGCCGAAGAAAACTTCTCCTTCAGCTCGGCGACCGCAGCGACCTTGTCAGGCCTAGCCATTGGGTCTCCTTCCCACTTCTCGTACGTCGCGCTGGCAGTCTGGACTGCTAGCGCCGGAGCCGTAGGGAGGACAAAAAGAAACCCCGGTGCGCAGGCGCACGACGGGGTAATAAATCATCTCGGCGTTCACCTGCGCGGGCCATCCATCGCTCCGGATGCTTGGCGGGAAACCCCGACCAGCGGTCTACGGCAACTCATACAGAATAGCTGGCTGTAGGTGGAGTGCCAAATTACCGGATAAGACAGCTCCAATCGCCCCAATAACATGTCCATCTGTGGATGCGCCCAGAAACTCCCCAGTGTGATGACGCCATGACCACCATGGTCACGTCCACACGTTTGGCTGAGGCACACCTGGGCAGGCGGTGGCTCGCGGAAGACGCAAAGACGGCCCCCGCAACGTCGTTGTGGGGGCCGTCAACAGTCAGTCAGTCTGCGTCGCGAGCGGCGACAGGATCGATCTGCACACCGGGACCCATCGTCGAAGAAACGGTAATTTTACGCAGGTAACGACCCTTAGCGGCGTTCGGCTTAAGACGCAAGATCTCGTCGAGAGCAGCGAAGTAATTCTCGGCCAGCTTCTCCGACCCGAAGGACACCTTCCCAATAAGGAAGTGAAGGTTGGCGTAACGATCGGTACGGAACTCGATCTTGCCGCCCTTAATATCGGAGACAGCCTTAGCGACATCCATGGTGACAGTACCGGTCTTAGGGTTCGGCATCAGGCCACGCGGACCGAGCACGCGTCCCAGACGGCCAACTTTGCCCATCATGTCCGGGGTAGCAACCACGGAGTCGAAGTCCAAGTACCCGCCCTGGACCTTGGCGATGAGATCGTCGTCACCGACCTCGTCGGCGCCCGCCTCGCGGGCAGCCTCGGCCTTCTCACCGGTAGCAAAGACGAGGACCCGTGCCGTCTTGCCAGTGCCGTGAGGAAGGTTGACGGTACCGCGAACCATCTGGTCGGCCTTCTTGGGGTCGACGCCGAGACGGATAGCCACATCGACGGTCTCGTCGAACTTGGCCGACGCGCCGGAAGCCACCAGGGCCAGAGCCTCCTCCGGGGAGTACAGCTGGTCGAGGTTCACCTTCTCAGCGGCTGCGCGATATGCCTTGCTGCGCTTCATATCTGGTTCCTTTCACCAGGTGTGGTGAGGGCAGCGCGTGCCCCTCCACAAAAATTGTTTGTGGGAAAACTGTCTGCGGGTTGGGCGCCTCAGACCTCAACCTCGACGCCCATGGACCGAGCAGTACCAGCCACGATATTCATGGCCGCCTCAATGTCGTTGGCATTGAGGTCTGGCATCTTAGTCTCGGCGATCTCACGGACCTGATCCTTGGAGATCTTGCCAACCTTGTGGGTCGCCGGGTTCTCCGTGCCCTTCTTAATTCCGGCAGCCTTCTTAATGAGCTCAGCAGCCGGCGGGGTCTTGAGGACGAAGCTGAACGTGCGGTCCTCGTAGATGGTGATTTCGACCGGGACGATGTTTCCACGCTGTCCCTCAGTCTGAGCGTTGTAGGCCTTGCAGAACTCCATGATGTTGACACCATGGGGGCCAAGAGCCATACCAACGGGCGGGGCCGGGGTGGCCTGTCCCGCTTGCGGTGCGACCTTGACGACGGCCGCTACTTTCTTCTTAGCAGGCATGTTGGGTCCTTCTTTCGGTGGTGACGACACCGGTCGGTGCCGTCAGTGTGAGTCCGAGTGTGACGAGCACCCGGACGCAGACGCACCGGCCAAGTCTAAGCAACTCGGCCGGTGGGGCCAAAATCAGGTTCAGATCTTCTCAATCTGGTTGAACTCGAGGTCCACCGGGGTGGAACGGCCAAGGATCTCAACCAGAGCCTTGATGCGCTGGTTATTCGTGTTGATCTCCGTGATCTGGGCTGGGACACCAGCGAAAGGACCATCAGTGATCTGCACCGATTCGCCGACCTCGTAATCGGCAACCTCAACCTTTGGCTTAGCCTTCGGCGAGGAAGTTTTGTCAGCGTTCTCACGACTAATCCTGGCGACAACCGACGGCGTCAGCATCTTGACGACCTCATCAAAAGTTAACGGGATCGGAGTGGTGGATTGCCCGACGAACCCGGTCACCGACGGGGTGTGGCGCACGATACCCCACGAGTCGTCAGTGAGGTCCATCCGCACCAGCACGTAACCAGGCAAATACACCCTGGTGATCGTACGGCGCGCGCCGTTGCGGATCTCGACGACCTCCTCGGTCGGGACGACCGTTTCAAAGATGTAGTCCTCCATGTTGAAGTTCTGCACCCGAGCGTCCAGGTTCTGTTTCACCTTGTTCTCCATGCCGGAGTAGGTGTGCAGCACGTACCACTCGCCGAACTTCGAGGACAGCTCACCGCGCAACTCTTCAATGGCAGCGTCAACGACATCCTGATTATCAGCATTATCAGCTTCAGAAGACTCATTCTCGTCGGCGTCTTGCTCATCGTCAGCAGCCTGACCGATGCCGAGGTTACGGGCGATGTCATCATCTGAGGCCTCGGCAGGCTCGTCGTCACCAAGATCAAGGTCGATCTCGGGCTCCTCAGCAGAGTCCTCCTCGCTGAGGTCCCCAAGGTCGATCTCGACCTCGTCGTCCTTCTCCTCGGCGGTGTCGGGGGTTAACGCGTCAAGGTTAATCTCGACGTCGTTAGTTTCACTGAAATGGGGGCTGTCACTCACAGGTCAATTCTCCAATGTGATCGTCAGTGGCCAAAGAGCTTGATGACGACCCATCCGAAGACGACGTCCAAGCCACTGACGTAGGCGATGATGAGCAGAACAAAGACGAGGACGACGAGGAAGTACTGTCCCAGCTCGTCGCCACTAGGCCACTTGACCTTGCGCAACTCAGCAACCGACTGCTTAGTGAAGGTCACCGGGCCAATGCGTTGCTTGCCCTGATCGGCGGGCTTATGGTGAGAACGCTCCTTGCGAACCGGAGCTTTCGTCAGCTTACGCTTCGGCTCGGGGCCAGCAGACTTAGCCGCAGACGCGGTAGCGGGCTCCTCATCAGCCGCGCTAGCTTCCTTGCGCACGGGCTTGCCGCGGCGGGCTGGTTTGCCAGCAGAATCCTTCTTGCGCACCGGCCGGGAAGAACGAGCTGACGCAGCGACCTCCTCCGCTCCTTCGAGCTGGTCGGGGTCGTCAATAACCATATCTTCGGGATCGGCCTTATCGGGAGTCTTATCGACGACATCGTCTGGGGTCGTCAACTCTTCAGCCTCTGGGTCGACAACGTCGTACTCGTCAGTCTCCGGAAGGTTGTTGGATGCCAGATCCTCGCCCCTTGGAGACAGCTCGCCCTTGACGGAAGGATCGTCTCCGTCGCTGAGGTTTCGCTTCTCGTCGGTCACGCTATTCCTTCGGGTCCTGCCTGACGGTTGGTGCCGTGGACCAGGACTTCGCCACGGCTGCGCACCAGGGATACGCCCCGCACATGCGTCTCGCAGGGCACGAGGGACTTGAACCCCCAACCTGCGGTTTTGGAGACCGCTGCTCTGCCAATTGAGCTAGTGCCCTTCGGCGATGCCTGGGTGACAACGCCAGCACAGGGAGTATAGGAGAGAACTCGGTCCCGCGTCGAATTAGGCACGATAGAAGCCTACAGAACTTCCGTTCAACCATCCATCGGGTGGTGGCCGCAGTCATTTCAACTACGCGGTCGTCGTGGTCCACGAACATGCCCCTTCCTGCTGCCAACTCAGCGCAGTCGTTGGGCATCAGAAATATGACAGCGGCCGCGCACCGTTACCGGGTGCAGGGCCGCTGTAAGCCTTTCATCAGGCTGCTTTTGTAATCGGCTTCAGCCCTTCAGCAGCTTCTCGCTAGCTGCGAGCAAGACGCAAGTCGACACACCCTCCATGGCCGCACGCAGCTCGTCCATGCCAGGAAACGACGGGGCCAGACGAATCGTGCGATCGTGCGGATCGCGGTGCAACGGGTGAGACGCTCCAGCTGGTGTCAACGCGATACCAGCTTCCTTGGCCAGGGCAACAACTCGTGACGCGGTACCGTCCATAACGTCGAGGGTGATGAAGTAACCACCAGTCGGGTGAGTCCAGGATGCGACACCACGTCCGCCCAGACGATGAGTGAGGACCTCATTAACGACAGCGAACTTCGGGGCAAGGATCTCGCGATGGGCACGCATGAGCTTGCGGACCCCCTCAGCGTCACGCAAGTACTGCGCATGACGCAATTGATTAACCTTGTCAGGGCCAATCGAGCGGACTGCTGCGTGTCCCAGGTACCAGTCGAGGTTGGCCTTAGAAGAAGCCAGGAAGGAAACGCCGTCACCAGCGAAGGTGATCTTGGACGTTGAGGCCAGCTCGAAAACACGGTCCGGGTTGCCCGCTTCCTCAGCCCACTGGAGCACCGGCAGGGCAGGGTGCTCAGTGTCGGTGAGGTGGTGCAGGGCATAGGCGTTATCCCACCAGATACGGAAATCTGGCGCTGTCGGCATGGATACCAAAGCCCGGACTGTGCGCTCGTCGTAAATGGCGCCATTCGGGTTGGCGTACATCGGCACGACCCACATGCCCTTGACCAACGGATCGGCAGCTAGCTTCGCAACCTCGTCGACGTCAGGGCCATGCTCTCCCAGCTCCACTGGGATCATGTCAATACCCAGATGCTCGCAGATGGCAAAATGCCGGTCGTAACCGGGAACGGGGGCGATGAACTTGACGTTCTGGCCGGACCAGGGTTTCTGTCCGGCAATACCGTGAACGAAAGCGAACATCGCCAGATCATGCATGATCGACAAACTGGAATTGTCGGCAGCAATGATGTGGTCGACGTCGACGCCCAACAACTCACCGAAAATACGGCGAATCTCAGGGAGACCTCGGTTACCGCCGTAGTTACGAACGTCGCGGCCGTCCTCGGCATGAGAAGAGACGTCAATCGTCAGTAAGTCTGCGTTGAGGTCAAGCTGAGCTGGAGAAGGCTTGCCACGGGTGATGTTGAGACAGACACCACGGGCGACGAGGTCGGCATGCTCGCTGCTCAGCTGCTGATGCAGGGCGGACAGGTCATCGTGGGACAGGTCAATCAACGGGGTGGTCATGCTCCTAATTCTGTCCCCTCGCCAGTTCAGGACAACACGCGACCCTCCAGCCCTGCTGCAGTAAGGCTTGAAGGGTCGTGGCGTCTGGCAATGCTAGGACGCGTCAGATCGTGCAGCCGATCAAGCGCGGCTCGGGCACCAAGGTGATCCCATAAACGTCGCGGACTCCGTCAATAACAGTGCGTGCGAGGGTGGTGAAGTCGCCTGAACTGGCACCGCCACGATTCGTCAAAGCCAGGACATGTTTGGTCGACAAACTCGCTGGCGCGTCCTCAGCCACTTTGAACCCCTTACCATAACCGGCGTGGTCAATAAGCCAGGCCGCACTCGTCTTGACCCGACCGTCGGACTGGGCGAAGGCCGGGGCCCCTTCCGGAACCTGGTCCGGAGACACCAGGGGGTTGGTGAAAAAGGACCCGGCACTCCAGGTGTCATGGTCATTGGGGTTGAGGACCATCCCTTTGCCGGCACGGACCGCTAACACCGTCTCACGCACCTGGGAGGTATCGACCCTCTCCCCCGGCTCTACCCCCAAACGTCGCGCTAATTCGGCGTAGCGGACTGGCAGAGAGCGGGTACCGAGGTTGAATTGCATGGTGACGTCGAGGACGACGTAGCGATCGGGCTCAGCCTTGAAACGGCTCGAGCGATACCCGAAATCACATTGGTCAGCGGTAAAAGTGCGCTGAGTATCGTCGACGCGGTCCCACGTACGCACCCGCGCGATAAACTCCCCCACTTCGACGCCGTACGCACCGACGTTCTGGATGGGCGTCGACCCGACGAGACCGGGGATGCCAGAGAGAAACTCCGGGCCGATCCATTCCTGCTCAATGGCATGGACAACGAAATCGTCCCAAACCTGGCCTGCGGCGACCGTCACCAAGGCACCCCCACACGATGACACCTCCGCGGACAGTCCCGAGGTAGCGACGCGGACGACGGTGCCGTCGAACCCATTGTCACCGACGAGGACATTCGAGCCACCGCCGAGCACCAGGCACGGCTCGCCGCGCCGATCACAGTCACGAACAGTTGCCAAGAGTTCGTCGTGGGTCGTCGCGATGACAAGGTGACGCGCCGGGCCACCCACCTTCAAGGTCGTCAGGGGGGCCAGCGGCACGTCCTCGCCACCGGACAGACAAGTCGTCGTTCCAATGACCTCGTGATGAATCGTGCTGCAGGCCTCAGTGGGGTCGTCGTCCTCGTAGGGGCCAATGACCGTGGTGCTCATTGCTCCCCCTGCCTTACGACCACTTCGACCCGGCCCAGGACCGATTGGCCATCGCACTTGACGTCGACAGCCAGAGTCGCCGCCTCCTCGCTGACCTTGCGCACCGTGGCGGCGACCTCGATAGCGGTGCCCCCCTCGGTATCCGGAACCTGGACCGGTCGGGTGAAGCGCGCTCGCTGCGAAACCACCCGCTCAGGGCCGCCGACCCAATCGATGACAGTGCCAAGAGCCGCACCCATAGTCCACATACCGTGGGCGATAACTCCGTCCATGCCGGCCTCGCGGGCAGCTCGATCACTGTAGTGGATGGGGTTAAAGTCGCCGGATGCGCCTGCGTAACGGACCAGAGTAGTCCGAGTAACGTTGATGGCTCGCGGGCCGAAAGTCTGCCCCTCCGACAGCTGTACGCTCATGCGTTCCCCTCTGGACGGGTATGCCACAACGTTGAAGTGGCATTGCCCAAGTGCTCGCCGTCGACGTGATCCAACGAGACGTTAATGCCGATGATGTCGGTATTGCCTCGGGTACGCACAGAAGTGATAGTGAGGGCGGCTGTCACCTCGTCGCCTTCATGAAGCGGACGGATCCAGTGAAAGGACTGGTCAGTGTGGATCATGTGCTCCAGGCGCAGGTCAAGCTGCTCGTCGTCGAACAACGCCTCCCACGCCCGAGACGCCAACACCATCGCGAAGGTGGGCGGAGCAATGGGGTCGTCGCCTCGATAGGCCGGAGCGTTATCCCCCAAAGCAGTGGCAAGCTCCCGGATTTTCTCTGCGGTAACAAGGTACGGGTCTGTCGTCGGGTAGGTGCGCCCAACGTCATGAGAACTGATCGACATGTCGTCAGGCTATCCCAGACCCCGCCGCCACAGAATACCTCGGAGCATTTAATTGCTCATAACACACAGCACGAGGGGCCGCCTCTAAAGCAGCCCCTCGTTTAAGGTTCTTGGGTTCAGGTCCCGGTCTCAGCGGGTCTCGCGGTGCGCGGTGTGCTTGCGGCAGCGCGGGCAGAACTTCGCCATCTCCATGCGATCAGGATTGTTTCGGCGGTTCTTCTTGGTGATGTAGTTGCGCTCCTTGCACTCGGTGCAGGCGAGCGTGATCTTCGGGCGAACGTCGCCGGACTTCTTGGCCATCTTTCCTACTTTCGAGCCGTATGGAGTGTGCGCTCCCGAGTTTCCCCGGTTAAATTGGTAGCGGGAGCGGGAATCGAACCCGCGACACAGCGATTATGAGCCGCTTGCTCTACCCCTGAGCTACCCCGCCAATGTGATCCTCGGCACCGCATCTTGGCCCGGCCCACCGGGCGAGTGGGGCCGATTCACACTCAGAGCCCCCAAGCAGAATCGAACTGCTGACCTTCTCCTTACCATGGAGACGCTCTGCCTACTGAGCTATAGGGGCAACGGATGAGAAAACTACACGAGCTTTCGACCGTTGGCAAATCAGAACCCGAGTCTCCTCAACCCCCGGGATTAAACCCCGAAACCGGCTTTCAGTCGAACCGAGCCGTCCCGCCTCATCACATCTCCAACCGACCAATGTCAGCCCGAGACCCGGTTATGGCGAAACCAACCCCCGAATCCATCCGACCCGGGGGGTTGCGTGGCAGGTGTTGGATTCGAACCAACGTAGGCGAAACCGACGGTTTTACAGACCGCTCCCTTTGGCCACTCGGGCAACCTGCCGTGCTGGCGTTAACCAGCGATCGATAATATTAGCAGGCAGGCCGCAGTCATGACCAATTGGTATGTGAATCAGGCCGCACTCGTACCACCCACCACCAGAGACGTCACCGGTTGCACGAGATCGCCCAGGACAACCGCCTCCGTACTCCGCGTGTGACACACTCCTGCATATGCGCATCGCCAGCTTCAACATCAACGGTATCCGAGCTGCCCTGAAGCGGGGATTCTCCGAGAGGATGGAGGCTCGTGACTGCGACGTAATCGGACTGCAAGAAGTGCGTTGCCGTCCTGCCGACCTACCCGAAGGAGCCTTCGGCGACCGTCACGTCTCCTGGGCACCCGGCTCGCTGGCCGGACGCAACGGCGTCGCTCTCCTCACCCGTACCGCCCCGGCCGAGGTCCGGTCCTGGGGAACCCACCTCGTCATGGCACCCGGCCAGGCTCCTACACCCGCACAGGCACTCACAGGCAACACCGACGGCCTCCCCACCGAATTGCTGCCCTTCGCCGACGAGGGACGTTACATCGAGGTCGACCTGGCCGATACTCCCCTCACCGTCGCTTGCCTCTACCTGCCCAAAGGCGCCACCCCGGATCCAGCCAACGAGAAAACCATCGCCAAGCAGGACCGCAAAATGGCCTTCCTGACAGGGTTCCGCGACCACCTAGTCCGACGCCGCCAAGAATGCACCACCCAAGGCCGTCACTTCCTCGTTATGGGTGACTTCAACATCGCCCACGAAAACGCCGACCTCAAGAACTGGAAAGCCAACCAGCGCAATGAGGGATTCCTACCCGAAGAGAGGCAGTGGTTTGACACCATCCTGTCCCCCGACACCCTCATTGACGTTGTGCGCGCCCAGCACCCCGACACCAACGGGCCCTACTCGTGGTGGAGCTGGCGCGGCAAGGCCTTCGTTAATGACGCGGGCTGGCGTATCGACTACCACCTGGCGTCACCAGAGTTGGCGAGCAAAGCCATCACGGCCGAGATTGATCGTGACCCCTCCTACTCCGAGCGCACCTCCGACCACGCAGCAGTAGTCGTCGACTATGACCTGTAAGTCAGGACGGGTCGAACATCCCCTCAACCTGACGAGCGGGCACGTCAGCCACGCTCTCGTGGGACCAATGCGGGTTGCGGTCCTTGTCGACCAGCTGGGCGCGCACCCCCTCACAAAAGTCCGAATTGCGCATAAAGGACCGCCCCAGAGCACGATCAGTCTCCAACACCTCGCCAAGACCTGACGCGGATTCAGCCCTCACGACAGCGGCCAATGCGACAGCTACCGACAACGGACAGCGCGTCGCGATGTGCTCAGCCGTCTTACGCGCGGCCGGCTCGGGACGATCAGCCAATCGACGACACACCTCGACGGGATCATCAGTGTCATAACACTCCTGAATCCACACCGCATCGCGCGCCAACTGACAAGCGACCGGATCGACGTCAACGGGCTCGCCGTCGGCGTCGACGACCTCATCTACCAAACCGGCCCACAGCGCCGAAGCCGCATCGATGAAGGCCCCGGTCATGGCTATATGGCGGCCGACAAGGCGCGGGGCCCGAGAGAGCTCGAAACACGCACCCACGTCAGGCCATAGACCAATACCCGTTTCCGGCATCGCAAGGACGAGGTCGTCGCGAGCCTCGACCCGCTTAAGGCGCAGTGCCAACCCAAGCCCGCCGCCCATGGAAATGCCATGCAGATGCGCGGTCCCCGAATGCACCTCAGCAATGGCAGCGTCAACGTCGTACTCACCATCCAACCAGTCACCAGCGGCCTCGGGATCCTTTAATACCAACGATCTGAGCTCGCGAATGTCAGCTCCCGAACAGTAGCCGCGCTCTCCCGCACCGGATAGATCGATGCTGCGCGGCGATCCCTTGACGGCCTCCCCAATAGCCCCCAGCATCTCACCAGATAACGAGTTGATCGCTCGGGGACGGTCCAAGATGATCGTGACATCGTCGGTACCGCTGATCTTCACCTCATCCATATCCCCAGCCTGCCACGTCAAGAACTCGCGTCGTCACTTTCCGCTCCCAACAACCACGGCTACCGCCATCGAACTATCCGCTGCATACCGGGCGCTCTAACAGTCAATGGACCTTGTGGGGTGCGGAACGTGAACGTCTTTGTGCGTCCACCCTTGTCCCAGGCTGTGTTCGTGCCACACCAGGCGGGCCGCCAGCACCAGGACCAGCGCAACACCAAGAGCTGCGGCACTATTGCGCCAGGACAGGTTGACCGCATCGAAGGACAACATGATGACGGTGGTCCACACCGCAGGGCGAACGAAGCGGGCAGCTTCGTCGATCAGGGGCAGTAGCAGCGCCCCCCACAGCACATACCAGGAATGCAGTGCTGGGGCACATAATGCCACGGCAAGAAATCCCAGCGCCAGGAAAGACAGCGGCTTGCACGGTAGCAACCGGACGGCCATGACCACCAACAGAAACACACCGACGAGCATGCCAATGGCCTGAGAAATCGGAATGACAGCTGCCGCTGCTTGATGTGCGCCAAAGGAACCAAGCACCATTCGCACACCCATGCCGACCAGAGTGAAGGGCGACACCGTCAACACCATACCAGGAACGTTGACGGCGTGGTACCAGCCAAACCCTAAACCCGATGCCCACGAAATACCCGAAAAAACAGCCACCGAGATAGTGAGGGACCCTACCGTTCGCCCCAAAGCCGGGAAAAGGTGGCGCGGATGCCACGACGCCATAGGATGACGGATCAGCGGCAGAGCAACTGCGACCATAAATGCCGGCTGTTTGACGGCCGCCGCGCCCCCGACAAGTACCGCGCCAATCGCCCATGACCAGCTCGTCATGCAAGCAATCCACAACCCGATAACAACCAGCCCCATCATGAGGGCGTCATTATGTGCTCCCCCGATGAAGTCCACCACGAGGATGGGGTTGAGGGTGGAGAACCAGGCTGCAAAGTGCGGGTCTCGTCCGACTCGACGCGCCACCCGGGACAACAACAACCCTATAGCGATAACGCCTAAGAGAGCCGGAACACGCATAAAGACCGACGACCAGTAGGGATTGTCCCCAGTGAGGTGGACGATCCCATGTTGGACGACGAGGGCTAAAGGACCGTAGGGGGTCTTGGTATAACGCCATTCCTGGGCAACTTGGTCGGCGAAGGCCCCAGGTAGCAACCCGGGATACCCCTCATAGGGGCTGATGCCGTTTTCCAGCAGCCAGCCCTGGGCAGCATAGGAGTAGGCGTCGTGGCTGAAGATGGGTGGAGCGAGTAGGAAAGGCAGACCCCACACGCCGAGTACAGCCCACGGGTGTAGTCCAGCACGAATACCTGGAAGGTGTTTAAAGCATCGACGCGCATGCTTCGGCAGCGGTTCCGCAGTAAGGTCACGCGGCTCGCGACCAGGCCGCAGGCGCAGCCAGGAATCGACCAGCAAACCAACGCCGACGAGGACAAGCAAGGTCCCGACGATACGCCACGTTGATCCGCGTAAACCAGCCTCGTTTAGTCGAGACCACCATGGCGAGTTCAGTGGCAGATAGGCCGGGGTCAGTGATCCGGCCGTGATGAGAATCGTCCCGACCAGCCCTTCCAGGACCGACCAGGACCTCCAGGCGCGCACATAGGCAAGCCATCTGATCCGTCGCCGCCGCCCAACCGGCTGCTTCACCGATCACCGTCCAATCCCCACGCGCTGACCAAATCGGTGCGCGACAACGATTCCGAAACACGCTTGTCACTCCAGGACAGGGCGTCAAACGGGCAGGACTCGATGCACATGCCGCAATACATGCACAGCCCCCAGTCGATAGCGAACTCGTCGAGAACGGCTACCGTGCGGGGACGGCGAGCATCGCAGTCCGGAACCGCTTCGTGGTGAGCGTCGATGGTGATGCACCAAGCCGGACACTCGCGGGCACAGATCATGCAGGAGGTGCACGCGTCGACGTCAAGGTTGATAGCCGAATGTCTCATGCCTGCCTGCCTGACGCCGTGCTTGCCATTCGACGGGCAGCTGATCGCGGGCGCCGGCCAGACATGGCCGCGATGACCTCGGCATCCGGAATATCCTCACCGTCTTTGATACGCCGCCACGTCTCAGGGTCAGGAACGCCGACCGGCAGACGTCGACTCGCGGACTTCGAGCCAGCCTGGTCAGCCGCACCCGGCCACACGGTGTCAGCTCGCTGCGCCAACACAGCTTCCTTGCGCAGGGGCGGTTTCGGTGCATCGTGGACAAGGAGGGCACGATCATCTGCCCCAGGGCCGACAAACCTCACACCAAAAAAGTCGTGGATCTCCCGCTGATACCAGGATGCCCCGGCCAGCACGCCGACAATCGAGTCCAAGGTCCCGCCGTCACGAGGCACACGGGTGGAGATAGTCACGTCGTCGCCGTCATGATTCTCGAGGCGACAAACCACGATGATGTCGGGATCCTGGCCGCGCTCCCCTGTCCCGTCGATGGCCGTCAGATGAGCCAGCCACGGGTGAGTGGACACCGCCTGGGCAACAGCGTCGTGCCAGCCGATTGCAGGGACATCGCTGGTCGTCATGCGGCCTCCCGGGACGAGGCCAACAACCCGGTGAGCGTTTCAGGTCCGGGGGGACAGCCCGGAATCCAGTGATCGGCGTCGACCCCCGCATCCGGAAGTCCAGCGACAACACCAGCTGAATCCCAGTACGGTCCGCCTGCACAGGCGCACGCTCCAAAAGCCACCACGTCAACGGGATGGTTGCGCTTGAGTTCATGGACAGTGTCAGACACCACGGGCGCCAGACCAGTTGTCACCGTCCCGGAAACGAGCACCACTATCGGGGCGCCGTCTGGGATCTCTTCGCGCACCGGAGCGTTGGCCAACACGGCAGCCCCACTCTCGACCCCACAGCAGGCCAGCGCGAGGTCGACGACGTACACGGATCCGTCGGCGAACCAGTCGATGAACTTCACCAGGTCATCCTACCGAGGATACTGTTCATCACATTCGCGTGGCAGCGCGCAGCCGGGACCGAAGTTCGATAAGCAAAGGCTCGATGGTAGCGTTAGTAGCTGGTTCCGAAGCATCCAGACGCGCATCGTCGGTGCGGTCGTCCGCCACCCATATGACACGTCAACAACGGAATCCCGCGACGAGAAAAGAGGTCAGAGTGCCTTCCACCGACACGGCACATCACACCACTGACGAGCGAGAGGTCCAGCCCCTCGACCGAGTAGTCATTCGATTCGCCGGCGATTCCGGCGACGGCATGCAGTTGACCGGCGACCGCTTCACCGCCGAGTCCGCCATCCATGGCAACGACATTTCGACCTTGCCGAACTTCCCTGCCGAGATCCGCGCCCCCCAGGGCACGATCCCCGGCGTCTCAAGTTTCCAGGTGCACTTCGCCAATTACGACATCGCCACCCCGGGTGACCAACCTGACGTCTTGGTCGTCATGAACCCCGCCGCCTTGGCCGCGAACCTCGGCGACATCCGCCGCGGCGGACTCATCATCCTCGACTCCGCCGAGTTCACCGCGAAAAATCTCAAAAAAGCCGGATACACCGAGGATCCGCGCAATGACGGCACGCTGGAGTCCTACCAGGTCGTCGAGCTCAACCTCACCGGGCTGGCCGTAGCTGCCGTCGAACCTTTCAACCTTGGCCGCAAGAATTCTGAGCGCGCCAAAAACATGTTCGCCCTCGGACTGCTGACCTGGCTATACGGACGTCCCCTCGGCCCCTCGGAGAAGTTCCTAGCTAGCAAGTTCGCTTCCAAGCCGGACATTCGGGACGCCAACTTTGCCGCGCTCAAGGCCGGGCATGCCTACGGCGAGACGTGCGAACTATTCCGGGTGCGCTACGAGGTGGCCCCGGCCCCGATGCCCGAAGGCACCTACCGTCAGGTCACCGGCAATCTCGCCACCGCGTACGGTCTCATCACGGGTGCCAACCGGGCCGGGCTGCAGCTGTTCTTAGGCTCCTACCCCATCACCCCGGCCTCCGACATCCTCCACGAGCTGTCTAAGCGCAAGGCCCACAACGTCGTCACCTTCCAGGCCGAGGACGAGATCGCTGGGGTCAGTTCTGCCATCGGTGCTTCCTTTTCCGGTTCGCTGGGCGTGACAACGACGTCGGGCCCCGGCATGAGCCTCAAGTCCGAGGCCATCGGCTTGGCCGTCATGACGGAGCTGCCGCTGGTGGTCGTCGACGTGCAGCGCGCCGGACCCTCCACCGGTATGCCGACCAAACCTGAGCAGGCCGACCTGCTACAGGCAATGTTTGGACGCAATGGCGAATCTCCCGTCCCGGTGCTCGCAGCGAAGTCCCCGTCGGATTGCTTCGACACTGCGCTGGAGGCTTGCCGTATCGCGGTGACCTATCGCACCCCCGTGATCATGCTTTCTGACGGCTACCTTGGCAACGGTGCGGAGCCGTGGAAGGTGCCTGATCTGGCTGAGATCCCGCGCATTGACCCCCATTTCGCGACCGAGCCGAACACCACCGCTGCCGACGGCTCGCCGCGGTTTATGCCTTACCGCCGTGACCCGCAAACCTTAGCGCGTCCGTGGGCGCTGCCCGGCACCAAAGGTCTGGAGCACCGCGTCGGTGGTCTGGAGAAGTCAGCCCACACCGGCGCGATCTCCTATGACCCGGCCAACCACGAGGAGATGGTGGCCACTCGGGCTGCCAAGGTGAAAGGCATCGCAAAGACCATTCCTCCGACTGCCGTCGACGATCCTTCCGGTGACGCCGACGTGCTCGTGCTCGGATGGGGTTCCGCGTACGGCCCGATCACCGCCGCCGTACGCCGAGTACGTGCTCGCGGCCTGTCCATCGCCCAGGCTCACGTGCGCCACCTTAACCCGCTACCGGAGGATCTGGGTGACGTGTTGCGTCGATACCGGCAGATCGTCGTCCCCGAAATGAACACCGGCCAATTCGCGATGCTGTTGCGCTCGAAGTACCTCATCGACGTCAAGACGATCTCGCGGGTGCGCGGGCTACCAATCTCGCCGGTGGACCTGTGCGATGAGTTGTGTCGCCACTGTGGTGACAGCAAGGGTAGCGACGATACGAGGGAGGCCTGAGATGACTGACATCACCACCGAGGATCGTCCCGCCGGCCTGGCGGATGTGCCGTTGGCGATTGAGCCGCTCAAGCGTCGGGACTTCGCCTCTGACCAGGAGGTGCGTTGGTGCCCCGGATGTGGCGATTACGCGATCTTGTCCACCTTCCAGGGTGTGCTGCCCAACCTGGGTATCGCCAAAGAGAACGCCGTCGTTATCTCGGGGATCGGCTGTTCCTCCCGCTTCCCGTATTATATGAATACTTACGGTATGCACTCGATCCATGGCCGTGCCCCGGCTATTGCGACGGGTGTGGCGGTGTCGCGTCCCGACCTGGCCGTGTTCGTCATCACTGGCGACGGCGACGCGCTGTCGATCGGGGGTAATCACCTCATCCACGCCATGCGACGCAACGTCAACCTGACGATTCTCATGTTTAACAACCGGATTTACGGTCTGACGAAGGGTCAGTACTCCCCTACCTCGGAGGCTGGCAAAGTTACGAAGTCCTCCCCGATGGGGTCGATCGACGCACCGTTCAACCCGTTGGCAGTGGCGTTGGGGGCGGGCTGCTCCTTCGTAGCTCGTGCCGTCGACTCTGATCGGAAGCATCTCGCCCAGGTACTCACCGCCGCCGCCAAGCATCGGGGCACCTCGTTTGTCGAGATGTATCAGAACTGCCCGATCTTCAATGACGGGGCGTTCGATGACTACAAGGGGCCCGAGGCCACCCAGCACCTCATCCGACTGGTTGATGGGGAGCCGGTGCTCGTCGGAGCTGACAATTCCCGCGGCGTGGTGCGCGACCCCGTAAGCGGCGAGTTAACGGTGGCTGACGTCGCCGAGGTGGGCATGGACCACGTGCTCGTTCACGACTCCCATCGCGCCGACCCGTCGCTGGCCTTCGAGTTGGCGCACTTGGACGACGGCACCGTCGTCACCCAGACCCCGGTCGGGATCTTCTACGACGTAGACCGCCCCACCTATGACGATCAGGCTCGCGCCCAAGTGAAACTGGCTTCCGGGGATGCGACCGACCCTGGCTCCCGTAACGCCGCGCTGCAACAGCTGCTACTCGGCAGCGACACCTGGCAAGTGCAGAGCTGACAACTCCCTGAGGCGAGGCCGACCGCGATTCTAACGTCGGTACCTCGCGGTTCTGAGTGCTGCTGCCCGGTCGATGTGGGGGTGACCTTGGTGGGAGGTACTATGTTCGTTGTCGGCCTAATGGGTGGGTTGATGCCTAGGTGGTGTGGGGAAGCTGGTGGGAGTCCGGCACTGTCGCGTAACCGTGACCATGCCTGTGTGGTGTGGGAGTCGGGGTACCAGGTCACGTGGGGGTGGTGTGGGGTTCCGTTGCGGGTTACGGGGTCGGCATCGACGCGTGAACGTCTGTGTTGTCTGTGGAGTCCCCTCGGGACGTTTCCGTGGAGGGACAAGATGATAGAAGCAGCAACAACGAAACGTAGGCGAGTGTTGGGCTCGCTGGTGGTGGCTGCGGTGGTGACTGGCACGGTGGGGGGTGCCTGTCCCGGCTCTAGCAGCGGGTGGGCCGAAACCCGCCGATTACGCTGCCCAGGCCGGTAAGGCAGCCGACTACATTAACGGGCATAGTGCTGATCTGACGAAGGGTGATTTGGGTCCGGAGTTGGACGGGGCGCTGGCGTTGATTTCTGCCGGCAAGACCGATGCGAAGCTTTTCGGCATGATCAAGAAAGATATTAAGGCTAAGGGGCCGTCGTATTGCACTTCTAAGAATGTGGGTGGGTGTGCGAAGGTGACGATCACCTTGCTGGCAGCTGGCGAGCCGACCACCTATGGGGGAACTGATTACGCTAAGCCGGTGACGTCGTTGCCGGATTCGGCACTCAAGGAGCGCCCGTTTCATCAGGCGTTGGACATGATCGCGTTGGAGCGGCTGGGCAAACCGATCCCGCAGAAGCTATTCAAGTCGATCACCGACTATGTCTCGGCGCGTCCCGGGCGGAATTATCCGAGTACTGATGGTCTTATGCTCGCCGCCCTGTCGCATGTGGTGTCTACAGCATACGGTCAGGAGGGGATTACGGCTGTCAAGGCGGCGCTTGTCAAACGGTTGGATGCCGATCGTCAGACAGATGGGTGGGGTTGGCCAGACCACGGTGCGAATGTGCGTGCGACGACGCGAGTGGCACCGGGTTTGTATCGGGCCGGTGACGCGAACCACAAAGACCAGGCTGTCAAGGGTCAGGCGTGGCTGGCCGGTCAGCAGCAGGTTGACGGCTCGTTCCCAAGTAATGTCGTTAGTCCCGCGTGGACGATGATGGCGACGGTGCAGGCGGTTCCGGTGTTGCGGGGTTTGCAGTCGTTGGACACTATTGGTGCTAATCCGGCTCGGGCGGTCACGGTTGATGGGTGGGTGCCGCCTCGCCGGTTGGTGAAGATGACTGTGCTGGGAGACTCCTACTCGGCAGGCAACGGAACCTTGGTTGATGGGTATCCGGCTGATGGGTCGTATCGCAGCCCTAAGAATTATGGTTCGGTGCTTACGCGCCGGTTGAATCGGGAGTTCGGGGACGATACCACGTTTCAGACTGATGTGCGGGCCTGGAGTGGCGCCCAAATCACTACCGGGGACCACACTATTGTCAGTCAGGCCGACGGAATGGATCCCCACACACATGTGGTCCTCATGACCGCCGGAGGCAACGACCTAGACTTCACCAGCGTCGTCGAAAACTGCTTCATTGAAAGAGTGTGGTCAGCAGCCGAATGTGGCGGCTCTGTTGATGCGTCACGCAAGAAGATTGATGCCACGATGACGAAAACGACGACGTTGTTGTCGCATATTCAGCAGCGGCTGGCCGATCCGGCTCACACACGGGTCATCCTGATCGGATACCCCTACCTCATCCGGGCGGACCGTGATGCCCCGGGAAGCGACGTGCCGTCTACTCGGGTGCGGGCCGCCGAGGACGAATTCCGCACCAAACAAACCGCCACAGTCAAGGCCTGGAACAAAACCCATGCCCTCAAAGTGACCTACACCCCCACCACCAGCCTGTTCAACACCCACGAACCCGAACCGCTGGTTCATAACGGTGACCAGAATCCGCAACGTTGGATCAACGCCGTCTTTGAGACCGCTGGCTACTCATATAATGGAAATGGCGTCATATTGTCAGAGCCAAGTCAAGATGAAAAGAATTGGTACCATCCGAATGTGGTCGGTCATGAGAAGATTGCTGGGTTGGTCCATGATGCGCTCCTGTCGAGAACGGTCAGGAGTGCGAGCTTGTCTGAGAGTGTTGCGCAGGTGGCCTCGGTGCCGGGGGTGCGGATGCGTGCCGCGGTGATCGGGCAAAGCCAGGTGCGCCGGGGTAACCCGTTGAGCCTAGACGCGTCCTCGTCGTATACAGCCTTTGGCCATATCCGCCGCTGGCAATGGGACTTAGACGGTGACCGACACTACGAAATCGATACCACCACGCCTGAGATCACTCGCACCCTCACCCGAATCGGAACATACCAGGCACACCTGCGCATCACCGATACCACCGGCACCACTGACACCCTCACCTTCCCAATCCAGGTCACCCGAGACGGCGACGGCGTACCCGATACACAAGACAACTGCCCCACCATAGCCAACCAAGACCAAACCGACACCGACCACAACGGCATCGGAGACGCCTGCGACCCCCACACCACCAGGACACCACGATGACCACCCACAAAAACACACACGAACAGCAATACCGCCACGCACCCCTCAACGGCCTCATCATCGGAGCCATCATCGGGGTTGCCTGGGTCCTCGTGCTTTTGATTCCTGGTTTGTTCGCGAATGACCCTTCGAGGCGAGCGAAAATGGATCTTGTCGCATTGATGTTGCCTATTCTTGGATGGATTACCGGGGCATGGGAACGGTCCTTTACTTCCCGTGGGGATCCAGCAAAAATAGAGCATGGAATTAAGGTGATCGGTGCCGCAATGATGACTGCAGTAGGAATTATGACGGCAGCCACTTTTTATACGCTAGTTGCAAGTCAAGATACCCTCCATGTGCCAGCTCGTGCCGCATACAGCACTAAGGCGTTTATCCTGTACCTGCTTCCATTAATGATGTTTCCTTGTGCCGGATGGGCACTCGGGGGTGCGCGAGTAAATAATATTCATGATACTCGATGGATCATTTCTAAGATGAGTATCATGGCGGGTGTAATGCTGTTCTTGTCTGTGACTTTCTGGTTTACCACGAGTTTATTTATAGAAGCATTATTTTTTCGAGTTCTGAGCGTATTCCCAAATAACGCGCGCCCTTGCAACAATCCGCGCCGACCATGACGAGATAGGGGACGCCTATGATCTTCTATACCGCTACTAAAGAGGCAGCAACGACCACCCACAAAAACACGGTTGAAGAGCAATACCGCCACGCACCCCTCAACGGCCTCATCATCGGAGCCATCGTTGGAGCTGTCTGGGCGCTCGTGGTCTTGGGATACCTCATATCTCTACTCCTCACAGAACAAGATACTGAGCTCTGTCCACCTGAACTCGTCATGTCGCCTATTTTTCCTGTGGCTGGGTGGCTTACCGGACTGTGGCAGCGAACCGCCGTCGACTGCGACGATATAACGAAACAAAAACGCAGAGTTAAGGCCATCACTGCCGTCATGTCGAGCCTTGCCGGTGTACTCATGGGCTCCATCGAGCGTTTCCTGACAACTCTGAGGTTCATCAACGGCAAGGAAACCCTCATATACTATCTTATTCTTCTCGCGGTGTTCTCCCTGATAGGGTGGATTCTTGGCACGGTAGACATTACCCTCAAGGAGAACGGTAGCCACTTTCTCATCAAGATGGGCGCGGCCACAGCAATCGCACTATTCACATCCGTGGCGGTGTCCTTTTATGTGTTTAACGCCATGCAGATAATTTTTTTCTTTGAGGTTTGAATAGTTTGGATCGTTGATCTAGGACGTTGAGGACTTGACCGGCGGGCATGATTCTCGCTGAGAGTAGTAGTAAAGCTTTCTCTAGTAAAGATGGTCATGCTCCGCTTATAGCCAGACGCTCGTGAGAACTAGATCAAAATTCGGAGACTACCCGCTATCGAGAAGCAAAGATGATCACTCCTAAAAGCACCATTGATAAGCAGTACCGGCGCGCACCCCTTAACGGTCTCATCATCAGCGCCGCCTAAGCTCCGGAAATTTTGCTCTCCATGTTGAGGCTGGGGAAGTCCTGATCGTCGCGCGTCGAGGGCTTCCCGTCACCCAGCTGACGCTCTATGCAGGCGGTCGCCGAGCAACCAAGCCCGCCCGCCAAGAGTCAATTTTCGATACCAGCGATCTGACCACAACTGCGATCGACAGCGAGACTGTCCTCAACGACCTACGCGGCAAACGATGACTCGTTGGTATCTCGACATCTCAGCCACTGCCTTCGACCTCCAAGTCAATGCACTAGCCATCTACGACCAGCGGTTGCAATCAGCGGCACGCGACTGCGGCCTGACGGTCGTCGCACCTTCCTGAGACGGAACGCCGAGTAGTGGCCGAAGCTGTGATAGGCGGAAATGCATGGCTAGCGCGCCGGATAGGGTGGACCTATGACCGCATCCTTCCAGGACCGGGACCCCGACGTCCGCCCAGCTGATGACCTCTTCCGCCACGTCAACGGGTCGTGGCTATCAACAACGACCATCCCCAACGATCAGGCGAGCACCGGATCGTTCCGGGTATTGCGTGACAACTCCGAGGCCGCCGTTCACGACATCCTTGAGGAACTGACCTCCGGCGACGCCCACGAGTTGCGGCAAGCGGCCAGCGCGTCAACTGACCACGAAGTCAACCTTATGGCCGAGCTGTACCGCCGATTCATGGACTCTGCCGCCGTCGAAGCCGTCGGCACGATCCCCTTGACGCCGATCTTGGCACGCATCGATCGCGTGACAACGATATCGGAGTTCATGACATTGCTAGGCCAGCACTACCGCGAATCCCTCGGCGCCTTGTTCTACCTTGCCGAGGAGTCGGATCCCGCCGATCCCACTCGTTACGTACCGTGGATGGGTCAGGCTGGACTAGGCCTGCCCGACGAGGCCTATTACCGTGACGACGACAAGGCTGAGGTCCGCGAGGCGTATGTGAGCCACGTCACCCGGATGCTCACCCTGGCCGGGCTGGACAACGCCGCCGACCAGGCTCAGGCCGTCATGGATCTAGAAACCGAAATCGCGTCCCACCACTGGGATCAGGTCCACTGCCGAGATATGAAAGCAGCCTTTAACCCCAAGACCTTTGACGACCTGGCCTCGACACATCCTGGCCTGCACCTCGAGCAATGGCGCCAAGGTGCTCGCATCCCCGTCGAAGTCCTGGCCACCGTCATCGACAACCAGCCATCCTTCTTCGATGGGGTCGAGGGAATGCTCGTCGACGAACGCCTTGACCAGTGGAAGTCGTGGGCACGCTGGCACGCCATATCTTCCCTGGCCTCCTATCTCAGCTCAGCCTTCGTCGATGAGAACTTCGACTTTTACGGTCGTGTCCTCAACGGCACCCCTGCGCTCAAGGCTCGATGGAAGCGCGGCGTCTCCTTCGTTGAATCGGCCATGGGCGAGGCCGTCGGCAAACTTTATGTCGCCAGGCACTTCCCTCCAGCAGCCAAAGAGCGAATGGACAACCTCGTCGCCAACCTGCTGGCGGCATATCGTCAGTCCATCTCGACACTGACATGGATGAGCGAGTCGACCCGAGCTGAAGCCCTTGACAAGCTCTCGGCCTTCCGCCCGAAGATCGGCTACCCGGAACATTGGCGCGATTTCTCGGGACTCCGGCTACCTGACGGAAGCCTGGTCGACGCCGTTCTAGCCTGCAATTCATTCCAACTCGACCGCACCATTGAGAAACTCTCGGGCCCCATGGATCCCGACGAGTGGCTCATGTTCCCGCAGACGGTCAATGCCTACTACCACCCATTGCGCAACGAGATCGTCTTCCCAGCAGCCATCCTGCAGCCGCCATTCTTCGACGTCGAGGCCGACGACGCCGTCAACTACGGCAGGATCGGGGCCGTCATCGGTCACGAGATCGGTCACGGTTTCGACGACCAGGGCTCGACCTGCGACGGTGCAGGCAGACTGCGTGACTGGTGGACCGCTGAGGATCGCACCGCCTTCGAGGAACGCACCAAGGGTCTCATCAGCCAGTATGACGCCCTTGTGCCGCTGCAACTACAACCGGACGGCCCACACGTCAACGGATCACTGACAATAGGCGAGAACATCGGCGACCTCGGCGGAGCGGGAATCGCTTTCAAAGCCCTGCAGATTTCTTTTGCGGGAACTGAGCCCGAGCCGATCGACGATGTGCCGTGGCAGCAGCGATTCTTCCTGTCCTACGCCCGGATCTGGCGCGAGAAACAGCGCGACGAGGCCCTACGCACTCAAATCGCCACAGACCCACACTCGCCCACCGAGTTCCGGTGCAACCAGATCGTCCGCAACATCGACGCCTTCCACGAAGCCTTCGGGGTGACCGAGGACGACCCGATGTGGCTGGCTCCCGAGAAGCGGGTCACCATCTGGTGATGATAATGCCCCCGAGTCCCACCAACTCGGGGGCATTTCTTTTGCTCAGGTCACATCGTCATGGTCACTATTCGCGCAGCAACTCGTAAGGCTTGTGAGTCTTCACTGAAACAATAGTGCGCGGCAAGCACCCCAGCGGTACGGCAGCAAGAAGGACCAGAGGGAACCACGCTCCTTGCTCCAGCACATCAGCCAACGGCACCGGGGACATCGCCACCGGCCCCAAGTTCACCCCAACAGCCGTCAACGCCATCGCTACACCACACAGCACCAGCCCGACGATGACAATTCCCAGCGCCATCACCACACCAATAAAAAGGGCCTCCATTTCAAGGCAACCGAGAATCCACTCCCCCGAGCGGCCGAAAGCCTTAAATACTGCAATCTGAGACCCCCGCTGACGCGAGATCGTCGAGCCAACACTGACCCCAAGCACCAATGCCGCCACACAGATGACGACGATGAGGATCGTCTGCATCCGCTGGACATCAGAGGTCATCTGATCGGCGTATCCGACCAC
This sequence comes from Cutibacterium sp. KBN10P07758, assembly GCF_050286205.1. NCBI lineage: Bacteria > Bacillati > Actinomycetota > Actinomycetes > Propionibacteriales > Propionibacteriaceae > Cutibacterium > Cutibacterium sp. KBN10P07758. The sequence goes on along the minus strand of NZ_JBNNQV010000001.1, from coordinate 487,489 downwards.
ATCAGCCTGGCTGGTTGCGGAAAATCCTGCCTGGCTTAGCTGCCGATGGACGTCAGCGACGTGGGCGCGCGAATCAGCCTCGACATAGGCCCTCGACACGCCCTGCTTATCAAACGCTTGAGGGGACATCCCTGCGTTGGCAGCCTCCCAATTCTTGGCGTCGTCAACATTAACGTAGACCGTATCGGGACCGTCATTGTTCGGACGGCTGGAGTCGTAAAGGCCAACAACCTTGAGCTTCGTCGGGACAGCCTCAGCTTCAGATGCCTTCGTCTTGCGCTGGTACGACACATTGATCGTCGTCCCCAGCAAAGCTTTGAGATCATGACCGTTTACCGCATCTGGCACGATGACTTCCCCTGGCCGCACTGGCCTGGTGGGGCCGTCAAAGGCCACCGCGGCGGGAGGAACATCGGGAATCTGTGCCGTGGCCCATACGATCTGCGGAAGCCCATTGTCGTCGTCGCAGAGCAGTCCAGCCTGCGACCACTCGTAGACCTTCGCCACATGGTCCATGCCCATCATCTGCCGGCGAGCTGCCGCGTTAATCGGGCCACTAGACCCACGCCCCGTACTGTCAACAACAACATAGTTGAGTCTCTTGCCCGCGTCAGCGGCGTCAATCTGGTCACGAACATGGCCTGCGACGATGGTGTTCATTGCTAGAGCGCATCCTCCCAGCAAGGCCAGGACGATGATGAACCAGCGCTGTCGGGGCAAGCTGGAGCGTCGCAAGGACACCCAGGCGTGACGCGATGCTGACATGCTCATCGTGTCGCCTCCACCGTGACGCTCAGATGTGGAAGGTCGATCGGTTGGTGCGATGCCATGATGATCGTTCCTCCGTCATCCAGGTAGTCCTGAAGCAGTTTCTCCACGGCCCACCGATTGTCGTCGTCAAGGGATGCCGTCGGCTCATCTGCCAGCAAGACTGCGGGCCGCGACGCCACAGCCCGGACGACGGCCACCCGCTGCTGCTGCCCACCGGACAACGTGCTGGCCTGCTGATTGGCCAGGTCAGCCATGCCGCAAGAGGCCAGCAACTGATACGCGATCTCGGCTTCGGCGCACAGAGCGACGTTCTCCCAGACAGTGAAGTACGGGGTGAGGAATGGGTACTGGAAGGCGTAGGCAACCAGCCCCTCACGGCGAGCCTGCTCAGGATCACGGTCGCCATGACCATGAGCAATGGTGATGTGCCCGCTCGTCACTGGAAGCAGGCCACCGATCATGGCCATCATGGTCGACTTACCCTGACCGGATGCTCCCTTAATGAGACATGCCTGACCTGCGTCAACAGTCGCATCGGCGCAATGAATCGTGCACCCCCCACGCGCGGAATCGCCCGAGGGGAATGTCTTGGTCACACCTTGCCAAGAAACCGTCATGTCACCACGCCCAATTCCCGGAATACCTCAACAGGTACGCCGATTCGATACTGCACTTGTCCTTGACCGGCTTTCCATTGCGAATGAGCGCCGGACCAAGGTCCTTCCTCGGACATGGCGCATCCGCGAGACTGTCGCCGATGCGTTGCAACTGGGAACGAGACAATGTAGAGACGGTATTCGCCGCCGACAAGGCCATCGCGATAGTCGTACTCGGGCCACTGTAGGTCTCGAGATGGCGCAAATACCCGTCCGAGATCGACTCCCACCCCCATTTCTCGGCGTCCTTAGCATTGCTGAATAGGTCGGCACTGGCCAGCGCCTGCATCGCCCACCGAGCTTCCTCGGAAGAAGTCGTCTTGACCTTCCACGGTGTGAGGCACAACCCGTCGTTGGACAGGCCGATCTCCCGCCTCATCGTCGCGATGGGCAGATCCGTCATCACCGTCTTTCTCGTGATGCAGCCCTTCGGCAGGCGGGTACGTTTGTCGACCTCTGATCTCTCCTTGTCGGACAACGCGTTGAGGGTTTTCAGGGATGACGCCGCCATGAGTTGGTTGACGTGGGCCTGCCGACTGTCTCCACCATTCACCAAATACGGGCGCAAAGCCGCGACCAGATGATCATGAGCGTAGCCATCGTCGTCGGGTAGATCGTGACCGTCGATGAGCCGGAGGTACTCATATGTGCTCTTGAGCGTCCCAGTGGCTGACGAGTTCGTCGGCTCGCGAATGAGAGAGTTCGAGGGGCTGAAGACCGTACCGAGGTTATCGACAACGGGTGCCTGCGCATCATCTTGTCGAAAGCACGCAGTGGGCAGGAGAAGCAAGATGGCTGCTATCCCCACCAAGAATCGCTGGAAAGACACATTGCGAACACTATGACGCAACAGGCTCAACCCGACGATCTTGACAACGTCAACGGTGAACATGCTTGTCAAGCCGGCATTGAAACTGGGCTAACAGCTGTGCCCTGATGTGACGAAGTCAACAGAAAAACATCGAAAACACTCGCAACCTGTGACCCACGTAGGAGTTACTCTGCAGCCACGGCGAGACCGCACGACACGATATTCAACATTAGGAAAGATCGCATCATGCCCGAATCACAAGCCTTTGCCTTGCAGTCCACCACCGAGATTCTCAAAAACAAGTTCGATTGCGCCCTCCTCCGTCACGACGCCTGGTGGCTCGTGTTCATCGCGGTGCTCATCGGGCTGGGTGCCACCCTCCTTGCTGGTATGGCCATCTGGTGCGTCGTCAACCAGCACGGGAAGTTCACCGGCCACTGGAAATGGGTGAAGTACGGCATCTCCATATCTATGGAGTGTGCACGCTAATGCGTCCATCCGATGATGCCGACCGACTCCCCTCCCCGCGAGGGGGCCAGTCCTCGCGAGTACATCGAAGTTCGAGGGTCCGTTTTCTTGTCACGAGCCCGTCATCGAGATCAAGGATTTGGATTTCTACTACTCTGACAAGCCGGTCCTCAACAATGTCACTCTGGCAATAACCCAAGGATCTTGCCTTGCGCTCATTGGCCCCAACGGATCGGGAAAGTCCACGCTGTGCAAGATCTTGCAGGGCATCCTCGCTGCCCCGAAGACGGCGACGACCAATGTCCTCGGCTACCCCTGCGGTTCCCGAATCGCGTGCAGGGCGATCTCCTACTGCGCCGACAACGATCACCTACCGCAATTCCTCACCGGGGCGGAATTCATCTCGTACACCCTGTCTCTGAGGTCCCCATCGGTTCTCGGGAAACCACGTCTGCGTGGTGCGACCGCTGACATCTTCGAACGTCTGGGAATGGCGGGTCGCCATGACGATCTTATGGAGAGCTATTCCCACGGCATGCTCAAGAAAACCCAAATCGCAGCTGCGCTCCTTGCCCACTCCCCCGTGATCATCATCGACGAGTCGCTCAACGGCATCGACATCGAGGCCCAGATGACGATCGAGGACGCCCTTTTCAACCACATCCGGCAAGGCGGTACCCAGATCATCTGCAGCCACGATTTCGCCATGCTGGACCGCTGCGCAACCCACGTCGCCATGCTCGACTATGGGAATATGGTCGAGTTCTCCGCCGTCGACCAATTGCGCGCCCGACATGCCACCATCCGTGACCTCATCGTTGGGTATATGGGGCTGGGATGACCGAGACTGACACCATCTGGGTAGCCAGTGCGGGAAAGACTTCACCCACGCAAGGCCGAATCACCGTCACACCGGCGCCTCGAACCCGCCTCCGTGAGAACCTTTCACGGACCATGACCATCATGCGCTTCATGGGGGCGTACCTGGTCCGTGTCGTCGTTGGAAAGGGGGTCCTCAAGTCACGTGCCGCCCGTCTCGGTGCCTTCGCTTGCGTCATGCTTTTCCTTCTCACCGCGACCATTCTCGCGGTGATCCTCACCCATGATGGGGCAGGCGAAGCAACAACCCGAGATCTTGTCCTGACCGTCAGTTCCCTGTCCTCGGTGGTGTGGACCGCAGCTGCCTTCCTCATCGTCAAGGTGCTCATGGCTGACGCCGGCACCATGATGGCCATCACCCACCACCTTCCCATCACGAACCGGGAGCGACAGCGCGCTGTGGGGGTCCTCGATGGAGCTACCACCCTGCTCATCGTCATCATCGGGATGTTCGCCACCAGCGTCTCGACCCTGGTGAACTTCGGCATCTCAGCCATCCCAGGATTGACAATGTGCGTTGTGATGCCAGCCACCGCCACCTATACGGTGCTGGAAATGTCCCATCGATGCTGCGACCTGGCACTCGCCCGCACCCCATTGGGCCCCGCCCGCCAGCCGATCCTTGCCGTGGTTCTCTTCTTCGTCGTCCTCGCACTGTGGCGGTCGATGCCCACAATGCTAGCTGCCATCACCTCCACACCAGAGCCATTTACCGTCTGGAGCCTCGTCTTCCACGACATCGGCTTGCACTACGGCGCTCCCGCGGTGATCGGTTGCTTCGTCGTTCTGCTCGTGCTGAGTCTCCTACCTGTCATGGTATTGCCGACATCACCGTTGGATGTACGGCATCGCTTCGTGATGTTTCCCCTCGCAGGCATCAGCAATCGCTTCCGCAACGCGGCACCCCAATTCCAAGCTCTCTTCCGCAGCCGATACAGCCTGCAAGCCGCGGTGCTCTCGGCAGGATTCGTCATACTTCTGGCAACCAGAATCGCCAGTCCGTCGTCAGTGTGGGGGGCGGAACCCATGACCATTGGTGGATTCTTCCAGTTCGCCACCCTGGCACCGACCTTCCGCACCTTCGAACCGCGGCTACCAGCATCCCGCTTTTATCTCCGGATGCTCGCAGCACAATACGCCCTCGTCTCCCCAATGCTTGTAGTGGCAGTGCTGATCGACGTATTCACTGGCCACCCAGCCCACTCCACAGCCCTCGCTGTGGCGGGAGTATGCGGATCAGCCCTCATCACCATTGCTGTTGGGATTTTTATTCCAGCTCGTGACGACAATCCCCTGTCGATCCTGCTGGGTTGCGCGATCATGCTGGCTATCGGAACGGTACTCGTAGTGTTCTGTGGAATCCTCCACCTTCCTGCCACGGCATCCATTGGCCTGGGTATCGTCAGCGCAGTCTTGCTCATCACCCACAGCATCATCACCATTTCTGATCAACGGAAGGCAGCCCGATGAAGAACCCCAAGGTCTACCTGACAAGCCTGATCATCACGATTATTGCCACACTAGCGCTGGCCACCGGAACCATCCTCATCCTGATGTTTTCGGTACACGACAACGAGTCAGCTCACCTGACTGGGCTCTTCGGCTCGGTCTACTTTCAATCGTCTGTGGAGCACTCTCACAATACTGTCAAGGCGACGATGGGAGTGGCGTCCCTGCCTCGCCTGGGGGCGGTCGCCGCAGTGATCTTCGCCTTCACCTTGCTGGTGTCTTTCATCGTCATCAAGCTCAAAACATACCGTGAGTCGCTGCTCCACTGAACCACCAACTTGGGCATCTGCCCGTCACGTGCGTCCGTGGCCCTTATGCCATCACGTAGCCGTGGCGGGGAGCATTCCCGTGTCCATTCTGGTTTTTGGTTGGGTGTTCTGCATCCTCTCGCACAGCGATCCCGTCTTATTCACCAACGCCTTCGTGATCGTTGTGGTCGGCGTCCTTGGGTCCTACCTCATCCATGAGATCGGCCACTGGTTGGCCTTGTCGGTCACATCTCCGGATGCCGAAGCTCGCTGGGAGTCGACCCTGCTGCGAATCTCCCTTATCGTTCGCGGTAGCTCATCCCCGCGAGCAATCGCGGTCAATGCGGCTGCCGGCCCCCTAGCGTGCGTCGCGTTGGGTGCTCTTACCTTGCTCATCGGTGGTGGTCTTCCGTCTGAAGCGAGGAGCACCGTGAGGGTGATCGGATGGATCTACGTGGCACACGCGGTATTCCTCATCCCGCCATCAACAGATGGCAACACCGTTCTGGCGTCCCTCATGCACCACCGCTGACGGCCACGATCTCACATCACCCTCGTGCCTCGATCGCCTCAGCCATCGCCAGGGCTCGACGAGCAGTATCGACGTGAAGGTTCTCAATCATGCGGCCCTGGTAGGTCACGACGCCCGAACCGTTGCCGTTCTCCCATGCGTCGATGATGCCGCGAGCCTCGGCGACCTCCTCAGCGTCGGGGGCGAAGACCTCGTTGGCCGGGCCGACCTGGCCGGGGTGAATGAGCGTCTTGCCGTCGAATCCCATGAGCTGGGCCTCACGGCACTGGGAGGTGAATCCCTCAACATCGCGGACGTCGTTGTAGACCCCATCCAGAATGGCGGTACCGGCTGCCCGAGCCGCCAGCATGCACATCTGCAGCGCCGTCACCACCGGGGCGCGGCCAGCCACGTGAGACGCGCGCAGCTCCTTAGTCAGGTCGTTAGTGCCCATGATGAGCACCGTCAGACGGTCGGAGGCCTCCGCGATGTCAAGGCAATCCAGCACCGCCCGTGGGGTCTCGATCATGGCCCATAATTTGACGCTCTCATCGGCCCCGGCGGCCTCCATGTCAGCGACAATAGCGTGCACGTGCTCGGCAGAGCCGACCTTGGGGACAGCGATAGCGTCCGGGCCAGCGGCAACAGCGGCAGCGAGATCATCGTGATACCACTGGGTGTCCATCCCGTTGACACGGATGGCAACCTCCCGGTAGCCGTACGGATGCTCTTTCACAACGCCAGCCGCGCGCTCACGGGCCTCAACCTTGAGATCGGGGGCCACCGCGTCTTCTAAATCAATAATGATGCCGTCGCAGTCGATGCTGCGGGCCTTCTCCAGCGCCCTGGCATTGGCGCCGGGCATGAATAAAACAGAACGGCGAGGGCGCAAAGAATCCATGCCCACAATTGTGCCGCAACCGAATCCAGCGCCGAGAGCGGGCTGAAGTCCAGTCATTGTGACCGTGAGTACTCGGTCACAATGACTGGACTTCAGCGACGACGCAGCAGATACGTATCGAACACCCACCCTAAACGCTTCTCAGCGTCGGCACGAGCGCTCCGGATCTCCTCGCGAACCTCAGCAAGGTCCCCACTGATGAGAATCTCGTCGGGAGTGCCGATGTAGGCCGCCCAGTAGATATCGATATCTGTGGGATCAATGAGGCTAAAAGTCTGACGCCCGTCAAGCATGACGATCACATCGTCAACACCCTCCGGCATCCCGTTGGCCAGCAACCGGGCAGGCGAGATCTGCAGCGCGCGGCCTTGCCGATTGAGCGGAATCTGGTGACGCGACGCCAGGGACAGCGAACTCGAAATACCAGGAATGACGTTGAGCTCAATCGGCACACCCCCGTCAGCGTCAACGGCAGCGATGAGTTTCTTGACGATGGCGAGAGTGGACTCGAACAGGCCCGGGTCACCCCACACCAGAAATCCACCGCGTTCACCGTCGGCAAGGTTGTCAGCGACGGCATGGGTCCACTGATCGAGTCGCTGGCGACGCCACTTGGCGACGGCCGCTTTGTAGTTCTCGGCGGTCTTCCATGGACGCGGCGGATCCTGCAACTCGACGATGTGCAACCCATCGAAGTCGGCGTCGGGGCGGTGACGACGCAGCACCTCACGGCGGAACTCGACGAGATCATCGACGTCGTGCTCCTTGAGGACGACAAAGAGGACGTCGAGGTGCTGGATGGCGTCAACAGCCGCCAAAGTCAGCCAATCCGGGTTGCCGGGGCCGATGCCGATGAGGTCAAGACGACGGGACACAATGTCTCCTTAGTAGTTTCGAACGTGGCGTCAGGACGAGCGAGAAACCACCTCGTCGCACAGCGCCTCAAGAGCCTGCTTGGCATCCCCGTCAGGCAGCGGAGTCAAGTGGGTACGGGCGCGGTCCGCCCGGCGCTGAATCTCGACACGAGCCTCGTCGATAACGTGGTTGGGGCGCAGCTTGTCCAATACATCAGACAGCACGGCGTCATCGGACAGATCAGCATCGAGCATCTCCTTAAGCTCGGCGTCCGCCGGATCGTCAGAAGCGCGCAGCAAAAGGGTCGGCAAGGTCGGAACCTTCTCGCGCAGGTCAGTACCTGGGGTCTTGCCAGTCACCGTCGACGTGATGTCAATGAGGTCATCGGCAAGCTGGAATACCTCCCCGATGTCCTCGCCAAACTGCTCCAAGGCGGCGACGTTCTCGGCGGACGCATGGGAGACCATCGCCCCAAAGACAGCAGAGGCTGCAATGAGTGACCCCGTCTTATCGGCAACGACCTTGAGGTAGTGGGCCAACGGATCTTGCCCCTGCGAAGGACCACGGGTCTCGGCAATCTGCCCCTGTACCAGGCGGGAGAACGTTCGGGCCTGCAACTTAACGAAGTCGACTCCCAACTCCGCTACGGCCAGGGAAGCCTTCGAGAACAGGTAGTCGCCCACCATGATGGCCACCGAGTTGCCCCACCGCAGGTTCGCTGAAGGGGCACCGCGACGCCTAGACGCCTCGTCCATAACGTCATCGTGATACAGCGAGGCAACGTGGGTGAGTTCCATGACAACAGCGGCACGCACCAGGTCGGCGTCGTTCACCGCGTCACCAAACTGGGAGCACAACACCACCAGCAGCGGGCGGAACCTCTTGCCACCGGCAGAAATGATGTGGTTGGCCGCCTCAGTCACGAAGGGGGTGTCAGCGCCGGCCTGACGACCCAGCTCGTCCTCAATGAGGGCAAGTTTGGCGCTCACCAGATCGGTGAACTCGCTGCTGGCGCTATACGACACAGTTCTCCTCTTCCAACCAAGCGATCGCCCGGTACTCGTCCGGCTGTCGCCTCGACGTGGCCTGGTCATCTTTCACTTTACTGGCTTGACGGTGCTCGCGTCTTGCCGAAGTGCCGTTGTCATGGTCTACAGATGTAGCCAGGCCGGGGTCGCAACACTTCCAGATAGCGGCCCCGGCCCCCATTAACAAACTCAGCGCAGGAAGGTGCTCGCCTGGTTGAACAGGTCAATAATCGGCTGTGGGGCAACACCCATGACGATGGTGAACACCGCACACACGATGAGGGTGATCCATCCGGCGATGGAGGGCTCGGCAACCTCCACGGGGTCGTCGCCCTCTTTCGCGGACCGGAAAAACACCACGACGATGATGCGCAGATAGAAGGCCGCTGCCACCAGGGAGAACAGCACCCCAATCAACACCAGCCAGGCGTATCCGCCACGCCATCCGGCCAGGAAGACCACCAGTTTGCCGGTGAAACCTGCCGTCAACGGGATACCGGCGAAACTCAGCACAAAGATGACGACCAGCACACCGATCCACGGATGACTACGACCAATACCCGCCCACGAGGCGATCTCAGTGGATTCGCCACCGGCGCGACGCACCATGAGGATGAGCAGCCAGAAGCCGATCGACGCCAAGCCATAGGCCGTCATGTACACCAGCACCGACGACACCGAACCCGTCTGGCCCTCGGCCATGCCGGTCTGGGTCGTCCAGGCTCCGACAACACCGACCAGCACGAACCCAGCATGGGCGATAGCGGAGTAGGCCAGCAGACGCTTCATATCGGTCTGCGCGAGACCCACGATGGCGCCCACACCCATCGAGGCCACAGCCACGACGGCGAGCACGATCTGCCAGTCCCATCTCATCGCGCCCAGACCGACATACAGGACGCGCATCAGACCGACGAGGGCGACGAGTTTGGTCGCGACAGCCATCCAGCCGCTAACCGGCGTCGGAGCGCCAGTGTAGACATCGGGGGTCCAGGAAGCGAACGGAACCGCGCCTATCTTGAACAGCAGCCCGACGGCCACCAGGATCATGCCTGCGACGATGAGTTTCGACGAGCCGACCTGAGTGACGCCCGCTGCGGCTAGATCGCCAAGCTTGAAACTGCCGGCGCATCCATACAGCAGCACGATGCCATAAAGGAACAAGGCCGAGGACAGCGCGCCCAGCAAGAAGTACTTCAGAGCGGCTTCCTGAGACAACAACCGACGACGCCGCGACATCCCACACAGCAGGTACAACGGCAGAGAGAAGATCTCCAAGGCAACGAACATCATGATGAGGTCATTAGCCGCGGCGAAACACATCATGCCCAACGCCGCGAACATCAGCAGCGGGTAGACCTCAGTGTGCTCGCGATGCTCCTGCTCGGCCTTAGCCTCCAGCGGGGAACCAGGCACCGACGACGCGCTCGCCACAAAAGCCGTCTGGGTGGTGCCGACTCGCTCAGCGAAGAGCACCACGGTCCCAAGACCGGTCGCTAGCAGAATGACCCACGTAGCCAGAGTCGGTCCGTCGGGGGCCAAAGTTCCCTGCCCGGCAACAATTCGGGTGCCACGGGCAATAGTGGTTAGCGTCGAGGCGATGGCAACAACCAGAGTGGCGACCGTCACGATGATCTGAGTCGGACGACGACCCGATCGGGGAACAAAGGCCTCCACCAGCACCGCCACGCACGCCCCTGCCATGAGGACGAACACCGGCGCCAGCGGCCCCCACTCGAGGTGCGGAGCCGCGACGTCGAGGAGCGCTGGCAGCCCAGACGCAGTAATCAACAGGGCGGGATTCACTTGAGACCCTCCTTGACGACGGGTGCCGGATCGGTGGCGTGGACCTGAGTCATGGTGGCCGTGGCCGCTGGTTCGATGGCGTGCAGCATCGGCCTGGGGAAGAACCCGAACACCAGCAGCAAAATGATGAGAGGTGCAAGCACCAACTTCTCCCGCCCGTTCAGGTCACTGACCTGCTCAGAGACACCCTGCACCGGGCCGGTCATAGTGCGTCGGTACGTCACCAGAACGTACACCGCAGCCAGCACCATGCCGATGGTGGAAATGGCGACATAGATTGGGTGACGCGACCAAGCACCAGCTAAGGCCATGAACTCGCTCACAAAGTTTCCCGTGCCCGGCAACGACAGGGTTGCCAGCCCGGCGAAGAGGAAAGTTCCGGCAAGTACCGGGGCGACCTTCTGGACACCACCGTAACCGTCGACCTTCGCCGTCCCGCCCCTGCGCACCAGGAAACCAAGCACGAGGAACAACGCTGCCGTCGAAAAGCCGTGGTTGAACATGTAGAAGATCGAACCTGTGATCGACGTCGTCGTCAGCGCGAAAATGCCAATGACCATAAAGCCGAAGTGACTTACTGAGGTGTAGGAGACGAACCTCATGAGGTCGCTCGAGGTCGCGGCCATCATGGCACCCCACAGCACCGAGATAATCGCCAGGGTGAGGACGAAGGGGGTGGCCCAGTCGGAGGCGGCGGGGAACAGGCCCAGACACAGCCTCAGCATTCCAAAGGTGCCGATCTTGTCGAGCAAGCCGACGAGCAGGGAAGACGCCCCCGCAGTGGCCTGTTCGGCGGTATCAGGCAGCCACGTGTGCACCGGGACCATCGGGGCCTTGATCGCGAAGGCGATGAAGAATCCGACAAATAATTCCTTACCAATCGCCCCCGAGAAGTCCACCTTTGCCAGGTCGCTCAGAAGGAAGGATCCGCCGTGCACCCCGACGCCGATGACAGCGAATAGCATGACCAGCCCACCAGCCAAGGAGTACAGCAGGAACTTCATCGCTGCTCGGCCTCGTCGTGGACCGCCCCATCCTGCAATGAGGAAGTACATCGGGATGAGGGTGGCCTCGAACATGAGGTAGAACAGCAAGACGTCGGTGGCAGCGAAGCAATAGATTGCCAGTCCCTCAAGCATGAGGGCCAAGCCGAAAAACGCCCCAGTTGACCAGCGAGCCGTCTCGTCGTCGCCCACATGCCACTCGGCGAGTAGCACCACCGGCACGAGGATGACGACCAGCAGGATCATCGTCAGGGAAAGGCCATCACCACCTAGCGCATACCAGGCTCCGACAGCGCGGATCCAGCGATGGGTTTCCGAAAGGTTGGTGCCATTGACGCCGACGATGAAAGCGTAGACGCCCAGTACCAGAGTGACCAGAGAAAACACCATGCCGGTGGCTCGGGCCGCAGCCCCGCGCAGCATCATGGTGATAACGCCGCCGACGAACGGCAGCAGCGCGATCACTGTGAGGATCGGGAAAGACATGTCAGCTCCTCCAGCGCTCAGGCCATCCGGCCCAGGACGACGACGAGTCCGACGACCACCACGCCGACGACCATCATGAGGCCGTAACTGCGCACGTAGCCGTTTTGGACTTTGCGGATGATCTGGGAACAAGCCGTGGTGACGGAGCCAGCGCCGTTAACCAGACCGTCGACCACCGACCGATCGAAGCCCGCGACACCGCCGGCCAGCCAACGCCCCGGCTTCACCACGACAACATCGTTGATGTCGTCGCCGTAGATGTCGTGACGACCAGCGACAAGCAGCGGATCGTGAGTCTCGGGCTCCTCGTTCGGCACATTGTGACGGTTGAGCAACCAGCCTGCCACGATGCCGAGGATCACCACGACGAGGGTGACAACCCCAATCACGCCCATATGCCACATACCGACGTGCTCAACCTCAGCGCCCGTAGCTGGAGCCAACCAGTCGCCGATCCAGTTGTTCATAAAAGCACCGGCGAAGATCGACAAAATAGCCAACACGATGAGAGGGATCGTCATGACTGCCGGAGACTCGTGCGGGTGGACGTCCGCGCGCCAACGCTTAGTCCCCAAGAAGGTCAGCATCATGAGGCGAGTCATGTAGTAGGCGGTGATTCCAGCGCCGATAAGGGCCAGCACCCCGAAGACCGCGCCCTTATCGAAGGCGGCCTCGATGATGTGGTCTTTGGAGAAGTAGCCGGAGGTACCAGGGATACCGATAATGGCGAGGTAGCCGCACGCGAAGGTCCAGAAGGTCATAGGCATCACCTTGGACAGCGCACCAAAGTGGTACATGTCCGTGTCGTCACCGGTACCGTGCATCACCGAGCCGGCCCCAAGGAACATGTTCGCCTTAAAGAAACCGTGGGTGAGCAGGTGGAAAATCGCCAGAGCCGCACCAGCCGGTCCCAAACCTGCAGCCAGCATCATGTAGCCGATCTGGCTCATCGTCGATCCGGCGAGGACCTTCTTGATGTCCTTCTTCGCCGAACCGATCCAGGCGCCGAACAACAAGGTAACGGTGCCGATGATCGCCACTGCCAACGAGGCTGCACCCGTGTGGGCATAGATCTCGTGAGAACGTACCACCAGGTAAACACCAGCGGTAACCATCGTCGCAGCGTGGATCAGGGCTGAGACCGGCGTCGGGCCCTCCATGGCGTCAAGCAGCCAGGCTTGCAACGGCACCTGAGCGGACTTACCACAAGCAGCCAGCAGCAGCATGAAGCCGAGCAACGTGGCCCAGGTTGACGTCAGCCCCGACGCTTTAGCTGAAACATCGGAGAAGCGCACGCTGCCGAACTGGGCGAGCATCGTAAAGATCGCCATCGTCAAACCGAGGTCGCCGATGCGGTTCATGATGAAAGCCTTATTACCGGCGCGGGCAGCAGCGGGACGACCAAACCAGAACCCGATAAGCAGGTAGGAGGCCAGACCGACACCCTCCCAGCCGACAAACAGGATGAGGTAGTTATCGGCCAACACCAACGTCAGCATCGCGGCAATGAAGAGGTTGAGATAGGCGAAGAACCGACGACGATCGGTGTCATGGGCCATATACCCGATCGCGTAGATGTGGATCAGCGAGCCCACGAAGGTGATGAGCAGCACAAACAGGATCGAGAGCTGGTCAATAAGCAGCCCCACTCGCAGATCCCACGCCCCGACGTCGATAAATCGGTAGACCCCCACGTCGACGGCACGAGACGCGCCGCCACGTCCGAGCAGGTCGATAAACAGGACCAACCCGATAACAAAGGCGACGATTGGGGCCACAGTGGCCAACACATGTCCCCACGCGTCGCTGCGGCGTCCCAACACCAATAGCAGCGCGGCAACCACCAGTGGCACCGCAATCATGAACCAGGCCACGTTGAACAAGCCGGTTTCCAAGACAGTCACGGTACCTCCCTCAGAACTTCAGCAGGTTGGTGTCGTCCACCGAAGTGGTGCGACGGGAACGGAAAATGGTGACGATGATCGCCAAACCGACGACCACCTCAGCAGCTGCCACAATCATCACGAAGAAAGCTCCGACCTGTCCGTCGAGAGAGCCGTGTACGTGAGCGAAAGTCACCAGCGCCAGGTTCGCGGCGTTGAGCATCAACTCCACCGACATAAAAGCCACCAAGGCATTACGCCTCGTCAGGAAGCCCACGATGCCGATAGCGAACAAGATCGCCGAGAGCACCAGGTAGTCATTCGGATTCATTCGAGTTCTCCTTGGACCTCGTGGCGGGCGGCACTGATTGACGCAAACGCCCGATGCGTCGGAGCCTTCAACTCACCGGCGTCGATAATGGCACCGCGGGTCGCCAAGGTTCCCGAGATCGAGTCCTGAGCCACCGTGCCGTCAGGCAGCAGAGCCGGAGCACCAATCTGATTCGTGCGGGCGTAGACACCGGAGTTGGGACGAACACCGGGGTGAGAGCCATGCTCGGCGTAGGCAGCCATACGGTCTGTCACCCGTTCACGCTGGGACTTCTTCTTGTCGGCCTCGCCATGAGCCAACACCATCGTGCCGACGGCAGCAGTGATGAGCAAGGCCGAAGTAGCCTCAAAGACGATGACATACTTGGTAAACACCAGCTCGGCAAGCGACTTGACGTTATTCCCACCAGCTGTGTTGGCCTGCCCCAGGCCCACCGGATGGTCAGTGCCGATAACACCGGTCGTCACTGCATTACCGACAGCCAGGATCAGCAGCACCACAAAGGCCAAGGCGGCGATCATGGCGGCCACCTTGTGACCCTTGAGGGTCTCTTTGAGGGAGTCGGTGGAGTCGACGCCGACAAGCATGACGACAAAGAGGAAGAGCATCAGGATGGCGCCGGTGTAGACGATGATCTGCACCACGAAAAGGAAAGGCGCTTCCTGGCTGGCGTACTGCACGGCCAGACAAATCATGACTACGGCCAGCGACAACGCCGAGTGGACAGGCTTCTTGGCAAAAACCATCACCAAGGCCGCAAGCACCATGATCGGTGCCAACAGCCAGAAGGCCCACTGGGATGCCGTCACCATAGGTACGAGACCGGCGAGCAGGGGGAGTCCCGTAGTCATCAGGCGGCCTCCTCATCCTTGTGTTGGGTGTCGTTGTCATCGTCCCGGTGCGCAGTGGCACCACTATTGGCCGGACCGGTCCGTACGTCGTCCTGCCCAGAGGGAGGAAGACCGTTGAAGTAGTCATCTTCGTCATCACCGAGACGGCGCGGGTGTGGCGGCTGCTCCATGCCCTCCTTGAGGGGAGCCAGCAACTCGTCCTTCGTCCAAATGTGCTTGGCACGCGAGGTGTCGGCCATCTTGAAATCGTTCGTCATCGTCAGGGCACGAGTTGGGCATGCCTCGATGCACATTCCGCACAAAATGCAGCGCAGATAGTTGATCTCGTACACGCGACCGTAACGCTCACCGGGCGAGTAACGCTCCTCGTCAGTGTTATCTGCCCCCTCGACGTAGATGGCATCGGCCGGGCACGCCCATGCACACAGCTCACAACCCACACACTTTTCCAACCCGTCAGGCCAGCGGTTGAGCTGGTGACGGCCATGCATGCGCGGCGGCATCGGCTTTTCCTTGCCCTTCTCCGGGTATCCCTGGGTGAAGGACTTGCGGAACATCGTCTCGAAGGTGATCCCGAATCCGGACCAGGCTCCCATCACAGACCTCCGTTCTCGTCGTGGTCTCGTCGAGCCACCGTGGTGGCCGTTGCAGCCCCAGCCAATGGGGCCTGCACCTGATGTGGCAATGGCGGTACCGGATAGCCACCGGCGAAAGCGTCGAAGGGTTCGTCAGGAGCCTCATCGGCCGTGGAATCAGTCTTACCACCCATGAACGCCCACACGATGAGAGCGACGAGGATGACGCCGACGACCACCAAAAAGACCGGGTTTCGACCCCATCCTTGATTGATGACGGTGCGCCAGGCAGCAATCATCAGGACCCACCCCAGCGACACCGGGATGAGAACCTTCCAACCCAGATCCATGAAGTGGTCATAGCGGAACCTCGGGATCGCGGCACGCACCCACACGAAGAAGAAGATGACGAGCTGGGTCTTGAGGAAGAACCACAACAGACCCCACCAGCCCGAATCGATGACGCCGAAGTAGTTCAGCGGCCACGGAGCGCGGTAGCCGCCCAAGAACAACGTGGTACAGACCGCCGACAGGGTCGCCATGTTGATGTACTCCGCCAGGAAGTACATGCCATAGGGGAAGCCTGAATACTCAGTGATGTAACCGCTGACGAGCTCCGATTCGCACTCCGGTAGGTCGAAGGGCAGACGGTTCGACTCACCAAACATCGTGATGACGTAGATGACGAAGCTCGGGATCAACAGCAACCAGTAATGCCCGGCGATATGGGTATTGAACCCGCCAACGACCAGGTGATTTGCCTGGGACTCGACGATCTGCGACGTCGACATCGAGCCAGAGAAGATGAACACCGTCACCAGAGACAGGCCCATCGCGACCTCGTAGGAGATCATCTGAGCACTGGAGCGCAGCGAGCCAAGCAAGGAGTACGTACCCGCCGACGACCAGCCGGCCAACACCACGCCGTAGATGCCGATGGACGCCACCGCAAGGATAAACAGCACGGCAACCGGCACGTCAGTAATCTGGAGCCTGGTGGTGTGACCGAACATCGACACTTGACCACCAAGAGGGATGACGGACCAGGACGCGAAGCAGGCTATGCCCGCTATGACCGGCGCCAGGTTGAAGACGATCTTATCGGCACCCTTCGGGGTGAGCATCTCCTTGAAGATGAGCTTCAGGCCGTCACCAACAGCCTGAAACACGCCACCAGCCCACGCCGAGTTCATGATCGGGCCGATGCGGTTCTGCATCTTGGCCAACACACGGCGCTCGAACCACACGTTGAAGATGGTCCAGGCCAGCAGGATCACGAAGAGGATGACGACCTTGACGATGATGAGCCACACCGGGTCGATGGTGGCCTCGAGGGGACTCATGCCACACCTGCCTCTCGGGAAGTTTCGGTTTCAACGGCGCTCAGCGAGACAACGGTTCCGGGAGCGTCGGGGACGGTGGTGCGGCTCTGAGGGGCAGTCGAGTCACCACGCAGCGACGGGATCCACACTGCCTCAGCCGTCATCGTCGTGTCGATCTTGACCGGAACTCGCAGACTGATAGGCCCACAGACATCAATAAGCTGCCCATTGGTCACACCAAGTTGCTCGGCCGTCAGCGGGTCGATGACGGCAACCGGCGCAGGTGCGGTAGCGACCAGTGCGTCGGCACCGGTCAGGCTTGCCGAGCCCTCCAGCAGCTGACGCCAGGTCTCCAGCACTCGGCCAACCGAACCGGCCTCAACCATGGGCGCCTGCGGTACGAGCGGGGAGGTCGACTCCATCTTGGGGTGACCGCCCGACCACTGCCCCAGGTCTCGCCACGCTTTGTGAGCCTGGGCGACCGTCGCTAGACCGGAGACCGACCCCATCTGGGAACTCAGCGCGTCAAGGACGCGGATCTCGTTCATAGGGGTCGCGGGCTGCTTGTTGACCACCCTGACACGGCCAGGGCGATGCTCCCAGTCAAGGAAAGTACCGGAGGTTTCCTCCAGCAGGCAGACCGGCAAGACAACGTCGGCTCGAGCTGAGACCTCAGAGAACCGCTGTTCGACAGACACGACGAACCCGCAATTCTCGACGGCCTCGCGAGCTCCGGTCGGGTCAGGCATATCAGCCAGCTCGACGCCAGAAACGACCAGCGCGTCGAGCTTTCCGGCCTGAGCGGCAGCCAGCATTCCGGCGGTGTCAAGGCCAGGCTGGGTCGGCAAGTTGGTGACTCCCCACGCGGCCGCGATATCGACGCGCGCCTTGGCGTCATCGACGAGACGTCCACCTGGCAGTAACTGAGGCAGCAGGCCAGCCTCGATGGCACCCATCTCGCCAGCTCGACGCGGCACCCAAGCCACCCGAACCGTCGAGTCAAGATCGTTGATGGCCGACAGGGTGCCGGGCCGGGTAGCGGCCCTCTCCCCCACCAACACGATGGTGCCCTCCCCAATGGTCCCATCGGCGACCAACTGGGCAAGAGCTTCAGGCTCCTGACCGGGCAGACAGCGAGCCAGCTCGGCACCTATCTTCGCCGAACCATTGGATAGGTGAGTTCCGACTACGGTGATCGTCGCCTTGTGACGACGCCACGCCTTCCGCAGACGCAGGAAGATCATCGGACACTCGTCCTCAGGCTCCAAGTCCACCAGGACTACCCGCGAAGCCGTCTCAAGGTCGGCGTAGGTGACCGATTCCTCGAGGCTGTGCCCGGCGACCCTGGCAGCCAGATAGGCGGCCTCCTCAGCTGAGTGTGGACGGGATCGGAAGTCGACGTTGTTGGTGCCGAGCACGACTCGAGCAAATCGCGACCAGGATAGACACGTCTCCACCGGGAGGCGCCCGCCGGTAAGGACACCGACGCTGGTACCGGCTTTCGTCAATCCAGCGGCGGCCGTCTGCAAGGCCTCAGCCCATGACGCCGGTTCCAGTACGCCGTTGTGACGCACCAGCGGAGTCGTTACCCGGTCGTCACCACGGCCGTAGCGGAAAGCGAAGCGACCCTTATCGCAGTTCCACTCCTCGTTGACGTCTGGCAGGTTGCCGGCGTTGCGGCGCTTGACCTCGTAATGACGGTGGTCGGTGCGCAGCTGGCAACCGGCCGCGCAGTGCTCACAGGTCGTCACCGTCGAGACGAGATCGAAAGGACGGGAACGGAAGCGGTACTCGGCGCTGGTAAGAGCTCCTACCGGGCAGATCTGGATGACGTTACCGGAGAAGTAGGAGTTGAAGTCGTCACCCTGATAAGCACCAATCTGGGAGACGGCACCGCGCTCCTGCAGGTTGATGAAAGGATCTCCGGCGATCTGGTCAGCGAACCGGGTACAACGCTGACACAGCACGCAGCGCTCGCGGTCTAGCAGCACTTGGGCCGAGATATTGATCGGCTTGGGATAGGTGCGCTTGACCCCGTCATAGCGAGACTCACCACGTCCGTTAGCCATCGCCTGGTTCTGCAGGGGGCACTCGCCGCCCTTGTCGCAGATCGGGCAATCCAGCGGGTGGTTAATGAGGAGGAACTCCAGCATGCCCTTCTGGGCTTTGCGAGCCATCTCGGAGCTGACCTGAGTCTTGACGACCATCCCCTCAGCGACCGGCATGGTGCAGGAGGGCTGTGGCTTGGGGAACCCACGACCGTTACCAGCGTCGGGGATCTCGACAAGGCACTCTCGGCAGGCACCGGCCGGGTCAAGCAGCGGATGATCACAGAACCGTGGGATAGCGGTGCCGATGGATTCGGCAGCGCGAATAATGAGGGTCCCCTTGGGTACGCTCACCTGCTGACCGTCGATGGTGCACGTCACGAGTTCGACGGGCTTGTTTTCGCTCATGCTCCGGCCCCCTCCAGGACTCGGCGATCGGCGTCGTTGAAGATCGAGCTGCGCTCATAGGGCAGATACTGCCAAGCGGGAATCCCCCGACATCCAGCTTCGAACTCGTCACGGAAGTGGCCAATAGCCCCGCGCAAACAGCCCACGGCACCGTCGGCCAAAGCGCAGAAAGAACGGCCACCGATATTGTCGGCAATGTCCATCAACTTGTCGACGTCACCCTCTTGGCCCTCACCAGCCTCGATGCGACGCAACATCTGGACAACCCACCAGGTGCCCTCACGGCACGGGGTGCATTTACCGCAGGATTCGTGCTTGTAAAACTCCAACCACCGCAACGTGACGCGAACCACCGAGGTCGTCTCGTCGAAGCACTGCAGAGCTTTCGTGCCGAGCATCGTCTTGGCCCCAGCCATCCCCTCGTAGTCGAGCGGGAGGTCGATGTCGTCCTTGGTCAGGATCGGGGTCGAGGAACCACCGGGGGTGAAGAACTTCAGTTCATGTCCCTGTCGCATGCCACCGGAGATGTCGAGGAGCTGACGCAGCGTAGTGCCCATCGGGGCCTCATACTGCCCAGGGTGAGCCAAGTGCCCAGACAAAGAGTAGATGGTGAAACCATCGGACTTCTCGGTGCCCATGGACTTGAACCATTCCTTGCCGTTGCGCAGGATCGACGGCACCGTCGAGATGGACTCGACGTTGTTAATGACCGTCGGACTGGCGTACAGGCCGGCAACGGCCGGGAAAGGCGGGCGCAGACGAGGCTGACCACGACGCCCCTCCAAGGAATCCAGCAGAGCCGTCTCCTCGCCACAGATGTAGGCGCCTGCGCCGGCATGGACGACAACGTCAAGGTCGTACCCGGAACCGAGGATGTTTTTGCCAATGTAACCAGCCGAGTAGGCCTCCCGCACGGCCTGCTGCACGCGTCGGACGACGTGCAGCACCTCACCGCGGATGTAGATGAAGGCCATCTTGGCCTTGATGGCGTAGGAGGCAATGATGACGCCCTCGACGAGGGTGTGCGGGGAGGCCATCATGAGCGGCATGTCCTTGCACGTGCCCGGCTCAGACTCGTCGCCGTTGACAACGAGGTAGGTCGGGTTGGGATTGTCCTTAGGCACGAAGGACCACTTCATGCCGGTGGGGAACCCGGCGCCACCACGGCCACGCAGGTTAGCGTCCTTAACCAGCGAGACAACGTCGTCAGGCGGCATCGTCAAAGCCTTACGAAGGCCGGTGTATCCGCCCTGTCGCTCGTAGTTAAGCAGCTTCCAACTGCGCTCTTCATCCCAATTGGCCGACAGAACCGGGGTCAGTGGATCGGTCACTTCTTCTCCTCTTCCACGGGCTCAGCGGGAGCGGGCAGGTTATTCGGATCTGGAGCCTTCCAGCCGCTCTGCTTAGCTAGCCGGACACCCTGCAGAGATGCCTCACCGGCGCTAGGGCCCTCGTCAGCCCGACCATCGGGGAAGCCAGCGAGCACTCGCTCAGCCTCACGCCAGCTAGTGATCTTCGCACCGCGGGTGGAATGAACCTCTTCGTCGCGAGCCAAGGAATCCAAGATTTCCTCAGCGCGGATCGGAGTCATGTTATCCATGTATTCCCAGTTGACCATCATGATCGGCGCGAAATCGCAGGCAGCATTACACTCCACCCGCTCAAGAGAGAACTTGCCGTCGGGGGTTGTCTGCCCCTCTTTAATGCCAAGCTTCTTCTCGACACGGGCAAGCACCTCCTCGCCACCCATGACGGCGCACAGCGCCGTGGTGCAGACACCGATGTGATGCTGGCCCGCAGGGTGCTTCTTATACATGGTGTAGAAGGTCGCCACCCCGGATACCTGGGCGGTGGTAATGCCGAGCACTTCAGCCGCAGTCTCAATGCCGACCGGCGAGATGCGTCCGTCCACCGACTGAACCAGGTGCAGGATCGGCAGCAACGCCGAACGGGAGTCGGGGTAACGCGAGGCGATCTGATGCATCTCCTCGATGGTGTGCTCGTCGATATTGGTAGAACGGTCGGTCTGATCGACTCCGCCGGTCCCCGAGAAGTCCGAGTGGAAAGACTCGACGTAGGGGTATCCCAGGTTGACGGGTTCGCGATCGCTCATCGGTCGACTCCTCCCATGACGGGGTCCAAGGATGCCAGAGACGGCACCACGTCAGAAAGCATTCCGCCCTCACACATGGCGGGCAGGGACTGCACGTTGACGAATCCGGGATCGCGCAGGTGGGAGCGGTAAGGCCGGACGCCACCGTCAGAAACAAGGTGGCAGCCGAGCTCGCCGCCGGCTCCCTCAATGGCCTGGTACACCTGGCCAGCAGGCACCCGGAAGCCCTCGGTGACAATCTTGAAGTGATGGATGAGAGCTTCCATCGACTCGCCCATGATATGGCGAATGTGCTCATTAGAATTGCCCTGACCGTCGGGGCCCAAAGCTAGCTCAGCCGGCCATGCGATGTGCGGGTCCTCGACCATATGACGGTCACCCTGGGTGTCCTCGAGGCGTTTGAGGCATTGCTTGAGAATGCGCACCGACTGGTCCATCTCTTCCAGGCGGATGCGGAAACGCCCGTAACAGTCACAGGTATCCCAGGTGGCGACGTCGAAGTCATACGTGTCGTAATCGCAATAGGGCTGGGTCTTGCGCAGGTCCCACGGCAGGCCGGTAGCGCGCAGAGCAGGACCAGTAACTCCCAGGGCCATACAGGTAGACAGATCAGCGTAACCAATGCCCTGAGTGCGGGCCTTAAAGATCGGATTCTCATTGCAGAACTGACCGATCTCGGGGAGGTACTTTTCCATCCGCTTGATGAGGTCACGCAACTGGTCGAGCCCGGTCTCGGGCAGGTCGGTAGCGACGCCGCCAGGACGAATCCACGCGTTGTTCATGCGCAGACCAGTGACGGCCTGGTTGAACTCCAGAATGATCTCGCGTTCCCTCAGGCCAACCTCAGCCACCGAGGAAGCACCAAGCTCCAGACCGCCAGTACCCACCGCAATGAGGTGGGATGAAATGCGGTTCAACTCGGTAATCATGACCCGAAGTACGCGAGCACGCTCGGGGACATCGTCGGTAATACCGAGCAGTTTCTCGACCGCCAGGCAATACACCAACTCGTTGAAGAAGTTCGCAACATAGTTGCACCGGGTCATGAAGGTGACGCCCTGAGTCCAGGTGCGAAATTCCATGTTCTTTTCGATACCGGTGTGGAGGAATCCAATCCCGACTCGCAGGTCTGACACTGACTCGCCATCAAGCTCAATGATGAGCCTCATGACACCGTGAGTGGACGGGTGGGAAGGCCCGAAATTCACGACGACGGTCTCGTCGCCTCGCTCGGCAGCCTCATCAACGATCTGGGCCCAGTCGCCGCCCTGGGACAAGTACTCGTGATTCTCGCTCATCAGTTGTAGCTCCTGCGCTGGTCCGGCGGTGGCACGACGGCACCCTTGTACTCGATCGGGATACCGCCAAGCGGGTAGTCCTTGCGCTGCGGATGGCCGACCCAATCGTCGGGCATGAGGATGCGAGTCAAGGCCGGGTGGCCATCAAAAATGACCCCAAACATGTCCCAGGCCTCGCGTTCCTGCCAGTCGGCGTGCGGGTAAACCGACACGACGCTGGGAACGTGTGGCAGGGAATCGACGTCGCTGCGCCCGGTACGAGCAACGTCCTCCTGACCGGGATCGGCCAGCGCCACCTCAAGGCGAATGCGACGGTTATGGGTCATTGACAACAAGTTGTAGACAACGTGCATTTCGCGTCCTGCCATGTGCGGGTAATGCACGCAGGTCAGCGATGTACAGCTTTCGAACCGCAGGGCGTCATCGTCTCGAAGAACCTTGACGAGTTCGAGGAGCTTCTCAGGACGGACGAAGAAGGTGATCTCCCCACGATCAACCACAGTCAGGCCGTCAGAAAAGTCGGGGACGAGCTCCGCCATGCGATCCGCAACCTCGTCGAACCAGCCGCCATAGAGGCGCTCAGAGTTGCCAGAGATTTCGACGGTGCGAACGATGCCGCCGTAACCAGACGTGTCTCCGGGGCCGGAGGTCGCTCCCCACATACCCTTTCGGGTATCGATGCGACGATCGGTCCACTCACGGCCCTTCGCGGGGGTGTGGACCTGGTCGGGATGGCTGGGATCAAGGAAGTTGCGGCCATCGGGGATGCGATCCCCGGAGTCCGAGCCGCCTGCGGCGCCGCGCGGGGTCGGCTTGTCACTCATCGCATGAGCCCCTTCTGCTCGAGAGTGGTCTTGGCGTCGAGGGCCTTCTTCTCCTTGGCTGCCTCGACCTCGGACATGTGGCCCATGAGTGGCCAATGCTGGATCTGCTCACGGATCTTGAAGACGGCGTCAATGAGCATGTCCGGGCTGGGCGGGCAGCCTGGCAGGTAGACATCCACCGGGACGATATGGTCGCATCCCTGGACGACCGCATAGTTATTAAAGATGCCGCCAGAGGATGCGCAAGCCCCCATCGAGATAACCCACTTGGGTTCGGGCATTTGGTCGTAAAGCTGACGGACCACCGGGGCCATCTTCTGGCTTACCCGGCCCGAAACGATCATGAGGTCGGCCTGACGGGGAGAGGCCCGGAACACCTCGTGGCCCCAGCGCGCAGCGTCGGCACGCGGGCCACCGTAGGAAATCATCTCGATGGCGCAGCACGCCAGCCCCATCGTCAGCGGCCAGAAGGAGGTCTTGCGGAGCCATCCGACGATGGCCTCCATCGAGGTCATCACGATGCCAGCTGGGACGTCGGCGTCGTACTCAGCCATCTCGCGCATCCTTTCTTTCTAAGACGTTGAGTGACGTGGCTCGCAGGCCACTCAACATATTGCTGAGCGCGACCCCCAGGCCGCGCGGGAAGATCAAGTCCAATCCAAGCCGCCACGACGGCGGATGTAGAGGTAGGGGATGAAGACCATCGCCACGAACAGCACCATCTCCACCAACGCGAAGACGCCGAGGTGGTTAAAGTCAACCGCCCACGGGTAGAGGAACATGATGTCGATGTCGAACACGATGTAGAGCATTGCCACGACGAAGAACTTGACTGGGAACTTTCCGCCTCCTGCCGGTTGTGGCGTCGGCTCAATACCGCACTCATAGATCTCGTGTTTGGCACGATTGGGTCGCTTTACCGCAAGAAGGACGTTGACTGTGATCGTCGCCAGCACGAAGACCGCGCCGAGGATGACCATCCCCACAAGGGGAGCATATCCGTTCATCTCACCACCTTTAGTCACCACCATTCGTTCAGACCATACGACTCTGATCTGACACCCTGGTACTTTGGGTTACCTAACTTCAGGCTTGGCGGCACGAAAATGCTGCCGCAGGCCACGAACTCACAACGACGGGACAATCCTCGTCAGGGTGTTGATAATACGGTCATCAAGATCTCCACTCCTAGCATCAGTGAGGTTTGCCAGCAGCTTGTTCACAAATTTCATGAGTCGACGACGAGGAAGCCCGTACGTCGTGCACATCTTCATGACACGTGGATCGCCGATGAGCCGCACGAAGATCGTCCCCAGCCGGTAGTAACCACCGAAGTGGCGTTGCAGAGCGCGCGGATATCCCTGGAGTGCCTTCTCAGCAGCCGGAGTTCGGTGACCACGGTAATGAGCCTCAGCGATAGCATCAGCCGCCATCTCACCGGCCTCCATGGCGTAGTCGATGCCCTCACCATTAAATGGGTTGACCATGCCACCGGCATCACCCACGAGTAGTAAACCGTCGCGATAGTGGGGTTGACGATTGAAAGCCATCGGCAGGGCGGCACCGCGGATCGGCCCCTCCCGGTGTTCTTCGTCGAGGGTCCATTCAGCAGGCAGATGAGACAGCCAACGTTTCATAAGGGAGCGGTAATCAGTGCGACCAAACGCGGCAGAGGAATCAAGCATTCCCAAACCGATATTGACCGTTCCATCCCCCTCAGGGAAGGCCCAGCCATAACCCGGCAAAAGGTCAGATTTTTGCGGGGCACCGTCCCACAGCTCTAGCCAACTCTCCAAATTACGCGAGTCAGACAGCGCAGAGCGGTAATAGGCGCGTACCGCCACGCCCATCGGACGATCGTCGCGCTTATGCAGTCCCATCGCTAAGCCGAGGCGCGAAGAGTTGCCATCAGCCGCTACGACAACGGGGGCGGAATACTCGGTGCCATCGGAGGTCCGGACGCCGCAAATGCGGCCACTAGGATCGAGGATCGGATCAGTGACATTGGCACCCTCAACGAGAGTGACTCCCTGCGACTCGGCGTGGCGGGCCAGACGCTCGTCAAGAACCGTGCGTCGGCACACCATGCCGAAATTGGGGTAGTCGGCCAACTCGGGCCAGGGAAGAACGAAGGGGGCGATACGTCCACCGTGGATCCGCAGCCCCTCCGTGTGTTTCCAGCCAGCCTCTTCGGAGACGTCGATACCCAGCCGGATGAGCTGCTTGACGGCGCGCGGAGTCAGGCCATCACCGCAAACCTTGTCGCGGGGGAACGTCACCTTCTCCAGCAGGGTGACATGCAGCCCCCTGCGGGCAAGGTGCGCAGCGGTCGCTGAGCCACCAGGCCCAGCACCGACGACGACGACGTCGGACTCCATCTGGCTCGTCACGTGGACCCTCCTCATTAACGCACACCGACGATCTGCACGGGCGAGTCTAGGGGTTATCGGCTACATGCGCGTCGCCGCATCAGGTTCACGAAACCGAAAGGCAGACCCACCCCCTACCGGGCATACCGTTGCCGCCGACACTTCGATGACACTATGCAGTGCTATACTTCAGCTGAAAGTCTATATGATTTTCGTCAATTCCC
The DNA here is from genome assembly GCF_050286205.1 of Cutibacterium sp. KBN10P07758. Classification (NCBI taxonomy): domain Bacteria; kingdom Bacillati; phylum Actinomycetota; class Actinomycetes; order Propionibacteriales; family Propionibacteriaceae; genus Cutibacterium; species Cutibacterium sp. KBN10P07758. Next base: position 461,310 of record NZ_JBNNQV010000001.1, on the reverse strand, counting down.
ATACGTACGACATATCGGGAGATCGTCATGTTCGTCCAAATCGCTGCCAGCCTGGCAGCCGCATCGTCCATTGCACTCGGCATACCAGGAGCTGCCACACCCATCGATGAGAGCCAACTTCCAGTCGGTCCTCAGGTCTCGGTGACCGACTTCGCACAGCACACTGGACCGTTCGCTGCATCTAGCCCTCTCACCATCACGGTCAAGCCGGGCGCACCATGCGTGCGAGCCGATGGTTATCAGGAATCCATGGTGACCCGCGTTCTCGACGACAAGGGTCACCAGGTGTGGACCGGAACGTTCGACGAGTCGAAGCTCATCGGCGGTACTGGCCTCGGCACCGCGACATTCCACGTTGGGTCTCCCGCCGCGGCGTTCAACTTTCACGGCAGCGAGCGCACCACCTACCGGACTCTCAGCTACTGTGCCTACCCGCACTACGTCAACGGCACCCGGGAGCGTCTGTCCCAGGTGAGCGTCAAGACATTCATGGTGGATCCCGCCCTCAACTGAGTCAACGCGCGTGGGCAGCGCCAACGGGGACGACCTCGTTTGGCATGGTTTGTCGTCCCCGTTGGCGCTCATAGCGATGAGACGGTGCTGCCCATGTGGACATCTCGGTTATCCTGCCACCGTGATCGTTGACCCAGGTTCAGCCCGCCTATGTGCCCGCACCGTCTCGATCTCGGACCCAGGTCCGCTCGAAAATTACATGACGCCGAACGACTCGGTGTGCTTTTTGCACCGCAACTACGGAATGGTTGGGCTAGGTGAGGTCACGCGATTCGAGACTGATTCCCCGGCCGCCGCCGATGTCTGGTGGGAGGCATTGTGCGATGATCTCGAGCACGAAACTGAGATGCCTGGTGCTGAGGCCACTGGACCAGTCGCCTTCGGATCCTTCACGTTTGACCCAGACCGGTCATCGTCACGGTCTGTCATGATCCTTCCCAAAACGATCATTGGACGCTGGCCCGGTTATTCGTGGCTCACCCAACTCTCCTGGGACAGCATCACCGACGATTCTCCCCATCAGCAAAGCGTGCCCCGGCCCCCCGGGGCCGTGACGGTACGTGACGGTGTCGTCAGCGAGCGAAGTTGGCGCCAAGTGGCGCGACTTGTCCAGGACATCATGAGCCCCGGAGAACTCGATCAGATTGTCCTCATGCGTGACGTCGAGGCCAAAGCTGCCTCCTCTATCGACCCGCGATGGATCGTCGAGACTCTGCGTCGCCAATTCCCCAACGCATATACCTATCTCGTCGAGGGATCCGTCGGCACCACGTCGAAACTCACCGTCGGGGTGAGCAAGTCCTTAATCACATCCCGGGTACTGACGCACTCCCCCGCCACCGACGCCAATCACCAGACCCTGCTCACTGCGCTTCAAGGCAAAGGGCCTCTGGCGGCCTATCATGACGAGATCGTTGGGCGAACCTGCGCACGTCTCGAACAATTCTGCGACACGGTCCACGTTCCCGACTGCCCGGGATGTGTCTACAACGATGCCTCAACCTACCTCGTTACCGACGTCACTGGTATCAACTCCCCCGATCAAGGATCCTGTCTGGCCCTCGTGCAGGCGCTGTGCCCGCCAGCTTTTGTCACCGGACTGCCACCACATTGCGCCCTGTCCGTGCTGGCTGAGGTTGAGCACGTCGACCGTGGCCGCGTCTCCGGCCCAACTGGCTGGGTCGATTCCTTGGGCAATGGCCAGTGGGTCACCGACTGCCGTGGCGGTCAGATCGACGCAACCGACCCTTCACTCGTCCATATCTTCTCCGGCCACCCCGTCGGCCATGACGACGACGCGGACGTCTTGTCGGCCGAGGCAGAGCACCGCATCGATGTGCTGCGGGACCTCTTCTTGACGTAAGTTGAGGCCTCACCATATGAAAGCGGTGGGACGCGTCGATAGCTGACGTCGATCCTGCCGGACGATTACCGCCGCTTACGCTCGATGACCTTCTTCTCAGCCTTGCCGCCCCGAGTGTCCTGACGGGCCTCGGCCAGTTGACGCTGCGACTCCTCGCGCATCTCAGCCAGGTCCTGCTGGTTCATACCGCCCATCCGCAGGAATCCAAATACCACCACGGCAATGAACACCGATACCCATGGCGACCACCCCAACACTAACGGGATGGTGATAAGAGCAACCATGTCGAGCCCGCGAATAAGGTTAAACATCAACCCGGGAGGCATTGCGCCAGCCTGAGTTGCGACCATCGGCGAGGAGTAATCAGCTGGTTTTGCACTGACCCACCGAATCGCACCAGCAAGGCCACCAGCAGCCGTCACCAAGCCGTACATGACGGCCTGCTCCCACGGCCTTGATACCGCCGAACCGACGCCGTGGAAGGCTGGGATAACGGCAATCGCCCACAACGCTGCTACCACGGCAGGCACCACCGAGGCCGCCGAAATGACCTGGCTGGTAGTGAAAGGTAGACAGCGCACCAGCCCCTTGCTACGAGTGAGCACTCGCAGACTGGTGAAGAAAGGCACCAAAGCCGCGACAAGCACCAGGGCCGACACAGGGACCGTCAGGGCACCGAATCCCAGAGCGGAGACGGCATAGGGAACCACGGCCGTCACGATGAGGGTGAGCAGCGGCTTTGGGGACCGCATGACACGCTGCACGTCGCGCCACACCAGGGCTCTCAAACCCTCGCCTCGTCCACGGGTGGGGCGCACCTGGCCGCGTTCGATGGCTTCTCGCTCCTGAAGAATGTCGCGTATGAGGGCGAAGTCAAGAGCGAAGGCGGCCCCCTGCATACCGGAGGCCAGTGAGCCACCGGCCATGAGACGGGCGCGTCGGATTCGGTTCAGACGCAGTCGTGCTAGCACGAAGGTGACAACAAGCAGTACCGCTCCAGCTCCGGCCACCGCCCAAGCGGAAGTGAGGTTTGTGTCACTCGACATCGGCACCGCATACCACCCCGACGCCGTCGAGATAACCCCCAGCAGTACCGCCAGACCAGCCAGTCCAGCCACAGCTTCGACGGCCTTCACTGGCCAGGTACGTTCAGTGCCCTGTTCAGCGCCCGCAAAAGAGACAACTCCGGCAGCACCCAGGGCGCTCGCCAGGGTCCAGGCGACGACGGCCTTCCCAGCGGCCCCAGTAAGGGCAGCCACCAGGGCGCCCAGGACGGCACCAGCGATCACCGAAACGAGCACCGCAGCTCGTAGCCGTTTGGCGAGAAACTTGGCTCGGTCAATCGGAGCGTCCATGAGCCAGAATCCCTCAGCTGCCGAGGCAAGTACCGGCCCAAACACCCGGGCCGCGGCCAGGGCAAAGGCCAACACTCCTGACAATGCCGCCCACGCCAGCAGACCGCGAGCCGTCTGGCATCCCGTCGAGGTGCAGCCCGAGGCCTGCCCTTGGGCCTGCACGATGAGGCTGATGACCATGGCAAGGACGACGACCAACGAAAAGACGAGCACGTAGGCGTCGCCAATGGCCTGCCAGATATTGCGGGTGGTACGGCCTTTACGCCAGTCGCCCATCAGGAGGGAGAGCTGACGTTCGTCGGCCTGACCGCCGAAGAATTCGTCGGGGCGGTGAGCGATGACCAGCTCCGGGTCGGGGACGACCGCCGCCTCAGCTCTGGCATTCTGTGGTTCGGACGGGGACGCCTTGGGGCGGGGCTTGGAGTGCTTACTGTTGCGCCGACTCATCCGCGCGGGCCTCCCAATTCGACAGTTCGGGCTCCCAGGGTCTCGACAAGGGCTGGCTCGTGGCTGGCCATCACGATTGCCAGGCCGTGATTCATCTCTTCGCGCAGCCTCTTACCAAGCCATGCGACACCTTCGACGTCAAGGCGGGCCTCGGGCTCGTCCAAGACGAGGAGTTTGCGGGAGCGCACGAGGGCCGTTGCCAAGCCCAGTCGGCGCCGCTGACCGGAGGAGAGAGTGCCGGGAAGCTGGCCGGACTGTGGGACGAGCTGGACTTCCTCGAGCACCTCGTCAACGAGAGCGTCCGCGTCGACCAGCCCGTGAGCGCGGGCAAGTAAATCGAGGTGTTCTACCACCGACAGATCGGGGAAGAAGTCAAGGTCGTCAATGACCGTAGCAACGTTGCGACGAAACTCCGGATTCGTCTCGGAAACCTTTTTACCAAGCACCTCGATCGTTCCAGAGCTTGGGCGGTCGGCTCCCACCAGCATTCTCAACACCGTTGACTTACCGGCTCCGTTGCGGCCAGTAAGAGCGACGGCTTCCCCCTCATGAACGGTGAGGGAGAGGTGATCAATAATGATTCGGTCACCATAAGACTTCGAGATGTCCTTAGCGATGAGGACAGTAGAGCGGGATGCCATGCTGGCCATTCTCCCGCACTTGCAAGACCCACCTCAACCGGCATTGACTCATGGACCAACCTGCCCGAGGGGGTCAAGGGGACACGCAAGGCTACAAGACCACCCAACCCGCCCGAGGGGGTCAAGGGGGAGTCGCCTCCCCCCTTACAATAAAACCCGTGTTGACAACCCGAGCCACCCTGGACAAACACCACACTGACGTCGCATCGATGTTCGACGGGGTGGCGAAACGCTATGACCTCATGAACCAGATCATGACGCTCGGGGCGATCGACACTTGGCGCGACCTCGTCGTCGCTGCGGTAGAGCCGGAACCCGGCCAGACCATCCTCGATTTGGCGGCTGGAACCGGCACCTCCTCAGCTACGTTTGCCGCCCGCGGCGCGCAGGTTTATCCCACCGATATTTCCACCGGGATGCTGGCGGTGGGTAAGCAGCGCCAGCCCCATCTGCACTTCGTCGCCGGGGACGCCACCTGCCTGCCCTACGCCGACAACTCCTTCGACGCCGTGACGATCTCCTACGGTCTGCGCAACGTCGAGGACCCACAAAAGGCACTGCGCGAGATGCTGCGCGTCACCAAGCCTGGCGGCCGGGTCGTCATCTGCGAGTTCTCCTACCCCACCTGGGCACCGTTCCGCCACGTCTACACCAAGTACCTGCTGGCGGCGATCCCGGCCATGGCCAAGCTGGCCTCCTCGAACCGGGATGCCTATGACTACCTGGCCGAGTCGATCCTCGCCTGGCCCGACCAGCCTCATCTGGCAGACATGATGGCCGAGGCCGGCTGGCAGGCCATTGCGTGGCGCAATGTCTGTGGCGGCGTCGTCGCCTTGCATCGTGGTTGGAAGGGCAGTGACGAGAAGGAGATGGCCTGAGGTGAAAGGTCCCTCCTCCCCGATCCTCCTCGACGCCTGGGCAGCTCGCAGCTGCCCGGTCAAGACCCAGAACGCCTATGACCCCACCCTGTCAGAACCGGTCGGCGATCCGCGTGACGACGAGCTCTTCGCAGGGGCGGAGGCCCACCTGACGGTCATCTGTGACGCCCTGGCAGCCGTCACGGACGCCGTCGATCTGCGCTCGGTCACCTTGAGCGTGGCCGGTCGCCGGGTCGCCACCCGCAGGGCCATCGAGGCCGGTGCACCCGTCATCGTCTGCCCTGAGTTGCCGTCGTCCCCGCAGGAACACCGCACCGGCTCCCCCAACGCCTTGGTGCTGGCCGGCAAGCGTGCCGACGGCGGGCCTGGATATTTGCCGGTCATCGTCAAGTACTACCTGGTGCTGGAGAGCCACCACACCCTGGCGGAATTCACCTGGGTGTCCCCCCTGAATGATCCGGATCCTCGCCACGCACGGATGTCACTGGACCAGACCTTCCGCGCGGGCCGGGAACGCGCCCTCATCCAGGCCGCCCATCACTGGAGGCTCCTCGAGGGCCTGGGCCTGGTCGCCACCCCTGACGAGTGCCCCAGCCATCGACGTCTCGTGGGGCTGGTCGGCCACGACGAGATTGGGATCCTCGACGACAACTTGGCCGTCTCCTGGCTCGATCTCGACCACAAGTTCATTCGCACCTTCTCGCGCTCGTCCGCCTCGGGATGGCGTCGCCGCAGCGTGCTGGACCGATACGACCACGAGCACACCTTCCGGGTGTCGGTGGCCGAGCACGCCATCGCCGGCGGCGAGCCGATGGTCGCCCCGATCGTCGTGCGTGAGTGCGAGTCCTGTCAGTGGTGGGCCATCTGTGAGCCACGTCTCGACGATGCCGATCTCTCCCTGCGCATCTCCAAGGCTCCCCTGGACGTCCGGGAGATCTCGACCCTGCGTCGTCTCGGGGTTTCCACCGTCGACGACCTGGCCGACGCCGACCTGGACGAGCTGCTGCCGGTCTACCTGCCTGAGGTTCAACACCGTCCCCGACCCGAACAACGACTCCGGGCGGCCGCCCGTCGCGCGCGCCTCATCCGTCAGGGAGTCCTGCTGGAGCGCAACGATGAGGGACCCATCGAGGTGGCCTCGTCCCGACTGGAACTCGACTTCGACATCGAGACCTCTCCGGATGGCCGGGTCTATCTGTGGGGTTTCGAGGTCAGTGATCCTGAACGCCTGCTCGACTCGACGACCGGTGACGTGCCCTATTACGTCGCCTTCAGCGAGTTCGCTGACATGGGCGACGACGATGAGAACGCACTGGCCGCCCGCGCCATCGCCTGGCTCGACGAGATCCTCTCGGCCCACCCGGAGACGATCGTGGTCCACTACTCCGACTACGAGATCGTCCATCTGCGTCATTTCGGCCACGTCTGCCAGGACGTGGAGACTCGTCAAGCGGTACGTCGGCTGCTGGACTCCGGCCGTTTCGTTGACCTCTTCACCACCATCAAGGCGCACTTCTTCGGGGTCAACGGGATTGGTCTGAAGGTCGTTGCCAACGCCGGCGCCGGGTTCTCCTGGCGTGACCCGGACCCGGGTGGCCTCAACTCCCAGACCTGGTGGGACCTCGCCGTCCATGACCCCGATCCGCAGGTCCGCGAGTCCTCCAGAACCCGAGTCATGGAATACAACGAGGACGACGTGAAGGCTACCCTCGCTGTTCGCCGTTGGCTTGCCGAGAGGCCCTCCGAGTAATCCTGGGACGCCTGGTCACGACGTTTCGCCGTGACGGGTGTCGCCATCGGCATGAGGTCAGGCAAAGATGATCCTGGCATGGCAAAGGTATACGGTTTTGTTGACACGTCCCTGACGATCCCTATCCGCTCATCTGGAAACCCATGCGTTCCTTGACACGAATCCTTCGATTCACCTCGCAGCTGTGGAAGTTCTACCTCGGGGTCGTCATCTCGGCTGTCATCGTCGCAATCACTCAGCTGGCCGTACCCTTCGTCATCGCCCGGGCCACCGACCTCGCCGTGGCAGGCGTGCGCGGCAACGACCACCACATCCGCGACATCATGCTTCTCGCGGTGGTCACCTCGTCCTCGACGTCGTCAACTCCCTGCTCACCAACGTCAACGGATGGCTGGGCGACATCATGAGCGCCAAGATGCGCCAGATCCTGTCGACCCGGTACTTCAGCAAGCTGCTGGAGCTGCCGCAGTCCTGGTTCGACGAGGAGCTTACCGGATCGATCACCTCCAAGCTCACCCGATCGATCACCAATGTCACCGACTTCGCCAAGGCCTTCTCGAACAACTTCTTCACCCTGCTGCTGACGACGTTCGCCGTCCTCATCATTTCGGCCATCTACTACTGGCCGCTGGCCCTGCTGTTGGCGATCGTCTTCCCGATCTACGTCTGGTTGACGGCCTTGACGTCACGCAACTGGCAGACCCATCAGGACGTCATCAACCACCACATCGACACCGCCGGCGGGCGGTTCCAAGAGGTCGTCTCGCAGATTCGCGTCGTCAAGTCCTACGTCACCGAGGCCAGCGAGCAGAAACAATTCAACAACCACTACGACGCCACCGTCGACGCCACCCGCCAGCAGTCCAACCACTGGCACCTCATGGACACCGTGCGGAGGGTGGTCCTCAACGTCATCTTCTTCGGTATCTACGCCATCATCTTCGTCCGAACCGCCAAGGGATACTTCGGCGTCGGGGACATGATCCTGCTCATCCAGCTCATGACGATGGCTCGCCAGCCGGTGCAGATGATGAGTTACATCATCGACGTCGCCCAGCGCGCCGTGGCCGGGTCCAAGGACTACTTCTCCGTCATGGAGACCCGTCCGGCCCACGTACCGCAGACCGCCACGACGACCATCCGCGAGCCCGAGCCGGGCGTCCCGATGATCTCCTTCAACGACACCGTCTTCAGCTACGACGGCACCAATCGGGTCATCGACCATGCCACCTTCGACGTCAGTCCCGGCGAGAAGGTGGCACTTGTGGGCGAATCCGGGGGCGGAAAGTCCACCTTGGTGAACCTGCTGCTCGGCCTCTACCCGGTCACCGAGGGCGCCATCATGGTGGCCGGCAACGATATCTCTCAGGTGACCCCGGATGCCTTGCGACGCCGTATCGGAGTGGTCTTCCAGGATCCGGCACTGTTCTCCGGATCGATCCGGAAGAACATCGCCTACGGCACCGAGGCCACCGACGCGCAGATCCGCGACGCTGCTCACCGCGCCTACGCCGACCGCTTCATCAAGCGGTTCTCCCAGCAGTACGACACCCTCGTCGGGGAGCGCGGTATCAAGCTCTCCGGTGGCCAGAAGCAGCGCATCTCGATTGCCAGGGCCCTGCTCAAGGACGCCCCGATCCTCGTTCTCGACGAGGCCACCTCAGCCCTGGACACCAAGTCCGAGCGGTGGGTGCAGGCCGGTCTGGAATCCCTCATGGCCGACCGCACCAGCCTCATCATCGCCCACCGCCTCTCGACGATCTCCAGCGTCGACCGGATCGTCACCCTGGACGCCGGTCGCGTCGACGAGATCGGCACCCCGGCCGAGCTGGCCGCCTCCGGAGGTATCTACGCCGAGTTGTTGGCCCTGCAGGCATCCAGCTCGAAGGCCGACCGCAAGAGGCTGGAGCGATTCGGCATCAAACTGTAATGAGGACCGCGCCGACGATGGCACCGACGCAGCCGCGTCACGAACGGCGAATCGTCCCGACGCGTTTTGGGCCGGGCCGCAGCGGTGTCACGGGGTCGTGGATCAGGTAGCTCTCATGTCGAAGTGGTAACGGCGATGGATGGCGGCCCCCAGCAAGGATCCACCGAACATCCCGGCGGCCAACGCACCGAAGACCCACCACGCGGCCCCAAGCAGGTCCAAGGCTCCCGACAGGATCCTGCCTGTGAGCCACACCGCGACAACCGAGGAGATCACCCCGCATATCAGGGCGGCCAGCATTGTGGTAGCCACCTCCACAAGGATGACCTGGTCCACCCAACGCCTGCCCAATCCGATGCGTTTGAGGCTGGTCACCAGATCACTGTTGGCGGCTCTCTCCTCCTTCGCCAACAGGCCCGCCATGATGGCCGACAACACGATGAAGGTGACGGTCGCGACGATGGTGATCGTTGGCAGCGGGACATCACCGAGGATTCGGGGGGCCATGACATAAAATTCCCCCAACCCGTGCGCCTGCGCCCACTCGTTGGTCAGTCGATCCTGATCGGGGGTCAGCCCTGTGAACAGAATCGCCGATCCAGCGCCTCGTGGTATTCCTGCTTTCGGACGCACGGAGATGCGCTTGACCCAGCTCAGATCATCCGTCAGCCCGACGGTGTGTGCCGGGTCGGCCCTGGAGGGATCATTGGTCAAGTACCCGCCTGATACAAGGACGTCACGTTGGGCGTCGTCAAGCTTTGTGACGACCGCAACATCGTCAACCTTGGAGAAATACCACCATGATCCGCTGATGTTGGCGTCATCGACCTGGTGGACGGTGATGTTTTTGGCGCCTTCCAGGGCATCGGAAAACTGCTTGACCTGAGCCGACTCCAGGGCGGGCACACCCTCCATCGAGACATGGAGCAAGGCCATCCCCGGGGGCATACCGGTGCTCGTCTGCCCGTTGGCCTGGGAGAACAACGCTGAAACGATGAGAAGCCCGGTAGCGGTTGCGGTGACCAGACCCGCCGCCACACCTGCGAAGACGCAATGCCACCCGCCCCGGCTGGAAAGAGCTCGATGAGCAGCAAGAGCCCGGCCTACGGGGCGATGTGTCCGGACCAGACGAGAGAGCACGAAGGGTGCCCCCAAACCACCGGCCACTGCACACATCCCAGCGACCACAGCGACCGCGGTGAAGGTTGCGTCAGCCCCCAGGAGACCCCACAGGCACACTGCGCAGCCCAGTACCAGAGCCGCCCACCCCAGCCGACGAGCCGTGTTCATGTTGATCCCTCGCCGCTTCACGGTCTTACGACGGGAGGGAACCATGTTCACCATGGCCGCAGGAAGTACCCCGATGACCAATGCCATCACCAACGGGACCGTGGGGAATCGCCAAGGCCCCAACGGAGCAGAAGCCCTGGGGGCCATGTACCACCGCGCCGCAGCGACCACCGCCTGGCCCAGGGCCACAGACATCAGCGAGACGGTTTCTGCAACGAGGAGGGCCACCGTCTTACTCATGGCCGATACCGATCGACGGCGTACCCCGATAGCCAGAAGGGGGGATGCGATGCGTCTGAGTAGGGCCGTCAGTGCCGCGCCGGACACGACTGCCCCCAGCAGGCCAAACACCAGCCATGCCAGGTTCTGATCCACGAATGCCTTCGGCGTCAGCCCGTGAGCTTCGCTGGCAGAACGGGTCTGTGTGGTATCGCAGTCACCTGCAAGCTTCAGGGTCTCGGCGAGGAGACTGCATACGTCACCGGGCTCCTGGGAGGTGAACCCAATTTGCCCATTGCCCCTGATACCGGCACGTCCAGCGTCATCGCGGGAAATCCGCCATGACTGCCATGTGCCTGGAGCCGCAAGAACCAAGGTCGCAGCCCGATCGTAGACGGCTTCGACATGGCCGGTGACCGTGAGGTGGAGATCACCTGCCTTGGCAGACAACCGCGATCCATCATCAGCGCCAAGAGTACTGGTGGCCAGAACCTCCCCGGCCTTCGCCGGCCAGCGACCCGAGGTCAGCCGATAGCGACCTTGCGTGGCCGAACCGGCCATGGGCATCTCTTGGTAGGCGACGTCATCGTACTGTACAAGGTTGATATTGCTGTAGAGCTGGGGAAAGGGCGCCGATGCCTGCAACGTGTTATTACGGGGTATCGGTACGGGGGTACCTGGAGGCACGTCTTCCTGCAGCGAGAAGAGACCGCTGGTGGAGCCGTAGCTCGCGATGTTCTTCTGTTCATCGGACAGTTGCCGAGCATTGGTGATGCCGCTGGAGACAGTCAGAGCTACAACGACCAGAGCCAGCGGAATGACGCGAAGCCACGTCCGCCAGTTCGACACGACGAGCCGGGTGACGTGGACGATCCACATCTCATACCTCCTCGAGAACCCCGTCCTCCATGTCGAGAACCCGGTCGACATAGTCGCAGGCTCGCGGATCATGGGAGGACAGCAGGACTGCACGATCAGCACCGTCGGTGACGATGTGACGCAAGACCTTGAAGATCATGTCAGTATTGGCCCGGTCGAGCTGGCCAGTCGGTTCATCGGCGAGCACGATTCGATGACCGCCAGCAATCGCACGGGCGATCCCCACCCGCTGAGCCTGACCCCCAGACATCTCAGCAGGGCGTCGATCTGCCAATTCAGCGACCCCCACCTCTTTGAGAGCATCCATGGCAATGGCCGCAGAATTTTTAATTTCACGCGCCCGCAGGACAAGCTCAATATTCTCACGGGACGTAAAATCGGGGACGAGCCCATGATGCTGAAAAACCATCCCCATTTCATGAAGACGAATGGCGTCCCGTCGTGATTCTGAGATTTTCGTGATGTCCACTCCGTTGATGCACACCGTCCCGCGCAATGGAGACAGGAGCCCAGAGAGCACATTGAGCAGGGTTGTCTTTCCGGAACCACTCACTCCGCGAACGAGTATCAGCTCACCGGTGTGCAGCACAAGATCGACACCTTTGAGTACCTCGTCACCCTTAACATAGGAAACATGGACATCACTGGCCTTGAGGGGGTGAGCCACCCCCTCAAGGCCTTGTCGTTGCGATGTCAGCACCGATGACCCAATCCATAGGATGAGGCTTCATCATGATCTTTCCACCAGAACGACGAATCATTCGTCCACGGCTTATAATCCCAGCAATGCCCCTTCTGGTTTACATCATACCAAAATGCGGCACCATAAGGAGTCTGATTTTTTACAGAACTGAGAGAATCATTCTGATTTTTGTTAAAGTTATAGTAACCTACCTTAGTCTGTTTCGCAATGAGACCATGGAAATTCGAGTCGGCATACATTTCCAACACAGCCTTCGACGGCGCCGGCGCTGCCGCCAAAACAGTGACACCCATACACGCCGCCACGACCCCCCCCCCAACTATTTTCCTATTAACGGACATGGCTAAAGCCTCCATTCTTGATCGCCCGCTGCGCTGCGGCGTGTGATACTTAGGTTACCTAACCTAAGACAGCCTGTCAAGAGTGGGTCACAACGGCCGATCCAGCATCGCCCCGACCAGAAATCCCACAGCGCACAGCAACTCCGCCAGCCCGGTGTTCTTGAGGACCGGCACCAGGGCCATCCCGGTGGCCTTCGTGGCCAAGGCCTTCACCGGGGAGACGAGCAGAATGACCATGAGCAGGCCCAGAAGGACCCACCAGGTCGACAGGGCCGCGACGACGATGACACCGACGCAGGCCAGGGCCACCAGCACGAGGTACAAGATCCGCGTCCCCTGATGGCCCAGCTTGGTGGCCACGGTGTGCTTGCCACTGACGCGATCACCGTCGATGTCGCGCAGATTGTTGGCCACCAGCACCGCACAGGCCATCGCACCGATGACACAGGCCGTCACCCAGCCAGCCGTGCCGACGTGATCGGCCTGGACGTACACCGTGCCGCCGACGGCGACCAGCCCGAAGAAGATGAAGACGAAGGTCTCCCCCAGCCCGGCATAGCCGTAGGGGTGTGAACCACCGGTGTAGAACCAGGCCGCAAGGATGCAGGCCAGGCCCACGATGATGAACCACCAGTGTCCAGTCATGATGGTGATGATGAGTCCGGCCACCGCCGAGACCCCGAAGCACGCGAAGGCAGCAGCTTCGACGTGCGAGGGTTCAGCGACTCCTGACCCGACCAGCCGCAGCGGACCAACCCGGTCCTCCCCGTCGGAGCCGCGAATACCGTCGGAGTAATCATTGGCGAAATTCACCCCGACGACGAGCCCCAACGCCACCACGAGGCATAGGGTGGCCAGTTCCCACCGCGCACCACCGTCGGCAATGGCGATCGCGGTACCCGCCACCACCGGAGCAATCGCGGTGGGGAGGGTACGGGGACGAGCCCCCTCTAGCCATTCGGCTGCAGTGGCCATGGACAACTCCCTGAGTCAGTGGTGGAGACGCGGATCGTGCGTCAGGCGGGCACCACACCGAAGGACTTCTCGGAACGTGCACCAGTGGCGACCATATCGCCGCTGCATGTCCAACCCGTATCTGCACCAGTGACAGAAACGATGGATAATCACAGATGCCCGATACCCCACTCGAGTTCGGCAGGAGTCGTCACCGTGAGAACCATGTTCGCCAGCCTGAGCATTCCGAATTATCGGATCTACTTCTCCGGCACTCTCCTGACGAACATGGGGCAGTGGATGGCCCGTACCGCCCAGTCGTGGCTGGTGCTCGTCATTCTGACCCACGGCAATGCGGCGGTGCTCGGTTGGGTGATGGCGGTGAACTTCGCGCCCATCCTGCTCGTCACGCCGTGGGCTGGCGCTTTGGCTGACCGAATGTCCAAGCGTCGCATCATGGTGACGGCGCAGATCGTTCTGGCGATTGACGCCGCGATTCTTTCCACCCTCGTCCTCACCGGGGCGGTGCGCCTGTGGATGGTGTTCGTCATCGCAGCCATGGATGGCCTCGCCGGCGCGTTCTACAGCCCGGCCACCCAGGCCTTCGTCTCCGAGCTCGTCCCACTGAAGAACCTGCCCAACGCCGTGAGCCTCAACTCTGCCTCCTTCAACGGCGCCCGCCTGCTCGGCCCTGGCGTCGGTGGCCTGCTCATCGCCGCCGTGGGAGTCGGCTGGGTGATGGCCATCAACGTCCTCTGCTTCATCGGGTTCATCACAACCCTGTTGTTCATCAGGGCTGACCGTCTCTACGTGTCCCCACCCTCAGCCGAGAAGGCACGGGTGCGCGACGGCGTCCGGTACGTCAAGCGTCGCCCCGACCTCGTCATCCTGCTGGCGATCGGGTTCATGATGGGAACCTTCGGTTTCAACTTCAACATCTCCGATGCGGTCATGGCGACTCAGGCCTTTGGCAAGGGATCTGGCGAGTACGGTCTGCTCGGTTCGCTCATGGGTATCGGCTCGATGGTTGCCGCTCTGGGAGCGGCTCGACGCAGGCCGCGGCTGCGCTGGGTCGAGCTGGCCCTGCTGGTCTACAGCGTCAGCATGGGTTTGTCGGCCCTGGCCCCGAATTACGGCATCTTCGCCGTGCTCAAGATGTTCGTCGGGTGGGGAGCCATCTCGACTCTCATCACCGCCAACGCCATGGTGCAGACCTCGGTTACTCCGCACATGCGTGGCCGGGTCATGAGCCTGTGGGCAACACTAGTCATGGGCGGCACCCCGCTCGTCTCCCCGGTCGTCGGGTGGATCGGCAATGCCATCGGACCGCGCGCCACGGTCGCCTGGGGCGCCATCAGCCTAGGCATCACCTTTGTGGTCATCACCGCCGTCATCATGCACAACGACCGCATCCGGGTCGTGTTCGATCCCTCCAAGCGGGCCCCGTGGCTGCGACAGGTACGCGGCAAGGTAACCATCGACTACGTCCAGCAGACGAAGTGAGTTAGCCAGTTGTGCCACAGCAAGTGAGTGCGTTAATCCATCTGATCGAGCCCCTGGAAAACCGGGGTCAAGATGGTTCACTAGTGCCATGAAGAAACTCATCAACGCTGTCGAGGATGTCGTCGTTGATTCCCTGCGCGGCGTAGCGGCCGCCCACCCACACTGCCTGAAAGTCGATCTCGACCATCGCATAGTGCTGCGCGCCAGTTGTCCGGTGAACGGAAAGGTTGGTCTGGTCTCTGGTGGCGGTTCCGGACACGAGCCGCTGCACTCGGGCTACGTCGGACGGGGGATGCTCGACGCCGCATGCTGCGGCGAGGTCTTCACCTCCCCCGTCCCCGACCAGATCACCGAGGCCACCAAGGCCGTCGATGGTGGGGCTGGCGTACTCCACATCGTTAAGAACTACACCGGTGACGTCATGAACTTCGATATGGCTGCCGAGATGGCTTCGATGGAGGCTGGCACCCGCGTCGAGTCCGTTGTGATCGCCGACGATGTTGCCGTACAGGACTCCCTGTACACCGCTGGGCGTCGTGGGGTCGGCTTGACGGTGCTGGCCGAGAAAATCCTCGGCGCAGCTGCCGAGGACAAGCGCGATCTCGACGCCTTGCTCGAGCTTGCTCAACGCATTAATGACGGTGGCCGCTCGTTTGGTGTGGCCCTGACCTCCTGCACTGTCCCGGCGGCCGGCAAGCCCACTTTCGACCTCGACGAGAACAAGATCGAAATGGGCGTCGGCATCCACGGTGAGCCTGGTCGCGAAACCGCCACGTTGGGCACTGCCGCCGAGGTCGCTGCCCAGATCGTCGAACCCATCCTGGCTGACCGTGACTTCACTACAACCCCGGTCATTGCCATGCTTAACGGCATGGGCGGCACCCCTCTCATCGAGCAGTACCTCGTGTGGGGAGAAATCGCCAAAATTTTGGCGGGAAAAGGCGTCAAGGTTGCCCGCACCCTGGTCGGCAATCACATTACGAGCCTAGAGATGGCAGGATGTTCCTTGACCTTACTCTCCGCTGACGACGATCTCCTGACACTGTGGGATGCCCCGGTGGAGACTCCTGGACTTCGATGGGGATGCTGATGTCTGAAATTTCTGCCGCAACTGTTTCCGAGTGGCTCAAGAACTACTCGGCGGTCATCTCGGAACACGCGAATGAGCTCACTGACCTGGATCGTCAGATCGGTGATGCTGACCACGGATCGAATATGGCTCGCGGAATGACCGCAGTGGCCGCCCTTGATCCCGAGCCCTTCGCGTCTGCCGCTGGGCTCCTCAAGAAGGCGGGGATGACGCTGGTGAGCACCGTCGGTGGCGCTTCAGGCCCCCTCTACGGCACCTTCTTCTTGCGTCTATCGACGGTTATCAAAACCGACGGCGAGCCCACTGCCCAGCTGCTCGCCGATGCCCTCGACGCTGGCTTGGCTGGCATCGTGGCCCGTGGCAAGGCTGAGGTCGGCGACAAAACCCTGGTGGACGCCCTGTCCCCCGCCGTTGACGCCGCTAAACAAGTTGCTGCTGACGATGGCTCTGCCGCCGAGGCGCTCGCTAAGGCAGCCGAAGCCGCTAACGAAGGCCGCGATGCGACTATCGAGATGGTGGCTCGTCGCGGCAGAGCGTCATACCTTGGAGAACGAAGCAAGGGGCACCAGGACCCAGGAGCCACCTCGATGGCCCTGCTCGTGGCGTCCGCAGCACACTGCCTATCAGGAGCCAATCATGAGTGACCAAGGCGTCGGAATCGTCATTGTCTCCCATAGCTGCCCATTAGGCCGAGCTGCGGCCGACCTGGCATCCCAGATGCTGCCCGGCCCGGAAATTCCACCCATCGAAGTTGCCGCCGGTCTTGATGACACCACGTTAGGTACCGACGCCACCGCAGTGAGCGCAGCAATCGAAAAAGTGGGCAATTGTGACGGGATCCTCGTTCTCGTCGACATCGGATCGGCAATTCTCTCGGCCGAGATGGCCTTAGACCTCCTCGATGCCGATATCGCTAGCAAGGTCAAGATCTCCACTGCCCCGCTGGTCGAGGGGGCTGTAGTCGCGGCCGTCATGGCATCGACGGGGGCCGAGTTGGAGGTCGTCGCCGCCGAGGCGGAAAAAGCCTTGGACCCGAAAGTCTCCCAGCTCTCTAACGATTGAACCTATTAGACGGTGGTGCCCGGTTCGCCCAGGCACCACCGTTTCACATTCTTAGACTGGCCTTCTGACGAGGACGGTGGCTGTCACAGCTGCCAGTTGACCAGATCGTCTTCACCAAGCTCACCGTCGGGCCACACTGCCCGCACAACACCAGCTGCCGCCAGCGCCTTGCGACAGCCAGAACACGGCTTATCAGTCACGTACGCCGTGGACCCGGCAGTATCCCGAGTGGCGAAGAGTAACGCGTTCATCTCGGCATGAATGGCTATGCAGAACCCGGGGGAACCGGGCACGTCGTAGTCGGAGAATGCCGGCACCTCGCCATAATCCAGCCGGCCCCGCGGGCAAGCCCCCTCCAGACAGTCCGGACGACCGGGAGCAGCTCCGTTGTACCCCGTGGCAATGATGCGATGCTCGTGGACGAGCAAGGCCCCCACTCGACGACGGGTGCATTTGGCGCGTGCCGAGACAGCCTCCGCTATACCCAGGAAGTATTGGTCCCAATCGGGCACTGTCACGACTTTGCCGTTCACCTCGGCCATCGTGGGCTCCTCTCGCTCAACTCCATACGTTCACATCTGTCAGACGCTGCATTGACTGAATCATCATGTTCGACCTTAACCCGGGTCAGACGTCAATATCTTCGTAAGAACGCGGGTCCTCGATGGGTTCCAAATGGCCGCTCACTCTCATCTCAGGCCATTCTTCAAGGATCTCATCGATAAGGTCCTCCATAACGTCATGGCCCTGCTTGACCGTCCAGGAACCCGGAACGAGCATGTGGAACTCGAGGAATTGTCGGTACCCGGCCTCTCGGGTGCGCACCGCATGGAACGTCAGGTGGTCATTGGAATGGGCGGCAAGGAAGTCCCGGATAGCCGCGTTATCCTCTTCGGGCAAGGAGACATCGAGCAGGGCAGTACCAGACTGTCTCACGAGTTTGGCCCCGGTGACAAGGATGTTGATCCCTACCGCGAAGGCGACGATCGGGTCGAGCCGCTGCCACCCCGTCAACCAGACCAGTCCGACTCCTACCAGGACGCCGAGGGAGGTCCACACATCGGTAAGGAGATGCTTGCCATCGGCGATAAGTGTCATCGATCGACGCTTGCGACCATTCCTAAGCAGAACCCACGCCACTGCCCCGTTGATGACCGAGGCCAGTACCGACACGAGAAGGCCGACACCGGCGTCCGCGATGGGGCGCGGATAGAGGAACCGCTCAACAGCGCTGTATATGATGACCGCGGCGGCGATGAAGATCATCATCCCCTCGGCACCTGCTGAGAAGTACTCGGCCTTCGAGTGACCGAATTGGTGATTCATGTCCGGTGGACGGATCGATACCTTCAACGCGACCAGGGCGATAATTGCCGCCACAAGGTTCACCAAGGACTCGGCAGCGTCCGAGAGCAGACCGACCGATCCAGTAATGTGCCAAGCGAGGGTCTTCAGCAGGATCGTTGCGATGGCTGCCGCGATTGACAACCATGCAAAACGGCTAAGATCCTCCGGCGGCCGGTGCCGCGAGGTGACCGCGGGAATGTCGGGAATCGTCGTCACCCGAGCATTGTCCCAGCCCCATCTGTACTCCCCAAACAGGACGGTCAATCATCTGTCCGGAACGCAATGTCGGCATAGCCAACGACCAAGGGACGGCCATGCGCACCGCACGGCACGACCACTATGGCGGAGGGGCGTCACGAAGTTGAAACCTGCCTGGTGAATGATGGAGATGTAAGCATGTACTGCGAAGGTACTTCGTGACGACTGCAGGAGGTTTCTATGCCCATCAAGCCACATAAGCTCGGGATTATCGGGGTCGGCCGAGTCGGGGATGCAGTGCTGTCCGACGCCATGATGAGTGGACTCTTCGGTGAGATTTGCGTCATCGACGTCAATGAGAAGTTGGCCGCCGGTCAGGCCCTCGATCAGCATCACGCCACCGCACTGCCCAACGTCACCAATGTCGCCGTGTACGCCGGTGACTACGACGACCTGTCTAATGCCGACGTCATCATCATGACTGCCGGCCCGTCTATCGACGCGTCCAACGGCCCGGCAACCGGCGCTGCACGGCGTGAATTGGCCGCCACTAACGGCAAGATCATCCGCTCCACCATGACGCAGATCACCGGCCGCAACCACGACGCAGCCATCATCATTTGCTCCAACCCTCTTGATGCCTTGGTCCATATCGCTAGCACCGAGTTCGATCACCCGCAGGGGTTGGTGCTCGGCACCGGAACGATCCTTGATTCGGCCCGCATGTGTCGCGTGGTCGCCGACCATCTCGGCGTCGATCCAGACTATGTGCGTGGCTACATGATCGGCGAGCATGGCCCGTCCGGGTTCCCGATGTTCACTGGAGTCAATGTCGGCGGCGTCGGATTCGACGGGCTGGCCAAGCTCTTCGATGCAGACCCGATGGACCGCGACGAGCTGACCACGCGCATTAACGATGCCGGTACTGCCGTATTCAATTTGAAAGGCTGGACGAGCGCTGGCATCGGCCAATCGGCCATCACCATTGCGCGCTCTATCCTCCTCAATGAACACGCCGTCTACCCGGTTTGTACCACCTTGCACGGCCAATACGGTCACGACGGCGACGTGTCTATGGGCGTGCCGTGCGTTATCGGCGCCACGGGTGTCGAACGCATCCTCGAGGTGCCGCTGGATGACTGGGAGCAAGAGCACCTGGCCAGCACCATCAAGGCCATCCAAGAGACCGTCGAGGCGGCTTCCTGAGCGCGCTTCGACGAAGCTCGTAGGATTGAGCTATGGAACTCCCCTCGTGGCTCGGTATCCCTACCCTCGCATTCGGATTGGGGAGCCGAACCCCCCAGCAGGGTCTAGTCCTTGCTGGGGGAGGGTCCAGAGCCTCCTTCCAGATGGGTGCGCTGCGGCACCTTTATGACGTCGTCGGGATTACCCCCACCTCGATGGTGGCCACTTCGGCCGGGTCAATTGTGGCCTGTACCCTGGCTCAATGGACCGATCCAGCCAAGCAATCGGCGGCACTGCGTCAGCTAGAGGCGATGTGGCTCGAGATGACCGATCAGTCCGACATGTTCACGCCGCGGGCATGGTTTTCTCGGTTGCTCGAAATAGGCCCGGAATGGATGTCGTTGCTCAACCGGGAAGCCGCTAAAACAAAGAGCCAACGTCCCTGGCTGAGCTTGCCATTTCATCGCGGCCCGGAGCAGACGAAAGTCCCTGACCCCGCAGAACCTGTTGCCGGCCGTGACGACGACCGCCTCACCGGTCAGGCAAGGACCTTGGAAATCGCCACTCGTGACGACCCCATTACAGGTGGTTCCTGGACCCCAGGTGTCATCTTGCAGTTGCTATCAGCCCTGTCCCGATTAAGTCGCGACGGCGGTGATATTTCGACGATCGTGCGAGGGGCTGAGACCTCGGCGTCAACCTATCGTGCCGGACCTATCTTGGCGAAACTGCTCGATCGTGGCTTCTTCAAATCCGAATTATTGGCAACCTCAGGAATGTCGGTACGCATTGCCACAGTCGCCCTAGAATCCGGAGAGTTGCGATACATGACCGAGTCAGGAGTGCTCGTCGACCGTGACAACAACCCCATCGGCTCCTCAACCTTCGATGTCTCTCGCGGGGTACTCGCCTCCTGCTCCATTCCCGGGGTCTTCCGTCCCGTTGACCTCGACGGAGAGCACTACGTCGACGGTGGTCTGCGGGAAAATGTGCCCGCCGAGATGGCAATCGGGCACCTTGGTGTGACGAACCCTTACATCATCACGTGTTCGCCGCAGGGGACCGCACGAGAGTCCGATTTTGGCTCTCGCAACATGCTTGATCTAGTAATGAGAACGGTGTCGATCCTGACTGACGAGACCGAGCGAGACGAGGTAGCCTATGCCCTCAACGCTGGCGCCGTCGTCATCGGTCCCGAGATTTCAGTACACGACTCGATGACGGTCGACCCTGGATTGCTGCGTATCAACCGCGATTACGGCTGGATGTGCTCGGCAGAGAAGCACATCACGCCGGGCCCCGACGAGCACGAACTCATCAAGGATGCGGTACGCACTCGAGTGCGCGGTTGGCAACTCGAACAGGCCTGGCTCAAAGAAGAAGCCTCCCGCGAGGACATGGACGAGATGCAACACCTCAAGGACCACTTGCGTGACATCGCGGCCCGGCTGCCACGCGATCTAGCTCCTGACGGGGTTGAGACGTGGGGGCGGGTTCTCGAAGGACATGGCCACCCGCAGGCACCCGAGGATGTCGTCATCCCCTGGCAGGTGTAAAAGCCCCAGGAACGTCCGGATACGACACGACGGCGGCGAACGTCACGTTCACCGCCGTCGCAGCATTTCGTCGATGTTTCAGATGAGCTCGTTGAGGTCGGCTACCGAATCAAGAATGATGTTAGGACGGTAGGGGTACTGTTCGACTTCTTCACGCTTGGTGATACCCGAGAGCACCAGGACAGTCAGCAACCCAGCTTCCATACCAGCAACCATGTCGGTATCCATTCGGTCACCGATCATGGCGGTGGTCTCAGAGTGGGCCTCAATGCGATTCAAAGCCGAGCGGAACATCATCGGGTTCGGTTTTCCGACGATGTATGGCTTGTGCTTCGAGGCAGCCTCGATCATCGCGGCGACGGCACCGGTGGCAGGCAGCGGGCCCTCTTTGCTGGGGCCAGTCGCGTCGGGGTTAGTGCAGATAAACCTGGCACCGTCGACGATGAATCGAACGGCCCGGGTAATGGCCTCAAAGGAGTAGGTACGAGTCTCTCCGAGGACGACGTAGTCAGGGTCGATGTCGGTGAGGATAAACCCGGCCTCGTGCAGGGCCGTCGTCAGGCCAGCCTCGCCAATAACGTATAGGCGCGCGCCGGGCTGCTGGTCGGCTAGGAAATGGGCGGTAGCCAAGGCGGAAGTCCAAATATTGTCCTCCGGCACCGTCAAACCAGAAGCCTGCATCCGGGCAGCCAGGTCACGCGGGGTGAAGATGGAGTTGTTGGTCAGCACCAGGAATCGCTTCGAGGTGTCAACCCAACGATTAATGAGATCGCTGGCGCCAGGCACCTCATGGTTCTCGTGGACGAGCACGCCGTCCATGTCGGTCAGCCAGCACTCGATGTCTGCAGGATCTCTCATAGCCCCTAGCTTATCGATCGTCAACCGACCTCGGTGCATTACGGGCAGAACCTGAACGCACCTACAATCACCTAGCCGTGATGTCGTACGGGGCGAACCATCTCACCTCATATGCTCAGACACCAGTCTTGGGCAGTGTTCTCAACCCGACAACATTTTTCTTACCGGACGGAGCGGTGATTGCGACGGCTGGATTCCCCGGGACCGTTCCGGCATGAATCGACGGGAGGGACGAGGGTGCCGTGGTGGGCGGAACGATCGTCCGGTGGATGTCAGCCCCGATCGCGAACGGGGACCCGTCGGTCGGCACCGCCATTCCCCAGAAGTCGACGAGTCCTTCCATCGGTGCAGTATTGCCGGGCAGGACGTCATTTGACAGCGGAAGCGCCCTGCCAATGGCGGGGGACGTGGGGCCCAGTCGGTACAGGCCTCCGGTAGGCCAGCCATGGGCCCGGGCGGTCTCGTCGGCCAACCCCGGCAAACCGTTGATGTCACCGGGCCAGTTGGAATTCGGATGAGTGAGATTGTGGGTAACGACGTTGCCAGGACGTCCGACTGCTTGATTCCCGTTGGCGTCAAAGCTGTACGGTGCACCGTTGACACGGATGATGTTGTTCACGATGCCCACCTTCGCATCGGTCGTGAACGGGGCCTGCAATCGGATGCCCGCGCCATCTCCCTTATTGCTAGCGCGGAAGATGGTGTTGCCGTAGATCCACAGGCCGCTCACCTGTCCGGGAATGCCGGAGCCGTCGTCGTAGGACGACACCATCACTTCGGGGGCACTGCCGAAGGCGCGTCCGTTGCCGGCGATGACGTTGTTGCGGATCGTGGCGCTGGCCTTGTTCTGCGCCGAGATGACCGATACACCATAGTTGGCGTTGTCGTGCAGGTAGTTGTTCTGGATCACCGAGTTGACGGTGTTGCGGTCGGCGTCCAGGCCGGTGCCATCGTTGCCGGTCCACCCCTCACGGTTTCCCCAGGCGTTGTTCCACTCAGCGGTGACGTTCCGGGTGGTGTCCCACCAAGCGCCTGCGCCGTTCATGGTGTTGCTTCCGGGGGTCGGATTCGGGTTGCGTCCCGAGCCGTTGCGGTACAGATCGTTCTTGCGTACCACGACGTCGGTCGCCCCAAAGACACCGATTCCCATGGCGTCGTTGTCATGCAGTGACGAGTTGGCGATCACGGCGTTCTTAATGCCGTCTCGCGGAGTCACGTGCGGGTAAGGTTTGGCGTCAGCAGCGAAGCAGGTCGGCACCGAATAGCCATCGCGGGCGACCCCTGCTTCAAAATCCGACCACGGGTACAGCTGGTGATAGCCGAGCTGCACCCCAGCGTAATGAGTGTGGCTGGTCTCCACCTGGTTGATGGTGACCTGAGAAATCTGCGCCTTCGCCGAACACGGCATGACGGAGATCCCGCCGACGCCCATGACCCACATGTTCTTCGTGACCGAGTTGGCACCCCCGGTCCAGACGTTTTGCTGCGCGGTGACCCTCTGAATCGTCACACCGGTGATGTGTTCGCCGTTATGCGCCTCGACGGAGATGTCATTGAAATAGCCGTTGCGAACGGTGAGGTCCTGGATGACGAAATGCGACTTGTTGTCGACCTCGATAGCTGAACGCCGATTGCGCACCGAGGCCTTGGCGTCGATCACCGGAGCCTTCCCCGCACCGTAGGCACCTAGCAGAGTGTCGGCACCGGCGCGTCCGGAGGCATTGATGACGACAGTGCCAACGCACGTACTACCACGACGCAACAGCACTTTCCTGCCTGGGCCAAAAGCACTTTTGAGCTGGGTTAGGGAGTTCAACGGGCTCGTTTCGGTCCCCCTGCCGGGCGTGGGAGCCGAACAATCGACATAGGTCGTGGTGGTCGTGGCAGAAGCGGTGGGGGCTGCGACTGCGCCTGGAGCACCGCCAATGAGTGCTCCAAACAGTGCCAGGGTGACAGCGGTACGAAACCTCATCGGCTCTCCTACGGTGCGGCGCTGGGACCATCAGGTGAGAACCAGCAGCCTTGCTGACCCTCATGACGTGCCGACCATGTCGTCGGCTCCAATGGCATGTGACAGTCAACGCCGTCACGCCAGAGTTGTCAAGATCTCTTTCGGAACTCCGTCAGACCCGCGCTCAGACTTGTCGAGTCGAGGCCTCCGGCTGTGCCAACGCAAGCTCCACAGCTCCTTGGACCACAGCATGAGCACCCGCTCGGGACGCCTCAATGCATGGCAGATGAGGTAG
The DNA here is from genome assembly GCF_050286205.1 of Cutibacterium sp. KBN10P07758. Taxonomy (NCBI): domain Bacteria; kingdom Bacillati; phylum Actinomycetota; class Actinomycetes; order Propionibacteriales; family Propionibacteriaceae; genus Cutibacterium; species Cutibacterium sp. KBN10P07758. The sequence goes on along the minus strand of NZ_JBNNQV010000001.1, from coordinate 437,002 downwards.
ATCATCGCGAAGACTGGCCCGCAACCGGCGAGCGATGCGAACATGGGCGGGGCGAGCATGGCCGCCAATAACCAATAGTCCAGGATCGAGGGCAGCCAACAGTGCAGCAACCCCCGGGACGATGGCGTCGGCAAAAGCGTCGACGGCCTGCTCAGCCCAGACGGGGGCGTGCGGTGATCCAGCAAGTTCGAACAATGCCTCGGCCGAGACGTCGTGCCTGGCAGCAGCGTCGACCAGATCCAAGTGCGCAGTGGCCCACCCTGCCCCTGGCAGATAACTCATTTCACCGGCATACCCGGCAGAACCGCGAATAGCGCGTCCGTCGAGGATGATTCCCGCTCCCACCGAGGCATCGATGAGCAGCGAGACCATCGATTCTGTGTCTGCCAGGCCACGCACATGCTGCTCGGCCAGAGCAGCGAGTACTGCGTCGTTCTCGATCATGACATTACCCACACGCCCGTCATGAAGAGCAGTGAAGTGGTCAGGGTCAGAAATTTCTGGCAGGGACTCGTTGTGACGCAACCGACCGTCGGGTCCGACGCTACCAAGAGCACCAATGACCATCGTGTCAACGGAATCCAGGCCCAGCTCTTGTAGCAGGTCGTCGAGGGCTTCATCGAGCAAAGCACCGGGGGAGCCGCCACGTAGAGGTCGCGACGTGCTGATCAACATCTCACCGTGCCAGTCAGCCAGGCCTAGCTCGACGTCCTGCAATCGGATGGCCGCCCCGGCCTGAACTCTCTTCGTGGCGTTCAGCGTAAACATCCGGGAGCGACGCCCTCCCCTGCCCCCGGCGTGCATCGATTCCTGCTCGAGGGCATCACCCTGTTCTAGGAGCGAGTTCATGGCGGCACTGACGGTGGGGCGGGTCAGACCGGTGAGCTCCTGGAGACGTCGGATTGTCACGGGTTGAGTTGCCGTTACCAGACAATCCAGTACTGCCGCCTGGTTGTGATCGCGCAAGTCGGTCAGCGACCTGCCGCCAAGCTGTTCAGCGCCGTCGGAGCGTCCTTGACCCATCAGGAACCAGCTTTCCACGAAGATTCGTCCATTTTCAGGCTCAGCTTACTTGCCTCAGATTGAGTTACGAATTACTCTTTCTAAACATCGTGGACACCGTCGCCCCGACGGAACTCGCATCGATGAAGATGGAGGAAGGCCGTGCGTGAGAGCTGTACAGCGGTGGTAACCGACCTCTCCACTCGCATACGTCCAGACTCCGTGCCCCAATCGCTATCGGAGCAATGGTTCGCCTCCGATCAGGCGGTGCGCGCCAAGTCGCCTACCGGTGTGGCACGGAAGGCTCCGAGCATGTGTACGATCGCGTCACCGCCTCCGTCATGGTGCTGGTCGACGATCATGAGATCGCCGCCAACTGCTGGCGCGTCATGGAGGTTGCTGCCCCGCTGGTGCGCTACCCGGAATCCGGTGGCGTCTACGAAATCGACGTCCCCGGCCTAGTACCCGACCGGCTTGACCCGCTAGGACGCTTTGGGGCCCGGTTCCTGCCTGACCAGTGGCAGTCATTGGTGGTGGAACTCACGACCCCACTCGACCCCGGAAGTCACACCCTAGACATTCGTTTTGTCGACGACGACGGGCTCATCGCCGACGCCACGCAACGCCTCGAAGTGGTCTCGGTGACCGGGGCCGTGGCGAGCTTCCACCACTCCGAGTGGATCCATGTTGATGCGCTTCAGGCGTGGTCCGACGTGGAGGCCTTCGATGAGCGCCACTGGGACCTCATTGACAAAGCCGTCGAGCTGGCTGCCAGCGCGGGCGTCGACACCCTGTTCACCCCTGTACTGACCCCTCCCATCGACGTCGATCCCACCAGTCCGCCGCTGGCCACTCAGCTAGTCGTCGTGCACCGTCAGGGCGACCGCTGGAGCCTCGACTTTGACCGTCTGGATCGTTGGAGTCGCATCGCTCGACGTCACGGCATCACCCACCTCGAGTTCTCCCACCTGTTCTGTCAGGGCGAAGTCGACCGTCCGGCTGACGTCTACGATGCCAACGGCAACCACCTTTTCGGTTCCCATCTGTCTACTGAGGGGTACCGCGATTTCCTGGCCGTCCTGTTGCCGGCCCTAGACCAGTGGTCACGACGCCATGGCTGGTCTGATGCACTGTACTGGCATGTCTCGGATGAGCCCCGGGCCAATCAGTACACCTCTTACCGTAAGGCCGTCGACATGGTACGTCGCACCGTCCCCGGGGCCACCGTCATCGACGCCGTGGACGATCCGAGGTTCGCCACCGTCGTCGACGTTCCGGTGACCATCTACGGACACCTCCTCGAGTGCGAGGCCGCTGGACTTGACGGCATGTGGGTCTACACTTCCTGCGCCTCGACTTTCTGGGAACCGAATCGCCATCTCGGCATGCCGCTCACCCGGCTACGTGCCCTGGGACTGCTGCTGTGGTGGCACCACACCCCCGGTCTGCTGCACTGGGCCCTCAACTTCTGGTTCGATCAGTTCTCGCGCTACCTCGTCGATCCCAACGCCGACACCTCGGCTGACTTGGCTTTTCCCTCCGGTGATAGCTCGGTCATCTACCCTCGTGTCGATGGTTCCCTCGTGCCTTCGCTGCGATTGAAGGTTCTCGCACAGCTCCACGAGGACGTCCGACTGTTGCGGCGTGTCGAAGATGCGGTCGGCCGCCCTACCATCGTCGACCTCATCGAACACTTGGCCCCCGGATCCACCGCCGATCTGGATCACCGTTACCCCTTGGAGCCTGATTTTTACCGGTCTCTGACCGCCAATTTGCTTCGCCTGCTCAAAGATATCGATGGAGCCACCGTATGAAAGTCGTCACCACATCCGGCCATCGCCGCCACTCCTCCACCCAACCCAAGCTGGCGCCGTGGTTGTTCCTGTTCCCGGCTTTGCTGCTGTTCGTCTTCATCTTCGTGTTGCCGATCGCCTATACGATCATGCAGAGTTTCTTGAAGCCAGGACAGAAGAAACTCCTGTACGCCCCCAGCGGGCACACCGCGCCGCAGTTCGCCGGAATCTCCCAGTACACAGCAGCCTTTCAGGATTCCCACTTTCTGCTGTCAATCGGGCGAGTATTGCTCATCGGCGTGGTCCAGGTACCGCTCATGCTGCTGTTTTCAGTGTGTCTGGCATTATTGCTGGACGCCCGTAGGGTGAAAGCCCGGCAGGGATTCCAGCTGGCCTATTTCCTGCCCTACGCGGTGCCCGGTGCGATCAGCGCCTTGATGTGGACCTTCCTGCTCCAGCCGCAGCTGTCACCGTTCACCTCGTTGTTCCAGAAGATGGGTCTGAACCTCAACCTGTTAGCCCCGTCGGTAGTACCTATCTCGGTAGGGAACATGATCACATGGGGCTTTGCGGGCTACAACATGGTGGTCATCTACTCCGCCCTGAAGGCCCCGCCCAACGAAATCCTCGAGGCTGCCCATGTCGACGGTGCCAGCTCTTGGCGCACCGCCTGGCAGATCAAGGTACCGATGGTGCGCCCCGCAGTCATCATGACCGCAGTGTTTTCCATTATTGGCACCATCCAGTTGTACAACGAGCCCGCGATCCTGCGAAACTCCGCGCCCCGCATCGACCCCGATTTCAGCCCGATTATGGCGGTCTACAACTTAGTAACCACGGGTGACTACTTCGGTGCTGCTGCTCGCAGCGTCATTCTTGCCGTCATCACCCTGGTGGCCTCGTTCGGATTCCTGAAGTTACAGTCACGCCGCGGAGGTGCCTTCGATGAGTGAGCAGAACCTCATGGAGTCGACGGACCACGGCACCACAGGTGTCGTGCCACCGGTCAAGCGCAACCGCGGCAAGGGAGGCAAACCACAGTTCGGCCTCACCGGAGCCTCGATGCTGGTCGTCATGATCATCGCTGCGCTGTATTTTCTTGCCCCGCTGTGGTGGTTTCTCGTCTCGGCCACGAAAAGCAACGGTGGGCTGTACTCGGGTAATCCATTCTGGTTCCATGACTTCAGTCTTGCGGAAAATTTCACCGACATCGTCCACCGCGACGGAGGCATCTACTTCCGCTGGCTGCGAAACTCCATCTTCTACTCGCTAGTTGCCGGGGTGGGTGCCGGACTGATCTCGGCCATGGCCGGGTACGCGCTGGCCAAGTTCCGGTTCCGTGGGCGAGATGCGGTGTTTAACTGTGTGCTGGCGGCGACCCTGTTGCCGATCATGCTGCTGACCGTCCCGTTATATCTCATGTTCTCAAAGGTCGGTCTGGTGGACACAATCTGGGCGATGATCCTGCCTAGTCTCATCAACCCTTTCGGCATTTACCTGTGCCGTGTGTACTCGGCAACCGTACCCACCGAGGTGCTCGAAGCAGCTCGTCTGGACGGCACGAGTGAAGCCGGCATTTTCTTCAAGATCGTGCTGCGCATCATCTCCCCCGCACTGGCCACGGTGTTCCTTATCCAGTTCGTGAGCACCTGGGCCAATTTCCTATTGCCAACAATGATGTTGACCACGCCCGAGAAACAGCCGTTAGCCGTCGGACTCGTCACGTGGCAAGCGACCATTCAGACGGGCAACCCGGCACCTACCAACATTCTCATCTTCGGGGCCTTTTTGTCAGTGCTGCCACTTGTGGCCCTCTTCCTTCTATTGCAGCGCTACTGGAAGACCGGTCTAACGACCGGCGGAATCAAGTAAGGAACAAAACATGGCAAACTTGCACAGTTTCAGTCGCCGTGGACTGTTGCTCGGAGGCGGTGTCGCTATGACGACCATGGCTCTAGCAGCATGTGGCGAATCCAAGAGTGCATCCAGCAGCAGTACGAGCAGCGGCGCCTCGGACGCGAAGGTTTCGTTGACCTTTTGGGGGTGGGCCCCCGGATACAAGGAGGCCGTCGAGCTGTGGAATAAGAAAAACCCGAACACTCAGGTCACGTGGATCGCCACCGAAGCCAGTCGCAAGATTTACCCGAAGATGCTCACGGCGGTCAAAGCCAACAACGCTCCCGACCTCGCTCAGGTAGGTTACGAGGCGCTGCCCTCCTTTGTGATCCAAGATGCGGTTCAAGACATCAAGGAATGGGCTGGTGACGTCGACAAGAATTTCACCGCAGCTGGTGCTAAGTCCGTCAATCTCGGCGGTGCCGTCTACGGAATCCCAGTGGATACTGCGCCAATGGCCATGATCTACAACAAAGCCTTATTGGACTCGTTGAAAATCAAGGCGCCCAAGACCTGGGACGAGTTCGCCAGCGCAGCTCGGGCTGTCAAGAAAGCCGACCCGAAGGCCTCGTTGACCTACTTCAGCTCCGACCCGAACTTCCTGGCTGGTTTGGTCCGGCAAGCAGGCGGACGCTGGTACGACGTCACTGATTCCACCGTAAAGGTCATCATGACTCAGGACGCCGCCTCGAGGAAGGTGGCTGACTTCTGGCAAAAACTCATCAACGAAGGCAGCATTCCCGTCCACGAGGGCTACACCCCGCAGGTGTACAAACAGATGAATGAGGACACCCTTATTTCGGAACTCTACGGCATCTGGGACACTGCACTCATCGCCCAGAACGTGCCCAAGGGGAAAGGCAAGTGGGCCGTTGCTCCGCTGCCAGAATGGCCGGACCGTCCCGGTGGAGCCGACATGGGAGGGTCAGCCACAGTGGTGCTCAAGGGTTCAAAGAACGCAGAAGCGGCCGCTAGGTTCGCCACGTGGATGAGCACTGACCCGCAGGCCGTGTCGATCTTGATTTCGAAGGGTGGCCTGTGGCCGGCCTCAACCACGGGGCTGGCGAATAAGGCCCTGCAGAAACCTGACGCCTTCTACAGCAACGACAAGGTTTTCGTCCCCTTCATCGACGTGGCGAAGAACCTCAAATACGACTGGGTTTGGGGACCCACCCAGGTTCAAGCTGGGCAAGACATGGAGAACAACTTGGTCAAGGTCTCAAAGTCGTACCCCATTACCAAGGCACTGGCTGACACCCAGGAGTCAACCTTGGCCAAGCTGAAGAAGCAGGGCATCAAGGTCGGCTGACGCTCGACGACACCTGACCGACTGCAGTCGGGAACCGAATCACCAGTGCGGATGAATCCACACTGGTGATAGGTACGTTACGCGAGAATGTCATCGAAGAACGCAGCGTGCACTTCATCACCTCGATGACAGGTCCGCTGCTGTCGGACGCCAGGAATGCCGTCCACCTTCCCTGCCAGTGCAAGCTGTGCCCCCACTGGGACTCGAACCCAGGACCCGCGGATTAAAAGTCCGCTGCTCTAACCATCTGAGCTACGGGGGCTCCCCTAGTGTAGCGATGCTTCCTTCATCATGCGAAGCGACCCGGGTATTCGGCGGCCGATTCTCGGTCCTTTGCCGCAACGCGTGTCGATACCTACTCCTAAACATCAACCTGTACTTCAGAGTTGGCATGAACTTTTTAGACTCGCCGCGGCAATGGCAACGCCCAGGACGATCACCTTCATGGCGTCCGGTATAACCCCTAGTCAAAGCCGATTAGGAGACCCTCAGCGTCGCCAGCGAACCCCAAATAACATCTTTGAGATTCTCAGCCATTTCTCGGCGTGTCGACTTGCAGGCGACGAAAAAACTCTTCGGAGCAAGTAGACGAAACCCGTTTTGACAACTTGAATTGCCCTTGTCACGCGAGGTGTTCCTGGTTGGGTCGGTGGACGGATCCGGGGAAGAGCCAGGAGTGCCCCATAGGGAGGCGGGTCCACACGCCGGAAGGAGTCAGTTCCATGGGTGTTGTGCGCCCGCTCCGGGCCGGGGTCGCAACCCTGGCCACCGCTGGTCTCGCCATCGGCGGCAGTCAATTCTTTGCCCCCCCAGCCCAAGCCACCAACAGTTCAGTAAAGGCCCGAGTGTCCGCTCGCACCGCCGTTAACATCAGGGCCCAGGCGGGCATACACGGAAAGATCGTAGGCGTACTCGAGAGGGGCCAGCAGCTCAATCAGACCGGCGTCCCCGTCAATGGCTGGGTCCCGGTCGCCTACCGTGGCCACACTGCCTTCATCGACCACCACTACCTGTCGTCAGTCGCCTGGCGCCCATCTCCCTCCAGCCCCTCCGCCTCCAGCTCTCCAGTCGGAATTGCCCAGGCAACCACGTACGTCTATGTTCGCGCTGGGCACTCTATGCAGGCCGCCAAGGTGGGTGTGCTCTCCCCCGGTGAGAAAGTCGGCGTAACCGGACGCTCCGCACAGGGCTTTAGCGAAGTTGTCTACAACGGCGTTCACCGGTGGGTTGGTTCCCGCTATCTGAGCCCCACCGCCGCCAAGCCCTCCCCGAAACCGGCGCCGGCTCCCAAGCCATCCAAGACCGTCTACACGACAGCTAACCTCAACCTACGAAACGGCGCCTCCATGAGCGCTGCGGTGTACACCTCAGTCTCACGTGGCACCGCCCTGGCAACCACCGGGCGGACTACCTCCGGATGGACCCAGATCACCCATCGGGGACGCACCTTGTGGGCCTCCAGCAAGTACCTCACCACTACTACTCCGCCCACACCGGCACCCAGGCCCGCCCCCGATCCCTCGGTGTCGCCTCGTGGCGCTCGGGCCGCCATTGTCAACTACGCCACGGCTCAAGTGGGCAAAGCCTACATTTGGGGAGGCGAGGGCCCCGACGGCTTCGACTGCTCGGGCCTAGTGTTGAAGGCCTACCAGCAGGCGGGAATTAACCTGCCCCATTACTCGGGGTCACAAATCGAGCGCGGTCATCGCATTTCCCTAGACCAAATTCAGCCCGGGGATCTTTTCGCCGCCTCGGGTGGCGGTCACGTCGGCATTTACGTCGGCAACGGGTACATGGTGGAGGCAGCCAATCCTCGTGCCGGGGTGCGTCTGAGCCCCATCCGTTCCTCGATGTACCCAGTTCGCATCAATTCAAACCTCCTCAACTGAACCAGCGTGACGCCGGCAATCCCTATCGGTTGCCGGCGTCTGCGGTGCCACCAAGGTAGGCACGCTGGTAAGCGCTCGTCTGCCCAGAAGGCCAGCATCCGGTGGGGCAATTTCTCGCCAGTGATATGACCTGGCTATGATGGCCCAGTTCGACGGTTGCCATCGCATTGATATGCATCCGTTGAGTCCCGGTCGTCCAGAGGCCTAGGACACCGCCCTTTCAAGGCGGCAACGCGGGTTCGAATCCCGTCCGGGATACCCTCAAGGGTCCTGCATCGACATCGATGCAGGACCCTAGTTATGTCCGGCCAGGTTGGTTTGTCAGCCAACCCACCGTTTCACGCCTCAGATCCAAATCATGTCATCGGCACGCTTAGGCGAAAGGATGCGCGTCATACCCGCCAGCGGCCCGCCCAACCATGGCGACCTTCAGTTGATCCGTCCTGCTCATCTCTCTTAGCACAGCAGCAGACACACTAGGTGGGCGCCCAAAACTTCTAGTTCGCTTACAGCGAACCCGGCATCCCTGCAAGATAGCCCCACTAGGCCATGCAAATACCCTAGTCACAGCTGTTTTAACCCGGCATCCAGAGGTCGATTTCCCTTCAGGGTTACATCCTTGCTATATTTTTCGAGCTGCCTGAGGCAGTGGTCGGGCTCACAAGAGTCAAGGCCCCGTAGCGCAGTTGGTTAGCGCGCCGCCCTGTCACGGCGGAGGTCGTGGGTTCAAGTCCCATCGGGGTCGCTGAAGCGGTGATGAGTTCATCACCGCTTTCGTGTTCATGCGGCCTTTGCGTGGGCACGATGGCCGGGTAGCTCAGTTGGTAGTAGCGTTCGCCTGAAAAGTGAAAGGTCACCGGTTCGACCCCGGTCCCGGCCACCTTGCAAATGACGAGGTCGCGTCAGCGCCTTTCCTAACCTCATTTGACCGAACCGCTCATGAGGCCAGAGACGAAGTACTTACCCAGGGCGATGTACACCACAACGGTCGGCAAACAGGCAATGAGCACACCAGCCATGATCTGCGGATAATTCGGGTTCTGTCCGGAAGCCAACGCATTGAGGCCGAAGGTGACCGGCCCGTTGTTCTGGTTAGTCAGGAACAGCGCAAAGAGGAAGTCGTTCCAGGCACTGGTGAACTGCCAAATGAGCGTCACGACGAAGCCTGGAATGGACACCGGTAGGACGATCTTGGTGTACGTCGAGATCATGGCAGCGCCGTCCACTCTGGAGGCCTCGACTATTTCCGAGGGCACTGCGGTCGCATAGTAGTTGCGGAAGATCAGAGTGCAAATGGGGATGCCATACACGACGTGGCACAGCACTAGGGTCGGGATCCCGGCGAACCACGGAGCTCCCTGCTGAATGTCTAACATCATGCCTGACAGCGGAATCATGATGGCCTGGTAGGGAATGAACATCCCGAACAGGAACAGCACAAAGATCACATGGGATCCAGGGAACTTCCACTTCGCGAAGACATAGCCGTTGAGGGATCCCAGAATGGCAGAGATGATGGCGGCCAGTACGGCCATCACGAGAGAACGTCCTAGAGCTGGCGCCAGGGCGCCCCAGGCGGCCTGCCAGCCTCCAACTGACCACACCCTAGGGAATTTCCACGCCGTCGTTTGGTCGTAGACAGACGGCGTCTTGAAGCTCGTCACGAGCAAGGCATAGGCAGGGGTCAGCACCAGCACGGCGAAAATCACCAGCAGCACATAGCGCACGGCGCTCATAGTCTGCTGGGCCGCCGTGCGACGCCGGCGACGTTGAGGGGCGTCAGCCAGGGTCCCACCGGGAACAGTAGCGTCACCACGTACCTCATCCGGAAGCGCTGTACTAGTCATCAGCGTCCTTGTCTCTCGGTGCGATTGGTGTACACGAGGTACGGGACGACGACAACGGCCACAATGACCAGCAGGATCGTCGCGTTGACGGCACCCGCCGTCGGGTTATTGAGCTGGAACATTTGAGTCCACATCAACGTGGCCGGGACCTCTGCGGTGTAGGAACTCTGCCCGGCAATTGCGTAGATAAGGTCGAACATTTTCATCGACATATGGCCAACGATGATGAGAGCGCTCAGAGCGATCGGCGAGAGCTGCGGGAAGAGAACGTTCCAGTAGAGCTTGAACTCGGACGCACCGTCGACCCGAGCTGCCTCACGCTGGTCTTCGGAAATACCGCGGAAACCGGCCAGGAAGAGAGCCATGATATAGCCGGACAATTGCCAGATAGCTGGGATGGCCATAGCCGCCATATTGAATTTACCCGACGAATACCAGGATGACTGCAGCCCGGACATTCCCATATGAACAAAAAGCTGGTTGAGACCGGCGGCCTGACCATCCTTAGCAGGAGACAGGAGCCACCGCCAGATGACACCAGCAGCCACGAAAGAGACTGCCATCGGGAATAGTAATATCGACCGGAAGAATCCCTCGCCGCTAACACCTTTCTCCAGTAGGAGAGCCCACAACAGGCCAAAGACCATGGTTCCAGCGACGAACACCACGGTCAGCACCAGCAAGTTCCACATGGCGTGCTGATACCGGCCATCGGCTAATAACTGTGAGTAGTTAGCCCAGCCACCGGGAGCCTTAACTCGCCCCGATTTCGTCTTTACCCGCGCCAACGATGCGAAGACCGTCTTACCGATAAACCCATAGACAAAGACGCCAACGAGAATGATCGACGGCAGCACGAGGAGAAAGCTCGGAAGCCAGCGCCTCACTCTTTTCATGATGAAATCTCCTGATTTTTTGGGGGATGAAGAGCGCTATATAGCACCCCTCATGTGAGCGCAAACGCGCAACGTTAGATCAAGAACAGTTCCGGTATGGGGTCCGACCTGCGGACCCCATCCATGGCTCACTTGCCGTATTTGTCGTGTGCAGTCACCAGCGCGGAAGCCAGGTTGTCGGCGTTCTTGTCCTGGTAGAACTTGCTCATCGCAGTGTTGATCTCGGAGCTCCATGCCAGCGAGACAGCCGCACCGTGAGCGATCGACGAAACGATCGGCACCTCTTTGAAGTCCTTCATCGCGGTCTGCTGGTACGTGCTGAAACCGTCAGGCTTGACGTCGGTACGAGCCGGGATAGATCCCTTGATCTTGTTGAACGTCGACTGGGCGTCGGCCGAACCGACGAAGCGCAACCAATCCTTGGTTGCCTCGGGGTTCTTGGTGCCGGTGGGCAGGGTGAAGGAGTCAGCCAGGAAATCGTAGACGACCTCCTTGCCGGGCACCACGAAAGCGGTGTAGTCGGCGTTGTACTTCTTGCCCTTCATGTCGAACTCCGCAACGGCCCAGTCACCCATGACGTTGTAGGCAGCTTTGCCGGAAGCCACCATGTCAGTGGCAGCCGGCCAGTCGTCGCCGTCGGAAGCGGTATTGGTGAAGGTGAGGGCCTTCTTGTAGTCCTCGATGGCCGCCTTAGCCTCGGGGCTGTCCCATGTGCCATCGGGAGTGAAAAGCTTGTTGTAGCCGTCGGCGCCCATATCAGCAGCCAGAATCGACTCGAAAAGTTCGGTCTGAGTCCAGGTGCCACCGATCGACAACGGGGTGGCGACGCCAGACGCCTTAACCTTCTCCATATCAGCAATCCAGCCCTTGACGTCAGTCGGAGTCTTGGTGACGCCGGCCTTCTTGAGGAGGGCGGAATTAGCCCACACCACATTGGCGCGGTGGATGTCGACCGGCACCGAATAGATGTGGCCATCGACAGTGAGACGGTCAGCTAGGGTCTTTGGGAAAACCGACTCGCCACCGAGTTCCTTGATAATTCCATCAACGGGCTCGATCTGCTCATTGTCGATATAGTCGGTCAGTTCAGCGCCAGCGTGACCTTGGAAGGAACTCGGAGGGTTGCCGTTCTTAAGATCGGAAGCCAGCTTGGCCTTAGCGTTAGACCCAGATCCACCAGCAACGGCAAGGTTTTTAAACCTATCGTGCGGGTACTTTTTGGCGAACATCTTCTCGAGAGCCTGCAAGCCCCTCGCCTCGGAGCCGTCGGCCCACCAGGTAAACACACCAACCTCGCCGCCGGCGCCGCCTGCCTTGGGAGTCGACGAGGACGTCGTCGACCCTTGACTCGCATCCTCGTCGGTCGTCGTGGAACTGCAGCCAGCCAGGACGAGCATCGATGCCGTCGCCAAGGCTGCGATCTTCTTCGCGTACATTCCAAACCTCCGTGTGGTTCGGTCAGATCGCCGTCTCCCGGCGCCGATGCCGCAGAGTCGATCTGTACCTGCTGGGCGACGGTGCCCAGCACAGGAAGTGTGTCATAAAAATGTTAACGACGTCCAAAAACGTGTCAGATGTGAGTTATTACGCTAAATAGGCGTCAACCCAGCGCTCCATTTCAGCGAAAACACCAGCCCGCACCGACGGAGCAGAGAGCACCACATCATGGAGTCCACCCCGGACACGGACCAAGGTGAGATGGCGACCAAGGTTAACTGCTGCGCGCGCCAACCGATCGACGTCGAGAACGGTATCAGCGGTCTTCATCGACGGCTTCCACGTCGCCGAAAGGTCGCTGCGAGCAGAAATGAGCACCAACAGCGGGACGTCAATGTGCAGCCCCTGAGCCACCTTCTGATGACCATCGAGGATAGCTGCCAACCACCCGGCGCGAGTGACGAAAGGAGCCCATGACGGATCCTTGACCTCCGGGACGTCCCATTCCCCGCCAAACTCACGACGGATTGAGTGACCAAAATTGTCCCGGGACGGGATAGGCAGCACAGTCGTCGGTTCTGCGACGCGGACTGATCGTGCCACCGGCCCAGCTAGAGCTCGGGTAAGGAACGACCCCTGAAGGTCGATCCACGGTGAGTTGAGAATAACCCCGTCAACCCATCCCGGATGACGCGACACCCACAACGGGACAATAAGCCCCCCTGTGGAGTGACCCATGATCGTCACCGAGTCGTGATCGGCCCGCAGCAATGACACCGCAGCGTCAATTTCCTCATCGTATTCGGCCAAGTCACGAACCCAGCCAGCCATCTGACCGGGAACAAGATTTCGCCCGTACCGACGCAGATCGAGCCCGAGGAAGTCATACCCCCAGCTCTCCACCACCTCAGCTAGATGAGCTTGGTAAAAGCAGTCCGACCAGCCGTGGACGTAGAGCATGGCACGGCCATGACGCGGCTCACCACGACGCACCACACTCGCAGTTAGAAGCCCGTCGGGATCCCCCACAGCCTTAGCTGCATGCGGGAGCCCGATCCGAGCGTATTCAAACCCGTCGAGTAAGGGGTCGTTCAGCCACCTCATGGCCGCATTACCGGCTCAGTCCTCCTCGCCGTAGTGGGCGTACTTCTCAGCCAAATCTGCGTACTCATCCGACAAGCCGTCCTCGTCATGAGGATCCTCCTGCTGACGGCTCTCGCCTCTCAGCTCTCGCTCCAGTGACTCGAGATCCATGTTCACCGAGCGATACTTCAAATCGCGGGCAACCTTGGTCTGTTTCGCCTTTGCACGGCCGCGCCCCATGTGGGTCGACCCCCTCGCTTCATCAATAGCGGCATTGCCGCCCAAAATCATCAACTATCGTGGTGCACAGGCTACCCGAGCGATGACCCACGTACCAAAGTGGGCCACCGCAAATTGTGTTTCCAGGCGAACGGCCTAGCAGCAAGGATGGCTCGAAACCAGCACCGCCCCCAGCTCATTCGTCGCGTCACGATGGGAAACATGACCGCACTGCCAAGCGGAAAGACCACGCTCGGCAAGCAGATCGATAGCTGCAGAGATGTTCGCGTCTGGCATGACGACGACCATCCCGACTCCCATATTGAGGGTCGCTTCGATGTCAGGCTGTGAGACGTTGCCCACCTGCTGGACGAGGTTGAAGATCGGCGCTGGTGTCCACGTGGACCGGTCGACCGTAGCAACGAGATCATCAGGCAGGACACGGGCCAGGTTGTTAGCTAATCCCCCGCCGGTGACGTGACTCATAGCGTGCACCTCGATCTGGCGGATAAGGGCCAGCAGATCAGCTGCATAAACCGTCGTCGGCTCCAACAGCTCTTCGCCAAGGGTGCGACCCAACTCATCGACATGACGGTTCAAAGCCCAACCAGCGTCAGCCAGCAGCACCTTACGGACCAGTGAGTAACCGTTCGAGTGCAGCCCCGAGGAAGCCACCGCCAACAAAGCGTCGCCCTCCTGCACGCGCTGCGGGCCAAGAATGTCGTCATACTCGACGGCGCCCGTAGTAGCGCCTGCGACGTCGTACTCGTCGTCGGTTAGCAGACCCGGATGCTCAGCTGTCTCGCCGCCCAACAGGGAACAGCCGGCTTGAGTACACGCTGCGGCGATGCCCTTGACAACAGCGGCAATCCGGTCGGGGTCGACGTGGCCGCATGCAATGTAGTCGGTGACGAACCACGGCTCAGCACCCACCACGACGAGATCGTCGACGAGCATGCCGACGAGGTCAAAACCAATGGTGTCGTGAATGTCCATGGCCTGGGCAATGGCCACCTTGGTGCCAACCCCATCAGTCGAGGTAGCCAGCACCGGGTGACGGTACTGGCCCAGGACGGAAGCGTCGAAAAAGCCAGCGAAGCCGCCCAAGCCGCCAAGGACCTCTGGACGACGGGTGGCGGCCACGTGGGCCTTCATCAGGTCAACGGCGCGCTCACCAGCCTCAATGTCGACTCCGGCACGGGCGTAGGCGGACTCGTTGCTCACTGCTGCTCCTGGTTCGGGTTGGTGTGGGTGGCGTCGGCTAGCACGGCTCGCGCCGAGACAGGCACCGGTACGGGATAAACGCCGTCAAAACAAGCCCGGCAGAGGTTATCGGCGTCAACGTGGGTGGCACGGACGAGGCCGTCAAGGCTGACGTAGCCAAGCGAGTCAGCGCCGATAGATCGGCAGATGTCCTCGACGTCAAGACCCGGGGCGATGAGCTGAGCGCGAGTAGCGAAGTCAATGCCGTAGAAGCACGGCCACTGCACCGGCGGAGAAGAGATGCGCACGTGCACCTCGGCCGCACCAGCCTCACGCAACATTCGGACCAGCTGACGCTGGGTATTGCCGCGCACGATGGAGTCATCGACGACGACGATGCGTCGTCCCTCAATGACGTCACGCAACGGGTTGAGCTTGAGCCGAATACCCAAGTTGCGCAGGGTTTGAGAGGGCTGGATGAAAGTCCGGCCCACGTAGGAGTTCTTGACAAGGCCCATGCCGTAGGGGATGCCGGACTCGTCGGCATAGCCGATAGCAGCCGGGGTGCCAGACTCTGGCACCGGGATGACGAGGTCGGCGTCGGCAGGGTGTTCCTGGGCCAGGATCTTGCCGACTTTGACGCGAACGTTGTGGATACGTCGTCCAGCAATAACGGTGTCAGGGCGAGCCAGGTAAACGTATTCGAAGACGCACCCCTTGGGCCGGGCCGCAGCGAAACGGCTGGTGCGCAACCCAGCCGCGTCAATGGCGACCATCTCGCCGGGCTCGATCTCGCGAACGAAAGTACCACCGACGATGTCGATAGCCGCAGTTTCGGAGGCGACCACCCAACCACTAGATAGGCGCCCCAGCACCAACGGTCGGATGCCCTGCGGATCACGAGCAGCGCACAAAGTGTGGTCGTCCATGAAAACGAGACTGAAGGCACCCTGAAGGTGGGGCAGGACCTGGGCGGCGACTTCCTCAAGAGTGCCGTCATAGGTCGTCATGAGGGCTGTTACCAGCGAGGTGTCGTTGCTGGAGTCCATCCGGTCTTTGTGGGGAACCTCGGTATCCGGGGCACGCTCAGCGATGAGGGCTTCGAGGGCGCCGGTGTTGGTGAGGTTGCCGTTATGGGCCAGAGCTAGCCCGTCACCACCTTGACGCGACCTGAACGTCGGCTGGGCGTTGTCCCAGATACTCGCACCAGTCGTCGAATACCGGGTGTGCCCGACGGCCATATGTCCCTGGAGGGAATTGAGGGTGGCCTCGTCAAAGACCTGGGACACCAACCCCATGTCTTTAAAGACCATCATGTGGCGACCGTCTGACACCGCCATGCCAGCTGATTCCTGGCCACGGTGTTGCAGGGCATACATGCCGAAGTAGGTGAGTTTAGAAACCTCCTCACCGGGGGCATAGATCCCGATGACGCCACAGGCGTCTTGGGGCCCGTGGTCCTGGGGGTTGAGGTCTGCGGTAAGCCTTCCGTCTGCGCGCGCCACATCAACACGCTATCGCACACCGAGGCAACTCACCGTGAATTGTGCGTCGGAGCGTCGGCGTCACCACACCCGTTCTCGACGGCGACAAGCGAGTTCAGTGTGTCGGGGCTACCCTCGATGCCGCCGGTAGGGCCAACAAGGTCGCCGCCACACCGACGCCCCACGTCACCGCATAGGCCGGAGTTGCACCACCCCAGTCAGCCAGCCGCCCGGCCAGGGTCGTCCCGAAGGCATACCCAAGGCTGTTCATAGCCGCTAGCAGAGTCATAACGGTGCCAATCCGTCCAGCCGAGGCCGACCTCTCCGCCACACTGAACAGGGTGATCATGTACGGGGCCGCCGCCATACCAAGGATGATGAGGATCGGCACCAACGGCCCAAGGCGATCGACCAGCAGCAAGGGGGCTGCAAAAAGGGCCAATCCGGCAGCGAAAAGACGCCACCTGGCCGGCAGGTCCAGACGATGAGCCAACCGTGGCAGAGCCAGCCCAGCAGCAGCGCTACCCACTGAAAGCAAGGCGTGGAACAGCCCTGCCAGGCCTGGACGTCCGGCGTCGGTGGCGAGGCTGGTCGTGCCGGTCTGCACAGACCCAAACACCATGCCCATAAAGATCATGCCAACGCAGGTGGCCGCGACACCTGAGGTGAATAGCGGGCCGGGGCCACCACGATCTGACCGTGCCGGGGCCCCGGCACGAATCGTTCTGCCCGGATGAACCTCAACGAGTTTCGACGTCGGGTCCAGGGCAAACCAACTCCCCAACACCACCAGCATGGCGCCGGCGACGATAAGCCCCGGAACGGGACCGGCCAGCACAGCGAGAGCGCCGACCGCGGCCGGGCCGAGAGCGAAGGAGGCTTCGTCAATGGCACCTTCCCAAGCAAAAGACGTTTCGAGGATCCCCGCCTCCATGGTGGGATTTGCCGCACCCATGGCGCGCCAACGAACTCTCGCCATCGTGCCAATCTGCGGAAGGAAAAACCCCGCTAAACCACCCATCACGGCCACTACCGGCCATGCGGCACCCATGACTGCAGCCAGTCCCTCAGCGATCAGGGCTGTGCCACCGACCAGAGACTGCGCAAGCAGCACGACACGCTGACCGTGACGGTCCGTCAGAGCACCAAAAAACGGGGAACCAATAGCGATAGCCAAGGCGACCACGCCGGCAGCCAGACCACCGGGGCCCAGCCGCCCCGATACTTGCGGACTGGACACCAGCAGCAGGGTGCCCAACTGGCTCATAGCTAGGGGCAAACGAGCCAGAGCGGAGACGGCGACGAACGTCCCGCCAGGCAGCGAGAACAGGGTGCGGTAGCTCACGGAACTGGAGGGCATGAGGCGGACCTCTCAATGACAGGGACAACGTGCTGCCCGCGCCTGCCCACCCTTCTGACGCGAATCCCGGTGATCGTCACACAAACGGGGCAACTCCCCGCTGAACGTCCCAGGCCCTGCCTGCCGGCACAGCCGACGGCAGGGTTATCCTACGCGGGAACACCGTGCAGTGGAACTTCGCTCCTCATTCGGCGAGGCCAGCAAGCATGAGGGCCTCGGTGAGGATCGCCCGACGGAAATCACCCAGGTGCAGGGACTCGTCGATGCCGTGCATACGCGACTCCGGGTCAGTAACAGCAGTCACCAGGACGGTGGCCTCCGGGAAGGCGTGCTGCAAGTCAGTCACCAGCGGGATAGCGCCACCAGTGCCCATCTCGACCGGCTCCTGCCCCCATGCCAGCCTGAAGGCCTCCTTGGCGACCTCGGCCTTGTCACCGGTGAAGGGGACGACGCCCGGCTGTCCCAACTGACCACGGGTCACCTTGATATGAGCACCGAACTCGACGTGGGACTCCAGATGCTTGACGAGGGCCTCCATAGCCTCGCCGGCGTCTTGGCCGGGAGCGACACGCAGGCTGAGCTTGGCCCGAGCGCTGGCAGGAAGGATATTGATGGCGTCCTTGACCGGAGTGGCGTCAATAGCAATGACAGTCACCGACGGCTTGGTCCACATCTTCTCGACTGCACGTCCGCGCCCGACCCACTGAACACCGTCGAGGATGCCGGTCTCCGCACGCAAACGATCCTCCGGGTAATCCAGTTCAGGGCCCGCGAATCCCTGCAACCCGTCGACGGTGACCTCACCGGTCCCGTCGTGAAGGGTGGCGATAAGTCGACACAGGGTGGTCAAGGCATCGGGCACGATGCCGCCAAACTGGCCGGAATGCAAGGCGTGGTCGAGGGTGGAGACCTCGACGATGCAGTCGACGACGCCGCGCAGGGTGGTCGTCACGGAAGGGACGCCCTGCTCCCAGTTGACCGAATCGGCGACAACGATGACGTCGGCGGCCAGCTCGTCCTTGTGCTCGGCGATGATGACCTCCATAGAAGCCGAGCCGATCTCCTCCTCGCCCTCGACGAAGAGGGTGACGCCGACTGGGGGCTTGCCGTCGAAGGCACGAATGGCGGCCAGATGGGCGGCGACGCCACCTTTGTCGTCGGCGGTGCCACGACCATAGAGACGCTCACCTTTGGCGGTGGCGACGAAGGGTTCAGTATGCCACTCATCAAGGTTGCCGGTGGGTTGGACGTCACCGTGGGAGTACAGCAGGACAGTGGGCATACCCTCAGGCGCCGGCCAGTGGGCGATGACAGCGGGAAGGCCGTCGTTCTCCGTGACGACGGTGACGTCGGCGGCACCGGCCTCCTTGGCAGCGGCGGCAACGAACTCGGCTCCGGACCTCACGCCGTCGGGCCGCTGGGAACTAACCGACCGGACTGCCACGTGGCGGGTGAGTTGCTCAACGGCATCGTCGAAACCAGAATCAACCTTGGCAGACAGGTCCTTGAAAGTATGAGAAAGATCCATGATCAAAGTGTAGGGCCGTCTCCGCGCCTCATCGTCGGATTATGAGGCGGTTACATACCCGACTGCTCCATACCTCAAGCAAACAGGAACCACGCGGACGCGGGTAGGACCCGACCGTCCCGAAGTCCAGACCCCCATCGGTCAATTCCCGTGATCTTTGCGAAGGAAGGGGGCGAGGATATCCATGGGCAATGGGAACACGACCGTCGAGTTCTGATCGGCTCCCAGCTCAAGAAGCGTCTGCAAATACCGCAACTGCAGGGAGGCCGGGCTCTTCGAGAGTTCGTCGGCCGCCTGCCGCAACTCGCCGGACGCCTGCATCTCGCCGCGTGCGTTGATGACTTTCGCCCGCCGCTCCCGCTCCGCCTCCGCCTCACGGGCCATGGCCCGCTGCATCGCCTCCGGAATCTCCACGTCCTTAATCTCCACGACGGACACATCGACACCCCACGGGTGCGTCTGCACCTCGATGATCTCACGGAGGTCCGTGTTGAGTTCCTCCCGGTGGGCGAGGAGGGTGTCGAGATCCGCCCGGCCTAGGACACTTCGCAACGTCGTCTGAGCGATCTGGCTCGTCGCGATCGCGTAATTCTCCACATTCATGACAGCATCCATGGGGTCCGTCACGTTGAATAGGACGACGGCGTTGACACGAGCCGGCACGTTGTCACGGGTGATGATCTCCTGCGGCGGGATCGTCAGGGTTACGGTGCGTTGGTCGACTCTGTGCAGCTTGTCGAGGCCGGGGAAGATAAACACGAGCCCGGAACCGTGCAGCCCGCGCAGTTTGCCGAGCCGGAAAACGACGCCGCGCTCATATTCGGGGATGATCTTGAAGCTCGATATCAGGAACCCGATGACGAGGATGACGAGCGCGATCGTGGTGAAGGTCCATTCGAGATCACTCATGTTCTGCTCCTGTCGGCATCGACGTCGTCCGCACCTCGGTAGTACCTGCCCCGGTCATACGTGCCCCGCACCTCGGCCTCGACCGCAGCCGCCTGCTCGACCGAGCGGTACCGCGTCCGTCCGGACCTCCAACGGGACCCGTACCTGGCAATAAGACGGTCGGCCTCGTCACCGGCTCGGTCTGTCGTCGCCTGCCCATGAACGCCGAGCACGCGGACACGACCGTCGTCGTGCGCCGTCCCGGTATCCGGCACTGACGTCTCCAGCGGCAACCCCTCTGGGATGTCCACTGGGCGCCGGCGTATGGATGCAGCGGTAGGAACGAGAGCCAGGCAGACGATAGCGATAGTCGCTATAAGAGTGACCACCTCCGCCACCGTCCGTGCCACGAAGAGCATGCCACCTGGCAAGGCCAGAGCAGCGACCATGACGCACACCGTCATACCACGATGGAACAGTCCGGCCTCGGAGTACGGCCACGGGTCGACGGGCATGGTTACCTCACGCACCGTCATCGTCGGCGAGCAAGTGTCCTTGACGGGGCATCGACCACAAATCTCGTGCTGACCGCGGTACCTGACGACCCGCTTCTGCGGATCGAAGCTCGCGGGCCACAGCCAGTGGTCCTCATGGCACTTCCATCCGTCCCGATCGTCGTGGTAGACGAAGTTCGTCGTCTTCCACTCCCGACTCATCCGGGCGCTGTGGCGACCCAAGACATCAAGCAACCAGGCCACGGTAAGCAGAAAGAGGGAGTAGCAACAGGTGAGCACCACCTGGAGGGACGGGCTCACCTCGTCGCCTCCGGCAGCTCGGCGTGTCCTTGCTCGCCCGGGGCCTCCTCGATGAAGAGCCGCTCCACCGGCAGTTCATCGACGGTCCTCCCTTCCCGGTGGTGCATCAGTCCCTGGAATGTCATCCACAAGAACGGCAGCACCCCGCCGATGATGAAGACGAGGTCCCCCGGCATGCGGAGCCACTCGAGGACGACGTTGCGGTGCTCGGTGATGTAGTTGAGCTGTCGGGCCTCGAAATAGCCTGCGTCCACCGAGTGGTATAGCTGCAGGATGCCAAGCGGCAGCAGGGTGACGACGACCATCCAGGCGAGCCCGATGTTCGTGCACCAGAACGAGATTTTCGCCAGCCTGTCGTTCCACGCAGGGATGAGGTACCTCAGCGCGAACATCGCCAAGGCCATGGCCATCATCCCGTAGACGCCCATCATCGCCCCGTGGGCATGGTTGGCGGTGAGGGCGGTGCCGATCTCGTAGTAGGACACGATCGGCAGGTTGATGAGGAATCCGAAGACACCAGCACCGACGAAGTTCCAGAACCCGACTGCAACGAGGAACATCACCGTCCAGCGATGCGGGAACGGCGTCGACGATCGCGACTCACGCCGGGCTCCAAGCTGCATGAATCCCCACGCCTCGACCGTGAGGAACGTCAATGGGATGACCTCCGCAGCCGAAAAGAAAGCGCCGATGGCCATGTGCGCGCTCGGGGTGCCCGAGAAGTACAGGTGGTGCATGGTGCCGAGCACCCCACCGGCCGAGTAGAGGATGACGTCCATGTAGATGACACCCAACGCCACCTTCTCGCGGACGACACCGAGCATGACGAAGATGTACGCCACCATGACGGTGGTGAAAAGCTCGAGGAAATCCTCGACCCAGAGATGGACCACCCAGAAACGCCAGAACTCAGCCACCGAGAGCTGAGTGTGCGTCCCGGCGAGGAGACCCACGGCGTAGAACATCGGGATCGATAGGGCCGAGAAGAAAAACACCCACGGCATATTGCCGAACGATTCGGCCCTCATCCGGGTATGCATAGCACGCCAGATAATGAACACCCACAGGAACATGCCAAGGGTGAGCAGGAGCTGGAACATCTTCGACAGGTCGATGTACTCCCACTGCTGGCCGAACACCGGACCTTTAGCCCACGAAACTCCGTAGACCGACAACGCCTCACTGGTAAGGGAACCGAATACGACGAAAGCTACTGCCCCGAGCAGCACGTAAGTCAGCACGTGTTGCCTCCTAGGCTCCTTACCCGAGACGAAGGGAGCCAGGAAGATGCCGCCGGCAAGGAAGGCTGCCGCCGTCCAGAACAACGCCAACTGAACATGCCAGGTTCGGGCAAGGTTATAGGGCAACCAGGCCGCCAAATCGAACCCAAAGAAACTCGAAATATCCGCCCGGTAATGCTCTGCCGCCGCACCAACAAGGGTCTGGAAAAGGAACAAAACAGCAATGACGAAGAAAAACCATGAGGTGGCGCGTTGCGACTTGGTAAGCCCAACCTGGCTGGGAGGGATGAAACTCAGTGACGGAGTCTCCGACTCGTGCCAACCGATGTTCTTGCTCCAGCGCCCATATATTGCGAACATGACTCCGGTACCGCCGATGAGGACGATAAGGGAAAGCACGGACCAGACAACCATGTCGGCCGTTGGACGGTTCGCCACAGTCGGGTCTGCCGGCCAGTTGTTTGTGTACGAATAGCTGTGGCCGGGCCGATCTGCGGCCGCTCCCCATGCGGTCCACGCGAAGAAGTCGGTCAAGTGCCTAGCTTGTGCCGGGCCCTTGATGTCGTCGGCTAGCAGACCGAGGTTGTGCGAATTCCTCCCGAAATACGTCGTGTAGTAGGAAACGAGATGGTGGTATGCGGCGGTCTGCTGACGTGATAGGACGAGCACGCCGGTGCGGGAGTCGTAGCGGTTGGTACGCCAGTCCTTGATGTTGGCCTGGTGCGGTTGATTCTCTCTAGCTTTGATTCGAACATCCAGGGTCAACGTCGCGGCACGACGCAGATAGTCGGCGGTGAAGTCGGGGCCAAGGTACCCACCGTGGCCGACGATGGACCCATACTCCATGAGGCCTCGGTTATTGAAGGCTTCCTGCCCGGCAACGATGTCGTCATGAGTAAACAGCACCTCTCCGGTGGTGGAGACAACCTTGTCGGGTATGGGTATGGAGTCGTTATAGGTGTGATACGCGAGGATGCCCATCACCGTGAATCCCAGGATCATCACAAGGGCGATCCCTTGCACCCAGCCTTTGCTGACGACCATCGGTCGACGACGGGTATCCTCGGGTTTCTTGCCTTCATCGCCCATGGCATAAGCCTATCGTTTATTGACGATACAATCATCATAAATGATGAGCGTGTCCGCCCCCCTACCACGGCACGATGCCAGGACAGCCCGTTTCGGGAAGCGCCCCCTATCCTTGTGCTATTGCTCTTGCACTGCAGCGGATGTCACCGAGGAGGGCCCGTGATCCTGCTGGTTGACAACCACGATTCCTTCACCTTCAACCTGGCACACCTATTGGCCGAAGTCAGCGGGATCGAGCCAGTGGTGGTCCGCCCCGAGGAGGTCGAGCGTGCAGGGATCCTCCGCCGACTGGCTGATGGCGAATTCGACCACGTGGTTATCGGTCCAGGACCTGGCTCCCCGCACAACGACAAGGACTTCAAGACCGCCGGACAGGTGATCGATGCCTCCAACAAGCTCCCCCTGCTCGGGGTGTGCCTGGGCCACCAAGGCCTCGGGTTACGTCACGGTGCCCAGTTGCAGACCATTCGGCCCCATCACGGCATCGTCAGCCGAATTCATCACTCCAGGCGCGGAATCTTCGCCGGATTACCGCAAGATTTCGAGGCAACTCGGTATCACTCACTGTGCTTGACCACGTTGGGTGACCAGATCGTCGAACATGCTCGCGCCGAGGATGGCGCCATCATGGCGTTCGAGGTTGCCGACCGGCCACACTGGGGCGTGCAATTCCACCCAGAGTCAGTCATGACGCAGGTCGGATGTCAGTTAATGACGAACTTCCTGGCGATCGGCAGCCAGCCACGACACAGCGAGGTACGCGACAAACGCGAACCGCGCAACATCCAGTCACGAAAGTGTGCCCGGACTACGGCACGGTGGACAATCCACCACCAAACGGTGGACATCGACCTCGACGAAGAAGCCACCTTCAGCCGCCTCGCTGGCGACGGTGACGCCTTCTGGTTGGACTCGGCCACCACGCGTGGCGACACCGGCCGTTGGAGTGTCATGGGCACGGCGTCGGGGGCGGCATCCGAACTGGTCAGTTACGACGTCATCACAAACACGTTGACGGTCAACGGGCGAACCCAGTCTGGTGATGTGCTGGACTTCTTGGAACGCCGTCTTGCAGATGGAGTATCACGGAGGGACCCGGAACTAGATGACATCCCATTCACAGGTGGCTATGTCGGTTTCCTGGGCTATGAGTGCAAGGCGCTGACCTTGGGCCCGAATGCGCACTGCAGCGAACTGCCCGATGCCATGTGGATGCGTCCGGCCAGCTGGATTGCGTACGACCACTACCGGCATCACGCTCACCTCCTAGCCTTGGACGACCGTGACACGCCCGGCTGCAATGAGGCCGCTGATCTATTGGACGCACTGGCTGCGACGCTGGTGAAGCGACCAGGTAGCAGCGAAGAGCCCGCACCGCTAACCGTGCCTGTGGAAGGGTCGTGGCGGCTCAGCCGAGGGGGCTACCAGGACCGTGTTGCCGCAATCCAGCAGGCGCTAACGCGCGGTGACTCGTACGAGGCCTGTCTGACCGACACGTGGACCTCCCGGTGCGACGTGGACGGCTGGCGGTTGTACCGCGCACTGCGGCGTCGAAACCCAGCCCCCTATGGGGCGTATCTTCGGTTTACCGACCCGCGTGTGGAGGTGTGCTCTTCATCCCCGGAACGGTTCCTGCGAGTACGCGACGGCATCGCTGAATCCAAGCCGATCAAGGGGACAATGGCTCGCTGTGATGATCCGGTGGAGGATGCCCGGGGAATTGTCGATTTACAACATGACGCGAAAAACCGCGCCGAGAATCTCATGATCGCTGATCTGGTGCGCAACGACCTGTCGCGCGTGTGCCAACCAGGCACGGTGGAGGTACCACGTCTGATGGCGATCGAGTCATATGCGACGGTGCACCAGATGGTGACCACGGTGCGCGGACGATTGCGTGAGGACGTCGGATTGGTCGACGTACTGCGAGCGACCTTCCCTGGTGGATCGATGACCGGGGCACCGAAGGAACGGTCCGTAGAAATCCTGGACGGTCTGGAGGTCGGCGCCCGGGGAATCTACTCGGGAATCCTGGGATATCTCGGCTTCGATCGCACCGCCGACCTCAGCATCGTGATACGGACGGTGATCCGAACGGGGTCGCAGGTAACGGTCGGTGCCGGCGGCGCAATCGTCGCAGCTTCCCAGCCTGACGAGGAGTGGCGCGAGAAAAACCTCAAAGCGGCGGCACCGTTGGCTGCGCTGACGCTGTCAGCCGGGCCAGGAATTCCCGTCACTCCCCCATAGCAGTTGGAATCGGCTTGCGCCAGGCTCGTTCGATCTCGTCAAGGGGGAGGCTGAACAGACCGTTAACCTCGATCTCACCGTGATCTATGACCTCGCCAATACGGGCAGTCGGCACACCGTGCTCCTGGCACAGCTCCTTGAACTCACGGTAGCCGTTACCGCACAGCGAAACGATCGCTCGGGCCGGGGTCTCAGAGAACAACATCACCGACGGTTCACCCTCGGGCAGACTCACCGACACGCCAAGACCCCCCTGTAGGCAGCTTTCCACAAGCGCCTGCGCCAGGCCACCGTCGGACAGGTCGTGAGCGCTAGACAGCAGGCCGCGCTTCGACGCTTCCACCATCACCGCGGCCAGAGCCTTCTCGGCATTCAGGTCGGGCATCGGGGGCATACCACCTAGGTGGCCAGCGTGGATGACGTCCTCATAGACCGATCCGCCGAACTCGCACTTCGTCGTTCCTAGCAGCAAGACAGCGTCGCCGTCGTGTGCGAAGGCCGACGGGATACGACGATGCACGTCATCAATAACGCCGAGCACACCAACGAGCGGAGTAGGCCGAATCGACTCATCTCCAGTGCGGTTGTGCAGGGAAACGTTACCGCCCGTAACCGGCACGCCAAGCTCGCGGCAGCCGTCAACCAGACCAAGGATGGTCTCGTCGAATTGCCACATGACATCGGGATCGTACGGGGAGCCATAATTGAGGCAATCAGTGACAGCCACCGGAGTTGCGCCAGAGACAGCCACATTCCGGTAAGCCTCGCAAAGAGCCAGCTGGGCGCCAAGATACGGGTTAAGGGTGGTCTGGCGTCCGTTAGCGTCCAAGGACAGCGCGATGCCGAGGTTGTCGTCAATACGAATCATGCCGGCATCGTTCGGCTGAGCGAGCACAGTATTGCCACGCACGAACCGGTCATACTGGTCGGTGATCCAGGAACGGTCGCACAGCTGGGCGGAGCCAGCAAGGGCCAGCAGGGCCCCGGCAAGACCCTCACCAGAGTTATCGCGCGGCAACGCGTTGGCGTCGTCCTCGTTGAGCTCATCAATCCACCACGGACGGGCGGCCGGCATGTCGAGAACAGGTCCGTCGTGAGCAACCGTCCGCGGATCGACGTCGACAATCCGCTCGCCCTGCCAATCAATGTGAAGTCGACCGGTATCGGTGACCTCGCCAATGACAGTGGCAGCGACACCCCAATGGGCGCAGATCTCCATGAAGCGGTCAAGCTGATCGGGGCGCACCACCGCCGCCATCCGCTCCTGGGACTCGCTCATGAGGATCTCTTCAGGGGCGAGGTTCGGGTCGCGCAGCGGAACGCGGTCGAGCTCGACGTGCATGCCACCGTCGCCAGCACTGGCCAGCTCGGAGGTGGCACAGGAGATTCCGGCGGCACCGAAATCCTGCAAAGCCTCAACTACCCCGGCGTTGAAGAGGTCAAGGGTGCACTCGATGAGCAGCTTCTCCATGAACGGGTCGCCCACCTGGACGCTGGGTCGCTTCGACTCGCCCTCTGCAGCGAAAGATTCCGAGGCAAGGATCGACGCGCCACCGATACCGTCGCCACCGGTGGCCGCACCAAAGAGAACGACGAGATTGCCTACACCCGAGGCTTTGGCGAACTGTAGGTCCTCATGACGCAGCACCCCGACGCACAGGGCGTTGACGAGCGGATTGCCGTAATAGGTGGGGTCGAAGAGGGTCTGGCCGCCGATCGTGGGCAGGCCGAGGCAGTTGCCATAGTCGGCGATCCCAGAAACAACACCGGGCAGCACACGTGCGGTATCTGGAGCATCCAGCGGGCCGAAAGCCAAAGCATTCATGACGCCGACCGGGCGAGCACCCATCGCCATGATGTCGCGAACGATGCCACCGACTCCGGTAGCTGCGCCCTGGTGGGGCTCGACGTAGGAGGGGTGGTTGTGGGACTCCGCCTTAAAAGTGACGGCCAGTCCGTTGCCAATATCGACGACACCAGCATTGTCCCCGATGCCAGCTAGCAGCGGGCCGAGCGGCGTCTGCTGAGGCAGGTCACCGAATCGGCGCAGGTATTTCTTCGATGATTTGTAGGAGCAATGCTCCGACCACATCACCGAGTACATGGCGAGCTCGCCGCCGGTCGGGCGGCGTCCCAGGATCTCCCGGATGCGCTGGTACTCGTCGGCGGACAACCCCAACTCAGCCCAGGGCTGCTCAACGTCGGGGGTGCTGACGGCGTTCTCCACTGTGTCTGCCACAGGACAAATCTAGCCGTTGAGCGACGTCATTGCCGCCTCGACCACAGATGCAGGTCACTCAAGGCGCATCGGAGTGACAGAACGTCTTACCATGAGCCAGGTGAGTACCACCACATCGAGCCCTCGTCGTCGCGTCACCATGACATGGGTTGTGTGGATCACAGCCGTGATCGCATACGGGTTTGCGGTCATGCAGCGAACCTCTCTCGGCTTCATGGGGCTAACGGCAGCCGCCCATTTCAACGCCCCCGCCTCCGTCGTCGCCACCTTCATGGTGTTGCAGCTAGCGGTCTACGCGGTGCTCCAGATTCCAGCCGGTATTACCGTCGACCGACTGGGATCAAGGGTCGTCATTACCGCTGGGTCAATCGTCATGACCGTAGGACAGGTCGTCATGGCACTCACCGGAAGCGTCGGCGGAGCAGTGCTGGCTCGCGTCCTCGTCGGATGCGGCGACGCCTTCATTTTTGGTGCCGCGATACGACTAGTGCCAGCTTGGTTCCCTCCCAAACAGACCCCTCTGGTAACCCAACTCACGGGTTTGCTAGGCCAGTTCGGACAGGTCGTCTCAGCCGTTGGCCTCGTGGCCATGGTCAACAGCAGCGGGTGGCGTTCCACCTATCTCCTGGCAGCCGGTGGTGCTGCGGTAGCGGCTGCGTTGGCATTCCTCCTCATTCGTGACGCCCCGCCCGGGGTGGAGCCGGAACGTACCGATGGCAACGTCAAACAACTCCCCCACCAGGTCGCTGAGGTCATCAGTCACCCCTCGACGCGACTGGCTTTTTGGGCACACATGTCGTCGAATTTCGCCGGAATCGTATTTTCGCTGATGTGGGGTATGCCCTACCTCACCCACGCTGAGGGACGCTCAACGGCCACCGCCTCGACACTCATGACGGTTTATGTCATCGCCAATGCCATCGCCGGACCAACGGCGGGCATCCTGACCAGCCGACATCCCATTCGTCGTGGCACCCTCATCGAGGCCATGATCGCTGCCTCCGCGGTGGCGTGGCTGATCGTCCTGGTGTGGCCAGGGCCCGCTCCGCTGTGGATGCTCTTCCTCCTCGTCATCTGCCTGGGCATCTCTCTGCCTGGCGGAAACGTCGGCTTCGATGTGGCCCGCACTTTTCAGCCAGGCAACCGGTTGGCCACCGCGACCGGTGTAGCGATTACGGGCGGCTTCTTCTTCGGTCTTTTAGAGATCGAAATTATCGGCCTACTACTCGATATGCTGTGCCCTGGCGGTCGCTACACCCTCAGCGGGTTCCGCTGGGCGATGTCGACCCAACTCGTCCTCTTTGCCATCGGGTTGGCTGGGTTAGAGGTCAACCAGCGTCGGCTCTACCAGATCATGGCTGACAACGGCGTCACCGTGCCTACCTGGCGTGAGGCCTTGGCACGGCAGTGGCGGGTCGTCAAACAGCGTCGCCGTTAAAGCCGTTACTCAGCTATTGAAATCACGGGCGGTTTCGGCACGAGATGCCGCGTCGCGACGTTCCCTAACCATCCGGGTCAGACCGCCAGTGGCCGATTGGTGACTCGCCAACCAACGGTCAGCAGTCTCGGCGGTATCACCGTCAGGGAACAGCCCGACGACTAAACGCTGGGCCATCTCGATCGGGAACTCCTGCCAGATCTGCTCAAGATCATCGAAGTAGGAGCCATTGAGATTGGCAAACGTCTGGGCACCCAGCGGGGTACGCAAACCCTCGATGAGGGCCAGACAGTGCTCATTGGACAGCTCTCCCGGGGTGCGCAGGCGACGATAAGCCTCCTGCTTCGCGGCATCGTCAGGACGAGCGGTGAGGGCCGCCATGTGATGGGCAACACCGGTCTTGGTGTGGTCACGCTCTAGCTCGGCATCCAGGTCTTCGACGCTAGCCTGGCCCAGAGCGGCCAGAGCCATCCAGGACTGCCACCTCATTTCTGGATCGACGACCAGGCCGGCGACATTGCCGTCAAGCAGGCCACGAACCCGTCCAGCCGAGTCCGGATCGGTAGCTGACAAGGCCAGGGCGTGACGCGCCCACAAGCGCTGTAGGTCGCTACCCAGCTCGGACTCGTCGAGTCCCTGCCAGGCCCGGGCTGCCTCGGCGCGCCGTGCGGTCTTGCGAGCAGAATCAGGAAGATAGTTCTCGACGGCCATTCGTAGCTGCTGCAATACGGTGGCGAGGATGGCCGGTTCGGTCTCTTTGGGACCATGCGCAGCAACGGCGTCAAGGTAATCCTGAACCTTAAGCTTGGCGTCGCGCACGGAGTTCCACAGCATCGACCAGACCAGAGCGCGAGCCAATGGGTCGGCCAGACCCGACAGGTGAGCAAGGACGGTCTTCGTACCAGTAGCGCCAAGACGCACCTTGGCGTACGTGAGATCGTCGTCGTTGATGAGGATGAGGTCGGGGGCCGGTTTGCCCGCCGCCTCAGGAACCGGGGTGCGTGGGGAGGAGATAGTGAGGTCGATGAGGTTAGTGCGCACCAAATCTTCGCCGTGCAAGGAGTACAGCCCGACGCGCAGGGTGTGGGGACGATTGACGTCGCGGCCGGTGCGGACGTCAATCGAGTCACGCACGACAGCCAGCTCGGAAACAACGCCGTCACTGATAGTAAGTTCCGGCAGCAGGACGTCGGGACCAGCAGTCTTAAGCCAAGCGTCGACCCAGGCGCTCAGATCACGTCCGCAGGCCTTTTCGAGGTGACGAATGAGGTCGTCAAGGGTGGCTGATGAGAAGGCCAATTCACGAAAGTAGTGGCGGGCCGCGCTAAAGAACCGCTCAACACCGACATGGGCCACCAACTGCTTGAGCACCGAGGCGCCTTTGGCATAGGTAATGCCGTCGAAGTTCTGACGGGCAGCTTCCAGATCGACGATATCAGCGACGATCGGGTGGGTTGTCGACTGCTGGTCGGCGGTGTAGGCCCAGGCTTTGCGCCCGACGGCGAAGTTCGTCCAAGCCTCGCGGTATTCGGTGC
Organism: Cutibacterium sp. KBN10P07758; assembly: GCF_050286205.1. Lineage (NCBI taxonomy): Bacteria > Bacillati > Actinomycetota > Actinomycetes > Propionibacteriales > Propionibacteriaceae > Cutibacterium > Cutibacterium sp. KBN10P07758. The sequence goes on along the minus strand of NZ_JBNNQV010000001.1, from coordinate 406,564 downwards.
CGGCAACCGAGGCGTGGGCACCCATGTACTCGGCGAAGGACTCCTTAAGCCACAGATCGTCCCACCACTTCGGGGTAACGAGGTCGCCGAACCACATGTGAGCCATCTCGTGGAGGATGGTGTTGGTGCGACCTGCAAGCTCAGATCGAGTAGCTGGGCCGCGATGGATGTAGTTCTCGGTGAAGGTCACCAAACCCGGATTCTCCATCGCACCAAGGTTGTATTCCGGCACGAAAATCTGGTCGTACTTACCCCATGGGTAGGGGTAGCCAAAGGTGCGATGGTAGAAGGCCAAACCCTGCTTGGTGATCTTGAAGATCTCCTCATGGTCGACGTACTCGGCCAGCGAGGCACGAGCCAAGATACCCAGCGGAATCGATTCGGAGCCGTCACGAGAGTGCCACTCGTCTTGGAACCTGACGTAGGGGCCGGCAGCAATGGCGGTGAGATAAGTTGACATCCTCGGGGTGAGGGCGAAATCGTGCAGGAGGCCATCTTCCTCCTCCCGAATGTCTTCGTGAACCTGATTGGAGGCGACCCGCCAGTCGCTCGGGGCGATGACGTCAAAGTCGACGTGGGCTTTGAGATCGGGCTGTTCGAACACTGAGTACATCCGGCGAGAGTCGGCGGCCTCAAAGTGGGTGTAGAGGTACACCTTGCCGTCGGCCGGGTCGACGAAGCGGTGCAAGCCCTGCCCAGTGTGTTGATAGGGCAGCTTGGCGGTGACGATGACGAGGTTCTCGCGGTGAGTGTGGAGTCCGTGCAGCTGAATACGCGATCCGTCGTATTCCGGCTCGACTTCCTCGCCGTTGACGATGACCGATTCGATCTCGCCGTCGAGCAGGTCCAGGAAGGTGTCGGGCTCCGTGGTGGAGAACCGCACTCTGGTGTTGGAGGTGAAGTGGGTGGCGCCATCAGCGTCAGCACCGCGTACGTCGATACGGACGTGGTACCTCTCGACTTTGATGATCTCAGACCGGTGACGGGCTTCCTCGCGGGTCAAATTCATCGAACTCACACCACCAGAGTATGGCAGTGGCGCATGCCATGAGCATCCAGACCGAGCAGTTCCTCCCGGTGAAGCTGCGCCCCGGCTCGACCAGGGTGTCTGGTGTTCGTTCTTGGCGGGTGCGAGCCGGTAGCCAAGGAGCGGTGTCAGGGTAACTGATCCAGCGATTCCTTTGGGCAGTCAACCTGCTGGACCGTCACCCCATGGGCCACGTCGTAGATCCGACACGCGACCGAGGAAGCAGATTTTCCCGCGTCAGGTGGAAGCAGGGAGCCAGACTTCATATGCCTATAGAAGTCGACACGAAACCGGGTCCCCCGACGCGAACGCACCACCCAGTAGCCGCCAATAAGGATGTCCACCGGTCTGGTCTCGTTGAACCATGTCTGCGCGGCGTCCGCACGCGCAGCAGGAGAGGTGAGCCCTCGTGAGTCCAGTTTCTTACGCAGCGCATCGGGCACGGCGTAGTCGGCGCATGCCGCGGCATCCTCATCCGTCTCAGACTGGATCGTGCTGCAACCCGCCAAACCGAAGCAAAACAGCACACACGCAGTCACCACAACCAGGAACCGAGGACTCCTCATCGGTGCCTCCTCAGTTCTCGCAATGCAGCCACACGCCGCTCAGGTAAATGAATATCCACGATACCAGCACCTCTTGAAGTATCCACGAAGGCTGCCCGAGACAGAAGCTTGGAGCGTCGCGGTGAAAGCCCCGATCGGTATGCCCCCGGAAGCGACCAGACATCTTAGCCACGAGCGCGAGGGTATTCATCAGCGAAAACAAACGAGTCTCGCACCGGCACGTATCGGCATCAATACCCGTTACGCGAAATGAGGTTGGCCCGGCCGGGTACCGAGAAAGAATGGCATCGTCGGCGCTCCGATGGGCCACCGACCACCAATCGCGTATACACGAAAGGGCGAACCATTGTTGAATAAAGAGTTCACGGTCGATGTTCTGGTCATCGGATGGGGTAAGGCCGGCAAAACGATCGCCGGACGCCTGGCGGCGGAGGGACGCAAGGTCGCCCTCGTCGAGAGATCAGCACAGATGTACGGGGGGCAGCTGCATCAACATCGCGTGCGTGCCTACCAAGGACCTCATCGACTCGGCATCCAAGCGGGACGGTCGCGACCCCGCCTCCTACTTCACCTCAGCCGTCGCCGACCGAGACACCCTCATCGCCACATTGAACCGCACCAACCATGCCATGCTGGAGGGCAAAGTGCTCCTCCTCGACGGGGTAGCCAGCTTCACTGGGCCGCACACTGTCAAGGTGGTCGCGGGAGACGATGAGATCACCGTGCGAGCGGAGACGATCATCGTCAACACCGGATCTCACCCAGCCAACCTTCCGGTTCCCGGAGCCGATGGCCCGCGAGTCCATGACTCCACCACGATCCAGCACGTCGACCCCCTGCCGTCGCAGCTCGTCATCGTAGGCGGCGGGTTCATCGGGCTGGAGTTCGCCCAGATGTTCGCCCGATTCGGCTCCCAGGTGACCCTGCTCGAGGCCGGCGAGACCTTCGTCCCCGCCCTTGACACCGACATCGCCGAGCGTGTGCGCAACATGCTTGAGGGTGAAGGGGTCACCGTCGTCACCGGAGCGCAGGTGACCTCCTGCGATGAAACAGGTGACCATGTCGACGTCGTCACCGACGATCAGACATTCGCCGCCGACGCGGTGTTGGTGGCAGCAGGCAGACGCCCAGCAACCGAGGATCTCGATCTGACCGCCGCCGGGGTGGCCACCGATGAGCGGGGCTACATTACCGTCGACGATCAGCTGCGCACCAATATTGACGGAGTGTACGCAGTCGGTGACGTCAATGGTGGGCCGCAGTTCACCTATATCTCCCTTGACGACAACCGGGTGTTGTGGGACACCTTGCACGACGGGCCACGTCGCCGTGACGATCGAGTGGCCGTCCCAGCGACCACTTTCCTCGACCCGCCGCTGTCCCAGGTCGGCATGACGATGCGCCAGGCCCGGGAGTCCGGTCGCTCCGTGCTCGTGGCAACCAAGGACGTCGCCACGATCGCCGCCATGCCGCGACCTAAGATTGTCGGCCAAACCGAAGGCGTCATTCGAGTTCTCGTTGATGCCGACGACCACACCGTCCTGGGTGCAACCCTGTGGTGCATTGATTCACAGGAACTGGTCAACTTTGTCTCACTGGCCATGCGGTTGGGAGTGCGCTACGAAACGTTGCGTGACGGGATCTGGACCCACCCGTCCTCGACCGAAGCTTTCAATGAGGTACTCGGAGTACTCGAGCCTCTCACCTGAGAAGTGATCGAAGTCCAGTCATTGTGACCGAGTAGTCACGGCCACAATGACTGGACTTCGTTCGGTTTGACCTCAGGAGGCCTGGGGAGCTGAGACGACCTCAGGTTTGATGTTTCCGGTCTCGATCTTGACGACGTGACCGGCCTTGCCAACGGTCACTTTGGCGCTCATGGCTGCGGCCAGATTGATGCGCTGCCATCCACCCGAGGACGAGTCGAGGGCATACCCAGCATCGATTTCGGTGGCGGCCAACACCTGACGGCGCTGGGCATCGGAGAGGGTCGGGAAGGCAGTGCTCAATAGATTCTCGGCACCAGTCGGGACGACCGGAGCAGTAGTGGCGGGGGCCGGGCCACCATAGGCGGAAGCCTTGTCGAAACCGTAGGTCATGCGGGCGCGATAGGCCTTAAGAGCCGAGGCGCGATCGACCACCGGCGTCGTGGACACCGAGTCGGTGAAGGTGTTGTAGTAGCCATTCTTGTCGTTGGCACCCACATTTCCGATGCATGCCTGCACAGTGTCACCATGACCGTCGGCCTCACAACGGCGGGTGAGGTATGCCATGACCTCAGTGCGGGCGGCCTTGAGGGAGGCAACGTACAACCTATTCGTGGTCAGCGCGGCGGACACGTTGCTGTGGCCCTCGATGCGCCCACCCATGATATCCATCGGGTAGTGCACGCCGAGCACAGCGCGATTGTTGCCGGCCTCGGATGCGCGAGTAAGGATCTCGGGACCCAGCTCAGGCAAGATCTCGGCCATCGCCAAACCATAGGCATAGGCAGCGGTGGTGTGGCCCGACGGGAAAGCCTGGCTGACGGTCAGATTGGTACCCGAGGCGCCGTCCATCAGGTCGTAGCCGGCAGTAAGGAGGGCCCGTCCACCCCTCTTGTGATTCACGTCGATCCGGCTTGGCACCCGCGCAATGGCAAGGTTTTTCTTAAGGCCGCGTAGATTGTTCGGATTCCCGGAATCGGCAAAGCTGCGATCAGCAAGGTAGGGGCGCGGGTAATTGAAGTACTTCTTGGCGGCCCCGGTGCTTTTATTCGTCACTTCCTGAAACCCTGTCGACCACAGGAACCGGGCAACGTGGGTGAGGCTGCAGGAGTGAACATTCGCCGGGGTGCACTGGGCGAGCCCCTCGGCCACATACTTGCTAAGCACCGGGCCGAGGGAATCGTTATCTTCTTGCAACGGGTCCGTAAACATCGTGGCATCGCGCAGGGCACGCCACTGCTGGGATCTGCCCTGTCGGTCAGCGGCTTGGTTCGCCTCGTCAACCCCGGCCTTGTTGATCTGCTCAACGCCCTCGTCGTTGCGAGCCAAGATCTTCGAGCCTTGAGGGGTCACGTCACCGCGAAAAGCAGTGTCGAAGTTCTGCTTGTCGAGCGGTTTGGGGGTCCAGTAGCGGTCGTACTCGCTCAAGAGGGCGACGTGCGGATCTGCGGATTCATCGGGTTGGGCCGCCTGGGCGGGGCTCACCCCCACACTGCTGACGAGCGCCGTCGCACAGGCAAGGCCTAGGACAGAGGTACGAAGAACTTTCACCAGTTGACTCCTAGCGTGGTAATGGGCTGCTCGGACGTAGCCACAGGACTGTCACGAATTGACGGTATGGGGACGAGGTGACGGGCAGTGGTCTATAAGGTGACGAATTACCCACACGTCATAGGCATGTTGCCCGATAGTCTGCGCGAGAGCGCGTCTCCCATGACAGAATCCCGGAAGATACGTCATATGTTCGACCCTCCTGGAGAAACAGGACCGACGTAGCACCGAGACGTCTCCGCTGAGCGCGGCGACCGCGAGGTGGTGTGCCGTTTGGGGTCCTTCGGGGGTAGTGTGTTCGTTGTCGGCCTAATGGGTGGGTTGATGCCTAGGTGGTGTGGGGAAGCTGGTGGGAGTCCGGCACTGTCGCGTAACCGTGACCATGCCTGTGTGGTGTGGGAGTCGGGGTACCAGGTCACGTGGGGGTGGTGTGGGGTTCCGTTGCGGGTTACGGGGTCGGCATCGACGCGTGAACGTCTGTGTTGTCTGTGGAGTCCCCTCGGGACGTTTCCGTGGAGGGACAAGATGATAGAAGCAGCAACAACGAAACGTAGGCGAGTGTTGGGCTCGCTGGTGGTGGCTGCGGTGGTGACTGGCACGGTGGGGGGTGCCTGTCCCGGCTCTAGCAGCGGGTGGGCCGAAACCCGCCGATTACGCTGCCCAGGCCGGTAAGGCAGCCGACTACATTAACGGGCATAGTGCTGATCTGACGAAGGGTGATTTGGGTCCGGAGTTGGACGGGGCGCTGGCGTTGATTTCTGCCGGCAAGACCGATGCGAAGCTTTTCGGCATGATCAAGAAAGATATTAAGGCTAAGGGGCCGTCGTATTGCACTTCTAAGAATGTGGGTGGGTGTGCGAAGGTGACGATCACCTTGCTGGCAGCTGGCGAGCCGACCACCTATGGGGGAACTGATTACGCTAAGCCGGTGACGTCGTTGCCGGATTCGGCACTCAAGGAGCGCCCGTTTCATCAGGCGTTGGACATGATCGCGTTGGAGCGGCTGGGCAAACCGATCCCGCAGAAGCTATTCAAGTCGATCACCGACTATGTCTCGGCGCGTCCCGGGCGGAATTATCCGAGTACTGATGGTCTTATGCTCGCCGCCCTGTCGCATGTGGTGTCTACAGCATACGGTCAGGAGGGGATTACGGCTGTCAAGGCGGCGCTTGTCAAACGGTTGGATGCCGATCGTCAGACAGATGGGTGGGGTTGGCCAGACCACGGTGCGAATGTGCGTGCGACGACGCGAGTGGCACCGGGTTTGTATCGGGCCGGTGACGCGAACCACAAAGACCAGGCTGTCAAGGGTCAGGCGTGGCTGGCCGGTCAGCAGCAGGTTGACGGCTCGTTCCCAAGTAATGTCGTTAGTCCCGCGTGGACGATGATGGCGACGGTGCAGGCGGTTCCGGTGTTGCGGGGTTTGCAGTCGTTGGACACTATTGGTGCTAATCCGGCTCGGGCGGTCACGGTTGATGGGTGGGTGCCGCCTCGCCGGTTGGTGAAGATGACTGTGCTGGGAGACTCCTACTCGGCAGGCAACGGAACCTTGGTTGATGGGTATCCGGCTGATGGGTCGTATCGCAGCCCTAAGAATTATGGTTCGGTGCTTACGCGCCGGTTGAATCGGGAGTTCGGGGACGATACCACGTTTCAGACTGATGTGCGGGCCTGGAGTGGCGCCCAAATCACTACCGGGGACCACACTATTGTCAGTCAGGCCGACGGAATGGATCCCCACACACATGTGGTCCTCATGACCGCCGGAGGCAACGACCTAGACTTCACCAGCGTCGTCGAAAACTGCTTCATTGAAAGAGTGTGGTCAGCAGCCGAATGTGGCGGCTCTGTTGATGCGTCACGCAAGAAGATTGATGCCACGATGACGAAAACGACGACGTTGTTGTCGCATATTCAGCAGCGGCTGGCCGATCCGGCTCACACACGGGTCATCCTGATCGGATACCCCTACCTCATCCGGGCGGACCGTGATGCCCCGGGAAGCGACGTGCCGTCTACTCGGGTGCGGGCCGCCGAGGACGAATTCCGCACCAAACAAACCGCCACAGTCAAGGCCTGGAACAAAACCCATGCCCTCAAAGTGACCTACACCCCCACCACCAGCCTGTTCAACACCCACGAACCCGAACCGCTGGTTCATAACGGTGACCAGAATCCGCAACGTTGGATCAACGCCGTCTTTGAGACCGCTGGCTACTCATATAATGGAAATGGCGTCATATTGTCAGAGCCAAGTCAAGATGAAAAGAATTGGTACCATCCGAATGTGGTCGGTCATGAGAAGATTGCTGGGTTGGTCCATGATGCGCTCCTGTCGAGAACGGTCAGGAGTGCGAGCTTGTCTGAGAGTGTTGCGCAGGTGGCCTCGGTGCCGGGGGTGCGGATGCGTGCCGCGGTGATCGGGCAAAGCCAGGTGCGCCGGGGTAACCCGTTGAGCCTAGACGCGTCCTCGTCGTATACAGCCTTTGGCCATATCCGCCGCTGGCAATGGGACTTAGACGGTGACCGACACTACGAAATCGATACCACCACGCCTGAGATCACTCGCACCCTCACCCGAATCGGAACATACCAGGCACACCTGCGCATCACCGATACCACCGGCACCACTGACACCCTCACCTTCCCAATCCAGGTCACCCGAGACGGCGACGGCGTACCCGATACACAAGACAACTGCCCCACCATAGCCAACCAAGACCAAACCGACACCGACCACAACGGCATCGGAGACGCCTGCGACCCCCACACCACCAGGACACCACGATGACCACCCACAAAAACACACACGAACAGCAATACCGCCACGCACCCCTCAACGGCCTGACCACCGGCACCATCGTCGGAGCCCTCTGGGCACTAGCGATCTTCGGATACCAAGTATCCTCAATATTAGCAGGTGCAGACAGTAAACTCAGCTCACCTAGATTATTCATGTCATTTATTTTTCCTGCAGTTGGGTGGCTCACTGGGCTGTGGGAAAAGGCCGCAGTTTCCCGAGACAATGTGACAAAACAAAAACGCAGAGTTAAGGCCATCACTGCCGTCATGTCGAGCCTTGCTGGCGTGCTCATGGGCTCCATGGAATATTTTCTTACAAGCCTCAGGTTTGCTAGCAGCAAGGAAAAGCTCATACACTACCTTATTTTGATTGTGGTGTTCTCGCTAACAGGTTGGATTCTTGGTACGATAGGCACCATCATCAAAGATGATGGCCATCGTTTTCTTATCAAGATGAGTATCGCCACAGCGGTCGCACTGTTCACATCTGTTGCGGTTTGGTTTTTGTATTCAGTTTCATAAGAGTGGCATTTTTCTTCGAGTTTTGATGGACGTAAGTTACGTAGGCACAGCTCTTAGCAACAACAGTAATCTTGGGGAATCGCCCGAGCCGCGGGAGGCTACAGTGTTCCCAGTTACCACGCGGCGCCACCTCCACTGCTGTTACAGAACCAGACCCCCACTGACGCGAGGCAGCAATAAATATTCACACTAATACAGACGAGGAGCAATACCGCCGCGCACCCCTAACCACCGACACCATCGCCGAAGCCCTCTAGGTGGTTATGTTTTTGCCGCCTTTCTTATTTCCGATAGGCAACTACTCACGTAACCCCTGTTCGATCGGCTGTCGTGATCGTCCCGAATACTCTGGTGGGCACGCCACCCACTCTCCCCATACCCTTGACTCCATGAATGATGCCGTGTGCAGTGATTCCTCCCCAGTCCTCGCCGTCGACGCCGGACAGTCCAGTACCCGCGTGCGGTGCGAGCCAGGGCCATGGGGGCCGGGCTGGATCGTCACCTCGTCAGGGGTGCGCACCGCACTCCCGCTAGCCCAGCAGTTTGCGACCATCATGCACGACGTCGCGACGGCTCACCCGGAGATCACCCAGTCCGAATGCACAGTAGCTATCGGATCATCGGGGGCCCGCGACGACGAGGACCCCATTCCCGTCTTGCACGCTCTCAAACCCTTCGGCGTCAGTCGAGTACTGCTCGCCCACGACTCCATCACCTCTTACCTCGGTGCTCTCGGTGACCAACTGGGCGTCGTTACAGCGTCGGGCACCGGAGTCATCACTCTGGCCGTAGGCCGCCACAACGTGGCCCGAGTCGACGGCTGGGGGTACATCATCGGCGATGCCGGATCAGCCTTCTGGCTGGGCCGTCATGGCCTGGATGCTGTCATGCGCGCCCACGATGGTCGCGGCGAGCCGACAGTCCTTAGCCACACCATCGGCAACGACTTTGACGACATCGAGGCTGCCTACCTGGAACTCCATGCCGACCCGCTCATGGTCTCACGGATCGCGGCCTACTCAGCCACAGTCACCGCCGCAGCCGAAGAAGGGGACCACGTCTCCCGTGATATCTGCGTGCGCGCAGCCCATGAGCTAGCCCACTCCACCGTTACCGGTCTGCGCCAGACCGAACTCACCGACGCCGACAGCCCCGCCGTCGGTCTACTGGGCGGGGTTATGAAGTCTCAGCTCATCCATACCGCGATTACCAGGGAAATCTCTGCGGCGATGCCGGGAGCGCGAATCGTCGAGCCTCTCGGCGAGGGACTCGACGGCGCCGCTGCCCTACCAACCGTCAGTCCCGAGTCCCCGCTCGGCCAGCGCATCCACGTCGCCCAGTGAGCCACAACACCGCAGAATTCTGACGGCGGGGTGGACCATGAGGACCACCCCGCCGTACGTCTCCAGGACGAACACCGCTACAGCTGGGCGGACAAGAATGTCATCAACGATCGAAAGAATCCCAGCCCGTCGGTCCCGGCGCCGGTGAGCTCCTCTACAGAATGCTCCGGGTGCGGCATGAGCCCGACCACGTTGCCCGCCTCATTAGTGATGCCAGCGATGTCGTGGACCGATCCATTCGGATTAGCGGTGTAGCGGAAGACGACCCGATTATTGGCCTCCAGCGCAGCTACGGTTGCAGCGTCCGCCACGTAGTTACCCTCGCCGTGCTTAGCAGCAATATGAATGCGCTCGCTGGGACGGAAGTCGCAGGTCCACACGGTGTCCACGCTGGCAACTTGAAGCTGCTGCACCGAACAGTGGAAGCGTCGTTTCTCGTTACGCATCAGGGTGCCAGGCAGCAGATGGGATTCGCACAGTACCTGAAACCCGTTGCAGATACCGAGCACTGGCAGGCCCCCATCGACAGCTCTGCGAATAGACGACATCACTGGCGAGGCAGCAGCCAAAGCTCCTGCACGCAGGTAATCACCATAAGAGAAGCCTCCCGGAAGGATGACGGCGTCGACCCCAGCCAGATCGGTCGAGGCGTACCACAACGACACAGGCTCAGCCCCGGCCAGGCGAACGGCCCGCGCTGCATCCTGGTCGTCGAGAGTGCCAGGGAAGGTGACGACTCCAATGCGCACCATCGTCAGTCCTCCACGTGCACGTCGAAGGATTCAATGACGGTGTTGGCCAACAGCTCAGAGGCCACCTGACGGATCTCGTCGAGACGATCTTCCAAACCCTCACCAGTGATCTCGAAACGCTTACCCTGGCGCACCGTCAAGCCGTCATGGCCAAGCCGAGCGAGCACCGACGTGATGGCCTTGCCCTGGGGATCCAAGATTTCGGGTTTCGGCATGACCTCCACCACTACACGTGACATAGCCCCGATCTTATCGGCACTACAGGACTCCGACTCGCCAGGAACGTCGAGGGCCACCGGTGCAGCGTCCCCGGACTCCCCGGAAACGCTATCCCGCGAAGCCCTCGCGTGCTTGTCATCGTCGGCCTCATTGTGAGGCGTCTCATCGCTGACCTCATCAGACACGTGCCCGCCAGTCAGACGTGCCCAGGCCTCCTCATAACGCCGACTGGTGGCCTTGACGACCTCCTCTGGGAGGGCAGGCGGCTCCTGGTCACTAGCGCGATCCCAACCGGACTCATTCGTGAGCCAATCGCGCACATATTGCTTATCGAAGGAATCTGCCCCCTTGCCGGGCTGCCACGTCTCAGCGTCCCAGAATCGCGAAGAATCAGGGGTAAGCACCTCGTCAGCTAGCACGATGGTGCCGTCGACACGACGCCCGAATTCAAACTTGGTATCGGCCAGGAGGATGCCTCGCTTCCGAGCGATCTCCTCTGCACGCTGGTAGACCCGCAGCGAAAGGTCATGCAGCTGCGCTGCAACATCGGGACCGACGAGTTCTACCAGGCGTAGATAGTCGATGTTCTCGTCATGTTCTCCCTGCGGGGCCTTAATTGCCGGGGTGAAAATGGGCTCTTCGAGCCGGGACCCATTCTGCAGCCCCTCGGGAAGGCGGATTCCGCACACGGCCTGGTTGCGCTGATATTCGGCCCACCCTGAACCGGTGAGGTAGCCCCGCACGACGCATTCGACCGGGAACATGTCGAGTTCCTCAACGACCATGGCGCGCCCTGCGACCTCGGCGGGGACATCCACGCTCACGAGATGGTTATCGACGATGTCGGCCAATTGGTCGAACCACCACAAGGACATATTCGTCAAGATGGCTCCCTTGCCGGGAACATCGGGGGTCAGGACGTGGTCGTAGGCGCTAATCCGGTCCGTAGCGACCATAAGCAGGCGGCCCGGCTGATCGGGAAGACGATAGAGGCGTCGGACCTTGCCCTCAGCCAGCAATGGAAGATTGAGGTGCGAAGTGACCATGGGGGCATCATGCCACGGGTGCGGGCCCTGGCGACACAGAGAGTCCCGAGTTCACGATCTTTATAGTTATTGGCTATAGATACTATGTTTAGTGATAGCCTTGATCTATCACATCGTCGACGAGAGAGGATACCCATGAGTCTCATCAACACCAAGATCCTTCCGTTCAAGGCCAACGCTTTCCGCAACGGGGACTTCATCGAGGTCTCCGATTCCGACATCAACGGCAAGTGGGCCGTGTTCTTCTTTTACCCCGGTGACTTCACCTTCGTCTGCCCCACCGAGTTGGGCGACCTCGCCGACCACTATGAGGAACTGCAGGCCATGGGGGTCGAGGTGTTCTCGGTGTCCACCGATTCGCACTTCGTGCACAAAGCGTGGCATGCCGACTCCGACACCGTCGGCAAGGTGAACTACACGATGATCGGCGACCCGAACCTGCAGCTGACCCGCAACTTCGACGTCGAGCGCGAGGGTGCCGGACAGGCCGATCGCGCCACCTTCCTCGTCGACCCTGACGGCATCATTCAGTTCTACGAGCTCACCGCTGAAGGAATTGGACGTAATGCCACCGAGCTAGTCCGCAAGGTTAAGGCCGCCCAATACATCTACACCCACCCAGGCGAGGTGTGCCCCGCCAAGTGGGAAGAAGGCGATGAGACCCTCGCCCCGTCGATCGACCTCGTCGGCAAGATTTGAGTTCCGACCCGAGCATCTGCTGCAGGGGCGCTCGTCCCTGCGGCGGATCCCCAGACCGGTACCCTTCCCTCCCCCTCCTCACCCCTTCAGGAGAACCATGCTTGATAACGCCCTGACCACTCAGCTCAAGACCTACCTCGAGATGGTGCGCGAGCCGATCGTCCTGGTGCCTTCCCCATACCGGGGTGACGACGCCGCAAAATCGTCAAAGTCGGCTCACATGGACGAGCTTTTATCCGAGATCGCCGCCTTGTCTGACAAAGTGAGCGTCGGTAAGCCCGTCGACAATGAGCGCACCCCCTCCTTTGCCATCACCCGCCCCGGTAGCCCCATCGACATCCGCTTTGCGGGCCTGCCGATGGGCCACGAATTCACCTCACTCGTGCTGGCCCTGCTGCAGGTAGGTGGACACCCCGTCAAGGAGGAGCAGTCCCTCATCGACGCCGTGCGCGCGGTCAAGGGTGAGCACCACTTCGTCACCTACATGTCACTAACCTGCCAAAATTGCCCGACGGTAGTGCAGGACCTCAACGCAATGGCCGTCCTCAACCCGAATATTCACCACACCGCCGTTGACGGTGGCACCCACACCAATGAGGTAGAAGCCAAAGGAATCGCCTCGGTGCCGGCCATCTACCTGGACGGCGAGGACTGGGGCTCCGGGCGCATGGACATGGCCGAAATCCTCGAGCGTCTCGACGCCGACGCCGCCCAGGGAGCCAAGGAAGACCTCTCGCAGCGCGACCCCTACGACGTGCTCGTCGTAGGGGCGGGTCCCGCCGGTGCCGCGGCCGCCGTGTACGCGGCTCGTAAGGGCATTCGCACCGCCATGGTCGGGTCTCGAATCGGCGGCCAGGTACTCGATACCGAGGCCATCGACAACCTCATCTCGGTGCCGCACACCACCGGTCCGCGTCTGGCCGACGCCCTCCGCAGCCACGTCAACGACTACAACATTGACGTTATTGAGCGTCAGACCGCCAGCGCCATAGAGACCACCGGCGGTATGACCACCGTGCATCTGACCGACGGCGACCTGCGGGCGCGCTCAGTCATCGTGGCCACCGGTGCCCGCTGGCGCAACCTTGGCGTGCCTGGCGAGAAGGAATACCGCACCAAGGGTGTGACCTACTGCCCGCACTGCGATGGCCCGCTATTCACAGGCAAAAAGGTGGCCGTCGTCGGAGGTGGAAACTCCGGCATTGAGGCCGCTATCGACCTTGCCGGCGTCGTCGACCACGTCACCGTCGTGGAGTTCCTCGACGCCCTCAAGGCTGACGACGTACTACTACGCACCCTGAACTCACTGCCGAACGTCGACGTCATCACCTCGGCCCGCACCACCCAGATCCTCGGCGACGGATCCAAGGTGACCGGTCTGGAGTACGAGGACCGCACCAGCGGCGACGTTAAGACCATCGAGCTAGCAGGTGTGTTTGTCCAAATCGGTCTGCTGCCCAACACCGAATGGCTCGAAGGTGCCCTGGAGCGCAACCAGCGGGGAGAAATCGTCATCGACGAGCGTGGCACCACCTCAGCCCCCGGAATCTTCGCCGCCGGTGACTGCACCACTCAGCCGTACAAGCAGATCATCATCTCGATGGGGGCCGGCGCCACCGCTGCTCTAGGCGCCTTCGACCACCTCATCCGTCAAAATCCGACACAGAACTGAGGCCGTGTGAACCTTCATGATCTGCGGTATTTCGTCGCCCTGGCCGAAGAACACCACTTCGGCCGGGCTGCGGCGTCATGCGGTGTCAGCCAGCCCACCCTCTCAACTCAAATCCACCGGCTCGAGAACGAGCTCGGCGTGGTGCTGGCCGTGAGGGTGGGACGACGCATCGAGATCACCCCAGTGGGGGAACGCATCGCCCAAGCTGCCCGTGACATGTTGGTGCTATCCGACGACATCCGGACCATGGCGCGGGAGGAAGCCGACCGGATGACCCTCCAGCTGAGGGTCGGGGTATTCCCCACCTTAGGGCCGTTCGTGTTGCCTCAGGTGATCGCCCGATGTGACCAGCACGAGCCTGGCGTGAACATCCATATCGTCGAGAAGCGCACGGCAGAGCTGTTGGAGGCAATCCGCAACGGACAGTTAGACGTCGCCGCAGTGGCAGCCCCCGTTAATGATGACTCTTTGGTGACTATTCCCGTTTTTCGGGAGGAGTTCTTGCTCGTGACGGGGGCTGACGATGAGTTGGCCCGTGAGGAACGACCAATCAATCCGCACGACGTTCCCACCGAAGGGCTCATCCTCATGTCGGAGGGACACTGTCTAAGAGACCAGGTGCTTGAGGTGTGCAGCCCGTCTCATCCGCTGCCTCCCGACACCCTCACGGCGGGATCCCTCGAGACGCTCCGCGAACTCGTATCGGTGGGCGCCGGTCGAACCCTCATGCCGCGCAGTGCGATCTCGGCACCACTTCATGCGGACCCGCGCATCGTGGTGCGGGAGTTCACCCACCCCAGACCCCACCGCGACATCGTGGTGGCTGGCAGACCGGCCACAATGCACCGTCCGGCGGTGCAGACCCTGACCACCATCCTGCGGCAGCTACCAGGTGACGTCGTCGAGCCTCTCGGCGTTGCCGGAGCATCGTTGTGCTCTCACGGGATGTGATGACAACGTGGTGCGTGCCCCGGCACGATCACCTCACAACACCAGACCAGGCAGGTAGTTGGCAGCCTTCGGGTATTCCCGAACAATGTCCTCCACCTTGGCGCACAGCGCCTCGACCTGATCCTGGGCGCCACCAGTGAGATCCAGCGGAGAGGACACCAAACCACGTAGCTGCTCCTTGGTGAGCGGGATGCGCGGATCGGCGGCCAGACGGGCGAAAAGGTCGTTACCAGTGCGACCGGTTTCGCGCATGTCGAGGGCCACGGCTACGGCGTGTTCCTTGATGGCCTCATGGGCGTCCTCCCGACCGACGCCAGCACGCACACAAGCCATAAGGACCTTAGTAGTCGTCAGGAAGGGCAGGTAGCGCTCACGCTCAGCCTCAATGACAGCGGGGAACGCCCCGAAGTCGCCAAGGATCGTCAAAAAGGTCTCAAAAGCACCATCAATGGCATAGAAGGAATCGGGCAGCGCCACACGACGCACCACCGAACAGGACACGTCACCCTCGTTCCACTGCACTCCCGCCAGACCGGTGGCCATAGTCAAATAGCCACGTAACACAACAAGGAAGCCGTTGACCCGCTCGCAGGAACGAGCATTCATCTTGTGCGGCATCGCCGAGGAACCCACCTGGCCGGGCTTGAACCCCTCGGTGACAAGTTCGTTACCGGCCATAAGGCGGATAGACGTCGCCAGGTTAGACGGGCCTGACAGCACCTGCACCAGAGTTGACATGACCTCAAAGTCCAAGGACCTCGGGTAAATCTGACCGGTCGAAGTGAGTACCTGGTTAAACCCCAGATGATCAGCAACGCGATGCTCAAGATCGTCAAGCTTGGACTCATCACCGCCAAGCAGGTCAAGCATGTCCTGGGCAGTTCCCATCGGGCCCTTGATACCACGAGCCGGGTAGCGCTCAATGAGCTCGTTGACGTGATCCCATGCCACCAGCATCTCATCGATAGCGGTGGCGAACCGCTTGCCCAGGGTCGTCACCTGGGCGGCAACATTGTGAGAGCGTCCAGCAATGGCTTGATCGGAGAACTGAGCGGCCAGGCGCGACAGCTGGTTGAGCGTGGCAACCATTTTGTCGCGCACTAGCCGCAGCGACTCCAGCACCTGCATCTGCTCAATGTTTTCGGTGAGGTCACGGCTCGTCATGCCCTTGTGAATGTGCTCATGACCGGCCAGGGCGTTGAACTCCTCAATCCTGGCCTTGACGTCATGACGAGTAATCGCCTCCCGCTCGGCGATCGAGTCAAGGTCAACGTCGTCGAGAACCGCCTGGTAGTCGGCCAACACCTGTTCGGGATCGTCGCCACCAAAGCTCACACCGAGATCGGCTTGAGCTTCCATGACGGTCAGCCAGAGTCTGCGCTCAGCACGGATTTTGTTTTCCGGCGTCCAGATGGAACGCATGGCCGCGGAGGCATAACGGGTGGCAAGGATATTGGGTACGCTCATGAAGACTCCCCGTCGGTCAGGTTGGTGGAATTCTCGGACTGCGGTGCGCGTCCGTCAGCCATTTCGTCAACGGCCTCGAGCTCGGCTGCATGGCGGGCAATGTCCGTGCGGTGGAACCCGTCACTAACCTCCAACTGGTCGATCCTGCGGTAGGCGTCAGCGCGGGCTCCGGCCAGAGTTTCGCCGTGGCCGAGCACGACGAGAACGCGGCCACCACTGGTAACGAGGCCGTCCCCTTCGATACGAGTCCCAGCGTGCAAAACGTCCTCGTCGTCAACCGGGGCGACGACCCGGCGCCCTTTCGCCGGGCAAGCGGGATAACCCTCGCTGGCCATCACGACGCCGACGGCTGCGCCACAACGGAAGCGAAGACCGTCAACACCGGACAGGTCTCCACGAGCCGCGGCAGCCATGATCTGGGCCATAGGTGACTCCACCATACTCAGTAGTGGCTCAGTCTCGGGATCGCCCAATCGCACGTTGAACTCAACGACTTTGGGACCAGCAGAAGTGAGCGCCAACCCCACGTAAAGCAGGCCGACGAATGGGGTACCGCGATCCGCCATGGCCCTCAGGGTTGGCGAGATGATGGTAGTCGACACCGTCTCGACGAGATCGTCTGGGGCCCACGGCAACGGGGTGTAGGCACCCATGCCACCGGTGTTCGGACCAACTCCCCCATTCCCGACCCGCTTAAAGTCCTGGGCCGGCTGCATCGGAAGGGCACGGGTGCCATCACAGATAGCAAAAAGACTTACCTCCGGGCCGTCAAGGTACTCCTCAACGACCACCCGGTGATCGGACTCGAAACACCGTTTGGCATGAGCGAGAGCCTCGGCGCGATCGTGTGTGACGACGACTCCCTTGCCCCCGGCCAGACCATCGTCCTTGACCACGTATGGTGGCCCGAACTCGTCAAGGGCAGCCGAGACGGAATTGGCATCGTCGCAAGAACGGGAGGCTGCCGTCGGCACACGGGCAGCAGCCATCACTTCCTTGGCGAAAGCCTTCGACCCTTCCAACTGGGCGGCCTCGGCACTTGGACCGAAGCAGTCGATCCCGGACTCGCGCAGAGCATCGGCCACCCCGGCAACCAGCGGCGCCTCCGGGCCGACGACGACGAGGTCAGCTTCCAGGCCACGCGCCAAGGAGACAACGGCATCACAATCGCACGGATCCAACGGATGATTCGTGGCGAAGGATGCCGTCCCCGGGTTACCGGGAGCGACGTGGACGGCGGCAACCTCTGGGTCACGATGGCAGGCCAAGGCAAGGGCATGCTCGCGGCCACCGGACCCAAGGACGAGAACAGTCATGCTGGACACGGGGACTAGCCTAGAACCTACAGCGTCTATTCCCGTCAGCCGGGAGGAATCAGTCAATGAGGTCGTTGATCACGACTGACTCGTCGCGTCCGGCCCCCACGCCGATCCCGGAGACCCGAGTACCCACAAGCTCCTCTAGACGACGCACGTAAGCCTGACAGTTGCGCGGCAGATCATCGAAGGAACGTGCCGTAGAAATGTCTTCACTCCAGCCATCCAGGAACTCATAGACCGGCTTGGCGTGGTGCAAATCGGACTGGGTGACGGGCGTAATGTCGGTACGCTCACCGTCAATGTCGTAGCCCACGCAGACCGGGATCCTCTCCCAGCCTGTCAGCACGTCAAGCTTGGTGAGGAACAGGTCAGTCACCGAATTGATCATGACCGCCTGCTGCACCACCAGCGCGTCAAACCAGCCACAGCGACGCGGACGCTTAGTCGTGACACCGTACTCACCACCTTCACTGCGCAGCCGCTCACCATCATCGTCACAGAGCTCGGTCGGGAACGGACCTTCACCAACGCGAGTGGTGTACGCCTTAGCGATGCCAACAATGCGGTCGATGCGAGTCGGTCCGACGCCTGAGCCAGTACACGCGCCCGCAGCGATCGGGTTGGACGAGGTGACATACGGATACGTGCCGAAGTCAACGTCAAGATGATGGGCCTGGGCGCCCTCAAAAAGTACGACCTTGCCCTCGTCAAGGCCCTTGTTGAGAACTCGAGCCACGTCAACGACGTAGGGGCGGATGCGCTCGGCGTGGGCCAGCAGACCGTCGGCAACCTCGCCTGGATCGATAGCGCGACGGTTGTAGATCTTCACCAGGATCTGGTTCTTTTGGTCTAGAGAGGCCTCGACCTTCTGACGCAGGATCGATTCGTCGAAAAGATCCTGGACGCGAATGCCCATCCGATTGATCTTGTCGGAGTAGGTCGGCCCGATGCCACGACCCGTGGTGCCGATACGTCGACTGCCAAGAAAACGCTCAGTGACCTTGTCGAGAGTCTGATGGTACGGGGTGATGAGGTGCGCATTGGCGCTGATGAGCGGGTGCGGAATGTCTACGCCGCGGCCGCGCAAGGCATCGATCTCATCGGCCAGCACGTCAAGGTTGAGCACGACTCCGTTGCCGAGCACGGCCGTGGAGTTCGGGTTAAGGACCCCAGACGGAAGCAGGTGCATGAAGAACTTCTCGTCATCGACGACGACAGTGTGTCCAGCGTTATTGCCTCCCGAATACCGCACGCAATAGTCGACGCGTTCGGACATGAGATCGGTGGCCTTGCCCTTGCCCTCGTCACCCCATTGGGTACCCATGACGACGATTCCAGGCATGTGTTCCTCCATTTCCTCGCACCACTGTGCGGGTTGCCTCTGGTTGCATCGGCACATGCCGCTGTGCAACCAAGGACACTTTACGTGCCCATAACGACAATGGGCGCGCCGGCCCAGGCCGATCCGTTCCGCCCGCACCAGCCCAGGCCTTTTCGCCAGTGACGTCTCTAAGCGACGGTTGCGCCACCATCCGCCGGATCACCAGCGTCGTCAGCAGGCAGGACCGAAATCTCCATGAGATTCAGGCTGGCCCCCTCCAGCGGAAGGCGAGACGCGAGCGGGCCGAAGTGTGGGTCGCTGCGGTGACCGTCAAAATTGATGCGCTTGTAGCCGGCATCTTCGGCCCAGGTGATCACCGATGACATTGCTGAGGCGACGGCGTTGTCTCCAGCGGGGGTACCAGCCTGCACGGTTTCTGCCACCACGGTCGGGTTCTCGTCCACAAAAACGAAGGCCACCGCCGCGGGTTGACCATCAACAAGCGCTACTCGAGTGGCTTCGGAGTCGAGGTCTTCCAGCTCCTGACGCAGCGCCTCGTGGGCCGCCTCGCTGTCGTCGACCGGGGACCATGATGCGTGCATCCACACGTACATCTGCTCCCACAACGTCTCGAGCACGCCGGGGGCCAGGGTTGCGCCCGAGATGGCTCCGCCCGGGCCAAGGCTGACCCCCTCCAGCACCTCAACCGCTCGTCCAAAATGACGGCGAGGCAGCTCGAAGGGCGGACACGATGCGTAGACCTCTCCACCCAAGGAAAGAATGAAGCTCTCAGCGTCAGAACCAGCAATGGCCTTGGTCGCCAATGGTCGATCTACCCTCTGCTGGATCTGACGCACCAGCCGCGTACCGATCCGATGGCCCCGAGAGTCAGGATGGACCTCAACGTCGATAAATCGACGAGTACGGTGAACTACCGCCAACCACGAAACCGCATATCCGACGATTCGATTCTCGTACAGCGCAACCCTGGCGACGACATCCGGACGGTCGACGCGATCAATCAGAGAACCGGGTTCTCCAAAGGTGATCACCTTGACGTCCTCTGGCCGCATATCGCGGAAAACAACGTGCCCACTCATGTCGCCCTCCTGGGTCTGGCGACGCCTCTGACGTCGCTGTGTCTCCATTCTTCCGCCTTTTGCCACCTCACGTCACCCAAGCTGATTTTCTAGTGTCGTCATCATGACGTCCATGCCATGATTAACGGCATGTCAGATACGAACGATGCCGTCCACCTAGCCGATAACCTCAATCCGGCAGCTGAGCGGATGTTCAAGTGGATTCTCTCCTCAGACCTTGCCCCCGGGGACCCCATCCCGATCGAACAGGACCTCGCGACCCAGTTCGGGATGGCCCGTGGCACAGTTCGTGAAGCGGTGCGCGAATTACGCGCCCTAGGAATCCTTGAGGTGCGGCGTGGACTGGGGACCTACCTGTCTACGGCATCTGCTTCGACGATTCGGCCCAGTCTCGTCTACCGGAGCGTCAAACAGATCACCACTGACGAGAGCGGCACCAGGGATTTCATCGGTCTGCGAGAAATGGTAGAGGTGCGGGCCCTTATGGAGTGCTCACTGGTCACCGAAGTCACCGGCCGCATCAGCGCCGAGACCGGACGGGCCCTGCACGCCCTGGCAGCCCGGATGGACGACCCTAAGGACTCCGCCGCTGCGGACCGCCAGTTCCACCGACTGTTGTACGCGGACATGGGCAATCAACTCGCCCGCGAACTGATCGACGTCTTTTGGGACTCCCTCAATCTCGCTGGGCTGATGCTTCCACCAACTAATACAATGCCGGCCACCCGTCACGCCCACGACCTCATCGCCGACTGCGTTATCGGCCATGATCCACAGGCCAGTCGCGAGGCTATGTGGGACCACTTCGCCGCCATTCGGGAGAGGTTGGGAGGGGCACCCCGCACCTCCTGAAGAATGCACGCCACGCAACTTTGAAACAGTCAGCCTGACCTGACTAGCGGAGGATACGCGCCGGTGTGACATACCGAGAAACGTCCCGGCTTCGGCCTGGGAAAGGTGCTCGTCACGGGCAAGGTCACCTCAGCGCGTCACGGAACCATCCAGTGATCGAGGTCGGATGGGTGATCGCGGTCCCTACCACAACGGCGTGGGCTCCCAGGTCCATCGCACGGCGCGCTTGATCCGGGGTGTGGATACGTCCCTCAGCGATGACGGGACGGTCACCATCGAGCTTCTTGACAAGGGCTTCAATAACCTCATAGTCGGGCCCGTCGGTTTTGGGGCGCTCCCCGGTGTAGCCGCACAGCGTCGTCCCGATGAGGTCGGCTCCCGCTTCAGCAGCGAACAATCCGTCATCAACCGAGCCACAATCGGCCATGACGACGACGTCGTATTCACGCTTGAGGCGTTCGATCGTCTCGGCCAGGCTCAACCCGTCGGCACGTTCGCGTCGGGTGCCGTCGAGGGCGACGACGTCAGCCCCGGCAGCTGACACGCAGCGTGCATGGCGCAGGGTCGGGGTGATGTAGATGCCCTCATCACCCTCCTTCCAGATACCAACCACTGGGACGCTCACGCGCCCCTTGACGGCGGAGACATCGGAGAGTCCCTGGGCACGCACCGCCACTGCTCCCCCGGCTTCGACCGCAGCCGCCATCTGGGCCATCGTCTCGGGGTGGCGCAGCGGCTCGCCCGGGTAAGCCTGGCAGGAAACCACAAGCCCTCCTGCCATAGAGGCGATGATCCGGTCGGTGAATCCGCTCATACTTGAATCCTCCTCACATCGATGCTTGTCATTCACGCGAGCTGGCCAACACGACG
This sequence comes from Cutibacterium sp. KBN10P07758, assembly GCF_050286205.1. Taxonomy (NCBI): domain Bacteria; kingdom Bacillati; phylum Actinomycetota; class Actinomycetes; order Propionibacteriales; family Propionibacteriaceae; genus Cutibacterium; species Cutibacterium sp. KBN10P07758. The sequence goes on along the minus strand of NZ_JBNNQV010000001.1, from coordinate 384,779 downwards.
CAGCACTTCGGCAACTCTCTCCACGTTGTCCCCAGTGAGGGTTGGCAGTGGCACACTCATAGTGTTGGTTTCGATAATGCCGAGAAGCTGCATGGCCGTCTTGAAAGCGCCCACACCAGCGGCCGGACCGACGACACCCTGCGGTGCGAACGCGATCTCCATCAGCTCGGCAGCCTTGTCTTGTTCAATGCGGACCGTCTCCCAATCCCCCTCACGGTAGGCCTTGTACATGGCGACGTAGCTGGTCGCATCAACGTTAGCCAGCCCAGGCACGACGCCGTCAGCACCCGACATAAAGGCCCCGTCGACGACAACCTCGTGGCCGGTGAACAGGGACAGCGGGGAGCCGGCAGCACGGTTTGCCAAGGCGAGACGGCGGAAGGACACGTCGTCAGCCGAGGAGTCCTTGCAGCCTGCGATGACCCCCTCGCGCCCCAACTTCATCATGAGGTCGACGGGCACCTTGACGTGCACACACACCGGGATGTCGTAGACGAACAACGGCAGATCGGTGGCCTCGTGCAAAGCGCGGAAGTGGTTCTCGATCTCGGTCGGCCCGGTGATGGCGTAGAACGGCGCGGTGGCGACAACGGCGTCCACCCCAATCTCCTCGGCCTGACCGATGTGACGGATGACGCGCAAGGTCTCTGTGTCAATGACGCCAGCCAGCAGCGGAACCCGACCGTCGATGATCCGCTTGGCCTCGGACAGGACACGTCCACGCATCTCGTCGTCGAAGAAGGCCACCTCGGACGTGGAACCGAGGACGAACAGACCGTCCACCCCTTGCCCGATGAGGCGGTTGATGAGCTTTTCGTAGGAGGCGACGTCCAGGTCACCGTTGGGGGTTAGTGGGGTGACGACCGGGGGAATGACGCCGTGGAACTTCGTGGTCATGGTGTTGTCCTTCGTGTTGTTCGTGGATGTCGTGTCGTTGATGGGTGTCATGCCGTCGCCATGACGTCATGAATGGAGGTGATCATGGCCAACCGCCGCTCGACGGTGGCATCAGCGGGGGTCTGGATCTTGATGCCTTGGTAGGCCTGAAGGCCTCGGGCCGCATCTAGGAAGGAGCCGACGAGATCCGTAGTCAGGAGGCTGGTGGGTTCGTCGTTTCGCAGCGGAAGGTGAGCGTCTCCCCAGGCCGGGCCATATTGGGTGGCGTCCGGACCAGCACCCGAGAGCATCACCCCGCCGAGCACACCGGCATCAGCCAGCCGGGCGACCTGACGCGCAGGGAGCTCGGGGTCATGGGACTCGACAACGCTGCGGCCCCAGTTGATCGTCAGGTGCACCCTCGTACCGACCACCGCGGTGATCTCGTCGTCCAGACTGAGGAACTCCTTCTCGCCCGGTCCGACGCCACCAGCCGCGTCACAGTGCTCGACGACGATGGCAAGTCCAGCGTCCTCGAAGAGACCGGAGAGCTCAACCAGCGAAGAAGCAAATGCTTTCGCGTCGGCCTTACGACTCGGGGCGGAATGGACCTCGACCCACCTGACGACGGGGTGTCCGACCATCTCGTGCAGGGTTCGCACGTCGTCAACGAGGTTGGTGAACCACTTGAGTGCTCGTTGACGCCCCTGCTCGTCGGAGGACGCCAGACCGAAGTCCGGATCACCGGCCAGCTGACCCATGGTTCCCGGAATGGCCGTCACGACGCAGTGGGCGAACCGGTCGCGCAGTTGATCGGCGAGCCATCGGGGATCGGCGTCGAGGCCGTCCCGGTACGGGATCTCGATACCGTCGACCCAACCGGTCTCGGCCAGGCTCCGGTACAAGCACTCCCGCTCAGCGATGGCCCGTGGCATCGCGGCGTATGCGCCAACGATGGTCGGAGCAGTCATGATACGTCCTCCTTCTCGCTCGCATCACGAGGCGACGATAGTGTCAGGGTTCCGGGAAACAGCAAGCTCTTCATCGACGTGATCCATCCGGTCAGCGGGACGCACGTGGTCGGGGCGCAACAGCTTCTGCATCCGGAGCGGGAAATTGATGGCGATAAGAACGATGATCACCGCGGTGAATACGAAGGACAAGATGAACAGGGTCCATCCGAGGCCCCAGCTGGAGGGCAGCACACCGCCAACACCGGTAGCTGGATCACCTGCCAGGGCAATGCCGAGGACCGGGGCGATAGCCCCACCAAGAGCTCCGACGTTATAAGAGAAACCCAAACCAGCAGCGCGCTTCTCGACCGGAAAGTAGTTCGAAATGAACTTCGGTAGCAGACCAGAGATACCTTGTCCGAACATCTGCTGGACAAAGATGAAAACTCCAAGAAGCACGACCCATATCACCGAGGAATGCACCATGCCTCGGCTGACGAGGAAGACCGGCAGGACGAGGAACTCCGAGATGAGCAGGGAGACCCAATAGGCCTTGCGGGTTCCGAATCTGTCACCGATAAATCCGGCCATGATGCAGCCCGCTGCCGCGCCAAAAGAAGTGGCGGTCACGAGATTGGAAGCGGTGTCGCTCGCCAGGCCCAGGGTTTGGCGATAGTAGGTAGGCAACAGAGCCTGCAAAGGCCAGGAGTAGAGGAAGGCGACAAACACCGTGATCATAACGGCCACACCTGTCGGCCAACGCGGTCCCTCGAACTGGACCATGAAGCTCACCATGACGGCCGCGACAACGACCCACAGCAATGCCAACACGAGCCCCGGGACGCCGCTCTTGAACAGGTAAATGACGATTAGGCATCCGAAAGTTGTGAGGGCCAGAACAATGTTAATGATGCTTCGCTTCGGGTTACGTGCGAAGAGCATGGTGAACATGTCAGTCTTCTTGACAGTCTCGCCGACAGCGGCGCGAGCGGCCTCCTCCTCGCGCATTTTTACAAAGTCGGCGGCCTCAGGAAGGGCACGACGCAGCCACAGGGCCAAGGCGATCGGAATAATGCCAAGCGCGAAGAGTATTCGCCAGGTATGAGGCTCAGCGGAGGTACCACGGGTAAGGTACTCGATGAGGGCATACACCTGAGCCGTCACACCGGCGCCAAGGGAAAATCCGGAAATAAGGAACCCGGAGGCCTTATTCCGCAGACGCACTGGCCAGGACTCAATGACGTAGGTGGCTGAAGAGCCGTACTCACCGGCCATACCCATGCCGATGCAGACACGGGCGACGAAGATAACCCAGAAAGCCGGGGCAATGGCACAGACGACCGATCCACCCGCATAAAGCAGAATTGAGATGACCATAGCCTCCTTGCGGCCGATCCGGTCACCGATAGCTCCCAGCAGCAGTCCGCCGAACCATCGCGCAATAAAAGCAGCGGACACCAGGGTCGCAGTCGCCGCTGGTCCGACGTGAAAGGTCCTGCCGATCTCGGTGAGGACCAGCGTGATCATGACGAAGTCGAATCCGTCCAGCAGATAACCGATCCATGCTGCCCAGAAGGATTTCCACTGCGTGCCAGTCAACTCGTCACGCCATGATTTCCTGGCTGCTATGGCCTCGACGTTGCTCATACGCCCATCTCCATTGATTGGTCGGGTTAACCCGTCGCATTACATTGGACCTTGGATGTCCTATCTCAAGGATGAATCACCAGAATCATGTTGTCAACCTGCCGACGTCTACGTGACGATAACCCCATCACTCCTGATGATCGGAGTCCTGCTCATCAGCGAGCTCTTCATCCACGTCGACGTCTACAGCATTATCAGACGGCACATCATCTCCACGCAATGCCTGCCAGGCCTCGTTGCTCAACTCCCGCAAAAGGGTGTCGGCATCGTCGGACTCATCCCCAAATCCAAGCCGCTCGGCCGCCATGGCCAACGCATGGAGGCAACGAAACACACCTTGGTTAGGCAGATAGCCCCAATCCACTGGCCCTTCGCCGTCCCACCCAGCGTCCCGGAGCTGCTCAAGGCCAAGGTCACGACCCGTACGGGCATAGGCGTACGCGGCGACATCAGCGGCATCTGTATCGCTCAACAGCGACCCTTCAGCCAGGAGGGCCCAGCACAGGGATGAGGAAGGGTGCTCCTTGACGACCGTCATGAACTCCCCACGTCCACGCTTAGCAAGTTTGCGAATGGCCGGGTCGGGCGGCAACCGCACGCCGTGATCCTGTCCCTCGATCTCAGTGGTCAGATCGGTGTTTTGCTCCTCAGCCATGATCCCAAGCCTAGGGCGAAATGCGCCGCGGCGCTTATTCGGGCCGCCAATAAAGCCCTACGACAATAAACTTGTTTCAGCCAAGGAGAGGATTATCACCATGTGCCGACCCGTCAGATGTGGCATTTGTGGCAAGACGACTTGGGCCGGATGTGGCGAGCACATCGCCCACGTCAAGGCCCAGGTGCCACCCTCGCAGTGGTGCGATGGAACCCACACGACTGCTGAGAAAACTGCGGCCCAGTCACCACATTCGCGCTCCTGAAGGTGGCGCTGACTCGCTCATTCGTGGCGCAACCCTGCCCTGACCTACACTTCACTGTGGTGTGTTTGCACCCACCAACCACCCGCGGCCCCGTCGCGGTATCTCCATCCTCGATCTGAACCGGAGTTCTGCATGCCCGTACGCAAGGATCTGCGCAACATTGCCATCGTGGCCCACGTTGACCACGGAAAGACCACTTTGGTCGACGCTATGTTGTGGCAGTCGGGAGCCTTCCGCGAGGGTGCCGAAGTCGAGAAACGCGTTATGGACTCGATGGATCTTGAGCGCGAGAAGGGGATCACGATCCTCGCCAAGAACACCGCCGTCAAGCACGTCATGAGTGACGGCGAGGAAATCACCCTCAACATTATCGACACCCCCGGCCACGCCGACTTTGGCGGCGAGGTGGAACGCGGCCTAGAGATGGTCGATGGCGTCATTCTGCTCGTCGACGCCTCCGAGGGGCCACTGCCGCAGACCCGCTTCGTGCTGCGCAAAGCACTAGCCAAGAAGCTGCCTCTCATCTTGGTGCTCAACAAGGTTGACCGTTCCGACGCCCGTATCGACGAGGTTGTCGAAGAAACCTACGACCTCTTCATGGACCTTTCCGACGACGACGATGCCTCCCTGCTTGACGTCCCGGTGGTCTATGCCTCCGCGAAAGCCGGACGCGCATCCCTCAACAAACCCGGGGATGGCGAGTTACCCGATTCCCCCGACCTACAGCCGCTGTTCGATTGCATCCTCGAGAACATCCCAGCCCCCACCTACGACGAGGGCGGGGTGCTACAGGCTCACGTCACCAACCTCGACGCCTCCCCCTATCTTGGCCGTCTAGCCCTGTGCCGTGTCGTCTCCGGTGAACTCACCAAGGGACAGACGGTGGCCTGGTGCAAGCGCGACGGCTCGGTCCAAAACGTCAAGCTCTCCGAACTACTCATGACCGAGGCCCTGGAACGCGTCCCCGCTGAGAAAGCTGGCCCCGGTGACATCGTCGCTATCGCTGGTATCCCCGAGATCACCATCGGCGAGACCCTCTCAGATCCCGAGAACCCGGTCCCTTTGCCGCTCATCCACGTCGATGAACCGTCGATGTCGATGACGATCGGTATCAATACCTCACCGCTGTCAGGTCGGTCCGGTGACAAGCTCACCGCTCGTCTTCTCAAGGCTCGTCTCGATCAAGAACTCATCGGAAACGTGTCGATCAAAGTGGCTGACACCGACCGCCCCGACATGTGGGAAGTGCAAGGCCGCGGCGAATTGCAGCTGGCCGTCCTCGTCGAGCAGATGCGCCGCGAGGGATTCGAACTCACCGTTGGCAAACCGCAGGTCGTCACCAAAACCATTGACGGCAAGCTGCACGAACCTTTCGAGCGCGTCACCATTGATGCCCCAGAAGAGTTCATGGGCCCCGTCACCCAGATGATGGGCCTACGCAAGGGCCAGATGATGCACATGGTCAACCACGGCTCCGGCTGGGTGCGCATGGAGTTCGTCGTCCCAGCCCGTGGCCTTATCGGCTTCCGCACCGAGTTCCTCACCCAGACCCGCGGTCAGGGCATCATGAACCAGATCTTCGAGAACTTCCAGCCCTGGGTAGGCGAATTGCGCACCCGTCAGAGTGGCTCGATGGTCGCCGACCGTCAGGGGGTCGTCACCTCCTACGCCTTGTTCAACTTGCAGGAGCGCGGCACGATGTTCGTCTCGCCGGGCGAGGACACCTACGAGGGCATGGTCGTCGGCGAAAACTCGCGCCCCGACGACATGGACGTCAACCCCACCAAAGAAAAGCACCTCACCAACGTGCGCTCTTCCACCGGCGACGAGTTGGAGCGCCTGATCCCGGCGACGAAGCTCTCGATGGAGCAGCAGCTTGAGTTCTGCCGCGAAGACGAGTGCCTGGAGGTCACCCCAGACGTTGTGCGCATCCGCAAGACCGAACTCAATGCCCACGAGCGGGCCAAAGCCCGCACCCGCGCAAAACATAGCTGATAGACGCCTCAGTGCTGCAGCTCCCCCTAACTAGGGGTGCTGCAGCATCATCGTCATATCACGGCGAAACACCCTGCCACCGCGGGCCCGGGGGGGGGGAGAGAGCAGAAACCAGGTCAAAAAATGCGAGCTACCAGGCGTAGCATTTTCATGTCCACGTCCCGAAAGGTTGTGATCAATGCGATCCCCCCGCGCTGCCAGTCTGGCTGCCGCGCTGGTGATGTCACTGTCTGCTGGGGTCGTCGGCGTCGCGAACGCAGAACCAACGGCTTCGCCCGAACCAAGACAGTCTTCGCCCGCTGTCGCTTCTCCAGCCACCCTGCCAATCTCGAATACCGGTGCTCACCTAGACCGTCGCTGCATGAAGGGAACCGTTATCTGCGCCTCCAAGAAGCAGCGCAAGCTCTGGATGGTGCACAACGGGCGCATCCTCATCACCCTTGACGCCCGCTTCGGTCGGGCCAGTGAGCCCACTGCCGAGGGCGTCCATACCATCTACTGGAAAGATAAGAACCACGTCTCCAGTGTCTACGGCTCCCCGATGCCATACTCGATGTTCTTTTACAGGGGCCAGGCCATTCATTACTCTTCGGACTTCTCCCGTCGTGGCTGGAATGGGGCCTCCCATGGCTGCATCAACATCCGCAATATGTCTGGTCTGAAGTGGCTGTGGAACCGCACTCCAACTGGCCGCAAGGTCATCGTATTCAAGTGATGTGACGACGCATGGCCCGGCTCCCATCAGGGAAGCGGACCATCTCGTCTCCTAGGCCACGACCGACAATGTCACAGGGGGGACTCGTAGCCCCTAGACATGGCACCGGCGCCCCACCACCACGGTGAGACGCCGGTGTGTTTCTTGGTTCGAGGATCAGCCCAGAGCCACCAGGCCCTGACCACCCTGGACGGCATCACCGACAGCCACCAGGATCCCCTTGACGGTTCCGTCCGCCGGGGCATTGATCTCGGTCTCCATCTTCATGGCCTCGAGGGTCAGGAGCACCTGACCGGCCTTGACGGCATCTCCTTCGGCCACCAGGATCTTGGCAACAGTCCCAGCTAGCGGTGCGGGAACCTCGCCCTCACCGGCCTTACCGGCGCCGCCACCGGATGCCTTCATCGGGCCGCCGGCACCGCCACCAAAGAGGATCGGCGCCATCGGCGCATTGGCGGTCTTATCAACGTCAACGTCAACGTCGTATGCGACGTCATTGACGGTCACCTTGAGCTTCATGTCAGTTTCTCCAGGTCAACGAATCGAATGGTTCTGCTGAGCCCTGCGGCCCTGACGGACCCAGGTCTCACTCGGGGCGAAACGGACGGCCTGAACCTTTCCGTCGTTGCCCAGGTAAGCCGAAACGGCGGCGCAGATGGCGGCGAGCACGTCCTCAGGAACGCCCTTGCTCGTCTTCTTGAGCCGGGAAACCTCGGCTTCCAGCGCCGCGAGTCGCTTGTTCAGCGTCTCGATGACGAGTTCATTGTTCTCACTCATCTTGTCCTCCCATCAGCCTTCTTCGCTCAGCAAGGCATGACGCCGTGCTTCTTGGCCGGACGGGACTGACGCTTAGTGGCGTAGGTCTCCAGAGCGGCGGTGATCTTGCGACGGGTGTCCGCGGGATCGATCACGTCGTCAACCTGTCCACGGGCGGCAGCCACGTAAGGCGTGTTGAAGGCGTTGCGGTACTCCTCGATCTTCGCGGCACGGGTGGCTGCGGGATCCTCAGAGTCCTTGATCTGGCGACGGAAAATGACGTTGGCAGCGCCATCGGCACCCATCACCGCAATCTCCGCGCTCGGCCAGGCATAGACGGCGTCAGCACCCAGGTCACGGTTGCACATGGCCAGGTAGGAGCCGCCGTAAGCCTTACGCAGCACCACGGTGATCTTCGGGACGGTGGCCTCGGAGTAGGCATACAGCATCTTCGCGCCGTGGCGGATGATGCCGCCGTACTCCTGCTGGACACCAGGCAGGAAGCCAGGAACGTCAACCAACTGCACCAACGGAATATTGAACGAGTCGCAGAAGGTAATGAACTCGGCAGCCTTGTCCGAAGCATTGATGTCAAGGCAACCCGACATCACCTTCGGCTGGTTGGCCACGATGCCGACGGTACGACCATTGACCCGGGCAAAGGCGGTGACGATGTTGGTCGCCCAACCGGCCTTGACCTCTAGGTAGTCGCCCCAGTCGACGATCTTGGAGATGACGTCGCGGACGTCGTAGCCCTTCTTACCATCCAGCGGAACGATGTCGCGCAGCTCAGGCTGCGGGGAGACATCGTCATTGGGGTTGGAGATCTGGGCGTCCTCAGTGTTGTTTTGCGGCAGGAAGCTCAGCAACTTCTGCGCGATGAGCACTGCGGCGTCGTCATCTTCGGCCACGAAGTGGATATTGCCCGAGGTGGACATGTGCGCATCCGCACCACCCAGGTCGTCAGCAGTCACCTCCTCACCGGTAACCGACTTGATGACTCCGGGGCCCGTAATGAACATGTGGGCCTTCTTCGTCATGATGATGAAGTCGGTCAGGGCCGGGGAATAGGAGGCGCCGCCGGCGCAGGGGCCAGCAATGATGGCGATCTGCGGCACGACGCCCGACAGCTTGACGTTCGCGTAGAACATCTTGCCGTACCCGGACAGCGAGTCGATGCCTTCTTGAATTCGGGCGCCGCCCGAGTCATAGAAGAACAGAAACGGAGTGCCGGTCAGCAGGGACTGTTCCATCGTCTCGACGACCTTCGTCGACTGGGTCTCGCCAGCCGACCCACCCATGACGGTGAAGTCCTGAGACGCGATGTGGACCGGGCGACCATGGATGGTCGCACGACCGGTGACTACGCCGTCGGCGGGAACTTCGGCCTTGTCCATGCCGAAAAGGGTGGTGCGGTGCTTACGGAACGCACCCACCTCATCGAAGGAATAAGCATCAACGAGGTTGTCGATCCGTTCACGGGCTGTCTGCTTGCCCCTGTCACGCTGCTTTTGCAGGCGATCCTCGCCCCCGCCAAGCTCCACAGCGTGGCGCTCGTCGGCGAGCTGCTCGATCCGGCCGGCCATGGTATCGGCCAGCTTGATTGGTTTCTTCTCAGCCATAGTTGGCGATCATCCTCACGCAGGCTCGACGGTCACCTGGTGGCTGTTGCCACCGACCGTCACGTTGTAGTTGACCGGTCCGGCGATGCCGGCAGCGCCGGTGCCTTCCTTCTCGGCCTTCAGCTGTGCCTCGGTCATCGCGACGCTCTTCGGGCCCTGTGCGCGTTCCTTGAGGAACTTCGGGGCAACTCCCGGGAACAGGGCGTTGGTAAGAACGTCCTCGTCGGAGCCGTCGAAGCCCTCAAGACTCTTGGCCTGCTCGACCAGCTGGTCCCACTCAGGCTCGAGCAGGTCGGCGGGACGGCAGTCGATCGGCTCCTTGCCGGTCTGCTTCTTGGCCATCTCAACGATCTCGGGATTGAGCTCGCCAATGGGCTTGCCGTAGTAGCCAAGCATGAGGTCGGCAAACTCGGCAGTGAGGTTCTTGTACGAACCATTGCCCATCAGGACGTTGAACACCGCCTGGGTTCCCACGATCTGGGAGGACGGGGTGACCAGCGGCGGGTAGCCGGCATCCTTACGAACGCGCGGCACCTCCTTCATGACCTCATCCATGCGGTCTCCAGCACCCTGGGCCTCGAGCTGGGACTCCATGTTGGAGAGCATTCCGCCCGGGATCTGGGACTGGAAGATGTTGGTGTTGACCAGCGTCTTCGACTCGAACTTCTTGTACTTCGGACGCACCTTCTTGAAGTGGTCGCGGATCTTGAGCAGGCGATCCATGTCGAGGCCGGTGGTGTACTCGGTGCCCTCGAGCATCTCGACCAAAGACTCGGTTGGGTTGTGCCCCGGGCCGAGCGACATCGACGAGATAGCGGTGTCGACGACGTCGACACCAGCCTCGATGGCCTTCTGCAGGGTGACCAGGGTGACGCCCGTGGTGGAGTGGCAGTGCAGGTTGATCTGCACGTCCGGATGGTTCTCCTTAATGCCCTTGATGATGTCGTAGGCAGGCTGCGGCTTGAGCAAAGCAGCCATGTCCTTGAAGGCGATCGAGTCGGCACCCATGTCGATGAGACGATCGGCCTGCTTGACGAAGCTCTCTGGGGTGTGAATCGGGGAAGTGGTGTAGCAGATGGTGCCCTGGGCGTGCTTGCCGGTCTTCTTGACGGCTGCCATCGCGTGCTCAAGGTTGCGAGGATCGTTCAGAGCGTCGAACACCCGGAACACGTCCATGCCGTTCTCGGCCGACTTCTCGACAAACTTGTCGACGACCTCGTCGTTGTAGTGGCGGTAGCCCAGAAGGTTTTGGCCACGCAGCAGCATCTGCAACCGGGAGTTCGGCAGCAGCTTGCGGAAAGTACGCAGACGCTCCCATGGGTCTTCGTTGAGGAATCGGATGCAAGAATCGAAGGTAGCTCCGCCCCAGCATTCAACGGACCAGAAGCCTGCCGCATCAATGTCGGCACAGGCATCAACCATGTCCTCCATGGCCATGCGAGTGGCAAGCAGGCTCTGATGCGCGTCGCGGAGCACGAGCTCGGTAACGCCAATCTTTCGTGGACTCATGAATCTAATCTTTGCACCTTCCCCGAAGCTTTCACCGACTTGGGGTCAAAGTTCCACACCCTAACAGTGTTCAGCCACGAAGGCGTTCACCTGAGGACACCGAGAAGAGGTACCCGGACGGCGCCACGAGCCTGCCGCCACGGGATCGCCTACGCGGATTCACTGACGCCATTTCCCGTCGGAGCCCGACTCCTTCAAGGCGGCCCGAATCGGCACTTTCGCACCGAACGGGACCGCCGTTTTATCCGAGGAAAAACGCATATGTCGAGAGCGTTGCTGCTGATAGTCCGACCCAACCATGGGCCGGACTCCGGCGTGGTTCAGCGTCCGGCCGCCACCTCGGCCCCGAGACGACGGATCTCAGCCAGCACCGAGACGTCCAATTCCTCGTTCGAGGCGTCTGCGAGTTTGTGCAGCCCAGCAACGACGTCGGTCAGCTCAGCGGCCATCGCCTGGCTGGCGCCGATCTGCTCCTCCACCCGCGGAACGAGATCAGCCACCCCGGCCGATAGCTCCCGTTGGCTGGCCATCTGCTGCCAACTGGTGAGCAGGGCGGTCGGCATCGCCATCAGATCAGCTAGCTCCTGGGTGCGGGACGCGGCGCGATCGGCCAAGTCGCGCACCTCGTCGAGGCGACGGTTCGCCTCCGACATGGCTTCCTCCACAGCCCGAGAAAGGTCATCGATGGCGGGGAGGGCACGTTGCCAACCGTCCACCTCGGCCCACAGCTCGGAAACAAAGCTGCGGGTCGACTCGACCTGGATGTGGGCCACCGCCAGGCCGAAACTCGTGAGATCCGCGCTGGTAGCCATGGCGTCGAGGTCGGCGACTACCCCGTTGACCAGCGGCGCTATCTCGGCGTCCATCCGGCTCCACAGGGTGAGGACAGTCACCAAGGGCCGCAACGACGCCTCAGTAGCTTCACGGGAATCAGTAATGACGTCAGCAGTGCGCTGCGATTCGGTCATCGCCTTACTCAGGGTGCGCGCGGTCCGACCGGCTTTGGACGAGAGGTCGCTTAGCCCGTCGAAGGTCTCCAGCCAGGTCTCGACCAACTGTCGAGCCCGGTTGACCTGGCTCGACAGCTGTCCCAAAGTCGTCTCGTCAACCATGCCACGGCAGGCACGGTGCTGCCGCCGACGTACCGACACCTCCTGAACCAACGCCTTGCGCATGAACGTCCCGTAGTCGGGGTATCCGGCCTGTTCGAGGGCCGTCTTGACGGCATCAAGACCACGGCGGGCTCGTTCAGGAGCACCGCATCCCTGTTCACCGGCAATCCACTCGGCGTCACGACCCGCCTGGTAGACGGTCTCGGCCGCCTGAAGCATCTCGGGCACCTGCGGGGTGACGCGCACCGACAGGTAGCCCTCCCCCAACGGCACGACGGTGGCCAGCACCGTGTAGGTGGCACCATCAGCAGCGAGGTTGTGGACGTAGGCGCAAAAAGGTTCCCCGGTTTTGATTGTCGTCCACATGGCGAGGAATGCCGCACCGGGCATCATCGGGTGACGAATAATGTTATGAGGCGCTCCGATGAGGTCATCCCAGGAGTACCGGGAGATGTCTACGAAAACCGAGTTGGCTTTCTCTATGACCCCTTTGGCATCGGTAGTCGAGAAGAAGATCTCTTCCGGCTCGACGATACGGTTCTCTCCGGTCGGTTCAGGTCGAGACATGGCCCTCCTTGGTCAGTATGTGTATGTGTGGTTCAAGGAAGTCCTCGTCATCTCACCATGTACATAGTCGCCGCCGCCACCGCCCAACGGCCAGAGGATTTCCCCGTCAGGCGCATAGTGGTCTAAACGGAACCTGCGGTCAACTCCAACCCATTAACACGTCGACCGCAACGAATCTCTCCTGCACGATGGCGGTGTCGGCCGCGAGCGCAAGGCCAGCCGCAAGCGATATGGAAGGCGTAGCACCCCTCGACGCTCCCCGGCCCTTCTTCCGCGCCCCCGAGTCACAGGCAAAGAGCGTGAATTCAATAGGGTAGAGCGAAGCACTTGGGACGAACTACATGGGCACTTCACTTGACATGAAACCGATTACCACCAAGGAACAGCAATCAGAACCAAAATGACTATAAAATACCCGTATGCGTCATGCTATCCGCTGCTGTCGGAATTGGCGGCACACTCCTAGTACAGCACCGTGATGACGAACTCCAGGTAAGCACTGTCGGCATGGCGACCTATTTCGCCGAAGCCTGGGGCCACGCCATTTTCAAGGCTTACAACGACGACAAAGCCGGACTGAACGAAGGAATCCTTATTTCCGATGGACCCCTTCCTACGCGATCGTCCCGTTCGACCGGAGAACCGATCATGACGGTCGTCATGGTCCCCGTCAACGGAAAATTGCTCGTCGACTGGAACGCCACGGTGCGAGCCAACAATTCCCCGCTCCCACCACTACCATCACACCGATGACGTGAAAAATCCCAGCCAATCCTCACAACAGAACTGGCCGGGATTCTTCACAAAACAACTCAGGCGCTGACCGAAGTACCCTTCGAACCCAGCTGCTCACAAGCCTCAACAATCCGGGCGGCCATACCAGCCTCAGCCTTCTTGCCCCACGAACGCGGGTCGTACATCTTCTTGTTGCCGACCTCACCGTCAATCTTGAGCATGCCGTCGTAGTTCTTGAACATGTGCTCAACAACCGGACGCGAGAACGCGTACTGAGTATCGGTATCGATGTTCATCTTGATAACGCCATAGGACACCGCGTCGGCGATCTCCTGGGCAGTCGATCCCGACCCACCATGGAAGACCAGATCGAACGGCTTCTCCTTGCCGTACTTCTTGCCGCACTCGTCCTGGATCTCCTTGAGGATTCCCGGGCGCAGCTTGACGTAACCCGGCTTGTACGCACCATGGACGTTCCCGAAGGTCAGAGCGGTGGTGTAGCGGCCCTTCTCACCCAGGCCCAGCACCTCGAGGGTACGCATGCCGTCAGCAACGGTGGTGTACAACTTCTCGTTGATCTCGCCGGTCACACCGTCTTCCTCGCCACCAACAGCGCCGACCTCGATCTCGAGGATGAGCTTGGCCTTCGCGGTGCGCGACAGTAGCTCCTCGGCAATCTGCAGGTTCTCCTCAACCTCGATGGCCGAGCCGTCCCACATATGAGAGTTGAATAGCGGGTCCTGGCCCTTGTCGACGCGCTCCTGCGAGATGGCAATAAGCGGGTTGACGTACTTATCTAGCTTCTCCTTCTGGCAGTGGTCAGTGTGCAAGGCCACGTTGATCGGATAATTCTTAGCAACGACGTGGGCGTACTCCGCGAGAGCAACCGCACCGGTCACCATGTCCTTCACCGTCTGGCCGGAGGCGTACTCGGCGCCACCGGTGGAGATCTGGACGATGCCGTCGGAACCGGCCTCAGTGAACCCCTGCAGAGCAGCATTGAGGGTCTGGGAGGAGGTCACGTTGATGGCCGGGTACGCGAAGCCTTGTTCCTTCGCGCGGTCAATCATCTCGCCGTAGACCTCAGGTGTTGCGATGGGCATGTTAGGCCTTTCCTATATGAACTCGCGTTGACAAGAGCTATTCTTCCGCAGGCACCCTCCCGATGTCAGTTCCGGCACCCGGCACGCTCATAGGTGCTGCGCAGCGCACATTAGTCGGCGATGCCGGCACCATCCTGTTCCACCCGAACGTGACCACCTGAGGCCGTGGAAATCGCCGCATCAATGTCAGCTAGCCGACTATCAAGCCAGGACAGTGGAACCTCCCACTGCCTGCCGTCATCGGCATAGACAACCAGACCGGGACCAGACCCAATCGACGAGCCCCCCACCTTGACCGCAGATAAATCATCCCAGTGAACCTCGTCCATAGACGTCGCCACAGGCCCTTCAGACTCGCAGCGCAATGCTCGTCGCAAGAGCAAGCCACGCGAACAGACGATGAGCGCGGGCCCCTCCCCGACGTCGAGAAGATCCTTGCGAGCGGCGTGCAGCCGCAGATTCTGGATGACGAAAAGCACGAGGAATAGCACCACCCATGCCCCGAGCATCCACATCACCATCGATAACTGGAAGGCGTCGGCCGTCAACGCCCACAACAAACCACCAATGACGACGACAATAAAGGCCTGCACCGCCAGGCGAAATCTCGTCGCATGATGATGAGCAACCCGGGAGGCACTAGGCACTGGATTGAATGCCACAACTAGTCGGAGTGGTTCCTCGGTGGGTTGCGTGCTCATGACACGAGCCTAGAGGGTGACGGTTCTCCCCGATCAGCTAGTGCGTGGCTTTGGACACCACTGCGTCGTCCAGGCGTACATAGCAATCGCGGCAGCCGCACCAGCATTCATGGAACGCGTTGACCCGTACTGGGTGATAGCCACCAACTGCTCGCATCCTTTGACGACCTCGTCGGTCAACCCGGGACCTTCCGATCCAAAGACCAAGCAACAGTCCTGCGGCAGCTGGACCGTCTCCAGTGGCACCGATCCAGGCAGATTATCCACTCCGACGGGAGTGACGCCGTGCTCGTCAAGCCAGTGTAGGAAGGAGGGGACGTCAGAGTGATGGTAAACGTGCAAATACCGGTCAGTCACCATTGCGCCACGTCTATTCCAACGACGCCGCCCCAAGATATGAACGGCCGCGACATTAAAAGCGTTGGCGGTACGCACCACCGACCCGATATTGAAATCGTGTTCCCAGTTCTGAATAGCCACATGCAACCGGGAGCGCTGGGCGTCAAGGTCGGCGACGATGGCCTCCATCGTCCAGTAGCGGTACCGATCAATAACATTGCGTCGATCGCCTGAGGCCAACAGCTCAGGATCGAGTCTCGGGTCATCAGGCCACGGTTTGGGCATCGGCCCAACACCTACGACTGTAGTCCCTAACTGGCTGGGAGTCTGCAGTGAAGGGGCATCAGCGAGTTCATCAGCGGACGAGGCACACACGGACCAAAGATAGTCTTGACCCTATGTCGAGTCTCCTCATGACCCTCCCAGCCCTGCTCACCCCAACCTGGATGGACCCTCAGGCCATCATCCAGGGCACCGGTGCTGCTGCTCTGTGGATCGTCGCGCTGATCGCCTTCGCCGAATGCGGCCTTGCCGTGTTCTTCATGCCCGGAGACTCTTTGCTTTTTGCTCTGGGAATGTTTGCCGCCGTGGGCGTTAACTCAACCGTCCCTTTGGTCCATTACGGATCTGTGACGACGACCCTCATCATCGTCAACGTGGTCCTCATCATCTGCGCTATCGCAGGAAATATCTGCGGTTACTGGATCGGCTACCTGGTTGGCCCGAAGCTTTTCCGAGAGCGAGAAGGATTCATGGGTAAGGTGTTCTCCCCTAAACATGTGGACACCACCCATGAGTTCTTCCGCAAGCATGGTTCCGTAGCGCTCATCCTGGCCCGTTTCGTACCGATCGTGCGCACCTTCGTCACCATGATTGCCGGCGTGGGACGGATGACGTTTCAGAAATTCATCACCTATACCGCTATCGGCGGCATACTCTGGGTGCTCATCGCTGTCCAGGCTGGTTATTTCCTCGGCCAAATCCCCGTCGTTCGGAACAATTTCGAGGCGGCTCTGCTCCTCATCATCGTGGTGTCAGTGCTGCCGATGGGTGTCGAATGGCTCAAGGCCCGACGCAAGGGTCAGGTCAGCCAGCCACAATCAGCTCGGCGGTCCCGCGTCGAGTGAAGGCCGAGCTGAACGTGCCGTAGGTGAGGGAATCGACTCACCTACGACGGGAGTTCGCTTGCCACGGCTGGACCTGCCCCGGCGCTAGCCATCCTTCCTCTGGCGGATTTGCGATCACCTTGTCGCGTTCGGCGACAGCCTTAATCCACGTGTTAACTGGTGCGCTCCAAACGATAACCAACACCACCGCGACGGCCATGACCCCGATGACGTCAAACCCTCCTATAAACTCTGCGCCACGAGAAAGCCACCACATCCAACCCAGTGAGAGCACCGTGAAGAGATAGCGGTCGATGGCGTGGCCTCGACCCATCGTCACCGTCAAGACGCAACCCGCCAGTGGAGTGAGCAGATAACCGGTCCAGCCTCCCGAGTCCATGCCCAAGGCGAACGACGTCAGGATCGGGCCGAGGGTCGATTGGCTCTCGCTACGCCCAGCCACCCACAACCCACAGATGATGAGAGCCCACATGGTCGACAAACCGATCACAATGACCCGTGCCACAACGATCAGTTTGGGCATCCCTGGCAACGACGGCAGATAGCCATACCTGACTGTTCCCTCAGAGGTCGTATGGGTCATGGTGACATCATGTCACTTAGCGACAACCCGAACGAGAACCGTCATCGCCGCGATGTCTCACCAGGTCGCTACCCAGGACAACACCGCTGACCAGATGAGCACTCAGGAGAAGAAGGTCGCTCCGCCAGGCGGCCCCGGCGAGGATTCGGTGTCGCCATCGTGGAAAGGACGAGCATCTGCCAACAGCTTCGCCAGTGCATCACCAGCGATAAACCGGAACGGGACAGCCGCGCCGCTACAGCGTCGAGTCAGGTCCTCCTCGTGCAGCGGTCCGTTCGAGGCGGCCAGGACAATATTTCCGTAGCGACGCCCCTTGAGGGTCGCTGGCTCCGCCGCCATACAGACGTTGGAAAACACTTCTTTAACGGACCTCACGACTCGCTTAGTCCACACAAGGGGTGCGGAGTCAGCTAAGTTCGCTACCCCGATACCGTCGGAGTGCAGGATGCGGGATACATCGGCAAAGAACTCGACAGTGACGAGGTCGCCAGGAACCCGAGCGCCGTCGAAGGCATCGAGGATGACGACGTCAGCGAAATCCTCCCGCATGGCCGCGACCCCCGATCGTCCGTCTACCGGACGCACCTTGATCCCTGAACGCACCGGTAGCGGAGCCTTGAGACGGACCTCAGCCGTCAACTCGGCGTCGGGCTCACAGACGATCTGCGGGCTGGTCGGACGGGTCGCCGCGACATACCGCGCGAGGCACATCCCTGCCCCACCGAGATGGATGACGCGCATCCTCTCCCCCGCTGGACGGTGAACATCGAGATGATCGGCGATGCGTTGCATATAGTCGAACTCCAGACGGGTGGGATCGTCGGGATCGATCCACGACTGATCCGCGTCACCGACGCGCACCATCCACGCTCCCGCCACGTCCGGGTCGGGCAGAAGTCGGCTCATCGAGACCCCAGCCTTCCGGCCAGCCAATCGTGCACCCAGTCCGAATTATCGGCCATCCACCTCGAGATCGCAGTGTCCTCCTGGCCACCACGCTTAGTGGTATCGACCATGAGGTGCTCCAGACTAGACAGGTGGGCGTCGTCGATTGCGAGGTTCCGGATGAGCTGAGCGGCCTTGGGATGGTCCTTCTCAAATCCGGGGCGACCGAAACTGTAAATGAGCTCCGCGTTGGAGATGGCGTTCTTGGGATCATCGAGATCGCGTACCGGGTAAGCATCATAAGCCCAGTGCGGCCGCCAGAGAGTGACCGCGACGTTATTCCCTGCCTTGGTGGCTTTCTGGAGCTGGGCCAGCATCGCCGGCGTCGACGAGGTCTTGAGGGTAATGCTCGACAACCCGTACATCGGCAACGTCTGATGAGCGATGGTCTTCGTCATCTCGGCACCCGGTTCAATGCTGTAAATGACGTTCCCGTAAGCGCTACCAGTTTTCTTGAGATCGGCGATGGAATGTGCCGGTGAGTTTTTATTCACGGCAATAGTGAGTTTCGCATTGTCGTACCAGCACCCGAGATTCTCCAACTTCGGGCCGTACTTGCGGATGTAGCCAGCCTGGGTCACCGGAAGCCAGGAATCAGTGATGATGTCGATGTCACCGCCAGCAGTCGCCTGATACCCGACCCCGGCGTCAAATCCTTTAATGGTGACGGTGTAGCCGTCCTTCTTGAGGACTTGCTTGATGAGACCAGCTGTCGCCCAGGACTCATCCCATCCGTTGAACGCACCGATCGTCAGGGAGGTGTTGGTATCGGGCTTCATTGCGGTGATGTCCTTGGAACGAGCTCCTGGGGTGCAATGGGTCCACTTCTGGTCAGGCGTAGCACCTGCATGGGCCTCGGGGGTCGCCTCAACTCCCGAACGTGATCCGTTGGCCGCCTCGTCACCACTGTTGTAGACCCCGGCTGTCCCGGAACACCCCGCAAGTCCCAACCCGATCAGGCCTGCCAAGAACGCCATGGCTGCCACACCGTGCGACATCATCCATCTCCCATCCATCCAGCGCCCGATGTGGCGCAAGCCTTCAGAATCTCGTCGGAGGGCCGGTGCCGACTGTAGTCCGCGCCGGGCGACACCCAGCCTGGGATGCTTAAACCATGACCTTATTGTGTCCCTGCGGATCAGGACGGAACCTCGACCAGTGCTGCGGACCAATCCTCGACGACCCGCGTCACGCCGAAACCGCCGAAGCACTCATGCGGTCGCGCTACACCGCGAACACCCTGGGACGGTGGAATCACCTGTGGGCAACCTGGCACCCCCGTACCCGTCCCGATGTTGTCGATTCGCAGGGCGTGGAATGGACGGGTTTACAGATCCTTGCCACCAAGGATGGCCAACCGGGCGACATCACGGGAATGGTGGAATTTCGCGCCTCGTACCGGGCCGGGAAGCGCCACAACGTCCTCCATGAGGTGTCCCGTTTCCAGCGTCGCGCAGGCCGGTGGATGTATGTCGACGGGGACGTCGACTAAGCACTTAGTTCTTGCCAGACTCCGCCGCGGCCGAAGAGACGACGCTATCGAGCCATGTGCCGTGCGCACCGGACGTGGCATGACAACCACCGGGCACTGCGCGTTGCGTCTGATGTCTCAGATCCCAACACCGCACAACGGAGTGGGCTTGATAGTGCTGGCCGTCGTAGTCGTCTCCTCCTGGCTCACTCCGCTTGACGGGCGGCGGACTTCTTGGCACGGTCACGGCTGAGCGGATCAGTGATGGCCTCCAGACCCTTGCCCTCGGCGTCAACGCCCATGAACAAAGCGACGAGACCACCGGTAAGCATGATGCCGGCACCGATGAAGTAACCGCCGACAAGGGGGGCCGCGCGAGGAACCGTCACCGATGAGGTTACCGAAGATGAATGGAGCGATAGCACCGGCAATCTGGGCGATCGAGAAAAAGTAGCTAATAGCCTGGCCACGAACTTCCAGCGGGAAAATCTCAGACACTGTCAGATAGGCCGAGGAAGCTCCGGCACTAGCAAAAAAGAAAGCGACGCACCAGAAGATAGTGTGGGTGGTCGGCGTCAGGGCGTCACGCTGGAACAGTATCGCACTGATAGCCAGCACTAGAGCAGCTATTCCGTAGGTGGCGAAAATCATCTTACGTCGACCAACAGTGTCGAAGAATCGTCCCAGTAGAATTGGGCCGAGTAGGTTTCCGACCGCGAATGGGATCATATACAAGCCGACGTCAGATTTAGACACTGAATAGAACTGCGACAGCACGATCTCATAGGTGAAAAAGATGGCGTTGTACAGGAAGGACTGGGTCACCATAAGGGTGACACCCAGCACAGTGCGCTTCCAATAGCGACGCAGGAACACCTCGACCAGCTCAGCACCAGACTCCTTAAACTCTACCCAACGCTGGGAGAAGTTGCGGCGACCTTGACGCCTCACCTCGGGTTCCAAGGTGATGGCCTGGTCGTCGCTAACCGGCTCAAGTTCATGCCCCGACTCCCGAACATCCTGCTCGATCCCGGCAACGATCTCTTCGGCCTGCTCACCGTAACCGTGCGTCAGCATCCACCGAGGCGACTCCGGAATGTGCTTACGAATAAGGATGACAACAATGCCGAGAACCGAACCAATAAAGAAGCCAATACGCCAGCCCCAAAACTCCGCGACCTTCGTCGGGTCAAGGAGGTAAATAGTGGCGACCGAACCGAGCATGACGCCAGCCCAGTAGGTGCCATTGACAGACAAGTCCACCCGACCGCGATACTGGGCTGGAATGAGCTCATCGATGGCCGAGTTGATCGCTGAATATTCACCACCAATACCAGATCCAGCAATAAACCGGCACACATAGAGGAACCACGTCGAGAAGGACAAACCTGCAATACCCGAACCAAGAAGGTAAACCAGGAGAGTCAGAGTGAAGAGTTTCTTTCGACCAATACGGTCGGTAAGTTTGCCGAAGAAGAGAGCACCAAGTACTTGGCCAAGCAGGTAGAAGGTTGCTGCCGCGGTAACCTCGGTGGTGGACATGTGCAGCGGTTTTGCAAAGCCATTTGCTGCGACGATCTGCACCTCAATACCGTCGAGGATCCACGCTGTTCCTAGACCGACGATAACCATGGTGTGAAATGTCGACCACGGCAGCCGATCGATACGGGCCGGTATCAGTGATGTGATCGTTCGCTCAGTGGCTTGGGCGTCTGACACAGCGGTCCTCCTCCATGTGGGGATGGCGTGAGCAGGGTATACCCACACACTCCACCAAATAGTGAGAAACATCACAGCAGGGGCGTTGGTTCAACTGACCCAACGCCCCTACGAACTGTCACAACGCCGTCACACGGCAAGCGTTCGCCATCAGAGAATCACCAAACCGTCACCGGCCTCGTTGATGTCAAAGGTCGCCGTATCGCCCTCCTGCACTTGCCCAGACAACACCTTGCGAGCCAGCTGATCATCGATGGTGGTCTGCATCAGGCGACGCAGTGGTCGGGCACCGTAGATCGGGTCGAAACCCGCCATGGCCAGCCAGTCCTTACCGGCGTCGGTCACGGCAATGGTGATGCGCCGCTCGGCCAGCCGTGAATTGAGCTTAGCCAGGTTCGTCTCGACGATCCGTCCCAGATCGGCCATCGACAACGGGTCGAACATGACCACATCGTCGAGTCGATTCAGGAACTCGGGTCGAAACGCCTGACGCACCGCCCCCATGACGGCCTCACGCTTAGCATGGTCATCAAGGCTCGCGTCTGACAGGAATTGGCTACCCAGATTGCTCGTCAAGACCAAAATGGTGTTGCGGAAATCCACCGTGCGTCCTTGGCCGTCAGTCAGACGACCGTCGTCGAGCACCTGCAACAAAATGTTAAAGACGTCGGAATGAGCCTTTTCCACCTCGTCGAGCAAGATAACCGAGTAGGGGCGACGCCGCACAGCTTCGGTAAGCTGACCGCCCTCTTCGTAACCGATGTAACCCGGAGGGGCACCGACCAGACGTGAGACGGAGTGCTTCTCCATGTACTCACTCATGTCAATACGCACCAGAGCGGTCTCGTCGTCGAAGAGGAACTCCGCCAGGGACTTGGCCAACTCGGTCTTGCCGACGCCCGTGGGGCCCAGGAAGAGGAACGAGCCAGTCGGACGGTTCGGGTCGCTGATTCCGGCCCGGGAGCGACGCACCGCATCCGAGACGGTCTTGACAGCTCGATCCTGACCAATAAGACGTTCGTGCAGCCGCTCCTCCATATGGAGCAGCTTCTCCTGCTCGCCTTGCATCATCCGCCCCACGGGGATGCCGGTCCACGAGGAAACAACCTCGGCAATGTCGGAGGTACCGACCTCCTCGGACACCATCCGTGGGGTCTCCTCCTCAGCCTTGGCAGCAGCCTCCATCTCCTTCTCAAGGCCGGGAATCTGACCGTAGAGGATCTCGGACGCTCGCCCGAAGTCGCCCTCGCGCTGGTACTTGTCGGCCGCAGTCCGCAACTCGTCAATCCTTGTCTTGAGCTCACCGACCTTGTTGAGACCAGCCTTCTCAGCCTCCCAGCGCGACTCCAGGCCGCGCAGGGTCTCCTCCTTGTCAGCCATGTCAGCGCGCAACCTCGTTAGGCGCTGCTGGCTGGCCGGGTCGTCCTCCTTCTCGACGGCGAAGATCTCCATCTTCATGCGGTCGACTTCACGGCGCAGGGTGTCGATCTCCTCCGGAGAGGAGTCAATCTCCATGCGCAGCCGAGACGCAGCCTCGTCGATAAGGTCAATGGCCTTGTCAGGAAGCTGACGGGCGGTGATGTACCGGTGAGACAAGCTGGCGGCCGCGACAAGGGCTCCGTCAGTAATACGCACCTTGTGGTGGGCCTCGTAGCGCTCTCGCAAGCCGCGCAGGATGGCAATAGTGTCCTCAACCGACGGTTCACCGACAAAGACCTGCTGGAAACGACGCTCCAGAGCTGGGTCCTTCTCAATATGCTCGCGGTACTCGTCGAGGGTAGTGGCACCGATCATTCGCAGCTCGCCACGGGCCAGCATCGGCTTGAGCATATTGCCAGCGTCCATTGCTCCCTCTCCGGAAGCCCCGGCGCCGACGACGGTGTGCAGCTCATCGATAAAGGTAATGATCTGCCCCTCGGCCTCCTTGATCTCGTTGAGGACGGCCTTGAGGCGCTCCTCAAACTCGCCGCGGTATTTAGCCCCGGCAACCATGGAGGACAGATCCAAAGAGACGACGCGACGCCCTTTGAGAGAGTCGGGAACGTCCCCGGCGACGACGCGCTGAGCCAACCCCTCGACGACGGCAGTCTTGCCGACCCCCGGTTCACCGATAAGGACCGGGTTGTTCTTAGTGCGTCGCGCCAACACCTGGACGACGCGGCGAATCTCCTGGTCACGACCAATGACGGGGTCGAGCTTGCCGGCACGGGCGCGCTCGGTGAGATCGACGGAGTACTTGGCGAGAGCCGATTCGCCTCCCTCGGACTCCTCGGAGGTGACACGACGGTCTCCACGACCTTCATTGAAGGCCGCCGCGAGGGAGTCGGGCTTGAGGCCGAGCCCTGCCAGGCCGTTCTGGACGTCGGAGGGAACCGCCGTCAGCGAAATAAGAAGATGCTCGGTAGCGACGAAGGAATCGCCCATGGCCTCGGCACGGTTCTGCGCGTCGGCGATGACTCGGGCGAAGGCCCCGGACAGCTGCGGCTGAGCTACTGAGGCGCCGGTACTTGACGGAAGGGAGCGCATCGCTGCGGTAGCGACGGCGTCGACCTGCTGAGGATCAATCCCCAAGCCAGCTACCAACGGACTGACAGTGTTGTCTGGGATCGTGAACAGTGCGTGAAGAAGATGCGAGGGCTCCACGGATGGGTTCCCGTGGGCCAACGCATGCCGAGTAGCGGCGGTGACCGCGTCACGGCTCATCGTGGTGAGATTGGTGTCCATTACGTGCCTCACTGAAGTTGAGTTGCTATGACTCAAGTATGACTCCTGACGGGACACAATCAAGTGAAGTTGAGCGTATATGACTCAACTAGCCCAAGGGAGTCGCTCCCCTACCACCTCGGAACCACTGTGAGGTCCAGCCGCTCCGCGTCGTCACGGTCAGAATGACTGGAAGAGGACGGCCTCCCGTCCCAATTGTCAGATGACACGAACGACCCTCAGATGAACGCTCGTTCTCACCTATAGGAAAAGCGGAAGCTACCGCCACCACCCTGGCAAGATATTCCCCATGTCCGATCTGCGAACCGTCCCCAAGCACACCGCCCTCCTCATCGGGCTCATGATATTTGGGCTATTTTTCGGCGCCGGAAACCTCATCTTCCCGGTCGAGCTAGGGCGCCTCGCCGGCCACAGCGCCCCCGTAACCGCCGCAGGATTTCTCGTCACCGCAGTCGGGATCCCCATCGTGGCCATCATCTCTTCCGCCGTGTCGGGATGCTCCAGCGTCCACGGCATGACCTCGCGGGTGTCCTCTCAATACGCCACGATCTTCACCTGCCTGCTGTACCTGACCATCGGCCCAGCCTTCGCCATCCCGAGAACGGCGACCGTCTCCTACGAAGTCGGCGTGGCGCCCTTTATCCAAGGCCACGGCCCGGCACTGCCGATCTTCACCATCGTGTTCTTCGCGATGACTCTGGTCGCAGCCCTCAAACCCGGAAAGCTCATGGACTGGGTAGGGCGATATCTGACCCCACTGTTCCTTGCCCTGCTAGCCATCCTCATCGTGGCAACCCTCATCCATCCCATGCCCACCGTCGCGAATCGTCCCCCGCAGCCCCCGTACGATCACCAGCCCTTCATGCACGGCTTCCTCGACGGCTACAACACCATGGACGCGCTGGCGTCCCTCGCCTTCGCCATCGTCATCATTGAAGCAATCAATCAACGCGGCTCGACGGGCCGTCACGATGTCACCCATATCACAATCCGCGCCGGGCTGGTTGCCACCATCCCGCTGACCCTCGTCTACGTATCCCTGGCATGGCTCGGGCGCACGTCCACCCTCGTCGTCCCTAACGCTGCCAATGGCGGCGTCGTCCTGGCTGGGGTTTCACGCCACTACTACGGCACGGCCGGTCAGGTGTTGATAGCCGCCATCGTGCTGGTAGCCTGCCTCAAAACAGCGATCGGTTTGGTCGTGGCCTGTGCCGAGATCTTTCGTCGCATGTTCCCGGCGGGGCCGTCAGTGCGAAGCTGGGTCGTCATCTTCAGCGTGGCGTCAGCCATCATCGCCAACGCCGGTCTGACGACGATCATCGCCTGGTCGACCCCCGTCCTCATGTTCCTCTACCCGTTGGCAATCACGGCGATCATTTTGGGGCTGCTTGACCCGTGGCTGGGTGCCAGCCGCCTCCCCCACCGCATCATGACCGGATGCGTCGTCCTGGCTGCCCTGCCAGACCTGGTGCGCGCCCTGCCGATCCAAGGGTCAGGAACCCGCGCTATCACCCACGTGGCCGACATGGTCCTACCCTGGGCGTCCGACGGTCTCGGTTGGGGGCTTCCCGCCATTATCGGTCTGGCCGCCGGTTGGGGAGCCAGTCTCATCTTGGGTCGCCCCCGTCGTTGGGGCACGAGTAGCTGAGTGGCTTTACGCTTGCGAGAGCAAGTCTTCGAGCTTGACCAGGGTGTCGTGCCAGTCGTCGACCGCGACGCACGGAATACCCATCGCCTTGACAGGATAGTCGTTGCCGTGTTCGTCAAGACGATCACCGTAAAACAGCACATCCGCCTTGGATAGGCCCGTCATCTCAAGCAACTTGGCTATACCGAAGGACTTGTCTCGACCAACTCGAGTGATATCCACGGAGGTAGACCCCCCAGCGCGCACCTCAAGATCAAGGAGCTTCCCAGCAACCGCCTCACGCAGTTTAAGCTTCTTGTCGCCGCTGGGATCCCACGCTTTCTTCGCGTCGACGGGGGCCTGCTGACCCAGTGCGGAAAAAGTGATCTGCGACTCGCGGTCTTCCAGTACCGGACCCCAGGTGTGTTCCTCCCACAGCCCGAGGTCACGGGCGCAGGTTTCGACAGCTTCCATAGCACGGGACTTCTCGTCGTCGGTCAAAGCCTCGACGTAAATACGCTGCCACTCACCGTCAACACAGCGGTAGTACTGAGTACCGCAGGCGGGCAGCAGGTGGAGCCGATCCAGCCGGGGTGCGTCGACGAGAGCCTCGACGACCTGAGTCCGGAACTGACCGAACTGGCCACCAGAGATGACGCATACACTCGTGCGATCAAGCAAACGAACAATGATGCGGGCCATCTCCTGGGGAAGGCGAGTTTTCGAGGGGGCCAACGTGTCGTCTAGATCAAACGCGACAAGTTCAGGAATCACCCTCGAACTGTACAAGGCCGACGAATGCTCACGCACGACAACGGGCCCGCACGTTTCCCAGCGGGCCCGTCTGTCGAAGGGTCAGGACACCGATGCGGCGTAAATCGAGTCGATAGAGGCACGCAGAGTCTGATCGAACTCCTGCTGCGACTGTGCGACGTTTAGCCCCTCGGCCAAAGCACGAGAGAAGCTCGCGATGAGTCCCCTGTTGCGGGCCAGCTTCTTGTTGGCCTCCTCACGGGAGTACCCACCAGACAGGGCGACAACGCGCAGGACCTTCGGATCCGCAATGAGGTCGGCATACAGGTCTTCGGAACTCGGGATCGTCAGCTTCAACATGATTTTGGCATCGAGCGGCAGAGAGTCGATGTGGGCGCGGATGAGGTTGTGCAGCCTTTCCTCAGCCTTCTCCTTATGTAGAGCGTGGATGTCGACCTCGGGTTCGAGGATCGGCACAAGACCCGCAGCGCGCACCTGTTCGGCCAGTTCGAACTGCTGGTCGACAATCTTTTCAATGCCAGCTTTGTCATCATCCAGGATAACAGAGCGCTCTTTGGTACCGAAGATGTGCTTGTCCTCGACGGCGCGATGCAGCAACTCGTCGAGGCCGGGAATCGGCTTCATGAGACGAACGTGGCGGTCTTCGTCAGCCAGGCCCTTATCAATCTTGAGAATGGGAACAATGCCCTTCTTCTCCCACAGGTAATCACCGGTGGGGATTCCCTCGATCTTGCGATCCATCGTCATCTCGAACAGGATCGCCGCGAGAATATGGTCGCTAGTAAAAGACGGGCTGGTGATGATCCTGGTCCGCATCTCGTGGACGAGATCGAACATCTTGTCCTGATCGTCTCCATAAACCTCAGGTTCTACCCCATATGCCTTGAGGGCCTTCGGGGTAGAACCGCCGGACTGGTCCAAGGCCGCAATGAATCCGGGCGCAGTACCCATGCGTTCAGTCTGCTGAGCGCGCGCATTAGTGGCTGTCATGGCGACATCTCCTTCGACTTCGATGACGTCTTCCAACGTACCCGAAAACGTGGGTCACGAAAGGTTTAGCGAGGGATCTCGTGCCACTCCCGAGCCATCCTCACCAACCCCGGGGCATGACAATTCCCAGCTTCGATCCGATCAATCGTTACCGCGATGAGTGTGGCCGATCCGGTATCAGTCATTGACTGAACGAAACCATGCAAAATGGGCCCCTGCATCTCTAACCGGGGTGCTCCCTCAGCGCTCGGCGCCCACTCGGTGCCGGCAAAGTGATCGGCCCCTGGCACAGCGAAGTCATCAGCGAGGTCCGCGCGATCTGCATCAAGCATGTGGACGATGACGCGGGACTCCTCCGTCAGGGTGGCCAGGGTCGTCGAACCATTACCCAACGACACCGACACAACAGCCGGGACGACTGACACCGACGCCAGGGAGGAGACCGTCAAGCCCTCGGGCCCAGCCGCTCCCATCGTCGTGAGGATCGCCACTCCAGCAGGGTACCCGCGAAATGCAGTGGCCAAATCGTTGGCTAGCTCGTGGGCAGAGGTCGGTGCGGGGTTCGGCGTCGTCACCCGCTTGAGTTTGTCACTCATTTTCACGATTGTCGCCAGAAAACTGCCCTCAAGGATCATGCACCCATGACCGTCTCGACGACGAGAACCACGTTGAGAGCCGAGACTGCTGCCACGACGATCCACGCGATGGCGGCCATGACACGCCCATTCGTCCATTGGCCCATCAGCCGCCGATCGCCGGTGAACCGAGCCAACGGCACCAACACGAGCGGCAACCCCATGCTCAACAGCACCTGGCTCCAGACGAGGGCCTGAGTCGGATTGGCTCCGGATGCCAGAATGATTAGCGCCGGGATGATCGTCACAAGTCGCCGGACCAGCATCGGCACCCTCATATGGAGAAGCCCGGCCATGATCTCAGCTCCGGCATACGCGCCAACGGAGGTTGAAGCCAGACCTGACGCGAACAGCCCCACCGCGAAAATAAGCCCCACTACCGGCCCCATTGAGTTACTCATGGCTGCATGAGCCTCAGCTATGCCGTCGATACCCTTAACACCTTGCAGGCTCGCCGCAGCCAACAGCAGCATCGCAATATTCACCGATCCTGCCAGCACCAGAGAGACCGCGACATCCCATCGGGTTGCTCGCAACAGCGTGGTGATCCGTTTTGGCCTGTCGTCGGTCCCGTGGCGATCACGCACCAGGGAAGAGTGCATGTATACCGCGTGAGGCATGACTGTAGCGCCCAGCATCGACGTGGCGAGCATGACGGTTTCAGTACCTTCAAACCGGGGCACTAGGCCTGACGCGACCCCACCCCATGACAGCGGGGAAAAAGCAAGACCGGCGGTGAACCCGATGGCGATGACGACGAGCATCCCGATAATGACGATCTCGAAGGTGCGCTGGCCATGACGCGACGGGATCGCCAAAATCGCCAGCGACAACGCCCCGGTCATAAGTCCACCTACGATCAGTGGGAGCCCGAACAGAAGCTGCAGGGCCACCGCCCCACCGATGACCTCCGCCAGATCAGTGGCGGCAGCGACAAGCTCGGCCTGAAACCAATAGGCCAGACGACTACCACGACGCGGCAGTGCCCCTCCGACAAGTTCGGGCAAGGAATGTCCGGTAACCAATCCGAGCTTGGCGGACAAATACTGCACCAACATCGCTACGACGTTGGCGACGACGAGCACCCATACCAGCAAGTAGCCGTAGCCGGCTCCGGCTGCCAGGTTCGCGGCGACGTTTCCCGGGTCGACGTACGCCACGGCGGCGACGAAAGCTGGCCCCATAAGGCGTATCACTCGGTTGCTCACATCGCCATCATGTCCCCTCAGGCAAGGAGCCCCAAAACGCCACAACTGTCACCCGTCAGGCGGCGAGCTGAATCGTCATGAAATCCACCGACGGAAGGATGTCACACGCGTCTGGTAGCCGTAGGGTCAGGAAAGTGAGCAGCGCTTCGATACCCCCACGACGCCCCCCGGGACGTTTGCGTCGTGGTTACCGATGGCTGCACGCCCACCCCATGATCCTCGATTCAGTAATGGCCTTCCTCGTCCTCATCGCCGCATTCGCGACGTGGGGACACGACACCAACCACAACACCGCTTACCGCGCATGGATGGCGCTGTGGGTACTGACTGTCTGTGCGTCCTGGGTGTGGGCCCGCACCAAGCCGGAAGTGACCGCTTCGGTGCTAGTCGCCTCACACATCCTTCAGCTAGCGGTCTACCCGTTCCCGTCACCGCAAAACACCCTAGTCCCCCTCATCCTCTATCAGGTGTCACTGAAGACCGACCCGCCCCGGCGCAGATTCTGGCTGGCCATGTGCGTCGTCGGCCCGGTTTCCGCCGGGGTGAGCTGGGGATTCGCCCCGACGACCTCCGAACCCATCAGCTATAACACTCACCTCATCCGCTTCTCCGTCATCATCATCGCGTGCATGGCCAGTTGTTTGGCAGCGTGGTTTGCCGGCAGCGCCACGAGAGACCGACGTCAAACCATGGCAGCGTTGCGCCAACGTGCCATCGACCTGGAGCGCGAGCGCGACCAAAGCATCAGGCTAGCCACCCAGGAGGAGCGGGCCAAGATCGCCCGGGACATACACGACATTGTCGCCCACTCCTTGTCGGTCATCGTGGTGCAGGCAGACGGTGGCGCCTACCTGGCTCACCATGAAGAGGCCGGCGATATCGAGACCCGACTGTCAGCCAGTGGGCAGGCCCTCGACACGATCGCTACGACGGCCCGTCACGCCCTTGACGAGACTCGACGTCTCGTCGGTGTGCTGCGTGACAACGATGCTGGCCCGCAGCTGTCCCCCACTCAGGGCCTTGACGACATCCCCAACCTCATCAGGGAGATGAAGGGAGCTCTCGCCATCACTCTGACGATCAAAGGCCGCTCGGAATGTCACGAACCGTTGTCCCAAGGCGCCGAACTCGCCTGCTACCGCGTCGTCCAAGAAGCCCTCACCAATGTCCTTAAACACGGCGGCCCGACGGCAACCGCCCACGTCACCATCAGCCACCACCCCGATGATGTCACCTTGGACATTCTCGACGATGGCCGCGGTACTAGCGTCACGGGTATCGAGCGCGCCGACGGGGCCGGACATGGCCTGGTGGGGATGCGAGAACGAATGTCCGCTTGGGGTGGCACCCTTGAGGTAGGGAGTCGCCCGGGCCACGGGTTCCGAGTCCGTGCCGTCATCCCTACCCGTTGATCGTCAGTTTGAGCCCCGAAGGACCACGCCATGACCGACCCGATCCGACTCCTCCTGGCCGACGACCAGCAGATGGTGCGCGCCGGGTTCCGCCTAGTCCTTGACGCCCAGCCGGATATGTCCGTCGTCGGGGAGGCTAATGACGGAGCTGAGGCCTTACAGCTCGTCGACGAGTTGGCCCCCGATGTTGTCCTTATGGATATCCGGATGCCTGTCCTTGATGGTTTGGGCGCCACCGAGAAGATCATGACAAGCCACCCTGAGGCCAAGATCCTCGTGCTGACGACCTTCGACCTTGACGAGTACGTCCACTCTGCGCTGCGAGCAGGGGCGTCCGGATTCATGCTCAAAGACGCTGGGCCCACCGAACTACTAGCCGCCATCCGCGCTGTCCGCGACGGTGACTCTGTCGTCGCCCCGTCGGCCACTCGCCGCCTCATAGAGAGGTTCATCCCCCGTCAGGGCGAAGGGGCTGCGACCATAACCGACCCGAAGCTCGTCGAGACTCTCTCAGACCGGGAGCGCGAGGTGCTTACCTGCGTCGGCGAAGGACTCACGAACGCCGAGATCGCCGAACGGCTCTACCTGGCCGAGACGACCGTCAAAACCCACATTGGCCACATCCTGTCAAAGCTGGGGCTGCGCGACCGCGTCTCCATGGTCATCACGGCCTATGATGCCGGTCTGGTGCGTCCGGGTCGCTGACCTTTCAGTTGACTACGGCGCTGCCGAAAATGGGCACATCCTCCTGCGGTAGGAGAGCCGAAACCACCCCCGGGACCGATGTGTGACGAGGGAAAACACCCTTAGCGTCAAAGGTGTTGTTAAACCTCTGACACAGGAGTTTCCATGTCTGCCTCAGTGACGGCCGCAACCACCATGACGTCTCGCACGGCCTCAGCGGTCCGCACTCTCGACCTCACTAAAACATACGGGTCCGGGACGACCCTTGTGAGAGCCCTGCGGTCGGTGACCCTCGACATACCTTCCGGACGGTTCACCGCAATCATGGGAGCGTCAGGTTCGGGCAAGTCGACCCTGCTGCACTGCATCACCGGGCTCGACTCCCCTACTTCGGGCCGGGTGTGGATTGGCGATACCGAGATCACCCATCTCGACGACGACGCCCTCACCAAGCTACGTCGCCAGCACGTCGGGTTCGTGTTTCAATCTTTCAACCTCATGCCCACTCTCAGCGCTGCTGACAACATCACCCTGCCGCTGCGTCTGTCGCACACCAAGGTCGACAAGGAATGGTTTGACCACATCACCGGAATGCTCGGCATTACCGAGCGTCTTGGCCATAAGCCGTCGCAGATGTCTGGCGGACAGCAGCAGCGCGTCGCCGTCGCCCGCGCCCTGGTGACCCGCCCCGACGTCATCGTCGCCGACGAGCCGACCGGCGCCCTCGATTCGGAGGCCAGCGGCGATCTGCTCACCTTCCTGCGTCACTGCGTCGACGATCTTGGTCAGACCGTCGTCATGGTCACCCATGATCACGACGCCGCTGCCAGGGCCGACGACATCGTCACCGTAACCGACGGCCAGGTCTCGACCGCTCGCAGCCAGGAGGCCCTGGCATGATCCACGAACGTCGTCGTCTTATACCCACGATGATCGCCGTCATCATTGGTGTGGCCTTCGTAGCCAGCACGCTGATGTTGATGGACTCGATCAAGGCCTACACGCTACGTATCCAGGCAGCAGCTGTCGGGGACGCCACCGCAGTGGTGACCGCTAAGGAGCCCTCGAAGCCTATGTCCTCGATAACTGTCGACAAGGTTGCCGCAGTGCCCGGCGTGACCTCAGTGGAGCAGACCCGTAACGCCTTCCTCCAGCGCACCGACAACGGGCAGGCCTCCTTCGTCAACGGTCACCTGGTCCCGGCCCATCCCCACTTGGTCAAGGGCCGAGCACCAGCCAAGCTGGACGAGGTAGCCGTCAACCAATCCACTGCCGGCAACAACGCCGGGATCGGATCGAAGATCATCGTCAACGACCCCTCCCGAAACGGTGCGAAGCCCATTACCCTCACCGTGGTTGGTGTGCTCGACCCGGACGCCCGCACCACGACCACACCGACTTCCCCGGAAATTTACCTATCGGCCGCCAATCTGGGACGCATCAGCGGTCATTCCGGTGCCAATACCGTGTACGTAAACTCTGACCGCCCTGCCTCGCAGATCGCACAGGAGGTTTCGAAGGTTGTCGGCACCACAGCAACGGTCCGCACCGCCGACGACGAGCGAGCCTATGAGGCCAACCAAGCCTCCCAGGGATTCGCCGCCATGACGACCTTCATGGGAGCCTTTGCCGTGATCGCCCTGGTTGTAGCCGCGATCGTTATCGTCAACACCTTTACGATCCTCGTCGTACAACGCACTCGCACCCTCGCCCTGGCGCGCTGCATCGGTGCCACCCGAAAACAGGTGCGACGCTCGGTTCTCGGGGAAGCGCTCATCGCCGGTCTCATCGGGTCGGTTGTCGGAACTGCCCTGGGTATCGGCGTCACCCAGCTCATGCTTATGGGCCTCAAGGCTGCTGGATCCCCGATCGACACCTCAGTGAGCGTCACCGTGACGTCCTGCATCATCCCAATCCTTGTAGGTGTGGTCGTCACAACTCTGGCTGCCTTGCCTCCGGCACGACGCGCCACCAAGGTCACTCCAGTGGTGGCACTCCAGCCGGTGACTGAGACGCCCACTCGCAAGATTGGACGGGTCCGCGTCGGGTTCGGAACGCTGCTCTTCCTCGCTGGTACTGCCCTTGTCATCACCTGCGCAACGAGCGATATGGAGACGAAGAACGCCGTGATGTGCGGGGTCGCCGGCGGGTTCATCAGCTTTGCCGGAGTGCTCGTGTTAGCTCCTGTCCTCATCGGAAGCCTAGGCCGAGCCATCGGTGTCGCTCGTCCTGGCGGGATTCCCGGGGAGCTGGCTATCGAGAACACCCAGCGCAACCCACGCCGCACTGCCACAACGGCGTCGGCTTTGCTTATCGGCGTCACCCTCATCGCCACCGTTGCGACGGGTGCCGCCACCGGTCGGGCCTCCATTGGCAACATGATGAACGGGCATTTCCCCGTTGACGCTACTGTGAGAGCCCAGGGCCCGCTCAACAACGCCACCATTGGCGACGTCAAGAGGTCCGACGGTGTCTGGCAGGTCGCCACTGTGACGACGGTCCCCGGCACGGTTGAGGCCGGTGGCAAGGCCACAAAGGTCGCTGTCCAGGCAGCGTCTCCGGAGTTCCCCAAGGTCGTCCGTGACGAGTCCGCTGCCAAGGGACTCGACGACAGCCACGCTGTGGGAGCGCTGCCTGGGGCCGCCGATGGCAGCAAGATCACCGTCACCGTTAATGGGAAGAAAGCCAATCTGACCCTGGTACGACATGGCAAGGACAACGAGGGACTCATCGTCACCCAAGGCATCCTCACCAAGCTGGCGCCCCATGCCCAACCCACTGAAATCCAGGTGCGTTATCAGGACGGCACCGATCAGTCCAAGGCCACCCAAGCCCTGTCCAAGTCGATGTCGACCCACCCAGGGGTAACGGTAACGTCATCGGCCGATCAGAAAGCCCAGATGGACAAGATCATCAACATCATGCTTGGGATGGTCGTCGGGTTGCTGGTGATTTCGGTCATCATTGCCATAGTCGGCGTCGCGAACACCTTGGGTCTATCGGTGGTAGAGCGCACCCGTGAGATCGGACTGTTACGCGCCCTCGGCCTGACTCGCGCACAGGTCCGATCGATGTTCGGCAAAGAAGCGCTCATGCTCTCGGGCATCGCAGCGATCCTGGGCATTGCCCTGGGGATCGGGTACGGCATCGCCGGATCCCACGCCCTTTTTGGCTCCCTCATGACCGTCGAGACATCCGTGCCATGGTTGCAGCTGCTCATCGTCGCCCTCGTTGCCGTGCTGGCCGGATGGCTGGCATCGGTGATCCCAGGCCGTCGAGGAGCCACGATCAAGCCGGCCGTCGCACTAGCTGAGGAGTGAGCAGACCTAGCGCCCTCGTGGTGACTGAGTGAGGTTTACAGCAAGCCCTGCTGCTGTAAAGCCGGGATAACCCGGTCACACAGCAGCGGGGCCTGACGCACGTCGTCATAGCAGTGGTCGAGGTCAGTCCACTCGTACTCGACGATCTCGGAGTCTGGGACGGGCTCAGGCCAGATCTCACGCCAGTTGCACACGTAGACCACACACCGGATGCCGTCAGCGTCATGGTTAGCTGCGGGGGCGTCAAAGGTGCCGAGGTGCTTGAGGTCGTCCGGATCAAGAACCAGACGGGTTTCTTCTCGGGCCTCGCGAATGGCGGCCTCCAGCGGGGTCTCCCCCAGCTCAATCTTGCCTCCCGGCAAGATGACGTGATCGGCCCCCTTCTTGCGGACGTTGAGGCAAGTCCGGCCTCGCATCAGGCACACGGCGGCTAAGCTGAATATCACGCGGTCAGGGTATCGGCCGGAACCATCCCGCCAGGTCACCACACACTGGACGGACGGCGCCACGTCGCGCCCACCCTTCGATCAACACCGGTTCCCATTGACACCCGCCTCTAAAC
Organism: Cutibacterium sp. KBN10P07758; assembly: GCF_050286205.1. NCBI lineage: Bacteria > Bacillati > Actinomycetota > Actinomycetes > Propionibacteriales > Propionibacteriaceae > Cutibacterium > Cutibacterium sp. KBN10P07758. The sequence continues at coordinate 349,448 of NZ_JBNNQV010000001.1, read as the reverse complement.
TCACAGACCGTGACCGAACCCGACCAGCAACTGCATCGCAGTCTGCGCAACCGACACATCCAACTCATCGCCTTGGGTGGCGCAATCGGAACCGGTCTGTTCTACGGAGCAGCCGACTCTATCGCGGCCGCCGGACCGGCGGTCATCGTCAGTTACCTCATTGGTGGCGTAGTGATCTATCTCATCATGCGAGCTCTTGGCGAAATGAGCGTCCACAACCCGACTTCGGGTGCCTTCAGTGAGTACGCGCACCAGTGGTGGGGAGATCTCCCCGGGTTCATCTCCGGCTGGAACTACTGGTTCAACTACATCTTCGTGTCGATGGCCGAGCTCTCGGTGGTCGGGATCTACATCAACTATTGGTTCCCTGTCGTCCCCCGGTGGGTGTCAGCGGCGGTACTGCTTGCCATCGTCACAACCGTCAATCTCCTCCACGTCCGCGCCTACGGAGAAGTGGAGTTCTGGTTCGCCATCATCAAGGTCGTCGCGATTATTGCCATGATCGTCCTGGGCCTGTGGATTATATTCTTCGGCACCGGCTCCACCCCGGCGACTGGCATCGGCAATCTGTGGCGCAATGGCGGATTTTTGCCTCACGGCGTCACCGGGATGCTCGCCGGGATCATCGTCGTCATGTTCTCCTTTGGCGGCACCGAGCTCATCGGCATCACCGCCGGTGAGGCCGAAGATCCGCAGCGCTCCATCCCCAGGGCCATTAACCGAGTCGTCGGGCGCATCCTGCTGTTCTACGTCGGTGCGCTCATCGTCATGGTGGCGATTGTCCCGTGGACGAAGATCGACGGAAATGCCAGCCCCTTCGTCCAGATTTTCGACCTCGTCGGGATCCCGGGAGCGGCAGCCATCCTCAACCTCGTCGTTCTCACCGCAGCGATCTCGGCGTATAACTCTGGTCTGTACGCCAATGGACGCATGCTCCACGCCCTGGCCCATCAAGGGGATGCCCCCGCCTTCCTCGGCAAGGTAAATAAGGCCGGGTCGCCGTGGGCCGGGGTACTTCTGTCTAGCGCCGTAACAGCTATTGCAGTGGTCGTCGTCGGGCTGCTACCGGAACAGGCGTTCGTGTACATCATGTCGATCGCCATGATCGCCGCAATCATCAACTGGGCGACGATCATCATCACCCAGATGCTCTTTCGTCGCCGTCTCGATCCTGAATCCCGCTCCGAGCTGCGTTTCACGATGCCGGGAGCCCCCGTCACCAACTGGATCGTGCTGGCCTTCCTGGTACTCATGGTCGTCGTCATGACAACCATGCCGCCCTACCGGATCGCGGTGGCTATCGGCCCCATCTGGCTGGCTGTCCTGGGCCTGGGGTGGCAGCTGTCACGGCGCCGTCAGACTTTGTAAACGATCGGGTAAAACGACCGATAGGCGGTGACCCGAGGCTGTTTAGACCAGCACAATCACCTGTACTAGTAGGATTTTGACGACGGTTCCTAACGCGAAAAGGGCACCGTAGGCCGACTCGATCCGTTCGTCATTAACGAGAGAGTTGGCGTAGCTAAGGATGGCGGGCTGACCAACGAAGCCTGCAAAAGCACCCGTAGCGCGCTGGGCCGAAAGCTTCATACACCAGGCTGCTGCGATGACGATCGCACCACCAAGGACCAGGGTCACAGCCGAGACGGCAATAACCGCCAGACCCGTCCCGCTCACCGCCTGGGACAAGAATGCTGGCCCGGACGCCAGCCCGACGCAGGCCAGGAAGATCATGAGCCCGAGCTGACGCAGAATCGCGTTCGTCGCGTGCGGCAATTGCCACCGCAGCGGCCCCGTACGGTGAATCGATCCTAAGATCATGCCCATGACCAGCGGCCCAGCAGCGGTTCCCAGCTCGAACTGCAACCCCCTGGGCAGGGCCACCATGAGGGCACCGAGCAATAAGCCAAGAGCGGCACCCAATCCCAAAGACAGAGCATCCACTTGGGAGACGCGAGCCTCAGAGTCGCCAAAGAGGTCCGCAGCGTCGGAAAGGCGATGAGCTGGCACAACACACAGCACCCGATCTCCTGGCTGCAGGACGATATCGCTGCGAGCCAACATATCGAGGTCACCGCGACGTACTCGCGTCACCTTGCCACTGGTACGTCCGCGCACATCGATGCTGCCTAAGGTGCGGCCCACCAAGGCCGGGTTGGACACCACAAAGCGCCGGAAATCGAGCTCGTTGCGCTCGTTGGTGAGGGTGCGCTCGGAGACGTGCCCGAGGTGCTCGACAGCACGATTGACGTCGTCAGGGTTTCCGACCACCAGCACCTGATCACCGACGTGGAGATCGTCGTCGGGGGTGGCCAATCGCATCTCGCCATCGCGCAGCAGATAGGACATCCGAACCTGGTCGTCATTAAAGCCAGGGGTCTGCCGGATCGATGTCTCCCGGTCGACGACTGTCGACACCGCGGTAAGCCCAGCCTCAGCCATTGAGGTGTTGTCTTTGCTGGCCGGCCAGCATCTCTTAGCAATGATTGCGACCATAATGAGCCCGACGACGACGCCCACGGGATAGGACAGCGCATACCCCACAAGAGTATCTGCGGCTCCATGGGTAGCCATCGATGCGGCGTCAATGGCTGGTGAGGTGAGGACACCGGCGTACAGACCCGCAACGTGAGCCGGGGTTAAACCGAAGAGTCGCCCCAGGCCGAGTCCAGCTGCGGCCATCACTGCCAACCCGACGACACCGGCGAGCATGAGGCCCCACTGACGTTTGAGGTCAGATAAGAAGGTCGATCCAGCAGCCAGGCCCACGGTGTAGCAGAACAGCACGACGCCTAGGCCTTTGATCATCCCCAGGTTTTGACCGAAGCGAGGATCAAGGGCCCCGACGACCAGCCCCATAAACAGGGCTCCAGCGGCACCAAATCTCAACGGGCCAAACTTGATTTGGCCTAGCAAGGCGCCGGAGGCCAGGACGATCAGGATCGTCAGCAGTTGATGCGTGGCAAGAAAGTCGGTCAGTACTGTCATGAAGCTCCTGGCATCGTGCCGACGTTCCCGCCGCGACGGCAGGATGCGCGTCGCAGCAATCCCGGTCGATCCGGGACTTAACCCTTGAATTGTAGGCCTTCGCTCAGACACAGAGGTTGCACACAGCTGCATGGATTGATGCCGCCCAACGCGAAGGTGCCGCCACAACGAATCGCGACGGCACCCGTGATGCGCTCCATCAGGGCTTGACCAGGATACGGATCGGGTTGCCCTGGTGGGACTCGAGCTCCGCGATGCCGCTCTCGACATCCTTCAACGGGATGACCCTTGAGATGGACTCCGTGAGGTCCAGGCGGTGATAGGACAACATCTCGGCGAGCAGGGCGATGTCCTGAGACTTGTAACCAAGGTGGCCAAGGACCTGCTTGCGTTGCAGGTTGAAGTTGAGGAATGGACCAGCGTCGATGTCCTGGGCGGACAGCCCAACCGAAACCGCCTTGCCATCAACGTCGAGGGAGTCGACGCAGGCACGCAGCGTCGGCTTGATGCCGACGGCGTCGAAGGCAACGTCGATCATGCGGCCATGAGTGATGTCCTCGATTTTCTGCATGAGCTCGGGGTCGTCGCTACGCAGAGTGTGGTCGGCGCCGACTCGCTTAGCGCGCTCGAGGACAGCGTCATTGAGATCAATAGCAATGACGGGGACGCCGCCGGCAAGCTTGGCTAGTTGGACGAGGTGGGTTCCGACACCGCCGACGCCCCACACGGCCACGGCATTGCCCATGTGGACCTTGCCGGTACGCACGACGGCAGCATACGGGGTAGATACGGCGTCTGCGAGCAGAGCGGCCTGGTCCAGTGGGACGTTGTCAGGGATCTTCGTCATACCGGAGGCCTGCGCAATGTGGTACTCAGCCCATGCGCCGTCGTAGGCAAAAGCCATGAGGTTCAGATCCAGACAGTCCGTGAAGGCACCGCGGCGGCACTTGCGACACTTGAGACAAGGGCGACCGGCGGATGGGATGACGCGGTCACCCTCCTTCCAACCGATGACGCCCGCACCGAGCTCGACGATGGTTCCGGATGCCTCATGGCCCTGAGTCACTACTGGCAGAGCTGCAGGGAACGCACCGCTAATGAGACTCAGGTCAGAATGGCAAATACCGCAGTAAGCGACCTTGACAAGCACCTCACCGGGTCCCGGGTGCGGGATCGGGATATCTTCGAGGGTGATAGACCGATCTGCGGCGTGGAAACGTTCAGCAAGCATGGTTTCTGTCATCGTTGATCCCCTCTGTGAGCGCGCCGACCCCATTGCCAACTGCCAACGCTATTGATGCCGAGGTTAATACGCCATCCTGCGGTTTGCTCGCTACTTCAGCCGATCAGGACAGTGCGGCCTCGACAGCCTCCGCTAGCACCTTGTGCCCTTGCTCGGATGGATGATCCCCGTCGTCAGTGAGCAGTGCTGTGTCATCACGCGTGCCATCTGCTCCCCTAAACGGGGTACGGAAGTCGACGTAGACCGCTCCGACCTCGTGGGCGATCTTCTTGACGTTGGCGTTGAAGGCCTCGGTGATCATATCGGTCACCTTGACGTAGTCGGGCCCGTTCTCGCGGCCCGCCTTGCCGTCCAGCCCCACGTCCCAATACCCGGTGACGACAACAGTCGCTCTCGGCGTCTTCATCGCGGCCTTGACGCGTTCCAGGATCGTCCGCACTCGATCAGTCACACCGTTAACATCATCAGCTATACATGACGCATCAGAATGAGCACACTGACCCACCATTGTGTCGAGGTCGAAGTCGTTCGCACCGATCGTCACTATCGCTAGATCAGACGTTGCCAGCAGAGCCTTCGCGTTATTGGACTCAAGCTGGGTCAATAGGTCAGCGGTCTTGTATCCCGATACCGACTCGTTATGCACAGCAGCCTTCACCCCGGCTTTACGTGCCATATCGGTGCCGACTCTCTCGATGAACGTCGTGCAGCCGGTACATGTGCCGCCCTGCGGCACCGAATCACCCAGGCCGAGGGTCGCCAAAGTTCCGCCATGCTCTGTCACCTGCCCAGCTGCGTACGCCGCAGGTGTTGGAGCTTGTAACGGCGTGACCGTCGACGAGACAGCAGAGAACGCGCTCGTTGCCGGGCCCGGCGCGCTCGCGGCGCTAGACCTGTAGCAATTCTGAAACACCGACCCGAAGGCATGGGTATAAGGTCGCAACCCGATCGCTATTCCCGCCACGATCACCACAGCGACCACAACACTGAGAATCTTAAGAATTCTCTTCATACTCTCATCCTGCCTTACCAAGCCTCACCTGCATACCTCTCGCAGCAGGAGTCCAATCTGCATTCAGCAGATTCACAGCAGGCCACACCATCGTGGTCTGAAGTCAACCACGATGAGAAGGCAGTGCCAACTGGGCATGAACGACCGTCCGACCCATATGCACCCGGCCGGTCGACTCAGCAGTAAAGACTCTCGGATCTTCACTGCCCTGGTAACGCGCCACTTGCATCCCACGCACGGTGTCGGTGAGCTCGTCCACCTGCTCCGACAACTGTTCGATCCTACGTTCCATCTGAAGGATCCTTCGGATGCCGTTGAGGTTAATCCCCTCTTCCTGGGACAGATGCTGGACCATCCGCAACGCAGCAACGTCACGCATCGAGTAGCGACGCCCCCGCCCCCGAGTGCGTTCGGGCACTACAAGCCCGAGCCGATCGTAAGTGCGCAGGGTCTGAGGGTGCATTCCGGCGAGCTCTGCCGCCACTGAGATGGCGAAGATGGCAGCGTCCTTGTCGATCACCGCAAGATCAACAGCGTCGGATAGATTCCTGCTGCGCCTCACCATCTCACTTCACCTCCCATGGTCGCGGAGTGGCCTGGGGGAGGGAGTCACGAAGTCTCTCCACGACATGCCGGGCGTCGTCGTCAAGACTCTCCGGGACAGCAATCTCAACGGTGGCGAGTAGATCCCCCCTGCTGCCGTCGGAACGCGGCACTCCACGCCCCCGCACCCGGAAGGTACGGCCATTCGGTGTCCCAGCCGGAATACGCAGTCGAACGGTCGTTCCCGCTAGAGTCGGCACCTCCACCTCGGCGCCCAGAGTGGCCTCTGGAAAGGTCACTGGCACGGTGACGGTGAGGTTGTGGCCGTCACGACCAAAGATCTCGTGTGGACGCACCGTCACCTTGACGTAAAGGTCACCCGCTTTCCCGCCATTCTCGCCAGGAGACCCCTTGCCCTTAATGCGAATGCGCTGACCATCCTCCACCCCGGCAGGGATGCGGATCTGCATAGACTTGGTGGACTTAGCCCGACCCGATCCGTGGCAGACCTGACAGGGGTCCTCAACGATCATGCCTCGACCGTGACAATCCGGGCAGGGCTCGGTCATCTCGAACACCCCACCAGCCGAGCTAGCATGCATACCCGACCCTTGACAGGTCGAGCACACTCGCGGAACGGTACCAGCCCGAGCTCCAGTCCCCCGACATGCCTGGCAGGGTGCCTGAGAGACCATGTCCATAGTGACGGTGGTCCCAGACACGGCATCGTCGAAGGAAATCGTCGTCTCCCCCTCAACGTCAGCTCCCCGACGTGGCGACCGGGACGCTGTGCGACGTCCCCCGCTAGCCCCAAAGAGATTGCCGAACAGGTCACCGAACCCGTCCCCGTTGGAGGCAGTACGTAGAAAATCCTCCACGTTGACGCTGGTCTGCGCTCCACCACGCGGGAACCGGAATCCACCTGCTGATCCGAACAGGCTACGAGCCTGGTCGTACTCCTTGCGCTTCTTGACGTTCGACAGCACGTCGTTGGCCTCCGAGGCCTCCTTGAAACGAGCCTCAGCGGCTTTATCACCAGGGTGGGAGTCGGGATGGTTGTCCCGGGCGATCTTGCGGAACGCCTTCTTAATTTCTTCGGGCTTCGCGTCCTTGGAGACACCGAGGATCTTGTAGTAATCCTTCTCAGCCCAGTCCTTGGTACTCATCTAATTCCTCCCTCCCTGGCCATCGTCGGATTTGCGGTCATGGTGGCCTCATCGTAGTCGGCCAAGATCGCCGTCACTCGTTACGCGGCGTCTCGTCATCCTCGTCAGCCTGAGCGGACTCGCCATCAGCCTGGCTGGATTCATCGGCTGAGGTCGCGTTGGGATCCGGGTCCGAGACGGCCACACGTGCCGGACGCAGGACGCGATCGCCAAGCTTGTAGCCGGGCTGCATTACCTGGCTGACGGAGGTGACGGAGACCCCCTCCATCGGCATCTGCATGAGTGCCTCGTGGAGGTTCGGGTCAAAGACGTCACCCACCTCGCCGAAACTGGTCAGGCCGTGATTATTGGCGACCTTCTCCAGCTCGTCGACGACGAGCTTGAAACCGCCCTCAACCTCACCGTGCTGACGAGCCATGGCGATTGAGTCGAGCACCGGCATAAGGTCGGTGATGACCTTGTCCACACCGGACTGACGCGACAGCGCGCGGTCACGGTCAACACGCCTCTTGTAGTTGACGTATTCGGCCTGTAGACGCTGCAGGTCCTCGGTACGCTCGGCCAGCAGAGCCTCGAGTTGGGACTCACGGGACAGTTCCTCCGGAGCCGGCGAGTCAGTGGCCGACTGATCAGCGTCGATGTCGACGTCACCAACAATGTCGGCAAAACGCTCGTCGACGTTGTCGTCGCGGTTCTCGTCGGCCTGGTCGTCGTCGGGATTGACGTTCTTATCAGTCATCTGTGTTCCTTCACGTGAGTGCCGGCCGCCGGGCCATCGCGATGGCGACCCGGCGGCGGGGCTGGGGTCAGGCCGTGGCCCCGGTCACTTTTTCTCGTCCTCGTCGTCGACGATTTCCGCATCCACGACGGTGTCATCACCAGACTCCGAGCTGGCCGACTCTGCGTCTTGGCCCTGCGGGTTCTCGGCCTGAGCCTGCTGAGCGGCAGCGTAGATCGCCTGGCCCATGGCGGACGCCTTCTGGTTGAGGTCGTCCATGGCGGCCTTAACCTCGTCGTCGTTGTCGGTGCCCTTCAGGGTCTCCTTCAATGTGGCGATGGCCTCAGTCACCGGAGTCTTGGTGTCCTCGGGGATCTTGTCGGAGTTCTCGTCGAGCAGCTTCTCGGTACGGAACGCCAGGGCATCGGCCTCGTTACGCATCTCAACGGCCTCGCGACGCTTCTTGTCAGCCTCGGCGTTGGCCTCAGCCTCCTTGACCATGCGGTCGATCTCGTCCTTGCCCAGGGCGGATCCGCCGGTGACAGTCATGGACTGCTCCTTCCCGGTGGCCATGTCCTTGGCGTGGACGTGGACGATGCCATTGGCGTCGATGTCGAAAGACACCTCGATCTGCGGGATGCCGCGCGGGGCCGGCATAAGACCGGTCAGCTCAAAGTTGCCCAGCGACTTGTTATCGCGGACGAACTCACGCTCACCCTGGAACACCTGGATCATCACCGACGGCTGATTGTCCTCAGCAGTAGTGAACACCTCCGAACGCTTGGTCGGGATGGTGGTGTTGCGCTCGATGATCTTGGTCATCACGCCGCCCTTGGTCTCAATGCCGAGGCTCAGCGGGGTGACGTCGAGGAGCAGTACATCTTTGACCTCACCCTTCAGCACACCGGCTTGCAGGGAGGCGCCGAGGGCCACAACCTCATCGGGGTTGACGCCCTTGTGCGGATCCTTACCAGCGAGTTCCTTGACGAGCTCGGCGACAGCGGGCATACGGGTCGAACCACCAACGAGGATGACCTCGTCGATCTGCGAGACGTTGAGTCCGGCATCCTTCATGACGGCGTTGAACGGGGTGCGGCAGCGCTCGAGGAGGTCGGAGGTCATGCGCTGGAACTCAGCGCGGGTCAGCTTCTCGTCAAGGTGGAGAGGCCCAGCAGCACCAGCGGTGATGTACGGCAGATTGATATGGGTTTCAGAAGCCTGCGACAACTCAATCTTGGCGCGCTCGGCGGCCTCCTGCAGACGCTGCTTGGCCATCTTGTCGGCAGCCAGGTCAATGCCGTTAGCGTTCTTGAACTGGGTGACGAGCCAGTCGACGATGCGCTGGTCCCAGTCGTCACCGCCGAGGTGGTTATCGCCGTTGGTGGCCTTCACCTCGAAAACGCCGTCGGAGATGTCGAGCAGGGAGACGTCGAAGGTGCCACCACCGAGGTCAAAGACCAGGACGGTCTGGTCCTTGTCGGTCTTGTCGAGGCCATATGCCAAGGCGGCTGCGGTGGGCTCGTTGACGATACGGTCGACGGCCAGACCGGCGATCTCACCGGCCTCCTTGGTGGCCTGACGCTGGGCGTCAGAGAAGTAAGCCGGGACGGTGATGACGGCGTTCGTCACCGGCTCACCGAGGTAAGCCTCGGCATCCCTCTTGAGTTTCTGCAGGATGAACGCACTGATCTGCTGAGGCTTGTAAGTCTTGTCGTCAACACCCATGGTCCACGCTTCACCCATATGGCGCTTGACGGAGCGGACAGTGCGGTCAACGTTGGTGACGGCCTGGCGCTTGGCGACTTCGCCGACGAGGGTCTCGCCGGAGTTAGTGAATGCGACCACCGACGGGGTGGTACGAGCACCCTCAGCGTTCGGGATGACAGTGGGCTCGCCGCCCTCAAGGACGGCGACGCACGAGTTGGTGGTTCCGAGGTCGATACCGACTGAACGGGCCATAGTTGGTTTCCTCCTGATGGACGAATGTTCTGGGACTACATCCCCTTGAGCGACTTCGACTCAACTCTAGCCCCTGAGTCACGAGCACTCAAGTTGACGTTGGCTGATTTTTCATGAAGTTGAGTTCGCTACACTCAACCGACGATCCGGCGGGAGTATTCCCACCCACCGAAAGTCTCGTCAGGACATCCTCAGACGGCCCCTTCCGACCATGAAAAATGCCGGACGGCGAACCGTCCGGCAGCTTCCGCACTTCACGTCAGTGAAAATACGGGATAAGCAGGTATAACCCATACAAGACGATGAGGCCTGCGACGCCAATCGCCGTCCAGCCCAGAGCCACCAACCCGGCGGCACCGTCGCTGCCAGCCTCCGCGCGCGCATGCGCCCGATCGAGCATTAGTGCCCCACCCGAAACGACGGAGACAATGAGAACGGTGGCCACGACGGTGACGACGGACACCAGCCCTAGCGAAGTCCAATCAATATTCATGCTGCAGTCCCTCCGGCTACGGCGGAGCCCTTACGGACGCCCACCTGGGTGGAGTCATTAACGTTCCTATGGTCAACCTTGTGCTGGTTGGCCTGACGGACAATCAGTGCGGCCATGACAGCCAGCAAGCCGAGGTCGACAATGACGCCCCAAGTGCCGGCACCGGCGACGGCTGAGGTGACGGCACCAACGAGAGCGGCCGCCGGCAGCGTGACGAGCCACGCGATAACCATCTTTCCAGCGGTGGCCCAGCGAACCTCAGTGTGACGGCCGATACCCGAGCCCAGAATCGATCCCGAACAGACATGGGTGGTCGACAGGGCGAAGCCCAGGTGCGAAGAGGCCAGAATCGCGGCAGTGGAGGCCGTCTCAGCCGCAAAACCCTGCGGAGACTCGATATCACATAGACCTTTGCCCATGGTCCGCATGATGCGCCAACCACCCGAGTAGGTACCTAGACCGATGGCGCACCCCGCAGCCAGGATGACCCACCACTCTGGGCCAGTGCCGGAGGCCTGGTATCCAGCGGAAATGAGGACCAGGGTAATGATGCCCATCGTCTTTTGACCATCAGAGGTGCCATGCGCGAGAGCGACCATGGAAGCTGAGACTCGCTGGCCGTTAAGGAACATCCGCGAAGAGTGGTGGGCAGTGTGGTTGGTGATGCGGTAAGCCAGCCACGTGGCCACTAAGGCCGCGATACCCGCAACAAAAGGGGCAACCAAGGCCGGTAGAACGATCTTGCTCATGATCTTGCCAGCGTCGATGCCACTCATACCAGCCTCAACCAACACAGCACCGATAAGGCCACCAAAGAGAGCATGGGAGGAGCTGGATGGCAGACCGAACAGCCACGTTGCCAGATTCCAAATGATGGCACCGATAAGTCCAGCAAAGACCATGGGAGCAGTCACCAGGTGATCGTTGACGATACCGCCCGAGATCGTCTTGGCGACCTCAGTCGACAGGCACGCGCCAATGACGTTGAGCACAGCCGCGATGATGACGGCCACCTTGGGCTTGAGTGCCCCGGTTGCCACCGACGTTGCCATAGCGTTGGCTGAGTCGTGGAAGCCGTTAGTGAAGTCGAATGCCAACGCCGTCACAACGACGATGACCACGATTAACAGAGTCGAACTCATGCAAGATCCTTCGTGCGGGCCGTAACGCCCCCGGACGGCAAGCTGGGATCCCCCGCCCCTTACCGGAGCGGGGAGGACGGTCAGCCAGAACCCGGGAGCAGCTCCAGCCGGCTGACACGTTACGCCCAGTTGGCCTATCTTCGCGCGGCGGGATCACCTCAGATGACATCAAGGTAAACGATTTTCACCCGACACGCTGCCGTCCGACACAAAACTCCGTCGTGTAAACCCGACTTCACGCGGTGTTTGACAGCGCAGCTCCAACTATCGCACCGCTCCGCTAGCGCTGTTGTTAGCCAAGAGTTCACCATGACTTCACATCAGCCCCGGCCGCAGCAGGCGTTACACCGTTGCCCATCTTCACAGGAAGATAACAGGAGACCCATAAGGCAAAACGGACTTTCCACGTGAAACCCTTAATCCATGGCATTCCCCACGCAACCTTCCAGATTCACCCGCGCTGACGGGTCCCCCATCCGCGTCCTGGTCGTTGAGGACGAACCGAGCCTCACTGGGTTGCTCTCCATGGCCATGCGTTACGAGGGATGGGACGTCACCACCGCTAATTCCGGTGCTCATGCCGTCCACGAAGCACAGGCCACCCGCCCTGACGTCATCGTCCTCGACATGAGGCTGTCTGATTTCGACGGTCTCGAAGTCATGAGGCAGATCCGAATAAACCAGCCCACTGTTCGGGCGGTTTTCCTTACTGCCAAAGACGCCGCTAGTGGCCGTATCGCTGGCCTCACCGCCGGCGGGGATGACTACGTCACCAAACCTTTCTCCCTCGAAGAGGTCATCGCCCGGTTACGCGCCCTCCTGCGCCGTTCGGGGGCCACCGAACCCAAGCCCGACTCCATGTTGACGGTTGGAGACCTCACCCTTGACGAGGACTCCCGGGAGGTACGCCGAGCAGGCGAAGAAATCCACCTGACGACCACCGAGTTCGAGCTGCTGCGCTACTTCATGCGCAACCCCAAGCGAGTGCTCTCCAAAGCCCAGATCCTTGACCGAGTGTGGAATTACGATTTCAGAGGTCAAGCCAATGTCGTCGAGTTGTACATCTCTTACCTGCGCAAGAAGATCGACAGGGGACACAAACCGATGATCCACACCATGCGTGGGGCAGGTTACGTTCTCAAACCTGCAGAATGAGAGCGTCCAAGCGATTTCTCTCCTAGCCCGCCTATAGGCGATCACCCGCTCGCCTCGCGCTGGAACGAATCCCCCCAAAGCACAGGCCTGCATGACATCTGGATCTATGACCTCTCGAGTCCTCCCCAATGACCTCAAGTTAGCATCACGTCTATAAAGCTTCTATCCCCTTCGTGAGGCAATATGCCCCCAAGATTGGGATGACGATAAGACGAATAAATGTAATAACGGTACACGCTGTCGTCATTAATGACAGCGTATACATTAACCCCGAAGACCTCAAAGACTGGAACAGTCTCACAGGGCAAGAGAGAATCTTGCCGGTGAGACGCCGTGGTGAGCGCAAGAATACTATGACAGAAAGCCACTTGACTACCATCTAGCTATTAGCATGGGTCTTGCAGGGGCATGAATTACCTCCATGAAGGATAATGCCGTATGTGTCAAAAGGATGCCCACGAGCTGATTGACATGGCCACCGACTTCATGAATCGGCGTCCCCAGCTTTCACGTGGCGGCCATTTTGAAATCCTTGAACATGATGGCATTAGCCGCCTTTTCTATCACAGGGCTTCCTGCTGCCACTGGTATGATGTTCCTCATTCGGGGAAGCATTGCACGTGGTGTAGCAGGCTCAGCGTCGAAGAGCGCAGACGCCGCCTGATGGGACTGCTGGAACAGGAGACCACTAACGACAAGCCAGTAGGCTGGAGGCACTTACCCAAGACAAGGAGCTGGCATGTCCTCTGCCCCACTGTCTGCCACCGAGTTGGCCGGCATGATCGATCACACCCTGCTGACCCCTGAGGCCACCCACAACGACGTCGCCAAGCTGGTCGCCGATGCCAAAAAATATGGGACGTGGTCGGTGTGCGTATCGCCATCGATGCTGCCGTTGAACCTCGACATGGGTGACGTGCATCTGGCCGTCGTGTGCGGGTTTCCGTCAGGCAAGCACACCAGCGCAGTAAAGGCTGCTGAGGCTCGTGAGGCCATCGCCGCAGGGGCCGAGGAGGTCGACATGGTGATCAACCTTGGTCTGGTAAAGGAGGGACGCTGGGAGGACGTCACCGCCGATATCGCTGCCGTCAAGCAGGCCGTCCCGGATCCGAAGATCCTTAAGGTCATTATCGAGTCGGCGGTGCTGACCGACGACGAGATCGTGCGGGCATGCCAGGCTGCCGAGAAGGCCGGCGCCGACTTCGTCAAGACGTCGACGGGATTCCACCCACGTGGCGGCGCAAGCGTCGAGGCCGTCAAGGTCATGGCTGACACTGTTGGTGGACGTCTGGGCGTCAAAGCGTCCGGCGGCATCCGCGACTACCAGACGGCATGCGCGATGGTCGAGGCCGGGGCGACGCGTCTAGGAGTTTCCTCGACCGCCAAGATCCTTGCCGGAGCTCCCACGGAGTGACGCCGTGCGTAGCGTTGACGCTGTCAAAGCACGGGCTGAGTCGACGACGGATTAACCTCAGCCGCGCCCTTGGCGGCAGCCTCGCGACGTTTCCAGTTAAGCAGCCACGAGACCTCGTTGCACAATAGCTGGCGTCGCGACGCCGAGTAGTACGAGCGCGGCGAATGGCCCAGACCGTCATATACGACGCTATTGCCCATCACCCAGCACATCGGGTGGAATTCCTCTCCGGTCTCGTGGAACAGCAGCGGGGTCGCGAGCGGGTTGATGTCCAGGTCGGAGTAGCGCTCGTCATAGACCACTACCTGCTCAACACCACGCAGAATCGGGTGATCTGCCGCTTCCGGCATGGGCTCAAAGACGGCGTAGGACCTCTCAGGATGTCCGCTCACTCCTAGCACCCACTTACCGCCAAGAATGGACGACCACAGGTCCCAGTCACAGAAGGTGTTGCACGCAGTGTGTAGTCCGAGGATTGGCTTGCCAGCCTCGTGATGTTCCAGGATCTTGCTGTGGGCGCGCGACCACTCCGGGATGTAGTCCCACTCTTCCTCCGGGTCGCCACCCCCGGTATTAACGATGAGCAGATCCGCGCCGGCGAGGTGATCCAAGGCCTCCGGATACGATCGCCTCACCTCCACCTGATGGCCCCGCTCAGTCAAGACCTGGGAGACAGCCTCGGAGGTTGCGTCAAAATCGTGGATGTTGTCCGCATAACGCCCAGCTCCCGACAACACGAGAATGTGTCCCATCGGACTTCCTTCCTGATTCTGGGTAAACCCAAGGAATCACACTAGGAGACTAACTCGCAAAGGGCGAACCGGTGACGTTACAGCTTGGTGTCGAAATCTCCTCCCGAAACGAGGGCAGCGTCGTTCCAGGACATCCACGCCCAGAGTCAGCCTTGATAAGCCTCGATAGTGATGACAACTCCGTCACCTAGATCGACCGAATCACCGATGGACAGGTCGACCGTCTGGCCGCTCTCCAACTGCAACGGCTCCTGGCCGATGCGGCAAACGACGGTGCCGTTCGTCGAATGCATGTCAGTGACCTCGATCCCCCACTGGCCAGGAGCGACCTTGACGTGGGTACGGCTAATGTCCTGCCCCGGCGACGGCACCCGCATGATGTCCTCGCCATTATCGCCTCGCGGAGCCCGCCCAATAAGAACAGGACCGTAGAGGTGGGTCACCTCTCCGGTGCTCGAGACGAGGGTGGCAGCCGCAGCGTCCGACTGCGAAGACAGACGGTCGCTCGTCGAGATCGACGCAAAGCGCCAGTCGCCATGGGAATCATCCTGAGAGCGAACTGGGGCAACAGCATCCTCACCGTCAGACTCCCGGGCCTCGTCACTTGTGGCGGACTCGGTGACAGACGCAGGCCCGACGGCGGTCTCAGGAACCTCGCCCGGGGCCGGAACCTCCACGAATCCGGGAGCGCGGTCCTCATCATCGGGTGCCTCGCCTGACCCGGCGTCCTCACCCGTCTCATCAGAGCCCTCAGACTCGTCAGCCTTGTGAGCCTCGTCCGACTCTGATGTCCACGGCTTGAGCGCATCGTCACCTAACACGCGTGGACGATGGACTTCGTCGGTCTGCGGTACGATGAAGGGCTCAACATTGCCGGTGGCATCGATGATGAGTTTGCTCGCCTGGGCAACACCTAGCAGCAATGGCATCGATAGTCCCTGCCCAGCCTGCTCCATTTCGACGACGATGGTCGCCGGGTTCAGTTTCTTCTCGCTCCACGTCAACAGACCGTCACCGTGGTTGACGATCTCGCCGGTGGAGGCGTCCTTGACGACGATCTGGCCACGCGCCAGGGAATACATCTCCCCATCCACCCAAAAGAACGCCCCCAAGCTGGGCATCTTGGCCAGCCCGATGATCGAGAGGGTTTCAACAAGCGACTCGGGATCCTTGGCCTCGGCTACGTGCCGCCAGATGGACGACACCAGGCCGGAGTGGCGCGGGGCAGCTGGCTGCATGACGACGAGACTGCTCGGCCCAGTCAGCACCACCCAGGAACCAGGGATGTAGGTGGCACGCCAAGCACCGAAAGTCTGGGACATTGATCCTCCAGAAGTCGAGGCACGATTAATGCCATTATTCCGCGACTATGGACCCGAGTCGACGAACCCCCTCCAATCGGATGCGAAGTAGCCGGTACATACCGCCGTGTATGCGGCCTCTCCACCACGATGGAGAGGCCGCAGAATCACACATCAATAATGCGATGGCAGATCACTTCTCCTGCTGGGAGATGACTGCCTGGGCCGCAGCGAACCGCGCGATCGGTACACGGAACGGCGAGCAGGACACGTAATCGAGCCCAGTCTTGTTGAAGAAGTGGATCGAGTCCGGATCGCCACCGTGCTCACCGCAGACCCCGACAGACAGCTCTGGATTAGTCTTGCGGCCCTTTTCAACGGCTCCGGCAACGAGCTGGCCGACGCCCTCTTGGTCGATCGAGGCGAACGGGTTGTCCTTGAGGACCTTAGTGCGCAGGTACTCAGTGAGGAAGCCATTCTCGGCGTCGTCACGGCTGATGCCCAGCGTGGTCTGGGTCAGGTCGTTGGTACCGAAGCTGAAGAAGTCAGCAACTTCGGCAATCTTGTCGGCAACCAGGGCGGCACGCGGCAACTCGATCATGGTTCCGATCTTGACGTCGACCTTGGTACCGGCAGACTCGAACTCTTCATCGATGGCCTGCTGAACGATCCGACGATGGGTCTCAAGCTCGATTGGGGTGAAGACCAACGGGATCATGATGTGGATCTGGACGGTCTCACCCTCCTTCTTGAGCACCGACAGGACAGCGCGAATAATCGCGCGGGCCTGCATGTCAGGAATCTCCGGGTAGAGCATGCCAAGACGGCAACCACGGGTACCGAGCATCGGGTTCTGCTCGTGCAGCTTCTTCACCTGGGCCAACAGACGACGTTCCTTGTCGAGCTCACCAGCGTCAGCACCCTGGTTCTCCATCTTTTGAACCTTGAGGGACTGCTCAACGAGGTTCGGCAGGAACTCGTGAAGAGGCGGGTCAAGCAACCGGACAGTGACGGGCAGGCCCTTCATCGCGGTGAAGATACCCTCAAAGTCATCCTGCTGCATAGGCAGGATCTTGTCGACGGCTGCCTGACGCTCCTCCGGAGTGTCCGCGGTGATCATCTCGTGCATGGCCGGCAGACGATCAGCACCGAAGAACATGTGCTCGGTGCGGCACAACCCGATGCCCTCGGCACCCAGCTCGCGAGCCTTGGCAGCGTCGGTGGCATTGTCGGCGTTGGCCTCAACACCTAGGCGACGGATCTCGTCGGCCCAGGAGAGCACCTCCTGGAAGTCCGCGTTGATCTGCGGTGGAATGAGCTTGAGGCCGCTGGCGAAGACCTCACCAGTGGATCCGTCAAGGGTGATCATGTCCCCCTCGTGGATGACGGTGTCACCAATGGTCAGGGTGGCGGCCTTAGCGTCAATCTTGATGCCACGAGCGCCGGCAACGCAGGGCTTGCCCATGCCACGGGCGACAACGGCCGCGTGGGAAGTCATGCCACCGTGGGCAGTCAGAACGCCCTGGCTGACGATGACGCCGTGAATGTCGTCAGGGGTGGTCTCAAAGCGAATGAGGACAACCTTCTCGCCCTTAGCGCCACGCTCAGCAGCAACGTCAGCGTCGAAGACAGCCTCACCAACAGCAGCACCCGGGGAGGCCGGCAAGCCCTCGGCAACTGGCTGCTCGCTGTGGTCCGGGTCGATCGCCTCGTGCAAGAGCTGATCAAGCTGAGCCGGCTCGATCCGCATGAGGGCTTCTTCCTTGGTGATGACCCCCTCGTCAACGAGGTCGCGAGCCACCTTGAGGGCCGCAGCAGCAGTGCGCTTACCGTTACGGGTCTGCAGCAGGTAGAGCTTGCCATTCTCGACGGTGAACTCCATGTCCTGCATATCGCGGTAGTGCGACTCCATCTTCTTCATGGTGTCGATGAGGTCGTGGTAGGCCTCCGGAAGCACTTCCTCCATCTCGGCGAGGGAACGCGGGGTGCGGATACCAGCAACGACGTCCTCGCCCTGAGCATTAACGAGGAACTCACCATAGAGCTCCTTCTCACCGGTGGCAGGGTTACGGGTGAAGCAGACACCGGTAGCGGACGTGTCGCCACGGTTGCCGAAGACCATCTGCATGACATTGACGGCGGTACCCAAGTCGTCGGGAATCTTGTTGGCTTTGCGGTAGACGAAGGCACGCGGGTTGAGCCAGGAACGGAAAACGGCGTCAACGGCACGCATCAGTTGCTCACGCGGATCGGTTGTCCAGTTCCCACCGAGCTGCTCGTTCGACAGCTTCTTGAAGGTGTCAACGAGACCCTTGAGGTCATCGGCACTCAGATCGGTGTCGGACTCGACGCCTTTCTTCTCTTTAAGGGCGGTCAGGGCATCCTCGTAAATGTGAGCGTCGATACCCTCGACGACCTCGCCGTACATTTGGATGAAGCGGCGGTAGCAGTCCCACGCAAACCGCTCATTGCCAGCTTCCTTAGCGATGGCCTCAACGGTGTCGTCAGAGATGCCGAGGTTGAGGATGGTGTCCATCATGCCGGGCATCGAGATCACGGCGCCAGATCGCACGGAGACCAGCAGCGGCTTCTTGTCGTCACCGAGGACGCGACCGGTGCGCTCCTCAAGTCGCTTAAGGCCGTCCCATACTTGGGACTCCAGATCTTCGGGCCACTCACCCTTCCTCGTCATGGTGTCCACGCAGGCTTCGGTGGTGACGGTAAACCCGTCGGGCACCGGGACGCCGAGACGCTTCATCTCGGCAACTCCTGCGCCCTTGCCGCCGAGCAGCGGTTTCATTTCCGCACTGCCCTCGGACAAGTCGTACACGTAACGGTCAGTCATGACTGATCTCCTTCGATCTGTGTCAGCCTGTTCAGCAAATCACGGCGATCGGGCCCGTGCGACTGCGTAGCGGACCCGAGGCCCAGCCCTCAGTTGGGCCGGATATGGTCATTCTTTCACGCTGGTGGGGCATTTTCACTAGCAGCAACCACCGAGAATGACGAATATCACCAAGTCATCGTCATATCGCGCGGTCTCCGGCAGCGGTGAGTACAGCGGCGGTCCCTGATGCGCAGCTCTCATTCTTCCTCACAGCGCGTGAAAGCACGGACCACAGAATTACGACGAGCGCAAGCTCCGCCGCCATCACGCCTTCCGACCTCTGTGACTCTTCGCAGTCAGGGGCGCATGCGATACGACCCCGCAGGCTTGCGCAACCGGGTACCCGCCGTCTTGGCTCGCTGATCAACGACGTCAATGACCTTCGTCGCCGACTCCTCCAAGGCCAGGCCGGTCGTGTCAATGATGGGGCACCCCAGCCGACGCTGAATCTTGCCACCCTCGTCCAGCTCCTCGTAAATCGCGGCGAGGTCCGCGTACCCGTCCTCATTACCAAAACCGCCCAATCCACGCACTCGGCGACCACGGATTTCCAGCAGACGCTGAGCGTCAATCGTCAACCCAACAATGCGCCATCGGTCCACCGCAGCGAGCTCGGTCGGCGGAGCGATGCCAGGAACCAGCGGGACGTTAACCGTCTTGTAGCCTAAGTACCCCAGGTAGATCGATAACGGCGTCTTTCCTGATCGGCTCACACCTACCAGGCAAATATCAGCCTCGGTCAGGCGGTCGGGAATAGCGCCATCGTCGTTACGGACTGCGAATTCCATCGCGGAGATCCGGGTGAAATAGTCGGCCTCAACACCCACCGGACGGCGCGGTACCGCGTCGGCATCTAGGCCAGAGGCCTCCTCCATCGCCTCGAGCATCGGACCCATAAGGTCGAGCTCACGAATGCCCATCTCTTCACACGCATCGGAGACCATTCGGCGCATATCGGGCAGCACCAAGGTATGCACAACGCACACCCACTGCCCAGCCTCGTGAGCCTCTGAGACAGCCTCAAGGGCCGAAACCATTTCCGGGACGGTGCCGATCATGGGGTGGCGCACGATGTGCCAATGGGCCCCCTCGAACTGACTGCGGGCGGCCCGAGCCAGACGAACGGCGGTCTCACCCGTCGAATCAGCGATGACGTGTATTTCCAGGGGCGACTCTGCCATGTCGCCATCTTAGGACTGCCACACCCTGACTCTATGCCGCCACTACCGCGCAACGACTATCCATAGCTGCGGAGAAACATCCCAACAAGACAATGTTAACGTTACCATCAGCGCTTACTGACAGCTCCGAACAGCATCGCCAAGTCGGCGCCCTCCCGATCTGGGAGACTGCCACCATGGATGCTGCCACCCGGGACCCCGTTGACGAGCTCATCGCCGCCGAATCACCGCACGCCAACTCAGTGTGGGTGTTGGGGCGTCCTTCCTTGATGCATATGGCCGAGGGACGGGTTGCGGCGTGGGCTGATGACTGCCGCGATCTCGCCGACATCCCTGAAGCCATCCGCCTCAACCCCTTAACCGCAGGCGACGTTTCAGACAGCCCCGTGGTGTGGATGGGCCTGCCAGCCAGCCTCGACGAACTCGACGAACTGTTAGGAACGCTGTGGCGCATCCTTGGCCCCGATGCCCATGTCGTCGCCGGTGGGCGCATCAAGCACATGAGCCGGTCGATGAATGACGTCGCCGCCCGCTGGTTTAACGAGGTCCACGCCAGCCTCGGGGTGCGCAAAGCCCGTGTGCTGCACTTCTCGTCACCTCGGCAGCGCCCCGCCATCACCGGTACATGGCCGCGCACCAACACCGTCAACGGATTGACGATCCGAGCCCACGGAGGTGTCTTCCACACCGCCGGAGTCGACGCCGGAACCTCCCTGCTACTCGACTACCTCGACGCCATCGCAGCCGACGTCCACTCCGACGCCGTCGATCTGGGGTGCGGGAATGGTGTCATCTCCGCCCATTTGGCGCGACTGCTCCCCCAGGCCACGATTCACGCTACCGACGTGTCATGGCAAGCCATTGATTCCACCCATCTCACCGCTCAGGCGAACCAGCTCGACATCGTCACTCATTGGTGCGATGGTCTAGTCGATATACCCAATGAGAGCGTCGACGTCGTTGTCACCAATCCGCCCTTCCACCGTGGCACCGCCCAGGATCACGCCCCGACCCTGGCCATGCTGGCTGACGCCGCACGCGTGCTACGCCCCGGCGGGACTCT
The DNA here is from genome assembly GCF_050286205.1 of Cutibacterium sp. KBN10P07758. Lineage (NCBI taxonomy): Bacteria > Bacillati > Actinomycetota > Actinomycetes > Propionibacteriales > Propionibacteriaceae > Cutibacterium > Cutibacterium sp. KBN10P07758. Next base: position 328,431 of record NZ_JBNNQV010000001.1, on the reverse strand, counting down.
GTGGTGTGTATACAACAACCACCTGCCGTGGGCGTCTCATGTCCAGCGCACTGTTGGGCCGACCCACCAAGTCGTGCGGAATCGTCGATACACCGTCATCCGAACAGTGCGTCGATAAGCCGAAAGCCCTCAAGCCCGCACCGCGCCAAAGGCCGTGACCTCGACCAAACCCGCCCAAACGCACCTACCGTAGTCTCATGAATTCTCGCGTCATCCTCGTCAGCGACGATCGCTCCAGCCTTCGCTCCCCCGACACCCTGCTATGGCCCGATGCGGCCTGTATGCGCGGCATTCACACCGGTGAGTGGACCGCCCATATTTTCGAATACGCCATGTCCTTCGAGGGCAATATGACGCAAGTGCGTGAGCTCGCTGCCGCCAACGGTGTCGGTGTGCTGCATCCCCACGGCGCCCTGGCCACCGATCCGCCTGGTCTCATCGTCTGCGACGTTGACTCGACCGTCACACGCACCGAGGCCATCGATCTACTCGCCGAGTGCGCCGGGAATGCCGATGAGGTCCGCGAGATCACCGCCCGCGCCATGGTCGGAGAACTGGACTTCACACAGTCCCTGTACGCCCGAGTCAGGTGTCTGGAAGGGTTGCATATCGGGGCCCTCGAAGAGGCGTGGAAAGCCACCGTCATCACCCCTGGGACAGCCGAGCTAGTGGCCGCTGCACATGACGTTGGGGCTGCCGTCGGATTGGTATCTGGCGGGTTCACGGCCATAGTCGATCCGTTGGCCGAACAGATCAGGGCTGATTTCGCAGCGTCCAATGAGCTCGAGATCGTCGATAATCACCTCACCGGACGAGTGGTTGGTGACATCATCGACCGGGCTGCAAAGGCAACCTGGCTACGTCGCTGGGCCTCGGAACGTGGGGTCGCTCTTGAGCGAACAATCGCCCTAGGGGATGGAGCTAACGATCTTGACATGTTCGCTATCGCTGGGCTGCCGATTGCCTTCTGCGCTAAGCCGGTCGCCGTCGAGGCTGCACGAAACACCATCAGGTGTGAGCGGATAGACACAGTCCGCGCCGTGTGGGCCCACTGACCATGATCATAAAGAGCATGAGTACCCTTCCTGGAACCCTTCATTCGGCCCATAATGGCACTTGGCAGGTAGCAGAGCATGGCTGCCAAGTGTTGGCCTGGCAAGCCGACGACAAGCCCGTCATCTGGTTCGACGCCGAGCATGCTGACGAGTCCGAGGCCGTGATCCGGGGAGGAATCCCGCTGTGTGCCCCGTGGTTTGGTCACGGCCCCAACAATGATCAGGACCCCCAGCATGGTCTAGCCCGTCGCACCGACTTCGAAGTAACGGTCGCTGATCCCTTCCGCGTTGTCGGGGTTGCTGAGACCGCGTCCATCGGAATCCGTCACGAGGTTGTCATGACGAACACAGCCTTAGAAATGACGCTTACTCTCACCAACCATGATCAGAAACCACGCGTCGTCGAGGGGATGTGGCACACCTACCTGCGCGTCGCAGATGCCGCACAGGCACGGGTCAGGGGCGTTCGCGGCGCCAGCTGGCACAACTTCGCGACCGGCGACAAGGGGTCCTTCGACGCCAATGAGCTTGCCGTAGCTCCTGATACTGACACCGTCATCCAGGGAGTCGGGCCCGCCCTAGCCCTCCTCGATTCAGCGTGGGGACGCCAGATCCACGTGGAGACAACAGGGTGTCCCAGTGCCGTGGTCTGGAATCCACGCTCCTCGTCGACACATGCCGATAACCCGACAGCCCAGGCATGGCGCGATTTCGTATGCGTCGAGACCGGGGCCTGCAAGGACAATGCGGTCATTGTTGCCCCACACAGCGACCTCACCATGTCCACACGGATCAGCGTCGAAACGTTGTGATCATGGCCAAGATCGGACGCCGCGGAGGCCACACTCGACCAGACATGTGGGGCAGTGTCACGAACATCCGTGCAAACACTTCACCTGTCCACGAGCAACAGTGCTCACCCGACTCCAAATAGCAGGGGTAGCTCATCCCGTTCTAAAGAACGCCATATACAGTGATGTCACGGTTTCGGACCGCCTTCACCGGGAACGAAACAGTGTTTCTTCGACGGTTCACAGGTAGTGCTGTGTGCCGTCACCGACAACCAGCCGCACGGCGGCAGGAGGACAGATGTCAGAGCGGATTGCCAACGCAGCCCTGCGTCAGAAAGTGATGAGCGCGGACGACGCGGCTGCCCTCATCCATGACGGCGACCAGATCGGATTCGGTGGATTCACTGGGTCGGGCTACCCCAAGGAACTTCCAGGCGCACTGACCAAGCGCATCCAAGAGTCCCACGGCCGTGGTGAGAAGTTCACCGTCAACGTCTTCACCGGAGCCTCGACCGCTCCTGAACTCGACGGCGCCCTCGCCTCTGTCGACGGCATCGGCTGGCGTATGCCGTACCAGTCCGATCCCCAGATGCGAAGCAAGATCAACGACGGCACCTCCTTCTATACCGACATCCATCTGTCGGAGTCGGGCATGATGGTGCGTCAGGGCTTCTTCGGCAAGGTCGACTTCGCCGTCATCGAGGCCACACGAATCACCGCGGACGGGGATGTCGTCCTCACCTCGTCGGTTGGCAACAACGCGGTCTACTGTGACACCGCCGAGAAAGTCATCATCGAGGTAAATTCGTGGCAGTCCGAGGACCTCGAAGGAATGCACGACATCTACGGTGGTTTTGCGCTTCCTCCGAACCGGGTGCCGATCCCGATTACCCATCCCGGTGACCGGATCGGTGACAAGTTCCTCCACATCCCCCAGAACAAGATTGTGGCGATCATCGAGACCGCAGGCCCCGACCGCAACACCCCGTTCAAGCCGATCGACGACGACTCTCGCAAGATCGCCGGATTCCTGCTCGACTTTTATGACAACGAGGTCAAGCAGGGACGCATCCCCAAGAACCTGCTGCCGCTCCAGTCCGGCGTCGGCAACATCCCGAACGCCGTTCTTGACGGCCTGCTTCACTCCGACCTGGAGCATCTGACCTCGTACACCGAGGTGATCCAGGACGGCATGATCGACCTCATCGACGCCGGCAAGCTTGACGTCGCCTCCGCTACCGCCTTCTCGCTGTCGCCTGACTATGCGCACAAGATGAACGAGAATGCAGCCTTCTACCGCGATCACATCATTTTGCGCCCGCAGGAAATTTCGAACCACCCCGAGGTCATTCGCCGCCTCGGCGTCATCGGCGCTAACGGCATGATCGAGGCCGACATCTATGGCAATGTCAACTCGACCCATGTCATGGGCTCGCGGATGATGAACGGCATCGGTGGATCCGGCGACTTCACCCGCAATGCCTACATTTCGGCCTTCGTGTCCCCATCGACAGCCAAGGGTGGCGCCATCTCGGCGATCGTCCCGATGGTCTCCCACGTCGACCACACCGAGCACGACGGCATGGTTATCATCACCGAGCAAGGCATCGCTGATCTGCGTGGCCTGGCCCCACGCCAGCGCGCCCCGAAGATCATCGAGAACTGTGCCCACCCGGACTACCGTCCGATGCTGCTCGACTACTACGAGCGTGCGCTGCGCGACTGCAAGTTCAAGCACACCCCGCACCTGCTGGGTGAGGCGTACTCATGGCACACCCGGTTCCTCGAGACCGGCACCATGAAGAAGGACTGAGGTCTTACTTACAACCCTGACCCACATTCGCCCCAGGACCGTTTCGGTTCTGGGGCGATCATTATGTGCGGCAGTCGCGGCAAGTGACGATTTTCGTCACGTCACGTCATTGTGCGCGGCCGTGGCTGCGCACAGGTCGACATGCAAAAACTCCCGCCCGGGCCCGTGGGCAGGCATGTCAGTGCTGCCACCGCAGGTAAGGCGGGAGTTTTGATCATCGGCAGCTGCGTTCGCAGTCCCGAGTATTTTCTAGGGCACATCCGAGTGCCAGCAGGGTGGCCTCGTCGTACAGCCGACCGCCAATCATGATGCCGATCGGCAGCTCGACACCATCGATCCTCGTGTTGTGCAGCGGCAGGCTCATTGCCGGGCGCCCGGTGATATTCCACAAGCTGGTCCACGGTGTGAAGCGACACTGGGCGTCAAAATCGGCCGCCGGATCCTCATCGTCCCGCAAAGCCCCAACTGGCAAAGGAGGCTGGGCCAAGGTCGGGCTAACAATGACGTCGAACCGCTGCCAATGCTGCCCGACTTGACGGGCCACCATCTGGATACCGGCCAACGCCTCGGCCAGCTCGACTCCGCTGCGACGTCGGCCCCCGGCCCGCAGCCAACGAGACATGGGTGTGAAGAGCTCCTCACGTTCGGACAGGACCGGTATCGCCGCCGCCCCCACTCCCACACGCACCGAAAAGAGTCCCACTCACGCGGGCCGAACGGGGCACTCGTCTGCTCGACGACGTGGCCCATGGACTCCAAGGTGGCGGCCGTCCGGTCCAATGCGGCCAGGATGTCCGGATGGACCTGGACGTCAGCGATAACCGGTTCGCGCAGAATTCCGATGCGCAGCCGTCCCGGATCACGGCCACAGGCCGACAAGAAGGTCTCGGTCGGGGTCGGGGCGTAGAAGGGGTCCCCCCGGCCACGGCCCGGACAGCACGTCAAGAGCGGCTGCGGTGTCGCGCACCGTGCGGGTCAGCACCCCACCGCAGACCAGCCCGGGACCGTCGATCCCGTAAGGACCGGCCGAAACTCGCCCACGGCTGGGTTTGAGGCCGACGACACCGCAACATGACGCCGGGATGCGTATCGACCCGCCGCCGTCGGAGCCTTGAGCGATCGGCACCTGACCAGCCCCGACTGCGGCCGCAGCACCACCAGAGGACCCTCCCGCCATTCGGGTGTGGTCCCACGGAGTGACGGTCGCCGCCCGACCATCCGGCTCGGTCTAACAAGGAAGCCCAAACTCGGGAGCGGCCGTCGTACCGATCGGGATGGCACCGGCGGCCTTGAGCCGAGTGACGATGCCGTCGTCGTGGTCCGAAGGCGTCCCGCCGACAGCTCGGCTACCGACGGCTCGGGGCGCCCCGGCTAAGGCGTTGAGGTCCTTGACCGGGCAGGGAACACCGAACAGCGGGCCGGGACGGGCTTGTCCGGCATCGAGTTGACGCTGGAGTTTTCGGGCGGTGTTCCGAGCCCCGGTGTCATCGATCCAGGTCCAAGCGTGACATTCGTCGGCATGTGCCGCCTCGAGGGCGGCGTCGACAATGTCAAGGATCCCGACGTCACCAGCGGCGATACGGGTGGAGGTTTCCAGGGCGGTCAGTGGATCCATAGTCATGGTCCTACCACGTTCGGTGTCTTTTCCTTCGAGGCCCAGTCATTACGCCCGCATATCCGTATAAAAAATGGACTCTGGCGCAGCAAGCTAACCCGCTAGCCATGCCAACTCATATTCACGAGATTGGCCACTACGTCTAGGCTGGAATAACCCGTCACCAGGAGGATCGTGACCGAGCAGTCCACGCACCCAAAGCCCCGCCATGCCGAGCCAGAGGACGTCTCCCCGAGCGCACCGCCACGTGCCAGCGCCGAGACGATTGCCACCCTTCCCCCACCCGAAGTCCCCGAAGCCCAAGCCGCGTCGTCGGCAAAGGTGGGACGGATCGCCGCCGGGCTCTACCTCGCCGCAGCAGTCGCTGCCGCCGCTGCGCTTTTAATCGCGTGGTGGCAGTCCATCCATATGCAGACCTTCATCCAGGCCACAAACCTCATGACGTGGACCCACCCTCGTCCCGGATCCCTAGCATCAGTGCTCCTGGCCACCGCCATGATGTCCATCGCCGCCGCGATGGTGGCCATGCCCGGGATCCTGGCCGTCAATACCTGGCTGGGACGCCGGTGGGTACGTTGGGGTGCCATCGGCGGCGTTGCCGTCGGGTGCGCGGCAGTGACCCTCAACTGGGTGTCATGGATCGGGATGCCGTTCCTCATAGCCGCCGGCCTCATGGTCTGGCTGCCGCCGGTGAGACGCTGGATGGACTCGCTGCGACCAGTCACCCACGAAGCCGAACGTCCGACCTTTCCAATGAGGTACGGCAGGGTTCCCCAACACTACTGAGGTATGCGGGTTCGCACAGCTCTGACGTGGTGCGCTAGGCTATCTCAAGTCTTCAGACATTGCGGGCGTAGCTCAATGGTAGAGCGCCAGCTTCCCAAGCTGGATACGCGGGTTCGATTCCCGTCGCCCGCTCCATAGCCAGCAACGCAGACGGGCTCGACGACGTGAAGACGTTGCTGGACTAACGAGCAGCCCCGATGCTGGCCAAGAAAGTGGCTGAGCCACGATGCCCTCTTCGAGATCGTCCGGGCCATACATCGGCCACAGCACCTCATCGCACCGAACCCCCTCGTAGAAAAGGCGCACCAAGGTTTCAAAGGCGTCCATGCCTCCCACTCCGTCGTAGAAAGTCAGGAGTGCAGCGGGGCCTTCCTACCGTGGTGCGAACCATACGTCACTGGATGGCCGGATCCTACGCATGTGCGACAGCCACATGGTCATGTTGTGGGCACCACAGCGACATCGGGGGCTGCCACAGCCAGACGACGGTCACACGTCAACAGACACGCACCCAACAGACGCGCCAGCACCACGTACAGCGCGTCATAAGCAGACACGTTGTGCCGCATCTCCCACGCATCCACCATCAGTGGTTCCACCGGATACAACTCCACCTTGAATGCTCGGAAGTCCGACAATATCCGCATTGCCTCCGCATCGGTGATGAGATGCCCCAAGGAAAGGTTTCGTACGACATGGGCAATCTCTGCAGGCAGATGTTGGGGAGCAATGAACTCCTCGCCGCCCCATTGCTGCCATGCCGCATGCCCAACCGTGCTACCAACGAGCATTTCGGCGAGCACGGACGCATCGACGACGAGTGTCATCGTCCTTCCCGGCCTTCTTGCAACACCTCGACCATCGGTGGCAAATCCGTCCTAGCAGTCTGCGCCATGATGCGCTGCATCAACTGCTCGCGTGAGGGATTCTTGAGCGTGTTCTGTAGCACTTCCAGGGTGTATTCACTCAACGACTTGCCTTGCAAAGCCGCTCGCGCCTTGAGTTCCCTGCTGGTCTCCTCCGGGACGTTGCGAATCTGAATGGTCGCCATGCACTAAGCATAGCTGCCATGCACAGCGCATGCATATGGTTCTGTCGGCCTCGGCTACGACTGGCTCGGGTGTCCAGGACACCGGCATCAAGTTCAGACGATTCAACCCCAGCACTGAGATGCTTCAGTCACATAAGCTTGGACAGGAACTAGTTATTAAGTATCAGCTTTTGATGACGATCCTGGGATTCTGAGACGGATCAAGCCACCACAACGTGGCCTCCCACTCCGAATGAGAATTCACCCGCACACATCCGCCCGCGTGACTCCCAGCCGCACGAGGTTGAACAGCATGAGCTTGGTTGGCATGAGACCGAACTGGATGACCCGGCCGTGGCGCTGCCGCCACCGCGTCAACCGGAACCGCTAATTGCTTCTCGTCCCTGGTACATCCGGTCGCAGCTACGGCTGTCGCTGCCGCAAGAACGCAGGCAACTCCACGTCTCAGCCCAACCCCGTCCGCAACGTTGTCAAAAGATGCTCAATGAACCCCTCAGCATCAACTTCGCACAACAGGTCGACGTTGGGCTCTTTGCCCCAGCGCCCCAACTCGTCACCGACGGTCTGGCCACGGGTGAGCGTCCCGGTCAGCTCGACGTCGACGGCCAGTGGCCGCGTCGTCGCAAATCTCCCGGTCACCGCGTTGGCGACGACGAGCGGGTCGTGCAAGTACGCACACCATCCCAACCCGTCAGCCTCGTGGAACTCGAAGTAGAACCTCAGCGCGTCGGCCAAGACTTTCACAACCGGATGTTCCCCTAGCTCCTTCACAGCCCGACGATCCCTCTCGTCCAGCCTGATGACCTCAGTGGCCTGCAACGCCCCAAGCACGACCCGTTTGGACGCCTTCCCCCATGCCTCGAACACCTCATGGCCGGCCTCCGGGTCCACCGCGATGTTCCACTCGCTCGTCGGGCCGGTGTTGCCACGGTGGTTGATCGCTCCACCCATGACGTGCAGCCCCCGCAACAACTGCGGCAAGTCCGGTTCTTCCCGCAGCGCCAGCGCGAGGTTCGTCAGCGGCCCGGTGACGATGCCGACCAGCTCGCCGGGGTATTTCCGGGCAAGATCCACCCACAGTTGCGCACCGCTGCGCCCATCGGGGTGACGTCCGCAGTCCCCCAGCTGGGCATGCCCCAAACCGTGGGGTCCATGGGTCTCCTCGGCGGTCATCACCGGCTCGACGAGGGGCGCGTCCGCCCCACGCGCCACCGGGGCATCCATCCCGAGCAGCTCGGTCAGCCCCAGGGCATTGCGCAGCACGTCGTCCTGACCGACATTGCCAGCTGTCGTCACCACCCCGACGGTCTCGACATCGTCGCGGCTCGCCAGGTAGGCCAGCGCGAACGCGTCGTCAATCCCAGGGTCGCAATCGAGCAGAACCGGCAAGAAACGTGTGGGCATGGCGTCAGAATAGAGGCCCTCCACCGCACCACCGATCGTTGAGTCGTCCCACCTCACCTTCTGCTGAGGCTGTTCGGGCTGGTCAGAGCGCCTTTGCTCCAGGACTCGCACATCCGCGTGTCCTGCCCCCTCATTGTCCAACGGGTATGTGCCACACATTTCACTGTCCCCTGGTGCCGCCCTGCCCGAATCTTGGAAGGAATCATGCTCGACTGGGTGGACCTCATCATTCGTATCGGAGTCGGCGTCGGCCCCGGAACCCTCATCGAGATAGGAGCCGACGGATTCGGTGCAACTGATCCCCCATACCCTCCATACGGACACGTCTCGTAGCATCCCCAGTCCGGCCTGGAGCCCCTCGGTTTGGTCGTGAGCCTTCCTGGAGGACACTTGGCCTTGTCAGAGCAGGTCGTCAGCCACGTGCGTGACGACGCTGGCGAGCGAGTGTGAGGAAGTCATGACCATCGAGGAGAAGGAACCGTCCCGCGCTGAGAGGATCCTTGCGGGCACCGTCGCGTTTACGATCTGCATGGCCGTGGTGTTCGCGATCGTGGCGATCTTCATCGGTTGGCGCTGGTCGCTGAGGATGTTCGTCGGAGTCCTGCTCATCGGAATCCCCGGCGAGATCCTGCTGGAACTGGTTGGCGAGAACCGAATGTTCCCCCGCGGCGGAGGCAAACCGGGCCAGACACGAGCTGCACGTTTGCTCATCCTGACGCTCATCCTCGCCGCGTGGGCTCTCATCGTCCTCGCCCTCACCGCCCTCATCCAACCGTGGTACGGCGCCGTCGGGGAAATAGCGTGGGTCATGGTGATCGGGATCCTCGCGATCCTCATCCAGGGGATCCGGGACACCCGGAAGAAGAAGTCCTAGCCCCTCGCCATGATCACAGCGCCGAGACTCCTCCCTGGCGGCCTTTTGTACCTCTCACGCCAGGTGCTCAGGACGTCGGAGACCGTCGGCTGCTTGTCCGCGGGAACGCCGGACTGGAACTCGTCGTCGTGGATCTCCATGTCGAAGTGGGCCGACACAGCACGTACTCTCCTCTAGAGAGGCCTAGACCCCTTGGAATTGTCGAACATGTCGTCAAGGTGGGTGGGCAGGATAGTCTGGCCACACTGGCTGGATCCATCGAGATTGTGGGGCAATGGCTGCCTTGCAGATACCAATCCGATCGGCGCGACCGGTCACTGGCCCACACCCGCAGCACGAATCTCACCAGGAAAGGAAGCGTTGACCATGAAGATCAACGACAACGGCCCCAAACCGAACGCCTTCGACATCGAGACCGCAACGAAGGAGAACACGAACTACCGCACCACCGCCTGGACCGGTAAGTACCTGCAGGTGACGCTCATGTCCATCCCGGTGGGAGAGTCCATCGGCCTGGAGGCCCACCCCGACACCGATCAGTTCCTGCGCCTGGACTCCGGCAAGGGGCGCTGCGTCATGGGACCGGCTGAGGATCAGCTCGACTTCCAGCAGGACGTCAGCGACGGCTGGTCCGCCCAGGTCCCGGCCGGCACCTGGCACGACGTCATCAACACCGGTGACGAGCCGATGCAGGTCTACGCCATCTACGCCCCGGTCCACCACACCCCGGGCATCGTCCAGGAGACCGCTGCCAAGGCTGAGGAGGACGAAAAGTCCGGAGCCGACGTCCCACCGGAGTGGAGCGTCCAACCCGACAAGACCGCTGACGATCTGCACGCCTGAGGAATACCATCCGTCAGAGACCAGGCCGTCGCCAACGAGGGCGACGGCCTGGTCTCTGACGGAACGGCGTCATCACCGGTGTCACCGCCCCGACACATGGATCTCCCTCATCGACCGCGCGATCCTCGGATTCGCCGGGGCCTGCCTGGCCATGGCGTCGATCGGTGCCGTCACTGTCGTACTGACCGGCCGAGACCGTCAGCTCACCCTGGCCTTCAACTCCGCAAGCTGGGCCGTCGTCGCCCTCGACTTGTGGAGGCGGGATCGCGGGATGGGGATGCTGCAGGAGGATTCGCGGTCTGGGAATGCGATCACTTCTGTGCGACCGAGCCGGGAAACAGCCCGAGCTCCATGCCGGCGATGATGAACTCAACCTTGAGATCGAGGTTGCCGCGCTCACCCATCGACTGCACCCCGAACACATCCGGATGCCCTGCCGTCATCTCCCCGATCCTCTCAACGCCGGTCCGTCCTCCTTCATCAGCGGTCAGATAAGGCTGGATCGACACAAAGGTCTCCAAGGTGGTGTCCCCGACAAAGTCGAAGGCGAAAGCAGCCCCCTCGACCCCTCCGGGGACACCAAGCTCTGCCAGTCTCTGCACGATCGCCGCGATACGAGGCATCGCTGCCCCGAAGGCCTCTGGCTGAGCCATGAGCACCAGCGGAGCCTCTGGATACCGCTCGCACAACGCCCACTGGCGGTCGACAACCTGGCGCAGGGCGTCCTGCCAATTGGAGAAGTCGGGATCCGGCTCGATGTCCACCGCGATCTCCGCAATTGCGGCCAACTGCAATTCCTGACGAGAACTGAACTCCCGGTACAGGGCGGTGGCCTTCACCCCGAGACGATCAGCAACAGCCCTCAGGGTGAAAGTCTCGATGCCCTCGGCCAGGGCCGCGTCAATCGCCTGACGTCGCGTGAACGCAGGCTTGCGCCCTGGCCGTTTGCTGATCATTCGCGGCCCACGAGCGACCACCCCTCGGCCCGCTCCCGGGCATGCCACAGATCGGCGTAGACACCGCCGCTGGCAATGAGGTCGTCATGGGTTCCCACCTGGCAAACCCTACCGTTGCGGTCGATGACGACGATGCGATCCGCCGAACGGATGGTGTCGAGCTTGTGGGCGATGACGAGGATTGTCGAGGACTCGCGCAGCTGGGCCAGGGCGGCCTCGACGTGGGCCTCGTCCTCGGGATCGAGTGCGGAGGTGGCCTCGTCGAACAGCAGGATCGGGGCGCGTTTCAGCAAGGCGCGAGCCACCGGAACCCGTTGCCGTTCACCGCCAGACAGACGACGACCACCCTCACCGACGCTGGCATCCCATCCACCGGGCAGGCGAGCTGCGATCTCGTCGACCCCGGCCAGGGATCCTGCCTTCCATACCTGCTCGTCAGTGGCATCCGGGGCACCGATGCGAATGTTCTCCGCCAGGGTGGAGTCGTAGAGGTAGACGTCCTGGAAGACCATGGCGAGCTGACTCATGAGCTGCTCGGTCGTCTGGTCGCGCACGTCCAGTCCCCCGACACGCACCGTCCCCAAGTCGACGCCCCAGAACCGCGCCATGAGCCGGAACAGGGTCGTCTTGCCAGCCCCCGAGGGGCCGACAATGGCCGTCAAACCCCCCGCTGGAGCAGTGAACGTGACGTCATGGACGACCGGGTGCTCCTTGTCATAACCGAAGGAGACGTCCTCGAGGGACACCTCACCGGGAGCTGTCATGTCGCTCGGGGCCTCGGGCTCGGGCAGCACCTCCGCCGAGAGGATCTCGTCGACCTCACTGACCGGCTTGCGCGCGGTCTCGACGGACAGAGCAGCCGAGACGACGTCCTCCAACACCTTGGCGTAGCGCAGCGAGACGCCGACGAAAGCGACCGTCGCGACCGGGGCGAGGGTGCCGTTGCTGCCCATGCGCGCGGCCAGCACGATGAGGACGACCGCGACCGGCTGGGCACCCAGACCCGAGAGGAAGTTCGCCGTCACGCCCAGCCCCAGACACTTACGAGCGGCGCGTTCATTGGCCCGGCGTGCATTCCGAAGCGGCTCGTAGCCCTCGGCTCGTCCGGCGGCCCTCAGCACTGGTTGGGTCTCACAGAACTCGACGATGCGGGCAGCCAGTTCCTGCTCGGTCGGCTGGACCACCGACTCACCGCGAAGCCACAAGGCCCGCGAGGCGATCATAATCAGACACATCGCAGGCATCGAGATGAGCAGGGACAACCCCAACTGCCACGACCAGAACCACGAGAGCACCATCATGACGACGGTGGTCGCGGCACCGCGCACGAGTGGGGCGGTGAAATGTGCCAACCCCTCGCCCAGGTGCATGAGTCCCTGAATGAGAAGGCGGGACAGGCGGCCGAGGAAACTCGAGCGGAACCATCCCAGTGGCAGGCTCGCCACCTGGTCGCCGATGCGCACGCTGAGTTTTCCCATGACATCCATCGCGGCGAGATAGCCGATCGTCGACTGGAAGTACGTCACGACGGCCCCGGCAACGGCCAAGGCGGCGAGCACCCACACCCAGCCCTGCCAGGTCAGTCCCATCGAGGATCCACCCTCGACGAATGCCGTGATCGTCGGGATGACGGCAAACAGGCCAACCCCCTCGAGGGTTCCCTGAAGACCTGCCAGCCACAGGGAGCGACGGAACTTGGCAGCCCCTTCCTCGGTGAGAAGGGGCCTGAAGGTGTTCAGGAGCAGGATGTCGCCCGCCCAGGAAAGGCGGGAGTTCATGGTCGTGGTCATCGGGTGGCTCCTTCCATCGCTCGCCCTGCCGACAGACGCGCCCAATAGGGCTGATCGGCCAATTCCTCGGACGAACCGCAAGCTGCGATGCCACCGTTCTCCATGACGCAGATGACGTCGGCTCCGGCCACCGACTCGGCGTGGTGACCGATGGCGAGCACGGTTCGGCCTCGGGCCAGTGCGGCCAGGGCCTGCTGGATCTCCGCCTCGCAGTCCGGATCGGTGGCGGCCGTCGCCTCGTCGAGCACGAGGATCGGGGCGTCGGCGAGCACGGCGCGAGCAATGGACAACCGCTGTTTCTGACCACCCGAGAAATCAGTGTCATCCCCCAAGACGGTGTCGAAACCCTTCGGCAGGGCGTCGATGTCGTCAAGGATGTGGGCGGCACGAGCAGCCTCGCGCACCTGATCGTCGGTGGCGTCGGGACGAGCCAAGGTGATGACGTCACGAATGGACCGACGCTGCATGTACGGATCCTGGAGGACGAAGGACACCAACCGGTAGAGGTCATTCTGGGCAACGTCCTTGAGGTCGACCCCACCGATGCGCACCACCCCGGAATCCGGGTCGCGAAAGCGAGCGAGCATCGTCGCCAAGGTCGACTTGCCCGACCCCGACGGCCCGACCAGAGCCGTGACAGTTCCTGGACGCAGTGTCAGGTTGACATGACTCAGCGCCGGAATGACGCCGTCAGGGGTGAGGTAGGAGGAGCTGACGTCGTCGAAGGTGACCGTCATGTCGTCAGGAATCCGCACGCTGACCTGTGGATGGCTGATCTGCTCGATGGACAGCACGTCCTGCAGACGCAGAGCCGCGTTGCCGGCCTGTTGGTAACCCCATGCCATGTTGCCCAGTACCTCGATGGTGCGCGGCAGGACCAGGGCGATGAGTCAACAGGTGGGGACGTCGGTGACGCCCACCCAGCCGGCCTTGGCCATGAGTAGACCGAATCTTAGATTGATCGCCATGAGAGCTGCCACCGAGATCACCGACAGAGACAGGGCCGAGCCTTGATGAGCGGGCCACACCAGTCCCAGTAGAACCGGGCGAACTCCTCGCACGCACGGGTGAAGCGACGATGGGCCTTGCCGGTCTGTCCGACGTTCTTGACGACGTGGATCCCCTCCGTCAGCTCGATCGACGAGGACGAGATGTCGGCGAGCTTGTCGTCCATCTCGGCGGTCTTGGTGGCCATGTCTCGCATCGTCACCCACTGCAGCAGGGCGTAGATTGGGAAGGTGGCGATGGAGAGAAATCCCAGCCGCCAGTCCACCACGAAGGCATAGACGAGCAGTACGAGCGGAACTCCCACGGCTGCGGTTTGCTCAACGGGCGCATGGGCGACGAGCATGTGGATCTGGACGGTGTCGTCCTGGATGGCCTTGCGCACCCGACCGGTTGACGACGAGCTGAACCAGGCCAGTGGGGCCTTCGAGATGCGGTCGATGATGCGGTCCTGGAGTATGTTGCGCAGCTTGATGTCGGCGATGTGAGTGATGACGAGGGCCAACACGTAGAGCAGGGCCTGGAGGCAGAAGGCCATCCACAGCACATTGGCGGTGCGGGTGAGCGCCTCGTGGTCGACGTGGTCACCTAGCAGGATCGCGCCGAGTCTCGTCAGGGCGACGTACGGGGCAAGGGCGACGATGCAGGACGCAATGACGAGGATCCGCGCGATCAGGACGTACTCGCGGATAGGTTTCATGATCGACGACAGGGCCTTGCCACCGGCACGGTGCTTGGTCTGGTAGTCGCGAATATCTTCCGGTGCGGCAGCGCCGGGGCACACCTGCGGGGACGTGGAGGTCTTGCTCACTTCGTCAGTCCTGCCCGCTGGAAGTGCTTGCGACCCACCTTGATGCCCAACCAGCCACCGGCCAGCCCCAGCAGGAAGACGATGACATAGAGGAACAGGGTGCGTGGGTCCACAGCGCCGTGGAACCCCCGAGTGCGGGGCCGATGGGTGGCGGTCAGCGCGCTTCCAGCCATGGCGCGGGCCATCGGGAGCGGGTGGATGTCACCTTGTCGGGCCACGGTCACCTCGTCACAATTCGTAAGGCAACCCTAACTCATTAGTTATCCTCGTTAATAAATAGGAGTCATTCACGTCCTGGCAAGGAGATACACTCACAGGCCAGACAGGCGGTCCTACTGGTGACGCCGGAGGGCACACCACGTTCGGAGGAATCGCGGCCTCGTGCAGGCGCGATCACCACGGGCATTGCCCGTCACCACCTCAACGCGAACACCACAGGACTCGCCCTGCCCCCACGGCTACCCTTGAAGTGAGTTGATCGAGAGGAGACCCTCGTGGGAATCGGAAGCAACATCGGCAAGGCCCTGCTGGCTCAGGCACCCGACATGGCACCCGGCGCGGCCGTCTCGATGCTGCGCAGCATCCTGGGATTCGCCATCGACGGTGCCTCGTCGCTGCCAGGAGCGCGTCAGGCCGCTGGCAAGACCCTCACCAAGCACGACGGTGACGTCGAACAGGCCATCAGCTCCCTCGTCAACCAGCACATCGCCATGGCCGGTGCACAGGGATTCGTCTCCAACCTCGGTGGCGTCGTCACCTTGGCCGTGACTATCCCCGCCAATATCTCGGGCGTCGCGATCGTCCAGGCCCGCATGGTGGCTGCCATCGCCCACCTGCGCGGCTACGACCTTGACGACCAGCGCGTCCGGACCGCCATCCTCGCCACCCTCATGGGTCAGCGTGAGGTCGACAGCCTCATTCACGAGGAGAAGCTTCCGACGACCCCGATGGGCATCGCCACCGCCCCGGTGGGGGACGCCGATCTGGAGAAGGTTGTCGCCCGTAACCTCGTCAACGTCCTCATGGGCCAGGTTGCGGGCAAGAAACTGCCGGTCTTCGTCTCCAAGCGCGTGCCCGTGTTAGGTGGTGGAGTCGGAGCCACCACCGACGGGTTCACCACCTGGAGCGTCGCTCGTTACGCCCGCAAGCAGTTCCCGACCCGCCGCCCGCGCGGCTGAGGCCAGGATCTGTGTTCGGCCCGGGAGGCGTCAGAAGGTTTGCCGACGGCGTGCCCCGGGCCGACGTGTGCGGCTGCGACGAAGCAGTCCGACAGCCCGCGCAGCCGTCGTGCCGATGAGCAGACCCAGCGCGATCGAGCCAATGATTCCCGTGGACTCCAACGCCGTCGCGCCAGCCACGGGGGTGCCCGCGCCCAGTTGGGTCAGGGACACCAGGCCCAGGGATCCCGGGACCAACAACCAGAAGCTCGGCAGGAAGAGCACCAGACGCGGTAGTCGCGGGCGATGCATCTCGATCACCGATGATCCGAAACTCGCCACGGTCGCTCCCAGCAGGCCGCCGCCCCAGGTGGCCCCGGCAACCGTCTGGCCGATGATCTGGAAGGTCAGGGTGGTGGCCAACATGAGGGCCACCCACGGGACGAGGTATCTGGGTATCGACTCCATGAGACTCATCCCGGCGGTCAGGAGCAGGACGCCGAGGAATGGCACCCACAACCCTCGCCAGGGAATGATCTGGTTGTTGAGCTGGTCGACGGGGACCTTTGTCAGCCACGCCGCACCGAGAACACCCGCTGTGAACATGGCCAACTGGGCGGTCCCGAACCCCAGACGCGACGCGCCCGCCATCATCGCCCCTGCCGCCAGTTCAGCCACCCCGGTAACGATGAGGGCACCGGGAAGCAGCACCGCGATGGGCGGCAGCAGGCTTCGCAGCGGCCCCTCGATGAGTCCGAGTCGCGCGACCCAGAAGGCACACAGTGCGACGACAAACGCGGCCAGGAACGGGGTGAGGACGGCCAGGGCCTTCCTCTTGCCGGACAACCATATGAATCCGGCGGTGACCTGACCGGCCAGCACGGAGAACAGCACGCTGGGCCACAACGGCTGCAGTACCAGGGCGATGCCCGAGGCGACGCACACCATGCCACCATGCAGACCCAGGCGCGGGTAACGTGGCGGGATGGAACGCAAGTCCCGCAGTTGCTCGAGGGCCTCGACCGGGCCGATGGTGCCGTCGAGGAGCTGCTGACGGATACGAGCTGTGGTGGCGCTCTGGTCCAGACGGATGGTTCCTTCCACCGATTCGAAGGTTGCGGGGGTGCCACCTCCCAGGCTCACCACGACCCCGGTGGGCCAACCCTGTACCTGGACGTCGGGGCATCCCAGGTACCGACCGACGCTGCGGGTGTCGGCCTCCACCTCGTGCACCGGCTGACCACCGGCGATACCGGCTGCGGCAACGTAAGCCAGCAGTCGGCGGACGCCATTTTCGTCGAGCTCGTCCACTCCAGGTCCCATCGTCGATACCGTCGCCAGGATCAATCGTCGCGCACCTTGGGCCCTTCGGCACGCCAGTGGCCGAAATCAATATACGGGTCAGGGACGTAGGGATTTCACTCCGCCCAGCCCTCGTGCATACCCGACAACCCCGAGGAGGGCACAGACGGCAGCACACACCACAGCCACAACAGACACCCCCCGCACACTTCCCTCGACGGCAGCTGTTTGTCCTAGATAGCCGCCGGGGAGAAATCGCAGGAAGGTGTTTGACTGCGCGACGACCATGATCAGGTAGGCAAGGGGGCCGCACAATGGCCCACTTTTGCGCGACAGCACCCCCGTGGCAAACAATGCGACACCGGTGCACAGCAGGCAGGTGACCGAGAACCCGATGAATGGAGACCACGGCAGCTGAAACCGCGCGGGCATTTCCGGTACTAACACGGAATCACCATCGGGTATTAATTCGACGGGAAGCGACCGCAGTATCCACCCCGTGAGCAGTGGAAGGGCAGCGGCGCACAAGCATATCCACAGCCCCATTGACCCATACCCAATTTCCAGGGAGCGAATCGAAGCTCTCTCGACCCACCCCATGCCCGACGAGACGCACCACATGATGGTGGCGCAACCGACCAGACTGGTCAGCTCGAGACCTGTCACAGGGCGATCCCACACGTCCCCCGATGCCACCGACAGACGCGTCTTCCACAGGAAAAAGGCCACGACAACGGCCGCAACCGGCACGGCAACAAGGGCTACGGCATGGCGCCCTTTCAAGAAAGTCACGATGCTCATCATCGGTGCAGATCGCTGGAGGTCAACGAGCACCCCTCGATCGCCTGACGATGGTGCGTGTACCACTGGCGAAATGCGGTGACATCCATGCCGTCAAGGTCATTTCGTTCCGAACTTGGCGCATCATCATACTGGAATCCAGCCAGCCGAAGAATGGTGCGTTCCACGGAATTAACGCCGTCGAAGGCCTCGATCTGCTGGGGTGTCATCTCTGTAGAGAAAGTACATGCGTCTTGACCGGAAAAAGACTGAGCCAGACCCTGAGCCGTCATATCCGATAATTGTTGCGCAGAATCATATACGGTCGCATGTCCGAGATCCATGACGAACTGCTTGCTGCGTGCGTGGTATCCAGGCTCAGCAAGTAGGACGTCGTGAGGTACCGCCGTAGGCGGCATGACGGACACGACGCGCTGAGCGGGTTGCGCGTAGGACAAGGCGAGACTGCGATGTGCCGGCATGACGCACACCCGTACGTCTTCGTGTGACGAACACCCGAAGGCCAGTGGCGCATCGCGGAACAACGGCACTGGCATGACGACCCCCAGGGCAGCGATGATGAGCGGTGGGGCGACCAGGGCCACACATGGCACCACCCGACGCCACGTAAAACCGCCGGAGCGAACCGTGGACCAACGGCTGGCAGCCAGGATGCACGAGACGGAGACGATGCAAAAGAAGATGGTGCGCATGGTCACGGCCGAGGCCGTGGCGGTGTGGTTGCCACTCGGCTCTGCCATGTCCATGGACCACGCGAAGGCCACCGAGCCATACCCGGTGTTGGCAAAGAGATTCTCGTTGACAAGGACCGGTATTCCGACCACAGCGATGCACACAACCGGCGCCACCACCCACACGATGGGGTGGGACACCATCGCGGCTACCAGGTGAGCAACGGCCACCAGAGCCGGGAAGGACAGCAGAACGACGATAAGGTCTGCGACCTCGGGGGCAGTCGGGGATGCGTTGATCCAGGCCTTGACGACCAGGGGCGCCGCAACGACAACGGTCCCGATGAGCAGGGCAGCCGCCTGACGCCAGAACCAGTGCCAGTGGATGCTGAGAATGGACCTTGCCGGAGCAACCCCGACAATCATGTCCGACGGTGCCATGCGGGCCGCCGATCCTGCCCCGATGAGGCCGGCCACGATGGCCCACAACATACTGGACTCCCGGATGGTGACGGTGACGTCCTGCACCTGCCACACTCCCCAGGACCATGATCCTCGCAGCGCAATGAGACTGCAGACGGCACCGCTGGCCGTTACGAGAATCGCATACCATGATGGGAAGGGGAATGCCACGCGGTGGAGACCACGCAACGGGCGTATATCCCGGGGCGACACGGACATCAGGCTGCCTCCCCGAGGAGGGTGAGGTACCCAGCCTCAGCATCGTTGGCGTTACGGACTGGATGCTTTTGACCAACAGATTCCAGGTCAGAGTACGAGCCCTCGAAGATCAACTCTCCCTCGGAAAGGACGGCAAGCTGCGACACGAATTCCTGGAGGTCCTCAAGCAGGTGCGTCGAAACGATGACCGTCCGATCCTCGGCAAGTTCACCGAGGAGGGATCGCACCCCGATCCTGGATGCCGGGTCGAGGCCGACTGTCGGCTCATCGAGCAGCAGCACAGCCGGATCTCCGACAATTGCACACGCGATTCCAAGCCGCTGGCGCATTCCACCCGAAAGAGACTGGACGCGATCATCGGCGCGGTCGACAAGCCCCACACGATCAAGGGCCGCACCTGCCCGTACACAGCACTCCCTCGGTTCAACTCCTCGCGCCCATGCCGCATATTCCACGGCCCTCCGGATGCGAAAATGCAACGGGAGGGAAAACCGCTGGGGCAAGAATCCGACCATACTACGAATGGTATTGACGTCATCGCTGACATCGACACCATTCACCCGAAAATGACCGGACTCCGGTTCCCGTAGTGTTGCGAGAATACTGAGAAGTGTCGACTTTCCAGCCCCATTCGGGCCGAGCAACCCCCACAACCCAGAGTCAAACTCACAGGAAATATCGACGAGGCTACGCCGACGACGATACCGGTGCGATATGTGCTCGAGTTCGATCATTCATCCGACCCGAGTGTAACCCGATTTCGTCTGGGCTCCAGTCGAACTATCAACCCTGGTATAGACATCCCAGCCGTGCTTACCATGACCAGTAACGGTCAGGGATGCATTCTTTACATTAGTCCTGCGTGCGGATGCCATACGACTATCCGGCCAATGCGAGATCTGGTGATACTCAGGGACTGCCACGGATCCTACGGTGTCGGCGCAGCTCTGACGCCCACCAGTCCCGGACATCGTCGTGCCATGCTGGACAGGCTTATTTGCAAACAAAGAACAATGGCTTGCGTTAGCCTGCCCGGCGATCATCGTCATCCCAGCGCTCACCGTCATAACACCTAATACGATAGTAGAAACCAGCTCCTTGCGAGATCTCATCTCCATCACCATTTTCTCAACTAAAGATGCCACGCGGCTACATAGCCATAATCCATACCTTCAAGGCAGCGGTCATAATATCACGTATCCACCCCTGTGGCCAGTTAACCCGCTGCGACCTGTCGTACCAGTGAAGACACGAGGGCACAGCAGTAGCGCCATGGCGCGTGACGATCACACGCTAAAACAACCTCGTCCGCGGTGAAAACACCGCACTGACATCCTCGACCAGCGGCCAAGGTCGATCAGTACAGCATTGCCGAGGCCGGGTCCGAGAGAATCTCCGCAACGTCATGGAGGAAGGTCGAGCCCTCCTCGCCGTCAATGAGGCGATGGTCGAAGCCGAGGCTCATCGTCGTCACCCACCTGGGCACGACCTCCTCATCGTCACCGGTCCCGACGACCCACGGACGTCGAGCGATCGTCCCGAGAACGAGGATCGCCGATTCGGTGCGGTTGACGACCGGAGTCCCTGCGTCAAGGCCAAACACCCCAACATTGGTGATCGAGAAGGTGCCGTCGGTGTAGTCGGTGGGCTGGAGCTTTCCCTCCTTGGCGATGGCGACGATGCGGGTGATCTCCTCGGCCAGCTCGAGCATCGTCATGTCCTGGGCGTTGCGCACCACGGGCACCATGAGGCCGCGCGGGGTGGCCGCGGCGATGCCGAGGTTGATCTGGTCGCGGAAGACGATCTGGTCGGCGGCGTCGTCCCAGCGGGCGTTGACGACCGGGGTGCGTCCCATCGCCAGGCACACCGCCTTGCACCAGATGGTCAGCGGGGAGACGCGCAGTCCCTTGAACCTGCGGTCGGCACGCAGCCGGGCGACGAGGTCCATCGTCGGGGTGACGTCGCAGGTGAGGAAGGCCGTCACGAGGGCCTTGGTGTCCAGGGAATCCTTCATCGCCTTGGCAGTCACTTTGCGGACGCCGCGCACCGGGACCCTGCGAGTGTGGCCGTCAGGCTCGGTCGGGGCACCGCCGAGGAGACGACGAGACATCACCGACAGGGTCGCGAACTCAGCGTCGCCAGCAGAGGCACCGACGACAGGTGGTTCAGGCGCGGCTTGACGACCGGCCTCCGCTGCCGCCTTGACGTCGCTCCTCGTCACCGCCCCCTGCGGGCCGGTGCCCGTCACCGTCGAGAGGTCGATGCCGAGGTCGGCAGCCACACGTCGGGCCGGGGGCTTGGCGAGGACATGCCCGGCGCGGTCCATGCGCGGCGGATCCTGGCGCCTGGGCTGTGTCGGCTGCACAGGTTCGGGAACGGGCTCGACATCAGTCTCTGGACCGGTCTTGAGGGTCGGCGTCTGGGGGGCCTTCTCGGGTGCCCTTTCAGCCGACACCGCAGCTCCCCTGCGACGACGGCGTCGACGTCCGGACTCCGCGGTCAGGTGACCGACGAGGAACTCCGGCTCCTCCTCGGGTTGGTCGTCGGAACCGTCGTCAATGGTCACCAGTGGCTCTCCCACAGCCACCGTCTCGCCGGGCTCGGCACACAGCTTCGCCACGGTCCCGGCGAAAGGGCTGGGGAGTTCGACGATCGACTTGGCCGTCTCGACCTCGCACAGCACGTCGTTGATCTTGACGGTGTCACCGGGAGACACCCGCCAGGAGACGACCTCTCCCTCGGTGAGCCCTTCGCCCGGGTCCGGCATGCAGTAGTTCTTCACGTGAATGCCTCTCAGAATCAGAAGGCCAGGGAGCGGTCTACGGCGTCGAGAATGCGGTCGACGTCCGGGATGTGTTCCCCCTCGGCCTTGGCCGGCGGGTAGGGGGTCGACCAGCCGGTGACTCGCAGTACCGGGGCCTCCATAACGTAATAAAGCTCCTCACCCAGCCGAGCCGCGATCTCCGCGCCGACACCCTGGGTGCGTGGCGCCTCCTGGACGACGATGGCCCTTGTCGTACGGCGCACCGATTCGTAGACAGTCGCCATGTCGAGCGGGGAGAGGCTACGCACGTCAATAACCTCGAGTTTTCGCCCCTCCTGGGACGCCTCCTTCGCCGCCTCCAAGCAGGTATCGACCATCGGGCCGTAGCAGATCAGGGTGACCTCCTCGCCGGAGCGCGCGATTCGGGCCTGGTGCAACCCCAGCGTCGGTGTCTGCGCAACGTGGCCACGGGTGTAGTACCGACGTTTCGGCTCAAAGAAGATCACCGGGTCGGGGCTGTCAATGGACTGACGCAGCATCCAGTAGGCGTCGTCAGGGTTGGAGCAGGTAACCACCTTGAGACCAGGCGTATTCGCATAGAAGCCTTCCGGCGACTCGGAGTGGTGTTCTGGCGAGCCGACACCGCCTCCGAAGGGGATGCGGATCGTCACCGGCAGGGACCACCGGCCACCGACGCGAGCCCGGTATCGGGCCAGCTGGGAAACGATCTGGTCAAAGGCTGGGGCACTGAAGCCGTCAAACTGGATTTCCACACACGGGCGGTACCCGCGCATGGCCATACCAATCGCTGTTCCGACGATGCCTGACTCTGCCAACGGCGTATCGATGACTCGACGGCCACCAAACTGGGCTTTGAGGCCGTCCGTGATGCGGAAGACACCACCGAGGGTCCCGACGTCCTCCCCCATGAGGACAACACGATCGTCGGCTGCCAGAGCATCGGATAAGCCAGCGTTAAGGGCCTTGGCAAGGGTGGTCTCCCCCTGCGGACGCGCACTGCGCAATACTTCCTCGCTCATCACTTATCCTCCTCCCACGACGCGATTTCCTCGGCGTCAGCCAGGACGTCGGGGGTCGGCTCGGCGTACACGTCCGCCATAAGGTCAGCCATCACAGGCGTGGCATTCTCGTGAACAGCAGCGCGAACCTCAGCACCGAAGGCGTCCTCACGCTCAGCGAGGCCGTCAAGCCACACCTGGTTGATAATCCCGCGGTTCTGCAAATACGTGCGCAGCCGGACGATGGGGTCGGTCTTACCCCACGTCGACTCCTCTTCTGCGGTGCGGTAGCGGGTGGGGTCGTCGGTGGTGGTGTGAGCACCCATCCGGTAGGTCCACGCCTCGACGAACACCGGCCCCTTTCCGCTACGGGCATATTCGAGGGCCGATCGCAGCACGGCCATCATGGCGATGACGTCGTTGCCGTCGACTTGCACGGCAGGGATGCCGAACCCGGTGGCGCGGCGGAAAAGAGACGTGGGCGACTGCACCGTGGTCGGCTCTGAAATCGCCCACTGGTTATTGACGCATACGAATACCACGGGGGCGTTCATCGAAGCCGCAAAAACATAAGCCTCGTTCGTGTCCCCCTCGCTCATCGCGCCGTCACCGTGGAAATCCAGCACGGCAGCCGGATCACCTCCAGCCTCGACGTCACGCTGGACACCCATGGCATAGCCGACGGCATGCAGGGTTCCCGACCCGATCATCACTGGATATGCGCTGAAGTGGGTCGCGACGGTATCCCAGCCGCAGTGAGAGGTCCCGTCCCAAGCTCCAAGGATGTCAGCCAGACTGACGCCCATGGCGTGGGCCAGGCCCTGCTCGCGGTAGGTCGGAAACACCTGGTCTCCCTCTCTCAGTGCCAACCAAGCGCCAGCCTGGGTGGCCTCCTGTCCCAATAGCGGCGGCCACAAACCCAATTCGCCGTGGCGCTGCAGGGCGGTAGCCTCGACGTCGAAGCGTCGCGTCATGACCATCATCTCGAGAGCCTTGACGAGGTCGTCGTCGACCAGGTCAACAGGAAAGTCGGGGTGTGTGGTGAGGCGTCCCTGCTCGTCGAGGATCCGCACCATTGCAGGATCAGGACGATTAACGGGGTGTTGCCGCGCCGGAAGGACGAACGGATCCGTGCCGCCTTCGTCGGCACAAATGGTCTCGGTCACATCTTCCTCCTGGTTAAGTGTTCCGTAACTCAATTCTGAACGCCAACAAGTCCCGTTTCCAAGCGAAACCTACCGTTCCGTAAAGAGACACCAAAGATGAGGTTACCGTTGCGTAGGTTGTTCCTGGTTCCTACCCCGGACTTCGATTGGTGCCAGAACGTGCGTACCCTCAAACGGTGAGCAAAACAGTGGCAGTCATCGGTGCCGGAATGACGGGCCTGGCAGCCGCACACCACCTACACAGCCACGGCTGTCGTCCCGTCGTCCTCGAAGCGGGGCAGGGCGTTGGCGGCCAGGTCAGGTCCCGTCGTCTTGGTTCTGATGTGGTCGACATGGGACCTGAAGCCGTGCCTCTTCGCGCCCCGGGCGTCGCCGCACTCGTTGCGGAGCTGGGACTAACGGACTCCATGCGTCATCCCGTTCCTGGGCGCGTCTTATTGTCGAGCCGGCGTGGAGTCGTCGAGATGCCGTCCGGCGTAACACCAGTAGGGCCCACGAAGTTCCTCCCCACTATTGCCTCGCGCATCCTCTCCCCTGCCGGACTGTTACGGGCCGGGCTCGAACCTTTCAACGCTCACCCGCACCTTGACGACGTCAGCGTCGGCCAATTCATCGCCGAAAGATTTGGTGACGAGGTGAGCCGCGCCGTCGTCGACCCGCTACTGGGGGGTATTCACGCCGCCGACCTCAACACGTTCTCGCTAGCAGTTGCCGCCCCCGCTTTGGAGCAGACGGTCAGGAACGGCGACTCCATCGTCGCCGGAACTCTCAAACGCAATGCTGCCGGACGGTGGTCGCAGCTCCGCCATCATTCACAGCGATCCGGTCCGCGCACCCCCGCCACCGCCACCTGGAAACACGGCCTGATGATGTTGCCGGAAGCATTGGCTAGGGAGCTCACCATTCATACGAATACCCGTGCCAGGGGAATCCGTCAGGTCGGCCACGAATGGGTAGTCGATGTCACTGGTCCGCATGGCGTTGGATCGGTTGCTGTTGATGACGTCATCATTGCCACCCCCGCCAGGGTTGCGGGTGCCCTGCTTGCTACCGCATGCCCGCGAGCTTCCGAGCTGCTGTCGCAGTGTGAAAGCACTACCGTTGCCACGCTGGTTATGCAGGCTGACCTTACTGACCACCCGATCGCTACGGCCCAAACGTGGTTCATTGGTTCGGCATGGTCTGCCCTGGTGCGTCAGGTGACCAATCTCTCGACGACGTGGCACCTCGCCAAACCCACCTTTCGGATCGCCATGGGTCGGCAGCGTGGAACCCCCATCGACGATCTATCTGACGACGACCTCGTCGCCATGAGCGTGGCAGAGTTGAGACGTCTCGGACTGGCTCTTGACCCCCACGACTACGTCATTGAGCGACACCGCGGCGCCATGCCGCAACCAGCTCCTGGCCACCGGGAGCGCATGGCCCAGCTCGCCGCGACCCTCAACGGCACCGGTCTCCATGTGGGAGGGGCCGGTATCGACGGTGCCGGAGTTGGCACCGCAATTGCTGCTGGACGCCGTCTCGCACGCCACATCACCTCGAAGGAGGAGAATTAGTGACCATCACTGAGCACCCTGACCACCTGACCCGGCCCGGCAGTGCGCCCACAGGACACCCCGGTGGCCATCCGGGAGGTCATCCAGGCCACAGCCCGCTCGTCCGCGAGATCAAGCACGACCTCAACAACAAGCCTTTCATCGTCATCTGGGAGGTTACCCGCGCCTGCGCCCTGGTCTGCCAGCATTGCCGCGCCGAGGCCCAGCACCATGCCGCCCCTGGCCAGCTCACCAACGCCCAAGGCCACGAACTCATCGATCAGCTGACCAGCTACGAGCGTCCCTACCCGATGCTCATCCTCACCGGCGGTGACTGTTTCGAGCGCCCTGACCTCGTCGACCTCATCGAGTACGCCGTCAGCAAGGGCCTGCACGTGTCGATCTCGCCATCAGTGACCCCGCTATTTACCCGCGACAGGGTCAGGGCGGTGCAGGAAGCTGGGGTGTCGATGATGTCGATGTCCTTGGATGGCGGCTCAGCCACGACCCACGACGCCTTCCGGGGTTTCCCTGGCACTTTCGACCACACCGTCGAGGCCTGCCACATGCTTCGCGAGCTAGGGATGAAGTTCCAGCTCAATACGGTGTTCACGGCTAAGAACATCCACGAGGCGCCACAGATGCTTAAGAACGCCATCGACCTCGGGGCGATGATGTTCTACACATTCATGTTGGTGCCGACCGGGCGTGGCGCCCAGCTCGATATGCTCTCGCCCCTGGAGCGCGAGGACGTCCTGTATTGGCTGCACGACAACTCCACCCGCATTGCCATCAAGACGACCGAAGCCCCTCAGTATCGGCGCATCGCTTTCCAGCGCGACGCCGTCCGCCAAGGCAAGGAGCGGCCGGTTCGCCACGGCGAGCTCTACGAGTGGCTGACCCGCGAAACCAACGAGCTGCTGGGCGAAACCATTACAGAACCGCGCCCGCCACGCACCCCACTGGCGATCAACTCTGGATCTGGGTTCGCGTTCATCGACCACACCGGTGATGTCTACCCGTCAGGGTTCCTACCGATCCACTGTGGGTCGATCAAGGAGACGCCCTTCCCTGAGATCTATTGCGGATCGCCGGTTTTCCAGGGGTTGCGCAATCCGAATGGGTTCTCCGGCAAGTGCGGAGCATGCAATTTCAACCACTTCTGCGGTGGGTCTCGTTCGACCGCCTACGCCTTGACCGGGGATTATCTCGCCTCTGATCCTTCGTGCGCCTATGTGCCGCCGGGGTATGACGGTGAACTACCCGAAGGGGTTCCTGCCGAGGGGATTCCGCAGATCTGAAACCTGGACGCCGTGACGGATTCGTCACGGCGTCTGCCGTATTCCGGGCATGGTCGACCAGTGCACATTGATCAGGGGCAGCGTCGGTCGTGGCTGAACGAAAGCAGATTTGCCTCAACTTTGGCCGCTTTCAGGTCAAGGTGCCGACACAGCGAATTCCTGGCGGTGAAGTTCGCCAGAACCATTGCCAGGACGGCCAAAAATAGGCGAAGCTAGCCTTGTACGCTTTTGGGCACACAGCATCATTCGGACGAATCCAGGGGGAGCCCATGAATCACCGACGCAGGGCTCGCATTATCGGCCTATCGGTACTGTGTATGGCCGCGGGCAGCTTCGTTGCCAAGCCTGATTTCGCAGCACCGAGCACGAGTGGCACCTCGTCCGCGCCGGTCGCGTCGTGCAATGGCGACAAGAACGTCGACATTTTCAACTTCAACGACTTTCACGGCCGTATCGCTACCGGAGCCAACCTCTTCACCCCTGTCGTCGAGGCCCGCAACGCCAACGGAGCCGACAAGGTCCTGCTGCTCGACGCTGGCGACAATGTTGGTGGATCGACCTTCGAGTCTGGCTCCCTCAACGACGAGCCCACCATCGACGTGCTCAACGCCGCTGGTGTCGACGCCAATGCCGTCGGCAACCACGAGTTCGACAAGGGCTGGAAGGACCTAGCCGAGCGCATCGTGCCTCATCTCAACAGCCCCTACCTCGGCGCCAACGTCTACGAAAAGGGCACCACGAAAGTGGCGGCTCCCCTCAAAGCGTCGACGATCATTGTCAAGGATGGGGTGCGCATCGGTGTCGTCGGCGCTGTCACCCACGACCTGCCCTCCTTGGTCTCCCCTGCCGGCATTTCCAACCTCACCATTGGTGATCCGGTTAAGGCTGTGAATGCCGAGGCCAAGCGTCTCAAAAGCGAGGGCCTGGCCGACGTCGTCGTTGCCGAATACCACGAAGGCGCTGCCGACGGTTCCGGGGATGCCGCCAGCCAGGGCGGCAACTTCGCACCGGTCTACGCTGACACGTCCACCGATGTTGACGTCGTCTTCAACGGCCACACTCACCAGGTGTACTCGTGGAAGGACAAGGCCGGCGCCCCGCTCCTGCAGGCCGGCTCCTACGGCCAGCACCTGGCCAAGGTGAACGTGGCGTGGAATTCACAGCAGAAGAAACTGTGCTCTACCGGCGCCTCATTCATTGACCCGGCCACAACCCCGGCTGACGACCCAACGATCGCCAAGATTTCTTCGATCTACGACGACGCCAAGGCCAAGTCGGACAAGGCTGGCACTACCGTCATTGGGCATGAAACCGCACCGATCACCACGCCGTCGAACACATCCGATCAGTAGTTCGGCGCCGAGGTCCGCGACCGTGAATCGACGATGACCAATATGGTCGCCGACATGTTCAAGGACACCTTGGGCAAAGACGACCCGAACTTCATCGGCCTACAAAACCCCGGTGGAACCCGCGCCTCTCTGCTCGACAAGGACATCACCTACAAGCAGGCAGCCCAGGTACTCCCCTTCGCTAACACGTTGACGACCACCAGAATCACCGGCGCCCAGTTCAAGAAGGTGCTTGAGCAGCAGTGGCAACGCGCCGGGACGGCGAGGTCCCGTCACGTCCATACCTGCAGCTCGGCGTGTCCTCGAACGTCACCTACACCTACGATGAGTCCCGCAAGGAGGGCGAACGCATCACCTCCGTGTGGGTGAACGGCAAGCCGATCGACCCCAAAGGCACTTACTCCGTGGGTTCCGGTTCCTTCCTAATCGCCGGTAGAGACAATTTCACGGAGCTAGCCAAGGGTTCTAAACCCGTCGATAGCGGCAAGATTAACCTATCCGCTTGGGTGGATTGGATCAAGGCCCGCAAGACCCTTAAGCCAGACTTCGCCAAACGCGCTGTCTCCCTGACAACCTCGCTCCACGAGGGCACGTCCAGGGACACCACCTTCACCCTCGGTAAACCTGCCGATAAGGCTGTTGCCCCGACACCGTGGATTTCACCTCCAAGGATGCTGTAGTCAACACGATCATGAAGGCCCAGATCGTCCAGGACGACAAGACCGTCGACGTCGCCACCACTCCGGTTAAGGACGGCTGGTCCTCCGTGTCCGTCAAAGTACCGACCGCCAAGGGGCTGGTCAGCGGTGAGGCCACCACCGTTTTCACCTTCCCGGATTCCGGCACCACGGTGCGCTTCGCCGCCAAGCTGTCAGTACCGTCCGGCGATCATCCTGGTGGCGCTGTGATCCCGGCCCCGAAACCGGGCCAGTCTGGCACCCCGGGCCACGACGTCAATCTAGGAACCCCCGGATCTGACAAAGGCTCCAGCAACGGCAAACCCGGCCTGCCGAAAACTGGTGTCTGATCCGAGGATCGACACAACCTCATACTGAAAAACTCTGGCCTGAGGGGGTCCCGGGCCAGGGTTCTTGTGTGTCTGAGTTGGGGCAGCAAAGAGATGAAGTCTGCCGACGTGGTGGAAATGCCGGTCATGACCGTGAGTGCTGCCAATTGTCGCAGCAACAACCACCATTAGAATCGCGATTACCGCACCACGTGATGGTGGCGAGGACGGTATTCAATCCCGCCTCCGGGATTCAGGGTGTGCCTCGGATACGTCGCCGTCAGGCAGGTGACTCCTACCAGGCTTGTGAAGCCCGACATAGCGTCCTCCCTGGGCCTCCAGCTCGGCCGGGGATCCGTTCTCCAGGATCTGGCTGTGTTCCAGCACGAGCACCCAATCGGCAATCTCCACCGTCGACAGACGATGGGTAATGATGACGGCGGTCCGGTCGGCAGGGATCGTCCCCAAAGCCCGCTGCACCAAACGCTCCGAGGGAGCGTACAGGGACGAGGATGCCGACTGGAAGGTGTGTAGCTCGAAGAACTGACGAGGGTACAGCAGGAAGGTCGTCAGGACACCGACCGTCGTTCATCTGCGCAAGGCGAAGTAGCCGCCGGTGAGCAGCATGAGGCCGACGGTGATGTTGCCGATCAAGGTGATGCCCGGCATGAAGATCACGAAGAGCCGCATCGCCCGGACACTGATGCCGCGACACCGGTCAGCCAGCTAGGTGAAGATCTCCTGATTACGCGGCTCGCGATAGTAGGCCTGGACCGCCTCGATGCCGGTCATCGTCTCGGAGAGCTGGATGATGACCTGGGCCGAGGCGTTGCGGACCTTGCGGAATGTGCGGCTCGACTCCGCCGAAAACCACTTCACCAGCGGTGAGACGAAGAACAGCGACGCCAGCAGATGAGGCCCAGTCGCCAGTCCATGACAAGCAGCAGCATGGCACCGGTGGCGATGGGGTGAGGACGGCGGACATGCGGCCGTCGGACCCATGCCCCATAAGCTCGGCGATGCGCTGGTCCTCTGCTGCGCGCTTCTCCTCGGCGGTGGACATCTCGAAAGTGCTGTCGCGTTCAGCCTTCCCGTCGGTCGCGATCAACCTCCTCTCCCGGATTCTCCACGGACTCGCCGGACATCCCCCTGCTCAGCGTCGTAGGCGCTCAGCAGCTCTCGGTACTCCGGGACTGTCGCCAAGAGCTCCGAGTGCGTGCCGACGCGGATGATCGTCCCTTCCTGCGGCAAGGCGACCAACGAGGCGCCTGAGATGTACTAACCGGAGACGTTAGTTGAGCTGTTTGTCGAGTGAGCTCGCATGATCTGGGCGGCGAGGTCGTGGAACTGTTCGACCGCTTCAGCTGGGTTCAGAATGCGGATGTGGTCGCCGAGATAGAGGAGCTGTCGCACCGATTCGACATCGGGGTAGCGGACAGTGATCAGAGTCCACGCATCCTCGGTATAGGTGACGTTGGCCATGCGGGTTCCGAGAATTCGTTGGGCCAGGTCCAGGCGGGTTGAGCGCAGCAGCGCATGCACCTCGACGCCGGGGGTCGGCTCGAAGCTGGTCACCAGGTCGTGCCATACCGACCGCAGGTCTTAGTCTGGTCGGAGCACCGCGACATCCGTGAGGGGATCGCGCTCTTCGATACGGCTGGTGTTGAACATGCGGGGGGTGCCCATCGACGTCGGCCACGAGATACCAGGAGCCAGCCTTGTTCACGAGCCCGTACGGGTCCGCGGTGAGCCATTGCCCGCTGGTTTCTCCGCTCCGTCGGTAGCACAGGCGGATGCGACGTCGCTCTCTCGCTGCGGTCAGCAGGCCGAGTTCCTTTCCGGTCGTGAACCACCCTGATGGGTCGATGAGGAGTACCTCGGACAGGGGCGGGGTACCAAGCACCTGTCCTCGCGTGGCGACGGCCGTCATTTTCTCCTGGGCGCTGGCGTGGACTGCCTGCAGCCCGACCTGCTCAAGAAGGTCGGCGTCCAGCCCCGCGACAGTGAGCAGCTGAAGCTCTCCCGGATCGAGACGAGCGACGTCCAGCCGAGCCCGGCCGTCCAGCACGATCGCGCCACCGTGTGAATCGGAACGCCCGCAACTGGCAATGCTTCGACGTCACGCAGGATCGTGCGCGGTGAAATCTCGAATCGTCGGGTCAATTCTTGGCTCGTCATCCGCTCATGGGTCTGTAGGAGCAGCAGGATCGACAACAGCCTCGAGGACTTCATGGCCCCGATCCTCGCAGAAAACATGACATGAGTTGTCCTGTTTTGGTGATCGGCTAGTGCCAAATGATCCACTGACCCGAGAGACACCCATGTCGGCACCCAACCTGTTCCTGACCTACGTCAGCGACGCCAAACGGTCCACCGCCTTCTACAGCGACTTGTTCGACATCGAGCCCAACTTCACCAGCCCGCGCTACGTCGCCTTCGAGGTGACACCCGGGGTGCTGTTCGCCATCTGGACCGGGCAAAGGGGACACCACCCGCGACACGCCCCGCACGAGCGAGATCGGACTCATGGTCCCCGGTCGTCCGCGGCGGTCGATGACGCCTACCGAGAGGGGGTCGCGAAGGGCGTACACGTCATCGAGGAACCGCACGACGACGTGTTCGGCCGCACCTTCGTGATCGCCAACCCCGACGGCAACCTCATCCGGGTCAGCCCCGTCGACTGACCCGACAACCGATCCCCACGTGGCGGCGAGCACCAGCGCGGCGTCACCGTGGAGCGGGTCCTGTCCGACAACGGCGGCGTCTACCGCTCACACCTGTGGCGCAACACCTGCAACGAGCTCGGCATCAAGCACAAGCGCACCCGCCCGTACCGGCCGCAGACCAACAGCAAGATCGAACTGTTCCACCGCACCCTGGCCGACGGCTGGGCCTACGCCCGCTGCTACATCTCCGAGGCGGAGCGCCGTGGCAAGCTCGGCGACTGGCTGCACTACTACAACCACCACCGGCCCCACCCGGCCTGCGGGAACCAGCCGCCCTTCTCACGATTGACCAACATCCCCGGTCAGTTCACTTAGAGGTGAACGTACAGGTAGTCACCCACGCAGACGACGTGCCCACCACGACCTAACCCTGATGGACGACATGGCAGCGCCGCCCGGCACAAGGCAGGGACCGAGCTACTGTTCGTTGTCACCACAGTCGTGGTTGGTGGCCACGCCGCACGGCGCTGGAGAACCCTGACCTGCCACAGTTCATGCAGCATCCGTGGTGGATACGGGCAGAACCCGGGGCCGCCACGTGCAGGAGATCTCTCGTGGGTGGTTCGGATCGAGGGCGTTGAGCACCATCTGGTAGGCGACGGGATCATAGGGTAGGCGGCCGTGGCCATAGGCATCCAGAGGGCAGGCGTCCTGCACGGTCATGTTCTTGGCGCCCTTGAGAAAGGCTTGCGTGTAGGGCGTGACCGTCGTGTCGAGCCGGGTGGAGATGACGGTGTAGGCGATACCCGGGACGGTGTCGCCGTCACGGTAAACCTGTTGCATCAACGCTGATCCCTTGAGCTGCTGGCCGTAGGCCTCCATGTTGTGGTCGTAGCTCCACGTGCTAAGGAAATCCTTCACAGCCTCGGGCAGGCCGTCGACAAGCTTGTAGAGACCGACGGCGGTGGTGCCGTGGTTGGCGGCCACCAGTCCGATCAGCTTGTCGACCTTGGACGCTCCGCCATACATCTTGATGTAGGCGTTCGGCAGGATGCCGCCACCCTGCGAATGTCCGACGACGTCGACCTTCTCAGAGCCCGTCGCTTTCCGGACCCGATCCACAAAGGCACCCAGCGCCTGCGCGGAGGCGCGCACGTCACCGGTGAAGCCCCAGCCCTCGTCGAGGATCCCCGCGGGGACATTGGTGGTGAAGGTGTAGACACAGTACCCCTCATGGGCCAGATGGGGTCCGTAGAAGGACCATGTGGCGAACGCATTGCCGCCAGTACCGGGAATCAGGATGACCGGTCGGTCGCCGGGCTTGACCTTGCAGGAGAAGTCGTTCACACCCCGCGGCGCCACACCCAGGTGCTTCTCGCTGTAGGAACGCGCCATCGACGACGTATGGAATTCCGGCCCGACGCCGTTACCGGGAATACCGTCGGGGCTGTGGGCTGCCTGGACCAAGGGATGGATATCCCCCGGCGAAGTAACAGCCTGCGCAGTCGGCGCGGCAGCCATCAGGACGGCCACACTCGCGGCCATGACGGCGAATCGTGCGTTGATCTTCATCAGTGACTCCTCAGCGGAACACGGGGCGAATTTCGTGAATCATATTGATTCAATTCGAAAAGGGTAGCCTACAAAAATTTCATCTCAAGGGGTAGCCTAAACGATACATCACATTGAGAATTCTCCTAACTCGGTCAGTGAGGTCAACGCCCCTAAGGTAACCCCCGAGAGATTCCATACGACTTGGCGGTGGGGATCAGCGGGGGCGCAACTCCCCGTAGGGTGTCCTGCTGCTTGCCCTCGGCGTTCCACGATATGACCTGCGGCAAGCCCCTTGGCCTTCTAGCCAGACAGGCGCCATACTAAGGCCAACTGAAGCTATCCACACAACCCAACCCCAGCTTAAGGCTCCATGCAAGAAATAATAACCGCACAACTGTGAACGAAAGTTATCTGATATGACCGAACGCTATACTTTCGTGAGCCCGCCGGTCATGCTAATTTCGCGGCTACTTGGCGCGCTATAGCTCCGTGTATCACGCTCGTCACCCCACCGAAGAGCCCTCTTCATATATGCTGGTACCTCGCCAGTCATCTCCAGCCCGATTCATCCTGGCGGCTGTTGGTAGTTGACATTAGAAGAAGGAATTGCCATGCGTCGAAAGTCTGCCCTCGGATTTGTAGCTTTGTCCCTGTTCGCCACAGGGATGGGCGTTGCCACAGCAGTGCCGGCAACTGCCTCGCCGGAGGATACGGCAGCGCCAGTTCGCGTCGACGCTTCACGGTGGACCACCCAGGGGCGTTGGGTGACCGACGCCCAGCACCGCGTGGTCATCACGCAGGGGATCAACGAGGTCGCCAAGAGCGCCCCCTACGCCCCCGATGCCGTCGGTTTCGGTGAAGACGACGCAGCCTTCCTCGAGGCGCAGGGGTTCACCAGCGTCCGGCTGGGGGTGCTGTGGGCCGGCGTCGAGCCTCGGCCGGGCGTCTACGACGACGCTTACCTGGCCCGGGTCGAACGCACCGTGCGGATCCTCAACGCCCACGGCATCGCCAGTGTCCTCGACTTCCATCAGGACATGGTCAACGAGAAGTATCAGGGGGAGGGGTGGCCTGCCTGGGCCGCGCTCGACCACGGCATGCCCAACATCGTCAAGACGGGCTTCCCCGGCAACTATTTCCTCAACGAGGCCGTCAAATACTCCTTCGACTCCTTCTACGACAACGCCAAGGCCTCCGACGGCATCGGTGTTGCCGACCACTACGCCAGCGCCTGGCGACATGTGGCCGAGCATTTCCGAAACGTGCCCGGCGTGCAGGGCTACGACCTGTTCAACGAGCCGTTCCCGGGCCACCGCTACACGCGGTGCCTCACGCAGCTCGGTTGCCGCGCTGCTGACGCGCGACTGTCGGCCGTCCAGCAGAAGACTGTCGACGCGATCCGCTCGGTCGACAAGGCCACCACTGTCTGGTACGAGCCGATGCAGTTCTTCAACATAGGTGTCGGGACCAACGTCCGGCTCACGGGATCCAACCTGGGGTTGAGCTTCCACGACTACTGCACCAGCCAGGCCACCCTCCACTCCTATGTCGGATGCACTGCGCCCGACAACCGGGTCTTCACTAACGCAGAGAAGCATTCACGTCAGACCGGGTCGGGGCTGATGCTCACCGAGTTCGGCGCCATCACGACCCCCGCGGTGATCACGTCCCAGATGGACCTGGCAGCTCGCAACCGGGTCGGCGTCCAGTGGTGGGCCTACACTGCCGGTGATCCCACCACAGCCGGCCCGGGCACCGAGCAAGCCCTCGTCGACGACCCAGCTCGGCCACCCCAGGGGACCAACGTCGAAAGCGCCAAGCTGGCGCTGATCGCCGTTCCCCACCCGGACCGTGTCGCGGGCACCCCATCCGCGTACCACCACGACCGGTCCCGACGCGTGTTCACCATGACCTGGACCGCCCAGCGGCCCGACGGGTCGAGCGCGGAGGAGTCGGACGAGACGACTGTGGTGGTCCCTGCCATCTCAGCGCCCCACGGGTACGACGTGCAGGCGTCCGGCGCCCACGTCACCTCCCACCCAGGCGACCGGGTGGCGCGGTTGCACCTCAACCAAGGCAGTACCACGGCGAAGGTCACGATCACCCTGCGCTAACCCTTCAAGCGTCTTCAGCACCGACCTATAAGTCTCCCAGACACTTTTACGACCGGCCCTCCCCCTTGGGGTGGGCCGGTCCTTTTCGTGTCGTGGGATGCACCTGGCAGCACCACCTCCGGCCCCCATGGAGAACAGTAGGTATCCTCGCAGGGTACTACGGCCAAGGCATATTTGACGTTCCACGCTTGCCACTGCCGTCTTAGGGCCATACTGCCGCCACGCAGCTGAGACGGTGACCAATCGGGTAAGGTGACTGGTTGCCGTAGCCCATGTGAGGCCGGTGATAGTTGTAGTGGCGTGCTCAGCCCCCTGAACTCACCCCGCCGTTCAGCCTCAGAGGTGTAGCAAGCGGACGTAAGCTCAGCTAATCGGTCAAGGCGTGGTGGAATCTCTCGGTCTTCCCATTGACATATACGCGATATATCCGAGTCCACTGGCGTGTGATACCCAGTATCAGCGCCACGAGGACGGTCAGCCACTCCAACGTCACCTGCAGCGCGTGGGCATGGGGAGTGAGCAGGGCGTTGAAACGCACGACCACCACAGCGAGGGAAACTGCCAGAATGAGGAATAGGCACGACGCCGCTACCCCGCCGACGAGAGTCAGCACGTTTGAGGCAGTGAGCAGGTATAACCCCATGGCAGATACAACTCCCGCAGTCGGCAGGTTCGTGACCGTGGGAGGTTTCGCGGACGGGGTGCCCGCGACACGGTCCGGGCGGGGAACGGCGATCAGCGCCAGCTTGACGCCTTCGACGTTAATCCCCTCTGTGATGACCACGCGGCGCTGTACGTCGGTCACCCAGCGTCACTGAGTGGTCCACCGTGAAGCGACAACGCAAACCGGCGCTGCCGTATCCGCCGGCGAGGCAGTTGCCGGTGTTGCTGCGGCAATGCCCATACCTGTGGCGAACAACAAATCCGAGGAATGAGTAGAGCTTCCGGTCAGATTGAATAACTTTCGTTCACAATCGTGGCGGGGAGGTTAGTAAGGGGTTCTGACGAGAGAAGGACTTTGATAGTCACTGATCGGCCCCAATGGCTGTTCCACATCCCTCGAGGAGGATTCCCATGAAGCGTTCGGCTCTTATCATCCCGATTTTGACCGGGGCAGTGCTTGCACCGGTGGCGCCCGCGGTCGCCGTGGCGGCGCCAGCTCCGGTGAGCCAGTCTGCTGCGCGCCAGCATGCCCAGGTCGACGCCGAGCAGGCACTCGCGCAGGTCAATGCCCGCATCGCCGAGCTGCATAAGATGCCCCAGGCGCAGGTTCCCGCAAGCGAGGCTCCGAAGGTCAACTACGGCGAGGAGATCCGCAAGCTCCTCGACACGGCCTTCGAACTGCGCACCGCGATCGAGTCGATCATTGCCGGCAAGGTGCCGCCGGTGGATCTGTCCACCATCCCGGCTCGTGTCGACCTGCTGACCACCAGCGTGAAGACCATCCAGCAGGCCAACCATAACCTGGTCAACAAGGTGGAGGCTGCTCACGTCGAGCTGGGCTTCTCAATCACACGCGCCCTGATCCGCACGATCAACCCAACCAGCACCGCAGCGCAGTTGGCCGAGAGCAAGGCCGACGTGCTGTCCACGTACGCGAAGGTCGCGGCCTACCGCGACCTCAAGCCCACCGACGCGGCGACCGTGTACGTCAAGAACGGCCTCAACACGAAGATCTGGCAGACACGGATCAACCGTGACAAGTACCTCCTCGGCAAGAACGCAGAGGGGTACAAAGCGATCAACAAGGCACTCACCCACGCAACCGGTGTGTGGTTCAATCCCGCCACCACCGTCAAGCAGGTCGACGACGAGGTGAAGGCTCTGGACCTCGCTTTCCAGGCCACTCTGGACCGGGGGCCGGCTGATGGGAAGCTGCGTACCAACTGACCCACCCTCCCGGGACTTCCGTAGAAGGAGACTGGCTCGCCTTGCCCGTGAGCCCGGTCTTCTTCTCCCCTATTGACGTGTCGTCCAGGGCTTGGTCCGCGACGGATTCGCCCCACGGGTCGTCCACTTGGTGGATCATTTGTGGCACACGAGAGTTCACAGCCGTGACCGTTCAGGAACGGTCACGGCTGTGAACGCGTCCAATCGGTGCAGCGTCGAGAGGCGTTCGGCGTCGTTGCCCAGAAGGGTTCGGGCGGTATTGGTTGTCGTGGTGGAGCCAGAGTCCAGCACGCTGCGTCGTTCGGTTTCCGAGGTGTAGCAGCGGGCGTTGACGAAGTGGCCACTGGCAGTGGCTTGGCGGGTGACGTCGAGTGCTCCGGTGCGCCAGGGTGCCGCGGTGTCTAAGCCAAGTTGCGTGGCCCAGTCCTGGGAGGTGACCCCAACGGGCATGGCCAGCTGAACCCCTCGTTCGCGGTCGGTCGTGACTCAGGATCTCGTGGTTTGAGGATATTGCAGGTGGGAGTATATCGGTCTGGGATTCAAGTCTCCGTCATCCAAAGCTGCCCAAAAATCTCGCTGTTGACGTTCGCATCGCCGAATCGGGGCATCTCCTGGCAGCTCCGTGTAGTTCGCCGCGAGTATGAACCCCGGCAAGAGCCTCCCCACACCAGGCAGACTGGACCCACCGACCATGGAAGGAACCCCTGTGAGCAACCAGAACACATCCTCCGTCATCTTCGTGTGCTGGGGAAACATCTGTCGTTCCCCGATGGCTGAATTCGTCGCCAGGAAGGTCTTCGCCAACGAAGGCCTGGACGCTCGCATCACCAGCGCCGGTGTCAGCGATGAGGAACACGGCGGCCCGATGGATTCGCGAGCCAGGTCCGTCCTGAAGTCCCACGGATACCCCTGCTCGGGCCACAATGCTCACCAGATCGACGGGTCCGAGATCATGTCCGCCGACCTCGTCATAGCCGCCGAGCCACGCCACATCCAGATGATGAAGCGAATGGCCCCCGACGCCGACAACCTCCGTCTCATCCGCGACTACGACCCCAACTGCACCCCTGGCACCTCCCTGCCGGACCCCTGGTATGGCTCGGCCGACGGGTTCGAGGACACCCTCGACGCCATCGAGGCCGCAATGCCCGGAATCGTTGACGAGGTCCGCTCACTGGCCTGACCAGTTCCCCGCCATGGCGCTGGTCCCCCGAGACCAATCGTTGCGGCACTATAGGCTGTTCCCATGAGCTTGTTCTTGGTCGGCGGAGGATACGACGACTCACTGGTGGAGGTCTATGACGAGTTCGTCTCCCAGGCCCGCCATCACAATGCTGATGCTCCGATTGCGCTGGTCGTGGCCGGTCCGCCCTCCGAGTCCGCCGACCACGCCGCCGAACTGACGCGGATCGTCACCTCCCGGTGGGTTGACGCGAACATCCTCACCATCCACCTCGACGGCCCGGGTACCGCCCCGACGGTGGGCGACCCGGCCACCCCGCTGTGGGCCGAGGACGAGTCCTTCCAGCTCCCCGACAATCTCGACGCCCTTGCCGGCATCATCGTCGACGGCGGTGCCGTCCCCAGTTACATCAACGGTCTTGCACCGGCCGCCGAGCAGCTCTCGATGCTGGTGCGCGGCGGTGCTCCCTGGCTCGGCTTCTCGGCCGGTGCGATGGCCCCGTGCGTCACCGCTCTGGCAGGGGGCTGGAAATTGCAGGGACGCCAGGTCGGCCAGCAGACAGGTGCTGAGGGCTTCGACGAGGTCACCTTCGTCGAGGGCCTTGGCCTGGTCAGCCTGACCATCTCCACCCACAACGACACCCTTTCCGGCGACGGCCTCATCATCTCGAACGTCGAGTCCGGCCTGCTTTCCAGTGCCGTTGCCGTCGACGAGGCCACCTGCCTGCGCATCGACGCCTCGACCGGCCACACCGAGGTGATGGGACGTGGCCTGGTTCGCTGGTTCACCCGCGAGGTCAACGGAGTTCTCGTCCGCTCCCAGCGCTCCGTCACCCCGGAAACGGCTCCAGCCCCGCACAAGCCCCGCTTCGACGGTCTGGCAAAGGTGGCGGCGGCGACCCGTGCCGCCCACGACAAGGAGGAGCGCGCGAAGGCAGCCCGGCAGCGTGCCGAGGAGAGACGTCGCGCGCGGAAGTCCAAGTCTGCTGATGACGAGACCAAGACCTCCGAGGGCTCCGCCACCCCCGAGGACGCACCTGCCTCCGCAGCCAACCCCCAGGCTGCCGCGGATCCGACCCCGACGGCAGGCCCCGAACCCGATCCCCTCTCGGATGCCGATCCCACCGCACAGCCCCCGACGGAGGACGTCAAGCCATGAGCATGCACATTCTTGTCGTTGACGATGATCGCGCGGTACGAGAATCCCTCGCCCGATCCCTGCAGTACAGCGGCTACGAGGTCGATAGCGCAGCCGACGGCGTCGAGGCTCTCGCCCATCTATCCGGAACTC
The DNA here is from genome assembly GCF_050286205.1 of Cutibacterium sp. KBN10P07758. Lineage (NCBI taxonomy): Bacteria > Bacillati > Actinomycetota > Actinomycetes > Propionibacteriales > Propionibacteriaceae > Cutibacterium > Cutibacterium sp. KBN10P07758. The sequence goes on along the minus strand of NZ_JBNNQV010000001.1, from coordinate 288,182 downwards.
ACCCCGACGCCGTCATTATGGACGTCATGATGCCGCGTCTAGATGGCTTGGAAGCCACCCGGATGCTGCGCAGCAATGGCAACGACGTCCCGATCCTCGTCCTCACCGCCCGCGATGCTGTCGACGATCGCGTTGACGGCCTCGACGCTGGCGCCGATGACTACATGGTCAAGCCCTTCGCCCTCGACGAACTCCTCGCTCGCCTACGCGCCCTCACTCGTCGTTCCCGTCCCGAGCCAGAGCAAAACGAGGCCCCTGAACAACTCTCCTTCGCTGACCTCACCCTTGATCCAGGCACCCGCGAGATCACCCGCGGGAACCGTCGCATCAGTTTGACGCGTACCGAATTCGCCCTACTAGCCGTTTTCCTACAAAACCCAGAAAAAGTGCTGGAGCGATGGTGGCTGCTACATGAGGTGTGGGGATTCGACTTCCCGACCACCGCGAATTCCCTTGAGGTGTACATCGGATATTTGCGCCGCAAGACCGAGCACGATGGTGAGCCGCGTCTCATCCACACCGTTCGCGGCGTCGGGTACGTGCTGCGGGAAGCAAATTCGTGATCCGTCGCTGGTGGCGGAGGCTGCTCGATTGGCGTCCGCGCCCCCTGCGTATGACCATGGGACGCCGGGTCAGCCTCCTAGTATCGACGTCCGTTGTCGTCGCGGTCGCTTTGACCTCCTTGTCGGCGCGGCTCATGACTCGCATCTCGCTGTATAGCGAGCTGGACGAACAGCTCACCCGAATGGCGACCACCATCTCGCCAAGTGTCGCCGCCGATCCTCAAAACCTCGGTGGTTTGGAAGCCAGCTCGTTGGCAGCCACCAACACCACCCTCATCCTGGTACGCGCCGACGGCCAAGTCACCACAGCCCCTGGAACTGAGGTCACCGTCACCGCGGGACCTCAAGAGCTAGCAGTCGCCCGCACCGGGATCGGGGTTAAAGCACACACCGTCATTGACTCCCGCGGTGTTCCGGTGCGTATCGTCGCGGTCCCCTTCACCTCAGATGGCGTCCACTACGCTCTCGTCACAGGCCAAGACCTCACCGGGACCAGGGCCACCCTAGGGTCACTATGGATCGTCCTCGTAGGCACCGGATTCGTCGGCATCGTGCTCACCGCCATCGCTGGATACGTGGCAGGCAACTCTGCGACTAGCCCTTTGCGCGACCTCTCGCGAGCTGTTCATCACGTCACCACCACCGAAGACCTGACACCCATCCAGGTCCACTCCCATGATGAGCTAGGCGATCTTGCCGTGTCGTTCAACCACATGCTGTCCTCGTTGTCGAACTCCCGGGAGCGTCAGAAGCAGCTCATCGCTGACGCCTCCCACGAACTACGAACCCCACTGACCTCGATGCGCACCAACGTCGAGCTGCTGATGGCCGATCAGAAGAGCCACATGCTCCCGGAGGAAGCACGCGGAGAGATCCTTGACGACGTCGCCGCCCAGCTCGGTGAGTTCTCCAGCCTCATTGGCGACCTCGTCCAGCTCTCGCGCGAGGACGCCCCTCCCCCGCGCCCGGAGTACTTCGACTTGTCAGATGCGGTATCCAAAGCGGTCGAGAGGGGACGACGACGCGGCCCGAACCTGGAATTCGACGTCCACCTGGAGTCCCATTTGGTGCTTGGTGACGAGGCCACCCTGGAGCGGGCTGTCACCAACCTGCTCGATAATGCGGTGAAGTTCTCCCCCGCCGGTGGAACTGTAACGGTGTCTATGGAGGGCGACACCGTCGTCGTCAGTGACGAAGGACCTGGCATCGCGGAGGCCGATCTGCCTTATATCTTCGATCGGTTTTACCGCTCTGATCGCGCCCGCAACACCCCCGGAACCGGCCTCGGCCTGTCAATTGTGGCTCATACCGTCACTAGCCATCAGGGTTGGATCAAAGCGTCGCGGGCCCCAAGCGGTGGCGCCATGTTCACGATATACTTGCCGCGAGCAGAACCTCCGGTTGAGGAACCCACGGTATCCTCATGATTGCGACCGCAGTTAGCGAGTTATCCACAGGAGACCGGTGGAAAACCGGCCCCGCTGGGGAAAACACATCAATGTCGTTCCCACAGGCGGGGTAAGAACCAATGGACAAACCCTTAATGACATCAACCCGTAACCAGCCTTACGATCCTGTTATGACCAGTCACGTCGTCGATCAGCCCGGCCCTACCCTCGTCATTCACGGTGGGGCCGGAAACGTCCCGTCACGTACTGGAGAGGAAGCCGAGAAGTTTCGTCGCTCCTTGCGTCAGGCCTTTGCAGCCGGGCAGCGAGCCCTCGACGTAAGTGCTTGTGACGCCGTCATCGCAGCCGTTACGGCGATGGAGGACGATCCACTGTTCAACGCCGGGCGAGGTGGGGTTCTCACCGCAAACGGAACCGTCGAAACCGACGCCGCCGTCATGACTGGAGACGGACACGCCGGGGCGGTGTGCTGCTCACGTCACGCCCGCAACCCGATTCAACTGGCGCATAAAGCTCTGAGGATTCACCCCATGTGCTGCTGTGTGACCCGCCCGAACGGGTCTGTCAAGACTGGGGTCTTGAGATCGCGCCGCCGGAGTACTTCGTCACCCAAGCGCGCCGCGAGCAGTTAGAGCAGGTGCTAGCCAGACGACAGCACGCCCCGAAACACGGCACCGTCGGGGCGGTTGCCCGAGATCGTTATGGACACCTAGCTGCGGCCACCTCAACCGGTGGGATCGTCGCTTCGTCGCAGGGACGCATCGGGGACTCTCCGGTCATCGGGGCCGGCACTTTCGCGCGCGACGGAGTCGTGGCAGTCTCCTGCACCGGCGATGGTGAGGCCTTCCTCCAAGGGGTAGTAGCTCATGAGGTTGACGCGCAGATGAGACTGGCAGGACAACCCGTCGACCGGGCAGCTCTGGGAGCCCTCACCGACGAGGTCTCATCGCGCCTCACTGGCCACGCCCCAGCAACCGATGGCCTCATCGCCGTCGACTCTTGTGAACAATTGGTAATCTGCCACATGTCAGCGTCGATGCTGGCTGCATGGCCAGACCACGGCGAGGTTCTCACCTCGGTGTAGTGAAGGTCAGCGCACCACGGGAAGATCGGGCCCAAACTCCAGCATCTGTTCGACGGCCCAGGGACTCAGCAGGGCCGGCATTGACCGGGCCAAGCCATACATGTCCTGCCAACCAACCCAGGCTACCTCCTCCACCTCGTCAGGGTCTGGGTTAAGTTCGACGAGCTCCTCTGGCAGGGACAATCGGGCAACAACAACCGGACAGAACTCGTCCTCCACGATGCCCCCGGAGTCGGTGGCGCGATAGGAGAAATCTGGTAGCACGACGCGCATCCGACGCGGATCAAGGTCGAGTCCGAGTTCCTGGTGAGTACGACGCACGGCGGCGTCAATAATCGTCTCCCCTACACGTGGATGCCCACAACAGGTGTTGGTCCACACCCCTGGCCACGCCACCTTCGTCAAAGCGCGCCGGGTCACAAGTACCCGACCGCCTACGTCAAGAACGTGACACGAGAAGGCGAGATGCCTAGGGGTATGTTGACTGTGGACGGTCGCCCGGGGAGCGGTTCCAATGTGGTTGCCGTCATCGTCAAGCAGGATAACGAAATCGTCATAACCGGAATCCGCGCTCGTCCCCACGTTCTCGCCATCATGATGACTCATGACGTCAAGTTACCAATAACCGCGAGTCCCGCGAAGTCGAATACGCTGTCGCTTGACGATATTGGCCCAATGTCGCCTCCTAGGCACGATTGAGACGCTGCTGATCCGTCCACCCACCCCTGATGGGAGAGCCATGGCGCACATCCTCGACATCACCCTCGCGGTGATCCTCATCCTCCGCGCCCTGCGCGGATGGACCCGAGGAGCAATTTCTGGGATCGCCAGCCTCATCGGCTTGATTGGCGGAGTCTGGGTAGGGCTGTGGGCGTCGGGAGACATCGTGTCCCGGATCACCAACAACTCATCGTCCTGGCTTGCTACCGGACCACTACGCTTTGGCGTCGTCCTCGTCATCGTCGAAGTCATCCATGGCCTCTGTAATGGGCTCGCCCGCCGCATATGCCACGCCTCTGAGACAGCAGGGTTAGGGGCCCTTGACCGGATTGGCGGCGCATTGCTGTCTGCGACCGCCACGGCCTTGGTAGTGGCGGTGGGGGCAACGGCGTTGGCCCCACTTCTGCCTCCCCAATGGACTCAGGCTATTGACGAATCAGCCGTCATCAACACCACCAACCGCGCAATTCCACCCCAAATCAATCACGAAGCGGCACGGCTTATCGGCCAGATGGCCGATACCTTCCCGAAGGTCTTTACCGGTCAGGACCCTCGTCTGCCCGGAGATGCCCCCGACGACTCCGCCGCCAATAGCCCTGGAGTACGACAAGCGGCGAGATCCATCGTCAAAGTGAGATCACTGTCGCATCAATGTGACCGGGCCTCGGAGGGCACCGGATGGGTCAGCTCACCGCACCGCGTCGTCACCAACGCCCATGTGGTCGCCGGATCTGACACAGTGACGGTGCAGGTTGGAGGCCAAGGCGCCCGCCTGCGAGCGCGTGTCGTCGCCTACGACCCCGACCTCGACCTTGCCGTGCTCGCTGTTCCTAAACTTAAGGCTCCTGCCCTAACAATGACCTCATCGGTAGACGCCGGGGACTCGACGGTCATCGCCGGATTCCCGCTGGACGGACCGTACACAGTCAACGCTGCGCGAGTGCGCGGGGCAATAACGGCTCGTGGCGAGAACATTTACGGTGACGACGATGTCGTCCGCGAGATCCTGTCTTTGCGCGGCACCGTGCAACCGGGCAACTCAGGCGGTCCATTACTGACCACCGACGGAAAGGTAGCGGGCACGATCTTCGCCAGGTCCACCTCGCAACCGCAAGCCGGCTACGCCCTCACCAACCGAGAAACCCGGCAGCTCATCAGGTCTGGTACGTATGGCTCCACCCCGGCATCGACCGGACGTTGCAGTGTCGCCTGAATCCGGAAAACCTTGGCCACCCAACCAACCAGGCGCCCCTTAGCGCTGCGCACATTTGCGGCTATCATCAACCCAAAACAACTCTGACAAGGTCTTTCGCACGTGTGGCAATCGGGTTCACGACTGCTGGCCATGCGGCACGCGATGGCAACCCATTTCAGAGGCAACATGTCCACCACGACATGGTCCTCGGACGCGATTAAGATGCCCTGCATGGCTGTTTTCATTGTCGAAACCCATTACGATCCCGCCCATTCCGAGGAGCGCATGGCTGCGCGCCCGGCCCATCTGGAGAACCTTGACGTCATGCGCGAGCGTGGCCAGCTCGCCAATGCCGGCCCGTTAGCCGACGGAAGCGGGGCGGTGCTCATCTATACCGTGCCTGACCGTGACGTCCTCAACCACTTACTGGAGGCCGACCCCTATCCCAAGACGGCCGTCCAAGTGACCTCCGTTCGCGAGTGGAAGCCGAATTACCACCATCACGTCTGAGGCCGGCGGCAGCAGAGGGCTCGGGGGTTGAAACACGTGATGTTATGGAGTCATGACGTCACCGCTCCTGTTCCAACCCCTCACCCTTCGTGGATTGACGGTTCGCAACCGCGCCTGGCTGCCGCCGATGTGCCAATATGCCGTGGATTCTCAAGACGGAATTCCCAGCACCTGGCACCTCATCCACTATGGATCTTTCGCTGTGGGAGGCTTCGGCCTCATCGTCGCAGAGGCCACTGCGGTCAGCCCTGAAGGCCGCATCAGCCCTTGTGACACCGGGTTGTGGAATGACGCCCAGGTGGCAGCGTGGCGCACCATCACTGACGCTGTCCACGAGCTTGGCGGCACGATTGCTGTCCAGTTGGGCCACGCCGGCCGGAAAGCCTCCACAGAGAAATGGTGGCCGGGTTTCCATGGCGGGGTGGTTCCTCCCGAAAAGGGCGGCTGGATTCCTGTCGGTCCAACTGCCGCACCCGCCGATGGCAAGCAGTACGCCGGGTCGCCCGTCACCGCCCTTAACGAGGACGGCATCTCGAAGATTATTGACGACTTCCGGACTGCGGCATCGCGTGCCGTGGTAGCCGGATTCGACGCTGTCGAGATTCATAGCGCCCACGGCTACTTGCTACATCAGTTTTATTCGCCGCTGTCCAACACCCGCACTGACGGTTGGGGAAGCGATTATGACGGACGAGTCCGTCTGCCGTTGGCGGTCGCTGACGCGGTGCGTGGGGCTATTCCCGACGACATGCCTCTGCTGGCCCGCCTCTCGGTCACTGACTGGCGTGACGATGGCTGGTCAGTCGAGGACTCGATCGAGCTGTCGCGTCGATTCGCCTTGGCTGGCGTCGACCTTGTGGATGCCTCCTCAGGTGGTAATTCGTCAGCCCCCATCCCGGTAGCCCCGGGATACCAGGCCGATTTAGCGGCTCGGGTGCGCGCCGAGGCGGATGTTCCCACCGCCACGGTCGGGATGATCTGGACCGGCGAATTAGCCGAGGATCTACTCAACAAGGGGTGTGCCGACGCCGTCATGGTTGGCCGGGCAGCCCTGCGTGACACCAACTGGCCACTGCGCGCCGCCCACGAACTTGGCGTCCCCAACGAGGAGGCCCCGTGGCACCCGGCGCGATTCCGCGGCGCCTGGCGGTGACAGTCGGTTTCACCACCACGGTCGGCCGCGCGTGGCTGAGAATTAGTTCGTCACGTGACCCCAGGCACACGTACAGTGCTCGAATCGGCGATGTCGATGACGACTCCACGCCGATTGGCCGTGTCCGTCGGGACCTACCGCAATCGCCACGCCCGACGAGTTGATGCGGTCCCGCCAATGCCGGGGGACGAGATGTCAGACGCACAGAGCACCAGGTCAGCATCAGTACGCAGCGAATCGGACGTGTACCGCGCAGTATGGAACACCGTCAAGGGGTCGATGGGCAACCTCGTCGAGTAGTTCGACGTGTACACGTACACGACGTTCGCAGCCTATTTCGAGGACCAGTTCTTCTCGCCTGACGACCCGCACAAGAGCATCTACATCTACGCGATTTTCTGGGCGACCTTCATCATGAGGCCGTTCGGATCGTGGTTCTTCGGTCGCTGGGCCGACCGTCACGGACGTCGGTCCGCCCTCATCATGGCAGTGACAATCATGGCCGTCGGCTCCCTCGTCATCTCCGTGTTGCCCACCCGAGGCACCATCGGAGTGGGGGCCCCGATCCTGTTGCTCATCTGTCGTATCGTGCAAGGATTCGCCACAGGAGGTGAGTACGGCACCTCGGCCACCTACATGTCAGAAGCCTCCACCAAGGGACACCGCGGTTTCTTCTCCTCGTTCCAGTACTTCACCCTCGTGGGTGGTTTAGTGACAGCCCAGGCCGTCCTACTCCTGCTGTCCTCCCTCATGAGTGAGGCCACGATCCATGCCTGGGGATGGCGCATCCCATTCTTCATCGGTGGCGTCGCAGCGCTCATCGTTTTCTTCATGCAGAAGACGATGGATGAATCGCTGAGTACCGAACATCTTAAATCCGTGCGGTCGGGTGAGGACAGCTCGTCAGGAAGTCTGAAAGAGCTCTTTGGAAACCATCTCGGTAACTTCCTCCTGGCTTTTACCATCGCCAGCGGCGGTACCCTGTGCTTCTACGTCTACACCGTCAATGCACCGAATATCGTCCATTCGACTTTCAGCAGCACTCCGATGGCGGCAACCGCAGTCAACCTCATCGCCCTATTCATCCTCATGCTCGGGCAACCGCTGGGAGGCCTCATCGGTGACCGGATCGGACGCAAACCGGTGTTGCTCTTCTTTGCCGCCGGTGGAGTCGTTTATACCTGGGTTCTCGTGACCTGTCTGTCGCATGCCCGCAAGCCCGTAACTGCATTCCTCATGCTGCTCATGGGCTATATCTTCCTTACCGGATATACCTCGATCTCCGCAGTTGTGAAGTCCGACCTTTTCCCAACCGATGTCAGGGCGCTGGGTGTTGGGATGGCCCATGGTTTCGCGAATTCCCTGTTCGGCGGCACGGCTCCACTCATTTACGTGTGGGCGAAACAGGGTGACGCGATCCCCGCCTTCATCGGGTATGTGACGGCGCTGTCCGCGGTCACCTTACTTACGATCCTCTTCGGGCTGACCACACGGACTGCGTCACACCTGGATGCGCCGACGAAGGGTGGGCACGACTAACAAAGCGGCAGTTACTCGCCCCGGTACGCGGTGATTTCTCCAACGTTTCAGGCGGTCGAACACGATGCTACGAAGCCAAACTGCCGACGGCAAGGCCCGGGAATATCCTCCGTTGACTCCCCTTGCTCGCCCTTCATATAGTGACGAATGCACGTGGTTCCCGTGTTCGCACGGGCCAAGAGGGAATCCGGTGTGAATCCGGAGCTGCCCCGCAGCGGTATATGAGAACGACCGCCGTCATGACGCACTGTGCTTTGGCATGGGAAGCGACGGCTAGTAGGAGTCCGATCAGGACGAGCTCATGAGCCCGAAGACCTGCCAGGTGTGGTCCCGCAACCGCGGGGCCCGGTTCGCGATCTCGCGGGAAGTATCGCAGCGTTCAGGGGGACCACTGTCCCTGCCGCATTCCGCCCGGTCGCGTGCCCACGGCATCGCACGGAGGAATTGCAATGAGCGCCGACCCCATTTCGACCATCCGCGTCCGCAAGCGTGACGGGTCTTTAGCCCCCTACGACGGCAACGAAGTCGCTGCCTCGATCATGGACTCGGCCCGCGGCCTTGACGACGCCGTCGCCCGGGCAACCCTGCTGCAGGCAGAGGTGGAGATCACCCTCTTTGACGGGATGACCACCGACGCCCTCGACGAAGCCGTCATTCAGGTGGCCCTAGGCAACGCTAAGGACGATCCAGCCTTTGACACTATCGCCAGCCGGATCGCCGTCAAGAAGCTCTACAAAGAGGTCTTTGGCGACACCCATGACGATCTAGGTGACGTCGACCCCGAGAGGGTGCAGGATCTGCACCGCAACTATTTCCCGCGCACGATCGCCAAGCTTGTCGCCGATGGTCACCTTGACGAGCGTCTGGGACGAGATTTCGACCTCGAGACGCTTGCAGCTGCCCTCGACCCCACTCGTGACGACCTCATCGGGTTCATGGGCGTGCGCACCATGATCAACCGTTATCTCTTGCGCACTCCCGATAAGCAGGCTTTGGAGGTACCGCAGTACTTCTGGATGCGCGTCGCGATGGGGCTGAGCCTCACTGAGGACGATCCCACTTCCTCGGCGCTGGCCCTTTACGACTCCATGAGCAACCTGCGCCACCTGGCCGCTGGATCCACCCTTGTCAATGCGGGGACGCCATCGGCTCAGCTATCTAACTGCTTCGTCATGCGCACTGAGGACAATCTGGAGCACATCGCCCAGACGATCCGCGACGTCATGTGGATCACCAAGGGCACCGGCGGCATTGGGTTGTCGATGTCGGATCTTCGCTGCGAGGGATCCCCGATCCGCTCAGATAACACTGCATCAACTGGGCCGATCCCCTTCATACACACCTTTGACTCCACACTGCGTGCGGTCTCTCGGGGAGGCAAGAAGCTCGGCGCCTTGTGCTTCTACCTGGAGAACTGGCACATGGACTTCCCGCAGTTCCTCGACCTGCGGCAGAACTCCGGTGACCCGTACCGACGCACCCGCACCGCCGACACTGCGGTGTGGATCTCCGACGAGTTCATGAAGCGTGTCGCCAAAGACGAGGACTGGTACCTCTTCGATCCCGCCGAAACCCCGGATCTCACCGAGATTACCGGATCAGACTTCTCCAAGCGTTACGCCCAGTATGTCGAGCAGGCGGAAGCTGGCAAGATCAAGCGCTTTCGGCGCACTACTGCCCGCGAGCAATTCCGAGCCATCTTGGTGAGCCTACAGACGACGTCGCACCCATGGCTGACGTGGAAAGATAGCATCAATACTCGCGCGTTGAACAGCAATACCGGGACGATCCACTCGTCAAACCTATGCACCGAAATCTGCCTGCCACAGGACCGCGACCACACCGCGGTGTGCAACCTCGCCTCGGTGAACTTGGCGGCGCACCTCGCCGGCCCGCGTGGCAAGCGTCGTCTGGATTGGGACCAGTTGGCCGCCACCACCCGGCTGGCGGTACGTCATCTCGACAACCTTGTCGACATCACCGCCTCTGCAGTACCACAGGCTCAGCGCTCCAACGAGGAAAACCGCGCAATTGGTCTAGGCGTCATGGGTCTGACGGATATGCTCGAGCAGATTCGAGTCCCCTACGACTCCCCGGATGCGTGCGAGATCGTCGACCGGGTCGTTGAGTTCATCAGTTGGCACGCTATCGACACCTCGGCCGACCTGGCCGCCGAACGTGGGGCGTACCCAATGTTCGAAGGGTCGGGGTGGTCACGCGGGATGGTTCCCGTGGACACTTTGGCCGTCCTCGAGCGCGACCGTGGCATCCCTGTCGACGTCGACCGGACGACGCGGATGGACTGGGACGCGCTGCGCGCCAAGGTGCGCACTGGGATGCGCAATGCCACCTTGATGGCGATCGCTCCGACGGCGTCGATCGGCCTCATCGCGGGCACAACGCCCGGCCTGGATCCGCAGTTCTCCCAGATGTTCTCCCGAACCACCTCGGCCGGGAAGTTCCTCGAGGTTAATCGCAATCTCGTGGCGGACCTCAAGGATCTGGGCCTGTGGGAGACGATCCGCGAGGAATTGCTGCGTCGTCAGGGTGATCCCAGCGAGATTGAGGCAATTCCGGCGCCCTTGCGTCGTCTTTACCGCACCTCCTTCACCCTGGACCCGATGGCCTACCTCAACGTGGCCGCTCGGGCGCAGAAGTGGGTGGATCAGGCCATTAGCCGCAACATCTACCTGGCCTCGCGGTCGGTCGGTGACATGGAGGACCTCTACACCGCAGCTTGGCGAATGGGTGTCAAAACGACGTACTACCTGCACATGCTGCCTCGCCACACCGCCGAGCAGTCGACGGTGGCCGTTAATAAGGCCGCCGGGCGTCGGAACGGCCCACGTCGCGGATTCGCCACTGCGGTGCGTCGGGCCTCAGGTGCCGCGACGATCAGGAAACCGGTTACCGAAACGCTCAATGCGAGCGTGGAGCCCGTCGTCTCCCTCGACCTTATCGACGGCGCCTCCTGCCCTGTTGACCCCCAGGAGCGCCAACAGTGCGAGTCCTGCCAGTGATTGACCATACTGCCCGCTGAAAGCGAGAACACCGATGATCCTTGGTTCTGGAATCCAAGAGGGGCTGCTACTCAAGCCCGTCACCTACTCCTGGGCGTACGACCTCTACAACCAGGCTGTGGCAAACACGTGGTTTCCCAACGAGATTCAGCTCGATGAGGACCTTGCCGACTTTGCCCGGATGACCCCAGACGAGCACCATGCCTTGACCCACCTCATGAGCTACTTCAACCCCAATGAGCTGCTCGTCAACAAAGCGCTGGCTTTTGGGGTCTACCCCTATGTCAACGCTGCCGAGTGCCACCTATACCTGGCCAAGCAGATGTGGGAGGAGGCCAACCACTGTATGGCCTTCGAGTATGTCCTCGAAACCTTCCCGATTGACCGCGACGAGGCCTACCGATCCCACATCCACGTCCCCTCAATGGCTCGCAAGGAAGCTTTCGAGGTGGCGTTCATCAAGCGGATGACCGAGCAGACTCTTGATATCACCACCGTCGAGGGTACGCAGGACTTCGTGCGCAACCTGATTGCCTACAACATTATCCTCGAGGGGATTTGGTTCTACTCCGGCTTTATGGTCGCATTGTCGTTCCGTCAGCGGAACCTCCTTCGCAACTTCGGTTCCCTCATCGACTGGGTGGTCCGTGACGAATCCTTACATCTGAAATTCGGGATGAACCTCATTCTGACGGTGCTGGAGGAAAACCCCGAAATCGCCACCGACGAGTTCGCGGCCGAGATCCACGATATGATCGTTCAGGGAGTCGAGATGGAGGAGCAGTATAACCGTGACATGCTCCCGCGAGGGATCCTCGGAATGAACGCTGATTACGTTAATGACTATGTCAAATACCTGGCAGATCGTCGTCTCGAAGAACTCGGATTCGAGCCAGAATACCGCGTAGCTAACCCTGCCAAGTGGATGGCCACGGCCAATGACACCTTGCAGGTTGTGAACTTCTTCGAGGCCACCAATACCTCTTATGAGGTCAATGCCCACGCCACCGGCAGTCGGTGACGCGCGCCGCGACGAGTCGAACATTCGCTGCGGCGCGCGGTGAGCGTGCATGAAGTCGCCACAGCATGCACGCTGACGTGTCGGCCCCAAGTATGGTCTTGGGGCCGACATCGTCCCTTGTTAGAGCCCACTAACGTGGACGAACTTTTAGCCCACCGGAGGCGTAATGGCATCCGGTCTCCAAAAACTACGTGACCGTCAAAAGGCTCATGGTCTGTCTGACCTGGAGCGCCCTCACGGTCGTCCTCGCCGTCGTGCTGGGAGTTTTCGTCACTTGATGGGCGGGGGTCGTCGCCATCACAGCCACCGGCGCCTCCATTGACGGGCTGCCATCCGAGGAGGCTCGTGCGTTACGCGACCGCATGACGGAACTGGCCGAAGGCAAGGACGCGGCGCTGTGATCGAACAGAGGGCCAGCGAAGCGCGGGGCGGCGAAGAGGTTGTTGAGCAACGTCCCCACTGGGCGACTCCACTCGTGCGAGGCTGGATGATTATTGCAGCCGCTGCTGTGGCAGCCGCTTGGGATGTCACGTATCAAGATGACGGTACTTGGCGGAATCAAGTTGTCCGAAGTCGAACAATCAACGGTACTGTTGCCGATCGGCGATGATGAGCAGGTACGCGCCGCCCTTGACACCCTGTGGCCTAGGTTCCGACTAGACGCAGTGCCCCTCCATGGGATTCCGAAACGAGCGCGGTGGTTCCGGTGGTTTGATTAGAGAATCGTCGGCTGGGGGTTCAACGAGGAGGTCGTCGTGACGCGCAGGGGTTGTTTACCTGGACCGTCAGCGTCGTTCCTCATGCTCGGTCGCAGTCGGTAAGACTGTCCCAGGGGCCGATACAACGCAAACTCGGCTTGGCTGATATCGACGTGCATACCTCGTCTGGCCCAGTGACGGTTTCCTGTCCCCACCTCGACGCCATGGACGCCCAGGTCTTCGCCGTCGGTCAGATGGATCCGCCCGTGCCGCCCGTGGCCGGGAACTGTCACCCGAGTCTCCCCCGCACCAACCATCTACCGTTACGCTTGTCCACCATGAACAAGGTGCTGGGAATTGACGTTGGTGGTTCCGGGATCAAGGGAGCCCCGGTTGACCTCGAGGTCGGAGACTTTGCCGAACCGAGGCTTCGCATTCCCACCCCGGAGAAGTCGTCCCCCGAGAACATCGTTACCGTGCTGCGTGAGATCGTCGACAATTTCGCCCCCACCATCGGTGACGGGCCGGTTGGCATCTCTTTCCCCGCCCCGGCACGCCACGGCGTCATTCCCTTCATCGCTAACCTCGATCAGGGTTGGGCCGGCCTGCACGCCGAGAAATATATTAGTGACGCTCTCGGCCGCCCAGTGACCGTTCTTAACGACGCCGACGCCGCAGGTGTGGGCGAGGTCCACTACGGCGCTGCGAGGGGAGTACCTGGCGTTGTCGTTCTCACCACTCTGGGCACCGGCATCGGCTCTGCCGTCATCAATAACGGCATCCTGCTGCCGAACACCGAGCTTGGGCACCTCGAGATTGATGGTCACGACGCCGAGAAGCGCGCTGCCTCCTCGGTTAAGGATCGCAAGCACATGTCTTACAAGGACTGGGCAACCAAGCGTCTGCAGCGTTACTACGAGGTCGTCGAGATGCTCTTTTCCCCCGATCTCTTTGTCGTCGGTGGCGGTATCTCTAAGGACCATAAGAAGTTCTTCAAGTACCTCAAGCTCGAGACGCCGATGGTGCCCGCCCAGTTGTTGAATCGAGCTGGCATCATCGGTGCGGCCTGGCAGGCCCAGTGGCGTCTAGAGCATCCTGACGCCACCGAGGAAGAGGTCGTCAAAGCTGCCAAGAAGGCGAAGGACGCTGACTGAGGCCACGTGAGAACTAGGGATCGTTCGTCGGAGTAGAGGGGCGAATATCTGCGGGGTCCTGGTCAGTCACGCACTCAACCCCACGTATCACTCGGTTTTCGTGCCGCGGAACGATGCGCGACGACCTTCCGCCACGGCATGGTGGATGCCATGACCACGGATGAAAGGAACTCATGACCAAGCAAGAATTCATCCTTACCTTCATTTCGGTTGCGATCTTCTTAGTTCTTCTTGTTCCTACGCTTATCTACAAGATTCGCAGGGAGCGGAAACTCCCCACCGGCGAGCCGGTACCCGTGACTCAGGGGCAACGTTTCATGGCCTTGCTGGGTGATGCCATGTGGGTAGGCCTGCTTACGCTGGCAGGATGGGGCTTGTTTAGCGGCGCCACACTCGGGTATGAGTTCAACCACGTCGACCAAAAATCAGCCATCGAGCAGGCCATTCACCCCGCAGGCAGCGCACTCCTGCTAGGAATTAACGTCGGCTACGTACTGATATCGCTCGTGGGACGCCTTGGCGTCTCCCCTGGAACGAACTCCCGACAGCTTGCCTGGGTAGATTCGACCGGTCGCCCGGCAGGGCGCGGTCACACTTTCGTTATCGGTCTGGCTTTCATCTTGTCCATTCTCGGCAAGACGTCGGTCGGAGTCTTTGCGTCGATCGGTGGCACCATCCTCTTCATCGAGGCAGTCTCCGTACTCACGACTAAACGCGGCATTATCGGCAAACTCATGCATGTGAATCTCGTCGATGCCAGATGCATCACGCCGCAACCATGCTGACTTACGCATCGCCCGCCCAAAGAGGACGGGCGATCGTCACCTTCACCTGTTCAGCCCTGACGGGTCTTCAGCCGCGGGTTCTTCTTATTGATGACGTAGACGCGACCATGACGGCGCACCACCTGGGAGCCGGGCTGGTTCTTCAGAGATCGTAGCGAGTTCCTGACCTTCATAACCTTCTACGTCCTTGACGATACCATCTTATTGGTACTCGTTCTCACTATCAAACCAGCTCCATATCCTGAGACTCAGCCCAGTACATCCAGCGGTAGAGACCCGCCCTGTCAGCCATCGACTGCAAAGCCAACGCCGATTCTCGGCCGTCATCTGTTGATCATATCGCAGCAAGGATCCCCACCCCATCCAGTCAAAATTCTGGTTGCTTACCTCTCAAGATCCCTCAGGTTAGCGACGCAACGAAGACGACCTTGATGATGTGCATACGATTCTCGGCGTGCTCGCGCATCGTCAAAGCATCAGCGCACACCCAAGTCGGATGAAACTCGTCAGTCAAACCATTAAAACCGGAACATCGGCATACTCAGCCAGTCCCTCCACTACCGACCGATGACCCCCGGATACTCATATATATGACCCATCATCCGACCCGCATCTTTTACAGACTCCTTATGCCCCATATCGGATCCACTCGTCACATGCTCACCCTATCCGTAAGCCGCCACCTCGAGAGCACACCGAGTACGCGCCGACGCCTTCTTAAAAATCAGGGCATATTCTTCCTCGCAAGCATAGGATGCTCAGTTCCGCAGCACTTAGCATCCTTAAGCTGCGCAGCCAAACCGGCGATGGATTCAATTTCCTCAGCACCACAAGCATGTCAACGACAACGATCTTCACAGTAAAATCCGTGACATGATATTCCTTCTTCGACGTGTCCATCTCTATCCGACTAACACATATTAGCTGTTCTATTTACGAGGCCTATCAATAATCCATTGAATCACGAGCAATCGGGCACGTCATACAATGATTTCCATCAATCATGATGGCATGTAAAACCATCAAAGCCCAGCGAATTAACTACGCTTGCGGCGATAATTCTCTACACGGCATGAGCTGAGGACGTACCCCCCTTGCCAACGTCACCTCACGGTCGTACCGTGGTGATTAGCAGCTAGCCGAGGCGCTAGCCGCCATATAAGATTCCCAAATAAGAGGAGAAGCAATGCGTCGGTCAAGAATTGCTGTCGCTGCTGCGACGGCTACTGCGCTGGTCGGATCAATCGCAGCAATCACCCCCTCCCCCCAGGCAGAAGCTAGCTCCAATAGGCCACGCTCGGTAGCTCAAGCCGCTATCGCCACGGATGGAAAGGGGATAATCAACAAGGACTGCCGTGATGCAGTCATCAACGATGCAAAGCTGCGTGCCGCGATTGCCGGTGCGTTGGTTAAGGCTGGATTTAGTTCCGCCGACGCGGTGGCTCTAGCGCCGCGTATTGCCAGAGAAATGGCAAAAGAGGGCGTCCTCCTCATCAACCACCACAAGCTAAAGGCTCTCATCGGAGCCCAGGTGGGTCTGCTCACTGATGCGAAGATCCAGCGTGCTGCCGCTGCAGTGGACCTCGGCATCAAAGCCACTCTAGCTGCGACAATCATTCCCAACGCGCTGCATTCAGCGGCATTCAAGGATGCGGTGGTCGCAAATCTTGTCGCCGCCGGCGTTGACAAGAAGTTGGCAAAGGCTACGGCTGTCGCCATTGCCGCAACTGCGCTCAATCCCGCTCTCGGGCCGATCGCAAAGACTGAGGCCATTAAGGCTGAGATCGGTGCCCAGGCAGCTCTCCTAGTGAGCAGGGGTGTGCACCTCAAGAAGGCGGCCATCGAGCATATCATCGGTCGGAGTTTCGACGCTGCCGTTGCCACGGCAATCGTCAGTTCTCCCATCCTAAATGCGCGTATCGTCACCCACTTGGTTAGGGCTGGGATAGACAAGTCCCTTGCAGTCCAGATCGCACCTCGCATTATCGATCGGCTGGCCAAGGAGCCGCTTCTTGCGCTCAACACCGCCAAGCTCATGAAGAACATCACTCGACAGATTGTTGACGTTATCACCGCCGACAAAGCTATCAAGACTGCTGAGCAGCTCGAGAAAGAACTGCCGGCTCTGGACGACCTTGTGAAGAAGGCTTGCTCCTGCCCGAAGCCGACTCCTACTCCCACTCCAACACCAACCCCTACTCCCACTCCAACACCAACACCAACCCCTACTCCCACTCCAACACCAACCCCTACTCCCACTCCAACACCAAAACCAACCCCTACTCCAACACCAAAACCAACCCCAACTCCCACTCCAACACCAACCCCAACACCGAAACCAAAGCCAACCCCGGCTCCGGCTCCGACTAGTGGGGCGACCTCTGATGAATCGACCAGCCGCTCGGGAGGCCATTCGCAGGGTGGCTCCGGGACTCATTACATCCATCACGGTGTTGCCCCTGTGCTGACCCACTCAAGTGATCTTCCGTCAACGGGATTCTGATCACCATCGGCGATAACCCCTTGGGGTGGTTTATCAGCCAATCACAATGGCCATGGCTCACAGTTCTTGTGGGCCATGGCCATTGTTTTTCAGCCACGAAATCGGCAACCAGGATCTGTAACAAGTAATCCCACCCACCACCTCTGGGTTTTCACCACACCGTGTACGGCACCGATATGGTCAAGATATCGTCGATCCCGGGGGGCAGCTCGGGTAGATCATTCCCGTTCTGGACTCGACGGGTCACATCCGATCTGGGGCATCAATACCCAGCAGGTCAAGGCCTCGGCCAAGCACCCGACGAGTAGCCGCGCACAAGGCCAGACGCGATCCGCGAACCTCGCCGGTACTACGCAACACCGGGCACTGCTCATAAAACACCGAGTAAGCGCCAGCCAATTCGTAGAGGTAAGTGCACAGCTTGTGCGGAGTTAGGTCGGTAGCAACAACCTCGACGATCTCTCCGAACCTCGACAACAACAGGGCCAACTGTTGCTCGGCTGGCTCGTCGAGGACGCTGATGCGACCCCAATCCATCGCATCCAGGTCGGCCTCGGGATCGACGTTCGGGTTGGCCTCAGCGGCCGCTTTGCGCAAGATCTGTGAGACGCGGGCGTGAGCGTACTGCAGATACGGGCCAGTGTCACCGGTGGTCTGCACCATCCGCTCAGCGTCAAAAACATAGTCCTTCTGCAAGCCGTTGGACAGGTCGGCGTATTTAATGGCAGCCAAGGCGATATTCGGAGCCGCGTGCGTCTCGGCCTCGTCGAGCAGATCCGACAACGACACTGTGCCACCCTCACGAGTCTTGAAAGGACGGCCATCAGGGCCAAGCACCATGCCGTAGCCGACGTGCTCGGCCTCGACGTCGTCAGGCAGGAACCCGGCCATTCGGGCCACCTGGAAAAGCACTTCAAAGTGATGGCTCTGGCGCACGTCGGTGACGTAAATAATGCGGTCGGCCTTGAGTTTGCCCACGCGACGACGAATCGCAGCGAGATCGGTGGCGTCATATCCGAAGCCACCGTCCCTCTTACGCACGATCATTGGGGCATCCTGCCCCTCGACGAAAACGCACAGTGCGCCGTTGTCCTCGACGGCCAGGCCGTCAGCCACGAGCTCGTCCACAACCCGCGGCAGGTCGTCGTTGTAGCTGGACTCGCCGGCCACGTCCTCGTCCGTCAGCAGCACCGACAGACGGGCGTAGGTGGCGTTGAACCCCTCCAGGGAGATGTCAATGAGAGTACGCCAGATCCGCAGAGTCTCGGCGTCCCCACCCTGCAGTTTGACAACGCGACGGCGCGCACGGTCAGCAAACTGCGGGTCAGCATCGAAAGTCTTCTTGGAATCCTGGTAGAGCTGCTCGACACCGGACAGGTCGAAATCTTCGACGTCCATCCGTTTCTCGACGATGTACTCAATGAGCATGCCGAACTGGGTGCCCCAGTCACCGATGTGATTCTGTGGGATAACGGTGTGCCCTTGAGCGCTCAGGACACGGTTGAAGCAGTCGCCGATGATGGTGGAACGTAGGTGACCGACGTGCATCTGCTTGGCGACATTGGGGGCCGAATAGTCGATGACAACTCGCTCGGGTTTCTCAGCCTGGGCGATCCCGGCGTTGGGATCGGTGACGAGATCAGAGGCCACCCGAGCCAGAACGTCGGTACGCAGGCGCAGATTGATGAATCCGGGACCGGCGATCTCGGGGGTTTCGCACAGATCCTCGATATCTAGCTTGGCAACAATATCGGCGGCCACGTCGCGAGGTGGACGTTTCTCCTCCTTGGCCAGGCGCAGGGCGACGTTGGATTGGAAATGTCCGAACTGTGGCTTAGTGGCCGGGCGCAACTGCGGGTCAACTCCGATGGCGGACTCGATGCGGGCAGCAAGCTGAGAGGGAAGAGACGACATGGCGGCATTATCCCACGAGAGGGCCAGCTCGTCACAGTCGGAGGCGCCACAGGCCCCGTAGTGACGTTTTTGGAACAAACACCGCTGCAAAGACGTTTGCCTTAACGATAACGATGTTTCGACAGGGAGGATCTATGAGCGTTCCAACTATCACTCTCAACGACGGAGTTCCCATCCCCCAGCTCGGCTTCGGCACTTGGAAAGTTCCTGCCAACGAGGCCGAGAAGGCCGTCAGCGCCGCCCTGGAGGCAGGTTTCCGCCATATCGACACCGCAGCCATCTACGGCAACGAGGAGGGTGTGGGCCGTGCACTCGCCGACTCCGGTCTGGATCGCAAGGACCTTTTCGTCACCACCAAGCTGTGGAATGACTCCCATCATGCCGACGATGCTCGCAAGGCCATCGAGACCAGTCTGGCCAAGCTGGGCCTCGACCACGTCGACCTCTACCTCATCCATTGGCCAGCCCCGGTCAAGTACGGCGACGCCTACATCGAGGCGTGGAACGCCCTGCAGGACTTCAAGTCAGAGGGCCTGACGCGCTCCATCGGTGTGTCGAATTTCAAGACCGAGCATCTGGACGCCATCGAGGGGGCCGCTCCGAGCGTCGACCAAATCGAGATGCATCCCTCGTTCAACCAGGCGACCTTCCGAGCAGAGCTGGCTGAGCGCGGCATTAACCCGGAGGCCTGGAGCCCGCTGGGCCAGTCGAAGGATCTCGACAATCCCGTCCTCACCGATATTTCCAAGGCGACTGGAAAGACGCCCGCCCAGGTCGTCATTCGCTGGCACCTGCAGATCGGCAACATTGTTTTCCCGAAATCGGTCACCCCGTCGCGCATCGTCGAGAACTTCGATGTGTTCGATTTCGAGCTGTCTGACGAGCAGATCGCCGCAATTGATGGCCTGGATCACGGCAACAGGCTCGGTGGTGACCCTTCTACCGCCGACTTCTGATTCTGCGACAGTGACCGGTCATAGCTTGGCCCCGGCAACGCGGTTGTCGGGGCCAATCGTCTGTCCTTACGAGTTGAGCGCCTTGTGGACGCCATTGTCAGTCTGTCCCAAAGTCGGTTCTCGTCGACTGACGACATCCCAGATCATTTTAAGCCGAGACCCGAATTCGCGACCCCAGCCATACCACCACACGTTGTCGCGAGGCTGGGTGCGATCGGGGACCCCGACAGCGTCAAGCCCGGTCATCCGGCACGTCGCGACGGTACGAATCTCGTGGTAGTCCTGCGTCACCATGATGGCCCGGTCGACCCCGAAGATCCGTCGAGCCCGAACACAGGTGTCGTAGGTGTCGAGACCAGCGACGTCCTCGACGATCCTGGCCGCCGGAACTCCCTTGCTGACGAGGTACGTCTTCATCACCTTGGGCTCGTTGTAGTGAGTCTCTCGGTGGTCCCCCGACACCAAGATGACCTTGGCCTTGCCGCTGCGGTAGAGATCCGCGGCAACGTCGAGGCGTCCTCGCAGATAGGCCGACGGGGTACCCGAGGGCAGGACTTGGGCACCGAGGACAATGGCGACGTCGCGCGGTTCAGTGTCAGCGACGTCGTGAACCTTGCCATATGACAGTGCCCCAGCCAGCGCCCAAGGCCCCAACAGTGCAACAAAGGCAGCAATGCATGTCGACACGACCACAGTGCGAATTGGGTGTCGGCGGCACGAACTCACACTCCCACTGTATAACCCGTGTTTCGGCATCCAGCGACTGCAATGGCATGTGGTAGCACAAAGAGGTCACCACGGCACCACGCCGCCTATCCAAAACTTTGTCGCTATCCCTACCGCTTATCGCCTTTGCAGAGATTAACCACTAGGAGACCAATAATGACCACAAGAATAACGACCGCGACGATCAGGATCGAGATAATCCAAGACTCACTCGACATCAATAATACATCCACGCGCTAGACCTTCCCTTCAGCTAGCAACCCAGCAGTAATTTTCATAAACTATGACAACCCAGCTTGCCCTAGTCTGTAAGCTAGGCTGTTGCGTTAAAGTCCTTTACAGAGAGATCCAGAAACCTTGATCCAGAAAACACACCAGCATAACTAGTAATTGTGCCACCAAACCTCACATGAGAAGGAGATAGCCTTTGATAGTGAGCACCAGAAATACTTCCTCCCCGAAATTGAAGGTATGGACGGTATCCCTGCCGCCAAACACCACCCGCAGTGATCACCGACGGTGCTCGCGGTACCACGTCACTAGCGAGGCCGTCGACGGATCCTGAGCCTTCAGGGCGTCATCGTCACCGGACACAGCCGGGGCGATCTGCAGCGCAAGCTTTTTACCTAATTCGACACCCCACTGGTCAAAAGAGTCGATACCCCAGACGGCACCCTGCACAAAAGTGATGTGCTCGTAAAGGGCAATGAGCTCACCAAGCACCTTCGGGGATAGTTCGGGAGCCATGATTGACGTCGTCGGACGGTCTCCGGCAAAAACCCGAGCGGGAACAATGGCCTCATCAGTGCCCTCGGCACGCACCTCGTCGGCGGTCTTACCGAACGCCAACGCGGCGGTCTGGGCGAAGAAGTTGCTGAGGAACAGCTCGTGGACGTCGGTACCGCCATCCTTGGTCGGATGGGCTGGATTAGCCACCGCGATGAAATCGGCCGGAATGACGCGAGTGCCTTGGTGGATGAGCTGATAGAAGGCGTGCTGACCGTTGGTGCCTGGCTCACCCCAGAAAATCTCGCCGGTGTCGGTGGTCACTGCTGAACCATCCCAGCGCACCGACTTGCCATTCGACTCCATAGTCAGCTGCTGCAAATAAGCCGGGAAACGGTGCAAATACTGTGAATATGGAAGCACCGCATGGGAATGAGCATCCCAGAAATTGGTGTACCAGACGTTGAGTAGACCCATGAACAACGGCACATTGCGCTCCGGCTCGGCAGTGGCGAAGTGCTCGTCGACGGCGTGAAATCCGGCCAGGAAGTCCTCGAAACTCTTCGGCCCGATCGCGACGGCAAGCGACGTACCGACGGCGGAATCCACCGAGTATCGGCCACCCACCCAGCTCCAGAACCCAAAGGCGTTCACTGGGTCGATGCCGAACTCCTCGACCTTGTCCAAGGCCGTCGAGACGGCGACAAAGTGCTTAGCGACGGCGTCACGTCGAGCCTGCTCGGTGTCGGCAATCGCACCGGCAGCGACCAAGCCGTCAAGCAGCCACGCACGCACGCACCGGGCATTGGTCAGCGTCTCCAAAGTGGTGAAGGTCTTAGAGGCAATGATGACCAGGGTCGTCTCAGGGTCAAGATCGGCGGTCTTGACAGCGACATCGGTCGGGTCAATGTTGGAGATGAAGCGGCACTCCAGACCGTCCTTGACGTAGGGCTTGAGGGCCTCATAGGCCATCACGGGGCCAAGATCGGAGCCGCCAATGCCCACGTTGATGACAGTGCGAATCGGCTTGCCGGTGACTCCCTTCCACTCACCCGAACGCACCTTATCCGCAAAGGCGTAAATCTTGTCGAGCACCTCGTGAACATCGGCAACGGGATCCTGACCGTCAACATGCAGCTCGTCAGTGCGGGGACGACGCAGCGCGGTATGGAGGACGGCGCGGTCCTCGGTGACGTTGATGTGCTCACCGGCATACATCGCGTCACGACGCTCGGTGACGCGCATCTGCGCAGCCAGTTCGAGGAGAGCGTCACGAATCTCGTCGGTAAGGAGGTTCTTCGATAAATCGACGTGCAAATCCGCGACGTCAAAGGTGTAGCGCTCAGCGCGGTGAGGGTCGGCGTCGAACAAACGGCGCAGTTTATGTGGCCCGTCAGCGAAGCGGGACTTTAGGCCGGAGAGTGTGCCCCATGCGGGGGTGGAGGTAGCGTCGATGGGAGTCTGCATAACCCTAAGCCTAGGAGATGGGGCAGTGCTCGTGCGTCACACCATCACGTCGCTTCGCCTATCATATTCGCGATCGACTAAAGGAGGACGCGTGAGCGCGAAGTATCGTCGGGCTCTGGCCCTGACGTCGGTTCTCGTCATCTCGACGTCAATCCTGACCCCGCCGGTATGTCCTACCCCCACGCCTTGGTCGGTTTCGGCTGCCCATGCTGCGCCTCCGGGAGCCACGCCTCCTGGCAACCTGACGATGAACGCGTCCCTCGACCGGTCGGGCACCGTGCAGGTCAAAGGGGCATTACGAACCCACACCAAGCAACCGGTTTCAGGGGCCCTCATCAACCTGGCAGTAGATGGAAAGCCCCTTGCCGTCGGCGTGACACACGACAACGGATCGTGGTCTGGCACCTTCCGGTTGCCTCCCACTATGCAAGCTGGCACCCACGAGTTGTCCGCCACCTTCGACGGCACCGAAGGGGTCGGGGCAGCCTCAGCAAGCGGCACTTTCTCAATCGCTGCCCAACCCACTGTCCTCACCGCAGCCGTGAAACCGACAACCGCCGCCCCGGGAGCATTACTCAATGTCAACGGGACAGTGACCCTTCCCACTCACCGTCGGGTCACCGACAGCCACGTAGCGATTCTGCTCGGTACTGACGGCCAGGCGGCATTAACGGCCCCCACCGACTCCCAGGGCAATTATCAAGCCGCGTTCCAGGTGCCGCTGGATGCCCCAAACGGCCCACTCACGGTCACGGTCAAATTGGTCGATTCCCGGTATGGAGTTTCGCAACAGGCGGTAACGGTGCAGGTGAAGTCAGCCAGCCCGACTCCTACTCCAACACTCACCCCCTCCCCTACGCCAACCAGCGTGACGCCCACCCCGTCGTCACCCAGCACCCCGGTCGCCACTCATGACAGTGAGGAATCCCCGGACGGCCGGATCCCTAAGACGTCGACTAGCCCTATTCCAACAGCGCGACGTAGCGTCGTGGACGCCTTCGGTGGGCGCAAACCGATTCTCATCCTCGCGGGAGTCATCGGGGTTCTGCTGCTCGGTGTCCTCCTCGGCTCCTTGACCCGCCGCCGCGGCGACAACGTCCATTCCAGCGACGAGGGGGATGGCAACTCCCTCTTCGACGAGTGGGATGGCCCTGACTCGCACTAAAGGCGTCACCCATTGACGCGTCACCCACTGACCACGTGCGATCAGGCGTCCGCGTCTGCAACAACCTGCAAGACCGAACGGCAGCGCTCACGCAGGGCCGAGACGATACCGTCCTCACAAGCATCCCCGACGAGGACGTCGTCAAGACAGACCGCAAGGGCACCTGCGGCTAGCCAGCGTCGCAGCGCATAGGAGCCAACGCCACCGCGCGGAATGAGGGCAGCCCCGGGAGCCATTCGGGTGAGGATATCGCCGTAGCTAGCCGAGCCCATGTCAGCCGGGGCAACTTGGACGGCGTCAGCACCAGCGCCCCAGGCAGCCCGTACCTCGTTAGGGGTCAGAGCGTCGGGGGCGGCGGGGATACCAGCCTGACGCAGAGCATCAAGAACCTCACGGTTTGCGGCCACCGGGAGGGCAAAAGAGACCTTATCGTCAACAAGCCCCTGAACGTCCTCGACAGTCATCACGCCATGGACACCAACGACGGCGCGGCGACGGTAAATCCTCAGCACAGCGCGACGACGCTCAGCATCAGCGACCGGGAGGGCAAAAACGCGCACCTTCTCCTGAATCATCGCTTCAACAGGAGCCATAAGGTCAGCTGCGGGAACGTCAGGAAGTACCGCGATGATCTTTCCCGCCACCACTTCGTCGGGAAAAGTCAGTCGATCATCAGTGCGGCCCAAATCGTCAACCTCTGCGCTCATAAGTCACATCATGCCCTATGAGGGGCATCTAGCCGACACAAAGAGCGACCAGCACTCGGCCGCCCACATTTTTCGTGTCTGGGATGGAATAACACACGTTCGGCCCGTGTTGCCCTATATGTACGCCGGTGGTCGGCTCTTGGCCACCCCGAACGAAGGAGATGTTGCATGGCTAACACCGTAAATGTTCCGAATCCTGCTGGACAGACGACTACTAAGCTCGAAAACGCTGAATCCGGTTTCAAGGCCTCCGAAACCCTTGCCGCGAACCTTCAAAAGGTTCTCGTTGACTTCATCGCCTTGGAGTTGGTCGGCAAACATGCCCACTGGAATATCGTCGGCCCCAACTTCCGTGACCTCCACCTCAACCTCGACGAGGTCGTCGAAATTGCCCGTGAGGGCGCTGACGAGATCGCTGAGCGTATGCGTGCCCTTCACGCCTCCCCAGACGGTCGTCCCGCAGTCGTAGCTGCGAGCACCACCCTGCCGGAATCCCCTCAGGGCGAGGTGCTGACCCACGACGCCATCAAGGTCGTCACCGCTTCAATCGAGTCCGTGACCGGCACTATGCGTGAGGTCCACGATCAGGTTGACGAAGAGGACCCCACCTCCGCTGACATCCTGCACGGCCTCATCCAGCAGCTTGAACAGCAGGCATGGTTCATCAGCGCTGAAACTCGCACTCCAACTGCTCACTGATTCACCAGTTCAGACGCAACCCATCGTTCACCATGCTGTGGGTCCCGAGATTATCTCGGGATCCACAGTGCGTATTCACCGACCGCCACACTCGTCGGAGGCCGCCACTACATTGGGCACAGCCCTTTCTGAATCGTCCGCCCCAAGGAGACACCGTGCGACTGGCCGAAGCCCTTGACGACATGGTTGACGGTCGTGCCCCCGTCACTACCGACCGCGGGGAACGTCAACCGGGCTGGGACTCTCCCGGTGCCCGCCCCCTCGACGCCGACATGGCGCTAGACCACATCGAGCGCGCCGTCGCCGCCGACGGCATCTCGATGTACGAGCACCAAGAAGAGGCAATACTGGAAATCCTGGCGGGGAATCACGTCATTGTCACTACCCCGACCGGATCCGGGAAATCCCTCATCGCTACCGCCGCCCACTTCGCGTGCGTCGCAGCCGGCGGGCGCTCCTACTACACCGCCCCCATCAAGGCTCTCGTCAGCGAGAAATTCTTCAGCCTGTGCGAGATCTTCGGAGCCGCCAACGTCGGCATGGTCACCGGGGATGCCTCGGTCAACGCAGACGCCCCCATCATCTGCTGCACCGCCGAGATCCTCGCTAACATCGCTCTGCGCGAGGGCCATCACGCCAGCATCGACCAGGTCGTCATGGATGAGTTCCACTTCGTCGGCGACCCCGACCGCGGCTGGGCCTGGCAAGTGCCACTGTCCGAGCTTCCCCAGGCCCAACAGATCATCATGAGCGCCACTCTCGGTGACGTCTCCGACCTCTCCGTCGGCCTGACGACCGCCACCGGGCGCCCCACCAGCGTCATCACCGGGGTCGTCCGCCCCGTCCCGCTGGAGTACTCGTGGTCTATGAAACCCGACCACGAAGCCATCGAGGAACTCGTGGCCGATCAGAAAGCCCCGGTTTACATCGTCCACCCCTCCCAGAAACAGGCCGTAGAACGTGCCCAATCCATGACGTCAATGAAGTTGGTGAGCACCGAAGAGCGACACGCCATCGCCGCTGAGATCGCCGGTTTCCGCTTCGCGAAGGGGTTCGGATCGACGGTGCGCAAGTTCATCACCGCCGGGATCGGCATCCACCATGCCGGAATGCTGCCGAAATACCGCCGCCTCATCGAAACTCTCGCCCAGCAGGGCAAACTCAAGGTCATCTGCGGCACCGACACCCTCGGCGTCGGGATCAACGTGCCAATTCGAACCGTCATGTTCACATCCCTGACGAAATTTGACGGCCGACGCACCCGCGTCCTCAAGTCCCGCGAGTTTCACCAGATCGCCGGGAGAGCTGGACGTGCCGGATTCGACACCGTCGGCTACGTCGTCGCGCAGGCACCCGAGCACGTCATCGCCAACCACAAAGCCCTTGCCAAGGCCGGTGACGACCCCAAGAAACGTCGCAAAGTGCAGCGTCACAAGCCACCGGAAGGATTCGTCAACTACTCCGAGGAAACCTTCACTAAGCTCATCGAATCCACCCCGGAGACCCTCCATGCTCGCATGAGAATCACCGAGGCGATGCTGCTCAACCTGTTGCAGCGTGACGAGGACACCGCCCGGGCCGTCCAGCACCTTGTCGAGGCCGCCACCCCGGCCGTCGCTGAACGACGTCGTCTCTACCGCCGAGCAGTCCAGATTGGGCTGTCTTTGTTGCGCTCCGAGGTTGTCCATCGCCTCGAGGTACCCACACCTGGGGGCCGCCGATTTGCCATGAACGAGGCGCTGCAGGACGACTTTGCTCTCAACCAACCACTTTCGGCCTTCGCCAGCGAGGCCGTTGCGACCCTCGACCCGGATTCCCCCAGCCACGCCCTTGACGTCGTCAGTGTTATCGAGGCCACCCTCGATAATCCGATGACCGTCCTCATCGCCCAACAGCACGCCGCCCGCGGTGAGGCCATCGCGCACATGAAAGAGGACGGCTACGACTACGAGGACCGGATGGCCGCCGTCGAGGAGATCGAGTGGCCCCGCCCCCTTGAAGACACTCTGAACGCCCTGTTCGATATTTTCGCCCCGAGCCACCCGTGGGTCCCCGCCGACGCCCTGCAACCCAAGTCGGTGGTACGCGACATGTACGAACGCGCCATGACCTTTGGCGAGTTCTGTGCCCACTACAAGGTGCAACGCAGTGAGGGGCTCGTGCTGCGCTATCTCACCGACGCCTACCGGGCGCTGCGCCAGACAGTGCCCGAGTCCGAGCGCACCGACGAACTGAGTGACGTCATTTCGTGGCTCGGCGAGGTTGTCCGCTCCACCGATTCCTCCCTCATCGACGAATGGGAGGACCTCACCCATCCCCTCGACGAGGAACCCGAGGAGGTCCGCCCGGCGCGGACGTTCACGTCCAACCAACGAGCCTTCACCGTCATGGTGCGCAATGCGATGTTCCGCAAGGTGATCCTGGCTGCCGACGACGACTTCGAAGCTTTGGGAGCCCTCGAACCCGAACGGTCGGCCATGACGACCACCGCTTGGGAGGACACTCTGGGCACCTACTGGGACGAGCACGACGAGATCAACGATGGGCCTGACGCCCGCGCTCCCGGTCTGTTCATGATCGAAAACGAATCGAGACGACGCGACAGCCGGATATGGCTAGTTCGTCAGATCATCGACGACCCAGCCGGTAACCACGACTGGTCAATCACCGCGACCGTTGACCTTGACGAGTGCGACGAGGCCGACGACCTAGTGCTGCGTACCAGAGCGTTCGCCCGGCTGGACTGACGTTCGTCACCACGTCACCGTAGGTTCCCCGCCCGGTCCGCCCATTCCACTGCCCGTCCACCTCGCAAGGTGGCAGGCATGTCGATCACTCGCTGATTACTGCTCCCCCGCCACGGCAGGGTGAGGGTGCGGTGGACCAGCTGGAAGGGACCGTCAACCAAGACGTCAATCTGGCCCAGCATGTCGGCCAATTCAGCATCACGACGTGCCTGTCTCATCAACGCCTCGACGGTGTACCCGGACCATGACCACACGTCCCACCCCATCTCATGAGCGGCGCGGGCCAACCTTGCACATGCACGAGGTTGACGGCTCGCCTCTCCCCCCGACAAGGTCAGCCCACTGGCCAACACCGACGAGTTCATAGCGGCGATGACCTCCTCAACGTCGACCTCCTGACCACCGCAGGGATCCCACGTCGCCGGGTTATGGCACCCAGGACACTGCAGCGGACACCCTTGGGTAAAGACCGTGAAACGGATGCCGGGGCCGTCAACGATCGACTCCGGCTCGATCCCAGCGATCCTCACCCGTGCTTAACGCGGTCTCTGACTTCGGCGCGCTTGGCGTCGTTGAAACGATCCAACGTGCCCACCAGATATCCAGTGATGCGACGGATCCGGTCGAAGGGGCCCGATCCTTCAGCCCGACCGCATCCGGGACACTCGTCGTCGATAATTCCGGTGTAGCCGCACTGTGGATCCCGGTCGACGGGATGGTTGATAGAGCCGTATCCGATGCCACTGGCTGCCATGTGTCGCACGATCGCCACGAAGGCGTCGACATTGCGGGCTGGATCCCCCGACAGCTCCACGTAGGAAATATGGCCACCATTGGTGAAGGCGTGGTAGGGAGCCTCGATGGCGATCTTGTCTGCGGCACCGATATGGCACCAGACCGGCACGTGGAAGCTGTTCGTGTAGTACTCGCGGTCGGTCACTCCCGGGATCGACCCGTAGCGCTGCCGATCCATTCGGACGAACCGCCCCGACAGTCCCTCAGCCGGGGTGGCCAGGGCCGAGAAGTTCAGGCCGGTGCGCTCGGCAGCCTCGTCCATACGTTCCCGCAGGTGACCAACGATCCGCAGGCCTAGCTGTTGCGCTTCTTCCGACTCACCGTGGTGGACTCCGATCAACGCCGTAAGCGTCTCGGCAAGCCCGATGAACCCCACCGAGAGAGTCCCGTGTTTCAGCACCTCGGCGACGGAGTCATCGGCACGCAGCTCCTCAGAGTCGATCCATACCCCTTGGCCCATGAGGAAGGGAAAATTGCGCACCAGCTTGTGAGATTGGATCTTGAGACGGTCGAGGAGCTGGTCAATGACCAGATCAATCATCCGGTCGTACGAAGCGAAGAAGGCATCGACGTCGTGATGGGCTTCGATGGCCAATCTGGGCAGGTTGATCGACGTGAACGATAGGTTTCCACGTCCCCAGGTCTGGGCCCGGGACGGGTCATGCACGTTCGACATCACCCGAGTGCGGCAACCCATGTACGCGATTTCCGTCTCGGGGTGGCCAGGCCGGTAGAACTCGGCGTTGAAGGGGGCATCCTGGAAGGAGAAGTTCGGGAACAGCCGCTTGGCGCTCACCCGGCACGCCAGCCGGAACAGGTCGTAGTTAGGATCGCCCGGGTTGAGGTTGACCCCTTTCTGTACCCGGAAGATCTGGATCGGGAAGATCGCGGTCTCCCCGCCACCCAGCCCCGCCTCGGTGGCCTCCAACAGACAGCGCATTGCCATCCGCGCCTCCGGGCGTGTGTCGGTACCGTAGTTGATCGACGAGAATGGCGTCTGCGCTCCGGCCCGCGAGTTCATGGTGTTGAGGTTAGCGATGAGGGCCTCCATCGCCTGGTAGGTCTGGCGTCGGGTCTCTTCGAGGGCCTGACGACGAATCCGCTCGGCAAGGCGATCAGTGTCGCGGGCGAGCCCAGCAAACAGCCGCCCGACCTGCTCGCGCTCGGCAGCAAGACCAGTCTCGTCAGGTTCCAACGTCCATTCCGAGGCTGCTTCCCGCACCTCGTCGACCTTGTCCTCGTCGCCCCCAAGAACCTCGAAGATTCGTGCCAGACCGGTCTGGGCGGCGCGCTTAAAGGTCTTGGCGACGCCCGGTGCCATGTCACGATCAAAATTTGGCACGGCCTGACCACCGTGCTGGTCATTCTGGTTGGACTGGATGGCAATGCAAGCCAGGGCTGCGTATGACCCGATGGACTGCGGGGCACGCAGCACGCCGTGGCCGGTGGAGAACCCGTGCTCGAACAAGTCGGTGAGGTTAATCTGGCAGCAGGTAGTTGTCAGAGTAAGAAAATCGAGGTCGTGGATATGGATGTCACCGTCACGGTGGGCGGCGGCGTGGGCAGGGTCGAGTACCTCCAGCAAGTTGAACTGTTTGGCTGACTCGGTGCCATAGCGCAGCATCGACCCCATAGCGGAGTTGCCGTCAACGTTGGCGTTCTCCCGCTTGGCATCAGCCTCCTCTGCGGACGCGAAAGTGATCTCGCGCAGGGTGCGCATCAATGCTGACTGCTGGTCACGGGCGACGGTGCGGCGCTGTCGGTACAGGATGTATGCCTTGGCGACGTCGTCATGCCCCTGGTCCATGAGCGTCTTCTCGACGAGATCCTGGATGGTCTCAACGTCCGGGGTCTCCTCGCCCATCTCGCTCAGCCGAGACATGACCTCCAAGGCAACCTCAGATGCATGCAACTCGGAGGTACCCATCCCGCATGCCACGAAAGCCTTACGGACAGCCTCGACGATCTTCGTCGAGTCGAAGCGGATCACCCTGCCGTCACGTTTGCGAATGGACGTCGGTACTGCGCGTTGCTGACTAATGGTCTGGTCGTCTGGTTGAACGATCGTCGACATGCTCACTCCTCGAAGCAGCGCACAGGTGGAGCATGGATAGCCCCGGGTCGTCCCGCGCGCCCGTTGTCGTACCGGGTCGTTGACCCGGGTACTGGCAGGTATTCGGACTTCAGGGCCCTCCGTCGTTAGACGGGTTCCTACCGAGCGACGCTTCCCAGCCAGCTGGCCAGTGCGTGATGTCGCCGTCGTTCCCTGTTACCGCTGCGGGGCAGTTCCGGTTTCCCACCGGATTCCCTCTTGCCTCCCATCACCGCCACACGAAGGGTTATCCCCTACATCTGGTGCCTGACGATGGGAACCAGCACAAGATAAAGGGTATACGCATTGGTGGCACACCTGCACGCGACCCCCCGAGTTGCCACGAAACAGCGCAGAGTCTGGCCTTACAAACCGGTTTTCCATCCTTGTAGCGGCGGCTGGCATGATGGACACACGCTCAGGGAAAGGACACTCCCATGAAGATCACCAGCACATCCATCACCGAGGGTCAGCCAATCGAACTGGCCTACGCCCACGCCGACGCGGGCGGCAAGAACATCAGCCCCCAGCTCAGTTGGACACCCGGCCCAGAGGGCACCAAGTCGTACGCCATCACCATCTACGACCCTGACGCCCCCACCGGATCAGGTTTCTGGCACTGGATTCTCGCCGATATCCCGGCCGACGTCACCTCTCTTGGCGAGGGCGGCCCGCTGCCCGCTGGGGTACGGGAGTGGACCAACGATTACCAGGAGGAGGGCTATTCCGGCGCCTGTCCGCCTCCCGGCCCCGCTCACCGTTACATCCACACTGTCCATGCCATGCCGACTGAACACCTCGACATTCCCGACGAGGCGGCAAACGTCCAAGTGCGCTTCGCCATCCACACCACCGAGTTGGACTCGGCGTCAATCACCGGAACCTTCCAGCAGTCCTGAGCCATCCTGTACCGATGAGGCAGGTGTCGCGGGTGTCCGCGGCACCTGCTTGACTGACATCGTGAAGGTTCGGCAGGCACTTCTCATCGTCCTTGTCCTTTTCGGCCTGGTTTCGGTGCCCCTTTCTGCCAGCGCCGCACCGCCAAGCCCTACTCCGACGACCACCAGTACCGCGTACGTCAGTGAGACCCCGACCTCACGGCCATCGGTTGACGGGGGCCCGGGAGCGGGTATGGGCTGGGATTCGACCCCGGTGTCCTCCGACATGGCCGCGAGAATGGACTGTGCTTCGGTCATGTTTGTAGGCGTGCGAGGGTCGGGGGAGACCCCGCCGTACGGCGACACGATTACGTCAATCCGTGACGCCCTAGCGCAAAAGTGGCGAGGCAAGGGGACCGTTCGTCAGGTGTACCTGAACTACCCGGCCGCTGACCCCCACACCTTGCAGAACACCCCGATGAGCTCTCTGCTCTTCGACTCCACGATGCCATCAACCGAATATTTCGATTCAGCAGCTCTGGGAGCCAAAAAACTCATCGCCTTGCTTAATACCGAGAAAAAGCAGTGCCCTAAGGAATGGGTGGTTCTCGCTGGTTTTTCCCAGGGGTCACAAGCCATCACGCAGGCCCTTGCTCAGACCGACACCCCACAGCGTCTAGCAGGTGCCATCCTGGTCGGAAACCCCGACCATTACCCCGGCCAGAACGTCCAGGAGGTCAGTGGAGACGCCGACCAGTCAGCAATTGGTATGGCCGCCATCCTCTACTACCTACGTGAGCGCGCGAATGCCACCCCGGGCGCTAATCGTGACGCCCAGATGCGGGCCATCATCGAAGCCACGCTTAGTCTGAGCCAAAACTCCATCAACCAGAAAGCCCTCGATGCCGACATGTCGAAGGCCGGAGCTGCAATTCCAGCGGAGGCATACCCGGAAACGTATTCGGTGTGCATGAAGGGTGATCCGGTCTGCGATACCGCACCGGCCCTCACACGCATCCTCACCTTGCAGTCGACTTGGCAGGACGAACTCAATCAAGGCCGTCCGATTCACATGGGCTACACCCGCACAGTCATGGAAGGGGCGTTGGACCGCATTGCTCAGCGTATTAACGCCATCGGTGCCGCCGAGGCAAAGGGGACTCCCCTGCCTCACGGGTCGACGGTGGCGGTGACGACTCGCGACTGGGGACCGCTTCAGATCGGCGTGGCTGTGGGTGCAGGTGTTGCTGGGCTAGGGGCGGGCTGGCTCTTGGGACGTGCCGGTCGACGTCGTCAGCGTCGCCGCCGTTGGCACTAAACGGGTTAAATCTCGAAGAACCACTGCCCCGTGGCCACAACGCCAATGACATCGGCCAGCAGAAGAATACCGAAGGCTGCCAGAAGAGCTGAGATACCGCGGCGGACTGCCACCGCGTGACTTTCTCGAATACCCGTCACCATGCTGGCGACACGATCTGGTCCGCCAATGAGATACGCGATCACCAGGACAATCAGCAGACTATGGCTACAGGCGACCCAAATTAGCGATTCGACGACAGCCCAGCTCTGATGCGGAAGATGAGCAGCGTGTACCAGCATCGCCCAGAACGCTGGGTCGATGAGGGACGACAGTCCTACGAGAAGACCGCTGACAGCCAGAGCTCGAGGCGCCGTCGAGCGTGGCGCTGCAGAAGTATCCCCCCCGAAATCCTTCGTCGGCGCACCCGGACGCGATCGCCACGCCGCCCAGGCAACAAACACCACACCAAGGACGGTCACGAGGCACACCCACACCACGTGGGGGACGTGGAACCCATGGACGCCCAACCGAGTAAGCAGCGCTCCCAGACCAAGCACCCCGGCAATCCCAAAACCAGCGGAGGTCCCTACCGAGGTGACGAGGAGAGTCACGACCCCGCGCCGCCTGACCCCGAGCCCGAGTGCTGCCAACAGCACCAGGGACCCCAACGGATCGAATCCGGCGATACCGAGGGCGAAAGCCGCAGCGAGGAAAGACAGCACAGGGAAAGGCTACTCGGTAGCCATTTTTCGAATGGCATGAACTGCCCCCGCGTCGCGCAACAGAGAAGCTCCCTCAATTTCACTTCCATGCCATCTTCGTGCTACCATCTTTGGGTTGGGTTTGCCAGGTGAGCCCGATGCGCGAGTGGCGGAATGGCAGACGCGCTGGCTTCAGGTGCCAGTGTCCCTTGGGACGTGGAGGTTCAACTCCTCTCTCGCGCACAACGAATAAGAAGCCTCGGATCGAAGTCCGGTTCGAGGTTTTATTACGCTTGTATTTCATCACACGTGTAGTGCACTCGCTCCCGCATTCGTCAGCTGAGGGGGCTCTCGAGGCGTTTTAATCGGCTTTTTTGCCCACCATGGTGGCCGTTCGGCTTCCGTTAACAGACGAAAGTGCACCAACCTCGCTACGAAGTGGACCTGAGAGAACCCTTATTCCTACTTTATGTGGTGTCCGCCGGACAAAGCCGGCGCGAGCACCTCATCGGGTGCCGACTCATGGACAAGAGAGGACACACCATGATCAAGAACCGCCTCGTCGCCGCTGGAGCAGCAGCTGCCCTCGCAACTGGTACCGCCCTCATGGCTGTGCCGGCCCACGCTGCCACTCCGGCCCCTGCCCCCACCCCTGCCCCCTCTGCTCCTGCCAAGCCGGGCATCAACGTCTCGAAGCTGCCGATCCACATCGATTTCGACTGCCTCAAGAAAAATGCCCAGGAGCGTCACCAGATCGAGCTCAAGATCGCCAAGATCCTCGTCAAGGACGGCACCGCCAAGTCCAAGGCTGTGGCCGTTGATTCCGCCAAGGAGATCATCGATACCGTTCTCAAGGACCCGAGCCTGCTGGCCAAACCGGGTGCCCTCGTGACCAAGATCGTCAAGATCATTACCGACAATGCTCTCAAGGCTTTCGGCGACACCACCGCCCTCGGCGATCTCAAGCAGCTCGCTCAGGACATCGTCAACAACCTTAAGGCCGCCAAGGCTTGCTTCGTCATTAACATCCCGGGGCAGCCCCCGAAGATCCAGCATGTCGGCCATCTCGGCGACCTCCAGTCCGCCGCTTGGCTTCCGGCCAGCCAGGTCCGCTGAGTATCGCTAACTCTCACGGTAACGCCATAAACCGAGCGACCATGTGACTCATGTTGCCCGACATGAATGGGGCTGCGGGTTTTCCCGCAGCCCTTTGTCACGTCCCCGCTTCACATGCGTAGGTGCAGCACTTATGTGCACATGACACTGACTGACATGCACGTCTAACCAAGTTCGTATGCGTACACGTCCCCAAGCCATCAGATGAGCCTCCATTCATCTAGTGTCAAGGCTACGGCCATTAAGGCACAAACATCACATGCAAAGGAGCGTGGGACATGACCTTCACCAAGAAGCTGAGCGCACTGGCCATTGCGGGCACTATGGCTATTACCGGAGCCTCTATAGCGACAGTTCCGGCTGTGGCTGCTGACAAAGCTCCAGCCCCGGCCACTGCCACCGTCCAGTCGAAACTCATCACCGGGTACACCACCAGCACTGATCAGTAGGGCACCAAGCTCTTCTTCCGCAAGAACATCGTCCCCAACGCTAAGGGTGCCGTCGTCATCGTCCACGGCGCAGCTGAACACTCCGGCCGCTATGACTACCTGGCTAAGCGTCTCAACGACGCCGGCTACTCAACCTACCGCTTCGATCACCGCGGGCATGGTCGTAGCGCGCGCCCATACGTCGACAACGCCATCCCACGTGGCCACATCGACGATTGGAGCAACCTCGTCAACGACGTGCACCAGTTCGTGCAAATCGCCCACCAGGAAAACGCCGGCAAAAAGGTGTTCCTCTTCGGGCACTCCATGGGTAGTTTCGCCGTCCAATCCTACGGCGCTAAGTACCCGGGAACCGTTGCCGGCATCGTGAGCAACGGTGGTGGCATTGCCGTCAACCCATGGGGCCGCGACACCGAAGGGCCGGAGAAGGTCACCGCACACGACCTCACCGACGCCGAGAAGAACGCCGCACCCACGATCAGCCAACTCCTGCCGATGGATAAGCTCACCAGCTTTAACGGCATCCTGCTGACCCAAGCGGTGCGCCATCCCAAGGCCATCCACCTGCCCTCGACCGCCGCCGAGGCCTTCATCCAGTTCAAGAACCCGCTGGCGAACGGCGTTTGCACCGACCCGGCCGTCATCGAGGACTACAAGAAGGATCCCCTCAACAACAAGTACATGAGCCTCGGCATGGTCAAGCAGATGGGCGTCGCACAGGTGTACAACACCTTTAACGCTCCATCCTTTAGCGAGCCGACCCTTATCATGCACGGCGCCAACGACGGCATCGTCCCCTCGTACTTCGACGTCAACTGGTACAACGCCATTGGCTCTAAGGACAAGAAGATCATCGAGTGGGAAGGCCTGATGCACGAGACCATCAACGAGCCCGTCAAAGATCAGGTCGACGATACGATCATCAACTGGATTAACGCTCACAACAAGTGAGCACTACTCAATGATGTCCTCATAGCGGCTGAGCCCAGGTATTCCCTGGGCTCAGCCGGTGCCGTTATACGATCACTAGGTAAGTGATAAATCACCATCACGTGGCATTACAGCGCGGCTTGAGCATCGTCACCACGACCCGCTCGTCATTGCTTCGGTGAGCCACACATACGAGGTAAGGTCTCCTCCATGTTGCCGAAACCTAACCTTCCTCTGCGGGTCACAGCCGTCGCACTCACGACCTGCCTAGCGCTCAGCGCCTGCTCCTCCCATAGCGATGTGAAGAACCCCAGCCAGTCCGGCAGTTCCTCCACTGCTGGCGTATCAAACGCCACCTTGGCGAAGATTCCAGCCGCTCAGGCCGGGGCAACGGACATCACCTTCAATGCCGCCCCCGAGAAGGTCAAGGCCATCTTCCCGCGCTTCGCAAAGGCGCGGAACCTCAGCACCGCAGTAGAGGTCGTCAAAGGGCGCATGCTGCGCGATTCCTGGCAGCAAAACGCTTCTGACGTCAACGTCACCTCCCAGATCATTGCCTCCAATGACGCCGCATTGGGCGTGCTGGTGACCAACCAGACCACTATCGCCGGTAAGAAGCAGACGATTCCGGCCACCATCTGGTACTCGACCGCAGCCCAGCAGTCATACTCCTCTCCCGCCCTCGTCAAGCCCGACAAATGGGCTGACCTGACGACAGCGCTGCAGGATGCTGGCAAGGATCAGTCCCTCGACGGCGGAAAAATTGCCGCGGCCGTCAAGGCGAAATCGGCCCCGTATGGCAGCGGCCCCGCCCTCGGTTTTAGCCACAACGGTGACCTCTTGGCCAGCTTTGCCTCGGGAGTCGTCACCGATAAGGCCGTCACCCTCGTCGTTCCCAGCGACAAAACGAAGGGAATGCTCAGCAACTTCGGCACCCAGGCTCAGAAAGCCTCAACAAATCCCGGCACGTTCACTGGAACTACCTCCCAGCCCGTAGATGAGTCCCTCAAAGCCACGGACACGAGTGGTCGCCCACCAACAGCCGTCGGCCCGGACTGTCGGGTACTGCACTGCGTCGCAGTCACCTATGACGATGGCCCCAGCGCCATGACCCCAGAACTTCTCAACACCATCAAGAAGTTCAAGTTGTCTATCACCTTCTTCGAGATGGGCAACAGCATCATGGCCTTCCCAAATACGGCCCAGAAGGTGGCTGCCGCCGGCATGGAGATCGGCAACCACACAGTCACCCACCCGAATCTTCCGGCGAAGACCCCGGATCGCATCCGTCGTGAACTGGAGCACAACTCGCAGCTCATTAAGCAGTTCACCGGGGCCACTCCGCTGTTGTTCCGCCCACCCTATGGCGCTCACAACGACACTGTTGACAAGGTCGCCAAGGACAATGGCATGGCAATCATTCAGTGGCAGATTGACAGCGAAGACTGGAAGAACCGCAACCCTGAGATGACGTATAAGAACGTCATGACCGCGCTGCCGTACACCGCACCTATCGTCCTTGAACACGACATCCAGAAGGCATCAATCGACGCCGCCCCGCAGATCTATAAGGATCTTGAAGCAAAGGGCAAGACCATCGTCAGCGTCAGTGAACTGTCCCTCAACACCGGGGGTTACCAGGCCGGTCACGCTTACTGCAATGGAACGGTCAAGCCACAAAGCGGCTATAACTGCAAAGGATGAGGATCCGACCGGGGGGGCGCACGGCTGTAGAAGGTCTCACTCTGCTGGCCTGTGCTGCGCTGGGGTTCTACCTGCTGCTCAGTGGCCGCGTTCACCTGTTCGTCGGCACCATCATCACGACCCTGCTGTGGGTTGCGTGTCCGGTCCTGACGGTCATGGGCTTGTGGACCCTGGCCCACGCGGTTCGTCACCCGAATACCACAGGGCATCATCGTGCTCGGATCGGACTACTTATCGTTGCCCCTGTCGCCCTGGGATTATTCGTCCCGCTAGAGCCACTAACCCTGCTCGGAGCGGCGAGTTACCGTCCCGCAGTGCGGGGCACCTCGTCATCTCCGGCTCACTCGAGCTCGTGGAATAACGGTTTACCGGCGGCTCCTACGTCGATATCCCCGGTAGCTATCGACCCCAAGACCGGAAAAACCGTCGGCGGATACGACAACGGCGGCGACAACATCGGGTCTGACCGCAACGGCCCTATGGGTCCACCACCGGCCCAATGGCCCGCTCTCAAAGGCAATCCGGCTGAACTCACCATCTACGACTACGTGCAACGGGCTGATGATCCCCGCGGTATCGCCACGCTTAAAGGCAGAAAATTGACGATGATCGGCTTCGTCAGTGCCGCCCCAGAAGACCCAGCTCATGCCTGGGTGCTGGCCCGACTCAAAATGTGGTGCTGCGTGGCCGACGCACTGCCGTTCATGACGACGATGGTGGGAGCCTCGTCTCGTCCCACCGGCGGTTCGTGGATCCGCGTCACCGGCACGTACCTGCCTAGTTCCCCCAACGGCGACACTCGCTTCAGGGTGGAACGCATCGACCAGATCCCGGTACCGGAGAACCCGTATATATGAGCGAGCTGCCTCCCCAGGTAAATGCCTGGCTCGTGATCTTCATCGGTATCTGGCTACAGGCCGTACCCTTCCTGCTCTTGGGAACGATCATCTCATCGACCCTAACAGCCTTCCTCAAACCGCAAGCTCTGGCCCGTTTCCTGCCACGTCAAACTGCCTTGGCCGTAGTGGTCGCGGGGCTTGCCGGCATCGCCCTTCCCGCCTGCGAGTGCGCCTCGGTGCCCACCACCAAGTCCTTGGTCAGGGCAGGCGTACCGACAGCCGCAGCCCTCACCTTTATGGTGGCTTCCCCGGCCATCAATCCGGTCGTCATAGCAGCCACCGCGGTTGCCTACACCGTCAATCCTCGGATGGCTGTAGCGCGGTTCATCGCCGGATTGTTGGCCGCCGTCCTCATTGGTTTGGGGTGGATCTGGCTAGGGCGTCCTCTCCGCGGGGTTGATGACGGCTCCCCGGGATCTGCCTGCGAGGAGGCCTGCGGACTACATGACCACCAACCGCGCACCATGTCCGCAATGGCCGAGACCTTCCGCAGCGAGCTAACTCACGATTTCATCCAATCCTGCGGCTTCCTCGTCATTGGTGCGGCGATCGCTGCCACCGTCAAGGTCTGTGTTCCGATCGCCTGGATGCAGGCTTTGACGATCAACGTTGTAGTGGAGGCAGCAGTATTGAGCCTGCTAGCCGTCATCGTCGCCCTGTGCTCAGAAGCCGACGCCTTCATGGCTGTTTCTCTGACGAGTTTCTCCCCCACCGCCCAGCTGGCCTTCCTGGCGATCGGACCGATCGTTGACGTCAAGCTGATGGCTATGGAGGGCGGGGCCTTTGGTGCTGGGTTCCTTAAACGGTTCGTCCCGCTGGCAACGTGCTGCTGCTTCGTCTCAGCAATCCTCATTGGTGCTCTCATCTTTTCCTCATAGCCAACCTGCACTGATGACCACAACTGGCACGAACCAGTGACAGAGTGTGCCCCAATATCGCCAGTCATCTGAGAATTCGAAGAACTCTCCCAGAATATCGGCGACGCTCGGCGTTGTGATTCTTCCCTACTTGAGCAGAGCCTTAATCTATAAATCGTGAGTGCCTCCCCGCGTCGCTCGATTCGAGCCCTGGCCATCGCCTTGGTTGCCCTGCTCTCACTTGGAGCCTGCTCTCACGACGACGGGGACCCCAACGCCTCGCCCTCAGACATCCGGTCAACCATGAAATCCACCTCCGTGGCCAGCGACCATGTCTCAGGGGCGTCGATGACATCAACGTCCTTCCGCAAGCCGTCAGACATTTCCATCAAGGTCCCAACTATCACCACCGCCCGTAATCTCAGCCAGGCCATCGAGGTCGTCCGTGAGCGCACCCTACGCGGCGCTGCATGGGATTCGGCTACGAAGGTCACTATGACCGGCCATTTCATCTCCTCGACAACTGACCTACTTGGGGTCGAGTTGCAGGCTGAAGTGACGAAGGGCAAAACAACCTCTCAGTCCACAACGACGTTGTGGTACGACGCCACAATGAAACAAACCCTGTCAGCGAGCGCCCTCATCTCGTGGCCCGGTTGGCCAAAGTTCAGCCAGGAAGTTGTTAAATCTGCCCATGCCGATGGCCTCAACGGCAAGAAGGCTGAGGCGGCCCTCCAGCAACCGCAAGCCCCCTATGGCACCGGACCTGCACTGTCATTTGACTCCAAGGGGGACCTGCTTGTGAAGTTCCCGGCGGGAGCTATCGATAGCGTTCAACGTACTGTTCTCATCGATTCCAAGGCCGTCTCTCCGACGCTCAGTGGGCTCGGCCAGAAGGCCCTCGGCGCCTCACTACACCCGACGTCGTTCACCGGTACCCCGTCAACGGATGCGACATGGTTTACCAAACTCAAGACGAGCCCGAAACCAGCAGATTCTCCGAACACCAGGCCCCTCCCGGGCGACCCGGCCACCAAAACGAGCAGCACACCGACCCACCCCTCAACGGCAATTGGTGTCGACTGCATCGTCGAAAACTGTGTGGCCCTGACCTATGACGACGGACCCGCTGATACTACTGCGAAGGTCATTGATGGTTTCACTCACGCGAAAGCCGCCGCCACCTTCTTCCTGCTCGGGACCAACGTTGACAACCACCCAGACACCTCCACCTTGCTGGCCGGCTCCGGTTTCGAGGTTGGCAGTCACTCGGCCAGCAACCGAACTCTGACGACACTCGGGCCTCGGGGCCGCACAGCTGAGATCACCGATGCCGTCAATGCCCTAAGTAAGCTCACTGGACGACCGACGATGCTCTTCCGTCTGCCGTATGGTGCGCACAACGAGCAGATCGATGCCGCGATGGCCAAACAGAATCTGGCCATGGTCAACTGGACCGCCGATTCCAATGACTGGCAGAACCGTAACGCCGGCAAGATCACCAAGACGGTGACCGAGTACGCCACGACCTACACCCAGCCGATCATCGTGCTGCACGACACCTATTCGTCAACAGCCGACGCGACCAGCGGGATAATCGAAGCGCTCCGTCACAAGGGCATGACACTCGTCACCGTCTCTGAGTTGACCGTCAATACTGGTGGCCTCGAAACCGGCAAAGTTTACTGCCGTGGTACTGCCGTCAACCAGAATGGCTTCGGCTGTCACAACTGACACGATCTATCGGTCACAGATCGTCAGCCCTGCCTTAGCTCCGGCGCATCACCTTACGCAACATAGGATTCAGCAAGTCCAAGACCTCGACAATGCGCAATATCTTCGCCAGGACGAGGAATAGGGCAACGAACAGCACCCCGCCGATCAAGGTACCGCCAGCGTGACCGACCCACGCGCCATGACCCGCAGCGTCGATCCCATGAGCGACGAGGTATGTCGGAACCGCAGCAACGATCGAGGCCACAGCGAGCTTGGTCCACAGTCGGTTAACCTCTCCCATGCCAATACCGCCGAGCTGGCGAGAAGCCACCACCAGCCACGCCACCGCTCCAACAAGGTTGGCAATGGTCTGAGCAGCCGCCACGACGACAAGGGCATGCTGAGGCGGAAAGACGAACATCGTCACCAAGATGATGAGCTGGACGCCCGTAGTAACCGCCTGCATGATGAGGTTGAGCTTGCCGTCCTCGCGGGCGAAGCAGTAGCGCTGCTGCAGGGTAGCGATACCGAAGGGCAGCAGGCCCACCCCCATGACCGCCACGGCTCGTGCCAACGACCCGACCTGACCAGGTTCCAGCGAGAACACTGTCTGCACGCCGGGGCGGGCCAGCACGACCATCGCCAGCGAACATGGGATGATCGCTAGGGCTGGCATTTCCAATCCCTGACGCAGCAGCTTTTTCATGGCGGAATTGCTGCCGTCGGCATTAGCCCGGCTCATTCGTGGGAAGAGTGCAGTAAGAATTGACGTCGTGATGAAGCTCTGCGGCAGCATAAAGATCAGGAAGGCGTTGTCGTAGGCACTAATCGACGACGACACCTCCGGGTGCACCAGGCGTACGTGGGACAGCATCTTCTTCATGATGATGCCGGCGAACTGAGCGATGACCAGTGCGGTGAAGGTCCACACCGTGATACGCGCGGCAGCTCCCAGACCGTAGCCGCGGATTCCCCAGCGAGGACGCCACCGGAACCCGCCGCGATGCAACGGGATGATGAGGAACAAGCCCTGGATGATGATGCCCAAGGTCGTCGTTCCGGCCAATACCCACACCATCTCAGGGGTCCAGGTAGCGGGGTCAGGATGGGCTCCGAATTGCACCAGGAACCACACCAGTCCGGCAATCTGAATGACGTTCGCCAGCACCGGACTCCACATGAAAGCAGCAAATTGGTTGCGTGCGTTAAGTACCTGGCCGAGGATCGCGTAGAGACCGTAGAAGAAGATCTGCGGCATGCATATAAACCCGAAGAAAATGGTGAGGTGACGAGTCGCCCCACTCGATGAGAAATAGAGATCCAAGAGCCATGGCGAGGCCAACGTCGCCACAGTGGTAACGACGAGCACTGACGCGAACGACACCGTCAGCAATCGATCGACGAACTCTTGACCACCGTCTGGCTGCTTCATGGCCCTGGTGATCTGCGGAATAAGGATGGCATTGAGTACTCCCGCACTGAGCAGGATGAACACAACATTTGGCAGGGTGTTAGCGGCCTGGAAAGCGTCGAGGGTTAATGAAGTACCAGCCGCAATGACGGTGAGCAAGTATGTGCGGACGAATCCCAGAATCCTCGACACCATCGTGCCGGCAGCCATGACGATGCTGGCGCGACGCAACGACCCCTCAGCAGGAGCCTCGGGGGCAGCCGACGTTGCTGGGGAGGTGATGACCCCGGAGATAACCCGGGTGCGATCGAAGTCCTCGTCGGCGCCAAACCGCCTCAGGCTACGGCGAGAAACATCGGCACCGAAAGTGACGGCGTCAATGTCGAGGCTGTCATAAACGTCTACTGGCGGGGCAGCCTCCGGAAGACGGAGAAGGTCATAAACGTCGTCATCATGGGATTCAGGCATGGTCGCCTTAACGGCCGGTCCCGGCGTAGACGACGGCCTCGCCTTCAGCATCGAGCCCGAAGGCGGTATGAGCAACGCGAACGGCCTCGTCAACCTGATCGGCATCCACAACCACCGAGATGCGAATCTCGGAAGTCGAGATCATCTGCAAGTTAATGCCGCAGTCGGCCAAAG
Source organism: Cutibacterium sp. KBN10P07758 (assembly GCF_050286205.1). NCBI lineage: Bacteria > Bacillati > Actinomycetota > Actinomycetes > Propionibacteriales > Propionibacteriaceae > Cutibacterium > Cutibacterium sp. KBN10P07758. The sequence continues at coordinate 244,231 of NZ_JBNNQV010000001.1, read as the reverse complement.
CACGGAAGAACGTCGAGGTGACCCCGGGGTGAGTCCTCATGCCCACGCCGACCACCGATACCTTGCCAATCTGGTCGTTGTACAGGATCTGCTCGTAGCCCAACTCGTCCTTGACGGCGGTCAGGGCGCGGACTGCCGTGGGTCCGTCATTCATCGGCAAGGTAAAGGAGAGGTCCGTACGCCCATTCATAACCCGCGAGGCATTCTGCACAATCATGTCGATATTGATGTCAGCGTGAGCGATGATCTCGAAGATCTGGGCAGCTCGACCCACCGCGTCAGGAAGACCGGCGATGGTGATCTTGGCCTCCGAGCGGTCATGGGCCACCCCGGAGATGATGGCCTCTTCCATGTCAGATCCCTTCGTGATGTCGGTAGGGTCCTTGACCCAGGTGCCGGGTTTGTCAGAGAACGAGGAACGTACGTGCACTGGCACGTCCTCACGGCGGGCGTATTCGACGCAACGCAGATGGAGGATTTTGGCACCGCAAGCGGCCATTTCGAGCATCTCCTCGTAGGAGATCTCAGGAATGCGTCGGGCACCCTTGACGATCCGTGGATCAGCAGTAAAGACACCGTCGACGTCAGAGTAGATCTCACAAAAATCAGCGCCCAGGGAGCTGGCCAGGGCGACCGCAGTGGTGTCAGACGCCCCCCGCCCTAGGGTGGTGACGTCCTTAGTTGTTTGGGAAACCCCCTGGAATCCCGCGACAATGACGAGGTCTCCGGCCTCCAAAGACTTCTCAATTCGCCCGGGGGTAATGTCAATAATGCGGGCATTGCCGTGGGCCGCGGTCGTAATAACTCCAGCCTGAGAACCGGTGTACGAGCGTGCCGGGATACCCACGTCAGACAGAGCCATCGCGAGCAGGGCAGCGGACTGCCGCTCACCCGTCGTCAGGAGCATGTCGAGTTCCCGGGGAGCGGGCTGTGGGGAAACCTCCAAGGCGAGGTCCATCAGGTCGTCAGTGGTGTCACCCATAGCCGAGATGACGACGACAATGTCATTGCCCGCCTGCTTTGTGGCGGCAATACGGCGCGCCACGCGCTTAATCGATGCGGCATCGGCCACTGAGGACCCGCCGAACTTCTGGACGACTCGCGTCATCAACCCTCCTGCCAGGTTCGGACACCAAAGTCTAACCGGCGACAGTACGGCGACCCCGCCGTACACGGGAGCGCCGCAGTCTATTGCGTGACGCCGTGACGCAAAGGCTGTCAGGCGCGATTGCCACGATAGTAGGAACAGGGAGTAAACCCAGGAAAGACTTGCCGCTGACCCAGGTAACTCGGGTATGTCTGAAGCCTCACGTATTCTTGGGTACATGCGCTCAGACAGGCACGGCAAGCTCTACCCCCTGGCCATGTTCGGAATCGTAAGTATCCTGACCGGACTGCTAATGGCTGGATTCGTTGTGCCCCTGGCGGCTTTAACCGGCGGAACGGCCAAGATGGTTGCCAGTAGCATGGAGGACCTACCTCCCGAATTGATGAGCACACCGCAGGCTCAAAAGTCCCACATTCTGATGGCCGATGGATCGGTACTAGCCACCTTCTACGACGAGAACCGCGAATACGTTCCGTTGTCAAAGATCTCCAAGCAGATGCAAACGGCCCAGGTCGCTATCGAGGACAACCGATTCTTCTCCCATGGTGCGATCGACCTCAAAGGCACCGCTCGCGCCCTAGCGACAAACATCGCCGGATCAGCCCGGCAGGGCGGATCAACTCTGACCCAGCAGTACGTCAAGCAGATCCGTATCGAGGCTGCCGTAGCTGCGGGCAATGAGGAGGGCGTGCAAGCCGCCCAGGAGCCGACGATCACCCGAAAGATACAAGAGTTGCGCTATGCGGTGGCTATGGAGAAGAAGCTCTCTAAGAAACAGATCCTGGAGCGCTACCTCAATATCGCCTATTTCGGTGACGGTGCCTACGGCGTCGAGTCTGCAGCTCATCACTACTTTGGGACCACAGCCGCCAACCTTGACCTCGCCCAGTCGGCGATGCTAGCTGGCCTGGTACAGAACCCGGTCGCCTACGACCCAGTAAACCACCCAGAGGCAGCCATGAACCGCCGCAATATCGTGCTGGCACGTATGGCCCAACTTAACCTCATCAGCGCTGACCAAGCTCGGAAGGCCGAGGCGACCGTCTTCGACAAGTCGAAGGTCTTTTATCCGAAAAACGGCTGCATCTCATCGAAGTACCCGTTCATCTGCGACTACGCGTATCGCAGCTTGTTGCAGATGCCGAGTCTGGGCAAGAACCCCGAGGAGCGGGCCAAGATGGTCAAGCGTGGTGGATTGACAATCCAGACGAGTATTGACCCAAAGGTTCAGGATGCCGCCCAGAACGCCGTCTCGAACGTCGTCGGGCCCAAGGACCCAGTTCTTGCCGGAACAGCCATCGTCCAGCCGGGCACCGGCTTGCTCATGGCGATGGCACAGTCTCGTCCCATCATGGGCGACAAGCCCGGGCAAACCTACTACAACTACATGGCACCGGCCTCAATGGGCGGAGCCACTGGTTTCCAGGCAGGGTCGACTTTCAAGGCCTTCACGACGGCTGCGGCCATTGCCAAGGGCATACCCATGAGCAAGCATTACACCGCATCCTCTCCCATGGACTTCACCGGCGAAAAGTTCACCAGCTGTAAGGGCACCTTTAAGTCGGGGCCGTTCCGGGTGCGCAACTCAACCGGACACTCGTGGAACATCGGCTTGCGTGAGGCGGCCGCGTGGTCGGTTAACACCTACTTTGTCCAGCTAGAGCAGGACGTCGGTATGTGCGGGGTCACCAAAATGGCTCAGGACAGTGGCGTGAAACTCTCTAGCGGTAAGGACATCGTCAAGACCTTCCAGAAGGTGCCATCGTTTACCCTCGGTACTGCTTATGTGTCCCCACTGTCCATGGCTTCGTCCTATGCGTCCTTCGCCTCACGTGGCATTCAGTGCGACCCCATTATTCTCACGTCGGTTAAGAATCGCGATGGTTCACCTCTTAAGGTCCCGACCGGCAATTGCAAGCGAGTCATGCCGCAGAAGGTTGCTGACGGCGTTAACTCGGTGCTTTCAGGTGTCATGGACGCCACGGGTATGCCCGCGAGGATTCCAGGTGGTTATCCGCAGGCCGGCAAGACAGGTACCACCGACGCCCATGAGGCTGCCTGGTTCGACGGGTATACCCCGCAGGCTGCCGGTGTAGCGATGATCGCTGCCGATGGTGGAAACTCCTACTTCCGTGGCGATAAGTCCCGCTCGATCAAGGGCATCCGGACCTCTACCGGGGTCTACCTCAACGGTTCTGGTGGTAGCGACGCCGGCAAGATCTACCGTGCGGCGATGGCCGGCGCCCTCCAAGGCAAGCCCAAGACAGAGTTCGTAGCTCCCACCGACGAGGTGCGCTACGGCAAGCTCATCAAGATTCCCAGCACTGACGGGATGACCTATCCCCAGGCCAAAGCTGCCATTCTTAAGGCGGGATTCCGCACCAAAGTGTGGCATGTATGGGACGACTCAGAGCCCGGTACCTACCTCGGCACGGATCCCGAGGGGTCAGCCCACGCCGGAGCCGCCGTCACCCTCAAAATATCGAAGGGCCCGAAGCCAGCCCCTAAACCGACCTACGCTCCTCCGCAGCCGCCACAAAACCAGCCAAACAACCCCGGCAATGAGCAGCCCGGTGGCCAGCAGAACAACCCACCCGGCGATAATACCGCGGGTAATAATGGCGGCACCGAGGGTAATAATGGCGGCGATTACGGGGGTAACACCGGAGGTGGTCAACAGAACCCGCCCGGAACGACGGGACCTCGCTGACATGAGAGCCGCCATGAAGACGGGCTTCACAGCGGTCGCTAGCGTTATTGGGGTCGGCGTTGCAGGTCTGGCCTACGGTGTAATCGAAGCGCATCGATTTGTGGTGCGTCACGTCGAGGTGCCGGTATTAAAGCCCGGCAGCTCACCGTTGCGCATACTGCATATGTCAGACTTACATCTGCTAGCCCGCCAGGAGACCAAGCGGCGGTTCATTCGTCAACTCGACGCTCTCAATCCTGACCTTGTCATCAACACCGGCGACAACTTTTGCTCGGCCGACTCGCTCCAGCCACTTCTCGACGACATGTCGGGGCTGCTACAGCGGCCTGGGACATTCGTCTTTGGGTCCAATGACTACCTGGTACCAAAGTTCAAGAACCCGTTCTCGTACCTCCTATGGGGACGCTCTCAGCAAGCCACCGAACCAGTGCCAGAGCTTCCCCATGAGGAACTTCGTCAGGCTTTCACCTCTGCGGGATGGCTCGACCTCAACGACAAGTCCGAAACGCTGGAGGTGGCCGGTCACCGGTTGACTTTGCGCGGTACTGACGACGCCCATCACGACCGCGACCATTACGAGGAGGTGGCTGGCCCACCTGACGGCGAGGCGGACCTCAATATCGGCGTCACCCATGCCCCGTATCTCAAGATTCTCGACGCCATGGTTAGCGATGGTATGGACATCGTTTTCGCGGGTCACACTCATGGCGGACAGGTATGCCTGCCCTTCACCGGAGCCATTATCACCAACTGTGATTTAGACACTGAACGCGCCAAAGGGCTGTCTCAGCACGGCCGCGGCGGACACACCGGGTGGCTGCACGTGTCGGCCGGATTGGGATGCTCCCCCTTCGCTCCGTACCGGACTTTCTGCCGGCCGGAGGCCACCCTGCTTACCCTCGTTCCCCGACCCTGACAGGGCCAGCTTGGCGCTTTCGACCAAGCTGGGTTAAAGTATGCGTCGGCCATTCCAATGGGAAAGATGACCGTGGTCGCGGGGTGTGGCGCAGTTTGGTAGCGCGCTTCGTTCGGGACGAAGAGGTCGCAGGTTCAAATCCTGTCACCCCGACCATCCATTCTTCAGTTGACAGATTTCGTCAGCTTTGGGGACTCACCCTGATCTTGTATCACCTCTCAAGGGGCCTATTCTGGCCGTGATCTCACACTGTGGGCCCTGCCGCGGCAACAGTGTGGTGGCCGGGGAGGCTCCACTGTGCCGAAATCGGAATATTTCAGCCTTTGGTCTTGTTCCACCACTGAAAGCGATTGAAGGAGGAACCACCGTGGCTGCACGCGCACTTATCGCCGTCACCGACTTCGGAGTCGAGGAGGCCGAGCTCGTCGAGCCCCTCAACGCCCTCAAGAAGGCCGGCATCGAGGTAACCGTCGCCTCCAACAGCGGCGAGTCCATTCAAACCGTCACCGGCGACAAGGATTGGGCGTCCAAGGTGAACGCTGATTCCAGGCTTGCCGACGCCAAGGCTTCCGATTACGACTTGCTCGTCATCCCCGGTGGCACCGTCAATGCGGATACCTTGCGTATTGACGAGGACGGACGCCGCCTGGTCAAGGAGTTCGCAACTGCTGGCAAGCCAGTCGGGGCTATCTGTCACGGACCGTGGGTACTGATTGACGCCGACGTTGCCAAAGGCAAGACGATGACCTCCTATATCTCCATTCGACCGGACCTTGAAAATGCCGGAGCTTCCTGGGTAGACAAGGAACTTTTCCGTTGCCCCGGCAACGGCTGGGTACTACTTACCTCGCGCAACCCCAACGATCTACCCGCCTTCGCTAAGGCTCTGGTCGACGAGATCTCCTGATTCACACAACTTCAGAAGAAAGGGACTCGCATCTGCAGGTGTGGGTCCCTTTGCGTATGTCCAAGGGCACGACGATCTGTGTTCCGAAACCCCTAAAGCCTGCGATGACGCGGTGGACTACCCCAGATATCTCCACATCGTGAGACTGACGTCCACCCAATCGAATAATTATACACATGTTTCAATATGGTCACGATCTTGTATCAGCCTTACGAAACGGCTGACGAATGACGCTTCGCGATGGCATGGTGTCCCGAAACCGTCGGTTGGATGCCGACGTGACGTGAGAAGGAGACACCATGCGTCACATGAGGCCACTCATTGCGCTGTCCCTCGCAGGTTTGATGACGCTGTCAGCCTGCGGCGAGGATGTCGCGGCCAAGGATGACTCGGCTGCCGGATCGTCAGCCGCCGGCGGCAGCAATAACAGCGCCCCGGCCAAAGACGGCGGATCAATCACCGTTCGCGGCTGTACCCCACAGAACCCGCTCATTCCGTCCAACACCAACGAGACCTGCGGCGGAAATGTCCTCGACGCCGTCACAGCCCGCCTTATCCATTACAACCCTGACACCGCCAAGCCGGAGATGGACATCGCCCAGTCCATCGAGACCAAGGACAACCAGAACTTCACCGTCAAGATCAAGCCGGGATACAAGTTCTCCGACGGCACCAAGGTCAAGGCTCAGAATTTCGTCGCCGGTTGGAACTGGGCCGCCTACGGCCCCAATGCCCAGCAGTCCGGCTACTTCTTCGAGCCGATCGAGGGGTACGCCGACGAACAGTGTGGTGACGAAGCTTGTAAAACCAAGCCCAAGGTCAAGACCATGAGCGGCCTCAAAGTCGTTGACGACCACACCTTCACCATCAAAACCACCGAAAAGGTCTCTAACCTCAAGGTACGTTTGGGCTACACCGCCTTCGCCCCACTGCCGGATGCCTTCCTCAAGGATCCGACCAACAAGAAGTGGGAGAAGATGCCAATCGGCGCCGGGCCATACAAGGTCACCGACAACACCGCCACCGCGATCACCGTCGCCAAGAATGAGAACTACGCCGGGGCGTACCAAGGCCACGTCGACAAGGTCACCTTCAAGATCTACAACGACGCCAGTCCGGCCTACAACGACACGGTCGCCAACAACCTCGACATCAACGACCTCGTCCCGACCGACCAGCTCACCAACGACCAGTGGAAGAGTGACCTGTCTGGCCGCTGGGCCATCCGTCAGTCGGGCATCAACCAGACACTGACCTACTCCGGCAAGGACAAGCAGCTGGCCAGCAACAAGGACCTAGTTAAGGCCCTTGGCATGGACATCGACCGCGAGACCATCACGAAGCAGATTTTCGCTGGCTCCCGAACCCCCGCTGATGGCTGGGTCTCCCCCGTCGTCGACGGGTACAAGAAAGACCAATGTGGCCAGATGTGCAAGTACGACAAGGACAAAGCCGTCGAGCTGTACAAGAAGTCCGGTGGGTACAAGGGCACCCTGACCATTGCGGTCAACGGTGATGGCGACCACAAGGCATGGTCTCAGGCGATCTGCAACGGCTGGAAGAACGACCTTGGCCTCAAGTGCCAGCTCAAGGTCACCCCGGACTTCAAGACCCTGCGCGACATGATCACCAAGCGCCAGCTCCAGGGCTTCTTCCGCACCGGATGGCAGATGGATTACCCCTCCATCGAGAACTTCTTGACCCCGATGTACGCCACCGGCGCCTCAAGCAACGACAACGACTACTCGAACAAGGCCTTCGACGCCAAGCTCGCAGACGCCGCTGCCGCTACCAACACTGGGGAAGCCAACAAGCTGTACCAGGAGGCCGAGAAGATGCTGGTGGAGGACCCACCCAACATCCCGCTGTGGACGACCTCGACCCCATTCGCGTGGTCAAACAAGGTCGCCAATGTCAAGCTCACTCCATTCGGCACGATTGATTTCCAGTCGGTCAGCGTGAAGTGATTCATCCGTGATGACGCACCCGTCGGTCTGCCGAATTAGTCTCGACGGACCGACGGTGTCGTGAGGAACACCATGTCCAGATACATCGTCAGACGCATCCTCCAGATGATTCCGGTGCTCATCGGGACGACGTTCATCATTTTCTGTTTGGTCTTTGCCTTGCCCGGTGACCCTACGGCCGGACGATGCGGTGAACGCCCTTGCCCGCCCTCCTACGTCGCGGCATTCCGGGCCGAATACAACCTCGACAAACCACTACTCGTCCAGTACGGCCTGTACTTGGAGAAACTGTTGCACGGAAACCTCGGCGTCGACTATTACGGCAACACCGTCGTCTCAGAGCTCGGTGCCCGCTACCCCGTGACGATCAAGCTGGCGATCATCGCCCTGCTCGTTGAGATCGTCATTGGCATCCTCGCCGGTGCGTGGGCGGGTGTGCGACGCGGCAAATTCATCGACTATTTCGTCCTGGTGTCCTCGCTCATCGTCATTTCAATCCCGATCTTCGTCATCGGTTCGCTGGCACAGCTTGTCTTCGGTCTGCGGCTGGGCTGGTTCCCAGTGACAGCCGGGGACGGCTCATGGGGAGCACTCGTCCTGCCAGGACTCGTGCTGGGAGCGTTGTCAGTGGCCTACGTGGCCCGCCTGACAAGGTCGAACCTGCTGGAAAACCAGCGAGCCGACTACGTGCGCACCGCCAAGGCTAAGGGCATGTCGCCGTCACGGATCGTGACTGTGCACACCCTGCGCAACTCCCTCATCCCCGTGATCACCTTCATCGGGTATGACTTCGGTGCCCTTATGGGTGGTGCCATCGTCACCGAGCGCATCTTCAACATCAACGGGATCGGCAATTACGTCTACCGGTCGATCAACCAACGCGACGGTGTCTCGGTGGTCGGTGCGGTGACCTGCCTCGTGTTGGTATATCTGCTCGCAAACCTCCTCGTCGACCTGCTGTACGGGGTACTCGACCCGAGGATTAGCCATGACTGAATCACGTACGAACCTTTCCCCGCTCGGCTCTAGCGGTCCTGAGGCCATGGCCGATCCCACGCCCGGCGAGAACGATGTACTGGGCAACTCCAAGCCGCGCTCGGTGTGGAATGACGCCTGGGATTCCCTTGAACGCAACCCCCTGTTCTGGATATCGGTGACTCTTATCGTCGTCTTTCTGGTCATGGCGGCCGTCCCGGCTATCTTCACCTCGAAGGACCCCACCGACTGCAACCTGTCAGCGGCCCGGCACATCCCTTCGGCGGTACACTGGTTTGGTACCGATATCCAGGGGTGTGACGTGTACTCCCGGACGGTGTACGGGGCCAGATCGTCGATCCTTGTCGGCGTTCTCGCCACCTTGGGAACGACCATTCTCGGTGCCTTCATCGGTCTGGTTGCGGGCTTCCGCGGCGGCTGGCTCGACACCCTGCTGAGCCGAACCGGCGACGTTTTCTACGCCATCCCGCTGCTGCTCGGCGGCATCATCACCTTGTACACCTTTCCCAACGAGCCTGGCACCCCGTATCTCGTCATGGTGCTCAAAGTGGTGGGGGCGATCATCATCCTCGGTTGGCCGTCCATCGCACGACTTATGAGGTCGTCGGTGCTTCAGGTACTACCACACGACTACGTACAGGCAGCTCGCGCGCTCGGGGCGTCGTCGTGGCGAATCATCCGCTCGCACATCCTGCCCAATGCCGTCGCCCCGGTAATCGTAGTGGCCACCATCAATCTGGGTGCTTACATCGCCATCGAGGCGACACTGAGCTATCTGGGCATCGGCCTGCAAGAACCAGCCATCTCGTGGGGTGTGTCGATTTCTGACGCCTCCGGGTTGGGATACGTCCGGTCGGCACCGTTCATGCTGCTGTTCCCGTCACTATTCCTGTCTCTGGCGGTGCTGGCGTTCATCTTCCTTGGCGAGGCGGCACAGGACGCCTTCGACCCCAAACAGCACTGAGGTTTCGACATGGCACGAAAGACACTCACGCGCGCTCGTCTTCACATGGAACCGGTTGACGGGCTGCTCCTTAAAGTCGACGACCTGCACGTGGAGTTCCGCACCCGTGACGGGGTAGCCAAGGCCATCAACGGGACGAGCTTCACCTTGTCTGAACGCGAAACCCTCGCCATTCTCGGTGAATCAGGGTCGGGTAAATCGGTGACTGCACAGGCAATTATGGGCATCCTCGAATCCCCTCCAGCCCAGATTACTGGCGGGCGGATTGAGTACTGCGGGGTAGACCTGCTGACGGTGCCGGAAAAGAAACGTCGTCAGATCCGTGGCGAGCACATCTCGATGATCTTCCAGGACGCGTTGTCGTCGCTGAACCCGGTATTCCCGGTCGGATGGCAGATCGCCGAAATGTTCCGTGTTCACCGCGGTATGAACCGCTCTGATTCGATGTCCGAGGCGATCCGCCTCATGGAGAGGGTTCATATTCCCGCCGCCAAGGAGCGTGCCAACAACTACCCACACCAGTTCTCTGGCGGTATGCGTCAGCGCATCATGATTGCGATAGCGATCGCACTCAACCCGTGGGTGCTCATCGCCGACGAGCCGACGACGGCCCTCGACGTCACTGTTCAAGCCCAGATCATGACCCTGCTCAAAGAGCTCCAGGAGGAGTCCGGCATGGGGTTGATCCTCATCACCCATGATCTTGGGGTGGTAGCCGACGTGGCCGACGACATCGCGGTCATGTACTGCGGTCGGTTCGTCGAGCACGCTGACGTCCGCCGTCTCTACGACAACCCCGCCCACCCGTATACCGTCGGTCTGCTGGATTCCATCCCGCGCCTGGACCAAAAGGGACACGAGCTATACGCCATCGGCGGTCTGCCGCCATCCCTAACGAACCTGCCATCAGGGTGCTCCTTCCACCCGCGCTGCCGCTGGGCTACCGAGGAATGCCGCGTCGGCGGCGCTCCCCAGTTCGTCGAAGTCGAGCCCGGACGCTGGGCCGCCTGCCACCACACCGAGGAGGTCCTCCGTCGTGACCGTTAAGACCACAGCCGACAAAGCTAAACCCATTTTGTCGGTACGTGACCTCACCAAGCATTACCCGCTCAAATCCGGCGTGGTGCGCCATACCGTCGGCTACGTCAAGGCTGTCGACGGGGTCAGTTTCAACCTCTATCCTGGCGAGACACTCGGTGTCGTCGGAGAGTCTGGGTGCGGCAAGTCCACGCTGGGGCGTCTGCTGGTAAACCTCGAGCCGCCGACGTCGGGCACGATCACCTTCGAGGGACGCGACGTGACGAATCTCACGGGATCGGCGATGCGCAAACTGCGTCGTGACATTCAGATCGTCTTTCAAGACCCGTATACCTCGTTGGATCCGCGTATGACGGTGGGGGACATCGTCGGTGAAGCGTTCCGAATCCATCCTGACGCTGTACCGCGTCGCAAGCGAACCGAGCGGGTCAAAGAGTTGCTCGACCTCGTCGGGCTTAACCCGGAGCACATCAACCGCTACCCGCACGAGTTCTCCGGCGGCCAGCGCCAGCGCATCGGAATCGCCCGCGGCATTGCCCTGAATCCCAAGGTGCTGGTGTGCGATGAGCCGGTGTCAGCGCTGGATGTTTCGGTGCAGGCTCAGGTCGTCAACCTGCTACAGAAATTGCAGCGGGAACTGGGGATGGCGTACATCTTCATCGCCCACGACCTGTCGGTGGTGCGCCACATCTCCGATCGTGTGGCCGTCATGTACCTCGGGAGGATCATGGAGATTGGTGACGAGGAGCAGATCTACGAACGTTCCACTCACCCGTATACCCAGGCCCTGCTCTCGGCGGTGCCGGTGTCCGATCCCTCGGCGCGAGGTATGCGTCACCAGATCCTGCTACATGGCGATGTGCCCTCCCCGGCAAATCCGCCCTCCGGGTGTCGCTTTCACACCAGGTGCTGGCGGGCGCAACCGTTGTGCTCGGAAAAGGAGACCACCCTGACGATGCACGCCGACGGTCACGGCGAACATGCTTGCCGGTGTCACTTTGCCGAGATCTTCGAGAAGGCCTCGGACGACATCAGCCCCGTCTCTCGCAAGGAGAGCTGACATCGGTACCAACGCCTCACTGAGAACACAAGCACCCGCCACAGTCCACGTGGCGGGTGCTGCATCCAGGGACTGGACGATGCCAGGGATCAGTCGGCATGCCGATCGACAACGGCACACTCTTCATTGTCAATCGAGTCCAGGTCTTCCTGCGTCGTCACCACGTCAATAAATCACCCCCTCAGCCCGTCGTATCCAACGAGAGACGCGTATGCCATCCCGATGTCTCATTTCTTGCCGTAACGCCGGTTGAACTTCTCAACTCGTCCGGCGGTGTCGACAATCTTGGCCTTGCCTGTATAGAACGGGTGGCTGGCCGAGGTGATGTCGACGTCGATGACGGGGTAAGTATTGCCGTCCTGCCACTTGATCTCGGTGGAACTGGTGACCGTTGACCTCGTCAGAAAAGCCGTGTCCGCCGAGATGTCTCTGAAGACCACCGGGTGGTAGTCGGGGTGGATGCCTTGCTTCATCAGTGTCCCTCCAGCTGTGCGTACGACGAGTTCGCATCTCGTCGTCGTCAGTATATGATAATGATTCTCATATGCAACCCATGGTAGGAGATACCCATGTCACGACGCTGTCAGGTCCGCGGCACCAAGCCAGAATTCGGCAACAACGTCTCGCACTCCCAACGTCACACCAAACGCCGCTGGAACCCTAATATCCAAAAGAAGCGCTACTGGGTGCCCTCGTTGGGTAGAAAAGTCACCCTGACTCTGACCCCCAAAGCAATCAAGGAGATCGATCGCCGCGGCGTAGATATTGTCGTCGCCGAGATGCTCACACGAGGAGAGAAAATCTAATGGCCAAAAAGACCACACAGCTGCGCCCAATCATCAAGCTACGGTCGACAGCTGGAACCGGTTACACCTACGTCACCCGTAAAAACCGACGCAATACCCCGGATCGTCTCGTCCTCAAAAAATTCGATCCCATCGTGCGTCGTCACGTTGAGTTCAAGGAGGCCCGCTAATGGCCAAAAAGTCCAAGATTGTCGCCCAGAAGAAACGTGAGAAGCTCGTAGCCCAATACGCCGAAAGGCGCGCCGAACTCAAGGCCATCATGAAGTGCCCAACTGCCTCATTGGACGAACGCATGGAGGCATCGCGTAAACTGTCTCGCCTGCCGCGCGATTCATCCCCCGTGCGGTTACGTAACCGTGACCAAGTCGACGGGCGTCCCCGCGGCTACGTTGGCAAGGCCGGTGTGTCCCGTGCCCGTTTCCGTGAGATGGCCCACCGCGGCGAACTCCCCGGAATCACGAAGTCAAGCTGGTGAAGCCATGGCAGTACCGAAGCGAAAGAAGTCCCGTTCGACCACGCGTCATAGGCGGGCCCAGTGGAAGACCACGCCAACACAGTTGGTTGAGATCCGCGTTGAGGGCAAGGTCCTGCGCGTCCCGCGAAATCTGGTCAAGGCCTACCACTCTGGGCTGATCGACGTCGAGGACTGAACCCTGGGAGCCTGGGCGGTCCAGCATGACTGCTCAGGCTCATTACCAAAACGCGTCGATCCCGTAGGGTTGTCGTCATGAGCAAGCCCGAAGTGACCCTGCCGATTCCGCCCCCGACGACCTCGTCGTTGAGGACATCACCATCGGCGACGGCCCTGAAGCGTCCGCTGGCAACCTCGTCGAAGTGCACTACGTCGGCGTGGCCTTAAGCAATGGTCGTGAGTTCGATTCTTCCTGGAACCGCGGTGAGCCGCTGACCTTCCAACTAGGGGCTGGCCAGGTGATCCCCGGGTGGGATGAAGGTGTCCAAGGTATGAAGGTCGGTGGACGACGCAAACTCGTCATCCCCCACCACCTTGCTTACGGTCCGCAAGGAATCTCCGGTGTGATCGCTGGCGGTGAGACGCTGGTCTTCGTCTGCGACCTTGTCAACGTCATCTGACGTGACCCCCGCTCAAGCAGTCTTCGCGCCCGGGCCCTCATAGGGTCCGGGCGTCGCGCGGTAGCTGAGCCCGAAACCGCGCGGAAAAGCTGTGCCTCCGTTCGGGTCGGGCACCCGTACCGGAAGTCGCCCCACCGGGTTTCGTCCAGCCATCATCGCGACAGCCGCAACCATGCTCACCTTGCGGTTGGAGTAGACAGCTAGTGCGGCATGCGGGCGATGAGTCATCGCCACGTCGTACGGGGTCCCTGTCATAATCTCCACGACCGGATTCCCGGTCCGCGCCAGAGCCTTAACCATGGCGTCCTGGGCATCTCCACGTTTCAACCCGTGCGTGACCACGATGACGGCATCAACACCGACAGTCACCGCTTTCTCGACATCGGCTGTCGTCGGTTCCTGTCCGGTTGACGGAACAAGAATCGGGGTGAATCCGGCCAAGCGCAACGGCTCGACGAGGTACTCCGGATTACCCCGACGTGTTCCGGTGACGAGCACCCGTGACGGCTTGAGCGGCAGAGTGCCGTCATTGACCAGCATCGTCACCGACCTGGCAGCGATGTCGTCAGCAACCTTGCGGCCAGATCGTACCTCACGATCGGCCGCCGCGAGGTCAACCGGCCTGCCCGTAATGCAGCGACGCCGCTTCCAAGAGAGGATGCGCAGCACCGATTCGTCGAGACGCCGCTCGCTAACCCGACCGTCCGCGATAGCCCTCCGCATCGCTGTGACGACGGCATCAGCGTCATGGGGGTTCAGCAAAATGTCGGATCCGGCTTCGAAAGCCTGCACCGCAACACGCCCCCGGATCGGTTTCATAAAGGCGTTGAACTCGGCACTCGCATGCCCCTCATCGGCCGCCGTGGGGTCATTGCCCTCGGCGTCGGCAGCAGCCTTGAGCCTGGTATACGTGCCCTTCTCGTCCTCGGTCATGACCGCAAGCTGGGCGCCCTCCATGTCCAGGGCGTCGGTGGTGATGATGCCGCGATACCCCATCTGTTCGCGCAGCAGGCCAGTAAGCACTTTCTTCGACAGGGTGGCCGGCATCGTCGGGTCCAAGGTCTTAACGATGATGTGGGCTGTCATGATCATGTCCACTTCCGCGCTGATCGCCATGCGGAAGGGCACCAGGTGACGCTCCAGGGTAGTGCGACCGTACTCCACGACCGGAAGACCAAGATGGGAGTCGATCTGGGTATCACCATGACCTGGGAAATGCTTGGCGGTGGCCGCAACCCCTCTGGATTGAATGCCGCGAATCTGCTCGACGCCGAGTACCCCGACGCGCACCGGATCGTCCCCCATGGACCTCACCCCGATTACGGGATTGGCTGGGTTAGTGTTGACGTCAACGTCCGGGGCGAAGTCCACGTTAATGCCCAGGGCAGCCAGCTCGCGACCGAGCACCGCGCCTTGGGCACGCGCAGCGCTCGGGTCATTGACAGCACCCAGCGCCATATTCCCTGGAAATTCGGTGGCCGGGGAGGTAATCCGCGCGACGATACCGCCCTCCTGATCGACAGCGATGGCCAACGGCGCCGTCGACGACGTCCTCGCCGCCTCTTGCAGGCCGTTGGAAAGGTGGGCGACGGCGGCCGGATTCGTGGGCGTCGAGATGTTACCGGACCAGTTGAAGTACAGCACCCCGCCAAGGTGGTACTTCTGCACGGCCTGGGCCGGAGTGCGGACGTCATCGCCAAAGGCCAGCTGATTCTTCCTCGCCATTGAAGCGTCGTCAGCGCTGGCACCGAAGACATGGGTCCATAGCACTTGACCGATCTTCTGGTCCAAGGTCATGGAGGCGAGCTGAGACCGGGTGTCATCCGCTGCCGCTCGCGACAGCGGAAGGGCTGATGCCGCAAAGGCTCCAGCCGCGGCGGCCATGACAGTGCGTCGTTTCACGGTACTTCTCCTCATGTTGTGTTCTCGTCTGGAGTTGTGCCAACGGCTGAGGCTGACCAGTCTAAGCAGGTCGGTTCGCATGACATCTCCACCCGTAGTGATACGGTCAATGGTGTCTCCCTGACGAGACAACCTCCGGCGATCACACCGACGCGATTCGCCCATGGCAATTGTGTGTGCGACCTCGCCAGGATCGTCACGCCACAACGACACCAAGAATGTATTGGGGGAAGCAAACGATGTACGACAACAGCAGCACTACCGCAGCTATGACGATCAAACTCGACGCCGAGTTCCCCCCTGACCCGGTTTTCGAACCCGGTATCCGTCGAGCCCCATCGCGTGGATTCCACCTCACCCCCGATCAGACCAAGATCGCGCTGCGCAATGCTCTGCGTTATCTACCCCCGGAGTTGCACGAGAAGGCTGTTCCGGAGTTCCTCGAGGAATTGCGTACGTATGGCCGCATCTACGCTTACCGGTGGCGTCCAGCCGGGCATATCAAGGGACGCCCAATCGACGATTACGAGGGTCGTTGTACCGAGGGCAAGGCCTTCCAGGTGCAGATTGACAATAACCTCGACTTCGACGTCGCCCTCTATCCCTACGAACTCGTCACCTATGGCGAGACCGGTAGCGTCTGCCAGAATTGGCTGCAGTACCGGCTCATCAAGAAATACCTCTCCCAGCTCACCGAGGACACCACCTTGATCGTCATGAGCGGTCACCCGCTGGGGCTTTTCCCGTCGCGCCCAGAATCCCCGCGTGTCATCATCACCAACTCCCTCATGGTCGGCCATTTCGACAACCAGAAGGACTGGGAGATCTGTGAGGAGATGGGGGTGGCGAACTATGGACAGATGACCGCCGGCGGCTGGATGTATATTGGCCCGCAGGGCATCGTCCATGGCACCTTCAACACCATTCTCAACGCCGGAAGAATCCGGCTGGGAATTCCCGCTGACGGGGATCTCTCCGGGGTGCTTTTTGTCTCGTCAGGTCTCGGTGGCATGTCCGGGGCCCAGCCCAAGGCCGCCGAGATCGCCCACGCCGTCGGGATCATTGCCGAGGTCGACATGTCGCGCATCCAGACCCGACTGGATCAGGGTTGGGTGGGTCACGTCTCTGACGACCTTGACGAAGTTTTCGCGCTAGCCAAAAAACACATTGACGAACACACCCCAATCTCCATCGCCTACCACGGCAACATCGTCGATCTGTTGAAGTACGCCGTCGACAACAACATCAACATCCCGCTGCTATCGGACCAGACCTCCTGTCATGCCGCTTATGACGGCGGTTACTGCCCGCAGGGGCTGACCTTCGAGCAGCGCACCGAACTGTTGGCCCGCGATCGTGACGAATACGCCCGCCGCGTCAACGAATCCTTGCGCACGCACTACGAGCTCATCCGCACCCTCACCGACCGCGGCACCTATTTCTTCGATTACGGCAACGCCTTCATGGCCACCGTCTTTGAGTCCGGGGTGACCGAGATCGCCAAGGACGGGGACGCCCGCAACGGGTTCATCTGGCCGTCCTACGTTGAGGACATCATGGGCCCGGAACTCTTCGACTACGGCTACGGGCCGTTCCGGTGGGTGTGCCTGTCCGGCAAGCGCGAGGACCTCATTGCCACCGACCATGCCGCGATGGATTGCATCGACCCGAATCGCCGCGGCCAGGATCGCGATAACTACATCTGGATCCGTGACGCCGAGGCTAACAACCTGGTCGTGGGCACCCAGGCGCGCATCCTCTACCAAGATGCTCAAGGCCGTATGGACATCGCCTTGCGATTCAACAAGATGGTCCGCGATGGCGAGATCGGACCGGTCATGCTGGGACGTGATCACCACGATGTCTCCGGGACTGACTCTCCCTTCCGTGAGACCGCCAACATCAAGGACGGCTCTAACGTCATGGCTGATATGGCTACCCAGTGCTTCGCCGGCAATGCCGCCCGCGGCATGAGTCTGGTGACCCTACATAACGGCGGCGGAACCGGCATTGGTAACGCCATCAACGGCGGGTTCGGGCTCGTCCTGGACGGCTCTGAGCGGGTCGACAACGTCATTCGCAGTTCTCTGCTGTGGGATGTCATGTGCGGGGTGGCGCGACGCGGCTGGGCCCGCAACGCTCACTCCATCGAGACGGCCACCGAGTTCAACCACGAGCACAACGACGCCCAAATCACCCTGCCCTACCTGGTAGATGACGCCCTTATTGACGGATTGGTGAAGTGATGACGACCTGGACTGCTGCCAGTCTGCTGGCTGAAATCGCCGCGATTGGACGCAACGAGGACGGCTCTTATTCGCGGTTTTGCCTACGTCCCGAGGAGGTGGCGCTGCGGGAATGGTTCGTCGCAAAGGCCACCGAGTTGGGGCTGGCGATCGTCACGGACGCGAACGCTAACATCTGGGCGTGGTGGGGAACTCCGGGTCCCGACGCCGTCCTGACGGGGTCCCACCTGGATTCTGTGCCCGGCGGTGGAGCCTACGACGGGCCTCTCGGCGTCGTCTCGTCATTGGTGGCTGTGGCGAAGATGCAAGAAGCCGGGATCATGCCGGCGAAACCTTTCGCAGTCGTCGCCATGGCTGACGAAGAGGGCGCCCGGTTCGGAATGCCCTGTTTGGGGTCGCGGCTGGCGTCGGGCAAGCTCAGCAAAGCTGAGGCCCACACGCTCGTCGCTCGAGATGGGCAGTCCTTGCCGGACGCGTGGCGAGAGGCCGGCTTGAACCCCGATCTCATGGGTCCCGACGACGTTCTGCTTGAGGCATCCTGCTTTGTTGAATTGCACGTTGAGCAAGGGCGAGGTCTGGCGGATGTGGGACACCCGGTCGCAATTGCCACCGCGGTACGACCACATGGACGTTGGCGTGCCGAGTTCACCGGCCAGGGAAACCACGCCGGAACGACCCTCATACCCGATCGTCATGACCCGGTCGTCCCGATGGCGCAGACCATACTGGCAGCCCGGGAGGCAGCAGAACGCGAGGGTTGCGTGACGACGGTCGGGCGGATCAACGTCGAGCCAGGTGGTACCAACGTCATTGCCTCGGCCGCGACGATGTGGCTGGACTGCCGAGCCGAGGAATCACAGACCGTCACCAAAGTCGTCGAGGACATCCAGCAGGCCTCAGAAACTGCCGCTGACAAGCAGGGGTGCCAGGTTGTCTGGACCCGCGAGTCGTGGACCGATCGCACCGCATTCGACCTGCGCGCGCGGATGCTACAGATCCTCGGCGAGGACATCCCCCAGCTATCCACCGGGGCTGGCCATGACGCCGCAACGTTAGCGACGACGATGCCTACCGGGATGCTCTTCGTCCGCAATCCCACCGGGGCTTCTCACTGCCCCGCAGAATCAGCGAGTGACGCCGACTGCGAAGCCGGGGCCGAAGCGCTGCAAACCGTGCTAGAGGAGCTCGTCAAATGAGCACATGGTTTTTCCCGAGCGCCCTGGTAGAGGGGCGGATTGCGCACAACGTGCGCGTCCAAAGCCAGAACGGCGTCATCACTGCGGTGACGATAGGGGCCGAACCTCATCGACACACCTTCGATGGGGTCGCTGTGCCGGGATTCGCCAATACTCACTCCCATATTTTCCACCGCGGGCTGCGCGGGGCCGGGGAGGGCGAAGATTTCTGGTCCTGGCGCACCGAAATGTATCGACTAGCCAACCGTCTCGACCCAGACTCCTACTACCGACTGGCGCGAGCTGCCTTTGCTGAGATGGTGGCGGCCGGATACACCAGCGTAGGTGAGTTCCACTACGTCCATCACCAGCCTGACGGGACGCCCTATCGCGATCATGCGATGGAATTAGCCCTTGTCAACGCCGCCATTGAAGCCGGGATTCGCATCACTGTCCTCGACACCTGCTACCTGCACGCCGGACCGGGAGCGTCCCTTGGCGTAGACCAGAAGAGGTTTGGTGACGGTAGCGTCGAGGGGTGGTTGGAGCGTTGGCGCGCGCTGCGTGATGCTCTGCCCGACTCCCCCTTGGTGACGGTGGGCGCAGCTCTACATTCGGTGCGGGCCGTCAGCCCCGACGAGATGGCCACAGCTGTAAGTGGACTACCGGAACGTGTACCCATTCACATCCACGTCTCCGAGCAGCCCCGCGAGAGCACCGAATGCTTGGCTGCACATGGCCTGACGCCGACAGCAGTGCTGGACCGAGCTGGGGTGCTCTCCGACCGCACTACCATCATCCATGCCACCCATCTGACCGGCGGCGACATCGCCATGATTGCGGCTTCGGATACCGTCGTCTCACTGTGTCCAACCACCGAGGCCGATCTGGGTGACGGCATCGCGCGGGTCAAGGACCTGCAGGATGCCGGGGTGCGCATGGCAATTGGGACTGACGAGGACGTCATTACCGACCCCTTTACCGAATTGCGGATGCTGGAATCCACTGCTCGCTTGGTCACTGGGACGCGCGGTGTCATTGGTTGTGAGGCGCTGTGGAAAATCGGTACACGAAACGGGGTTGAGAGTCTCCGTCCGGCAGCTGAGCCGCTTCCACGCCAGACTTCCACACCCGGGCCTGGATCCGCTGGGCTGGCCGCCGGGGACCCCGCCGATATTGTCGTCGTCGAGCCGTCATCAGCACGCCTGGCCGGGGTGGACCCGACGCGCTGGCCCCTAGTGGCAACAGCCAATGACGTAGCGGCCACTATCGTCGCTGGGGAGTGGAACCGGCTTGATGCCGCAGTCGCCGAGGACCTGCGCCACGTATTAGACGAACTGAGAGGCCGTGACTCGTGAGCATCGTCATCAATAACATCGGTCTGCTTGTTACCAACGATCCATCTGTCGGTACTGACGAGCTCGGACAAATCCGCAATGCAGCCGTCGTGATCTGCGGGGATCGGATCGCTTGGGTAGGTCCGTCAGCACAGGCTCCGGCGGCCGATCACCAGTCCGATATGGCCGGAGCCTGTGTCATACCAGGTTTCGTCGACTCTCACAGCCACCCGGTTTTCGCCGGTGACCGGAGCGATGAGTTCGACGCGCGGATGAACGGGCAGAGGTACGAGGCTGGCGGGATTTTGCGCACTGTTCGGCGCACTCGGGAGGCTCCCATGGGGTTCCTCGACGCCGTCATGACCGGGATCCTCGACGAAATGGCACGCAGCGGGACGACGACCGTTGAGGCCAAGACGGGGTACGGGCTCGATGTCGAGACGGAGGTCAAGCTGGCGCGTGTGGCCAGTTCTCACACTGACGAGGTCACCTTCTTGGGCGCTCACGTCGTCGCACCTGAGTGCCAGCCTGATGAGTATGTCCGTCTGGTGTGTGGCGAGATGCTGCACGCCGTGCGCCCCTATGTGCGCTGGATTGATGTGTTCTGCGAGACCGGCGCCTTCGACCCCGACCAGACTCTCGAGATCCTGCGCGCTGGCACGGATGCCGGGCTGGGCTTGCGCCTCCATGCAGCCCAGCTAGGCCCCTCCGAGGTCATCCCACAAGCTTGCGAGTTGGGTCTGGCAGCCGTCGATCACTGCACCTTCTTGTCCGATGAAGACATTGACGCTCTCAAGGCCACCGGAACTGTGGCGACCCTGCTTCCGGCCGCAGAGTTCAGCACCAAACAGCCCTACCCTGACGCCCGTCGCCTCATTGACGCAGGTGTGACGGTCGCGTTGGCTACCGACTGTAATCCCGGCACCGCATTCACCTCGTCGATACCATTCTGCCTTGCCATCGCGGTACGCGAGATGGGTATGACGCCAGAGCAGGCCCTCTGGTCAGCGACTGCAGGCGGTGCCGCGGCACTTCACCGCGATGACGTGGGCGTGGTGAAACCTGGCGCCCGCGCCGATCTGGTGAGCTTGGCCGCCCCGTCGTGGCTGCACCTCATGTATCGCCCAGGTGTCCCCCTCATCGACCGGGTTTGCAAAGCGGGCCGGTTCCTTAGGCTGGACCAACCAAGGCTACGACTCGACGGCTGACATCAGAATCGTCGCTTACCCTCGGCCCGGCGCCGTTCGGCAGCGGATCGGCCACGTTGGTTGCATCGGAGACGACGGGCCCTGACCATCACAGACACAATCGCCACGACGACGTGGCTCCAAGAAAGGATGACCATGAACCCAACCACCGTTGACGCCGGTGCCCCGCTCACTCCCCGCGACGTCGTCGCAGTCGCTCGGCTGGGAGCCCAAGTGACCGTGGGAGAGGACGCGATAGAGCGGGTCAAACGGGCCTCTGACCTCGTCGAGAGCCTGGCCGACGACCCCACCCCTCATTACGGCATCTCCACCGGCTTCGGTGCGCTGGCCTCGACCCGGGTGCCGCGTGACTACCGCGTGGCTCTGCAGCATTCACTCATCCGTTCTCACGCCGCGTCGACCGGACCGCGGGTCGAGAGCGAGGTCATCCGCGCCATGATGACCCTGCGCCTCAAGACGATGGCATCTGGCCACACCGGCGTACGTCCGAAGGTCGTCACTGCCTACGCCGATCTGCTTAACTCCGGGCTCGTCCCAGTCGTGGGGGAATATGGGTCTCTTGGCTGTTCGGGCGACCTCGCCCCGCTAGCCCACTGTGCCCTCGTCCTGACCGGCGAAGGGACCGTCCTCACCCCTGACGGTGACGAAGTCGATGCGGCTACCGGCCTGGCCCAGGCCGGGCTGAAGCCTGTGTCCCTGCGCGAGAAGGAGGGGCTGGCCCTCATTAACGGCACTGACGGCATGCTCAGCCAGCTCATCATGGCCCTAGCTGACCTCGACGTTCTCGTTCCGACGGCTGATCTGGCGACCGCAATGACCGTCCAGGCGCTGTGCGGCATTGATCGGGTCTTCGCCCCTGACCTTCAGGCCCTGCGGCCCCATCCAGGCCAGGCCACCTCGGCCGCCAACATTCTCGCTTTGCTAGAAGGTTCTGACCTCATCCAGGCCGGTCGTGAAGGTGCCGCCAAGCGAGTCCAAGACGCCTACTCCTTGCGCTGTGCCCCACAGGTCCACGGCGCCGTCCGCGACACGATGGCCCATGCCCTGCAGGTAGCGAAGGTCGAGTTGGCCTCGGCTGTCGACAACCCAGTCATCACCGACGACATGAGGGTAGAGTCCAATGGCAACTTCCACGGCGCCCCCGTGGCGTATGTGCTTGACTTCTTGGCGATTGCTGCAGCCGACCTCGCGTCGATGAGTGAGCGCCGCACCGACCGCATGCTCGACCCGGCCCGCAACCGTGACCTACATCCCTTCCTGGCCGACGATCCCGGCGTCGACTCCGGGCATATGATCGCTCAGTACACTCAGGCCGGCATCGTCTCGGACATGAAGCGACTGGCCGTACCGGCCTCAGTGGACTCCATTCCAACCTCAGCCATGCAGGAAGACCACGTCTCGATGGGATGGTCGGCTGCCCGCAAACTGCGCCGCGCCATCGACGGTATGGGAGCAGTCATTGGTATCGAGATCCTGACCGCCGCCAAAGCCATCCAAATGCGCGGTTTGGAGCCCTCGAAGCTGGTGGCCGACGTCATCGAACGAATGCGCCAGACCATTCCTGGCCCCGGGCCAGACCGCTTCCTCGCCCCCGAAATCGACGAAGCCCACCGCCTGGTGGCCTCCGGCGAGCTCCTCGAGGTCGCCCGTCAGAGCGTGGAAGTGAGTTAACCACGCACGATTCGTGTACATGGCTCCGGTAGCCTGGGGCGTGCTCTGCCCATGCAGAGGTGAGCCAGTTGAGTTGCGTGTCGTCCGCATCTCGAGTGTCCTCCCCGCCGCTGCGGGGGTCGGCGGCGAGCTGTGATTCATCTACATCGAGCACTGCATTGTCAACCGGGATTCCAATGCCATCACGGCATCAAACCAGCGGGGGGACGGTACATGTCCCGGCGTCGATCATCGGAGCGCTGCTACTCGGCCCAGGAACCAATGTCACCCATCAGGCGATGGTACTCCTGACCGAGTCAGGTGCGGCGACTGGCGACATCGATGACCTTGCTGGGGTCACTCGACGAGCCATGCGCGATGCCTTCCACGAGTCGAAACTACTGACCAAGTGTGTGCAGGACATCCACGTCCTCCTGGACGCCCCCGGTGATCCTGACGAGGGATACGGCTGGGACATCGTCGACTTGTGGGACGACCGGGAAGGCGTAGTGGCCGGTGGAAGGTCCTGGGGCTAATCATGACCGTACTTGTCCTCACCGCATGTCCAGCGGATCTACGCGGACATCTCACCCGATGGCTGCTCGAGATCAGCCCAGGAGTTTTCGTCGGTCACGTTCCGGCTCGCGTCAGGGATGCACTGTGGGACAGGGTCATCGAGATGCGCCGGGATGGCCGCGCGATCTTGGTGTATACGGTTCGCGGTGAACAACACTTCGAGTTCCGGGTGCACCGCCATGACTGGGAAGTGGTCGACTTCGACGGGCTGAAGCTCATGCGGAGGCCAAACAATCGAGGTCAGACCTCAACACTCCGGCCAGGGTGGAGTTCAGCTGCGCGGCGCCGCAGAGCTTCGACACGTTAGACCGAGTACACTCGTATCTGGTAACTGCTCCTGCATCAGTCGTAGTCGGCTGGTGTATTCCCCGCCTATGCGGGGGTAGGCCGAAGCCACACACGAGGGCCACCCGTCAGGGCATCACGGCACGCTGAACCGCAGACAACGTCTTACCTAAGCCATCGTGGATGACAAGGTCGGCGGCCCGGTCGTAGCCGGTGGCCTCACGGTTAATAAAAACCAGGTGCCGGCCGCGGAAGAACCTCAACAAGGCTGCGGCCGGGTAAACGTTGAGCGAAGTGCCTCCAACGATAAGCAGATCGGCAGTACTGATCGCGGTAGTGGCGTTGTCGAGATCCTGGCTCCGCAGGGATTCCTCATAAAGAACGACCTCGGGACGCACCATCCCCCCACACGAGCACCGCGGGACTCCAGGAGCGTCCATGATCACCGAAAGTGGATGGGCCCGCCCACAAGCCAGGCAGCGGTTGCGGTGCACCGACCCGTGCAACTCGATCACCTGACGAGACCCAGCTTCTTGGTGTAGACCGTCGATATTCTGGGTGATGATTGTTGAGACTTGCCCGGCTCGTTCCAGGGCAGCCAGGGCACGGTGACCAGCATTGGGCCTGGCCTGAGGATGGACGAGGTAGGTGCGGTAGAAGTCGAAGAACTCCGCGGGATGCTCAACTAAACAGCTGTGACTGAGCATGTACTCCGCGGGGAAGGGCAGGTCATGCTGAGTGGTGTAAAGCCCGCCAGCCGAGCTAAAGTCCGGAATACCTGATTCGGTGGACATTCCGGCGCCGCCGAAAAACACTGTCGACGTCGACTCCTCGATCCAATGCGCGAGCTGTTCCCCGGTCATTGTTAGGCTTGCCTCAGCAGGGTACAGACGAGGTCGGGCTCGCTAACCATGTCAAGGCTGGCAAAGACGTTGGAGACATCGACCTCAGGGCGCTGCCAGCCGATGGTCGCGGCATGGGCGGCCAGAGCGACACAGATCTCCTGACAGCCGTCAATGAGCCACTCGGGGTCGACGTCAGGATTGACGTGGCGGGAGAACTCGGCGGCGTCATGACGCTGGGCTGCGAGGATTGCCGACAAGCCGCTGCGCAATTGTTCGACGGCCTCCTCCCCCATGGTGGAGACGACAACCGGGTCAGCCAAGTCACGACGTACTCGCTCGACAAGCAGCCCAGGAACGTCGGCGGCGGTGAGGTTGTCGTGGTCAAAAAGCCAGTCTGGTAGATAAGCCTCCACCGCATCCTCGTCGACCTGCTCAACCCGCTTGGCGACGGCCTCTAGCAAGCTGACGCCGAGCATGACGGCACCCTCAAGCTGACATAGCGGGGTCAAGGCAATGGTGATCGCGGCTCGTCCGGACTCCAACGGATTGAGCTGCTCACCTCGCTCTTGCGCTCGCAGCTCCTCCTCGCTGGCGCGACGCAACACCTCGAAGGACTCTGCGGGCGGTATCTGCACGGTCTGCGGATCAGCCTCCACCTCGTCGGTCTCGGGGAGCGGGGCACCGACATCGTCGGGGTCACACCAAGTGGTAGGAGCCTGTGGAATGTCGTTCATGGTCATTCATCTTTCCTGTCGTAGGCCGAGGTTGATGGAGTATGCTGGATCGCCGCCGACCCCACCAGCCAACCCGATCTCACCTCACGATCTCACCCTTCGCGAGCTTAATGAGACGGTCAAGCACCGCCCCACCTGAGGCGTTCGACCCGTTATGCTCGTATTCGGTCGTCACCCAGGCGTGCATCTGCGGCAGCAGGGCTGCCGTCTCGAGAGAGAACTTGCGCGGCACATATGCATCGTCGTGGTACACCGCCGCAGCACACGGCACCTCAGCAGTCCGGAGCACGTCGGGGTCGTACAACTTTGGCCACGGATGATTCGCAATGAGGTCAGCTACCTCCTTCCAAGGCCGCAACTCCTGATCAGTGTCAAACCATTCCGGCATGACGTGTTCACCCGTCAGGAGGGTAGGGTCCTCCCGGAAGTCATCAGGTAGCGTCCGGGCAGCCGACCAATCGGTGACCACACCGTCGGCATAGGACGATTCATGAATGACGGCATATAGCGGGTTACGTCCGCCGTAGGGCAGCAGCTCGGCCAGGTCATGACGGAACGCCCGCGAAGTGTGCGGGTACTCCAGCAGGTAGTGCAGCTTTTCTGCCCCGCCCGAAGCGCCCAACACATGCCCCAGCGACCGCAGTCGTGATGGACACACGACGTCACCGCTCGGGGTGGCGATCTCGCCTTTCTTCGCCAACGCCGCCAACTCAGCGAACCGCACCCTGTCCCCGGGGAAGCGCTTGTAATACTCCAGCGACTTGGCACGCAGCTGCTCGTAGCAGGCTGCGTAGATATCGTCAGCGGATCGCCCGACCGCCGACAGACCACCAGTGAAGTACCCAGCCGACAACGACTCCGGGTAGGTAGACAAATACCTGAGCAACGTGAATCCACCGAAGGACTGGCCCAGAGCCGCCCACTTCTGGATCCCGAGGTGTCGACGAATATCCTCACAGTCCTCAACGATCTCGTCGGCACGAAGATGGGTGAGGTACTCGGCCTGACTAGGCGCATCCCCCACTGGCTCACTCACCGGAGACGACAATCCCGTGCCGCGCTGATCGAGCAAAACAAGCTGGTAGTCCTCCAACGCGCGCGACAGCCAACCGGGAAACCCGGGGTCACGCAAAGTCGGGCGGGGAGACTCACACCCCGGACCGCCTTGCAGGAAGACCAGGTAGGGCTTGTCGGTTCCGTTGGGGGTGGCCACCAGACGCGCGTACACCTCAATAGTGCGCAAATCGTCAGGATTGCTGCGATTCAGCGGGACCCTCAGACGAACGTCATCGGTCAGCAGGCCAGGAATGTTGCGGTTCCACGTCATGGGATCAGCCTATGAGGTCCCGACGCCCTCACGTCGGTTCTAGCGTTCGTTCCCTCTCCCAAGGCCATCGTCGTCACTATCGCGGAGTTGAAGGAGCGAGACCGTCCCTTCAGTATTTTCTCAGTTTTCTGCCCTAGTCCAGTCTTGCTCCACCTACCATCGCGCCTTGTCGCAAGGGCTCAGCGGCGTCTTCACTTGAAACTACCGCGTGACACCCACTCACCTATACTGAGCAAATTTTGAGAATCTCTCAGGAACACGTACAGTTCATCAAGCCCTTTAAACCTGCGGCAACGCTCGGAAGGAACATCACATGACCAACACCTCGACCAACGCCGGGACGACTCTCAAGCGCACCGTCGCTCTGGCCGCTGCGGCGAGTCTCGCCGTCATGGGCACCATCGCCGAGGAGGCTCACGCCGCCCCTGCCGGCAACCTTGGGGCTCATGCCGAGAAGGCTCCCACCCAGCACACCAAGAAGGCACCGGCTGAACAGGCCAAACGCGCCACGACGTACACCGCTCGGTTCGCGCTTACTCGCGTCCACCTCAACGTCCGTTCTGGACACAGCACTGAGTATCGACGCTACGGGCTCCTCCGTCCCGGCGACAAGCTCCTTATTATCGGCGAGGATGTCCGGGGCTGGACTCCTGTCAACTACCGCGGCAAGACTGCCTGGGTGGCCACCCGTTACATCACTAAGATGAACCGTCCGGTCGGTATCTACGCCCAGCGTGGCGATCACAATGCCCGCTCGAAGGCTGTCCAGCGCGACCTATCGACCCTCAACTACTTCCCGGCCAAGTGGGTCGGCTTGCCCTATGGCCCGATCACTACCAACGCCGTCAAGGTGTTCCAGAGGGCCAACGCTCTCAAGCAGACTGGCGTGACCGACGCCGTCACCCTGGGACTGCTCAAATCGAAGGCCGACTACCAGCGAGCCGCAGCGGCCGAGAAGAGCTCCACGTACAAGCACGCGGAGCATCACTCCGAGCACTCCTCGAGCACCTCCCGCTCGACTGCCCGTCCAGCGCGCAACACGTCCCCCGACGTTTCCACGAGTGGTATAGCTGGAAGCTGCCAGGCTTCCTTCTACGACGATTCCCAGACCGCCTCCGGTGAATCCTTCAGCTCGTCAGCCCTGACGGCTGCCTCCAAGACCTACTCTTTCGGCACTCGCCTCAAGGTCACTAACAAAGCCAACGGACAATCAGTCGTGGTGCGCGTCAACGACCGTGGACCCTACGTCTCTGGTCGCTGCCTAGACCTCTCCTCGGCCGCCTTCTCTCGGATCTCGTCGCTCAGCGCTGGCGTTGCCGACGTGACCTATGCGAAGGTCTCCTGACCGAATACCATCGCAGCAGATTGTGACAGCGTCGGCCCCCCGATCCCTGGTGGATCGGGGGGCCGACGCTAGTTTCAATACTTCTAAGGCATCAACCAGCCGGAGCCTCCGGGCCGTCGTTGAACCACCAGGTCGCTTGACCCGGAACCCCAGCCCTCTTAGCTTCCTCAGGCGCCTCAACCTTGTCGAAGTCGTGGATATTGCCCTCGGAATCCTCCCAGCACACCACCTCACGGCGCACCGGGATCTGCACGGTCACCAGGTCTGTGACGACGTAGCGACGCAGCTTGGCACCGGCAGGCAGCCCCACAGCCGGGGCGGAATCGACGGTGTGAGCTTCCTCGTCACCGTGATCGTCGCTGAGCACCTTGGGACGGTTCTCTTCGTCGTCATCGGTATCCTCAGCGTCAGAGCCGGCCTCGGAGACGACGATCGGGGTGACGACAGTGTCCTGACCAGCCTCGTCGGCATCAGGCTCAGAGTCGTCAACCACATCGGCCTCGACAATGTCAGACTCGCTGACGGCACCACGTCCGGGATGGGCAATGGCTATGTCGTCGTCATCGCTAATCTCCAAGCCAGAACGACGAGCAGGTTCCATGCCGTAATGCCCGTAAACCTCGGCCTCGCGGTCGCGCGAGAGATCGTCTTCCTCGGACGCCTCGGGAGCCGTTTCGATGAGGTTTCGACTAAACGGGACGTTGACCTGGCTGGTGGAGTATTCGGCGCCTCGCACCGGAATGAAGTACTCATGGCCCTGCGAAAGCACGGTCACAAAGGTCGCAGCTCCGGTGACCTCGTCGGCAAAGATCTGCTGGATCGTCCCGACCTTCTCGCCGTCCGGTCCGACGACTTCGGCGTCGAACAGTCCGGGGATGTCCTTGGGATCCATGGCACTGATGTCCATGTATCGACCTCTCGCTAGGGGGTTGGAACGTACGCGCATACGCGTACTCTTTATTCAGCTTGTCATACCGTGCTGTGCAACTGACGCAACGTCGCCGGGCGCGTCTCGAAGTAAGACGCACCCAACGGTGATCGAAGTGCTTTATCCGAGACCCGACATCAGCATGCGTTGATCGCACTGACCATCCTGTTTAAGGCTGTTTTGTTGGCTGCCAACCCGAACGTAGTGACACCCTCAGCATCCAGTGGGTGTATTTCTCAGCCTGTCGCATGCTCCCGTGGGCCCATCTGCCAGGATCACAAGGAGCTTGTAGGATCGTTCTGTGATCTTCAAACGTGTCGGTGACTCCCGTCCATACCCTAGCCACGGGTACACGCAGAAGAAATGGTCCCAATTGGCGCCCGTTCAGGTGCGTCTGGACCAGCTCGTCACGACAAAGAGCACCCTGAACTTGGCGAATCTCCTCGAAGATGACTCCACCTTTTATGGAGACCTCTTCGCCCACGTCGTAGCTTGGCATGGCGACCTCTACTTAGAGGACGGCCTGCATCGCGCTCTGCGTGCCGCACTGCAACAGCGTCAGACCCTGCACGCTCGTGTCCTTGACCTGAATGGCCGTCATGACTTTCGATGAACGTCGCCACTATCTGAGGATGGCGGGGACCCCGTTAACCCTGCTAGCCCTCGTCCTCCTCATCGCAGTGGCCATCCGCGCCGGATGGAAGGCCGTGAGTGCCCCCATCCCGCCGCCGCCTCTTATTCCCTGCGTCGATCAGGACGTCAACGGCGAACTGACGACCCAAGACATCACGGTTTCGGTGTACAACTCGGGACACACCCGTGGACTGGCCGGGAGCGTATCCAAGCAGCTCACCAACGTAGGGTTCGTCATCGACTCGGTGTCTAACCGTCAGCCGAGCGTCAAGAAAGTCACCATCATCGGTCAGGACGCCAAAAACCCCGAGGTGGGGCTAGTTGCCGGTTATTTCCCGGGGGCGGTCGTGAAGTCAGATCCCAAGCGCGTCGACCATGAGGTCGAGGTGGTACTCAGCGATCGCGACCCAAACTTCAAGACGACTGCGCCGAAGTCAGTGAAAGTCAACGGGTCGGTGTGTCTGCCATCTCCCTCACCGACTCCATCCATACTCGCGTCGCCGGGGGAACAGCCCTCCTAGGGCTTACCGGAACTCTTGCGCAGCGGCTCCTCAGTCAGCAGTCTGCACCCGCAGGCCGTGCCAGCGTGCCAAACGACCGCCCCGACTGATCTCGATAAGCCTCTCAGCGACGGTCCGACGCTTCCCCTGGGGCACGACGATTAGCAACTCGTCACCTTGTTCCAGCACTGTTCCGGCGTGCGGGGTAAAGGATCTGTCACCGCGAATGATAAGGGAAACGACGCAGTTGCGTGGAAGTCTCAGTTCGCGGATTGTCACCCCAGCCAGACGCGACCCTTTGGGCACGTCGGCCTGCAGTAAGTCAGCAGCGATCTCGTCGAGGGGCGCAACCTCGATGGAGACATCTTTAGCCATCTGGGGATCGACGACGCCGAGAATATCCGCGGCGGCAGGCAGAGTTGGGGCTTGGATGCAGGTGAAGACAACAACGAGAACCAGGATAACGTCGAAGAACTTGTCCGCACGATCCATATTCGACGCCATTGGGATGGTTGCCAGAATAATGGGCACGGCGCCGCGCAGGCCAGCCCACGACATGAAGAGTCGTTCGTTGCGTTCGAACCCGAACCATATCGTGCAGGCGGCCACAGCCACTGGGCGCGCAACGAGGGTGAGCAGCAGACCGGCAGCGATGCCTACCCCGACCGAACCCCAGGTGAGGCGATCGGGGTTGGCTAACAGACCGAGCATGACGAATAGGCCGATCTGGCAGATCCAGGCGATGCCTTCTGAGAAGGACCTGGTGGTGTGTTGGTAGGGAAGATCGCCGTTGCCGATGACGACGGCGGCGATGTAGACGGCCGAAAACCCGGAGACGCCAATCCACGCTCCTGTGCCATAGGCAGTGACGGCCCATGCCATCGCGGCGATAGCGTACAGGTTGCCCGATGGCAGGGTGATACGCCGACTGACCTTGCCGGCTACCCACCCCACGAGCAGACCGACGAGGATGCCGCCGATGAGTTGGACGGCGATCGATCCGAGTAGCGGAAGGACACCGGCGTTCGACTCCCCGGTGGCCACTCCCGTCAGGGCAATGACGACGAGAACGGTTGGGGCGTCATTGAGGCCCGACTCGGCCTCCAACACAGACCTCAAGTGATTCGGCAACGAGACCCCGCGCAGTACCGAAAAGACTGCGGCAGAGTCAGTGGGTGCAGTGGCTGCACCGAGCAAGGCGGCGACGCTCCAATGCAAACCGAGCACATAGTGGCCGAGCAGCGTCATGACACCAAAACAGACCCCGACGCCAACGGTTGCAAGCAGGGCAGCCGGGGCCAAGGCTGGTCGGATGTCCTTCCAGTTCGTTGAGAGTCCGCCCTCGGCAAGGACGAGCACGAGAGCAGCAAAACCAATAGCGTGTGCGCCAGCTAAATCGTTGAAGTTAATACCGAACCCGATCGGGCCGAGCAGCATGCCAACCAGCAAGAACAGCAATAGTGCCGGCAGTCCCAGACGAGTGCCAATCCGGGCTGCGAAAGCGGCGAGCAACACGACGACAGCGCCGAGGAATAGAGCGAGATCGGCTGGCTGCATGACTTCCATTATTGCAACCGAGCAAACGGGTTCTTCGCAGCTGAGGACGCAGATCAGTGATCGGAGCCAGGTGATGATAGGGATGGCGGTCCCGCGATGCTCTGATTTGACCGATCAAACCTCTGCTGGAGCGAGCATCGGCGTCCTGGGCCCTAAGACTGGCTGGTGGCGTGCTTCTGTCGTTGCAGAGCCCTATCAAGGATGGGTTCGGTGACGGCGGTAACGATCGTCACCACAACGCTGGCGCCAAAGGCGTAGCTGACCGGCAGCATGAGAGTGGAGTAAAACCACCAGAGCACAAGAAACTCAAGGCTTTCCTTGGTGACTTTATTGACCACCAGATGGCCCAATGGGGCGATAACTCTTGCCAACACCCCCATGAGCAAGGAAACACCTATTCCTAGGGCAAATAGCACCAGTCCCCCCACAATGACGGTCTGCCAGGTCCACGGTGAGTCCAGAGAGCACCCGGGAAATACCAAGGCGAAAACCGCTGGAACTATGAGGAACGGGGCCATGACAAAGACAACGACGCCGATGAAGAACGCACCCGCACCCAAAATCCCCAGCAGATTATCGAATTTTTGAGATAACGCCATGTCAAGCCTCATCCTAGAACGACAACGATCCACGGCCGCCTTGACTAGATCATACGGGAACCTCGCTTTATCCAAAACGAAGATAAGGGGGCCTTTTCCCATACTTCTGTGCATTACAGCAACCTTGCACGTGTGAACCAACCGCTCCTCCGCAACAGGAACGGGGGCGCACCCTGAGGGCGACGGGCGGCACCACATAACGAAGTCCCGGGGATGCATATCCCCGGGACCCAGCTGGCGGTGACGGAGGGATTTGAACCCTCGGTAGCTCTCGCTACACCCGCTTTCGAGGCGGGCACTTTCGGCCGCTCAGACACGTCACCGTAAATAAGGGTAGCGAATCCGTCGCCACACACCAAAATCCGAATGTCAGGAACGCATCGGGTAGGCGTCGAGAGTGTCAGGGACGGTTGCACTCGTCCTCACTTGTGACCTCAGCCTCCTACGCAGCCTCGACCTCGCCGTCCAACTTCACATTCTTCTGGTCAAACCTCTTTGCCACCACAAGCGCCAGCCCGATGTAGAACACCAGGAGTCCGGCCATGATGAAGGACATCTGATAGATCGTACCGACGATCGACAGGTGACTAAGGTTCAGGTATGTCAGCGGTACCGCCGCATACACGATCGCGAAAACCAGCGCGATGCCATTGTTTCGGGTCACGATGAACATATTTGAGATCGGCGAGGTGACAAAATTGACGAAGAGCCACGGCACCAGCGCCACCGCAATGTCCGCCGATTGGTGAAATTTCGCACCCAACAGCCACGGAAGCACCGGTGGGATGAGTAAGTACAGCAACCCGAACGGCACAATGCCGATGAGGAAGGACCTCACGACCGACTTTTTGACGGTTTGGTAAAACCTCCCGGCATCAGAAACCGACAATTTCTGGAAGAACACCTGGGATAGTGCCTGGTTGATGACGGACGCTGGCATCTGCATGAGGGTCCACGCGATCGAGAACCGTCCATATCCCGACGTCGAAAACCTCACCATGATGATCATGTTGACGCCCTGCTGACGAATAGCGTCGACGATGACATTGGGCGCCGTCAACAACGGCAACTGACGATACTTACGCATCAGGGTGCGTAGCGGAACCTCTGCCTCCTTGATGCCACGCAGGTCCGAGCCCAACTGACGCCGGAAGTTGTTAAGAGCCAGACACTTGCCCAAGAAGGTGGCGATCACCTGGCCGAACGCCCCCAGACAGACCGCACACGACCCGATTCTTCCCGCCGCCGTCGTCGACTGGCACCACACCGCATTGGTCCCGATGACACCGAAACGTTTACGCCGATTAGCCCAGAAGTTCACAACGTTCACCTGAGCATACGTGAAGGTGATCGGGCCCACCGCCAACAACCACCACCTGGCCTGGGGCTTGCCCAGCAGACCGCTGAGGTAGGGACCGAGCGGAACCATCGCTGCCATCGCGACCCCAGAAACGATGGCATTGATGCGGGTCGCCAGTCGGAATACCCGCTTGGCCTCCGAATCGTCACGAGGCAGCACGATGGCCATGTCGTAGCGCAGCGCGGCAGCGGGGATGACGAACTGGGATACCGCCATGATGGCGCCGTAGATACCCCAATCAGCTGGGTCAATATGGTGGGTGACGTAGAGGGTGGCCAGAGCTGCAATCAGCTGAGCCAGGCCAGTGCCACTAATAACCTTCGTCACTGAAGCGAGGAACTCATGGCGCTGGATGTATGCCCGAGTACGGGGGAACCGGACGCGTTTCTCCCCGGGCTCTGGTGTCGCCCCGGATCTTGCGGGTGTCGGTTCCGTCGTCGTGTTGGTCACCCGTCCACGGTACAGGCCCGATGTCCGTCAAAGAATTCGCGCAACAGAGCAGACGACTCCTCGGCCATCACACCTGTGACCACTTTCGGCCGGTGTGGCAACCTCGGATCGCGCATGGCATCGAAGAGGGAACTGACGGCACCGGCCTTCGGATCAAAGGCTCCAAAAACCACTCTCGGGATCCTCGCAGCAACAATGGTTCCGGCGCACATGGTGCATGGTTCCAAGGTGACGACGAGGGTGCAATCACCGAGACGCCAGCCGTCACGGGCTTCCGCAGCACGACGGATGGCCAGCACCTCCGCGTGGGCCGTCGGGTCGCCGGTGCGCTCCCGTTCGTTGCCGGCTTCGGAAAGGACTTCGCCGTTAGCGCCGAGAATCACCGCGCCGATGGGAACGTCACCCCACGTGGCGGCGCGGCGCGCCACGTCAAGGGCCTGGGTCATGGCCTGACGCCAACCCGGCACCGGACCGGCCACAGGTCAGCGCGCCGAAGCGTTAGCGGCCCGCTCGAACTGCGGCCCGAAATGAACCCGGGCAGCAATGTCGGACAGGATCTCGTCAGAGTCCTCGTCAGCGTCAGCGAAAGCCTCCATGTCAAACTCCCCCAACCCAGCATCAGCAAGCATGTCGCCGTCACCCATGGTCTCGGGATCGTCATCGGGATCAGGAATGTCCTCACCGAGGAAATCAGCGACATCGCGGGCTATCGGCCAATCGTTGGCCTGGGTCGCGTCGGACAGAAAGACCTGCACATTTCGGCCACGCACCCGGACGATGACGTAAAACTGGTGATCGATGGACACCATACCGACAGCCCCAGCATCACCGGGCAAACGCCTCAGCTGGGTGATGAGCTCATCGAAGTCATTAGCGAGCATCGGTTCCATAGGAACTGCGACGCGCTCACCGTCATCGTTGTAGAGGGCTACTACAAAGTCGATCTCATCCTCGCTGGCGTCCTCGAGATCGTCGTCATAGTCATCATCGTCGTAATCGTCGTCCCCGTCATCGCCGTAGTCGTCGTCATCAGACAACTCGTCGTAATCGTCGAGATCATCGTAGTCATCGACGTCATCGTCGGGGACGAACTCGTTATCGTTGAACCGGGACATGACGACCTCCTTGGGGCGGCGAACGTCTCCATCGTTGCAGACATTTCGCCGGGGAAACAGTCGCAAGGCCGATTTACCCGCCACATTCTCAGGAAGCACCACGCTCCCCTACCCGGCCCCACTGTCCGTTCCTGCCAATACTTAAGGCCCACTCACCAGACGGGGAGCCGAATGCTACCAACGCGCCCCCATGTGCCAAGGTTGGACTCGTGGAACTCAACGTCATGGATCATCCGCTCGTCTCTCATAAGTTGACCTTGTTGCGCTCGGTAGACACCCCCAGCCCGGTTTTCCGCCAGCTTGTCGAGGAACTTGTCACCCTCATGGCTTACGAGGGCACCCGCGAGGTGCGCATCGAGCCAACCACCGTCACCACCCCACTCACCGCCACCGAGGGCGTCGCCCTGACCCGCCCTAAGCCCCTCGTGGTTCCGATTCTGCGCGCCGGCCTGGGAATGCTCGAGGGCATGATGCGCCTCATCCCGTCAGCTGAGGTCGGCTTCGTGGGCATGGCCCGTGATGAGGAAACCCTCCAACCGATGACCTACGCTGAGCGTCTCCCCAAGGATCTCTCTGGCCGTCAGTGCTACGTCCTCGACCCGATGCTGGCTACCGGCGGTTCCTTAGGCGGCACTGTCGAGTTCCTGGTTCGCCGCGGCGCCGACCACATCACCTGCCTGTGCATCCTGGCTGCCCCTGAAGGCATTGAGAATTTCCGCAAGCTCGTCAGGGACCTTGACGTCCCCTGTCACCTCATCGTCGCCGGCCTGGACGATCATCTCGACGAACACGGCTACATCGTCCCTGGCCTGGGTGACGCCGGCGACCGTCTGTACGGCCTGGCGGAATGACTATCCTGCGCCCAGCCGACCTGCGTGGCTTAGCGGCTTTACTCGGCTCCCAAGAACCCCGCGCAGTCGTCCCGCCGTGCTGGCATTGGGTGCTCCTCCTCGACCCAGTCGTCCCCGGCAACCTCGACGAGGACGGTTACGTGATCGGCTCACCGATCACCCCAGAACCGGGCATGATGAGGATGTTCGCGGGCGGACGCGTGCGCACCATCTCCCCACTGGCTCTCAACAGCGAGACCTCGCGCACTACTAAGGTGGCCTCAATCACCGACAAGGAGGGTCGTCGCGGCCTGCTCCACTTCGTGACAATGAGGTCCACGTGGTCCCAGGGCGGCCGGGAGTGCCTTGTCGACGAGCAGGACTACGTCTTTATGCCGACTCGCTCCGCAGGTCCATCGCCGGAGGGCGCCGGTTACACCGGCAGCAACGGCTTCCTGGTAACCGAGCCCCTGTTAGTGACCTTTTCAGCCTTGACAGCGAACCCGTATCGGATCCACTGGGACCGCGACTTCTGTCGCCGCGCCGGACATGACGGCCTGGTGATCCACGGACCATTAAAAGCCCTGCTTATGGCTCAGGCGTTTGCGGACACGGGCGCAGACTTCACTGGTAAGCGGTTTTCTTACCGGTTCCGCGCCGCCGTGACGGCCCCGACTCGACTCACCGTCGGCATCGAGGAAGACGAGGCCAAGGTTCGTCGCCCCGATGGCACCGTGACCGCTACGGCAACCCTAGGATGAGCGGTGTCGAGAGCGGCGCGTTAGTCCCAAGTAACCTCAGTTCGCCAACCCCGCGACGACCTCAGCGCCGGGCAGGGAGAGTACATCGCCTCCACTGACGATGAGCTTCGAGCTGCGCAGCCCTGATCCAATGCACACCGCTTCAGCCTCGGCTACCCGCGGATCGATCCAGATCGGCCATTCAGCGGGCAGCCCTACCGGGGTGATACCGCCGTATTCCATCCCGGACATGCCAACAGCCTCATCTATCGGCGCGAAGGATGCTTTACGGACGTCGAGCTTTTTGCGCACTACTTTGTTGACGTCGACCCTTGTCGTCGCCAAAACCAGACATGCAACATACTTTTCGATGTCACCACGCTTCCCCCTGACGATGACGCAGTTGGCGCAGGTCTCCGGGCCCTCACCGAACGCCTCGCACAGCGCCTCGGTATCAGCAATCTCAGGGTCAATGCTGAAGACGACTGCCGACGGCAACTCGGCAACTCGACCGGCGACCGTCGCCGCCAGCAGCTCGGGATGGTCGGCAGCGGGCAGGTGTTCAACGGAGTCGTACATGTGACCCACCGTAGCCACCGTCGATCCATCGACGAGGCCATCTCTCATGCCTCTTATGGAGTTCGCCGGCGACTACTCATGGGGCTACGACCCTGCCCACATCTTCGCCGTCGAGAGCGCCTATGGTGGCCATCCAGCCTCTGCGACCCTCGTCCTACCGCCCTACAGCGCCATTATTACGTCGCGAGCGTGACGGCGTCGCTGCATCTGAAGTGTGACGAAAACAGCATCACAGAGGACCTCACGATCACTTTTCCCGCCCATGCGCTACGTCTGATTCGCCGATCAATTTGCAGGTGAGGCGATGAGGTCCATACTTTCTTGAGTGATTCGCAGCCATGAACGGCAGGCGGTGGCCAAAGCCACCCAGCCGATCGTTGATCGTGAACCGATCCGATCCATGAAACCTGGACTAGCCCTAGCCGCATTAGGAATCGTCTTCGGCGATATCGGCACCTCAGTCCTTTACTCTCTCCAAACGGTGTTCTCAATGGAGAACCATGCCGTGCGCCCAACCCACGGTGACGTCATGGGGATCATCTCGATGATCTTCTGGTCGATCCTGCTCGTGGTGTGTGTCAAATACGTCATATTCGTTATGCGCGCTGACAACGACGGCGAAGGGGGCATCCTCGCCCTGATGGCCTTGGTACGTCGACTCATGGCTAGCCACAAGGGCACTGGCATGACGGCGCTCCTACTCGGCATCGTTGGCGCCGGCCTATTTTACGGAGATTCCTTTATCACCCCAGCGATTTCCGTGATGAGCGCTGTGGAAGGCCTCACGGTAGCCAACCCGGATGCAGAAAAGATCGTCCTGCCAGCCTCGGTCGTCATCCTTACCCTCTTATTCATCGTGCAGAGACGGGGAACGGAGGTCATTGGCAAGGCCTTCGGACCGGTAATGGCGACCTGGTTCCTCACCCTGGCGGCCTTGGGCATTCCGTGGATCATCCACCACCCGGTCATCATTACGGCCTTGTCTCCGCACTGGGCAATCCTGTTTTCCATCGAGCGTCCAGCGATGGCTTTCATTGCGATGGGCGCGGTCGTCTTGACGATTACCGGTGCCGAGGCGCTATACGCCGACATGGGCCACGTCGGGGCTCCATCGATCCGACTTGCCTGGTTCGGCCTTGTGCTCCCCTGTTTGCTCATCAACTACCTGGGCCAGGGGGCCATGATCCTGTCGCACCCCGACTGGATCGATAACCCGTTCTTTAGGATGGCTCCCGACTGGGCGACTATTCCGCTTGTCACCATCGCCACAATGGCCACCGTCATCGCTTCTCAGGCAGTCATCTCGGGGGCGTTCTCGATGAGTTCAGAGGCCGCCCGCCTGGGGTTACTGCCGCGCCTCGGCGTGCGTCATACCTCGAAGTCCGAGGGCGGCCAAATCTATATCCCAGAGGTCAACTGGACCCTCTTTATCGGCGTGCTAGCCCTCATCCTCATCTTCCAGACCTCGTCGAAACTAGCCACGGCTTATGGTTTGGCCGTGACCGGCACCTTCCTCCTGACGACGAGCCTGTTTCTGGTGCTGGCTCACCGGGCATGGCATTGGCCGATGTGGGCTCTCATCTTTTTTGGTGTCATTGTCGGCGGCGTCGAGTTGTCGATTTTCTCCGCCAATCTGTTGAAGATCGCCTCTGGCGGCTGGATCCCGCTGTTGTTCGCAACCATCGTCGTCATCATCATGACGACGTGGCGACGCGGCACCGCCTACATCGCCAAGCAGCGACAAGATGATGAGGGGCCGCTGGACGACTTCCTCAACTGGATGCACGAAACCAAGCCAACCCGCGTCCCTGGCCTGGCCGTTTACCCGCATCCTGGGCGGGCAACAACCCCGTTGGCCCTGCTTAATAACCTCAGGTTTAACCATGTGCTGCATGAGCACAACATCATCATCTCGATAGTGGTGGAGAACGTGCCGCACGTGCGGCACGTCAACCGTATTGAGAAAGTAGACCTCGGCAGACCCACCGACGGCATCACTTATATCGCGTGTCACGTCGGGTTCACCGATTCCCAGGACGTCCCCAAGGCGCTAGCTCTGGCGGCGGCCAAGTGTCCTTGGCTCAAGGATCATCTCGACGAGGCGATCTACTACCTCTCCCTAGTAGACGTGAAGCGGGACGAACCACAACAGGGTGCGCACATGGCCGGCTGGCGCAAGATGCTTTACATCACTATGTCGCGCAACCAGGCCGATCGCACTCGGGTGTTCCGGATACCGCGCACTCGCGCGGTGGTTATGGGTGAGGCCGTCGCCTTGTGACGGTCTGTCGCTGATACTCACAACTGATTCCCGAGGCCTACTGAGCCTCGGGAATCACCTTTTCTCAGGGTCTATAAGTTCCTGGAATCGCGCCGCGAAAGCCTCTTCGGCATTGACGGTGTCGATGTCGCGACGCACCGTCTCTGGTACCGTGACGGCCTCTGACCAAGGAAGACGCTGCTGCCATTCTTTCTCACCGTGGCCGATAGTCCAGGCATCGAAGATTTCGGGAGTGCACTCGGGATGAAACTGTACCCCCCATGCACGCTCAGCGAACCTGACGGCCTCGATCTGACCGGTGGGATCGCGCGCCAGCAGAACGGCGTCCTCGGGCAGGACGACCGCAACATCGTTG
This sequence comes from Cutibacterium sp. KBN10P07758, assembly GCF_050286205.1. Lineage (NCBI taxonomy): Bacteria > Bacillati > Actinomycetota > Actinomycetes > Propionibacteriales > Propionibacteriaceae > Cutibacterium > Cutibacterium sp. KBN10P07758. The sequence continues at coordinate 204,110 of NZ_JBNNQV010000001.1, read as the reverse complement.
TTGAAATGAATACCGCGATGTCCGTCGTAGACCGACAGCAGCGGGTCCTTCTTTCCCTCCGGGGTGAGGTGCATCTCGGCCGCTCCAAGGCAGAAATGGTCGGAGGTGCAGACCTGTCCTCCCAGCGCGACGGTGGCGAGTTGGTGACCCAGGCAGATGCCGAGGAAGGGCGTACCTGCCCTCACTGTCCGGGAGATGAGCTGGCGGGTAGGCGCGAGCCACGGAGCCTCAGCATCGTCCTGGCAGCTCATAGAGCCGCCCAGCACCACGAGTGCGTCAGCGTCCACAATCGGCGGCACCGGATGGTTCCAGGCGTTGATCTCGGCGACGTCTGCCCCGGCGTTGCGCCAAAGTTGCCCGAGTCTGCCTGAGCTGCAGGAGGGCTCGTGAACGATGACCAAGATCCGCGTCATGGGGAAACACTACGAGCTTTCTGTCACGGCCGTATGCCAGAACTGCTGCAACCGGAGTACAGATTTCGCCCGACCGGACGCCAGTTGCTGCTACTAAGTGACGGGCAGGTGGTGCTGCTGTCAATTTTCGCCCATGATCTGCCGCTCTTGGCCATCACCGTTCCGATTATCGTGTTCGCCTTTGCTCTTTTGTCGATTCTCAGGTCGGACCGCTTGACGGGCGCGGGAAAGGTGATCTGGATCGTCGTCTGCTTCCCACTTGTCGGACCGATCGTGTGGTTTATCGCAGGTAAGAGTTGAGACGCGGATATTTCTGTCTGCTTCCGGAGAGAGCCTCCTCGAGACGACGAAACCCCGCCACAAAGGCGGGGTTTCCATCTGCGCGCCCGGAGGGATTCGAACCCCCAACCTTCTGATCCGTAGTCAGATGCTCTATCCGTTGAGCCACGGGCGCATTGTGCTGTGCACGTTGCTAAACGTTACAGCCTTCAATTCCGTAATGCAAATTCGCGTAATTCAGTCCCCGGAAATCCGCCTGACAAGCGGGTTTGCGGAACACCAGATGCGAGACACCAGGCCGCCGAGGGGTATCGTCGATCCCAACTCCAGGACCTTCATCCGAGGCACTACCAGCCCCACCATGCACAAAGCCCGGCGCCCCCTATAGGAGTCACCGGGCATCCGCGGAGGTGGCGGGATTTGAACCCGCGATGGGATTACCTCCCAAACCCGCTTAGCAGGCGGGCGCCATAGACCTGACTAGGCGACACCTCCAAGTGCCGTGTCAGCCTACTCTCTCAACCCCAAACCCTCCAATTCCGGGCCGCGACAACGCGCCCCATCGACCCCGACACGCCCCCGACAAGGGACGTCTGCGCTGCGCAGGCCACTGAGGCAGTCACGATCGCCGCCCGCCAGCCAGGCGGTACCGCCCCGTATTGGGTGCAGCGGTTAACATGGGGTCCACCCCATCGACATTTACGGAAAGGGATGTGCATGGCTGACGCGTCGCGCGGCGCCAACTCGCCGTCTCCACGTCACGCCGCTCAACCGGATTGGATGAACGATCCGGAGGCCAATGAGGACACACATGTCCTGCGGCGGGCGGATCTCAGGGCAGCCGCCCGGCCACCGACGCGTTCCCCGCGTCCACGCCGGTCCGCTGCTGAGCCCCCTGTTAACGCCCCACAGCCCCTCAACGAGCCGAAATCCCGCCCTAGCCCAGCCCGACGAGCCGCAACCGCCAAGGCTTCACCAGCTAGCCGCAGCCGCCGCAGACCATCGCGGTGGAACGAGGAGGCCAGACGCAACCATGCCTTCAACACCTGCCTGGGATGGACGATACTTGGGGCCATCGTCCCCGGCTTAACCCTGTCTCGTAGCCGTGCCCCGCGTCGCCGCGTCACAGGTCTGACGATCATCGGTCTTCTCCTCATTGGGCTGACCATTGCTGTTTTCTTCATCCTGGCTAACCCGACAGTTGCAGCGTCGATCGTCGTGCGACCCAAGTTGCTCACCGCTCTAACCTGGGGCTTGCCGAGTCTTGCCGTCGCCTTGGTGGCATTGCTGACCTTCTCCCACCTCGACCTTCGACCTCAGGGCATCACCCGCGGACAACGCTGGGTCTCGACCATCCTTGTCACCGCATTGTGTACCACCATCGCAACCCCGCTAGCTGTCGCTGGCCGGTATGCCTACGATCAGGACCACATGCTCGGCCGGATCTTCACCGATAAGCGGTCCGGCACCCGCCCATCCATCAACTACAACCAGGACGTCAAGGCGATTTGGGCGGCCAAGCCGCGAGTCAACGTCCTGCTCGTCGGCGCCGACGACAGCAAAGTGCGCAACTATCGCGCCGAGAACTCCATGAACACTGACACGATCATGGTGGCGTCGATTAATACCTCCAACGGTGATACCTCGATCTTCCAGATCCCCCGCAACACCGCGAGAATGCCATTCCCGTCTGATTCGCCGCTGCACAGGGACTTCCCCAACGGTTTCGTCGGGAAAGACGGTGACGGTAACAACCCCGACTACATGGCTAACGAGATCTGGTCGACGGTAAAGGCCCGCTACGTCGATCGCATGGGCGCGACCGACTACCCCGGGGCCGACGCCCTCAAGCTGGCCACCGGAGAGGCCCTCGGCCTCAAGATCGACTACTTCGTCATGCTCGACATTGACGGCCTTCAGAAGCTCATTGACGCGCTCGGCGGAGTGTCGGTGAACATCAACGAGCGCCTGCCCATCGCAGGCAATACCGAGGGCAAGAGGCCGGACGGTTACCTCGAGATTGGCGCCAACCAACACCTCGACGGCTACCACGCCATGTGGTACGCACGGTCGCGCTCAGCGAGCACCGACTACGACCGGATGGGACGCCAGTCTTGCCTTATCAAGGCCGTTCTTGACCAAACCAGCCCGCAGACTGTGTTGACCCGCTTCGAATCGATCGCTGATGCTTCCGGGCAGATGGTGGTCTCTGACATACCGCAGGGAATGCTGCCGGCCTTCGTCGACCTCGCCATCAACATGCGTGACGCCAACATCAACCGCGTCGTTTTCACCAATGGCAAGCACGGATTCTTCTCTTCCCACCCGGATTACGATCTCATCCGCAAACAGGTGGAGGCCGCCATCCATGGCGTCTCTGCGTCAAAAAACAAGAACAAGCCGGTAACGGGGGCTTCGTCTGCTAACACCCACAAGACCGCCATGGCGCCGCCGAGCCACAGCGGGTTAAAGAAGTCCCCGCAGACCCCCGCTCCACGCCCGTCACCCGATAACCACGACGTCTCCCAATCTGTGACTGACGCCTGCGCCTATAACCCGCAGCAGCCCTGACGCCTCTCCTGGGGCCGCGCCTGTGCGGTTCGTAGGCGTCGCTCGGGGTCAATGTCGCGGGGGTGCGGTACTCTCGCGAATCACCAGCGGGGCCGGAACCATGACCGACTTCCTCGGAGCACCCTGCAACTGGGCTAGGAGCTCCTCGGCGAGGCGTTGACCGACCGCCGCGAAGTCCTGTCGCACCGTCGTCATCGTCGGCCACACCGTATTTCCCAGGACGTCGTCGAATCCCACCACAGACATATCGTCCGGGATCCTGACACCCATATCGAGCAGACCGATGACGGCTCCTGCCGCCATTTCGTCATTGCTGGCTAACACGGCTGTTGCTCCGGCGTCCTTGAGGTAGCGTGCCGCATCGCGTCCTGACGAGGCCGTCCAGTCCCCGATGATGACATCGGGGATCTCGCGGTCGTTGGTCTCCAAGCACTCTTGCCAGGCCTGGCGGCGTACCACAGCCTGGCGGGAATAGTCCGGGCCGCTGACGAGGTGGACTGTGCGATGCCCCAATGCCAAGAGATAGTTAACGGCGGTACGCACACCGGAGGCCTGGTCACATCCGACGGTCGAGAAACGGCTGCACGGAGAGCCAGCCATCACGACTGGGATTCCCGGCGGTACCTCAAGGTCCTCGGGATGGTCAAGCTCAAGCCCCTCAATGATGAAGCCGTCGACTCGCCCCGCCATCCGCTTCATCGCGTGCCGGTACGACCTGACGGAGTCGTCAGCAGGCTCAAGACGATCAAGGACGACGGCAAGCTCGCTGCGGCGGGTGGCATCGACAATGGCTTGAACGGTCCGCAGCTCTCCGGTGCGTGAAAGGTCGGTAGCAAGGACGCCGATGGCACTCGTGCGGCCCGAGCGCAGGCTGCGAGCAGCCACATTGGGCGAATAGCCGACTTCGGTCATGGCCTTGAGAACCTTGTCGACAGTTTTCTTGCGAACGGCGTCGGAGTTGTTGACGACCCGCGAGACGGTCTGTTGGGATACCCCGGCAGCCGCGGCGACATCACCCATTGAGGGGCGAGACGGTCCTCGACGCTGCCGCTCGGTCATATCACTGCACCCGCAGGGCAGCAGGGCCAGGGGTAACGACGTAGAACTCGGGGTGGGCGAAACCGGCCTCCCGGAAGGAGTCCGCGACCTGCGTGGCAACCTTGTTACGAACGTCGCGATCGACCAGAGCGATGGCGCAACCGCCGAATCCGCCGCCAGTCATCCGCGCGCCAAGAGCACCAGCAGCGCGGGCCGCGTCGACAGCGGTGTCCAGTTCGGGACAGGTGACCTCGTAGTCGTCACGCAGGGAGTCGTGGGAGGCATTCATAAGCGGCCCCACTTCGCGGATTTGGCCGGTATCGAGGAGCTTAACGAACTGGGTAACACGGTCGTTCTCAGTGACGACGTGGCGGACGCGGCTAGCCATCCCTTCGTCATCGAGGGCGGCCACGGCGGCCCCCAAGTCACCGACGTCACGCAGGCTACCAACTCCGAGGATGCGTGCGGCATTCTCGCAGGCCCGCCGTCGTGCCTCATACTGGCCGTCGACCAGCCGGTGGGGAGCGCAGGTGTCGATGACAAGCAGTTCTAGGTCGGCGGTGGCCAGGTTGAAGGGGACTTGACGAACCGACCAGTCGTCACAGTCGATGAGGAGGGCGTGACCTTCGGTAGTGCGCAGCGAAGCGGTTTGATCGAGCCCTCCAGTGGGAGCCTCAGCAACCTCGTTCTCCGCAGCGCGGGCAGCATTGACGAGGCCAATACGGCCGGAGTCAGAGTCGGTGAGATCAAGGTCGTAGAGGTCGGCGAGGGCCAGACCGACGCCACACTCGACGGCTGCCGACGACGACAGTCCCGCACCCAGGGGGACGCACGTGACCAGTGCAGCCTCGAATCCCCCGAGGCCATGCCCGGCCTGACGCAGCGCCCACGCGACACCACCGGTATAGGCCTTCCAACCAGCAACCGACCCAGGAGCGATCTCGTCGAGGGTTCCCTCCCAGGTGAGAACGCTGTCGTCAAGCTGGGAGACGAGGATGACCTTGTCGTCATCACGGCGTCGAGCAGCGACGTAGATGCGATGGGGAAGGGCGATTGGCAGGCAGAAACCGTTGTTGTAGTCGGTGTGCTCGCCGATGATGTTGACACGTCCGGGGGCCGCCCAGACGCCATCGGGGCTACCACCAATGTGCCCGCCAAAGAGGTGCCGGGCGCGAGTGGCACCCTCCTCTACCGACCATGCTGTGCCGATCGTCGGGGTCTGGTGGTCTGCCGCAATGGCGTGGGGTGTCTGCGACATAAATGGCTCCTTTGCCGGTCAAAATCCCGTGACAACGAGGCTGAGCGTACGACGATGCCAGTGGCGCTGCGTCGACTTCGCTCACTCAAAATGTTTACGTACTCAAAACTACCGGGTGCAGATGCGCTCATGCCGCACCGGGGTCTATGGTTCCCCACGGGGCGACGCCAACGAGGCCGTTCCTCCCCGCACCAACCGAAAGGACCACTCCGCACCATGCCGTTGGAGACACTCATCAACGCAGGGTTCGTTGATTACCTGATACTGCTCATTTACTTCGTGTTCGTCCTGGGAATCGGACTGGCCGCCAGACATCAGGTGTCCGACTCCCTCGACTTCTTCTTGTCCGGACGCAGCCTGCCCGGATGGGTGACAGGGCTGGCATTCGTGTCGGCGAACCTCGGCGCCGTCGAGATCATGGGAATGTCGGCTAATGGAGCCCAGATCGGCATCCCGACGGTCCATTACTTTTGGATCGGCGCTATACCCGCGATGGTGTTCCTTGGCATCGTCATGATGCCCTTCTACTACGGCTCCGGTGTGCGCTCCGTGCCAGAGTTCATGCTCAAACGGTTCGGCCCAGCAGCGCACCTCGTTAACGCGATCTCCTTCGCGCTAGCCCAGCTTCTTATCGCCGGTATCAACCTGTACCTGCTTGGAACCATCGTCCATGCCCTGCTGGGATGGCCGCTATGGGTTGCCCTCATCGTTGCCGCGATGATCGTGCTCGCTTACATCAGCCTTGGTGGCTTGTCGGCGGCTATTTATAACGAGGTGCTGCAATTCTTCGTCATCGTCGCTTCCCTCCTACCCCTTGTCATCATCGGTTTGCATCGGGTAGGTGGCTGGAGTGGCCTCAAGGCCAAGATCACTGCTGCCGCCGAGGCTCATCCTGACGTCGTGACGCCGGCTGCCCAGCAGCTTCATTCCTGGCCTGGCCAAGCATTGTCCGGATTCGGCAGTCCAGTGATGTCTGTCATTGGCATCACGCTCGGACTCGGATTCGTGCTGTCTTTTGGCTACTGGACGACGAATTTCGTCGAGGTGCAGCGGGCAATGGCATCCGATTCTCTGTCGTCTGCACGCAAGACGCCGATTATCGGGGCCTTCCCGAAGATGCTCGTGCCCTTCCTCACCGTTTTGCCAGGCATGCTCGCTGCGGTCCTCGTCCCTGAAATTGCCCGCATGAAGGCTGGTGAGAAGGTTGCTGGTGGCGCGTCAGGTAGTTTCGTCCAGTACAACGATTCTGTGCTGTTTCTCATCCGCAACCTGTTGCCGACCGGTCTGACGGGCGTGGCGATCACAGGTCTGCTAGCTGCGTTCATGGCTGGTATGGCGGCGAATATTTCGGCGTTCAACACCGTTTTCAGCGTGGACATCTGGCAGCACTACGTCATTAAGGACAAGCCCGACGGCTACTACGTCAAGGTGGGACGCATTGCCACAGTCATCGCGACCGTCGTCGCCATTGGAACGGCGTTTATGGCGTCCGGGTTCTCCAACATCATGGACTACTTGCAGACGTTGTTCGGATTCTTCAACGCTCCGTTGTTTGCAACGTTTATCCTCGGCATGTTCTGGAAGCGCTCAACCCCGCATGCAGGCTGGTCGGGCCTGGTCGTCGGCACGCTAAGTGCGGTGACGGTGTGGGTTATGAGCCTAGCGGGAGTTTTTACCTTGCCAGGCCAGGGGACGGCATTCCTTGCCGCTACGGTCGGATTCGTCGCAGATATCATCGTCAGCATTGTGGTGTCCTTGTTTACCGAGCCTAAGCCTGCAGCAGAGCTGGTCAGGTTGGTGTACTCGGAGACCCCGAAGGAGCACCTCGTCGACCCACTGGAGAAGGATCTCCCGTGGTATCGCCGTACGGTCCCGCTCGGCATGACCGTGCTCGCCATCACCGTCGTTCTCAACATCATTTTCTGAGGAGCTTGCCATGTCCAACGGAACTGCTACGGCTCGTCGCAATCGCAGTAAGGTCGCTCGCGCGATGGACATTCGGACCGTCATAGGTGTGCTGCTCGGCCTCTACGGAATCATCTTGACGATTACTGGGTTGGTAAAGGGATCTGACGCTCACGCCGACCTGGTGTCTGGAATGTGCCTGCTCGTCGCAGGGGCAGTATTCCTCGTGTGGGTGAGGCTCCGCCCGGTCAAGGTGCCGGAAGTAGCCGAGGAGGCCAGCGAGTCGGCTGCAGGAAGGGGCTGAGCCGCCGCGATGTGGCCCGCAGCGATATAAGCCATACACGTCAGACAACAGCAGTGGCGTTCCAGAGTATTTCTGGAACGCCACTGCCGGGTTAGATGGTAGGTCAAATATTTTGGCGGTATCCGCGTGATTCGTCAAGGCGGTGTGCGACGTCGACGGCGAGGTCGTCCATCTCTTTGGGGTCTCCGATTCCGGGACGGACGATGTGGGTACGCCCAACTTGGCCATGGTAAAGAGTGAGGCGAGACCGTGACTCGGTGAGCGCGGCTTTCGTGACCTTGTCCCAGGTTCCGCGGCGGTCCTGTCCGGCGCCGTGGATGTGGTAGCCCTTATCGTCCAAATCGACGTAGAGCTTCATGTGAACCATGGACCATGCTGCAGTGACAGCCAAAGCGATACCGCAGGCGAGGACGGCGATGAAGATGATGGTCACCACCTCGTGCCAGCTCTTGGCGATGCTGATGATCATGAGGACGGCACCAACGATGGACAAGACGCCGGCAATGATGAAACCACGGATAGGAGGTTCCGGCGACATGACGTGCCTGGTCGTGCCGGGTGGAAGATCCGTCACGTCCATCCTGGGCATCCCCATCTCCCATCATTGCAAGGCTGACATGCGAGAGCCTGGCCCTCGGGTGCCGCACCTGGGGACAGGCTCCGTGGCGGCGAGAGTGGGATTCGAACCCACGGAGGTTGCCCTCGGCCGCTTTCAAGGCGGCTGCACTCGTCCACTATGCGATCTCGCCAACCGGGCACGACCCGGTGGCCCCATCTTAGCCATAATTCATCGGGCATATTCATCGTCCCGGACCTAGACCCGCTCATACCTCGCCTAGACGTTGACGAATCCGAGCGCGGGCATCGTCCGGTGACGCTAATTTCCGACCCCTGGACGACGGCAATTACGAGGTTCGCCCTGTCCCGGCAGCATCTGTCAGCCATCACCGTCTTCCGGGTTGTGTGAGCACGCCAATGAGTTCGTTGACCTTCAGCGGCTTAGAGGACGACCGCCTCGTAACGATCTGGCCAGACTGATCACCTGAACGCCATCTCACCTGCCACACCTCAGTCATGCGCACGGTGTAATTTCCTGGGTGCTGGTAGATGTAACCGCAGTCCGGAGATTGGGCTCGCGGATCGGCATTTTTCGGGCGTGGGGTTGAATGAGCGCAGCGGACGGTTTTCTCGCCGGTGCTGTAGATGGTCTCGACTCGTGTGGCGTCAAGGGAAACGATAATTCCGCGCGAGGAATCGCTAGAGGTGTGACGTTCTGACCCGGGATTGTGGAACCATAACGGCTGCCCCACTGCAGTGATGTTCCACTTGTTGGCCGAAGGTCGCGGCTCAACGTAGACAACTGGCTTAGCAAGGTGAATATTCGTCGCAAGATCGACAGACCAGTCACGGGCTTCTTCCCGAGTTGACACTTTGGGCCTTACGGGAGATGGAGATAGCGTCGTACGGTTAGGCTTCGGTTCCATTAGACTCAAGTTGAGTCCAAGCAGGTACGGAATCCTAGGACTGGCCAATGACAATATAGATGAGGCGATATAAGCGTCGCTCTCTCGCCGATCCACTGACTTTGACAGCTTGGGGGACGTCGGGGGTTGACGCTTACCTGCATGGGGGTTACTCTGCTTGTGATGAGAGCCGCCATGCCCAGGCGTACCGCGCTTAGCGCCCTCCCGTATTTTAATCCCCGACTTGTGATGGGAACCCTTGTCCGAGAACCGAACATATACAGTATGACTATCAGGATCGACACTGACACCCCCTGAAGCAAAAGAAGACCCGGGAGAAAAACTCAACATGAAAGACGTTGCCAGAACCAGCGATAAACCCTTCATACTCGACATGACGCAACCTCAGCACTTTCAGCTTCAACGATCTTTAAACTGTCACCAATCCTCCTCATGGAGAGTTCGTCTTTCCTCATCCGGCCAGGCGTCAACGTCCCGTCCTTGGGATTCACAAACCGCCAGTTAGATATATCAGCGCAACCGATAATGGCAATCTCCGAATCATCGCCCTTTGACACCCTATTGACGGTCACGCTAGAGAATGGCGTCTTGACAGGCAGCACTCTGTGGCCCCGGCTCTTCGCTTCAGAGTACGCTTTTCGAATCGCCTCGGTACCATCCTCACTGAGGATGCCTTGTAGCTCTGCAGACACCGAGTTCACCCCATCTCCGACCTCAAGCTTGTAAATCTGTTCCAAATACGTCTCATAGACCTTCTTCGCCTCCAAGAACAACGCATCCTGCTTCGTCCCTGGAGCCGGAGTTGCCGTCACCTTCACAAACTTCGGCGCCTCCGCACTCGGCGTTAGGGTCGGACTTTGTGCCGGGGCCACGCTCGCAACTGGAGTTATCCCGCCCGTCGCACCAGTGGAATCCTCATCAGCGCCACATGCCGCTGTCCCTAGACCGACCATGACAAGGGCCATCATCAAGCACCAATAGTGTCGTCCAGCGCGATCCTGTCTCATCACCATGACGGAATCATGAGGGGTACCACTACCCGTTGAGAACCCTCATGTGTGGCATCTGTGGATAACGCCAGGAAACTGGGAAAACTTCGTCTGCGAGCGTGAAGGATTTGGGAGCGCTCACCCCTGTGGCAGGCTTAACACATGCATGTGATCACCGTCCGCCCGACCGACAAGACAGACTCCAAGGGGCGCCATCGTCCCGGCCCTGAATGCATTGAATGGACCGAGGTCCCCACACCGAAACCTGGCCCTGGGGAAGTCCTCGTCAAGGTGAAGGCGGCCGGCATTAACCGCGGCGACCTGCTGCAGCGCCAAGGCCTCTACCCGCCGCCGAAGGGCGTCTCGGAAACCATGGGCCTGGAGGTTACCGGCGTCATTTCCTCCCTCGGTCAAGACGTCACAGGCTGGTCCGAGGATGATGAGGTCATTGCGCTGCTAGCCGGCGGTGGTTACGCCGAGTACGTCATCGTCCCGGCAGGCCAACTCCTGCCCATCCCTGAGGGCATCGACCCGGTAACCGCGTCAACACTCATTGAGGTTACTGCCACTGTCATCTCCAACATGGACCACGTCGGCCTAGCCAGGGGTGAAACCTTCCTCGTGCACGGCGGCGCCGGCGGCATCGGCCAGTTCGCTATCCAATACGCCAAGTCGCTCGAATGCACGGTCATCACCACCTGTGGCACCGCCGAGAAGCAGGAGTTCTGCCGCACTCTCGGTGCCGACGTCGCCCTCGACTATCACGAGGACTGGGTTGCCGGCGTCAAAGACGCTACGGGGGGTCGTGGTGCCGACGTCATCCTCGACGTCATGGGCGCTAAGTACCTCGACCTCAACGTCGATGCTCTCGCTATTGGCGGGCGTCTCGACATCATTGGAATGCAGGGCGGCATCAAGGGAGAGCTCAATATTGCAAAGCTTCTCAACAAGCGCGCCCTCGTCACCGCTACTAGCCTGCGGCCTCGCCCCCTTGAAGAAAAAGCCAAGATTTGCCAGCGGGTCCGTGAGGTTGCATGGCCGCTCTACACCAATGGCAGCATCAAACCCGCCCCAGTTGAGTCCTTCCCCATGTCCGAGGCAGGCAGGGCCCACGAACGGCTCGAATCCGGTGAGGTGCTCGGCAAGGTTGCACTGACCCTCTGACGCCCTAAAACCCACAACGACCTGTCATGGCTGGCCCATGGCAGGTCGTTTTATGTTCTAGGCGTAGCCCCGATAGCTTCCCGGTCCAGCTATTCGCATCCCGTCCGCCAGCTGATAGCCCATACCTCATCATCTCCATCAACTTTCAGCTTAGCCAACCGCATATCCATTTGGGACGCTGCATATATATGCGCTAGAGTGGTTGCCGTGTCCAAGGTCATCACTCAGCTTCCCGTCGGCGAGCGCGTCGGCATCGCATTCTCCGGAGGACTCGACACCTCCGTCGCTGTCGCGTGGATGCGCGAAAATGGCGCGGTTCCGTGCACCTACACCGCCGACATTGGTCAGTACGACGAGCCCGACATCGCGTCAGTGCCGGGTCGCGCCCTCGACTACGGCGCTGAGATCTCCCGACTTGTCGACTGCAAGGCAGCGCTCGTCGAGGAGGGACTGAGCGCTATCGCGTGCGGCGCGTTCAACGTTCGCTCCGCCGGGCGCCCCTACTTCAACACCACCCCAATCGGTCGCGCCGTCACCGGCACTCTGTTGGTACGCGCTATGCATACCGACGACGTCTCCATTTGGGGCGACGGCTCCACCTATAAGGGCAACGACATCGAGCGGTTCTACCGCTACGGCTTACTCGCCAACCCGCAGCTGCGCATCTATAAGCCGTGGCTCGACGAAAACTTCGTCGCTGAACTCGGTGGCCGTGACGAGATGAGCGCCTGGCTTACCGCCCACAACCTGCCTTATCGCGACTCCAAGGAAAAGGCCTATTCCACCGACGTCAACATCTGGGGCGCCACCCACGAGGCCAAGAAACTTGAATCCCTGCACGTCTCCATCGAGTCCGTCAACCCGATCATGGGCGTCAAGTTCTGGGACCCAGACGTCAAGATCGATACTGAGGAGGTGACGGTCTCCTTCGAGCAGGGCCTGCCCGTCGCCATCAATGGCAAGGAATACGACGATAAAGTCGCCCTCGTTCTGGAGGCCAACGCCATCGGCGGTCGTCACGGCCTCGGTATGAGCGACCAGATCGAAAATCGCATTATTGAGGCGAAATCCCGCGGCATCTATGAGGCCCCGGGCATGGCCCTGCTCCACATCGCCTACGAACGTCTCGCCAACGCCATCCACAACGAAGACACTCTGGAGACTTATCACAACGAGGGGCGTCGCCTCGGGCGGCTGCTCTACGAGGGACGTTGGCTCGACCCGCAGTCCCTCATGATCCGTGAATCTCTCACCCACTGGGTCGCCAGCGCCATTACTGGATCGGTCACGCTCAAGCTGCGTCGTGGCTGGGACTACTCCATCCTTGACACCACCGGACCGAACTTCTCGTACCACTCTGAGAAGTTGTCGATGGAGCGCGTTGAGGGGGCTGCCTTCGGCCCGACCGATCGCATCGGCCAGCTCACGATGCGCAACCTCGATATCGCCGATACCCGCGAAAAGCTTGAGCTCTACTCCGCGCAAGGCCAGCTCGCCAGCCACGCCGACCTCGTTGGGCAGCTTGAGACCGGCGGCGCATCAGCTATCGCGTCCAACGGCGACGATGACGACGACAGCCAAAAGACTCTCGACGCTGCCGCAATGGAAGTTGGCGTCAACTGATCGCCACATGTTCGGGCCGCCCGGGATACCTGGTCGGCCCGAATGAGTTTTCTTGAGCCACCTCGCGCCATCAGAAAGGTGACTCATCACGTAACGCGCTACCGCTACGAGTAATAACCCGACGTCTCCCAGCCCTATCCATTATTTTCGCCGTCATCTTGTGGGCTGCTTTCAGCATCGCCTCATTAGCGTCAGATGATAAAGGCAGCACCCCGGTTGCCACCATGGCAATCATCTTCGGTTGGATTCCGTCATTTCTCTTCATTGCCATGACGAGGATGCAGACCGAATTTGTCATCGCACTCATCAGGACCAGCGAGAACTCAGCTTCTATCCGCAAAAGGTTGCGCTGACCGCACTATTGTGAGCGGGACTTCGTATCGTCTTGCGCAACCCCACTCAGACTTGGGTGGCGGCGAGGTACTAATACGTCGAATTGTTATAGAGTGCTTGGGTGCACGGTTACCGGGATGTCATCGCTATTCGGGAGGTGTGGACGACCCTCCTGTTGGCAGCCCTTATCCGGATCCCGATTTTCAGCCTCGGAATCGTCATGAGCGTCCATGTCGTCAGCTCGCTTCATCTGGATTACGTGCGCGCCGGAGCGGTAACGACTGTGGTGACCGTCGCGACCATGATTTCTGGACCATGGCGCGGCAGTATGGTCGACCGCCGCGGGCTGCGGCGCACGATGCTTCCCTCACTCATCACCACCACGATCGCGTGGGGACTGTGTCCCTGGCTAGGGTACTTCCCTCTTCTCGTGTTGTGCGCGATCGGCGGGCTGTGGAATTACCCCATCTTCACCATCCCGCGTCAGGTCCTTATGGCGGCTGTGCCTGCGTCACGACGTCGCGCGGCATTGTCACTCGATTCTGTGACCGTGGAGATCTGCTACATGATCGGCCCTACAGTTGCCATCATCGCAGCGACGACAATCGGAACCCGGATCACCATCACGGCATGCGGGTTCGTTGCCGCCATCGGAGCCATCGGCCTGATGGTCCTCAATCCCGCAACAACAGAGCCTTCTGAGGACAGCCCAGCCCGGCCTGCTACTCCGGCCTCAGCCGCGCCGATCGTCCCGGCGCCACATAGCCGCAAGATGGCGTGGCTATCCCCCCGGTCAGCATCCATCCTCTTCGCAGTCGTTGCCACCGGATTTTGTCTTGGGGGACTTGAGTTGACGGCAGTCGCCGAGATGAGGTCAATGGGCCACCCCGAAATGATCGGTTGGGTGCTGGCCGCATCCGGGTTTGGGTCAGCCATCGGCGGCACACTGTACGGGGCCTTGCCTCGAGGCGCATCGACCGCGCTTCTCCTCGTCTTCCTAGGGACGCTAACCGCCTTACCAGCCTTGTCGCGCGGCCCAGCGTCAACAGCCATCCTGCTATTTGTGGGCGGGGTGTTCTGCGCTCCGACGATTACGTCCTCCATCGATGCGCTGACCGATCTAGTGCCCGCAGACTCACGAGGCACCATCATCGGATGGCAGGGATCATGTCTCAACGGCGGGACGGCCCTGGCAGCCCCGCTCATCGGCGCCATTATGGACGCCACCGGCTGGCAGTGGGGATTCCTAGTCGCTGGAATCGCAGGCGCCGTTATTGGAGCCACCGTGTGGACGGCGGAGAGAGTTGTCCGGAAGCGCCAGGCCGTGTGAGTGGAGCTGGGGACGGCACCAAGGGGAACGAACGTCCTCAGCTGTCCCTCACCACTCGCTCGGTGAGTCCGCAGAAACCGGCGACGGCCTTCCCGGGCTCAACTCATCGAATCGCGGCCGAACCGGATCCTCGACTCCCCCACTAGCCTCCGAGGTCTGCTCAGGCTTCTCACCCTTGTCACCATGGTCAACTGTGGTGTCAGCCGGATCACCAGCAGTCGCGCTAGCGGCCGCTTTATTCTTCCCTTCAGCCGCTCTGCGGTCGGCGTCAATGCGATCTCGCACCGCCTCTTCTGAAGATGGCACCGACATCGTCTGTCGCCTCGGCTGCTCCTCCTGAGCGGCAACAGGCTCCGGAGCGTCTTTCCACTCGTCACCTAGATAAATGATGGTGTCGTCCTCTTTGGGAGCACTCATCCCGTTGGTGGCAACGTTCACCGAAGAAGGCTTAACAACAAACATCACCACAGCGTCCGGCATGGCCTCCCGGAACATTTCCCAGTTGCGGTTTTCGTCCAGTTTGACCCGTCGTACCCGCTTGCCATTACGCCACATCTTGTCCATCGCTGAGTGCGAAGTCGGGGGGTCAAAGGCCGTCCTTGCTTTGAGGATCTGCGCCGTGCCGGTAGTGGCGTCACCGTCATCTCTCTCATCCATCCGCTCCAGCTGGAAGACGTTCGCCCGTCCCAACGCACGCCGATAGTGCACGGACGCAATTGAATTGGTGTCGTCATCCGGCGTGCATGCCACCATCGAAGCGATTCCGGCAAGGTCCATATCTTCGGTGGCATATTCAGATAGAAAATCCGCAGCCTCGCATCTCAGACCAGCTTTACGTACCGCGTACAGGTCATACGCACGTCGGGTGACGATGAGAGTCGGCACATCGAAATCGCGTAGGGTCTTGGCGGTATCGATAGTCCAGGCAGGTGACCCCGCAAACATCACTCCACGCGGACTCGCAGAGGCCAGCCCGAGTTTCTCGGCGAGTCTTCCAATACCCAGACCGTAGATAGCGACAGTACAGACGATCACGAGGAAGACCAGCGGTACGAGTCGGTCGACTTGGCTGGCCATACCAGCGATCTGGTTAGCAAAGGAGAACAACCGCTTGGAATGTTCCGGATCAGATGCGGCGATCTGCTTCGCCTGCTCCCGCACGTGGTCGGCGGACTCACTGAACTGCATGGCAAAAATCGACGCCACCGACGCCGCCACGATTCCTCGCGGGGCCATGAACGACATCAGGGTGCGTTCTTGACGGGTCGTCTCGGTGCCGACCAACCCCAACAGCACCGAAGCGGGCCGAATGACGAGCACAAGCAGCGCAACGAAAATCAGGCCGGCAGACAGAATGTCGAGGATCTGAGAGGGGGTCACGCGTCCTGCAAGCATGATGAACAGGACGCCAACGAGGAGCACCTGCAGGTGTTCCTTGAACTCGATGACGGGCTCAAGCTCGAGGTTGCGCTGGTTCGCCAGGTAGATGCCGAGCATCGTAACGGCGACCAGGCCCGATTCCTCCCGAATAACGTTAGCGCCAACACACGTCCCAACGGCGACCCCGACAAAAATCACGCCTTGTAGGAAGTCCGGGATGAGGTGCCGTCTCATCATCGCGGTGACGATCCACCCGATAGGGCCAGCGAAGAGCAGCCCGACCAATAGGGTGAGCCCCAGGTTCAAGACGCCTTGCCCGATGGAAGACCCGTCGATGCTGGTTATGGCCTGATACACCAGTAATGCCAGGATGGCGCCGAGCGGATCGACGACGATTCCTTCCCACCTCAACAGAGCACTCACTCGCCGGGTAGGACGCAACTGACGCAGGATCGGGTTAATCACCGTTGGGCCGGTGACGATGAGGATCGCGCCCAGCAGCAGGGAAACGCGGCCATCAAACCCCAATGCCATCGCCGCGCCGGTGATGAGAACCCACGCCAGCCCTGCGGTGACGGTGCACAGCTGAAAAATCGGTCGCCCGAGGTCACGGACTTCGCGCAGCTTGAGTCCAAGTGACCCCTCGAAGAGGATAATCGCTACTGAAAGGTTGACACCATCGAATAGCAGCTTCCTCCCGAAGATCTCATCGGGAGTGACCCACTGTCCGAGGGCGAAGCCGATCACGAGGAGGAACAGCAGCGCGGGAAGGCGTAACCGCCATCCGAGCCACTGGGCACCGACCGCGAGTACCAGTACAAGTGCCATGTATGTTGTCGCATCCACCTGAGCACTCTAACCGGGATAACGGCGGTTTTCCCACGCGGGATCCACTACGGAGTGGACACCGTAGGCATATAGACGAAAGTCGAACGTCCAAATAACATCCTATCCAAAAGTACACATCCAGCTGTTTTGAAACCCCCCTTCTCATTCGCCTCTAGCAGCGAAAAACTCCGAATTGAATCTGTTTACATCGGCCTGACAAGCGCGTTTGGACATCCAATTTGATCACTGTCAACGTCAGATGAAGTTGCGAAAAGCGCTTGTAGCATCACTGGCAGTTGACGTCGAACAGCCGCCTTGGCCCATTGGAAAGGAGCCATCGTGAATCGGATGAACGATCGAACTCTTCCATCCTGCGCCAACCTCAGAGCGGTCTTCCAACATCCCTTGCTCGAGGGCGATAGCACTGCCGCGACGCCCGACGACCAGCAACTGGAGCGCACTCTGCAGGCCCGCGCTCGCGCCGCCTGCTCTACCTGCCCTCTTTTTGAACAGTGCTTGGAGAACGCCATCCTCGATCACGACGTCGCTGGGTTCGCTGCTGGAACAACGCCGCGCCAACGCTCCCGCATCCGCTCCTACCTCGGCGTCAAGGTGCGCCCTGACGATTTGGAGTCTTTCGCCGGAATCATCGGTCGCGGCCATCAAGTTGCCACTCAGGACGTCATGAGGCTTCGCCGGGCTCACCCCGACCAGCCACTGAGCTTCATCGCAGACCGTCTCGGCTGCTCACTATCCACCGTGAAACGGCACCTGCGGCGGGCACGCGACACCTCGCTGGCTCCACGCCGCGAGAGGTCTTCGAGGGTCACTGCAACCCGTCTGGCTGCTGCCTACGAGTCAGTGACCGGTCGGCCCCACCCAGGTCGTGCAACGTTGGCTGCCTGAGAACGTCACGTTTTATTCACCGCTTGATCATCGCATGGTGGCAAGCTGGCTGGCATGACATTTACTCCTCGCATGGTGGCCCTCGATATTGACGGGACCCTCGTCAATCATCAGGGGGAGCTTCCGCACGCGGTCCGTGAGGCGGTCGCCAAGATTGATGTTCCCGTCGTCCTGGCGACCGGGCGAGGCCTGTTCGGCGCGGTCCCGATCCACGAAGCACTCGGTCTGCAAGGCGGACACGCGGTGGTGTCCAATGGCGCCGTCACCGCGACGATGTCCCCACTCAAGGTTCAAACCGAGATCACCTTTGACCCGCGTCCAATCATTGACCACGTCATGGACGTCTATCCCCAGGCGCTCATCGCCGTCGAAGAAGTTGGCGTCGGGTATCGACTCAACCAGCTCTTCCCCGTCGGGGAGTTGCAGGGCGAGCTCCACATCGAATCGATTGAGAAGTTGGCATCACGCCCTGCCCCACGGGTGATCATCCGTGATCCCAACGGTTACGCCGACTCCTTCCAGGACCTGGCGCACAGCCTCGACCTCCACAGCGTGTCCTACGTCATCGGCTGGTCAGCTTGGCTCGACATCACCCCAGAGGGAGTCACCAAAGCTTCTGCCCTTGACGCTCTATGCCGCCTCAAAGGGATCGACCCGAAAGACGTCCTAGCCATTGGTGACGGCAACAACGACATTGAAATGCTGCAGTGGGCCGGGCGCGGCGTAGCCATCGGAGACGCCTCCGAACAGGTCCAAGCCGCCGCCGACGACATCGCGCCATGTTTTGAGGACGGCGGCACCGCGGTTGAGTTGGGGCGGTGGTTCTGAGGCGAGGGCGTCATCCATGACCACTACCTGTACTTTTGGACACTTTGTGATGTATTTTCGGTCAGCATCACCCTCACCTCTAGCACTTACTTACACAGTCAATCATTTCCCCACAAGGCAAGATCATGGATCTTCAAGAACTCGCTTCCGAACTCAACAATTTCGATACCGAAACCTTCGAAGTTAAGGACTACATTGATTACGCTGAAATGGCATTCGGCTCTACCTGTTCCTCGTCCTCCTGCACGTCCACCTGCAGCTCAACGTCGTCCTGAACCACCAGTGAACAACTCGAATTTCAGCCTAGTCCGACATGCAGCTGAGCCCCCTTCGCTCTCGGATCATTCCCGTAGCGAACCACTCCATTGATGGTGTGGGGTGCCCACCTGGTGCCCCACCCCCAAGTACAGAGAGATCAACACATGGTCGACCACGTGGTTGATGTCCACGACATCACCGTCACTATCAAAGGCAGAACAATTCTGTCGAATTTGAGCATCCAGGTTGAGGAGGGAACGTTCCACGGAATCATCGGACCCAACGGAGCCGGCAAGACGACCCTGTTCAACGCCATACAGGGATTCCGTAAACCCGCTCAAGGATCAATCGAACTCTTAGGTCACTCCCCGTACCCACGCAATCTTGACCTGCTGACGCAGATTGGTATTCAACCACAACGACCGGCCTTTTTCCCTCACACCACCCTGCGCGAACACCTCTGCGCCGTCGCCGACATCTACGCAGTAGCTGCGTCGAGGGTTGACGACCTCATTGGGGCCCTCGGTCTGAGTCATGCCTCCCGTACGCGTGTCGAGAAACTGTCGGGAGGAGAGCGTCAACGACTGGCCGTGGCTACCGCCCTAGTGCATCGTCCCGCTGTCCTGTTCCTCGACGAACCCACTGCCGGTCTGGACCCAGAAGCTCGCGCTGGTCTGGTCTCCCTGCTGCAATCGACCGACCTGCTGCACATGACAACTCTGTACACCACCCACCACCTTGACGAGGCAGAACGGCTGTGTGACACCGTCTCCATCATCGAAAACGGGCGAATCATCGTCAGCGAAAGCCCCAGCACCCTCATCCGCGAAGCCGATCTGGGCGCCACCGTGCTGCTGCCCAACGCGCTCCACCAGGCAGACGACATCGCTGCTTTAGCCGGACAATCCAATGTGCGTGTCACCCGAGACGGCGTCTCCATTCGCACCCACGACACAGCTGGCCTGTTCGCCACCCTGTCAAACCACCACATCAACACACGCGGCGCCCAGGTCCACGAAGGTCACCTCGAAAACGTTTACCTCCAACTCACAGGCAAGGATCATGTCGACTAAATCACGAGCCCTCACCCGTGTCCTCCTGCGCGACGACCTGCGAGATTGGTCGACGCTGATATTCACCTTCATCTTCCCCTCAGTCCTGCTCGTCGTTCTCATACTCACCATCGCTGATCGCGTGCCCGGTATGGATCTCACCGGCGAGATCAGTTCCAATGTCATAGCCTTCGGGGCATCTTTCGTCGGCATTTTCTCCGGAGCTTCCCACCTGGCCACCTGGCGGGAAAACGGAATGTTTACCGTTATGCGAACCTTCCCGTTATCGTCACGCACCGTCTTGACGTGCCAGGCACGTTCTGGAGTCGTCATGCTCATCACTCAGGCAGCCCTGTTGGTTGTCGTCGCAGTCTCGATGGGTATGCGCCTCAAGGTCACCGCACTCGCAGCCGTGATACCACTCGCATTGGGATACTTGCTGTTCTTTACCCTTGGCGTGCTCTTAGGGATCCTCCTGCCCACCATGGCCGGAGTCTCCATGGCTGCCAACGTAATTATCCTCGGTTTGGGCTTCCTCGGCGGTGCCATCATGCCAGTGACATTGCTTCCTCACTGGGCACAAATCGTCGCGCCGTGGACACCCATCTACCACCTGCGCGAAGCTGCCACCATGCCACTCATCGGTGTCGGCACGTGGATCAAAGCCGGAACAGGAATGGCATACCTGCTCGGTGTCACCGCGCTCTTGGCCATCGTTTCCGAACGCACCATGCGATGGGAATGAGCAACGTCGTCTCGATGGCGATCCCGAGCGGTTTCCTCGTCTGCATCGGAACCAAAGATGAACGTATCCTCAGTTCCGACGAACTGCGGCAGCGGTGGATGCGAACACGTCCAGACCTCCATAGCGTGTCCTACATCACCGGACTATTCGATGAGGGCGGCACTGCCAACGAGCTCAATCGGTGGTTCGCCTGAAACCTCTACCGACGCGACCCTCAACCACCTGCCACGAGGGCTCCCCGGACCTCCGCTGAGTGGCAACATCTCCCGTGTGTTGCAGTTTCAACCGGAATAACTGCGCTGCCCACAAAGTGCAGTATCATGCACTGTATGGACACGGGCGCAGAGCCATTGGCACATGCGATCGGCGCACGGGTCAAGCAACAGCGCATGACCCGGAGATGGACGCTCGATCAGCTCGCCAGCTACGCCGGGGTGAGCCGCCGCGTGCTCGTAAACGTCGAGCAGGGCGCAGTGAATCCACGCGTAGGCACCCTGCTACGACTCTCGGACGCGCTCGGCGTCGGGCTCCCAGCCCTCGTGGAACCCCCGGCTTCGCGCACCCCGAAACTCACCCGTAATGGGCAGGGCGCTGCCCTCTGGACTGGCGAAGCAGGCGGCAAGGGCATGCTGGTCGCGGGCACGGAGCCGCCGGATGTGGTCGAACTGTGGGACTGGACGCTCGCGCCCGGTGAGCGTCACGACAGCGAAGCGCACAGCGACGGCACCCGAGAACTCCTGCACGTGCAGGAGGGGACAGTCATAGTCGAGGTCGACGGAAACCGCTACGACCTTGCACCCGGCGATGCGTTGTCGTTCTACGGCGACGCCGCCCATGCCTACATAAACTCAACCGATAATTCTGCCCGGTTCTCACTGACGGTGTTCGAGCCGGACGTGGGAACCGCACACTGAAAGGAAACCCCGATGCCTGAACCCATGACTCCCGAGACCTTCCTCGACGCCTGCACAGTGGACGAGGCCGTATTCGAACTGCGCCCAGACTACCGAGCCCTGCTGCTCGTGGTCGACGGCCTCACCCCGCCTGCATCCGGAGAGGGCAACAACATGGTCGACACACTCATCGCTCAGGCGGAGGCCCACGCGCGTAATCTCCTGGCAGATTCGCCAGTGAATGAGCTTGCGCATATCGCCTCGTGGCGGGAGGCATTTCGGGGCTTCGGGGCGAAGCCACAGCGCACGCGCAACTGTCTCGAAGCCCTCACCCGCCGCGCCGAGAAAGGTCTACCGCGGGTGAACGCGCTTACTGACGTCTACAACGCGATCTCGGTGCTGCACCAGATTCCCCTCGGCGGCGAGGACCTTCATCGCTACAACGGCCCGGCACGTCTGATCCGTGCCACGGGACAAGAATCGTTCGACACGACCGCGAACGGAGAGGCCATGATCGAGCACCCTGAAATCGGTGAGGTCATCTGGTGCGACGACGCCGGGGTGACGTGCCGGCGGTGGAATTGGCGGCAGGGTCGACGCACCGGCCTCACCGATACCACTCGGACGGCGTTGTTCATCCTCGACGCCCTCGCCCCAGTTACCGACGAGGAACTGCACGCCACCAGCGACGCACTCATTGAGGCGCTGGCGAACCTAGGCGAAAACGTGCAGACCACAACACGGCTGATAGGCGCGCAACCCAGCGGGAACTGACGACGAAATCACGATCATCACACTCACTGTGCTCGATTCGACCGGCCACCATGCCTATCACCTGGGCGAACATACCCACATTGCAGAGCTGACCGTCGAGCATACGAGATCAACACTCACGTCCACCGGCATCAAAGGCCTGCGCAGCTCACGCGTCCTCACCCGTGTGAGATACGTCGCAAGTAGGCTCCATCAGTATCGCTGACTGGATGCTTATCACCACGTTCAAAGTACGCGCATGTAATTCGTACACCTATGCAATAAAAGCAGCCGTGTGGGTTTTAGTGTGATTATTTTTGTTCGTGTCGGTAATCGACATATGCGAAAAAGGCGAGCTGTCTTAGTGGTAGCATTTCAGCTTGTTAACCGCAGGTTAGCTATCACCAAGTTTCCAACCCCTAGGAGAAACGATGCGTCGAACAAGAATCACTGTGGCAGCTGTGACAGCAACTGCCTTAATCGGCTCACTATCAGCTATCACCCCCCTCCCCGCGAATGCTGCTTCTAACGGGAACAGCTCCATAACCCAGTCAGCTGCCTTCAGCCCCCGCGCCACGACAAAGATCAGCGAGGACTGCCGCAAAGCCATCATCAACGACCTGAAACTGCGCGGCGCGATCGTCGGAGCACTCGTCAAGGCTGGACTCAGCGCAGCCGACGCAGCCGCCCTGGCCCCCCGTATCGCCGCCGAAATGGCAGCAGAGGGTACCCTTACCATCAACCATCACCGACTGAAGGTCCTCGTCGCTTCCCAGCTGGGCCTCGTAGCAGACGCTGCGGTCCAACACGCAGCTGCAGCCATCGACCTCAGCTTCAAGGCCATCCTAGGCGCGTCGATCATCCCCAACGCACTAGGATCAGCCGCGTTCAAGAACGCGGTCATCGCAAACCTCGTCGCTGCTGGTATCGACAAGCACCTGGCACGAGCCACCGCCGTGGCGATCGTCGCCACCGCACTGAACCCCGCCCTCGGGCCCATCGCGAAGTTCGAACTCATCAAAGCTGAGATCGCCGCCCAAGCAGCTCTTCTCATCCGAAGGGGCGTCCATCTCCAGAAGGCAGCCATCGAGCACGTCATCGGCCGCGCCTTCGACGCCGCTGTCGCGACCGCGATTATCAGCTCTCCGATCCTGAGTGCACGCATCGTCACTCACCTGGTCAGGGCTGGAATAGACAAGTCCATTGCCATCAGCCTTGCACCGCATATCGTCAAGCGCCTGGCCAAGGAGCCGCTACTGGCGTTCAACACCGCCAAGCTCGTCAAGGACATCGCCCGGCAAATCGTCGACATCCGCAACACCCAGGAAGCCATAGCAGTCTACAAGCAACTCAAGGCTGAACTACCAACCCTGGACGGACTCGTCCAGAAGGCCTGCACCCCCGAGCCGACTCCTACGCCGACACCGGCTCCTACGCCGACCCCGACTCCTACGCCGACACCGGCTCCGACACCGACACCGGCTCCGACACCGACACCGACACCGGCTCCGACACCGACACCGGCTCCGACACCGACACCGGCTCCGACACCGACACCGGCTCCGACACCGACACCGGCTCCGACACCGACACCGGCTCCGACACCGACACCAACGCCCACTCCAACACCGACCCCAACCCCAACCCACGGGGCCACAACCACCACGCCGATCAGCCGGACAACGGACCGCCACAACCTCGGGTCTCATCACACCCGCATCGCGGCCCCCGCACTGATCCACGCGAAGGCCCTCCCAGCAACAGGAACGGGAGCCTGACAGCCTCAGGAAACAACGCAAGGTTCCTCTCACAACTAACAATGGTCGTGGTCCCACAAGCCTGTGGACCACGACCATTTACATTCCCCCAAGCAAATGACTCGCATACGGGTGTTCTCCAGGAACAACCACAGCAAAATCACCAACCTACCGAGAAACAATGCTTGGATCCAGCTCCACATCCTTCGGATAGACTATCTCCAAGGGGTAATCAAACGCTCGTCTGCCAAGCGGAAAATATACCAACGCTGTAACAACAAGGCCCACGAGCCACGAGATGTCCGCTCCACCCATCGCTGCGGCGACCGGCCCCACATAAAAGGCCTGAGAGATGAACGGAATCTGCACAACCACGCCTAGCAAATAAACAACAATGGTCGGCCAGTGGAGCTTGCCATAACGGCCCCTCGGAGTGTACAGCGCAGGAATGTCAATACAGCCACGACATATAAGGTAATAGTTCAGCAAGTTGATCGCCGACCATGGCAGGAAAAACATCAGCAGAGTCAAGATGAAAGACTTGAAAACTTGCAGAAAATCCGACGACGCCGCGAGCGCCGTCAGGACAACCACAACATTGAAACCAATCACGAAACCGAAACGAGTCTTCGGAGAGACACTACTCTTACCGGTGAAACCCGAAAGAGCTGTCGACAACGCCATGACTCCGCCATACGCATTCAAGGTGTTGATGGTCAGCTTGCCAATCACAATGGAGATGAAAACCAAGATCGCCAAAACACGATTCTGGGCAAGGTTCCCCATAAACCCAACCTGATCGCCAATGAAAGCTTGACCACCAGCAGCAGCAATGAACACACCCAGCGTCATCGAAATCGTAGCTCCAAGTACTGATCCCGCGAAGGGACCGAACCACGCACTCCCAAACTTCGTGTCACGGGGAAGATAGCGTGAGTAATCACTGGCATACGGTGCGTAAGTCAACTGCCATCCTGCCGCTAAAGCAATCGACAGGAGGAAAGGCACCACCGAGAAGTGCACATCGGTCAGCTGCGGCCCAAAGGAACTCACTTGGAACAGACGAACCGCGACATAAAGCAGCCCCAGGAGGCCAATTGTCGATGACACCTTCCCCAGCTTGTGGATTAGGTCATACCCAAACATGGCAATAATTGCCGTCAGAGCTGCAAAAACCAGTATTCCGATCCACCTGGACTGGACACCAAATGCATTGTTGATAGCTTGTCCAGCCAAGACAGTTCCAGTAGCAGCGAAGCCAAAGTAGAGAAGCAGTACGAGAAACAGCGGAAGCACAGCACCATAAACGCCAAACTGTGCCCGCGAACTGATCATTTGTGGGAGCCCCAGCGCGGGCCCCTGAGCGGAATGGAGCGCCATAACAGCGCCGCCGATGACTTGCCCAATAAAAAGGCCAATTATCGCCCATACAACATCGGCCCCGAAAACAATCGCCAAAGCACCATTCACGACAGCCGTAATCTGCATATTCACTCCGAACCACAGTGTGAACTGACTCTTCGGAGCGCCGTGCCTTTCGTCGTCAGGAACCATATCAATCGTTCGCTTCTCAACACCGCGACCAGCCCCAGAAGCGGTTGGAGCCGTATTTCCATGACGAATTTCATCCTGAGCACTATTTGGCGCGGACACCACAATTCCTCCTACCGAGCGACGGCCATGTCGCTTTACAGTCGCCCACAAGGACTTCATCCTTCTCTGAACGAGATACCCATTGCACCTGCGGGATAGTGCCATTCAAGCGAGCCTGGCGCAGCAACCGCCAGACAAGTGCCACACTCCAGACACGCTGCGTACTCCACGGAAATAGTGCCATCGGACTCCTCTGAATACACGTGCGCCGGACACACTCGCACCAATAGCTTTCCCGTACCTGTTCCGCGCGCAATGTCTTGGTTAACATGAATGTGGCTGTTATCCTCATCCACGTCATAATGATTTTTTGCAAGACGACAGGCTACAGACCCGAAACCATCACTTTTTGCTGTCATCACAATGCCCTCATTGCTCTGAACCCGATTGAGGCGATCTGGGAAAAACTCAGGTTCGATGACCTCACCGCAGAGGCTACCGTCGGAAGTAAGTGTTTTCGAGGGGTCATATCGAGACCATAAATCTTATACATCACGTCCGCCGCGAGCTGACCGACATCGTCGTACATTTCTGGAGATTCCAGGAATGCCGGGGCGTTCCGATAAGTATTCATGTCGCGACCCACGAAACTTTCATTGCAAGTGGAGATATAACCATCCAGAGTCCCATGACCGACATCATGGTTACGCAAGGCTAGATCAACCGATTTCGCAGCGGCGAGGGCGGAACCTGCAGCGAGGTCCATCCCCCGTACCGTAAACCCAGTGTTCAGCGTAAAGCCGGCAGCGTCGCCGACGATCAAGAGCCCTGGCGCAACCAGGTCGTGCTGCATACTGGCACCACCTTCAGCTACAAGATGACAGCCGTATTCCAGCAGCTCGCCACCAGCAAGGAGTGGCGCAACAACCGGGTGCGTCAAGAAGTGGTCGTGCAGCTGCGAGCTTGACTCCCCACTCCTTTCTAAATCATCCAACCGTAGGACGATCCCGGCTGACACGCTGTCAATATTCGTGTAAAGGAACCCACCTCCCCCAACACCTTTCGTGCAGTCACCGACAACCGCGTACGCTGCCCCCTCGCCGTTCTTAACTTGGAACCGTTCTTCGATGACTTTCGGGTCAAGGCCAATTACCGACTTCACGCCGACGGCAAGATTGTTCTTAGGCTCCGGTCCACGGAGCCCAGCGTCACGACTCAGAAATGAATTCACACCGTCGGCAGCAATGACCACACGCGAATACAACTCATCGTCACCAGCTCGAACCCCGACGAACTGCCCATCACGCTCGATCAACGAGTCAACGCGAACACCTGACATCACAGTGACGCCAGCTTCCTCGCATTTTTCCGACAGCCACGGATCAAGTTTCGCCCGAAGGACGGTAACAGCGTTAACGGGGTCCACGAGTCGCGCATCTCGATAATCAACTGCAACAGACGAATCCCTATTCAGAAACATCAGTTGGTTGCGAATGATCTTGCGCTCGACCGGAGCATCTCGAAGGAAGTTCGGAAATATCTCCTCAAGGACCCGACAGTAAAGAACACCTCCTGAGAGATTTTTGCTTCCAGGTTCTCGGCCACGCTCGACAAGGAGTACTTCGTGCCCCTCACCAGCTAGCTCGTACGCCGCGACGGCACCAGCCACACCACCCCCGACGACAATGACATCGAAATCAGGCTCAACGCCCGGGACATCCCACAACGGCGGCGGTGTCTCCGAAGGCTGGGAGCCCACACCCCGCAACAGTTCTGCGATCCCAGTCATCGCGCCAATGCCTTTGTCAGCTCGGGAAGAACTGCATAGAGGTCTCCGACAATTCCATAATCAGCCTGCTCAAAAATAGGCGCATCTGAATCCGAATTGATAGCGACGACAGTCTGGGACTTATTCATGCCGACAACATGCTGCAGCTGGCCAGAAATTCCCACCGCAATGTAGAGCTCAGGTGAAACCTGTGCTCCGGAGATTCCTACGTAGAGTTTCTTCTCAAACCAGCTCACCCCTTCAGCTAGAGGACGCGAACACGCGAGCTCCGCACCTAACTGTGCAGCCAAGTCATGCGCAATATGAAGGTCTGCCTCCTCACGAAAACCGCGTCCACAAGCAACAATGCGTTTCGCAGCAGCCAGATTCGTGGCCTGGCTACCAGCCTTGTCACTGGAGACCACGGTGGCCCCATCTACGGTTGCGCTCACCTGCGTCAGCTCAGGGCATGGTCCCTCAGATGGCCCCCCAGGTTCGCACACGAACACGATCGGCGTGGAAAGCGAGAGCGTCTGCTCCAACACACCACCCAACTGCAGCACAGTAGCCTTGCCAGCTTCCAGCTCTTGCAGACCACGATAAATGGGTGCGTCAAGCTGGACAGCCACCGCAGCTGCAAGAACACGGTCCGCAGAAGAAGTGCCAGCAAGGACCACATCGCCGGGCTCAGCTGCGACCTGTTCCGCCGCGAATCCAGCCACCGCCTCGACCGGCACCGCTGCCGGAAGTTCAATCTGAACAACGCGATCGGCCCCGGAAAAACGATCGGCAGCCACACCAACAGCCACTACGACCGTGCTGTCACCTCTCTGGCCAGTCAACTCCAGCATATGAGAAATGTTTGGCTGCGCAGTGACAATCCAACTCGTCGACATCAAGACTCCCTTTCACGCCTGTTTAATTCTTGTCAAATGACCGATGCATCACGGAGTGCAGCAACAAGTTGGGCAGCAGCACCATCCCCACTGAACACTTGATGCTTCCGCTCCTTCACCGGAGCTGGCCCACGCGAGACAACATTCACCGTTGCCCGCGAAAGATCCAACTCGGAGCACTTCACATCCTCCATCGGCTTCTTCGCCGCCTTAAGAATGTCCTTCATTCCCGGCGCTTTCGGAGTCGTCGCATCTGGAGTGGTGGCAATAACCGCAGCACCATCCGTGCGGACAACACGGCTACCACCGTCGTAGTTTTGCGTAATTTGCCAACCCGTTCCAGAAGGCTCGACGTGCGTGACTTCCAGGAAAGTAGGAAGTCCGAGGCGAGCTCCAACAAGTGCAGGCATCAATTGCGCACCCTCGTCAACAGACGCATCTCCAGTAACGACTAAAGTGACACCCCCGATTCGTTGGATGAGAGCCGCGAGCGCGCCCGCAACCTGGACGCTCGACCATTCACTCGTCTTGTCGTCCCCCAAGGTCATAACTCGATCCAGACCACGAGCCAAGACGTTTTTCTTCTCCTTGGCAGCAGTCGCTGCGACCGTTCCAACACTGACACCCACAAGTTCGGTACCAGAAACATCGGCCGCCTCTCTGGCAACCTGAATCGCGGCCGGATCATAGTCACTGATGCCGAGTTTCCCGCGGGACCAATCGATCCTCCCATCTGGTTCTACACGTGCGTCCTGCGGATTAGCGGCTACTTTATATGCCACAGCAATTGTCATGGGTTTTCCCTTCTGGCCGACACATAATATCGGTCCGATTTGGTCATCAGTCACTTAGCGGATGGCAGACAGAACTCCCGCGAACTTCACGTACTCCACGTCAGACATTCATTTGTCGTCATTCGCCGATCGGCCCCATTCAGCGGCGACGGCTCCTGCTGTCTGTTCACCCAAACGCGGCGACGACTCCGAGGACACCTCCAGATTGCCGCACCCGAAGTCCGCCGGAAATCGTAGGTACGGCATCTTTCCGAGCTCCGGGTGTGTGAAGTGACCGAGCGAATGGCGCGCAACCACATGCTCACTTTCAAGCGCCTCTTTGAGATCCCAGATGGGTGCAGCAGGGACACCTGCTTCCTCGGTCTTCCGCAACAGTTCGGCAACGGTCATCGTCTGCGTCCACCCGGACACCAACTGCGTGAGCTCTTGTCGTTTATTCGCGCGGTTCATATCACCGAGATAGGCATCGTTGGCACCAAGGTCCGGCCTTCCCATGAGGTCGGCCAAGCGTGCCCAAATTCGATCGTTTGCCACTGCCAAGGCAACCAGTCCGTCCTTAGCAGGGTAGGTGTCGAATGGAACCGAAACCGGATGACGATTTCCGATTCGTCCCGGCAATTTTCCATCGGCAAGAAGGAGACTCAGATTAGTCACCTGCAACGCAAGCAAAGAATTGAACATTGAAACGTCGACAGTACGACCGACCCCAGTACGCTCACGCTCATACAGTGCTGCACAAATCGCCCATCCGGCGAAAATCCCTGAAACGACGTCACCCAGTGATTCACCAACGCGTGTCGGCTTTCCTCCTTCAGGACCCGTGGCAGCCATGATTCCGCTCATCGCCTGTACAATGAGATCATACGCGGGACGATTTCGGAACGGCCCCTCTTGACCGAAACCCGAAATGCTGGCGTATATTATTCGCGGATTGGTTTTATGTACACTTTCCGCATCCACTCCCAAACGCTTCGTGACTCCAGGTCGAAAGTTTTCTAACACGACGTCTGCATGCTCAACGAGCTTCATGAAACGCTCATGGTCCTTGGGATCTTTGAAATTCAGGACGACGCTCCGTTTACCATGGTTCAATTCAGCGAAGTATACGCTCTCCTCGCCCTTGAAAGGTCCCAAATGACGCGCGTCATCACCATTCGGTGCCTCGACTTTGACCACATCAGCACCTAGATCTGCAAGGAAAGCACCGCAGTACGGGCCTGCCAGGACACGCGAGAGATCGAGAACTTTGACTCCCTCGAGCACACCTTTGGACACGATCAAGTTCCTTTCTTACTCATCCCGGACACAGACGTCAGCGTGACCGGTTAAACAGCTGACGCGCGATAACGATCCGTTGGATCTGGTTCGTGCCCTCGTAGATCTGTGTCACCTTGGCGTCTCGGAACATCCGCTCGACAGCAGAATCCTTGGAATAGCCGATGCCACCGAGCAGCTGGACTGCATCTGTGCACACTGCCATCGCTGTGTCGGAAGCGAAACATTTGGCCGCCGCGCCGAAGTAACTCACATCGTCAGTCTGGCGCCCACTACGATCAGCTGCAGAGTATGTCAGCGCTCGCGCCGCCTCCAAACGCATTGCCATGTCTGCGAGCATGAATTGGATTCCCTCAAAATTGGATAGTGGCTGGCCAAACTGCTTGCGCTTCTGGACGTAATCCGTGGCAATGTCTAAAGCTCCCTGGGCAATTCCCACTGCTTGAGCAGCAATCGAGACACGAGAGTTGTCAAGCGTACCCAAAGCAACACTCAGACCGTGCCCTCGACGGCCAATTACTCGTTCCTTGGGGATACGCGTATTCTTGAAAACCACTTCCCTGGTAACTGACCCGCGTATCCCCATTTTGTGCTCCGGAGCCCCGTAGCTAATGCCCGGGTCATCTGCATGGACCATCAACGCGCTGATTCTGTGGCGCGGATCGTCTGGGTCAGTAACCGCAAATACCACCAGGTACTTGGCCTCGCCAGCCTCCGTGACCCAAGCCTTGACACCGTTCAGGACGAAACTGTCCCCATCTTCGTCGGCTCGACACTTTAGTGCAGCTGGATCTGATCCAGCATCAGCCTCGGAGAGCGCATATCCGAAAAGCGCCTTACCCGACGCAACTTCAGAAAGATAACGTTTCCTCTGCTCCTCGCTACCGTATTTGAGAAGGGGGACGGTACCAAGCTCATTGGACGATATGACGGTGGACGACGACGCACAGACTCGAGCGACCTCTTCCATGATTATTGCGGACGCAATCGCATCCGCACCGTCGCCACCATACTGCTCTGGGATTCCAGGAGCCGCGAAACCCGCCTCAACGAGAGCATCATACTGCTGCTGCGCAAAAACTCCTTTATCGTCGACTTCTGCAGCGTTGGGAGCAAGCTGCGACTCAGCGAATTCTCGAACAAACTGGCGCAGCATTTCATGCTCTTCTGACAAGTGATACAGCATTCTGACTCCACATCATTATCGATCGCGCTTCCGGCTTCATTGCTTTCAGCAGTTCTCTTACAAAAAGCAAGATACTAAGCAGCATCGAAAGCACGCAATACTGTGACACCGTCAGCTGTTTCACATAAGAAATAGTCAGTTCCAGATGAGAAACACCGCCACAATTTAGTGACAAATCTGACGCAATTTCTTGTACAGTGTGATCTTTATATCAATTTCGGCAGCTCAGCGCGCACCCAGTCGATACTGGATCGCTCGAGCAGCCGCGAAGAGATGGCCAAGGAGCGCCTGATCGAGCTGGCTGCTCTCAAGCGCCGTTCTGTACGTCGTGGCAAGCGAAGCCAACGGATAGCCCGAGACATCTACAACTGGGACAGCCAGAGTCGACCATCCGACCGTCACCGAATCGATTTCGCGCGCCCACCCGCGTTTTCGTGTTTCAGCGAGCATCGCATGAAGCTCAGTAGTCGACGTCGGCGAATTTGAATGACCAGCCGACAATTCGGCCGAACTCGGGTACAGCGCATCCACCTGGGTCCATGACAGGCAGGACAGCATCGCCCTCCCGCTCGCAGTAATTTCAGCCGGGAGCCGAACCCCGACCTCAGTTATGAGTGAGGGGGTATGAATGCCCCGCTGCTCCACAACGTATATGACTTCAGATCCTCGAAGTAATGCAAGGTGAATACTCGAATGGGTTTCGTCCACAAGATGGTCGATAATCGGGAGACTCACGCGGCGCAACGGCTCCTGCCGTTGGTACGCAGCGGCCAACTCGTAGGCCGCTGGGCCAAGCGAATACCTACCCAACTCTGAATCATGGACGGCGTAGCCCTCGCTCACGAGCGCAGCAAGTATTCGGTACGTCGTAGTTCTCGGAATGCCCAGCCGCCGCGCCAAGGCACTTGCATATTGTGGCTCAACGTGCTCAGACAAAGCACCCAACACCTCAAGTGCCGTAATTGTTGACCGGCTGGGTTCCATGAACACAGGCTAGCTACTTCCCCACCTGGTCTCGATGTGGGTCCCATGATCACTGCGCGCAGTGCTAGTGATCCATGCACAATCGAGTATGAGCTCGGGCACTAAACTACGCCTACCTCTCACCTCTCCCGGGTCACGGCTAGCACTCCCCTGGGGATCTCGCATTCATCCCCCAAGTTCATCGCCGCGATTCGCCCAGCTGCCCGCGCCTCAAACAACTTCGGCAACAGCATGGCGGCCAACGTCGTCGGTGAGATGGTATTGACGTAAATCTTCGTCCCGCCCTCAAATCCGGCCAGGGTCGAGGTTCTCAGCTTAAGGATGATCCGCCACGGTACCGGCACTCCCGTACCCATCGGGCGGTAATGCCACTCCTCATTGGCAGGCACATCGTCGCTGACGGCTACGTGCGCGGCATGCAGGAGATCTGAAACGGCGTCGATTCCCTCATCGTCAACCCGCCAGGGCTGATCAACCCGGCTCGTCGACCACACCTCCACCGACGGGTAGCGATGCCCGAATCCAACCGTCATGACGGCGCCGTCATTGCAGGCCAGCACTAGACCATGCTCTACCGCAAAGTCGGGTCCCCACCGATTAAAAATGCCCGGGTCGAGGACAGCCTTCGGCAGCACCGACTCATTATCGGCACCGACCTAGTCAATTGCCACCACCTGCTTATGCAAGTGATCGAAAGAAGCCCCAGCCGGCTTAAGCCAGTTCTGGAAAACCACCACATATCGCACATGTTCGTTGTGACGATGCAGCTGAGCCATTGAATCGACGGTCAGCGCCATGAACGCCCGATGCTCGTTGACGGAAAGACTCGCCGATCCAGCAATGTCGGCGGTTGTCGTGCCCTCATCGGTGTAATGGCGACGAGCGACGATGACGTCATGTCCGCCGGCAAAGAAGGCTGCGGAAGCCTCGCGTAGTTCTTGGGGACCGAGGTCCTCGGCGCGCCGGTCTGACCCCACCGCCTTGAACTTGGCGTTAAGGCCCGACCTCACGTGAGCCTCCCCTGACGGGTTAGACAGGTATTCCTCCTGCCAGTCCCGCGCTGCCCGAGGCAAGCTCATCCCCCAGTTGAGCTGCCAATACCGCCACGACAGGATCTCGAAAAGATTGGGGACGCGTCGAAACTCCGGCACCGTCGCGTCGAGTCGGTCAGCCGGAACGCAACGGATGAGATCATGGCCGCGCACCAGGCCGCCCGCCCGCTTCACCAGCCGGGTCTTCTCCGGCGGCGTAGACAAATAATTATCGGGACAGAACACGCACGCGGCACGACGGTCATGGTCGGCCAATTCCCGAGTTTGCTCGGCTGGCTTACCCAGTGGCCGCGCACCGCGGCCCGGAACCGTCCACACTTTCGTTCCAGTAAACGGGTTAACCTGCTTAATCGTGCCGTCGGGCAGCTCCCGGTAGTACGGGTCGTCGTTCACTTCACAGGCTCAATGAACTCACGCCCACCCAGATAAGGACGCAGTGCCTCGGGTATGCGCACCGAGCCATCAGCCTGCTGGTGGTTCTCCAACAGCATGATGATGATGCGAGTCATCGCGCATAAGGTGCCATTGAGAGTGGCCAGGGGTTCAACGCCGTCAGGTCCGCGATGGCGAATAGACAGGCGCCGGGCCTGGAAGGTAGTGCAGTTCGACGTCGAGGTGATCTCACGATAGCGGTTCTGGGTTGGCAGCCAGCCATAACAATCGAACTTGCGGGCAGCAGACAGGCCCAAGTCACCGGAAGCAACGTCGAGCACCTGGAACGGGATTTGTAGCGCGGTAATGAAGTCCTTCTCGAAACTCAGCAACTTCTCATGCCAGGCCTCAGCCTCCTGCGGTAGGCAATAAACGAACATCTCGACTTTGTCGAACCAATGAACGCGAAAGATACCGCGGGTGTCCTTGCCATACGAGCCAGCCTCGCGTCGGTAGCATGGAGAAAAGGCGACGTAGCGTTTGGGCAACTCGGCATCGTCGAGAATCTCGTCAAAATGGAAAGCTGCTAGAGCCACCTCGGAAGTTCCGACAAGGTACTGGTCATCCTTGGGTAAGTAGTAAACGTCATCGGCAGCTTGACCGAGGAATCCGGTACCCTCCATAGCCGACGGCTTGACGAGGGCCGGCGGGATCATGGGGGTGAATCCCCACTGAGCCGCTTTAGACATCGCTAGGTTGAGCAGCGCGAATTCCAACTGAGCGCCAACGCCGGTGAGGACGTAGAACCGGGATCCAGAAATCTTTGTGCCGCGCTCCATATCGATAGCGCCGAGGGCTTCACCGATCTCGAGGTGATCCTTAGGCTCGAACCCTTCAGCGGCAAAATCGCGGGGAGTTCCGACGGTTTCCTTGATGACACCTTCATCCTCACCACCAGCAGGAACCCCGTCAATAACGATATTGCCGAGAGTCTTGGCAAGCTCGGTAAACTTGGCATCTGCCTCGTCCGCGGCTTTCTTGAGGTCAGCAACCTCACCGGAAATCGTCTTAGTACGGGACAGCAACTCCGCCTTCTCGTCACCGGATGCTTTAGCGATTCGCTTGCCGAGTCCCTTCTGTTCTGCACGCAGGTTCTCATGGGCAGCAATAGCCTCACGACGAGCCTCATCTGCGGCGACAACGTCGTCCACAACCGAGGAGTCCTCGCCGCGGGCGGCCTGGGAGCGACGAACGGCGTCCGGATCCGTTCGCAGGAGCTTGGGATCGATCATGTGACCGATCCTACCGGCCTAATGGCATCCCGACGCAGACAGAGGCCCAGGCCGTAGGAATCTGGGCCTCACCCGTCGTCAGTGCATCACTTGGTGTGCTTGGCGTTATCGATGTCGATCTGCTCCTTGGCAACCTTGCCGGACACGGTCTCGGTGTCCTGCACGGCCTCCTTACCAATCTTGATCTTCTCGACGCCGACAGTCTCCTTATTGACGACCGGGCGCTCCTCATGGGTCACGATGTCCTGGGTGCCCTCGGAAAGCTTGGCATCGTCAGCGGCGACCTTTTCGTCAAGGGGAACGCGCTCGACGTGGATCTCCTCACGCTCAACCGGAACCTCCACGGTCTCAGTGTCGTGAACGACGTGCTTGCGGATACGCATGCGTCCACTCTCGACTCGCTCCTTGCCCACGTTGAGGCGCTCCTCGTGGCGGACGACCGAACCATCCCCGGCGACCGGGGACTTCTGATCAGCCGTGGTCTGAGCCTTGGTATCAGCGGCAGATTCGGTGCCGGCAACCTTCTGACCAGCAACACCCTGGTTCGTGTTTGTATCGGCGGCCTTCGAGTCCGAAGCGAAAGTGTCGGAGTAGTAACGGTAAAGCTCGTCAGTCTCGTCCTCAGAGAGGTGACCGTCGGGGTCAACGTTCGGGGCATCCTTCACCTTGTCCTTGGTGTAGGGAGCGCGGATCTGGTCGCCTGAGGTCTCCAGGCCCTTGAAGGGGACGAAGGTCTCATTGCGTCCGAAAAGCCCAGTCTTGACAGTCACCCAAGCCGGCTGGCCTGAGGCGTCATCGAGGTAAACCTGACCGATCTCGCCGATCTTGTTACCGGACTGGTCAACAACACTGCGGTCGTAAAGAGCGTCGATAGTAGCGTTCGTAGGCGTCTTGTCGTTCGTCATTCTTATGTCCCTTCGTTTTGATTTCTACCAAATCCCGCCGGGGAACCGAACGGGCTCGGTTGATGTGTTCAACGATACGGACCGGGGAGTCACACACAAACCATCCTGACGACCGACTTCTACAGAATTCTCCAAACCCTTGTTCCGACAACCTAACCGTGGTAAGGTGCGCGACTCCCGGGAAGGCGAGACCGTCATTATTTTCCAGCGACCTGGGCAATCTACTCCTCGGCCGCGACATAGTCCTCATCACTGAAAGCACGGACCGCGCTAGGTCCTTCTAGCGAGGTAAAACCCCTTGTGAAGACACTTTTGATAGAACCTAAGAAAGATCATCATTCGGCTGCTTCGATACAACCCTTTCAGCGCATCAGCTATCCTCTCGTCCTCGACGTGGCCGATGGCATCGATAGAGAAGCAGTACCCACCGAGGCGGTCCTTCGTAGGACGGAACGCAATTCTCGACATATTAATTTTCCGGAAAGTGAAATGTTGCAAGATTTCCAGCAAGGTACCCGGATGGTCACTCGAGGGAACGATGACAACAGCGGTTCGATCATCGCCGTTCGAGCCATCATCTGACCACCTCTTGCAACCAGAACGAATCGCGTTATGGCGTCACGATTATCGGCAATTTTCTGTGCCGCAGCTGTGAGCCCATATATCGTTTCCGCGACCTCTGTGCATACTGCAAGTTTCGAAACCGCGACTCCGCTAGTTGGTCATTTTTCGCAATCGCTCGAGTAGGTGACCGCCATTCCACGCTGGGTCATCTAGACTCGTCCACTGTGGGCTCGGACGCTCAAGGGCGTCGGAAAGAAGGGCAAGGTACTCAGCGCGGTCCACATCGATGACGCCAAGTCTGGCCAAATGTGGAGTGCTCCACTGCACGTCAAGGAGACCAGGGCCAAGTTCGCAGACCAACCTCATCAGAGCCGTCTTGGAGGCATCACGGCCATACTCCGGGTCGTGAAACATAGACTCACCACTGAAAAATCCCCCAACACTAACGCCGTAGAGGCCTCCTACCAGACGGCCTTGCGCGTTCCACGTCTCAACTGAATGGGCCCACCCGCGATCATGGAGGTACCGGTAAACTTCCATAACCCGATCGCCAATCCAGGCATAGGGGCGCGTCGGGTCTGCACACCGCGTGATGACCTCATCAAAGGCGCGGTCGACGGACGTCGTGTGGTGTTTGGTCGTTTTGCGCAGGCTGCGGGCGACCTTGAGCTGGCCGGGTAGCAGGATGCCGCGGCGCATGGGAGACCACCACGCCGTCGCACCTCGGAGTTCCCGCGGCACCTCATCGCCGGTAATGGGCATAGGGAAGACACCTTCGTGGAGGGCCGCCAACACTAGGTGCGGACTGAGCACTCCCGTAATCGCGATAAGGTCGTCGTCAGGCCATTGATCCGGGTCTCCGAAAAGTTCTGGAACCGTCACTGGCCTGACCTCCTGAGTTCGCTGCCGGTCTATTGTCCACCCGGCGGCAACATATCAGCGCCTACGTGAGGTTTCCCCTCACGCCTCGCCTGCTCTCGTACCCCCTTTTCCACTCCCGACGAACACCGCTCTGCTACCCGGCGATTTTTGTCAGCCAACGTCACGGCCAGGCACTCCAGTGCCCTTTCCCCGGCTGTGCTGACATTTTTCGCACCACACCTCAGTCGGCGCCATCGCCGCCCCTATGGGGACTCAGGTAGCTGGATTCAGAAACGACATTGGTTGAAATTACATCCATGTGAGTTGTCCCCAGTTGGTGGATAACCCTGTGGATAACTCCTGAGGAGACTTGTTTCGGACCCTCGGGTACCCCTCCCCCAGCAAGGACCTCCGCCCATTTAAAAACTCAACCGTTTCGTAATTGCTGTAACCTGGCCCCCATGGCCAAAACCCAATGTCTCGCACGGATCCGCGAGGTCCGCCATGACATCCCCCATGTCATTTCGATCGACTTCGAGCCTTGCGGTATGCCATCCATCACCTCGGTCGACGAGCACGTCAAAATCGTCCTGCC
The DNA here is from genome assembly GCF_050286205.1 of Cutibacterium sp. KBN10P07758. NCBI lineage: Bacteria > Bacillati > Actinomycetota > Actinomycetes > Propionibacteriales > Propionibacteriaceae > Cutibacterium > Cutibacterium sp. KBN10P07758. The sequence goes on along the minus strand of NZ_JBNNQV010000001.1, from coordinate 165,882 downwards.
ATCTGATGGCTCTGACTTGCGCCAACCCGTCCGTGACGATGCAGCACTGCCGTTTCTACGCACATACACCCGGCGCAGGTGGTTCGAGGATGGGTCGTGGGGCATTGACGTCCTGGTTTGGCCCTGAGTCCGGAACCGAAGCCCATCGTGGGCCCGGCACCCAGTGGTCCCAGGCCGTCCAGCCGGGAGATCAAGTCGCGGTTCGTGGACCGGGAGGTCACTGACAGACGCCCGACGACATCTGCCACCTGCTCGCCGTCGCCGACGCGGTGGCCCTCCCCGCGGTCGCGAATACCCTTGCCACCCTACCGATATCGGCCCGAGCGACCATCGTTCGCGTCAACAGCCACCACGATTACCCCCTTCCCCTAACCGACCGCGTCACCGTCGTGACGGCGCCTCGCGACCCCGACGGGATCGTCGCCACCGTCCAAGGCCTAGACCTTCCCCAGAACACCCACGCCTTCGTTCACGGAGAGGCCGCCATGGTCCGTCCGATGCGCCGCCACCTGCGGCTAGAACGTGGGTTGCCCAGGGACCGCATTCACCCGTCGGCCTACTGGTTCGCTGGTCGCGACGCTGACGGTTGGCGCGCAATAAAGCAGGACTTCAACCGCTCCATGGACGCCGAGTCGGGAGACTAAAACGGTCCACCTGGGGCATTCCCTGCTCACACCAAGCTTGTCGCATTTCAGGTCAGGCGGTGACGACGTTGGACAGAATCAGACCAATTATGATGAGCCCCACGACGACGCGGTACCACATGAACCCAGTGAACTTATTCGACGAGACGAACTTCAGCAGCCACGCGATGGAAACGTAGGCCACGATGAGGGAGACCACGGTCGCCAGAATCGTCGGCCCCCAACCGATCGCGACAGCACCACCTTGAGCGATGGAAATGTCACTAGCGGCGGAGACCGACTCGTAAATCCCGGCCGCAACCAGCGCCGGAATGCCCATGAAGAATGAGAGTCGGGTGGCTGTGGCACGGTCGAACTTGCGGAACAAACCGGCAGAAATCGTCGCACCCGAACGGGAGATACCAGGAAAGAGCGGGGCCAGAGCCTGGAAACACCCGATAACAATGGCGTCGACGATGCCAATCTCTTTCATGCCCCTGTTGAGGCCCAACTGACGATCGCCCAACCACATCACACCGCTCCAGAGGATAAGAGCAATGGCAACCACCCACAGAGAGCTCAGCGTGGTCTCGATGGCGTCCTTGAATACCAGCCCTACGACGCCCACCGGAATCGAGCCCAGGATGATTCCCCAGCCGAGGGTGTAGTCCGGGTCGTCACGGTCTTCTTTGTGGGCCAGACCCTTGCACCATGCGACGACGATGCGCACGATGTCAGACCAGAAATACAGAATGGCGGCAATGATCGCACCAACCTGAATGATCGCGGTGAAGGCAGTGATCCCGGCACCCTGGATGTCGTACCCCAGCAGCTTCTCCACGATACGCAGATGTCCGGTGCTGGAAACAGGCAGGAACTCGGTGATGCCCTCGACTATGCCGAGGATGATGGCGTGCAGCCAGTTCACGGATGAAAACCTCTCGATTGGGGGGCCGTGCGGATGGGGGTCAGTGCACCCGGGCTCACACACTAGACGCTGAGAGCGACAACGTCCGCATCCCTGTCACCTCATATTGGCAGCCGTGACCGGGACCGGGTTCCCGTTCGTTACGCGCGCCACAACCGCACAGCGATCATGGCGCAGGCCGCGCATATCGTTTCCCGAAAGAGGTCTAACGTCACCCTTCGTTTTCGGTGGACTCCACGTTGCGGGAACCAAGCTCAGCGTCGAGACGGAGCAACCCCGGGCCGTCGTCCCCAATGAGTTCAATGCGACCGACGATTTCGTCAACAGTCGCCTCTTCCTCGATCTGCTCATTGATGAACCACTGCAACAGCGGAATCGCGTCGATATCACCAGCTGAGGTGCAGGCACGGTAGAGCTCGCGAATAGCCTCAGACACCTTTTCCTCGTGGGCCAGAGCAGCCTGGAAGATCTCGAGCGCAGAGAGGCCGACTTCAACCTCAGGGGCCTCGATAGTGCCGATACGCGGATGGCTACCGCGATCGAGGGTGTGATCAATGAACTTGTTGGCGTGAACGATCTCCTCGTCAGCCTGATGGCGTAGCCATGCAGCCATCCCGGAAAGATCCTGTGCGTCGGCCTCGATAGCCAACTGGCGGTAGGTCATGTCGGCAGTGAGTTCGAGGGTGATCTGATCGTTGAAAGCTTTGAGGATGTCATCGGACATGTTCATGTTTCAATGTTATGTGGGCGATCCAAGCGCAGACCGGTGACCGGCGGATGGGTGTCGAAAAAAGTCACCTCGGGTCGCGCCGCATCATCTCAGTGACCCTTCTTTACTCGAGGCGACGTTTTTCGCATTTATTCACCCTCGCCCTGGCCACGAGTCCCCAGCTCGGCGCCGAAGGCCTTCAAGGCTGGGTCATCCGCACCCGCTTAATGATTTCCCGCGGCCATGGATTCCTCACCGCCTAGGCCCGCACCCAGGCGGCGATGCCCGGGATAGCCCGCAGTGGCGAGGGAAATCTGACGGTACGTGAGATCAGCGATCTTCGCCGCCTAGTCAGGGCCACAGACGGTAGGCGTGGCCATCACCTACCCGCCAGACTGAGACCCCTGCTACCCCCACTTCCAAAGACCCCACGCCAGCGACAATTCTGACGGCTCGCCCTTGTAGTTCGGGCGGAACTTGATACCCCATCGTGACGTGGGGGTTCCACCACCTAGGGCCGTAATAGTTGAAAGCGATGACCCCCGCCGCAGCCAACCGCCGGTGCAGCAACTCATGAGGTCGCCGGAGGTCCTCCGGTAGACAGGTCAGCGCGCGAAAACTACCAACAGAGGGAGGTGCGGAACACAATTCCGGCTCCCCCTCGCTCGAGGTGTCAAAAATCGTCACGGGGTCAGAAGAGGTGGGGTCGTGAGGGCACAACCCGACGACGCCGTCGGAATTAGGAAGGCGACATGATTTCGTGAGCGTGATTCTCTCGGGCCACCCGACATCAACAAGATGAGAGTCGACTCCCTCCATGGTCGAAACCGCCGCGACCGTGATATGGGCTGGCTGGTGCAAGACAGGTACGCCAACTGCCATGAGCTGGTCCCGGATACTTTGAAGGATCTCTTGGGCCTTGTCGTCGAGGGTAAGGGACAAGGTGTGGGTGAACACAATACCGGGCTGCCAGTCGACGTCGTCTGTCACAACTCACCCCCTCACATGTGTTATAAAGCTGTGAACACTGTCACCTTTTCCTTCAAGGACGGGCCGCGTTCCAACCACGACGCTGAAGGAGGTGCCAACGGTGGCAAGTGAAACACAGCGCGAGGAGCACAGTGCCGGACGAGCTGCACTCAACACCATCGCTACCTGGGGTTGACACATCATCTTTGGTATTGGCGGCCGCGCGCGAAACCCCTGAAGCACCGTAATGAGATTACTTCGTCATTTACTTTCGCCGGTGGTGACGGAGCAAAGGGAGGGCACCCAGTTGGATGCCCTCCCTTATGTCTGCGTGTACGTCAGATCACGCGGCGGGAACAGTCTCGACCGTGACGTGACCCTTAATAGCGTCATGCAGCTTGACGCCGACAGTGTGCTTGCCGATGGTCTTGATCGGCTTGGTGATCTCGATGGACCGCTTCTCGAGGGCGGGGCCACCGGCCTTCCTGACTGCCAGCGCAATATCGCCAGGAGTCACGGCCCCGAACAGACGACCGTTCTCGCCGACCTGGACAGTCACCTGGACGACCAGGTGCTCCAGCTGCGAGCGGATCTGCTCAGCCTCCTCCTTGGACTTGATCTCCTTAGCCTTACGGGCGCGAGTGATGTCCTTGATCTGGGCCTCAGCACCGCGCGTCCACTTGATGGCGTAATTCTGCGGCAGCAGGTAGTTACGGCCATAACCGTCCTTGACCTCGACGATGTCACCGGGGACACCGAGCTTGGCCACCGGAGCAGTGAGAATGAGCTTCATGTCTTCCCCCTTCTCAGCGAGCCGTCGAGGCGTACGGGAGCAGTGCGAGTTCGCGTGCGTTCTTAATCGCAATAGCGACCTTGCGCTGATCCTGGACAGACAGCCCGGTGACGCGACGTGCGCGAATCTTGCCTCGCTCAGAGATGAACTTGCGCAGCAGGGCGGTGTCCTTGTAGTCGACCGCGCCAATATGCACGGTCTTGATGGGGACGACCTTCTTCTTGTTCACAGACTTGCGCTGTGGACCGGCCATTGTGGTGCTCTCCTTCGTATGAAAGCCCGGCTCTTGCCGGAATGTGCCTTGTCCGCGACCCCGAATAGGGGCGCCGAACCTGATGTTTGTTGATGACGCCGCTTGTCAGCGGTGTAGCCCTACCGATCAGAACGGGGGCTCGTCGGTCTGGGCTGAGGCCCAGGGATCGACTCCACCACCACGGTTGGCGTCACCGTTGTTATAGGACCCCTGGTTCCCGGGGTTTCCACCCCAGTTACCACCCTGGCCACCATTGCCACCAGACCAACCGCCTTGGCCACCAGCGGAGTTTCCACCCCAGTTACCTCCGCCGGAGGACTGGTTACGCGAAACCTTCGCCGCAGCGAATTTCAGCGACGGGCCAATCTCGATGACGTCAATCTCATAGGAGGTGCGACGGTTGCCGTTGCGGTCCTCATAGGAGCGAGCCTTGAGGTTGCCGCTGACGATGACGCGCATTCCCTTGGACAGGGACTCAGCGACGTTCTCGGCGAACTGGCGCCACACCGAGCAGTTGAGGAACATGGCCTCACCGTCACGCCACTCATTAGTCTGTCGGTCAAAGGTTCGCGGGGTTGATGCCACCGTGAAGTTCGCGACAGGCACCCCGTTGGGGGTGAAGCGCAGCTCAGGATCGGCGGTTAAGTTGCCAATCACCGTGATGGGTGTTTCGCCAGCCATGTCAGTCTCCAGATCGCAGTAGTTCTAGTAGTTTGCAATCAATGGTTCCAGTGTGCCGTTCACCCTGGACAGTCTCCCATGTATCGCCTGGGAAACAGGGCAAACAGACTTGTGGGACCCGCGATCCTCAGTGGATCTCGGGACGCATGACCTTAGTGCGCATAATCTTCTCGTCGATGGCGAGAAGACGATCCAACTCCTGGATGGTCGCGGGCTCGCAGGTCGCGTTGACGACGACGTAGATGCCTTCCGACTTCTTCTGAATGTCGTAAGCGAGACGACGCTTGCCCCACACGTCGACATTGTCGACGGTGCCCTTCTCGTCAGTGATGACCTTCAGGTACTTCTCCATGAGGGAATCGACCTGACGCTCTTCGACGGTCGGATCAATGATGATCATGACCTCGTACTTACGCATACGCTGACTCCACCTCCTCTGGTCTCAGCGGCCACGGGTACATCCCGTGGCAGGAGGGCGAATGCCACCGATCGGGGTCTTCCCGATCGGCCAGCTGTCATGACAGGCAGCTAGTGAAGAAGGATACCGGGCGACCCGCCGTTCTCCGAATTCAACACATTGCTACGGCTATTGCAACATGGCGATCCCATCCGATCTCGCTCACTACCTGGCCACACCGACGGATCGAACCGTTCCGCAACCCCACACCGCCGCTACCAGCTGCCTTCCACCGGCGGTGATCCCGCGATCGGTCTACCCGGAATTGCCGGGATCGTCGGCCTGGGAGCAGTCATCACCACGACAGTCACGGCCACCCATAAGTCGCGCCGCTGACGCATGACGACGCATCTCTCTCTTACCGATCAGTAAGAGGGAGATGTTTTTGTGGGGATTGTTATGAAGTGCGCCGGGGTGGAACATAGCCTCTGTTAAGGAGGAAGTGCGGCGCAGACGCTGACACCCGTTTCGCGAGGTTAGCTTCAGCGACCTCGTGGCGGACCAGGAATAAGAATCTCCCCACCCGCGCGCCAAGCATGCAGCCCAGAGGCGAGAAAGTCGCAGTTGTAGCCCTTTTCCCGCACCGGAGCTACCAGATGACCGGACCGAAACCCCGTGTCACACACCAGGATGAAATGGGGGTTGGGTTCAGCCAGCGGGTCATCGCCATACACAGCGGTGAAGGGGTCAGCGAGCAACTCCTTAGGACTAACGAGCCGGGCCCCGGGCGCATGCCCGGCTTCATACTCACGAGCTGTCCGCACATCAACGAGTACCGCACCCTTAGCGAGAGCGTTCAGGACGTCCGGGAGATCAAGGCCGCCCTCGGCCATCCCATGATTCATCAGCAGGTCACGCAATCCCATGGCTGCACAGTTTAGGGAACCCTGCCGATCGGTGATTCACACCCCGTCCAACTCATCCGATGGCGAAAATTCCCGACACGGCGCAGCCTGGGGAACGGTGGTGCCCATCCCCCAGGCCAGCTGACAAAAATGGTCACTCCCGCCCGACTTCGTCAAACATCGTCGGGCTGGAATATGTCAGGCGCTGATGCCAGCCAGCACCTCGCGAACCTCCTGAGGAGTAGAGGCGGCCAGGAGCTGGTTACGGAAATCAGCCTTGACTAGGGAACGCGCCAACGAAGCGAGAATCCGCAAGTGTTCATTACCAGCGGCAGCCTCGGGAACAGCGATGAGGAAGACCAGGCTGGCCAAAGAACCGTCCGGGGCTCCCCACCTCACACCCTCGTCACTACGGGCAAAAGCCAGTGCCGGGCGGTCGACACCGTCGCACTTACCGTGCGGGATAGCGATGCCGTCGCCGAGTCCTGTGGTGCCTGCCTCCTCACGGGCGCGGACCGCTTTGATAAGCACGTCGCGGTCAAGCAAGGCGCCACTAGCATCGACGAGATCGACCATCCTCTCGATAGCGTCGTCCTTGTCTCCTGAGCTGAGGGATAGATCGATAGATCTCTCGTCAAGCAGATCTGCGATGGTAGCCATGTCATAACTCCTTTCGAGGTGACTCACGCGGTGACAGCGCGATCCTTCTTGCGGGCGGTAATTCTCTTGAGGGCCAGGGACATGAAAGCCGTCACCAAAGCGCCAATGAGGATCGCCGTAAAGAACCCAAGCAGAGGCTTGCACGCTCCGAGAACACCGACAATCGGACCGCCATGCATGACGACGTCATGAACGCCAAACATGCCAGCCAGCACAGCGGCAACGGCTCCACCCACCATGTTCGACGGGATCACGCGGGCTGGGTCAGCCGCGGCAAAGGGGATCGCACCTTCGGTGATGCCAAACAAGCCCATAAAGAGGGCAGCAATACCGGCGTCACGCTCTTGCTTGGTGAACAGACGACGATCGATGAGAGTGGCCAGGCCCATGCCGAGCGGGGCAACCGGGATGGCAGCCGCGGCCAGTCCCATGACCTTGCCCTGATCAACGGCAATCATGCCCCCGGCGAAGAGGAAGGCGACCTTATTGACTGGACCGCCCATATCGAAGCTGACCATGAGGCCAATGATGATAGCGAGGACGGTTATCGACGACGTTGTCATGCTGGCCAGGAAGTGGGTTAACCCGTTAAACAGGGCAGCTAGCGGACGGCCGAGCACATAGACGTACAGCAGCGAGACGATCGCAGTGCCGAAAATCGGGACGATCAGGATCGGCACGATCGGCTTGACGTACTCGTGCCACGGGATCTTCCTCATCCACTTGGCGACGTAGCCAGCGATGAAGCCGATAACGATGGCACCGATAAATCCGGTATTGAGGCCGGTCTTTGTGCCACCGGGGCCTGTTGTTGTCAGGTAGGGAAACTGTGCGCCGCTATTGGCGATGAAACCGGAGACCATACCGACGACAAGACCAGGACGGTCAGCAATGGCCTGGGCGATGAAACCGGCGAGTATCGGGATCATGAGGGAGAAGGCCAACGTGCCAACTTGCAGGATAGTCTGCCAGAAACTGTCCTCAGGAACGGCGACGCCACCAGCAGTGGGTTTACCACCGATGCCCAAAGCCAGAGCAATCATGATGCCGCCGCAGACCACAAACGGGATCATGTGGGACACGCCAGCCATGAGGGCGGTGTACAAGGTGTGACCAACGGACTCCTTGCCATCCTTACTGGCCGAGGTAGTTCCCGTTTCGGCGGCTGGCTCGTCGGAAGGTTCGGCAGCCCCAGCGCCCCCACGGGTCGGAGCGGTTAAGGCCTGTTCCAAAAGCTCGGCTGGGCGTGAAATACCGTCCTGAACGCCGGTTACCAGGACCCGCTTGCCGTCGAAGCGGGACAGATCGACCTCAGTGTCGGCGGCAACAACCACAGCATCAGCCTCGCGAATGTCATCAGCTGTGAGCTCATTCTCAACACCAATCGATCCCTGGGTCTCAACCTTGATCTGGTTACCGGTCTCCTTGGCGGTTTCCTCCAGCTTCTCGGCAGCCATGTAGGTGTGGGCAATACCGGTCGGACATGCTGTGATTCCGACGTATTTCTTCATCGTTCTCCTTGTTGAGGGGACGCGCTCGCCCGGCTGCCAGCGAGCGCTGGAATGGTTGCTGCCGACCTCCATGGCCGGCGTAGCCCCACCGGCACCGAGCCATCACACGGCGACGTGGGCGCCCGGAAAGCCACCTTGTTCAGCGGGGTCGGCACTCATCAAGATTCTACTACTGGCCTTGTCACCGGGGCCCATGACCTGGCGACGAAAAACCCCGGCCCAGGCGAGGGTGGAGCACGGTAGTGCTGCGACCGCCCTCGTGCTGACAAAAATTGACACGCTCCACGGGTACCACCCAGCAGATGGATCCGATCGTGGTGCACCGCACCGACGCACTGCGCCAACGGAACAACGCCGAGCGAACCCGCCCGCGCCCCCGAATCAGTGCTTGGAGTCTCTTTTACCAGCCCTTCGTCGGGCCGCAAGCCGCGCGTACATCTCTTCAACGATCTCGGTGAATCTCTTCTCCACCTCACGTCGGCGTACCTTGAGGGTTGGAGTGAGCAGTCCGTTGTCTGTGGTGAACTCGTCCCACAACACTCGCAGATCACGAATCTGCTCTTGATGAGGCAATTTCTCGGTGATCTCGGCCACCCGGCGACGAATTTCCTCCGCTAGCTCCTCGGAACGCAGCATTTCCGGGCCCGTCATTGAGGTGATATGCAACCTCTCGGCCAACTCTTCTACCTGAGGCAGCGACGGCTTAACGAGCAGAGTCAGGCACGGACGGTTATCGCCCAGCAGCACCGCGTGTTCGAAGAGGGGGTCCTTCATGAGCGAATTCTCGATCGGCTGAGGCGAAATATTCTTGCCGTTAAGGGTGACGATGATGTCTTTGAGGCGATCGGTAATGACGAGAAAACCATCTTCGTCGATGTGCCCAATATCCCCAGTGTGCAACCAGCCATCTTCGATTGCTGCGGCAGTGGCCTCAGGGGCCTTCCAATATCCTTTCATGACGTTGGGACCACGGTAGAGAATCTCCCCGTCCTCAGTCGTTGTCATCTGACTACCCACTAGCGGCCTGCCAGCAGTGCCGAACTTGTATCCGCCTGGAGAGTTGAAGCTCACCAGCGGGGAGGCCTCTGTCAGCCCGTATCCCTGGCACACCAACAGCCCGCAGGCGGCGAAGAACTCTTCGACCTCTTTGCGCAGTGGAGCTCCGCCGGCCGCAAGCACAGTCTTGGGTCCACCGATGGCGTCACGGATGGCCTTGAGGACGAGACGATCGGCAACCCCATGACGCGCTCGCAAAGATACGCTGGGGCGCCGTCCCTCCTGCTCGGCTTGCCACCACTCGCGGCCAATCCGTATTGACCACTCAAAGATTTTGAGCTTGGCCGGAGAATCAGAAACCTTCTCACGGGCCACGCTCATGACTTGTTCGTACAGTTTCGGCACTGAGACGAAAAGGGTTGGGCGGACCTCAGCCAACATTGCCGAGATCGTTTTCGGGTTGGGCACGAAGGTATTGAGGCAACCATGTCGAATCACCGCCATCGACCATCCCCACTCCAGGGCGTGCGAGAGCGGCAGGAAGCTCAGCGAGTGATCAGCTGGGGTGACGTCGAAGAAGGCGTCAAGTGCCTGCAGCTCAGCCAACGCGGCCCGATGGCTGATCATGACCCCCTTGGGCTCACCCGTGGTTCCCGAGGTGTAAATCAACGCGGCAACATCGTCGGGGCATGACTGCCCCATGCGCTCCTCGACGACCGTCTGTATCTCCTCCGAAACCCCAGCCTGACGCACCTGTTCCAGGGACAGCACCGTCAAACCGTCATGATCACCAACCTGATCTGCCGGATTTATCAGGATCACCGTCTCAAGGCCGGGCATCTGATCGCGGGCCTCGAGAATACGGTCGAGCTCCTTGGGACCAGCCGTGATGATGACACGCACCCCAGCATCAGTGACGATGTGAACAATCTGATCAGGGGTCGACGTCGGGTAAATCGGCACCGGGATCACGCCAATCGTCATGCCCGCGAGATCAGCCTCGATCCACTCCGGGCAATTACCGGCGAACAGAGAAATACGATCCCCGCGCTGCAGGCCATCCTCGGTGAGCAGCCCGGGAGTGACAAAGGCCCGGGCGAGCCCGGCTACGCGACGCCCAGTCTCCGCATAGGTGCGGATAATCCACTGACCGCCCTGACGAACCCGAGTCGCGGGACGGAACCCGTGGTTGGCAACCGTGGCGCGGAACATGTGGGCGAGGTGGCTCTCAATGAAGTTCTCCCCCGGTACAGGTTTACCGAGAAGCTCCCCGGCCGGGTCAAGTTCAGCTCTACCGGGCTGATGTGTGCTCGCTGCCATGACCATTCTCCCTTACCGGTATCGACCTAACCCCCCATCGTAATGTGCTGCGATCACCCCGCGCAGGCGCCGGTCACAAGCGCTCACGCAGCCAGGCGATGTCGCGGGCCTGACCCTCAGCCTCCCCTGGGGTCTCGACGACGACCGGGGCCTCCGCAGCACGGATGACATCGACGAGGGTATCGGCCTCGCACTGACCTTCCCCCAGGTTGGCGTGGCGATCCCGCCCCGACCCGACAGCGCCCTGAGAATCATTAGCGTGCACCAGGTTGATCCGACCCGTAATGCCACGCACATCGTCGACCAGACTCGCCATGTCGAGACCGGCCGCGAAAGCGTGGCAGGTATCCAGACAGAACCCGACGTTCTCGTGCCCTGACGCGGCACCGATGGCCTCCCACGTACCCGACAACCTCTCCAGGAACCGCGCCATCGCATTGTCCCCACCGGCGGTGTTTTCGACAAATAGCGGCACCGACATTTCAAGGCCGTCAATAGCCTTGCGCCAGTTGTCCTGACCTTTCTCAATCGGCTCCCCGGCACGCACGTGGCCACCATGGACGACAACCCCCATCGCCCCAACTTCAGCAGCGGCATCAAGGGTCTGTTGCAACAGTTTGCGACTAGGAATGCGGATACGGTTATTGAGGGAAGCGACGTTGATAACGAAAGCAGAGTGCACAACCAGCGTCAGCCCAGCCTCCCCAGCGGCCTCCCGCAGCGCCAGCGAGCCGCCGGGAAAGTCACACACCGGCTTCTTCCAAGACTTCGGATCGCCCAGGCTGATCTGAGCGATGTCGGCTCCACGTGCTGCCGCCTGCGCTACGGCGTCAGCGGTGTCAACATGACCGCCAATGATCCACTTCGTCATGTCGATACTGTGCCATGAGGTAGCGACTGTCCGACGTTCGTTATGACGGAACGCTGACGAAAGTCGCTGCGATGATGGTGACCATCCCCGCAGTGCCGTAGATTGGACGGTATGGCAACGAGCATGGTCACGGGCGGAACATCAGGCATCGGCCGCGAATTCGTCACCCAACTGGCTGCCCGCGGCGACGACATCGTCATCGTCGCCCGCGATACCGAGCGCATGGCCGCGATCAAGGCGGACGTTGAGGCCCGTTACGGGGTTTCCGTCGAGACCATTGCAGCAGACCTATCGCGCCGCGAGGACGTCGACCAGATCACCACTCGGGTGGAGGACCCCAACCACCCCGTCGATCTATTGGTCAACAACGCCGGGTTCGCAGTGCACGCCAAGATCCTCGACCCTGAGGCCCTTGAACTACACGACCGCGCCGTCGAGGTCATGATGCGGGCAGTCCTGGTGCTCTCAGCAGCAGCAGGACGGGCAATGAAGGCCCGCGGACATGGGGCCATCCTCAACCTTTCCTCGTCAAGCGCTTGGATCAACACTGGCAATTACTCCGCCATCAAAGCGTGGGTACTCACCTTCACCGAGGGCCTGTCCAACGAGCTGGCCGGCACCGGCGTCAAGGCCATGGCGCTGTGCCCGGGATGGGTACACACCGAATTCCACTCACGCGCCAACGTCACCGCCAACCATCTGCCGGACTTTTTCTGGATCGACGCCGAAGTCCTGGTACGCGAGGCTCTCAACGACCTTGACCATGACAAGGTAGTATCCATTCCTACCCCGCTCTGGAAGTTCTTCATCGCAGTGGCCACACATACCCCACGTTCCGCTATGAGATTCCTGTCACGAACTCTGTCCTCGTCTCGAGACAAGGACGACCACCCTCGACACACTCCGGGAGGCGAGGCCTGAGATGGCCAGCGTCAAACCCACTAAGGACCGGGGCCGGTACACCAATGATCTGTCCGCCGCGACGCGGCAGGCAGCGAACATGCTTCTGCTGCGTCCTTTGGTGTGGAAAGTCGTCAAAGTGAGCGTCCACGGAGCCGACAACCTCGACGGGCTCGACGGTGCCTACGTCGCCGTCGCTAACCATTCCTCCCACCTCGACGCGCCGCTCGTTTTTGGGGCCCTTCCCAAGCGGCTGTCAAAGTACCTAGCTACCGGGGCCGCTGCTGACTATTTCTTCACCGCCTGGTGGAAGGCCATCGCTCCGGTGCTCTTCTTCAACGCGTTCCCGGTCGACCGAGGCAAAGGCAAAAGTAAGCAAGGTGCCCGTAGTCCCCGTTCCCACCGCGGTATGGCTGGGTCACTGCTGACAGATGGCGTCCCCCTGCTGATCTTTCCGGAGGGCACCCGGTCTCGCACCGGTGCAATGGGCACCTTCAAACCTGGGGCTGCCGCATTGGCTATTTCACGTGGGGTTCCGGTTATCCCGATTGCTTTAGTAGGAGCATGGGCGGCTATGCCGTCCGAGCAAGCCGGGTTACCAAAAGGACGCCCATCGGTCCACGTGGCTATTGGACACCCTATGGACCCTGTTCCCGGCGAGATCGCCCACCAATTCTCCGAACGGATTCGTCGCCAGGTCATTGAGTTGCACGACCAAACCGCCCGCGCCTACGGCATGCCAACCCTTGACGAATACGGACGCCACCGCGCGCTAAGCCAGGCCTCCGAGAGCGGCGACACCGCATCCACCAACCACTCGACGTGCACAAGCAAGGAGCCGGCTGAGCCACCTCGGCCAAACGGAGGTCAATAATGGATCGCCCGGTCAATATCAGGGAGGTCGAGGCCTGCCGGGTCATTTCGATGACCCGGGTGGTGTCCATTGATGAGCTCGGCCCCTTCATGGACGAAGCCTTTGGGATTCTTGAGCGCCTTGCCCCAGGTGATCCCACCCTCGGCAAAGCCTCCCCGTTTGTCATTTACCACGATGGTCTCACTGCCGAACATGACGGAACCGTCGAGGTATGCCAGCCGATCCGAGGCACTATCGATGACGCTGTGCTCCCCCTTGACGTCGCTGTCCGCACCGTTGAGGCCCATCGGGAAGCGTGGGTCACCGTTACCAAAGCCGAACTGGAATACCCCGACATCGATGAAATCTACGATGCCTTTGACGCCTGGCTTGAAGAAGCTGGGCTAGTGCGCAGCGCCGCACCACGCGAGGCCTACTGGGCCGACTGGGACACCACCGGCATGGAGGAACCGGTCTGCGACGTGTGCTTTCCCATCGAATGAGGCGTCTCTTTGGTGCGAACGACTCAGGGCTGCCGCAGCAGCACACCAAGCGCCGTCAAACAGGCTGTAATCAGCTGTAGCGGACGGTCACCAGACCCTGTCCGGGAGCGATAGCGTTCATCGCGGCCGTTGAAAGATCAAGGCACCGTCCGCCGACGTAAGGACCGCGATCGTTAATGCGCACAGTCACAGTACGACCATTGCTGACGTTCGTGACGCGGATAGTCGATCCAAGCGGAAGGGTCTTCGACGCAGCAGTGAAGGCTGACGGGTCGAAGGTCTCACCGGAAGCAGTAGGGCCACCAGCAGTACCGTCACCCTCACCGTAGGTAGATGCCAAACAGGTAGTACCACTGGTCACCGGATCGGACGACTGAGATGCTGTCGAACGGTGCGAGGCGGAGGACGAACGCGTCGAAGGAGAACTCGACGACGCAGTCTTAGTGCCAACCTTGACGACCTGGGTCACAGGGGCGTTGACGACCTTGCTGGAAACCTTCTTCTCGGACACCTTCTTGCCGTCCTTAAAGACGACGGTCCAGGTTTCCTCGTTGATGCCGTTGACACCCTTAGTGATGACCTTGATCTCGCCCTTGGGCAGGCTGGAGTCCTCGACCTTCTTGGTGGAGAAGGGCACGGCGACACGACGCTTCTGAGACTTCTGGTCAACCATCGTCAGGGTAATCTTCATGCCATCGGACAGTGGCGTACCCAGACCCGGGTTAACGGCATCGCTCGAATCAACCTCGACCTTCGCCGCCTTGAGGGCGTCAGCAACGGTTCCAACCGCGGTAATCTTCTGAGTTTTGCCACCGATGGTGACCGTGACATCCTTAGCCGTCTGCATCGAGAAGGACAGCCCGGCACGCGAAATATCCAGTGAACGCGACACCGACACGAGGTTGTCAGGATCTGACTGGTTCAGCTGAGCCAAAACCTCGGCCACGTTCTTAGCCGTGGTCCAACGGACCACCTTCTTACCGTCAATAGTGACCACGACACGGCGACCGTAGTTAACGGTGATGACCTGGCCACCGTGAATCTCAGAATCCAGCGAGGGTTGCACATCGTCGTGCGGGCCAACTGTAATCCCCTGCTGGGCGAGAGCTTGCTTGACCGTGCCTGGCTTAACCTTGGCCTGCTGGGAGACTCCGTCCACGGAGAAGGTCACGGTATCTCGATCAAGTGCCTGGACCATCGTCAGGCCGCCAGCCGAGGTAAGGCTGAGGGCCCCGGCAATCGCGGAAGCTACAACTTTCGACATTCGACCATTTCAGTATCGGGGGCTCGAGGGCCCGGTACGGAGATCGGCGTCAGCCACACTGGCACGCGCCAACGTACCTCCGGTGGAAGGCACGGGCAACACCATAGAGCAGATCATCCGGAGAATCCAAAGATTTGCTGAGAAACTTAAGATTCGCTCGTTTTGAACGCATGCTCGGCGCGGATCACATCGACGTCGCCGAGGCCCCAGACTTCGTGGAAACCGTGCTATAAAGCCATTCTCCTGACGAGACCCCGGCGGTGGACCCATCCCAGGTTCTCAGTTTGAATCGCTCATCCCAGGATGCCAACGCACCAGCCTCATCGAGTTCGTGACAACGAAGATCGAGCTAAAGGCCATTGCCGCAGCCGCGATAACCGGGCTCAACAAGCCCACGGCGGCGACCGGAATAGCAATCACGTTATAAGCGAAGGCCCAGAACAAGTTCTGGCGAATCGTGCGATCCGTGGCGTGAGCAAGAGACAGGGCGTCAACCGCCAAACGCGGATCACCTCGGGTACAGATGATGTCGCTGGCAGCAATAGCGACATCGGCGCCAGTTCCCATAGCGATGCTCAAATCTGCCGTTTGGAGGGCAGCAGCGTCATTGACCCCATCCCCCATCATCGCGACGCGGGAGCCGTCCGAACGCAGCCGAGTGACAACGTCGACCTTGTCCGCGGGCATGACCTCACTCATGACCTCGTCAATGCCCAATTCTGACGCCACGTGAGCTGCAGCGCCGGAATTATCACCCGTCACCAGCACCGGGCGCACGCCAGCTTGAACCATCCGCTTCACCGCAACGACAGCTTCCGGCTTGATCTCGTCGCTCACCGCGATGGCACCGAGAATGTCGTCGCCTCGCCCCACCACAAGCACCGTACGGCCCTCAGCCTGGGCTCGCTCGACATTTTTCGACAACGTGTCAGGGATGGCGTCAAAAAGCGACACCCGCCCAGCCTTGGCCGGCAACCCGTTCACAGTCCCACTGACCCCAAGGCCAGGCAGAGCCCGAAAGTCCTCGGCGGGGGCCACACCTGGGCACGCCTCAACGATGGCCCGCGAAATCGGGTGCTCCGACCCCACTTCAAGCGCTGCTGTAACAGCAAGTGCAGGTGGGTTGTCAGAAATGTTCACCACACGTCCAGATTCATCCCACACCGCGACTACGGCCATCCGGCCAGTGGTGAGGGTGCCGGTCTTATCCATCGCCATAACGTCGATACCGCGGGCCCTTTCCAGGGACCCCGCACCTTTAATAACGATTCCCAACCTGGCACCGCGACCCGTGCCAGCAAGCAGGGCCATGGGGGTCGCCAAGCCCAGGGCACAGGGGCACGCAATGATGAGAACCGCCACCCCAGCGGTGAAAGCCGCCGTGACCCCCTGACCCAATACAGCCCACACAATCATCGTCAGGGCCGAGATGATCAAAACTGTCGGCACAAAAATCGACGAGACTTTGTCGGCGAGATCCTGGGTCTTAGAGCGACTGGTTTGAGCAGCCTCAACAAGGGTGGCGATGCGAGACAGCTCGGTATCTGAACCAACGGCGGTTGCCTCCACAACAAGCCGTCCAGAGGTGTTAACGGTGGCGCCGATCACCTCGTCACCGACCGCCACCTCGACCGGCAATGACTCCCCGGTAACAAGAGACGCGTCGATCGCTGAGCTTCCCTCAGCAACCCGACCATCGGTGGCGACCTTCTCCCCCGGCCGCACTACGAAGTGATCCCCCACCGTGAGGGCCTCGATCGGGACGGTGACCTCCTGCCCGTCACGGATCATCCGCACCGACTTGGCGCCCATCCGTAGCAACGCTTGCAAGGCCGATCCGGCCTCAGCGCGGTTACGGGCCTCAATCCACCGCCCAATGAGGATAAAGGTAATAACGCCGACTGATGCCTCCAGATATAGGGCAGAGGAAGGATCAGTGCGCTCCAGGGCCCATGTCATGCGGTGGCGCATACCGACATGTCCAGCACTGCCCCACATCAGCGCCCAGACAGACCACCCCAACGAGACCAAAGAGCCGAGGCTAATGAGAGTGTCCATTGAGGTTGCGCCATGCCGCAGGTTCGTCCAGGCGGCGCGATGGAAACCCTCCCCGCACCAAAAGACGACCGGGAGGCTAAGAGCAAGCGCCAGCCACTGCCATCCGTCAAACTGCAGGGCTGGAATCATCGAGAGCAGCATGACCGGCACCGCGAGAATGATGGCAACGATCAGTCTGGCGCGAATTTTCGCCGCGTGGTCCTCGGGTGGTGCGGCCGGCGTGGGGACACTAGCCCCGTAGCCAGCAGCCTCGACCACCCCGATGAGATCGTCGACCTCAATAGGCTTGGTGGTGAGGACATGGGCCTTGCTAGTCGCGTAGTTGACGGTGGCCTGGGCCCCATCAACCTTGTTGAGCTTCTTGGCGATGCGGGCGGCGCACGATGCGCAACTCATACCTGTGATGTCGAGGTTGATGGAGGTAGGTTCCGTCGCGTCCTTCAGCTCAGACTGCGCGTCGGGGTGAGTCGGGGTAGACATGTGTTTCCTTCGTGGACGACCCACCGGAATCCGGGATGTCGGGGGTTACCGGCTCTCTTACCGGCAGCCCCAGCGATCCAGGAGGCCGGTGGGTTGTAGGGAAAGTCAACGTCGGGGGTCGGGGTCTGACGGCGTCATGCGGTCCGAACCCGGGGCCCGACGTCAAGATCTCAACGGAGACTAATGGCTCAGGCTTGGTGACCGCCGCAGCCGCAGCCGCCTTTACTAGCGTGCTCGGCATGCTTAGCAGCAGCCTCCTCGGAGTGCTGGTGTCCGCCGCAGCCGCAACCCGATCCTTCAGCTTTCTTCCCGGCGTGGCCATGACCTCCACAGCCGCACTGACCACCGGGGTGACCGGCAGTATCAAGAGATGAGGCTTCGGCAACGGTGTACTCTCCGGCCTCATCAACGGCATCGGCGACCTTGCCAAAGGGGATCTCTTCAGCCGAGTCGATCGTCATTGAGCCTGATTCGAGGGAGACAGTGACGTTGTCGACGCCGTCAAGGGCCGAGACCTCTTCGGTGATCGCCTTGACGCAGTGCTCGCAGGTCATCCCATTGATGGTGTAGGTCTTGTGCATTGTTCCTCCAAGTGTGCTTGCCATCAGGCTTTGACGAGGCGGGCAATGGCCTGGTTAGCCTCGGCGATTTTATCCTCGGCCTCCTGCCCACCAGCTTGTGCCGCACGAGCAACGCAGTGGCTCATGTGCTCAGCGAGCAGTTCCAAGGAAACGGATTTGAGTGCTGAGGTGACTGCTGAGACCTGAGTCAAAATATCAATGCAGTACTTCTCCTCATCAACCATCCGCTCCAGGCCGCGCACCTGCCCTTCGATCCGCTTGAGACGGCGCAGGTGCATGTCCTTATGCCCGAGGTATCCATGCTGGGGGTGGTTACAACCACATGCCCCGCAGGTTTCCCCAGGCGCCGAAGATTCGACGTCATGATCCCCCGCGACATGGTCACCGCCAGGGGCACAACAGCCGTCACCCGAGTTGGTCATGCATCCTCCTCTGCACCAGAGAGTACCCCGAGGGGGTATCTCAGACAAGGGCGCAATCTCCCGGTGACCTCACGTCACACTCGCCGGGCCTGCCGATGGTTTGACGGACCATCTAACCCGCTCCGGAGGCCACCATCCATATCCACAGCCCCTGTGGATAACGTGTCGCTAGATGGCACTCACGTCGCATTCAAACCCTACTTGTACACATCCCAGCCGAACACCGTCTCCCCCGCGACACGCCGAAAATTTTCGTCCAATAACTCACACAGCGACTATAACCCCTAGTCAAAGGGTAGTTACTAGATAGTATTCCACGGCATATCCCCCGATCCACCGAGTTATCCACACGTTATCCCCAGGCGGTCCACATCCATCCAGGCATTACCCACAAGACCTGTGGATAACTCTTATCCGGGAGTACTTAAAAACGTGGCACACTAGCCCCCTGTCAGCCGTGAAGGAGCCGCCATGTCCAGCGCACCCGCCGAGCCGGGCCCGTCCTTGGACCGTAACCCTCCCCAGGACATTGACGCCGAAAAGTCCGTACTAGGTGCCATGTTGTCTTCCAAAGACGCCATCGCCGACGTCGTCGAAGAGATCAAGGGCGTCGATTTCTACCGCCCTGGACACGAGCTCATCTTCAACACCATCACCGATCTATACGGTCGCGGCGACCCTGCCGACACCGTCACCACCGCCGATGAACTAGATCGCCGCGGCGAACTCGAGCGAGCCGGCGGACGCCTGTACCTCGCAGAATTGCTAACCAATGTCACCGTCACCGCGAACGCGGCATACTACGCCAAGATTGTCGCCGAGAAAGCCGTTCTTCGTCGCCTCGTCGAAGCGTCAATCCGCATCGCTCAGATGGGCTACCAGGGACAAGGAGAGGTCGCCGACATCGTCGACGCCGCCCAGCAGACCCTCTACGACGTCTCCACCCGCAAAACCAGTGAGGAATACCACCCACTCTCGGAATTATTCGAGAGCACCTTTGACGAGCTTGAGGCCATTGAGGCTCGCGGCGACGCCATGGCCGGCATTCCTACTGGGTTCACCGACCTTGATGAGCTCACCAACGGGTTCATGCCCGGCCAGATGATCATCGTCGCCGCCCGTCCGGCCATGGGAAAATCCACTCTGGCCCTCGACTTTGCCCGCGCCGCCGCGATCAAGAACCATCTCGCAGCTGCAATCTTCAGCCTCGAGATGGGGCGCAACGAGATCGTCATGAGATTGCTATCTGCCGAGGCAGGGATCGAGCTGTCCCGGATGCGTGCGGGGCGCCTGTCCGAAGAGGATTGGCAGCGCATGGTCGACAAAACAACACAGATCTCGTCAGCACCGTTGTTCATCGATGACTCCCCTAACCTGACGATGATGGAAATCCGCGCCAAAGCAAGGCGGATGAAGCAAAAATTCGACCTCAAGCTCGTCATCATCGATTACATGCAGCTCATGACCTCCGGCAAAAAGGTGGAGTCGCGTCAGCTGGAAGTCTCGGAGTTTTCTCGCCAGATCAAACTGTTGGCTAAGGAGCTCGAGATCCCTGTCGTGGCCCTTTCCCAGCTCAACCGTGGCCCCGAGCAGCGCACCGACAAGAAACCCATGATGAGTGACCTGCGCGAGTCCGGGTCACTCGAGCAGGACGCTGACGTCGTCATCCTGTTGCACCGAGAGGACGTTTACGACAAAGAGTCCCCGCGCGCCGGCGAGGCCGATATCATCGTCGCCAAGCACCGCAACGGGCCGACACGGACCGTGCCAGTGGTGTTCCAAGGCCACTACTCGCGTTTCGTCGACATGCAGCGCTAACAGCGGTACCCAAGCAACCCGGTCGGCACTACCGTGGGGTCATGGAAAGCATGCACGCCGTCGCCATCACCGGGCCCCTGCCGGTCTCCGATCCCGAATGTTTCGTTGACGTTGACCTGCCAATACCGGAGCCGGGCCCGCACGACCTGCTCGTTGAGGTCCAAGCCGTCTCGGTCAACCCCATCGACATCAAGCTGCGTAAGGAGGCTGGAACGCTCTCGCATCCCCGCGTGCTGGGGTTTGACGCTGCATCCGTCGTGCGCGCAGCCGGATCGGAGGTCAACGGTTTCAGCGTCGGTGACGAGGTGTGGCATTCCGGAAACCGCGATCGTCCCGGCACCTACTCGCAATTCACCCTGGTTGACTCGCGGATCGTTTCGAAACGCCCGCCATCGTTATCTATCGCCGAGGCCGCATCCCTGCCACTCACTGCTCTGACATCATGGGAAGCCCTCATCGACCACATCCGTCTGGGTACCCCCGAAGAACGCAGTAACAAAGCCTTCCTCATGATCGGCGGCGCTGGTGGCGTCGGGTCGGCAGCCATCCAACTAGCTCGTGCTATTACCAGCGGGCCGGTCGTTGCGACCTCCTCGCGCCCAGAGAGTGCACAGTGGTGTCAGGATATGGGAGCCACCGGAATCATTAACCATCGTGAACCGCTCGCCCCGCAGGTCAACGACTTCGGCATCACCGGGTTCGACGGCATTCTCTCAGCTTATACGCCACCAGCATCGACTTTGGCTGAGATCATCGCACCGTTCGGACATCTGGTCATGATCGACGGAACCGACTCATTCGATCTCATGGCCTTCAAGTCAAAGTCATTAACGGTGACCAGCGAGTCGATGTTCAGCCGTCCACAGTTCGCGACGCCCGACGTCGCCGAACAAGGCCGGGCACTGGCCAGCATCGCCGACCTCGTCGAGAAGAGGCAGATCCGTCCGACGATGACCCGCCATATCGAGGGTCTGACAGCCCAGCATGTGCGTGAAGCCACCGCAGCCGTCGAGTCCGGTGCCATGATCGGAAAAGTCGTCATTACGCTGTGATCCTTCGATAACACACTCGCCCTCGGCTTACCGGGCACCAGTACGTCTAGAAGATGGGCGGTTCGCGACACCTTAAGGCGACTGACGATCTCGACCCGAATCGGGGTTTACCCGGGCGTCCTAAGCCGCCCAGCTAGACTCGGGGCATGAAGCTGAACAGGGCAGAAAACGTCAACACCGCCGAGGTGGCCGGCCTCGGGCTCGTCGGAGGATGGCTCACTGCTCGCACTACCGGGGTCCGGCCACTGGGCGGAACCGTGCTCGCGGCTGCTGGCTGCTGGGCTGGCCGCACCTGGCTCGCTAAGAGCGGACCGACGATTGCTGGCCTGCTGGGCGCAACCTACCTGGCAGCTTTCGGAGCTTCTCACGGATTGGCAAAGAAGATCGGTGCTTGGCCAGCGGTCATCACCGTGACCGCCGCTACCTGCACTGCGTGCCACTTCCTGTGCGACACCAAGGCATGATCGACCTCTCGGCTCCCGCTATCGAGGTCGCCCCGCTCCTACTCGGGGCAACGATCTGGCGCGGCCCGGTGGGGATCCGTCTCACCGAAGTCGAGGCGTACATGGGACTCGACGACCCAGCATCCCATGCCTTTCGTGGGCCAACCCCGCGCGCCCGCGTGATGTTCGGGCCGCCTTCTCACATATACGTGTACTTGTCTTACGGCATGCATCGCTGCGTGAACCTCGTGTGTTCACCAGACGGGGAGGCATCTGCCGTGCTACTGCGTGGCGGGCAAGTCATAGCAGGCCACGATGATGCTCGTCGGCGTCGCGGGAACGTCGCCGAGAACCGCCTTGCCTGCGGACCAGGAAATATGGGGTCAGCTTTGGGTGCCAGTCTCGAAGAGTCTGGAAACCCGGTGAGCATCATCGGCAATGGTGCGATATCTGCCTTGGGCTGGCGCCTCGAACCCGCACCGGAGATTGCCGAATTCCGACAGGGCCCGCGAGTAGGGATCAGCCGCAACATTGACGCCCCTTGGCGGTGGTGGATTCCCCAGGACCCCACGGTCTCGGGCCCCCGAACATAAGCCACAACGGTCGCAAGGTCAGCACCCCCTGACCTGCCGTGCCCTCCCACCCCCCGGTGACAAAAAATCCCGACCTACAACAGGCCACATCACAGCAGTGATCGGACCCGCCTCGAACCGGCAATTTTTGACCAGCCACGGCAAGACGACCCTCGACGGCCGGCCGGCGACCCCAGCCGGAAGTTGCGCCCGACATCGCAGCAGCACGTGAAAGGGCCGGGGCCCGCCCCCACAGCAGGTCCCGGCCGACTCCGGATCGCAGGAGGTCCGGCGAAGCTGAACCCTCACGCCATCGAAGAGCGGTAAGGTCCAGCAGGTTTCGATCAGTCGAGCAGGTTGTTCGACAGCCCGAGCGAGTGGTGCAGCAGCCACACCGGATGCACGATCTTGACACCCGAGGACTTGGAAATCTGCCAACGGCACGTCTCGGTATCGCACACTCCAACGCCCTCGTTGTGATCCTGCATGTGCTTGAACACACCCGCACCGATCCTCTGAGCGACCTCATAGCGCTCGGCCTTCAGACCGTAGGTACCGGCGATGCCACAGCACGGCTCGTTAGACTCCAGCACCTTGACACCCGGGATGAGCTCCATGAGCTGAACCGCTGGGAATCCCATGCCCTGGCTCTTGACCTGGCAGGGCTGGTGATAGGGAACCGTGATGTCGATCGAACGGAATTGCGAAGTGTCGAGTTCACCATTGCGGTACTCGTCCATGAGGAACTCTGAAAAGTCCCGGGAACGCACCGACACATCGTGCAGCCGAGGATCGTCAACACCCATAATCTCGTGAGCCTCGTGCTTCATCATGCCGACACAGGAGCCGGACGAGGACACGACTGTCAGACCCTTGCCGAGGCTGATGATCTTGTCGCACAGGCTGAGGATGTCCTTGGTGGCACCCTCGAACAGACCGTTCGACTGCTTAGCCAGACCGCAACAGCCCTGCTTCGGGACGAGCACTTCATAGCCCAGGTGCTCAAGCACCTCGATAGATTTCTTGGAGGTCTCGGTCTCGAAGTAACCGCCGGCGCAGCCTTGGAAGAAGACGATCGGACCCTTGGTAGCTGGCTTGGCGGGCTTGTGATGGCGCATCCACTTGCTGAGAGTCTCCGTTTGAGCGGTCGGCATCGGGGCATCACGATGGACCTTGATGATCTTCTCGACGGCGATGCGGATCGGCTTCTGATTGAGGCCCCAGTTAGCCAGCGGGGCGATCGGGGACAGCACACGTCCTTCAAGAGTGGTCAGCGGAATGAGGCGGTCACGCAACGGAACACCATTCTGGTGCTTCATCTTCGCAGCGGCCTGTTCGTTGAGCTCCGCGATCTTCACCCCTTGCGGGCAGTGCAAGGTGCAGATGCCGCAGAAGTTGCACCACTCGAGGGAGTGGTCAACGGAAGCCCCGTCACGGTAGCGTTCGCCTTGCGGGCCGTTGTACTTCGGACCGGTGTAGAGCGGGGTGGCCTTGGCGACCGGGCACATCGTCTCGCAGATAGTGCATTTGACGCAGGCGTCGAGCGACTGGCGCGAGACCTCGTGTCCGGCGAATGTCTCCTCGATAACACCCATGATCAGTTCCTTTCCTTGGTCGCGGCGCCTGCCCCGACCGACGACAGGATGGCATCGGCAGCCTTGATGGCCGAGCCGAGGGCGATACCCTCACCCGACTTCTCCTGCCACCTGGTAGCACCGGCGATCACGCCGCCGGCGGCGTAGACATTGGAATGGACGGGCTTACCCTGGTAGGTGACGAGCATGGTCTCATCGACCTCAACACCGCACAGGAAGAGCGGCTGTGGGGAACCCCAGTAATCACCGTGGATGAGATCCTCCTCCTTGACGCCTTCCGGCATGGTGACCGGCAGGTCGAGGATGGTCTCATGCAGGTGGCCGTGAGAGTCAAGCTTGAGGGCCCCGGACTCGAAGCCACCGCCAGCGAGGACGACGGCGTCAGCCTTGATCTCCTTGCCGGCACCAGCGGTTCCGACGGTCACGGAGACAACCTTGCCGTCGGCCACCGTGCAGCCGGTGACTTTCGAACCAAGCACGTAGTCAACACGCTCGTTCTTAGCGGTCGCAACAAGCTTGTTGTTGAGGCGCATGCCGGGCACGCAGGGTGGCAGGGATGCGATCTCGAACACCTCGGCGCCGAGGATCTTCTTGAAGTCAGCGAGGACCTCGCTGTGGTTATCGATGCCGAGCACGGCCGGCAAGGCGACAATCTCACCGGGATTGACGAATCCCCTAAGCCCCTCAGCCAGCATTCGACGGGTACGAGCATCGTCGAGGGAGCGAGCGATCGCCAAGCCGGTGGCGTCGTACTCGCCCTCGCGGGGCTCAAAGTCGACCACGACAGCGCGGGCGGAGGCATGGCCACCGCCAGGCAGCGTTGTGCGGTTGATGTTCTGAGCGATGAGACCAGCGTGGAAGTCTTTGTACTGGGCTAACCCAATGACAACGACCTTGTCACCGTCCTTAAGATTGCCGTTGATCATCGACGGCGGGACTAGGGCCGTGGGACGAATCGCACCGACGGCGGTCGGCACGTTGATCGTGGCCTCCCCGTCACCAAGCAGGTAGGAGTCACCGACAACCTCGCGCAGGAAGTCGATGCCCTCCTTCACGGCTTCAACGCCGATCTTGGCGTAGGGATGCGCAGGGTGTTGGGACGCGAATTCTTGGACAGCCTGGTAGGGCTTCTCGACGCGATCCGGGGTGTAGCCGAGGATGTCGATAGTGCCCTGACCCAACTGCAGGCCGCCGACGCCCTTGGTGACGAGGGTCACCCGGGCGCCACCGCGGCGCAGGCGCAGGGCGGTGGTTAGGCCGGCGAGGCCGGATCCGATGACGACGACGTGCTGAGCGCCGAAACGGTCGGCAGTAACCGACTTAGTGGGAACGGTTGCGGTGCTCACAGCTCAACCTCCTGCTGCGGGGTGGGAAGGTGCTCAACGTCGAAGGTGCCCTGGAAGATCCAATCGTCAAGGGCGGTCTGCCGAACCTGCTCGCCGTAGAGAATCGGCCACAATCCGATCCACCGGTTCTTGAGGAACAGACGCAGCAGACCGGTGGCGCGCTCGGCGTCAATGGTGCCCTCCTCAACAGCAATTCCGGTAGCGCGCATCGAGCAGAAGCCACCCTGGCAGGGACCCATACCCAAACGCAGCTGGCGGCGCAGGTCGTCGAAGGTAGCGTCGGGCTGCTCGGCTAGCAGATCGGTGAACATCTTGCGGCTCATGAGCTCGCATTCGCAGATGACCTGGTTGTCAATCTTCTTCGATGACGGCACGGTTTTCGGGTCGCCACCGCGGACCAGACCAGTCCCGGCACGACGCTCTTCGTTCTCGCCCAGACGGTGGGTGATGAGGTAGTTCTTGCCGACGGTCGATCCGGGCACAGCCTCGTCTGCGGTACGGCAGGGACGGTCGTCGCCAAGTTGCTCACA
This sequence comes from Cutibacterium sp. KBN10P07758, assembly GCF_050286205.1. Lineage (NCBI taxonomy): Bacteria > Bacillati > Actinomycetota > Actinomycetes > Propionibacteriales > Propionibacteriaceae > Cutibacterium > Cutibacterium sp. KBN10P07758. The sequence continues at coordinate 139,849 of NZ_JBNNQV010000001.1, read as the reverse complement.
CATGACGTCGACAACGTTCTTGGCCATCAGACGATAGGTGGTGAGCTTGCCGCCGATGATGGAAACGATGCCGTTAACACCGTCGCGAGAACCGTGGTCGAGAACGCTCATACCGCGGGACATGTGGCGGGTATCGGTGGCAGAGACTCGCTTGTCTTTGAATAGCGGGCGGGCACCGGCCCAGGCATGTACGGCACGGGCATCGCGGAATCCGGGGACAAGGGCCTCGCCGGAATCGAGCATCTGCTGCACTTCGTTGCGAGGAATGGCCAGCCGCTCCGGATCGTCAGCTTTGACGTCGGTGGTGCCGATGATCGACACGGTGTGCACCGGCACTAGGATGTCGCCGTCAGCAGGGTAGATACAGCGGTTGACTACCGTGTTCACCAGGCGGTGGTTCATCGCGATCATGATGCCGCGGCCTGGCACAACGTCAACGTCATAGCAACCGACAAGCTCAGCAATGCGTCCCGCCCACGGGCCAGCAGTGTTAATAACGAACTTGCAGTCGATGCGGATCTGCTCGTCGTGCTTAAGGTCGTGGGCGACCACGGCGGTGATCTGGTCTCCCTCGCGAATGATCTCGGTGACGGCAGTGTAGGTCATGACTTTGGCGCCGTATTCGATGGCGGAGTGGGCGGCGCCCCACACCATCTGCCAGCCATCGACCGAACCGTCCTGAACGGCGAAGGCGCGCTTAATACCGGGGTTCAGACGAGGCTCGCGACGCAGGGCCTGCGCGGTGGAGATTTCCTCGAAGGGAACCTTGGACTTCTTGGCTCCCTCAACCCACTGATCAGAGAACTCCAAGTCATCTTCTGGGGTCACCACGAACAAGCCGCCGGTCTTCTCAACGGCGTCAGCGTGGATCCGGGTGACGATCTCATTTTCCTCAGCGCATTCCGTCGCCGATCCGGGGTCAGAGACGACGTATCGTCCACCAGAGTGGAGCAGGCCGTGGTAACGACCGGTGGTTCCTTGGCCGAGGTCGGCCTTGTCCAACAGGACGGCGCGGTATCCACGCATCGCGACGTCCCGCACGACGCCCGCACCGGTGGCACCGCCACCGATGACAACGACGTCTGCGTCCATGGTCCTCATTGAATGCTCCCTTCGAAACCATCCGGCGTGTGGGGGGTGGCTCAGGGATCTCGATGCCCCGCCACCGTTGCCAGGTACGTGACAAGGTTAGGGAAAGCGATGTGTAACAACCACCGAAAACGGCTTTCGTGCATGTTCGTGCACACCCCCTAGAACAGACGTGCAAACCGCGCTACAACGCGATTTCCGTGTCACAAGACCCCGTCTTCAACGCCATGATTTAGATAACTAATCGGTTGTTTAAATATAGAAAACAGGACTGCGGAAATAGCCACTTCCACACGCCTTGAGACAATTCTGACCGCGTCATTGCGTGCTTTCCTTCACGTCAAAGAACACAGCTGAGCCCGGCTCTCTGCGACGAAGTTCCGCCAACGAGAACCGGGCCTACCACATCAACGCTGTGAGCGAACGAATCACTCCACCGGGGTTTCAGCCGGCTTACCGTCAAGGACCTTGGCGATATTGCGAGCAGCCAGACGACTCATCGCTTCGCGGGTCGGCAGCGCAGCCGACCCAAGGTGGGGCAGCAGCACGACGTTCTCCATCGTCAGCAAGTCCGCAGTAATCGTCGGCTCCTCCTCGAAAACATCCAGACCTGCACCAGCAATCGCACCCGTTTTAAGAGCCTCCACCAGGGCAGCCTCGTCGACACAGGCGCCACGAGCGGTATTAACGAGGTAGGCGGTCTTCTTCATCGCAGCCAAGGCGTCAGCGTCGACGAGATGACGGGTCTCATCAGTGAGTGGACAGTGCAAGGAGACAACGTCGGAGGTTGCGAACAGTTCGTCGAGCTCGACGCGACGAGTGGGCTGGGTATTGAGATTGACGGCGTCAATCGCCGCGACATCCTTCTCATGGCGGGCGTTGTAGATGACATTCATGCCGAAGGCTGCTCCGCGTCGAGCCATAGCCTCACCGATCTGTCCCAGACCGACAATGCCGAGGGTAGCCCCCTGTAAACCAGCGCCGAGCATGAAGGTGTGATCGTAGCGCCAAGCCCTGCCTGCACGCACCCAACGTTCAGCCTCGCCAGTACGACGAGTGACCTCAAGAAGCAACGTGAAGGCAAGGTCAGCAGTGGCCTCGTGGAGGACGCCTGGGGTCGATGTGACGACAACCCCAGCCTGCTTAGCGGCGTCAAGGTCGATGTTATTAAAACCAGCGGCGCACTGACCGATGACCTTCAGGTTCTTGCCTTGACCAATCATCTCGGCGTCGAGGGGATCGGACAAGCTCGTCAGTATGGCATCAGCGGTAGCGATCTGGCGCGACAGTTCCTGGCGGTCCATGAAGTGGTCGCCACCTACGACCTCGTGACCGGGGAGCTCCTCGTTAACGACGGACATGAGCTGCGGTGCGGTGACAATAATGCGGGCCGTAGCATCACTGTAGGTGACCGCGCCACCGACACACAGCACGTCGCCAAAACTAATGCAGTGTGCAACAATTCCGCTGTGCAGATATCGCGGGATGCAACGAACGGGCTGACCCCCGATCACACTGATGTTGAAATCGCTTTGCAAGCATCGTGGGCCCTCATTGACGTGGCAGCCCGCTCCCTGGCGGAACTTGCCGAAGATGTCAGCGCGCCGCAATACCGACTCCTCGTCCTCATCGACGCCGGAGTGACGCGCGGAGTCGATCTGGCTCGTGACCTTGAAGTCCACTCCTCAACCATCGCGCGCATGGTTGAGCGTCTCGTCGCCAAAGGGTTCATTGACCGTTCTCCCGATCCTGACGATCGTCGGGCCAATGTGCTCTCCCTGACGAAACGAGGGGCCACACTCGTGCAGAACGTCAATGAGCACCGTCGTCGTCAACTCGTCGACTTACTCAGCCACCTCGAGCCCGGCGAGATCGACACTGTCGTCACCGGATTCACCTTATTTACCCGCGCAGCCGAGGCCAGCGGACACGGCACCCCCAACCGCCCTTGCGCAGAGGATTCCAACCAGCAATGACCGAGACTGCCATCCACCCCGAGGCCCGGGCCGCATGGGCCAAACAACTCAGGCGCCTGCGCCGTGCCCTCGTCCCGCACCGTCCCAAGGCCTTCCGAGACTCCCTAAACCGTTGGCTGCTTATGGGCACAGTCATCGGTATCGTCTCTGGCGTCGGTGCCATTATCTTCTTCTTCTGTCTGAAAACCGGCACGCATTGGCTACTCGAGACGTTGGGCGGCTATACCCCACCCGGCACCTTGGGGGAGGGCGGCGGTGTCGCCGGCACCAGGCTCACCCGCCCCTGGGCCATCCCGCTCATCGTCGCCGGAGGCGCCCTGGTTTCGGGAACCTTGGTGTACTTCGTCGCGCCTACCGCCAAAGGCCATGGCACTGACAACGCCATTCATGCCGTCCATCACGACCCGACAGCTCTCAAGGGAAAAGTCGCAGCGGTCAAGATCATCGCATCCTCCCTCGTAATAGGTTCCGGCGGTTCGGGTGGACGTGAGGGCCCCACTGCCCAGATCAGCGCGACCGTCATCTCCTCACTGTGTAAGAAGCTCAAAATCGCCACCCCAGACGCCCGGATTGCCGTCTCAGCAGCCACTGCCTCAGGCATCGGTGCCATCTTCCGCGCCCCGCTGGGCGGTGCGTTACTAGGTGCGGAGCTGCTCTACCGCGACGACATGGAATCCGACGCGATCATGCCTTCCCTGGTGTCGTCGATCGTCGCCTTCGTGGTCTTCGGGTCGGTATACGGATTCGAGCCAATCTTCGGATCGCTCAGTGGAGTGCAATTCTCCCAGCCTTTGCAACTCATCTGGTTCGTCCTACTGGGCCTCACTGCTGGCCTCATGGGCAAGCTTTATGTTGAGGTCTTCTACAGCGGCACCACGCTTTTTGACCGTCTCGACAAGGTTCCTGGCTGGCTCGTCCCGGCTATCGGTGGTCTGGGAGTCGGGCTGCTTGGACTCCTCATACCGGCAGCACTGGGCACCGGTTACGGCTCAGTGCAACAAGAGATGTTCGCCAACAACCTCGTGCGGATGCCGCTGCTCATGGTGCTGGCAATCCCCTTCGCCAAGATCCTCTCGACGACCCTGTCCATCGGATCGGGCGGTTCCGGCGGCGTCTTCGGCCCTGGCATGGTCATCGGCGGAGCCACTGGCGCGGCACTGTGGCGCCTCCTCGAGGGGCTGCCAGGTATCCCATCCTCACCGATGAGTTTCGTCATTGTCGGCATGATCGCCTGCTTCGGTGCGGTTGCCCATGCCCCACTCGGCGTGCTGCTCATGGTTGGCGAGATGACCGGAAACCTGTCGATGCTCGCTCCTGGCATGATCGCCGTCGCCGTCGCTGGCCGAGTTGTCGGGGACACTTCGATCTACACCTCTCAGCTCAAGGATCGCCTGGAGGGCCGACGCGTCCATGCCATGGGGCGCGTCACGAAACTATCAGAGCCTAAATCTGACGACGAGGTAGCTAGCCCGAAGCCCGCTATCAAGAAGCCATCCGGAAAGAATGCTTCCCTCTCGAAGCCTGCTGCTGAGCCGCTTGCCAAACCGCAAGCCAAGCCCGCAACCGTTCCCTCCCCCCATCCGACCACGGCTCCCACCCCAGCCACTCACCAACGTGATACGCCTCGGATCGTCCCGGAAATTATTCGGGCCAAAGACCGTAAACACGAGCTGCTCGCTCGGTCCCCCAAACCCCCGAACGACCCGGGACCGTCATCCGCTTGAGTTCAGTCGGTCGTGGGATGGAAGGGGCTGCGTCCGGCGTGATGGGACCATCCCACTCCAATGACATAGAGGATGACGACGAGCGCCCCCGTTGACATCAGTTGAGCTCGTACGTCGGGGGAAAACATGCCCAGTACAACGATGCCAATCAGCAGGATCATTGCTGCCCAGTTCACCACCGGAAACCCTTTCAACCGCATCGGCAGCGGGGCGCCCTCCTTCTCAGCGCGGCGACGCAGCACGTAGTGAGAGCAGATGGTGAAGAAGTAGGTAACGATGATGGTTGAACCGACGATATTAAGCAGAGTACCGAGTACGGCGTCGCCCCATTCGAAAGTAGCCAGCACACAACAGAATCCAAAGGCGACGCTGGCCAGCACCGCAACCGTCGGCACCGAGCGTCCCCTGGTTCGCATGGCGACGCGAGGGGCCATGCCGCGTTCCGCTAAAGAGCCAAGCATCCGGGCAGCCCCATAAAGATTGGCATTGAGGGAACTCAGCAAGGCCAACACAATGACCAAGGTCATGACCTCGGAGGCTGCTGGGATACCGGCCCGGTTAAGGACGGCCACGAAGGGGGAAGCGCCGAGTTCGGGGTCGTCCCAAGGCACCGCGATAACCATGATGGCTACTGAACCCATGTAGAACACCAGGATTCGCCAAACGATGGTGCGCACAGCCCGGGAGACATTGTGGGCAGGGTCTTCGGTCTCGGCGGCCGCCACCGCCATGATCTCGATGCCACCGAAGCTGAAGGCGACCAAAAGCAGGGCTGTCGCCACCCCAGACCACCTATTGGGCAGGAATCCGCCGTGGCCGACGAGGTTGGATGTTCCCGCCGCGGGAGCCGCCAAGACTCCGCAAATAAGCAGCACACCGATGGTAAGGAAGACGACGACGGCGACCACTTTAAGCAGGGCAAACCAGAACTCGAACTCTCCGAATCTGTCGGCTCCCAGCAGGTTGATTGCGGTGAGGACGACCAGGAAGATGAGGGTAAGCAGCCAGACAGGGGCTATTGGCCACATAGCAACAAGGGTCGACGCCGCCGCGATCGCCTCGGCCGCGACGACGACGACTAGTTCGATCCACCAGACCCACCCCATCGCAAAGCCAGCTGCTGAGCCCATGGCTCGGGATGTGTAGACCGAAAACGCCCCGGAGTCGGGATGGGCTGCAACCATCTCGCCGAGCATGTACATGATGGCGATGACGAGTAACCCGGCGACGATATACGCCACCAAGGTTGCTGGTCCAGCTGCAGCCACACCCTTGCCAGACCCTACGAAGAGTCCGGTTCCGATGGCCGAGCCAAGGCTCATCATCACCAGGTGACGACCCTTCATGCGGGGTTTGTCCATAGCGGGTTCGCCGGATTCCGCCGGGATGCCCGTGGCCGCTACTGCCATATGTGCTCCTCATCTGCGTCGGTGGGGCTGATGATAAAGCTGGTACGGTCCCGCGGATGTGACCGTTTCCCTAGGTGGGACAAGACGTGACGTGACACGGCGACGTGAAGTACCTTCAACTGTGGTCTGTGGGGTTGACCTTGCCTTCTTCAGCGAGACTCTGGCAGATTCGCGAGAGAATGGCTTCGAGGTCGTTGAGGTGGCCGCAATCAAGCCCACCAAAAACGACGCGTCGGATCAGAGCAGCGTGGCCCGGGACGGCCTGTTGTAATGCCGCCGTGCCCTGATCAGTGAGGTGAATGATGGCCCCTCTGCCGTCCGAACAGCAGACGCGACGTTCGATGAGGCCTCGCTTCTCCATACGCGTGAGGTGATGGGACAGTCGGGAGCGTTCCCATCCCATGTGCTCTGCAAGGGCCACAACTCTCATGTCGCCGCCGTCGGTCTCAGACAGACGCACAAGCACCTCAAAGTCCTGCACCGACAATTGCGAATCGCGGGACAACTGGCGGTTGAGCACGGCAGGCAAGGTAGTCGATACTTCCAGCCACAAGCGCCATACGCGCTGCTGGTGGTCGTCGAGCCAAACGGCGGAGTCCTCAGTCACCGTGCCTCCTTTGTCGCTGAGTATAAGGGGCGATAAGCACATCTTCTGTCACCGAAGCACTTTCTTTGTTGACACGTCCAACGTCTCCGTTGAGGTGACTGCCTAGACCGCGTCCCTGACCCCCTAACGCCGATCGCGACGCCCACGTGAAGTCCGCTAACTTCCTCGACGTCGAGACGCCCGACGACGACCTTCCGCTCCACCTCCGCCGCTACCAGCGCTATCAAGCAGAACTGAGCGTCGGATTATCGCTAAGACTGGCCCTGACAAGCCAGAACATTACCGGAACACGCGTACACAAATAGTATCGGAGCCATTTCCTATCATGCTGCCATGACGAGATTTCTCCACACCTCAGATTGGCAACTGGGGATGACTCGGCACTACCTGTCGAAGCGCGGCGACGACGACCCACAGGCACGGTTTACTGCCGATCGAATCGAGACGGTACGCAGGCTAGGCGACGTTGCCCGGCAAGAGGGCTGCGAGTTTGTCGTCGTCGCCGGAGATGTCTTCGAAACCCACAATGTCTCCACTCAGATCATTGCCCGCGCGTGTGAGGCGATAGCCTCCATTGATCTCCCCGTGTACCTGCTGCCCGGAAATCACGACAGCTTAGAGCCGGGGTGTCTCTGGGATGGGCCAGAATTCGCACAGCGCTGCCCGAGCAACGTCCAGGTGCTACGAGACCACGCAGAGACCCAGATCGCTGACGGCAACGGGGTCGTCATCGCTACGATCGTTGCCTCTCCGCTGACGACCCGCCACCCGTCAACTGACCCCCTCGCCGACCTTGTGAAGAACCTGGAGCCCGCCCAGACACCACGCATCCTGGTCGGCCATGGCCAGCTTGAGGGGCTATCGGGGGATGCTCGTGAAGCCCTCATCTCGCGAGCTCCTCTCGAGGACGCGATTGCCCGAGGTGCGCTGAGCTACGTCGCTTTGGGCGATCGTCATATCGCGTGGCCGACCAACGATAACCACGCCGCCATCCGGTACAGCGGAACCCAGGAGACAACGAGCTTCAACGAGGAGAGCGTCGGCACTGCGGTAATCGTCGACCTCGGTGATCCTCTTACCTGCCAGACGATCAATGTTGGCACGTGGCTGCATGCCCGAGTGAGTCAGGAGGTAGCCAGCGAGGCAGATCTACAGGCTCTGCGCGATAGGTTCGACTCCTTCAACCGCCGAGATCGCACCATCATCCGCTACGACCTTCACGGACAGGTCACTATCTCTCAGAAGGCAAAGCTCGACGAGATCATCGCTGATTATGAAACTGTCTTCGCAAGCCTCGAACCGAGTGAAACCCGCCATGACCTCACCGTGGTGGGAGACGATATCAGCCTGACTGAGGCTGATGTGCCCGGTTGGGTACGAGATGCTGCCGAAGAATTGTCGGACATGTGCGCCACCAATGAAGACGCCGTCGCTGCGCTCACCCTGCTGCACCATCTCGTCAGCGCTGAAGGAGCCAGTATCGCATCTACTGCACACACTGCGGAGGTGTCACGATGAAGCTGCACCGCATCCACGTCGAAAATTTCAAAGCGATTGACGAACGCACCCTCGAGTTGCCCGATTGTGGGGTTGTCATTGCAACCGGACGCAACGAGATCGGCAAGACCTCCATGGTGGAAGCCCTCGACCTGCTGCTCGATACCAGCACCAAAGCCTCATCGAAGTCTCGCAAAGTCCGAATCGCTCAGCCCTATGGCACATCTCTGCAGGTGGTCGTCGAAGCTGAGATGACGATCGGCGATCACCGCTTCGTTCATCGCAAGTGCTTTCTCAAAGACAAGGAATCTTCACTGAAGTTCCTTGCCGGGCCTCGTGCTGGCCAGACCATCACTGGCGACGAGGCTGTCGAGATGATGGAAACTCTGTTGTCCGGCACAGATATGACTCTGTGGAACGCGCTGCGTCTCATGCAGGCCAGCGGACTATCTCCGTTGCGGCTGGATTCTTCCCAGGCCCTTACCGCTGCCTTAGAACAAGCTGGCGGGCAGCAACCTGACGAGGGTTCCGGAGGCGGACTCATGGATCGGGCTCGAGCGGAATATGACAAGTACTTCACGCCCGGGGGATCAGAGCGTCGCAACGTCTTCGCAGATCGCGACGAGCTCGAGGAGATCCGCAGCAACCTTGCTAAAGGACAAGAGAGGCTCGCAGAGGTCGACGAAGTCGTCGACTCCCTCAGCAGAATCAACGAACAAATCAGCCACGATCAGACCGTGGTGGCATCCAAAAAGACCGACTGCCAGAAAGCTGAGGCTGCCCTTGCGAGCCTCACCGAACTCGAGAAGGAGGTCGAGACCACCAAACGTACTGCCAAGGAAGCAGCGCAGCGTCATGCCGAGGCCAAGAGGGCCCACGACATGAGGGCCAAGCTCATCGACGATCTCGCGACGGCCCAGGACAAATATGAACACTGCCAGCGCGTGGCCGCAGAACTATCGGAGCTGGGCCGAAGCGTCGCCGAGGAACGCGAGGAAGCCAAGACAGCTTTCGATGAGGCTCAGAGGAAAGTTACCCAGGCCGAGGAGGCCGAAACCCAGGCTCGGCAGACCCTTACAACAGCGCGTGTTGGTGAAGAATCGACCAAGGCTCGGCAACAGCTCGACCGGATCAATGAGCTCAAGACGCGCATAACGGCTGAACAGCAACGCCTCGACACCGAGAAAGTGACCGGCAAGGCACTATCCGCGCTAAGGGAAGCCGTCAAGGCCGACGACCTTGCCCGCGATAAGGCATTGATGGCTAGCCCCCAGTTAGCCATCGAACACCTCGCCGACGGGGTTTCGCTACGCATTGACGGCGCCGACCTCGATGTACCGATCGGTACGACGAATCAGCGCCGGGTACATGGCGAGCTCGTCATGGAGATGGGTGAGGCTTGGCGAGTGCGAATCTCCCCCACTTCTGAGGTCATGACCTTAGGGAACGATGCCGAGAAGGCCCACCAAACCGTGGTGTCACAACTCGAGGACTTAGGTGTGGCGAGTCTGGAGCAGGCAGAGTCTCGTCTAGCTGAACGCAGGGTCATGGAGACCCACATCTCTTCCTGGCGGGAACACCTCGAGGAAGAGCAGGGCGAAGTCACCATCCAAGAGCTTGAAGCCATGGCTGAGCGCACTACCGAAACCGTCAGCATCACGGCCGCCGAGGCTCAGAAGCTGGAAGAAGAGGCTGTCGCCGCAGCGAATGAAGCGCGTACCGCCCAACGTCAGGCTGACAACCGGTTAAGAACGGTGGAAGAGCGCCACGTCGAGGCTCATGAGAAGGTCTTCCGGGCAAATATCGACGCTGAAAAAACCGCCGAAACGGTCACCAGGCTTTCTACCGAACTGACGGCTGCACGCAAAATCACCAGCGATGAGGCCCTCACCGAGACGCTCACAACCGCCCAGGAGCAGGCTCGACTCACACAGGCCGAGGCCGACCGCGCCCAGGCCGCGCTAGCGGAACGCAACCCCGAGCAGGTCCACACCGAAGCTGAAGGAACACGGGTGGCACTGACGACCGCAAGGGACCGCCTCGAGAACAACATCCGTCGTCGGGCAGAACTCAACGGACAGCTGCAGGGGCTTGGCCGCCAGCAGCGTCAGACCGAGGTCGACTCCCTCACCATCAAGGAACACCAACTGGCTCGACGAGTGACTGGATTGGAGCAGCGTGCACGGTCAGCCAAGTTGCTGTACCAGACTCTGGCAGCCCACCTGGAACACGTGCGACAGTCTTACGTGGCACCTTTCACCACCCAAATCGACCGGATTGGACGCGGGGTCTTCGGCCAGGAGCTTCACGTCGAGATCGACTCCACCTTGTCGGTCGTGGCACGTCAGCTTAATGGCTCCCGGCTGGAATGGGACCAGCTGTCGTCAGGGGCCCGCGAACAGTTGGGACTGATCGTCCGGCTGGCCGCCGCTCGGCTCATTGACCCCGACGATGGAGTGCCGGTGATCCTCGACGACGCCCTGGTCTACTCCGATCCTGTGAGGGTCAGGCACGTCCTCGCCGAGGTAGCCCAAAGTGCTCAGACTAGCCAGATCGTGGTGTTTACTAGCGCCCCAGAGAGGTACGACTCCGTACCCGGAGCGCAGCGCGTGGACTTCGAGTGACTTTGGGATGGCCCGTCGACCACAGGCCGCTAACCCTCCTTCAAGCTCCCAAAACCCGCTCAGGCGCCCGTCCTCATCCAGGCGTCTCCGCGCGCACGCCATGCCAGGATTGCACACCGCACGATCATGAACCCGCTGAAGGCAACCCACAGCCACACCACTGCAGCGGCCGGGTCTGACGGCGCCAAGAGGTGCACAGCCCAGGCCATCGGTAGATACACCAGGAGCATGACAACCTGAGCACCCGACAACCATCGGCCGTCGCCAGCCCCAATGAGCACCCCATCGAGGACGAAAGCCGGGCCAGCAACGATCTGCTGAGCTGCCACGACAAGCAAACCAGCAGCGACCGCTCGGTGTACGGCGGGGTCGTCGGTGTACAGGGCAGGAACCACCTGATGAAAAGCCGCCAGCACGATGCCAATAACAACGCCCGCCACAAGCCCCCATCGCGTCATCGTGGCCGTCAGTGACCGGGTACGACGGACGTCACCAGCTCCCAGGCTCGCCCCGGTGAGGGCCTGGCCGGCAATACCCAGGGCGTCCATGGCCATGAGTAGCAAGTTCCACATCGTCATCGTCACCTGATATGACGCCATGGTGATCGCTCCAGACCGCGCGGCGACCCAGGTTGTCACGTAGAGAGCGGCACGCAACGCCAGGGTTCGAATGAGCAACGGGATACCATCACGCAAACTTGAAGCAATGCCGCTCAGGTGCGGCACCAAACTTAAGTCGAGGCCGCGAGTTCGTATCCGCAGCACCCACACCAGAGCCACCGCCATGGCTATCTGGCAGACGAGGGTGCCTATGGCGGACCCCTGGATGCCCCAACCCATACCAAGCACGAACCACAGATTGAGCACCAAGTTCGCACTAAAGGTGACGACCGTCACAACTAAGGGCGTGCGAGTGTCTTGAAACCCACGCAACACTCCTGTGATCGCCATGGTGGCGAGCATCGCGGGCACCCCAAATCCAGTGATGCGCAAATAGCGTCCCGCCTGTTCCGCAACCGCGCCGCTAGCTCCAAACCAACCAGCCACCGTCGTCGGAATAGCCACCAGCATGATCGCCACAAGTAGGCCAATGATGACAGACAGCCACAAGCCATCCACACCAGCCTGGGCAGCTCCCTGACGGTCCCCCGCCCCCATTCGACGTGACGATGTTGCCGTCGTCGCGTAGGCAAGGAAAACAAAAAGCCCTGTGAAGGTCGTCAAGGCCGCCGAAGCCACACCCAGGCCTGCCAACTCGGCGGTGCCCAGATGCCCGACCACTGCGGAGTCTGCAACGAGGAACAGCGGCTCAGCAATCAGGGACAAGAAAGCAGGCACTGCCAGATTCAGAATCTGACGGTATCCGGCCCCAACCTCGGAGCCCGGATCGCGACTCCCTCGAACCATCAAGCTCGTGCTATCGCACCGCGCAGGGACGCACGAATGACATCGAGAACCCGGTCAGCCCACTCCGGAGTTTTCTCACCACGCAGGGGACCAGAAGTCGACAGCGACGCAAAACCGTGAAGCACGGACCACAGAAGAATGACGAGGCTCCGGACGTCAACCCGGTCAGAAAGCGTGACTTCTCGATCTGAAAGGACATCTTGGATTACCGAATCGGGCAGATTCGGTGCTTTCGACCGGTCCACGTTAAGAGCGTCAAGCCCCGTATCCGAAATGCGATACGCCACGTCGAAGAGCCCCGGCTCAGTCAGAGCGAAATCAAGATATGCACGGCAGGCAGCCACGAGTTGGGAAACTGCCACGCTCTCATCGTCGATGGGCTGGGCCTCAGCCACCGCTTCACGCATGACGACACCGATCTGGTCGGCAGCCGCCAGACCCACCTCATCAAGAAGGGCCTCGCGATTCGCGAAGTGACGGTACGCGGCGTTAGGTGATACTCCTGCGCGGCGAGTAGCCTCACGCAGCACAACAGCCTCGGTGCCACCGCTGCGAGCCATCTCCAGACCCTTCTTTACGAGGACTTCGTGAAGATGACCATGATGGTACGTCTGACGTGGTTGCGACGAGTGATGCGTCTCCGTCATTAATGATCCCCCGGTCCGTTAGTAGCATGGTGTCAACCTGACTGGCTGAACGCTGACGCCCAACAATACGTGACATCTGTGGCCCCGGCTGACAGCCCCTATGACCACTCAACCATCACTCAACTAGGCTGAACGCATGAATTCAAGTGTTCCATACTTGCTAGCCATCCTCGGTAAAGGGGTCGTGTCACCATCCACGATGGTGTGCCATGCAGACGATCTCGGGCTGGTGCGTGGGGATGGCGTCTTCGACACAACTCGTATCGTGACCGCGCAGGATGGAACATCGCGAATCGACCACCTCGACGAGCACCTGTCCCGGTTCGCCCGCTCTATCGCTGGAGTGAACGGCCCCACCCCCGATTTGGACTCCTGGAACCACCTCATCGAAGAAGCGGCACGCACCTGGCGTATCCCCGGCGAAGCTGCCCTCAAACTCGTCTACACCAATGGTCGTCAGGTCGTCCCCGGACCGCCTCGAGGTTTTCTCATCATCTCTCCCCTTTCCGAAACTGCAATCGAAGAACGGGAGGGAATCGACGTGCTGTGTCTATCCCGTGGGGTCACTAGCGACGCCTTCGCCGATGCTCCCTGGCTCCTCGGTGGGGTCAAGACCCTGTCCTATGCCGTCAACGTCGCAGCTCTGCGCTATGCCCGATCCCAGGGCGCCGACGACGCCATCTTCACCTCTACCGACGGTTACCTGCTCGAAGGACCAACCTCTGGGTTAGTCATCGCGGCTGACGACGGACTGTGGACAACCCCCACCGGTCCCACCGGCATCCTGAACTCCATTACCGTCAGTACCGTCTTCGAGGCCGCTGGTGAAGACGGGGTCCAGACATCTACCCGGCTCATGAAACACGGTGAGGTGTTGCGTGCCCAGGGGGCTTGGTTGTTGTCATCGGTGCGTGGCGTCGCCCCCATCCTCAGTATTGACGGCCACCCAGTTCCCCAAGACGAGGACATGACCCACCGGTTGCGGACTTGGGCGGGATTTGAGAACTGATGCCTGCGTCTGACTCTGCATCTGCGGCAACCAAAGCCCTTGCCAAGGCCAAGATCCCGCATGTCCTGCACAGCTACGACCACGATCCGTCCAACCATCATTTCGGCGATGAAGGGGCCGCGAAGCTTGGGTTCGACCCATCCATCATGCTCAAAACCCTGGTCGTCGAGTTGGTCCCCTCGGGCAAGCTTGCCGTCGCCGTCGTTCCGGTGAGCCGCCAGCTTGATCTTAAGGCTTTTGCCTCAGCCGTAGGTGCGAAAAAAGTCGCTATGGCTGACCCAGCGGCAGCAGAGCGCGCCACGGGGTACATCGTCGGGGGAATTTCTCCCTTGGGGCAGAAAAAGCGGCTACCCATCTGCATCGACGAGTCGGTGCTAGGGCAGCCGCGGGTGCTGGTTTCAGGCGGGCGTCGAGGTCTGTCGGTGGAATTGTCACCATCGGACCTGGTGACTGTCACCGGAGCGGTGACGGCAAAAATCTCCTGCTAACGCCAACCCCGGTCACTTACTGGAGTTCTTGCCGATCGACTGCGGTAGGACGAGCAGCCCGATCACAATGACGACACCAAGTACCACGTGAATCCACTTGATGGCGCCACCACTGCTCAGCTCACCGAGGACATACTGAACAAGGATTAGCACCGCCATACCGACGGCGTGACCGACGACCGCCGACGATCCACCACGGCGCTTCCACATGACGGCCAAAACGGCCGCGACGATAGCCGCCAGCAGGGTCACAATGCCGAAGCCCATGTGCACGTCGCCGAGACCGTGAACTCCGGAAAGCATGAAACAGGCCAAAACAGCCTGGACAATCACGGCCCCAACGGCAACCCAGGCGGAAATTGTGAGAGCCTTAGGAGCAGAGGGGATAGTCGAGGTGTGCTGCTGTGTCATGAGCCACACTCTAGGCCAGGGCTACAGCTTTATCGTGAACTTCGCCCCACCATCACCCATGGCCCCCACCAGCATCCCAATGCACTGGCTGTCACAACGGCTGGCCATGAGACCTCCACCACCGCAGACAAGTCCAAGATGAGGGCATAGAGACCAGCTGCTCCAACTAGAACCGTCACTGCCCCGACGACCCCACCAGCGATGCGTTGGCTCCTCCGCCGGACGAGGCGTCCGCCCAACAGAGCCGCCATGAGGACGACCGGGATGATGAGAATTACCGTTACTCCCATAGCGTAAAGCAGCCCGATCAAAAGGCAGCCAAACCATCCTTGTACCGGCATGCCCGCCCTGGTGCCGTCAGCTCCAGGGCTCGTCGCCCAGATCGCCAAAGTCAGCCCCCACACCAGTCCAGTTATGGCCATAGCAGTGGTGAACACACCAGCCGACCTACCTACCCGCGCTGACTCAGTGGTAGCACCCAAAATGTCCGAGTTGCGCTGATCGACGTTGTGACCTAGTCGCGCCCTCACATCGATGATGTTCTCCTCGCTGCGTCGACGGCTCACCGCACTTTCACCTTTGTGCCCTCATGAGCAAATCTGTAGAGGGCCTCAGAATCTTTGGGGGCCAGCCGAGCACAGCCGTGACTTGAATATCCGGGCAATCCCAAGGTGTAGACAGGCTGGGCAGGTTTCTTGGTCTTTTCGTCCCAGGGAATCTGGTGGAAACCGATAGTTCCCGTCGCGCCGGGGCGTTGATAAAAAGACAGGAAATTAGGTATATACCAGCGGATGCCATCCTCAGTAAAAGCCGCGTGCCGCATCTTGTATTGAATCTTGTAGTTCCCAACAGGGGTCTTCCACGGCTCAGCAGTAGTGAGCATGACCCGTTTCACTAGACCGTGAGCTACGAGGTAAACGCGATTCTCCGCTTTGATCCACAGGACGTAGCTGCCAGGTCCAGCTGAGGATTTCGCACCGACGGTAAGAGATGCTGCCGGTGGGGTTGGGGTAGGAGTCACCGGGGCTGAGTCGTCAGCCTTCGGGCCCGTAGAATCTTCGGGATCATTGACGCCCTCATTGCTTGACGGCCCATCTGGATCCGGTTGTTTATGCGCAGCCTTAGCGGCCGATTTCGGGGACGCCGTAGGGCACGTCACCGGATATTGCTGACGGGAACGCATATCGCCCGCACCAGGGACGAAGTCGATACATGGCTCTGAGGCAGCGGGCATTGACGATCCGCAGCCAGCAACTAAGCAGACCATTGTCACTAGGGCAACAAGAAAACCGCCGCCACGCCACGGGCCTGAGCCGACGCGCGGTTCCGGGTTCGAGGTACGTCCGGGGGCATGCATCGGGTTAAGTTTAGAGGCCCCACCGTAACCGTACGAATACAACGTCGGTAGCAGAACTGCGAAACTCCCCTCAAAGCCCGACGACTCATGCCTCGGGAGAGACGTGTAGGGGCCGACAGGGAGGAGAGAACCATGCCGGGGGCACTTGTTATTGGGGAGTCATTGATTGATGTTGTCAATGATGGGGCGCAAGGGGTGAGCATCCTGGGGGTCCCCGATGAATGTCGCGATTACCGTCTCCCGCACCGGCGCGAACCCACCGCGCACCGCCGAATTAGGGTGACCGAAGATTCCTCACCCCCGCGTCAATGTCTGCGAGACTGGCATCATGAAGGGGAACTTCCACTCGACCTATGACCAAGGATTTGCGCGAGTCGCCGCCTGCACCACGACGGTGCATATCGGTGACCCCGCCTCGAACGTGGCGGGGATTCTCGACACCTGTCGGGAACTCAGCTCCCGAAGCGTCGCGATCGCCGTGTTCCCCGAGTTATGTCTGACGGGCTACGCCATCGACGACCTGCTGCTTCAAGACGTCGTGCTTGACGCCGTACTCGACGCCATCGAGACTGTGCGCCAAGCTTCCCGTAGCCTCTTCCCGGTCATCATCGTCGGGGCGCCGTTGCAGCGTGGCAACCGGCTTTACAACTGTGCGGTCGTGATCCACCGCGGGCAAGTCCTCGGTGTGGTGCCAAAGAGTCACCTCCCCAACTATCGGGAGTTCTACGAAAAACGTCATTTCGCCGTCGGCGCGGGCACTACCGGGATGATTGACCTATCGGGGCGACAAAAATCTCACGCGGCTTCTACTGAGATCCCCTTCGGACCCGACCAGCTCTTCCGAGCCACCGATCTGCCTGACCTCACCTTCCATGTAGAGGTGTGCGAGGACCTCTGGGTGCCAGTCGCCCCGTCCTCCCAGGCCGCTCTGGCCGGGGCCGTCGTGGAGGTAAATCTCTCGGGCTCCCCCATCACCGTCGGAAAATCCCGCCAGCGCCACGAGCTGTGCAAAGTCACGTCTTCGCGCAACCTGCAGGCCTACGTCTATGCGGCCGCCGGTCCCGGAGAATCCAGCACAGATCTGTCCTGGGACGGCCAAACAATGATCTACGAAAACGGTTCCCTCCTTGCCGCCACCGACAGATTCTCCCCCGAACCGGGCTACTGCCTCGCCGATATCGACCTCGACCTGCTGCGGCAGGAGCGGTTGCGTCAGGGGTCCTTCGACGACAACGCCCTCGCCCAGCCCGCTCAAGCTCCATGGCGCACCACCATCTTCACTCTTGACCCGCCCCACGACGACATCGGCCTGGAACGCCCCGTTAATCGCTTCCCCTTCGTCCCCAACGACCCTGACCAGCTCGCCCAAGATTGCTACGAGGCCTACAACATCCAGGTCTACGGACTGCGTCGTCGACTCGAGTCAATGGGATCACCGAAAATCGTCATTGGGGTTTCCGGCGGTCTCGACTCCACCCACGCCCTGCTCGTCGCCGCCAAAGCCATGGACCAGATGGGCCGGCCGCGCACCGACATCCTTGCTTTCACAATGCCGGGGTTCGCTACCACCGACCACACCAAAAACAACGCCCTAGATATGTGTCGCGCCCTCGGCATTCCGTGCGAAGTGTTGGACATCCGGCCGGCTGCCACCCAGATGCTCAAGGGAATGAGCCATCCCGCCGGTGACGGCGCCGAAGTATACGACGTCACCTTCGAGAACGTCCAGGCGGGGCTGCGCTACGACTACCTCTTCCGGATAGCCAACCAGCGCGGCGGCATCGTGCTGGGCACCGGTGATTTGTCGGAACTAGCACTGGGCTGGTGCACCTTCGGGGTCGGCGATCAGATGAGCCACTACGGGGTCAATACCGGGGTACCCAAGACCCTCATTCAGCACCTCATTCGGTGGTGCATTTCGTCGGGCCAGTTCAACGAGGCCACTAATGTGGTGCTCGAGTCGGTGCTGGGAACAGAAATCTCCCCCGAGCTCGTCCCCGCTCGTCCCGGCGAGAAGATCCAGTCCACTCAAGCGAAGATAGGTCCCTACGAGCTGCAGGACTTCACCCTGTACCACCTGCTGCGCCACGGGATGCGCCCCAGCCGGATCATTTTCCTGTCCCACCATGCCTGGCGGGATGCATCGGTAGGCTCCTGGCCTCCCGGGTTCCGTGACGAGGACCGACACTCCTATGACCTGTCAGCAATCAAGGACTGGACGCGGCTGTTTCTGCGCCGGTTCGTCGGAAATCAGTTCAAGAGGTCGACTCTTCCCAACGGTCCCAAGGTCGTCGCAGGAGGTTCACTGAGTCCGCGCGGTGACTGGCGGATGCCCTCGGATGCCGTCGTCCGGGCCTGGCTTGACGACCTTGAGACAGTTCCCGACGAGCGGTTCTAAACCGTCACGGTCTGTTCGTTACGGTCTGCGCCCGGGGGATAATCCTCGCCCCGAGCCCCAGTTTTGGGCGCCTTCTGCGACCGGTGACGAAAAATCCCAGCAGCCAGGACGAGCAGTCACAATTCACCTGATACCCACCCGCGCGCGGCAATATTGATCTGTGCATGTTGATGACGAGATGAGGCTCACCCCCACTCTCCCCGACGGTCATGGTCTGCGCATTGGCATCCTGACCAGCGGTGGCGACGCTCAGGGCATGAACGCTGCTGTGCGGGCTGTGGTGCGCTCTGCGCTAAGTGTGGGAGCCGAGGTCTATGCGATATACGAGGGCTACCAGGGAATGATCGATGGTGGCGATGGCATCCGTAGGTTCGGGTGGGACGACGTCGGCTCGATCCTCAACCGTGGCGGCACCGTGATCGGAACCTTCCGTTGCAAGGGGATGCGCGAACGTCCGGGGCGCCTGAAGGCTGTCAGAAATCTCCTCGAACACGGGATCGATCGTCTCGTCGTCATCGG
This sequence comes from Cutibacterium sp. KBN10P07758, assembly GCF_050286205.1. Lineage (NCBI taxonomy): Bacteria > Bacillati > Actinomycetota > Actinomycetes > Propionibacteriales > Propionibacteriaceae > Cutibacterium > Cutibacterium sp. KBN10P07758. The sequence goes on along the minus strand of NZ_JBNNQV010000001.1, from coordinate 120,688 downwards.
CGGTGACGGTTCGCTCACCGGCCTGGATGTGCTGCGCACCGAATGGACAGACCTGGTCGCTGAACTCGTCGACACCGGCCAGGTGAGCGCCGAGGTAGCCCGGGAACACCCCGCCCTCATGATCGCCGGGCTCGTCGGATCCATCGACAATGACCTCGTCGGATCCGATATGACCATCGGTGCCGATACTGCTCTGCACCGTATTGTCGATGCCATCGACGACCTCGCCTCCACCGCGGCCAGCCACCAGCGATCCTTCGTCGTTGAGGTGATGGGCCGCCACTGCGGCTATCTCGCCCTTATGGCAGCAGTTGCCGGCGGAGCTGACTATGTTCTTATTCCGGAACGGCCGCCCGAGGACGGTTGGGAGGACCGCATGTGCGCCGAGCTCAAACGTGGCCGTCAGGCGGGCCGACGTGACTCGATCGTCGTCGTCGCGGAGGGCGCCACCGATCGTTCCGGGAACCGGATCTCCTCGGAGTACGTCCGCCAGGTGCTTGAGGACAAACTCGGTGAGGACGCCCGGGTTACCATCCTGGGCCACGTCCAGCGCGGCGGACGACCGTCAGCCTATGACCGCTGGGCGTCGACCTGGTTGGGTTATCACGCGGTTCACGAGGTGCTCTCGACCACTCCAGAGGCCGAGGGGCGCGTTATCGGCACTGGGTCCAACCGCATACATCGCCTCCCCCTGGTCAAGGCCGTCGCTGACACGAAGTCGGTGCCCGGTCTCATTACGGAGGGCCGTTACAACGAGGCCATGCGGATGAGGGGACGTTCCTTTGTCGAGATGGACGCGATCTTCACCGAACTCAGTGAACCAGCTCGTACCACTTCCGACACCGCTGGTGACGCCGACCGCAAGCGCGTCGCGATCATGCACGCTGGCGGTCCGGCCCCGGGCATGAATACTGCTGCCCGTGCTGCAGTGCGACTGGCGATTTCCCGCGGTCATACCGTTGTGGGAATCCATAACGGGTTCATCGGACTAGCGACCGGGGACATGTCGGAATTGGCCTGGAGCGACGTCGAGGGCTGGGCCGGGGAAGGCGGCGCTGAGCTGGGTACCCGCCGCGAGATCCCTAGCACTCGCGACCTTTATGCTGTCAGCCGCGCTCTGGAGGATCATCACATCGACGCGTTGCTCGTCATTGGTGGCTACTCGGCCTACGAAGGTATCTACACCATGATGACTGAGCGGGACCGGTACCCGGCTTTCCGTATTCCGACGGTGTGCATTCCGGCTTCGATCGACAACAACCTCCCCGGTTCGGAACTGTCCATCGGCACCGACACCGCTCTCAACGTCATTGTCGAGGCGATGGACAAGATTAAAGAGTCGGGTATCGCGTCCAGACGCTGCTTCGTCGTCGAGACGATGGGTCGTGACTGCGGATACCTCGCGCTGATGTCGGGTATCGCAGCTGGCGCTGAGCGGATCTATACCAACGAGGACGGCATCTCCCTGGACGATCTAGCCAACGACGTCCATTGGTTGCGGGAGTCATTCGCCCACGGACGACGACTTTTCCTTGCCGTGCGCAACGAGAACGCATCGCACAATTACACCACCGACTTCATCGCGCGGCTGCTGGAGGAGGAATCACACGGCATGTATGACGTACGCCAGGTGGTACTAGGGCATATGCAGCAAGGCGGCTCACCCTCACCTTTCGACCGCTTGCTCGCCAACCGACTCGGGTATCGCGCTCTCAATCTCATTGACGACGAGTTGGCGGCGCATCAGGACGGTTCATGGTTCATTGGCGTCAACGAGTCGGGCATGCGGCCCTGTTCGATGGACACCATGCCCTCTCTCATTGACGCCGCTCATCGTCGTCCCCGCGAACAGTGGTGGCTGCAACTGAGGACTATTGCCAGGATGGTCTCGGACGAGGTGCGGTAAGTCGCGACGACCTCTCGCGAACTCTAGGTAGGTGGGGGTGGTGTGGTTTCACCCCCACCACCAACCTCACAACACCTCAGACACAGGCACACACTCAATACCCAACGCCTCACCCACCGGCGCACTCACCAACTTCCCACCACAAGTCGCCAAACCACGCCGCAAATCATCACGCGACCCACACGCACCCCTCCAACCCTCATCAGCCAACAACAACACATACCGCATCGTCGCATTCGTCAACGCATACGTCGACGTATGCGGCACCGCACCCGGCATATTCGCCACACAATAAAACACCGAACCCCCCACCACAAACGTCGGATCCGCATGCGTCGTCGGATGAGAATCCTCAAAACACCCACCCTGATCCACCGCAACATCCACCAACACCGACCCCGGCACCATCCCCAACACCATCTCATGATCCACCAAATGCGGAGTCCGAGCACCAGGCACCAACACCGACCCAATCACCACATCAGACTCACCACACGCCTCCCGAACCGCCAACGGACTCGAAAACCGCGTACCAATACGCCCACCCCACACCTCATCGATATAACGCATCCGCGCCACATCCACATCAAACACCGTCACATCAGCACCCATACCCGCAGCCACACGAGCCGCACACAACCCAGCCACACCACCACCAAGCACACTCACCCGACCACGACGCACACCCGAACCACCACCAAACAACACACCACGACCCCCAGCAGACTGCAACAAACAATTCGCACCCACCTGAGCAGCCAACCGACCCGCAATCTCCGACATCGGAGACAACAACGGCAACGAATGATCAGCCAACTCCACCGTCTCATACGCAATCGACGTCACCCCACGCCCCAAAAGCTCACGAGTCAACGCCTCATCAGCAGCCAAATGAAGATACGTAAAAAGAACCAAACCCTCATGCAACCGCCCATACTCCTCCGCAACAGGCTCCTTCACCTTCAACACCAAATCAGCATCACCCCACACCGACTCCACATCACCCACAACCCGCGCACCAGCACCCACAAAATCCGAATCCGGAATACCCGAACCCACACCAGCACCAGCCTGAACCAACACCTCATGACCACGACCAACCAACGCATGAACACCCGCCGGCGTCACAGCCACACGAAACTCACTATTCTTAACCTCAGTAGGAACACCAACACGCATCACACACACTCCTTACAACAACACCCGCCAACAACAACGTCGGGGGGGACCAGCATCGATGCTGATCCACAATCGATCTTACGCGTCGCCCTATGCCATTGTCTCGGTTATCCCATCACCAGTGACAGAGACTTATCCCTCATCCCACGTATTGTGATACCTGCCACATCTGAACATCTTTTTATCGACTACCGGCCCCAGTGAACCTATGCAACGTCTAAACTTGTGTTGGTTCTTTGTTCCGCAATGATGCGAGCAGGGGCACCGTTGATACCGGGAGGGTGTAGATGAGTCACATGGATAGCGCCACCCAGGCCACAACTCCAACTGAAGGGCCAACTGAAGAACCCCAGCTTCAGCGCGGCCTCAAGAACCGGCATCTCCAGCTCATTGCCATCGGAGGCGCCATTGGAACAGGCCTCTTTCTGGGATCCGGGAAGACCATCTCCCTAGCGGGTCCGTCTATTTTGCTGGTCTACCTCATCATCGGAGCAGTACTCTTCTTCGTCATGCGGGCCATGGGGGAGCTACTGCTGTCGAACCTGGCCTACAAGTCTTTCGCCGACTTCGCAACAGACCTCGTTGGCCCCGGCGCCGGGTTCTACATGGGGTGGACATATTGGATGTGTTGGGTCGTCATAGGTAACGCCGACACCATCGCGATGTGCGGATACTTGGCCGCTTGGTTCCCTCATCTCGATAAATGGATACCCGCCACATGCATCGTCTTACTATTGACATGTCTTAATATGGTAGCCGTAAAACTTTTTGGCGAGATGGAATTTTGGTTTGCGATGATTAAGATCGTCACCATCATCGCATTAATCCTTGTCGGCGGCTACCTTGCGATCACCGGGTTCCAGCCACCCCGCAGCGGGGTTCCGGCTGCGTCATTTTCTCATTTGTGGGACCGTGGCGGGTTCTTCCCCACCGGATTCATGGGATTCATAGCCGGCTTCCAAATTGCCATTTTCTCGTTCCAAGGTATTGAGATGGCAGGCACCGCAGCAGCGGAAACAGCAGACCCTGAACACAATCTTCCTAAGGCTATCAACTCAATCCCGGCTCGTGTCCTTATCTTCTATGTTCTGACCCTAGGCGTCATCATGGCAGTTCAGCCGTGGGATCTCATCAATCCGCAGGCAAGTCCTTTCGTCGAAATGTTTAGCTTTATTGGGATCCTTATTGCCTTCCATATCGTCAACTTTGTTGTGCTCACCTCCGCTGCATCTTCAGCGAACTCGGGAGTTTTCTCTACTTCCCGAATCCTCTACGGGCTAGCACGCGAGAAAGACGCCCCGCCAGTCTTCGCCAAGTTGTCCAGTCGTCACATTCCTCGCAATGCCCTCATCCTCACTGCGATGTGCATTGCGCCAGCCATCGTCCTCGTCACCCTTGAAGACTCAGTCATGGATGCTTTTTCCCTCGTTGCAGGAGTCTCCTCGGTGCTCTATCTGTCGGTGTGGGGACTCATTCTGGTCTGCTACCTCAAGTACTTAGGTAAGCATCCCCAACGCCATGCGGAATCAGCCTTCAAGATGCCTGCTGGCCGTGTGATGTCGTGGGTCGGCATCCTCTTCTTCATCACCATCCTCATCATGCTGGGCTTCTCGGCAGATTCTCGTCAGGCCCTTATCGCCGCTCCTGTCTGGGTGATATTTATGATGGTGCTATACCGCCTTTTGGCTTCCACCCGTGCCGATCACACTCGTATCGACTTCGACGCCGAGCGGATCCGTGCCCTCGAGGAGCTCCACCGCACGCAAGAGGATGAGCACCAAGCCTGACCGCAGCAATCTGGTCCACAGCCGCTTTCAGCCTCGCGACTCATGACCTCCTAGCTCTACGAGAATGACGGAGTTACTTCAAGTAGACCGGAGAGTGCCGTGACAAAAATCCCCACTACATATATGGGTCCGGGCTCTCGAGTGCCGCGGCCATCGCCACGACGCGAAAACTGCCCGATTCGAAGCGACGATGCCCCCGTATTCCCGCCACGTCGCATGGCACGTGCACGTCCGGTACTCCTCGCCGGGAGGACCTCAACGAGGAGATCGGCCCCGGCCGATCCTCGTGAGCCAGTGGCTTGACGATTTTTGTCAGGCCCATGAGGGAAGAGGCTGTTGTGAGACTCGCCGACCCTCTTCGTGACTTTTCGCAACCCTCTGTCGAACCCTGCGTGGCGTACGTGTCCGACCCATTACCTATGGCAGGGCCGGACGACCCCGTGCTCCTTAGCTTCGAGACCTCCGCGGATCGTTCCGACAACCCTCTTGGAGTCGTCGAGCCAGTAGGTGACTTTTACGCTCTAGCTAAGGGGCGGCCATTGCCTCTCCCCCAGACATTGCGATGTTCATGGAACCATCTATGCGATTCGTCGTCATCTTCTTCACGCCGTTAATCAAGGCGCTAGAAAAATCGTTCTTATTAGCCTTCACCTTGATAAAAAGCGTATTCAGATGGGGGTTAGGGGCAGCGCCAGCAGACACTCACCGCCTTACCAGCGGCATTCGCCCCGTCGGCGCGACCACCGCATGCCATCCAAAGACAGACTCGTCGCAGCAATCATGACGAGCGCTGCAACCTTCACGGGAATTCCTGGAACAAGTCGCATAAAAATCACAGCTCGGGACATACCATCCCTTTTTGGAGGAATACTACATATACTTGCAAGGTATGGCGGGCCTCAAGATTTGTATCGGACGATCCGCCGCTTCGTAAAGCTACCCCACTGATTCAGTTCAGCAGGCAGTACCACCAGAGGGCAATGATGGTGACACCGATGATCGTCACAACAACGACGATGAGCCACGTCAGCCAGTCAGGACGCTTACGCACCGCGAGCTGCTCGTCACTGTCATCACGCATAGGAAACCTCCGGGACCGGGTCGCATGAGGGGATGCAGATGCCAGAGTAGCGTCGCGTCACAACTCTCCCGATCCAGCCGGTTAGCGTTCAGTAAACGGCGCTCCAGATGACGTATCGACGTTTAGGGAGGCGCCAGCGCCGCGCTGTATCATGTATCCCGTTCATCTTCCCCTAAGAAATGAATCAGAGTTCTCATTTCGCGCACACAATCATGGAGGTACTGTGCCATCGAGACTGACCCGTCGTTCGGTTCTGGCTACAGGTGCCGTCGCTTTGCCAATGACAGCCGCTGCCTGCGCCAAGACCTCCGTTGGTAATGGTTTTGGCTCTAGTGGGAACTCTGCCACCCCGACGCCTACTCCGACCCCAACCCCCGCCACTCTGACAATCGCCGCAGACCACCCGATCACCGAGCTCCAGCCTGGTGATGCGCTGAAGTTTGCTGTCGCCAATGGAACCCTCAAGGACGTCAAGGTCACGGATTCCGAGGGCAGCGAAGTCACGGGCACTCTCAAGGACGCAGTGTGGACCCCGTCGAAACCTTGGAGTCTCAAGACCTCTTACACCGTCGCTGCGACCCTCTCGAATACCGACCCCCATGCTGGCTCGACAACGACGGTGACCAAAAACATCAAGAGCATCGATGGCGCCGTCAACGTCGTCGAGATGCTCTACAGCGACGCTTCGGTTGGCATCGGCATGCCGGTCATCATCAAGTTCGGGCACGAGGTCATCGACGCTGACATGCGCGCCAGGATTCAGAAGGCCATGCACATTGATGTCTCCCCACAGCAGGAGGGAGCGTGGGGATGGATCGACCATTCCCAGTTGATGTGGCGCCCCAAGGATTTTTGGAAGGCCGGCACGAAAGTCAACGTGAGCGGCAACCTCACCGGTCTCCCGACCTCCAGTCACCGCTGGATCACCCATGACGTCAAGGGTTCCTTCCAGGTTGGTCAAGCGCGAATCGTCAAGATTTACATCAACAAACACAAGATGGACGTCCTCCAGGACGGCAACGTTGTGCGCACGATCCCGGTGACCACCGGGAAGCCCGGTGCAAGCACCACTACTCGGTCTGGCACCAAGGTCATCATTGAACGCGATGCCACCAGAATCATGGACTCCTCGACGGTTGGCATCCCTAAGGGGAGCTCGGATTATTACCACCTCAAGGTCAAGTACGCCATGCGCGTCACCTACACCGGTGAGTTTATCCACGCCGCGCCGTGGTCCGAGCGCTCTCAGGGCAGCGCCAATGTCTCGCACGGTTGCGTCGGTTTGTCCACCGAGAACGCCAGATGGCTGTTTAACTTCTGCGCCGCCGGTGATCCCGTCATCAACTCAGGTTCAAACCGTATGTTCAAGCCGGACGAAGGTATCGGTTGCTGGTGCTACGACTGGAGCGGCTGGCAGAAACTCAGCGCAGTGTGAGTTAGTCCCCTCATACCTGCGAAACCCTCTACCTCGATGCAAGGTAGAGGGTTTCATCATGTCTAGGTGTCCTCACAGTTTGATGGCTTCTTTTCGGCTCCATGACGCGGTTTCAGCCCTCGTCGACGGTGGCCTATCACCGGTTGACGCGACACGCTCAAACCCTCAACGTCCTTGGGGCGACCGGTGGTGAATTCCTAATGTCCCACCCGTCCCGGAAACGCCGGGATCGAAGCCCCGATGCCTTTAATGGCGAGAGGAAGTCACACCGTGATCCGCCCCAAGCGCTCAGTCCGAGGTGCTGCCGCCACCATCGCCCTCACCTCCGGTATCAGCGTTGTTGCGCCGGCCGTCATTGGCTCGGTCGCACACGCAGCAAATACGCAGACGATGTACACGACCGCGGACGTCAACGTGCGGTCTGCCTCCTCCAACTCCGGCAGGGTGCTCACTGTCGCGGCACGCGGCCAGTCGGTGAAGGTCACCGGCGAGAAGGTGCGCGGGTGGGTCCCCGTTGCCGTCAATGGCACCAGCGGCTGGATCTACCAGCGCTACCTCACCGAGGAGAACGTCCACCCGGTGCACTTCGGCTCCGATCCTCTTCCCGACACCATGATCGCCGCTGTCCCGGTTAACGTTCGTAGCGACTCTGCTAATGCTGGCAAAGTCCTCACCGTTGCCGAGCGTGGTCAGCAGGTGCAGATCACCGGGCGTCCTGACGGCGGTTGGGTCCCGGTCTCCGTCAACGGCAAGTCCGGATGGATTTACGGCCGCTACCTCACCACGGGGAAGGCAGCTGCGGCCCCCGCCAAGCCAAAGACTGACGCTAAGAACGACTCTTCGACGAGCCGCGACCAGGGTCGTCCAGCCCTTGGCAACGCCGCCACCCGCACCACCAGCGGGCTCAACATGCGCACCGCCCCTTCGCCGTCCGGGCAGGTCATCAACCAGCTTGCCAGCGGTGCAGGAGTCCAAGTTACCGGCGAAGTCCACGGCAACTGGGTCCAAATCCGCGCCAACGGCTACACCGGCTGGGCATACCGCACCCACCTCACCGGCAACGTCCCAGCCGCCCAGCCCATCAAACACGCCGAACCCACAAAACCCAGCACCCCAGCCAAACCACGAACTCCAGCCAAGGACGACGCCCCCATCCACACCACCAGCGACGTCAACGTGCGCACCGCTCCCAGCCCCACAGCCAAGGCCATCACCGCCCTCGCGCAGGGAACCGGAGCCCGCCCCACCGGCGAAGTCCACGGCAACTGGGTCCAAATCCGCGCCAACGGCTACACCGGCTGGGCATACCGCACCCACCTCACCGGCAACGTCCCAGCCACTAAGGTGGACACTCCCTCTCGTAACACGCACAGGGGGAGCGATACCAGCCGCGACAAAGCCCGTCCGCCGCGTCAGGATTCGAGCAACGACGATTCGGTCAAGGGTTCCGGTCGCATCGCCGGCCGCTGCATTGCCTCGTTTTACGACGAGCCGCAGACGACCGCCTCGGGCGAGCAGTTCAACCCGAACGCCATGACCGCGGCCAACAAGACTCTGCCGCTGGGCACCCGCATCCGCGTCACCAACGTCCGTAATGGCCGTTCGACCGTCGTCCGGATCAATGACCGTGGCCCGTACGTCGCCGGGCGTTGCGTCGACCTGTCGCGTGCTTCGTTCGCCAGGATTGCGGATATCGGTCAGGGCACAGCCCCGATCACCTACACCATCCTCGGCTGAGCTCAACGCCTCGTAGGGGCGGTTCGCTATTAAGCGGGCCGCCCCTACGCACATCTACCGGGTCTACGTTGGTCGCTCCAACCCAGTGACGAAAACTGTCAGCCGACGCCCGAACACATCTGAACCATGAGAAATATGCCGGTTTCTTGGTGATTTTCATTCGCTAGCCGTAGCCTTGGTTGTGCCATAGTTCACACCGTGGTGACGCTCGGGAACGAACCCGCAGTGCCACCCGTCCACGTATGTCCGGCCACCGGTGATTGTCCGGACGAGGCCGCCAGGAAGGAACGCACGATGGGTTCGAGTGCAAGGTTCGTCGACGAAGACACTCACCTCGATTTCAGCAAGGTTGTCGCTACTGACGGCCAGGTGGGTTACGACGTCGCGGGTCTGCTCAACAAGACCGGCAACGTCATGATCGACCCGGGATTCGTCAACACGGCATCCTGCGAGTCACAGATCACCTACATTGACGGTGAGCAGGGAGTTTTGCGTTACCGCGGCTACCCGATTGAGCAGCTCGCTGAACAGTCGACCTTCCTTGAGACCGCCTACCTTGTCCTCTATGGGGAACTGCCAAGCAAGGCCCAATTGGACGGCTTCGAGGAGCGTATTCGTCGCACTACCCTCATCGACGAGCGGATGCGTGACCTCTTCCGATGCTTCCCCCGTCGGTCCCACCCGATGCCTGTGTTGGCTGCGGGCATCATGGCCCTGTCGACCTTCTCACAGAAATCCTCCGGCACTGATCCCGACCAAATCGAGGCGGCCACCACTCGCCTCATCGCCAAGGTCCCCACCCTGGCCGCCTTCGGCTACAAGAACTCGATGGGCCAGCCGACCCTCTACCCCGATAACTCCCTGAGCTACGTCCAGAACTTCATCCGGATGAGCTTCGGCTTCCCGACTGAACCCTACGAGTTCAATGACGAAATCACCCGCGCTCTGGAAACCCTGCTCATCCTGCACGTTGATCACGAGCAGAACTGTTCAACCTCGACGGTCCGTATGGTCGCGTCGTCGGGTGCCAACATGTACGCGGCGGTTGCCGCAGGCGTCAACGCCCTGTCCGGCCCGAAGCACGGTGGCGCAAACCAGGCCGTCCTCGAAATGCTGCAATTTATTCGCGACTCCGGCATGACCACTAAGGAGTTCGTCCGTAAGGTCAAGGACAAAGAATCCGACATCAAGCTGATGGGCTTTGGCCACCGGATCTACAAGAACTACGATCCACGCGCCGCCATCATCAAGAAACATGCCGACCGCATTATGGAACTCCATACCGGTCGTGAGGACCTTCTCGAGATCGCCAAGGAACTTGAAGAGACCGCGCTAAACGATGACTACTTCAAGGAGCGCAAGCTCTACCCGAACGTTGATTTCTATACCGGCCTCATCTACGAGGCCATGGGCTTCCCGATGAATATGTTCACCGTGCTGTTCGCACTGGGACGTCTGCCCGGGTGGATCGCCCAGTACCGAGAGCAAGTTGCCAGCGGAGGCAACAAGATTTGGCGTCCGCGTCAGATCTTCACCGGGTCTGACAAGCGAGATTACGTACCACTCAACAAGCGTGCCTGACGTAAACCGGCCTGGGAGGAAACTCGACCTCCCAGGCCGGTGTGTCTAAGGACTCGTATGTGTCTCTGGCCCTCGCATACGCCCCGTACCGATATCCGATTCCCCTAACCATTTTTGTCGGCTCCGGGCGCCTCGGATCATCAGGGTGTCCCGACCACCCTTCGCTCGGGATTTTTGTTCACCAGACTTCGGGCTGCTCCGCGCTTCTCCCCGGTGCGACGCCGATAGACTCCGGCACATGGATTCGGCCGAAGCGATGAACCTCCCCAAAGTCGTGCTGCACGATCATCTGGATGGTGGGCTACGTCCGGCGACAGTTTTAGAACTCGCCGCGCAGCGAGGCCGGCCCGTGCCTGCACAAACCCCCGAGGACCTCGCAACCTGGTTTTTTGAGTCAGCCGATTCCGGCTCTTTGGCCCGTTATCTCGACGCCTTCACCGAAACTATCGCCCTCATGCAGGATGCTGATTCCCTCCGGCGCGTCGCACGGGAATTCGTGGTAGATATGGCCACTGACGGCGTTATTTACGCCGAAGCTCGATGGGCTCCCCAACAGCATTTAACAGGTGGGTTGTCCGCTGCGGAGGCCGTCGAGGCAGTCCAGGTTGGCTTAGTAGACGGGATGGAATCTGCATCGCTGTCGGGCACGACGATCATCGCCCGCCAAATTCTGTGCCTCATGAGGCATCTCGACGTCCCCGAGGACGTGGTAGATCTTGCCGTCAACCATGCTCCGGGGGTCGTTGGCGTCGACGTTGCTGGGCCAGAGGATGGTTTTCCGCTAGCTCCGTTTACCAACGCGCTCACGCGCGTCCAAGCGGCCGGAATCCACCTCACCGTTCATGCCGGCGAAGCTGCTGGGCCGGAGTCTATTCTCGACGCCCTTAATCATGGGGCAGAGCGTCTCGGACATGGGGTGCGGATCATTGAAGACCGCGACGAATCCGGGTGGGGTCCGACAGCCCAGCAGGTGTTGTCGAATCAGGTGCCGTTGGAGGTCTGCCCAACGTCGAACACCCAGACCGGCATCTGCCGCAAGGTTGCCGAGCATCCGCTATCGACGCTGTGGTCTACCGGATTTAACATCACGGTGAGCTGTGATAACCGCCTCATGAGCCGTACGACGACGTCTCGAGAGATATCGCTGGTCTCCCAGGCACTCTGCTGGAACCGCGACGACGCCCTGGCTGCCCAGCGCAATGCGCTGCAAGCAGCCTTCTGTTCCCAGGACGATAAGCAGTCTCTCGTTCCCCTGCTGGTCTGAGCGCACGGTAGGTGGGGGTGGTGTGGTTTCACCCCCACCACCAACCTCACAACACCTCAGACACAGGCACACACTCAATACCCAACGCCTCACCCACCGGCGCACTCACCAACTTCCCACCACAAGTCGCCAAACCACGCCGCAAATCATCACGCGACCCACACGCACCCCTCCAACCCTCATCAGCCAACAACAACACATACCGCATCGTCGCATTCGTCAACGCATACGTCGACGTATGCGGCACCGCACCCGGCATATTCGCCACACAATAAAACACCGAACCCCCCACCACAAACGTCGGATCCGCATGCGTCGTCGGATGAGAATCCTCAAAACACCCACCCTGATCCACCGCAACATCCACCAACACCGACCCCGGCACCATCCCCAACACCATCTCATGATCCACCAAATGCGGAGTCCGAGCACCAGGCACCAACACCGACCCAATCACCACATCAGACTCACCACACGCCTCCCGAACCGCCAACGGACTCGAAAACCGCGTACCAATACGCCCACCCCACACCTCATCGATATAACGCATCCGCGCCACATCCACATCAAACACCGTCACATCAGCACCCATACCCGCAGCCACACGAGCCGCACACAACCCAGCCACACCACCACCAAGCACACTCACCCGACCACGACGCACACCCGAACCACCACCAAACAACACACCACGACCCCCAGCAGACTGCAACAAACAATTCGCACCCACCTGAGCAGCCAACCGACCCGCAATCTCCGACATCGGAGACAACAACGGCAACGAATGATCAGCCAACTCCACCGTCTCATACGCAATCGACGTCACCCCACGCCCCAAAAGCTCACGAGTCAACGCCTCATCAGCAGCCAAATGAAGATACGTAAAAAGAACCAAACCCTCATGCAACCGCCCATACTCCTCCGCAACAGGCTCCTTCACCTTCAACACCAAATCAGCATCACCCCACACCGACTCCACATCACCCACAACCCGCGCACCAGCACCCACAAAATCCGAATCCGGAATACCCGAACCCACACCAGCACCAGCCTGAACCAACACCTCATGACCACGACCAACCAACGCATGAACACCCGCCGGCGTCACAGCCACACGAAACTCACTATTCTTAACCTCAGTAGGAACACCAACACGCATCACACACACTCCTTACAACAACACCCGCCAACAACAACGTTGACCGGCTGCGACTAGTTACCACGAGAATAAGCATCGATACAACCCCAATACCACGGCATGACAAAGGAACTTTCGACTTTTCCACATTGACCCCGTAAACCTCGGGATCCATCCATCTGAAACCGGCAGTGCTAGTGATCGGCCCTCTCGAATGCCCCAATGAGCGGCGGGCAGACAAACTCTCCGGTGGTGCGGCCGTCCCGGTCCAAAACCCACCCCATGGACTTGTGGCTGCGCATATACACAATCGTCTCCGCAGGAGCTAGACCCGGTATTGCCTCAGCAACCGCGGACTCGATCATGCCGATTCCGTTCTGACGCTCCACCCGAAAGTTGACCCGTAGGTTGTTACTACCCGTGATCCACATACATGAGCGCAATCCCGACTGCTGGCGCAACAGCTCCAGCACTCGAGTCTTGTGGTTAAGAGGGATGGTGGCGGTCCACGTGCACTCCAAACTCCACCCGCCCAGCTCCGCGACGTCACACCGCAATTCGATCTGCCGATTGGTTAGCAACTTCTGCAGCCGACGATGCAGGGTGCTGGCGGGGACGTCGAGGGTACGGGCAAGTGAGGTGGCGCTGGTACGTCCATCGACAGCGAGCGACTGAGCCAGCTCCCGGTCCAGGTCGTCAGGAGGAAGCATCCATAACTCTCCTGGTCGGGGGCCCCTGGCAAGGATTTTCTCCGTTTTACTCAACGCATCGATGCGCCAGGAATTCGAGCCGATAACGACCGATGTCACTAAGGCGCTGCGCGAGCCATGAACCCCACGCAGCCCTCCGATCCAGTCGATGACCATGTCTGACAGGGTGGGAAGATCAGGCGCAACGACTGTCAAGAGAAGGTCACGGTCCCCCGTCGTCTCGTCAATGCTGACGATCATGGGGTTAGCGCATAGTGTCTTGATGACTTGGGGGAGACTCTCGGTATGGCAGTCGACCTCAACGATGGCCGTCATCTGCTGATTGAGGTTCGGGCACGCAGTTATCCATGCGATTCCGTCATCGACCAGGCGCTGCCAGCGGTGGGCGACAGTCGTCGGGGAGACACCCAAAACTTTGCCTACCTTGGCCCAGCTGGCACGCGGGTCGATCTGCAAGACGTTGACGAGTCGTCGGTCAAGCTCTTCGTACATGTGGCTCCTTCGCCGACGCTGGGAAGATCCTTAAAAGTGTCTCACTTCAATTGGAAATAATGTGCACCTACCCCGCCAATTGTGCGCACATCTGTCGCAAGGATCGCTGCACGAACTCCCAGTGCCAAGGTAGGGGCCACACGGATCAGCGAAGAGCCGTCGGCCTGCACAGCTGCAGGTCAGGGCAGGCCCCTTGGACTGCAGAAATGCCGCCAGTACAGCGCATGTGACTGACAGTGACGCCAAGGAAACCGGCTCTTCAGCATCAGACATCGTCGTCAGGAGGAACCACAATGACCGCCACTAATCCCATCCGAGTCGTCCAGTGGGGCCTGGGAGCGATGGGCCAGGGCATGGCCAAACTCATCACGGCCAAAGACGGACTGGAGCTTGTCGGGGCTATCGACGTCAATCCGGCTCTGGACGGTAAGGATATCGGTGAGGTCCTCGGCATCGATCCTCTCGGAGCCAACGTCACAACCGATCCCGCCTCCATCCTCGATTCCAACAAGGTCGACGTCGTCACCATCGCCACAACCTCGTGGGTCCACGACCAGATCGCCGATCTGCGCACCATCATCACCGCTGGCATCAACGTCGTGAGCATCGCCGAAGAGATGTCCTGTCCTGAGGCCCAGAACCCCGACATGGCCAAGGAACTCGACGAACTCGCCAAAAAGCACGGCGTCTCGGCTGTCGGTGTCGGTGTCAACCCCGGATTCGTGCTGGACCACCTCGTCGTCGCCCTCAGCTCCGGAAGCCAGGACGTCACCCATATCGAAGCCCGCCGCGTCAACGACCTCGCCCCCTATGGCCAGACTGTGCTGCGTACTCAGGGAGTCGGAACCACCCCCGAGGAGTTCAAGGCTGGAGTGGCGGACGGATCCATCGTTGGCCACGTGGGCTTCCCCGAGTCCATCCGGCTCATCAGCGACGCTCTCGGACTGGGAGTCGACTCGATCGAGCAACACATCGAGCCCATCATCGCCAAGGTCGCCCGTCCCGCCCGCGACCGCACCGTCGAGCCAGGCCAAGTGGCTGGCTGCAACCACACCGCCGTCGGCCGCAGGGAAGGCGAGGAGGTCATCCGACTCATCCATCCGCAGCAGGTCGCCCCAGAGGCCGAAGGCCAGGAAACCAGCGACTTCATCACCATCACTGGTGTTCCGGACATCTCCATGTCAACAGGCCCAGAAATTGCCGGCGGCAAAGCCACCGCGGGAATTTGCGTCAACACCATCCCGCGCATCGTCGCTGCCACCCCCGGCCTCAAGCGCATCATCGACCTGCCCTCGCCGTGTGCCCTCATGGGACCGTCGGCCTACGAGCGTCGCTGAGCGAGGTCACCATGGCAGATATATCTCACACCGCCCCGCTAGCGGACAGCCCCATTCCGAAGGGCACCTGGGTCGAGGTCCGTACCATCATCCTGCAGCCTTCCGAACGGGCCGCTGCCGTACCGGAAGACACCGCCGCCACCCCTCTCGTGCAGTGGGTTAGCGGATTTCTCGACGAAGAAGCACACATCGGCGACGAGGTCACCATCACCTCGATAATCGGACGACGTCACACCGGCGTCCTCGACTGCGTCAATCCCAGTTACAGCCACAGCTTCGGCAACACCGTGCCCGAGCTACTGACCATCGGCACCACGCACGAACCCATCACATTTCACGGGCAGGAGGACCAGTCATGAGCAACTCATATGACGACGTCATGGCCCGCCGCAGCGACATCATGCGGCGCGCCCTCGCCCTGGACTATGACAGTTTTCAACACGGTGACCTCATCTTCGATTACGACGCCCTGATGTCCTCCACTGGCTACAGCCTCGATGACGTCGCACGCATCCAGGCCGAGACCAAAGTTGGCGACACCCCGCTGTACGAGTTGCACCGTCTCACCGAAGCCGTCCGTGAGATCGCCGGCCCTGGAAAGGGCGCCCGGATTCTCCTCAAGGACGAGGCTGCTAATGCGTCGGGCAGCTTCAAAGCTCGTCGTGCCTCCCTGAGCGCCCATGAGGCCCAAGCCAAGGGGTTCGCCGGCATGGTAACGGCAACCAGTGGAAACTACGGCGCTGGCGTCGCCTCCCAAGCCGCTCAGCGCGCGCTGGCCTGCATCGTCATCCAAGAAATCTACGACTCCCAACACGTCGGCCAACCCGAGATTGTCGAAAAATCCCGAGCCTGCGAGGCCTACGGCGCAGAAGTGATCAAGCTGACGGTTGGACCGGAACTTTTCTACGTGCTGCTGCGCACCCTGGAGGACACCGGATACTTCAACGCCAGCCTTTACACCCCCTACGGCATCGCCGGTATCGAAACTCTCGGCGCCGAGATCGGCCGCGAGGTGCAGCAACGCTACGGACGCCAGCCCGACGCCGTCGTCGTTACTCACGCCGGTGGCGGAAACATCACCGGGACCACCCGCGGCCTGCGCAAGATGGGCTGCGACCAGACCCAGGTCATCGCCGTATCGGTGGATCTCACCGGGCTGCACATGGCCTCCGACCACGACTTCAACAACAAGTCGTTTACGACCGGCCACACCGGCTTCGGCGTGCCTTTCGCAACCTGGCCGGACCGCGTCGACGTCCCGCGCAATGCCGCACGTCCGCTACGTTACATGGACGGCTACCAGCTAGTGTCCCAGGGCGAGGTCTTCTACATGACCGAGCTTCTCACCAAGATCGAAGGCCTAGAGCGCGGACCGGCCGGCAACACCAGCTTGACGGCCGCGGTTGCCATGGCTCGTCAGATGGATCGCGACCAGATCGTTGTCGTCCAAGAGACCGAGTACACCGGCGCTGGAAAACACCACAACAGCCAGCTGTCATTCGCACGGTCGCGCGGCATCGAGGTTCGGCGCGGGGATCCAGCCGGCAACGTCCCGGGCAAAGCGATCGTCATTCCTGAACGCCTCGATCAAGTGAGCGTCCACCCACTCGACCTCGACAAGCTGCGTCACAGCTACTTGCGCCACGCCAGTCAGATCGTGGCACCAGAGCAATGGGGAGACGCCGAGTTGGAGTTCCTGGCGGCTGAGACCAACACCACCACTGACGACGTCCGCCTGATCGGCACTGAGCTGGCGACGCGCACGAAAGGAGCATGATGTCCAACCCGGATCAGGAGCGCGTCGAACGCTACGAAGCTCTGCGCACCGAACTCGCCGATCTCGACGACGCCGCCCTCAAGGAACGCTTCTGGCAATTGTGCGAAGAGGTTATGACCCCGGTCGTTGACCTCGCCCGCACCCACACCACCCCGTCCATTGAACGGTCCGTCCTACTGCGCATGGGCATCGACTCGGTGACAACCCACGCCGTCGTGGAGAACGTGTTCGCAGCAGGCCTGGGTGGCAAAGGGGCTGGCCACGCCGTGCTGCGACTATCACGTCGTGACGGCATTGGTCTGCGTGACGCAGCTACCCGCATAGCCGAGGACCCCAAGGCCCTCGACGAACTATTCGACGGCAGCCCGCTGCCACCTGCAAAGACACCGACCACGGATTCCAAGGAAGGAGCCTCGGCATGACTATCCAAGACACGTGCCTGCACCACAAGCACACCCGCGAACGCGAGCAGCTCGGCCCGAATAACAAGTCCGCCGTGACGCCTTCAGAGCCCGTCGAGCCCCGCACCGAGCAGGACCTCCCAGGCCCGAATACCAAACTCAATGTCGAGGAGATCCTCACCGACCTTGAGCACTACCACCCCCGTCGCAAGGGATGGACCTGGCGGAACGTGCCGGAAGAGGGAATCGACATGGGCGACTTCCACTACCGGAACATGTCCACCCCGTTGAAGCAGAGCATGCCTCTGCCCGCCGCAGAGTACTTCGAGAACATTGATCCCCAGCCGGCACCCGTCGTCACCTCCGAGATCGCCTCCGGGCACTTCGAGGACGACCTGCGCCGTATGAGGATGGCGGCCTGGCACGGAGCTGACCACATCATGGTCATCCGCACCACCGGACAGAGCCACATCGACGGACTACTAGAGGGCACCCCGGAAGGTATCGGCGGCGTTCCGATCACCCGTAAACAGCTGCGCGCTAGCCGCAAGGCCTGCGACCTCATCGAGGACGAGGTAGGGCGCCCCATCAACTTCCACTCCTACGTGTCCGGAGTCGCCGGCCCTGAGGTGGCCGTCCTCTTCGCCGAAGAGGGGGTTAACGGTGCTCATCAAGACCCGCAATACAACCTGCTGTACCGCAACATCAACGCCTACCGCAGCTATGTTGACGCCGGTGAAGCCAAGAAGGCGATGGCGGGAGCTCAGATCTTCCAAATCGACGGTGCACACAACGCCAACGCCACTGCCCGGCACGGTTGGAAGGTCATGCCCGAGCTCATGGTCCAGCACGGCCTCAACTGCATGTACTCAGTGCTGGTAGGAATGCCGAAGGACCTCATCGGCCTGTCGACGGTTCCGCCCAGCGCTCCCCCGGCGCCGAAACTCTGGTACGACCTGCCGTACGCAGTAGCCCTGCGCGATCTGTTCAGCGAGTACAAAATGCGCGCCCAGCAGAACACCCGGTACATCGAGTCCGACCTCGCCGAGGCCATCCGCACCCACACCATCGACACTCTCATCTCAATGCTGACCAGCGCGGACATCCAGAGCACCATCACCCCTGATGAAGGCCGCAACCTGCCCTGGCACCACAACTCTGTCCGCGGCGTCCAGACGGTCAAACAGACCTGGGCCGCTCTCGATGGCATCAAGGAGATGGTGACCATCAACCGCGAGGGGCCACTCGGCCACATGGTGCGTGACCTCAAGGAGCGGGCGATCGGTTTCCTCACCGAGATGCTGCACGTGGGTGGCTACTTCGTCGCCGTTGAGGACGGATTCTTCGTCGACTCGGCAGAATTCCCGGAACGCAACCACGACGGCATCGCCCGTGACGGCCAAGGCGGAATCGCCGAGGGAACCGTCGTCGAGCGTGACCCCGACTACCTCGCCCCAGTCTGCGACCATTTCGGCAACAACAACCTGCCCGAGGGCCTTAACAAGCCGTGCGACCTCATCGACGGCTGCACCTTGTGCAAACCCGAGAAAATCGTCTACATCGATGAGCTCGACCCCAACGACTCGGCCGCGACCCGCCTGGCCTGCACCCGCCCGTTCCGCGACGGCACAGCGCTACGGCCCGAGGCTGAATGGGCCGGTGACGGTGTCGTCCTGGTACAGATGAACATCCCCGGCTCCGAGGACATCGCCCGCGAGGCGGCCGTCGAGATGGCACGCAAGATGGGCATCACCGACCCACAGGTATGCAACCTGCAAGTGCTGCACCCCGCCGAAGGATGCTTCGTTGAGGTCAAAGGCCAGGCGACCCACGTCGACGTCAACCCATCCAAGCTGACGATCCCCGAGAAGATCGAACTGCTACCCGCCGACGAACTACGCCAATTCGTCACCGACCACGAGTTGTCGGTGGTGGCCGGCACTGTCGGTGAGGACGAGCACAGCGTCGGGCTGCGCGAGATCCTCGACATCAAGCACGGTGGCATCGAGAAGTACGGGGTGCAATATCGCTACCTTGGCACATCGGTGCCGGTGGAAAAGATGGTCGATGCCGCTATCGAGAGTGGCGCCGACGCCATCCTCATCTCCACGATCATCAGTCACAACGACATCCATCGCACCATGATGCGGAAGTTGGCTGATCTGGCCACCGAGAAGGGCATCCGCGACAAGGTCGTTCTCGTCGCCGGCGGCACCCAGGTGAACCGGGAGATGGCAGCAGAGACCGGCTTGGACGCCACCTTCGGGCGCGGCACCAAGGGCATCGACGTCCTTGACGCCATCGTGCGCACTATGCGGACCCACGCGGAAGCCTGATCGATATGACCGTGCTCACGACTCTGGAGATCGGCTCCACCATCACCAAAGCCAACGCCTTCCGCATGGAGTCCGGGCTACTGCACCACATCGGGCAGGGATTCGCCCCCACCTCGGTGGCCGCCGGCGACGTGCGTATCGGCGCGGATGCCGCGATCGCTCAGATGCGTGAGCAATGCGCCTCACCTCCGGCCGCCGGGGAGATCTTCGTGAACTCCTCGGCGGCCGGTGGACTGCGTATGAGCGTCCATGGCCTCACTCGGTCCATGACGGCCAGGGCTGCCCGCGAAGCGGCTCTGGGCGCCGGGGCCATTGTCACTATGACCACCGTCGGGGCAATGGACGAGTTCGACCTGGAAGATCTCCAGGAGAATCGCCCCAGCATCATCTTGCTGGCCGGTGGAGTCGATGACGGAGAGAAACGCATCGTTGTCGAGAACGCGAAAGTCATTGCGTCCGCCCAGCTTGGGGTGCCAGTGGTCTATGCCGGAAATTCCCGAGTGAGGCGGCGGGTCGAGCACATTTTTGTCGATGCCGGCCAGCCGCTGACATGCGTTGACAATGTCTTCCCTGACGTCGACGTGCTGCGTGTCGAACCGGTGCGCGCCGTCATTCACGACGTCTTCAACGACCACATCACCGCTGCCCCAGGCATGCACGGCCTAGTTGAGCTGACCAACCACGAGATCCTGCCAACCCCAAGAGCCGTACTGCTCGCCACTGAGTTGTTCGCCGATGCTGTGGGCGATGCGGTGGTGGTCGACGTTGGCGGTGCCACAACTGACGTTCACAGCGTCACCGACGGGTCCTCGGAGTGGTCGGCTCGGGTGATCGACCCCGAACCACGTACCAAGAGAACCGTCGAGGGAGACCTCGGCGTCTTCGTTAACGCACGTCGCGTCGCGGCGATGACTGACGAGGGAGAGGACGAGGAGTGTCTGGAGTGGCTACGCGCCATTCCCAGCGACGAGCGGGAAGCCGAGGTGACTCGGTGGCTTGCCCGGGAGGCTGTCGAGGCTGGGGTAGGCCGTCACGCCGGGACGGTGACCGAGATCTTCACCCCGACCGGCAAGACCCAGGTGGTGCGTGGCAAAGACCTCAGCGCGGTCCGCTGGGTGGTGGGAACCGGTGGGGCCCTGACTCGAGTGCCGGGCGGTGCGGATATTCTCCGTCGAATCTGTACCGGAGCTGGCGCCCAACTGTTGCCCAGCCCTGAAGCCACCATTGTCATCGACCGCGACTATCGATTCTCCGCCCTCGGGACGGTAGCCCAGTGCTACCCCGACGAGGTCCGTCGTACCTTCGCGGCCTGGATCGAATCCCTCACTGGCAACACAAAACTGCCCAGCGACGAGGGGGTAGGTGTCAATGATGACGCTGCCCCACCCGACGTGACAAAAAACGACACCCCACACGGGTTGGAAAGCACATCATGAACCGCTCCACTCCCCGGTTGGAGATTTTCGCCGACCGTATCCGCGACAACGCGCGAGCAATCGTCACTCAATGCGCCAAACACGGCGTTCAGGTCGCAGCAGTCACCAAGGTGTTACATGCCCACCCAGTGCTCCTCCAGGCTCTGGAGGACACCGGCATCACGATGCTTGCTGATTCTCGACTTCAAAACCTGCGTCAGATCGCCGAATGTGGCACCTCGCTGCCAACCATGCTGTTGCGAGCCCCCGGGCGTCACGACATTGACGACACTGTTCAGCTCGCCGACATTTCTCTCAACTCCTCCCTCACGACGATGACCGCCTTATCGGAGGCTGCTGTTCGGGCCGGAACCCGCCACGGAGTCATCGTCATGGTCGATGTCGGTGATCTGCGTGAGGGAGTGTGGCCCGACCATCTCGTCGATGTTGTCTCCTCGGCAGCCGCCCTGCCCGGCATCGACGTTAAGGGGGTCGGTACCAACCTGGCCTGCTACGGTGGAGTCCAACCGAGCGTCGAAAATATGACTCGCCTAGTCCAGCTACGCGACATGGCGCGCGCGGCCACCGGCCTTGAGCTGGGTCTTATCTCAGGCGGGAACTCGGCAAATCTTCCGCTCATGATGAGTGGTGCCATGCCGTCCGAAATCAACAATCTGCGCATTGGTGAAGCCATCATTCTGGGGCGCAACACCTTGGATCGGTCACCATGGCCGCAAACTCGTCAAGACACCGTCGAGGTCGTCGCCGAGATCATCGAACTCGAGCGCAAGCCGTCAATTCCGCTGGGACGCACCGGCGAGGACGCGTTCGGTCAACATGTCACCTTCACTGATCGCGGCATTCGACTGCGTGCCATCTGTAATCTCGGTCGTCAGGACGTCAATCCGTCCGATCTGGCGCCCGTCGACCCCGGCAACATCGTGCTGGGAGCCAGTTCGGATCACCTCATCGTTGATATGACTGATTCTTCCGAGTCCGTCGAGATCGGCACCGAAGTGAGATTCTGGCCTACCTATGCCGGTTTACTCGCCACCGCCACCTCCTCTGCTGTGTGGAAGGCAGCGGCCACTCCCCATCGCCTATGAGGCGACCATCATCACCTTCACCGAACAAAGGAGTTCCTGTGAGTGCACGAGAAACGCAATCCGTCGACACACCGCGCCGCAGCGCCTTGGCCAGACCCGTGAAGAAACCGCCAGCCACTCTCGACCTGGAAAGCCCCACAGAGGAGCGCGAGCTACAACGCGGGCTGACCAACCGTCACCTACAGCTCATTGCTTTGGGCGGTGCCATCGGCACCGGAATGTTCATGGGATCCAGCAGCACCATCCACCTTGCTGGCCCATCTAGTGCTCTCGTCTACGCTCTCATTGGGTTTTTCCTCTATTTCATGATGCGAGCCCTCGGTGAGATGCTGCTGTCCAATCTCAACTACAAGTCTTTCCGAGATATCGCTGAGGACCTACTTGGCCCAGCTGGTGGTTTTATCGCCGGCTGGACGTATTGGTTCTCGTGGATCGTGGCCGCCATGGGCGACATGGCCGCTATTACCGCCTACTTCCAATATTGGTGGCCGAATATCCCAAAGTGGCTACCCGCAACCGCCCTGGCCGCTGTCCTCCTCGCCCTCAACATCATTGCCGTGCAGTTCTTTGGTGAAGCCGAATTCTGGTTCGCCCTCATCAAGCTCATCGCGGTCGGCGCGCTGGTCATTGTCGCCATCGCGCTGTTGGCAAGCCGCTTCGTCTCCCCTGACGGTGACCCCGCTACTATCGCCAACCTGTGGAATGATGGCGGTTTCTTCCCCAACGGCCTGATGGGCTTCCTTGGTGGCTTCCAAATCGCGTTCTTCGCCTTCGTCGGCATCGAACTCGTTGGTACTGCTGCCGCTGAAACTAAGGATCCTTGCACCACTCTCCCAAAGGCGATCAATGCCATCCCGGTGCGGCTTGCCCTGTTCTACGTGTTCGCCCTGCTTGCTATTACCGCTGTCATTCCGTGGCGCAAAGTCGTGCCCGGGGTAAGCCCCTTCGTGTCGCTGTTCGGCTTGGCGGGCTTCGGCGCAGCTGCCAGTGTGATGAACTTCGTCCTGCTTACCGCTGCGGCGTCCTCGGATAACTCTGGTCTGTATTCGACCTCACGAATGATGTACGGCTTAGCTCTCGATGGTCAGGCTCCCTCGCGGTTCCGAAAACTGTCGAGTAACAACGTGCCACGCAACGCACTCGTCGCTTCGTGCCTGCTGCTGCTAAGCGGCATCACTTTCCTCTACACCTCGGATTCGATCATGCAGGCCTTCGCCCTGGTGACGACAGTTGCCGCCCTGCTGTTCCTTTTCACCTGGTCACTCATCGTTGTGTGCTACATCGTGTACCGCCGCAAGCGCCCACAGCTCCACGAAGAGTCCATCTACAAGATGCCTGGTGGCGTCCCCATGTGCTGGGTTGTGCTGGCCTTCTTCACCATCAGCCTGGTCATTCTTACCTTGGACCCAACCACTCGGATCGCAGTGCTCATCACCCCGATCTGGTTCGCGTTCATCGGATCGATGTACTTCGTGCACCACCGCCACGAACAGCGTAAAGAGGCGCTGCGCTAATTTTTACCGTCACCCCAGCGCCGCAGGCACGCCACATGCTCGCCAGGCCGGGGCTCGGGGATTTTTACGTGAACCGAGGTGACGCGGTTGACTGCGCACTGCAACATGCTGGCTCGACCACCTCAGTGCCCCGTTACACATCGGCCAACACCTGCGCGAAAATTTCATGGGCATGTTCGCACAGACAGCCGTGAATCCTCCTTGGATTACCATTATCCTGCCCTGACCATATATCAAATCCGTCGCACGTAAACCTACCGGTGTTACACTGCAATAAATCGCGTCGCGGCAAGTTGAGTCATCGTCGATTCAGCCTCATCGCGCGCCCCTGATCTTGGTGATCGTTTTTAGGAGGCGATTGATATGACTGGTTTTAACCAGATTCCAGATAGGGAGCGGTACCCGCACGCATTGGCGTCAAACGAGCACCGCGGCTTGACTGCACAGGAACCTGAATCGTCGCCATCCAGCCCCCACCCAGAGGCCCATCTGCATCGCAACCTGAACAACCGTCACATTCAGCTCATCGCCATCGGTGGGGCTATCGGAACCGGACTGTTCCTAGGCTCTGGCAAAGCCATCCGCGCCGCCGGCCCTAGCATCATCGTGTCGTACCTCATCATCGGTACCATGCTTTATTTCGTCGTCAGGGCTATGGGCGAGTTGCTCATGTATAACCTCGACTACAAGAGTTTCCAAGACTTCGCAGCTGACCTGATCGGCCCTTGGGCTGGATTCTTTCTGGGGTGGACGTATTGGCTTTGTTGGATCGTCACCGGTATGGCTGAGCTCATTGGAATTACAACCTATTGGGACTTCTGGGTTAAGAATAGAGGGACTGCAGCTCTGCTCGCAGCCGCCACATTGTTTCTCCTACTCTGTTTAAATCTGCTCACCGTAAGGATGTTTGGAGAGTTAGAATTCTGGTTTGCGCTCATCAAGATCATCGCGATTATTTCCCTCATCGTCCTCGCCATCGTGCTGGCGGTCATGAAGTTCCAGTTTCCGTCGGGAAGCATGGCATCCGTGGCCAACCTGTGGAACCGTGGCGGCTTCATGCCCAACGGCTGGAGTGGGTTCTTCGCTGGTTTTCAGATGGCAGCATTCGCGTTTGTGGGAATCGAGCTCATCGGGACCACCGCCGCCGAGACACGGGATCCCGAGAAGACCCTGCCTCGGGCTATCAGCGCCGTCCCCGCTCGAATCCTCATCTTTTATGTCGGTGCCCTGCTCGCGATCATGACTGCCGTTCCGTGGGACGAGGTCCGGGCAGATTCCTCCCCGTTCGTGCAGGTTCTCGGGCTAGTTGGATTCGCTGGTGCAGCTAGCGTGATGAATTTCGTCGTCCTGACATCGGCAGCCTCGTCGTCTAACTCTGGGATTTACTCCATCTCAAGAATGCTTTTCGGACTCGCTCACAAGCGCATGGCGCCGAAGGTGTTCGGCGGACTCAGTAAGAACGGCGTCCCCCGCTGGGGCCTCGTCATCACTGTCCTGGTCCTGAGCACGGCACTACTCCTAGCCGCATCAGAGTCGTTTGTCGAGGCATTCACTCTCGTGACGACAATTTCGTCGGTACTATTCATCTTCGTCTGGAGCATGATCGTCATCAGCTACATGAAATACCGCAGGGTTGCTCCCGCAGCCCATGCTGCATCGAAGTACCCCATGCCTGGAGGTCGCGGCATGTGCTGGGCCGTGTTGGTGTTCTTCGTGTTCGTCCTCGTGTTGCTGGCCCAGGAAGCCGACACTGCGCGAGCTCTGGCCCTCACACCAATATGGTTTGTCATCCTCGGCGTCGGCTGGTTCTTCGACCGCCACCACGCTACCCATGACGACGTAGGCACCGACGAGGCCCATCCGAAGGGAGATAGCTAAGTGACGATAATCGTCAGGCACGGTTCCACCTGAACGCCGTGCCTGCGCCGCAGTTCTCTACTACCGACCCTCAATCCTCAGGTTTTACTTTTCTATCCCCTACTCGCCGCTTCTCAGCCAATGTCCCCAGTCTTTCTCCGAAGCGACCCGACCCTACTCAACCCGGCCCCGCACCGGGCCAACCCGGTGCTTCGCTATTTCTGACAGTTCACAGGAGTTATGACACATGCCACGTTGTCCATCGCCTTCTCACGCCATTATTGATCTGTCTGCCATCGCTGCGAACCTCGCCGTCGTGAGGAAACGCGCAGGCGACCGAAAGGTCCTCTTTGCCGTCAAGGCCGACGCCTATGGGCATGGGGCAGTGGAAGTCTCGCGCTATGTCGAAAAACACCGGTATGCCGACTGGCTCGCCGTCGCCACGGTCGCTGAAGGCCAAGAGCTGGTTGAAGCCGGCATCACCCTGCCCATACTCAAACTCTCCCCCGCCGATCCTTGGGACATGGATGCAGCCATTACGTCCGGGATTCGTCTCACCGTGGTGGATTTCGACACCCTGGAGGCGGTAAGCAAAGCCGCTGTACGACTAGGAATCACTGCCAAGATTCATATCGCTGTTGATAGCGGCATGGGACGCATCGGGCTGCGTCCTGAATGCCTTGCTGAACTCACTGCTGCCGCTGACCGCGCCAAAGGCGTCGAAGTCGAAGGCGTCTTCACTCACCTGCCCATTAGCGATGTGCCGGAGGGGGCGGAGTTCACCCGCCGCGAGATCGACACTTTCATGACTGCTGTCTCGCTAATAGAAACACATCGTGGGCCGTTCCCCCTTGTGCACCTGGCCAATTCCGGCGCCATCCTCGGGCACGATCTGGGGAAAACCTCCATGGTGCGCGCCGGCATCGTTGGGTACGGATACGATCCCAACCCTCACGCCGACCGTGCCGACCTACACCCTGCCCTGTCCTGGATCAGCCACGTCACCTTCGTTAAAACTGTCAGTGTGGGGGATACCATCGGCTACGGCAGAACATGGACAGCCAGCGAAACGACAAAAATCGCCACCGTCCCAGTCGGTTACGCCGACGGACTGTCCCGAGGACTGTCAAATAAAGGACACGTTCTCATTAGAGGGTCCGTTCATCCCATCGTCGGTCGGATCTGCATGGACCAATTCATGGTCGATCTTGGCCCCGATTCGAACGTCACGGTGGGAGATGAGGTGGTGCTCATTGGAACCCAGGAGGACGAAACTCTGACCGCTGATGACATGGCCGAACTCCTCGGAACCATTAGCTACGAGATCACTTGCGCCATTTCCAAACGCGTGGATCGGTACTGGGTCGGGCAGTGACGAGCCCAAGCTCGTCATCGCGCAATGGCTGGAAGAGAGTATTGCCCAACCTCGTATTACTAAATTCCCCGATTCGGTTGGGAACCAATCACGTGAGGGCCCGGACCATGCTCCGATCGGGAGAAATCGTCACCGGGTTGCTGCTCTCCCGAACCGGACAGGACGTGTGAGGAGAGCAGCGCTGGTTACTCACTCGAAGTGGTAGTGCTTCACGACCTTGTCGATGCATTCGCGAGCCATCTGCGCGACAGGCATCTCGCAAAAGACCCGCAGGAGAGGCTCGGTGCCAGAAAACCGAACAATGATCCACCCACCGTTGGCGAAATAGACCTTCACCCCGTCCATGTCGCTGATGTGATCGACCTCTAGGCCGAAGTCGGGCAGATCCTTGTCCTGGTAGATACGCCTCTTGAGGTACTCCTTGTCCTCAGGGGCGAAGGAGAAGTCGTCCTCCACCATCTCTAGCCGACCGTAACGCTCCTCGATGTCGGCGTAGATCTGCGAAAGCTTCTTACCCCGCTTGGCGATCATTTCCACCAGCAGGGTGCCAGCATAGACACCATCCTTGCCTGCAATATGCCCCTGGACGGTCAAACCACCGGAGGACTCACCACCGATGACGGCGTTGGTCTCGGCCATCTTGGACGACACCCACTTAAATCCGACCGGTACCTCGTAACAGGTCTGCCCGTGGGCCTCGGCGACACGGTCAAGCAGGTGGGTCGTCGCGAGGTTACGCACGCAGGGCCCCTGCCATCCCTTGTCCTCCAGAAGGTAGGTGTACAGCAATACGAGGATCTGGTTGGGATGCAAGAAATGCCCCTGGTCATCAATGATACCGAGGCGGTCTGCGTCACCATCAGTGGCAATGCCGATATCGGCTCCACGCTCGACAACCTCCTGGGCCAGAGTCTGGAGGGTTCGCGAATTCGGAGAAGGAAGGCGCCCACCAAAGAGGGTGTCGCGACGCTCGTGAATGGTATCGACGTCGCAACGGGCCGTCATAAGGATGGTCTGGAGGCAGGTGCGGGAAACGCCAAACATGGGGTCGAGGACGACCTTGAGGTGGGCGTGGCGGATGGCCTCCAGATCGACATGATCAAGGATCGCGTCGATGTACCAGTTCATTGATGTCTGCACCTCAATTACACCGTCACGAAGGGCATCAGTGCGGTGCACGCGCCTAATGTCCTTTGGGCTGATGGAATTGGCGCGGTGCTGAATGGGTTCAGTGATCTCGACCTTGGCATCACGGCCACCCTCCGTGAACACCTTGAGACCGTTATAAGTGGCAGGGTTGTGGGAGGCGGTCACCGCCATACCGTAGGCACAGCCGAGGTCCCGAACGGTCCACATGATCATCGGGGTCGGAGCAGGCCGGTCGATGATTCTCACGACGATGTCGTTACCGGCGAGTACCTCCGCTGCCCACCAAGCGAATTCCGGGGAAAGGAAGCGCTGGTCGTATCCGATGACGACAGGGCGATGTTCCTGATTTTCGTCGTGTATACGGTCGGCAAGCGCCTGAGCGACCCGCTCAACATTTAAGCGAGTAAACGTGTCCGCGATGATGGCTCGCCAGCCGCCGGTGCCAAATTCAATTTCGTCCGCCATGGCTCACAGGTTAGGTCGAAAAAGCCTTCATGGTTCGTAAAACCCAGCCCCATGGCAACTGCGCTCATCGCTCCTGCGCGATAGCAGGAATACGATGAGCGGGCTGCCGAACGGAATCAGTCCAGGCGCCGGGCGGAGGGCCCCGGACGTGTGACCACGGTAACGGCCTGTCCAGCCTCCTCCGAGTACTCGTCGCGGTACTTACCGAGCCACGTACTAGCGAACTCCGGAGCCTCGGCATTAGGCACGAGAGCCCACACCGAGCCACCGAAACCTGCCCCGAACGAGGTGGCCCCAGTCGCTCCAAGTTCGCGAGCGATGCGCGCGAGAGCCGATGTCTGTGGCACTTGATTGCCAAGAAGGTCCTCGGCCGCGCGTTGCGACTCGTCAGCCATTCGACCGAATCTTTCAAGGTCACCACACGCCAGTGCTTTCGACGCCTCAGGAATGATGCTTTCAGACTCAGTAAGGAAGTGATCGAGGCGCCGAGTGAGATCGGCGCGATCGCTCACCACCTCGTGCAACTTCTCAGCATTAGGGTCGGCCACTAGGGCATCCCCGAGGACAGCGTCCTCACGACCTGTGGTCGAATTCCACCGTTCGATGATCTCGCGCGTCGCCAACGATGCCGCGTTGTAAAGATCACGAGCAGCTCCGGTCTTCTCGGCCGCGACCCCGGAAACGATGACGACAAAGGACATGTCTTCAGGGAATGGGACCCGTTGCTGCAATCGAATCGGGCAGAAGCGAAATTGACCGAGCTGCCCGTCCTTACTGCACACCATTGCGGTGTGGTCCTCTGAACCGCCAAAAGTGCCCACACCTGCGGCCCCTACCAGGTTCTTGAAAGTCATACCGTTCTCATGACAGGCCAGATACCCAGCCAGATCGGCATCGTCGGTGATGTTGTCCTGCCAGGTGCGGGTATCAGGCAGCCCATTGAAATCAGCCAGGCCCAACACGATCGCGCTGACGAGGGCAGAGGAAGAACTCATCCCACTGGCTAACGGCAGGTCAGAAGTGAGCCGAATCCTGGCGGGGGCCAAATCACCGAAATTTGCCGCCAAACGGTCAACAACGGCTTGTGCGTACCTACCCCAGTGACCAGCCGGCAATTTTGGATCATGACCCGCGGCTAAGGACAGCTCACCGGGAGCGGCGTCCGTCGACACCGTTATCCCACTGTCACCCGGCTCGATTGAAATCGTCACCCCGCGATCCACGGCGGCCACCAGTGTGGACCCGCCAGCGTAGTCAGTGTGCTTGCCGAGAACCTCTATCCGTCCCGGAACGAACCAGCGTGTCACAGTTTCACCTCACGGCTGCTGAGAGCCTCCACTACAGACGTAATGTCGCCGCGGTTCGACATGTCGAGAACTCCCGACTCGACCGGAACGACATCAAAATGCTCGCCATGCTCCACCATCCAGCGCACTGCATCGACAATCTCGTATTCCCCGCGCTCCGACTTGTCGATCGAGCGGCACGCCTCGAAGATTCTCGGGGTAAGAAGGAAACAGTTCATCGATACCAGCGCAGTCTCTCCGGCAGCATCAACGATGTGGGGGTCCGGCTTCTCGATGATATCCGTAAGTTGACCTGAATCATCAGAATCCAGCAGGGCGAAGGCACGAATGCGCTCAGGATCGATGTTGGACTGCGCGATCATGGCGCGCTTCGTGAAACCTAGGGTTCCTGAGGCGGGAACCTCGCGAAGTCTGGCGACCGCGTCCTCCGGGTAAAAATTGTCAGAGTTCACAACCAGCACACGGTCATCACCGGCAAATTCCTCGGCGGCTGCGACGGCGTCCGCAGTACCCAGAGGATGCTCCTGGACCGCATAGACAATCGATAACCGCGATTTTTCGCATGCGTCGTAGTAGTCCCGGATTACGTTGTGTTCAGGGCCGATCACCAGACAAAATTCGTCAAAGCCAGCGTCGGCTAGCGCTGAGATGACGTAGTCGAGAAATGGACGATCATCAAGACTGATCATTGCCTTGACGCCGGCTGAAGCAGCAGCTGCTTGGTCTGCTGTAAGGGAGACTCCCTCGACAGATTTGCGCATCCGCGTTCCCAAACCACGCGCCATGATGACGACCTTGTGAGGAGCCGTTTGTGCCACGGGATCGTGTGTCATGTGGGTAATCCTAGGAATCAGTTCGAGTCCGCGCGCAGATAGGGCAACATCCGGTCACCTAAGATGATCCTTTTCCATTTCTACCCGTCCGTCAGGGGACACATCAATCACGTATCCTAGCGACATGGTCACCGGTAGTAACGGCACCTCAGGCAAGAAATCGCAAGCTAGCACGCACACCTGGGCAATCCTCTTCTTCCTCGCCCTCATCGTCGTTATGCGGCATAGCGCCTTGGGTGCGCTCCTCAGCTTGGTGGTGGTCATGACGATCATCATGTGGGTCGTTCAAAGACAGAAGGCTCAGGCCAAACGAGTCAAAAACGGTGGGCACCACGAGTCCACCTCGGACAAGCAAAATCTGGGGAACCTGAACCCCAACCCCACAGACGACAAGAAGGTCATTGAACGCAGACCTCGATCATCAGCAAACAGGGCCGACAGCTTCTCCGCCTCTCCGGACAAGGGCCTGTTCGGTGGCTCCTTCGCTGCTCTGACCGATGCGTTGCCCGGCAACGTTGATGAGCCCGGTAAGCACATTGAACCCGCGCAACCTCAGCAACATCACCCAGCCCCGGAACGAGGGTCTTCGCAGCATCATGCTTATGCACCGCGCCCCTCCCATCAGCCTCCGGATTCCGTGAGTTTTCACGACCCCGAATCCCTTCGGCCTGAGATCTCTCGGCCCGGAGTCGAGCCAGCGACCAAGCCTGCCTCCCGTGTTCTGGCACCCGCCCCACCGATAAAAACCACAGCCCCGGCTCCTGCTGTCACTCAGAAAGCCGCCTCAACCGCTGCCCCGGCAAAAATCGCCCGCGGCAGCCGATTCGACGACAACCGAGGCGGATCGGCAGCTATTTCCATGACCCGTGAATCAGCTACGACAAGCCTGCACGAGGTCCCCGAATACAACGGTTCGTGCCTATCCACGTCTTCCCTCTTCGCGCAGCAATGACTGAATTAGCACAGCGGTAATCGGAAAACCCGCTCATTCGCGGTCCCGTCACGAGGAACAGCAAAATAAGTCTGACCTCCGGCGGACCGGGCATGATCCAGCCCCAACCCCCAGCGTGCTGACATTTTTCGCACTCGTGCAACGACCGGATCCGACAAGAAGACGGACCCCAACACAAGCAGCATGCACCTGGTCACAGACCCGACTTGCCGCTTCGTGCCGCTGCAACCACACCCCTATGGCGGCCCCAGAGCGCTGACCTGACGGTGTCGAGTACCAGCTCCGGGTTATCCCGAATCATATTCGGCGTGACCCGAATGACACGCAATCCAGCTCCAACCAACAGCGCATGGCGCCTGGCCGTCGCCTCGTAATCTGCCGGTCTCCCGTGAAAGGCGTAGCTATCGATCTCGACGACCACGTTCTCCTTCTTAAACCAGAGGTCCGGGAAGACGGCGTTCCCGTCAATCCACAACCTCTCGTTTGCCTTCCATCCACTGACCCGGTGGCGGCGGAACAACGCATGAATCTCCCGTTCAGCAACAGACCATGGACGGTCTAACAACTGCCGCAACACTCTTCTGACAACGCTGGATGGGGCCTTCCTTGCCAACTTAGGGCGAACTCCGCGAAGGTCTTCGGTAGCCACGTAGCCTTTCCGAAGGCATTCCGTGGCGGCCTCCCAGTCCCCACGCAACGCCAACCAAAAGCACGTGTAGGCACAGGTAGTACGCACACCGTACCGGTCCTCAATGACGGGCTCGCTCCCAGCGCGATGGAACCTTAACCATGGCCGACGCGAGCACCGGGGCATCGAATGTGGAACGATGACGTCAATCTCGGTCATCTTGAGGTCTCTCATCCCCGCCAGGTACAAAGCAGCTCTGCCAGTGAAGATCGCGCTCGGGCGCCACAACCTGACGGCTCGCATCCACGCCTCTGGGTGCCTAGCGGCCATAGCAGTCATGACGATTCTGGGCAGAGGTCTAATAACGTAACCTTCCCGTGCTGCCCGCCGCGCCTGCCGAGCGACTCGTCCCACTGAACTGATTTTGGCCACACCACCGTTGGCCTCCAGAATGTCAACTAACTCCATATCTTCAGTTGTCGTTTGAAGCCGGGTATTTTCGTCACCCAATTCGACATCTGTGGATAACTACCGCGGAAAATATTGGAGTTGTCCACAGGTTCCTTGAGGCGCCGCCCGCATCTCGCAAGCCCAAGCTCCCAGCCTCATAGACCGAATCCCTGGCCGCACCCTCCCCCTATGTGTCCGCGACCTCCCTGACCAAAAATCCCACCACCCCGCCACCTGTGACATCCCCGTGCAAAGTAGGCTTGCGACATGGCAGAGATGCGCATTGAGAAAGACAGCATGGGCGAGGTCGAAGTACCCGCCGAGCATTACTGGGGAGCCCAGACACAGCGTTCCCTCCACAACTTCGAGATCGGCCGTGACACCTTCGTTTGGGGCCGAGACATGATCCGTGCTCTCGGAACTCTCAAGAAGTCCGCGGCACTAGCCAACAAGGAACTGGGTGAGTTGCCGGGCGACGTTGCCGACCTCATCGTCCAGGCCGCCGACGAGGTCATCGCCGGAAAACTCGATGACGAGTTCCCGCTGGTGGTCTTCCAGACCGGTTCGGGCACCCAGTCCAACATGAACACCAACGAGGTCATCAGCAACCGTGCGATTGAGTTGGCCGGTGGCGAACGCGGGTCGAAGAAACCCGTCCACCCCAACGACCACGTCAACCGTGGCCAATCTTCCAACGATACCTTCCCGACGGCCATGCACATCGCCGTTGTGTGTGCCCTCAATAAGCGCCTCTACCCCGCCGTCCAGCAGCTTCGCGACACTCTCGACGAGAAGGCCAAAAAGTACGACGACGTCGTGATGGTCGGCCGCACCCACCTGCAGGACGCAACGCCGATCCGCCTCGGCCAGGTCATTAGTGGCTGGGTCGCCCAAATCGATTTCGCCCTCGACGGCATCCGCTACGCCGATTCACGCGCCCGTGAACTAGCCATCGGCGGCACCGCCGTCGGCACCGGCCTCAACGCCCACCCTGATTTCGGCCCGACCGTCGCTAAGCACGCGACCGAGGAGACTGGCATTGAGTTCAAGCAGGCCGACAACCTTTTCGCCGCGCTGAGCGCCCACGACGCCCTAGTACAAGTTTCGGGGTCGCTGCGTGTCCTCGCCGACGCCCTCATGAAGATTGCCAATGACGTCCGCTGGTACGCGTCTGGCCCCCGCAACGGTATCGGCGAACTCCTGATCCCCGAAAACGAGCCCGGTTCTTCGATCATGCCTGGCAAAGTCAATCCGACCCAGTGCGAGGCCATGACGATGGTCGCCACCCGCGTGTTCGGTAACGACGCGACAGTCGGCTTTGCCGGTTCTCAAGGCAACTTCCAGCTCAACGTGTTCAAGCCCGTCATGGCCCATGCCTGCCTGGAGTCGATCCGCCTTATCGCCGATTCGTGCATCAGCTTCGACAAACATTGCGCCTACGGCATCGAGCCAAACCCCGACAAAATCAAGGAGAACCTCGACAAGAACCTCATGCAGGTCACGGCTCTCAACCGTCACATCGGTTACGACCTGGCTTCGAAGATCGCTAAGAACGCTCACCATAAGGGCATCAGCCTGCGGGAGTCCGCTCTGACGGTCGGCGGCATGAGCGAGGAGGATTTCGACAAGTGGGTCGTCCCCGCCGACATGACTCACCCCAGCGCCGCTGAATGATTTTCATCGCCACGACGACACGTCGGGCCGGTCACTGCATCAACAGTGACCGGCCCGACGTTTTTGTGCACAGAGAGGAGGAAAACCCGGGACACGGACCGTTTCGAGGGCACGATGTTCCGTCGGAATTGCACACCGAGCGCGACCACCGAAAATGGGGAAACCCGCCCCGACAAGGACCTACGTAGCGTGAGTCCATGCACACCTGATGTGTGGGGCATCACCCCTTGACAGCTCCAGCAGCAAGTCCGGACTGCCAGTAACGCTGGAGGACGAGGAACAAAATCACCAATGGGACCACTCCGATGACGGAAGCGAGCATCACGGCGCCCTTGTCCGGAGCGAAATAGGCCATCATGCCGTACAGTCCCTGAGTCACCGGCTGCAAGTTCTCATCAGTGATCATCATCAGCGGTAGCAAGAAGTTGTTCCACGTCGCAACAAAAATGAACAGAAAGATCGTCACCATGGCCGGGGCCAGCAGACGCAGCACCATAGTGGAGAAGATCCGGAGCTCTCCCGCCCCGTCAATACGGGCGGCTTCGAGGAGCTCCATTGGCACCGACGAATCGGCGTAGACATTGCCGAGGAACACCCCAAACGGGCTGACCATCGATGGGATGATCATTGCCCACATGATGTTGACCAGGTGCATCTTGATAAATAGCAAGTACAACGGAACGGTAAGCAACGCCACCGGCATGAGCAGGCCAACCATGATGACGACGAGCAGCACTCGGCGCCCCGGGAACCGGAATTTTGATATCACATATCCACAGGAGACAGAAATAAGCGTCCCAACGACTCCAGACACCGTTGAGTACAGCAATGAGTTGAGCACCCATCTCGGAAACATCCCCTTGGTCCAGGCCATGAGAGAGTGCCAGTTGGCGGCCCAGTTGAACTCGCCGAAGGCGAACCCAGAAGTGCTCACCAGATCGGTGTTGTTCTTGGTAGACGCGATGACCAGCCAGATGATAGGCAGCAAAAAGTAGCAAGCTACAACGGCCAAGATCACCCATGTGATTGTCCGGGCCGCCTTGGAGGGGGCAATCGATCGAGGCGGGAGACCATCCAATGAGGGGCGGTAAGGGATGCCATCCTTGGTGACGGCGGTCTTGCCGTGTGCCATGTCAGTCCGCCTTCCTCTGGACCAGGGCGTAGATCATTGCGAGCACCCCGGCGACCAAAGCCATCATGATGGACACCGCCGAGGCCGGACCGGCCCCGCTCGGGCTAATATTTCCGTTCATAGTGTTGTAAGCCATCATCATGGGCGTGTAATCACGCGGCATCCAAGTCGCAACGGTGGCCAAAACGGTCGGCTCGTTGAACAATTGCACAGTACCGATGATGGACAGCAGGACTGCCAACATAGCCGCGCCTCGAACCATTGGGATCTTAATTTTCGTCATGATCTCCCAACCGGAGGCGCCGTCGATACGTGCGGCCTCGTAGAGATCCGAGGGAATCGCCTGTAGGGCAGCTAAGAAGATCAACATGTTGTAGCCGGTAAAGGTCCACGTCGTCATATTGGCCATTGATGCGAGGATGACGTGAGAACTTAAGAGACTGAAGTTCAAATGTCCCGCGAAAGGGGAAATCTCGGGCACGTAGAGGTAGGCCCACATAATCGCGGCCACAAGCCCTGGGATCGCGTAGGGCAAGAAGTACGAAAGGCGCCAGAACCCGAGATGGCGCACCAAGTACGAGTCGATAACTAGAGCGAGGAACAGTGCAGCAAGGATCATGATCGGGATTTGGAAGACACCAAATAGCATGACGCGACCGATGCCGTGCCAGAAGGCTGGATTCGTGCATACGTCCTGGAAGTTCTCTAGACCGACAAATTTCTCCACTGTCCGGCCTCCGCCATAAAGGCCGCCTCCCTCGGCAACCTGCTTGTGGAACCCAGCCCGGATGCTCTCAATGATGGGAGCAACGAACACGATGATGAAGACGATGGTGAATGGCAGTGCGAATAACCAGCCAGTTAGCGCCTCGTGTCTGGCCTTGCGACTAGCCATCGTGGATGAGGACATGCCGACTCCTGTGAAGAATTGTCACGGTGCGGATCTTCCCGCACCGTTCGGCGACCATGGCGATCGCCGCGGACTGCGTCAATGACAGATCAAAACTGTCAGTCGAGGTGGGGTTTGGGGCCTCCTGAGCCATAGGAGACCCCAAACCGGCAAAAATGATCGGTCCGGACTGCGCACGCCGCTACCCTCGCCCAACCCGGAGCCGACCACCTTGCGTGAAAATCACCCGTTCACGGGGAGTCCAGCGTCCTTAAGCGCCTGGACCGAGGTGTCTTGCGCAGTCTGGAAGATGTCACCGACCTTGGCCTTGCCGGCAGCGGCACCAGCACCTTTCTCGTTCATCTTCGTGCCCACGACAGTGAAGCCAGGGATATACCCGAACTTCGGGGCGAGCCTCTCATTTGCCTTAGCAAGCTCGGCCATGACGTCTTGGCCACCAAACTGCTTCTTCATCTTCTCAGGAGTAGTCACCTGCCCCTTAGCGGCGGGGACCAAACCTTGGGTAGCGAGGTCGTTGACTTGAGTGTTGAACCAGTCGTTGAACTGCATCGCCTGAGCGGGGTACTTGCAGCCCTTGAC
Source organism: Cutibacterium sp. KBN10P07758 (assembly GCF_050286205.1). Taxonomy (NCBI): domain Bacteria; kingdom Bacillati; phylum Actinomycetota; class Actinomycetes; order Propionibacteriales; family Propionibacteriaceae; genus Cutibacterium; species Cutibacterium sp. KBN10P07758. Next base: position 83,181 of record NZ_JBNNQV010000001.1, on the reverse strand, counting down.
GACGGCGACACCGGAGCCGCCGTCAGGTCCAGTCATGTCTGATCCTCCGAAAGATGGCAGCTGGACGACGCGCCACTGACCGTTGTAGCTGGTCTTATCGAGGGCGTCCAGCATGAAGCCAGTCTCCCAAGCAGCAACGATATTGCCGATGAGTTTCCCGCTGACAAGGTCTTTCGTGTACGCGTCGCTCCAACGGGCGTCAGTGACAGCGCTCTCGTCGTCGAGGGCTTTCTGCCAGAAATCGGCAACAACTTTGCTCTTGTCACCGTTGGTATCGACCTTCCACTTATCGCCTTCGGCGGAGTACCACACGGCGCCCGCAGCAGCAGCCTGAGCGGATAGCCAATTCTGGGCTTCATCGGGCTCAAATCCGAGGATGTACTTGCCCTTGGCGGCAGCCTTCTTGGCGGAGGAAAGCAACTCAGAAGAGGTCTTCGGAACCCCAATGCCAAGCTTCTTGAACTCGGCCTCGTTGTATACGTACACCAGTGGGCCAGTGTCTTGGGGCAGACCAACGACCTTGCCGCCAACAGACATCTGCCCGTAGGCACCCGAGAAATGGCCTTTATATTTCTCAGCCTCGTTGGTGACGTCCTGCACCAAGCCCTTGACGTACATGTCTGGGACCTCGGAATATCCCGACTGGACCAGACAGGGGGCAGTCCCAGCCTTCACGTCAGCCTCCAGCTTGGGCATGAGCTCATTGGCCTTGCCCGGGAATTTCGTGGCTTCAACCTTGATGTCAGGATGCTCCGAGTTCCACTTTTTGACGATGTCAGCGACCTTCGTCATCCCCTCCCCGTCGGGCAAACGGTGCAGGTACTTGATGGTGACCGGGCCGGAAGCTGCCGCGGACTGCGACGCAGCCTTACCGGGCGACCCGGATCCCCCCGAGGAACTGCCACAGGCGCCGAGCACGAGTGTTCCGGCGACGATCGCAGCAACAGAGGCCATCCGACGAGTACGGCGTGTGATCATGTCAACCCTCTTCCTTGAGTAAATGGGCCACGAGTGGACCCGTAGCCTGCCGACCGGCGTGTATTGGATACCGCCCTAGAATCCATCGTACATCGCTGTGTACACGTGTACATTACGACTCGTGGCCCACCTCCGACAAGTGGGGTCGCACAACCGAGCGTCACCGATGGTGGACCGGAATAATGAGGAGGATTGTCGATGAGTGCGGAAACAGGCCGACCCACTATGCACGAGGTAGCTCGGGTCGCCGGTGTCTCCCATGCCACAGTGTCACGGGTCCTCAACGGCCACACCAACGTTGCCCCCGCAACCGCACGAGCTGTCGCCGACGCGATCATTACCACCGGTTATGTACCCAATCGAGCAGCACGGTCGCTACGAGTCCAGTCCACCGACACTGTGGTCCTCGTAGCCCGCGAAAAAGCCGACGTTTTCTACAGTGAGCCAACTCTGTCGCCGATGGCATCGGGAGCGAATCTTCGCCTCTCTGAGCACGGGTACCAGATGCTGCTAGCCCTCGTCGATTCTTCCCGATCCGCTGAGCGGGTCGGGTCATTGATTGCCGGGGGATCTTTCGACGCGGCAATTTTGGTAGCGATGAGCAACGACGACCCGCTGATCGCGCGTCTTATGGCCACAAATACTCCCCTCGTAACCTCATCCACGCCGTTTCCGGGCTTTGACATCCCTTCAGCTGACACCGACAACGTCGGAGGTTCCCGGGCTATCACCGCGCGACTCGTAGCCACTGGTCGGTCAAAATTAGTCGCTATCGGAGGGCCATCGTGGGCCCCGGTCACCCAGCTGCGTCTCGACGGGTTCCACCAAGGTGCGAAAAATGCCGCCTTAGGGCACACCACAGTCAATGAATGGACCCTCACCGCCGGCAAGCGGGCAATGAGGGAACTCCTTGAGCTTCACCCGGACCTCGACGGTGTTGTCGCGGCCTCAGATCTGCTGGCGGCGGGAGCAACCCGAGCCCTCAACGAGGTCGGTCGGCGGGTCCCACAGGACGTCGGCGTCGTCGGGTTCGACGATGCACCAATCGCGGCTCTCAACGATCCTCCGCTGTCGACGGTGCGCAGCGATGCCAGGGCAACGGGAATTGCCTTAGCCGACATGGCTATCGCGCAGATTCGCGGCCAGGAGCTCCCCCAACCCCACCTCCTACTACCCAACGAAGTAGTTTGGCGAGAGTCGGCCTGACCGGTCCGTCAGACCACCGACGGGCGTTGCAGGTCGGTGTAGTTAACGGCCTTGGCATCAAGAAGTTCGACAAAAACGTCGAACCCGTTGGCCTCCAGCCACTGACGCTCGGCCTCGGTGATCGGTACGCCAAGTAACCAGTGGACCTTCATGTCGCCAATGTCCACCTGGTCTAGCTGGGGGGTGGTGAAGGGATGGCACCACATGAGATGCGGGGTAGTGGAATTCGGCGCGTACATCGACACAACATCGCCGAAGACGATCCCGGGAGCCATCGACCAGTGATCACGGAGCACCGCGAAGGCGCACGATCCCAGGACCTTGCCCATGACGTCAGAACCGGGAGCGCCCACCACCATAAGCTCCGCGCGAATATCGCTGCTGGTGCCGTCAACGAGGGCGACGGCATTGGGTTCAGCGTGCAGACTCACCGTCGACCAGGTCGACCAACCCGGCGCGGGCGCATCAGCAAAAGCCAGAACATCGATGCGCACCTCTTCGGCGGCGTCTACCATGCCATCCGCACGGGGTGTACCACCGACCGCCTCGACTACGGCCTGAGCAACCTGAGGGCCGGTTGAAGGCATCTGCGTTGGCTCGGCCAGATGCTCAGGCAGGTCTTGTGGGTCCAGCGGTCGCTCAGCCGTTAGCTCATCACCGTCAGGAAGGCGTGCTGCTGGGGAGACGTTTTCGTCGCTCATACATCGATCCTGTCACGTTGATGGCTCTAGCGTGTCCGGGGCGGGGGTTTTCTTGCCCGACGTGGGAAGGTGGAAGTGTTACTGAGAGCACATCCACCGCCTGAACCCGACCGCGAAGGGAGACCATGCCTCCGCTGAAATCCGACGTGTGGACATGGGACACACTCATCCACATCGCCATCATCATCGCTGTAGCGATCATCGCCCGTTGGCTGCTCCGCAAGGGCGTTGATTGGACGATTCATCTCATGGTGTCGCGCTCCGAGAAACGCGAAGCGACGATGCCAGGCCGCACGCGTCGTATCCTCGCAGAGGCGACCGGCGCGAGCATCGATCGACAAAATCAGCGCACCGCAACCGTTGGCGGGCTTCTTTCGAATGTCGGTGTGACGATCATCATCATCGTCGCCCTGCTTTCGGGATTCAGCACCATCGGCTTCAAGATCACCCCCATCCTCACCTCCGCCGGAATTGTTGGCGTGGCGCTAGCCTTTGGCGCACAGACGCTCGTCAAAGACGTCCTGGCGGGACTTTTCATCATCTTCGAGGACCAGTACGGCGTCGGTGACGCGGTGAAAATCAATGAAGTGGAGGGGCTCGTTGAAGATGTCGGCCTACGTGTGACGCGGATCCGGGATTGGAATGGCGCAGCCTGGTATCTACGCAACGGTGAGATCACCAAGGTGGGCAATGTCACTCAGGGCTGGACGACCTCGTTTACTGACATCAACGTGCACGCCTTGGAAGATCCCAACCAGGTGATCCGCGTCATCCGTAAGGTTCTCGACAACCTCGAAGTCGAATTTGAAGGAACCCTACTCGACAAGCCGCTGGTGCTGGGCGTCGGCGACATCACCGGCGACACGATGACCTTCCAGGTCATGACGAAATGCATCGCCAACCAGCACAATAATGTTCTGCGCGCCCTGCGCCGCGAGTGTAAGGACGCCTTCGACGCGGCTCGGATCCGCAGGGTTTTCTGATCGACAGTCCGGTCTTCCTTTTCACCACGATCCCAAGTTTCCTCGGCCCCGGCCATCGCCAGATACCACGTGGTACACCTTTCGTGGGCAGAGAACTCGCCTCTCCCCCCACGACGTGACAGTTTTCGACGTCGCAGACGTCGGACGCTTTTCCGGCAGGTTCACCGGGTCAGCGACCGAGCTCCTCCCGCACTGCCTGCTCCACCGCCCGACTCAACAGCGGCCCAGCTTGGGCCATCGATGCCTCAACATCGGGCTCAATGTCGGACAAGCAGATGATGCGCTCGAAGACACGACGCTTCTCCTCAGGCAGGTCGCACCTCCCGCACACCGCCCATACCGGCACTCCTGCGTCGAGAGCAATCTTGCGGATCGTGTCAGGAAGCTTGCCTAGCAAGGTTTGCCTGTCAAGTCGACCCTCGCCAGTGACAACAAGTCCAGCCCCAGAGATTTTTGACACTGCTTTGGCCCATCCGAGCATTGCAGCTGCCCCCGGGCGGTATTTTGCTCCCAGACAGCGAAGCGCCCAACCAACTCCGCCGGCGGCACCGGATCCCGGATCGTCCCGGTAAGTACTACCGATGGCTGGTTCCATCAGGTCGGCAAGCCTGGTCAGACCGGCCTCAGCAATCGCGATGCCTTCGTGGTCCAAACCCTTCTGAGGACCAAACACGGCAGCCGCACCTTCTGGTCCGAGCAACGGCGAAGTGACGTCACACGCGACTGTCAGCTCTACCCCCGACAATTTTCGATTGAGTCCGGACAGGTCGAGGCGTGTGAGTTCCGTCAACCCTGCTGCCCCGGGAGAAATTGGCGCGAGATTTTTGTCGAGCAGACGCACACCTAAGGCTTCCAACATTCCTGCGCCGCCATCAGTGGATGCTGACCCACCGACCCCAACGGTGATGTCGGTCGCTCCTTTACGCAGGGCAGCTGCGATAACCTCACCAAGACCGCGGCTGGATGCCACGAGGCCACGCCGGGGCGTCGGCCGCCCGGATACCCGGTCGGCCCTCTCTAGACCACAACAGGTAGCCATTTCAATGACAGCATGGCGGTCACGCATTGCGTAGTCGACTTCCGCGAGGTCTCCCGTGGCGCCGTGACACTTGACGGTGACAGCATGACAACCGGCCGCTAGAACTGCCTCAACAGTCCCCTCCCCGCCATCAGCAACCGGGATCGTGATGACCTCACGATCCGGATCAGCCGCAGAAAACCCCCGCCGGACTGCTCGACAAGCCTTCCCAGAGCTCAGTGAGCCTTTAAACGAGTCAACGGCTACGACGACCGGCGCATTCGGATCGGGACGCATGGTCTCAGCATGGCACGCCACCATGTCGTGGCTCGAGACCGGCTCTCCCATCTTGATGACCATTTCTCCCGCCTCGAGTCCTGTATCCTCACTCCTTCGCCCCGACATGCATAATGTCGGCACTTTTCGTCACAACCCGTAAACTCGGGGTCATGGTAAATCGCGCCTACCTGTCCCTGAGCGTTCTTGCCCTCGTGCTGTGGGTGGCCGCGTACCGTCATTTACCCGGCTGGGCAGCTGGGATAACGCTGGCGTGCATCGTGCTGTTCTCACTGTTCTGCGAGTGGTCGCGGGTGCGTACCCTGGCACGCATCGGCAAATCTCGCGGTACCGCTGCCCAGAGCTCGCGCGGTCGTAAGCTGTCCTGATCAGGCCCTCAGCAGCCTTCATGACACGACCGATCCGAACAAGCCCTGTAGTGTTCCTACCGCCCACCAGCCTCGACGCCAATGTCGCGTAGGCTATTTGCCGCCATGCCTGAGAAAAACATCAACAGCACCACCATGCTGCCCGCCGCCCTGCGTCCTACCCCCGACGAATCCGGGATGACCGTGCCGCAGTTGCTCGAGCATCGCATCAATGCGCTCTTCGAGCAGATCCCGTTGGTGGCCGAACTAGGTGAGGCCTTCGCACAGGCTGGTCACGATTTGTATCTCGTTGGTGGATCTGTTCGCGACGCCCTTATGGGCCGACTGGGTCACGACCTCGACTTCACGACCGATGCCCGCCCTGACGACACTGAAGCGATCCTGCGCCAACACACCCACGCGACCTGGGATATCGGCCGAGCTTTCGGAACGATCGGCGCCCAGATTGACGATTGGGTGGTTGAGGTCACAACCTACCGCGCGGATGCTTACCATCCGGACTCACGCAAGCCCGAGATCGTCTACGGCGAGACCCTCAAGGACGACCTTATTCGCCGCGACTTCACTGTCAATGCGATGGCCCTTCATGCCGCTACCCGAACCTTCTCGGATCCTTACGCAGGCCTGACCGACATCGTGTCGGGAATTTTGCGCACCCCCTTCCCTCCGGAGCGGTCTTTCAGTGACGATCCTCTCCGGATGATGCGAGCGGCACGTTTCACCTCTCAGCTGGGTTTTACCGTCACGAACGAGGTACGTGCCGCCATGACCGACATGGCCTCTCGCATCGAGATCATCTCAGCCGAGCGTGTTCGCGATGAGCTCTCCAAGACTCTCCTCACTGACCACCCCCGTGAGGGACTGGACCTCCTCGTGACTACGAGGATTGCCGACTATGTACTTCCCGAACTCCCCGCACTGAGTCTCGAGCGCGACGAGCACCATCGTCACAAGGATGTCTATGAACATTCCTTAACGGTTTTGGACCAGTCGATCGACCTAGAGAAACGTCGCGGCCACGACCCGGACCTCACGGGTCGTCTGGCGGCCCTGCTGCACGACATCGGCAAGCCCTCGACGCGCAAGTTCGAGCCCGGCGGCAAGGTGAGCTTCCATCACCACGACATCGTCGGGGCGAAGATGGCACGCAAACGCCTTAAAGCCCTCACCTACCCCAGCCAGGTCGTCAAGGAGGTATCCAAGCTCGTCGAATTACACCTGCGCTTCCACGGCTACGGTGATCAAGGTTGGACTGACTCGGCGGTTCGTCGTTATGTTCGAGACGCCGGCGACCAACTGGAGCGCCTCCATATCCTCACCCGATCTGACTGCACGACTCGCAATCGGCGCAAAGCCGAGCGGCTGGAATTCGCCTATGACGATCTTGAGGCGCGCATCGCCAATTTGACCGCTAAGGAGGAGCTCGCCGCCATTCGACCCGACCTCGACGGCCAGCAAATTATGGCGATCTTAGGTATCAAGCCGGGACCGGAGGTTGGCAAGGCGTACAAATTCCTGCTCAACCTTCGCCTGGATGAAGGCCCGCATACTCCCGACGAGGCGAAAAACGCACTGCTGGCCTGGTGGGCCACGCAGGATCGCTAAACCTTTCTGATGGTCACAGCTGAAGCAGGTCGGCCAACTACCATGACAGACGTGCCTTCTCCTTCCCGCCTTCGCCCAGCCGCCTGGCTACTAGGCCTGTTGATGGTTTTGGCGACCGTTGTGACGGGATCATCCCCTGCCCAGGCGCGCACCGCTTCCGGGTTAGTCAAGGTGGCGATTACCTCCGTCACGCCACCGACGGGTGATCCCAAAACTCCCATCACCATTAAAGGGACGGTCACGAACACCTCCTCGGTGTCCATGACGTGGGTACAGGCGTCTTTTTGGCGTTCCCAGGACGAGATCAACGACACTCGGGACCTCTCTGACCTCCTCGCTTCCCCGGCTACCGTGCCAGTGGGGATGCGCTGGTTCCGCGAGCCGAAAGAGGCGTCAATTTTTAACATCACGGACCCCGAGGCCAACCAGACCTTTAAGCCAGGAGACACCGGGTCGTTCACCGTCACCGGTACACCCGCTCAGATGGGTCTGACGACGCCAAATGCTGTCTATGCAGTCGGGGTTCATGTACAGGCATCCCCGGGAAATCAACCGCGGAGAACCGTCGGACGAGCACGGGTACTCACGGTGCTCTCGGACGCTCACACCAGCGCGAATCTGGCCCCCGTTATCGTGCTGTCTGCCCCACCGTCGCGACGCATTGACGGTACCTTCACCGACGAATCCCTATCCGATGACATCACCCGCCGGTTGAAACCCCTCGCCGAGGCAGCACATACCCGCAATGCCACCGTGCTCGTTGATCCGAGTCTTATCGACGAAGTTCGTGCCATGGCGTCGGGTTATCTGGTAGCTGGCAAGGGCTCACACACTGTCGCCGGAACTGGCCAAGAGCAAGCCAAGGAGTGGCTCAATCTCGTCGAGCCTCTCTTATCGTCAGGCCGGGCGTATCGCCTGCCCTACGGAAATGCTGACGTCATCGGGGCCGCCCGGCAGGGACGCTCCAGTCTTTTACTGACGGTCAAGCACGCCGTCGACCCTTCCAACCCCGCGGCGCATTTGCCCTTGGCTATCATCGATCCCGCCGCTGAACTCGACAATTCGTCGTTCAAAACCTTGGCTAAAGAGCTCTCCCCCTCCGTCATACTGACTTGCGCAGCATCAGTTCGTAAGGGGGTTCGCGAGGACTTTGGGGTGAAGATCGTCGGGTTGGCCGACACGGTCCGGACCAGCGGCCATCCCCAATCAAACAGTGATTCTCAGCGACGCGGAATGCTGCTGTCCCAAGCCCTCCTCATGACTCGTGAGTCGATCCCTGCTGTCACCCTCGTGACCACCGTGAACGACGTCCAGGCCACTGCTCCCGTCAGCTGGCTCCATCTGCAGAACCTGTCGACAATTCTCAACGGGGCTAAACCGGCGCTACACCTGCCGGAAAGTCATGCCGGAAACACGATCCTCAAAGATTCGTGGTGGCAAATCCAGCACGACGTGGGCGTTGATGCTGACGGCTGGTCAGATTTGGTCGGGGCCTCGCCAGAGACGGCTTCTTTGACCTCGGCGAAATTTGTCAGCCGGACGCTGTCGGCGTCACTCAAGGATCGGGAGGCGTGGGCTACCGACGTTATGCGCCCGGCGTCGGAGGTCATTGCCGGTAACGGCTTGGTCCTGCACTCGGCTTCCCATTTTGTGATGTCGTCGTCACGTAACGAGTTCCCGCTCACGATCACGAACTCGCTAGCGCAGACGGTTCGTGTCAAGGTCGTAGTCACTTCAGAAAACCCGCAACGCATTGACATCCCGGACACCCAGGTTGTTGCGATACAGCCCAAAGAGACGCAAACCATCAAGTTTGCTCCGAAAGCGAGTTCAAACGGCGTCGTTGAGATGCAGGCTCACCTGTCGACTCCGTCGGGACGGCTCCTGGGTTCTCAGTCAACTTTCGTCGTCAAAGCTACCCAAATGGATGATGTGGGCTGGATCATCATCGTCGTGTCGGCATTGGTGCTCATCATCGCGACGGTGCTGAGAATCCGACAAGTGACGGCAAATTCCCAGCGCGACACCGAGACCGCAGCCCGAGATGCTAAGCAACCTGCAACGAAGCTTGATGACATTTCTGACAGCACGCCAGCCACCCCAGCACAACAGGATCAGGAAGCAGCCTCGAGTGACGATTCTGCACGGAGCTCTCACACCGACACTGGCGACCTCACCGCGTGACAATCCCAGAGTTCCGGGCCCGGATCGGTATCGTTGAGGATGCACAGTCGGATCGATCGGGTAGGAGGTGGCAGTGTCTTTCGAAGACCCCGCCGACCGCTACCGCGATCCATATGACTCGGGCTCCTATGAGATGGACAATCTTCCTCACCTCTCCGCGGGGTCCTTTTTGGGCGGGCGTTACCGTCTCGACCAAGAGATTTCACGTCCGGAGCCTTCGCTTGCGTGGCGGGCCTTCGACACTAAGCTGCACCGCCCGGTTCTTATCTACGCCCTGGCCCCACATGGTCGTCGCACCCCTGCTGTCCTTGACGCTGCTAGGCGCGCCGCTGTCGCTACCGATTCGCGCTTCTTACGGGTCCTTGACGCTGTCGTCGCCGGGCCGGGAGAACCAGCTTCGTGGGTCGTCAGTGAATACGCACCTGGCAAGTCGATCGAAGAGCTGCTAGAAACCGGCCCGCTGTCAGCGCTGGAAGCGGCGTGGATCGCCCATGAGATCGCTGATGCTATGGCCCCGTTACACGCCCAGGGGGTCTTCCATGAACGCATCAGCCCCGGGACCGTCCTGGTCACCTCAACAGGGAATCTCAAGATCAGTGGTCTCCTCATTGAGGCCGCATTGCATCCCCGGCCGGGGGATATTTCTCGCTCTTGGCCGGACCGCGAAGTCGTTGACGTGACGGATATTGGTCGCGTTCTCTACGCCTGCCTAGTATCTCGATGGCCCAACGGACAGGGGCACCGACCTTTCGTGGAACCGGCGACGGCCATGTCGTGGGGGCTGCCACCGGCACCTACAGATGCTCATGGCTGGCTCACCCCGCGTGAGGTGCGGGCCGGGGTCTCCCCCACCCTCGACGTCCTTTGCGACCAAATCCTCTCGCGAGTTCCTCACTATGACGAGGTCCCATTGCGCACAGCCAACGAGATCGCACAGTCTCTGGGACGGACCCTAGGATCCGCCGATGCCGCCGCTGACTTGGAGCGCCGCATCCGTTTCCCCGTAGATCAAACGTCTCAGGCCGAAAAAGACCCGTGGTGGTCAGACGAATCCTCGGCGTCGGTGGCACCGCAGGACCCCGATGAACCTGAGCGAGCTAAAGAATACGGTCCCGATGAAGAAGGTTACTGGTCTCCGGAAGCTGCTGCCGGCGAATGGGGTCGTCGCTCAGGACCCTTACCATGGTCAGGTCGTAACGACCCTCACATCACTCAGCTACCCCCTCAGGACTGGCCCAACGACGCTGAAGACGAGCCGGTATTCACGAAGGCCCGTCCACATAACCGGCGCTGGCCACCGATCCTCGTGGCTGTAACGGCCGTGGTCATGGTTGTATGTCTTATCGCTGTCGGGATGCGCCACTCCGACAGTGGCGCCTCACAAACGTCCAGTAATCCGACAACTGTCAAGCTGACGCATGTCCAGGAGTTTGATCCTTCCGAGGACGGTGGCGACGCCAAGGAGAACCATAACCAGGTGAAGTTCGCTATCGACGGTAACCCATCGACAGCGTGGCACACCGTCGTTTATCGCAACTCGGCGAAGCTCGGGAATCTTAAACCCGGGGTCGGACTCGTCGTCGACTTGGGCCGGGTCACGAAGGTCACCTCAGTCAAGGTACGGCTGGTGGGTTCCGGTACGGACATCTCGCTATGGGAGCCGACGCATGACGTGTCCTCGGATCAGCCGCCGATGAAGACGATCAAGGAGTGGACGCGCGTCGCGGCGGTGACGGGGGCTGGGAAGATCGTGACGTTGAAACCGTCGGAGAATACAAAGACCAGGCACCTTTTGGTGTACCTGACCGAGCTTCCTGCGAAATCAGCTACCCGGTTCCAGGGCGGGATCGCTGATATTACGGTCGTCGGCTCCTCATGAGGTAAGGCGTCCCGCCCCGGCTGACGCATCACGACGCGGCCACGTAGCCACAGCCGCGCCGGCCCATGCACTGGTCTGCAACACTGACCGCCTGTCGCCGCGTGCAAAAATTCCCACCTCACGAATACGTCCGGCTCAGGATTTCCCGACTCCTACCCGAATCGGCATTTTTCGTCACAGGTAGCTGCCATGCTCGACTCATGACACAACGGGGCTCATGACGCAACCGATCGACACAGCGGGGCGGCCCAAGCGCCCGGCAATGGCACGAGGAACTGGACGCAGTGGTGCCCCGCGCTGGAAGGCACGGGGCACCACCTGTCAACAGTTCATCAGGATCAGAGCAAGATCACTCCTTGACGTCGTCGTCCACCCAGTCGAAGGTCTTAGTGACAGCCTTCTTCCAGTTGCGGAACAGACGTTCGCGCTCATTCTTGTCCATCTTGGGTTCCCAGCGCTTGTCCTCGGCCCAGTTGTCGGTGACGTCATTCTCGCCTTCCCAGAAACCGACAGCGATGCCAGCGGCGTAGGCGGCGCCCAGAGCGGTGGTTTCGGCGACCACGGGGCGAACCACCGGCACATTGACCTGGTCGGCCTGGAACTGCATGAGGGTTTCGTTGGCGGTCATGCCACCGTCGACGCGCAGCTCCGTCAGCGGCACACCGGAGTCGGCGTTCATAGCCTCAAGAACCTCGCGAGTCTGGAAGGCGGTTGACTCGAGCACGGCGCGGGCAATGTGGCCACGGTTGACGTAGCGGGTCAAGCCCACGAGGGCACCACGGGCGTCTGGACGCCAGTACGGCGCGAACAGGCCAGAGAAGGCCGGCACAAAGTAGGCGCCACCATTGTCCTCGACGGTGTTAGCGAGAGCTTCGATTTGCGGGGCGGTCTCGAACATCTTGAGGTTGTCGCGCAGCCACTGTACCAGCGATCCAGCGACGGCAATCGAACCTTCCAGGGCATAGACGGTGGGCTGGTCACCGATCTTGTAGCAGACGGTGGTCAGCAGACCGTTCTCGGAGAAGATGGCCTCCTCACCTGTGTTCATGAGCATGAAGCAGCCGGTGCCGTACGTGTTCTTCGCCATGCCCTTTTGGAAGCAAGCCTGGCCAAAAGTGGCGGCCTGCTGATCGCCAAGAATGCCGGAGATCGGGGTATCGATCAGCAGGCCGTTCTTGCGACCATAGCCGTAGATCTCGGAGGAGGACTTGATCTCAGGAAGCATGGACTTCGGAATCCCCATGACCTCGCACATCGAGTCGTCCCACTGCAGCTTTCGGACGTCCATGAGCATGGTTCGGGACGCGTTGGTCGGATCGGTGATGTGCACGCCACCGTTAATACCGCCAGTCAGGTTCCACAGCACCCAAGTGTCCATGTTACCGAAGAGCAGATCGCCGGCCTCGGCCCTCGCACGGGCTCCCTCAACGTTGTCGAGAATCCATTTGACCTTCGGGCCAGAGAAATAGGTCGACAGGCCCAGACCACAGATCTCCTTGTAGCGGTCGGCGCCCTTGTCACCAGCTAGTTCGTTACAGATCTTTTGAGTGCGCGTGTCCTGCCACACGATGGCGTTATAAACCGGCTCACCGGTGTTCTTGTCCCACACCACTGCGGTCTCGCGCTGGTTGGTGATACCAGCAGCAGCCAGCTGGTGGCGGTTGATGTTGGCCTTGGTCAGGGCGAGCCCAACGACGTCGCGAACGGCCTCCCAGATCTCGATCGGGTCATGCTCAACCCATCCAGCACGCGGGAAGATCTGCTCGAACTCCTGCTGGCCAACGGCCATGATCTGGCCGGCGTGGTTAAAGATGATGGCACGGGCGGAAGTAGTGCCCTCGTCAATGGCGAGTACAAACTTCTCATCGCTCATGTTGGTTGCCTTTCTTATCTGCATTGACGTGTCTGACACATTACGGCTGACGCGCAATCAGTGTGTCACGAGAGGTATTCCCACTCACCAGAAAATGGAGTAGGTGAGAGCGGCCAGGACAGCACCGATCATCGGGCCAACGACCGGGACCCAGGCATATCCCCAATCGCTGTCACCCTTGCCCTTGATTGGCAAAACGGCGTGGGCGATACGGGGAGAGAGGTCACGGGCCGGGTTGATGGCATATCCGGTGGGGCCACCGAGGGAGGCACCGATGGAGACAATGAGCAAACCGACAGCCAGGGGGCCAATTTTCACTCCCTGGGTGAAGCCGGAGAGGATGACCCACAGCACAAGGACCCAGGTGCCGATGGCCTCAGTTATGGTGTTCCACAGCGGATTGCGAACCTCAGGACCGGTAGCGAAAGTGCCGAGCTTGAGGGCGGGGTCGCAATCCTCGTCATAGTGCTGTTTGTACGCCAGCCAGCACAGCACCGCACCGACAAAGGCACCGGCGAACTGGGCGAGGATGTAGATCGTGATGTTGCCAGCCGTAGCAGGGATACCAGGGGCCAGATCCTTGCCGGCGATGGCCAGACCGACGGTCACAGCCGGATTCAGATGCCCACCGGTCTTGTAAGCGGCGTAAACCCCGAACATCACGCCGAAGCCCCATCCCCAGTTAATCTGGAGGGAACCGGGGGCGTTAGCGTGGCCCTTGCTCTTGGGAAGGAGGTTATTGGCGACGACGCCACAACCCAGGAGAATGAGGATCAAGGTGCCCAAGAACTCCGACCCGAAGATCGTTGCACCGGGCACCGCGGTTTCGAGAAGCATGAAGACTCCTTCGTCGTGGTGTCATCCGTTGACACCGGTTTACTCGCCGGTGGCAGTCGATCCCGTAGAATTTAGGAACGGGGACCGTCGTCCCGCCCCCCATCGGGGTCGGACGTAGCTCACAGTCAAACATCAAGGGCCCCACGGATTCGCGATTCTGCACTCATGTGCATGGCAAGGGGGGAGGCATGAACGAATTGTCCAATGATGTATGGACAGCTGCGTCCATGTATTACATGCAGGGCGAGACAATGGATGCCATCGCCAGCCATCTCGGTACATCTCGCTCGACCGTATCTCGACTTCTCAAGCAGGCACGTCTGTCCGGAGTTGTGCGCATCACTTTGTCCGAGCCAACGGGGCTACGAAGTGGACTGGATTCCACCCTGACGAGGATGTTCGGGGTAAATACCACGGTTGTGCCCGTGAAATCAGGAACCACCGAGATCCACCGCCTCGATCAAGTCGCCAGGATCGCGGGACAGATGGTGACAGATATGGTCGAGGACAATTCCGCCGTCGGTATCGCCTGGGGCACAACCCTTGATGCCATCACCCACTACGTAGTGCCTAAAGACGTCAAAGGGGTCAGCGTCGTCCAGATGAATGGGTCGGCAAACCCCGCTAGTTCGGGAATCCCCTACGTCGGATCGATCCTGTCAAGAATGGCTGCTGCATTTGGTGGCGAGGTTATCCATTTCCCGGTCCCAACCTTCTTCGACAGTGCGTCAACAAAGGCCGCAATGTGGCAAGAATGTTCCGTTCAGGCCGTCCTTAAAGCACATCGAGAGCTCGATCTTGCTGTTTTTAGCGTCGGAGCCCTTGACAGCCCGGTCCCCTCCCACGTCTATTCAGCGGGTTACATGACCGATGAGGAAAAGGCGAATTTGGTACATGCTGGAGTCGTCGGTGACGTCAACACCGTCTTCCTCAAGGCTGACGGTGCTTACGACGTCGAGTTCAACAAGAGAGCAACCGGATTAGCCCCCTTCCAATTACAGCGCATACCGCGTCGGCTCTGCGTCGTCGCTGGGCGCGCCAAGGCCGTCGGACTGCTGGCTGCCCTGCGCGCCAGAGTTGCAACTGACCTCGTCGTTGATGACGCCACTGCCCGAGCGGTCCTCGACCTCATGTGAGAGCGCAGGTAGAAATTCGAACTCTCCGCAGCACATCGGCTGCGGAGAGTTGGCTGTGTTACTGCCAAAATCAAGCCTTCGCCGTGCCCATTGTCACGTCAACCGTCCCCTCCTGGGAACCACGGATATAACTGATTTTCGCCTTCTGCCCAGCTTTGAACGAACGAATAAGACCTACTAAAGACTCCCCCGAGGCGATATCAGTGTCGTCAATCCTGGTGATGACGTCGCCTCGGCGCAAACCGGCCTTGCCGGCAGCCGAACTCGGAATGACCGTCGCGATTCCGGCACCCCGAACCTTGACACCAGCCTTAACTGCAGCCGCGTCACGAACCGAGATGCCTAGGAAAGCGTGAGTGACCTTGCCGGTCCGGATGATCTGGTCGGCAACCGACTTGGCCAAATTCGATGGGATGGCGAACCCGATGCCGATATTGCCCGACTGGGAGCGGTCCGCCGACGGCAAACTGGCGATTGAGGAGTTGATGCCGACGAGTTCACCATTGGCATTGACCAGCGCACCCCCGGAATTGCCTGGGTTAATCGCGGCGCTGGTCTGGATGGCATTGGTGACGACGACCCCCGACGAGGAATCATATGACCCCAACACGTCATCTGAGTCATCGCGGCTCATGGTCGTGACCGGGCGGTTAAGAGCGCTAATGATGCCGGTCGTCACCGATCCGGACAGTCCTAGCGGGTTACCAACAGCCATGACCGGGGCACCGACGGTCAGCTTGCTGGAATTGGCGAACCTCATCGGCTTCATGGATTCGGGCGGATTCGTTACCCGGATGACAGCCAGGTCAGTTGATGGATCACTACCCACCACCTTGGCGTCATACGTCTTGTTGCCCATAGATACCGTCAGTTGACCGCCGGATGCGGCGTCAGAGACGACGTGATTGTTGGTGACGATGTCGCCGTTGGAATCGACGACGACACCGGACCCCTCGCCGCCCCCATTGCCGGTCGTCACGGTGATAGAGACCACCGAGTTCGAGATGGCGGAGGCAGTGGCCGTCCAGTCCGGAGCAGATGACGATCCCTGAACAACCTTGGTAACGGTATTCGGGGCGGCAGACTTTGTGGCCACGGCAGGAGTGTCATTTTTTGTCAAGGAACGATCGACAAGACCACCTGAGACTCCACCCACGGCCGCGGCTAGCAGCGCAGCAAGGACAATAGTCCCGCCTCGGAAACCCTTGCGGCCCGATCGAGACGAGGGCTGCGGCGAGCCGGCATTTTTGTTACCAAGGTTCGGATCAATAGCAGTGGGCTGTTCAGATGATTCCCACGGCTGCCGTTGGGTAGTCGGCGAATCTCCCGAACTAGACCGGGTATCGTCACTGTGCGACCAATATGACTCCTGTGCCCAGCCCTGACGGGCATCCTCAGAGTGCGAGGAATATCCGCCCTCGGCGCTAGCACGCGGGAAAGAATTAGGTTCACGAGGCTCTTGGGGACCATTCGTCGACTCACTCATGACTTCCAGTGTCCACGATCCCATCAAGTGTTCACCCGATCGCCGAGGGAAACATGCTGTCGGCGGAGAGGGAACGACGCTGTAGTGGCACGCGACCGGCCAACCCCATCCGACCATGGTCAGGTAACTAACAGGAGAGATTAGTCCGGGGGTCCGAATCCCGGTGCACGACGATGCGGGTCCTGCCGACAGCAACCACGCCGAGACGGATGAAATCATCGTCGATCGGATTCGTAGTGGGCGTGGCCGACACCAGGTCCAGGCTGTCGAATGCGGCATCGGCGACGACGCGCTCCCGGCGCCCGAAGATGGGCATGGAGCGTCCCGAGGAACCACAGGTAGCCACAATGGGATTGTCGTCGAAGCGGTGGAAGGTGTTGGCCACCTCGGTCACGGCCCGGGCGTATTCCTCAGGTGTCTTGTGGCCCATCTGCCACGGCCCGTCCATCTCATTGCCGAGGCCCCATTGCTGACGCGCCAGGGATCCTCCCAACCGTAGCTTCTTGCAACGTTGCCATAGGTTATAACAACGATATAAAGAGAGGTGCAAAGCCCTCACAAGTCGTTCCCCTGACATTGCTGAACCCCCGTTGGAGATCATAAGATCCTGGCCATGACAGCGCGCCTTGTGGATGTTGCCAAAGCAGCCGGGGTGCCCGTCAACACTGTTTCTAACGTTGTACATGAGAGTCCCCACGTACACCCTGACACTCGTGCACGGGTAGAGCACCTCATCAAGATCGGCTGCCATCGAATTGCGGCAATCGGGGGCGGACCAACCAGGAATCGACGTCCCCATACCGTGGCACCTCGTCATGGGGGGGAGAGCACTGGAAGCCCCACGCCGGGCGTAAAACCCTCCGGGAATGCCGTAACAGCTTCATGCGCTAAATAGGTTGATCCCCGAACCAGTCACTAACCAGGAGACGCCATGACCACTCAGGCCCTTACACCCAACACCATCCTCGGCAACATTTCGCTGTCCGATCCCTCGGAAATCGACACCACCCAGCCCTTCCCTGAGACCGTCGGCGCCGACGTCCACGGTAATGACGAGCCGCGCGACGTCATCATCGTAGGGTCTGGGCCAGCCGGATACACCGCCGCTGTCTACACCGCCCGCGCCGGACTGAAGCCGCTGGTATTTGAAGGGTCAATGGATGCCGGCGGCGCCCTCATGCAGACCACCGAGGTCGAAAACTACCCGGGCTTCTCCGAAGGGATCATGGGCCCCGACCTCATGGCGCAGATGCGTGCCCAGGCCGAACGGTTCGGAGCCGAGCTCATCGCCGACGACGTCACCGATATCGACCTCACCGGTGAGATCAAGAAGCTCGTCGACACCGACGGAAACACCTACAAGGCGCACGTTGTTATCCTCGCCATGGGATCGGCCTACCGCAAACTCGGGCTTGAGGATGAGCCGCGGTTGTCCGGGCGCGGCGTGTCGTGGTGCGCCACCTGTGACGGGTTCTTCTTCACCGGCAAAGACATCGCCGTCGTTGGTGGCGGTGACTCCGCGGTTGAGGAAGCCACTTTCCTTACCCGGTTCGCCAACTCGGTGACCCTCGTGCATCGCCGCGACCAATTGCGCGCCTCTCAGATCATGGCCGACCGTGCCGCAGCCGACCCCAAGATCACCTTCGCGTGGAATAGTGAGGTCGTCGCCATGCAGGGCGAGTCGAAGCTCGAGTCGATCACCCTGCGGGACACCAAAACCGGCGAGGAGCGTCAACTCGAAGTTGCCGGCGTTTTTGAGGCCATCGGCCATGACCCGCGCTCCGAGCTGGTGCGCGGCCAGGTCGATCTGGACGATGCTGGCTACGTCGTGTGCGCCGAGCCATCCACCCGCACCAACGTGCCGGGAGTTTTCGCCTGCGGCGACCTGGTCGACTCCCACTACCAACAAGCCGTCACCGCGGCCGGGTCCGGGTGCCGTGCTGCCCTAGATGCCGAAAGGTTCCTCACTGAACTAGGTCGCTGAGGTACTCGACAGTTTTCGCCGCACCACCCGCGCGCAAGGTGGTGCGGCGAAATGCTGTGCGGGCGCCATGGACGCGACGTGGTATAGGTAAGCGGCATGCGGCGCAGGTTTTTCTCGCTGTCTCTTCCCCCCTGACATTTTTCGTCAGCTCGCGACGGATCGGGGCATCGCTGAGCCCTCGACGATATTGAGCCATCCCTGAATCAACCCCATATCTTCACGTGACGATTTCTGTCAGCCCCCGAAGGTCTCAAGCACCCCAATGGCACCGCTCCCCACGTATCGGGAAAAATAACCACGGGTTGGCAGTTCACCCACGCTGAGCGAGACCCACTGCGGGGAGAATGGGTACAGTCGGCGGGAAATCAGGGCAGGCACATAGGCGGTGACAAGCCCGGTATGCGGGGCGGCGCTCCAAAACGGCCAAGACACAGGCAGACCCCATGTCCGGTTGGCATCACGTCAGGGGCATGACCTTGCCCTCACTGCCAAGCGGCCAACCGCAATCTCGAGGTGAAGGCTCTCGGGTCGCCGGTGACGGGGTCGGTGAATCCCATCCGCCACGCCTGCAGCTGCAAGGGATGGGTGAAATCATCGACTGGGGTGTCGAGAACTACCGGGTAAAAGGGGTCATTCACAATTGGAGCGCCCAAACGTTGCATGTGGAGACGAATTTGGTGGGTGCGACCAGTCCGAGGGCTCGCCTCGTACAGCCCCCACCCGCCGTGTTCACCGATCAGCGCAATATCGGTGACAGCATTCGGTACGCCGGGAACTTCACGGGCCTGCAAAATCCCCCGCTCCTTAATAATCCGGGACCTCACCTGCCAGCCGCTTTTTGTCGCGGTAACCCCCTCCCCAGCTGGATCGTGCACCACGGGTGCCACCAACCGATACTTTTTGACGACCTCACGACGCTCGAATATCTCTTGGTACGGGCGACGCCATTTTCGCTCCCGGGTCAGCAGTAACACTCCAGCGGTAACACGATCGAGGCGGTGAGCGACCGTTAGTTCTGGCAGCCCCAATTGGGTGCGCAGTCGAACAACAACCGATTCGAGGACATGGCGGCCCCGCGGGATCGAGGACAGGAAATGCGGCTTGTCGACCACAAGAATGCGTTCATCGGAATAGAGAATGCCGATCCCGGCCGGAACGGGAGTCTCTGTAGGCAGGTCTCGGTGGAAGAAAACGAAGGTCTGCGGAGTGAAAGGGGAATCCCGCCGGAAAGTACGCCCTGACTCGTCGACGAACCTCCCCTCATCAAGCATCTCGTCAACACGCTGCCCACCCATTCTCGGGAGCTTCTCGACCAGGTAGTCCCGCATCGTCGGCCAGGGCCAGCCATCGACTCCGCGCTCTGTTGCCAACCGACGACACGCCCCATGATCGGGGGTGTGAACCCACGCTGACTCCAGACCGTGACGTTGGCGTAGCGGAGACCTGGGCACCTTATTAGCTTACGGACAACGACGCTTCCCTCCCCGGCGTCCTCACCCAGTGAACAAAAATCCCGCCTCGCAGAGAGTCAGGTCAAAGGGATGCTTGGCCCCTTCCGGAACGGGGTTCTTGGGCCCCGCAGCGTCCGATCGGCCCTATCGACCACCCCAGAGGGTCGTGTTCTACAATACCTAGTGCTACTAGGGTTTTGTTAAGGGCGGTCCGACCCGCACCCCACCGCAAAGGAGCAGACCCCATGACGATAACCCCACGAGAGGGTGCTCAGCCCCAGCACAGGCAGTGCGCTAGTACCGGTCGTCTCAGCGCAGTGATGTTCATCGGACAATTGGGATGGGCGGCGGTCGGAGCTGCCTGCGGCACGCTGCTGGCAGCACTTGCCGCTGAGGTCAAGCCCGAAGACAAGGTCGACTTACTCGCCCTACTCACGACCACCGGCGCCATTGCTGCTGTTAGCTGCATGATCCTGGCCGGGACGCTGTCGGACCGCACTCGGTCCAAGCTCGGCCCGCGCAATCCCTGGATTATCGGAGGTGCCATCGTCGGCACTCTGGCCTTCGCCTGCATCGGCTTAACCCGTAACCCCGCCCTCCTCGTCGTCGCACACATGGTGTACCAGGGCGGGCTCAACTGCATGCTTGGCGCTTTCAACGCCATCCCACCGGACTACGTCCCCAACTCCGTTCTCGGTAAGGTCTCAGCATTCGGTGGCGCGGGCTATCTCCTCGCCCAGATCATCGGGGCAGTTATCGCCGGGACCTTGGTAACCCACCCATCGCAAGGGTTCCTCATGGCGGCATGGATAATGCTGGTATCGAGCATCATCGTGGTGATCCTGCTTCCACCCCACCCATTGCGCAATCGGTCACCCCGTCCACCAGTCACCTGGCGCCAGTTCGGTGCTCAGATGAGGCCGCCCTCTGACGGCCAGTTTTGGTGGATCCTGGTAGGCCGATTTCTCTTTGTCATCTCTTTGTTCATGGTGATGCAATTCCAGCTGTACATCGCCACCGATGAGATGGGCATGACACGAGCAACTGCCGGAAGACTCATCGCGATGAATTCCGCAGTCCTCGCCGTCACGGCAGTCGTCCTTGACGTCATCACGGGTCCGTGGTCCGACAAGATCAAGCGCCGCAAGCCCTTCACAATGATTGCCCCGCTCGTGGCCGGGGTTGGAGTCATTCCCCTCTTCCTTGTCAACGAGCCGTGGACGCTCACCATTTTCGCCGCGATAGGCGGGGCCGCGTTCGGCACCTATATGGCTGTCGACGGGGCTCTCATGGTCGAGGTACTGCCCGACCGCGACGATGCTGCCCGTGACCTAGGCTTCCTCAACGCCGCCAATTCTCTGCCGATCGTCTTCGCACCGGGCATTGGTGCGACCCTCGTAAAGACGGTGGGCTATCCCGGACTGTTCACTGCAGCGATCATCCTAGCCATCCTGGGGTCGTTGTGTATCACACGAGTGAGGAGGGTGAAGTGACATGAAACTGGATCCACGACTGGCAGAAATCCTGGGTCGTCAACCGAAGGAAGAACAAACGCTCGCCGAGAAGCGGGCGCGTCAGAATGACGTGGCCGCCCGCCTGCGGGGAAAAATAACGCCTGCGGTCCCTGATTCGGTGATTCTCGAGGACCGCACGGTCCCCGGACGGACTCACCCGATCCCGGTACTCATTCAGCGGCCGAAGGGGCTCCCAAACCCCGCTCCAGTACTGGTATGGGCCCACGGCGGGGCTTTTGTTCACGGTTCCCCACGCACCGTGCTCTCCCGCACAGCCAGCATCGCCCAGCGAGCGGGGGTATGTGTCGTCAGTGTCGATTACCGATTGCTGCCCGAGCACAACTACCCCGAGAACCTACATGATGTCGTTGACGTCGTGCGGTGGGTAGCCAAAACCGGACTTGACAAGGGGTTTGACACTTCACGCATCCTCGTAGGGGGCGATTCCGCGGGTGGAAACCTCGCCGCTGCGACGGGGATCATGTGCCGCGACGAGGGCAACCCCGCAATTCTTGGGCAAATCCTGGAGGTGCCGATTCTCGACCTTTCTGACACCTCCGAAGCAATGGCCGAGGCTCGTCGTGACGCCCCTGACCTAGCGGCCGCGCTGCACCACAGCCACGTGCGTTATCTGTCTCACGGAGCAAGTCTCGACAACCCGCTGACTAACCCTGCCTGCCTGGAGAACGCGCACGGCCTTCCGCCGACATTTTTGCTCAACTGTGAGGTGGATCCGCTGCGTGACGACTCGATCGCGTGGCAGCACAAGCTCCAGGACGCCGGGGTGCCGGTAGAACTGACAACAGTCCGTGGCATGGCTCATGGCACCCAAAGTTTCACCCTCGCCTTCCCCCAGGCCCGCGACGCCGAAGACAAAATCATCACCTGGCTGCGAGATCTCATCTCCTGATGCCGTAAAACGGCCGGGCCCGGGATTTTTCGTCACCGGGTCCGGCCGCCTCGGTTCCTGTGGAAGACCTTTCGTGAACACGCTCCGCGTAAAAACGCGGCGAGAACGACCCGCCAGGAAACCTCAGTCCAACGGCTCGCCGGCGATACTGAAAGCCACCGGAGTCTGGGCCTCGACGGTGCGCGAGACGGTGCAGTTTTTGTCGCGTGACATCGTGACGACCCGGTTCACCAGCCCGGCAGCCTCGCGTCCTTCCTCAGTGTCGGGGAAGCTCAACTGGAAGTCGACGGCGACGTCACCCAGGGATGCCCGTCCTTCCTCGTCGCTGCGTTTGGTGCCCGAGACGGAAACGGTGAACTGGGTAGGCTCGCCGCGACGGCTTGTCACGGTGTCGACATCAATGGATGAGCACCCGCCGATAGCGGCTAGCAGCAGCTCCACAGGGGTGAACTCGGCGTCCTTCCCTGCCCCAAACCGAATTTGCCCACCACGAGCATTGGTGGCGGTGTAGTGGCCTTCACTACGACGGACCAGGGAAACCTTCTTAGTGGCAGACGGCATGATCCCTCCTTAGGCGACAAACTCTTCGATGATTTTGACCAGCGCCTTCTTCGTCTTGCCGCCTTGCAGCGACTTGACGAGCTGGCCACCCTGCCAGACCTGGATGGTGGGCAGTGACATGATCCCCTGCTCCGCGGCAACCCGGGTGTTGGCGTTGGTGTCGACCTTAGCGAAGACCATCCGGTCGCCGTAGGTCCCAGCAAGCTCCTCGATGATCGGGGAGAGCTGTTTGCATGGGGCACACCAGTCGGCCCAGTAGTCGACGAGGACCGGCTTGGAGGCACCGAGAACCTCGGAAGCGAAGGTCGCATCAGTGACCTCGATGACGTTGTTCATGACAGCCTTTCTAAGACGACCAGACGAGTCTAAGTCGTGGCGGTTCGAACGGCACCTCTCGTTCACGAAAGCCAAGCGGACTCTCGGAGTGCTGCATGAGGCAGCCATCACCCGGTGCGAAAAATCCCGGTCGAAGGATGCATCACGCACCACAGTACCCGGACCCCACCTAGGCCGGTATTTTTCGCACACACGCCGCTGAGGACATCTGAGTACCTCGACACGGTGTTCCGACTCCGGTCACCCAACGTCACTTTTCTCCGCCGAAGAACTTCTCCCAGGGCAAATCGAGGGGAGCATCGTGAGCAACGATGTCGTAGAGGGCGCGCACCATGGGTAATCGGTCTCAGCGATCACTCCGCGCCGAGTCAACTTCTCGATCGCCTCACCAACCACACCGATGGCGGCGACCCCCTCCAGGGTGATGCCTTTCATCTTGACATTACGGATCTGCGAGAACGGCACTCCGGCACCGACGTAGGTTCTGGCACGCACATTGCGTCCGCCCATCGTGGTAACGAACATATCGCCGACACCGCCCAAGCCGGTCGCCACCTCCGGGTCACCACCCATGAAGGCAACCATCTGTTTGAGCTCGCGGGCACCCTCGCCAAACAGCGCCGCGGTGTAGTCGTACATGACGTACTTAGCGTCGGTCTGCCCGGCCTTGTCCAGCATGCCAGCAGCGAAGCCCCCACCAAAGGCAAAGATGTTTTTCATGCACGCGCCGACC
Source organism: Cutibacterium sp. KBN10P07758 (assembly GCF_050286205.1). Taxonomy (NCBI): domain Bacteria; kingdom Bacillati; phylum Actinomycetota; class Actinomycetes; order Propionibacteriales; family Propionibacteriaceae; genus Cutibacterium; species Cutibacterium sp. KBN10P07758. The sequence continues at coordinate 59,141 of NZ_JBNNQV010000001.1, read as the reverse complement.
TCATGACCGACGAAGTCGGTAGACGTCCAGACGTGGTAGTAGTCGGTGCGGTATGCCGCAACCAAGCGGTCGCGGACCTCCTGCTCCTCGCCGCAGAATACGACGCGGGTGTCACGATGCACCGCCAGTTCACCGGCATTGGACGGTCCAACAATGGCCGCCCAGTGGGCCTCGTCGGCAAGGTTCCCCATGTGCTTCTTCAATACCTCGGGCAGGATGTGAAGGGTGCCGTCCTCATCGGCCTGCATGCCCTTTGTTACGCACAGGATGATCTGCCCGGGTTTGGCTAGCTTGGCCAGCTGTCTACCCACCCAGTCGACTCCGAACGAGTTGACGCCGCTCATGATGACGTCAGCCCCCTCGATAGCCTCGGCGGCGTTAGCAAAATGGTACGCCTTGGCGCGCTCGTCAACCTTAAGTTCAAGAACCGGGTGCTGCCGGGTGGCCTGAATGGAATCGATGATGTCGTCATCGAGGTGGGTGCCAATGAAGCGGACTTCGTTGCCGTTTTCGACAGCGGGGAAGGTCAATGCGGTGGCCATGACACCCGCACCGAGCACTGCAATCCTGAGCATCTTCGTACCTCCGAAGATGGGTTGAGGCCCGGCTGTGGGCCCGACGCAATTCACGCTAGCCCTGGGCCGCGCGCGATTCCCACCTTCGTCGAGAGCCTGCACTTGCGTGCATGACGGCTGCGGCTCCTCCTTCACCCAAGGGCGAGCTCCGCAACGCTGGCATCGACAACCAGGTCAGTACACAAACCACCGCGCAGGGCTACCCCCAGAGCCTCTGCTTTTTCGGCTCCGGATGCGACGACCAGTACGCTCCGAGCCCAGGGGCGACCGTGGCCCCGTCATCCCTGACCTTCACACCGTCCAGGTCTACCGAGATCGTGCGAGCATCCAATTCTTCATCGACAACGCGGCCATGGGCGTCAACATAGTGACTCATGATGTCTGCGCTAGCCCCTTTGCTTCGCAGCTGGTCAATACCGTTGGTTGTCACATGACCAGCCGTCACCAAAATCGAGTCGGCGCTCACCGTTCCTGGCGAATACACCACGAGATCCGCGTTTTGGGCAGCCTCCAGGGGACGCGAAACGGACACGTCCTAACGCAGCATCTCCCCGAAATCTGCTGATCCCACGACGGTCGGGGCTTGCAAGGTGAGGATTCCAACCCGACCCCAAGTGTTGGGCCACATGGGCCGTCGTTCGACCCCAGCTCACCGCGACCACCCGCGGTCGTGGCCGCCACTCGGATAACCGCTGCGCTGCCATCCGAGTGACGAACTCCATCGTCAGTTCGTCATTGGCTTGAACGGGCACGACGACGGCCGACTGCAACCCGAAGGTGTCAACTAACTCGGTTTCGAACCGGTGATACCGGGCGAGGGGATGATCAATTGTGATCTTGACCATCCCCGTACGGCGAGCCTCCTCGAGGATCCTGCCGACGGTCCAACGACTTATTGAGAGTCGCTGGGCGATGGCGGCATGGGTCATCTGCTCGAAGTAGTACATCTCCGCGACGTGGAGCATCTCCTTGTCTTGATTTGCCCGGCGTCGGTTCGACATCGGTATGCCTCACTCCATGAACACGGTGTGAGCGACCTCCGCGACGTGGTCAGCGGTGAATCCGAACTTCTCGAACAGCAGCGCCCCAGAGGCCGAGGCGCCGAAGTGCTCGAGGGACACCGAGGCGCCCTTGCAGCCGACATACTTTGCCCAGCCCATGGCGATGCCGGCCTCGACGCTCACTCGGGCAGTCACTGAGCTGGGTAGCACCGACTCGCGGTACTCCTCGTCCTGCTCGTCGAACCACTCTTGGCACGGCATCGAGACGACGCGGGTCGCGATCCCGTCGGCCTCAAGCTTCTCGCGTGCTTCGAGGGCCACCGACAGCTCGGACCCAGTACCGATGAGGATGACTTTGGGCTCGGCGCTAGCCTCGCAAACCACGTAGGCACCCCTGGCGACGCCTTCGGCAGAGGCGTATTTGCTGCGGTCAATCGTCGGCAGGTCCTGACGCGACAGCACTAGGCCGGCGGGACGGTCGGTGTGCTCCACGATGGTGCGCCATGCCACGGCGGTCTCGTTGGCGTCGGCGGGACGGACGATGTCGAGTCCCGGGATGGCTCGGTAGGAGGCTAGGTGCTCGACTGGCTGGTGGGTGGGTCCATCTTCACCAACGCCGATAGAATCGTGGGTCCACACGAAGATCGACGGGATCTTCATGAGGGCCGCAAGACGCACCGACGGACGCATGTAATCGGAGAAGACAAAGAAGGTTCCGCCGTAGCAGCGGGTCAGGCCCGCCAAGGTGATGCCGTTGAGGATGCCACCCATGGCGTGCTCGCGAACACCGAAGTGGATAGTACGCCCGTAAGGACCACCTGGATCTTTCTCGGAGCAGCGATCTTCAGGCAGGAAGGAGTCGGCCCCCTTCATGGTCGTGTTGTTCGACCCGGCGAGGTCGGCCGATCCGCCCCACAGCTCGGGAAGCTGCGGACCCAGAGCGCTCAGGACCGCTCCCGAAGCCTTACGGGTGCTCATCTTGCCCGGCTCAAAAGTGGGAATGTCGAGGTCGTCGGGCAGCTTGTGGGCGAGCATCCGCTCGAGCAGGGCAGCGCCGTCTGGGTTGGCGTCATGCCAGGCGGCGAACTTCTCGTCCCAGACCTCGCGCAGACCCTTGCCGCGCTCAGCGAAAGCAGCGCGGACCTGTTGCACCATCTCAAGGTCGATGGCAAACGGCTTGTCTTCAAAGCCAAGCTTCTCCTTGAGGGCACTGACCCCCTCAGCGCCAATCTTCGCACCGTGTACCTGGGCCAGACCGGCGAGCTTCGGAATCGGCCAACCAATGACGGTGGTGAGACGGATGAAAGACGGCTTGTCGGTAACAGTCTTGGCGTTGTCGATGGCCTCCATGAGGGCTTCGACATTCTCCTCGTAGGTCGTTCCGCCGTTGGTGAAATCGACGTGCTGGACATGCCAACCGTAGGCCTCATAGCGGGCCTCGACGTTCTCAGAGAAGGCGATGGCGGTATCACCTTCGATGGTGATCCGGTTGTCGTCGTAGAACATGATGAGGTTGCCCAGCTCCTGGGTCCCCGCCAGAGACGAAGCCTCAGATGCAATGCCTTCCTGCATACAGCCGTCACCGGCAATGGCGTAAATGTAGTGGTCGAAGAGGCTCGTACCGGGAGCGGCGTCCGGGTCGAGCAGGCCGCGTTCACGACGAGCTGCCATGGCCATGCCGACGGCGTTGGCAACACCGGCGCCGAGCGGGCCGGTGGTGGTCTCGACGAACTTCGTCAAGCCATATTCGGGGTGGCCGGGGGTCAGGGATCCCCAGGTACGCAGGGACTCCAGGTCGGACAGCTCGAGTCCCAGCCCTGCTAGGTATAACTGGGTGTACTGGGTCAGCGAGGAATGTCCTGCCGACATGATGAAGCGATCGCGTCCGAGCCAATTCGGGTCCGACGGATCGATAGACATGACCTTGTGGTAAAGCAGGTAGCCCAGCGGCGCTAGGGAAATAGCGGTGCCGGGGTGACCGTTACCAGTCTTCTCGACGGCATCGGCCGCCAGCACTCGAGCGGTGTCGACAGCGAGCCTATCGGTGTCGGTCCACGTCAGTTCGGTTGCCACGATATTCCTCTCGTATTGGCTTATAGGCCTGATGTGTGTGATGTGTTTTCGCTCGTCAGGGCGGTGGGTGGGGGTCAGGTCATCATCACAACCCTATTCGTACCCCGGAGGTCATGTACGTGTGGCGTTATAGCTGTCACAAATGTGCACCGTTGCCGCCATTCGACGTTTCCGTCGATTCCCGCGCCCGCAAATGGGCCTGACGTCGAATCTCCTTAAGACGGTGCATCACTTGGTTGCCACCGCGGCCGAAGTAATCGTGGAGCCGAGCGTACTCGGCGTACAGGGCGTCGTACTGCTCGGCGCGTTGCTCGTCGATCTGGTAGACCCCCGCCTTCTTCGCCCCCATCGCAGCAGAGGCAGCCTTAACGTCGGGGTACAGATCGGCGGCGACGGCCGCGAACACCGCAGATCCGTGCGCGCCTGGCTGTTTGATAGTCCCAACGCTCAGAGGAACTCGGCAGATATCGCAGAACAACTGCATAAGGAATGTGTTCTTCGTCAGTCCGCCGGCCACCACCAACTCGTTGATCTCAACCCCGGAATCCCGGAACGACTCGATGATGGTGCGCGCCCCGAAAGCTGTCGACTCCAGCAGGGCCCGGTACTGGTCCTCGGGGGTAGTCGTGAGAGTCTGACCCAAGATCATTCCCGACAAGTTGGCATCCGCGAGCACCGACCGGTTGCCGTTGTGCCAGTCCAGGGCAATGAGACCATGGGCACCGACCTCCTGCCTCGCACATTTTTCGGTAAGCAGGTCATAGACACCGATGCCCCTGTGGTCAGCCTCGTCGAAATACGAGCCCGGGACGCAGTTGTCGATAAACCAGGCGAAGATGTCGCCCACCGCCGTCTGCCCAGCCTCGAATCCCCACGAACCATCGACGATCCCACCGTCGACGACGCCAAACATTCCGGGGACTTCCTTGAGCTGGGGCCCGGGAACGACGTAGCACGCCGAAGTACCCATGATCGCAGTCATCTGGCCGTTCTCCACTGCTTGCACGGCGGCCGCAGTGACGTGGGCGTCAATGTTGCCGCTGGCCACCGTGGTGCCGACTGGTAATCCCAGACGCTCGGAGAACTCCGGCGTCAGGCCACCAACCCGGGCTCCCAGGGGAAGTACCGGGGCGTTCATCTTCTCGGCGAAAACGTCGGCGAACTCTGGGTTGAGGTTCATCAAGTAGTCGCGGGACGGATACTTCCCGTCCTGGTACATACGTTTGTACCCCGAATCGCCCGTCGAGAACGCCAGCACCCCGGTCAGCCTCCACGTCAGCCAATCCAATACGTTGCAGAACACATCGGTAGCCCGGTACACCTGCGGGGCTCGTTCCAGGGTCTCCAATACCTTGGGCATGAGCATCTCGGAGGACAGGATTCCTCCATACCGTGTCAGCCACGGTTCCCGACGCACCTGGGCCAACTTGACGATGCGGTCAGCCTGGTCCTGAGCACCGTGGTGCTTCCAGAGCTTGACCCAGGCGTGAGGCTCGTTTCGGAACTCGGGTAGTTGACACAGTGGAGTGCCGTCCTTCGTCGCAGCGACGACGGTGGCAGAGGTGACGTCTAACCCGATACCGACGATGTGGTCGGGATCAACCCCGGCGTCCTTCACGGCCCCGCGGACGATCGTCTCGAGGGTCTCCAGATAATCGACAGGATCCTGGAGGGCGAAGTCCGGCGGAAGTTTACGGCCGTCGGCAGCGCTCAAGGTGCGGTCCATGACCCCATGGGGATACTCATGGACGGCGGCCCCCATCTCGGCGCCATCGTTGGCCCGTACGACGACAGCGCGTCCGGACAGCGTGCCGAAATCCAGTCCCACCACATAGTTATTGTTCATGGTGTCCTCCTCGCGAGGAAGTCGGGTGGCGCCGGGGCGAGTGGTCGGCCCCACCCGACGTCGTCCTGGTACTCAGTCCTGCGGCCAGGGGCGCCGGCCCCAGAATCCGTCAGGCTCAAACAGCGACTCGACGAGATCGCCGATGGTTCCGGTCTCGACGAGCAGGTCAAGAAGGGTGTAGCGCGACCGAATCATCTGGCACCGGTAGTAGGTGTCGTGGAAGCGCTCCCGAGTCAGGCCGATCTGCGCCGGGTGGTAAATGCCACCAACAGTCTTGATGATCTCCTCGACCTTGGCAGCCGGCATGACCTGGGAGCGGCAGCGTTCTCGGACGGTCGGCCACGTTGACTTGACGAGTTCCAGACGCTCTCGCAGCGCATCGGCGTCGAGGTACTTGTCCATGGTCTGCCTGACAGCAGGCTCGAGCATGTCGCCCGTGAAGTTGGCGCGAACCTTGGCCTCCATTTCCTCGGCCGACGGCCACTTGGCGACAGCGGCGTCGACGTCGAGGGTGCTGAAATCGTGGTTGAGCGTTCTCTCCCACAGAGCGAGCACTGAGATCGTGCCGAGTCCCACCTTGAACCCGTGGGTCAGTGGCGGGTCTTGGTCCATACCGAGATGCTCCATCTCCCACAGGTGGGAGAATTGGTGACCGGCGCCCGAGGCCGGGCGCGACGAGATGCGGTACTTCTGCATCGCTAGACCGGACATCACGAGGCCTTCGATGAGGCCATCAAATGCCTCCGGTTTACCGTTGGCCAGCCCCTCTGGATCGCTGATGGCACTGGTGAGCGGGCCCTGGACGAGATCCCACACCTCGTCGTCGATCGGCTCGATGCCCAGTTCGTCGGCGACGATCCAATCGGCACCGGCCGGGACCTTTTCAATGAGATCGCCCAGGCCGGTAGCGGTGCAGCGTTGCGGAGCCCCGGCCATCGTCGGCAGGTCGGCGATGAGGGCTTGCGGGGCGCGGCAGCTCATGGTGTGCTTGAAACCGTTTTCGGTAATCGAGGCACCGAAGGCGGCGTAGCCGTCCATTGAGGCGGCGGTACATACGTTCATGTAGCGCCGACCCAGTTCGTCGCTGGCTCGTTTGGTGATGTCGTTGAGGGTGCCCGAGCCGATTGAGCAAGCGATCACCCCGTCAAGGTCGCGCATGTGATCACGGATCTTCTCAACGTTCGCGTAGCAGGCGTAAACGGCTGGACGCCCCGGGAAGATCATCGGTTCGACAGTCTCGACTCCGGCGCCCTCGAGGGATGCCTTGGTCTGTTCACCAGCGACGGCCCAGGTGTTCTCGTCGGCGATAATGATGACCTTCGCATCACCGAAGAGTTCCTTGAAGACGCGCCCGGTTTCCTCGAGCACGTTGCGGCCCATGACCACGACGTCCGTGTCGCCGCAATCGGCCAACGCTTTGTCAATCAATTCGGACATTGCTTCTCCTCTGATCAGTGTGATCGTCAGTTTTGTCGGCCTCGTGATCGACCATGTCATGAATCATGGGGCACAGTTGCGGGTAGGTGTCGCAGTACTTGTCTACGTAATATTGATATTCCTCGTGACGCTCCTGGTCCGGCTCAATGAAGTCAATCTCGTGGACCATCTGTGTGGCCGCCTCGGGGAGATCCTTGAACAAGCCAGCGCCGACAGCAGCTACCATGCAGGTACCGAGCACCACAGCGTCCCCGACCTCAGTGAGCACGATCGGCACACCAGGTACATCGGCGTGCATCTGTATCCAATCACGGCTCTTCGTGGCGCCACCACAGGCGACCATGCGGTCTACCTCAAATCCAGCGGCCTTCATGGCGCGCAGGTTGTGGGCCGTGCCATAGCAGACCGATTCCTGAATAGCGTGGTAGAAATGCGCCGGAGTGTGCATAAGGGATAGACCCCAGATAATGCCGCGAGCTTTCGAGTCAGTGTACGGAGTGCGGTTGCCCTGAAAATACTCATTAATAATAAGGCCGTCGGAACCCGGTCTGATGTTTCGCGACTGCTCGTTAAGGACGTCGTACGGATTGAGGCCGATTTTCTCGGCAGCAGCGGTGTAGTCAGCTGCAAAATTGGCCTTGAACCACTTGAGCACTGAACCGGTCGAGACCTGGCTGCCTTCGACGGTGTACTGGCCGGGCATGACGGCGTCGGAGTAGGCACCGAAGAATCCCTCACCGTGGATCTCGGTGTCGGACTGGCCGGTGAGCACGTGCGAGGAGCCGGTGATGAGAGCCATCGAACCGGGCGCGAGCACGCCGAGACCGATCTGACCGGCCCAGGCATCACCAAGTCCTTGGGCAACCGGGATGCCGGGACGTAGACCCAATAACTGGGCCGGGATAGTACCGAGGGTACCGACCGGTGTGCCCAGGTCGAGGACTCTTCCCGGGATCTTGTCGAAGACGTCGTCGCAGCCGATGGTCTCATAGAAATCCTCCGGCCAACCGCCCTTGTCTCGGTTGTAGTACATCCGGATGGCGGCCGAGTTGATGTTGGTAGTCCATTCTCCGGTGAGCTTGAACGTCACCCAGTCAGGGGCATCGACGAGGTGGGCGGCTCTGCGATAAGTTTCCGGCTCGTGCTCTCGTAACCACGCGGCCTTGAAGGGGTACCACTCGGCGGTAGCCGGAGAAACGCCAGCACCGTTGTAGAGGCGGGCGACCGAATCCGAGTTCTCAGCGCGTGCAGCCTGCTCGGTGGCACGGACATCCATCCACATCATGGCGGGACGTAACTCGTTGCCGCGCTCGTCCATGGCAACCATCGTTAACGTCGTAGCGTCATACGAGATACCGGCGATAGCTGCCGGGGAAATTCCAGCAGCCGCAATGGCGCGATGGCAGGACGCCTGCAGCGCCTTCCACCACTCTTCGGGGTCCTGCTCGGCCCAACCGGGACGAGGGTGAGTGGTCTTGTACGGGGTTGCCGCGAAAGTAAGCGGACGTCCCGCAAGGTCAAAGATCGCGACTCGGCACGACTCGGTGCCATAGTCGATGCCTAAGAGGTAGGGGCCGTTGTTCAACATCGTTGTCTCCTGCGAAGTGTCTCTGCGGCAGCGGTGCACGCAGCTCGGTCGTCTTGTCAGTCATCGTTGTCTTCGGTCCAGCCGAGTTCGCGCCATGCCGAGGCTGGGATAAGTCGGTCGATGCGATCCAGAGTCCAGGTGGGACGATGCTCAACGTCGAGAGCTGCAACGTCGTCAGCAGTGGCCTCGCCAGTCAACACACAGGCCGACTTCATTCCGGTATCGAGGGCCATCTGGATGTCGGTTTGCAGCCGGTCACCGACCATAACGCAGTCTGTCGGGTCAACGTCGAGGCCGGACAGGGCTTCGGTAAGCATCACCGGCGACGGCTTGCCCAAGCTGACCTTGCACTGCTGTCCCGTGCATGCCTCGATAGCTGCGGTTACGGCAGCGCAGTCGGGCTCGCCACGGCCGCCAGGGAAGGGGCAGAACCGATCTGGGTTGGTCTGGATGAGGAATGCCCGCTTATGGAACCAGATGGCGTCGAAGGCGATCTGAAGCTTGCGGTAGTCGAAGGTGCGGTCATACGAAGCGATGACGATGTCTATCTTCTCGGGGTCCTCACACAGCTCGATCCCGGCCTCACGTAGGCTCCGCTTGAGGGGCTCCTCAGCGATCGCGAAAACTTTAGCGTCGGGGTGGTTGTTGACCAGCCAGCGCGTTGTCGTCACGACCGTGTTGGAGATGTCCTCGATGGCCGTGGGCAGACCCAATCTCGTGAGCTTGTCGACGTACTGGTCCGGGTCCTTGGTCGGGTTGTTCGACAAAAACCTCACTGGGATCTCACGACGGCGCAATTCCTCGATCATGCGGCGAGCACCCGGCAGTAGGTGCTCACCGAGGTAGATAGTGCCGTCCATGTCGAACACGTAGGCCCGGGCGAAATCAGTAGGTATGTCGATGACGTCATGCATGGTTGCTACTCCTGAAGCGAGATCACGAGAACAGGGTGGCGAGCGAGACGACCACGGTGTTACCGAGCCAGATGGCAGCGGCGGGCGGATCGATATGGCTGGTGCCGCGGTTGTACCAAAGGCGGGCACAGAACTCGCCGAGGCCAGCGGTGAAGACACCGAAGAATGCGGCAATGACCAGGGCAACCGTGGCCATACCCCACGTGTGGGAATCCCACGAGGACGTGTACGTCCAGTGGTAAGTGGTGAGGGTCTTGCCCATAAGCAGCGGGAAGAACTGCACCGCAGCCAAGCCGGCGATGTTCGTCACGTGATGCTGGACCGGCATGTTCCGATTAGTGATGAGGAACAGGATAATGACAGCTGAAATGCCGAAGCAAAAGCTGTTGGCGTTGGCAGCAGCCAGATTGTTGGCGAGTCCCCGTGTGGTCAGGTAGGCGCCAACGTTGGCGGCCAGGAAAAGAGAAGCGCCACCGGCGAAGATGCCGAACAGTGAACCGATGGTAAGGAGCTGACTGGGTTTTTCCTGCCATTCCAACCACCGTCCGTTGGGGCCCGGTTTGATCTTGGCCGGGAAACTGGTGGCGTTCTCGTGGAAAAGCTCTGGGTTGTGCAGGGAGCCGTGGAACAGTCCTTTGCCGGGTACTCCACCAAAGATGAGACGGGCCAACAGTCCGGACAGCAGCACCGTCAGGGCGACTGGGTCGGTGTGCTTGCCGAACCACGGAATGTTTGAGATGCCGATCTGGCACAAGTAGCCGAAAATGCCGAAGGCGGCACCGACGCAGAGGATGTCGGGGTGACCGATGCCGGCAAGCGGGGTGTTGACGTCTTTGCCGTCACCCAGATGCCCTCGGTACCGAGCATAGATGGCGGCCGCAACGCCACCAGCAAAGGCGATGTGCGGGCCCATGAAGGGACCAAAGGCCAGATAGTCCAAGCCGAAGGTGTTTCCGGTTGCGGCAAACACTCCCCAGGAGGCCAGCACACAGAAGCCGGTGAGGACGAAGGCGTAGTTGCCGCCGATGGCAGCTCCGACAGCACCGCCGGCGATGGTGGCAAGGAGTCCGAAGACGAAGACTCCGACAGAGGTGGTGAACATCGATGTTCCTTTGTGAGGGCGGGTGTCCCGCGATCTGTCATCCGCACGCAGCGACGGGTGCGGCATTTCTGGGCAACCCTAGGCGTTGGCCCAGGGGTGGGGTGGTTCAAGCGTGCGCCGGTGCACGTCTGAACCACCCGGTATCAGCAGTTGCCAGGGGCGGATTCCCCAGCACCTGACTCATATGCGTCGATGAGATCGATGTTGGCCTTGGAGTGGGAACTCGGGTCGAAGGTGTACCCGATGAACTCGTGGGCTAAGCGACGGGCAAGTTCGCGACCGATGACGCGTTGGCCGAGGCATAGCACGTGGGCGTCGTTGGACATGATGAGCCGCTCTACGGAGAAGGAGTCGTGGGCGGTACAGGCGCGAATGCCTGGCACCTTGTTGGCCGTGATGGCCATGCCCATCCCGGTGCCGCAGAAGAAGATTCCTCGATCGGCCTTTCCATCTTTGATGACGTGAGCTCCTTTGATGCCGATGTGCGGGTAGAGGGTGTCGTCACCAGCCTGAACACCGACGTCGATAACGTCATCGACTCGCGAATCCGCTTCCAGGTCAGCCTTGACGACATCCTTGTACTCGACTGCCGCCGGATCAGCGGCGACAACGATCCTTAGTCCCATGGTTCCTCCATGTCTCGCTGCCGTGTAGTGGGGAGTCCCACTCGCAACTGCGAGCAACAACGACTCATGACGTTCATATTAACATCGGTTATGTGAAAAGTGATGGATTTAAATGTGAATTGTGCCACCTTGCACCTATCCGTGACGCGCGAAGGATCCTCCTCGCAACCCTTGGCGCTGTGACACTTCGACCATAAGGAATCGCGACTGAGGCGATCAGGAGGTCACCCCGGTGGACGCAGTCGCTGTGCCGTAACGGTTGATGTAGCGATCATGGTTGGCGTCGATCTCAGACTGCGGCAGCGACGAAATGTCACCGATCATCGTCGCGTAGGCCAGAGTTCGTGCGACGTCCTCCACCATGACGGCCGCCTTGAGGGCTTTCTCGATGGAGGCCCCGACGGTAAAGACACCGTGCTTCCTCAAAAGCACTGCCGGGCACTGGTCGATGAACCTCATGACCTGCTCCCCGATCTGCTCGGTGCCAATGTGGGCATAACCAGCACAAGGTACGGGCCCACCGAACTCGTCAGCAACGGCCGCCAGGGAATACGGGATGTCCTGACCGGTGGCGGCCCACGCGGTAGCAAAGGTGGAGTGAGTGTGGACGATGCTGCGAATGTCATCACGCCGGCGATACACATAAAGGTGAGAGGCCGTGTCCGAGGACGGTCCCCGGTCCCCTTCGATGATCTTGCCCTCACTGTCGACGACGACCATGTCATCGGGAGTCATACCATCCAGACGTCAGATCAAGGGCCTAAACCGATCTTGCGTCCGTTCGGGTCAGGATCTCGATGCAGACGTCTCGACCACCATGAGGTGGACACCCAGATCGCTAAGCTGACTGAGGATCCCGCGCGGAGTGTGTGCGTCGACGACGACATGGTCGAACTCAGTGAGATCTGCGAACTTGAACAGAGCACGGCGTCCAAACTTGGTGTGGTCGAGCAGCAGGACGCGTGTCTCGGCTGATTCCAGCATGGCCCGTTTCACCTCGACAACCTCTTGGTACGGGTGATAGCAACCTGCCTCGAAGATCCCCGACGCCGACAGGAAGCACAGGTCAGCGTGCATGCTGCGGATCATGCGCACGGCGGCGGGTCCCATGAGGGACTGCGCCCAAGACTGATACTCGCCTCCGGTGACGACGAGCTTGTCAGAGCTGGTCGTGATGACCTCCTTGGCAACTAGCAGGGAGTTCGTCACCACCGTCAAAGGGGTGTGCTCAGGTAGGGAACGCAAGACCCACACCCCGGAAGTGGAGTCATCGAGCATGATCGAGCTGCCTGGAGCGATGAGGTCGCTCGCCAGCTCGGCGACGGCCTGCTTATCGGAAGAGCTCTGCTCCAGACGGAAAGCAGCATCGGCCTCGTGCAGACCGTTAGCCACGGCCACAACTCGCCCCCGGTGACGTTGCAGCACGCCGCTGCTTTCGAGGATTGCCAGGTCACGGTAGATCGTCATAGCGGAGACGCCGGTTGACTCGACGAGGTCCTCGACGCTCACCGACCCGGCCCGGACGACCGCTTCCGCGATGGCGAACTGACGCGCCCGAGGCCCACCTCGGGGGGCACCTTCCTTCTTGCTCACCCACTTCTCCCGTCGTCACGGCGGCCGGTAATAGCCCGCCATCCCGGAACCGATCCTAGTGACAGGGATCCGAACGTGGAGGCCGCAGGGTTTTAGATGCCCAGACGAGAGGAAACCCGACGGCTAGGACTCAACCCGCGACCAGCGCCACAGCACCCAACGACATAGCCTCACCGTCAGCAGGCGACCGAACTTGCCCTCGTCAACGGCCTTCATCCCACAAATGCGGCACGACCGCGGAGGACATCCGGTCATCTCCCGTGGTGCTCAGGCTCAATACGCGGAAGCTTTCTCGATAGCCTCCCACAGGCCATTGAGATAGGTGATTCCCAAAGCACGGTCATATAGCGGGTAACCAGGACGACCCGTTTCACCCCAGATCATCCGACCGTGGTCGGGACGAATATAAGAATTCGAGCAATGATCGTGAATAGACTTCATGATCGCATACATATCGAGGGACCCGTCGCTGGAAAGATGCGAGGCCTCCTTGAATTTTTTCGACCCCAGAAACTTCACATTTCTGACATGAGCGGCAGCAACCCGTCCCATATCTCCATATTTCGCGAGGATGGCCGGCACGTCATTGTCGGGATTCGAACCTAGCGATCCAGCGCACACGCACAGTGAGTTGGCCGGGGAATTCACCAGATCAACGATCCTCTGCAGGTCAGAATCACTGTGCACGATACGCGGAATTCCGAAAATGCCCCAGGCAGGATCATCAGGGTGGACGGCCATCCGAATACCGACCTTCTCACAGGTCGGCACGATTCCCTCAAGGAAGTAGCGGTAGTTATTGCGCAGCTGATCCCGGGGCATGTCGGTGTACTGGGCCATAACCTCATCGAGATCGGCCAGCCGCTCGGGCTCCCATCCGGGTAGTGGGAAGGCCGACGAATCCAGAGTGGCCTTGACGATGTCTTGCGGAGTTAGACCCACAAGCTCCTCGTGGTCGTAGTACAAGCAGGTTGAGCCGTCCTCGTTACGATGGAAGAGTTCGGTGCGTAGCCAGTCAAATACCGGCATGAAATTGTAGACAACGACCTTAATACCATGGGCGGCAAGATTCTCTAGGGTCTTGCAATAGTTGGCGATGTAAATGTCACGAGACGGCTTACCAAGCTTGATGTCTTCGTGGACGTTCACCGATTCAATGACTTCACATTCCAAACCAGCGTCATTGACTTTCCGGACGTAAGAAGAAATCTCCTCATCAGACCACATCTCACCGACCGGAATCCAGTCCATCGCGCCCATGATTCCGCTGACTCCTGGAATCTGACGGATATTCTCCAACGTGATGGGGTCGGTTTCTGCACCATACCATCGAAACGTCATCTTCATGATTACGCAAACTCCTCATCCAGAACCGACCTTACGGCACCTGGACCGGCTGTTAGGCGGATAAAAAATCGTTCAACGACGTCAGATAAAGGTGTCATCGTCAGGTCTACGCCGAAGATATCTCCACGACTAAGGATGGGGGAGATGACCTTGGAATCATCATCGCCAAAACGAACACCTGACACAACAGATTCCAGCTGCCCAAGCAGCGGATCGGAGGACAGCTCTACCGGTTCTCCATCGTCAGCAATGCCCATAAGGTACCGACACCAGGCGGCGAAAACGAACGGGATCGCCCGCAATGACGCAACCTTAAGGGAGTCATCAGCGAGATACGACTTCACGGTCTCACCAAATCGGATCGGAATCTTCTGCGAGGTGTCGGTGGCAATACGACTCGGGGTATCACCAAGGAATGGGTTCGGGAAACGCTCTTCTTCGACTTCGCGCAAGAATTCCTTGGGGTCAATAATCCCCGGATCGCTGACGACGGGGAGCCCTTCCTGCCACCCCAAACAGTGTACTAAACCCGCTAAACCCGGGTCTTTCATCGCCTCGTCAATAGTGGGCTTGCGTAGCAGCACCCCGGTAATGGCTAGAGCAGTGTGGAGCGGGTTAAGGCAGGTCGTCACCTTCATTCGCTCGAACCGGTAGCAGGTATCGCGATCCGTGAAGTAAACCCCGGCTTTCTCTAATTCCGGACGCCCATTCGGGAAACGATCTTCAATAACGAGGTACTCAGCCGGCTCGGTGTTGACAAACCCCGCCACCTCGACGTCGGGGTCGATCCCCATGTCCTCAAGCCCCATTGCCGCTAACTGCTCGGCAACCTTCTGGGACGGGGCCGGGGTGATTTTGTCGATCACGGAGATCGGGAACTCAACCTTTTCTGCAATCCACTCGACAACCCTGTGGTCGATGACGCCTCGTTTCTCCCACTCCGCAGCGATCGTCAGCACCGAGGTGCGCAACATGTCACCGTTGTGGGAGAAATTGTCACAGGACACCACGGCCACCGGCGTCGCCCCAGCGTGGAAACGTCGCACCAGCAGAGCGGTGACAAGACCCATTGCCGTCGACATACGATCAGACTCGGGGTCGCGCCCCAGATCCTCAACAACAGCGTCTTGGTAGGAACCGTCGTAGCCGTTGAGCTGATACCCCTTCTCGGTGATCGTCAGGGTGATTAACTGCAGGGACTCGGCGCAGGCAATCTCGGTGATGCGACGAAAATCGTCATCTCGTCGGTAGGCCAGCCCCTCGCTGATCGACGCTATGACCCCGAAGTCGGTGTGACCATCGGCGTGGGAGGTCACACCAAGGGTCAGCAAATCGTGGTCCGTGAGGCCGCGATCGAGGCGCTGTGGATTGCGGGGCGCGATAGCGGCAATGCCGCACTGCTCAGCCCCGGAGTTCATAATGTCCTGGGCTAACCGAGCGATGTGGACACGGAACAGATTTCCTGGCCCAATATGCATCCATCGCGGCCGATCATGGGCCTGGCTACGCATCTCCCCCACGTCAAAGAGGGGTAAGGCGAGCCCAGCGTCCGCCAACGCGGGCCCATGAAGTGCATCGAGATCAAGCTTCATGACATCCTCTTCGGATCACAGACCAAACACCTGAGTGGGCTGCTCCACAACAAGCCGATGAGCTATCTCAACCGCCTCATCCAGGTCAAGCCTGCCCAAAACCACCAGCTCGGCGAGGTGAGCGGCATCAAGGCGCCGACTCATATCGTGACGCGCCGGAATTGAGCAAAAAGCACGAGTGTCGTCAATCATGCCGCTCACCCGACTGAACCCAGCCATCTCAGTAACGGCGTGTTTGAACCTCATCACCGACTCGGGTGCGTCGATGAACCACCAGGGCGCACCGATATAGAGGCTGCGATACCACCCGGACAAGGGAGCGATTTCGCGTGAATAAAGGGTCTCATCGATCGTGAAAACGACCAGCTTGAGGTCCGTGTTGCCAAATTTGTCGAGTAAGGGGTGAAGGGAGTCGACAACTTCCAGCGTCACCGGAACGTCGGAACCAATATCGGCGCCAAATCGATGGAACGCGGCGGTGTCGTGATTGCGGTGCACCGCTGGATGGACGGTCATCGTCAAGCCGTCCTCGCTGGCCATCCTCGCCTGATCGGTGAAAAGATGCCGACGAAGGAGGGCCATCTCCTCGACAGTGGCCCGACCTGCCACCGAGGCGTCAAAAATCGACGCCGCACGATCGTGGTCAAGGATGATGGTGCCTAAGTCGCGGTGGCTGTGGTCACTGGACACCGCGCCGTGCTGTCTAAAGTAAGCGCGCCGGTCCTCCATTGCCTCGGTAAACCCGTCCAGCGTCGTCGCATCGCAACCACTTACCTCAGACAACCTCGCAAGCAAGCCCGTCCAGCCTCCGGCAGCCGGTTCCAGGTACTTATCTGGGCGGAAGGTGGGGGCAACGCGACGGGTGAATGTCTCGTCGGCAGCCAGTCGAGCGTGCCCGTCGAGATCGTCGCAAGGATCATCGGTGGTTGCGATGAAGGCAATGTCGAAGGAGTCCATGAGAGCGCGGGGCAGGAAATCCGGCTGGGCGATTCTTTCAGCGATGGTGTCGTAGATGCGATCAGCGTTCTCAGGGCTGGGTCGTTCGGTGATGCCAAAAATGCCGACAAGCTGGTCAACGAGCCAATAACGCATCGCTGTTCCAGCAAAATCACGCCAGTGCTCGCATAGGATCCGGAAGGCCCTTCGGTTGTCCTCCTCGCTCATCGTCTTGCGCCCAACACCCAGGTCCTCAAGATCGACGCCATTAGCATGCAGCAGCCGATTCACGTAGTGGTCGGGGGTAATGAGCAGGCTCGTCGGGTCAGAGAAAGCCATGTCGTCGGCGATCCATGACACCGGAACGTGTCCATGAGGAGAAATAATGGGCAGACCCTTCGTGGATCGGTAAATTTCGCGCGCAGCAGCCAAAGCGGAGGACTCGCGGGGCAGCAGACGATCCTCGGAGAGGGTGAGAGTCGGCGTTGACATGACGTTCACTGTGCCCCTTTGCAGGGTTTACCCGGAACGAGTTGCCGTCACTTGCCCCGCTTAGCTATCCAGATTCCCGCACCATAAAGGACACCGGGACAACGTCCTCGCTGGGTGCCTGGCGCTCATGATGACTCGGCTTCTCAACCATGTCGAGAAGCCGATTGACGGCCACAACCCCCATTTGGAACTGATTGACGCGAACCGTTGACAACGCCGGCGAAACCAAGGCTGAGAACGGGATGTCGTCGAACCCAATGACGGCGACGTCGTTAGGAATTCTGAGGCCACAGGCCATTGCTCGACGCATGAATCCGATCGCGATGAGATCGTTGTAGGCGATGACAGCGGAGGTCGGATGGGCCCGCCACATATCGAACGCTTCTATGCCGCCCCTGATAGTGGGTGTCGGGCAGGCAAGCTGATGCACTGTGACTTTGCCGTCGCGGCGAGCACGCTCAAGCAAACTGCGCCACCTCACCCCCGATTGCCAAGACGCTGTCGGCCCGGCGAGATACGTCACTGTGGACCGTCCTTCGCTTACTAAATGGGTGAGAGCATCCCCGAGTCCTTCATCGGATGCTGGTGTCACCGATGACACACCTGGAACCTTACGGTTGACCGTCATGACCGGCTTGATCCCGGCCAGGTGCCGCAAACCGGCGTCCGACATGCGCGAACCGACAAAAATGAAACCGTCGACAGTAGCCAAGGATCGTTTCGTGGTTTCAGACTCAATCTCGGATGACTCGTTGGAGTCAATGAGGACGACCATGTAACCGCGTTTGCGGGCACCTGCGAAAATCCCTTTGACGGTAGCCCCGAACACCGGATTCATGACGTCGGCAACGCACACTGCGACGAGGTGATACGTCCTACTCGTCGAAACTCTCGGCACCTCATCCTGACGGTAACCAAGCTTCCGAGCGGCCTGAAAGATCCGTTCTGACGTCTTGACACTCACCCGCCCCGGACGAGAAAAGGCCCGAGAGACAGTTGACGGAGCAACACCGGCAGCCCGCGCGACGTCGCTAATGGTAACCGGTGCGGTGGACTCCTCGCCTACACCCATGGTCTGATTCTATCGCCAACCTACCTGATCCAGGCCCGTAATACACAGGGTGCAAACCATAGCAAAACATCGCAATCCTTGACACTCCGGTGCGAATCTCTAGACAAGGCGATGCTGCCTGTCCACAATGCTGTGACGATAATCGTCGCAGCCTTGAATAGCATAGAGGGTTGTCAATGTCGACCATCACAACGAAAGGCCAGAAGGCTAAGGCGGTGAATGCTCGCGATTTCGATATTCGCGACATGATTGGCTACGCGCTTGGCGATGTGGGCAACAATTTCACCTTCAACTTGGTGAATTCGTTCCTCATGATTTTCTACACCAATGTTTTCGGTCTTGCCGCGGCGCTGGTGGGAGCATTGTTTATGGCTGCCCGTCTCGTTGACGCCTTCGTCGACATCATGGTCGGCCGCCTTATCGACAACTCGAAGATGACCAAACGCGGACGCTTCACCCCGTGGGTCATGCGCATGAAGTTTCCGCTTGCTGCCTCCGCCATTCTCCTCTTTCTGCCAGCTGCCGGCCACCTTCCCATGACGACACGTGTGGTCTACGCCTTCGTCACCTACCTGGCCTGGGGCATCTTCTACTCCTTTGTCAATATCCCCTATGGATCCATGGCTTCAGCGATCTCCGGGAAGCCGCGCGACAAGACCTCGCTATCCACCGCACGGAGCATTGGCTCGGCTTCAGGCGCCGCCATCGTTAGCTATGTCGTGCCGCTTATTATGTACGGCAGCAACTCTCATCAGATCAACCCGCATCGATTCTTTACGGGAGCGGCTATTTTCGCCGTCCTTGGCTTGTTCTGCTACATCGGTCTGACGATGCTGACCGTCGAGCGTATTCGAATTGACAAGACGGAGCGCGTCCCACTGGGCAAGATGTTCTCTGAAATGGCACACAATAAAGCCCTCGTCATGCTGGTCCTTATTGATATCGTTGTCGTCATCAACCAGAATCTTTCTGGTATCACGCTGACCTATCTTTTCAATGATTATTTCCAGAATAAGACTGCGATGTCTATTGCTCTAGTATTCAATTTCACAACTGTTATTCTAGTAGCTCCTTTCGCGCAGACCCTGGTTCGGAATTTCGGTCGAAAAGAATCGGCAGCAGTGGCATTATTCTTCGGCGCCGCCATGTACGGTCTGATGCTCATCATCCACACCCACAGCCCCTGGATTTTCCTTGTTGACCTCTTCTTCGGCTCACTTGGCGCCGGCGTGTTCAACCTCATGGTGTGGGCCTTCATTACCGACGTCATCGATGCCCAGGAGGTCATGTCCGGGGAGCGTGAAGACGGTGTCATCTATGGCGTGAACTCCTTCGCCCGCAAGCTTGCCCAGGCCATTGCCGGTGGAATCGGCGGAGCCATGCTGACGATGATCGGCTACCAGTCCTCCTCCCAAGGTGGTGCCGTTCAGTCGGAGTCCGTCGTCAATCACCTGTACACGCTCGCCACCGCCATCCCGACGATCTGCTGCCTCGGCGCTGCCCTGCTCATGCTGGGCTACCCGCTCACCCGCGACAAGGTGGTCGCCAACGCCGACGAGTTGGCTCGTCGCCACGCAGTACAGGCCGAGCAAAACTCCTGACCCATAACGGAGGCACATCATGGACACGCTCATGCGGATCACCGACCACTTGACAACCTCGCCGGGTATCCAATTGAAAATTGACAAGCGATGGGGTGCCTCCGTCACATTTGTGACGCGTTCCATCGCCCACGTGCGAATTTTCGACGCCGCCGATCCGCAGCTCGACCGGACCTGGAGCATCAGCCTCGGTTCCAACGCCACCCCGCGGACCGGACTGGGGCCCCGTGACCTCCTCGACCATTCCCCTGCCCCGGCATGGGCGGGCAATTCTCGCGATGTCGCGCCCGTCGAGGACATGGAGGTGACGACAACTGTCACCGCCAGCGCCGAAGACACTGCTAGTCACCCGGAGTTTTCCGGGGTTTACGCTGACGAACCGGTCGATTCCCCTGACCCAGACGAGAAGTCCTTCATCGTTGGCACCGATTCGCTGCGAGTCATCATCCGCGACTGCCCATTACGGATGACCTGGCAGCGCCGGGCTGACGACTGGGTCACCGTCAGCGAAGATCGCCCCACCGGGGCCTATGAAATCGGGACTCACACCGGGCGGGTCGCCCACCACAGAGTCCGCAACATCGACGACCGTTACTACGGCCTCGGTGAGAAATCGGGCGACCTGGAGCGCACCGGACGTATCTTCGACATGAGGTGCCTGGACGCCCTGGGATATGACGCCGGCAGCACCGACCCCCTGTACAAACACGTGCCTTTCCTCATGACCCGCACCGCCAACGGTGCCTTCGGGATCTTCTATGACAACCTGTCGGCATCGCGATTCAATCTGGGAGCCGAAGTCGACAACTACCACCGTCCTTTCACCTCGTGGCAAGCCGACCACGGCGACATCGACTATTGGGTCATGACAGCCGACCACCTCTGCGACCTCACCCCGCAGATCTTGCGTCTCACCGGCAACCCGGCCTTTCTACCGCGCTGGGCGCTGGGCTACTCGGGCTCGACAATGCATTACACCGACGCCCCCGACGCCTCCTGCCAGTTGCTGAAGTTCATCGACCTGTTGCGCGAGCATGCGATCCCGTGCGACTCCTTTCAACTCTCGTCGGGCTACACCACCATCGGCTCGCGCCGTTACGTCTTTACCTGGGACCGTGACAAATTTTCCCAGCCCACCGACACTACGAGGCACTTTCGTGACGCCGGCCTCCACCTGGCGGCAAATATCAAACCAGCCCTACTGACGACGCACCCCTATTACCGCGATGTGGCAGAGGCGGGGATTTTTGTCACCAACTCCCGGACTGGGGAACCGGCGACGTCGATGTTCTGGGGCGGTCACGGCGGCAACGTCGACTTCACCAACCCGCGCGGAGTGCAGTGGTGGAAAGACAACGTCCGCCACCAGCTCATCGACATGGGCATCGAATCCACCTGGAACGACAACAACGAGTACGAATTGTGGTCAGAGGACGCCATTTGTGACGGTTTTGGTCACCCTGTCGAGCTGGACCGCATTCGCCCAGTGCAGGCCCTTCTCATGAGCCGCGCCTCCTTTGAAGCCCAACGCGAGGCTGCCCCTGTCGAACGCCCCTTCCTTATTTCTCGGTCTGGGCCGCTAGGTCTGCAGCGCTACGTCCAGACCTGGAGTGGTGACAATTCCACCTCTTGGCGCACCCTGAAGTACAACACCCGGATGGGTGTAGGGATGAGCATGTCTGGGCTAGTGAATTTCGGCCACGACGTCGGCGGATTCGCCGGTACCGCCCGACCCGGCCCGGAGCTTTTTGCCCGCTGGGTGGCCAACGGCGTAATGCATCCGCGCTTCACGATCCATTCCTGGCACAACGATGGTTCGGTCAATGAACCCTGGATGTACCCCGAGATCACCGACATCGTCCGGGAGATGATCCGGCTGCGCTACCGCCTCATCCCATTCCTGTACACCCTGTCATATCTGGCGGCGGAGCGACGCGAACCCATCGTCAACCCGGTGTTCAGCCTCGACGACACGCTTCATGAGGAGTCCGATGATTTCCTACTCGGCCACGACCTGTTGGTGGCATCCGTCGTCGAAAAGGGCCAAACCACTCGAACCGTCACCCTCCCTCACGTCTCCGACGGCTGGTTTGAGTTCGACACCGGCGTCCATCATGACCCAGGCACCGTCACCCTCGAGGCCCCACTAGACCGCCTGCCACTGCTGGTGCGCGCTGGGGCAGGGATCCCACAGTGTGAGTTGCCCGCGCCTTCGGGGGAAATCATCACCACGCGGACGGTCGAAAACTCCCCACACAGGATCGTTCTCTACCTTCCTGACGGTAACGGCCATTCGCAGGGATTTTTCTTCGACGACGATGGCCATACCAATGGTTACCGCCAGGGCCATGGGTACTGGCTCACCTGGTCCGCCGATCACACCGACACCACGGTGATAGTTCATACTCATGTCGAAGGTGACTACCAACCGTCATGGGGAACTATGGCTTTCGCTCTTCGCCCAGGAGATGACCGCGCCATCAAGGTCGTAGCCGACGCCGCCCAGGACTAGAAACCAAACGCCACAACCGGAAGGAGATCATGATGCTGCGACCACAGGACACCGCCACCCGGGACACGAAGTGTCTGTCGGGGATGTGGGACTTTGCCTTCGACGCCGAGGACCGCGGCCAGACAGAGAAATGGTTCACTCGACCGTTGCCCACGTGCACCGAGATGGCAGTTCCGGCGTCGTACCAGGATCTCTCCACTGATCCCGCCGCCCGCGATCACGTTGGCCCAGTCTGGTACCAACGTGAGGTTCGCATTCCGCGCGGTTGGACCGATGATCGCGTCGTCGTCCATTTCGAGTCTGCGACTCATGCCGCCACCGTCTGGGTCAACGACGTCGAGGTCGTCAGACATGTTGGCGGGTACCTCCCTTTCGAAGCCGATATCACCGATCATGTCTGCGCGGGCAAAAAATGTCGGCTCACGGTTCGTGTCGATAATCGGTTGTCCTTCCAGACCATTCCGCCGGGGATTATCGTCGACTCTCCCGAGGGCCCGAAGCAGAAGTACTGGCACGACTTCTTCAATTACGCCGGCATCCACCGCGACGTGTGGCTGTGTCGCCGCCCCCAGGCCCACATTGAGGACGTCACCATCACCACTGACATTGACGGAAATGACGGAATCGTCACCTGGTCGGTTCTTTTGCACGATGCTGAACCTTTAACGACTCGGGTGACAATTTTCGACACCGAGGGCAACGTGGTCGCTGGGGGAACCAGTGCGAACGCCCATGCGCGCATCCCGTCGGTCCATCTCTGGCAGCCAGGCCACGGGTATCTTTACGAGGCCGAAATCTCCCTAGTCGACGGTGATCAGGTAATCGATACTTACCAGCAGGTCTTCGGCGTCCGAACTATCCGTGTCGACGGCGCCCGCCTCCTCGTCAACGGCGAGCCCGTGCACTTGACCGGATTCGGCATGCACGAGGATCACCAGACCATCGGCAAGGCCCACAACGATGCCCTCATGCTGCGCGACGCCGCCTGTCTAGAGTGGATCGGGGCGAATTCGCTGCGCACGTCCCATTACCCCTACTCCGAGCGTATCCTCGACTACGCCGACCGTCATGGTCTGCTCGTTATCGACGAAACCCCTGCTGTCGGCATAAACATGGGTCTGGGTGGCGGCATTTTTGGCGCCCAGGGCTACCCGACTTTCTCCGCGGAGACCATCAATGACAAGACCCAAAAGGTTCATGCCCAGGTCATCCGAGACCTTATCGCTCGAGATAAAAACCACCCCAGCGTCATCATCTGGTCCATCGCCAATGAGCCAGAGTCTGAGACTGAAGCCGCCGAAAACTACTTCCTCCCCCTCTTCGACGTGGCACGCGCAGCCGACCCCACCCGTCCGGTGAGTTTCGTCAACGTCATGCTCGCTCCGTTCGGAAAGTGTCGCGTATCGCAGTACTCCGACGTTTTGCTGCTCAACCGCTATTATGGCTGGTACGTCGACACTGGCGACCTGGCCGCCGCTGAGCGTCACTGGCGAGAAGAGATGGCAGGTTGGGCCAGCGAGAACAAGCCGATCATCATCACCGAATACGGCGCCGACACCATGCCCGGTCTGCACCAAATCCCCGCCCAGCCATGGAGCGAGGAGTACCAGGTCGAAGTGCTCAAGATGAACGAGCGGGTCTTCGACTCTTTCGACGCCATCGTCGGTGAGCACATCTGGAACTTCGCGGACTTCGCGACCACCAGTGGCACGATGCGCGTCGGAGGCAACCGAAAGGGCATCTTCACCCGGGATCGCCAGCCCAAGTCGGCCGCCTTCCACCTGCGCAAGAGGTGGCGTGGCGTCGCGCAGTAACGTCCGCACAAGTAGACCCGGTGGGCGTGAGAGCGAGCGCCCTTACGCCCACCCCCGCCCGGACCGCTTGCCCGTCTGGCCACTCCTCCATGGGAACCACTCGATGGCAGGCACAATTGGTTCTATGGTCACTCAAGCTCACATGGATTCCGTGAATCTAAGACTGGCGCTCAACGGTCTGCCACTGCCGACGGCTGCGCGCGCTTCCTACATTGACGTTGTCGCCCCAGTCTTGGCCCGGCAGCGTGAGCTGAGGAGGGAACTCCCCGAGCTCCTCTGCCCGGCCGACCGCCGTATTCAGGCATTCATCGACCGCTACCTGGGCGAGGACTCTTCCGTCCACCCCCGACTGCCCGACACCACCTTGACCCTTGACGAGCCCGGCCTCGCACGGGCCCTCTCGCTACCCGTCAACGGCGACGATTTCAGTTCCGACCTTGTCTCGAGTTACCGAGTGGCCAACGGCGTCCTACACAATCCCCGCAATGACCGTCGCACCACTGCTGGTGTATTCCACGTCGCCGAGGGCGGACTGGCAATCCCCGACGACAAGAAGGCCGTGCCGATCGACGTCTTCGCCCGTCTGCTCGACCTTGCCTTCCAGGCCCCACCCGAGCACACCCTGCTGCCTTACACTTCTACCCAACCGGTCGACCGCCAGGCCCACACCTGGGTTTCCTTGTTGCTGAGGCCCCTGGTGGTGCCCGAAGTGCCCGGTTTCGTCTCCGAGCGCCGCATGGAGATTCGGTTCTTCGCCCCCGGCGGGCTGGTCTCCAACCTGGACTTCGTGGAGGGGATCTTTGGTAACAGTGGCGATCCCCTTCTGCCCGTGAACGACTCGGCCCTCGCCCCGTCGGGTTGGACTGGCCACAGCGGCTGCATCATCCTCGCCCCGCATCTCAACCTCATCCGTAAGGTAGACCTCGGTCTGCCCCATGTCGACCAGGCAACCGACCGTCAGCGTCGCGACGGGATGTGCTGGTCTGACGAGTCTGAGCTCTACAACGAGGGCAAGCCATTCAAGCTGTGTGCCCGTGACGAGTCCGGGGTCATCCTCACTATCGTCGCCGACAACTACTTCGGCTATTGCAAGAAGGAGGTTAAGACCCAGATCTCCTACTCAGCTAACTTGTTCGGGCTGGCCGAGGAGGAGCATTCCGGCGGCGCCCGCGCCTACATCTCCCACAACGAGGGCCAGGAATACGCCACCCCAGTCTGCGACCAGACGGTTTCCGACGTCGTTATGGCCAATCCGGACCACTTCGAGATGCTTAGCGACGGCCAGGCCCGGGTACTCGATATCGACGACGTCGTCCTGGTGCCGGGTGGGACCAAGTTCAGCCTGCGTGACGGCACTGTCAGCTGGGATAACGGTGACCACTCGATCCGAATGCGCGCTGACACCGAGTACATCTCCCCCGCCGGCTACCGGATTCACATGGTCCACAACGATGCTGACGACCAGTGGTACCTCGAGGGCACTTACGGCGATTCGACGACTCTACATAAGTGCTGCACGGTATCCGGTGGTGGGAAGTCGGAGATTTCCAAGGCCATATCGGACACCTTCCTGTGGGGCAATGCCTACTCTCCGGATTTCGAGGCCGACATGGATGCCGTCGATGACATCTTGCATCGGGACTACTCGACGCGGTTCGCCGATCCCAAGCTTAACGGCATCGACCATCGTCCGGTCCTCTCGACGGAGCGTTCGGTGGGTTCGGTCATCAAGCTCCTCACCCCATCCTCGGACTTCACCGACTGGTACAACGATTGGATCAACTCGATTCCGGCCTTCCGCAAGGAGCTGGTCTTCACCATCAAGCGCTACTACAAGCCGGAATGGGGTGATGACTGGCGCTCCCACTTCAGCGTCGCCCCCACAAATGGTCGCCACGGCAACATGGTCCGTCTCGACGGCCAGAAGGTGCTGGTGAGTATGGCGCGCGTGGGATTCCAGCCCGACGGCTCGTGGCGGCTGTTCACCCTGCGCCACGATTACGCTCCGGCCGTTAAGGTGCAAACCGAGGATGACATGACAGCGTCAATCGTCACATCTCCGGGCGTAGTTACCGGCCCTGAAGGTCTGTCGCGCAAAGTCGTCGCCAACTGCGAAGCGTTGCTCTTCCAGCGCCCTGACGACGCCATTTACCGTGGGTACGACACCCAAACCGAGCGTGATATGAGCGGGACGGACTTGTTCATCTCGAACTACCAGCCGCTGACCCGCGAGGACGTCAGGGCAATGCGTGACGACGTGGTGGCCTTCTCGAAGTTCACCCCACCGATGCGCACCTTCCTGTCGAACTTCGCTGATTCCGACCCTTCGGAGCAGCCAAAATTCGTCGTCTCCAGCGCCGATCCTCGTCTTATCGACGGGGTGCGTTCGCGCAACCCACGCTACTTGCAGGTGCGTCCAGACATTGCCAAGCCGCGCGAAACCGCAATCGCCAATCTTGCCAGCCACCTGTATCACGGACTGCCGATCGACGAACCGCTGCCCCTGCCGGTCGACGTGGTCGCCGCCGGGCGTCGCAACAACCCGCCCGAGGGCAAAATCCCGGCCTTGTGTGCGTACAACCCACTGCACTACATGGAGCTGCCGGAATTATTCATGGAGTTCATCTCCTCGATGACTGGTAAGAGTCCTTCGACGACGGGAGCCGGTTCGGAGGGAGCCCTGACGAAGGCACCGTTCAATGCCTTGCCAGCGGTCTTCGACCTCAACTCGTCCTTCCTGTCCTTCGTGCTATCGGGGTATGATGGTTGGTTATCCTCGGCCGGATTCATCGGCCCGAAGGTTGAGGTCGCCCACGACATTTCCCTGCTCGTCCCGGAAATCTTCTGCCGGATGTCCCCAGCCGAGAGGGATGCCAAGACCCTTATCGAGGGTGGCTATCTGGAGAAGCTGGAAGATTACGATAAAGATGGCGAACTCATTCTCGCCTCCCGTCTGGGCTACCGCATGACGGAAAAGTTCATGCGCGCCTATTTCGGGCGTATCTTCTTGCACCCCGACACCGTCTTCACCCCTGAGATGCTGCGTCCGGAACTTCAGGACGCCGACATCTTCGCTGACTCGGTGCGAACGATCTCGACTACTCACGCTCGAGTAGCTAAGGCCTATTTCGACGACGGGACGGTCTCGCTGGCGGTACCGCCCATCCGGGCTCTGCTGGAAATCATGGTCAATGGAGTTTGCTCGGAGGGTTGGACTCTTGACGATCCCGAGTTGCGGGAGATGTTCACCCGCGAGTCAGTACTTGCCTCCGACTGGTACGCCGAGCGTATCGACGCCAAGCAGGCCGAAGCCGTGCGGCGCGCCGAGCGAGGAATCGCCCACCTTGAGCAGTTCATGGCTGATCCGCGTAACGCGTCCGCCTGCGAGGAAATTGACGTCCAGGCCCGTCTGGATCAAGTCCGCAAGTTCCACGATCGCGCCGTGACGGCTGAGTACCGCCAACAGTTGGTGGGCACTCTTGGTCGGCAGGTCAACTTCCGCTGAGGTTGGTCGGCCCCGCGTGTCATCACCTGGGGCCGATCGTCTGTTACCCAGGTCCCTGGTTCCCGGTATCCCGGGCCGTTCGTGACGTATCCGGGATCTCTAAACCCTGAACACAATCTGGGCGCCGGATCCTTGTGACGAAAAATCCCGCCTCGGGTGGGGTCACAACACTTGAGTGCCTCGCCCCTCACCGTGGCGGGATTTTTCGCACCTCATCCCTTGTCACTGGACTCGCGAAGCAGCATGAGAGGCAGCACTATGGGGGTGTGGACGTCATTGATCTCACTACAGCCGGTTTCGACGAGTGGGTCTGTGTCGAAAATCACCGGCCGAGCGATCTCCCCGCTGGTTCCTGGCTTCCGGCGATTCAGCTCATCGCTCCCGAAACCCTCATCCGCCGTGTCAACCATACCCACGAGGCTCTCCTGACCCAGCGCCATGAGGGAAAGGCGGGCCATGGTCACGAGGTCCCTGCCGCAGATGGCCCGGTTGCCTATCGTGTCGCACTGTCGGCAACCCAACTGGGAATTGTCGCCAGGTTGGTGGTTCCGGTCGTCGCAGCCCGGACCCTCGGCAACGATGTTGATTTCCCCAGGCTCGCGGACCTCTGGTTCCGTGATGTGCCTCTTGCTCCGGTTCCCGTGTCGGTAGCTTGGCAACCGGGACCAGCGAAAATCACCGGTTCAGCGGTTGAAGAGATCACTCGTGCCTTCATCGCCGCCGGGTTGAGCAAAATTGTCGCCTGGGACAACCTAGCCTCAGCAGTGAGCACTTCGGTCATCATGGTGACTCGCTGTCGCCCAGATTTACGCCAGGCAGCCATCGACGTCGCCACAGAGATATTGGCTATGGTCGACCCACGCCCCGGTATCACTGCCGGACCGGGCTTTCACCGCCGCAGCTGTTGCCTCTATTACCAGGTCAGTGGCTCTCGCATAGCTTGCTGTGGGGACTGCGCGCTGGTCTGAACCACGGTCGCCGGGGCATCGTAATCATGGCGGGCCAAACTCATCGGCCATCGCAATCGTCCAACATCAGCTGGAACTAACCCGTTGCCGCGCAACCACCCAAACCAGCGCTCTATCCAGCTCTCTTCCGTTTTAACTGACCGCCGCAGGTCTAACCTCATGCGACGAATCGCTCCGGCGCTCATAGGGTCAACCTCCTGGAATCCCCACGATTCCAACCAGGTGACGGGTGCGATACGAGGATCGGTGCATGGTCCAATAACGCCACCAGCCTCAATGACCGGCACGGATCCGTGTAGGCGAGCTGCCAGGAAGGATGTCCGCACTCTCCCCCAAGAAGCGTCACTCCGATGAGGAAGAAAGCCCACTAGAACCGCTGCCCCAGGTGTGCGGGGAATTTTCGACATCGGATGGTCTGGCGGAAGACAGGTTTCAGTAGCGACGAGCAGGATGCCCTCGATCTCGTCCCCGTGACGACTTGCGACCCCAAAGAATCCCCACCGCTGACAAGCTTCATCAGCCCACTCTGGCAAAGCCTTGTCAGGGTCAATTTTCCATTGCCGCAGTCGGGGGGCGGGTCCCAGAATTCGGGTGTCCTCCCGCTTCAGCGTTGTCAAATGCCTGACTCGCACAATGTCTCCTCCCGATGCGCCCTGCAGCGGATCGACGACGGCTCCTCACCGCGCCCCGCTGTGACGTCCGATGGGTGAAATAGACCGCACCTGGGTGAGTGTCATTCTAGATTTCCGGGTCTGCGGTGGGGCACAGTGGGAGGGTGAGCAGCACAAACCACATCACCAGGCAACCTGTTCCTCCGACCGATAGCGTGCGCGTCAAAGCCGCCGTTGCTGCTCACGAGGCCGCTGACGCTGCTACCGACCGCCGAGTCGACACCACCTTTGACAAGTTCCACGATCGGTATTCCACCCGCTCCCTGGGATTGAAAACCTCTCCCGTCCGTGCCCTGTTCGCGGTAGCGAATCGCCCCGAGGTCGTTTCCTTAGCCGGTGGTATGCCTAACATTGCCGACCTCCCTCTTGACGTCGTCAGTGAGTCGTTGAAGGAGCTCGTTGATACTCGCGGCACTGTCGTTATGCAATACGGGTCGGGGCAGGGTGAACCTGAGATGCGCAAGCACATCTGCGAGGTGATGGCCGTTGAGGGGCTCGTCGCAGACCCTGATGACGTCACTGTCACGTGTGGTTCTCAGCAGGGCCTGGATCTCGTCACGCGCATTTTTTGCAACCCAAGCGACGTCATTATGGCCGAGTCGCCGGCTTATGTCGGGGCGCTCAATACCTTCGCCTCGTACCAAACTGAGGTCATTCACGTCGACATGGACGACAGCGGGTTGGTTCCGGAATCCCTGCGTGAGAAAGTGACTGCAGCGCGTCAAGACGGCAAGTCGGTGAAGTTCCTTTACACGGTTCCTAACTACTCGAACCCGTCGGGAATCTCGCAATCCACCGAGCGTCGCCGGGAGATCCTAGCGGTGGCTGGCGAGCTGGATCTGTTGGTGGTTGAGGACAACCCGTACGGGTTACTCAACCTCGATGGTGATCCACTGCCGACGTTGAAGTCGATGGATCCCGACAACGTCGTGTACTTGGGGTCCTTCTCCAAGACATTCGCGCCAGGCTTCCGCATCGGTTGGGTTCTGTCGCCGTCGTTCGTACGCGACAAACTGGTTCTTGCCCAGGAGTCGGCGACCTTGTGCCCGCCGGTCTTTTCCCAGTTTGCTGTCTCGAGCTACCTGGCCCATTGGGATTGGCGTGCCCAGGTGGATAGCTTCATCAATATGTACCGCATCCGTCGTGACACTATGCTGGCCTCGTTGGCTGAGACTATGCCTGAGGGGACGACGTGGTCTCACCCATCTGGCGGGTTCTTTGTCTGGTTGACGATGCCGGGAGCGATCGATTCTGCCGCCATGCTTCCTCGAGCTGTGACGAAGTTTGTCGCTTATACGCCGGGGACGGCGTTCTACGCGGATGGTCGTGGTCAGCGCAATATTCGCCTGTCGTTCTGTTACCCGACTCCTGAGCGCATCAAAGTCGGTGTCGAGAGACTGGCTGGTGTGATGCGTGAAGAGCTGGAAATCGCCGAGACGTTCGGGCTGGCTGACGAGCGGCGTCATTCCCGCGATTTGGGGCCTGGTCCGAACTTGGCGTGATTCTGACAGGGATCAAACCCTGCAGCGATGCGACTCCAATTCGCGTTCTATAGATATAACGTTATGTCGACTTAGCTATATATGGAAGAAGGAGCTGCCGGGAGCGACTTTGAGCTCGCCCCGTAGCGGGTTTGTTTCAAACAATTGTCGTTTATTGCTCACTTCTATGGCGGGCGCAGTTTGATAACTATGTGAGCATCGGCCCGGCGTGCTTCAACCACGCCTCAGGCGGACGCTTTCCCAAGCTGCTCCCACGTTGCTGCCATTGTCTTATAGATACGGGGAGGGTCGGTTATGCCATCATTGTCTTGGCACTGGTTGAATGGGGGCATGTTGCAACCAGTCGTCGTCCTTGCCGGAGGACTCAGCCACCAGCGCGATATCTCTCTGAAGTCGGGTCGCACCGTTGCACAAGCGCTGCGGCGGGTCGGACACGAAGTCGTGGAAGCCGATATTGACTCCGCACTCATTGAGACCTTGCGTGCCAACGACGGTGCCGTCGTGTTTCCCATGTTGCACGGTGGTCTTGGCGAAAATGGTGCCCTTCTTGAAGTACTTCAGCTCATGGGCATCCCCTATGTGGGCTCCAGTCCAGCAACCTGCCGTATCTCTTTCGATAAGTCCATCGCATCTCGCGCCGTGGCCGCAGCCGGGATCGTCACACCACAGCAGGTCGCGTTACCCCATGACGTCTTCCGTGAGCTTGGCGCTCAGACGGTCATGCGTTCGATCGCCGAAAAGTTTGGCCTTCCGGTCATCGTTAAGCCGGCACGTGGGGGCTCAAGCCTCGGCGTCACAAAAGTCGATGGCGTCGACGATCTTCCTCAGGCCGTCGCGAACGCCTATGCCTATGACGACATGGTTGTAGTCGAGGAATTCATTGTGGGCACTGAGCTCGCAATAGGCATGATCACGACGTCTGAAGGCACGCGTGTGCTGCCAGCCGTCGAGATTCGCCCTGTCGGTGGTGTTTATGATTATTCAGCGATGTACACCGGTGGTGAGACACGACTAACAGCTCCTGCAGACATTAGCGATACAGCGGCCCAAACCGCGACGGCGATGGCCCGAGTCGTGCAAAAGGAGCTCGATTTCTCCGGGATATCTCGTGTCGATGCGATCGTGGACGAGTCCGGTCGCCCAGTTTTCTTGGAGGCCGGTGCTGCTCCCGGGATGACAGCTACTTCGCTCGTACCCGTGGCTATGAAAGCTGCCGGTCTAGACCTTGGCGAGGTGTGCTCTCGACTCGTCGATGACGTCGCTCGCAACCATGGCTGACAGTGTGCACATGAAGGGCTCCCGCCACGCCGTGCGCGTCAAGCAGGCATCTGTCGTCTTGCTCGGCGTCGTCCTTGCCAGTGTGATGGTCTTCCTCGGACTGTGGCAGATGAACGTTTTTGAGTCCCAACGTGACGACTCGACGCAGGCGCGTATCAACGGTCCAGTAATCACCTGGAATGAGGCTCCTAAGAAGGCCGATGTCATGGCCCAGTACGGACGCCGGGTGACGGTGACGGGCACGTTCCAACGGTCGACCACAACCTTGATAGGCACATCGTGGCCAGTACGCGTCGTAACGGGAATCAAATTGACCTCCGGGGAAACGATGGCCATAGTTCGCGGCAAGCTCTCGAAGGGCGAGAGAGTCCCTGCTGCGCCCACGGGCGTTATAACAGTGACGGGTGTGCTCGCGGCATCTGAAGCCGATGACGGTCGCCGAAATTCACAGATGCCGGCTGCCGTGCTCCCCTCCTTGCGGCTGGAAGTGTTGACCCAGACGTGGCCCCAACCCTTGGTACCAGCAACCCTGACCCTCGATAAGAAAAATGCGCTCGCTCAGGGGCTCGCCCCAGCACAACCAGTACTCCCGAAGGGTGACGGTGGCGAACGTAATCGCGGCTACGCATTGCAATGGTGGGTTTTTGCGATCTTTACTGTTGCCATGTCTCTCGCCTTCGCCCGCGCAGCGGGCAAGCATAAGGAATGACGGCCTGCTCGATGCAGCGTCAGTTGACGTGCTTCAGTACTCTGTTTCACGTGAAACACAGCGACGACGTGACCAGTGACGACTTTTATATGACACCTGACAACATCTCTGACGACACTCGCGCTGGCGATGCGGCCCACGACCACTCGACGGACTCCCGTCACTCTGAGACTACCGCCGAGACTGAAACAGAGCCATGGATCGAGCCTGATGACATCTCAGGGGTTCGCAAAGCCCTGCTCTGCTACCGCGTTATGGCGTACATTGTGGGAACACTCTTGATTGTTCTCGTGTGTGTAGCGATGCCACTCAAGTACGCGGCGGGCAGGCCGACGATGGTCAACGTGGTTGGAATCTCCCACGGATGGCTCTACCCCGTACTACTCATCACCGCCTATTTGTTGGGACGCAAGGCAGGCTGGCCACTAACCCGCCTGCTCATCATCGCTTTGGCCGGAACGATTCCGTTCCTGTCCTTCGTCGCGGAGTATTTCGCTCGTAAGGATGTCAACTGTCGTATTGATGACGCGAAAGACTATTGGGCTCATCATGGCGCACCAACTGAGTGACGGGTTGTATGTACTCTCCCGCTACCTACTCCGGTACTGTGCTCCAGGCATCACCTCATTGCAGCAAACCTTTGACGTGTAGCAGCGTGCTCACACAACGCACTGTTTTTCGCAAACTAGCGACCGCTGCGAGCTACTCCCGTCCTTAACGCACGTATCCATTGCGAGCAACATCGGTCCGACCGCGACCAGGGTTCGGCGTGACGCCTTTGGCCACGCTCTCTTCCGTGGCCGAACGCGTTCAGTGTCTTACCTCATCAGTCAGAAAATATGTCGATAAGTCGCTCTAGCTCTTCATTATCATTGAATGGGAAGGTTATGGTGCCTCTCCCATTACGGCGCCGCACTTTGACTGCGGTACGGAACCGCTGAGATAGCTGTTCTCCCAGCTTCACGGCCTCAGTATCCCGACCGGGTTTTTTCCGCTGATGCGGCTTAACCTCTGTCGTATCGTCCAAAGTCTGACGAACCAGCTCTTCAGTCGCGCGTACAGATAAACCTTCGTCTACGACGCGATTCGCTGTGCCGACTTGTACCTCAGGATTATCAATCGCCAAAAGGCATCTAGCGTGACCAGCGGTGATCTCACCATCAAGAAGTCGTTTCTGCACGTCCGCGCTAAGTTTGAGCAACCGGATGGTGTTCGCAATCTGTGACCGGGAACGCTGGATCTTCTCAGAGAGCTCATCCTGAGTGCATCCAAAATCGTTGAGCATCTGCTCATAAGCGGCTGCTTCTTCAAGAGGATTTAACTGCACGCGATGGAGGTTCTCAAGTAACGCATCTCGCAGCATGTCCTCGCTCGCCGTGGTGCGCACGATCGCAGGAACCGTTGCGAGGCCGGCCTTGCGAGCAGCACGCCACCGACGCTCACCCATAACGAGTTCGTAGCCGTTGTCGGCTGGGGTCACAACTACAGGCTGCAGAACTCCGACCGCCCGGATAGACTCAGAGAGTTCGGTCAGTTCTTCCTCGTTAAACATTTTACGCGGTTGGCGCGCGTTCGGAGAGATCTCATCCACGGAGATGAGCTCGAGCCGAGAGCCTCCAACACGTTCGTTTATCGCGTCGCCGTCAGTACTAGCGTCATCAACGCGCTCTTCGTCATCATCATCGAGATCCGTGCGTTGAAACAACTCTCCGAAACCCCGCCCTAAACCGCTGTGCTTGGCTGCCACTGTCATCCCTTCTTAGTGTCAGAAGCATCGGGGTGCTTCACACCGCTGGTGTTTGTACTGTGCTCATCGCACGCGTGCCGCTTTGCAAACTCAGCAGCAGCTTCGCGATACGCAACTGCCCCCGCTGATGTCGGCTCGTAAGTCAAAACGCTACGGCTATAGCTCGGTGCTTCCGAAACTCGGACAGACCGCGGTATGCGCGTTGACATCGTTTCACGTGCGAAGTGGGTACGAACCTCTTCATCCACTTGGGTAGAGAGGCGTGTTCGACCATCGAACATTGTCATGAGGATCGATCCCAGACGGAGCTCTTTATTCATCGCATGCCGAACCGCTTCGATCGTTCGCATCAGCTGCGTGACGCCTTCAAGGGCATAGTACTCACATTGAATTGGCAACAACACTTCGTCGGCAGCCACCAGCGCGTTGAGGGTCAAAAGCCCAAGTGATGGGGGACAGTCGAGAATCACGTAGTCCACGTCATGATTCTTCAAATACTTCCGCAACGCCTTCCGCAGGCGGCGTTCACGCCCCTTCACGTCTACAAGTTGAAGCTCAGCGCCGGAAAGGTCGATCGTGGCTGGGACCACTTCAAGACCCGGAGCTTCCGGGCTTGGCTTTGCGACAAGACCAATGTCCTCCTCATCTAGGAGAACTTCGTACGTTCCTGGCGTTCCCGCTTCGTGGTCGATCCCAAGCGCCGTCGAAGCATTACCCTGTGGATCGGTATCAATTACGAGCACCTTGAGTCCACTCATAGCCAGCGCAACCGCGAAGTTAATTGCAGTAGTCGTCTTGCCAACGCCGCCCTTCTGATTGGCCACCACAACAGTTCTCGGCGACGCTGGACGTGGGAGAGTCAAGGGCACGGTTGGTGCCGCCGGGCCATCGATACTATCGGCAGAAGATTCCGCGACCTCGAGCACATCGGGACTATCGAATGCCGCGCGCTTGGGCGCTCCGTCATAGATGGGGACCTCGTTGGTCATGCGCATCCTTTCAGTCGCGAGCGGAGTGACGTTTCACGTGAAACACTGACACTCGGTCACTTTACCGGCCACATCCTTCAGCGCCAGAGTCATCCGGCAGCTGTGGATAACTACCTATGTTGATAGCAGTAGCCTGTGGATAACCGCTTCCCACCGGTGGACAGCCCAGATTTCCATACCTGCGCGCTGATCCTCCGTTCATCGACACAACGTTGCAGCCATCAACGTCACGTTCATAGAACCGCCACGCCATTATCCACGTGCCTGAGTCAAAACGAAACACAGCCGCCCCGTTAAGCCCCAGTCCTACGGTTACCTGCAGCCAACATACCGGCCGGGCTGGCCCGCTGAAATAGCTCGTGGGCAGGCAGCAGCATCAAGCGCGCGTGACCGCTTCATGCGACTGGTCCCACACCAATCCCACACGAGTCTTTAGTCTGGAGCTCACGTCAGTCACCAAGCGTGTTCACGGCGTCGCCAACCGCACGCACCCACAAAGGGGAAACGGGTCACATCTTGGCCTCGTCTGTCCAACCAGTTCAGTAGAAGCATGTTACGGCTCCTGGTATCCACCTACGCGCCTAGCTCCTCCACGAGCTCTGTCACCAGGCCGCTAACGCGTTGACCGAACGTGTTGGACACAATTCTTGGACGATATTTCGGTGAATTCACCTCAACTCGACCGACCATACCGCCGATTTAATCATGATAGTATGACATTCGGCCCCTGCTTCAACCAAGGCTGCTGCACCGAGCCGTCGACATCCTACGACCGTATAACTGAACGCATGACCGGGTGAAGCCCCATTGCCTCGGGGTCGGGTTGAACACCATTGGAGGCGGGGTCGTGTCTTGCTCTTGACCGGGGTTCGTCGTCAGCTCAGACATGCTAAGCCTCCCATGATCAGCTCACTCCGCGCATCATGCCAATTGCACGTCCTTACCTAGTTGCAGATCGTTACCCCCTGTCCTGCGACCGGACGAGCAAGACGTTCGAACTCGGATGCTTCACTTAAAACCGCGACGCCGCCAGTCGGGCCACCAGTTCAGGTCAATTGCTAGCTTGAGCACGCCAACCGACGGGCTGCTATATACGTAACCGGCAACCTATCAGCACACCTTCGCCTGGATGTAATGGCCAGATCACTCCGTATGTCTGCTCGAAGGTACACACGGCGGTGTGTCGTCCCACGCTAGGAACTGATGTCTTGCTGTTCTTTCGCTCAGGCTTCCACTGATGACGCGTCTGTTGCCTGTCATCCCGCGCAGTTCTTGGACATCGTAAAACTCTTATCCCGCAGTGCTGAACTGGCGAGACGTACCACGCTGTTTCACGTGAAACACCACATTCTCCTACGCGCGGTCTGTCATCCAAGTGCCATGCCTTCGACGAGCGTCCGTACCCATATGATCGGTACGGACGCTCGTCCTAGCTCACCCAAGCTCACGCACACCGCTGGTGTCGCTACGATCACCTGCCGCCATCCTTGCTGGTGCCCTGCCCGCGTGTTGATGGTAGCCGCACCACTCGCCGGGACCTCAACTCACAAGCAACGACTACAGCATTGACATCATCTATCACAAACGCCGGGGCCAATATCCGACTTATCGATCGGTATCACCAGCGGGTTCACCAAGTTTCGGCCTTACAGACGTCGATGCACCTCGCCTTGGACACCACGCCCGGCCGATATTCATGTTCAACATGCGTTGATGCCGCCTCGGTCACTTACTTCGACGACATGCTGCAAGCTCCGTCCGGAACCATCACCGAGACCATGATGCAAGCGATTTGACCTAGCGCCTACAGCAACATCTCACATTTTTACTTACCCGCACGACGTACTCGAACTGCGCGCGTCACGTCGGCGGCCGGATCAGCTCGGATCAGCAGTACTTCAGCAGACAGACGTCGCTTTGAAAGCTCTTTCTTCGCCTTGACGACCTCGTCATCAGCCGATTGCCCCTTCAGAGCCAGAAGACTGCCCGACTCCACGATCAGATCTGCCGTCCAGTTAATCAACGTAGCTAACTTTGCCACGGCACGTGATACAACGACATCAACGTGCAGATCAGCATCCTCGGCTCGGCCACGGACGACGGTCACCCTATCGTCCAAGCCCAACTCGTCAAGTGCTTCAGTCAGAAA
Source organism: Cutibacterium sp. KBN10P07758 (assembly GCF_050286205.1). Taxonomy (NCBI): domain Bacteria; kingdom Bacillati; phylum Actinomycetota; class Actinomycetes; order Propionibacteriales; family Propionibacteriaceae; genus Cutibacterium; species Cutibacterium sp. KBN10P07758. Next base: position 21,502 of record NZ_JBNNQV010000001.1, on the reverse strand, counting down.
ATTCGAACGGCGCAGCATCGGCTCAATGAGGGTCATCTCGAGGTCAGGTCGCAGGATAGCTAAAGGAATACCCGGCAATCCGGCTCCGCTTCCAACGTCGGCTACGCGGCAACCCTCAGGTATCAAACTCTCAAGAGCAATACTGTTCAGGATGTGACGCTCCCACAGTCGGCCAATCTCCCGAGGGCCAATTAGACCCCAATCGACCCCGCGTGATACCAATATATCGACATATTGCCGAATCGTTTTATAATTATCCCGATACAGCCTGTCGGCAATAGCATCGTCACTCACCAAGGTCATACCGAACATCCTGCCATGCTTGGCGCCTCACTCCGCCTTTCCTACGTGTATTCACCAGAACTACAGCAGCTAGTCAGCCCCACACACGTCTTCCGAACCATACAGCAGACAGGCCATATCGGGGCACAGGCGCGTGAAATTAAGGGGCGTCTCCCGGCTTACACAGCGGATAGGCTCGAACCACTAGCTTGAGCTCAACTCGAAACAGCCCGGCATTCATCTCAACAGTCCCTTACCACGAGCACCTGGGCGGCACGCTCGCGCCTTCTCGACGCACCAACCATCACAGCCTGACCATGCTCACTTTCCCACGACCGACCAATGCAGGCATTGCCTTACCAACGCACCAGTCGATTCACAACAACCAGAACGCCGAGAGATCTTTTCCCGAACTCAGCACCGTGATCACAACAGCGTCCATCTGGAAGTTCAAGTCAGCTGAACATCAACCGCACGAGTCCAGCGCCGAACATCGGCGCCCGTCCAACATGTCCGTCATCTTGAGGTAGGCGTGCAACAAGACGTCACTATCGACGACGAACGACAGAAGACCGTTAGCGTGATCCGTAGAAGTCTGGTCAGGAGTCGCACCAGGCGTCACCTGGTTGGCAATTTCCCGATAGCCCCGCCAGCCCTGACTTGCCACGGCTGTTGCCTAGCTCCAGTTTGAACCATGCGAACCCCAAGAACATACGAACTCAAGACACAGAATGCGGATCCACGGGAGGAGACATGACCCTCGACAAGAGAGGTCAAACGCAGTCCATAGATTTAGGGATTATCGCCTCATCCAGGAAGTACCGTCCACCATCGAGATACCACCGGTATTCAACTAGTTGTACACACGGGAATTTCAGCAACGTAGTTCTGCGGCGAGACTCCATCGATCTCGCGACATGGCTGAGAACTGGGTTCGCTTCCTCGCGCTCTCAGCAACGCTGCCCGTCTAATATGAGTGAAGAAGACTCAACTTCCTCGCTAGCTCAACTCGACCACGACGACATTCTTCGCATCGCGTTGGGGGACTACCTTCACTGACCTAATCCGATTAACTGATCGCTGACCAGGTTCCATACAAGAGCACCACTACTCCAGCCCGATCCTCAGCCACGGCGCACCAGTTCACAGGATGACTCCTCATGAGAAGCGTTCTTGGTAACCATGAGCTGTCCACCACCGACCACTGGAGTGCTTTCACTGTGGCGGCTCAGTAGGGTCGGTGGGTAAAGCTGGCGGAGGTTCAACGAGTTAGCTCACACGAATCAACGGGTCTAAGGGCAGTCTCTACTGGGATTTGCTGATGATTCTCAACGGCACACCGTCATATGCCTTGACATCACACACGTCCTTTGACGTCACAGGAATACAACAGCTCCCGCGCCACGAGCAATCATTATCACGTCGCCGTTATCACGTCCGATATCACGTCGCCGCACTCACACAACGTGCGAGCTCAACAATCTCAAACGTTAACAGTACTTGCGTACACACAGGATTTCGCCAACTCTACCCGCCTCCGCCAGCACAGAAATTCACAGCGACGGACATCCCTAGTCTACGAAACAACCTCATTACCGACCCTTCACACCATGTACCCACATGCTTCAGGCCCTGTCAGACCGAACTTTCACATGACCCGGTCAGCCCCAACTTCACGTTCCACGTGAAACACATCTTCATCGATTTCTCGTTTTGTCGACATATAGTCCAATATCTATATCCTCCCGTTCAACCGTGACACAGCTCCGAAACCACACTTGCCCAACACATCTCATCCTCGAGGCAACTCACCCAACAGCGGGAGAAGGCAAACATAGGGGTAGGAGACACACAGTCACAGGCTTACACTCCTGCCCGCCAGCCCTACTGACAGACAAACACAGGGATAAGACACACAATCACGGGGAAGAAACATATCGGGCCCTCGAAACCGTCACAAGGCTCGACAGCCACCTCATTTTCCAACTTCACACCAGCGAAATCTCGTCAAAGGTCGCCGTTGTCATGCGTACATTCACCGGCACTTCGTCGCCAACGTGAGTTGGTTCCCCAGGTCCACCCACGAAAACCAAAGACGAATGCATATGCGGTGGTTCAGCGAATACTGCCTTCTTCCCCGCGATAGTAAACGGGCTAATAACCCGTCCCACCATTTGCTGCAGGGCCTCGGCCCCAGGAATCAACCACTGGCGTAGGGACCGAGCTGAGATCGGTGCAGATAACGCGACCCCGTGCGCAGTTCCTCCAGACACTACAACGATGTATCCGTCCGCATGAGTCTTGACACGGTGATAACCCACTGGAGTCCGCTTCGGTAGCCAGCGGACGTCAAGGACAGTCCCTGTTACACGGTAAGCATTGGCATCACCCAACCACAGGCGAGTACCGACCCTCATCCGCACTGGAACATCCAGTTTTTTCGATAACGCGATGTAATCGTCACAGCTGAGATGGGAAAACCAGATACCTCGTGAAGCCAGCGGATGTTGCTTAACAATCCGAGCCATCTCACGGCCCTCGTCCAGAGATGCCCCCGACGGCAAGTGGATAGTCCAGCCTCGCAGGTCAAAACCGTCGAGATCTAAAGCCGCCACCTCGTCGGCCGGAACACCATGTCGATGCATCGACGTCTCGACTTCGACCAAAATCGACGCGCTCGGCGCGAGGTCACGCAACGCAGCAATGTCCTCACGCCGCGAAATCGTCGTAATGACCTTGGGATCATTCAACAGGCCGGCGGCTACTTCGTCGCCAGGGCGCCACGGATTAAGGACGATGACATCTTTGTCCCAACCGTACTGACGGACCGACGCCACCTCTTGGGCTACCCCGACGGCAAGAATGTCGATTCCTAGTCGTTGGGACTCCTGAACCAGCAACTCATGCCCGAAGCCGTATCCGTTCCCCTTCGTAACTGGCACGATTCCGGGGCAGGACTTCGCAAAGGCCGTCAGGTGGTTGCGCCACCGTTGAGCGTCGATAGTGAGTTTAAGCATGTCAGCGTCGTTTCATGTAGAGGTCAAAAGCCTTATAGAGGATCGGGTTGATGGGCTTATCCCACTCACCCGGGATGGCCACTGCCTGGCCACCGCTACCAACCTTAAACTGGATGAGGCCAATCTCGGGGTCGTTAGCACCCACGCCAGCGACGATGCCACGCATGTCGTAAACCGCACATCTAGCCTCATTGGCGGTGCGAATCATGGCCCACTGGATGGCGTTTGAGCCACGCACTTCCCGCTTGGCCGTGGTCGATGCGCCATAGGAATACCAGGCGTGCTCACCGACGGTAACAAAGGTAGTTGCAGCAACAACGTCGCCTTCGTGTTCAGCGAGAAAGACCTTCATACGGCCTTCTTCCTCAGCATTGAGAACATCCCACATATGCTCGAAATATTCCAGCGGGCGACCGGTAAATCCGTCGCGCTCAGCAGTCTCCAGGTAGACCTTATGGAAACGCGCCAGGTCGTCACGGGTGCCAAGTTTCACTTCAACGCCAAATTTGGCAGCTTTTTTGATATTGCGCCGCCACAGCTGATTCATGCCCTTGAGGAGCTCGTCCTCGGATTTCTGAGTGCCGTCCTCGTGGCGCAACGAAAGCTGAAAGTTGAACTGCGGCTGACCAGCAGCAAACCCGTGACCGGTTTCGTCAGTGATCCATCCGCCCTGCTTGAGTACCGACACGACGTGTTCCCCTTCGGGAGTTACGATGTCCGGCTCAACCTCGGTTAACGAGGTGATGTTGTCGTCAGCAATAGCGGTTTTGATGGTTTTGGTTCCCCATATACGGTGCACGACGGCCGGTCCGATACGTACCGCGAAAGCTTGACGCTTCTTGACGTGGGTCACCAGCGCGTCGAAGTGCTCGGCTATATCGTCGCGAGACCAGTCGAGAACCGGCCCCTCCGGCAGATAAGCCAAGTAACGGGGCAGTTTGGGAAGCTTTCGGTAGAGGATCAGTCCAACGCCGGTGAGCTCGTCACCGTCATAGAAACCTACTCGTTCACCCCGCCATTCTGACTTCACCCGTGCCCATGCGGGGGTCTGCAGGAAGGAGGCTGACCCTCGAGCCGCAATGAACTCAAGCATCGTGGAGACGGAAATAGAGCGAGCAGAGATCGGCACTCTTCAAACTATAACGCCGTGATTATCTCGTCTCCAACGAAAACCGCCTCACGTCTAACGACGTTGTCAGCCCAACTTTGCCACTTCTCAACACACCTTGCGGTCGCCATCCGTTGGGCATACGGACGGGGACAGCTAACACCAGACGCGAAGAAGACTGGCACAAAGAGGAGGGCCCGGTTACTCACCGGGCCCTCCTCAATCACTCATCACTGCTCCTGGGTGATAACCACATGGCGCTTAGGCTCGACACCCTCAGATTCACTGACGAGCCCAGCTGCGGCGACCGCATCATGGACGATCTTGCGTTCGAAGGGATTCATCGGGGCAAGATGAGCCGGTTCGCCGGTCTCTTTAACCGATTGAATCGCCTCGGTCGCCAAGACCACGAGATCCTTGCGACGTGACTCCCGATACCCGGCGATGTCAAGCATGAGGCGGGAACGGTGCCCGACCTCAGTCATAACGGCCAGCCGCGACAACTCTTGCAAAGCCTCCAGAACCTTGCCATCTTTGCCAACTAGGGTCTGCGAATCCGTGACGATGGAAACGTGGGCTCGGCCACTTTCCACATAGGTATCGATGTCGCCGTCTAGGTCTGCGATGTCGAGGAGTTCCTCAAGGTAATCGGCTGCGATGTCACCCTCCTCATCTAGAGGGTCGCCGGTCTCCTCGTCATCGTTTTCAGCGCCGTCGCTGTCATTGTCATCGGAATCTTCCGACTCGACGTCGTCAGCCTCAATCTCCTCAGGATCGAGGTTGCAGCAATCCTCGACTTGATCGACGTCGAGCTCCTCACTGCGCTCGCTGCTTTCGCTCATCTGTTACCTCTCAAAAGATCAACTCATGGTTCGGGACAGGCCCCAGGGGTCTTTACTTCTTACGTTGGGCTCGCGTCTGTTTAGCAGGCTGCTGGCGACGGACCACCTGACGACCACCACTGGCATCCTTGCGGACCGTTTGACGGGTCACTCCTTGGCGGGCCACCATCGGCTTCTCACTATCTTCGATAGTGGCTACCGGGGTGGGGGCAACAACTTTGCGACGCCGCTTCTCGCGACGAGCACGCTCGATTTCGTCGGGATCCTTGCCTTTGGCGATCATGCGCTCGCGCCAATCGATGTAGGCCGGGGTATTTGGTGTCGGGTTGTTACGGATAAGGATTTCCTGCTGGCCTAGCGTCCATAGGTTCGAGGTACACCAGTAGAGCATGACGCCGATCGGGAAGCTCACACCACTGAACAGGTACATCAGTGGGAAGAGGTAGATCATCATCTTTTGCTGCTGGGCCATGGGGCCGGTTAGCGATTCCGGAGGCATGTTCTTCCGCATCAGCTGAAGCTGGGTGTAGAACAGCGTCGCCACCATGATGATGATGAGAACAAGAGCGACGACCTGGGTGCCACCGAATCCGTTGTTCATGGGGAGGAACCGACCAGCCAACTCAGCGCCAAAGAACTTGGCATGTTGCAGGGATTCCATCAGGCCAGGGTTTTTAGCGAAGAAGTGACCTCGGGGGATACCACGGGAAGCGCCGTCCAGCACACGAAACAACGCTAGAAAGATTGGCATCTGCAACAACACAGGCAGACAGGACGCCGCCGGGTTGACCCCTTCCTCGCGGTAGAGGTTCATCATCTCCTGGCCGGCACGTTCCCTGTCGTCGCCGTACTTTTCCTGGATGGCTTTCATCTTCGGCTGGATAAGCTGCATCGATCGCGCAGAGTTGATCTGCTTAACGAACAACGGCACCAGCAGCAAACGAATGAAAATCGTCAGACAGACGATGGCTAACGTCCACGAGATACCGGAGTCGCGGCCGAACAGCGGCGACCACAGGTAATGGAAGAGGACGAGCAGGCCGGACACTGCCCAGTACAACGGCACCATGATGGCGTGACCCATCGTGTGCAGGGCGCCGCCCAGGCTAAGTATGACCAGCGGGTTGAGCATCAGTTCTCACCTCGGGTGTGGGAAGGGGTACCCGTGTGGGTACTCCCCGGATCGGTGTATCCGGGGATGGATTTTCGTAGGGCCGGTTCGTGATCCCTGGGATTATCGTCCGTCAGATCGTGAATCGGTTCATTCTTTGAGCGCGCAGTTTCCGGATGGAGTTCACGCCATTGCCTTGCCTCGGGGGTGCCCGGCACTGGGTCGTACCCACCGTGGGACCATGGATTACATCGCAGAATCCGCCAGATGATCATCGGCGTCGCGCGAAAGACCCCGTGCACCTGTAACGCCCGCAGGCCGTACGTCGAACAACTGGGTTGGTACTTACAGACATCCCCGTAGAGCGGCGAGATGAGGGCTCGCCACCCTTTGACAAATCCAATAGCTAGCCAGGTAAGGGGACGAAAACGCCGCACCGTTGCCCATACGCCACCGTCGTCGTTCGGGTGCCGTGAGGGAATCGCCGCAGCTATCATCGCAGTTTCCGCAATGCCTGGTGCCATGCCCCGTCGAGATCCTTGGCAACCCGATCAGGTTGGGTCGCTGCAGCCGGTAGAGCTCGCACGACGACCACGGTGCCATCCTCGAGCTCATCCACGAGAGGACGGCAGAGGTGACGCAGTCGACGTTTGACCCGATTACGTGTCACGGCATTGCCCACGGTCTTGGACACGACAAAACCGACCCGCGGCGTAACGTCAAGGTCAGATCGGGAAGTCGTCGTTGACACTAATGGTTCACCAGAACCACAGTTACCCACAGGTGCTGTGGATAACTCGGTCTTATCAGCTGAGTCGAACCTGAATTGCGCGTGTCGTCCGGCGTGAACGACAAGAGTAGGACGACCCGACCTGACGCCTCCGCGGACCGCGGCACGATAGTCACCGGGACGGTGCATCCGCGACCGGGCAGGCAGCATAAAAACTCAGGCCGACAGGTTGACGCGACCCTTGCGGCGGCGAGCAGCGAGGATGCTGCGACCAGCGCGAGTGCTCATGCGGGAACGGAAGCCGTGGTTACGGGCACGACGACGATTGCTGGGCTGGAAAGTGCGCTTCACGGGGATGTTCTCCCTTGTGTCTTGGGGATCACCCGGGGGATCGACGCGAGCCGGTCCCTCCGGGGCGCCCGGATGGGCGCAGGGGAAGTAGACGCTGAAGACAGCGACTTAACAACTCTACGTTGTCGGAGTCGCTATCGGCAAACTGATGACCCTGCGCCGCCAGACCATCAAGTGACACCCATGAAACCACATTTGTGTAGTCATTTGACCCGCTTGGCAAGCCACTCAAACCGGTTGCGGATGAGCCAAGGACTCACTAGCGTTCAGGGGAGTGGTACATCGTGGGTAGCTTGTCACACCGACTGTGGAAAACTGTGTGGACAACTCTCGACAACTTCTAGAGAACAGGTGGTGGAATGTCCGACACACCGTTCGGCGACGCCGACCACCCTCGTCCCGCGCCGATCCATCCGGATGCTGTATTGCCCCCGCCGATGAGTTCACAGTCGGCTGATAATGATCCCACTGAGGCCCTCAATGAAGCTTGGACCAACATCCTTACGAAGGTTTCGAAACCTAATCGCGCGTGGTTATCCAACACTACCCCGGTGACGATGCACTCTTCTACGGCGATGGTTGCCGTTCCCAACGAATTTGCCCGTGACCGTCTTGAATCAAAGATGCGTTACGAACTAGAAGAACTCCTCTCTGACCATTTTCACAAAGCCATCCACCTAGCCATCACCATCGATCCCGATCTGGAATTGGCTCTTGGTGCTCCTGACCATGAGGACGAGGAAGAAGAGGTTCCACCTGCCCAGTTCGTCCCCAAGGTCACCGTCGGAGTCACTAAACCCTCTGCTCGGCCCACCACCACTATCGACGATGACGAAGGCAACCGACTCAACCCGAAGTACACCTTCGATTCCTTCGTCATCGGTGCATCTAATCGGTTTGCTCACGCCGCCGCAGTCGCGGTTGCCGAGGCCCCTGGAAAGTCGTACAACCCGCTGCTTATCTATGGCGGCTCTGGGCTAGGGAAAACCCACCTGCTGCATGCCATCGGGCGTTACGTCATGTCGTATTACGACAACGTCAAAGTGAAGTACGTCTCTACCGAGGAACTCACCAACGACTTCATCAACGCCATCGGCACCAACCGCACCACGGAGTTCCGTCGCTCTTACCGCGATGTTGACGTCCTGCTAGTTGACGACATCCAGTTTTTGCAGTCGAAGATCCAAACCCAGGAAGAGTTCTTCCACACCTTCAATACTCTTCACAACGCCCAGAAGCAGATCGTCATGACCTCTGACCGGCCGCCTAAGCTGTTGGAGGCCCTTGAGCCGCGTCTGCGCAGCCGGTTTGAATGGGGTCTGCTTACTGACATCCAGCCTCCAGATCTAGAGACTCGCATCGCCATCCTGCGGCGCAAGGTTGCGGCCGAGAAGATCACCGTCGAGCCGGACGTGCTGGAGTTCATCGCTAGCCGTATCCAAACCAATATCCGTGAGCTCGAGGGAGCCCTCATCCGGGTGACGGCTTTTGCCAGCCTCAATCAGCAACCGGTGGATATCTCTCTGGCTGAAGTCGTCCTCAAGGACCTCATCCCGGAAGGTCGCGAGACCCCGGTGACACCAGAGCGCATTATCGCGGAGACCGCCGACTACTTCGACATCTCTGCGGACGATCTTTTAGGCACCTCCCGCGCTCAGACCCTTGTCACAGCCCGACAAATTGCGATGTACCTGTGCCGCGAGCTCACTGACCTCTCGTTGCCCAAGATCGGCGCCGAGTTTGGCGGCAAGGACCACACCACCGTCATGCATGCTGACCGCAAGATTCGCGCCCTCATGGGGGAGCAGCGTCAGATCTTCAATCAGGTCTCTGAGATCACCAACCGCATCAAGCAGTACTGAGCTGAACCGCAGCCTACGGTGACAGCTATACCTGTGTCGTTGAGCTAGGCACAAGCCCGCCCCGTGACACCTATCCCCACACCCATATGTGGAAAACCAGTGGACAGCCAGGGGATAACGGTGGGACAACTTCCTATATCCACAGCCACCCCACCAGCACGCACATCTAGTCCACGTCGTCGTCCACTGCCACAAAACGTTGCTGACAAGGGAGTTTGGCAGTTATCCACAAGTTCCACAGGGGTTACGAGTACGAAGAAAAGACATACATCTCCATCTCTCACAAGTCTGTGGGTGTGGATTTGGGGACAAGGCCTCGCTGCCGCACACCGCTCTAACACGGGAAGAAGATCCACTACCAAGAGAACTCTTGACGTCGACATCACCATGGGCGTGCCAACGGTCGGCAAGCATGGATATGATCAGCATGCAGGCACCATGGAGTGCGAGACGCCAAATCAAGGGGACGCAGTGGAAATCCGTCTGGAACGCGATGTCATGGCCGAAGCTGTCGCCTGGGCTGCTCGCAGTCTGCCGAACCGGCCGACAGTGCCGATTTTGGCTGGACTGCTCGTGCGAGCTGAGGGCGACTCGGTGGTGATGTCGGCCTCCGACAATGAGACCAGCGCACAAATTACCCTTTCCGCTCAGGTTGACGAGCCGGGGGAATCTCTTGTCTCTGGCAAGCTGCTTGCTGATATTGCTCGTAGCTTGCCTAACAAGCCGGTTCAGATCACGACGGACCCCGCCAAGATGGATCTGGTGTGCGGATCTGCTCGCTTTACCCTTCAGGCCCTACCTGTTGATGAGTATCCTGATCTGCCGCAAATGCCTGCAGCAACGGGCACTGTTGACGCCAGTGTTTTCTCCAGGGCTGTCGCTCAGGTCGTCGTGGCTGCTGGTCGTGATGAGCTATTGCCGGTCTTTACGGGTGTGCGCGTCGAAATCAACGGGGAGACCCTCTCGCTGCTGGCTACAGACCGTTACCGGATGGCTCTCAAGGAAATCACCTGGAATCCCAGCGCCACCGACGCTGAGGCTACTGCTTTGGTGCCGGCTAAGGTCATCAATGAAACCGCGCGCTCGATGACCTCTGGCGAGCACGTCACCATGAACCTTTCTTCGGGCGACAGTGGTGAAGGTCTTGTCGGTTTTGAAGGTGACGGGGCCAACGGTGTGCGTCGCATGACCACTCGCTTGCTAAGTGGGGAATTCCCTAAAGTGCGTCACCTCATGGACATCAAGGCCACTCGTTCGGTGCGGGCTCGTACCGATGAGCTCATCAACTCGGTGCGTCGCGTTTCCCTCGTTGCTGAGCGCAACACTCCGCTGCGGATGGTCATTAATGACGACTCGGTCGCCTTGTCAGCGGCCACGGGCGACCAGGCTCAAGCTTCTGAGGCCATTGAGGCTGTTGTTACAAACCACGTTGACGGGGAGCCCACTATTACCGCGGCAGGGTTCAACCCGCATTATCTGTCTGACGCCCTTGGTGCCCTGGATACCCCCTACGTCCACTTCTCTTTCACCGCTCCTGGCAAGCCTTGCCTGGTGACTGGTCTCAATGACTTCGACGGCAAGCCGGAGACGGATTACCGTCACGTCATCATGCTGATGAGATTGCCCTCCTGAGGTAGCTTCGCGTCACGAAGAGTCTTGCTCGATAGCCCCATAAAGCATACTTGTATTGGGCTATAGCACTGCCCTTGATAGGCAAGTGCCATGGGGTGCCAAATGGCCTTGCTAGGGGGATTGCCACACTGGTCCCATGACAACCATCGCTGACGTCAGGACTGGGGTTAACCGCGTCTTCGATGCCCTCGGTGCGCCTTCCTGGTCGAATCCGCACGCTGATCATTCCGTTGCTGCCGAGGAGGAGTACAGCAGGGTCACTGACCCTGAGAGGTACCACGTCCTCATGCTGCGCTTGCAGGCGTGGCAGACGGTTCTTGCGAAACTGTGTGACGTTGACGTCGACACCATGGCCAAAGGTCGGGGCCGGTTGCAGCAGCGGTGGTCAAGCCCTCACAGCGACACGTTGCCTCTGTACGTGTCGGTGGTGACTTTTGACCAGGTTCCTTTTGTCGGGCTGTCCGCCACCTCGGATGCCGATCCCTTCGACATCATCCCGGATTGCGCTTGTGATGCCTGCGACCATGGTTCGGAAGATCTTTTGCGGGTTCTTGACGCGGACTTGGCGGCCGTCGTTGACGGTAGCCTCGTCGTTGTCACTGGGCCGGTGGTCAATGGTGAGCCGACATTCCATCTCGTCGGTACCGGACAGGGCTGCGCGTCGACCTGGGGAGGGGATGAGGTTGGCCCATTAGCCGAGCCGGAAGCCGTTATTGACGCTATTCGCAGTGGGGATGACCCGTTGCTGCCACCTGGATGCACCGTCCTACATGGCAGACCGTGGCTGTGAACATGTCTGTCCGGTAACCTGGCTCGGACGGCCTGAATGTGGTCGGAGGGGGTCCGGATGTTCGTTGAGCGCCTCGAACTGGTTGATTTCCGTTCCTATGTCCGTGCCGATGTCCCCATGGCCGCAGGGGCGACGACCTTCATTGGCTCTAATGGCCAAGGGAAGACGAACCTCGTTGAGGCGGTGGAATACCTTTCAACGTTGTCGTCGCATCGCGTCAGCAATGACACCCCGCTGGTGAGGCTGGGAGCCGACCAGGCGGTCGTACGAGGCCGGGTCCGTGCCGGGACCGACGACGCCCGCAGCTTGCTGCTGGAGGTCGAGATTAATGCGCGACGTGCCAATCGGGCGCGTATTAATCGAGCTCCGTTAACCCGTCCGCGGGACATTCTCGGGGTGTTGAGGACTGTGGTGTTTTCGCCTAATGACCTGGCAGTGGTGCGCGGTGATCCGTCGGATCGTCGAGCGTTCCTCGATGGCCTAGTGGTGACGCGGTGGCCCAGGATGGCCGCGGTGAAGTCTGATTACGAGCGGGTCCTCAAGCAGCGCAACGCCTTACTCAAATCCCTGTCCGGAAAGGGGCGATCGGCGGGAGCTGAGATCGGTGCGACGATGGACATCTGGGACAACGAGCTGGCTACCATCGGTGCTGAACTACTTTCGGCTCGGCTCGATACTCTGTCGGCTGTCATGCCGTTGACTTCGGCCGCCTACCGCGAGATTGCCCCAGTGAATGACCTCACCACTGCGTCGTATAAGTCCACGATCGATCTTGAGGGTCTGTGGTCGCCTCCGCAAGAAAGGGAGAGTTCCACACCGATCGACCGCAAGGAGCTCGCAAACCGATTTCTGGACACTTTGGCGAAACGACGTGCTGACGAGCTCATCCGGGGCGTTACCCTCGTCGGCCCGCAACGTGACGACATCATCTTGCATATCGGAGAAATGCCGGCTAAAGGGTATGCCTCCCACGGCGAATCATGGTCGTTGGCTCTGGCTTTGAGATTGGGGTCTTTCCAGCTTCTGCGTGATGACGGTATTGAACCCGTTCTCGTGCTTGATGATGTTTTCGCTGAGCTTGACGCGACGCGTCGAGACCGACTGGCATCGTCGGTAGTGCAGGCTGATCAGGTGCTAGTGACGGCCGCGGTAGCCTCGGATGTTCCCGAGATTCTGCGCGGGGAGAGGTTCGACGTCGGGGGTGGTCAGGTGCTGGCCTATGAGGGGAATAACGATGACTGACGGCCTTGACGAAGGTCCGACCGAGGAAGATCGTCGCCTGGCGGCTGATCATGATGACGAGGGTGTCGACGTTGCCCTGGCTATTGCTCGAGCCGCTCGTGGTGAACCGGCAGGAACCCCGCGTCATGACGATGATGGCGAGGTTTTGCTGCCGCCACCTCGACGTTCCGCTGCGAGGAAACGTCGTCGTCGCCCCAGTACCCCATCATGGTCCGGTCCTAAGGCTGATGGTCGCGATCCGATGGCCCTTGGCGACGCTTTCACCCATCTAGTGCAATCTAAGGGATGGGGTCGTCAGGTCAATCTACATCTGGTGCTTTCGCGCTGGCCCGAACTGGTTGGTCCGACGAATGCGGAACATTCGCGCCCGGTTAAGTACCAGGGCACAGTGCTGACAGTTCGGACCGAGGCGACGGTGTGGGCGACGTCTTTGCGCACCATTGCGCCTCAGCTGGTGGCCGAGCTCAATCGTCGTCTGGGGGAGGGGACCGTTACTAGGGTCGTTATTGAGGGGCCAAGTGCTCCCAGTTGGAAGCATGGGCCTCGGTCGGTACCGGGAAGAGGGCCGCGAGATACCTACGGATGAGGTGGAAGTCCAGTCATGTTGACTGAGTAGTCACGGTCAACATGACTGGACTTCGTCCATGGTCTACTGCCTTTCCCAAAGTCTGTTGAAAACTCCATCATCGTTAACCAACTCTGCTAGTGGGCCACGTTCAGTAAGCTGTCCGGACTCCAAGACGATGATCTCGTCCGCCGTTGCCAACGTCTTCAACTTATGCGACACGATGATCAAGATGCTGTCTGACGCAACCTGTTGAATCACCGCCATGGACCGCTCCTCAGAAATGCTATCCATGGCGGACGTAGCCTCGTCTAAGATGATGAGCGGCTTAGGGTGAATGAGGATCCTGGCAATGGCGAGCTGCTGTCGCTCACCCCCAGATACCATGGAACCTCTTTCCCCGACCTCGCTATCGAGTCCTCTACCACGTTCTAAAAATTCACCGAGCCCAAGGGTGTTCAATACCTCTAGGGCACGTTTGTCGTCCTGGGTATCTTGCAGCAGCAGGTTTTCACGAATTGTGCCATCGAATACGGGTGGATCCTGGGATACGTACGCCACAGATTCGTAGAACTGGTTCAGGTCTAGATCGCGCGTGCTGATACCGTTGACGCGAACGTCTCCGATGGTCGGTCGCAAAAGCCCCAGCATCAGACGGCATGCCGCCCCCAGTAAGTCCCTCATCATTAGGCAAGAGAAGAAATTGCTCGAGCCGTTCCAGCGATACCCTGTCGAGCTTGTACTGTACGTAAAGGACATTCAGGATCGTGATTGGGTTGTATACCCGGTCCATATAAAGCAATAGAGCCACGAGACCACCGACGCTTAAACTCAACTTTCCGAACGAAAACAAAACAATGGTGGCAATTTTGGCTATGATTATGAGGAGTGCAAAGAAGGCGAAGAAAAATTCGTGAGTCGCCACTACTTTGGCGCTGCGGTTGGTGTTTTCGGAACATAAACGACGAGTCTTAGCCAGCTCTCGGCTACCCAGACCCAGGATCCTCACGGAGACGAACTCCATGATTATGCGGCTTATACTCCGGTTGATGAGCTCGTCGTCGACCACCGCGTTTCGCTTTAGTGCGTAGAGGCGGCGTAGCATGAGGTTAGTGGTAGCCAGCAGGACAACGTAACCCAGAAGAACCGCCAGAGCGATCCTGAAATCCATCCGTGAGATGAACTACAAGCCGAAAATGATATCTGGAAGCACTTCACGCAGCGCCCGCAGCCAGAAATCGCAGATCATCTGCCGCCCCGCGCTGGCCCCCGCCTCAATTCTCTGCAATAGAGCACCGGTACCGTAGGATTTTGCAGATGAGAAGTCGACCAACGTGGCCTTCTTCATAGCTTCTAATTTGAAGTGATAATAAATCCCCTGTCTGAGTTTAGTCTTAGGGATCTCGTCCAAATATGCAATTACACAGGCGTCAACGGTCAAGCCGCCGTAGACTGCAACTGTCATGACGCTTACATGATTATGAGATACTTGGTCCAGCACGGCTTGGAACCTATTTAAACCGAGGTTCTCCATGAAGGACCTCATCACCCCCAGAACCATGCAGACGGTGAAGAGTCGCCCTGAAGCCGACACGGCGTTCGCCAAAGAGCCGGATAGGCTCTTCCCTATTACCTGCTTTCTCACGACTGTCGCACCAAGCCCAAGAATCGGTCAGCGAGCGGGTCCTCAAGCCCCTCCCTCGAAGGATCCTCAACGGACAGTCGCAAGAGTGCACGCACTCCTTCTTGGGCCGTCTCCCGGTCGGTCATCTTGTCATTTTTGTCATCCCTTGAAGGACACCTCTACCCGAGCCTTTCATCGTCATACATTAAAACCTGTTGCCTTAGGCTCAGGTTGAATCCGTAAGATTGTACGGCAGGTGCGATAGATCTCGCTCTATTGAGGAGAGTTGCCCCATCAATACCTTGGCATACCTGGGATTACGAGCCGAGGCTATGACGCGGCAGAGGTTGGGGTAATCGTGTGGACGTAGCCTTGTTATGGTCACAGGTATCTAGGTGGTAACTCGTGAGACCTAGGACCTCTGTGGCGAATGGCTTTTGGCAGTGTACAGAGTGTCTCATGGGGTGACGAGGATGCAGAATTTCGGTGGATGTGTCCTCTTGATCGAGGTGTGATCTACATCGATCAAAAATTGGAGTTGTCATGAGGAAGACAGTGTTTTTCGTCGGTTCCTTGGTTACTGTGTCAGTCTTGTTGATCCCATTAAGTACTTCGCGTCGTCGTGGAAGTCGTGGTACTCACAATCGTCGGGACTGTCCTCACCTAGGTGACTCGAGCCCAACCAACGTGATGAAATCTAACCATGCGTGCACTGACAGGACAGGTCCAGCATTACGACTGGGGATCCGCTGACGCCATTCCCGCCATCCTTGGGACTAGACCCGATGGCACCCCGTGGGCCGAGTACTGGCTGGGAGCCCACCCCAAAGCTCCATCGGCCCTACCGGACGGCACACCTCTGGATCAGTGGTTGACACATCACCCCGACGAGCTGGGAGCTGGGAGCCGCGAGGCCTTCGGTGACCGTCTGCCTTTTTTGCTGAAAATCCTGTCTGCCAATCATGCCCTGAGTATCCAGGCTCACCCTTCACGGGAACAGGCCGAGAAGGGGTTCGCCGCCGAGAACGAAGCAGGGGTTCCCCTTGATGCCCCCAACCGTATCTTTCGTGACGACTGGCCCAAGCCCGAGATGATCGTCGCCCTTACTGATTTCGATGCCCTGTGTGGGTTCCGCGATCCATCCTCGTCCCTGGTATTGCTATCGGGTCTGGGTGAAGTCGATGGACTGAACGAGGTGCTGACACCACTGAGCCAAAACGATGGCCTGGCCACGCTCGTGGCGGCAGTGCTGTCAGGTGACGACGATGTGACTCCGGTCGTCAAAAGGGTCGTGTCTGCCTCTCGCGCCTACCTCAATGACGGTGCAGATGAAGACGTCCGCAGCCTAGCCACCACCGCCGTCGAGCTGTGGGAGGACCATCCCGGAGACCCGTCCATTCTTGTCGCTCTGCTGATGAACCGGGTGCGATTGGCTCCCGGTCAGCAAATTCACCTGTGCGCCGGAAGTATGCACGCCTATCTTGGTGGCACTGGTGTGGAAATTATGGCTAATTCTGACAATGTTTTGCGTGGTGGTCTGACGAGCAAGTACATCGACGTCAAGGCCTTATTAGACCACGCCAACATGACTCCTGAGCCGTGCGTTGGTGAGTATGCTCAGCAAATATCTCCAGGAGTCGGCGTGTATCACACTACGTTCCCGGAATTCCGGCTTTGGGGGCTTGAAGGGCACAATGATGTCCTCGACCTTCCTGCTACCGAACTAGGGCGAATTCTTCTTGTAACAGAGGGCCAGTTAGTGGCCCACTGCGGTACTGACGATTGCGAATTAAGCCGTGGCCAATCCGTCTGGTTGCCTGCCGGGGACGAGGTGAAAGTGACTGGTCAAGGACGTGGATTCCTGGCAAGTGCTGGGGTAGGGGACTCCTGAATGGAAGGTGGCATAACGCTGCTGACGTCGTGACCCCCCACTCGGTACCGGTAGTCGGGTGAGGGGGTCGAATCGCTCACAGGCCCCCTCAACGTCCATCTCGCGGGTTCGGGTGTTCAGTGCCGCGCGGGCTTGCGGTAGTATCGGATCGTTGGGCTCCCCGCTAGTTCATGACATCCGACGGGGACGCCAGACCCGGAGGTCACCGTGACCTCTATAGAGACACAGGAGCGCATTGCCCGTGAGCCAGCCCGAGATGCCCGAGTCCGTGACCGACGGGGACACCCCCGAGGACCTTCTCATTGATGCTACCGATCATCCTGATGGTCTGGACTCAGAGCTTCCCCCGACGGCCGTCGACGGTTCCTACGATGCCGGTCAAATCACCGTCTTAGAAGGCTTGGAGGCCGTTCGTAAGCGTCCCGGCATGTATATCGGCTCTACTGGGGAGCGCGGGTTGCATCACTGCGTCTATGAGATTGTCGATAACTCCGTCGACGAGGCGATGGCCGGTTATTGCGACACCATCCAGGTTGAGTTACTCGACGATAACTGGTGCCAGGTTACCGATAACGGGCGAGGGATTCCCGTCAAGGAGCACCCCGTCGAACACATCCCTACCGTCACTTTGGTACTGACCAAGCTGCACGCCGGCGGTAAGTTCGGCAACGGCGGTTACAAGGTCTCCGGTGGTCTACACGGCGTCGGCTCCTCGGTTGTTAATGCTCTAGCGGCCCACTTCATCGTCGAGGTCCGACGAGACGGCTACCACTGGCTTCAGTCCTTCAGCCTCGGTGAGCCTGACGGTCCGCTGGAGCAGTTTGAGGCACTCGGCCCCGACGATCACGAAGGCACCACGGTGCGTTTCCAGCCCTCCGACGAGATCTTCGATGCCATCGTTTTCGACTACCAAACCTTGTCGAACCGTTTCCGTGAAATGGCCTTCCTTAATAAGGGTCTGCGTATCGTGCTCACCGACCGCCGTGCCGACCACGCTGATGAGGACGGCAACCCGGTTCACGAGGACTTCCTCTATAAGGAGGGGCTTAAGGACTACGTCCGATTCCTCACGGGGACCCGCGACGTCATCAACCCCACCATCATCTCCTTGGAGTCCCACCGTCCCGAGGAGGGTATGGGTTTGGAGATTGCGATGCAGTGGAACACCTCGTACGCCACCAGCGTCCACACTTTCGCCAACGCCATCAACACCATCGAGGGCGGAGCTCACGAGGAAGGCTTCCGTGCCGCTCTCACCAACACCGTTAATCGGTGGGGTGAGACTTGGGGACTCATCAAGAAGCGTGAGGATCGCGTTTCCGGTGACGACATCCGCGAGGGCCTGACAGCCGTCGTCTCCATCAAGCTCACCGAGCCGCAGTTCGAGGGCCAGACAAAGACCAAACTCGGCAACGCCGAGGCCAAATCTTTCGTCCAAAAAGCCCTTAATGAGAAGCTCTCGGACTGGTTCGAGGAGAATCCCAATGAGGGCAAGAGCATCGTCCGAAAGTCACAAGCCGCTGCCCAGGCTCGCGTAGCCGCTCGCAAGGCCCGCGATCTGGCCCGTAACCGGAAAGGCCTGCTGGGGTCGACGTCACTGCCCGGCAAACTCAAGGACTGCTCCTCAACCAGCCCGGAAGAGTGCGAGATCTTCATTGTGGAGGGCGACTCCGCTGGTGGTTCGGCCTCTCAGGGCCGTGATCCACGTATTCAGGCGATCCTGCCGTTGCGAGGAAAGATCCTCAATGTTGAAAAAGCCCGCCTCGACCGCGCGTTGGGTTCGGAAACTATTGAGTCGATCATTAACGCGTTAGGAACCGGCGTCCACGAGGACTTCGATCTGGACAAACTGCGTTACCACAAGATCATCCTCATGGCGGACGCCGACGTTGACGGCGCTCATATCCGCACCCTGCTACTGACCCTGCTGTTCCGGTTCATGCGTCCGGTCATTGACGCTGGCCACGTCTACCTGGCACAGCCCCCGCTGTTCCGACTGCGGTGGACGAACTCCCCGCACGAGCTCGCCTACTCCGACGAAGAGCGCGACCTGCTGCGCGAAGACGGTCTGACCCACGGCAAGAAGCTGCCCCAAGTTAACCCGATCCAGCGGTACAAAGGTCTGGGCGAGATGGACGCCGAAGACCTGTGGGACACCACCATGGACCCCGACAAGCGTCTGCTGCTCCAGGTGACCCTTGAAGACGCCGCGCTGGCCGACCAGATGTTCTCCATCCTCATGGGTGAGGACGTCGAACAGCGCCGATCGTTCATTCAGCGCAATGCCAAGGACGTCCGCTTCCTCGACATCTGAGCACCCATTCCCTCATCCCCTGATTATTCAAAGGACACTCCATGGCTGACGACGAGAAGCCCGACGAGCAGAACCAGGCCGACCGTCAAGGATTGGTGACCGGCCGTCACGTCGGAATCCAGCCGGTCGAGATTCGTGACGAGATCCAGAACGCGTACCTCGACTACGCGATGAGCGTCATCGTCGGGCGTGCCCTGCCCGATGTGCGCGACGGCCTCAAACCGGTACACCGTCGGGTCATCTACGCGATGTACGACGGCGGTTACCGCCCCGACCGCGGCTGGAACAAGTGCTCCCGCGTCGTCGGTGACGTCATGGGTAAGTACCACCCTCACGGCGACTCGGCCATTTACGACACCTTGGTGCGTCTGGCTCAGCCATGGGCCATGCGATACAAGCTTGTCCAGGGTCAGGGTAACTTCGGGTCCCAGGGCAACGACGGTGCGGCTGCCATGCGATACACCGAGTGCAAGATGGCGCCGCTGGCCATGGAGATGGTGCGCGACATCGACCAGGACACTGTCGATTTCCAGCCCAACTATGACAACAAGGAGACCGAACCGGTCGTCTTGCCGTCGAGGTTCCCCAACCTGCTTGTCAATGGTTCTTCAGGTATCGCGGTGGGCATGGCCACCAACATCCCGACCCATAATCTGCGCGAGGTCAACGAGGCCGTGCAGTGGTCTTTGGCTCACCCCAATGCTTCCCACGAGGAACTGCTCGAGGCGTGCATGGAGCGCATTAAGGGTCCGGATTTCCCCGGCGGCGCCCTCATTGTGGGTCGGCAGGGCATCGAGGACGCCTACCGCACCGGCCGCGGTTCGGTGACGATGCGTGCCGTCATCGACATGGAAGAGGACAAGAAGGGACGCCAGTGCCTGGTCGTCACCGAGTTGCCTTATATGTGCAACCCGGACAACCTCGCCACCAAGATCGCCGACCTGGTGAACTCCGGTCGCATCAACGGTATCGCCGACATCCGTGACGACTCCTCAGCCCGTACTGGTCAGCGTTTAGTCATCGTCCTCAAGCGTGACGCTCAGCCGCGTGTCGTCATGAACAACCTGTACAAGCACACGGCTTTGCAGGACACCTTCGGCTGCAACATGCTGGCTCTGGTGGACAACGTGCCGCGCACCTTGCGTCTGGACCAATTCATCAGCTACTGGATTGACCACCAGATGGAGGTCATCCGCAGGCGTACCGAGTACCGCCTGGCTCAGGCCGAAAAAGACGCCCACATCCAGCGGGCTCTCGTCAAGGCCCTCGATATGCTCGACGAGGTCATCGCGCTCATCCGTCGCTCCCCGAACACTGAGGCCGCCAGCACCGGCCTACAGGAACTGCTTGATATCGACGAGATTCAGGCTCGCGCCATCCTCGATATGCAGTTGCGTCGTCTAGCTGCCCTGGAGCGTCAAAAGATCATCGACCGACTTGAAGAACTCGAGCGCCTCATCGCTGATTACAAAGCAATTCTGGCTAGCGAGGACCGCCAGCGCGAGATCATCTCTACCGAGCTTGCCGAGATCGTCGATAAGTATGGTGACGAGCGTCGCACCCGCATTATCGCCGCCGATGGGGACTTTTCCGAGGAAGACTTCATCCCCGACGATGACGTCGTCGTCACCATTACCCGGGGCGGCTACGCCAAGCGCACCCGCACTGACCTGTACCGGGTCCAGAAACGCGGTGGCAAGGGTGTTCGCGGCGCCAGCCTGCGCGCTGACGACGAGGTGGCACAGCTATTCACTACCACGAACCACCAGTGGATCCTCTTCTTCACAAATATGGGTCGGGTGTATCGCACCAAGGTATGGCAGCTGCCGGAGGCTGGTCGTGACGCCAGGGGGGGTCACGTCGCTGGGTTGCTGAGCTTCCTGCCCGACGAGAAGATCGCCCAAGTCATGACCCTACGGTCCTACGACGGCGCCGAGTACCTCCTCCTGGCCACTCGTAAGGGTATGGTCAAGAAGACGGCGCTCAAGGCTTATGACTCGTCTCGTCAGGCCGGCGTTATCGCCGTTAATTTCCGTACCGAGGACGATGAGCTCATCGGCGCCGAGCAGTGCTCCGCCGCTGACGACGTGCTGCTTATCAGCCGTAAGGGGCAAGCGATCCGGTTCTCTGCCGGCGACGAC